>NZ_JBLWWA010000034.1:0-5295 GCF_048268165.1 Pseudidiomarina sp. | reverse complement strand
GGGCTCGAATATGGGGCGTGGTTCGTGCATTCTTATGGGGGTTGTTCATGTCGGTTGTTCTGTGCTGTTTGTTTGGCGATAACCAGCATCTCGAACTTAACCGGCGTGAACAACCTCCTTAGCACCCACAGCTAGGCCTGGTTCTTTAGATTCCAGAGCGCTGCAGGCCTTAAAGAAAAAAATGGATAGAAATGATAGTGCTTACCAAGGAATTCCTAAGACGCAAGAAGGAGCAAACGATTTAATTCGAGAGGTATTAAATTCGAAGAACCCTGTGGTTAGAACTAAATGCAGAAACGGCCAAGAGGTACGAGACGTTTTGATACCTCTACAGGAAGGGGTGTTAGGACTATTGATGGGAAATTTGATACCTTTTTGAATCATTTAAAATAATGGTGATCTTATGATTAATTCACTACCAATTCTAACCAATTGGATTTATTAAGATCTATTTTGGGGGCGAGCATTTTCTCGGTGATGCGTCAGATATTTAAGAGCGACTTTGATCTTCAGGACTACCAGCAAAATGCTGATGGTCCTATAGAATTGAAATTTGATACTGTAGATTCAATTTACTTTGATGCAAATGCTGAAGGGTTTAGCGTTGGTGTAAATGCAGGGGGAATGCCTAGATATGGTGAATCATATGTTCTATCAAATGTAGGGAGAAATTCTTTTTGGTCTGACAAAATCAACCAAAAAATCTGTAATATTTCCTATCTAAAGTCCTCAGATTTTACAGAAGATTACCCCTGTGAGTTTGGAATAAGGATGCATTTTGAGAATGGAAGTTCTGTTGTTTTTGAATATGTAGATGAGATGGAGTTTCCAGATACACTGAGAATTGTTGAGAAACATGACGGTAATAATCATGAAGAAGTATTCGTAGAGTAGTGAATCGCGAATTCAACTCCGAAGTGCGACACCGTGAATTCAACTCCGAAGTGCGACACCCTCCTATATTCCGCCAATGAGTGGTGGCCGGGGAAAGCACTGCATCACACATCCGCAAGCAAGCGATGATCTGCTGTGCGAGCAGATTATCGACCGCTACCGTCGTGCTCTCGCTCATCATGAGCAGGCACGGCGGTTCTTACTGACCTACGGCATCTTCAGGAACCGCCTCCTGTCCGACTTTCGACTGGGGGGCTGCGACCGTACCCTGGGGTTGCGATTACAGCGTTTGGAGCGCGAGCAGGAGGCCTATACCCGTGGGGCACTTCAACGCTTAGGGTTGCTGAAGCTGTCCGGGCATGAGTTTCTTCCGGGGTTGTGTCGTGTTTCCCTTCCTCGATGCGGACGGGAGTATTACCGGAGCCTATGGCAAACGTATTACTCCGAAGTTGAAAGCAGGCTCGGTCTACCAGGTGTACTGGATCACTGAGCGTACCCGGTTGTTTAACGAACGGGTCTTGCTGGACGCCAAAGAGATAATCCTGTGCAAGAACCCGCTGGAGGCGCTGATCTGGTGGCAGCAAGGCTTTCAGCGGGTGATTGCGCTTATGAGCTGTCATGCCTTCAAGCAAATACATCTCGATCTACTGAGGGAGCACCGGATAGAGCGCGTCTACCTGGCATTGTGTGGCACAGCCGCCGAACTGGATGCCATGCGTACCATTGCCGTGATGATGGAGGCCGCCAATATGGTGCTGTTCCCGGACGGGCAGGATGCCAGTCATTTCGTTAACCACCGAACGCCCTCAGGTCGACTTTGCCGAGTTGCTCGCACAGGAGATCAGGGTGTCACGACCATCACCAGTATCGATCTGGAGCTGCTGGAAGCCTATCGGCGTTACCTGTACCGCTATCGGAAACCGCGTGATCATACGCCACTCGATCTATCGACACAGCGTATGCGCCTGATGGAGGTGACTGGTTTCCTCAAATGCATGCGTTACTACGACATCATCCAGTCCAATTTTTTCAGCAAGTTTCCGCTACCCCGTGTGCCTCGAAAGCTGCCCCTGGTGATACCAGCGGAGCAGGAGATCGAGCTGATCTTCCACCAGACGCTTGCCAAGGGCCGTATGGGACTGCGAGACCGGGCGATTCTGGAGGTCTACTACGCCACCGGTATACGCCGCAGTGAGTTGGCTCAACTTGATCTGGCTGACATCGACTTTACGGAGCAGGTGATCACCATCCGAAAAGGCAAAGGCTCACTGGATCGCAAGGTACCGATCGCGCCAAGGGCCTTGGACTGGTTACAACGATACATCGAAGATCTTCGTCCTGAGCAGCTCACGCTGGAGAGTGGTATCGCCGTGTTCCTGGGGAGGGCGGGGCGACGTATCCAGCGTAGCGCCCTGACCGACCTGGTGGGTGAATATGTACGCCGGTCCGGCGTCGGAAAGGAGGGAGCCTGCTACCTCATGCGGCATGCCAGCGCAACCCACATGCTCAAGCACGGTGCCGACATCCGCTATGTCCAGGAGCTGTTGGGACACCAGGATATCAAGAGCACGCAGATCTATACCCATGTCACGATCAGCGATCTCAACGCTGTTTACAGGCGGACTCATCCGGCAGCGAAGAAATCAACGAAAAGTTGACGAGTAGTCAACATGAAACTATAGTTGACGTGTGGTCAACCAAGGGTAGCCGATGAATGTAATCTCGAAGAAGCCGTTCAACGACGCAGCCAAGAAATACCCGAACGATGAGGCTGCGCTGTTGGATATGTACAAGGTACTACACAAGACGGATTTCAGTACCCCGGATGAGTTAAGGGCGGTTTTTCCAACGCTGGATAACTTCAAGTACAAGGACAAGTGGTGGGTGCTGGATGTGGGTGGCAACAATCTTCGTGTGCTTGCATTCATTCAGTTTGTGAATAAGCGCATATATATCAAACACATCGTTAATCATGCGGACTACGACAAGCTGACGAAGCGATACATGAAAGATCAAGATTAGAGGTGATAACATGGGACAGCTAGCAATTGTCGATGCATATCAGGCATTTATGGCGACTGCACAGCCGCTCATTAACATAGAGACCGACGAACAGTACGAAGCGACGCTGGAAACGCTGGAGCAGGTACTGGAATCGGCCAGCGATACCCTGGACGATCCGATGAACCCCCTCATCGACATGCTCAGCCATGCAATTGAGCGGTATGAGTCTCAGGATGAGGAACTGATGGCATTCATTGGAGAAGCTGAAACACTACCAGCCGATATCGCGCTGCTTCGTACCCTGATGAGCCAGCACCATCTGACCGGCAGCGATCTGCCGGAGATCGGCGATAAGACAATGGTCTCCAAAGTTCTGAACGGGAAACGCATTCTGAGCCGCCAGGCCATCGAGAAACTGTCAGAGCGCTTTGAACTGAAACCTGCTATGTTCTTTGGTGAATGACCGAAGAACATAGCTCCATACCATCTAATGCAGAAGGATCTGCTATCGCATAAATCTTTTCTTTAAAATCGCTGCCAAAGCTCAAAGCCCGGTACTGTCTGAGCGCGATTAGTTTACAACTACTTCAGGGACTATGACCCCAATACGGGGCGGTACATTCAGTCAGACCCGATTAGGCTTGAAGGTGGCATAAATACTTATTTTCACGCGAACGCTAATACGTTCAGTTTTTGGGGGCTCGCCTATAGTTTAACGGGAGAGCATGGCATTCCAAACGACTTGGGCGGTGGGCCCCAATTGTGGGTTGGGAACTGCTTGCAAAAGATTACATTTAATATGTAAGCTGTATAGCTAAGTGTGAAGGCGATGAATGTAAGCAGCAATAAAGAAAGCATGGGAAAAAGAATAATTTTATTTTTGTCGAAGAGCCTAAGTGTAAAAGAGGAGGATATTAACTTGGGGTCACGGATCTTTCATGATCTAGGTGTGGATGGAGATGATGCAAAAGAGCTAATGGATAATTATGCTAACGAATTTAACGTATCATTAGATGGATTTAATTTTAATCAATGCTTTGGCCCGGAAAATTCCATATCAATGATTGAATTATTTTTATCGTTTTTTAAAAGAATTGATCAAGAAAATATTAAGGAGTTAAGGGTTGAAGATCTCATAGATGCTGCCGAATCAGGAAGTTTTTGTAAGTAAACATATAAATAATGTTACCCCTGATGGACAGCGCGGCGTTCACACCTTTCTGGTTTCGGGGTGCACACATGACTGTGGTAAGCCGGGCAGTTATGCGCCACCTCTAGCAAACCATCAGTATGCATGTGTTGGTGGATCAGGAAACCTGTAATTGCACAACAGCTAGTTCTGGCGGGACATTGGATAACACATGGCCATTCGGTGATGGAAGCCCCGAGATGCCAACCTCTCCTAATGACGATTATTATGAACCGAGTTCATGTGAAAAAGAGTTAGGAAATGATAGCTGTGTCGAGAGTTGTATTAAGACAGAGTGGTCGAGTCCAAGGCCGTGGTATGGTGTTGGTCCTAATAGAACAAATTGCCAAGAATACACGAGTAATGTGGTGAATAAGTGTATGAAGCTGTGTCAGAGAAAATAGCCATGAGGAAAAGCATGAGGCTTGGAGGGGTAGTTCTTTGGGTCATTGCCAACCTGATAATGACCCTTTATTTTATATCAAGGGTTATGTCTCAGGATATAACGGGCTCAATGCGATATGAAATAGAGTTTCTATCACTGATATGTTTTGGATTAATAAGTTTTCCTTCCGGGATTTTTATTTCAATTATCGCTAACTTTTTGGTCACATTCTTTGGAATTGGATTAATGGAGGTCTATGGTTCAGCGGCCACCATATCTCTTATAGCCTTTTCTTGCATGCTTGGCGGGTTGATACAGTGGTTTTATATTCTCCCGCGTGTAGCTGTATGGTTTAAAAAAGAACGGCGTGCAAAACCTCCAAAATAAATAAAGACTCATTGTGTCCTAAAGCATCAAAATAAATAGGATGTAGGCCATATTTTTTAACTTATAAGGCGGTTTATCCACGCCTTTTTCTTTGCTAAAAATTTTCATCTTCACCAGCAGCGTTTGCACACTTTTCCGGTTTCAGTTGTCACGGTTGACCAGCGGGGTTTGCATTTTGGGCCAGCGCCTACAAGTGTGCGAGCCGGTGACAGTGACAGGCTCTCCAAACGGTGCGGCACTGGCCCCACGTGTATCGGCGTTGCGGTGTATTACATCCATACGGATCACCTCAACACCCCGCGACGCATTAGCGACAACCAAATTGTCTGGCGTTGGGATAACGACCCCTTTGGTCGCCACACAGCCAATGAAGACCCGGACGGTGACAGTCAGCTATTCACCTTCTCTCTGCGCTACCCAGGGCAGTACTACGATG
>NZ_JBLWWA010000033.1:0-5426 GCF_048268165.1 Pseudidiomarina sp. | reverse complement strand
CGTTGTGGGACCGGGGTTCAACTCCCCCCACCTCCACCAAACAAGGGTCTTAACCGACCTCAAATAAGCCCGAAACACCTGATAAACACAGGGTTTCGGGCTTTTTTGTGCCTGTTTGTTGTCTCATTGAGTATGTAACATTCTTATCCCTTCTTGCCCTTTTGGTCACACCCTTAGTAACATCAGATCGAAACCACGGATTATGGTGTTACTAAAATGGCTAGAGTTACCAAACCCCTGAACAACACAGAAGTGAAGCAGGCAAAGCCCAAAGACAAGGAATACTCCCTGTCAGATGGTGATGGGCTGGCACTCAGAATTAAACCCAGCGGCTCAAAACTCTGGCTGTTTAACTACACCCGTCCTTTTGTGAAATCCCGAACCAATATCGGTTTAGGCAGTTACCCGGCTGTATCGCTGGCTGATGCCCGCAGAAAAGCCGCTGAAGCCCGCCAACTTCTCGCAGATGACATAGACCCCAAACAGCACCGGGACGAACAGCGCCAGCAATCCGCACAAGCCTACGCCAACACCTTTCAGGCCGTGGCTGAACAGTGGATGGACGTTAAGCGCAAGAAAGTATCTGAAGGCTACGCAACCGACATTGCCCGGTCGTTTGAGCTTCACATATTCCCGAAGTTTGGGGCGATGCCTATTCACCAGCTAAAAGCGCCTATCGCCATTCAGGCATTAAAGCCTGTAGCCGCTAAAGGCAGCTTGGAAACCGTCAAGCGCCTATGCCAGCGGCTTAATGAAGTTATGTTTTATGCGGTGAACAGCGGGCTTATTGAGAGCAACCCACTAGCCCAGATCGGCACTATGTTTGAACCACCGGAAAAGAAAAACCACCCAACCATTAAGCCGGACGAACTACCCAAGTTTATGCGGGACTTAGCCAACGCCAGCATAAAGAGAACCACCCGCTGCCTGATCGAATGGCAACTTCATACAATGGTTAGGCCAAATGAAGCCGCTGGCGCTCGTTGGGATGAAATAGATTTTGATAAGCGTATCTGGACGATACCCGCTATCAGAATGAAGAAAAAACTAGAGCATAAAGTCCCGCTTTCTGACCAATGCCTAGCCCTGCTGGAAACCATGAAAGAGATCAGCCAGCACAGCGAGTTTATTTTCCCCGGTGATAGAACACCGCATAAACCCAGCAACTCCAGCACCGCCAATATGGCGATTAAACGCATGGGTTACGGTGGCTTGCTGGTTTCCCACGGACTCAGAGCCTTAGCTAGCACCACCCTGAATGAGCAGGGCTTTGATTTTGACGTTATCGAATCCGCACTTGCCCACGTTGAGAAAAACGATGTTCGCAGAGCCTACAACCGGGCGGAATATATCGAACGCAGACGCAAGCTAATGGACTGGTGGAGCGAACATATTGAGCAGGCGGCAACAGGTAATCTGAGCATGGCAAGCGGCCACAGAATGCTGAGAGCGGTTTAGCGGAATAGGCCAAGGGAGATTAAAAGTAATGATGCAAAATGAAGAATATAACATCGAAATAACAGAGGTAACGGAAACCGTTGTTTATTATCGAGAGGTTAAAGATGATGGCATCTGGAACTGCTCTAGTCGGAGAGGAAAATTTGTTGAGAACGCGTACGTACTCGCAATAGATTTTGGGAAGAAAGCCCATTTAATTCAATGTGTTAAACATGGCCTAATAGAGCTTTTAGACGATAATTACCGAGAGATGCTTCAAGATATTATTGCAGGCAGACCGCCTAGGATAAAACACCATCAAACTTATCTTACGAAGCATAAAGAAAAATTAGAGATTTGGGCAGAAATACATTATTGGAATGGAAAAGGTCATCCTATAAAAAGCTCATCCACCACCGATGCGGTAACAATGGTCTCTGAGGAATACGAAAAAAGTAGTGAGCATGTATATAAAGAAATTTATTTAAAGCTAAAGAAGGAGAATGCAAGCCTTGAGGAAAAGGGCATGTACTCACATCTTGGATTTTTAAAAACAAGCTATTTGTTACTTGGACAGATGGCAGCTATTTGTTTGTGCGTCATAGAGTATGAAGATAACGGGAATATAGAGACGAATGGAATTGAGCCTGCTTTGCAGCATGCGTCTAGCAAGTTAGGCATTGAATTAAAAAAAGTTAAAAATCTTTATCAGTCTTGTAAAGAAATGGCCTCTAAAAAAGATAAAAGAACCATACATTCTGATTTGGCAGACATATTAGAACCTAGGGGGTACAAACTGCCATGAGTTTTTACTCTCCCAGCTAAGAAAAATATTGAGTTAGTCTGTTTTATGTAAATTGAGACATGAAACATGAGATATAACTATGACAAACACTCAATATTTGACTGACCGCACATTAGCCGCGCGTTATGAGGTGGCACGCTCAACTATCTGGCGCTGGTTAAAAGAAGGTCAGCTTCCCAAACCCGTCAAACTCGCAGGCTCTACCCGCTGGCGCTTATCTGATCTCGAAAAATGGGAGCAGAATCAAGAGGAGGGTGCGCAATGACTTTCAAATTTCAGGGCATTTCGTCCGAATATATCCCCGCTCAGGGCTGCAAAGCCCATATCCTAATCAACATGCTGACTGACACTGAAGTCTTAACAGAGCAGGCCATTCTTAACCAGATTGGCAGCAACTACCGTTCGCCATTGCAGCAGTTGGAAGGCGACCGTTACGGCCATTGGCTGATTATCCGCTGCGAGCATAAAGGGCAAAAAGCCTTTGCGCTCGACCCGCGCCATAAAAGCGGTGATCCCTTACAAGATCGCAAAGCAAGGGCGGAACGCTGGGTTTCACTAAAGAAAGTCAGCCTGAAGCAGGCCACGACAGAAACCGAACGCTGCCCACGAGCAAAGAGGGAGTTGCAGGAGGCGTTGGAAAATAAAAAAACCGCCTAGGCATAAAACCTAAACGGCTTAGTACATAACACTCGTTATGTATTTCTCAAATCAGCAGCGGCAAAGTTTGGCGACTGGAGTCGCTGCTAACTCTGGAACTATAGCAACATGACCACCATTGTTCACGCACCCAACTGCTCAAGATACGAGCCTTTTGCTGATGACCATAACTTATTGTTTGAAAAGGAGTTTTCAGCGAATGGTAACGAATGAGACAAAACACCCGATTTTCACCCCCTATTTTATCGAAACTGAATCAGGCGCAGCCCATACCGGGCGGGAGCTGGGGCTATTTGCCCCGGCTGAAATCAAGCAGGTAATTCATAATATCTATAGCAGTAGTCTTGTAGACCTAAGGGGTGGGTATCAGGGCTATTGTCAGGCAGTGTATTTATGAAGTTACAGACTGAATCCGAATACTTAATGTTGGGCGGTAACGTGTTCAAGGTGTACGCAGGCAAAGGGAAGCCGATTTACCCGGAGATACTTTACCGCACCTATGACCAGATCGAGGCGATGTTAAGCCACTATTCCCGTGTATTACTGGTGCGGATAGATATTCGCAACCATAGTGCCGAGCAGACAAACAGGGTTATGACAAAGCTGTCCAGCAAGCTGAAAAAGCGCCTCAACACCAAAGCCTATGGCTTTATCAATCGCTTAGGGTACGCGTGGGCGCGTGAGCAAAAAACCAGCGAAGCACACCATTACCATCTTGCGCTTATGTTGGATGGGCACAAAGTACAGCACCCTCACCGAGTTATTGAGCTGGTGGGGGATATTTGCTGGCGCTCTAATTTGTCAGCTTACACTCCAAGGAATTGCTACTACTTGCTAAGGCGTTCAGAGATAGATGGTCAAACACTGGCTAATGCGATTTACCGATTAAGCTACCTAGCCAAGGTGAACACCAAAGACAAACGCCCCAGCACTACGCACGACTACGGCACAAGCCGAATTAAGCCACGGACGAAACGACATACAGAGGCCGCAGCATGAGCAGTTTAGAGATATACCAACGGGCGGCACTATCTGCCCGAATCAATAACGCAGAAGATACAGCGGACGAACTCATTAAAGCCGCCTTTGACCCGGTAACACCGGATTATTTGCGGGCTGAGTTACAGGAGATTCTACGCAGCACCTTTGATGAAATGTTCCCAAACCTGAAACCATCCGGCTGTGATGATGACGGAAAGGTTTATTACAGCGTTACCGACATTGCCGATGCTCTGGGGATCGCCCCGGAACAGGTACAGGAAACAGCCACAGAGTTGTTTGGTAACTCCCAGTCTCAACCGGGCAAGGTTCACACGCTACAGTAACCACCTGTAAGCAGGATCAGAACAGGACTAAAGCGCCAGCTATCAGGGCGCTTTTCTTGTTTCTGGGGCAAAAGCATAAGATACTGTATTTTTAGCCAGCATAGACCAAGGTATAACAAAAGAGGCTTAAAACATGCCAGAACGCGAACAGGGGCGATTTAAAAAAGGAAGTAGTGGCAACCCACAGGGCAGACCCAGAAAAGCCACTACAGAGCTAGAGAAGGCGCTTAGGAAACATGGCGCAGAGCTGGCAGACAAGTTGATAGCCCTAGCACTGGATGGAGATACCACAGCATTAAAAATCTGTATCGACCGGATACACGCCCCACTAAAACCCCAGAGCACCCCGGTACAGATCGCCATACCAGAGAACGCAGGCATGGCAGAAACAGGCAGAGCGGTACTTGATGCCGTTGCCCGTGGTGAACTTGCCCCGGATCAGGCCGGACAGATGCTTGCTGGCTTAGGCACTCTGGCGCGTGTGATCGAAGTGGAAGAACTGGAAAAACGGATTCAGGCATTGGAAGAACAGAACCAATGAGATCAGCACTTGATAGACGACTGGCAAACCTAGAACGTGCCAAACGTCACACGACACCCACCAGAGAAAGGCTGAACCCTGAGGCTCTGGCTAGGATCGCTGATTATCTGGTTGATGGTTCACTGATCGGCATGGATCAGCTTAAACCAATGCTGGGGGCAGCTTATGAGTAAAGCCATAGAAAAGCGTCTGGCAGCACTAGAGCAAACCGGGCGCAGGTCGAAGGCAAAAAGAACACTGACCCTTGATGACTTTTACCGGGGTGTACCCCCTGATGTTGGTTTATCACTGGATTACTTTTACAAGGATGGCCGCAAGTGAACGCAGCGATACAGAAACGATTGGAGTCACTGGAGCAGATCAAAGCGACACCCGAAATCCGGGTAACAGAGATTCAGCTAATAAACCCAAAGACGGGAGAAGTCGGAGCAGTGATTCAAGTGCCACCAAATCGCAAAAAATAAAAAGATCAGCCCGACATAGTTACATTTTTTTGTCTGCCTAATGCCTACCACACAGCATGAACCTAAGGTTTAGTCACACCCTTAGTAACACCAAGCATAAACAACAAATAAAAAATCATTTATCATCAGGTAGTTAGCTAAACAATTAGACTCCCCCCACCCACCAAACATCGAAGGCCCAGCTGGAAACAGCTGGG
>NZ_JBLWWA010000032.1:0-5496 GCF_048268165.1 Pseudidiomarina sp. | reverse complement strand
CAATTGTGTGACGATGATTAGCGTTTTACGCCCCGCTTTTATGAATAATATAAGAAAGTAATTATTAACGTCTGCTTTCAGAGTACTGCTGATTTTTGGTAGATATGAGCCGAAAGCCCGCTTTTCGCTCTAAGCGGACATCTCGGCAGAAGCTGGCATAGTCGATGTTTTGCTGTTTACAAAATTGCGGAGTTGACAAACCGTTGGCGTGCTGTTGATCCACCAAGCACTGCCTTTGTTTTGGTTAGTGGGGAGGAGGATTTAAGTCACTTACTCTGTGATACAATAACATCAGAAGGTTTTCCTTTTGGTGGCAAGCTATAACAAAGGAAGAGGTAAAAGGTATGTCTATTCAACGAAATTTCAGAAAGTTTCATGATGTAATAAAGTTAAGCCGTGAGGACAATAAATACCAAGATGCTAGAAGAAAAGATGACAGCATCTTCGATGATCTAAAAGCAGCATTTAAAGAGGCTGGTCATCCTGTCATAGAAACATTTATACAAGGTTCACTAAAGACTGCTACAACGATCAAGCACCAGAAAAATGATTTTGATATTGACCGAGCGATGGTGATTGATGCGGTTACTGCGCCTGATGACCCTGTCGAAGTAAAGAAGCTGGTGTGCAGTGTTTTGGAAAAACGTGGCTTCAAGAATGCAAAAATAAAGATGCCCTGCGTAACCGCAGACTATGCCAGCTTGAACCTTCATATTGATATCGTTGTGTATAGGAAAAATGGCGACAGCTATGAGTTGGCGGTAGGTAAGCGTAACTCAGGTGATGCTGTAAAAGTGTGGTCACCATCTGACCCGAAAGGTCTCATCGATAACATCAATGATAAATCGACTTACATTGGCTCAAGTGAGGATAAGCTGAGTCAGTATAAACGCTTGGTTCGCTATATGAAGCGTTGGCGTGATGAAAAGTTCGAAGACACTGTAAGGAAGAAGGTCTATTCGATTGGAATCACTGTTATGTTGAAGGAGCAGTTTAAACCGGTAATGGACGACGAAGGGAAACCAGACGATCTTCAAGCGCTGCGTAACACAGTGGCGGCAATCCTTAACGGGGGTTATTTTAAAGCACTAGATTATGACAATTGCAGGGTTGAAGTTAATCTTCCTGTTAAACCTTTCAGGGATATATTTGATAACAGTAGTGTTGCTACCGGGACACAATTCTGGAATAAGCTGAATGCGATGTTACGCAAATTGGATAAAGCGCTAGCAGAGGATTCGTTAAAAAAACAATGCGACATACTGAGAGAACTGTTCGGTAACGATTTTGAGAACGCTCAAGAGTCTAATAAAAACGAAGGTGCCAAGGTAGCATATAGCAGTGCGGGTTCGGTTGGTACGTCACAGGGAGCGTGATGTTGGAAAACCAAGTATATCAGTTTCTCACGGAACAGGGCTTTCAGTGTATTCCTGATGAATTCTGTGGGAAAGCAACGGTAACTGTTTCACTAAGAATATCAGACCATGTTGTGAAGTTGTTGCTTGTCATGGAAGACCGATTTTTGTCATTGCCTGAATTTTTATTATTGGAACCATCGAAGATTGGCAAGCTTGCTCACGTAAACATTGCAAGTACTGAAGATACAGAATATGGCGTGATATGTGTTAATGCGCCCGAGTCAGTCTCTGTAAACTTTGATCAGCCGTTGCTGCTAATTAAAGATTCACTTGAGCGCCATATAGCACTGCTGAAATCGGTGATAACGAACTCTGAATGGAATGAACGAGAGCTATTAAGAGAATTTTATAGTAACTGGCTTTTTCTTTGCAATAAAGAACAGAAACCTCTGCTGATCAATTTCAGTCAGCCCATTTTGCAAAGAGTGGATGTTTATGAGCCATTAGAGAAGGTGCCATATGGTCTACACAGCTATTATGTCGCACATCCATCAGACTCGGAAATCTCTAATCTTAGCGAGATGCATTTCGCAATAAAGAAAAGCAAAAGAAAAGTGGCCGGTAAGGCTGTTGTCATACCTATTGATGATTTGACTCCAGCTCCAAACTCAAATGAGCAAATTGAGGAATGGTACCTTAATACAATTAATAGTTTACCGGATGCAACATTACGCCAGTTGCGCGAACAATTTGGTCAGTGGAGGAATAAACACTACTGGCTTGTCTTTACCGCAATTACCGTTGATAAGGATCGAGCCTGGTTCGCAATAAAGCTCGATTGTGAAAACAAAAAAACATTACCTCTATCATCCAGTAAACTCAATGAGTGGCGGCTAACTCCTATCTGTGTAAGAGTTTTTAATCAAGAAAATGTTGTACAAAGAGGCGGTGGCTCTACCTCGTTAGCTGATAAAAAAGTTGCTGTCGTCGGTATAGGGTCAGTTGGTGGTGAAATTGTTCATAAGCTGGCTGCTGCGGGTATCAGACATCTAAATTTGATTGACCAAGAAACCTATCAGATTGACAATCTTTATCGTCATATGCTCCCCCAGGCATATATTGATCTGCCAAAATCAATGGGGATGGCGTACCAATGTCATGCACAGTTCCCTTGGTCTGACGCTCGTTGTTCAGTTGAATCTCTTATTGAGTTTTCAGAAAATCCCCATCTTGGCTCATACGACCTCATTATCGTAGCGATTGGAAACCCGACTCAGGAGCGTTTGTTTAAGCAGCATTTGCTAGACCAATGTGTTGAGGTAACGACACTAAACTGCTGGTTGGAAGGCTATGGAATAGGTGGCCATGCCGTGCTTGATGTCAGCGGAGCTAAAGGGTGTTTGTTGTGTGCATATGTCGATCTGGTTAATGGTTGTCGGGGATTACAGTCTAATTTGAACTTTATAGAGGCGAATCAAGATGTGATGAAGAGCATAGCTGGCTGTGGTAACCAGTTTATTAGTTATGGAGCTGCCAGCTCAGCGCAAACTGCCGTTATGGCGAGCAGCTTAGCTATACGTTATCTGGAGGGTAAAAAAACAGATTCTTGCAAAGTGAGTTGGAAGGGGGATAACGATGATGCCCAAGCCGAAAACATCAAACTTACTCATCGGTACTACCACTTCAAAGAGTCACTCAAGAAACTCCCTTTGTTCAATGAGGACTGTGATGTCTGCAACCACTGAATATGTGAGCGATGACGGCGAAATTACACTATTGGTCACCAATACAGTCATAGATGATTGGCAATTTTTAAAACAAGATAAAAAAGAAAAAGCTGAAGCTTTCGGTGTGTTGATAGGAGGGCAAAATCATGATGCCTCTCAATTTTGGATTAAAGCATGTACAACTCCTTTGGCCAAAGATAAGTCGACAAGAACATCTTTTTACTTAAAAGACACACGTCATCAAAAGTTTGTTGATAAACATTTCAAAGAGTCTAACGGCACATCGGGCTACCTTGGGACATGGCATTCTCACCCAGAGCCAATACCTATCCCGTCGCATATTGACCTGAAGGACTGGCATTCTTGCTGCGCACGTAACCCAGATAGAAAACTCATCTTCGTTATAGTTGGCATAAGCCACTTCTGTATGTATCACCGCACAGGAAAATATTTTGAACGCATATGTAAGGAATCGTTATGAGCAAAGAAGTTTTAAATATTCATCAAGCACAGCACGACCCGATAGAGTCACTTGAAAAATTAGACGAGTTTATTAACGCTATTGGTAGGCTACCGAAGTGGAAAAATTGTGGCGTATTGACCGACGAATCAGCAAACAATCAACTCATTGTCCTGTTGAGTGATGGTTTAAGAATTAGCCTGAGACTTAATTTGGTATTAAGTGAATTGGAAACTGCACTACAAAAGTTGGGCATAGGCAGTGATGTTCACGTACGCCATATGCAAGGCAAACTTTTAGAGAGGGGAGACCTGGCTTCAATAGAATCTGTGCTCGCCGTTTGGAATGAGTGTCAGGCTCAGTCAATGGATATTCCAATAAAGAAGTTCCCAGATTTTTTAAGGGCAATATGGGCAAAACGAAAACTGAAGGGGAGAGGGAAGTCTTTTAGCAAAGGAACGCTGGAACAGCTAGCGCGGGATAGCCACGGTTACTGTATGTTTGAGGGGTGTGGAGAATACCTCAACGTTGATGAACTTACTGGTTACTCAGGTAACTTTTCTTACAATGCTCACATTGTTGCATCTTCAGAGTCCGGGCCTCGCGGGGTCCCGTATTTGTCCGACTATCAATCTGATAATCCAGAGAATGTGCTTGTTCTCTGTGATAAGCATCACCGATTAATCGATAAAGTTGCTGCCATAGATTTTGATGCAGCTCGGTTGTCCCAGATGCGTTCAGACTTCATGTATACCGTAAAGTCTCTTTTAGAAGGACTTAGTTTTAAGCCAATCCCAGCTTTTTCTATTTTGTGGCCAGTCGGCGGGCATATTGTCTCTGAACCTGATGACCGTGATATAGCTAATAGTATGTCTCGAATTAGAGCACGGTCTACTGGAAGACTGAATCGATTGAGTCACAATGAGCGCCGTTACAGAAAACGCGCAGAAGTTTTCGAAAGCGATATGGCAGATATCATTAATGATGAAGCAGAAGACATAGTTCGGCAAACGCAGAACGAATCTCATAAGGCTGCTTTGTTTGCATTCGGCCCTATGCCTGCTTTAGTTGGTTTAGGGGCTCGCTTAGGCAATAAGTGTGAGATCACTCCTATGCTGCGATTTCGAGACGGTGGCTGCTGGATGTGGCCACAAGAATCCGGAGTTCCTAAGCCCTACAGCATTACATTCGATGAGACTGAGTTTGATGGTAAAAGCGAAGTAACGGTTTGTATTGCGATGACTCAGTATCCTGATGTCATGGGGAAGACCGCAGATAAAATAGGAATGCCTATAATTGAAATAAAAGCATTAGAGTATGGGAATGCTGCTATTCCTCACCCTGAAAACGGTAAGCAACTGCGGGCAGACTTACACGCATTGTTGTTAAAACTTCACGATCAATATTCTATCAGTAAAGTGAATTTACTCATCTGTGCATCAAATGCTGTAAATGTATTTGTTGGCCAAGCTGTTGATCTTTATCAGCCTTCTCTCTTAGTCTATGACTTTGACGACGGTCTTATGAAGCCTCGTCTTTATATCACCTATCAACAGAGCAGACTGTGCCTAATATTACCAGCTTAAACCCTGCAATATTGTCACGAATGCTTTTCAATCTATGGTAAATGCTAGATCTGATTAATAGTATAAATGTACGATCCGATAGCTTAAATACCCGAAAAGCTGCAGCAAATGAAAACGCGAGAGCGAAATATAGTGTAATCCTCATGTTTTAACCGAAGTTAAAATATGAGGTAAAGAATGGTAGGCTAAATAGCCAAAGCTATTTACTAAGCGGATTGTTAATCACCCGGGATCCGACGCCTGTCGGGTCCCGCGTGATTAATTACCCGTTTATTAAATAACTCGGGCCGCTTAATTTGCCATTCCTTCATCGCTGAGATCGGCGACTGATGGTGCAGTGCCTTCTGGGGGATATGGTGATTGTA
>NZ_JBLWWA010000031.1:0-6255 GCF_048268165.1 Pseudidiomarina sp. | reverse complement strand
GAGTTTTGAACACCCTCTAGCCAATAGCTTGTCGACACCGCGAACAAGAAAGGGCGGTTCTGTTCAGAACCGCCCTTTTTACACTTACTTGCTCACCATGAAGCTAAATATTATTAATTCTTAGCTTTAAAAATCAAAGTTTGACGTAGGTACATATATCAAAAATACCTGTATAAATCATTTTAGCTGCGCAGCTTCCTTTTCTAAAGCAACCAAAGCAGGTGCCCGCTTACGCCACTCCTCATACCAAGAATCAATTGAGCTTCCGAAGAATTCACGGTCTACCTTAACAACTTTAGCACCAGATTCTTTAATCTTCCCTAGATAAACCTCATCTAGTTCGCTATACACCTTAAACATTTCATCTAGATGCTTCGTCACCAGTTGCTTTATGATTTCACGATCACCATCCTGCAAAGTTTGCCAAGTCCTTCCAGAAAAAACAGCTACCATGGGTAACAACATATGCGAGGAATCAATTACTATTTCTGCGTGATCAAGATACCGAGTGTTCCAAGTGCCCTCAAAATCTATCTGCATACCATCAATTTGCCCATTTGCAAAGGCATCATAAAGAGCAGGTAAAGGGAGTGGTGTCGGAGCCGCACCAAGCTTGATCCAAAAGTCTCTCTCTGGCTCAACCGGCATGGTTCGAATTTTACGTCCAGTCAGGTCATCTACTGTGTTGACCTCACGATTGACTAGTATTTGACGCATCCCGGCCGTACCATAACCCAGCCCTACCAAACCTAGAGAACTCAGCTCCTCTAACATTTCTTTAGCGGTTTCTCCATGAAGTAGGGTTCTTGCTTGCTCTATCGTATCAACAAGATAAGGCGCAAATAATGCTGCAAAGTTTGAACGTCGATTAGAAATTTCACCTGCTGCCAAAAAAGCTCCATCGAGAGCGCCACGCTGCATTTGTTGCAACATCATGGCTTCATTACCAAGCTGACCTGAAGGATATATATTAACTTCAATACGTCCTTCCGTTCGTTCAGATAACTCTTCTGCAAAAGCCTCTGCAGATTTTGTCCATTGATGACTAGGTGGCGTTATCATTCCCAGCCTCAATGTTTGAGCATTGCTCATTATAGGCAAGACCATTAAAAATAGAGCTGTTGATAGTAATCTTATTTTTGTTTTCATCTTATTCTCCTAATGCACTTCATGGTTTAATCAGTCTAGGATATTGATCAATAAAGCTTCAGATCATGAATGTAACAAGAGCAGGTACAATAGCAAGTAGTAACAAAACTAACAGCATCACACCAAGATAAGGCGCCAACAAAATTGCTATTCGTTCTGCTTTAACACCGGATAGTGCAGATGCCGTAAACAGAGCGGAACCAACTGGTGGCGTCAAGAGCCCCATAACTAGAGTCAAACAAACAATAACACCAAAGTGATATGGGTTAATATTATAAACATCAACGGCCACTGGCAGTAATACTGGAACAACAAGTATTAGAGCAGGAATTGGATCCAGTACCATACCAATTACAAGAAGTAATGCCATTACTAGTAAAATGAATACAGTTGGTGATTGAGATATAGACTGTATCCACTGAGCAGTGATCATTGGTATATTTTCAAAGGTTATAACCCAGCCAAATACTTGAGCAGCAGCAATCATCATTAAGACCATTGCAGAATTTCGAGCCGTACGCTGAAGAGCTGGCCAGAAGGAATCAAAAGAGAACTCTTTATAAACAAAACGCCCTATTAGAATAGCACCAACACAGGCGAGTGCTGCCGCTTCAGTCGGTGTAGCAAGCCCTCCAAGGATACTGCCAACAATAATGAATGGTACAAGCCCAGCCGCCAAGCCTTCTCTCACAGCAACAAAACGCTCAGTCAAAGTTAGACCATCATTACTCGGAAAATCATGCCGACGAGCCATCCAGCCAATCAAAGCCAGAAATGCACAACCCAACAAAAGCCCAGGAACAATTCCAGCTATGAACAAGTCACCGATTGAAATTTGGGCAATCACTCCAAAAATAACAAATAACATTGATGGTGGAATGATCGGAGCCAGCAGGCCCCCTGCTGCAGTCAATGCCACCGCTGCGTCTTTTTTATACCCAGCTCGCTCCATCTCTGGCACTGCCATTCTGGTCATAATTGTAATCTGAGCGACTGTTGATCCTAATATCGAGGCCATCATCATGTTAGAAATGAGGTTTACGTAAGCCAGGCCACCTTTCATGGAGCCAATCATCGCCATCGAC
This sequence comes from Pseudidiomarina sp., assembly GCF_048268165.1. GTDB lineage: Bacteria > Pseudomonadota > Gammaproteobacteria > Enterobacterales > Alteromonadaceae > Pseudidiomarina. The sequence goes on along the minus strand of NZ_JBLWWA010000031.1, from coordinate 4,021 downwards.
ATAGACATAAGTCTTCGTGCGATTCCCCCTTCATTCATAAGCTCCCCAACAAGAATAAATAACGGCATTGCCAGTAATCCGTAATTTTCTAGCCCTCCCATAAATTGCTGAGGGTAAGAGTCCATCAATACTAAATTACCACTGACGACAACATATATAATTGCGGTCATTGCTAATACAAACGCTACTGGTACACCCAATACCAATAACCCTAAAAAACCAAGAACAACCATCATCTACTCCTCCAGCTAAGAAGCTTCATACTGCGTAGCAGGCTTACGGTTCAGTAGTAAAACCTGTACGCTAGTCTGTAGACAGGCCAAACAATGCAGCACTGATGTAAAAGAAAAAATAGGAAGTATTAGCCATACCCAAAATTTACGAATACCTAGTGTTTGAGTAGGCTCTTCATAAATAAAATTAAAAGTATCAGCCGAGAACGCCATAATATCCCACTGATTTTCATATAATCCAAGCAAGTCAAACCATTTCCAGACCATCACTAAGAAGAAAGAAACAAAAATCAGCATCAAAAGATCGACAACTACTGACATCAGTCTTTGTAAGAAATCTGGTACAAGATCCTGAACTAATGTCATTGCAATATTGCTGCGTGCTTGAAGACATGCCGATGCGGCAAGAAAGGTCATCCATACCATAGCTGTAATAGCTGCTTCATCCACCCAGTATTGGGCCTGCGCCGCAGCCCTGGTAAAGATGTTGAATATTAGCAGGCACAAAACGATTGCCAGCATAACCCCAGCACAACGAAGCTCCAGCCGAGCCAGATGAAAACTGAGTCGAGGTAGGCTATTCATTCCGGGTCACCATGGGTCAAATAGTCCCACATCCGCTCAAAGATTCGACCTGATCGTGTTGCTCGTGCTTTTGCCTCCGTCTCTGTAAGCACTATCACTTCATCAGCTGCAGCAAGGCAATCAAGCTCAATCCTTGCGGAATCCTCCAGATACCAGGTCAACACTACTGCATCCTGTACTGAGTCAGCGGCTACCACGGTGCCATTTCCTCGCATAACAACGGCACACCCCATGCCCAAAAGTTCCGCCATCTGCTCGGCAGATTCATCAGAACGAATTAGCTGAGGATCGTTCCAAAGCGGAATCGAGGGTGAAAAGTAAGCTCCCATACCGTGTAGCATACGTGGTGTACGCCCTAACGCAGATAGGGACATTGCCCTTGGAGGCATGCTGCGCACTATCCCGCCAACATCAGGCCGACGACGATATATTTCCCGATGAATACGCACTTCACCCAAGACATCCGGCGGCAACGGTTTATCTATCGCAACAACTGTACCGTTTACCTCGTTTGGGATCGTGCCCATTGGCATGGGAGCACACACAAGAAAGTGCTTTTCATCGAGGCGCTGACTACAATGGCCGTATGCATGTACCAACCCATGACGTCCAAGAGCACGAGCAGCACGTCGCACAATAATTTCGCTTTCATCCCGGTCTCTAATGACAGGCAAGACTGTGCCGTCCTGCAAATTTGAGGCTGAAGTCATAATATATTCTCAATCTAAAAAGATATCTGGGAGTGATAGGGAGGGGTATCCTCCCCATTATTAATCTTTTTTGAATTCAGCTATATCGGGTTTTGAACCCCACATACAGAAACCTGACGGTTCCGCTGGGAATTGGCGAGGCCGATGATTTACTTCATCTTCAATAGCAGATACTCCACAGGAGTATTCATAGATCATCCCTTCAGGCCCCTCGAAGTATAGAAAACGAGCTCCCGATGTGGGATGACGCCCAGGACCAAACACCACTTTGATGCCCTGCTCCTGGAGGAAATACCAATTGCGCATGATGTCATCGATCGTTTCGACCTGATGATTGATATGCTGGATGCCGCTACGTGTAGTTGGGAATAGTGCAATTTGATGATGTATGGTGTTAACCCTCAGCAGCGGAGACACACCAATCCAGTCACTGACACGAGCATTGAAGACTTTGGTCCAAAGCTTTTCATCACGGGCCGGATCAGTTGAACACAGTCCAACATGATTGAAGCCCGTAATGCCAGCATCACGACTAGGAAAGTAGCGCCTGCCGCTAGCATGTGGCCTCCAGACCAGCTCTATTTTATTACCCGTCAAGTCTTTAAAAGTAATGAATTCGTGAACTCGCCTTAACTCACACTCTTCACTCGTACCGATACGGTATTGGATCTCCGCCGCATCCAAGTCAGCTGCTGCCTGACTTAGCTGGTCTTCATCAGAAAGTTCAAACGCTAAAGTATGGTCAGAAGGGTCACCTTCGAAATAACACAAGGTATGATCGCGGTTATCTGATCGGAAATAGGCGCAACCACCCTCTTGTCTCACCAGCTCCAATCCAATAATACGTGTTGCGAAATCAATTGCAGCTGTTAAGTCGCGGGTGCCTAAGCGGACATATCGAACATCATGCAAGTCGGCCATCAACTGATCCTCATCATTTTCTTATAATTGGTTGTTAGGAACACTCTAGCGCCAGCTTACCATTACCTGAAATGAATATATGTCCTTCAGCCATAACCTTTAGGAATATCCACTATCCTCCCAGGCCTCACCAATAGTGCGGAGTTCCTTGATTAGCTCCTCCGCAACTCGACTGAAAGGATTGTCTTTTAGCCAACTAATCCCGACGGGACCAAACGATATCGCTGGTGTTATGTCAACACGCGCCAATAAGCCAGTATCAATATCCGGCTGTACCACCTGCACGGGAAATACACCTACATAATCGGTTTCAATAATTAAGCGACGGTTTGTGACAACGGAAAGGGACTCGCATGGAATCATTGGCAATTCAAGGTTTTGCTCATGAAATACGGACTCCAGCATTTGGCGTAAGGTCGTATCGGGTAGAGGCATTATCCAAGGCCAATTCCTCAGATCAGCAAGTGACGGGACCGTTTTTTTTAGAACCGGATGTGAGGGGCGCACAGTAAAAGCTATTTCTTCCTGATAAAAAGACTCTACTTGCAACCCTTCACGGTACCGATGAGGCGGCAATCTGCCTGCAATAAACTCTAAACCGCCCTGTTTGAGTTGAGGAAGCAAGTGGTCATAAGTCCCTTCGATTATAGTTACACGAATACCTGGTAGCCTGCTATGGAGCCGCGCGATAGCCCTAGGAAGAATGTTAGCTCCTCCAGCTAGAAGACTACCTACAACCACATGACCACTTAGCCCTTGGTAAATATCATGAATTTCCTGCGCAACAAGCTCTAATTGGCCAAAGATCGCTCGTGCGCGCTCAGCCAAAATTTTTCCTACGCCTGTTGGATGGGTACCCCGGCTGGTACGGACAAAAAGCTCAACACCGAGATCTTTTTCAAGTTCTCGAAGACTTTTCGTAACGGCAGGCTGGCTCAAGCCTAGTTCATCAGCAGCTGTAACCAAGCTTTGACTGCGAGCAACAACCATTACTGTACGTAGCTGCTGTAGCTTTACTCTACGTACCCACGAGAAGTCGTGCATCTTGATATAGCCTCACAGAGTTGTTATTCCTGAACGTGATAACAAACTTTAGAGGCTATCATGCTACATAGTCTTTCAGCATCACATGATTTTGATACGCACTAAGACGCCCAACGAAACATCAGGCGCCTCAAAGGAGCGCAGGATTACATCCCCTTCACGTCCACATTGCCCTTCAAGTTCAGGCTGTCGTCTTCATCCTGCAGCGTGAAACTGGGCATATCATCCGCCGCACCATCGGCCTTGCCACTGGTTTCTTCATCCAGCTTGATCATCAGACGCAGGTCGTTGGCCGAGTCGGCGTGAGCCAATGCCGCTTCGTAGGTGATGACACCATCGCGATACAGCTCGAACAGCGCCTGGTCGAAGGTGCGCATACCCAGATTGGTAGACTTTTTGATCACATCCTTGATCTCGTGCACCTGACCCTTGCGGATATGATCCTGGATCAGCGGCGAGTTGATCATTACTTCAATTGCCGCACGACGCCCCTTGCCATCCACGGTCGGCAGCAACTGCTGCGCCACA
>NZ_JBLWWA010000030.1:0-6672 GCF_048268165.1 Pseudidiomarina sp. | reverse complement strand
CTACCGCTTCGCGGAAAAGCTGATCAAGGATCTGAACCTGAACATCCACACCTTCATCCCGCAGATGAGCGCAGCCCGTCGCAACGTGCTGATGGGCGGCATCCCCGATGTGGACGATCCGCAGCATGACGAGTTCACCCGTCAGGTGAAACTGGAACCCTTCCAGCGCGCACTGGCCGAACTCAAGCCCGACCTGTGGCTGAACGCGATCCGCAAGGACCAGACCGAATTCCGCCAGTCACTGGATATTGTGACGGCCAGCAAGGACGGCATCATCAAGGTTGCGCCGCTGTTCAACTGGACCGAAGCCGACATGGACGCCTACCTGGCCGAACACAATCTGCCCAACGAACACGACTACTTCGACCCCACCAAAGCGCTCGAAACGCGCGAGTGCGGATTGCATACGCAGCTGTAAGCGTGTAAGGCCTCGCCGTTCGGCGGGGCCTTCTATCCCTGTCTTTCCAGCCATTTACTCAGTCAGCTTGCCTGCCCTTATGTAAAATCGTACTTTTTTGTACAGCTGAGCGTACAAGGTGATTTCCATGTCAAGGGTTCGTGTCGACGAAGATATCCGTCCTCTGTCCGAATTCCGGGCAGGCGTAGCCTCATTTGTAAAACAGATCCATGAACCCCGCCGCCCTATGGTGCTGACGCAACGAGGCCGTGGCGTTGCCGTATTGGTGGGTGTTCATGAGTACGAGAGGATGCAGGAGCGCCTTGAGATTCTGGAAGAGCTATATAAGGCGGAAGAACAGATAACCACCGGTGATGGCATCGCGCATGAAGACGCGAAAAACAGGGTTCTGAGCAGGCTGGCTCCATGAAGATTGTTTGGTCCCCGCTAGCTAGCGCTGGAGCGTTTGGAAGACACAGCCCGATATATAGCAGAAGATAACCCGGATGCTGCGGTATGGTGGGTGGAAGACATATTATCCAAGGTAGAGCGGCTAGCTGACTTTCCCGAAAGTGGACGAATGGTTCCCGAGGTAGGATCACTCCGTATCAGGGAGTTGATATTCTGGACGTATTGGGTGTCAGCACGGATGCGACAATGACAGATACGGCCTGTTGCGATGATGCCGAATCTTCATGTGCCCGAAGCATGGACGCGGGTTAAAAACCGCGTTAGATTTAAGGTAATAAGGAAGCAAACGGATACGCCCCGTGGCCATCAAAGGCTCAAGGAACATCACAATTACCGGGAACCAAGAGAGTTATGCACTCGACACCCCCGATCAGATTGAAAAGCTTTTCCCTTTTAACACAAGTAGTTGCTATCCGGATGGGCGCTTGAGTCCAACCGGCATTTTTACGTCTGTGCTGCAGGGCGTATAAATGCTCACTAGATGTTATGGAACTCGAAAATATTTTACCTCAGGGAAGTACTGATGAATAATGAAGAAAAGAAAATTATAACGGAAGAAATTGCCCCGCTGCTGCAAAATGGAGATATTACTCTTTTTTTAGGTGCTGGAGTTAGTATCGGTACTCCTGCCATAAACGATCTAAATATTCCCTCGACAGCAGAATTAATAGAGAGAATCTGTAATGAGGCAGGATACGACGACGAGGTCGTGAGCTCTGCAGACTTGCCAACAGCTTTCGGTGTTGGAGAAGACGAGATAGATAACTTTGAGAATTTTCTTATAAGCAATTTCACCGCAAAAACAATATACCCTTGGCAATTGAAAATTTTTCAAAATTGGTGGCGTGCGATTTTTACTACAAATATTGATACTATTCCTGAGCTTTGTATCGAATCTAATAAATCACAAAGTTCGAAATTTCCTTCATATCAAATATTCAATTATAAAGATCGAGAGCCAATTCAGTCTCTTCCAACATCACCACCACTAGTTTACCTTCACGGAAAGGTTTCCAGTCCTTTGGATGGGTTTATATTTGATAACGTGAGTTATGCAGAGCATTCTGTCAATCAAAGTGACTGGTTATTAAAGTCCGCACTACATATTTCCCATGGTAACTGCCTTTTTGTTGGTTCTAAGTTCAAAGAAAGTGATATAGAAACCTCATTAAGACGGCGTCAAATATGGGATTCAAACGAACCCAATAGGAACAATTGGATAGTTCTTCGTAGCTTCACAGAGTTAGAAAGAAAATCATATATTAAGCGAGGAATTACTCCAATTAGAGCAGAGGCAGAAGAGTTTTTTGAATTCCTGTTTTCTCTGGTTTCTCCACTCTCAAAACACAAATTCATCAGAAGGAAAGCACCTTTTCTTTCTGAAAGCGCAGATGATAGCTCTGTTGCTTGGTTTACAAAAAATATGTCTTCTGTAAACGAAGAGTTGATGCGAGTGGCAAGCAAAAATGCACCATTCTCTTTGTTTTATAATGGCGCGATGCCAGATTGGTTTTATGTGAGAAATAAAGTTCCAGCTGAGTTATCAGCGTACAAAAAACTTACTCGTGAAATTATTAATTTTGAGCAATCTGAAGAAAAAGCTAAAGTCTTTGCGGTGTTAGGTCCTTTGGCATCTGGAAAAACAACGATTTCAATGCTTGCTGTTTCCGAAATTTCGAAAACGCATAACAATGTTTATAAGTTTATTGGAATGGACGGAATTGATATTGAGGCGTTATGGAATGCGATTAAAGACTTAAAAGGGTTGGTAGTAATTTTTATTGATGCATCCTCCAGTTATTACTATGCAATAAATGAAATAGTCGAGCGAACAATTGACCGCTCAACAGCCTGTAAGATATGTTTTGTATTAGAAGAGCGAACAATTCACTTTGAAAGAAATAAGAGACATTTTACAAAAATACCTCTAAGAGTGATTTCAAAAATAAGACTGGAAAAACTTAATTACGAAGACGCTAAATGTCTCTATAATAAAACTCTAGAGCTAGGAATAACCTTCGAGAAACTCAAAGGTATTAGCCTTGATTGCGCAGTTAAAAAAATTATAGATTTTGATGATGGTTACAATGGGGATTTATTGGCGACACTTTATGATCTATCTACAGGGAAATCATACGAAGAAAGGCTTTCCGAAGAATTTTACGAAATAGAGAGTGGTTTGCCTAAAGATATCTTTGAAACTATTTCGCTGGTTACTGCATCTAGATTGCAGATTCCAGTTAATTATTTGTGTGAGGTATATTCTATTTCGATTGACTCGCTCCTAAAGATAGTAAACTCTCAGCTTCAAGATAAAGTCAATTATCGTGGAACTTCGATGACGCTTACATCTAGACATCATTCAATAGCGCAATACCACCTAGAGAAAAATATTGATAAAAGAAGTCTAAAAAATAAAATAATTGAATTGATGAAGTGCCTTTCAAAAAAGTTCACAATTGAAGATATTAAGCGGCATCCTATTAGCTACAAAATCTACAGCAAAGTCCTTTCTTTTCACTATCTGACTGAAACCTTATTCAAAGGTGTGAAAAATTATCACTACATTCACGAAATATATTCTGAGTGTCAAAGATATTTTTCTGATGACGGAATATTTTGGCTCCAATACGGTAGGTTTTTGGAGAGAGATAAAAATATTCCTGACGCGTTGCATTGTTTCCGAAAAGGGTTGGGTTTATATGATTCTTTTCAGTTAAGGCATGCTTTAGGACAGCTTTTGCTCAAGCAGTACCGGGTTGGAGATAAATCGACCATGGATGAATTTAACGAGGGAGTTCTTATTCTTAAAAATGAAATAGATTTGCGCGGAGCTACAGACGCTTATCCATACACAGCATTAGGAAATGAGCTAATAAAAATATATAATGGAGGTAAAAATCAAGATCAGTGCGCCTCAATACTAAAGGAAATTATAAATAGAGGACTGAAGCATCATAGAGAGGATGAATATTTTTCGGCGATGGTATCGAGGTATTTTGCGGCAGTAAAAGATGTGGAAGTCCAATAGTTATTAGTGGCCAACTGTCAGGTGAATACCTTCACAACACAAAAAGGGGACAGACCCCCTTTTCTTTCTCTTATCCGTCTTGCCATCCCGGTTATGCGTCTCGTGGGCAAGGCCCCGAGCGTCGTGACCACATGCTCCTCGGGTTCGTTGGTACAAGCGATCGGTGAAGCGGGGTTTGAAATACTTGAAAACGAACGGCACGGCACGAAGAAAAGTGACTACCGTCCCTTTATTGTCGCTCGGGCGATCTGACTCTGCCTGACCTCAGGCATGCGGGAGTGCGTGCTCCCGCGCCGCCCCGGGTTTAAGGGTGTATCCCTGACGCGAAATCAAAAATGGTCATGAACAGGAAAAAACATGAAAAAACAGCTGCTGGTCTTACTGATACCCTTCCTGCTATTGGCAGGATGTGCGAGTAGCCCGTCTGCTCTCAGACATGATGTCGCCGTGTCGTATGACGCCGAGCGTATCGCCTATGATGTGGCCGGAGAGGGCGAAACGGCGCTGATTTTCGTTCACGGCTGGAGTTGTGACGGGCGCTACTGGCAAGAGCAGGTCCCGGTATTCGCGAAAGACTATCGGGTCATTACGGTCGACCTGGCAGGGCATGGGCATTCCTCACTGGAGCGATCCGATTATTCAATGCTGTCCTTCGCGCAGGATGTGAAAGCCGTTATGGACAGGGAAAACATTGGTCGCGCGGTTCTGATTGGGCATTCAATGGGAGGTGGCGTGATTGCCGAGGCGGCCAGGCTCATGCCGAAGAGGGTTGTGGGCATTGTCGGGGTCGATACTCTGCAAAACGTTGGGGAACGTACACCTGAGAGCGTCATTGAGGAGATGGTAACGCCATTTGAATCTGATTTCAGAACGGCGACGCAGGGTTTTGTTTCACAAATGTTCCCTGCAGGCACCGATCAACAGCTCATGAACTGGATAATGGAAGACATGTCATCAGCGCCCAAGGCGCCGGCCATGAGTGCCTTTCGTAACTACTTGGGCCAGTATGTCAGCGGAGATGCCGCCGCTGTCTTCAAGGATGTCAGCGTTCCTGTGGTCTCAATAAATGCACGACTATGGCCGACCGCATTTGAAGAAAACCAAAAGCATATTAAAGACTATCAGCTTCTCTATATTGAGGATTCAGGCCACTTTCCCATGCTGGAAAGGCCCGATGCCTTTAATGCGCTGTTACAACAGGCCATTGATGCAATTGAAACGCGCAATGGCTCCTAGCCTTTGCATCACATGCGTGTCGGTGTCTCCGCTGGCGTTCGTCTTGACGTACGTACTCGAAAGCGTACACTTGGTGAAAAGTTGAACACGCAAGAGGTGCGTCATGACCGGAATCACAGCCACTGAGGCGCGCAGCAACCTTTATCGGTTGATTGACGAGACCGCCGAATCCCACCAGCCAATCGTCATCATGGGTAAGCGGAACAAAGCCGTCCTGGTTTCCGAGGAAGACTGGTCTGCAATTCAGGAAACACTTTACCTGCTCTCCGTACCCGGTATGCGGGAGTCTATTCGTGAGGGTATGGTTACTCCCGTGGATGAATGCGATGAGGAGCTGAACTGGTGACATGGAAGTTGGTTTACACCAAACAAGCCCAGAAGGACGCAAAGAAGCTGGCCTCCAGCGGCCTCAAACCAAAAGCCGAAGAGTTATTGGCACTCATTGCAGAAGATCCGTACCGCAAGCCACCCCCGTTCGAGAAGCTGATTGGTGATCTTGAGGGTGCCTATTCACGCCGAATCAATATCCAGCACCGTCTGGTATACCAAGTGCTTGAAGACGAGAAAGTGGTAAAAGTCCTCCGTCTCTGGAGCCACTACGAATGATGCATAAGCGGAGTCGCCGTATTGGTGGATGTTCACGAGTACGAGAGGATGCAGGAGCGCCTTGAAATTCTGGAAGAGCTATATAAGGTGGAAGAACAGATAGCATCCGGTGATGGCATTGCGCATGAAAACGCGAAAAACAGGGTTTTGAGCAAGCTGGCTCCATGAAGATTGTTTGGTCCCCGCTCGCGCTTGTGCGTGTGGAAGATACAGCCCGCTATATAGCAGAAGATAACCCGGATGCTGCGGTGCGCTGGGTGGAGGACTTGTTCTCTGCGGTAGAACGGTCAGCCGACTTTCCTGAAAGTGGACGAATGGTTCCCGAGCTAGGATCGCCCCGTATCAGGGAGCTGATATTCGGTACGTATCGGGTTATTTACAGTGCCAAAGATCAACACGGCTATAAACGGGTGCGTGAGCAGGTCGTTAAATTTCTTGACCGCACCTGTTAACAGGTGCTTTCTATGGCACCAAATCGTTGATCAGGTAATCACTATGCAAGTGAAATTTTCCGAGGATGTCATTCCTCTATCAGACCTGAAGGTCAATCCCGGAAAGGTGGTTGGCCGAGCGCAAGATACGCATCGCCCCATCCTGCTCACCAGCCGTGGCCGCGGCATAGCTGTTGTTCAGGGGCTCGAGGATTATGAGAGAACCGCAGAGGAATTGCGGTTTGTAAAGGCGGTGGCGCAGGGGCTTGTGGATGTTCGTGAGGGCAACACCGTATCGTTGGATGATGCCAGGAAAGCATTGGGTATCAAGTAAATGGAATTACGCATCGCCCAGTCCGCTCTTGAGGACTTACAGGCTATTCAGGCGTATTACAAAAGCAGGATGTGCCACATATCGGTGATGATTTCGTGGCTGCTATCCTGGAGCACTGTGAAATACTTCAAATCCACCCCGATGCTGGACCTGGACGAGTCGTGCC
>NZ_JBLWWA010000029.1:0-6873 GCF_048268165.1 Pseudidiomarina sp. | reverse complement strand
ACCTGCCATGATTCCCTTGGGAACAGCTTGCAAAGTGTAGTTCTGTGCATCCACATTTTGCAGCTGCAAATCATAGAACTTGGTATTGCCATCCCTTGGTGCCTCATTAAAGGGCAACACAGGCGCATTGGCTGCAGCATCAACATACCGACCGTTTGCTGTGTAGTACCGCTCCATAAACTGGGCCAGCTGCACAAGGTTGGCCCGTGCATCAGAGCGTCGTGAATCTTCGACGTAGCGCTGATATGCAGGATAGGCAATGGCAGTCAATATCCCAATAATCGCTACTGCGATCATAATTTCGACCAAAGTGAAGCCTTTCGTTTTCATCATTTAATCAACCGATGTATGTACTCAAGTTTATAGGGCTCCGGCTTTGAAAAGTCTGCGTCGAAGAACACTTGGTCACCCACTTTAAGAGAGGAAACATCAGCCTCACGGTACTCACCTGGCCAAGAAACGACCTGCCCAACCTTCGTCGACAACCCAATCTGAAAACTGGAGCCGTCTATGGTAATGATTCGAGCACCTGTGTTGATACTCTCAACCATACCTGATCCCTCTACCTCAGGACCATCAGACAAAGTCACCCTTTCAGCATGAGCTGTCACAGCAAAGAGCATTGTAAGACCAATCCAGACTGATTTATTAATATTCAGCATGCTAACGCTCCTTTCAATAATGTTCTCGCCAGCTTTGGCGACCAAGAGCACCTGTACCCGGATTTTCAGTGATTACTGTATCTTTATTGATAACTTTGAGCTCTGTATTTTCATCAATCGCGATAATAGTCGGTTCAACTATTTCCTGATTAAACTTCATGCCGCTGGGTACACCTCGTCCGCCAGGAACAACATCAAGCCCATCGAAACGACTATCCTTGTTAAGATCAAAGACTGAATACGACAAAGCACTGCCTGTGACAGCATCAAGCTCCATCAACCAGCCCTCAGACTCACTTTTGCACGGATCCTCCTGGATCAGCGGAATCAATGTGGTAAATATAATCTTACCGTTACGCAATATCGGATTACGGGTTGAGCGCTCTCGCGTTGTCGGCAGGTCCATATACCAACCTCTGTGGCTTGACCAATTTGGCTCATGCTTGCTTGTTGTACGCAACGTATAGGTTTCAGACCCATAAGTCTGCACACCTTCATAAAGCACGCTCTGTTCGCGCATAGAGCTTCTACTGCTTACACGATCACTGTTACTACCCTCATTTTTATCCCATACCGCGTAGAAACTTTGACCATCTGTACTACCGGCTGTTTTATCGACTGTTTCCAAATACTTGCCAGTACCGAAGAAAACCAGGAAACCTCCTTTAGGATGGCGAGAAACTGTAGGGCGAACAGTAATCGGCTGCCGATTGGATGAAGTACAAGTATTACCATGACAAGCAGTAAACAACGGCAATTTATTCTGGCCTTGTGTATAAGCCACATCCCACTGACTAGTATTATCAGATGTTAAATCAAACTTCCATAAATTACCAAAGAGGTCACCCGCATAAACATAGTCAGCAATATTATCGCTATCAATGTCTACAGGTGCCACCGTAGCCAGGCCATTAGGCCTTTCATTATTAGTTGGATCATCGTCAAATCCAATGCCCGTATCAATTTTTTTGATCAACGCACCTGTAGCGAGGTCAACAACATATAAAACCGCATTACCTGTGCTGCTGACCTTACTATCAAAATCGCTATCTGTATTGTTATAACCATTACCAAAGACAGCGGCCCACGTGCCAGTACTAAGTTTTATAATTGCAGGCTGACTGTAGGTGTACCCCAAATCAGGGTCAGTAAATTCCCACATAAAAACATTATTGGCATTTGCTTCGTTCAAATTTGAAGGATTTGTTACATCCAACGCAAACACGGACTGACCGCCCCGATTTAGCCCTGACACCAACACAGACTTCCAACTATTGCCTACATAGGCATCAACCACCGTCGGACTTCCATCAACATAAAATCGATGCTCATACGTTTGCTTAGTCAATTGAGAAAGCTGACCCATCAGGTTAGAAGGAATAAAAGCAAAGCGTTCAACACCAGTATTTACATCAAACGCATGCAGCATCCCGTCATTTGCACCTACGTAGATCATTTCATCCCGATTTTTATTAGACTCTTTAAAATCTGAATAGTTATCCGCCTCCAAATCATTAGGGTAGCGGAATGCTGGTGCTCCTACATATTTTGGCGCTGAATATACAATATCTCCCAATACCGAGCGCCTTTCACGAAAATTATGTGCTGCAACACCTTCCAGTGAACGGTCGCCACGTATGTAATTGAGAACATTTTCATTATTTTCAAGCAAGTCCCGCTCATCAGAATTGAGAGTATTCCAGCGGAAAGCACGCCCCTGATCACCTCGATTGTAGATAATTCGACGTGAACTCCAGCCCGGGATCAGGTCAGCCGCATTCGTCCAGGCTGGAACCAGTTGCAAATAAGTATTACTTGAAGGATCTATATCATACCTATAAGCACTCAGATTGCCTGACCAATACTGGCTATTGTATTCAGGAAATATTGAAACCGTATCCTGTGTTAGTGTGCCTTGGGTCGACGCGGACGAAGCAGAGCTGAGGACCTTATCAGAAATATCAGCGAGTGCACTCTTAAGTACAGCTGTTAGCTGCTCTGCATTATTAGCTGTGTAATAGCGACCATTACCTGCTTCAGCTGAAGCCTTCAGCAAAGGATGATCAAGCGCAAAACCTACCGTATATGTGTACATATTTTGGCGCAAAAATTCAGGGTCATTATAGCTCACACCAGCATTGTCATTACCCGATGTTTTCATATCCAGCTCCCAAGAAAACTCGGCTATGTCATCCAAGTAAAGGCTTGAGCCATCATTATTCCAATCAGGGAGTACTTTTGGTATTCCTACTATTGTATCACCGGATATATTTTTACTTTCAAAACCATCTTCCGTAGGCTCACCATCGGTTATAATAACCGTAAAGTTTTTCTGACAGCGATACTGTATGGGTGAGCTAAAATATGGTCGATCACCCCATATTCCGCGCAAACCTCTAAAGTAACGTGTGACTTCATAATAAGTTTCTGAAAGTGGCGTCCAGGTTTCACTATCAAGATCATCAATAGCATTATGAAGCGCTGATGTACCCGCCCCACATTCAGCTACAATTTTACCACCCTGTGAGTTGTAGAACTTTGTTATACCAAAACGTACATCTTCAACATCATCAACGATTGATTTAGCAACAGTTTTAGCAACTTCCATCCTATACTCATTAGGCAAAACGGATTCTAAATCAGTCCAGTAGGTTGTTGCAAAGTCATCCAAAACCCATTTAATGTAATGCCCGTTGTAGCGGCTACTTCTACCACCAACAGGATCAGGCAACTTAACCCTCACTTGATTAAAGCTCCCATTATAAAAAGCAAATACATACCATCCACTTTCTCTACGAATGTTGCTAAGCGTATAATCACTTCGGTTATTAATATAATACCAACTACCGTTATCATTGCGATATATCCAATCATTACCCGCTGTATAGTCAGAGTTAGGTATCGTGGTTGGATCATAATCCTCATGCCAAATAACATTATTCATACTGCCGGAGTTATCAACAATCATCATGACATTGGGATCAACGCGTGAAGACAAAACGGTCAGAGGCTCATTAGGTATTGAAAGATTATTAACAGCAAGCACAGACGGACTAAATAAAATAAAAAGCAGCATTCCTACAGAAACATTTGGCCATTTCATATTAGTCACCTTAATTAAAGCGTTTAGCATAAGTAGTCTCTAATACAGTCGTCGAGTTGACGGTTTGACCACGTCCCTCAGAAATAACCCTGTAAAAATCACGCCCTTTACGTACATCAAAACCAGTTACCAAGTCATCTGGGAGAAACTCCATCTCCTCCATTACCATGACAGGATCGGACGATACATTTTGCATATCTTGAACACCCTCATCACCATATTCCATGGCCACAGCACCAAATGGAAAACTCAAGGTCAAATCCAAGTCACCAGACTTGGTTAACCATCCTGCAATGGGAGGTGCCGTGCTCAATCCACGCAACCAAGCCTCGCGCTCCCTCAAGCCAGCTTCTGCCGCCTGAAAGGAAATATTTTTATCACGCAGGTTGCCTGACATTTTCTCTTCCATGGTTGTTGTTTGCATGGCCCCAAATCCTATGATGGCTATCAAAATCAGCATGATCAGCGCAACAACCAATGTTGCGCCCCGCATTCTTTGAATTGGCCTGATTTCTCTCATGGCAACCGGTTCCTGATTCCTACATTTGTCGTGAAGACCCTTCTTAGGCGGCCGTCGCCCGGGTCAGCCAGTGCATCCCAAGGTGCTGGCAATGCCTGAACCTCATCAATGACATTTGTTGAAAGACTCGAAGCAAGCAGGTTCACCTGAACGGCCACGACATCATCCCAGTCAGCTACAGCCCCGGCTGCCACATAGCGGTCTGCCGTTTGGTTACCATCAGTATCTTCACCGTATAGCAGCTGCATGTCTTCAATACCGTTAACCAACTCTTCATCGACCGCAGCGCCTGTGTTAAAGCTCGCACGGCGAAGCGCTGGCTGGCCGTCTATGCCATTACCAATGTAATAGGCTGTACTTTGAAACAGGAAAATCTGCATGGAGTCATCATAAGCATGGCTCCATTCTGTATTGGGATTTTTGTTGCCCGGGGTACCGCTCGCTGGCCTTTGAATGCTGCTTGCGTTTGCATTATTACCCTTTTGAAACAGGTCACAGCCTTGCGAGTCGCCGATAAACATTATAGTGCCTGCTTCAATGCCACTGGGCCCATCAAGTGAAATTGCCGCAGCTGTAACCTGTGTAACATTTTTTGCTGTCACACCCGGAACGGTAGATGCGCTCTTCAACATCAACACATCACCTCTCACGTACTCAGGCAGAGTTGCTGCCAGCGTGCCTGCAGAATCATCCCAACCAACAATGGGGTCATTCAGGTCAAACAGGGTGTCATCATAAGCAGCGCTGCCTTCATCAAGCAGATTGTTTACCTCGCCTTGGCAAGCCGACTTAAAGCCTGCCTGGCGGATATCCCGCGACAAAAAGAAAATACCAAAACGTCCACTTTCCTGCACACGAGACAAGGCCTCAGTTGTTGCCGCTGTGCGGGCACCACTGAGGTACACCGTCAATACCCCCATCAAAATAAGCAGACCAATCACAAGAGCGATCATCAGCTCAACCAAGCTCATACCCGCCTGCGGCGCTTTGGGCTGTTTTAAAGGCTTGTGCTGCATACTTAAATGTCCGTTTGGAAAGTCAAGGAACCAACGTCCGCATCATCACTGGCATCTCCAGCATCATCCACCACCTCACCGCGCTGATCGTTCCAGTTGATGGTAATTTGAACCGCATTATCATTTCGTACAACGTTCGCTGCCGCACCACCACCAAGGGTAGCGGCCAAACGCGCATCCCAGTTGGTACGATACCCACCTGCACCATCATCGAAACCTCCGTCGAGCGCCTCAAAGCGTTGTGCCCGCATGGCATCAGCCAACTCGTAAGCCAGAATAGTAGCTTGTGATCGCAGGTAGGAACTTTGATTGCCCTTGAGGGTGTACACTTGCATGGACAGCAATCCCAGTAACCCGATGGTGATAATCAGCATTGCGATAATCACCTCAACAAGATTGAAACCCGATTGCTTTGCAATAGGTGTATACGATTGCCGCCTCATCCGATTCATCATGGGCACCCTCCTTTAAACACCGACCCTGTTGGTCTGAGGCAATAATTTTGTGACTCACCGTGCACATTTACTGAAAAGCCAACAGCAGGATCCGCCCGGCCATCACGCGAAAAGGTGATTTGATTAGCACCTGCCGCTACAGCTGCAGTCGCGACCGGGTCCCAGGCACGAATAACCTGCAGCACATTTCCTCCCGCATCCATCTCAAGCACCATTAGCCCATCAGCCCAAGCAGCGTCCCCACTGCAGGCCGTACCGGCAGCGTTTCGCTCACACAGCACAACCCCCCCACCGGCCGGTAACTCACGAGTGATTGCTTCAGATCGCGCAAGATTCACGGCAGCAATGAAGTCATCATTGGCACGGTTGAGGCGACTGTTTTCGAACAAACTTTGAAAGCTGGGAATGCCAATTGCGAGGATGATCGCGAGAACTGCGACCGTCACCATCACCTCGACCAGGGAAAATCCTGCATCAAGCGTGCGACGTACATTCAATGAGTATTCGGACTCCACGCTATATCTCCTCTAAGCGCCGACATACGCTCATTATGGCAGAGAACCGACAGGCTTACACAGCAGCAGCCAAGGCAGGAAAGAGAACCCGCCGACATGGACTACTCCGTCAGTCCTGAAGATTCACCGTTGCAACCTCTATCGTGCTTCAACAGCCTTCCTGTCCACAATAAAGCAACATAAAGACCAAATAGCAAGTTCAACTGATGCATTACCGGTTATATATTGATCAGAAGCAAGAGCATGCTAGTCAGACCCCGTATAGAAGCCACGAGGCGAGCGCTCAAGCACATGACGGTGAGAACCTTTGCGCCCGATGCCTACCTTGATGACAACCATGGGCTCTTCATCCACTTCGCCAGCCTGAACAGCGTGGTGCGATACATCTTTTACGCGATAGCGGTCATTTTCAAACACAACAAACTCACCAACCAAGGGACGTACCGCCAGGTTGACGTGGGTTTCATCACCATCTTCGAAGCACAGCTTTGCACGAAACACTTGCCCACTCCTTGTGTGACTGCCATACAAACCGCGAGTATAGCACTTTGCAGCCGGTTCAGTTCCGTCCCGTCACCTTACCATTAACAAGATACACGTAC
>NZ_JBLWWA010000028.1:0-7310 GCF_048268165.1 Pseudidiomarina sp. | reverse complement strand
CTTGCGGTCTGCCAACGTCAATGAATTCAGATGCATCAAAGTAAGGCGACTGAGTAAGAACAGGATCAACCCCATGTAGGGTCGTGATTGACACAGACGATTTTTTCCCGTGCTCATCTTCCTCAATGATCCACCGACCAGATCCGACGACCTTGTGTAGATACTTGCCCTGCATTCTGTCAGCTAGGTCCCGAATTGTAGTCGCTCCAACAAGTGGGTAGCGGGTCCAGTATCCCTTGTCCTCGGGGCAAGCCATCGGTCTACCAGACTGAAGGCACCATTTTGCCGTGTATAGGAAAGAAGCCATTGCATCACATTGCCTTTGGCTCGGCGTCTGAATGCCGATAGCTCCTAAGACGGTCTTAACCCAGTCTTTGGCGTCCTGATTGAATGCCCGCCAAATGGGTTTGTAAAAATTCACTGGTTGAACAGTCGTAGTCATATGCACTCCTTAAGATTGGGAACGCACAACGCAAAAAAGACCCCAGAAGGGTCTAAGCCTGCATCAAGGCAGGGTAGGTCGTGCTAGATTTTGAGAAAATCGGGGCCTAAGAGGGTACCCGGCTATGGAAACGAAAAAAGGCCAACCAATAAGGCTAGCCTGAACGTTTCTAAGAAATAGTAGGCCACAGAAAAGGCTGCTTTGCAAGGATTCATTTTCAATAACCACTTAAACCCTTGATATTCCATGGTTTTGCAGTCATTGCTACATGCACTCCTAGGCGCTACATTGAAATCTTTTAAAATCAATAGCTTAAGGTGGCATCCTGCTGTCCTGAGTACAGCTCCCCACTAGCCCTAGCACCTTGGATCATCTCGCCCGTTGGAGGACTTGCCTCATCCTCGGCGCTTAAAGAACAAACCTCAACCACACGTGAGCATATCTACGCTGCTGCGTATATTAGCCGTTGCTAACACTTGCTGTCGTATGACATAAAAAATGGGCAGGTGTTTTACACCCGCCCTCTAGAGTTGTCATCTGTCCGGGGCTTCGACGCCAATCAAATGCCCCCGGACGGTGGCCGCCTGCTTGATGGTAATTCACTCACCAAGACAACGGTTGAGTAGCCAGAGCAAGCCCATAACGATCAGGCTTGATAGAACTCGTTCAACGATCCTATTGATCATGAGTACACCATATCCCCGAGCTTGCCCCTCTCAAAGCCTTCTTTAGGGATATCTGCAATAAGTTGTGGAATACTAGATTTTCTCTACAATTTGTTGGCGGCTCAGATGGCGGAAATCTTGTCAACCCCCTTCGCCCCCTTTAGCGGCACGAATCCGATAGAGGCTAACTCTGCTGATCCCCAATTGGTCGCAAATCTTCTGCTTGCTGATACCGGACTGAGACAATGACAATACAGCATCAGCTTTCCCGTTGCTGTGCTGGTGTCGATTTGCTGGCCTCCCATGGACAGGATCACAAGCCCAGCGCCTTTGGCCTCCAATGTCTCCAAGAGCTCTCCTAGGTGCCATACAGACCTAGCTAGGCGGTCCAATTTGGTTACAGGCTGTTGTTACTAGCCGCATGTTACCACAATTCGGTAACATTAGGGTATTTTCCCTTCCATTTGTGACTGGAATCACTTTAGTCTAGAGTCATATGTTACCAATTGAGGTTGCCATGGCTACCCTAGGCTACAGACGAGTGAGTACCACAGACCAAAACCTTGATCGGCAGGATCTGGGGCAGGTTGATAAGACTTTCGAAGAGAAATTATCCGGCAAGTCAGCAGCTGGTCGCCCAGCGCTACAGGAGATGATCGACTATGCCAGAGACGGAGACCTTGTAGTTGTCCATTCCATTGATCGACTTGCAAGAGACCTGAGGGACCTTCAGTCAATCATAGAGACTCTGAATAACAAAGGTGTAGCTATCCGCTTTATATCAGAGGGCCTCACCTTCTCAGCCAGTTCCGATGATGCCTTTGCCAAGCTCCAACTGCAAATGATGGGGGCTTTTGCAGAGTTCGAACGTAACATCATCCGCAAGAGACAGGCTGAGGGCATCGCTAAGGCCAAAGCTAAGGGTGTCTACAGTGGGGGGAAGAAGCGGATCGACAGAAAGAAGGTCAGGGATCTTAAGAAAGAAGGTCTGTCCACTTACAAGATAGCAGATGCGCTGGGCGTCAGCCGTATGTCAGTCCATCGGATACTAAACGAAGAAGCTTGATGGTGTAGGCGCATGGAAGGCCCCAGATCATTCGTGGGACCCTCCAGAAAATTCCGAATTGGATTTACCTAGGTTGGTTGGCACCTCGGAATCCAAAAAAACAAAAAATCACTCAAAGCCAGACCAAGTGAAGTGATTGCGGAGGGCAAGGGTGTCTGGGTAATCGGCAACACACTCAGGTAAGGAAATTTTCTCGTTGGCGAACAAAGAGTATTGCTCCGAAGTCATCAACTCAGGACCCAGGCGAACCCTGAACTCTTGATCTATTGCCACCAGCCCCAGGTCGAATAGCGTGTGAAGGTCGGACCTTAGTAGCAAGCCATTGGTAACAATGTTCGAGTGAGCTCCTAAATATGGTGCAATGTGCGCCGCTTCCAATGCCGCTGCAATGTCGCAACCAGAAATGCAGCACTTGGCGTTGTACGAGATCAGAAGCTTGTTTCTAAACGCCGACTGTCCCCGTCTCAAGGCTACCGCTCTCAGCTGGAAGTCACGGTTATCCTGGTAGATTCCGGGGGTATCATCTTCGAATGTTAGGTCTGATAGCTGTGTCCTAGACTTGGCCGCATCATTTTGGGGCCGGTTCACTGAGTAAACTCCGCTATCCGACAGACCCTCGATGGTAAAATAACCTTGATCCCATGCAGTCACCAACCCGAGCCCAACTACATCATATTCTGCGGCTGGCTTCGTCTGTCGTCGTATCATGAAACCGACAGGTATTTGTTGCTCCATACAAAGCACCAAGCCACGATTGCCCGCCGATTTATCCCTATCATCAGGATTCTGATACTCCTGGTAATACTGACATATCCAACTGCCATCAGGTCGATATTCTACGTCTTTGTCTGGGTAAGGCCCCTCTTGCATCGTCTTAACGCTAAGAGTGAAATTTGAATAAGCGGGTTTATAGATGCCTTTCGCTGCCCCACTGAGACGGTAACCGTCGCCTTGCTCGGCTACTTCCTTCATGCTCGCCCAGGTAACACGTTGACCACGCTTGGCCCAAAACCATTCTAGGGACTGAATATGATTGTCTGGCAAGCCTTCTAATAACTGATTTAACTCTGGCATTCTGAGGCCTTAAGGTTTTGTTTACTAAAATATTTTCTCATCCTGCCATGAGAGTTTGGAAAGCTGAAGCCAGAAAAGGCAATGAACAATATCCTAGTCGGTGGGGATTTGTGAGAGCCCCGACTGAAGCCGAGGCCCTTTCAATATGCAAAGCTACCAGCAACCTACCCCTAAACTGGGTATACCCTAAGCCTATCGAAATGGTTTGGCCTGGTAGCCAAGGCACTGATTTCTGTTGGGACTGAGGACATAATCCATCGCAACCTTCGACAGCCAACTGTGCAAATTATGTAGTTTATAGCCCTGCCCATATGATGCACCGACACCTCCAACGGCAGACCATCCACCTATCTGGTCAATCAGTTCCAGAGGAGCCTCAACCTCTCGTAGACGGTCTCTCATGGTATGTCTGAGGCTATGAGCAGTCAGACCATCAAACCTTGCTTTTAGCCACTTGTTCAGGGCATTGGATGCATGTGTCGCCCTACAGCCATCCTCATGAATGTAACGAGGATAAAGCCACCCATCACCAGACTGACGGAGAGCCTCTCTCATGGCCTCCAGCCCATAGCCGACCAAGGGCAAGGATCTCTCGCTTCCTGTCGTCTTGAGGCGTCTCATAGGGTTTGGGCGGATATGAATAACCTCTTGGTCAAGGTCTATGTCTTCCACCCTAAGACCAACGACCTCACCAAGCCTACAACCTGTCTCGCCAAGTATGGGCATCAGCAACCGAATTGAGCTTTGTGACGATAGGGCCTCTTCGTAGCCTTGCTGTAGCTGCTCTTTGGTGAAGGTGCCTCGCTTCTTCCTGTCCTGTCCTTCGTTCTTGATAATCAAGCGAGAGAAGGGATTCCGCTTTTCGATTTCCAGTTCAGCAAAGCCGTAGTTGAGCAGGGCACAAATACTGTTGGTTCGTCTCCGGATGGTGCCGCTAGAGTTTCCACGGCACTGAAGGAGGTTAGCAAATGCCTTACTGTCATCCCTCGTGTATGCGGATATATCCCTATCCCCGGCAACCTCACACAACGCCTGCACGGCCAGTTCAATTGGCTTTGGTGCTATCTGTTTTAGCTCTAGGTATTCGGAGGCGACCTCTGACAGTCGTTTTACCTTAGGCTCAAATGCCTTAGTTACTGAGGATAGGTCGATCTTGTGACCAGATCGAAAGCTTCGGTCCAAGACTTCCGTCAAGCGCTGGGCCAATGTTGCGGCTTGGGCCTCATCGGTTCCAAGCTTTAGTCGGATTGATGGTCCATAAAGCCTAACGGCATTCTGAGGAGTCCTTCTATTGTAGTAGAAGGTTTGATTTCTCAAAATTGTGTACGGAATGTGTGACAATATCTTAAGCTCCTGCGTCTGTTTGTGCAGAAGAATCAAGGGCTTAAGTTTGTTCTAATGGTGCCCGGGGGCGGAATCGAACCACCGACACGAGGATTTTCAATCCACTGCTCTACCCCTGAGCTACCCGGGCACGGGAAGGCGTCTCGCCTTGGGTGCACCTCATTAAGGTTCTGAATCCATTAGATAACTTAAGTTAGACCTGTGTTCTTCCTGATGGAACAATCAACAGTACTGAGCTTGCGCAGTCAAGCGACTGAAGCCAATGATGCTGCTAAGAATGCCCAATGTGTTACAAGATGTGTGACAAGGTATAAACACGTTTTAGCTGTTAGCTATGCTCTGGCTGCTACCCTCAAAAGGTCCTGACCATGAGCGCAATTCTCTCGATGGGAGTGAAACTTGGAAGAGCCGCAAAAGACAGCAATCTCGTTTTTTAACTTTGCTCACTCATACGCTGCGTCTGCACTGGCGCTTCGCAAGGCCGATGTTAGGGCTACTCATCCTAGGTCACCAGTCTCGTTCTTGTTTTTCCATGCAATTGAACTCTACCTAAAGGCATATCTGCTGAGGCAGGGCCTGACAGAAGAGACACTACGGAGACGAGATTATGGTCACAACATCATGTCTCTGGCAAACGCAGCTGAAGAAAGTGCATTGATTCTGACAGACGCTGATAAAGAGGTGATTTCTCATCTGTCTGGCACTGATAATATTATCACATCCAGATACATCCGACTTGGCAACCACTCTCGTCTACCGATGGATACGCTTCACGAAACGTGCTTCCGGCTCCACTCAGCAATCGGCCCGCAAGTATACGAAGGTAGCGGAGTAAGCCGTATTCCAGTTCTTGAGCCTGGGCCTCTAAACAAGCTTGAAAAGATGGATATACAGAAAGCTGGTGGAAATTGCTGAAGGCCACGTCATAGCAATGGACTTGTGCGTAGGATTTATGGATGCCGTAGCCCTCAAGCCAAGAGATTGGCTAAAGTTGACTGCAAGCCGGGAGCATAGCCACCTTATGACCCCCATCATAGCACACCTCCTTGATGAAAATGGACAGTCACTCTTGGGCAATCCAGAGGATCAGCTAGCCCAAGCTCTTGATTAAGCAGCAAAGGCCATTCCTGAAACTGTGGTGGGTATTCATGAATTTTGGAAGCCATGGACTGGCCCCTGAGTGCCACTGAGAAGCCCCCCGGGCATACGGATCAAGGCAGATGCTTTCCTGCTGCTACGTATACCAGCACAGGACCTTGCGCATTAGCCCGATCCAACGTTTTCATTGGTCAAGAAACGATCTTTTTCTATCAAGGCAACGTTGCTCCCATTCGGCCAGAGTGTCCTGAATCAGTTTCGTACCCTCGTCGAATGGAGGTCGAATGGCGTTATGCGCTTCAATTCTGGCAGGAACCTCGTATTGCTCCAGTTCTTCTATTTTGGTTGCATCTACACACTGCTCGTATAATGCAATTGCTCGTTCTGCGGACGGAAAAAACACATTTCCCGCCACTGCACTTGAAGAAAGGGCGAAGGTTAAAAAGCAGAAGCAGTGCTTCCAACCTACAAGAGAAGCTATACGCAAATCTAATTTCCTTCATTAAAAGCAGATACTTGTGAGAATATTCTATTAAATGGGAACCGAAGGTTGCCACTTAAGATGTGTACTATGGCAACCTTCTTATTAGAATATCAGTCTAGATAGAATCCATTAATTCTCTTCTTCCTTTGACCATAAGCCTCAAGGGAACATCCTACCATCACATTGATTATTTCTGGCCTATTGTTGGCTCTACAATGATCTTGGATGTAGATATTAGCCATATCCCTGAAGACCCTAAGTGCAAGATCTTGGTCAGATTTCTTCACGATTAGGCAGTCATGCATGGGGTAGGCTGGGACCCCTTGAGAATGAAGTTCTTGGATGGTCCTAAGGACGATCTCACTCTCGTGAAACGTGATGAATCCAGATCCATTCAAGTAATCCCTTTCCAGATGCTGCAAGGCTGGCACCCACTGGAAGATCTTGTCACGGTAGATTTCGAACTCCCATTGTGTAGTTATCCCATGCTCGATCTTGAGTTCAGGGGATGGGCGCTTCTTGAGTGGGTCGCCATAGCCAATAAGTTCGACTCCAACGGCCTTGAGTTTTGCCCGTTCCTCATCCAGCTTTCCGTAGTTGCCCTTCACCAACTCCTGAGCCATCTCGCCATATAGATCATTCCAGCCACCGCTCTTTCTGCCCGTGTCCTTGATTTTGTAGCCCATCAAGGAAGAGAACAGGATTGGTTGTGCAGCATTAAGGTCAATCTGAACGATAGGCTCTCCATCAATGGTAGACTTGAGCCTGAGGTCTCCCTCAAGCCCCGTGTATGCACCATAGAACCGTCCTCCTGCATCAAGCCTGCCATGGTGAAAGATGCGCCCCACAGAGCCACACAGAGCCCGTGAGAAGCCATCAGCAGGAAGTCTGAGAGGGTGTAGCTGATAGAACTTGTTCAGTTCGTCTACTTCGTCCTTAGCTTCGTGGTATGGTTTCCTGAATTCCCGTTCAGCTGCCCTGAGCCCATACTTCGGCGAAGAGGAATTCGTGAGCTTTCGGGCTTCCTTTTGACCTCTGGTTTCCTTCTTGCCGACGAGAACTTGCGGTCTGCCAACGTCAATGAATTCAGATGCATCAAAGTAAGGCGACTGAGTAAGAACAGGATCAACCCCATGT
>NZ_JBLWWA010000027.1:0-7328 GCF_048268165.1 Pseudidiomarina sp. | reverse complement strand
AGCCACGTGGTATAGCCAGCAAATACCGCTACCAGCAAGCCACCTTCAATGCGATTGATTCGGCCCTTGCCTCTGAAACCATAGCCCAGAATAAACAACGACAGTGTCAGGCCCGCCATTACGACCCAGTCTCGGGTAAGGACTTCAGGGCTGAATGACATCGGGTGAATGGCGCCGGCAATACCAACAACCGCCAGGGTGTTGAACATGTTCGAGCCGATTACATTGCCCAAAGCCAGGTCATGTTCGTTCTTGCGTACAGCGATAATAGAGGACGCCAGCTCCGGCAGGGAGGTGCCGATTGCCACTACAGTCAAACCAATAATCAGATCACTGACGCCAAGCGCACTGGCAATGTCCACAGCGCCCCACACCAGGACTCTGGAACTCACGATCAGCAATACCAGCCCCAGCAGCAGCCAGAAGATAGCCTTGCCCAGTGTCATGGCTGGCTCGCTTTCCAGTTCATGTTCCATATCGTTGCCGAGGGTGTCGCCTCGCTGGCGTATGCCTTGCATGACTGACCAGCCCATCATGGCAAAGAACACAATCAGCAGTACCACTGCTTCAGCGCGCGTAATCTGTCCATCGAGCAACTGGTAACCCGCGAGAAAAGTGAACACGGTCAGCAGCGGCAGCTCTTTGCGCAAAATCTGGGAATGAACCGCAATAGGGCTGAGCAGGGCGGTCAGGCCCAGAATAAGTGCGATATTGGCAATATTGGAGCCATAGCCGTTCCCCAGTGCCAGGTTAGGGTTACCCTGGACCGAAGCAAAAGCCGAAACGACCATTTCGGGAGCAGAGGTACCAAAACCTATGATTACCATGCCGATGAGTAAAGGTGGCATCCCGGCAAAACGCGCGGTTGCTGCCGCTCCGTCAATAAAACGGTCAGCACTCCACACCAGTAGAGCCAGACCTCCAACCACGGCCAAAATTGGCATTAACATCTGTAACAGAACTCCCTGAATAGTCGAACGGTTTGTGCAATAGCGGCATGATACCCCGCCAAATGGCCCACGTCTTGGTCTGGGTACAGACACCGACAAAAAAAGTAGGGCCAGATGTTGTGCTTTGAAATCAGTCTGCTAGAATGCGCACCTCAATTGATGAGGCGGTCGCCATGACAGCCAAAAACAGCATCAATTGCACAATGCGGTCAGGTGTCCGAGTGGCTGAAGGAGCACGCCTGGAAAGTGTGTATACGGCAACGTATCGAGGGTTCGAATCCCTCCCTGACCGCCATTTCCTTTGAAATCAAAGGGCTATGTCAAATCTAGCTGTTGAAAATCGTTAGGACATGTAAATGTGCCACTTAACGGTGACAGTACGAGGCGACAGCCATGCCAGCACATATTCCGCATACGTATCGCAAACCAACGGGCGTTTACTACTTCCGTTATGTCCTTCCGAAGTCCTTTTTAGAACACTTTCCAGCCATTGGCGCTGACCTTCGATTCTCGCTCAAAACCAAAACACATGCCCAAGCGAAACTGCGTGTATATCAATATGTAAATATTGTCAATAAATCTATTGACTTGTTTATCAAGTGTTACTATAAAATGCAGTTATGTCGATTTCATATATTCAAAAAAGATATATTAAACCTGCATAATATCAATTCAAATAATATAACCATATTTTCAGGAGACGTGCTATGCAACCGGTAGGCCGTAACAAAAAAGGACTTTTACACTATGATGGAACTCATTCGCCACACCCATCCCGACGGTAGTATTACAGCATTTAATTTTCGGCTCACTTGAACGCGATGTTGAAGCGCTGGCATTACTTAAAACCAAAGAGCATTATTTCGCGCATACGTTAATACAACAGGATGATATTTCCTGTTCGTCTCTATTGAACGATTTCATACCCCAAAGCCCCACGTGGTATTTCAGTCCCGTCACTGAGCTTGATAACTATTCCCCAGACCCTGTTCCAGACTTGCCCGATGAAGTGTGGGATCATCTGATTGCATCACAAATAGAATCAAAGCCAGAACCAGACACTCCATTCAGCGCCGATGAAGAGCAGGCTGAACCTGCCCCCCCCCATTTCCCCTGAACAGCCAATAGAATCATTAGTTTCGCCTGAAGCAACGTGCTCAGATGAAACCATTACCATTGAAGCGCTAACAGCCCGTTTTTTGCTGATAATGTCGCGCAGGGCGTGTGCATCGAGGGTGATGCGACCTATAGAAAGTACCGTGGCTATATGAAAAATGTGGTCGAAGCCGTTGGGGCCGATACGTTAGTTCATAAATTGCCAAAAAGTTAGCCGAAGCACAACAACTCAAGGAAAAGGCAGAGGTGGAAGCTAGAGAAGCGGCTGAACTCAAAGAAGAATCTATTAAATTAAAATCGACGCTAGATGACCGAATCCGCCAGATGTCGAAGTATGATGGCTTCATGGGTAAGTTCCTTGGTTTATTTGGTATTACGCAACGGGTTGAGAAGAAGGTTGAAGCCAGACTGAATGATCAACTTTCCAAGCTACGTGCCAAGGTTGATAAGTTGAGTAGACAAACAGGTAAAGAAAAGTCGATGCAACGTCAGCATCGTGTTACAGAAGATGCTCTAAAATCACTTCAGAGGGCACGTTCTGTCACAGTTGAAGACTACCCTCATTTGAAAGAAAGAGATGCACTAGAGAAGCATTTTAGGTATATTCAGAGTCTATTGATAGGTAATATCAGCGGAAGCTGATATATCTAGAGAGGTTCAAACTTAATTAGACAATATGGTACTGCATTCTCGTATTCAGCACTCTATCATTAATTCGAAGAAATCTCCTGATTTTTAGAATCATTAATTTATATGGTTAATGATAGACTTTATATGCTAAATTACAATCACGAACAAGGCACACTAAACAGTTTCAATAAAATTTTTACTAAAAAATAAAAATGATGTTTTTATTTACTATCTTAAAAGGATACCAACCAAAAAATGAAACAAATTTTTGATAATATAATTTCGATATCATTGATATTATTGTTTGTTTTAGGATATTTTCCAATCAATATGATTATTGCTTATATCTATGGTGATAAAATGGATCTGCTTATTTCATTTTTCATCCCTTTTTATGGTCTTTTCTTGATGCTATTTAACTAGGATAATTAAATATAATTAAATCGGCTATTTTTTGTTATTGATAATAATCTCCGAAACAGTAATTGCTAATGTTGAAAATATCGAATCTGATCTAGAATATCAAAGCTATATTGAACTGGTTGAAAGAACTGGTAGAGATCAATCAATAAATTTAATTGTCAGCACGCAATCTGAACATATGAATAAATATGGAAACACTATAGATCAATATACAAGCGTAACACGCATTTTCGGATCTAATCGTGGTGTAATACAATTAGCTGAAATTAATGTTGATAAATTATTTAGTGATCTAATTAATAATAAATCGTCTAGATGGGAAAATATAAATACAAAAAATGAAGTCACTTCACTTCTGAAAGATGATTTTTTAAAAGAAGGTGGTGTTATTTATAAAAAACAAATTAACGCACTCTGCACATACCCTCCAACAAGAGCGGTGATAGATAGCGGTATTGACTATATATTTGAATACCATGACCAAGAAAATAATTATATTAGCGAAATAATCATAAATAAAGAATCATGTTCTAAAATTGCAGAGCAATATTCTGAATATAAATTAAATGTAGAAGAAAGTGAGAGATTACATATTGGCAATTGGATAGTTAGCGACGAACATGAATTCGTAATATATAAAACAAATGGAAAAACTGTACATGGTCATGAATTCGGATTCATAAAGCAAAAGAATTCCTGTGGAACTGACGTTTTGTGGTTGAGCTGGACAACTCAATCAAATGATATTCAGGAGTTTGAAGGAATAACTCCAATATTTCAAATAATAGCATCCAATGAGACATTTAACATAAATCCCTTATACATTGCAACAAGCAATATTATAACCAATTTATCATCTGTTTCATTTACAAATTTTATTGCAAGTGAATTACTTATGGAAGCTTTGATTTCGGAATCTTCTATTAATATAAATATATCTAGCCCAAAAGAATTCCATGACGAATTTGATATAAAGAGTGACTCTTTTGGTTTATCCAACCTGATAGAAGCTAGGGAAGTAGCTTACAATCTCTGTTCAGGTATGAATTAGCATAATTATACATTTAATAATCAGTAACTTGTACTGACAAAAATACTTTTATTATTCAATAATAAGCGGGTGTTTGAAATGCATAATGAAAATAACCTAAAGCAATTGAGTGAGTTGTTATCAAACGATAAGCAAAAACAAAAATTCTCTAATGTTTTTGTTCGGGCATGGAATAATTTCCTGATGTTGGAGGATCTTACCCTTATCGTGCTCAAGGGACATTTACTTGTTGAAGAGCAGGTCAGAGTAATGGTCTATGATCGATTGCTAAAGCCTGAAGAACTTCAAAGGTTCAGCTTCGCGCAGTACTTGAGCTTGGCAAAAGCTATGTATGAACTTCCAGAAGGTGAAACTTGGCTTTGGAATGCGATCGCGAAATTGAATCAGCTTAGAAATGCTATGGCTCACGAGCTAACTCCAGGCGACATTGATAAAAAAATAGATATGTTTTGCTCGGCTGTTCCCCGGAACGAAGAGCAGATGCCAGAACATTCGGTCAAAAATTGCATTAGTACGGTTTGGATTTCATGCACTTATTTCTCCATTTATAAAAACTGAACATAATGATATTTCAGAGAAAGTTCGAAGGCAGAGTACGGTCTAGAATGCTGGGTGGAATTCCTTTTAAGATCTGGAAATATGAGTTTCTTTGAAGAGAGATGGCATAGGGCAGGCCGACCGATAAATCAGCAAGCTTGACTATTCCAAAACCCAGATCTACCATGACGTTTGAAAGTTGCATTTATATCTCGTTTCGATTCATATAAGTCAACAACTTAGTGGTTAATTAGGGCATTCTGATTCGTTTAACTGAATCCCTCCCTGACCGCCATTTCCCATGTTTAAACTCAAGCAAATCAGCATCGTTGAATAAATACAGGGTCTCTTGTTGATTGGCAGCGCCTGTTGGACGGTTCTGAAGAGCCTCGGTGGATTCACCGAGACTTATAATGCTAGCTCCCTCTTCGATCACACGCTGTGGGCCGGATGTTAAAACAGAGGGGATGACCGACCGCGCTCGGAGGTCGGTCCCCAAAATTACATCTGTGACTGCAGGTAGTTCTGCAGGCCAACACGGTTGATTAGCCCCAGCTGCTTTTCGAGCCAGTAGGCATGATCTTCCTCGGTATCGGCCAGTTGCTGACGCAGCATTTCTCGGGTCTGGTAATCCTGTTCCTGTTCACACAGCGCAATGACCTGTTTAAGGTTATGCACGACCTGATATTCGGTGTTCAGGTCATTCTGCAGCATTTCCGGGACGGTTTTGCCGACATGAATGGGCTCGCGTGTTACCAGGTCCGGTGTGCCACCCAGGAACAATATGCGCTCAATCATCAATTTGGCGTGACCCTTTTCATCATCAAACTCGTGCGCGATGCGCTCATAGAGCTTGTTGAACCCCCAGTCGGCATACATTTCCGAATGGATAAAATACTGATCCATGGCGGCCAGTTCGCCGGCCAGTAGCTTGTTCAGTGCGTCAATGACATTTTGCTTGCCTTGCATAATCAATCCTCCTCAATGGCCGATTGCAGGTAGTTCTGAATACCTACTTCGCGGATCAGATGCTGCTGGGTTTCAATCCAGTCCAGGTGTTCCTCTTCTTCTTCCAGAATGTCGACCAGCATCTTGCGGCTGACATAATCACCACCGGCTTCGCACTGGGCGATCACATCACGCAGCAGCGCAATCTGGTCAGTCTCAAGGCTCAGGTCCCCCTGCAGCATCTCTTCGGTATCTTCACCGATGCGTAAGCGCTCCAGGTGCTGCAGGTTGGGTAGCCCTTCCAGAAACAGAATGCGCTCAATCAACCGGTCGGCCTGCTTCATGTCAAGAATCGATTTCTTGTAGGCCTTGTGGTTCAGTCGTTCCAGCCCCCAGTTCCTGAAAATGCGAGCATGCAGGAAATACTGGTTGATGGATGTAAGCTCAAGCGTCAGTACCCTGTTCAGTTGCTGCACCAGCGTATCGTCATGCTTCATCATTGTCCCCCTGAGATCGGATGCCTTTTCTGGCCCCGATGATTTGAATGCGGTTGCACGTTTAAGCTGGTCACCAGTTTAGCAAAGATGTGAATAGGTCTGCCTCTGGTTAAGGCAGTTTGACCCTGCCTCTGTCAGCTGCTATGGTTTGCTTTGTATATACATATGATTGTCAGTCGATAGTCGCTGCAGGCAGCTTTGGGAGGCTTTTAATGAGCGGTAAAAAGAAAAGCAGACCCAAAAACAGCCAGCTGGTTATCCGGATCAATAATGAAGATCGCGATCAGTTTGTCGCGCTTTGTGATGAACTGGATACCAGTGCAGCACGTGAAATTCGACGTTTTATTCGCAGCTTCGTAGCCGAACATGCTTCGCTACAGAAATAGTCTGCTCATTAGATGGAGAGAACGACCATGGCGAACAAAGTAAAGACCAAAGCCGTTAAGAAAGAGATCAAGGCACGCAAGGCCAAAATTGCCAAGCACGAAGGCAAGCTGAAAGGTCTGAAAAAACTGCTCAAGAAAGCCAAGTAATCTCTGGCTTACCAGTAAAAAGCCGGGCCCCGTGAGGGGCTCGGCTTTTTGGTATGTATTAAGGGAGAGAACATCCCTTGTCTTGCCTCTCGCTCTACTGGATAAATAGTGGAACAATGGCTCGAACTTTATTTGCATATGTGAGGGATCATTCAAATGCTGCGTGTACTGGGTAATATTCTCTGGTTCGTGTTGGGTGGTGTGCTGATGGGGTTGGCCTGGTGGCTGGCCGGCTTGCTGGCGTTAATCACCATTGTGGGTATCCCTTGGGCGCGTTCATGCTTCGTAATAGGCAGTTTTGCCTTTTTCCCGTTCGGCAAGGAACCGGTCAACCGTCGCGACTTGACGGGTCGTGACGATATTGGCACTGGGGTTTTGGGGCTGATTGGCAACATCATTTGGTTCATTTTCGCCGGTATATGGCTGGCAATTGGTCATTTAATGTCGGCACTGGCCTGCTTTATCACCATCATTGGCATTCCTTTCGGCATTCAGCACCTCAAACTAGCGATGATTGCGCTGGCTCCGGTGGGGCAGACAGTGGTCCGCAGTGATACTCGTTTCAACACCCCGCTTGAGTAACCAGCCAGTATTCAATACGTTGCGAATATATATTTGTTGTCTCTAATATTTTACGATTGGG
>NZ_JBLWWA010000026.1:0-8200 GCF_048268165.1 Pseudidiomarina sp. | reverse complement strand
CCGGACATTCAGAACCCGGAGTTTGGCTGTTCAAGAAACTCTTTTTCGTCTTCAGTCGACGTGCGACCCAGAATTTTATTTCGATGGGGATAGCGGCCAAACCGGTCGATAATGGCTTTATGCTTGTATTCAAAATCAAGGCTATTTTGAATACCCAACGCTTCATACAATTTGACAGCTTCTGCGTGGATTAACGTTGACTCACTGTGCATGAACGGCATGTACAGAAAAGAACACTGAACATCAGACAGCTGCCTGTCCAGATTTTTTGAGATTGCACATTGCGCCAACACAAGCGCCATGGGATCACAGGCAAATGAGTCGGGTGTATCACGGTAGATATTGCGTGAGAACTGATCAAGAACAATAACCTCGGCAAGACTGCCAAGAGCCGTTTCGCGCCATGCAAACAGCTCTCCGACCCTGGCTTGCTCATGAAGCGCGCCAAAACGGCGCTGGATCATGGAATCCAGGTCGCCATCCTTTTGCCACCACTGTTTTGGCTCAAGCTCATTGAACCAAAAATCTATAACATCCTTAAACATGTGGCTCCCCTGCTCTGCCGAAACGCCATCGCACGTAACAGTTTAGTACAGATGGCCGCTCAACCCGGCAGCCCGTCGAACGTTGGCACCTCTTCTGACGCCTCTTCCCAATTGGCCTTGCTGGACGAAAAGATGTGTGCCGTTGGCAGTATGGACACGTTAGTGTCCAAAGACCCTGCTGGTACGATAAGAACCTCAGCCGCCTGAGTATTGGGCAAGGCCGAGCCACAGAATTTGCAAAAACTCCTGCTGTGACGAGTACCTGGGAGCGTGAACGTGGTCACGGCATCAGCACCCGACAGCCAACTCAGCTTAGCCGATTGTGAAAACAGATTGGCCGCATGAGCCGACCCCGTATCTTTCTTGCAGTGCTGACAATGACACAGGTAAAAACTGTCAAACGCCCCTTCTACCTTGAAGCGAACGGTGCCACACAAACAGGAACCGAGATGTTCGGTCATGACTGCCTCCTTAGATGAATCAGTGCCACCGGATTGCCGTTGTAGTCGATGCGCTGCTCAACGTCGTAAGGCCTGAAACCAAGCGTTGGATAAAACAGCAACCCGGCAGTGTTTTGATTAAAGCACGACACTGAAACCACCTTTGCGTGATGCTTCTCAAAGCCCAGCTTGACCATATGGTTGATCAGACAGCGCCCCACACCGGCACCTCTTACATCAGATGCCACAACAACATTGCCGATTGAGCACAGCCCGTCTTTCCAACGGTAAAAATTCGCAAACGCCACCACTCTTCCCTCGATTTCAACCACAGTCGAGTCAGAACGCGTTTCGATGCTCTGACGTAACGTGTCTTCCGACAGTGGGTAAACTGCACTTGGGAAGCAGTAAAAAAGCTCCTCCCGTGTTTTCGGGAGCTTACAAATCTCGGGGATGTCGTCGTTTATTACTTCTCGCAGGTACATGGGATGATCCTTGGAATTTGACTCCTGTAGCACCTTGTTAGAACTACTTTGCAAGACTAAGGAACATGTCGACCAGGGCTTGATGCCCACCTTCGCGAGCGCTTTGTAGAGCCTTATAGTATTCGTTCCTGTCGGCAATTTCTTCGAAAGAGAGCTTCTGACCAAGCAAATCTTCACACTGAATAGACGCAATAACCCGCGAAACCCTGCCATTTCCATCTAAAAAAGGGTGTATGGAAAGAAATTGCTCGTGAAACTGCGCGATTGCCAAAACCTTCTCTTGGCGATCTGCATACAAGATATTCATATATTCCTCGCGCCACCAATTCAGTAACTTGTTGATGCGTCGGGGGATCTCATTTGGTGGAGGTGGCACAAAATCGGCAGTCTCCAAATTACATCCCGGAATCCCAATCCATACTTGCATTTTCCGGAATCCCAAAGAAGCTGCTGAGTTACCAATACCAGATTCATACAAGCAGGCAATTTGGATTGCCTGCAAGTCTTCTACGGAAATCCTTGCAGATAACTGAACCCCGGCAACAGGAAGCACACTCAAGGGTGAACCGTCACCCACGTCTCCGGGGTCGATCATCCCCGCCAAAGGCACAGTAGTTCGTTTAATAGATTCGAGAGATGTCTTAATCTCTTCGAAATGCTCTTTGAGGTCTAAATGTGAATTGAGGAACGAGATTTGCTCTGATTTATTGAGTTCAATTCCCAGGTATTCAAGGCGGACACCATAGCCTTTCGGCGAGTCAAGAACGCCACATACACGCTCTCCGTGAAAGATTTCCGAGTTGGGATACTTTGCCGTCAACGCAACACGCTCACCAGGCGTCAACTTCTGGTTCGTTACAAATACAAACCCATCGGCAGAATGCTTGGCTAATCCCTCATAATCCCCAGAGAACTTTTCCTCTATCTTCGCGAATGACATCTGGCCGTTTGGAAAGTAACAGCCAACAACGTATTTCCGTCTTTCGCGCTGGCAAAGAATGTCTTTAGTCCCGTCAGGGCCGCCAACTGGGCACTGGGGGTCGATATCCGTATAGCCTTCGATCCCTAGTATTTTCCCGGCCATACGTTCGGCAAAGGCATTGCCTTTGTCCCAATTTATTAATATCTGATAAGTATTGTTCATCGTCAGTTCTAACGAAAAGCGTGAAGCGCGGATGCGTAGCAGCTGTCGCGCTCCACGCTCTGGTTAGGCGTCGGCAAAAGGCTCATACGAATGCACATTCTGAAAAGCCTCTCGGAATAGTTGTTGTAGCTCCGGCGAGGGCACCGACAAGAATGCACACGCTACTGGGGCGAACGCCTCGATCGCTTCTACTTCGCTTTCGAAATCAATGCCTGGACGCGCTGCTCTCAGCATTTCTAGGACAGCACTGATTTCGTGGCGCTCGATCTGATGGTTCAGTCTGTGGCCGAACTTATTTCTAACGGAGTTGACTTGAAGGATGCCGGGACGTACCGCTGCGGCGCTTGAAGCTCGCGACGGAAGCAACTTTGCCTTTTGAAAAAAGGAAAGCTTCAAGCCTTCGAAATCATCTAAGCCGTAGTGCTGTGCTAAGAAAGCTCCCATAAACGACTCGATGACGAGATGCGCTCGGAGTACGCGGCCGATGGCATCATGATCAGCAGCGGAAAGCTCCAAAAAGCGCTGATTATGTCGCTCGAAATCGGCCTCGATCTTATCCCAATGAGGCTGCAACACTTGCAAGACCTGCTCAATTCCATCGATATCCTTCACCGAGATAATCTCCTTGTGCGGCTAACGCTTGCAGTTGCGGCAGGTACGGAGCGCAGCGGAGTACACTGTCCGACAACCTGCATTTGTTAAATCACTTCTTAGAATCAAATAATCCGCCTTGGACAGCTCTCATTCCAGGAATGACTTCATAGACCTCAAGTATATCGTACCAGACATGAATTATTTCTCCGTCGTAACCAAAAGCGATATCCTCTTTCAGCTCAGCTCGAATGGAGTCACCAGGATTTACAGGAATATCCCCAGCCTGAAAACTAACCAACCATGGTATATCCGAAACTTTTGCCTCAATAGCATGCCCATTATATCTAAAGGCCCATTTTGATTTACCCAAATAGTCAGGTTTTTTGACTTTTAATATTCTAGCGCCTTGAGTCGTATGAACCTCTTTTGTAAGCCAATCAGAAATCACTTGGGACGAAATGGCGAGTTGTCCGTTAAAACGAGCGTCGCCAACAACCGAGCGATACTCAATATAGTCAAATTCCTCAAGAGAGCTCATTACGTTTTGAATTTGCTTTATATGATTCAGAAGATCTTTACGGTTGATTGAGCCGTAGGCAGGTATTCTCTTCACCTTCGTGGACTCTGCAGCTTCCTCTATCTGATCCTCCAATTCCTTGATATCATTCATATCCTCAAGACTTTCCTTGGCCTCGCACCATTTTACAATTAGGTATTTCGCTTTAAGCAAAAAGTGCCCAAGGATTTTCTTTAGCTCAAGGTCTTTAAGCGCATCATCGGGAATTTCCTTCAGGATTTCGCCGAGTTTAGCCCGTAACGAACCAGTGTACACATCCTCAAGAATGACTTGGGGCTCATAATAAGGACTGATCAACTTTCCTAGATCGCGATCCAAATTATTCAGCGCATCGATCATCCCACCCATAGCATGAAAGACTCGTGAGGGATCCCCTTCAGATTTGCGAAAATCTAGGTAGAGTTCGTAATCATAGTCGCTTACTGATGAAGTCACCTCACGATCCCTCTCTGTTCATTACTTTTATATTTAACGCCTTGCTCACCGGAAAATTAGGAGCGCAGCGAGTAATTTTTCCGCGTGCAGCAACTTGTTAGGTGATATCAGTTGCATTTATCAAAATATCTCTCGATTACGCGGTCTTTTGAAAGATAAAAATCTTCAACCCATACTTTCGTTTCCGAGTCTGCACTGATGTTAAAAATATCTTTCATTCCATACGACTCATAATCCCCGACCAAAACATCGCCTTCGCTGGGGTCGTTGCCTCCATACCATTCGAGAAGCGCATACCCCATATTGGTTTCGACAATGTAATAACTACAACCTGATTTGTAGTAAGCCACAACACCTTTAGCCGCGTGAGCAACGGGCACTATGGCAATCATCGCAAATAGCATCGGTATTGATAGTAACTTCTTCATCATCGCTTCCTTTGTCACCTAACGCAAAGCACAGGGGCGGAAAAACGCGTCAGCGGTTTTACGTCCCAGCGGCCGCAGGCGGCGACTGGTGCGCATTGTTAGGCTATTATTCGCCAATGTCTTTGGCCCATTGCAAAGCTGCGAAATGCACGCCAAGACCAGCTAAAAGCCCAATGATACCTAGCACTACCGACGCCCCTGTTGAACCAAATATTGCTCCAATGCCAAAGCCGATAATACCCCAGCCAATACTAAGGAGAATCATCAATGGAATTGCTATTACCGGAATAAACAAAGAAATAATAAGCCCGATTAAAATCATACCAAAAATCCACCAAGACTGTGCGTACAAGCCTAGGCCAATGGAAATTATAAATATCTCTCCAAATAAGATTCCCGACTGCTCTTCATTGAACTTTGCATTACTCATTCCCTTTCTGACTTCATTATGAGACATCTTTCTCTCCTTCGAGTATGGGTTTAAATGTAGTGCCTAACGCCGTGCTAAGGGGCCGCAGCAGCGTAGCTGCGGAGGTCCCAGTGAGCAAAGCGAACGAACTTGAGCACCTTGTTAGGCTCGCCTTGGCGCAAGGTAAACCTGCCTAATTTTGTAAACAAACTCTGGCTTATTGGCATACCGCAAGGCGGTATCCCACAACGGATTAGTTCGATCATTTATGTTTTTTGCAAGAGCTTTTATTTCAGGTGGTGCATCGTCACGGAAGAAATTTTTGTTGTCTCGATTCTTATCGTAGCTCACACCAGTTATTTTGAATTTCCTTGGCGCTATTCCTTTCAATTTTTGCTGCTCAATGTCTTTGTGTGCTGTTTCCCACGTTATGGCTCGAACCATTAACATGTAACGGTGCTCATCGAATTTTCCATCAACTGTAAATTGCGATTTTGAAGGATATTGTGGTTGAATTTTTCGCCGATAGAGCCCACCAACCACAAACCTGAAATGTAAATTATCGGATGACATTTCATATCGTCTGCAATCAACGACATCAACCCAATGCCCTCTGGTATCCTCAATATGTTTCTTAGCAAACAGAACCGCAAATGCTTCATCTGTGCCAGCATATTTGAGGTACTTTTTAAGCAATTTTTCATTCATATTTTAACCATTGCACCGTAAACTCTTACCGCCTAACGCGAAGCACACGGGCGACGAGCCGCGCAGCGGGTTGACGTCCCAGCAGCCGCAGGCTGCGCGTGGTGCGCCTTGTTAAATGGCATTACCGGCATAAGTCTGAATACTCGCTAGACCGGTGTATTGTAATACCGGATTGCTGCTCTTTATAAAGAGAACAAGCTACGTCTTTAACTGTAACTACTGGCCTTGTTTTTGGTCCGGTAAGCTGAACCATCACTTCTGCATTTGAAACTCCGGTATTAAGATGAACATTATTTGCAAGTAAGCCTATAAATGGCGGCTCACTTACTTGCGCATCATCGTCCCATAATTCCCAAACTTTATTGAAGCTATTGGGCGAAACCTGCACCCAAACACCTAAGCAGTATTCGCGGCCAGTATCATGTATTGGCAAAGGCAATACACAACGTAGATAAAAATACTCATCATTGCACACCACATAATCGTTTGTGTACTTGCAGGTCGAATCTCTTTCTTCTTCATCCATAGAAGCAATGTCATCAGGCAAGCGATACGTGAGTTCAACATCAGTTGCCGGAACCATTTTTTCACAACATGGGCACTTTACTAATTCTTGCGACATAACTTCCTTTGCCATTTAACGCTTGCAGCATGCGCGCCCATGGAATGGAGCCGAAGGCGCAATGTAGTGGGCGTCGCCGTGCCTGCACTTGTTAATGCCTCACTGATAGAGATTAGAGACGTATTCATTTGTAGGTTCGGGTAATAAATCTTGTGGATGATCCCCACCAAATGTTGCCCATTTACTTTTTCCAGTATAAGAGGAGTTTGCCAACTCTGACTTAGTGATGGCATCGTATATAACTATTTGAATTTCGATACGATCCGGCTTGCCTGACCACTCCGTTGCACGATCCTCCCAATGAAGGATGACTGGTTTAACGAAGTAACCGTATCTCTCAACATCTATCTTATCTAGGCACTCTTCATCATGACAATCTTGTGCTATATCGACCTTGCTTGCATTCTTAGAAAAGGCAGCTCTTACTGCATTGACTGTCATGCGGCCGGAGTTCCTGTATTGAGTATTCTCATACCAGCCATCTTCTGGCACCGAAATTAGGACACCCAATGAAGGGTCTAGCTTATCAACAGGTGCCTGGAACTCTGAGTAATTGTAAGTAGAGGCACAACCAGAAAACAGCATCATAACTGTGGTCAATATTAGAATTCTTACGATCATATGCTCTCCGTGATTGATCTTTGCGTTAACAGCCCATTTATGAGGTCTTCTACCTCATAATAATTATTAGCGGGTATACCTTTTAATTTTCCCACGCCATCCATAACTTTCTGATTTCATTAACTTCACAACAACGCTCTGAGCAGAAAAAGGTAAAACAGCTCTCGGCCTGTTGTTCAAACAGGTACAGACCACAGCGCCAGGAAACAGGTGCTCGCCAGAAAGGAGATGATCAACTGATGAAACATGAAAACTACAAGCCATCCCGGTCATCGACCCATCCTCTTTTCCCTGTCGTTGTGGCTGCCGACTTCCCGCTGGCAGAGTTCAAATATGCCTCATTTGTTGCCTGTTGCCAACAGCTCTGGCAGCTGGTTCAGCGCGGCCAATCGCTTGCCATCCCAGGGGTGGGCGTAGCTGATGCGCAGGCAGTGTTTGAACTGGCCGGATACCGAGAACAGCGGGCCCGGGGTGATGACGATGCCCTGTTCCAGCGCTCGGGGGTAGCAGGCCAGCGTATCGAAGGCATCGGGCAGTTCTACCCAGACGGCCAGGCCGCCGGTGGGCCTGCTGACGCGCAGGTCGATGGGCCAGGCGTTGAGTGCGGCGATCAGTTGGTCGCGGCGCTGGTGCAGGGCGTTGCGCTGGCGGCGCAGGTGGGTGGCAAGGCTGCCATCGGCCATGTAGTCGGCTAGGCCCTGTTGCAGGGTGCGGCTGCTGGCCAGTTGGGTGACCAGTTTCAGGTGTAGGATACGGGCGTGCCAGCGGCCACCGGCGATCCACCCCAGACGCAGGTCACGCGACAGGGACTTTGAGAACGAGCTGCACAGTATCACGCGGTCATCACCGTCCAGCGCCTTGAGCGGGTCGGGCGGGCTGCCCAGCGCGGTGTCGGCATAGATGTCATCTTCGATGATGGCCAGATCATGGCGCTCGGCCAGCGCCAGCAGGTGTTGTCGGGCTGCAGTGGGCATCAGTGCGCCACTCGGGGTGGCAAACGCGGGCGAGACGATACAGGCCTTGACCGGCCAGCGCTCTAGTACCGCGTCCAGTGCGTCCATATCCATGCCGGTGTCGGCACCCGCAGGGACTTCCACCACCTGCAGTTGCAGCTGTTCCAGCAGCTGCAGTACACCGTAAAACCCGGGGGACTCGACGGCCACCACATCACCAGGCTTGCAGCAGGCCATCA
>NZ_JBLWWA010000025.1:0-8252 GCF_048268165.1 Pseudidiomarina sp. | reverse complement strand
GTATCTGTTCCCTCTGCCCGATGAGGCAGCCGTTG
The DNA here is from genome assembly GCF_048268165.1 of Pseudidiomarina sp. Lineage (GTDB taxonomy): Bacteria > Pseudomonadota > Gammaproteobacteria > Enterobacterales > Alteromonadaceae > Pseudidiomarina. The sequence continues at coordinate 8,217 of NZ_JBLWWA010000025.1, read as the reverse complement.
ATCACCTGAAAATGCAGATAGGAGACCGCATTATCGAGGGTGATATTCAGGAAAAAGAGCAGGCCCGGGCAACCTACGAGCAGGCAAAATCTCAGGGACAGAACGCCGCGCTCACCGAGCAGGACCGCCCTAACCTGTTTCACACATCCGTTGCCAATATTCCGCCGGGTGGCGAGGTCACCATCAGTATTGAGTACCAGCAGACACTGGTCTGGAAAGATGGCCGGTTCAGCGCCGGTTTCCCGCTGGCAATCACCCCACGTTATAACCCGGTACAGCCCGCAGAAGTGCGCCGTGTGGTTGAGGGACAGGCAACCCTGAGCAGCGGCTGGCAGATACTGCCGGGTGAACGTAAAACCGTGATGGCCACAAGCGGCGATGACGACAACGCCGTCAGCCCTACTCCGGGACCGGTTGAGATCAGCCTTAATCTGCAACCTGGATTCAGACTCAGCTCTCTGGACAGCCCTTCACATCAGATCAGTCAGAAACAGACAGAAGATGGCCGCTACATCATCAGCCTGCTGGCGGATGAGCCGGATGACTACCGTGATTTTGTTTTGAACTGGACACCGGTGGAAAGCGCCGAACCTTCGGCGGCGTTTTTCTCAGAGCAGCATGGGGATGAACACTATGGTCTGCTGATGCTTATGCCGCCTCAGGATCTGCACACAGCACGCTACAGCCGGGAAGTGGTCTTTGTGATTGATACGTCAGGTTCCATGGCCGGTACCTCAATTGAAGCCGCGCGCAGAGCGCTGCAGGCCGGTATAGACGGGCTGGCATCTGATGACACGTTTAACGTGATTCAGTTTAACTCTTCAACCGATACGCTCTTTAACCAGCCGGTTATAGCCGATATCCGGCGCCGCCAGCAGGCCGCCAGCTATATCAACTCACTGCAGGCAGGCGGTGGTACCGAAATGGCACCTGCACTGACTGCTGCACTGTCAGGCATACGCAGCAATGATGACACCCCCAGATTGCGCCAGATCGTGTTTATCACCGATGGCAGTGTGTCCAACGAACAGCAACTGTTTGATCTGATCCGCAGCCGTCTCGATAACACCCGCCTGTTCACCGTGGGTATTGGCAGCGCACCCAACAGTTACTTTATGGAAGAAGCCGCAGTGGCCGGACGGGGCACCTTTACGTATATTGCGTCTCCGTCTGAATCTGAAAGCAGCATGCAAATGCTCTTCAGCAAGCTGGAAAAACCGGCCATGACCGATATCAGGATCGAAGGCGATGGGATTAAAGACCTGATGCCATCGGTAATTCCTGACCTTTACTCCGGTGAGCCGCTGGCTGTGTCGATGAAACTGGCAAACGGCACAGGCGAAGTCCGTATCAGTGGCCGTACTGGTGATGCCGCATGGCAGGAAACACTGACACTGGCACCGGCGGATAATACCCGGGGTATCATGACAGACTGGGCCCAGCGTGCGGTGCAGGACTGGCGCCGTGGGTATCTCAGAGGTGTCAGCAAAGAACAGATCCGTTCTGAAATCATTGCGCTGGGTCTTAAATATCACCTGGTTACGCCATACACCAGCCTGGTTGCCGTTGATAAAACACCTGTCCGTCCTGAACAGGAAGGGAGCGAAACGCTGGTGGTGCCTGCAGCCAAACCCCACGGCCTTGATCTGGGGATGGCCCAAGGCGCTACCGGATATCAGCTGCCCCTCGCCGGAGGACTTGCCGCCCTGCTGGCAGCACTTTCCGTCATGATTGTGGAGCGGCGCAGAAAGTCCGGTTCAAGGTGGTGTGCATGATCTTCAGCATCCGTAACCTCATACTGGCAGCCCTTGTGGCTGCTGGTCTGATCCTCACCTCAACAGCCCTGTGGATTCCTGTAAAAGCCCGGCTGGCGCAATGGCTGCTGGCCGATGCCTGGGCCGAAAGTCTGGACAGCGGTACAGCAGTAAAACCCTGGCCCTGGGCCGACCACTGGCCGGTTGCGCGTCTGAGCGTGCCTGATATGGACATTGATCAGATTGTACTGGCCGGAGACAGTGGCAGCTCGCTGGCTTTTGGCCCCGGTGAAAATATGCAGGCACATGCGATGACCCATGCCGCACGGATTATCAGCGGACACAGAGATACCCACTTCAGCTTCCTGCGGAATATACAACCAGGCCAGACGCTGATGCTCAGCGACCATAACGGAAATGTGACATACCAGGTTGATCAGATTCAGGTGGTGGATTCGGCCGTTACCCGGCTGACGCCCACTGCCTTTCCAGATGGACTGATACTGGTGACCTGTTATCCTTTTGATGCGCTCACCGCAGGAGGAACTCAGCGGCTGGTTGTGATGGCCTCTGCTGTTGAGCCTGAGAAGCCCCCTGCATACTGAGTAAAAGCATAATGTTCATCATATTGATCAGTGCTCAGTACCTTCTGTGTGAAGCTGACTAGGAGGCCTAAGATCGATTTGATGTGGAATGCTTTTGGTATGCGCCAATCACCAAATTTTGATGATGAGGGAAATTGGACGCCTCGGGACTGAATGTTAACAAGTCGCAGCAGTACGCGGCCGATGGTTGCCGGACGTCCTTTCCATGGTTACTTCCTACCTCTTCCAAGGTCACCGCTGTGTTCAGCGTTAATGATAATACTGAACGGCTTGTATACCAGGTTAGGTTAACGACCCAGCTAACGTTTGCTTCGGGCCACCTCTTGTAATCCCGGCTATGGGGCGGTCCAGCGCACAGAGAGGAACTTCACAAGAGTCATCCAATCGTTTCGAGCGCCGAGCACCTGTGGAAAAGTCAACCTGGCTTTTTGTGATTTTATACAGTGTATTGATGGCAACATGCTCTCCGCGCTCACTTTGTCGCGTACCGGTGCTCATTTGCGACTGGTAACAGGCTGAAAAATCATTCACTATCAGAGGACTATGGACTGGCCGTTGCAGGATACTGCGCACGGCAAAGCTGCAAAATGCGCAAGCTCGTTTTCACCGGAAGAGAATGACTGTGGTATCTCGACTTATCCTTTCTCTTCATATGCTTACAACAGCTCTCCAGTCTGCGACTGAGAGCAAATATGCGTATGCGTAGTATTAATAATGTTAACTGCTATCATCGAATAATGGAGTAAATTTGAACAAGTATCTTGCTGTTTTTTTATTGTTATTAACCGAGCACTCTATGGCTGGAGGGGTTTTTAGTAGCTTTCCTTCGAAGATAAATCCTGATGAAAAATATATCATCTACTCACACGGCCTTATCGTCGAGGGCAGCGACACCAGACCTTTGCACCCAAAATTTGGAGCTTATGAGTTTGATTTAATAAAAGACGCTTTAGTTATCGGTGATGAATTTAATGTCATCGCTGAGCATCGACCTAAAAACACCGAAATCATTCCGTACGCTAGAAAATTAGCCTCTTGGGTGAAAGCCTTAGTCTCAGCAGGAGTCGAGCCTTCGAATATCACTCTTGTGGGCTTTTCAAGAGGAGGAGAGCTAACAGCTTATGCATCAAGCGAACTGGATGAGTTGAATATAAACACGGTACTGTTAGCAACATGTTGGTCTGGGTCAGTCCAAAGCAACCCGACGGTGGCCTTTGGAGGAAATTTCCTATCCGTATATGAAACTACTGATGAGGCTTTGTCTTGCAAGGAAATCGCCAAGAAAAGTAGGCGCTTAGTCTCATTCAAGGAGATAAGCATTTCAACTGGGAGGGAACATGGCGCATTTTTCAAACCTTTAGAAGAATGGGTTGTCCCTGTTAGGCAATGGATTGAGTCCAAGGCAGTTAACAAACCATTGCAGCGGACAAGCCGCTGAATGCGGCGTTATATTTCAAGAAAGTGTGTGCCATGGAATACGAAGGCTATTTAACAAAAGAAGAAGTATTGGAGAGAATTGAAAATGCATTTCCGTTCGTGGAAAGGCCATCGGAAGATGACCTTTATGTATATGACGAGTCCGATAGAATGCGGAAAATCATAAGTTCTGGTATATCTAAATTTCGAGAGCCAGAACTTCCTTATGAAGGCGTAATGGTTTTGTACGATGAATTTTCTACTATAAGCCAGAAAGCCGTCATTTGGCTGCTTCCGTCAATGCTAAGAATTATAATAAAAGAACGAGATCTGTCTGAAAATCTTCATTGGTTTTTGCCGTCATACTTTGAACACTTGGATTTAAATAGCCCTGATTCAGCATATAATTTTTCCTGGCTATCTCGGCAGCAGTTGTCTGCATTAAATTGCCTATTTGAGTACATGTCCGAAAAATACGATGAGTCAACTGGCTATGCACAAGAGAAATTACGAGAGATTGAGCAAAACATATAACAAGGCGTTCAAAATCAGTCGCTGGGCTCCTTGGGACCTCAAAAGCTACGCTTTTTCGGCCCTTTAACGCGGCGTTATGCATAGCAGGGGAAAATAGTTTGAATAGAGTTGTTACTTTGATCAATATTGTACTGATTGGCTTGATTTTATCATCAGATGTTAGCCTGGTTATGAAATACTATCAGAAGCCGAATGTCTATGCGTTGATGAGTCACGTCTCATCTATCCATTATTACTTTCTGCACCAAATAGGTCTACAGTTTGCTTATGTAAAAGTAGCTATATCTCTTCTGTTGATTATTTCATGGTCACATAAGTTGATATACCCGTCAAAGGTTGTACTTCTTAAATATGCAACTTTTTTCTATTCATTGTTATGGATATTAATTGGAGTACTGGTTCTATCTGGTATAGTAGGAACATTGCAGTATTCAACCAGTTTACCGATTGATTTATATGATTTCTCTCTATTGGTGCAGAGCTTAACTCTGTTGCAGTTATCCAAAATATTATCCGTAGTTATAATATTGCCATTGGGTTTAATGGTGTTACCTAAGCTTTATAATTATACGTTGACTTATGTATGAGAAGTTGGTAAACAGGAACCAGCTACGCCCCGCATTCATGTGGTTCCCGTTACAAAAGTGTTATGAATAAAAGGATATTCGCATGTTAAAAGAGGTTAGAAATTTAATGTCTTCAACAGTCCATAAAATAAACACTATATTACAGGGACCTACTAGTAAAAAATCAATGTAAAAATTAAATCAGGTAGTAGTTTATAATTTGCAAGAGAAGTTAGTTGCTATTTATTCTGAGGCCAATGGAACAACGCGCCGGCTGTTTTTAAATGTTAGCTTTTCAGAAGGATTAGAGAGAGATGTATGTCATTGTGCTACTTCTCATGTCCCTAGGAATGGGGGCTGACGAAATTATCATGAATGCAAAGGGTGAAGTGGTCTCTGATTTAATCCAGACACTTTGGGCATTTATGTTCTTTATACTATCCACAATGTGGTCTGCTCAAGATTCAAAAGCCCGAAATATTCACCGACCATTTGACTTTGGGTTTCTTATTTACATTCTATGGCCTATTTCTTTCCCAGCATATCTAATTGTAACACGAGGTGTGGAAGGCATTATTACGTTTCTTGGATTCCTGGCGATTTGGTGTGGGCCGTGGCTTTTAGGACTTGTGTCTTACGTTTATATATATTCAGGCTAAAGCTAACAAAGAATTTCATTCGCACACAAGTGAGCTGGGACCTTCGTCTCTATGCGGATCCAATCTAACCGATGATTTTGGTTTAGGTCCTCTATGACTGCTCATTGTTCTCCCGGGAAGCATAATTGTAGGGGCTATTAGTTCATGGGTAACATTGATAGCCTTAAAAGAAGAGAGCGGTAGTGACAATGAAAACACATAACCAGGCGTTCAAAATCGTTCGCCTCGCTCACAGGGAAGGAGCCCATGAATCAGAATCTTGCAGATGAACTGGTCACGATGATGACGGAAGACCAGCGATTATTGCAGCAACTTTTCGATTCCGGAGAGCTGCCATCTGAGTCTTATCATCCCCGGATGAAAGCTCTACATGAGCACAACGCTTCTCGCCTCAAGGAGATTATCGGTGCTCATGGTTGGCCCAGCATTTCGTTGGTTGGTGAGGATGCTGCCAAGGCTGCTTGGCTTGTCGCTCAGCATTCCGTTTCAGATATCGAGTTCATGGCGGAATGTGTTTCCCTGCTGGAAAATGCCATTGTGAGAGAAGATGTGGCAGGCTGGCAATTGGCGTTCCTTCAGGACCGAGTACGGACGCTATCCGGCGAGCCCCAATATTACGGCACCCAGTTTGATATTGATGAAGATGGGTGGCCAACACCGTTTCCCATTGAGGATTCTGCTACGGTTAATGAGCGCCGTGCTCGCCTTGGGCTTAATTCCCTGGAGGAGCGCTTGGAGCAAATGACCGAGCAGGAGCGGAAGCGTCGTGCCAATACCCAGCACACCCGTTAACCAAACGCACTCTCGAACGTCCTGGTCTCCGCTTCGCTGCGCCAAGAAGACCGGTGCGCTCTGCGTTAGGAAATAAATATGTCAGATAACTTTATTTTAGACAATATAGATAAGCCCCAATCCTTAGAAGAAGCCTATAGAAACTCACCTGAGCTATTTGAGGCTGACCTAAAAAAGGCTTTATTGGTTGAAGAAAACTCTGAAACCTTGAATGTTTGGCATGCTCGATTAAGCTACTTGCCCAAAATTGCAGCACCCAAAATATCCACCTTCCACCTAGTTATAATATGCTCTATTGCAGGTTTTTTTGTAAAAATACCATCGATATTCGACGTTCATGATGATTGGTACTACTCTAGGTTTGCTCCAATAATAACCATTTCGGCAATAATTTCTTATTTTATAATCTCAACTTGCAAGAAAAAATTTGCATGGTTTATAGTTTTGGCATTAGCTGCTTGCATTTCATACCTATTGGTTCTCCCCGATAACTCTCGATCAGCCTCTATAACAATGGCACTGATTCATCTGCCATTATTTACATTGAGCCTTTTAGCAGTTAGCTTCATGTCTGATCAATGGCTTAATGTTGATTCAAGGATAAATTTTATCCGGTATCTTGGCGAAATGGGTATATATTCTGTACTTATACTGCTGGGTGGCATTATTCTAACAGCGCTTACTCTAGGCCTTTTTAGCCTTATAGATCTGCCTATTGATAGGTGGTATATGGAGTACGTTGTTGTAATTGGACTTGTTTCTTCACCAGTAGTCGCAACGTATTTATTCGATTCGGTTCAAAATCGTCAAAGTAAATTTGCTCCAATATTATCTAACGTATTTTCACCACTTTTCCTTATTACCATTTTGGCCTACTTGATCGCGACAGTTTATCAGGGTAAGAGTCCTTATACTGACAGGGATTTTCTTATTACTTTCAATGGGCTTTTGATTGTAATATTGGCATTAACTATTTTTTCAATATCTGGAAAAAGAAGAGCATCTGCAGTAGAGGCTTCAGACTATATAAATATTTGTTTGATTGGGTCAACATTGATAGTAAACTTAGTCGCACTATCTGCAATTTTGTTTCGTTGGGCAGAGTACGGTGTCACTTTAAACCGGATAGTAGTGTCTGGCGCAAACATCCTTATTTTTATACATTTGGTTTTATTGTTATCTGGGTATATTGGTCACATAAAAGACGGAAAAGGGCTCTCAAATCTTGAGTCTATTATCGCGAGATATATGCCCATATATGCAGTATGGTCGCTCATCGTCTCTTTTATTTTACCGTTGGTATTTCAGTTTGAATAATATGCCTGGAAAATACATCATCAATCACCAGCAGACTCCATCGGAGTGGTGTTAATTGCTAAAGAAGGTAGGGGGCAGTCCATGCATAATGAAGATCTGAAACAAGTACGAGAAAAATGGTACTCCGCTTTTTTCGCAGGTGACGTTAAGCACCTTGCTCGAGTCCAGGCAGACAATTTTACAGTCACTACCGCGCGTGGTATCCAATCCAAGAAATCTCAGATCGACGCAATCTCCTCAGCCAAGCGTAATGGAAGCTGGTTTCCCCAAGGCGGGCAAAAAAACGATACTGAGTTAACCATTCAGGATTCTGGTAGCACCACCACTGTCACTGGTCAGGGGTACACCACTTCTGGACAATCTCAAGGGCCAATAATCGCATTTTCCGAGACCTGGAAGTGGGATGGTGCTGCATGGCGAGTCATCAGTCTGAGCTATAGCGCAGCCCGAAACTAAAATTAACAAGTCTCAGAAGTACACGGCCGATGGTCGCCGCTGTGCTCAGCTTGAGCTGTTTCAGGAAAGATTATGTACAAAGGTAGCTGTTTATGGAGGGTGTTCAAAACTCTGTGTC
>NZ_JBLWWA010000024.1:0-8277 GCF_048268165.1 Pseudidiomarina sp. | reverse complement strand
GGCAGTAAGCGATCATGTCCAACAAGGCGTTGAACGTGACCTTGAAAGGGGGAGTATCGGTGACTCATCATGAACTCTGTGCCAACGTATATTTTTTTGCGCTTTCAGCGGCACGTTAACTAAACGTTAGCTTCTTGGGTAAATTGATAAGTATCGGAAAATAAAATGAGAAAGATAGCGTATTATTTGCCAAATCTTCATTTGAAGGATGACATTGATTTAGGCCAAGTCAGGTTTTTGAAAGCTTCAGAGTGGGATAACCCAGATTTGCTAATTGACCCAGAAGTATTTGGCGATATTGATGGGTCACTGATTGAAGTTGATGGTTTTTCGACAGGGGGTACTGTTTCACAAGCTATTAATGAATCTATATACCGAGAGATAGAGTTTATTAAGTTTGCATACTTCTTGTCATCTGTTTCAAATCATCTTGATTTTGTTTCAAATGATACGTTTGAGGTGTTTAGGATTGTAGAGAAGAACAAGGACCCGTCGTTCGAGCATAAAGTACGCTTTAGCAATGGAGTTGATAGTTTCCTGATGCCATTAAAAAAATATTTTGGCTCTAAAGCTTTAAGTGGCAGTTTTGGTCATGTGTCTCTAACAAAGGAAAACCTTAAATATTATTATCTCATTAAATCATTGCCGCTCAGCGATGATGACTTAATGATAATTTCTATTTTTAACAAAAGTAGGAATTTGTATACAGATAATGATTTTATCGACCGAGTCTTATTTGCAAGAATGGCAGTTGAGAAATTGGCTAAAAAGTTAGAGTGGAAATTACCTCAGATTACAGAAAGATTCTTGGATGCTGCTTTTGAATTTATCGAATTAAATAAAGGTGAAAATAAAAACGTCAATAGTTTTTATATTAAAAATGTATCCAGAAAAAAAGAGCTAATCAAGGCTAATATTGAAAGCTACCTAAATGATTTAAAATATGCTCGTCATGCTTTAGCTCATGCTGGAGAGCAAGATAATAAGTTTCAGAATATTTGCTATTTCATGGCCTGGTTCCCTGTAGCATTTTTGCTGTCGTTTGAGCACAAAAAAATCAACCAAAATTTGGCGTTTCAAACTATTTTTCTACTTGCTGCTTCTAGTACTGATATTGAAAAGTGGCAAGAAAGAGAGCTTACACTGACATCGTGTAAAAGAACGATACTTGAGTTATACGAGCATCTCTCATTTGTGATGCCTAAGTTAGTGTCTAAAGATGAAAATGAGCATATTGAGGCTTATTTAACGGGCTTCAAAAACGCACTAATCCAAGAATAAGCTAACAAACGCATGTTGTCGGACTGGTTTTCCGCTGCGCTTCAAACCAGCCGCAAATGCGGGCGTTAGCTTTAGGGAGAACTCGTGACAAAAATCGGAATAATAATAACCATCTTGTACGTGGCAGTGATTGGTCTCTTCCGGTGGAATAGTTTCCCCGAATTGGCAACAATGCCGCTAAACGAATTTGGTGATTTTTTTGCGGGTGTTTTCGGGCCCCTGATGTTGTTTTGGTTAATTTTGGGTTACATGCAACAGCAATCAGAATTGCGACAAAATACAAAAGCTCTAGAACTTCAGGCTGACGAATTGAAGCGATCTGTAGAGCAGCATAAAGAATTAGTAAAAGCAACAAAGGAGCAAGTTCAAGCAGATTTGAAAGCTCTAGAAATAGAGGAAATTAGATCTCTGAGAGAAGCGCATCCACATTTTACAATTACTGGCGCGGGTAAAGGGATGTCACAAAGCACTAAGAAAACATTTAATATTCACCTTCTTAATTCTGGCCAGCCTGCGTCAGGAGTATTTTTTACTACCGATCCTGAAATTAAGCAAATTCCGCAAAATAGCATTGTTCATTACTTTGAAACTGGTAAAAAACACAAGCTAACATGGGATTCGCATACCAGCGGTGAAGCTCCAGAAGAATTAAAATTAGTTATAAATTGCAAAGATTCTAATACATCTAATTACACCAAAGTCTTTCACATGGTGTTAGATGAAAACGATCAATATCACCTCACAGATTCTGGGTGGGTGAGCTAACAAAGCCAGCCAGAGGGACAGCCAAACCGCTACGCGCTTTGTTTGCCCCTGCTGGCGGCGTTAGCTTCTCTTGGATGGAGAAACCATGGAAGAAATAGAAGTATATAGAGTTTTGATGGATGAACGGTGGGAGCTAGAGGATCTCTATGATTTTCCATATACGTATTCTCAAATACATTCTTTTATCTATTGTTTTGATTTTAATTTAGATGAAAATAAAGAGAAACGTATAGATTCATCATTAATTAATTATCCTTGGCAAGGTGGATACAGTTATACAAACATATATAGGGTTCTTCAAGGGCTTATTCCAAAGGAAGATACTCCAAAAATAGCCGAGATTAAATATGCATCTCCGGGCTGGATAGACCTATTTATGAATCCGGATGTTGCACTGCAAGTGGCAAAGTCCGTTGGAATTCTAGTTGGTGCGGGTGTGGCTGCTGTTGAGGGCTATAAAAGAATTGATAAAGCTCGCCTGGAAATGGCTCGGAACAGAAAGAAACAGCAAATGGAGTTTGCAGAGTTTTCTGCAAATGAAGTGAAGTATCTTAATCAAATGTCAGAGGAATTGGCGAAAAGTCTTGGATTTGAAAGTCTTCAAAAGCTAAACGCTAGAACTAAGAATCCAGAAGTAACCCTGAAGTTACTGCTCGCACACCATCGAAGAATGAATAAACTGACAGAATATATAGCATTAGGTAAAGCTAGTCTCCCAGAAAAAATAGAGAAAAAGCTAACAAACAAATTTAGCCGACGCTGAAAGCGCGGCTGATTTTAGCGTTATGTATCAGAATAATTACAGATAAATTTAAGGAATTCTAGTGAAAACTGAACTTTATTCCGTATCAAAAATTTTCACGGAAAGACTTCTGCGAATCCCAGACTATCAGCGTGGTTATGCATGGACTAAGAAGCAGCTAAAATATTTCTGGTCGGATATACAACAACTTGAGAAAGGTCATAATCATTATGTGGGGGTGCTGACGCTAGAAGATGTAGAGAAAGATAAATATTCAAAGTGGGATGATGACGAGTGGATAATTGAATCTAAAAATTATGAACCTCATTATGTTGTAGATGGTCAACAACGACTGACCACTACGGTAATCTTGATTCAATGTATCCTTGAAGCTATCGGTGATAGTGAAATAAACTACACTAATCCTAACGAAATACGCAAAAAATTCATCTATGAATCGAAAGATGGAGGAATATCTAGGTCTTATCTTTTTGGTTATGAAGTAGATAATCCTAGTTATGAATTTTTAAAGCAAAAAATATTCTGTGAGCTATCCGATAATCAGCCTAATGTGCAAGAAACCATTTATACTAACAACCTACTGATAGCGAAAGAGTATTTTAAAGAGCAGTTGTACAGTCTTGACATTCATCAAATAGAAGCGTTGTACACAAAGGTTACACAAAACTTACTATTTAACATCTATTCAATGTCTCATGAAATAGATGTTCATGTTTCATTTGAAACCATGAACAATAGAGGTAAGCCTTTGTCACACCTCGAGCTTCTGAAAAATAGACTTATTTACTTGTCAACTAAGGTTGACTCTGACGAGTTTTAAAAGCGAAAGTTAAGAGATTCAATTAATGAATGTTGGAAAACTATTTATCATCAATTAGGGCGTAACAAAGAAAATCCACTTGATGATGACGTTTTTCTCTTCAATCATTTCATTCTTTTTTATGGTAAGGCGCTGAATAATGGTGACTCAATTAATTACAGGCGCTTCCTTAGAGGTTATGGAGCATATTATCAGGACTATTTGCTGGAGGATAAGTTCACAACAAAGTCATTACATTCAAACGAGGGTGAAAAGCTTACTGTTCCTGAATTGTATCGCTACGTTAGCAGTCTTAAATCATCTGTTGAAAAATGGTATGAGATTTCAAATCCAAAAGGTTCTTCGTTAGACCCAGAAATTGCGAGGTGGCTTGATAAGATTAACAGGATAAACATCGATGAATGTTTACCATTAATAATGGTTAGCCTTCAAAAAGAAAATGATCAATCACTTTTGGTAAAGTTCATAAAGTCACTTGAAAAGCTATTATTTTGTATAATCCTTGCAAACAGATCATACCGTATAACATTTAACCCATCAGTTTTCATAGAGTGGGCGAGCAGCCTAAGTAATGATGATATGGCTTTGGATAAAATCATTTCTAAAATTGATGATGCCGCAGAAGATTTCGCAAAAGACATGAGTATGCATAGGACAATATCTGAATCATTTAAAGACGGTGGTTTTTATCGTTGGAGAGGGTTGAGGTACTTTATGTATGAATATGAGCAGGAGCTTAAAGAAAAATCAAAAACATATACTGACAAGCTACGTTGGGAAGATATAGCTGATGATCAAAGAGATCACAAAACAATAGAGCATATTTACCCGCAAAACCCTAGGAAAGCCTGCTGGGTTGATAAGTATAAACATTACACAAGCAAAGAAAGAAGTATGCTCAGGCACTCAATTGGTAATTTGGTTCCTTTGTCGCAACCTAAAAATTCTAGTTTTCAGAATAAGCCTTTTTTAGAAAAAGTTGGAAACTCTAAAACGACTATAGGCTTTAAATATGGATCTTTTTCAGAAATAGAAGTAGCAAACAATAAGGAATGGACAGCGATAGAAATTGTTAAAAGGAACGTGAAACTGTTAAAGTTTATGGAAAAACGGTGGGGTATAAATTTTGGCGGAGTTGGAAAAATGATTGAGTTTGTGAATCTTGGTTTTGTACTTAAGAAAGAAGGTCTCGTGCTACATAACAATGCAATTCAGCCGACGCAAAAAACACGCGGCTGATTGCGGCGTTATGCGTTGATATCAGCATGAGAACAGGGGTAGAGAATGAAACTTCATCCGTGTCCACATTGCAAAAATGAGATGATACTTATTTTAAATAAGCATATAAATATAGGACTGCTCTTAATCCTGCTTTTTATTGGAATAATACCTGGAATAATTTACTACGTTTTTGCAAAAGCGTCTGACAACTGGATCTGTACCCAATGTACGGGCGATATGATAAAAGATGCGCTAAATGATAAAAGAAAGAAAAACAATGGCTGGTGATATGGTACAGCATAACAAGGCACTGAAAATCGGTCGCTTTGCTCCCTGGGACCTCAATAGCTTCGCTATTTCGGCCCTTTAGTGCGGCGTTCTGTGGATTCATATGTACATGGTCCGCCATCCAGCAACTCAGCAGCCTATGCTATCCCCCCAGGGAGGACTCACGCCCGTGAAAGCGCAAGAATCTGATCGCATCGAACGTCAAGGACTTGGCTGGGTCACAGTACGCGGCGAGGCTGCAGGCTTTGCCGTGCGAGAGCAGGCTAGCAGTGACTACGGAATCGATGCGATTGCCGAACTGATTGATGATGAGACGGCCACTGGGCAGTTGGTCGCGATACAGATCAAGTCTGGTAGTAGCTACCTTGGGGAAATGAAGGATGGTTGTTACATCTACCGCCCGGATGTGCAACACGTCGACTACTGGCTGGGACATACGCTTCCCGTCATCGTATGCCTATGCGATCCTGAAAATGAAATTGTATATTGGGAGCGGGTTGCCGAGGACACCATCGAATCGACAGGGAAGGGCTACAAGCTAGCTGTTCCCCAAGCGCGACAACTTGGCAAGGAGACGCGTGAGGCACTGAAGGACCTCGTAACGCCGCGTGTCGCGTCCAGCGACTACACGCTCGTTTCGACTGAGGATGTCAGCCATGGTATGGCTAAACGTTACTCAGTCAAAGTTGTCCTTAACCGTCCCATGACCAAACCGGAACTGGCGGCGGTTATCAGGGACATGACGTCTAAGACCGCGAAGCGCCGATACTCCAGGAACGCAATAGTAAAAGGCAGGTGGGGCGACGCCGGCGCGCATGTTGTTTGGACCTTCATTTATGCCAGTGTGGCTGAAGAAAAGAAGGCCAGCTACACGTGTCGAAGCCTCTGGATTGACCAAAATCTTGATGGTACGTACGCGCCGAGTCCGCTGACCGGAGAAGACGTGGGCGATGGTATCATTGTGGACTGGAAGCAAAGCCCCCTGGCCGGACTCAGCGAAAATGGCCACGGCGATTTCGACAAGGAGCACTATTTGGACTTAGTAGATCCAATCGTCGCGCTTGTAAGCGGAAGTTTGGCGTACATCGGGCAAGCTCTTCGAAAGTGGCAGTCGGACGCGAGCACCGAGGCCAATTTCCTGTCGGAAACGAAATCCGCGCGCCAACAGATTTCTGAAGCATACGATGCCCACGCCAGTTCCCCAGAATCACCATACGAGTGCCATGATCTGGATGTGCCGGTCGGGAGCATGCTAGCGTACGCGCACAATATTGTTCTCCACCACAATGAACGCGGCATCGAACTTTGGGCCGCTCAAGTTCGTCGCCAAATGACTGCCTCGGCGCTGGACGACGCGAACAAGTGCCTCAACCGCATCAAGTACGAACGAGAAAAGATCTCGTAGAGAATCCACAGAACAAGTTGCAGCACTTCAACCGCTACGCGGCTCGGACCTCCAAAAGCTACGCTTTTTACGGCCGGTGTGCAAAGCGTTCGGCCGCACGAAAAGACAGCGGTCGCAAGGGCCCCACGCGTCGCATAACCTGGGAGCTTGGCTTTCTGTGTGTATGGTCATAAGCTAACTCTGCCTTGCTATGCGGGCTCGGGGCCTGTGATGCCCTTTGGGTGCCGATGACTGTTCGAGTTATCGCTATCGAGTCATGCAGCGTTATCCACTTGTTATCGGTCTCTCGTAAGAGGAGCCGGCATTCAATCGAGCTGCTGCATGAAGGCCCTCAATGGCCGTTGAGGGTGGTCCCAATTTACCCGGAAAACGCAGAGAATTATCCATACAAAAAATTCAAGTTGCCCGTAAGCGGGCTGGGACCTCCACTGCTACGCAGTTCCGGCCCCTTAAGTGAGCGTTATGAGTATTAGCTATGAAGCAACGTAACGAGAAAGAGTTCGAGCCAAATGCTTCTGTGTTAAACCACAATGCATACAAAATTGGCTGTGATTATTACAATAAAGGTCGTTACAAAAATGCTGTAAAAGCTTTTAATGAATCACTCGAATATTGGCCAGAAGACCCGGAAGCGTGGTTGGCTCTTGGTAATTGTTACGATAAGCTGAATAGCCCAGTTAAGGCTGAAGAGTGTTTTAGAAAATCGCTTATTTTCGCTCCTTTTAATAATAGGAATGATGCTTTATTTAATTTGGGTAACAGTTTGTTTGATCAAGAAAAGTTTGTTGAGGCAATTGAATATTACGCTAAAGTATCAGCGCAAAGTTCAGTATACAGCGCGGCTCAACTTAACATGGAGCTAGCTAGGGATGGCGATTCAAGTAAAAAATCATAACCAGGGTAAGCACTTGACCCAAAACAGCTACGTTTTTCCGGTCAAATGTTACAAGCGTTATAAGGCATCATCTGGCACATGATTAGAACGGAACGATTAATACTTCGACAGTGGAATGACGAAGACCTCCTTCCTTTTTCACAGATGTGTGAGGATAAGGATGTGATGGAGTTTTTCCCTAAGCTTCTTACCGTTCAAGAAAGCTACGCAATGGGGGAAAAAATCAGATCACTCATTGCTGAGCGCGGGTGGGGATTTTGGGCAGTTGAGATTCCTGGCCATAGTATGTTTATTGGTTTTGTGGGTCTGCACATTCCCAAGGAAAGCATGCCTTTTTCACCATGTGTTGAGATCGGCTGGCGTCTTGCGAAACGATATTGGGGTATGGGTTACGCGACAGAGGCCGCCAAAGAGTCATTGCGGTACGCTTTTACTCACTTGGGTTTAGATGAAGTGGTCTCTTTTACGACAGTGGGTAATATTCGCTCGCAGTCTGTCATGGAGAAAATCGGGATGGCTTATACCAGCAATTTTGAGCATCCTGACCTAGAATTTTCTGACCCGCTTTGCGAGCATGTTTTGTACAAGATCAGCAAGGATCAGTGGGAGTTACATGCCTTATAACCAGGCCAGGCATAGCGACGGATTTTCCGTTGCGGCATCGTCTTCACTACAAAGCCGCGCGTGCTAGCGGCGTTATGCACAGGGAGAGGTAGGTGCCATTGTTTGAAACAGAGAGGTTGATTGCAAGGAAGCTGTCCCATCAAGACGTTCCGGTGCTCACCGCAATGCTCAGTGATCCAGAAGTCATGAAGTTCTCCGTCCGTGGAATTTGTGAC
>NZ_JBLWWA010000023.1:0-8405 GCF_048268165.1 Pseudidiomarina sp. | reverse complement strand
TACCCGATCGCAACAAGGCCCTGGCTGCAACGCTGATCATGCTGATTGCTGTCGCTTGCGCTGCCTTTTCACTGCTGCCAACAGCCGTTGCCTTTGCCGCTGGCGTACTGGCATCCATGGCGCTGCGCACCCTTCCCCTTCGGTCCGTGTATGACGCCATCGACTGGCCCGTCATTATTCTGCTCGGAGCGTTGATGCCGGTTGCTGCTGTAATGGAAAATACCGGTACTGCCACGCTGATTGCCGACGTGCTGATTCAGCATGTTGCCCAAGGAAGCGGCCCTGCAGCTCTGGGGCTTATCCTGATCGTCACCATGCTCATTTCAAGTGTTGTTAACAACGCGGCCACTGCAGCGGCCATGTGTCCCATCGCACTGGGTACCGCCGCGTCGCTTGGTGTAAACGCGGATGCCCTGTTGATGGCAGTAGCCATTGGGGCGTCCTGTGCGTTCCTGACACCTATCGGCCACCAGAACAATACTCTGATCCTCGGGCCGGGTGGTTTTCGATTTGGCGACTACTGGCGCCTTGGGCTACCTGTGTCTCTGCTGGTTTGTGCAATCAGCATTCCACTGCTTCTGCTGGTTTGGCCGTTGTAGTGTTTTCCTTGCTAAGCCTGTTTCATAACCGGATACTTCGTTTTTTTACTCTATGCCGTACGAGGTGTTTGCATTGACACAGATTGCCGACAATACAGTGGTTCAGTTTTTCTACACGCTGACCGACTCCGATGACTCCCAGATCGAAACCAACCACGGGGCGGACCCCATTGCGTATCTCCACGGCCATGGCAGCATGATGCCGGCAATCGAGGCCGCACTGGAAGGCAAGTCTGCCGGTGATACTCTGCACCTGACACTGGCGCCGGACCAGGCATACGGTGAACGCCAGGAAGGTCAGGAGCAACGTGTTCCCCTGAAGCACCTGCAAGGACTGCCCAAGGGCGTGCGCAGCTGGAAGGCTGGCATGGTCGCCGTTGTGCAGACCGACCAAGGTATGCGCCAGGTAACTGTGATCAAGCCAGGGCTGAAAATGGTGCTGGTCGATACCAACCACCCATTGGCCGGAAAAACGCTGACTTACGATATAGAAGTGGTCGATGTTCGCGCCGCGACAGACGAAGAGATTGCCCATGGCCATGCCCATGGCGTCGGTGGTCATCATCACTGATGGTCTGCTCGAACGCGTCCGCCTGAAAAGAGGCCCAAACCGTGTTTGAATTCATTACTCAATTGTTACGGAGAAAACCCATGGCACGTGCAAGCGCTCGTCACATCCTTGTCAGCTCTGAAGCTGAATGTCAGTCCCTGAAAGATCAGATCGCCAATGGCGCCGATTTTGCCGCCCTCGCCAAGGCACACTCGCAGTGCCCGTCCGGCCAACAGGGCGGAGAGCTGGGCAGCTTCGGCCCGGGTCAGATGGTCAAGGCCTTTGACGAAGTGGTCTTCAGCGCCCCGATCAATGAAGTACAGGGCCCCGTGAAAACCCAGTTTGGCTACCACCTGCTTGAAGTAACCAGTCGCGAAGACTGAAAATCGTGACATATGGGCTCTGGCCGGCTAACGCTGCGCCAGAGTCTTTTCATTTATCCACAACATGAAATCCATTGCTCACGACAGGAAACGCCATGACTGAATGTGAACACCTGCTGATCGAGGATATTGTCGAAGGCAGCGGTACCGAGGTGAAGAAGGGCGGCGCGTTGATCACGGCGCACTATCGCGGTTTTC
Organism: Pseudidiomarina sp.; assembly: GCF_048268165.1. Classification (GTDB taxonomy): domain Bacteria; phylum Pseudomonadota; class Gammaproteobacteria; order Enterobacterales; family Alteromonadaceae; genus Pseudidiomarina. Next base: position 6,675 of record NZ_JBLWWA010000023.1, on the reverse strand, counting down.
TGGAAGACGGGACCGAATTTGACTCCTCGCATGACAGGGGGCAGCCCTTTCAAACTGTCCTGAGCCGCAAGAAGGTGATCGCCGCCTGGGTTGAAGGCCTAAAAGGCATGAAAGAAGGTGGCACACGCAAGCTGAAAGTACAGGCCGAACTGGGATACGGTGAGCGAGGCTTTGGCGACAAGATTCCGCCAAACGCAAACCTTATTTTTGAAATTGAGCTGCTGGAAGTGCTGAATCGAGAGTAGACCGGTTTGCTCAAATATTTTTGACAGGTCACGCCACTACCCGTACCGGAAGACGCCCAAATCCTCTGCCAACAACTGTGAGAAGCTGCCCCATAAGTATTTTATTGATAGGGTTGAGGACCATAAAGATATCATGGAATGGACTTCATTAGCATTTCTTCAGGAAAGATAACCCACAGCATATAGCCGCAAATCGGTTTGCTGTGGGCGGTTTTGGCTAAATTTTGTTTAAGTAGGCCATTATCATAAAACCATAACGTTTTACATCGAAAATTTAACAGAGCATACAAAAAATAAAATATATTTTATATTATTTTTTTAATATCATATTAATAATAGTCGATCTAACATCACCAGAATTCAACACCAGAAAGATAGTGCCTGATTAATTTTAAAAACTATATTTTTATCCGTGCGATACAAAAGTCACATGAATATATTATATTTTCATTGGCACTGTAAAGTAGGATGAATGTCTGCTATAGCATAGCGCCCATCATGGAATACTAATGAGCTAGAAACATCATCGAATCCATAATCTTTCACTTCACCAACTATGATGTAATGATCGCCTCCATCATAAACATTCCATGACTGACACTCAAACCATGCAGCACTTTCATGCAACCTGGGGGCGCGATACGCTTCATCCAAGAGCTTCACATCACTGAATTTATCATATCCTTTACGTGAAAAACGGTTCGATAATTCAATTTGATCATCTCGCAAAACATGTACAGTAAAGTATTCACAGTTAGTGAAATCATTAGCACTATATGCAGACTTATCAATGCTCCATAAAATAAGTGCAGGATCTATAGAAACAGAGTTGAAGCTACTGGCCGTAACTCCAACTTTTTCACCATTAGAATTTTTAGTTGTGATAACAGTTACACCAGTCGGAAATCGTCCCAGAGCTTTTCGAAATTTTTTATTATCGAATGACATAATATTATCCTTCTTTATAGATAGCCTTTAAATGGTTCAACGTTACTGATAACTGCTCCAGCACCATCAAATACTGACTCATTGATGTGGGCGTGTTGTACACCAACCATTGTGTCTCGAAGTATTTTCTGCAAACGACGGTTCATATATATTGAACTAATACCAGAAAGGTTATAACAACGCTTGACAACATCTCCACATACTTCAGCGGCATGAGCAGATGAAAGTTTCATTTCGTTCGTAAGTTCTTGGCTAATTTCATTACCTTCAACGACTTCCTCAAACACTCTTTCACATACTTCATAAAAATAAGCACGGCAACTGAGATATGAAGCTGTTGATCTTGCTAAACCCATTCTGAAATATGCTCGATCTGCTAACTTAGGTGCTCCTGTTGTAGTTTGGCCCTGACACATATCAACAAGTTCTTGGATTGCCCCTGCTGCCAATCCAAGAAGCACTGCTGTATGTACCTGACCAGCAAAAGGTACAGTAGGAATACGATACAGTGGTTCATCAACTTTGGCAGTTTCTCCACGTAGAAATGTCCAATCTTCAGTCACAAACTTATTATTTACTCTCAAGTCATGACTGCCAGTACCTTCCATGCCTACAACGTCCCAGTTATCAACAACCTCAACCTGAGAGGCGGGCATTATCGCGGTACGCGGCATATCATTAAAACCATTAACAGTACTCCCGGAAATACCGACCCCAATCCAATCAGCTGTTTTACAACCACTTGAGAATTTCCATTGACCATTAATAATCCATCCATTACCTTCTCTAATCGCTGGCTGTACGGGAAACAAACCACCAGCAAACATTTGATCTGGGCCATTCTTATAGATCATCGCTTGCGTCTCAATTGGTAAGGCTGCAAGGTAATAGTTAGATGATCCAAAACTTGCAACCCATGCTGCAGATCCATCGACAGAAGCCACTCGCTCAATTGCACGCAAGAATGGTATTGGATTGTCTGCTATGCCACCGAACATTTTTGGAACAGCTGCACGGAAAAAGCCTGATTTTTTCATCAAATCGACTATTTCATTTGGCACATAGCGTTGATTTGAGAACTGATCTCTTCCAGCTTTCACCGCTATCAACAGCTCTTCAATAGCAGCCTTGCCTGGTTCGTCAATCCAAACATCTTTGTATAGGTCTACAATATTTTTCATAAATCATCCGCGTGTTAAAAATTACAGTAACATGTATAATATCAATTGACCTTACTGACAAATAACAGATACTAATAATGTGAATAATCATGAATAATAAAGCGTTTGATTTGAATCTAGTCAGAATATTTTGCACTGTTTACGATACTGGTAGCTTAACCATAGCAGGAGAAAGACTTAATATAACACAGCCAGCGATTAGCCACGCGTTAAAAAAAATGCGTGCATATTACGACGACCCATTATTCGTGCGTTCAGATGGAAAGATGATACCAACAAAACTTTCAACCAGTATCGCACCTAATCTTAAAAAATCACTAGAGCTAATTAATATATCTCTAAAGTCAAAAATGGTATTGAGTGCAGAGGGCTCATCAAAAAAAACCTTCAAAATATCAATGTCAGATATGTCACAAATATTCTTCATCCCATCGTTATGCATGGCATTAGAGAATATACTTGACAAAATAAAGCTTGATATCGTGCAGATCACTCAAGATAAAATCGAACCAATTATGAGGGCTGGTGAGCTGGATTTTGCTCTTGGTAACCTACCTTATCTTTCTGGTAACAATATAAACGGAAGGGTATTAAAAGAAACTCTATTTTTCGACAAATTCATATGCATGGTACGAGACGGACACCCATCTATCAAAAGCTCTCTTGATAAAATAGATATCAGCAAAATCAAACTATTAAATATAAACAGCAGTATAACTGGCCACACAGGCCTACTAGAAGAAATAAATAGTAAATATGAGAAAAATATTGCATTAACCATTCCTAACTTTACAGTAGCTCCTGAAATAATCAGCAAGACAGACTTTGGTGTTATAATTCCTAAATCTGTAGCAAAAAGATACAACATGGAAAAAACATTTATCTTACATGATATCGACTTGGATAATAATAGAATCGAAATTAACATATATTATCACATGCTTTATAAAGACGACCCTTCAATTAATTGGATGAAAGAAATTTTCATTGAGCACTTTAGAGAAAATCAACCCTGATAATTTCAACTATAAATAAAAATAATTTATATTACTTCACATAAAGCATTACCATAGCACATGAAAATTACGGGGGAAGGTATGCTATGGCTTTTTGTTGTATTATAAAAAAAAATGGACTCGGAAAATTTAAAAAAAGAGAGCTAATTAAAATTCTTAGAGAGGAAGTATTAAATATTTTAGACTGTCAAAAAGCATTCCTACATATCCCCTCAACAGTAGAAGACAAACACACCAATGATGGAGTTAGCGAACACCATATCATAGAGTTTTTTCTTGATGATTTGTCATCTCTTGAGAAAGGGATACATCACATAAGATCAAAACTTTATTCAATGGGATCATATTCTGAACCCATAATACAAATACTACTGACAAGAGAATATGAATATAAAAACAACCCAATAGATGAAGAAAAAAAATTTAGTTACTTTGTTGAATATACAGGCATAACAAATAATGATACCGCATGGTGTAACCATTATATTAAAAATCATGTCGAGTTAATGAAGAAACTACCCAATATAAAACAAATTGTAGTTCATACTCCTTTAGCATGGATTTATCCTGAAGGTACTCATATTTTCAGAAGTTTATTATGCAATAGAGTATCATTCCAAACGAAACGGGATTTTGACTCAGCATTAAAGAGTTCTGTAAGAGATGAAATGCGTGAAGACTACAAAAAATTTCCACGCTTTGATGGAATATGTACGCACTATGCAATGGAGACCTATTCAATCATGGCCGAATCTTGAAAGGGGATAAATATAATTGACGTAGTAGTTATCCAGCTAAGGAGATGTGATCCAGTGTACCACATGAAGATTATATTCCTTGCATACGATCAAAGCCGCATGGATGCAGCAGCAACTCACACTCGCTAGCACCGCCAATTCAGTTATTGTCCTATCCGTAATAAAAAGCTCTTGGGTTTAATTAGCGTGTTGATCCTATATCCTATGGGAACGCCTGGAAACATATCGAAAATCACTATCCAAAAATAACCAACAACTCTCATCCATATCTTTAACTACATATAAAAATTTAAACCAAATTTATCCGACCATAAGATCCTCTTGCTAGGTTGCTTCATAAGACTGTTAGTAAATTTTCGTTGTATAAAACCATCCGATACCGCACCTTCACTCCGAACCTTGCACCGTCAGATCCGATGTTATTTTAAAATATACACGCGTGTCTCAATGAAGCCGACATCGTTCTGAATGAGGGCTCGTAGCCAAGACCATCTAATTCGACAAACATGCCCTGGGTGCAGAGAGCCAAAAAAGTAGATTATTCGTATTGCTGTATAAAGCTTATTTTGGTGAGAGCGGTCTCACTAGCAATATTCACGACACAGGAACAACTGCTGCAAAACAGCATAACCTAAACCAGTCTGGTCCTGCTGTTCGAGCTGTCAGATGTTAAGAGCTAACAGCTAGTCCATCTTTACCACCTGAAGAGACCAATCACATCCGGTTAAAGTAGGGAGATCCTGCAAACTTCATAACATCTGGTACAAAGAAAAACCTGTTGAAATAGCCTTAGATGATGTTTCTCATAGATTCCCTATCAAACACCACACTTACGCTGATGCATAGTAATGAACATGTGAACATAATAGTCACCATTGGTATCAATGATTCATTTGCGAAGAAACCAACTAACGCACTGCAAATTGCGCCAAATGTGAAGCCGAAAAATCCTGCTAACGCTGTTGCTGAAGCACTATTTTTAGGAAAAATATTTGTGATTCTAGCCATAGAGTTGGCTACAAGCATCCCATGCCAGCATAAGACTGTCATTATCATAAAAGATAAAAAATATACATTAATTTCCGTTAGTGAAATCGTGAAAATAAGTAATAATAAAGACATAAAAAACTGAGAAAACTTTGATAATATTAATATTTTCCCAAGATCATGGCGATTTAGAAAATGTATATTTATCCAATTAAATGCAATAAGAGAAAAAACATTGGCCGCAAAGAAAAAAGGGTATAGTTTCTGGTTTAAATTAAAATATTCTATGTATAACCATGGAGAGGCAGTTATATAAGAGAAAAGACTTCCATACATACAACCTATGGAAAATATATTTACCACCGCCTTTCGGGAACGAATTATAATTAAGTATCGATACGCAAAGCCAATTTTATTTATATTAGTGTTATTATCTTTTGTTTCACTAAAGAAAAAAACAACAAAAAAAATAATCAATAATGCATAACAAAACAACGCTATGAATATTGATCTCCAACCAAAGAATTCAGTTATCACTAAACCAATAGATGGAGATATTATAGGTGTAACCATCATTATCATAGAGACTTTAGATAGTATCTGAGCTCCTTTATTCAGACTATATATATCACGAACAATAGCAGGTACGTTTACAGCAGTAATTCCAGCAACAACCCCTTGAAATGCACGGAAGAACCATAAACCCTCAATATCTTCTGAAAATGCAATAAAAATTGTTGCTATTATATATAAAAACAAACCATTTATGATGCATATTCTACGACCGAAGTGATCTGATAATGGGCCACCGAAAAGCTGCCCAACTGCAAACCCGATTAAAAAAAGGCTAATTGATAGCTCAACTTTGTGTATAGTAACATCGAAAGAATCTGCGACTATAGGAAGGGCCGGCAAATATGCATCGGTAGAAAGAGGACCTAGCGCCGTAAGAGATGCAAGAACCAACAAAAACAACCGGCCCCTATTATTTTCCCGTGCACTAGTTTCATTAACCATTATTAATAATCCGCACAGTTGAATTGGTTTTAATAATATATTATTAAAATTATAAAAAGTTCGCTAAAACCCTCCATTGCCTTCTAAACAGCTGAGTTAATCCATCATTAAGAGCATAATTCATAGTAATCATCAGTATTAAAAATGCTCTGAATTAATTAATTCAGAGCATGAAAAACAGTAAATATTGTCATGGTTTTTTCAGATCTAGCTCAATACAGTTAGAAACCGTTCATTAAGTTGACGATCATGATAGAAAATTGCTTTACCCAGCTCGCCCGCATCCCAGGTCACCGGCTCGTGGTCCGGGTAGTGGTAGTCGCCACCGCAGAAAACCTCGTTACGATTGCCAGACGGGTCAAAGAAATAGATGGTCTGGCCATGAGTCAGCCCATGACGTGTCGGGCCAATATCGATTGAGGTATCGGTCATGGAGATCAAGTCCGCCGCCTTGAGCACATCGTTCCAGGTCTCCAGGAAGAAGGAGGCATGGTGAAACTTGCCTGGCTCCGGATGATCGATA
>NZ_JBLWWA010000022.1:0-8524 GCF_048268165.1 Pseudidiomarina sp. | reverse complement strand
CGCGAGATGAAGCTCTCCTCGCCCAGTGACTCCAGCATGAAGCAGTTGTCGAAGCGTTTCTCAATCTTCTTGAACAGACCAAAGAAGTCGATGTCTGCCGCCAGTGTGACGTAATGTGGCTTGCGCGGCAGTGTTATGCGGGCCGGTTTCTGGCTCATGTTAGCCTCTGTTGCTGTTTGATCTTCAGGGCGCGTGCCCCGCGAGTGACGGTGGCGATACCGACGCCGAGCTGCTTGGCAATCTCCCGCTGCGGCACGCCGGCTTCCAGCATGCGCAGAATCTGCAGCCGGTTGCAGACCTCGGTCAGTTCAGCCGGAGTCAGCAGATCGCGCAGGGCTTCTTCAAGGGAGTCCCGACTCCGCATTTGCAGCAGGTGATCGAGCAGCTCATTCAAGTGAGTTGTATTCATGTACTAGTACGGTATCACAATGCGAGGTAGGGTCAATTGAAAAGTGATATGTTCAGCTTCAGACGGAACCGGTTTCAGGAAGATGAGCGTTTTGAGGTGGGGCGCCCCGGGCTTCTTGTGTTCAATACGCTTATGTCTGAGAGCCTCAGGCAAGTGATCACAGTAACTAAAAGGAAGCTTACTTCTGCTCCTGGCCCATAGCAGACATTAACGCCAATATTAGCGGCGCCCTGACAAGGGCGTCCGGTGGAGGCCCTTCAGGGCCGAAACGAACTGAAACGATTTGTTAGCACTTCCACTCCACCACTTCGGCATTGTTCAGAGAAAACCGCCGAAGCACGTCCAGAGCCTGTTCTGAGACAACTAATAGATTGGATTCAGAAATCCCGCAATCAGCTTGCCCAGCACTTCCTGTGATCCTTAGCCAATTAAACCTAGTCGGCAAAGGCTTTCCTTGAAGTTCTAGGAACTGAGCAGAAAACGATATTTCGACCTGCTCCAGCGAAAATCCGGCTAGATTTGCCGCTTTCAGAGCCTGCCCAACTTGTTCGGAAACAATAAAACACGGGAATGACTCCAACAGTTCGTCACCCAACCACCCTTCAAACTCATAGTGCAATGAGTGAACAACGGGAGGATGTACTGAGGTGTCGGCCCGTGTATTTTCACCCCAACCACCAGCTACTTCAGGTTCAATTTGATAGTACACCGTCATAGGTTCTTCTGAGTGCTAACGCCCTCAGCACGCGCGGCTTTGGAATGAAGGCGAAGCCGGAATGGAAAAGACTTCGCCGTGCCTGCGATTGTTAGGGCTGTACCAAGATGGCGTGATCAAGTCACCTTTACCATTTATCTAATGGTGGCCAACTGATACTTTCAAACTTTTCCAAACACAATGCACCAAACTCCGGTTCAACTTTTTCAGCCCATGCTATCTTGCCCCTGACATGATGAAACAAAGTCGACACCGAAAGTTTTCGGGCCTCTGCGTGCTTAGAAGGACCATGCTCTTGTGAGCACAAATAGTATAAGTGTTGACGTATTTGGTCCTTATACTCCTTACTCAATCTTGGATTTTTACTATCAACCAAAATTCCCAGTATAATCCTTCTTGTGCCCGGCCCACGAATAGCAGTCTTTCTTCTATTAGGGTTAAACCCTGCCTCAATCAATAGGCGATTAACTTTTTTCTTAAATCTAGTTATATCTGCTATTGTCGCGTTTTTTTCTGTTGAAAACGCAAGATCATCAGCATATCGTGTATACGTAAACCCGTTACAATTAGCCAAATATTCTAGATCTTTATCAATAGCTTTCATAACAAGATTCGAAAGCATTGGACTTGAGGGAGCTCCTTGAGGGAGGAAGCCTTCATTAGAGCAATAGTAATTTGGAATCGAAGGCCACCGGGAAGAATCTGATCGCAAAATGTCTTCACTGCTTTTATTACTAAGGCCTGTTGTCGTAGTTATGCGAGCCAATTCAAACGATAATAATTTCGTATAACCAAGATTTCTAAATACCTTATAAACCATATGCTCAGATATACTGTGGAAGAAATTCTCGATATCGATCTTTAGTAGCCACTTACATCTGCAGTGCCGACTAGCAGCAAAAATAGGCTGCGAATCAGGATGATAGGCAAAACTTGAAGGATGTGCGTTGGTGTTGCTTAGTATTTTGGCCGTTATCCATTTCTGAACTGCAAGCAATGATGCTTCAGGAATATGTATTTCTCGGTAACGAGACCTACCAGGCACTTTCTTCTTTAAAAGAACACGCTTGTAATTTCCAGACTCTCGACTTACAACCTTCCTTAAATATCCGTAGTTAGTATCCGTTAGCCAACTTAAATGACGAAGCGTTAGAACAACTGGCAACCGCGCATTAATATTCTGAATTCGTTTAATTACTTCAACGGAAGCAGCGATAGCATCATCATCTATCCCGTGCTTTTCACCTTCAAATTGGTAGCGCTGAGGACTCCAGAAAGACATTACTTTGACCCACCTCGGTGGGGATCAGTGCGATCTAGCCCTAAGACATCGCCCGGGCTAGATCGCACTGAAGCGCAGCATGAAAAGACTGCTCCGCGATCTGAGCACAGGAACTCCCGTACCCTGGGCTCCGTAGAAGGAACCCCTTGCCACTTTCGTGGCAAATATCTAATCTCTTTCATAGAGCCCTCAGCTGAGTTGGATAATAAAAGCTTTCATCGCTACCTACAAGCAATGGTGCTTTCCGACGGCGCCGACGAAAACGTGTGAGTTCACGCATTCCCAATTGCGTCAATCGGTGTTCACAATTCAGCCACCGCGCTTGAATCGCTAACTTAAGGATGTTGTCCACAGAATTAATTTTCATGCGAACCCTTGCTGAAATCTCATCTGGGTCCCTTAACCCTTTTTCAGCTGCCGCTAAGACCTTTAAAACCGCCACCCATTCTTCGTTTTTGGAGCTATCCAGCTTATTTCTTGCATCTCTTATGTCGAGCAGACGATGCGTTCGTTGGTCATGAGCGTTGCACTCATCAATTCTGAATAGTTCACTTGGAAGCTCACTGGTACTCCGCCCATGAAATAAAGGTCTCCATCCCGATCTCCTGCTGTGAAGAATTGGAGGGGTGTTGTTAGGACAACCATGAGAAAATGCTATGAGCGCACCGCTGGCTAGAAAGCCCAGCGGCTCCGGATGCCTTTTTGGCTGCGTATGGCATATCCTTTCTACTTCTTTACGTCTTTCGCCTACGAAAGAATTTTGTATAGTAGGGCACCCCATTACCACACGGACTTCGGGCCGCAACCTGTGAGACCGGACTGCCTTTAGCCCTTCTGTTGTTCCAGAGTAAGCGAGAACGACAAATTTAATAAGTTTATAAGAAGTCCAGCTATTAAGAGTCGCAACAAAACCGAGTGAGTCAAGCATTCTGATAATACGTTGGCCCGAACCAATAAAATCGGTTACGACGCCAATAACTCTAACCTTTTCACTACGTAATTTATTTGGTCCCGGGTGGGAAATACAAAACTCCCCTTTCCTTCGGGAATAATCAGTAATAAGGTTTGCGACAATTCCCTCACTTCCTACTTCTTGGTTCCTAGGATCAGCAACTATGGGAGGCACTCCACTCCCTTCCGCCCGTCCATGTCTCGAATTTGGAAAAAAGCAAGGGGTATTACCAAAAACTTTTTTTATCGGACGCTCGGCATAAAGAGCGATTTTTTTAGGGCAGGCTTTTGACCCACTGAGCGAATCTAACAGCGAATTCAACTCTTCAATAAAGTCATCCCTACTGATCAGCAACACTTCGTTAACTAAATCAATTGCCGCTTGTCGATCTTGGTCTTCAAAATTGTCAAGCCATGACCTTACGGTGTCTGCCTCTGAGAGAGATGCCATTTAATAATCTCTAATTAAAGAATTTGAGCTATGCCAACCAATTCACCCTAACGCCTCAATCAACCGACGCTTCAGCGGTCGGCTGGATTGATTTGTTAAGTGTTGACTCGCGCTGATATTCTATTCTGTGCCAAAGAGTGGCCGATAAAACGAGAAATGTACCAATCGATACACCCAAAACCCACAAATGTCTTTTCTTTTCTCTTTTACTAGCGATCAACTCGCAAACATGGCGGTGTGCAGAATTGAAGTTCCCATGTAGAGCCTGATTATCCATTGGCTTGTATCCACCCTCACCGTTATCGGTTTTGGGAAAATATTGAGATAAGACTTTCAGAAAGCTTTTTAACTCTCTTTCAGAAGCACCCAATAGATCTGGAGAGAATGCATAGCAAATCACATCTGCTTGCTGCTTAACAGTATTGTCATATTTTAATTTTCTCACTTAATCTCCTAGAAACTTAACATTATAATACTGCGCATGCGCATATTTGCTCTCAGCTAAAGACTAAAAGAGCTGATATAAGAATAAGAAGAGAAAGGATAAATTGAGATATCACAGCCATTCTCTTCCGGTGAAAACGCGCATGCTCGTTTTGCAGCTTTTCCGTGCGCAGTATCCTGCAACGGTCAGTCCATAGTTCTCTGATAGTGAACGATTTTTGAGCCTGTTGCCAGTCACAAGTGAGTACAGCCTCGCGACAAAACAAGCACCCTCGGTTCGTAGCTTTCAATACACTGTATGTAATCACAGAAAATCAAAACAGTTTGCACACAAGCGCTAAGTGCTCGATGCGACGCTTGGTTCCCTCTAATGTCTGCAATGTGCGCTAGTCAGGCTAACCAGTCAGTGATGCTGAGTTGCCCAGCGCTGACCTTTAAGGAGCTCTAATGAACGTAAACCGACAATTAATGCCTGTAGCATGTGCACCCGTGAAGTAGTGCCGAAGGAGCCATGTAATGGGTATCGCGATGTCTGCATCGCTTAGAAGAAATTGGTTGCCTGCTTCCGTTGTGCTTGGAAAAAGCCAGCACCTTGTGGTGAGTTTTCACGAATCATCACCTCATTCTGATTGGTAGAATTCAGGCTAGGACCAAAAGTTATTGATTCTAGGTTCCTCAGCAACATAGGCCAACGGTGCGCAGTAATAAAAGGCGTGGCAAGGAGCTGGGTTAACTGTAGGCCTGTTTGCACACACTGGGGGAACTCTGGAAGCTACATTGCTTCAATTTCAGGCTAGGTTCCAATCATGAGACTGGAACCTAGCCTGCTGGCGAACCTACAGCTGTCTTAGAATGGTTGAATCGGTGATTTTGTCGTCTTCCGCTAGCATAAATGCCTTGGACAGGACGATTGAAAGCCCGCTGTCACCCTCGAAGGGCAGGAAAACCCGGCTCAGGTGCTTGTTCTTACTTCGGCTGGGCACAATGCACAGATAACGATCATTAGGGCAAATCAGGATATTGCCACTGCCGATATGGATCTTATAGGTGTGGCGTGAGCCTTCAACAAACAGGAACTTGCCGTCAATATGTGTTTTGTCCCGAATTTTTAATTTGGGCAGCAGCCTTTCAAGCACAGCCTTGCGCGTTTTAGCCACTTCCGTCAGGTCCCCGAATGAATAGCTCTGCCAGTACTCACGATACTGCAGACGTGCCTCAGGCCCACCATCCTGCCACTGGGGATCGTTACCCACACTGGCAACACCAACAAAAAGGTCAAGGTCCCGCATAATTTCCGACAGCACAAGCGGCGGAATATCTGTCAGGGGAACAGGTTCGTCGCCGTCTCGACAGAAGCGCAGTTGATCCGAGGCCACGTAATACCAGATACCAACATCATTAAAGTTGTCAGCGATTTCATTGATCCAGTACTGAGCTTCCAGGTTGTAGGCCGGAAGCGTCCTGCGAGCAATTCCACCATTACGATCATCATCGTGAATGCCCAGCAGTGAATACTTCCAGCCGCGTATGGCTGCCAACGAATTAAACTGATGTTGCTTGAGGATGTGAGCCGCCATGCGGTTGGAGTACAGCCGCGTGTTGATCTCTGCATCGGTCAGGATATACACCTCGCGATATGCCTGTTTAAAAGGCTGGCTAACTGCCAGCTCTTCAAGACGATCACGCCAGGCCAGCACCTCTTCCGGAGATGAGTCGATGGGGTGCCAAAGACGGATTTCACGGATATCTGCTGGCACCAGCAACTCGCCGTTGACGTTCTGCCAGTGCTCATCATGATAGAGCGCTGGCGTCCCATCGAGTGCCCATATCAGCTTTCGGGCAATGTCTGCCACCAACCCGTGGTGTAGGTAATATGTTTCAAAATCATCCTTGGACCAGCGCATATCTTCAAGATAGAGGCGATCAATGCGGTCGCGCTGCGACGTGGATGATTGTTTAACCTGCTTTTCCAGAGCCCGCATTTGCTTCAATTTGGCCGAATGGTTGGCACTGTTCTTAACGAAGGCTGGGGCTGTTTTCTGGGGTGAACCATCCGGTTTGATCCACTGTAGTTGCGTCGCCCCAACACCAGAGTGTTTTAGTACCAGGCGATAATCGTCAAAGGCTTCTACTCGCTCGCCAGCGTTCAGTCCAAAGTCCGGTACGGCGATCTCTTCGATCTGCGCAGGCCTGATGCCCTGTCTGGCCGCCTGCTCGTCGATAAAGTTCTGAATCAGCTTTTGCGTGTTGTTCTGACGAATGCGCAGTTTCAAACGCGACAGGTGGCTGATACCCGCCAGCCCCGGCGATTGTGCCAACGCATAAATGCCGGCATTGCCCACACTAGCGGCTACTGGGCCGTGCCCGGGGATTTTCTGGAAGCACTTTTCCGTCAATAGCGCGATGGATTGCAGAGTTTGCGGATCATGAAACCCGCTCTGTAACCAAAGCAAACCTTTCAACAGGCTGAAGCTATGAGCTTCGATAAACACGACGTCACGATACGTATAAGTGTGGACAATATACTGCTCGGTATACTCTGTTTCGGTCATTTGGAGCTGTGCCGCTGCGGCCAGCCAACGGTTGGTGCAAGACCTGAATACAGGCACTCCGATTTCATCCACCAAAGGTCTAAGCGTATTGAGAAATTTCTGGGACGGCGTACCCCCGTCGGCCATACTGAGATGATGAAACAGGTGATGCCACTTTCCCCTTTCCTCTGCACTTATCTGCCCCATGTCAGCTTGCACCAGGGAACCAAAGGGACCCCCTCCGAGCTCGTAAGCCGGCATCTGAAATATACCGGACTCACCTGCCTTAACCAGGATGCGCTCGAGCTTTTTGGCTGCCCAGCAACCTTGTCGCGTTTCTCCCCTGAGATGGCGTACAACGCACTCTTGTCCAATCAGGTTAGAGATATCCTCCGCAATGATTTCGTTCAGGCCCCACCGTTTAATATGTTTTTCAATCTGCATAGCCAGGGCGGTGAAGGGGCCAGATGAAATATCAAGGTCAGGGGGGGACTGGTCGGTAATGCCATATAACGCTCGGAACAGCTGGAAAAACGAGAAACCATCCGGGAAATCGATGCGCGTACGCATCAGGGTATCCAGCAAATTGGCATGAACGAGACGGCGCAGGTATTCCGGGTCGTCATCTTGTGAAGAACGTCTGACTGCGTTGTGATTAAGCTGCGATATCAGATAAAGCAGGAATTCGATTTTTTCTTCTGCCGGCAACACTTCTAGAGTTGCATAGGTCTCACAGCCCTTGAACGGTAGGCTAGAGTGGGTAGAAATATAGCGCGTTTTAGCCAGCACGTGCGATTCAATATCACTGAGCAATGCGTCCATTTCAGGATGTTTTTCAACAGGATGGCCAGCGAGAATCTTGCTCATCAGTACGTCCATATGCTTAACGATGGCATTCACAACTTAGCCTCCGACCAAGGGTGTCAATTTAATGAACGATACTCGTGTTTGCGGTCGAATAGTGATGATATCGTCCAGGTGTTCCACCTGACTGTCGCCGATAAAGATGAAGAAGCCGTTGCTTTCGAATGCCTGCAGGGCAATCGTAATTTGCTTGTCAACATCTATGAGCGGGCGCTTTTTACCTGGCCCATTCAGCTGCCGCTCGAGTTCAGTGGGCTGCACCAGATCAAATTTGTCTGTCGAAGCGGATCGGTTATAACGGATGACCTCCTGCATTACCCGCTCAGTGATGACATCCCTGACCGAAACCTCAACACGGTCAAAACTCATCTGCCATTCATTGAAAATTGTTCCTAAGCCGTTTTCATCACGTATGTGCAATATGTTCTCGTGTAACACAAATATCTTCCTCCTGAAGATCCAAAAAGCCTACGGACTTGATTCCCTATTGAATCTGTCCACTTACGCTCATATTCTTTCCGCGAGCGTGTGACCATCTTATTAGGCATCCTTACTGCCTAATTTAGGCCAATAATGTACAGTTGGCGCATTGCTGCACTTTCACTCCGGCACTCAGTTGTCGGGACAGCAGCCCTGCTGAGTCGATTAAAGCTCCCGCCATGAAAAGGCTCATTCAGTAAAGCGAAGCTCAATCTTGGCGATAGAGTGCGAGTTCTGCTTTGCATCCCCATTATCCGGGTCGTGCGTGACCTGTTCACCATAAAGCTGGAAGTCCACCATATCCTTGTCAGGATCTACGCTTATCAGTGAGAAGTTACTATCGGTGTAGCGTGCGAGCCGTTTGAATTGATAACCATCGTGTGTCACACCTGTATCA
>NZ_JBLWWA010000021.1:0-8599 GCF_048268165.1 Pseudidiomarina sp. | reverse complement strand
GCCGCTGTATCATTCCGCGCAGATGCATGTGTTTACCATGCCGGCCCTGTTATCGGGTGCCTACACTTGCCTGCTGGATACACCGACCCCCGAGCTGATACTGCAGCAGCTTAAACAGAAGCGGTTGAACAGCTTCTTTGCACCTCCTACCGTTTGGATCGCGTTGCTGCGCCATCCGCAGTTTGTCGAATCAGAGCTGCAGCATTTGCAGAAGCTGTATTACGGCGCATCCATCATGCCGGAGCCCATCGTGAAAGAGTTGGGTGAGCGTCTGCCCGACTCCGGGCTTTATAACTGCTATGGGCAAAGTGAAATTGCACCCCTGGCCACGGTGTTGACACCGGAAGAGCATGCTGAGCGGCCCGCATCCTGCGGTCGTCCCATTTTCAATGTTGAAACACGGATTGTTGACCCTGCGACCGGCGAAGAGTGTGCGCCAGGGCAACAGGGTGAGCTGGTGCACCGGTCGCCACAGTTGATGGTCGGGTACTGGGACAAGCCCGAGCAAACCGAAGAGGCCTTTGCCGGTGGCTGGTTTCACTCGGGTGATCTCGGTTATCGCGATGAGGAGGGCTACATCTGGATTGTGGATCGCATCAAGGACATCGTGAATACCGGTGGGGTGCTGGTTGCCAGTCGCGACGTTGAGGAAGCGCTTTACACGCACCCTGACGTCGATGAAGTGGCGGTGATTGGCGTGCCGGATGAAAAATGGATTGAAGCCATTGCAGCGGTTGTCGTACTGCGACCTGAAGCCGATCCGAATGCGGAGAGCTTGATCCGTCATGCCAGAGAAAACCTGGCGCCCTTCAAGGTACCCAAGCACGTGCATTTTGTGCAGCAGTTGCCCAAAAACACGTCCGGAAAGCTTCTGAAACGAGCACTTCGTCAACAGTTCTCGGATTTCTAGCCTGACGTAATCGCATCTGGGGCCGGTCAGGTTCCAGATGCTGAATTCCAAGGAAATTGCTATGCGACCCGAACCTTGTGTCCGCAGGGATGTTCACGGCTCTGTGATGGTGATCAGAATCGTCAACCCTGCCAGAAAGAATGCACTTGATATTAATGCATATACATTACTCTCGGAGTTTTTAACCCAGGCAGAACAAAATGCCGAAATAAAATCCATTGTGATCACGGGGCATGATGAGTATTTTTGCAGCGGTCACGACGTTGATGATTTTCTGAATAATCCAATACAGGATGAAACGCATCCGGTATTTAAGTTCATGCTCAGGATGAGTCAATGCAAAAAACCTGTAATCGCGGCTGTTGAAGGTTTTGCAGTCGGTATTGGTGTGACGCTGCTTTTGCATTGCGATCTGGTTTATGCAGGACGAAGCAGCTTCTTCAAAATGCCGTTTACGAGCCTTGGGCTGTGTCCTGAGTTTGCGGCAACATTCATTATTCCAAACTTCTCAACTCACTGTATTGCAACAGAGTTGCTTGTCCTTGGCCGAACCTGGAAAGCGGATCGTTTCTGTGAAAAGGGTTTTGTAAACGAGCTGTGTGAGGATGGCGAAGCCTTCAATACTGCAATGAACAGTGCAGAGGAGCTTGCCTTGTTACCAACCGAATCCGTTATTAGAACAAAGCAGCTGATAAAGAATAATTTCTCGCATAATTCAGAAAAGAGTATGCGGGAAGAGTTGGCTCAACTCATTGAGCTATTTGAAAGTGGATCTTTCAATAAAAAACCAAAATAAAAAGGAAACACAATGCTTAAGACAATAAAAAAATATGGTGTGGGCCTTTCCTTGATTGCAGGCCTTGGATGCGCTGGCGTGGTGAGTGCGGAAACGACCATGGTCGTCGGTACCTGGTTGCCCCCGACGTCTGTGCAGAATTCGGTTGTTTGGCCGACTTGGGCGAAGTGGGTTGAAGAGGCCACAGAAGGGCGGGTAAAGGTAAAGATTGAATACGATGTGGGGCATCCGAAGTCCTATTTCCAGCTGGTTGAAGACGGCGTCATTGATGCCGGTTTCAGCTATCACGGTTATGTGCCAGGACGCTTCAGGCTGCCCATGGTGGCAGAACAGCCGGGTATGGGGGTAGGTGCCGAGGCGGCCTCCGTTGCGCTTTGGCGTGTACAGCAAAAATACTTTCAGTCTGCAGATGAGTTCTCGGGGCTTGAGGTGGTGGGGATGTTCACCCACGGGCCGGGCCAGCTGATGACGACCATTCCCATTGAGCGCATTGACGATATCAAGGGCAAGAAGATCCGTATCGGTGGTGGTGTACAGGCCGATATTGCCGAGCGGCTTCAGGCTGCGCCGGTATCGGCGCCCGCCACAAAGCTGTACGAAATGATGCAGCAGGGCGTGGTGGATGGCACTCTGCTGCCTGTGGGACAGCAGAAAGCACAGCGTCTGGCGGAAGTGACAAAGTATCTGACCACAATCCCCGGCGGGATGTACATGGGTACATTTTCAATCTTCATCAACCCGGACTTCCTGGCTGATCTGGACCCGAAAGACCGTGAAGCGATCATGAGCGTGTCCGGTGAAAAGCTGTCTGCGCTGGCTGGCAAGGCCTGGGAAGAAACCGACTATGAAGGTCTGGAATTCGCACGGGAGCAGGGCGTTACCATTGTCGAGCATGACCAAAATGCCCCGTTTACTCAGGACTTCCTGAAGCTGTCCGAGGGCATGGATCAGGCGTGGATCGACAGTGTTGCGGACCTCGACATAAATGCCGCTGCGGCCCTGGTAGAACTGCGTAAAATCGCTCGTGAGTATGAAGCTCAGAAGCAGGAATGATTCATGTCTGTTAGTGCCTGGTTAAAAAGCACTACGACGATAAGGGGCCGGTCTTGTGACTGGCCTTTTTATTCTATGTTGTGCATGCGATTGATAAAGTTGAAGCCGGAGACTTTTTAAGTCAAATATCTTTAAGCGCGTGGTAGGCGACCTCGCAGAGCCAGCGTAAAGCTGAAGGATCATCAGTTGATTCAGTCCAGTATAGAGATACTTCAAATTCTGGGGTAGGGAAAGGTAAAGGAAAAGATACCAGGTTTCCGGGTGAGGTAAATTCTTTTGCAACCCGGCTGGGTAGGCAAGCTATCAGATCGCTATCAGGGATGATACCAGGCAGCGCAGAAAAATGAGGTATATGTAGAGCGATGTTTATCTGTTTGCCTCGTTCACCCAAATAGTCATTGATGTAAAAGTGCCCGCTTGCTTTTGAAATGAAGATATGATTTTCGTTAAGAAATTCGTCTAGGGTCGGCTCTCCCCGAATCCGAGTGTGTTTTGTGGAGAGGATACATTGATAATGCTCATCGAATAGTTTCTTATGAAGTGTTCGTCCTTTCAGAAAACTAAGATTCCCTACAGCCAAATCAATTCGTTCTTGTGAGAGCCAATCTTCGACTTTTTCTATCTCAGTAGTTACAACTTCTACCTTGCAGTTGGGCGCCTTGATATGAATATCTCTTAGTAGTTTTGGCAATAAATAAAATTCGCCAAGATCAGATAGAGCTATACGGAAGGTTCGTGTCGAGGTCTTGGGCTCAAACTGACGAGCATCTGCAATGGCTTGTTCGATTTTGCAGATGGACTCATGAAACACCTGATAGAACTGGTCAGCTGCGAAGGTCGGGATCATACCATCACGTGTGCGTGTGAACAGAGGGTCGTTGAGCAGCTCTCTCAAACGCGACAGGGAGTAACTGACGGAAGGCTGGGTGATATTAAGCTCTTCGGCGGCTCGGCTGAGGCTCCCGTTTTCATAAATCGCGAGGAAAACCTTCACTAGGCTGAGGTCTGATTTGCGCAACATAGTTACCCTATAGATATAAATTCAATCTATATCTTATAGCAAAAAATATTGATTGGATCGATATGTTTGGCGTTGATAGTGTATGAAAAAAAGAAACATGAAGGCTCAAACATGACCAAGCAAGTGCCGACAGTCAAAGATGCTGTGTATCAGATATTACGTAACCACAAAATTGATACTGTCTTTGGGAACCCTGGCTCGAATGAGCTTCACTTCCTTAAAGATTTTCCTGCCGATTTTCAGTACGTACTCTGCCTCGATGAAGGCGTGGTTGTTGGAATGGCTGATGGTTATGCTCAGGCAAGTGGTCAGCCATCCTTTGTAAATCTGCACTCGGCGGCTGGAACCGGCAATGCGATGGGGGCTCTGACCAATTCACGTAACTCGCATTCACCCATCGTGGTCACCTCGGGTCAGCAGGCACGAAGCATGGTATTCAGCGATCCCTTGCTGAAAAATACGGATGCGACCACGTTGCCCAAGCCATTGGTCAAGGACAGTTACGAGCCGCTTAGTCCTCAGGAAGTACCTTACAGTATCAACCGTGCAATCAACCTGGCGGTCTCTGATGCTCCCGGGCCCGTATATGTCTCTATCCCGTATGATGACTGGGAAGAACCTGCGCGTGAAAATCTTGATCTTCTACTGGACCGGAAGGTCGTTCAGGTCGCTTGCGTTGATCCGTCCACGATCCAGGATTTGCGGGAAAGGATAGCACAGGCCCAGTCCCCGGTTCTGGTCTTGGGGCCTGAAGTCGACAGCGCGGGTTGTAATGATCTGGTCGCAAGACTGGCGGAACGCATGAACGCCCCGGCCTGGGTTGCGCCTTCTGCTCCACGCTGCCCTTTCCCGACAAATCATCGTTGCTTCGCGGGCATCTTGCCGGCAGGTGAGGCTTCTCTGTGTGACAAGATCAAGTCGCATGATTTCATTCTGGTTATTGGCGGCCCAGTGTTCCGTTATCACCAGAAGGATCCGGGGGCACTACTGCCTCAAGGAGCTCTGCTCGTACATGTCACCAGTGATGCTGACGAGGCCGCACGTGCCCCCATGGGTGATGCGCTGATCACCGGTATCCAGCCTTTCGTAGAACAGTTGTATGCGGCACTGCCTGAGAAAGAAGCTGATTGCCCGGTTTTCAAACAGGACGTTGTCAGAAATACAAATGATGGTGCTGCGCTGACGGTCGAAAACCTGTTTGACTGCGTTGAAGAAATTGCACCTGCAAACAGTATCTATCTGAATGAAGCCACATCGACACTTGCAACCCTCTGGTCACGTCTGACGATGGCAACATCAGGCAGCTACTATTTTGCTGCCGCCGGTGGCTTGGGGTTTGCACTGCCTGCCGCTCTTGGCGTCCAGATGGCTTGTCCGGGCAGGCAAGTCATTGCCTTTATTGGTGATGGCTCCATGCACTACAGCATTTCCGCACTCTGGACAGCTATGCGATATCAAATACCCGCCATATTCATTGTTTTAAATAATAATGGCTATATGGCATTGAGATGGTTTGCTGAACTCTTCGATGTCGATAGTGCGCCTGGGTTGGAAATTGAAGGTGTCGATTTCGTGAAAATTGCTGAGGGATATGGCGTCAAGTCTGAACATGTTGATTCATTGAAATCCTTTAAGCTTTCACTTGCAGCGGCATTGGAAAGTAATGGGCCTTCGTTGATTGAAGTTAAATTATAAAAACAAGATGGGGTTGATCATGAATTTTAATATTTCAGATTACAGTAATAAATTTTTTGATGGCCGCTGGTGTGATAGCACTGGCGAGGTGGCGGATATCCTGGAGCCTGCAACAGGAAATGCCTTGGGAAAAATTGTTCTCACCACAGCTATTGACGTTGATAAGGCCGTTTCCAGCTCTAAAGCTGCCCAAGGTAAATGGGCGGCAACACCCTTTAATCAGCGCGCGGACTGTCTCCACAAAGTTGCTGAGGTTATGAGAGAGAATGCTGAATTATTTATCGAATGGAATATCCGTGAATGTGGATCCATTCGTCCCAAGGCTGAGTGGGAATTGCAGGCGGCCATTGAGCAGTTGAACGCGTCGGCGGCACTGACCATGTATCCGGATGGCGCTACTTATCCATCATCGGTCCCCGGGCGTCGTAATATCGTGCGCCATGTAGCTTTGGGGGTCATTGGTGTCATAGCGCCCTGGAACTTCCCTCTGTTGTTGGCAATGCGCTCGGTGGCACCTGCCATTGCATTGGGTAATGCGGTTGTTTTGAAACCAGATCATCAAAGTGCAGTCACTGGTGGCTTGCTCATGGCGCGTGCATTTGAAGAGGCTGGTCTGCCCGCCGGTGTTTTTTCGGTAGTTCCCGGCGATGTGATCGCCGGTGAGGCACTGGTCGAGAATGAATCGGTTGCAATGATTTCGTTTACAGGTTCCACACCTGTTGGCAAGAAAATCGGCAGTAAATGTGGCGGACGGCTGAAAAAAGCAGCCCTTGAGCTAGGGGGCAATAATGCCTTTATCGTGCTAGCCGATGCCGATCTGGATGCTGCTGCTTCCAATGGCGCCTGGGGCAGTTTCCTGCATCAGGGGCAGATCTGTATGCAGGCAGGTCGTCATTTCGTCCATGAAAGTGTTGCTGATGAATATATACAGAAACTCGCTGAACGTGCCAGAAAACTGCGCATTGGTGACCCCTATCGTCAGGAAGTCGAGATAGGCCCGCTGATTAATGAGGCCCAGTACCGTCGAGTTGACGGCATCGTGCAGGAGAGCCTCCAACAGGGTGCGCGCCTGATTACGGGCGGAAAAGGAGAAAGGCTCTTCTATGAACCTACAATCTTGGCAAATGTTGACGTCAGTAACAGAGCTTGTGCAGAAGAGCTGTTTGGCCCAGTCGCCCCGGTTGTAACGTTCAAGGATGAAGACCACTTGGTAGAGCAGGTATTACGTTCTGATTATGGTCTGGCAGCCGCTATTCATACACAAAATTACGGAGTTGCATTCTCACTGGCCGACCGGCTGAAGGCGGGTATGGTTCATATTAATGACCAAACCGTAAATAACGAATTTCACGTGCCTTTCGGAGGGATGGGGGACTCAGGAAATGGCGGTCGCTTTGGTGGCTTGGCGAATATTGAAGAGTTTACCGAGGTTCAGTGGGTAAGCTTTACTGAAAAACCGATTATTTATCCATTCTAATAATAAGATAAGATGGTTTATATGATGAATAAAAATAAAATCAATAAATATCTTCCTCTTTCACTAGCTATTATTTTTTCAGGCTACACATCGGTTTCAATTGCAGGTGATCAAGTTGAGATATCAGCTATTTCAGCCTTCAATAAGGGAACTGCGATATCAAAAGGTTTTGATCAATTTGTTGCTAGTATCAACGAGGACAAGAACGCACCGGTTAGAATTCGCTATGTCGGTGGTCCTGAAGCGATGCCTCCTTTTCAGATAGGTAATGCAATCAAGAATGGCGTTGTAGACATGATTCTATCCACCGGTGCTTTTTACAGTAATGTCATGCCTGCGGCCGACTCATTGAAATTGACCCGATATTCGCCACAGGAGCTTCGTGCAGCAGGCAAGTGGTCTCAGCTCCAAAAGATCTGGAAAGAGGAGATGAATGTTCATCTTCTGGCTTATACCAATTATGGCAACGAATTCCATCTTTATACCAATAAGCCTTTGACTTCAGCCAATTTGGAAGGACAGCGGTTACGGATTACGCCGATATACCGTGCTTTTTTCGAAGAGCTTGGAGCTTCTGTAATGCAAACAACCCCCGGTGAAGTCTATACAGCACTTGAGCGAGGCGTCGTCGATGGCTATGGATGGACAATGCAGGGAGTCTTTGATCTCGGTTGGCAAGAGCAAACTAAGTATCGGGTTGATCCCGGTTTCTACCAGGCCGATGTAACCGTCATGGTCAATGAGAGAACATGGAGTAGCAAGCTGACAAAAGAGCAGCGTGACTATTTGACCCAAAAAGCACTGTGGCTTGAATCACTGAATGATAATAATGCAGCAATCAGTCAGAACGAGCGGAAGCTACAGCAAGACGCCGGTATTCAAACGCTCACTTTGGAAGGAAACGAAAAAGAACGATATTTGAAAGTAGCTTACGACGCGGCATGGAGAGAGCTTCTGGATAACGATGAGGAAACGACTAAGAGAATAAAAGAAATAATTGATTAATGATTATCTATAATAAAAATAAAGGTTTATTATCATGCGTATTCTTTATGAACGCACCTTGATAACTATGGTTGTAGCCTCCGGCTTGACGATTCTATTGATGTCAGTGATGGTGTTTTTAAATGTCATCCTTCGTAATTTGGATATCGCCTCTTTCTCATGGGTTGTAGAGCTGTCAGAGTATGGTCTGACAGTCTCTACTTTTTTGGCTGCACCTTGGGTGCTTAAAGAAGGTTGCCATGTTTCCGTTGATGTATTAGTGAAAAACATGACCGGACTAAAGAAAGCAATACTTGGTAGGTTGATAAGCCTAGTTGGCCTTGGAATATCTTTTATATTGCTTGGGCTATTCTCATATATCCTTTATCATTCTATTCATGAAGAGAGCTTACTAATAAAAACAATAGTGATACCAGAATATTTAATACTGGTGTTTCCAGTTGTGAGCTTGTTTTTCATCTGTGTTGAGTTTTCGATTCGATCATTTGGGGCGGAGGCATAGATCATGGAATGGTATATCGCAATAGGATTTCTTTTTTCGACTCTTTTTATATTAATGCTTTCAGGCCTTCCCGTTGTTTTCGCATTCTTCTGTGTGAATGTACTGGGTGCATTTGTTTTTTTGGGAGGGGAATTTGGCCT
>NZ_JBLWWA010000020.1:0-8972 GCF_048268165.1 Pseudidiomarina sp. | reverse complement strand
CCGCTGAACACCAGCGAAGTAGTCAGGCGCACGATATCACGCGGGGTAAAGTGCTCACCGGCGGTATCGTTAGCGCTTTCCGCAAAGCGGCGGATCAGGTCTTCAAACACCAGACCCATCTGGTAGTTGCTCACCGCCTCTGGCGACAGGTCGAAATGGGCGAACTCCTGTACCACGCGGTACAGCAGGTCGGCTTCATCCAGCTTGTCGAGGCTGCTCTCAAAACTGAAATGCTCAAAGATCTCCCGCGCATCCTTGGAGAAGGCGCGCACGTAGCTGTCCAGGTTATCGAAAATATGCGTTTCGCCCAGGTGCGCCAAATCCAGCTTCGAGGTGTTGTAAAACGCCTTGTCGGCGGCATGGAGCAGAACCTTATGGCGAGCGTCATCCGGCATCGCTTTGCTGCTTTCGGCCAGCGCCAGCACTTTGTCCTTGGTCGGCGCCAGCACGCACTCAAGGCGGCGTAGTACGGTAAACGGCAGGATGATGCGGCCATACTGCGACTGCTTGAAGTCACCGCGCAGCAGATCGGCCACCGACCAGATCAAGCCAGCCAGCGAGGCGGTGGAGGTGTTCATGGAAGCAGGGTCTTTGGGCAGCATGCGGCGATCCTTGCAACAGGTAAAAGGCCTGTTTGGTTGACGGTTGATTTGGCTATGGGCGAAATCATATCAACAAATCGAGCGACATGGGTGCAGCGGGCAACAAAGCGGAGCAGAGAAGAAAGGTAAAAAATGGCGCGCCCGGAGGGATTACTCGGCACGCCTCGCCCTGCGGGTCGTTGCCTTCGGCAACGCGGTCTCGCTTCGCTCGGCTCGAACCCATCGGGGGTTCTCACCCTCCAGGCGATAAGGCTCTGTTTGAAGCTGTAGAAAAACTGGAAGGGTGTTGCAATAAGAAAAAATGGCGCGCCTGGAGGGATTCGAACCCCCGACCAACAGGATCGGAAACCGGGCTAAGCTAACCGTCTTTTCCTCAAAAATACCCAACCCAAGACACCACCTGACTCCGGGGTGATGGGTATCATTTGCCACCACAGGTTTTTTCCAATTTCCGGCGCGGCACTGTGACCAGAATGTGCCAACTCTATGCTGCGGTTTCGATGAATACGATCAACGGGAATGACCGTGCCGTGACAACCCTTAATTTTGGTGTCTATACTGGGCTGAATCTAAATGCTCAAGGAGTGATGCGAGATGAAGCCAGACTATTTGATTCAAGGGGACAACGTTCGGCTTATTCCTGTAGGGTCTGAAGGAAACAAAGAAGCAAGAATCCTCTCGGTATGTCTTGCGATGATGACCCAAATCCCGGCTCTATCAAAAAATCTTCTCGCCAGCTGTAATTACCGACTCGGTGCACGAGCCCAGCTATATGCATGGACTGAAGTTACTCTCGGAAAACGTGAGACCAAGGACAGGCCGGATGCATTACTTCAGATTGTGAACGGTAAACAACGCTGGACAGCTTTGATTGAAGCAAAAATCGGCAAGGCGCAGCTTTCAGAAGAGCAGGTAGCACGCTATGTCGCATTGGCAAAAGAATATGGTATCGATGCAGTTATCACTGTATCCAACCAAATGGTTGCCAGAGCAGACCACCACCCCGTACCAATTGCAAAGAACCAGCTCCGCAAACTAGAACTGTTCCATTGGCCTTGGGCATGGATACTGTCTGAAGCTCAAATTCTCCGATCCAACAATAGTGTCGAAGACTCAGAGCAAGCCTTCATGCTCAAAGAGTTTATTCGCTTCCTGGATCATCCTTCGACCGGAATTGAAGGCTTCACACAGATGAACAAGGGATGGAAAACGGTTGTTAAAGAGGCTGTTTCCCAGACCAAGCTCAAACGCACCGATCCGAATGTTGAAGCCACTGTGGGAGCATGGCTGCAAGAGCAACGTGATTTGGTCATTCACATGTCCAAACTGATCGGCAAAAACGTGCATTTGAAGATGGATCGAAAAGTCAAAGATGATCCTGTTGCACGGCTCAAACACCGGATAGCAGATTTCTGCGATACCAACACTCTATTTGCAGTATTACAGATACCTGATGCTGCCTCTGATTTGATCGTCCAAGCGAATCTCGTTTCCCGCTCAATCACCGCGTCAATGAAGCTGAAAGCACCGCTGGATAAAAAATCGACTTCGGCCCGGGTCAACTGGCTTTTGAGGATGCTCAAACAAGCAGAAAATGATTCACGAGTGATTATCAAAGCATCGTGGCCTTCTGTGATCGAGGATACAACCTGTTCTCTCACCGAGTTGAAGGAAGACCCGAACAAAATTCAGTGCAATAACCCTAAGCATGCTCCGGTAGCATTTGAGGTCGTGTTATTGCATGACTCTGCTATACGTTTTGCCGGCTCGCGTACTTTCATTGAAGATGTTGAAGAGGTTACACGGACATTTTATGACTTGGTCGGCCAGCATCTGAAAGCATGGCAGCCATCGCCGCCAAAACCGGTTACCAAAGCCAAACCCGTTGAAGATACCCAGTCCGATTTTGAGAGCGAAGAGCAAGAAGCAGAAGCTGTACCTGCTGATTGAGCTGAGCCACTCGCGCCCCGCAGTTCGCCCAAGGATGGGCGATCCAGCTCACGCTCTAAATTCGCTCCCTGACGAGAGAAACGCTCAGTCATTACCCTTCTATACTTCGGGTTATAAATCGCCTCAGGCTCGCTCTGTGTGGCTTCTCGATCGGTATTTGACTGCAACACGGCTTACCTTACTCAACGCTCTTTTGCCTGCATCAATTAATCAGCAATCATCTCAGCCACTGGTTTGATATATACCCCTGAAAATCAATATAATGGCATTGTCGAAAGACCTTTCATGCTTTATCGGTGACGCGAACGTTCGGGCATGATCGTAAAGCTGGCATCAGCCAGCGGTACCCAGAAGGGATCTGGCATAGGGTACACGACCGGAGTCAACGAAAGTTCTCTGCAGGTCTGCCAGTGACGAACCACCCCCGGTTCGGATACAAAATGCAGGATGCCAAACCTCGGTGAGCAGCGCACTCTGTGCGAACGAGGACCTCTCAGGAGGACGGTACGACTTACTTCAGTGTTGAAGATCAAATCTTCCACTGGGGTAGGGGGAGTCATACCTTCCTGATGAGCAGTTATAAAACAAAAGCAAAAACACACCACAAGAGCTGTTGCTAACGCAACGGCTCTTATTGCGTCATAAAGCATGCCTTTCTTAAAAGACAATTACTGAGTCAACAACCACACTTGACCTTAAGTCGTAAAACGTCCTTGTTTTGTCATCCAAAATTCACGACTTCTTCAACCTAACCAATGCATTCAGCCAACGCTCATCCCTGTCCGGGCGCTGATCTTCGATCAACCACGTTTCAACTTCAGCCGCGGCCCCCGTCTGGCTTATTACAGCCTCCAGACCATGTTCATCCAGAGCGGTGAAGCGTCGGCCGCCTTGTTCACGCTCTCCAGTGCCATACTTAAACAAGCAATACAGTACACCACCCGGCTTCAACGCTCGGAAAAGACACTCAAAAGCATCCGGTAATTCACTTCGGGGGACATGCTATAACGAAACACACGCCCAAACAGCGTCAAACGCTCCCTCCCAAACGATCTCATCAAAGCACAGGATATGTACGTCTTGTCCAAGGTGAGCTGAGGCGAGCTTACAGAGCGTTTCAGACGCATCCATTGCGGTCACTTCAAAGCCTTTATGTTTAAAGAAAGCTGCATCACACCCGATCCACACCCGGCATCGAGAATGCTGCCGCCCGGATTAGCGGGGACAACTACATCTACAGAGATGCCCACTCGAAGCCGAGCAAGCGCGGGATACTATCTGTCATAGTCATAGGTGTTAACGGGAGACATGACCCGGGCGGTGCCTGTCTCGATTCATCAACGGCACTCGTCCTTATATAAGTAACAGCATCATGCCTCTGTCTGCCGCGTTGCTTTCACTCAGGTTCCTTATACTTTGATCAGCGAACGCAGCAACCACGCGGCCTACAGAGAATCCATCAACTAAAATACGCCGATTTGTTACAACTGGGAACCAACTACTCATGACAAAAAAGCATTGCCTGAGCTGTATTTTCGTCAGGATGCCAACCGATCAACCAACGTCTCAGCACGCAGGTGAGTATAACGACTCAGCATCTCCAAGGTTTTGTGTCCGGTGATTGTCGCCACTTCCATCGTGTTCAGGCCCATTTCAAAGAACCGACTGGTGGCTTCATGCCGAAGATCGTGGAAGCGTAAACCCTCAATCCCGGCACGCTTGCAAGCACGTTCAAACGCCTGTGAAACGCTGTCTGGCTGGATATTGAATACTTTGCCCAGCTGATCAGCACTGCCACAAACGGCCTTCAAAACGGCAATGGCGCGCTCTGACAGTGGTACATCACGAGGCACCCCGGTCTTGGTTTCCGGGATGTGCAGGGTTCTGGTATTCCAATTGATATGCTTGCGCTCAATTTTGACCAGTTCACCCCGGCGCATGGCTGTTTCAACAGCCAGGATCACTATCTGCTGAACCTGTGGCGTTTCAGACAGGGCATCCAACAACTGATCAAGCTCCCCGTCCAATAACCGGCGATCTCTCCCACGAGGCCGTTTGGGTTTACGCACCCCCGGTATCCCTTTCGGAAAAGGCACGTTCCATTCTTGAGCCGCGATTTTAAGCACTTTGCTGAGCAGCGAGAGCCGATGCACGACGGTCGTTGTCCCGACCAACTTCAGCTGTTCATCACGGAAGTCCGCCAAGTGCTGGTTATGTAAGTTGAACAGCGAAATGTGACCCAATGAAGCAATCACAGGACGCGCTGTAGAACGCTCTATGCGCTGTTTCTTCTGATCATTAATGGAGGTGAGGTAACGCTCAATCGCGTCTCTGACGGTCATTTTTTCAGCTACAGCGGTATCAACAAAGAGACCTCGTTGGATTTCCGTTTCGACCTGACGTGCCCAAGCCACCGCATCTGATCTGAGCGTGAATGACTTGGCCTGCGGTTTGTGTCCCTTGATGCGAACTTGCGCCTGCCACTTGCTGCGTAACTTCCGGATTGTTGCCATCGTTTGCTCCGACAAATCATATTCAACTTGATAAGCTGATGACGATTGTAGGAAGCCGGTCACACGGTGTCGGGTAGGAAATGCAGTCCAGTGTGATCAGATTGTGACCGGCACAGTGATCACAGCATTGCTGGCGCAGAAAGAACAAAGGGGAACCAGCGTGGTGACTGGTTCCCCTTCGTAATCAGTGTCCGGGTGAGCAACGGTTTCTTAGGCTGTTGGTCAACGTATATTTTCAGGGTTATGTTAGCCCACTTACGATAAATCGTCTTCACATGCAGTGAACTCGCACTCCATTGCAACTAGAAAGCACAAACTCATAACGAGTAAAGCCCAGCATTGCTGGGCTTTACTATCACTCTGAGTGTTGCACTGCAATCACTCAAGCTATTGAATTCATTTGGCTTTACAGACCGTCAACTTCGCTTCTGTACATGTTTGGCCTCCTCGTTTTCTCAACCTACGCTAATCCTAGCCTACGCGAATGCGTCCTGTACATACGATTTCTGCTTATTTCTGCTTATTTCTGCTTATTTCTATTGATGTCCGTATGTCCGCGCTCACTGCCTCCCCGACCCAGAGACTACAGGCGCACACTTAACTTGGATATGTAAAAGCATCAGCTTGCTCGGGGTGGTTCTGGCTACCGTCACCAATTACATCATGCGGCACGGGAACAATGAGTACTTTTAGAATATCTGTAACAGGCTTAAAGTTACTTATCATAATTGGTTCCGGCAGAGATCCCATTGGCGGAATACGCACTATTGTCGGCTCCGATGAACCAGGAATAGTTATCCGTACTTCAACTTCATTACTATCTAACTTATTATCAATGTTAAGCTCGTATTCTTTAGTATACATTTGAACCCGCATATCGGTGGATTCTCCTATCTTCCCCCACATACTGTAATTTGATCTAAACTCACCTTCTTCTCCTGCTTTCAGTTTTATCTTATATGGAACAGAAAATTCATCGCCTGCCAAACGCTCACACTTTGCTATCCATTGAATAGGGCTGGTCTCAGTTTTAATTGTCAGCTCATTTATTCGCCCCCAAACCCCATCAGGAAATTCAACATCGTCATCGGGAATTAGCTTTAAAACACCTTCATTCCTTACAAGATCATGATTGTGATGCAGGTTTTTGATGTTTATATATGTTGCAGTATCAAGTTGTAACAGTTTACCTTGGATCGCACCAATTGAAATATGCTTCTGAGTTTTCAAGGCAACACATGAAGATTTATTCATAAGATTAATAAGATACTTCATATGTTCACTATCTGCAGCAACGTCTGGGTAAAAATAATTCACCTTCGTTGTAAAACTATCATCCTTTGGGTCTTTGTCATTATACAAGAAGAGGAAGTAACCCACTCCTATGAAGAAAAGAACATCTTGAAGAGCTGAAGCTACAAATGACTCCCAAAATGAAGGAGGCGTGTAGGCCACACCATCTTGAGGGCTTTTAATCCAATGGGTTAGGCCAAAATTCTCAAAAAATACACCTTTCCATATACCAACACCAAGAACAAAAAGTATGGAATATACTATTAAAACGAAAAGTAGCTTCCTTCTTGTAAACCTAATCTTATATCCAAAAAAATCAAGCTTCCGCATGGCTATGCCTACTCCACTTATAACCTTTTTAACATCTTCCCATCAGCACAATTCTAATTCTATTTAGCTCTCGTTCTATCAACATTCCTCACACGCTGACTAACCTGATAACCAATAGCCTGCACCTGCCCTAACTCAAGTGAACCTGCATGCAAACGCGGCAACTGTGATGGCAACTCTTTTGCACTCAGTACATAAGGATCTGTCGCTCGTTGCTTGCGCTCGATATACCACCCCGGCAGCACAAGAACACCCGAGACCGGCACATCAAATCCAGTTGCCTGATTGAGCCAGTTCCGAACAGCTTTCACATTCATCCGCACCTGCTCAAGAGGTTTGGTCTCAACATGAGTCGGGAAATGCAGAGCATCTCCTTCCAAACGAACACGAGCCTGTTTCTTGCCATCCAGAACCAGCTTTGAGCGGCCTTTTGTTTCAATAATGAACACGCCGTTGGGGCTCACCACGAGGTGATCGACATTAAAGCCTTCAAACGGCAGATCATGAAAAATTCGATATGGGTGACCTTCTGGACGAATGATCTGCTCCAGTTCCTGACCGACCGCCATTTCGCAGGCAAGCCCCAAACGCAAGCGTGCCAGCTTCTTCACAATGGCCACAGCCTTGTAGATGTAGTAACCCACAACACAGGCAGCAGCGATGGCAACCAAACCCCATGTACTCCAACCGAACGTCTTCCCGAGCAACTTTTCTTGCACCAACAGAATCAGAGGCATGCTGCTGCTCATGAGAGGAATGGCA
Source organism: Pseudidiomarina sp. (assembly GCF_048268165.1). Taxonomy (GTDB): domain Bacteria; phylum Pseudomonadota; class Gammaproteobacteria; order Enterobacterales; family Alteromonadaceae; genus Pseudidiomarina. The sequence continues at coordinate 1,522 of NZ_JBLWWA010000020.1, read as the reverse complement.
ACGAACGACTCCATCAAGTCAAGCTGCAGATCATCTACTGACTTTTGTAGGCTGTAACCTGCAGGACGTAGCAGGTCAGATCCAAGAGGGGAGGTACGATTCCGAGACAACATCCGCTTGGTGTACAGCGCGATGCCTGCCAACAAGAACAATGGCAAAAGATACAATAGGACAACGAGTAAAGAGGCTGATAACGAAGAGAGCCATTCCATGAGCTGTGCCAAGTCCCTGCGATCAAGATAAGACTCGATCATACCACTCCGCCGGAGTTGAACCACCCACCACTGTGATCAGATTGTGACCAAGCCGGAATCCAGACTGTGCAAAGTTTTCCACGCGCGCCGTAGCTCAGGTGGATAGCGTAGCAGTTCCGAAGGAACTCAATAACATAGGGAGAGGTAAAAAATGGCGCGCCTGGAGGGATTCGAACCCCCGACCAACAGGATCGGAACCTGCTACTCTATCCAGCTGAGCTACAGGCGCGTAATAGAAGTGTTTGCGGGCCATATACTACGGATCAGAACCGTGTTTGCCAAGTGAATTCTAACGCCTCTGCAGCCCGCCGGGTGATCCTTGCGACTAAAAGGCAGGTATAAAGTGGCGCGGGAATGCTTCAACTCAATTTCCGTATGGGCTTTTTTGCCGGTATAATCCCGGGTCAGATTTTTGTGTGCGCAGTCATGTCTGCATCAGGTCCTGCCGCTACGGCATCTTCGACCATCAGCCAGGCATCGCTGCCCCGCCAACTTACCAAGTGATGAGGTCGTGACTGTGAATAAATTTGCTGCAAAAGCTGCATCTGCACTCTGCGCGTTTGGTCTGGGCATGGCCCTGACTGTATCGGTTCAGGCTGCTACTCCTGCTGAAGAACAAATCATCGAGCGCATCAAGCCTGTTGGTTCAGTTTGCGTTGAAGGCGACGAGAACTGTGGCGGCGCTGCAGCTGTTGCCGCCGCTGGCAGTTCTGCCGGTGGCCGTTCTGGTGAGGATGTATACAAGGCCAGCTGTGCAGCCTGTCACGGCACCGGTGTACTGGGTGCGCCCAAGTTTGGCACCAATGAGCTGCAGCTGCGCCTTGACGAGAAGGGCATGGAAACCCTGCTGACGCATGCTCTTAATGGCTTCAATGCCATGCCACCGCGCGGCACCTGCTCTAGCTGCTCCGACGAAGAGATTCAGGCCAGCATCGACTACATGCTGGGGAACTGATACCTCTAGAGTACTTGTTTTGGACAGGGGCTGCTTCGGCGGCCCTTGTTGTTTCTGGTCGGCACGGATAGCCGACCCAACCTGACTCAAGGATGACACTCATGTTCAAACCCGCCTCTGCCTTGTTGCTACTTGGGCTTCCTTTCGCCCTGCAGGCAGCCCCGGCATCTTCGCACACCCCCATGCTTGCCACCTCAATTGGCCCTGACGAAGTGCAACCTGAAGGTTTGCATGACTGGCTGGTCAGTGAAAAATATGATGGTGTGCGTGCCTATTGGGATGGTCGTCAGCTCTACAGCCGCAGTGGCTATCC
>NZ_JBLWWA010000019.1:0-9651 GCF_048268165.1 Pseudidiomarina sp. | reverse complement strand
TAAGAAAAGCGCCGCCCGATTTCTCGCGCGGCGCTTCATGTATCTGAACTAAACCACTGACTTTAAACGCGAATTGCCTTGTCGGCCCAAGACATGATCAAACCACCAGCGGCCACCAGACCGCCGACGATTTCCCCGGCTGTGCTTTCATCGGCCCAGCCTTGGGCGATCAGATAGCCCCCCACAACGGTTGCACCGTGGCGGATAATCGGCCCTGCAAATTGAGAAATAATGAGACTTTTCAGCATGTTGGTTACCCCTTTTTATGCTTTGGTTTCGAGTTTACCAAGGCGCGCGGTAAAGTCGTCGTGCGCCTTGGTGAGACCGCCCAAGCGGTAGAAAATGCCGCCCAAAACGGCGAATTGCCCCAGATCGAGCGCGTTAGACCAATCCAAAATCACTTGATCACCCCCGCCGATTTAGCCGCGCTGTAGGCCACATAGACGCCACCGGCGATCGCAGCCCACTTGAGAGCGTTGGCGGTGCTGTCCATCGCCTCGCCGCCCTCTTTTGCGGCCCATCCGATCCCATAGACCCCTGCCAAGGCGACACCGCCCCAGATAATCAACGGCATTATGCATACCCCCCCGAACCAGAGGCCCCGAGAGCCGCCAAAACCTGCGCCTGAGACACGGTCGCGGCGTTCAGGCCATCGCCCGCATAGTAGCTTTGCCCCGTCGCTGTGCGGCCCCGTTTATCGCGTGTGAACGCGGGCAATCCGGCCCATTCCTGAGAAAGGTTTTGGGCAAACTGAGCGTCAGAAAGAGACCCCGCCGCCCAGCGGTCAAACCCGCGCCGACGCAAAAGCGCCATTGCGGCCCGATCCTGAGCCGCAACACCGAAAATCTCGCCGGATTGAACCGTTGACCCGACCAGCCCGGAAAGCGTCGATTTGATGAACTGGTAAGCGCCAACCGCGGATGATGCAGATCCCGCCGAGACACTGCGTTTCTGATAATCAATCACCTCGGCCACGGTCATTGTCGTGATCGGGCGCGGCGGTTGGATTTTTGAACCATAGTAGACCGAATTATAGCCCTGCGGTGCCTCTGCGCGACGGATAAGCGCCAAGATCGCGCTTGCATTCGGTGCTACGGACGAACCGCCAGAACCAGAATAGGACGAGGCCCCGCCAGAGGCGCCCAAAATGCTCCCCAAGAGGCTATCCAACAAGCTGCCGCCTGTTGATGCCCCTGCGCTGCCCTGAGACGCTGTGGCGCTGCCAGACGCCGCGCCAGAGCCGCCAGCCGATGCCCCGGATGTGCTGGACCCGGTGAGCGCCCCGAAAAGCGTCTCCAAGCCCCAGCCCAAAATCGCGTCTTTGGTGTCGTTTTTGGCCGGATATGAGGCCGGGACAATCTCATAAACTTCTTGCTGCTTGGCCTTGTTTTGGCTCCACAGATACGCGCCGCCAGCCATAGCGCCGCCCACGATCAAAGCTCCGAAAAGATCAGACATTTTACCCCCCTTAAGCCAAGTCGATTTGAGCCGAACGGACAATTCCGTCAGTGCCTCGAAACGCAATTTCGATTTTTGTGTTGTTTCCATCCACGCGCCGGAACATGACCTCACCATTTTGGGAAGGATCATAAGATTGCGCGGGAGTATTGATTTCGACCGCACCGCTCTCACGGATTGTTAAGCCATTTTTGCGCGCCGCAGCACTTGTGCCTGTGCCAATCTGCAATCGCACGGGGTCTGTTTCCGAGGCTGTGTACTTGGAAAATCCACCAATAGCCGCGCCATACAGGTCTGCCACAATATGACCGCGACCGACTGCAAAGCTATAATAGGCGCTTATATCAATCTGATAACCAGAACCGAAAAAGTAGTTGCAACCATTGTTCGTTTTCACGTCTCGGCCAAAAACAGCGCCGTAGGATGAAAGGTTGTGGGTAGTGCATTCATAGCCAAACGCTGCGGTATAATTGCCGTCAGCCGCACATCCAAAACCCCAGCTAAAAGAGCCAGTAGCGGCGGGGCCGTTGGGCGCATCGCCATCAATCCAACTATCGCGCGACACCAGCGAAGAAAACGTGGCAAGCGCGGTTGCATCATCAGGCTTTGCTGGTCCGTTTCCCCGGCCATAAAAGATCACGGGTGACATTTCGGCGGGTGCTGCGTTGGAAATACGGCTGTAACCAGCCTCCCACAGACTTTCTCCCAGAAAATGAGTGTAATCGCCCGCGCCCGTGTCCCCGTACTCTGTATGCAGCCCATTTGACGGGACATAGATGCACGAATTATCAACGCGGCCACAAAAATACTGCATCGCATTTTGCCAATGATACCGATCATGCAAATCACTCGGCCCCATCATGTAGATAGGAACCTCAGAGCCGCACCATGTCAAAGAGCGCAGTTGATCACGCAAAAGCGTCAGGTTGCCCAAATGCTCGGTGAAACTGTCTTGGAAATCCTCTTCACCCTGCGCCCAAATAACCTCATCAACTTTGGTGCGGCCAAGGTCAGCTAAAGCCGCCTCTGCCTTGGCCTTAGCATTGTAATATCGAGATGCTCCTTCAACGCCGCCAATGATCCATTCATCAATCGACGTCCCGCCCACCGCATCAAAGATCACATAGACCTTACGGCCTGTATCGTCTGCGATCCGATGAGCCCGCGCGAGAGCGTAATTGTTGTTTCCGTTGTTTCCATGTGGATTGCTGCGTGTCCAGGGCAAGCCATTAATGTCCGATCCGCCCCATGCGCCCGTTACGCCATCCCACGTTTTCACAAGCGGAGACGCTGGGTTTGGCCCTCCGTTGTTGGCCCCCGCCGCGTTTGACTGGCCCATGATCAAAATCACATAAGGCTCATGGGGCAAATGAGAGACACGGTCCTTTTCGTCATCGGTAAAGGCGTTTGTGTCACTCTCATTTTCGTACTTATTCTTGATTTCTGCGCCGCTCATAACTGCGCCGCCGCGCCCAGAAAAATAGCTCATGCGTTTGCCTCCGTTTCAAACACGGCAATTTCAGCGGATGCGGCCCCTTGATTGAACACAAAGACCGCCGCCGATGTGGTCAAAATCAGCGTTTCGGATGGGTCAAGCGGCCATCCAGTTTCCAATGTGTTGGGCAAAGATTTCACCCAAACACGATCCGCCCCCAAGTTTCGCAAGCCAATCTCGCCTCTCCCATAAGTTTGCGGAGAGAGTTGCGATACAGCGCCCGCAGCCACAGCCACAGGGCCGAAAATATCAAGTCCCGATGGGCTTTGAGGTTCAGTTTTGATTGCGCCAGCAAACACAAGGCGCGCGTCCGTCAGATCACCGCGACCAAAGCCAAGTTTTACGCTGATTTCGTCCGGCTCATTGTTCTGCACAGCGACTTTTTTGAACTCCGCCAGCGTCCGAAACTTGAGGCCCTGCTCAAAATCAGTAAATGGACCATCGTCAAAGCTGATTTTAAAAGGTGCATCCGATGCCAAGCACACCACAAATTCAGCGGCGCGGGTGAGCTGCAAAGTAGCCCCTGCCGCGACCTTGTAAGTGTACGCTTTATACTGAACATTTTCGGCCATTATTTCCCCCAAATTTGCGATACGGCAAAGGCGATTGCCGCCGCTGGAATGCCGATTTTGATGATTTGCGAGGACAGTTGGCCCTCTTCGGTTTTGAGCGCTTCAAGCTGCGCTGCCATGGCCCCAGAAAGAGTGTCACCGACCATCTTAGCCGCATTATCGCTCGAATAGATCGCATTTGCGGCAAGATCGCGCATTTCTGCCAGCGCCTCTATCCCCATTTCAAATGCTTCATCGGCCACCATATGAACCGACACATCGCCGCCCCCGGAAACACCAATTGCGCCGTTGTCTCCGGCAACGCGGTTATCTGAGGTGCTTTGGCTGGTTGCCGTGCTGCTTTTGGAACTGCTCACAGTGTCACCTCCATGACATATTTGCGCCGTGCGCCGTGCTGCCGCTCAAGTTTGCGCATCAGCCCTTCCCGCTCGGTCCAAGCCAGCACAGAGCGCGCCCCAGAGGCGCGGGCGAAGTCAACAAAGGCGGTAGTGATAGCCGCCGTTACATCAGACTTCGTAGGCCCCTTTACCGCTGCCGCGTTGATCACAAAAGTGACGCCATCCGGCTCTTTAAGAACCGACCAAATGAGCGTCCCAACGCGCCGCCCTTCTTCATGGATTTCCCAGAGTTGAAAGCGCCCGATAGAGACGGCGTCACGGTAGATTTTCAAGTCGCGGTCCGTCACATCTGCGATGCGGCGGAGATCGTCCGCCGCATCTTCAGACCACCGCCCAAGATTGAATGTCACTTTTTCCAAATCAGCCACGCTGTAACCCCCAAAATCGCATATGGGAAAACCTGTTGCCAAAGCGTCTTGTCTGCCGATTTGAACATGAAGGCCCCTGTTGAAGTTGTGCCACCGGATGACCCGGAAGCCTGAGACGGTCCCGCAGAAAGTGAGAGGGGAGGAAGTCCTGTTGCCGCTGCTTCACCTGCCATTTCGCCCCCCTTACTTTTTGGCGACGTAGTAAATCGCTGCGCCGATCACGCCGAAAATCGCGATGGTGCGCACGTCAAAACCTGCGACCTGCTTAGTTGAAACCTGTGTGGCCTGTGGCGTGTCATCCTGTGCGCCCATGGACCCAAGAACCGCGCTTGCAAGACCAGAAAGCGCGGATGCAAAGCCCGTGGTGCCGTCCATTTGTGTGGTGTTGACGCCGGAAGAACCCATAGCGTCCAGGTACTCGCCAGAGGTGCCCACAATCGGAACGCCAGCCGAATATCCCGGACCGCTTGACGACGAACCGAAAAGCCAATCAGTAACATTGAAACCAGAACCAGCCGATCCATAACTGAGTGGCCGTTCGGCTGGATCGACAGGCCAGCCGACTTTAGGAATATTGTTGCCGTAGCTAAGAGCCATATTTGCCCCCTTTCAAAATTGAGGCCGCGCCAGATCGGCGCGGCGATTGATTAGGCCCCGCGAATGCTCTCGGCGTAGATCGAGAAATTCCCGGTCGTGGCAAAATCGAGTTTGAGGCGGAAGTCAGAAACGGCCATGGGCAAAGTCTCGGAAATGCGGTTTTCCTCGGTGAAGTCGATATGCGTCAGACCAGCTTGCGGGACACGCTTGGAATAGCGCGAATTGGCTTCGCGGGTGGCCTTGTCGCCGTCCATAACCTTCCGGTTGTCAACCATCACCTCAGACTTGCCGATTTGATCGGTGGTGATGTGAAGCGCGCCAAGTGCATAAGCCCCGCGCGGAATATCCGCGATTTCGGCCTCACCGGTAACGCCTTGGTTGTGAACAAACTTTTGGACCCGCAAATGAGGGCCAAAAGGTGTGCCCGCCGATTGCTTGGCGTATACGTTCAGGCTGTTGACGGTCACGCCATCGGCAATGTCCATTTCAAGCGCAAAAGAGGCCATGCCGCCCGCCGTGCCGTAGGAGGTTTGATCCTCGCCGCCCGGTGTGCGCATCCACGGACGCGACAAGAACAAAGGCAACACGCCAGCGGTCAATTCGATGCCATAGAACTTGTTCAGCTTGACCAAATCATCTGCGTCAATCTGAATGCGGGTGTCACCGTTCACAATGAGGCGGATTTCTTCGAGATAAAGGCCCCAATCATCGGCGGGAACGTCCGTGGGTGTGCCCCCGTCATCAATGTTCATACGAATGTTGAACATGTGATAGGTCAGACCCAAAGGAAGCTGGACCGATGCGGTTTGACCCGCGCCGATGCCCAGCGGTGTCGGCATTTTTTTGTTGGTGCGCATGTCAGCGGCCCCCCTTAGTTGAAGCCGTTGCGAGCGGTTTTGACGATTTCGATGTCAGAAAGCTGCGCCATGACAAAGCCCGCCAACATGACGGACGTGGTGACGATTGCCACCAATTTAAGATCGGTCTTTTTCATCAGGCCATAACCCCGTTTTGAGTTTGCGGGGCGCTCATAAATTGGCGCGTCAAATAGAAGACGATCAGGCCAGAAATGACTGAAGCGGCTACCGTATGAGTTAGAGAATTTGCCAAGAGAAAGGCCCCTGTTTCAGTTGAGAACAGGGGCCTTATTAGGGACGAATGTTTTGGGTGTTAAACCTAGCCCTATTACCTAGGGATAAGGCCGTGCTTTTTTTGGCTTAGGCCCTCTTTTTCTTGGCGCTCGGCGCGCGGTTCGAGTTGGCCGCAAACGTCACCTTACCCTTACTTACTAGGCCGTTTTTCTCGTGCAGATAGTGCAGATTTTCCCTAGGTAGGTCATTAGGGTTACATCCAATCTCTGCCGCCGCCGCTGTCTTGTCTCGCGGCCCCTTTTGGCGGAAAACTACTGTCTCAGTACAATTTCCACGAAACCGGGTTTCAACCTCGGCCAAACGCTGAGACACGCCGATGACTTCGATCCCATAATGGCGACCGCGAGAACAAATCTCAGCAAAGTTTCGGCAATTGCGCGCGCCGCCTGATACCGGGAAAGCCGTGTTCATTTCCTCGACAACAAGCGTGAGATTTCGCCCCGGATTTCCGTCCTTAAACGGCTTCTGAACCCGCAACAGGAAGGCGCTCAATCTGTCAAGCGCTTCCATTTCGGCCCCCATGCTGGGGCGATATGACACCCGGAAGCCAAGCCAGTTTCGGGCGATTTCGCGTTGAACGTCAATAAAGCGAGAAACGGCTTTCGCGTTCTCATACTCGGCCAAAGGATCGAACATAACCACGCGCTTTAGCTGGGCGATACGTTGCTTTGTGTAGGCGGATTTCCCAGAGCCAGACGCACCCCAGACCCCTACCCGGCCCGCGTTGCTTTTGGAACTCATGCGGCCTCCTCCGCATCCATCCAATCAACAGGCCCCGGCGCGGCGTTTTTGTTTGCCGCCTCTGGCTCGGCCTCTCGGCGTGTTTTGAACTGCGGTTCGGTTTGTTTATTGACTGGCCGCATAGCCTCAATTTTGGCGCGGCGGCGCTCGATCAGGATTGCGCGCACAGCCCCGGCTTGCAGGATCATAAATGGCAACATGCGGGCAATGGCTCCGAATGTGTCATTTGTCGAAAGCAACAGGCTTGGAAAGTGCATTTCGATCAGATCATAAGCCGCGTCTGCGGCTTCATCTGAGGCGGGCTTTTTTTCCGATGTGATTGCCAGCGGTTTTAGGTCTGGCAACATCATTGCAGGGAGGTTGAAAGAGGTTTCCCAAAGCGCACAAAACGCCTCTCGGCTCATACGATCCGGCGCGGCTTCGATCTGAGAGGCCATGTCCTCGGCTTCTTCGGCGGTGTAAACGCCCTGTGCCCCGTGATCGTCTTCGATTTCATCGACAATCAAATTTGCCATGTGTGCGGCTTCTGGGTGGATTTCGATTTTTCCACTTTCGCCGTTCTCAAAGCCCGTATTCATTCAACATTCCCCCGCTCTTTTTCGGCTCGCTCGGCGCGCCATTTTCGTTGGCGCTCGGTGCGCGGTTTTCATTGGCCGGGACCATGGCGGGCTTAGTTACCTTGGTAGGTTGAATTTCGCCCGCTTTAACTAGGTAACTGCGCCGCATGTCACGGCTTGCCACACCGCCCCACCGAAAATGTGCATTGCACGGCGTTGCCGTGTCGCCCTGCGGATAATAGCAGTTGTAAATTGCCATACCCGTCTTGCTCGCGGTGATCTGGACCTTTTGGCCGCATGAAAAACACTTGCATGTGCCCAAAACCGTTCCCGGTTCTAATTCGAATTGTCGTTTAAGAGGCGTTGCCATGATCGCCCCCTTTCGCGAGTTCATCGACACACGCCGATAGGTCCACAAGGAACCCCGTCACATCGTCCACCAAATCGCCCGCCATTTTGGCGCGCTCAAACAGTGGCGCGGCCTTCGCATCAGCGGCGCGCGCCCTAAGCATCTTTGCCCGGTCCTTGAAGTTCATTTTCAGATTTTCCTATTTAGAATTTTCACCCCTAAAATCGCCACACACAACCTTAGGTAGCTAATTTATAATCATTCTAAACTGTGCGTGTGAATCCCATAAATCAAAAAAACGCCTCAGAAGGCCGCTACAGGCGATCTAAGGCGTTTTGACTACATCCACTCACAAATCAATCCAATCGCGCCACAGCCCCCGATTTTCGGGATTTCCTGCGCTCTCTGCCCTGCCCCTCCGGTGCCGATCGCATATTGATCCCCCTGCCCCGCCTTTGTGTTCTGATTTGTTCATTCCCCGTTCTTCATCCGTTCAAAAATCGACATGTTTACGGCTCTTTTCCCAAATTTCGAAAACCTCAACCATTCTCAGCGGGCCGAAGGCCCTCACAGCTCCACACTCTCAAGGTTGGCCGATCCACACGCGACCCACTGCCAAATCCACAACACTGGCCAACCATGTCGCGTGACCTATCCCCAATCGCCTTTATTCGTGTTGGGTCGCGACTAGCGGCCCGCCTTATTCGTTGGTATCTTTGGATACCATGGAGGGGGGGTATAATTTGTACCCCCTTTTTTGGTCAAAATGTCCCCCCTTTTTTGGTCAAAATGTCCCCCCTTTTTCACTGATTTAAAAAGTTATCCACAGGCATAAAAAAGCCCGCCGTGTGGCGGGCTGGTTTCAATCGGTGCTGTCATCGCTGTCAGGTGGCCCCATGATCTCAATTGCTTTAAGCGCCCCATATTTGCCACTTAGGAAGCGCCATGTTGCGTCCCTATCACGCTTGGCTTTCTGGTACTCTATCTGCTCTTCTGCGGGCGTTCCCTTGCTCCCCGGCACTCTGAGAGACCACAATGTCGCCTTACCTGAACCGCCTTCCCATCCAGACGCTGGGAAAACGCTCCCCTCATTTCTGAGAAATTTAAGGCTTCTTTGAACTGTTTTCAGGCAAAGTCCGGCATCTTCCATAATGTCGCGCTTTGTGAGCTTCACAAATGGGCGGTGAAAGTCGGCTCTCTGCCACATCACCTCTAAAACTAGGCGGTGCGCAAGTTTTGCCTCTGTCGCAAGGAATGCAGCCCTTTTCGTTCGGCGCGTTGCTGCGCAAGCGGCCCTATATTCAGCATCATTTGCGAAGCCAACGCGCTTCCATTTTGGTTGCGTATTGTGCTTCATCATATTGCCCCATTTTTAAGGAGCATTTCAGCAATTTCTGAGTGATAAAGTGGCACATCATTGATTGTGCCATCCTCTTGCATTTCTTTAATTTTCCGGCCAATTGCCTGTTTTGTGCGATTTAGGGCGCGCGCAATTGTGGCGTTTTTGACTTTGTGGTGAAAGCCGGACTTTATACAGTCCTCTTCAAATTTAGTTATGTATTTCCCGCGCGCCATTTTCTTGACCTGTATATTCTTAGCGCGTAAATAAGAGGGAGGCCGTTTATTCGGTGATTCACACTTGGCCGTGTGCGTCGGCGGACCTCTAGTTTACTCAGGTGCACCTGCTGACAACTGGACTGTCCGCCCTTAACCCCCTACCCTACATGTAGTATTTACGTTTTATGTAAATACCAATTATAGGATTAATTGACATCCTCAAAAATGAACGCCATTTGGGTGATTTCTCTTTATCCGTTGCCTTCCCCTCGGCCGCCCTGTTGCGTCGCCATTGTGCATTCTCGCGCCATGCGCTCAGGTCTTGCAAAACGTCGTTGAGACCGTCATCCCTGATGCAAGCCAACGAGATATCTGAAAACGCCATGCCAAGCCGCCTATGCCTCAGCT
>NZ_JBLWWA010000018.1:0-9664 GCF_048268165.1 Pseudidiomarina sp. | reverse complement strand
GCCATATTCATAAGCGCAGTCTTCCTGCGCACACCATCGCGCAAAGTGTGGCCGTGCAGGTCATACCAGAGTTCGATTAGCTCACTCAGTTTCCGCAGATCCTTGGCCCTGGGTGACCACTCCGGTTCCAGAGTAACTTTCTGCTTGCACACCAGCTCAAAGCGTTTTGCGTCCGCTTTAGTCTTGAGTATGCGGCGGAAACGACGCCCTTTGATCGGTTCAATATCGACCTTCCAACGACCATCGGGTAAAGAAGTAATCGCCACTATGCTGCCACCTTACTCGTTAGCCGTCGCTCCAATAGACCCCGTTCGATCAGGTCAAAGAGGTCAGCCTTTGTGAGGTCTCTGGCCTTGATATACCCCATCAGATCACGCCATAGACCGGACTTTTTTAGGCAGCTCCATGCCTTGCGAGCGGTAATATTGTTCCTGGCGTAGATCGACAAGAGGTTGCCCAGGGCAAGAGCAACGTTGCGTTCATTCCCGATCCCAGCCGTTTTGTACTTCCGCTTGGGGATGAAGTCAGACGCCGGCTTAATCCAGTCGGTATCCTCATTCAGCAGGGTCCAGAACGGGTCCACGTAACGTCTATTCAAATCGAGCCGGAAACGATCCAGCCCATAGGCCCAGAGGTTCGCTAAATACTCGGATGCAGCCTCATAGGTACTGAGATTGCATTTCTTCTCTTCGGTGGTGTTGTAGTCGGCAAACTGACGGAGCACCGTTTGAGAGAAACGGAATTCAAGGCGCCATACATCCTGATCCGGTTGCCAAAGAGGGGTTGTCAGGTCGTGATCAACCTTGGCACTCCAGATGCCGTGGAAATAGTCGATCTTGTCATGGGCGACGATCTCCCGTGACTTGTTGTACAAGGCTGCCTGCAAACTGGAGACGGTGCCGAAGGTGTAGGACTGACCACGGCCATAGATACTGGCGACTTCGCCGGTGGTGACTTCAAGCGACTGGAAGCCGTTACGGTCGCTGACCCGCTGAGATCGGCAGGTCAAACGGTCCACGAAGTCAGACGGGGGAACCCACCCTTGCCAGTCAGTAGCCAGGTGAATGGCCACACCACAGGGGGACGGAGCTATTACAAACCAGCCTGCCGCGAGTTCGTCCATCTGGTACTGAAGCACGTCGGGGGATTGGTCACGGATCAGCTTGGGTGATACTTCAATCTTGCAATGACTCCCCGCACAGTCAGCCGTGGTGTGGTTGTTCTTCACCATGATGATCACGCCGAATTCAGCATTCTGCAGCAGGAATTTAAAACCGGCCTTACCGCCTCTTTTGAGCCGCCATAGATGCCCCTGGTACTCAATCACTGGACGATGCTCTGCCTCTAACCTCTCCTCCAAGTTGTCCAGGAGGTCATGATCAAGCATCCCGTTATACAACTGACGCACCGTATCAACGGAGCAATCAATAACACGGACACCCGAGAGGTCTACAGTCTCCAATGTGGGGGTTACGAAGAAACGCCCCTCTTCACAGGATTCAAAATTCTGGTTTCTACGGGTTAAGGATTCTTTCTTCATCATCTGCACCTGATGTAACAAGGGTGTATAGCTGTTTAACCAGCCACTGGTTGTAATCATTTGAGACGTGCTACAGGGCCGTCCGGGGCGGTGCGTTCGTATGCTCAACATTTCGCCCCTCACGCACCGCCCCGGACGGGCTCACACTGTCATTGCGAAGCACCAGGGGAACACAGGTCACGGGATACGATTCACCTTGATAGACAATTTCGCCGTAGCAGCGGCCATAACCATTGAACTGATAGCCCATTTGACGCAGGTCGGATGCCAGGTATTCAACTGGGTCACCATCAACCAGGACACTCAGTGAGTAATAAATCCGGTTGGGTGCCGTCACATAACCCGAGATCCACAACCTCAAACCAGAAAGGGGACCAGACTCTATAGAACCAGCTTGACGGTCTGGGCGAGGCACCACATCACGGTTATCAGAATCATCAACCGGAACAGGAGGAACGACAGAAACGGGTACAGGAGCTTGAGAAGGGAGATCAACAGACGGATCGGGAGCAGGAGCAATTGGCTGAGCTTGCGTAGTAGTCCGAGTACCAAGGAGAATTTCATACCCTCCGGTCGCTGTTGCATAGACGAAAGCGGCAATGGCGATACCCAGCGCAAATACGATACGAGGCGATTTAAAGAGGTTAAAGCCATTAAGCGTTTGAGACGCGACACCCGTTTTTGTGGAGTCGTAGAGTCTAAAGACCAAAGGGTTAACCCGTTTATCTCGTATGACGTCAAAGTCTGAGGCGGATTGTCCGTTTTTTTGAGCATCGTGATATCCCTCTTTATAACCCCTGAACATAGGACCTAGAAGGGCCTTGTTTTTGTGCTTGTACGCGCCTTCAGTCGTCTGGCGAATGTCGTCACGTATGGATTTGATATTGGGAGCGGTTAATACAATGTCCCAGTTGAAATGCCGGTGCATCTCCCAGGCTTCGATCCAGTTTGCTGGCCTGCCATCAATGGAAGCCTGATCAGGTCCCCCTGGATAATCGAGAGCATCCAAGTCCTTTTGACGCCACGCCTTTGGAAACATGACACCGGATTCATCAAAGAGGCACAGAGCACCCAAAGGTGCCCAGTGGAACCAGGTGGCCATCTGATAACGCCCCTGACGGGTATCAGTATCAATAAACACAACATCGAAGGAATCAGGTACATCTTGCATATGCAGGAAGGTACGTTCACGGCTGACACCTCTAATGTTCGTAACTACAACCCTGCCCGCCTTGGCTGCAGGAATGAAATAATCCGATATAACACCAGCCGTTTTAAAAGAGCCGTTTGCACCGTGGTGAATAGAAATAGACATAATTAGAACCCCGGAATAAACCTGAGAACAAAGCGAGTAACAGCGGATGAGAGAATAAAATTAATGCCTTCAGGGATACGCAAGTACGCGAGAACACTACGGGTGGGAGCATCCAAAGTACCCCAAGCACTATCCAGATAGGATGAAATATTAAGGTCGTCAATAATGGATTGAGCCACATCCCAGGCAAAAGGAATCGCAGTAATCAAAAATCCAATGTAGGCTTTAACGGACTGTTTAATAAAATAGGCATATGCATCAACGGTGAACGTGTAAATTCCCGAATAAATCCAATCTTTAATGTCACCAAAGAATGAAATAACATCATTGAAAAACTCAAGCATGGATCACCTCAGTATAATAAGAATGCCAATAATCACGCACATAAAAAATATTGCAGCCGCTAAAACGTTCAGCTCACTACTATAATCAGACAGGCAGGTCTGACGGGTCACACCGTTCCAGTCGACTATAGGAAAACACGGCAGTGCACCACCCCCACCCGAAAGGGATAAACTAAATGTGTTTGAAATTTTAGAGCGGGTATCCGTGATAACGTCGCGTAATTTTGACCACTCCTGTTCTATCTCTTGTTCGAGCGGATCAATATCAAATCCGTCAGGTTCTCGGCCTTCGGAGTCACCTTGAGACTGATAATCGAAGGATTGACACATCAAGGTTTCAGACATACCAGGTTCAGAACAGATGGTCTTATCAGTTTCACCAGAGTCATCGCCCGATCCGTCACCGGAGCCATCGCCCGATCCGTCACCGGAACCATCGCCCGATCCGTCACCGGAGCCATCGCCTGATCCGTCACCGGAGCCGTCATCACCAGGACTACCACCGGTTGGGCAACTCACATTGGGGGAAACAGTGCCCGTTAACGTACCGTTTTCGTCATAGCACGGTTTAGGTGGTATCTCAGGTGGTGTATCACCATACTGATAGCCAGATATAGCACGACATGCCTGGCCCGACCCGTCATCACATTCAGACGGCGGTAACCATTGATAAACAGGTACAACTTGGCAGCCATCAGCATCAACACCGTATGAACCAAGGGCATCAATATTGGGAATGCCTGAAAAGGATGTACCAGGAGCAGGGCATTCCGGTTCAGGTTCTGAATAGCACGCATGACTTGGATCAGCAATTTGTTCAGCCGTACATGTATTCCGTTTGAATCGGACGTCAGAAAGGCTTGATGCTAATGTTTCTGATCCTGAGTAATAAAAATACGTACGATAATAGCAGTCATACCAGGCAGGAGGCGTTCCAGACGTTGAAAATTCGGGACAGCCCTCAGCAGATCGTGAAACATATTTATAAGCACCTGAGGTATACGGAGAGAAATCAGAAACAAGATTTGATAAGGCCTCCTCTGCAGTTGATCCTTTGTAATTGCCATAATAATAAAAGAAGTCGGACGCTCTAGATGGTTGCGACAAAAAGAGAGGCAGCGAGCACAATAAGGGCAAAAGAAAACGGGTGAAATAAGATTTCATTTACTAGCCCCAAAGAGTTAAATAAAAAAGGAGCCCGAAGGCCCCTTGTTAAACGTACCAGCCTAGACGGCACCCTGTAATAAACATGGATGCAGCAAAGGCACCAAGCAACAGGGACCAGATCATTAGATTCGGCGGATCAGGCCGATAATCAGGCCTACACCGCAAACAGCGGCAACCGCTGCGATCACATACGTGCCGGTAGAACTTGCAGCCGTACCAGCGGCTTCAATCTCGGTACCAACCGCCGCGACATCAATGGCCGCCTGAGCTTGAGCACCCACGAATGCAGCCGCAGTGGACAGGCCATAACCAACTTTCTTGAATACATTTTTCATCGAATTTTCCTCAACTGAGAAACAACCAAACCTGTTGCTAACCCGATAGCAAACAGAGACATAAAACCCACGAAGCCGATTCCAAAGGCCTGAGGGTCGAATCCCCCATTCAGCAGTAGATCGATCTGTTGAACCGAGTCACTGCTGAACAGGTAGACATTGGGCACCAGGGTGACGCTGTCGCAGGTGGCTGCGGTGGCGTTCCAATCGGTGCAAATCAGTACATCAGCCACGATCAACAGCCTTTGAGCGCGGCGGGAACAGGGAGGCAAGCCAGCCAATTAGGTCATAAATCAGCAGGCCAAGAACGACCGTAATAACGTTCAAGGGTGCGATAAGTAAAAAGAGTTCTATTGCTTCAAGGCTGTTCATGTACCTGTATCCCATTAATAAGCGTCACGTGCTGTAGCTGGCCCGCTGCCTCTTGCGCCGATCGGCGGACGTCGCTACGCGACCCCCGCCGATCCGAGGGCGCTATTCAATCAGGCAGCGTGGCCGTAACAGGGGTGGGTAATCACTTCTGAGCAACTGCCAGCTTGGCGGACTTCACGACTACCTTGCCCTTGTTGCCGCCGGCCTGACTGATAGCCATAACGCAATCAAGCCTTGCAGGGAGCGATGCCCCAAGCTGGGAAAACAGGTCGTAAGGACAGGCGTATTTGATGACTTCTTTACCGGCTAGGTTTTCGCTTTCAAGCTTTTCACCCAGGGCCATAATGCTGGCACCCTTGTTACCGTCGATTTCATAGCGGGACACCTGAAGGGCATCAATTTGTGCTGTAAATTCCATGACTTCACCTATTTGGCTGAGTTAGATTTTTCCTTTCTTGATCGTTTAGAGCGCCATTTTTCGATGCACGCTTCCAGATCAAAGGATTTCAAATACTGCTCATACTCTTGCTTTTTCTTTTCACACTCACAGGGACGTGAACCACACAACAGGCAAAAGCCGATGTCCTTTGCCGGTACCACAAGTTGGCGGAGCCGTTTATTCATCGGCCCAGCCAGTCGAATTAACGTCAGGGCTGTTAGCACTGACGCCCCCATCAGGAGTGCAGTCCTGATCAGTGGGAGACGGGAAAGAAGATTCAGAACGGAAGAAGAAAAAGGCGTCGGAATCAAAGTGCCAGTCAACATCAAAATGACCTTCGCCTACCTCGATACTGGTACGACAGGCAGGACACAGGTAACGGACTGACACAATTTGGCCTGACTCAATCCATGCCGTATTTGACTGTGCAAGCGAAGTACAGTCAGGATCAGGGCACTCTATCTGGTGAGAGGTATAGAGCTGTTCCATCAGCGAACCTGCTTAGATCGACGAGACGTGAAACCACCATGCTCTTGATACTGCTGCAAATCTGACCAGCGATAGCGCTCACCCATTACCTGGATAACGCCCCGGACGGCTTTTTGATATTCAGCACGGCTGACAACGCGCTTAGCAATATGATGGTTATCTGTATCAACAACGATATTTCCAATTGTGATAGCCATCAGCTCACCTCCTCAGTTAAGCGTGAAACAGGCATGTTCCTGGATAAGCCTTCAGCCAAAATGTGGGAGCAATCTATTGCCGCCACAAAACCACGCTGAAAAGCATTGAAACGCGGATTGTGTGGAATCTTGTCAGGGAGTGGTCTGCCCTGCTCCAGACTCCATGCACAGAAACGAAAGCCGACTTTGGTGCCGTTGAGAAAGCTCATCAGATCGACTCCTTCTCAAGCAGCTGCTGTGACAGGAGCGCAATGTTAACCAGGCGGTGTTTGCCAATACGCTCGGATGGAAGGTAACCATTCTCGATCCAGCCACGTACTACCGACTGTTCCATTCGAATCCAGTCAGCGAATTCACGCCACGGCATGAGTGGCGGGACCGGCGTTGCGACTGGGGTAATCGGTTGTTGTTCCATGGTTGCGCCCCTATAATCGGGTGTTGTTAGGGTTTTGGTTAATTATGTTCCATGAACATATGTTAATAATACACTGCCTCCCGTTTATGTATATAGAACATTGATTGGATTTTTAAATGGTCGAAAAGGCTTTAGATAGAGCATTGCTATTGCTTGAAAGAACAAGTCTTAAAGACCTGGCCGTTCCGAACAGCAAAGAATATGTACGATGGCAGAACATCAAACGGGGAAAAGCACGCCTAGGCATTGATGAAGCCGAAGCGCTATCAAAAATTTATCCACAATATGCGCTTTGGCTACTAACTGGAAACGTTGCACCTGAAGCGGGTCAAATCAGCCCAAAACTTGACCAAGTAAAGCACTCAGGCTGAAGAGCAGTAAACGCGGGCTAGCAGTTGCAAAACAAGCGATGGAGCGCTGGTTCAACAACAAGGAGGGATAAGCATGAGTAACCAATCAAGGAAAGAGCAATGGCCAAATTTCTAAACACGAGCGCAACTAACTACTTTCTTGAAGAGCTGATAAAACAAGCATCTGAAAGACTGATCCTAATCAGCCCCTTCCTACGCCTAAACGATCGAGTAAAAGAACTCCTAGAAGACAAAAACCGACTTAAAATCGATATTAGGATCGTATACGGCAAAAACGACCTACACCCGGACGAGGTTAGTTGGCTGCGCGAATTAGACTACATCCGAACCAGTTTCTGTAAAAACCTACATGCGAAATGTTATCTCAATGAAGAGAGCGCAATTATTACAAGTCTAAACCTGTACGAATTCAGCCAAATCAACAACAACGAAATGGGTATCTATCTATCCAGATCAGACGATCCAGATCTATACCGGGACACCTTTGAAGAAGCACAGCGCATCATACGAGTCAGCGATGAAGTAAGAATGTCACTTGAAAAAATAAAATCAGAAGACACCGACGCAAGCACAACCAAGCCCTCAAGTGACGAAAATACAAAAATAACATCATCAAAATTAGCCAAGATACTGGGACTATCAACACAAGACTTCCTTAAGAAATGTATCGAAAGAGGCTATCTGCAGGAAAACGGTGATAAAACTCACATTACGGAAGCAGGAAAAAACATTGGTGGTGAATACAAATACAGCAAACGATTCGGGGCATACTTTATATGGCCTGCTGATTTAATAGTATAAATGTCACCCGAGCCTCAAAAGCGTACTGATTTTAGGATGAGCAATATCTATAAAAACGATCTTGCCCCGCTCTGGCTACACATCATGGGCGGTGTCCTTGTTGCTGGCGTCGTGGCTCCGATCATTCTGGAAAATGAATATCCTTCATTTAATGAAAGCGGTAAACTCGACCGAACATCCTAATTTTTATAAATAGATCGATACCTATAATACAGTATATTTAAATCAATCCCAATAAAAAAAGGGATATGAGATGTTAAGAGAAGATCAAGTCAGCGCACTTCTGGAACACTGTGAAGAATTACTAGGATATACTCTTAGCCAAATAAGAGGAAACTTAAGAAGTGTAGAGCACCGCTCAGCTGCCATATTCGAATTAATTGCCATAGACCAACTTTCTGAAATAGGAAAAATAGAGTACGAATCCAGAGAAGGACAAAGCCCTGATATAAAGCTCATTTGTGAATCCGGTACTTATGCATGGATTGAAATAGCATTTCTATATCCTAAATTCTGGAAAGAAGAACAGAAGAGAGAAGAGTTAGATCAGGCAGTTACAAAAGAAGCAAAACGAAGAAAAATCCCCCCGGAAACAATCCAACTTTCATTCTACCACACAAGAGAAGAAAACAAACCTAAGCAGCAACTACCTGAATTACATCAAATAAAAAAAGAAATATCACAAGGATTGATAAGAGATTTTTTCGAAGAAATTCAAAAAAACCCTAACGTCATCATTGAAAAAAAGTCTGATAACTATCATTTCATAATTATTTACAATCCGCAAAAAAAAGGTGATTTTAAAGTCACATTTTCCACAGTAATGGAATCAACAAAAGAAATAAAAGACAACAGCTTATATCGCGTACTAAAATTAAAATGTAAACAGCACAAAATCAAAGATGAACCCAGGTTAATATTAGTAGGCACTGATAAAAACCCAGCCATTTCTTCAAAATTCAGCCATAGTAAATTAGATGAGCAACGTGTCATAGATAAGATTTTTACAGATAACACATCAATATCAGGCGTACTACTTGTTCGCATTGAGCCTGAATATAAAGAACCAAAAGGTACAGATAGCAATACAGAGTTCAATGTCTACATAAACGATAATGCTCGAAATCCATTAACTCCTGATATAATAGATTGTTTTTCAAAAGTTGATTTCAGAAGGTGGCGATATTATAACCCTATAGACAAATTTGAAATCAGTAATAGAGTTAAACCCCGAAATACCTCATCTTCATTTAAAACTAGATTCGACGAATATGGCCCCGTAATAGAAATAGATGAATGGTTACTGATAGACATCATCGCAGGAAGAAAAAAATTATGTGATGAAATACCTATTCTAAAAAGCAATAAAATAGTTTTCGACCCTTTCAAAGATGTTTCTCATTTAAGAGAAGTATCGTTTATAGAAGAAAATTTAAGAGAAGGCAAACCCAGAATAGCTGTTTTAAAATTCATACAAAATAAAAAATAATATATATTTGAATTTTATCGTCAACCAAGATTTTTTATGTAAAGGTGTCGAAAAAGTGTCGAAAAAATTGCTCAGTATAGCTCTACAACCAGCATGTTGGTATAGAATAACTGGTTGTTTCTACGTATATAGAGACACATAGCGGAACAACGAAAAGCCTATGAATAGGGTTCGAAACCCGCCACCCCAAATTGCAAAAGCTAAAAGCCTGTTTTTACAGGCTTTTTTCGTTTATGGGCTTCACAAAGCCCCAGAAGTGTCGAAAACCTTTTATGGTTAGGTGTGAATACTAAACACGTTGTTCACGCAGCTTCGGTATTCGAGACACCGGCGGTAGATTTCCGATACTGCCATGAGGGCGCTGTTTATTGTAGTCCTGATTCCGTGACT
>NZ_JBLWWA010000017.1:0-12006 GCF_048268165.1 Pseudidiomarina sp. | reverse complement strand
GACCATTCAACCGTCTGAACGTGGCGAACTTGAAATCGTCACGCTTTTGGAGACCTACCTCGCGGACGGCACGCTCTCGGTTGAACGCATGGGCCGTGGCTATGCCTGGCTCGACACCGGCACCCACGGCTCCCTTTTGGATGCGGGCAACTTTGTGCGCACATTGTCCAAACGCCAAGGGATGCAATCTGGTTGTCCCGAAGAGATCGCCTATGAACAAGGTTGGATCAGTGACACCACAATGCGCGAACACGCTGAGACGTTCAAAAAGACCGAATATGGCAAATATCTCGCCGGTCTGTTGAAAGGCTAATACGACAGAAACGTGAGAAACTGTCCGCTTGATCGCTTTGAGACGAGTGAGTTTAACATGACGCAGGGAAAAAAAGTCTATGCCGGTTTTTAAGATCAACGACGAGTTCGTGTATTTCGCCCATGTCCCAAAGTGCGGCGGAAAATCTGTTGAAAGTTACATTCGGCGTCGTTTCGGCGACATCGCGTTTTTGGAACCCTTGTATCTGCAGCGTCCTCCCCATGCGCGGTGGTCCTGCACCTCGCCGCAGCATTTGGATTGGGAAAGCTTTACGCGTCTCTTTCCAGAAAACTGGATTACCGCCTCTTTTGGCATTGTTCGCCATCCTCTTGCGCGGGTGAAAAGCGCTTTTGATTATCAATTCAGCGTAGCCAAGACGTTGAATGAAAATGATAACATCACGGATTGGTTTGCCAGCTACGTGCAAAACTTTGACACTGAAATCTACAAATATGACCATCATTTGAGACCGCAATCGGACCTCCTTCCGCCGGGCGCTCAGATCTTTCATCTGGAACTCGGACTGGACGGGATCGTGAGCTATCTTGACGAATGCGCAGGAGACTCAAGTGGCCCGCGAACGATCTTTCACGAAAACAAACGCAGAAGCGGCAACGCACCCTCCGAACAGGCCTCTGAGGTGACGCCCCAACTTAAAGAGGCGGTGAGCGCGTTCTATGAAAAAGATTTCCAAACCTTTGGATATCACATTGATCGCAAAAAACCGGACGCAACAGCCCCTTACAAAGCGCCGGTTCAGGACACGGGGGTGTTTTCTCGCCGGACGTTGGAAGCCCTGTCTTTGAATCTCAAAAAGATCGGCAAGAAAGTTTTGAAATCCTAGATGCCCGCCCTTGGAAAGTAACGCGATGGAAGACAAGTCAGATGGCTCCGAAATTGACCCGCGTTTCGAGGCGCTCAAACAACTTGCGGAATCTGTGTATATCGTCCCTTCAGAGAAGGACAAAATGTCTCTTGTCCAAACACTGAAAGCCTGTGCAAAACCAACAACTTTGGCTTTTGTGAACGCACACGCTTTTAACCTCTGTTGGACATCGACGGACACGCGTCAGGCGTTTAAAGCTGCGGATATTGTCCTGAGAGATGGGAAAGGGCTCGAAATTCTTTTCCAAAAAGCAGGAAAAGATCCGGGCCTGAATATGAATGGCACAGATTTTATTCCGAATTTCCTGAATATCTGCCCAACCAAACGGCTGGCCGTTTACGGGACGAAAGAGCCGTGGTTATCCAAAGCCTGTGATCGGTTTAAAGAGGAGGGCAAAACAGTCGTTTCGCGCCTTGATGGGTTCCAGAGCCTGGAGGCATATATTGAAGATATTCGTAAGACGGAGCCGGAAATCATCTTGCTGGCACAGGGAATGCCGCGGCAGGAAATGCTCGCCGACAAAATCAAATTGGCCTTTCCCGATCAGCCCATACTGATCATTTGTGGCGGCGCGATTGTCGATTTTTTGGCAGATCGGTTCGAAAGAGCCCCGCTTTGGATGCAGAAACTCGGGCTTGAATGGGCGTACCGCCTTCTGAGAGAACCCAAACGACTGTTCCGCCGCTATGTGATCGGCAATATCACTTTTTTGCTGCGTGCCCAAAAACTCTCACGGGTCATGTCATCATGACACTCTACACAAGGACAGGACGGATATGACCGCCGACACGCATTCACAATTGCCCAGTTTCATCTGCGTCGGTGGGGCCAAATGTGGGACCACGTCGCTCTATGAATATTTGCGCTCCCATCCTGAGGTTTTCCTGACGGAACAAAAAGAGCTGCATTACTTTTCCTATCCGGATCTTGAAAAAAGGCCGGAAGGCCCTGGAATGCGCGCCGTTTTAAAGGGTCTTATCTCGACAGAGGACCAATACCGGGCGCAGTTTTCGTCAATGAAGCCTGGCGCAGTCGCGGGAGACATTTCGCCGTCCTATTTGAACGAAGAACATGCGCCTGAGCGGATCGAGGCACTGCTCGGCAAGGACGTGAAGATTATTATTTTGCTCAGAGACCCGGTTGAGCGTGTGATCTCTCAATACATGCACCTGCGCCGCGCCGCGCGTGAGGCGTTGCCGCTCAAAGACGCTTTGGCCGAAGAGCCCAATCGCATTGACAAGAACTGGGGCGACATGTGGCATTACCGCGCCTCTGCATATGCCGCGGATCGTGTGGAACGGTATATCAACCGGTTTGGCGCAGAGAATGTTCTCGTGGTGTTGTCTGATGATTTACGCACGCACCCAAAGGAAACCGTTCAGGACATATGTCGATTTATCGGTGTCAGCGCGGATTATCATTTCGATACGGGACAAGAGTTCAACCGCTCAGGTTTGCCCAAGTCACGCTTTGTGGCCCGGCTGGTCGATGCCAGCCCTCTTGCGAATATGGCGAAGGCCATTTTGCCGCGCAGGCTCGGGGCCATTATCAAACGCAAACTGCAAGAAATGAACACGGGGGAAAAAGAAGCGATCTCCGAAACCCTACGTGCGCAACTCAAACAAGACTATGCAAACGAAATTGTCCGCCTCGAAGAAATTCTTGGCCGCAAAACAGGATGGCAGTGATCTTTGGCCTTGCCCTAGAAAACGTTCAATCATGATATCAAAACATCTTTTCCAAAGTTTGATGGGCGTCGTTTCCAGCCTCATCGGTACAATCGTGATCTTTGTCATCGCAGGGCGAAGCCTTGGGGCGAGTGATTTTGGCCATTTCTCTGTCGCCTATGCGACTTGTTCGCTGTTCGGTATTCTTTTTGATTTCGGATATATGACCCGCCTGCTCAAAGAAACCCATGCGACAGGAAACGAAACGAGCATCGTTTTGGCGCGTGAAACTTTGATTGTGAAATCTGTTTTGTTTGCCCTGCTGAGCGTGTTGATCACAGTGTTTGCATGGGTGTCAGGACTGGATTTGGCGCTCATCTTGCGGCTCTGGATCGGCGTTTGCCTGATCTCGGTTGCCAACCTCTACGGCGCAACTTTGCGTGCGGCTGGGCGTCACCTATTGGATTCTCGCAACAATTTCTTGGCGAATATCTGTGGCGCCGGCTTCGCGATCTTTCTGTCTTTTACAGACGCCACTCAACATGAATTTGCCCTGGTCTTTATTGTGACGGGGAGTGTCCACCTGATCACAACCCTTTGGTCATGGCGGTCGATTGGAAACGTCACGCCGGGCCCCGTCACGCGCACAAGTCTGCGTCGCGAGGTCATGGCGAATATTCCCTACTCCATTGATGCCCTCGGTCAACGTAGCTTTTTCTTTCTCGACGTGATGATCCTGAGCCTTCTGACCACAAGCACCACCGTTGGTTTATACCAAGCCGCACAAAAATTGGCCCAAGGGGCAAATATCATGGCCCAGCCGATGAATAATGTGCTTTTGCCGCGCCTGTCACGCGCTGTGTCCGATAAAACCACGTTCAAGGAAAAGAGCCGATTGGCTGTTAATATCTATCTTGGCATCGCTGCGGGTGCGGGTTTGGCGATGTGGGCGCTCGGGCCCACCATGATCGAACTGCTGTATTCAGACGCGTTTTCCGAGGCTAAGCCGCTTATGTGGGTGTTTGCGATTTTAACCGTCACACGCTATTTGGCAGCGTCTCAAAACATCCAAATTACAGCCTTAGGGCTGCAAAAAACCCGATCTATCATTAACCTGTGCAGCCTCGGGATTTTTGTGATCGTTGCCTTCAGTCTTGGGTCGATCTGGGGCAGTAAAGGCGTCGTTCTTGCCTTTGTTGTCTCTTTCACGATAATTGCAGCTGCAGCCAATTGGGCGAAGAGAAAACACGTGTCGCTTGGTTGATGTGGCGTTGGCCGTGCATGCAATATTGACACTGCGTGGCGTTAAAGATTCTCAATTGTTTGAGAGAGAAGGTCCATAGATCATGCAAATCGCCCGCTGGTACTTTGTCGCGTTGCTCTGCATTCCGTTCTACATCGGTCCTTCTTTGGCAACCAATGCACAACTCAATGCTGAAAGACTGCTTGTTGTTCTTCTGGTTTTTGCGTTTTTTACCCGAGTGGTGAATTTACGGTTCGGGCATAGCTTTAAGGAGCTTTATTCCGCTCGCCCGCTCACGCTAATGGCGTTTATTTTCTATTTCTCTTGGCGTGGTCTGGCGGCCGCACTTTCGCCTCAGACCGTTTCGATGCTGTTGTTTATCAATGAATTTATGACTGAAGTTTTTATGGCTTTTGTCTTTTACGGCTTCTTTTTCGTCAAAGATTACACAGACCCGTTGATCAAAGTCCTCAAAGCCTCTGTTGTGTTTATTTTCGCAATCGTTTGCTTAGAAATCGTGTTGAAACAGAACCCCTTTAGCGCTTTCGCTCCTGCTGATGCAGGCAATGCCATTAAGGCTGCTGCAATTGAAAGGGCCGGTTTAATCCGCGCCAAGGGGACGTTTGAACACCCTTTGACTTTGGCCTATTTTGTTATTTCTGTATTGCCATTCTTTTTGTTCGGAGATCGCGCGCGAGGGTTTACGCATAGACGCCTTTTCGTTCTTGGCTTGGTGCTGATCGGAGTTGCGACCGGATCGCGCACCGCTCTGGGTATGATGTTTGTTGAGCTTGTGGTGTATGTCCTGATCTCAAAACCTGCGTTCGGGTTCAACGCGAAGCGGCTTGACGCAAGGCTCGTTCTTATCCCTGCCGTGCTGCTTCTTTTGCCTCTCATCATTATGCTGGCGGAACAGCGAGCTGGTGCAAGCCTGTTGCAATCCAATGCGCGTACGGCACAGCTTACCAATGGTTTGATCGCAATTTGGAATCAGCCATGGTTTGGGTACGGGCAAGGTCAGGGTCCGACCCAGGCGATTGAAACCGCTATGAAATATGGCGAAGGTTCAATTTACATGTGGGAAGAAAACTTCAACACAATCGACAATTGGTTCCTGTCTGTCGCGTTGTCGAGTGGTCTTCCGAGTTTAATAGCGTTCGTCGCCTACCTCTTCGCAGTGGTGGTCCCGCCAATCGTTTTGGTGACGTCTGCCAAAGTCCGCGTTCAGATGAGAGACAATACTCATTTAGGCCTCGTTTATGCTCTGATTTTGTCCTGTGCTGCGCAGATGGGCTTCATGGCAATTCTCTCGATCTTCACCCTTCACCCGCTCTATTTCATTTTTTCTTTTTGGTTGATCTCACTGCATATTCTTTATGCGCGGATGCGACAACGCGATCAGAAACCATTGCCTTTTTCAGTCCAAAAGCTGCAATAAATGCAGATATATAAAACCGCGCAACGGTAAGGTTGCGCGGTTTTATGGCCAACCCACGGTTTTCACATCACGGTTTCACATCGCGGCTTCATGGTGTCGGTTGATATGCTGTCGCAGTCGCGCCGAGTTCAACCTGCGCTGCCAGGGCGATGATATTTTCTCCCGCCGCATTGCTGTTTGGACCCAGACCCAGTTGAAAATTGGTCGCCCGTGGCGCGGTCACGCGAAACACGATCTCATAGGTGAGACCATCCTCTCGCAAGGTGTCGCTCACCAAAGCGATGCTTCCAGAGCTTGCCGGTAAGGACCCAGGCGCGCCAACAAGATTGTCGCTGGTGGTGGTCGTGTCGATATAGCGGGCCATGATCCGCATCGAGCCTGAAGTGCCCGTCCGAACAAACAGTCGCACAGAATAGATTTCACCTGCGAGAACAGGCAGTTCGACAATGGTGGAGCGGTGCCATTGGCTGCCACTTGAAGCAATCGCATACCCTGAAAACTGACCAAGCGCATTGAGGCCAAGTGGGCCAGACACTGTCGTGCCAACGACGGCCCATTGGCTTGCATCTTCAGAATATGGAACAAGATTTCGACGTTGATCCACGCTGGACAACGCAGTCACCAGCGCGGGGGAAAGGAGGGGGAGCGCCATGACCAGACCTCAATGTACGATTGCGTGAATGCCCGACGCCGTGGTGCCCGTCGCATACACGCGTGTTACGCCACAAAAGATCCAACCGTGATCCGGGACCGTCACGGTACAGTCATCACCGGATACGGATTTAAACTGAACGACCCCGCCGGATTCGACATACAGCGAGGTTCCGATTTTTTCGAGGTCCGTGCTGTCATGTGGTGACACAGGCAAATACCGACGGCCGGGTGCGCCAACGTGCAGGGTGCGGTCAAAGGGATTTGTCATGGAAGTGCTCCTTTTGATGAATTCAGGGCAAACTTACAGAAAAGGCCTTATTGAACCCTGATTAGGGCGTGCGCATGAACACGATTTTTGCAACAATTGGGCTTGAATCGACACGTGATGACCGATGTTGGTCACAGGGCACTCGAGAGGCTTTTGACAGATGCATGATGTAACGATCGCGGTGGTGACCTACAATTCTGAGCGCTTTGTGCGAGACTGTATTGGATCGCTTCTGGCGCATTCACCAAAGGATTTTTCAACGCAGATCGTTGTGGTCGATAATGCCTCTCAGGATAGAACGGTTGCCATCTTAAAAGAGGAATTCCCGTCGATCACCCTGATAGAATCGTCTGAAAATCTCGGGTTTGGACGCGGAAATAATTTGGCGATGGAGAATGCCCCTGCGCGATATTACTATCTTCACAATGCCGATGCGTATCTTCAGGGCGACAGCTTAAACGCAGCATTGCATATTTTGGAACATGAACAAGAGATTGGCATTGCGGGTCTGCCTCTCGTCTTTCCAGATCAAAGCCCGCAAACAGGGGCCTATGGGTTCACAACCCCGGCAAAGTGGCTGCTGCAAGGGCTTGGCGTTCGGCATTTTGCCAAATGGGTTGCGACCTCGGATCAAGCGAAATGGCTTCGTGCGCCGCTGTCCCGCATTTCGATGGCGCAGACCTATATCCGCACCCACAGTTCCGCCGCCGCTCCCCTTGAGCACAGTGTGGATGTCGATTGGGTCTGCGGTGCGTCTCTGATTTTGCGGGAGCAGGTGCGGCAGGATCTGAACGGGGGGTTTGACCCCGATATTTTCCTGTATGGAGAAGACGAAGACATGTGTATTCGTGCGCAACAATCAGGGTGGCGGGTTGCACAGGTTCCCGCAACGCCGGTCATTCACGAATTTGGGTGGGGAAGCAGTGGAAAATCTTCGCCGGTTGTTTCACGCCTCAAAGCGGACAGTCTCAAAGTTTTTATCAACAAGCACTTTAAAAATGGCAGCCCGAAATGGCTTGCAATGCGTGCCATGCTTTGGGTGCAAAAGAAAAGATGGGGCGTTTAAGGCGTCATATCCACCCAAAACACACTTAGTCCAAGGCGAGTCTGGGCTGTATGCGTGCATAAAGATCATCCGTGAGCTCACGGACATACGATGCCTCATCCTCCGTCAGAATCTTTTTCCAGTATTTCGTAACACTTTCCGCCGACCTGTTCTTGATATGAGCCTGCTCTGGAAGGGGTTCGCTCGTGTCTGTGCTTTGCGTCGCAGCCTCGGCGAGCTGAGGGGTGATCCCGGTGGCCTCTTTTAGGCGCTGTGCGACTTTCTCTGGTGCGCTTAGGTTGCCCTCAATGCCAATCAAAGCCAATGGAATTTGGCGGTCTATTTGATCAAGCAAATATCTATGCGTCAAAGCCCATAGGCGGGCCGCACTGGCACTTTCTTCGCGCACGTTCCCCTTGGGGGAAGGGAATGGCTCGGTTTCAAAACCGATTTGTCGCAATCTCTTCTGAAATGCACCGGTATCAAACGACCAGTTCATACGTTGAAAACTTGCCGCGCTTGCCAAAGGGTCGCGGACAGTGACCACAACAGGGACACCGCGTTCAGGCAGTCTTGGCGCAATGAATACGGCAAATGGATCTTTCCAGATGACCGTTTCTGCGCGGCGATCCAAAAGAGTACGCAGCATCGTTCTGCGCGTGCGATTGAAAAGGGGGTGGCGTGGACTGTGTTTGGGCGGATATTTTCCGAACAAAACCCCGTTGCGCAACCGTTTCACAAAGCGATCCAGACCCGCGTCATCCAAACCGTCTTCCCCAGGCAAAGTAAATTGATGTTTGATCGACAAATCGCCAACTTGTAGGTTCATAGGTTCATAAAGTTCGATGGACCGGGCGCCCAAAAGACGTTCCCCTATGACCGTTGTTCCTGAGCGAGGCATGCCTGTCACTAAAATGAGATTTCGGGCCATGCCAGCGTCATCCACCAATCATTTCGCTTTGAGGGTAAGCTATCGCAAGGCCCACAAAACACAAACCTTATATTGGGAAAACGGGCTGTAAACGTCCCGTTGCTTAAGTGTTGCCCTGATGACGCAAAATGAATTCAGGCTTGAAACAAGTCCGCCAGAAATCTCACAAAACTGCAAAGTCGTGTATGATCCCAAATCAAAGGTTCCGCTGCACTTTGGAGTTTGTTGACATGGATGGGGCATACATTAAATGAACTCATATATTGGGCTGTATAAAGCGCGCTTTGCGGCGTCTCTTTTTTTCGCTGTGCAATCGACCGCCGCTTTATCTCAGACACTTTATGACGATACCTCGGTGTCGGCCTTGGGCACTCCAGGATTTATCAACATGCCCTCTGGGCAAATGTTGCCGGATGGCGAACTGGCTCTCACGGCGAACGTATTTCGCGAGACACAATATCTTACGGGGTCTTTTCAGATCACTCCGTGGGCCCTTGGCACCTTTCGCTACAGCTATTTTGGCGACCTCAACGGCCCAATACGACAAGGCCGACTAGACCGAAGCTTTGATGTTGTGTTTCGCCTTGTCGAGGAAACCGACCGTCGGCCATCTCTCACAGTTGGCTTGCAGGACTTTGGCGGAACAGGCGTTCTGGCGTCCGAATATGTGGCCATGGCCAAAACTTTTGCGGATGGACGCCTTGTCGCATCCGGCGGCATTGGCTGGGGCCGTTTGGGGACGCGGAATGGGTTTGACAACCCGTTGAGTTTTCTCGGATCCCATTTTAGCAAAAAACGCGACGTCTCTATTGGAACGGTTGGTGAGGCCGGGAGTCTCTCTGCGGGCGACTGGTTCACAGGGGATGCCGCTCTGTTCGGCGCGCTCAGCTATAGACTGTCTGATCGTATTTCGGCTGCAATCGAGTATTCATCTGATGCCTATGTCGTTGAAACAGAGCGCACAAGTTTTGCGCAAAAGACGCCTCTGAACGTTTCGCTCAGCTACCATCTTAAAAATGGGACGGAAGCCTCTTTCTACTTACTTCACGGGGCCGAGATTGGCTTTAAGGTGAATGTGCCAATCACCCCGCAAAAGACCAAGTTTCCCAGTGGCATCGAAGAGGCCCCGCCGGCCCTTATGCCGCGTCAAACCCAAGCGGCGTTGTCATGGGACGCAAACAGTGTTCGCCAAAAAGACAGCGTGCTGTCCGTAGCCCTCAAAGATCAGGGCATCACGCTCGAAGGCATCACCGTCGAAGGCGGCACAGCCACGGTGCGCATTATCAATGGCCGCTATCCGGCAGAGGCGCAGGCGCTTGGCCGGACTGCGCGTGTTTTGGCGAACCAACTGCCGGCGGACATCACCACCTTCCGCCTGGAAGCCACGGCAAATGGGATCACAACCTCACGCACAACTGTGCGCCGTAGCGATCTCGAAGCCCTCGAATACGATCTGGATGGCAGCTGGCGCAGCTTTGCCCGCGCCGATTTTGAAGATGCCGCGCAAAGCGAAGCGGCCGCAATTACGGGTATTTACCCAAAATTCGATTGGCGGATCACCCCCTATCTCGATCCTTCCCTGTTTGATCCGGATAAGCCCGTGCGTGCGGACCTCGGCGTTCAGGTTGCCGCCTCTTTCACTCCGATGCGGGGTCTCGTCCTCTCTGGTGCAATGCGTCAGCCCGTCGCAGGCACCCTTGACGAAATCTCCCGGCCTTCTAATTCTGTCCTGCCACATGTTCGCACAGACAGTGGCGAATACGCCAAACAATCCGATCTCGAGATCAAATACCTGACGGCAGATTATTTCTTCCGCCCGGGCAAAAATCTCTATGGCCGCGTGACGGCCGGCTATCTTGAAACGATGTATGGGGGCGTCTCCGGCGAGCTGCTTTGGAAGCCCGTCAATGGTCCGCTCGCACTTGGCGCCGAACTCAACTACGTTAAAAAACGCGATTTCGACCAAATGTTTGGCTTTCAAGACTACGATGTCGTCACCGGTCACGCCTCTGCCTATTATGATTTTGGCGGCGGCTATCTGGGCCAAGTGGATGTCGGGCGGTATCTTGCTGGCGATTATGGTGCGACGTTCTCTTTGGATCGCGAATTCGACAACGGATTCCGTGTTGGCGCGTTCTTTACGCTCACCGATGTGTCCTTTGACGACTTTGGCGAAGGCTCGTTTGATAAAGGCATTCGCTTTTCCGTCCCTGTTGATTGGTTGACCGGGTCCGCGACCCAAGGCGGCTATGGAACAACCATTCGTCCTGTGGTCCGCGATGGGGGCGCGCGGCTTGATGTGGGCAACCGACTTTATGGAATGGTCAGAAACACGCACACAAGTGAGCTGGAAGACCGTTGGGGGAAATTCTGGAGATGACCTGTATGACTTTTCGCCCTCTTGCTGCCTGTCTCTTGATCGCGCTCGTCGCGGGGTTGAGCGCCTGTTCGTCGGATCCCGAAAAACAAAATATGCTGCAAAACTTCCTCAACAGGTCTGACGATGTTGAGCCAGATCCCACTTTCCTTGCGTATCAACAAGCTGGCGCCCCCGCCTATCTTGTATCGCTTGAAGCAAAAGACAAAGCCTACACGGTCTTTGTGCGCCAAACGGTGAATGACAAAGGGGAGGAAACCTGGATCTCTTTGGACCATCTGTCCCTTGGCATGAAAAACGGTATGATCATCGCATCGCGCGGCACTGGGGGCGACCAACTCGCGGGGGATCCCTCACAGACCCTTGAGGCCTTAAACGCTGGACGCAACGCAGTGACCGAACGCTTTGTCACCTTGCTCAATGGAGAGAGTCAGGCCGAAACTCTGGCCTTTCGCTGTCAGGTCGAGCGCCAAAGGCAGGTTGACGTCGATCTAGGCCCTTACACCGCCGATACGGACCTTTTCTCAGAGTCCTGCCGCAACGGTCAAATCGAGTTTCGCAACCTGTTTTGGGTCGAACGGAGCAGCCGTAAGATCGTCCAATCTCGTCAATGGATCAGTGAAACAGTCGGCACCCTTGCCTTGCGGAGCATCCCGCGCTGATCTCGCAGGCGGGGGCTTTACCCCTTGGCCACGCGCATTTTGACAAAGCCCAAAAACGCCTGCTCAGCCGAATGCAGCCGCGGGTGGCCGGAGGCCGCCCAATAGGCGCGCCAATCCGCCTCCAGCGCATAGACATCCCACCCCGGCGCAATATCGCGGGCGCGCTCAAACACGCTGCCTCTGAGCGGGCCAAGGGTGGGGCCATCCGCCTCCAAGACCCGTGCGCGTGAGGCAAAGCGAATAATATCGCCCTCTTCTTCGCTCATCTCATAGTCCGGCAATTGGTTGGCTGTGATCATGTCCCGGATCATTTTGCGAAACACCCGACGCGGGCTGGCCGATCCGGATTTCTTCAACAACGTCTCAACAGACACCCGCCAATACTCTTGCTTGCCACAATGCTTGCGGGCCAATTCATACACCCGCCGCTCCAACGGCTTTCTCAACCGAAAATAGTCCCGGCTCAGAGTGAGCACGGATTTCGACATCACCGCCCGAAACAACCATTCTGAGAGCGTCACC
>NZ_JBLWWA010000016.1:0-12146 GCF_048268165.1 Pseudidiomarina sp. | reverse complement strand
TCTTCAATTTTGCCGCTGACTGCTCGGTGATCACCTCGACTTCATATTCCTTGACGTGCTGCTCCAGGCTGGCGACCAGTTTCGGGCCTTCTGTGTAGGGCACGGAGATGAAGTTTTCGATACCGACCGTATCCATCACCTGACCGCCAAAGCGCTCGGCGACCACACCGGTACGGATGCCCTTGCGTGCGGCGTAGATCGCAGCAGAGGCACCGGCCGGGCCACCGCCCACCACCAGCACTTCGTAAGGCTCGCGCTCGTTCAGCTCGGCTGCCTTTTTCTCGGCGGCGCCGGTATCCAGCTTGTTGACGATCTCCGGCAGCGTCATGCGGCCCTGACCAAAATGTTCGCCGTTCAGGTAGACGGACGGCACGGCCATGATCTGACGTTCTTCAACTTCCTGCTGGAACAGCGCACCATCGATCATGGTGTGGGTAATGTTCGGGTTCAGCACCGCCATCAGGTTCAGTGCCTGTACCACGTCCGGGCAGTTCTGGCATGACAGCGAGATGTAGGTCTCGAAGTGGAATTCGCCCTTCAGGTTGCGGATCTGTTCCTGCAGTGCGGCATCGGCCTTGGACGGATGACCGCCGGCCTGCAGCAATGCCAGTACCAGCGAGGTA
Organism: Pseudidiomarina sp.; assembly: GCF_048268165.1. Taxonomy (GTDB): domain Bacteria; phylum Pseudomonadota; class Gammaproteobacteria; order Enterobacterales; family Alteromonadaceae; genus Pseudidiomarina. Next base: position 11,523 of record NZ_JBLWWA010000016.1, on the reverse strand, counting down.
AATTCGTGGCCCATGGGGATACCGGCAAAGTTGACCCGCGGTGCCTGACCGGCGGCACCAACGGCCATGCTCGGTGCGCGACGATCGTTGCCAGCCTTCACACTGATCTGGTCAGACAGCTCGGCGATCTCATGTGTCAGATCCGCCAGTTCCTTGGACTTGTCGCTGTCATTGGTGGTCAGTGTCAGCTCGATCGGGGTAACAATGTTCTTCAGGTAGGTGTTCAACTGCTGCTTCAGATTGGTATCCAACATGTGCGTCATCTCTCGGTAAAGTTATATGTTGCGACCGTCCGCCTGTCCTGTGGATCTCCCGTTCGGCGTTGGGCGCATTTCGAATATGGAGCTATGGTATCGAGCGGCAATGAATGTGTGAAATTAATCGTAATTAATGGTTCGATAGCTTTTATATATTACAGGCTCTGGCCTGGCCAAGATGACGAGAAGAGGCAGTTGGATGGATCGAAGGTTAGGCTGTGCCAAGGGGACAAAAGCCTGCAAGGTGCAGGCTCGAGGGGCAAACTCAGTACACTGATTTAATGAGGCAGGCTGCAAATCCGACCGGCCAGCATCTGCATGCGCTTGGGCAGCACATAAATCAGCGGAAACGCGATCGGCCAGGCAATCAGAATCGCCATGCCCCAACGTGACGAGAAGCCTTCGGTGAAACCGGTGTTGATGGCGGTGATCACAAACGTCATCAGGGTAACCATGACCATCGACATCAGTAGTGTGGTGACCAGACGGGTGTAGCGTTGTGACAGCACAGTAAGCTCCTGCTTGGTAAAGTAATGAACCGATTTGATTAGTTACGGCGTGACTATTGCGTTGGATTGTTCATTAGTCGTTTTGCATATTCTAATGTGAGTGACTGACAAACACAAAGCAGCTGGGCAGGGCGGCACTTCCTTATGTCTGAATACATATACTGAATCCAAAGAGGATACCACAGCAACCGGATGATTCATGGGGTACATAGCAAGTTGCTGGCTCACCTTATCGCAACTGGAATGTTGGGGCCTTGTTTCAGGGCTGACCCTGACGGCAGGTCGTTCCCCAACAACACAGTCTCATACAATGAAACACCATCTACCTCCTAAGAAGCATGAGCACTCATGAGTTCCCGAACGAAGTGTAAAGATATGTAAATATATTCATTAACATATGTAAATAATTATCAGTAACGGTAGTATTCACCCGTATCGATAACCATTCTCAATATTGTATTAAGGACAGAGTATGTATCGCTTCCCTCCTCATTTATTGACTGTTGCGGTAGCTGCAGCCATCAGTGTTTCAACACAGGCAGCTGAGCCCGTCGACCAGGATAAGGTTGTTGTTACTGCGGCTGGCTTCGAGCAGAACATCATGGATGCGCCTGCAAGTATCTCCGTGATTTCCCGGGAAGAACTGGAAAAGAAGTCATATAACAGCATTGTGGATGCTGTAAAGAACATCCCAGGCCTCTATGTGACAGGCGGCGGCAACATGCAGGACATCAGTATCCGTGGGATGGACGACAGCTACACACTTTACCTGATTGATGGGAAACCGATTTCAGCCGGCCGTGCGGTGAATACCAACGGCTCTGATGGTGGCAAACAAATCGCACTGCCGCCTATTTCCATGATCGATAGAATTGAAGTAATTCGCGGTCCCATGTCATCCCTCTATGGCTCTGAAGCCATGGGTGGCGTAATTAATATCATTACGCGTCGCGGCGGTGAGCAGTGGTCAGGCACACTGAGTACCGAGTACACCAAGTCTATGAATGACCTCAGCAACGATGAGCAGCAGGTCAACTTGTACGCTGCTGGTGCACTTCTGCCAGGTATTCTCAGCGCTCAGGTGAATGGCAGTTGGCTGGGTTTGGATGAAAGTGATTTTGCTGGTGGTGGCGACGGGGCGGCAAGTAAGCCGGATACATCGCGCAAGCAAGGTGGTATCAAGTTGTTCCTGACGCCGAATGAGCAGAACGAATTTGCCTTTAGCTATGATTCTTCACGTCTGGAAAGCACCACAACACCTGGCAAAAGCGTCGCTGGCACGGAAACTGGGTCAACACGTACTTATGACAAGGATGTATACGTGCTTTCTCATGATGGCCGCTATGGCAATCTCTTCTTGAGCACCTTCCTGCAACAGGATATTTCTGAACTGGTTCAAGACCGGGAAAAAAAGGAAGAAGTAACCACTCTTAACTCCCAAGCAACGTATTTTATGGGGGCCCATACACTCACTTTTGGTGGCCAGTACAAAATCGAGGACTTTACTGACGAGACCAATGGCCTGCTCACATCCAATGTTCCGGGCGCCGTAAGGAACGTTGATCGCTGGATTGCGGCCGTTTTTACTGAGGTAGACTGGTCGCTCACTGATAAACTCAATCTGACAACCGGTTTGCGCTACAACGATGACGAACTTTTTGGCGGCCACCTTTCACCCCGCATCTACGCCAATTACCGCCTAACACCGGAGTGGGCGTTGAAAGGCGGTATTTCCACTGGCTACAAACAACCTGGACTGGCTGAGGCGACGGCAGGGTTTGGGCGGGGTACCGGCGGTGGTGGCTCACCAGCGCCTCATCCCCGCGCCCTGATTATCGGCAACCCAGATCTTGAGCCTGAAAAAAGTGTCAGCTACGAAATGGGATTTGTATTTGACAGTATGACAACAGGGCTCAACACCAGTCTGATGCTGTTCCACACCAATTACAAAGACAAAATTGCTGAGGACCGCTTCTGTACATCTCCCAACGGGGACCGCAACGATCCATCAACCTGGGCTTGTGCCTACGAGGGCAACAACTATAACTTCCTCAGTACTCGCAAAAACATTGATGAAGCAGAGATGCACGGCATTGAGGTGACACTGGATTATGAGCTGACACCTACACTGGGACTCAGTACCAGCTACACCTACACCGACTCGGAGCAGAAAACCGGTGAGTTCAAAGGCGAGCCTCTGAACAAAATACCCAAGCACATGTTCAACGCCAGTCTGGATTGGCAGCAGTCTGAGCAGTTGAACCTGTGGATGCAAGGTAACTACCGTGGCAAAACCACCGATTACATGGGCCGCACCAGCATGTCCGATGGCACGCCTGGCTATGGTTTTGTCGATGCCGGCCTGGTGTATCAACTGACACCCTCTGCCCGTGTAAAGGCGGGTGTGTACAACCTGTTGGATAAGGAGGTCACCAACGATGACTACGGGGTCGTGCTGGATGGCCGACGTCTCAACATGGGATTAACTGTCGATTTCTAAGTGTGGAATCCTACGCGGATTTAACCGCCTGCAGCCATGAGCCTACCCCTTCGGGCTCCCGCTGCAGGCACCTTCGCACCACCCTCCCTAACATCGCTTGTTGATGGAATTTGAACGTGAACGAACTCCCCTTTACAGCCATTATTTTTGGTACGGACACCGGCAATACAGAAGATGCGGCCTATCGCATGTCGTCTGCACTGGAGGCCCATGGACTGACGCCTGAGGTGATCAACATCAATGAGGTGACCGCTGATCTGCTCGCGGACTACGACCTCATCATCATGGGCATACCGACCTGGGATTTTGGTGGTATTCAACAGGACTGGGAAGAACTTGATAACGAAATTGAGGCCTTTCCGGTGCAGGGTAAAACTCTGGCTCTCTATGGTCTCGGTGACCAACTCGGCTACGGTGAGTTTTTCCTCGATGCAGTGGGTTGGTTACATGAACGCCTGGCAACCACTGGCGCCCGCTTTGTCGGCTTCTGGCCCACTGAAGGTTATACCTTTGAAGCCTCTCGCGCATTGACACCGGATGGCAAAGCCTTCTTCGGACTGGCTTTGGATGAAGATATTCAACCGGAGCAGACTGACAACAGAATTACCCGCTGGCTGGAGCAAGTCCTCGCGGAATATCACGCAGCACCGTCCAACTGAAATATCGTCCATCAGTCCACACTCGCCAAGCTGAAGGCGATTACGGAGTATGCAACCTTGAAGGAACAACTACTGCTTACCACACGCGTGGTGAGTGCCGCAGTGGGTGGTTATGCTCTAGCCGCTATTATCAGCCTGTGGCTGGCGTATTTTGCCAACCTAGAGCCTCGTGACCATCGATTTCTGGTCAATATCAGCTTTTTTCTAATCTACCTGTTGCTGATTTTGGCTGCATTCGGCTTCCGCAGTCATCTGAAAACCGCTTTCGCCATTGCTGCAAGCAATGTAGTGCTATGGGTAGGATGGTTTGCCATTCAGGGAGGAGTAACCGCATGAAAGGGCCTTTTCGCCAATCCATGACCTGGCTACACACCTGGAGCAGTCTGATTCTGATCTGGCTGCTGTTTGCCGTCTTCGTCACCGGCACACTTTCATTTTATCGCACTGAAATCACTCACTGGATGCAGCCCGAAGGCCACATTGCCAACAAGGTTGATACCGTGACTGCAGCCGATAGTGCATGGGATCGATTAACACTGCTGGTACCCTGGGGGAAAAGCTGGAGCATCAGCTTGCCATCAGAGCGGAACCCCAAAACAGGGGTATCTTGGGTCGCCGAAGGTGAGGTCGAGCAGCGTCGGCGGGGGCCCCGTGCACTCATCGATGCGTCAAACGGTGAGGTGCTGGTTCTGCGTGAAACAGCCGGCGGTAATTTCCTTTATGACTTTCACTTTGAACTCTACGGCATGCCTAGGGATGTGGGGCGCACGATCGTCGGTGTGGCCAGCATGCTGATGCTGGTTGCTATCATCAGTGGCGTCATCATGCACCGCAAGATCTTCAGTGACTTTTTTACCTTCCGTCCACGCAAGCGCACGGTGTCTTGGATAGATGGACATGTCATCGGCAGCGTACTGGCTCTTCCCTTCCACATCATGATCACGTTTTCGGGACTGGTGCTGCTGTCATCGACGCTGTTGTTCTGGAACAGCAACTCGGGCACTCAGAACGGAGGTCGCCCAACCACGGTTGCGGCAAGCCAGCTTGAGCACATCAACCCTTCAACGCACACAAGACCAGCAGCGATGAAGCCGGATTTGGCCAGTATTTTCGCCGATGCCGAGCAGCTGTTTGGCGGGCCTGTTGCTAGTCTTACCATACAACACCCGATGACAGCCAATGCCCGCATTCAGGTGACCAGCGCCACACGTGACAGCCTGTTCGGCGGACGCACCGGGCGCCAGCTGAACTATGACCTGAATGGCAACCGGCAAAGTAATGCGAGTCCGGGTGAAACAGCCGCGCAGTCGATGACGAGCTCTTTGGCAACCGCCGTGTTCATTGTACTGAAGGTTACGCACGAAGCTCGTTTTGCCGATGTGCTCACCCGTATGCTGTTTTTCATCGCAGGCATACTCGGCAGTGCCATGGTTGCAACCGGTGCCGTTTTATGGGTGGTCAAGCGTGCTCGAAAACAGGCGGGGTCAGTGGGGTATGAACTGGTCAGTATGCTTAATCTTGCTGCAATTGCCGGCTTGTTGGTCGCCATAGGTAGCTATTTTTGGGCAAATCGCTTGCTGCCAGCAGATATGGAGTCTCGTGACCTTTGGGAAATACGCGTGTTCTTTCTGACCTGGCTGCTAACTCTGCTGCATGCATATTTGGCACGTAAACAGCACGGCTGGTTTATTCAGCTGAGCTTGGCGGCCACTCTGTTTATCTGTATACCCATCCTGGATGGACTCACCTCTCCCGTAGGACTCTGGGCTGGACTGGTAGCTCATGACTGGCCAAGAATCGGCTTCGATCTGATCGCGCTTATAACCGGTTTTGGATTACTCATGTCTGCCTTCTGGGTACGACAGCATACACTCAAACGCATCAAAAACGGCAAAGACGGTAACCACTACAACAATTCCAGAGCACCAATAGCAACCGGAGCAAGTACGGTATGATGATACTCGCCTTTATCATGATTTTTCTGGGGTTTGTTCAGTTTGCCATGGCGATCGACGGTCATTACCAAGCAGTGTACGGCCGGCGTCAAAAACCCGGCCGACGCCGGTACCTGTTCCAAGCGGTAGCCTGCCTGCACCTCTTGGCGGCCCTTTGGGTCTGTACCACAACTTGGCAATTATCCATCGCCATTATCGTCTGGATAGGATTTATTCAGTTTGCCGCCGTACTGGTGGTGGCCCTCCTGACCTGGCGATCCTCATGGTATGGTGCACTATGGCGCTTTGGCTGTCTGGGCAGGCTCTGCGCAGACCAAAAGCACGACATCAACCACACACCGTCGGTCTAATGAATCAAAAGTGTCCACTTAAAAATAGGTGGACACTATCGGATGGTCAGCGTATCGGGCTCAGGATGGGCTCATCATAATGGATAGGAACGGGCTACCCCGACGAGCAGACCCTGATTCATTTGCCAGGAATCCCGATGTTGGCCCAGAGCAGACCTTAGGCAAGGCGTGCTCCAGGCGAGCTATCGGCACGGAGCGGATATGGCTGGCTGATAGCCAGCTTTGTTGTGAAAATCGATAACTTGATTCCATCATCTACGTCTAGACAAACCATTCAACTGACAAGAGACTGGTTAGCGAGCGAATAATAGGAAATCGATTAGTACATAGAGGACTGTATGACTGAACCGCTAGCAGAGATTAAGGACGTTCTTTTAGCACTCAAGCCTGCCGGTGCTAACGGCTTTGAAGGGTTTGTTCGGGTCATTCTCACTGAATTAACAGGCATTCCATTCAGACTCGCTGCAAGCGGTTTTCAAGGGGGAATCGATGGAGATTCAGCACTGCAAAGCGACGCGGTTTGTTTCGAAGCGAAGCGATACTCCGGCGAAATTCAAAGAAACGAAGTCCTAACAAAAATCGTCGACCTCGCTCGTAACAAAGATGCTCCCGATCGACTTTGGGTCCTTGGAGCCACAATAGAGATTTCCACGCAATTGGCATCCGCAGTACGAGAAGCCGGAGACCAACACGCAATCTCCACACTAATTCTTGATTGGACTTCCGCTCCCTTGCCACTATTGGCTATTGCAGCAGCGGCTTCAGGCAAACCAGCAGTAGAGTTTCTGGGCGCTCATGCTTGTCCAGCACCTTGCCAAGAAAACCTGTCTAAAGCCTTTATGGAAATCAAGGAACATCCCGAGTTTTGTAGTTTATTGCGCAAGTTGAAGCTTAACCTGAACATTTCAAGCTTAGCCTTAGCCCGCTCAATCGAATTGAATGTGGCCTGGAGATCAGTTTCGTTTGGATCCGAAAGTGCCGCTAGGGATAGATTTAGGCAGGCACTTGCAGTTAGCGCGAACCCTGATTTCCCCTCTTTACGTATTGCATTGCTAAACAAAGCTTCTGAAAGCTTACAACACGACCAAAGCGTTGTTCTCTTTGGTGGAGAAGGCCAAGGTAAGTCTTGGCTCGCTGCGCAGCTCTGCGTTGACCATAAAGGTCTTGCTCTGTTTGCCAGTGCTGAGCAGTTCGATAGTGTCTATAACAAAGACCTAGATGACTTTCTAATCGATCTTCTGATCGAGCAAACCGGCGAAATAGCAGATGAAACGATAAAGTTTAGATGGCGACATCGAATTGCTGCATGGCAGATCCATCCGCCGAAAGTCCCGTTACTTGTCATTATCGATGGTATTAATCAAAGGCAGAACCTTCGATGGGACCGCCTCTTGAATGGTTTGCAGGAACGTTTGCGGTCTATTGGCGGGAGACTACTTGTTACCGTGCGGCCCCAGTTCTGGCGTAGACTCGTTGAGCCAGGTTTAGTCTTTATTCCAAAGCTGATTGAGGTGCCCGAATGGTTGCCGGGTGACCGCAATCAACTGTTAGAATATTATGGCATCGAACTCGATTGGCTTGATGACGCCACACTAAGGACTCTGCGCAATCCACGACTTCTCAAAGTGGCGGTTTCTACGATCCCCCACAAAAAATCTCAGGCCTGGAAAGGCCTGACGACAGACCGGATTCTCATGGAGCATCTTCGGGCTTTACAACGCGAAAACTTTGAAGACGAGAGGATGAGCGACCTAACCAGACGTCTCAGTAATTGTGCAAAAGAAGTGCTAGTTCGAGTAAGGAATTCGCCAGAGAAGAATCCACCGCGCAGCTTTGAAGATGACTCTAATCACGTTATTGAGACACGTTTCTTCCGAAGTCTCCCCGGGGCGGGAGATACTTATGAATTGCTAGATGAAGGGCTTACTCTAGCCCTCTCTTACACCTTTATCGACCAACTGTTTCGGGCTCAGCAGACTGGGATCAATGTTAGTGAACATATAGCCCAGCTAATCGATCCTATCCAAGCCATGGATCGAACCGTGGATGTTATTTTCGGCGCGTTAATGGTCTGTACATTGGATACTAGCCGTTTCGATCAAGCCATATTTGCTGCGCTTCTTGATGCGTTCTCCAGCCTTCAGAATGTTGACGATCAACGTTTTGAGGAGTTCGTCGAGATAGTAAAATTTCAACCTACAGAACTGTTCAATGCATTGGAGTTGTATGCTCTCGGTAGAGCGCGCCGTATTAATCAAGACTGGTTCACCCATGCTGCGTTCGAAATCGCTGCAACAGAGAACGGATGGATTGTAGCTAAAACAGCAATTCGCAACTGGCTACATCGTTATAACAAAGATCCAATAGAACAGACGAACCGCTACCCGAAACACGATGAGGACACTTATCAGGAGAACTTACAGAGACGACAGAAAGAAATAGAAGGCACATTATCGTCATTATCTTCTTTCGAAAAGCAGCTATTGGACAACATGACTGAGGTATCAGGGGAAACAGATACCCTGTTCAACTTGGCACTTCAATTACTTGCCGGTCGCCCACTTGCAGAGTTTTCTGACTGCTTTATAGCGATGGGGCTTGCTTTCAATCTCGATAAGGATACGTATTCTGCGCGAAAGGCCTTTGATCAGCTAACAACGTTCAATAGGGTTGACCGAATACAATGTAAGGACGCATTTCGGAGCGCTATTGAGCCACTACGTTCCGCCGACACCTCTCTTGCTGGTAGGTGGACTATCGTACGTATGCTCTATGCTTCCGGCGATAGGTCTGCATTCTCCGAAGCGAAAATGATCGCTGATCAGTTAAACAAGGAGCGAGTTCGCTGGAAACAACCATCACCTGACGAATGGAATCAGATTAGCGTTGCTGATCCTGGCGCTATACGTCCCATCAATATTACTGATGGCTTAGAGCAGTTTGGCTCAATTAATCAAGAGCATATTTTAAGTGCGATGGGATTGACCAGAGAAGACCTAAAATTTAGGGAGCTCCTACCACTTGCTTGTCGATTCGAACCTAAAATAGCTGTCGAAAACGCTAGGAGTATCATTTCCGGGTTACTAACCAGAACTGGTTTACCGTTGCGTCAGCTAATATTTAATGGGACTGATTATATACCTTTGATGACCCGAAATATCACGATGAGCCTAGTTAAAAGGGTCTGCGATACCGATATGGTGAGCACCATCAAAGAAGAGGAGCAAGAGACCATGAGGATGTTTCTGTTCTACTACTCAGCCTACCAAATGTCTGCTTCAGAACAACTAAGCTGTTTAACCAACCCTTCATTTGGATCAAGTATTATACTCAAAGCACTGGACGCCCTAGCGTCACAACCTACCGATTCTATCCTCAATTGCCTGAAGTCTGCACTAGACTTAAATGATAATAACGCCATTTATGGATCGCTGATCGCCGCACGTTACGGTAATACTTCGATCACGCCGGAGCTTGAATCACTTATATTAATATGCACTAAATCGGAGCTTCCTGTACTACGTACCATCGCTTTTGATATCGCGGCCAAGAATGATCTTAAGTCAGTAAGAGATGCCCTTTTGGAAAGTGACTGGTCCGGTCGTACAGCAGATAGGAGGACTCTTGAGAGTTGGTTTGGGTCTATCCTGCTTGTTCAAGCGTGCGCCCGTCATGAAATCGGCCTTGATGACTTACTTAAACGGACTAGTCTCGAAGTGCTGTTCACAACAGATGAGCATCTTGGTGAATCGATAACTAAACCATTGGCTATATCTTTTTTGCACCGTTTAAAAGGCGCGGTGGAAGCTATCAATAGTCACGTACCTACAACTGTTGACCTTACTCTATCGATAGATAAGCGTGATTCTTTCCCCCTACTTTCCGTCGATGAAACAGATAGTGACAAAGGACGTTTTCCACGCCAGAAGACACAAAAAGAGAGCCTAGGAATATCTGAAGAAGATTTTGATGAGAAACAGATACGAATTCATGCGATCGCAGATGCATTCTTTGCGGGTTTGAAAAAATCTGATGCAAAGCTTCTAGTCGAATATCTAACTATTGATGATTTAAAACGACTAATTAAATTAGACGAGAATCTTCTGCCTGAGATACTCCATATTGTAGAGCGGGCCAGAGAAACTCAAACTGGGTGGCTGAAAAATATCGCTTTCATGGTCGCGAATCTAATATCGAAAGACTTACCTGAGAGAGCTGTAACTCTTTTTATAAAATTTGGTGAAGCCCAGGGTGTTGTCAACTATGACTTAGGAGATGATCTAACATTAGAACATGAAGCCATATGGTCAAGCTGGCCTTCAGATACAATAAATGAGCTTTGGAGGCAACGGCTTCTTAAATCTAGGAATGATGAAATATTGGCCCGTGAGGTATTAGCAGCAGAGCGATTTGGTGCCTCCGATTTTGTTCAGTCCTTCATAAAATCTCTATCGGATAGTACGTCAACGCTTGATCAAGCCTACGCAATATCAATTGCTGGTTTTTCTATGCAGTCCGATCAATTTTATGACACTATACATCACCATCTGGATGGTGATGGAATTACGGCAACAGCATCAAAATACGCCAAAGAGGCTCATGACAACTATCAGTGGACTAAGAAGTGGATGGCCGATATGTGCTCCGCAGAATCTCCAGAAGATTTTTGGTGTTATTTGATGGTACTAAAAACATGCATGGATGCACGTACTACTGTCGCTCAAATATCAAATACCAAATGGTCAAAATTTACTCCTATTTTTAGGGAAGTAAGACTATCTGCGTTACAGGAGCGAAAAAAAACAAGATCCAAAACACTTGTTGGACAACAGGCGCCGGATAAAATATTTATAGCTGGTTTATGAAAAAACTAAAGACTTATTCTGTGAGTTCGGGGTCATAGGAATATTTTTGGTCTCAGCGGTATGACCTATTTGGGTAGAAAGTGGTGACTGGGCCGATTGTCGCCACGTCCGCTTTGTGCGCAAAGCAGAACAAACCCCATGTCCATCAGATCAGTCTCCCCCCACAAAATCTGATCCCTATGCTGCTGCATCAATCCGGAATCAGGGCTGAATCGCTCTGGCATCACAATTTTTTGTCCTTCAATTGATAGGAAAAACCGCTGCATTGCAGGTTCCGGCTGCTTGAATTGGGCCGACAGCACAACCCGCCAATCCTCATCAAACGTCATCAATCCCTGATCAAAGGCCCGATCATATAGCGCAGATAGGCAAAGCCCATTGCTGGGGTTGAGTCGGTTGGTTTTGTCTTGACTCCACGGGACGATATG
>NZ_JBLWWA010000015.1:0-13674 GCF_048268165.1 Pseudidiomarina sp. | reverse complement strand
CAGTAAACAAAATACTGACCAACTGCTGGCATTACTGCAGGGGCATGCCCAAGGCAACTCCATTTATGACCAGAAAGGTGACAAGGGTCGCTACGAAGGTCAACGCAGGCTGGGTAAAGCCTAGAAAATTTGGACTGCTGGCGGTAGAATCCACAGCCTTGAAATGCCTCAGTAGCTCAGTTGTATAGAGCAGCCCCCTCCTAAGGGGCAGGTCGCAGGTTAGAGTCCTGCCTGGGGCGCCATTTAAATCAAGCAGTTACGTGATTCTCACCGCTCTGAATTGATCATAAAACCATCAAAAACCAAAAGCGCACCAAGGTGCGCACCAAGGTTTTGCCTTTGCTTGGCCTTGCAGCCTTTTCCCGTTCTTCCCACCTCCGCCTTCAAAATGTATCTTGGTTTGTAAGATTTTGTGGGCTCTGCACACAATTACTGTGGTATGTAGGCTAGGAGAAGTGCTTACAAATGGATTCTTGAGTCTAAAGCACTGAGCTATTATGTCGTGAGAGCCACAACTGAAGGACACCAGCATGGATGATCTCAATGCCATTTCCATCCGGCGCCAAATCTTGGACTGGCGGGACAAATTGCTTTCTGAAGTACCTCACCGCCTCGAGCGAGAGCTCGTTGTACTTTTCAACCAGATCGACCGACGCATTGATCAGATGCGGTTGAAAGATTCTTTTTCGTCGAAGAAATTCATTGAAAAGGAGATCAAACCATTACTTGAGATCTGGGTTGGCAATGAGACACGAGCCATCATGAGAGACGCCAATAAGGAATTGCAGCAAATACATGATGCGGTGATTGAGGCGTCCCAATCAAATATCGACTTCGATGCTGATGATGATTGGAGCAGTTACGTAGAAGTGGTCAGCGGTTTGGTAACTGCAGGTGGGGCGCTTGCTGCAATACCTACCGTTATCACACTTTCAACTTCTGCGAGCCAGAACTTGGATTGATTATTCTCATGCGTTTTCTCCCTGACTGAACGATGTACGAAGTCCCCCTCCTTCTATCCCGACCTATTCGGAATAGAAGGAGGCTTCATAGTGGCGCTGGATCAATTCGGTCGTCGTTTTCCGTTATTTCAGCAACGCCAGAATCTCGTGCGCGGCGGCAGCGGATGAGGCAGGGTTCTGACCGGTGACGAACTTGCCGTCCCGCAGCACAAAGCTGGCCCAATCGGTGCCTTTCTCATAATTGCCACCATTGGCTTTGAGCATATCCTCGACCAGGAAGGGCACAACGTTGGTCAGGCCAACAGCCTCTTCTTCTGTGTTGGTGAAGCCTGTCACACGTCGCCCTGAGACCAAGGGCTTACCGTCTGTGCCTTGAGTGTGGCGGAATACGGCGGGGGCGTGGCAGACGGCGCCAACAGGCAAGTCAGCGGCGGCAAAGGCTTCGATCAGGCGTTTGCTGTCAGCATCTTCGGCCAGGTCCCACAACGGGCCATGGCCACCGGGATAGAAGATTGCATCGAACCTGACTTCTGTTATGTCAGACAGTTTCAGCGTAGTCGCAAGATGCTTTTGCGTCTCGGCATCGCCCTTGAAACGACGAGTGTCGTCAGTCTGTGCGTCCGGGCTATCGCTGGACGGGTCAATGGGAGGCTGTCCACCCTTGGGCGTGGCCAGGGTGATGTCGGCCCCAGCGTCCTTGAAGACGTAATAGGGCGCGGCAAATTCCTCCAGCCAGAAGCCTGTTTTTTTACCAGTGTCTCCAAGTTCGTCATGGGACGTGAGTATCATCAGAATTTTCATGTAATTCTCCTATTTTGTGGTGCTAACGCGGATCACGCGCTTGCCAAAGTTATCGCCGTTGAGAAGGCCGATGAAGGCTTCCGGGGCATTTTCCAAGCCACCAATGACCTCTTCGCGATACTTGATTTTTCCACTTTCCACCCAAGCACCCATCTGTTTGGCGAATTCCGGATATAGGTGACCGAAACTGTCAAAGATGATAAATCCTTGAACCTTTACCTTGTTCCGAAGAATCTGCCCCATTAACCAATTCATTCGGTCTGGCCCGCCGGGCAGTTCGGTGGCGTTGTATTGCGAGACCAGTCCACACACCGGCACACGCGCATGCGGGTTCAAAAGCGGGATCACCGCATCCAGAACCTTGCCGCCCACGTTTTCGAAATAGACATCGATGCCGTCCGGACTGGCCTTGGCAAGCTGATCCGCAAAGTCTGGTGCCTTGTGGTCGATGCATGCATCGAAACCCAGCTCGTCAACCGCATAGGCGCATTTTTCCGGCCCGCCTGCGATGCCAACAACACGGCAGCCCAGCAGTTTGCCAATTTGACCTACGGTTGCGCCGACCGGACCCGTCGCCGCGGCCACCACAATTGTCTCCCCGGGTTTGGGCTCACCGATCTGCGTCAGGCCAGCCCAGGCGGTAAACCCAGGCATGCCTAAGATCCCAAGTGCCCAGGATGGGTGCTCTGGCGAAACGCCAAGATTAGTAACCCCTTCACCATCGGAAAGAGCGTAATCCTGCCAGCCGTTGAAGCTAAGCACCCAGTCGCCCTCCGCGAAGCCATCAAGCTTCGAAGTAACCACTTTGGCAACCGTGCCGCCAACCATGACATCGCCGACCTCAACCGGTGCAGCATAAGAAGGCGCATCACTCATTCTGCCGCGCATATACGGGTCGAGTGACAAGTACTCGGTACGCAAAAGCATCTGATTGTCACCGACAGAAGGAATCGCCTCCTCTTCTAGCCTTAGAGTGTCCAGAGTCGGCTCGCCCGTAGGGCGCTTCGCCAACACGAGCTTGCGGTTTGCGGTGTCTGTTTGTTTCATGTTCGACTCCTCCTACAAAGCAGCTTCAAGAATGCGACGAGCTTCATCGGGGCCGATAGCGTTATGTTCCCCAAGTGCAGTCATTCCGTGTTCCTTTAAGGCACTAACGATGTGATTGATTCCGTCAGCATCAACGTCATAGTCGCCTAACCGAGTCTTGATACCCATCTGCTCGAAGAAACCGCGCGTTGCTTCGATTACCGCGTCAATTCGTTCATCATCGGATCCTTCGCGGATATTCCAGACATTGCTGGCATACTGGAGAAGCTTTTCACGCTTAGCTTCGCGCTGATCATCGATCAATGATGGCAGCACAACCGCCAGCGTGCGGGCGTGGTCCGTATCATTCAGTGCAGTAATTTCGTGCCCAATCATATGAGTGGCCCAGTCTTGAGGTACACCTGCACCAATAAGCCCATTCAGAGCCATGGTCGCAGTCCACATCAAATTGGCACGAATGTCATAATCTTCGGGTGTCTCAAGCGCCTTGGGGCCAAGTTCAATCAATGTGCGCAGCAGGGCTTCGGCAAAGCCGTCCTGAACCCGCGCGGCCACTGGATAGGTAAGATACTGTTCGATCGTATGAACAAAGGCGTCCACCACACCATTGGCAATCTGGCGAGATGGCAGAGTGTAGGTGACCTCCGGATCCAGAACCGAGAAAACCGGGTAGCAATAAAGGCTACTAAACGGCAGTTTTGCCTCCTTCTCGGGGTTGGTAATCACTCCGCCAGAGTTCATCTCAGACCCAGTGGCAGGTAGCGTCAACACAGAGCCAAACGGCACTGCTTGGGTAATGACTGATCCACGTGAGGTAAGAATATCCCAGGCATCACCATCATACTTTGCCGCCGCCGCAATAAATTTGGTGGCGTCGATGACCGACCCGCCACCAACAGCAAGCAGGAAAGTGACGGCATTTTCGCGAATCATCTCAACTGCTTTTAGCGTTGTAGCATAGCGTGGGTTAGGTTCAATACCTCCAAACTCAAGCATTGCCCGGCCAGTAAGAGCTTCGCGCACCTGGTCCAGCACACCCGTTCGTTCAGCACTGCCACCGCCATAGAGAATCAAAACTTTCGCATCAGCGGGAACCTGATCTTTCAGCTCTGCAATGCAGCCTTTGCCAAACAAAATTCGGGTAGGGTTGTGAAAGTTGAAATTTTTCATATCAGTTTCCTTCAGTTTCAATATGTAAGCGGACATCAATATTTCCGCGGGTAGCATTGGAGTAGGGGCAAAGCTGATGTGTCGCCTCGACCAGGCGTTGTGCGTCCTCGCGGGCCATGCCCGGCAAGTGAGCAGTGATGTCGAGGTCAAGCCCGTATCCGCCATCGGATCGTTGGCCGATACCCACTTCGATTGAAGTTTTTGCCCCCTTGGCATTCAGTTTGAGCTGTTTTGCGGTGATCTCCATCGCGCTGTCGAAACAGGCCGCATAACCAAGTGCAAACAGTTGTTCAGGGTTTACGCCATCTTCATCGCTATCGGGTCGAACCATTTGGACCGAAAAGCTGCCGTCGTTCAGGGTTGAAGTTCCCGAGCGTCCGCCCGTTGCCGTCGCCGCGGTTTTGTAGAAGATTTTCATGATCTATCACTCCTCTTTCGACTATCGAACGGTTAAAAACAAAATACCTCGAGGGCATCGTTTAGTGCTTCACCATCTAGAATGGCGCATCAATATCAACCACCGAAATGAGCTTGTGGTTGACGAATTCCCTGATTCCGAGCCCGATCAGTTCTCGACCGTAGCCCGACCGCCCGATACCACCGAAAGGCAAGTCTGCCTTGGCCATGGTCGGGTGATTGACAAAGACCATGCCGGTGGAAATCTGCTTCGCAACATCGGCACCACGCTTTGGATCGGCAGTAAACACAGACCCGCCAAGCCCGAACGGTGAATCATTGGCAATGCGCACAGCATCTACCTCGTCCTTCGCACGAAACAGCATCGAGACTGGGCCAAAGAATTCCCAATATCGAGCCGGGTTATCTTCTGAAAGATTAGTCAGAATGGTCGGTTGTACGAAAGCACCCGAACAGGGAACCTTTGGTCCAACTTCGGTTGCCGTAGCTCCGCAGGAAACAGCTTGGCGTATCTTGTCTTTAATCTCGTTTGCAGCTGCCTCGGAAGACAGGGGCGCTAACGTCGTTGTTGGATCCGCTGGATCGCCTACCCGAAGCTTCGCAACGCCAGCGGTGTAACCTTCAAGAAATTGGTCATATACGTCATCAACGACGATCATGCGCTTAGAAGAGACACAGACCTGACCGCCATTCCAGTGCCGTCCAAAGACCGCCCAATTGATGGTCTTCTCCATTTCCGCATCGGCCAACACCACAAACGCGTCTGCGCCGCCAAGTTCGAGCGTGGATTTCTTCAGCGCTTTGCCTGCCTGCGCGGCAACAATCGAGCCTGCACCTTCCGATCCGGTCAGCGCAACGCCATGGACACGTGGATCGTTAATGATGGTTTCGATTTGCGAACGTGTCGCATAAAGGTTTTTAAACGCCCCTTGGGGCAACCCCGCCTCCAACATCAATTTTTCGAATGCAGCAGCTGCCTGCGGAACATTCGAGGCATGCTTGAGCAACATGGTATTGCCGGCAGACAATTGTGGCGCCGCAATACGAGCTACTTGGTAAAACGGAAAGTTCCACGGCTCAATTGCCAGCAAGACCCCCAACGGCTCTGCGGACAGAACGGCATCACCTTCATCGAGATTGGCTACTGGCAGCTTTTCGGGTGCCAGCAGGACTTCTGCATTGTTAGCATAATAGTCAAAGATATCCGCTGACAGCGCGATTTCTGCTTTGGCTTCGGCGACAAGCTTGCCCATTTCAACCGTCAACAAGTTGGCAAAAAAATCAACGTCACGACGCAATATGGTTGCGGCAGAGTGCATTACACGGGCACGCTCCGCAAACCCGGCTTCCTTCCACGATAAAAATGCCACATGAGCATTCTCAATCGCTTGGTGGACTTCAGTATCGGTCGCGTCCGGGTATGCTTCCAAAAGTTCGCCGGTGTAAGGGTTTCGTGTTTCATAAGCCATAATTAAGTCCTTTCTCGTGGAACGTGATTGGGTTGTAAATCTCGAATTTATTCATAATCCGCCAAATCATAGACCGGTCGACTAGAGGCAGGACAAATAAAAAACACTGAAATCTAATTGCTTATCACGCTGATTTTTAGCTTACCCTCGAATAGACCAGTCGTCTACATTTTTAAAAAATAACTATAGGCTTTAAGGATAACTGCCCCCAAAAGGCCGTTAATCCGCTTCATGAATTCTCGCGCCTCTGTATTTCAACATGCCGCCGTTTCGACCATTTACCACCACACTGATCTCTGAGAGGATCGCCATAGCAACGTTCTCAGGGGCTCCCCCAAGGTCAAGACTATCAGGCTAATAGAGCTTTTCCCGAGCCTGAACAGTTTGCACATCATCACCAATGTCAGCCAACAGTCGCTCAGTTCGGTACCGAGGCCCCAGCTGCCCAACATAGCAAACACCGCTCCTCAGAGCTTTTGTCAACCACTGTGTATCCTGAGTCACGCTCTGGGTCATCACGACAACAGCGGCGCCATCTAGCAAGGAACTCGTGGACAGCAGCTCGTCGATATTCATCACCCGAAATCATCAGCTTTAGGAAAGCAGTGAGCCATCGCGAAGTTTGCCCTTCGGTCTATGACGGTGACATGCCAGCCTAGAGTTTTCGCCAACCGGACCAATGGTTGACCACTACATTTTTGTTTGGCGACTAAACAATAACTCTCCAACCGTTTTCATTTCATTTCTAGTCCACGCTAATCTGCGATGAACCCAAAAAAAGCCCCCTTTTTCAAGGAGGCTTCTCTCGTTTGCTGGGTTCTTAATCCGTCACGCTTTCCAGTGACTCGGGCGCCGAGGCAGCCTGAGAGTCATAGGTCGGGTAGTCGATATACCCCTTGTCCGTTCCACCGTACATCGTTGTAGGGTCAACCTCGTTCCAAGGCAATCCTTGCTGTATCCGATACGGTAAATCCGGGTTTGCAATAAACGGCTTCCCAAAAGCGAACAAGTCGCCGTATCCAGCATCAAGCATACGAAGCGCTTTCTCCGGAGTGTATCGGCCTGCATAAATCAGAGCGCCACTAAAAGCACCTCGGAGCGCACTGCAGAAGCTGTCAGGCAATTCTGGTGCATTGTCCCAGTCGGCTTCAGCGATAGAAATATAGGCAATACCCATGCGCTCTAACAATTTTGCCGCTTCTAGGTAGGTTTCGTGAGGGTCTGTTTCAACCAATCCCAGATAAACACGTGCCTCTTCCGTGCTCTCGAATAAGGGAGCAAACCTCACTCCCAAGCGCTCAGCCCCCACTTCTTCTGAAATTGCGGCCACAATCTCTTCCAGGAAGCGCAGGCGGTTCCGCAAACTTCCGCCGTATTGATCCGTCCGATGATTAGTATGCTCTGAGATGAACTGGTTAACCAGATAGCCATTCGCGCTGTGGATTTCTACGCCATCAAAGCCGGCTTCCACGGCGTTACGAGCAGCGCGAGCATATAGCTTCACAAGCTCTTGAATTTCCTCGGTTGAAAGTGCGCGGGGCTCATCCGGATCAGCCAGTGCGCCCTCCCCTGGTGCTGTTTCTACGAACACTTTCACACCTTCTGCACGAATGGCTGAGGGTGCTACCGGAGCCTGTCCGTCCGGCTGAAGAGAATTATGAGAAACTCGCCCTACATGCCACAGCTGACAAAAGATTTTGCCGCCTTCACGATGAACAGCACCGGTTACTTTTTTCCAACCCTCAATTTGTGCCGCTGTAAAAATACCCGGCGTCCAAGCGTACCCCTGACCTCTGGGCTCTATCTGCGTGCCTTCTGTGACCATGAAGCCAGCAGAAGCCCGCTGCGCATAGTAGTCAGACATCAGATCGTTCGGAATATTTCCTGGCTGAGTGCTTCTTGAACGCGTGAGAGGCGGCAGAACAATACGATTTTTCAGCTCAAGTGAACCCAGTCTCTGGGACTCAAAAAGAGGATTGACATTCATAACGCTATTTCCTTTTAAATAAGGTTTTCGTACAGGAGCAAGCAATGCTCCGCTGCATTAAAAGAGACCCGGACCGGTCTCATTCAGGCTGATAATGATGTTCTTCTTTTCGGTATAGCTATCCAGCATCATCTTGTGCGTCTCCCGACCGATACCGGATTTTTTGTACCCACCAAAAGGCGCATGTGCAGGCAGCTCATGGTAGGTGTTCACCCATATCCGTCCGGTTTTGATGGCGCGAGCGACATTAAGAGCACGATTGATATCCTCCGTCCAAACCGCGCCTGCCAAGCCATACTCAGACTCGTTGGCCAGCTCAATCACCTCGTCATCATCTTCAAACGACATGACCACCAGGACGGGACCGAAAATTTCCTCTTGTGCCACCCGCATTTTGTTGCTCGCATCAACAATAATCGTGGGGGCGATAAAGCAACCATGCTCATGGTTTGCATCAACCAGCCGTTTTCCACCGGTTATGATCCTTTCGCCTTCCTGAGTCGCCAGATCGATATACCCGAGAATCCGTTCCATCTGTTGTTGACTGACCTGGCTTCCCATTTGAGTGGTGAGATCTAAAGGATCCCCAACTTTGATTCCCTCGAACCGCTCCTTCAGCGCCCCCACGAATACATCGAAGATAGACCGATGGACAAAAAGTCGGGCACCGGACTCACACACTTCGCCCTGGTTTAGAAGAATCGATGTAGCAGCTCCCTCCAATGCCTTCTCAATATTGGCATCAGCAAACACAATGTTGGCCGATTTTCCACCCAGCTCTAGAGTCGCCGGTATTAGCTTTTCAGCCGCGGCTTTAGCTACGCGATATCCAACGGCTGTCGATCCGGTAAATGCCAACTTGTCGACATCGGGGTGATCAAGTAGCGCTTGTCCAGCCTCAGGACCGTCGCCGGTAACAATGTTGACGGTTCCTTGAGGTAATACTTCGTTAAGAATCTCTCCCAAAGTGAGCAAAGTAATCGAGGTCATCTCTGATGGTTTGATAACAACCGTGTTGCCAGCCGCTAGGGCCGGAGCCAACTTCCAGGCCGCCATCAACAGAGGAAAGTTCCACGGAATAATCTGCCCGACGACACCTATAAGCTCACTCAACACCAAACTCAGAGTCTGATTATCAAGTTGCGTTGCCTCGTCGCTATGCGAGCGAACAACACCCGCGAAATAACGAAAATGATCAACGGCCAGCGGGATATCGATTTGGCTGGATTCCCGCAAAGGCTTACCGTTATCCAGAGTTTCTAAGTACGCAAACTCTTGTGCTCGAGCCTCAAGCAAGTCCGCTATCGAGAGCAACGCGCGCTGACGCTCCATCGGAGATGTGCTGCTCCAACGGGGAAAAGCCTCACGAGCAGCCTTTACAGCCAAATCCACGTCTTCGCTACTGGCCATCTGCAAATGTGAGAATGTTTCTCCTGTGGCAGGGCTAACCGTTGGGATCATCCGGCGAGACCGGCTGTCTACCCATTGCCCGCCAATTAGCATTCGATAGCTAGGCTTAATATTCTCTAGCGCTTTCTCTTTAGTGGCACTATGACTCATTCTCTGCTCCTACCTTTGCCGAAACATCGTTTCCAAACACAATCCATAGCGAACTAGCACTCAAAATTGCGCGTGCACCTGGTACCGAGTCATGACAAGGGCAATGTTACGGTGGTAATATCACAAACAGAAACAGTAATTATTTGTTACAAATACAAATATGAATGATATTAGTCTGATCGACCTAAAGCAGCTACGGGTCTTTAAAGCACTCTTAAAAGAGCGAAGCGTGACACGTGCCGCCGCCCAGATGGGCCTTACTCAGCAGGCTGTAAGCGCTCAACTGAGCAAGCTAAGGGACACGTTTCAAGATCATCTATTCTTGCGCTCCGCACAGGGCATCATTCCCACGCCACTCGCCGAACAGCTTGAGCCAAGAGTAAATGCAGTGTTCGAGAGTCTTGCGGCATTAGCACCGCCTGACAGGTTCGATCCTGCCGAGGTGCAAACGACCTTTGCGATATCCGCAACGGATTATGCTGTGGCAGTTATATTGCCCAGGTTGATGGCGAAGGTAAGAGCTCAAGCTCCAGGGCTAAAACTGATTATCAGGGACTTTGAAAGCGATAGACTGTATCCGCTCCTGACCTCTGGAGACCTCGATCTGGCTTTAACCTTTCCGGCGTTCGTCCCCAATAATTGTCAAACGAAATGGTTGTTCTCCGAGCACCACATCTGCGTAACAAGGAGCGACTCTCCATTGCAAAACCGGCAACTCTCCATTGGAGACATTGCCGACTTGCCTCAGATTATCGTCTCCCCGACAAGGGCAAACCTGATCGGTTCAGCGGATGACTGGTTTGCGAGCAAGGGCTACAGCCGAAATATCGTCATGTCGGTACCGAGCTTCTCAGCTGCACCGGCCTGTATCGCCTCAACCGACTGCATAGCCTTCCTGCCCTCACGCATTCTGCCGAATCCGCTGGTTCGTCCGATCCTGCTCGATGACTCGCCACCCTGCTTCGATGTCATTGCCGCATGGCACCCTCGCTCAAGCCGGGACCCGCTGCACAAGTGGATACTGTCACTTCTCCAGCAGGCATTCCCGGCGCAAGAAAGCACTAAACTATAGGAGTGCCCTGCGGCTACCACTCAACAACGATTTTGCCAAAGTGGCTACCACTTTCCTGAAGCCGAAAAGCATCCGCTAAACGATCTAGAGGGAAACTGCAGTCGATCACTGGGCGAAGATTGTTTTGTTTCAACGCTGCAACGTATTCCTGCTGCTGACGACGGCTGCCAACCACCAACCCTTGCAAGCGAGCCTGTTTGGCCATCAACAACGAGGTGGGTACATCGCCACCTCGTCCTGTCAACACGCCAATCAAAGCTACGTGGCCGCCAACGCGAACCGCCTGCAAGGACTGTGCAAGCGTGCCAGGTCCACCGACCTCAACAACGTGGTCAACACCCCGTCCATTCGTCAATTCGAGCACTTCAGTACCCCAATCAGGATTCGTCCGATAGTTAATAACATCGGTTGCCCCAAGAGACCGAGCCCTTTCAAGCTTTTTGTCAGAGGAGGAGGTTACGATGACGCGCGCGCCCATGGCTCTGGCAATCTGTAAGGCTGCAATGGATACTCCACCTGTTCCAAGCAACAGCACACTATCACCGGCCTTGATTCCCCCCTCAACCACCAAAGCCCGCCATGCTGTCAGGCCAGCTGTGGTGATCGTCGCTGCTTCGGAATGGCCCCAACACGAAGGCGCATGGGTAAAATAGTGTGCTGGCCGCACCACATACTCAGTCGCGTAACCGTCTATTCCATCACCTGGCGTTCTTCGGAAACTGCCCACATCATCAAATGCGCGACCGTCCTGCCATTGAGGGAAAAAACTAGACACAACACTTTCGCCAACAGCGAACTCAGTCACGCCTTCACCCACAGCCTCGACCACTCCCGCACCGTCAGACATTAGAATTCGCCCATCAGTGGTTGGGATACTCCCATTAGCGACCAGTAAGTCGTGGAAATTGAGGGAGGTTGCATGTATTGCCACGCGTATCTGTCCCACTCCAGGTTGACCAGGATCGGGCAGATCTCTCAGCTCTAATTGATTCAGCCCACCCGGGGCCCGCAGAACAACTGCTCTCATAAGGATTCCCTATTTTTATAAATAGACTGGTCGTCTATAACTAGATGAAAATTTTTACCGATTAGTTCTTTTTTAACCCCAGCAAACCTTGTGTTGCCTCAAACGCAGACTCCATGGGCTCACGGCTGCGTGTGATTTTCGCACGCAAGCTCGCACCCAACCATAATTGATAGAGAGTTGACGCTGTCGTTTTCGCATCCAGATGAGCAGATAACGAGCCATCAGCAATGCCGTCTTCAACCGCTCGGGCAAGTCTTGCGATAACTCGATCTGTTCCCTGCTGCAACACAATACGCATAGTTTCGGATAAATCGCTAACTTCGGCTGCAAGTTTGACCGCCAGACACTTGCCTTTCGGGTCGCAGGCCGACTGAGTTTCCAGCCAGGCTTCCCAGTAACTCATCAATCGCTCTGCTCCGGACAAACCCGGTCGAGAGAGCAGTGCCTCCAGAGACGCTTGGTAGCCGGAAAAATAGCTCTTGAGTAATTCCTCACCAAAGGCCTCTTTGGATCCAAAATAATGATAAAAGGACCCTTTGGGCACACCAGCAGTCTGCAGAATTTCATTCAATCCGACAGCACTGAATCCTTTGCCACTGATAATACACTGGCCGGTTTCCAAGATATGACTACGTACATCGTGAGCAGCAATTTTTGATTCCATAGACAAATTTTAAGCCGGACTTGACTAATTGTCTAGACAAGGACCTCTGGCTATGTGCGGGACCTATAGAAAACAAGCGCTCGGCCAGATGCCTTTACTGCGCCTGAATGCCATATCGCAAGACGGCAGAGACAGTTAAAATTAGACCGGTCGTATATGATGTGATATAATAATGAACACGCGCTTGAATAAGTTGCAACTCGGCAAAACTGCATCTTCACTCTCTTCGCTCAATCTCCCGGAGTTATACATATGATCCTTGTACATCACTTAAACGATTCGCGCTCACAGCGCATTCTCTGGCTACTCGAAGAACTGGGCCTTGAGTACGACATTAAACGCTATGAGCGTGATTCAGTTACACATCTGGCGCCACCGGAGCTGTTGCGCGTTCATCCACTGGGTAAGTCGCCGGTCATTGAAGACGGCAGCTTCATAATCCATGAATCCGGGGCAATTATTGATTATCTCATTAGAAAATATGCTGGAAAACGCCTGCACCCTACTTCTGAAAGCCCGGAGTATGAACAATATATGCAGTGGCTCCACTACGCTGAGGGGTCTGCAATGC
Source organism: Pseudidiomarina sp. (assembly GCF_048268165.1). Classification (GTDB taxonomy): domain Bacteria; phylum Pseudomonadota; class Gammaproteobacteria; order Enterobacterales; family Alteromonadaceae; genus Pseudidiomarina. Next base: position 927 of record NZ_JBLWWA010000015.1, on the reverse strand, counting down.
TTCCCCTTCTGTTGAAGGTTTATGTTGACCCTCTGGGTGATGGAGGTGAAGCTCTGCAGCCGCGCATAAACAGCGAACTGGATAATCATTTGGGTTTCGTAGAAGCTTCGTTGGAAGGAAAAACCTTTTTGGTAGGCGAACTGTTCAGTGCCGCAGATATCCAAATGAGCTTTATTGGAGAGGTTGCAGGCTCGTTTAGTCTATTACACCAACGCCCTAACCTGATGGCCTGGATCAAGCGGCTTCAGGCCCGCCCAGCTTATCAAGCCGCCATAACAAGAGGTGGTGCGTACCGTTTAGGGAAGGTGTAGTGGTCAACTAATACCGTACAATAAGTTAAGTTTTTCCTCTGCCACAGCGGGTGGCAATCCTTGGTTGTACTGATGTGGCCGTTGCCGGTTGTATCGTTCCATCAGATAGAAGCTGATGTCTTGTTGGGCTTCACCTGCTGCTCTGTAACCTGTGGCAGGCATCCATTCGGACTTGTAGCTCCGGAACAGTCGCTCCATTGGCGAGTTGTCCCAACAATTTCCCCGGCGACTCATGCTTTGCTGGATTCGGTAGCGCCACAGGCGTTGCCGGAAAGCTCGGCTGGCATATTGGCTTCCCTGGTCCGAATGGAACATCAGCCCAGCAGGCTTGCCACGCTGCTCGTGTGCCATATCCAAGGCTTTTACGACCAGTGCGCTATCCGGGTGGTCCGAGAACAACCAGCCAACGACTCGACGTGTAAACAGATCAAGCACAACGGCTAGGTAATGCCAGCGGTTCTGCACCCAGATGTAGGTGATATGTATCCGCCGTTAAAACGACCCACTTGCCCTTAACTGTACTGCGCCACTTTTTTTGAAGTCCGCTCCAGTTCAACATTCCAGGGCAGCAGTCGCTCCAGCTTTTCCAGGGTGTCGGCGTTGGCGATGCGCTCCA
>NZ_JBLWWA010000014.1:0-14172 GCF_048268165.1 Pseudidiomarina sp. | reverse complement strand
ACCCCATTACCTTGTAAGCTTCAGCCGCTGGCTGAAAAGTTGGCGGACGTGGTGGAATTGGTAGACACGCTGGATTTAGGTTCCAGTGCCGCAAGGTGTGAGAGTTCGAGTCTCTCCGTCCGCACCAAACACAGTAATTATGAATCCGTAATTACATCTTAAGGCCCCGTTTTTACGGGGTTTTCTGTTTTTAGAGTCACCTGTTAGCACCAGTTTAACCCCACTTATGCTTGTCACCTTTGTACAAAGCCTTGTACTATCCAGTTAGGTTTGTACAAAGAGGTTGAGATGAAGCGGCAAGATATCAAGCGCTTCCCACTTGCGGACTCCGTGATTGCAGCGTTGGAGGCTGAGGCTAAAACTTACAGGGTAAGGGACTCGGATGGCCTCTATCTCAATGTCACCAGTACCGGAACTAAATCGTGGCTGCTGCGTTACAAGTCAGTCAATGGTAAGTGGGCCTGGATGGGGCTGGGTGCCTACCCTGATGTCTCTGGAAGGCTTGCCAGGGAAAAAGCTCGTGAGCTGCTGGCCAAAGTCAGAGATGGCAAAGATATTAGATCTGACAGTGCCAAGCGAGAGGCAATGCTGTTTGAAGTTATGGCTGAACGTTGGCTTGACCGTAAGATAGCTGCAGGCCGAGCACCTGGAACCACCCGTCAAATGCGTCTGTATCTTGACTCGGACATCTTGCCTGTCTTGAAGGGCAAACCAGTTGATCTCGTCACCAGAAGGGATTGTACTTTGATACAGCAGCGGCTTGAATTACGTAAAGCTCATAACATGGCCAAGAAGGTTCGGAGCTGGCTAAACCAGATATTCTCGCTCGCGATCGCTGAGGAGCACTGCGAATATAACCCCGCCAGTGAATTGAAACACGTAGCCGAAAAAGGACCTCCAACCAGGCACTACCCTTACCTGTTGGAGAATGAGTTACAGGCATTCCTCCAAGCCTTGCGCGATTCAAATAGCCGTAAACCGACTACAATCCTTATCCGTTTGGTTTTAAATACAGCTTGCCGACCAGGCATGGCCCGTCTGGCCCGTTGGGATGAGATTGATTTTGAAAAAGCGCTTTGGACGATACCGGCGAAACGTATGAAAATGCGACGCGAGCATCTAATACCTCTGTCGAGCCAGGTCTTGTTGATGCTGGATGAGTTGCGTGCAATCACCGGCCGCAGTGTCTATTTATTCCCTGGCAATGGTTCAGAAAACTCGACCCTGAGTGAAAATACTCTGAATAGAGCTCTGAGTTTGATTGGATATAAGGACCGGCTTGTAGGGCATGGTTCGCGTCACACTGCATCCACAATTCTGCGTGAACATGGCTGGCCGCGCGATATTGTAGAACACCACCTGTCCCATTATGAAACAGGGGTTGCGGGTGTCTACAACAAAGCGGAGTATCTGCCACAACGTAGAGTTATGATGCAGTGGTACAGTGACGCGCTGGCTGCCCTGGAAATTGGTGATAGTCCCCCCCCCTATACCTGCTGAGATTCGTTCATAATTTTCTCACAGTATGTGTAGATGTCGATTAACCGGAAACGTACAGAGCTATTCCGGCTTGAGCCGTCCTTAAAGCCCTTCGGGCAGTGTGGATCATTTTTGCGGCGACGATCAAACTCACTGATACTCATTGCGAGCAGTGAAGCGGCCTCCCGCCGGGTGATAAGAGCGTAGTTTGGGTCAAAATTGCATTTCATGTTCATTGTTACACCTCTTGTGGTTCAGTGAGGTTAGCCTACTGCAATTCGATCATGTTCAAAGTCGGGAAAATGCCGATTTTTGGTAAAAACTCAAAAAACAAAAGTTTGATTTTTTCCTGGTTTCTATTGATGCTTCATTCAATTTCCGTTGTTTATCAATTAGATGCTTGCATATGGTTAATCACAATAAACAATAAAAAAGTTCGTATTCAAATTGGTCTGCCGATGGCTAGCAAAAGTTATTGAGCCTCGCCATCGGCCCTTTTCTTCCATGGGTATCTGTGATGACTATTAACTGAACCGGTCGAGGTGTTCTGCAGCGACACTCCATTTTCGCATCAACCTATGAACACCAATGGACATCAATAGCTCCGAAAGCTTGCGTGCATTCGCGCCGTAAAAGCCGATGTAATGTGCTTTACCGTGGCTATGAAGTGATCGGGACGGCTTGGCCTCAACTAAACGTTCGAATGTGTTTTCAAGCCAATCAGCAAGCCTAGGACTGGCAGTAACAACTTCAATTTTCAATGTTTTATTCTTGTCGCAAATATGACCATCTCCCTCAATGAGACCCACCAGATATGCAAGTAATTGTTCTTTGTTCAACTGCAACTCTGTAGGGCCCGTAAGTATGTAAGATTTACATGGCACTAAGTTCCAATTCGCTTCGAGATCATGTAACCACTGTGGTACTCCAGAAATTCGCAGCTCAGACTGGAGATGTGCTCCTACGGTAAAATCGCGAATGTTACCGGTATACCCTGTAATATCACGAATATACTCAAGCAGGTGGGCATCCGAATATTTTAATGCTATTCCCACCTGGTTAATGATTTTTCCAGAACTTGCCGGTTTGACCCAACCATCTGCAGCCAGTAACCCCGCAACGTAGCTGTTTTGAAGATTGGGAGTTTCGAAAAAATCATACTTTTTCTGATACTTGGTATTCTTTTTTTTGTTCTGGAAGATAACGCCCAGTCTTCTGCCGCGTTGGCTCACTGATCCTTCAGTACGCCCAAGAGTTTTTGCAATATCGGCTCTGACCATGGACTGAGCATGCTGACGAATATAATCATCCTCCTCAATGGTATAGTGCTTTTCTGCATGCTTGCGATTGATCAGATTCAGACAGAAAGCTTTGCCACGTACAGAGCGTGAAGAGCGATCAAGCGACACTGCAATTTCTTCAGCAGGTATGCCATTTTCATATGCATCAATAATTTTTTTGATTTCTTCTTCTGTCCAACGTTTCTTAATGTGAATAGTCATTTTTTAACTCCATTGGTAAGTGGGGGATAACCCTTTATCACCCTGAGTTAATTATACAATATTGGCTTGATCTATGATAATTGCACCACTTCTTGTAGGCCTTGGAAGATATTATAAATCCAAGTAGGATTCTGTTATTAAAATCCAAGTTGGATTCTGTTTTTTGAGTCAAAGTTGGATTTTGCTCGGTCTGTTAAAAGCTTTTAATTATTTTATCTGCTGGCTATAAAAGATAATGATTCTATTTCAGTTCCCAGAAATTAGGAAGCAACCCCTGGATATCAGGTCTTAAGTACCTTGAGTCTATCAGTGTGATTGTTCCTGTATCAGTGGGGGAGCGGATAAGTCGTCCTGCTGCCTGACAAATCCTGGACATCGCTGGGTATAAATAGGTGTAATCTGATGCTCTTTCCTCACCAAATAGGCTTGCGTTTCTTAAGTAAAGCGCATTCGTGACTACTGATCTTGGCTGAAGTGATAAGGTGACAATGCTGACACCAATTAAGTTATCACCTGGTAGGTCTACACCTTCTGAAAAGATACCACCCAGTACAGCAAACCCTATCAATCCTCGTTTATTTTTAAATTCATTAATAAAGTTAAGTCGTTTCTGCTCGCTCATGTTTGACGTTTGAATGATGGTTGGTATATCAGTGTATAGTTTCTTGAACTCGTCATGAATCTGGTTCATGTATTTCAGGCTGCTAAGAAATATCATATAGTTGCCTGGCTTGCTTCGATATTGTTTTTCTATACATTTGGCGATCGGTTGAAGGGTGGTTGTACGATTTCTAAAGCTGGTATTGATATCCAGAATTTTAATATCAACCTGACTCGATGTATAAGGTGCACTTATCCGCTTGAAATTAGTGTGTTTGGGTAGGCCCAGTACATCACGATAGTAGTCGGGTGGATTGAGTGTTGCTGAAAAAAGTATGCTTGTCTGCGCGTAGCTAAATCGTTGAGAAATTGCATCCGCGGGCACCAAGAGGTTCACCGATAGGGAAGACGTGATTGTTGGAGATTCATTTGAACCCGATTGCATAACTTCCAGTACATAGAGTGCTTTATCACCAAGCGACTCACTCAAATTCATGAAAGCTTCCGCCTTCAAGATGAAGTCGTTGACAGGAGGTTTCATGGACCGCAATGGTCCGAGCTCCCTGATTTGATGGCATAGTTTTTCCAAGCATCTACATAAAACAAGTGGGGCGGAGTGTAGCTGGTATTCTGTCCTCCGATCAGTATCATTCATTGCATTCTGCTCAGAATTATAATCGTGTAAGCTTTGCCACGCAGTTAATGTGTCGTTATGGGTTTTTCTTAGTGTAGGTGGAAGATGGTTGATCAGGTCAGTCAGATTGCCTTCTGATAGAGTTTCTGAGTACATCCCTCTCACGCGCTCAATGAGATTGTGACATTCATCAATCAGTAGCCCTATACGCCATTTGTGCTCCTTAACCAAAGTATATAGGCGAGCATGACGGCTGAAGAAAAGGTTTACATCCGCGACTATAATATCTGCCTTATCTATTAGTGATTGTGCCAGGTAGTATGGGCATACTCTGTTCTGATCAGCGACTTGCTTAATGCAGTTCTGATCCATCCAGTTTTCGTCTAGCGCTGATATAGCTGCAGGTTGTAAGTGCTCTTCAACTGCCAGATCACAGATGCTGTGATTACAGAATATTTCGGGCCGCTGGCACATGTTTTTTCGTGCTGACAGCTCCAAGACTCGAAGTGGTATTGGGTGGGGTTGTGCTGTTAGCAACTTTTTCAGGTCATTGATTATTGCAAGGCGCCCAGTCGTGCGCATGTTTAGCACAAATAGCTTATCCAGTTTCTTTTTTGGCATGGTCTTCAGTGCTGGAAACAGCACCCCGAGTGATTTGCCAATTCCGGTTGGGGCCTCTAGCAGCAGTGTGCTACCACTACACATGTGTTGGTACACTGTCTTGCTTAATTCGCGTTGATTAAGACGGAATTTTCCTGGGAATTTCATGTTTAGAAGAGCTTGGTTTCGCTGATCAAAATGAGATTGCTGACTGTGATCGCAAGGTGTGTACTCGTTATATTCGTTATCGTTGCTGTATTCGTTATAAAAATAATCCATGACGACCTCAAGCACTGTAATGCTGCGGTAAAGAAATCAGCTTTTATAAGCTGAAGACTTTTGCAGCTGTCTCTTAAAGTCCACATTATCATATTCGTTAAATACAGGAAGTTTGCTTCCGTCTAGCGATTCACCAGCATCCTTGTTAATCGAGCTATTTAACCAGCGGTAGTTCTGCCCACCGAGTGGTATATGCCGGTGACAGATGTTCCCGCTTCATGGCCCAGGGCTTTTGGGTGCCCTGGCTGGCCAGAAAGATGTGTCCCTTACCGCTGTGGTTGATGGTGTCCAACACTGACATCAGTGCTTTGGCATTGGGTCGGACAGTGCCTTCATCAAACAGGCTCTGTTGATATACACCCGGTTCATAGAAATCCGACAGCATGACACCTGCTTTCATATACCGGTACCCATCACGCCAGCAGGTCTTCAACAGCCGCATGGCGATTTCAACCAGGTCGCGCGTGTCATTGGTGGGTAGAGGAAGTTCAGCGGTTAATGAGGGGGTGTACTGAGGTTCGTCTGGGTTGAACCGGTTTGTTCGCAGGAAAAGCGTGATCATCTTGGCACAGCGCCTCTCACCACGGAGCTTTTCGGCAGCACGCGAGGTGTACTGGCAGATCGCTTCCCGCATCGACTGGTAGTCCGTAATGCGTTGGCCAAAGCTGCGGCTGCAGACGATCTGCTTTTTGGTCGGCGCAACGTCTTCCAGTTCCAGGCAGGATTCCCCGTTCAGTTCGCGGACGGTGCGCTCTACCACTACTGAATAATGGCGCCTGATCTGCTTGGGATCCGCATTGGCCAGATCCAACACCGATTTAAAGCCCTCCGTATGCAGTCGTTTTGAGAGCCGCCGGCCGATACCCCAGACCTCGTCGATGGGCATGATCGACATCAACCTCCGCTGGCGCTCAGTTGCAGTCAGGTCAACCACGCCACCTGTAGCGGGGTACTGTTTGGCGGCATGGTTTGCCAATTTTGAGAGGGTTTTGGTGGGTGCGATGCCTACGCAAACGGTGATGCCGGTCCATTGCTGTACGGTTGAGCGCACCTGTAACCCAAAGTCCTCCAATGCCATGGCATTGGCGACACCGGTTATATCCAGAAAGGCCTCGTCGATCGAGTAGACCTCCACCCGAGGAGCCAACTCTTCCAGAATATTCATCACCCGAGATGACAGATCGGCATAGAGGGCATAGTTGCTGGAGAAGACGACTATTCCATGGCGTCTGATCAGGTGCTGAATCTGGAACAGTGGGACGCCCATTTTGATCCCCAGCGCTTTGGCCTCTCGGGAGCGGGCCACGACACAGCCATCGTTGTTCGACAGCACGACAACAGGCGCACCTTTCAGGTCTGGCCGGAACAGCTTCTCGCAGCTGGCGTAGAAATTGTTGCAGTCCACCAGTGCAAAGGTAGAGGCTGCCATCCTAGCCAACCCTGCTAATGTGGCGAACTACGCTGGTAACAACACCAAAAATTTCCAACTCGGAATCGCTCGCCATCTCGATTGGTTGGAAATGAGGGTTGTGTGGTAACAGCCTTACGCCGTTCGACAGTGAGAGTTCTTTGACGGTCATTTCACCATCAAGGCAGGCAATCACGTAATCGCCATCAGATGCCCGTAGTGACCGGTCAACCACCAGAATATCGCCAGGATAGATACCGGCTCCTGTCATGGACTCACCTGCAACGCGGACGAAGAACGTAGCGGAGGGGTGGTGGATACACAGCGCATTCAGATCAAGGGTGTCTTCGATGTAATCCTGAGCCGGTGATGGAAAGCCTGCCGAAACGCACTCCAGATACAGCGGGATCTGCAGGCGTGCCGCAGCCAGCGCCTCTGCGGACTGTGAAACGCCGAGTATGGAAACGCTCATAGTGAAGTGACCTCATACAGTAACTGTTTAAATGTACAGTATTTGAAATAATACACTTATCGGATGATCGGTAACAAGCAACCGTGAAAGTAGTCGCGAATTCAACGAGTCGCTTCCAGACTGTGAGTTAATGCACACCTCACCACTCCGACCCGAATCAGAACCGAACGACTCCAGACCTGTGCGTTAACGCACACCCCATGAAGAAATTTCGGTGTGAAACTGGCTGAGCCTGACTGCTGTGAGCCCAGACAGGCCCTGAGTGCGCGATGATAAGATGTCAGGGGTATCTCGTTTTTCACGACCTACTTTTTTCCCAAAAACCACGATCCGGATCAGTAACTCCTGTGCAGACAAATTCAGCGACAGCAGCCACTCCAAAGCTCCTACCTCGTAGGCCAGTAGCAGGTCGGTAAACTGACTCAGGAACATGCGCACCACCTGCTCAGCATTACGCAGGTAATACAGCGGATCATTCAGTCCATGTGATGTGGAGGTGATGGCATCGATATTCCTGGGGTATTTGTATGGCCGGTTGATCAAAAGCGGTTTTGTCTTAGAACGACACGATCTGTCGTTTGGGTTTGTCATATTGCTCATGTATGACTTCTTAAAAGCATGTGCCTGCTCCGCTGGAGGTTGATATGATCAGACAAGGCATCCGACTTGTATTGGCAACAACTATGATGCCGGTCCTGTCTCGATGTTAGGCTTGGTAGGATAAGCGGAATTTCTGTAAGCCTGCGCCAATGGGAATGGAGTGCCTGTATGTATAGCCCAAAGAGACTAAAAGTGGCGATTTCACGGGCTAAGAGTACGCTATCCTCGTTGAATCACCATCTGTCTTCGACGCAGAGAGCCGGACTCCGCGTCAGATTTATTTGGCCAACTATTTATGCTACTACATTGGAAATGTGACCAATGATCAATTGGTCTCCTAGCTAACAAGTTACAGCATTTGGCCAGTCAGGCTTTGATAGTTGAGGGTCCGGCGGCTACGCCTTAGACTAGGTTGAATGCTTGGCTTGTGGACAGCACCAGACCTAACGGGTCAATACAATGTATCAAGGATAAAAAGGACACTTGCATGGAGTTGCACCTCAATTGTGAACTGGCCTCCACCTTCTCTTTGGCGGCGCAACAGAACGCTTATCCATTGCTCAAACGTGCGCTGGTCTCAGCATCTGAGACAACTGATGGTAGAACCGCTGGCAGTATCAGTGATATTCGGGTACGCCTGACCAGTGACCCCGTTTTTTTCGAACCGGAAGAGTGGTTGATTGACTGTCTTGCAGCGGGTCAGTCCGCAAAACTGCAAGAACGACCACTCAAGCCCCTGTTCGAGAAGCTGACTGGCCTTACGGAACAGATGCAGGTTCAGCTGACGTTTGCCGCGTCCTATATTGATGCAGAGGGACAGTCACGGGAACTGATATCTCATTATGAAGTGTGTGTGTTGCCGGCCGATTATTGGGGGGGCGAATCCCGCCAGGCAGAGTTGTTGGGTGCTTTCGTACAACCCAACGTCCATGCGGTTGAAGCATTGACCGCGAAAGTCGCGCAAGGGCTACGTGATGATGGCCAGAACAGCGCTATCGACGGCTATCAGTCGAATACCCGCGAACGGCCATTCTTGTTCGGCGCTGCCTTGTGGGCGACGCTGTTCAACGAACGTTTGATGTACCTGTCGCCCCCCAATGGTTGGGCAAAACAGGGGCAGCGCATTCGCCCAGCCAAGGATATCCTGGAGCATAAAACCGCTGCTTGCCTGGATACGTCGATCCTGTTTGCGAGTTGCCTCGAAAATATGGGGTTGAACCCGGTTATTGCGCTAACCAAGACCCATGCGTTTGCCGGATTCTGGTTGATTGATGAGTGTTTCCCGGTCCTGACCAACGATGATCCCATCGATCTGAGGAAACGCATAGATACGTCTGACCTTGTCATGTTTGAGACGACGCTGGTCACCAACGATTCACCCGTTACGTTCAAGCAAGCTATTGATCATGCGAAAACCTTGTTGGAAGAAGACAAGGAATCCGACTTTGTCATGCTGATTGATATCAAGCAGGCACGGGCACGTCGAATCAAACCCATCGGTATCATTGAAGAGCGCACCAAAGCCGCCCTGGAAACAGAGGGTAAAACCGTTGCGCGTGCTGTGTCGATCGGCATCGATGGCCCTCCGCCTCTGCCGCCGGTGCGCGGGGACGAGAGGGTGTATGAAGAAACACCGGAAACACGCATCGATATGTGGCAGCGTAAGCTGCTGGATTTGACGAAGCGCAACCCACTGCTGAATGTAAAACAATCGGCGCTGAAGCTCTTTTGCCCAGACTTGGGCAAGTTGGAGGATATGCTGGCCGCTGATCAAATATTTGGATTTGTATCAGCCGAAGATACGCCGCTCGTGGATGAAGAACGTAGTGCCGAAGCGTTTCGGTTATCGACAGGCGAGGATTTGCATCGGGAATTTGCGCTGCAACAGCTTGATAACAAAAAGCTCATTGTGAATGAGACTGCAAGACGAACCGAAACCAAGTTGATTGAGCTGCTGCGTAAAGCCAAGAACGACCTGGAAGAAGGGGGCAGCAATACGCTGTTTTTGGCAATCGGGATGCTGCGCTGGAAGGAAACACCTGAAAGCGACAAATCGTTCCGTGCCCCGTTGATTTTGCTGCCGGTTAAACTTGAACGTCGCAGCGCGCAGGCACCGGTCAAGCTTTCTCAGCTGGCTGACGAAGAGCCGATCTTCAACTTGACGCTGATCGAGATGCTTCAGGCGGATTACGACATCACGCTGGACCAACTACGTCACGAACTTCCTAAAGATGAGTCCGGTGTTGATGTCGAGGCGATCTGGAATATCGTTCGAGCGGCCATCCAGGAACAACCTGGATTTATTGTGGTGGAGGAAATTGTTCTCGGGTCATTCTCGTTTGCCAAGTACCTGATGTGGAAAGACTTGCGTGATCGTACGGAACTGCTCAAAAGAAGCCCGTTTGTAGAGCATCTGATTGAGCGCCCGGCGGAGGCTTTCAATCAGGATCATCGCTTCATTGAGCGTGAGCAGGTGGATGAGAAAATATCGCCGGAAGACTTCTATGCACCGTTGAACTGCGACTCTTCTCAAATGGTGGCGGTAGATGCTTCATCTCACCCTCAGGACTTTGTTCTGGAAGGCCCGCCCGGAACGGGTAAGTCGGAGACCATTGCCAACATCATTTGCCACAACCTGGCGCAAGGGCGAAAGGTCCTGTTTGTAGCTGAAAAAATGGCAGCACTCCAAGTGGTATACCGTCGCATGGAGAAGATTGGACTGGCCCACCTGTGTTTGGAGTTGCACTCCAACAAGGCTAACAAGAAATCGGTGTTGGATCAGCTGGGCGCAGCTTGGACTCGGCGTCAAAGTATCTCCCAGAGTGACTGGGTCGCCAAGGCGCAGAAGCTGGAACAGGTTAGGCACGGGCTGAATAGCTACGTTGTTGAATTGCACCGCCCCCATGCACTTGGCTTGTCTGCCCGTGATGCGATGGCGAGGGTGGTCCGTTTTTCCTATGAGCATCCGTTACGCCTGGATTGGCCTGAAGACCTGCTTCAGGCACCCATCACTACTGAAGCTGAGCTCGATCCTTATTTGGAGACCGCACGAGAACTGGGGATCGCTTTTGGTGAAATTGAAGACCTGGAGCCAGATCACTTTAAATCGGTTACTCAAAAGGAATTTTCCAACCAGTGGCGTACCTCTCTGGTGACCTTTGCAAGACGCATTAATGCGATCGCCAAGCAGGCTCGTACCAATGCAGAGACGTTATTGGAAGTCTTGGGGGTTCCCCTAGATCACATTTCACCTGATAAGCATGTGCAGTTGGCCCGTTTGGCAGAGTTGTGCGAGTTTGTGATGCGTTTTGATGTTGTTTTTGCACTCCAGCAAGGAGGGCTCGCACGTGTCAAAGCGTTAAAAGAATGCGTGCCCTTACATGCTCGGTTGCAAGAACAGATCCGGGATTTTGGGCATGGTCTCAAGTGGAACATGCTAGACGACTGCGACTGGGATCAATGGGTCCAACAGCGCAATGACGCAACAGGCCTGTTTGGCTTCTTTAAACGTCGGAGTCTGCGTCAGCAAATGTGCGCACACGGTCTCGAGAAGATCTCGGACTTCAGCATTCTGGAGAAGGCACTTGCCGCTCGTGAGACGTTGAAAACGCTCAAAAAGAGTTCATCTGAACTTGAGGGTAGCACCATTTGGGCAGGGGTGGATTCGGACACAGGTGCATTAGAGAGTACTCTGGCTAATGGCATCAAAGCTATGGAGCTGTTCAAGGCCTTCATAAGCACCTTTGATGATCCAGCCATTCCATTGCGCAAACTGCGTTCAGTGCTCGTGGAAGGGCGAGACTACCTCACCGATAATACACCGCTGGTCAAGTTGTCTCGAACGGTGGCTGATGATGCAGCGCAGCTGGCCGAGCTGGTGGAAGAAGCTGCGCAGTTGCAAGTCACCATCCGTCAGGAAGATGACTTGGCTACAATCGCATCAGACTTCGCAGTGGTTGAACAGCAGAGCGAACGCTTGAGCCGGTGGTGTCGATGGCTGGGAGCGAAGCAAAAAGCGGCCAAGTACCAGCTTGAGCCTTTGTCACGGGCACTGGAAACACGCGTTATTGTCCCAAAGGCGTGTGAAGATAACGCGATGACGGCGCTCTGCATTTGGTTGGCACCGAAACTGATCGACCAGAGTCCTTCACTTGTGCAGTTTGCAGGCGCTTCGCATGAGTCAACAATTGAGATGTTCAGGGAGCTTGATGCGGAGGTCGCCGAGACAACTGCTGATTATATCCTGGCGAAAACAGCGGGTGCTGTGCCCGATCGTAATGCACCCAATGCGCCGGCGGAATACGGCGTTCTGGCACGCGAACTCACCAAGAAAACCCGCCACAAGCCGGTGAGGGCACTGGTCAAGGAAATGGGAGCGGCGCTGACGGATCTGACGCCCTGTTTCATGATGTCTCCTTTATCGGTGGCGCAATTCCTACCGGCTGATTTTGCGCTCTTCGACCTTGTGGTCTTCGACGAAGCTTCGCAGATCACCACCTGGGATGCAGTTGGTGCGATTGCTCGCGGCAAGAATGTCATCGTAGTCGGTGACCCTAAACAGATGCCGCCCAGCAATACGTTCGGGCGTAAGGAAGAGGAGGATTCGGATGAAGGTGACCTGGAGTCCATCCTTGATCAGGCGCTGGCCGCACGTTTGCCCCATCTGCGCTTGACGGGTCACTACCGTAGTCGCCATGAAACCCTGATCGCATTCTCGAACTCGCATTATTATGAAAACCAACTGAGAACGTTCCCGTCGGCGGAAACCAAAGAGAGCGCGGTGACGTTGCATCGTGTTGATGGGGTCTATGCCAAAGGCCGAGGTCAGACAAACGTAATTGAAGCCCAGGCGGTGGTTACTGAAGTCGTCAAACGGCTTACGGCGATGTTGAAGGGTGCGCCCGAACGAACCATGGGTATCGTCACCATTAACTCTCAACAGCAGCGCCTGATTGAAGATTTAGTGGATGAAGCACGGCGGAGCAACCCTGAACTGGAGCGCTTCTTTACCGCAACCGATACCTACGATCCGATGTTCGTGAAGAACCTGGAGTCTGTTCAGGGCGATGAGCGTGACATTATTATCCTGTCTCTGACATATGGCCCCACCGAGCCAGGTGGCCGCACCATGAGCATGAACTTTGGCCCGTTGAATAAGACGGGGGGTGAGCGAAGGCTCAATGTTGCGGTAACGCGTGCAACAACGGAGGTGTTGTTATTCACCAGCTTCGATTCTTCAATGGTGGATCTGTCGCGTACCAAAGCGACAGCCGTGGAGCATTTGAAAAACTATCTGGAATTCGCGGAGCGTGGGCCTATCGCCCTCGCTGAGTTCAGCACGGCCAATTATGGTGTTGATCAGTTTGATTCAGCGTTCGAGCAGGCCGTGGCGATGACACTGCGTGAAAAAGGGTGGAAGATCCAGACCCAGGTTGGGGTGTCCAAATTCCGCGTGGATTTGGGGATTGTGCATCCTGATAGGCCCGGTGAGTACCTTGCGGGCGTTGAGTGTGACGGAGCAACCTATCATGGCTCGCCCTCAGCGCGTGACCGTGATCGCGTGCGGCAGGTGATTCTGGAAAATCTTGGTTGGCGTATCCTTCGACTCTGGTCGACCGATTACTTCCAGGAACCGGAATACGCCATGAACAGGCTGCATGAGCGCCTGGAAGCTCTCCTGGCCGAGGATCGTCAGGCCGCCGAGCTTGCCGCATCGGCGGCAAAGGAGAAACTCGAATCGACCGAGACCGAGACCGAGACCGGGGAGTATGAACTGCAATTGGTTGATGTGCCGCAGAAAGTAGCTGGCAGAGTGGAGATCGGGCAGCGTCACGGGACTCCAGAGCTGAGCACTCAGCCGGAGGCTTTGTCCATGACACCCGCTGATACGTTGTCTCTCGACGATGGCGACGTTCTGGCAGGCCTGCCTATGTATGACAAGGAATGCTACTTCCAGGCGGAACATCGGGATAATTTGAGTGCATTGGCGCGCGCCGTACTCCAGCGAAAAAATGGTATTTCGCTTCACGAACTCACTCTGGATATTGCTCAGAAGCACGATTTGAACCGAAGCTCTCGCAAGCAGCGCCAGTACCTGCGTGAAGTAATTCAAAGCTGGGCAGGCTTTTGGGATGGAGAGGATGAAAGTACGACTGTCTGGCTCTCGCCAGAGGATGTCTGCGATGAGATCCCATGGCGAGGTCTGAATGCTTTTGGTCAGGAGCGTGACTGGAAAGGGTTGTGTTACCAGGAGCAGCTTGGTATCGCACGGGCTGCGCTTGATGCACAACCAGATGACCCGGTGGACTGGCTATTCAATGAATTTAGAATTGGTCGCCGCCACCCATCAACGGCTAGTACGTTCGAAAAATGGGTTTGTGATGCTCAGGCTGCAAGCTATTAATTCATATACTGCGTTGAATTGGTTGAACGACTTACGTTTAGAAAGCCCGTTACCGTGGTCTTATTAGCCCGGCGGTAGTTTATATCTGATATAATGCCTGCATGAATACAGACGCACGCAAGCTCAGCCCAGAGCAACAGGAACTTCTCAGGCAGAAGGCAATTCGACTCCGCGAGAAGGGTAAAACCTTCCGGC
>NZ_JBLWWA010000013.1:0-15129 GCF_048268165.1 Pseudidiomarina sp. | reverse complement strand
GATGTATCTCAGGCTTGCAAGCATGGCTGATATATCAGCAAACACTCCTACGCTGCTCTTGTTCGCATTCAAATGAGTAAAGGGTCTTTTTTTAGCTCAATTATTGATCATCGTTTAGTGAGGCTCGCAAAAAGGAGAAAACGTTCGATTAAATCGAACTCTTTTTAACTACCCACCTCGCTTATCCATAAACTCTTCAACCCCCTGAGTAAAAACATCTTTCATGCTCATATCGTGGGCAGCGGCAAACGACTTCAACCGGCGGCGTAATTCCGGTGAAATGCGAAAATTACAGGCCACATCCTCACCAGCCTCCGGCTTGCTAGTGGCATTACCTACAACATGGGATGTCTCTGTTGGCGTCGGTGGCAATCCCTTGCCGCTCGGTTTTTTACTGGGCGCGGCCATATATAATCACTCCTTAAAAAAAGCGTTAAAACGTTAATGCGTCATTTCTTTATGAGCTTATAGCTTCCAATCGATCAATCAAAGACTGGATAAGCTGGTCGGCCTGTTCGCGCGGCCCCTTGTAAGGGCTCTCCACTACCGATAGACCGGTATCCTGCGCGCGTCGAAAAGCGGTCTTCTCAGGAATCTGGGAACTGAGCACGTAATAAGGGGTAGCCGCCAAATAACTGCGCGCCTCATCCAGCTCACGAGGGCTGTCACCTGTCTTCACTAAGGCGATAGCTATTCTCTCCAGGGGAATACCATGCTCATTGGTCAATGCGTTAGCTAGCAATACGGTCGGCTCAAGGTCATCAAGAGATAACCCCGTTGGGAGAACAACCAAATTAGCTCGCTTACCGATCTCTACGGTCGCGCGCGTGGCGTGAGGAGCGCCGTCCAAAACCATTAGGTCGTAAGCATCCGAAACCTTCAGCGCCTGGCCAACGGTGCCAAACGTCTCCACAGCCACCACCGGCTCAATCCCACGCGATAAACGCCGCTGGAGCCATGAAAAACTAGAAGCCTGGTTAATATCCAAATCCGCAACTTTCACATTCCAGCCAGCAGACGCATAGGTGGTTGCAATCGCTCTAGCCAGAGTCGACTTACCAACGCCTCCTTTCTGGCTGACGACGCCAATAATGTCACCCATGAACTGCCTCCCTTTCTCAATTCGCCATGTCGGCAGGAAAAGTAACACCGGAAGGTAGATAACGCTATAACGCAATAACGCTTACCAGAAACGCGCCAGTGTAACCATTTTGGTGACACTCACTGTCACCAAAATGGTGAGACTCGTCCCCAATTTGGGGTAAGTCAGCTGCTCCACGTTGGGGTGATTCGACGCATCACGTCACACACAAAACTTTAGATGCTCATCGTATCTGGAGTTGCACCCGCTGAAAGACCCTAGGCTGCAAGAGAGCATTCAGCAGAAGGTAAGTAACTCACTAGGTAGCTACAGCATCAGAAACTATCAGTCAGCTGATAACACTTCAGCGCACGCACATAAGAACCAAAACCAGGTCGATCAACGGACAGACGACGCACCTCTGATCGAACCAGGCCCTGCTCTTCCATCAAACGCAGCGTGCGGGCAACGTCAGACATACGCTTATTATCAAGACGCTCAGCAACAACGGCAGCAGGCAGGTATTCACCACCAGACTCGGTGGCTAACACGTCAAGTATCATCTGCTTGTTTCGAGTCATCCGCATAAGCAACCATCCCTAGCCGATAGGCTACGTTCAATCATAAACAGACGCTATCCAAGTAGTACGCATAAACCATGTTACCCATAGCAACGCTAAAAGGCTTCGCCCCCAAGTAGTACGCATAGACCACTGACCACCAAGCTTGATCTTTAAATAACGGCTAAACACCAGGAGGCCAATATATATAACAATCCAGGTATGACTACTCCTAGGCTTCGCCCCCAAGTAGTACGCACGGGCTACTGACCACCCTCTTTCAATCCCTCAAGCAATTGAACTACTCGTGTTTTCGATAGCCCTAATTCTTTGGCAATCGCGCGCTGTGAAAGGCCCTTACCGCGCAGCTCCAATACGGCTTTACGGCGCTCTTCCGTAGTGGCTGCCATGCTTTCCAAATACTCGCTACGCTCTGCCATGCCAGCCAATCGGCGGCGCTGTCGCTCACGTTCCGCGTGACGCCAAGCGGCCTCTTCCTTGCTGATGATTGTCTTGAGCTTCTTTTGCTCTTCAGGGGTGATTTGTAGCGCCTGAATCAGCGTGTCGTTACGCGGCGTGTAAAGCGGCGGGTACTTACGGCCGTTAAACTCTATCTGCTCGCCCTGCGCATACGCCGTTGCGCGCCTGAAGGTAGTGCCGAGGTCACAGTCCTTATAAGTCCAGCCAGGGGCAATCTCTTTGGCTAGGGAGCGTGCTTCGTAGTGAAGTGAGTTCGCTTTGGTTGGCTGGGCAAGCGCGAGGAAGTTAGTCGACCAGAATAAGAACAGCATACGCTGCCCCTCGATATTGTTGGCCCGCATTGAGGCCAGCGACCGGAGGTCTTCTAAGCGATCCCAGGCAAGCTGACGGTCACCTAAGCGACGTAAGCCGTATTTACCACCACGAATAAGGGTAAAGCTCTCGCGGCGCTTCTGGCGCTCCTCACGGGCTTTCTGCTCGGCGTCTCGCTGTGCGTCGTAAATATGCCGGGGCACCTCTACGAGCTCATCAAACAGCGTGTCGAAGCTATGGCGCACCAACTCACCGTCACGGGGGTCACGATCTTCCCAGACCACTTCGCAGCGCTTAAGGTTTTTCTCGTTGATCGTGCCCTGTAGCCGCAGTACGCGAGAGGCATCGCGCGCACCGGCGTCCGCACCAATGTGTTCAAACCGTTTTACTAAGCACTTTTGAGCGTGGTTCCAGCGCATGACAGCCGCACGCGGGAGCGGTCGATCCAGCAGCCACTTCATATGAACGCCGCGGCCGCTAAACACAATCAAACTAGGCGCTGGTACGCCCTCATCTTGGCATGCTATCAAGCAGCGCATAGCCCATTGGTCGCCATCAAGGTGCGTTATCGGGCCTGGATCAATATCGACGAACAGCAGGCCAACACGGGCTAGATTGACGACACGCCGGTTGGGCTTGGTGAACTCTGCTTGGCTTACATAGGTATCACGATCACGCGGTACCGCCGAAAGCACTTCGGATAGCAGGCGCAGTGGGTAAGATTTCTGCAGCATCCCTTTCTCAGGATGTCTGGACACCACGGAAAAGAAGCCCCACTCAGTGCTGTGGTAGCTCATCGGCTCCGCGATCAATTCAATTTGCGGACTGGGGGTGCGCTCCGCAGAATCAACGGCTATACTGGACATAAGGCAATCGCGCCCTCCCAGGCGCTTGTCTCCGCCCCCAGCTTCCTCCTTCGCCGCCAAGCACCAGAGGATCTGGGGGTTTGCTTTTTCTAGGCCTAAACTCCAAGGCCGCTCTTATTGCTCACTTCATCCCAGCTTACACCATCTTTCAGGCGCATGCCTGTAATTTCTCGTACTCGCGCTTTGGCATGAGTGGTGCCGTTATGGTTACCAACTACGAAAGTTTCGTAGTACTCGCCAAAATGGTGAGGCTCGACTAGGCAGGTCGAAGAAAAGCGTCTCCAATTTAGAGACAGCGGGATGCCACGCAGCCTAAGGAAGATGTTGCGTTGACGTGACTTACCCCGACACGAGCGCGACACAGCGTAAATTCTACATATTTGTGAATATGGTGAAGTTAAATCTCGACACCAAAACGCCCCTAAGTCAGGGCAACATGACCTCACTCAGGCGTGACTTAAAGCAGCAATCATCGACAGAATGAGCCGAGTCGGCGCAACGTGAGCCTATTCAGGCAATCCCGCAAAGGTTTTACAAAAGTTTCGTAAAACCCAGTCAGATGGCGCACGCCCTTTTACTCAAATGTGAGTAAAACCACATAAGCGATTGATTGTAGGGCTACATTTTTTTATGAACCAGTCTTAAAGCCCTTATCAGGTGCTTTATCTGAATAACCAAGCTTGAAATACTGGCGCGCTTGCTTGCCCTTCTCGTTACGCTCGACCATGGATAGCTCTTTAGCCATGTCGAGGGAAATAGCGTACTCCTTGCTGGGACGCCCACCGCTAGGGGTTTCGCTCAAAAATGAGCGAAAGTCTACGCTCTCCTTAAAGCCGTATTCTGAAACGCGACGAGAAATCCAGTCTCGGAAATTGGCCTTAACCTCAAGAAACGAGTGAAGCTGGGTATATGGTAACTACCCAGCTTCATATTGGTTATAACGTAAAGCGTCGCACCGGACTCTGCTTTGTGAATCGCCACATCTAAGGAGCAAACCCAGGAATCTTGCTTTGGTTATTATCTCAAATGCGCATATCTGAGCATTCAGGCTAACTCCTTAAGGTGCGAGCCACACCAGCCCTCATGGTTGCCCGCCTTAGAGTCGTAACAGCGAGCAAGGAGCGAGCCGACGAAACAGCTCCATAGAGGATGACGCCCGGATGAAATTACCGGCACGCCGCATAAAACGAGAATATACGTATCTTATTGACCAACGCCGCTGCGTTAAAGTACGGTGCTGCTTATTGACCAATACCGTTGGGCTTATTATATGAGAATGACAAATAACAAACGTTGTATTCTGGAAGCGCTGAGCCTGACCGATGACTACGCTAACCTTGAATGGGGAACACCTCCACGTAACGCGGCAACCGTGGCCACCATCTTGAGCCTGGACGTGTCGAACGTAGCGCGAACGCTGCGAAACATGGAACGCCAGGGGCTTGTTCAGGCAGAAGACAGAATGGTTGATGTTTGGTGTGAAGTTCCTAAGCCTGCCCACTACCCTCGCCAGATGCGCTGTTATTGGCGCACTGACACAATGGGGCAAGACAAGGCTGCTGCCGATACTTGGCAGGCTGGGTCGAAAGAGAGAGGGCGTAAGGCTGAAGAGAAGATGCTAGCTATGATGCTCCAAGGATAAAGCAGTCCCCACTGGTTAAGCTCGAGTCATAATACCCTGGCTGACTATCTCGTCTGAGTAAATTGGGTCGGCTGGATGATGACAAAAAGGGTGTGAGTTCAATTCACACCCCTGGTGTGAGCGCAGCAACAAAGTGGACTTTTGTTCATTGAGGGTAGCGTACTCCGCGGGACGGCCCGCACCTGATTGCAAATTCTGGATTTCAAATCCAATATTGCCAAACTCTTCCAGGTCGCTGACGATCTGCTCTGCTATCGAGTCTCATATGTCGCTGATGGAATACGATCCTGGCACATAACGCTGCCTGATTTCCAGAACTGGGAAGCAATAAACCTATCTCCCAGCAGCTGGGTTGTTTCCTGCTTTGGAAAAAAGCCCCTACAGCCGCTGGTGTACCTCAACCGCTGTACCACCCCCTACAGCCGCTGAGGGGGGGGCTATAGCAGCTCCACCTACAAGCATATTTTGGCTACTTCGCCCTAGGAATCCGTGTTTTTATCGTAGAGCTTTGATTTTAGGGCTTCATTTTTATGGGAAGCAAACATCAAAAAGATGGTTGCTTTAAGAGCTTTGGCCCACTCCGATTTGAAGTCCGAAAGGGTAAGGCCTTGCTTTTGCGATCTAACACGCTATCTAGCCAACTGCTTATCAATGTCGACAAGCACGCCTTCCATGATTGAGTTAACTACCTCAAAAAGCTCTTCACCATAGTTCCCACGCCTCATCTTTCGGCTTTTACTCATTGCGGCATACAAATTACTCAGGTGTTGACGTTTAGCCTCAAGGAGGGCTAACAGGAGTAGACGTAAGCGAAGAAGTTGGTCGTGACTTAAAGAGCTCAGCTCGGCATTCCAAACATCTTGATAGAAAGGGCGCATATACAAGCGACTGCCATTAGACGCGGAGTTAGCCAACACGTCATGCAAGTGTGGTGTCAGCTGCTTAATTTCAGCATAACGCTTCATAGTGGCCCGAATAGGATCTTCCTTTACCGGAGGGTGAACAGCACTCTCGGCGGATGGGAGGCGATTGTTGCGCAATTCAATTTTTGTCTCAAATCCACAACCATCTGGTGCGCGCCTTATCACTCGGCCTGGGTTCGCCTTAGCCCACGCAGCCGCCTCAGTGTAAGAATCAAAACGCTGGTAGTCTGAGCCAGGCTTTATTGGGATTTGTCGTGGCTGGTCATCCTCCAGTGACTCCAAGAATTCATCGTAATCATCTTCTGAAGCAGGGTTCCATCCTTTAGATTCACAAAAGTCTTCCCAATCACTCATCAATTAAACCCCAGAGGAGCATGCCGCAAGCTATAAGGTGGATCGAGGTAGCGGGCGTCACTAGTATTAACGCCATTAACTCAATGAGATTGTCAAAAGTATGGTGCCCTTTAAGAATACTCAACAGGAGATCAACAATTTAGTGAGCTGTATAGCTGCCCTGGCTCTATCTTAAAACCTCATAGCAGCGTTATCAGCGCGCCCTTGGCGCTAACTACCTAGGGGTGGCCTTAAAAACAGGTCTCCCCCGTAGGGGTAGGAAAACAAGGCCAGTCAAAGCCCCGTGTCATGCGGGTTTCAGTGGCCTTGTGGCCTTGCTTTTGATTTAGGCCATCATTTCCAGCGACGAGCCCAACCATGCGTGTTTGCGTGGCCTGGACTGACAAAGTGGCCTGATTAAGGCCACAAGGCCAGGCCAACTTTCAGGCCACGTTATTAGCCTTTGAATAGCGGCGCATTAGGTATAGCGTTGCGTCTTCTTTTGAGTGTTGCGTTTTGTTGCTCTTGCGTTGCGTTTTATAGGATTAATCAATTGATTTTATATTATTTTCATCCATTAAATTCTGTTGCGTTTTCACCACAGATGAAGCGTCCCGTTGTCATGTAATTTAAAGACTCGCTCTTCAATGGCCTGATTAGCCAGTTTTTCTAGCAGGTCTTTGCCTACTCCGAAGTCGTTTTCTTTCCCTCCATAAAGCCGGCGAAGCTTACTCCGTGTTAACGGGTCACCATCCCTGGCCTTTTTACTGACGAGCTCTTTTAGCTGGGGAAGGACTTCCTGATAGCGGTCTTCACTACGCTGTTGGGTACGCTGAGCCTGGGGCTTTGGCGCTGCAATGGGCTTCAATACTCCACCCACCCCACGGCGCATCCATTGCTCATCAACATCTGTACGGTAGTTGGATTTCACGACGCTAAACCGAACCATGCCTTTTGCATCGTCCTCGCAAAGCCCTTTTCCGAGCTTTGGCCTGGCCAACGTTGCCGCAAAGCGCAGGGCGTCCACAAACGCGCTCGCGCCCCGTATATCGTCGACATCCTCGCCTGTACTCCCTTTGCGACTGTGGTGGGCACACAGGACGGTAACGCCAGTTTCTTCACGGATCTGCTCAAGCACTTCAACAAAGCGGGTCGCGGCCTCATTGTCGTTCTCGTCGCCAGAGCGGAAGCGGCTCACTGGATCAATGATGATCATGCGCAGGTTAGGGATTGCCTTGGCCATCCGTATCAGGCGCGATATACGGGCCTCGTGACGCACAATGTCACGGCCCTCGTGAACAGTCAGGCGGTTATCTTGACCTAGCAAGGAGATAGGATAGAGACCCTCCCCCAGCGCCTTTGGGTCGAGTCGACAGCCATCGAATTCATACTCCCGGGTAATGCTGTGAAGCCGCCTAGACATCTCGTCGCAGCTATCCTCAGCACCGAACATCAGCACCGATCCTGGGCGCTCCACTGCCTGCCCCATGAACGGTGTGCCGGTCACCACGCAGGCCGCCAATTGCATTAGCCAGAAGCTTTTGCCGGTTGAGCCAGGTGCAACGATAGCGGCTGCAACCGGCTCAGGAATAAGCCCCTCAACGACAAACGCTTGAGGCGGCGGCTCTTTCGCTAACAAATGCTTGGCCTTGGATTTTTCGAGGAGTGCCAGCAGCTCGTCCTCTTCGCCCAAGCCCTTCTCTAAGGCGCGGCGCAATCCATCGATACCGTGAGCCGCTTGATAGTCGTTCCAGTCCGTGCCTTCTTCATTTGCAGCAAACTCAGGTAGAAGCACATCAGCACCAGTGGCTTCAGCCGCAGCTTCAGCGGCCGCACGCCCAGGGTTGCTGCCGTCCGGCTTTCGGTCATTGTCCCCTGCAATCACTAAGCGTGCTCCCGGCGCTTCGCGTCTAACGCTTTTGGCGGTGGCAAGAAGGGCACCAGACGTGAAGGCAACGGCTACCATAGCGTAGGTGGCGCGTGAATGCTCGCCCCCGTTGCCCAGCCTTCCACAACGTATATCGCCTCAGTAGTTCCGGGTATGACGTGGTAGCCGCCTCTCATCTGCCGCCCGCCATAGCTTGTCGCCCTTGGGTGTGATGGCTTCGAGCGTTTGAATGCCAGAGGGGCCTTCTACGTTGATCAGCAAGCAGTTACGCATTGATAGGCGACTCTGATCATCGAAAACAAAGCGCTTCTCGAATATTGGCTGACGAATGTCGCCACAGGTCGAACGCCTTTACGCATTAGATATGGGTGTAGGAGATCGCTTCTGCTGCCTCCCAAATACCTTTAGCCACCCCAGCACGCCGCGCATGGTACTCGCGCCGCTGCCGTTCCTCTGCCTCAATGCTCCGGCGCAAACGATTTAGTTCTGGTGGCTCGCTGCCACCTCGGCGCATTCCACGTTTGACGGACGTCGTACGCAACAGCCAAAATGGCCCCAGCAAATCATCAGATGAAGAGCATAAAACCCTGCGTCATCACCACGCTTACCATTCGTCGCGAACAGGCTTGCCGTCTGGGATTATCTCTTCGGCACTGGCAACGGCATCGCAATCGCGGCCACAAAGCCACTAACAGGGTCGTCGAAATGTGTTTCAGGGTTTTCCGTATAATATGAGTCACATGCGCCCCCAGCGCTATTCCATACAGCCTCGCCTCTCGCCAGCCAGCACAGAGACAGAACTTTTTCGTTCGTTAGACCTGTTGGCGATGTGGAAATGAAAGATGCGTAACCGCTGGCCCCATTAGCCCACCAAATCCTGCTCTACGTGATGAATACGGTCGGCCAGTTCAGCGAGCGTCGCTTGGTTGGCGGATGGTGTTACGCCTCCCAGCTGATGTCGCTTAACGACCTGCGCCGCGCCTTCTAGCTGCTCAAGCGCTTGCCGCAGCAGATCTACCGGACGAAACCAGCGACCGTTTAGAAGGACCGGACGCGTGAACGACTGCGCGCAATTCATTCCAATACTCGCGATGTGGAGCGCATCAAGACCTCGACAGCAGCAGCGAACAGCGTGCCGGGTCGGCAGATAAGGAACCGACTCGACAGGAACGCTCGTACGCTCAATAGCCAGCTCTAATAACCCCGCATAGCTATCCAGCATATCGATGACATCGTTGATGCTCGGCACATCGCTACTCCTGTGTAGGTTCATGACTAACTCCTAATAATGTAAAAGGGGCACTAGTGGAGGTTTGTGCCCTTTTTTGTCGAATTTTTTTCATCGGCCTGATCGCTGCTGGCATCAGCCTCCAGCGCAATACGCGCTAATGAGTCGATGCTGTACGTCAGCATCTGAGCCGCTACGCTCGGCAAGTCCAGGGCAAACGCTTGCTCGGCAACATCGGCTAGGTATTCGGCTTGATCAGCCAGAAAGCACCACTGTCCTAGCGTTACGTCGCTGGTCACAGCGTCATGGGCTTCGTTACTAAAGGGCGATTTTGAAAGCGCGTCGAGGCCTTCTTTGATAGCGACTCCTCGCGTCACGCGGCGCAAGGCAGCCATTGCTTCGGGTGCACCTTTAAGGCGCGCATACTCTTCGGCTTGGCCGCACACACTTAATGCGGATGCCAGCCTCTCCACTCGCCGGGTTGTTGGCTCAACACAACGCAGAAGCGTGTCTGCTTGGGAGGCTGGGGAGATGTATGTGTTTAGTGGTTTCACGAGCGCACCTCACGCATATCGGAGTAGTGTTGGGCTAACTGTTTAGCCGATTCACGGCTGCTGGGGGCAATGCGATAGGACTGGAAGTGCGCGGTACCGCCGTGACGGTGTTGGTGCTTGTAGGGTTGCTGAAGGAAAGTGATTCCCTTTTCGCGTAGCGTGGCAATCGTCGTATGAAGGCACGAATCGCCATACTCTTGCATTGCATCGAACGACATAATGAAGCGTTCGTCCTGATCAGCCCGAATGAGCATATCGAGGGCAAGTTCGATCTTTAGCGGCTGGGTGTTGCTGCGGCTCTCACGAGCGGCATTGGCTGCTGACATAGCGCTTATCTCCGTTTGCTTTTAGCTACCTGTACTTACCGTTTTTTCAAGGGTTTCGCCCTGGCTCAGTGGCTTGTCCCCATGGTTCTTTCTCCACTCAATGCCTTGCTCTATCAGCAAGCCAATCTCGGCAGTAAATGTCCGACGGTTATCACGTGCCCATTGCTCGATACGCTCACCGAGACAGGTTTCCAGGCGAAGGGTGTAGGGCTTTTTCTTAATAGGCTTCACTAGGCTCTCCTTTGTAGCTCAAGGGCATAGGCTATACATCATTAGCATTTACTGAAAGCAAAAGCTGCACAATAGTTATTATAATGCACGTTGACGCCAAACGCATTCATGCAAATACTGCGCATTACAGTAATTTTTTAGGCCGCAAAATGACTAAGAAAAGAGCCCCTAGCAGGGCCAGCAACCCTACGGTCAGTGTTTCACTGCGCATCGATCCTAAGACCAAGTATCTCGTTGATCTCTTGGCTCGGGAGCAGAAGCGTACTATTACCGGCGTAATTGAATGGGCGATTGAGAGAGCGGCGGGACAGATTAGTTTTAAGGATCGTGAATACGGGCTGGACACTACCTTTTTAGTCGAGCTTGAGAGCTTGTGGTCCACTGACGAATCACTTCGAGTCGTCAGACTAGCGCTCGCGAAGCCTTCCCTGCTCGATTACGATGAATTGCGCGTATGGGAAACCATCAAAGCGACGCCGGCATTCTGGAAAGTCCCGATTCAGGAGGGCGCTTCTGGCCTGCGTGAAGATCTTCTCCACGTGAGCTTGTTACAAAAACACTGGGAGGCACTCATCGAGCATGTTGGCAAGCATCAAAACAGCAGGTCGATCGAGCCCTACACAATGAGCGAAGAAAGCCAAAAGACCGATTTCAGTGATTTTCCCGATGAGCTGCCGTACTAACGCATAGTGAAATGGCAGGCCAAAGAAGACGAGTAAAGAGAAGCGGGTAGAGCGGGCACCGCAACTTATAACGCTATCGCCTCAGCTTCTCTGTCACGCGCAGGCCCTCGCCACATTGGCGTCACGTTATCACCGGGCAAGTTAGCGACATGATCGAGCACCAAGTTGCCCCAGGCCTGAATAGTGGCCCGCTGCTGTCGCTCGTAGGTCTGGTGTTGGTAAGCCGCCTCAATAGGATTGCGGCGGGCATGGCCCAGCATCCGATCAATAAGCTCTGGCCGTGCGTCCAAGTGCTCACCCCAAGCAGTGGCGGCGCTACGGCGTAGATCGTGAACAGTGAAGGGCTTTCTCTGCCCCAACGCTTTCAGCTTGCCATGACGCAAGCGCGTTACAGCCGTTGTTAAGCTATCTGGGTGAACGCCCTCCCCTGTTCTACCCGAAAGCACCGGCCCTACCGTCCGCGCTTTGATCCGCTCACGAATGATGGTCATCGCCATAGAGCACAGATAGATGGTGCGAGCAGTAGAGGTTTTCGCGCGCACCGCGGGCAAGTGCCAGGCGTTGTTATCCAGGTCTAGCTCCTCAATTCGCATACCCGCCACTTCATCACGGCGCGCACCGGTTAGGATGAGCAACTGAATCGCGGCGCTTGTCCAAGGATCCATGCGGGAGTCAGTCACGGCTTGCCAAACCTGGCGCAACTCTTCCAGCGACAGCACCACGTCACGCGGCTTGCTTGTGCCGGCCCCGTAAGCGTCGGCCTTCATACCGTCGGCGGGATTGCTATCAATCCACCCCTGGTGGCACGCCCACGCCAACGCCGCACGCAGGGTGATAAGGCTTGCCCTTGCTTGTGCGGGGGTCTTATCGGCAATGCGCGTTAGCACCGACGCAATAGCCGACTTGGCCAGCTGATCCACTGGGATGGCGTTTAAGGGGCCAAGGTGAAGACGCCACCGGCGACGGTGGGCATCCAAGGTGCGTGAGGTTAACGACTTATTACGCTCAATATGATCTAGCCATCGCTCCATGAGCTCACCAAATAGCGGTGATAGGCGCTTCAACATTCTTTCTGCTCGCGGGTGCTTGCCCATGGCCGCTAGGGAGGCATTCTCACGGTGAAGAGCGTGAGCCTTTTCAATGTCGATCAACGGCCACTGGCCAAGGGTGATATCGATGCGGCGCGCACAACGCTTAACAAACTCGCCTGCGCCGCTCTCTTCATAGCCACCCGCAATGCTCACACGCGATACCCACGACTTGCCACCTGTAGGACGCACTTCTAGCAACAGGCCGCCAGGCGTAGCGGCAGCATCAGTAACCCGATAAGGCTTATCAGAAGGCTTAAGTGCTTCAATGCGGCGGGGGCTTAATCGAGTAGCGGCTTGTCGAGCCATAACGCACCTCGTCTTGTTGAGACTGAGAGGCTGCGTCATCGCGACGAGAACCTATGAAGAAGTGTTTTTATGGTAGCTCAACAACGACCGTATTTCATGTAAGGAATACGGTCGTTAATGTTTTCAACTTTTAAATACAGCGTTTTTCTTATGTAACTTACCCAATAACACCACTAAAAACCCCACTAGAAGAATGGTTACAGCTTCAGCGCGTCGAAGTTGGGCTTTACCTGACGCCTCGCTTCTCCTCTATGGCCACCAAACACCTCTTCAACATGCTTGCGACCAACCAGCAGTTTTCCCGCCGCATTCACCTTCCAATAGATACCCATAGCATCTAGAACTTCACGCTGGCTCTTGTGCTGCTTTCTACCGGTTAGGTGTGCCAGCTCCTCCACTGTTAAAAACAAGTCGCTCACCTTGTGTCGCCTCCATTAAGACCATTACCCGGGGCGTCGAATGTAGCGTTGCCGATTAACCTCTTTGGCATAGCTGAACGAAGGATCCAATGCCTCCGCTTCCAGCTTGGCCAGGCGCTCCTCCAGATGCTTCACCTTACGGCTATCACCTTTCTTTACAGCCCAACCAAGGCGCTTACGAATCCTTTCACGGTCTTCCCACACGCGCTCCGCGTTAAGGTTTCGACGCCCCTTGGTGTCACGGCACAGCTCAATAATATCCAGCTCATCGGTTTCTAAAAGCATCGCATCCTTCCTCTCGACGGTTGCGCGCTCAGTATGCCACTAGCGTTAATGCGTTAAAACGTCATAGCGTTAAATCGTTAAAAGCTTGGAAAACCCTCTCAAAAGAAATAAACCGTACAAATGAGGCGTCATCCTTTTTATGGCACGCATACGGTGCGGCCTAGACTTCACATAGGCAGGCAAAGTGATTTTAGATAAGTTGGTCTACAGCTACGATGAAGTGGCAGAACCATTCGAGGTGAAACGCTCAAGAGTAAGCGGCTGGGTGCGCGAGGGACGCCTTAACGCAGTCGCAAGAGGAAAAATAACGGTAGGCTCAATTCTTCATCTTGCTGACCTAAGCCCCGATTCTATCGACTTTGGCACAGAAGCCCGCTCGCCAAGTGACCCACGTTACGAGCCACGCTCTCGGATTGGCCCCCAGCCAGTAGACGCAGCCCAGGTAACCACAAACCGCGATGCCAAGCGGAAGCTAGAAGAACTGTTAGGAAGGAAGCCAAGTACAAATAAGCTATAACTCAGCGTACTAAAGGCATCTCTCTATTTTGGCGCTAATTATCATTCCGCTCTTTCTGCGTCATCCTGCTTAGCATGTTCAGCTACTTGCTCTTCGCTTGAGCGAATATCTTCAAGGAATTTTGGGACGCTCTCTGTCAGTTGAAGAGAGTCATTCGCCCCGCCAACAATGCCGAATATGAATATCAGTGCGGCTGCGAACTTCTTCCCGACTGGAGTGTTACTAACTTCATTGCGAAGCTCACGATTGACAGCCAGTTCGCCGACAGCGCGATGAGATGCTTCTTCTATTCCTTGCTTCCCGCAAATTTTGTACTCATCCAAAGCTCCAAGGATGGCATTTAAATGGCTCCTGATGATCGCCTTTGCGCTGCGGCTTAGGTTGTGAGCTTCCAGTTCTTCTAGGATGTCATTCAGCTTGCTGCGCATAGTATCTAGCTGATCGCTGCCGAGTAGCTGCTCTCCTTGCACCATTTTAAGCATCGCCGCTGCCATCTTAAGGTACTGGACAGTATGGTTATCAAAGTACTGCTTAACTCCATTCCACTTCTGCCCTGTATGAGTTCCTTGAAATAAAGCCTTATTGACCTGGCCAACCCAGTATTTTTGGGCGTCTTCCTCGTCAGGGTAGTACTCGCGAATCTCTGCCATTACCTGCTCTGGCAGCAACATGACGCGACCTAGTCGAAACATCATCTGTGAGTGATTGTCTTTATCAACCCCTAAAATATTCTCCCATGCCTGCTTGATCGACATGTCGTCCTTTATCGTGCGCGCTTCTTCTACGATCCCGAGCAAGCGCCCGGCTGGGTTCCCTGAACTCATTTACCGCCCCTTTCCAAGTAATCTTTTATGGCCTCTGGCTTACAGCGTCGTATGTGCTGCTCCACCGCAATTAAATAGAAGCAAACTATACCTGCGTTAGCTTCGCAGAACATATCTTCTATTCAAGACAAGTCACAAGCAGGATTAATTATGGTTTAAGCCAACTTGACGAGAAGGGGGTTAACGTTATTGCGTTAAAGAGTCATATAACGCATAAAGAGAGTTTCTCCCAAATTCGGAATAAACTATAAAATATTGATTTTAAAAGAAGGCGGGCGGCGCGTTGCCTCAAGGTAATAAGCCAGCCGGGGTGGGCTGGCTATCGTCACGTGTCAGCTGTCGTTTTTAAGAACCACCAGGCGTGCGCCAATTCGATTAGCCACGTACGCAGCCGCATCGTATAGCGTCACCGTCAGCGCTTGTTCCTTTGCTCTATCTGCTTGCTCTCGTGTCTCTTTCTGCTTCCACCCTTTGCCATCGCTAAATTTTTGGGCTTCCTCTTCTGTCTGGCGGGCAACAATATCCGCTTGCCGCTTGGCTTCCTTAGTGGCAGCTGTACGATCATCATTAATAGCCACAG
>NZ_JBLWWA010000012.1:0-15420 GCF_048268165.1 Pseudidiomarina sp. | reverse complement strand
AGAGTAGTTTTACCGTGGTCAACGTGGCCGATTGTACCTACGTTAACGTGCGGTTTGGAACGTTCAAATTTTTCTTTAGCCATGACTTTTCCTTAACTTAAGTTAAAAGTCCGGTCCCTTAAAGAACCGGACCAGACTCTACTTAATCTTTAGTTTGACGAGCAGAAATAACTTGCTCAGCAATGTTGTTTGGTGCTTCAGCGTACTTCAAGAATTCCATTGCATAAGATGCACGGCCCTGAGTCTGCGAACGCAGGTCAGTAGCGTAACCGAACATTTCTGATAATGGAACTTGTGCACGTACCTCTTTCAGTCCACCAGGGCCATCTTCCATACCCTCGATGATACCGCGACGACGGTTCAAGTCACCAACCACGTCACCCATGAAGTCTTCAGGGGTAACTACTTCAACTTTCATCATTGGTTCAAGAAGCGCTGGGCGAGCTTGTTGGGCACCTTTCTTAAATGCCATGCTACCTGCGATCTTAAATGCCATTTCTGATGAGTCGACATCGTGGTATGAACCATCGTACAAGGTCGCTTTCACGCCAAGTACTGGGTAACCAGCAATTACACCATTCTGCATTTGCTCTTGGATACCTTTATCTACCGCAGGGATGTATTCCTTCGGTACTACACCACCAACGATTTCGTTCACGAACTGATAGTTCGGCGCGTCATCATCGTTTGCGTCAAATTCCATTGGCTCAATTTTCAACCAAACGTGACCAAACTGACCGCGACCACCTGATTGACGTACGAACTTACCTTCAACTTCCACTGCTTGGCGGATAGTTTCACGGTACGCAACCTGTGGTTTACCAACGTTACATTCAACTTTGAATTCACGCTTCATACGGTCAACGATGATGTCTAAGTGAAGCTCGCCCATACCAGAAATAATGGTTTGGCCTGATTCTTCATCAGTTTTAACGCGGAACGATGGATCTTCTGCAGCCAATTTACCTAAAGCAATACCCATTTTTTCTTGGTCAGCTTTAGTTTTTGGCTCTACAGCAACAGAGATTACTGGCTCTGGGAATTCCATACGCTCTAGCGTGATGATGTTGTTCGGGTCACACAAGGTGTCACCGGTAGTTACATCTTTCAAACCGATAGCTGCTGCAATGTCGCCCGCCAAGATTTCTTTGATTTCTTTACGGTCGTTTGCGTGCATCTGTACCATACGGCCGATACGCTCGCGCTTGCTCTTCACTGGGTTATACACGGTGTCGCCCTGAGACAGAACGCCCGAGTAAACGCGCAAGAAGGTTAAAGTACCTACGAACGGGTCAGTTGCAATCTTAAACGCCAATGCTGAGAACGGCTCGTCATCAGATGACTTACGCACGCCTTCAGATTCGTCGTCAAGAATACCGCGGATAGCCTTAACTTCAGTTGGTGAAGGTAAGTATTCGATAACCGCGTCAAGCATTGCTTGAACACCTTTGTTCTTAAATGCAGAACCACATAGGCACAAAATGATTTCGTTGTTCAGAGTACGTGAACGCAAACCAGCTTTGATTTCAGCTTCAGTCAAGTCACCTTCTTCAAGGTACTTGTTCATCAACTCTTCGTTAGCTTCAGCGGCTGCTTCAACAAGCTCTGCGTGATACGCATCTGCTTCTTCACGTAGTTCTGCTGGAATCTCTTCGTAGCTGAAAGTCATACCCTGGTCTTCTTCATTCCAGTTGATAGCTTTCATTTTGATCAAATCAATAACGCCTTTGAAGTGGTCTTCCGCGCCAATCGGTAAATGGATTGGTACAGGAACCGCTGCTAAACGGGTTTTGATTTGGCCTACTACGCGCAAGAAATCTGCACCAGCACGGTCCATTTTGTTTACGAATACCATACGTGGTACTTCGTATTTGTCCGCCTGACGCCAAACTGTTTCAGTTTGCGGCTGTACACCAGAAGATGCACACAACACCACTACAGCGCCATCAAGTACACGCAGTGAACGTTCAACTTCGATAGTGAAGTCAACGTGTCCTGGAGTATCGATAACGTTGATACGGTGTTCAGGGAACTGCTGGTCCATACCTTTCCAGAAAGCAGTTACAGCAGCAGAGGTAATAGTAATACCACGCTCTTGTTCTTGCTCCATCCAGTCGGTAGTCGCTGCACCGTCATGTACCTCACCTAATTTGTGAGACAAACCGGTGTAGAACAACACACGTTCAGTGGTGGTTGTTTTACCTGCGTCTACGTGAGCACAGATACCGATATTACGGTAGCGCTCAATCGATGTTTGTCGAGCCATAAATTCCTCTTTGGGTTAACTGTGAATTTACCAGCGATAGTGTGCGAACGCTTTGTTCGCTTCGGCCATACGGTGGACGTCTTCACGCTTCTTCACAGCAGAGCCTTTATTTTCTGATGCATCTAGCATTTCACCTGCCAGACGCTGAGCCATGGATTTTTCACCCCGAGTACGCGCAGCATCAACTAACCAGCGCATAGCCAGTGCATTGCGGCGAACAGGACGTACTTCTACTGGTACTTGGTAGGTTGAACCACCAACACGACGAGATTTAACCTCGACAGTAGGACGAACGTTGTCCAGCGCAGTTTCAAAAATTTCAAGGTGGTCTTTACCCGACTTCTCAGTCAGGATGTCTAACGCACCGTAAATAATGTTTTCAGCGACAGATTTTTTGCCGTCAACCATGACGACATTTATGAACTTAGCCAACAACTCTGATCCGAACTTAGGATCTGGTAAAATTTTACGTTGACCTATGACGCGTCTTCTTGGCATCTCAATATTCTCCGATTAATTCAGGTTATTACCCAAAACTTTCTAATGAACAGTTTGGCCTTACTAACGGAGAACCGTTAAGATTTTGGCCGTTTTGCGCCGTACTTTGAACGAGCTTGGCGGCGATCATTTACGCCTGCACAGTCTAAAGCACCACGAACTGTATGATAACGAACACCTGGCAAGTCTTTTACACGGCCGCCGCGAATCAATACGACAGAGTGCTCTTGCAGGTTGTGACCTTCACCACCGATGTACGAAGAAACTTCGAAACCGTTAGTCAAACGTACACGGCATACTTTACGCAGTGCAGAGTTTGGCTTCTTTGGGGTGGTTGTATAAACACGGGTACATACACCGCGTTTTTGTGGGCAAGCCTCAAGTGCCGGTACGTTGCTTTTCACAACCGGCTTTTGACGACCTTTGCGCACCAGCTGGTTAACTGTTGCCATTCATTACTCCTGACTTATGTTGATGTCGCTCAACAGAATGAAAAATCCAAATTTCCCCTTATTTTTAGCCTGCTAAAAGCAAACCACGGGCTTAACGCCCAAATATGGGGAGGCCGAATTTTAATGGTCAATAATTGGACTGTCAAGGAAAAGCGACGGAAATAAAAAGGCCAGTCGATGATTCGACCGGCCTTTTTCCATACTTTGAGTGCTGCTAAGCGACTGCTTATTCAGACTTATCGCCGTTATCCGCTGCATCATTTCCTGCATTTAAAGCGTCAGCAAGTTGCTGCTCTGCTTCTTCTGCAGTCAAACGCGGTGCTTCGATACTGCCAGCCAATGCTTCGGCACGCTTGCGCGCACGTTCACGATGGTAAGCAAAACCGGTACCGGCAGGAATCAAACGACCCACGATAACGTTCTCTTTCAAGCCACGTAGTGGATCTTGCTTGCCTTGTACAGCTGCTTCGGTCAATACACGTGTCGTTTCTTGGAACGACGCGGCAGAGATGAACGATTCAGTCGACAATGAAGCTTTGGTGATACCTAGCAATTGACGCTCATAGCTTGATGGTACTTTGCCTTCTGCTTCCGCTTTCACGTTCGCAGCAAGTACTTCTGAAAGCTCCATCATTTCGCCTTCAAGCAGCTCAGTTTCGCCTGGGTTCAAGATAATCGCCTTACGCAGCATCTGACGCACGATGGTCTCGATGTGCTTATCGTTAATCTTAACGCCCTGTAAGCGGTAAACTTCCTGCACTTCGTTCACGATATAGTTCGCTAATGCGCTTACGCCACGTAGACGCAAGATATCATGCGGTGCTTCAGGACCATCGGCAATAACTTCACCTTTAGTCACTTGTTCACCTTCGAAGATGTTCAGCTGACGATACTTCGGAATCATCTCTTCGTAATGATCGCCACCCTCTGGACGGGTGATGATCAAGCGGCGTTTACCTTTGGTTTCTTTACCAAAGCTAACAGTACCTGAGACTTCTGCCAAAATAGCTGGCTCTTTCGGACGACGTGCTTCGAACAAGTCGGCAACGCGCGGCAAACCACCGGTAATATCGCGAGTTTTTGAACCTTCTTGCGGAATACGTGCAACCGTATCACCAACTTTCACTTCAGCATTGTCTTCAAGGTTAATGATCGCGTTACCTGGCAAGAAGTACTGCGCTGGCATATCCGTACCAACGATGTTCACGTCTTTACCTTTCGCGTCGACCAATTTAACCATTGGACGCATGTCTTTACCGGCGCTGGTACGTTGACCTGTTTCAAGCACAACGATGCTTGAGAGGCCTGTCAGTTCGTCGGTTTGACGGGTCATGGTTACGCCGTCGATTAAATCGACAAACTTCAGACGACCTGCTACCTCGGTGATAATTGGGTGCGTGTGCGGATCCCAGTTAGCAACGATTTCGCCAGAGTCGACCGTGTCACCTTCATTTTTCTTGAGGATGGCACCGTAAGGTACTTTGTAGCGCTCGCGCTCACGACCGAACTCATCAATTAGCGTCAATTCTGTAGAACGCGAGGTGATAACCAAATGGCTGTCACTGTTTTCTACATACTTGGCGTTATGAAGCTTCAACGTACCGTTGTTTTTAACTTGAATGTTGTTCGCAGCAGAGTCACGCGATGCAGCACCACCAATGTGGAAGGTACGCATGGTTAACTGTGTACCTGGCTCACCGATTGACTGAGCAGCAATAACACCCACTGCTTCACCTTGGTTAACCAAGTGACCACGAGCAAGGTCACGACCGTAACAGTTCGCACAAACACCGAAGTCAGTGTCACAGGTAATAACCGAGCGAACTTTAACTTGGTCAACAGAGTTTTGTTCCAACACGTCACACATCTTTTCGTCTAACAATGTGTTACGCGGAATCAGAACTTCTTTCTCGCTGCCAGGCATCATTACGTCGTCACAAACTACACGACCCAATACACGTTCACGCAATGGTTCTACAACGTCACCACCTTCAATCAACGGTTTGATGAACAAACCATCTTCGGTGCCACAGTCGTCTTCAACAATTACAACGTCTTGTGCAACGTCAACCAAACGGCGTGTCAGGTAACCTGAGTTCGCTGTCTTCAATGCGGTATCGGCCAAACCTTTACGCGCACCGTGAGTTGAGATGAAGTATTGAAGTACGTTCAAACCTTCACGGAAGTTTGCGGTGATTGGCGTTTCGATGATGGAGCCATCTGGCTTCGCCATCAGACCACGCATACCGGCCAACTGACGAATCTGCGCTGGGCTACCACGAGCACCAGAGTCAGCCATCATATAGACCGAGTTGAACGAGTCTTGCTGTTCTTCTTCGCCTTTCGCGTTGATAACGGTTTCTTTCGACAAGTTGTCCATCATTGCCTTAGAAACTTTCTCGTTCGCGGTCGACCAAATATCGATAACTTTGTTGTACTTCTCACCCGCGGTTACCAAGCCCTGCTCGAATTGTTCCTGAATTTCAGCAACTTCTTCTTCTGCAGCGTCGATAATGTCTTTCTTCGCGGCTGGGATAACCATGTCATCAATACCAACAGACGCACCCGCGATCATCGCGTAATGGAAGCCGGTATACATGATTTGGTCAGCAAAGATAACCGTAGGTTTCAAACCTAAGTCGCGATAAGAACGGTTTAACAAACGGCCGATCTGCTTCTTGCCCATTGACTGGTTGATCATGTCAAACGGCATACCTAAAGGCAGAATCAAAGACAAAATTGCACGACCCACAGTGGTGTCATAAAGTTTTGTCGTTGTCGTTGTTACGCCTTCTTCATCAGTAAGCGTTTCAGTGATACGTACTTTTACGCGTGCATGCAATTCGGCACATTGGGTACGGTAAGCTTTTTCAGCTTCCTTCGCGTTTTTAAACGCCATACCTTCGCCTTTCGCATTGATTTTTTCACGTGTCATGTAGTACAGACCCAATACAACGTCCTGTGAAGGTACGATAATTGGATCACCACTTGCTGGTGACAAAATGTTGTTGGTTGACATCATCAACGCGCGCGCTTCAAGCTGCGCTTCTAGCGTTAATGGTAAGTGAACCGCCATTTGGTCACCATCGAAGTCAGCGTTATAGGCCGCACACACAAGTGGGTGCAACTGAATTGCTTTACCTTCGATAAGTACTGGTTCGAACGCCTGGATACCCAAACGGTGCAACGTTGGTGCACGGTTTAGCATAACCGGGTGTTCTTTGATTACTTCGTCAAGCACGTCCCAAACTTCTGGAATTTCGCGCTCTACCATTTTCTTAGCAGCTTTAATGGTGGTCGCTAAACCACGGCCTTCAAGCTTGCCATAAATAAATGGTTTGAAGAGTTCCAGTGCCATTTTCTTCGGCAAACCACACTGGTGTAAACGCAGCTTAGGACCAACAGTAATTACTGAACGGCCTGAGTAATCAACACGTTTACCCAACAGGTTTTGACGGAAACGACCCTGTTTACCTTTAATCATGTCTGCCAAAGATTTCAGCGGACGCTTGTTGGTGCCGGTAATAGCGCGGCCACGACGGCCGTTATCCAACAACGCATCAACTGCTTCTTGCAGCATACGTTTTTCGTTACGCACAATGATGTCCGGCGCCGCAAGGTCAAGTAGACGCTTAAGACGGTTGTTCCGGTTAATCACACGGCGATACAAGTCGTTCAAATCAGAGGTTGCGAAGCGGCCACCATCCAACGGTACCAAAGGACGTAAGTCCGGTGGCAATACTGGTAGCACTTTCAAGATCATCCACTCTGGCTTGTTGCCTGAGTTATGGAATGATTCAAGCAGCTTCAAACGCTTGCTGATTTTCTTACGCTTGGTTTCAGAATTCGTTTCTGGAAGCTCTTCACGAAGCTGTTTGATATCGCCTTCAATATCAATGTGTTGAAGCAGTGACAATACAGCTTCAGCACCCATCTTCGCTTCAAACTCGTCACCATGAGCTTCGAGCGCATCCAAGTATTCTTCTTCAGTAAGAATTTGGCCGCGTTCAAGATCAGTCATACCCGCTTCGGTTACTACGTATGATTCGAAATACAATACGCGCTCGATATCACGTAACGTCATATCAAGCATCAAGCCGATGCGGCTTGGCAATGATTTCAAGAACCAGATGTGAGCAACTGGGCTGGCCAGCTCAATGTGACCCATACGTTCACGACGTACTTTGGTCAGTGTAACTTCAACGCCACACTTCTCACAGATCACACCGCGGTGCTTCAAGCGCTTGTATTTACCACACAAGCACTCGTAGTCTTTTACCGGGCCGAAAATGCGCGCACAAAACAACCCGTCACGCTCTGGTTTGAACGTACGGTAGTTGATTGTTTCTGGCTTTTTCACTTCACCGAAAGACCAGCTGCGGATCATGTCCGGCGACGCGAGTCCGATGCGAATTGCATCGAACTCTTCAGTCTGGTTAGTCGGTTTTAAAAACTTTAATAAGTCTTTCACGATTTATCTCCTGGCAAATAGCGTCCGGTGGTGTCTCAGTCTTGGTCCAACTCGATGTTGATACCAAGCGAGCGGATTTCCTTCAGAAGTACGTTGAAGGACTCCGGCATACCTGCTTCCATGCGCAGATCGTTGTCGACAATGTTTTTGTACATCTTCGTACGACCGTTTACGTCGTCCGACTTCACTGTCAACATTTCCTGCAAGGTGTAAGCAGCACCGTAAGCTTCCAATGCCCACACTTCCATCTCACCGAAGCGCTGTCCACCGAACTGTGCTTTACCACCCAGCGGCTGCTGAGTAACCAAGCTGTACGAACCGGTAGAACGCGCATGCATTTTATCGTCAACCAAGTGGTTAAGTTTCAGCATGTACATGTAACCAACAGTTACATCACGCTCAAAACGTTCACCGGTACGGCCGTCGTACAAGGTAATCTGACCAGATTCAGGCAGATCAGCCAGTTTCAGTAGGTCTTTAATTTCACTTTCGATTGCACCATCGAATACTGGTGTAGCTGTCGGTAAACCTTTCTTCAGGTTTTCCGCAAGGCGCAACACTTCGTCATCGCTGAATTCGTTAATATCAACAGTTTGACGGGTTTCACCCAGAGCATAGACCTTCTGCAAGAATTCACGCATTTCAGCAACTTTCGCATGGCGCTTCATCATGTTTTCGATTTTGGTACCAATACCACGCGCAGCCATACCTAAGTGAGTTTCTAGGATCTGACCAATGTTCATCCGCGATGGTACACCCAGTGGGTTCAATACGATATCCACTGGCGTGCCGTGTTCGTCGTGCGGCATGTCTTCAACCGGTTGAATGGTTGAGATAACACCTTTGTTACCGTGACGACCAGCAAGTTTATCACCTGGTTGAATACGGCGACGTACGGCTAAGTACACTTTCACAATCTTAAGTACGCCAGGCGCTAAATCATCGCCTTGCTCAATCTTGCGACGCTTGTTTTCAAACTTATTGTCGAAGTCAGTGCGAATTTCTTCATACTGATGCGCAATTTGTTCAAGCTGCTGTTGGGCACTTTCTTTCTTCAGGTTTTGCGTCAACCACTTGCTTTGCTCAAGGCCTGCAAGTTTCGATTCATCAAAACCATTTGCCAACAACAGGCTGCGCGCCCGCTCAAAGATGCCTTTTTCAAGGATCTTAAACTCATCTGTTAAGTCTTTCTTAACTTGTTTGAGCTGCATCTCTTCGATTGACTTCGCGCGATGGTCTTTCTCAACACCGTCACGCGTAAACACCTGAACGTCAATTACAGTACCGGTGACACCGTTAGGTACACGCAATGAACTGTCTTTCACGTCAGACGCTTTCTCACCGAAGATGGCACGCAGAAGTTTCTCTTCTGGCGTTAACTGGGTCTCACCTTTTGGCGTTACTTTACCAACCAAGATGTCACCGCCTGAAACTTCGGCACCAACGTAAACAATACCTGCTTCGTCGAGCTTGTTCAGAGCAGATTCACCCACGTTAGGAATGTCAGAAGTCACTTCTTCTGCACCTAGCTTGGTGTCACGTGCCACACAGTTCAATTCTTGAATATGAATTGTGGTTAAACGGTCTTCTTGAACGACACGTTCTGAAATCAGAATCGAGTCCTCGAAGTTGTAACCGTTCCATGGCATGAACGCCACACGTAAGTTTTGACCCAATGCCAATTCACCCATGTCAGTTGACGGACCGTCAGCCAACACATCGCCACGCATTACCGGCTCACCAACATTTACTGTAGGTGTCTGGTTAATACAGGTGTTCTGGTTAGAACGGGTGTATTTAACAAGGTTATAAATGTCGATACCGGCTTCGCCAGGCAACATTTCTTCTTCGTTCACTTTTACAACGATACGGCTGGCGTCAACTTTCTCAACAACACCACCACGTTTCGCAACAACAGTAACACCTGAGTCGACTGCTACAGTGCGTTCAATACCAGTACCTACTAACGGCTTGTCAGCGCGCAGTGTTGGTACGGCTTGACGTTGCATGTTCGAGCCCATCAATGCACGGTTTGCGTCATCGTGTTCAAGGAACGGAATCAAGCTTGCTGCAATTGAAACGATCTGCTGCGGAGCAACGTCCATGTACTGAACTTGCTCTTTAGACATTAGGGTGAATTCGTTTTTATGACGACATGGAACCAAGTCTTCAATCAATTCACCTTTATCGTTCAAGGCAACGTTTGCCTGTGCAATCACGAAGTTTCCTTCTTCGATTGCTGACAAATAATCTACTTCATCGGTAACCACACCGTTGTCGATACGACGGTACGGCGTTTCTAAGAAACCATACTCGTTGGTACGCGCGAACGTAGACAATGAGTTGATCAAACCGATGTTTGGACCTTCAGGAGTTTCGATTGGGCACACACGGCCGTAATGCGTTGGATGTACGTCACGCACTTCGAAACCGGCACGCTCACGCGTTAAACCACCTGGACCTAAAGCAGAAATACGACGCTTGTGCGTGACTTCTGACAATGGGTTGTTTTGGTCCATAAACTGAGATAGCTGGCTGGAACCGAAGAACTCTTTCACCGCGGCGCTAATTGGCTTCGCGTTAATTAAGTCTTGCGGCATGGTGCCATCTAAGTCGCCAAGGCTTAAGCGCTCTTTTACTGCGCGCTCTACACGAACCAAACCTACGCGGAATTGGTTCTCGGCCATTTCACCGACTGAACGGATACGACGGTTACCCAAGTGATCGATATCATCCACTTCATCTTGACCGTTACGGATCTCGATGAGCTTCTTCATAACTTCGACGATATCTTCTTTGGTTAATACGCCTGAACCGGTCAGGTCATCACGACCTAAGCGACGGTTGAACTTCATACGACCCACTGATGACAAGTCATAGCGGTCTTCACTGAAGAACAAGTTTTCAAATAAGGTTTCAGCCGCTTCTTTGGTTGGCGGCTCGCCTGGACGCATCATGCGATAAATTTCAACCAGTGCTTCTAAACGATTGCTGGTTGAGTCGATGCGCAAGGTTTCGCTCATGTACGGCCCATGATCAAGGTCATTCACGAACAATGTTTCAAACTTTTTAAAGCCCGCTTCGCGTAATTTCGCCATTAATTCGAGCGTTATTTCAGCGTTCGCTTCTGCAATCACTTCACCGGTTTTCTTGTCGGTGTAGCTCTTCGCCAATACTTTACCAACCAAGTATTCAAGCGGAACTTCCATTTCTGGTTGGTTCAGGCTTGCGATTTGGTTGATATGACGCGCAGTAATACGACGGCCTTTTTCAACGATGATTTCACCATCGTCGTTCTTGATATCAAACTTCGCAGTTTCGCCACGTAAACGTTCTGGCACGAGCTGCATGAAGATCTTCTTCGCACGGAATTGGAAATACGTGGTGTCGAAGAACATATCAAGAATTTCTTCAGTACCATATTCTAAGGCACGAAGAATGATTGACGCCGGAAGTTTACGACGACGGTCAATACGTACGAATACGTTATCTTTCGGGTCGAATTCAAAATCCAACCAAGAACCACGGTAAGGAATAACGCGTGCGTTATACAACACTTTACCTGATGAGTGGGTCTTACCTTTGTCGTGGTCAAAGAATACACCTGGTGAACGGTGCAACTGAGAAACGATAACCCGTTCAGTACCATTGATTACAAAGGTACCGTTTTCGGTCATCAATGGGATTTCACCCATGTAGACTTCTTGCTCTTTGATATCTTTAACGGTACCTGCCGCTGCTTCTTTATCAAAAAGAACCAGGCGCAGTTTAACCCGCAAAGGAGCTGCGTAGGTAATGCCGCGAATTTGACATTCTTTCACGTCAAATACTGGCGTACCAAGGTGATAGCTCACGTACTGCAGTTCCGAATTACCTGAATACGCGGTAATTGGAAATACTGAGCGAAATGCCGCTTCCAGGCCATTATTGCCTTCTGGATCCGGCTCGATGAATTTTTTAAATGAATCTAATTGGATTGACAGCAGGTAAGGCACTTCAAGAACGTGCGGCCGTTTACCAAAATCCTTGCGAATACGTTTTTTCTCAGAGTAGGAGTACGCCATGGGGTTCCTCAGCTAGCTGATTGATGACCCTAACCACCGGAGTAGGAGTCGATGGTTAAAAACAAACTAAATTAAGCTTGTCGTTCCCGTTTTTGTCACCGCGAGCATGCACCCCAATAACGGGCAAAAATGATACATGCTTTACAGCGCAAAAAGGCTGGTGGCTAAATTGCCACCAGCCCTAGGCCTAAAAGGCCAAGTTATGCAAGTTTGTTAACTTACTTAACTTCAACTTCCGCACCAGCTTCAGTTAAATCTTTAGCAAGTGCTTCTGCGTCTTCTTTGCTGATGCCTTCTTTAACAGCAACAGGTGCAGACTCAACCATGTCTTTAGCTTCTTTCAAGCCAAGACCAGTTGCGCTGCGAACTGCTTTGATAGCTGCTACTTTGTTAGCGCCAGCAGATTTCAATACTACATCAAACTCAGTTTTCTCTTCTGCAGCGGCAGCGCCGGCAGCAGCTGGAGCAGCAACAGCAACAGCAGCTGAAGCGTCAACACCGAATTTTTCTTCTGCAGCTTCGATCAATTCAACCAGTTCCATAACTGGCATTTCAGCGATCGCGTTCAAAATATCATCTTTAGTAAGAGCCATAACTCTAAACTCCTGGGTTATAAATTACAAAAAAATTGGTTAAAAAACCGCTTCTATTTAGCGTCTTTAATTGCCGACAACACACGCACAAACTTAGTAGGAACTTCGTTAATAGTACGAACGAACTTACTAACAGGCGCTTTGAAGGTGGCCAGCAATTTCGCCAATGCTTCGTCGCGAGTCGGAAGTGAAGCCACAGCGTCAAGCTTGTCTGCACCCATCAGGCCTGAGCCAATTGATAGAGCAGTAACTTTCAGATGCTTATTCTCTTTGGCAAACTCTTTAAATAAACGCGCAGCAGTACCTGGTGCGTCGATAGAGAAACCGTAGATCAAAGGACCTGTTAACGCTGTTTCCATGTCCTGAAACTTCGTGTCAACGAATGCACGTTTTGCCAGAGTGTTCCGAATTACCTTCAGAT
This sequence comes from Pseudidiomarina sp., assembly GCF_048268165.1. Lineage (GTDB taxonomy): Bacteria > Pseudomonadota > Gammaproteobacteria > Enterobacterales > Alteromonadaceae > Pseudidiomarina. The sequence goes on along the minus strand of NZ_JBLWWA010000012.1, from coordinate 2,655 downwards.
ACACGCCTTGCTCACGCGCTTGACGACGAAGTTGGGTCATGTCCGCAACTTCCATACCACGATACTCAGCAACAGCGACGGATAGAGCGTTTGAAGCAACATCGTTAACTTCCTTAACGATTGCTTGTTTTGCTGCTAAACCTAGTGCCACTAGTATCACCTCTTTTTTTGGTCCGCCGTTTAAAAAAACTTTGGACCGATCGTTACACATAGGTAGGCCATAATGCACCTACCACGTTGTCACGGTGAATCTCTTACCCAGAGAGTCTGAGTCGGATATCACCATCTGCGCAGGAAATTAAGTGTCGCTGATTATTCCTTCTCAGGAATCAGCCGCGATACACCTGCGGTCTTGGACGGGAGCAAAGCTCCAACCCACAAAACCTTATACAGCAGTCAATGAACCTTGGTCGATGGCAACGCCAGCGCCCATAGTGGTCGAAAGACTTACTTTCTTAATGAATTGGCCTTTTGCAGAAGAAGGTTTAGCTTTCTTCAGAGCAACCAATAATGATTCTAAGTTTTCTTTCAGCTTGTCATTATCGAAGTCAACTTTACCGATAGTTGCATGGATAATACCCGCTTTGTCGTTGCGATAACGAACCTGACCAGATTTTGCGTTTTTAACAGCAGTCGCAACATCAGGGGTTACAGTACCAGTTTTCGGGTTAGGCATCAGGCCACGTGGACCTAAGATTTGACCTAACATACCAACAACGCGCATAGCGTCTGGAGAAGCGATTACAACATCAAAGTTCATCTCGCCTTTCTTAACTTTCTCAGCTAAGTCTTCCATACCTACGATGTCAGCACCGGCTTCTTTCGCTTTTTCAGCGTTAGCGCCACTGGTAAATACTGCAACGCGTACGTCACGACCAGTACCATTAGGTAACACGGTAGCGCCACGAACGTTTTGATCAGATTTACGAGCGTCGATACCCAAGTTTACAGATACATCAACGCTTTCTTTAAATTTTGCAGTTGCTAATTCTTTTAGCAAGTTGATTGCTTCGTTGATTTCATAATCACGAGCTTCAACTTTCTCACGGATAAGACGTGCGCGTTTGCTTAACTTAGCCATCTTACAGACCCTCCACATTCAGGCCCATTGCACGGGCTGAACCGGCAATAGTACGTACCGCTGCGTCAAGGTCAGCCGCAGTTAAGTCTGGCTCTTTAACCTTCGCAATATCTTCCAGCTGAGCACGGGTAACTGTACCCACTTTCTCAGTATTAGGACGGCCTGAACCGCTCTTGATACCGGCTGCTTTCTTCAACAAGAACGCTGCTGGAGGAGTTTTGGTAATAAACGTGAATGAACGATCTTCAAAAACGCTGATTTCAACTGGAACTGGTGCGCCTTTTTCAAGCTGATCAGTTGCTGCGTTGAATGCTTTACAGAATTCCATGATGTTCACACCGTGCTGACCCAATGCTGGACCAACTGGTGGTGACGGATTTGCTGCACCGGCTGCTACTTGCAGCTTGATGATAGCTTTTAACTTCTTAGCCATGTTTAAGCCTCTTGGTTGTGGGTCAAACGCCTCGTAAATCTAAGAGATGACTTACTCTAACGGCTCCCCAATATAAAAAAGGAGGCGAATTATAGTCCTATTCGCCCCTCATTGCAACAAGCGAAGTGCGTTTTTCGTACGCTTCGCTATTCGTTGTTCGTACGTTCGCTTCGCTCTCTATTCGAAGACTTCGCGAACAGTGCGAAGCACGGACGAACAGTGTAACGGACGAATAACGAAAAACGCTTTTGTCTTTATGCTTTCTCGACCTGACCGAATTCTAGCTCGACTGGCGTTGCGCGACCGAAAATAGAAACCGATACCGTTAAACGGCTCTTCTCGTAATCAACGCTTTCAACAGTGCCGTTGAAATCAGCAAACGGACCGTCATTAACACGAACAACTTCGCCTGGCTCGAACAATGTTTTCGGCTTCGGCTTGTCTACAGATTCCTGTAAACGGTTCAAAATGGTGTCAGCTTCTTTTTGGGTGATTGGTGTTGGACGCTCTTGCGTACCACCAATGAAACCTAAAACGCGTGGAATACTTTTAACAAGATGCCATGCATCTTCGTCCATCGCCATTTCGACCAGCACATAACCTGGGAAGAATTTGCGTTCGCTTTTCGCGCGCTTGCCGCCTTTCATTTCAACGACTTCTTCAGTTGGCACTAACACTTCACCGAATTTGTCTTCCATGCCGTGCATTTTGATGTGCTCACGCAGTGAGTCAGCAACACGCTTTTCATATCCAGAAAATGCTTGAACCACGTACCAGCGTTTTTTATCAGTCATAAATTAAAACTCCAGTCCGGTAAAGAAGCCAACGACGCGAACTAAAATCGCATCCATGCCCCACAGAATTAATGAAACAATCGCAGTCGCTATGACAACAATAATTGTTGTTTGCGTCGCTTCTTGACGTGATGGCCAAACCACACGGCGCGTTTCAGTGCGGCTCTCTTTAGCGAAATTACGGAAGCGGCGACCTTTACTTGTAAGGCCAGCAATAACACCTGCAATAACAACTAAAAGTACCACGGCAATAGCGCGGTAAAGCACAGAGATTTGGTCACCATAGTAATAGTTACCCAATACTGCGGCAGCGAGTAATGCAATCGCGACGATCCATTTTAATCCGT
>NZ_JBLWWA010000011.1:0-17958 GCF_048268165.1 Pseudidiomarina sp. | reverse complement strand
TTCAGGCGCACGCCGGGCGCAAGCGAAATACGACGTTGAAAACGAAAAGCCATCGACACTCCTTGAGGCTGGAACCTTACATCATTGGTTCACTCGCCGTTGATCGCGCTTACCCACGACACAGTACCAGCGCGCCTCTTCCTCTTGCCGCCGCTTAATCGCCGCCTGCATGGCTTCTTCTGAGGTCGCATAGCGGGTGCGTGACGTACCGTAACTGAACTGCGCGCTGCGTTTTTTGCGTGATCCGTCGAGCATCAACTCATACCAAGCCGCCACCCAGAGTGTTGTTCCCGTGGGGCGCTCATAGTGGTAAACGCCCGTCATCGGGCCAGCGGGCCGTTCACGATGACGCGCGACGGAGCGTGCCTCTACTCGCAACAGCTCCTTCCAACGACGCTCGCCCCAAATCTCTCTGCCACGTTGGTCTCGATACGCAAGGCAGCGCTCAAAAGTATCGTATTCACTGGCTAAGCGCGGGATCGACTTAGTTTCAGGTTTCCCCGACGGGCGTGGCACGCGCACCATGGGGTTACTGTGGCTTTTGGGCCACGACACGTATTTGGTGCTTTCCCATAGCTGGGGTAAGGACAGCGCGTTTCTCATTTTTAAATCAATAGCTTTTTAGTGAGCAGGGATTTATAAAAAGTAACAGCTTCACGACTCGGTAACCTCTGCTTTTCTGTGCGGTATGCGCTCGCAACCATACTTCAGAATAATTAGCTATCTTGATAATAGAAGCAATGAATTTAAGCCAATCGCCATTTTCTTGTCGGCAAGCATCAGTACAACAATTGAACAGAGAGCAATAGCGCCATGAAACGCCTCAATATCAAACGTCTCTTACTCGTCGCTACCCTTCTGACTAGCGCTTCCGCTTACGGTAACGAATATTCAAAATCCTATGAGGCATGTATGCAGCAAGCGGTTAGCACTCTCGATATAGTCACCTGCATATCAAACGAATATGAACGCCAGGACCAGCGGCTCAATGACAACTACCAGCAGCTTCGTGGCCACCTCAGCGATGAACGTCGCGACCAGCTGCTTAGCGTCCAACAGATATGGATTACATACAAGGAAGCCAATTGCGGTTTCTATGCTGACCCAGAAGGAGGAACAATGGCGCGTATCAACGCCAATTCATGTTTGCTCAGCGAAACCACTAGGCGAGCGGATGAATTAGAAAATCTAATGCAGCCGTGAACACCAGAAAAATGGGCATGATGATGCTCACTTTGTTAAAGCCCTGACGGTAAATTAGCGTTCATAAGCCTCTACTGAAACACGCAATCATCAAATAAAGTAACTGCACTAAGCACGAGGTAGGTATCCGAGCAGATCAAGAGCTTGCTGCTATTGAGTTAAGGCTATCAGAGCTTGAGAGGGAAAAGGCTGATCTTCTTTCCCGGAAGCGCGAGCTGCAGCATGTTGCGCACCGGCTCACTGCACCGCCGCTAACCCCCGATCAAAAAGTCGAGCTGTTCGGGAAGCTTTTTCGTGGTAGGCAGGACGTCTATGCGATTCGCTGGCAGAACTCCAATGGCCGTTCCGGCTATGCCGTCGCTTGTGAGAATGAATGGGTCCCAGGGCTCTGTCAGAAACCCCAGGTCAAGTGCGGGGAATGTCCCCACCGACAATTCAAACCCCTAAACGTCAGCGCGGTGTACGACCATCTTTCTGGCAAGCAGGTGGCTGGCCTTTACCCTTTACTGCCGGATAGCTCCTGCTATTTGCTGGCAGTCGATTTTGATAAAGAGAATTGGAAAGCTGACGTTCTTGCGCTTGCTCAAGCCTGTCGTGATGAAGATATTCCTTATCTTGTTGAGATCTCTCGGTCAGGAGCGGGTGCCCATCTGTGGATATTCTTTTCGGAAGCCGTTCCGGCCTGGTCAGCGAGGACGTTGGGATTTAAGTTGCTGGATAAAGCCATGAATCTCCATCCTGGCTTGTCCTTCAGTTCTTATGACCGGTTGTTCCCGAATCAGGACACGATACCTGCTGGTGGGTTTGGCAATTTGATTGCCCTGCCACTTCAACACCAGGCGCGACATCGCGGCTGTACAGTGTTCGTTGACGATAACTTGACACTTTATCCGGATCAATGGGCCCTACTCAGTCGGCAAAAATCTCTCTCACCGGATCAGCTCGGAGAAAAGATCGGCAGGAAACCTGATGCCGATACTACCGCAAACGCTGCATTGCCTTGGGAGCAAGCGCTACCCGTTGAGGCAAAGAAAATAACCGGATGCCCTGACACCGTCACGCTCATACTGGCTAATCATATTTATATGAAGTTGTCAGATATACCAGGGATGCTGGCTGCTCGCATTAAGCGCATGGCGAGCTTTGCCAATCCCGTCTTTTTCACAGGCACTTCGTTTCTCAACGCATGGCATCCCTCGCTACATCTCATGTGCCCGAATCGAGCAAGGTTATCTCTCGGTACCAAGAGGCTGTTTTGACGAACTCCAAACATTGCTGCTGGGCCAAGGAATTACAGTAAACCTCGATGATCGCAGACTACCCGGCCAGGTTCTAAATGGCATCAGTCTGAAAGCAACGCTGCGTGATGAGCAGAATAGGGCTGTGGAGGCACTTGCCGAGCATGATACCGGGGTGCTGCATGCGCCGACCGCGTTCGGCAAAACCGTAACGGCCATTGGCCTTATCGCCAAGCGACAGGTCAACACATTGATACTCACTCATAGTCGCCAGTTACTAGGACAATGGAAGGAGTGAATCGCCCCAGGTTTCGTAGACACCTGCGGGTATTATGCTAAAAGTTAGGAGGATCCATGAGCCGTTGATCGACTGACAGGCCCTTTTTCAGTAGATGTAAGATGTGCTTTTTCATCAGCCGGTCATAGCGTTCCAGTAGCTTGCACTGCCAGTCAGCAGGATTATGCTTTTTAGCTTAGCCAGCTGAATGCTCTGAATTTGCTCCAAAAAATCGCCAGAACAGCTTTTCATCAATGACGTACTGGGCTTTAAAAACCATAGGCAAGCCAAGACGAAAACCGCTGTTGGCCACCAGATCGTCGGCCGGTGTTTTCCTCACATCGCCGGCAGCTTTCAGCTCTTCGGTTGTCATACCAGTGAAGGCCTGCTCGATAGTAGTCTCCAGTGTCTGCTCATTGGTTTGGCTAACCATCACTGCCTTCTCCCTGTTGGTAATGCATCCGCAGCACCTCAAGCATCCGTTTTTGGTGTGTGGCAAGTTCTGCCTCGGCCCACTGATTTCCGACATCGGTGTGCAGCTCAAAAATCTCTCTGAGCTTTAATGAGTCATACCTGGGTTTACTTTGAAAATCTGCCTTTTTCTTGAGCACAGTCTGATTACTGTAGGATGAGTTCTCACCCGGGCTCAATAGCACCAGGTTACCGAACGCATTCAATGAACTCTTTGCTAGGACAGTTTTATGCTCCTCATTCTGAGGATGCACATGCTCAATAGAATTCTTCGAGGTGATGCGATAGCGTTTCAGCTTGTCATTGCGCTTATCGCCATTCTTCCACAGCAGATACTCCAGCTTCTGAAACCAGTAGTGCTCAAAACTGGTACCAAGGGGCGTATCCAAATACCGCTCCTTCGTGAACCAGGCAGCCAACACTGGGTTCCGCCCGCTGGCTATTTTAAAGCTGGCTTCTTTCTGGGTTTCAGTGGTTAACGACAGTTCGTTATCCAGCTGTTCCAGTGTTGCCAGCACCTGTGAGTCCGTCATATCAGGCTGGTCAATCAAGCGACCAAGCAGCGCTGTTAGCCAATACTGGGCTGAGCGATCGCCGGTAAAATTACGCACAGATTGCAACTGCACCAATTCGCCCAGATCTTTTGCCGTACGGTTGATGTAGTAATGATTTCCAGACAAGGATCGGCTGATGGTGGTTAAACGTAACTGAGGGTCTTCCCTGTCATCATGTTCAACCCACTTCACCACCCAGGTATCAAACTGATAGCGCACTTGCCACAGTAGCTCGATAAAGGCCTTAATGACGGCCTCATCCTGCTTTAGCAACCCCTCAAAGCAGGCTAGTAAGTTACCGGCTTTGATGCGTGGCCCCAGATCAGGCCAACCCTTTTGCGCATGAAAAATTCGCAGGGTATGAATCAGCAGCAGCTCAAAGCCGATGATGGAACGACAGTACACCGTTTCTGCGTCGATATTTTCCGTAGTGTCGTTCAATTCTATCTCTTTGGCATTTTCCGGGGCATCGCCGGCATTCACCTCTGCCAATAACAGAACCACTGATTTACCCCTGCTATCTTCTATGCCCGATGCGCTTTCCGGTTGTGAAAAGGCACCACTGAACCGTTTCAGAGCCTTGTATTCCAGATCATTCCAACCGGTTTGGGGAAACAGTTGACGCAGGTTGCGCTCGAAATAGTTTTCAAGATGCTCGCAAGCCTGCCAGATCTTGCTATACAACGCTTTATCGGTGTTGATCTTCTTCAGGAGGCGAGCTTTCAACAGATCCACCGGCTCCAACTGAATGCCGGCAGTATTCATGCTGGCAAAGAGGCGGTTCAGGTCCATGGTGACTGGCACGATGTTATTGACCCAAATAACCTTGCTGTACAGGTAATCGGCAAAGGAACCGAGATCAAAGTCAGGATCCTTTTTCAGTCTTTCGACCTGCTGCTGGAGCACTGTCAGGTTGGCTGCCAGCGATTTCAGGTATTCATCGTGTTTGATTTCTTCATCCCCTGGCCGGGGAAGCTTTTCCAGCCCCGCATAACTGCCTAGCAGATTGCTGACAGAATCGCGGATCTCGAAGCTCAGGCGTGAATGCTCAGCCAACAGCGATACTTCGGCCAGTTTCGAATACACGCCCTCTGCCTTTGCCTTGAAGGCGATAGAAATGAGCATCAGGGTCGTTGTGCGCTGCTGTCCGTCGATCAGTTCATACACTTCTCGATCGTCAAAAGCTCGCCGAGCAGAAAGCGAACTACCAATAAAGTATTGCGTCTCGCCGGTTGAGAAAGCCTCTTTAATGTCCTCAAACAACTTGACCACATCGTCGTCTGACCAGACATAGGGCCGCTGATAACTGGGAATCAGAAAGCCCAGGCCACGGTCGTTCACCTCCTGCAAGGTCAGTAGTTCTGTGTTCACCTGATGGCAGGTTGCCACTGAACTCATAGTGGATCTCCTGCCACTTTAAGAGTGAGCGCCTGAGCAAAGCTTTCTTTGTATTGCCCAGGCTTCAATTCCAAAGCAAAGAACTCGCAGACTTTGTCCATATAACGTTTTTTCACACTGTTTTTATCCAGATTGCTGCCCTCCACCGTTAACACAAAGCTATCCAGATAGGCGAAACACTGCTCCGGCGTGTAACTGAGCCCGATCCAATCCAGTACCGGATACTCTCTGGTAAAGGCATAAATTGATTTTTCACGCACGGCTTTCTGATTGCTGACCCGACGTGAATACACCACCAGGAAGAGTTTTTTGGCTGCTTGTTCCAGCTGGTTCTCGCCGAACTGGCTGATATAGAGCAGCAGGCAAGCTTTGTACAAACCTTCCAGATAGCCGCAGCCCTCCATGCCTTTGAGCCAGACGATGAGTGAATGATAGCCGGGCAGATGGGGCAAGTCGGGTTTTTCCCAGTAGCCGTTATACAAGCCCTGGAAATAGCTCAGATAACGAATGGTATTGACCCCGGCATTCAGCGGCTGGCGCACATCGTAGCCCTGTTGCGCCTGATGGTGGCTGACATCACCTGACAGTCCGGTGTAGCGATAGGTACGGCCAAAAGCGATATCTTCACCCTTGCCGGTTTGTTGTGCGAATTCCGACACGATGCAGTCCCGCAGCTGCTTTTTTTGCTGATGCGAAGGCAGCTCACGCATACCGATCCGCTGCCAATAGCGGCCCTTTAACAGCGCGCTGACGGTTTCATCCAGCTTGCCCAAGGATTCCCACTGTTTGGCAAACGGCTTCTGATGCAGCTTATCTACCGCACGCAGGTGGTGCGCCTTAATAATATCCGGCCCACCCAAACGCACACCCCCGGTATTCTGGGTTTCAAAAAAGCGGTAAGCGTCGTCTTCCGACTGGGTGACCACCAGTGTGAACTGCAGCTTGTTAAAATCCACCAAACCTTGCCAATACTCCGGCTGGCTGCTGAATTTCTCTTTCAGCCATTTCAGGTTGTGCTTGATCTGCTGCTGACTGATGGGATGCTCGTACTCCAACCCTTGCAGCAAAGAAGCCTGAATTTCGCTGTGCGGTTGTAGCAAGCAACCCATCAACGCCAAGGTGGTGATGCGCTGCTGGCCATCAATAATATTCAATTGACCATGGGCCTGATGCAGAATCAGGCTGCCAAGGTAGTAAGACAGCGCCGGGCGGTGTCTGCTGTGTGCAGTAATATCCTGCAGCAAAGCGCTCAACTGGGTATCCTGCCAACAGTAAGGGCGTTGATACTCGGGAATCGTCAACTCCCCAACAATGGCCGTGCCATCACTGCTGAGAATGCGAGCATCACCCGTAACCTGATCTCCCAGCAAGTGACCGGAAAACAACTGGGCAGCACTGCATGTTGCAACCTGAACCGTCATCTTTGGTCAGTCCTCCAGCATCTTGTGGGTGATTTGATTTTTCCTGTCACAACTTTGTGGGTCAGAGTGGGATTGATCCTGTTCAGTAACAATGGACACCTCACCGTTTCATCCTGACAGCAATACAACTTGTAGCTGTTGGACGTTTTCGATGGTGAAGTTGACCTTATCGTCGCGCCAATCTAACTTCCGTGACGCCTGAATATCTTGCTCATTTATAGCAACACTAATGCATGGGCCCCACCAAGCAAGCTCCAGATTCGCCACTACTTCGTCTTTATCATTTACGAGATCGCTGGCATACCCGCTGCACGATATTGTGCTATGAGGCCCTCAACAGCTGGGTCAGCAAACTTAGCGATTGCATCCCAACCCGAACCTATCTTAATTTAAGACTGCTCACGCCGTAACCGAGATTCAGCGGGGTCGAGCATGCGAATGGCACCGGTCTACTCTTCCAGTTTGATAAGAAAACGTGCGCTTTTGCCGCTCACCAGCTCCGAAAGGCCCTCCACGGTGAGCACATAGCCGCCGTCGTCACTGAGGTCTGCCCGACGACGGGTGATCCATTCGCAATCACGCATAACCACTCGCTCACCGAGGGCGTAAAGAGCTGACATGCCTGTTTCCTAGTTTCAACCAGAGGCGATAAAGGGATGCCAGGAGGGTGAGCAAAAGCTCCGCCCCCCGTCGCACTATTTTTATCATGCTAAATAGTGAGTAATCATTAATAATAATGAGGTTATCACTATGCTATAAGAAGAAATAGTCGATCCTACAAATACCTTACTAAACCATTAGTACTAGCTTAACCCAATCAAGCGACACCTAACGTCGCATGCATCTATCACCATCAGTCGACCACCCTGCCTTTAGGTTAAACAATCGATGCGTTCCCTGATCAGCCAGCCCTTTACATCCACCTGCCTTAGCGGGCTTTCTGGCTTTTTGCGGCGCTTCTGGCCTAATAAGAAGCCACCATTTGATCACCGCATTGCACTTGATATGTCTTCTGCGGTGGGTTATCCGATGGTGGTGCGGCTTTCTCCTTGGCAATCTGCAACACCCTTTGCGTGGCTAAGCGAGGCGGAAGGTGAGCCGCTGGCGTCAGGCGCTTTTTTAGAACCGCCCGGTATTAGCTGGAACACGCTGATGGATACCCACGGCGGTGCCTTAACCCAATGCATGCCAGAGGCACTCCGAGTTGCCATTAATTCGGTGCCCTTCCTGGGCGTCGCGCTGGCGCAAGTGGCTGGGCGTTTGAGTGCAGCGTTAGAACTGGCAACATCGTCGCCACTTCTGCTTATCCTGCTCGTCGATAAAGGTCTGCAGGCACAGTGGTCTGAACAGACACTTTCTGCTGTGCTTAGCGAAAAACAAGCCACGCTATGCGGCATAATCGGCTTGCCAGACACACGGGCCAGCGCCAAGCTGCTCCGTCGGTGTCAGCTCTGCCCTATGATTCAGCGGGAATTTATCGTGCTTAAACGCGCACTTCACGACCCGTCGACGACCCGGCTGTTACGGCATTACCCCGCTCCTTACGTGAAGCAACTTATGTTCTTAGCGAATTACGACGGTGAGCGCTGGCCGGGCTTACTGTTGCTAATGGATGACGCGCTAACGTCCAGCCGTGCTGGCCGTGGGAGTGCATGGCTGAAAGAGATGCTGAGCGATACTCAGCGCTTGGCCGAGGCTAACCTGGAGGCGCTACATCGCGTAACGACGGTGACAGGATTGCAAGCACTGCACGACCGACAAGTAACACGTTTTAATACGCGCATGGGTATGGGGGATATGGCCCGTGATGTCGCTTTACTTGAGAAGCGCCATGGGCCTTACCCATCACCACCACTACCTAACCGTGGTGCCATTACGGCCATCACATCGTGGAAAGGATTGCTGCTAGAAGGGAGGCGGATGCACCACTGTGTGGGCAGCTATGACCGCCCCGTTGCGCTGGGCCATGTCGCGATTTATCACCTGCATCTACCGGAATCGGTCACGATTGCCATTGCGCCTCAGGGCCACCAGTGGGGACTCAGCCAAGCACACGGCGTACGAAATACCCAGCCATCATCGGAAGCGCAGCAGGTGATATATCAGTGGCTGGCTGAGCAAGCAGACGCATAGCCTTTAACACCCTCTTTATCATCATCCAATGCGACACAATACGTCGTACTAGGGCGTTATGATGAGTCCAGTAGCCAACAAAGGGGTCGGCCATGCAGTGGGAACACATTTAGACATGAATACAGCATCCATAGCCGATGCAACAAACGATCCAAATGGCCCCAGTGTTGACCGCATCCTCTAATAGCGGGGCTAATCTCGAACGTATTGCAGGCCACCTCAACAGGCATTTGAAGCGGACGATATCCATTGGGATATTTCAATGTAGTGGCTTCTAAAGTAATCAGGCTAACAGCCGATAGCTAATTAAATGTCGCCTGACTACAAAGTAAAATTTTAACTGAGCCTATAGAAATCCTTGGCATGACTTTATGCCTGAGTTCACCAAGCCCGTAAGTCCCTTTGGTGCGTGTAGGCTGTAAATTCAGATACATAAGCCAAAGCATGAGTAAAGAATATCAAGCGGAAAATTAACCAGGTGGGTAATTTCTATTCACGACCACAAAAGTTGACATCACATTGACTAAGTATAGAGAGCAATCTTCAGTCACTTATCCCCCTTTCGATATACTCATTTTGGCGACAATGAGTGCAGGAAAATCCTCCTTCATCAATGCACTTATTGGGGATGACTTGCTGCATGCTGCCAATGAAGCCACCACTGCATGTATCACGACTCTTAGTCATGATGACCAAAGCAAGTCAACCAGCGCTTGCTGCTATGCCTACAATGGCGACCTGTTGGATTCGGTAGTAAACGTTCAGGCTGAGCAGCTAAAAACATGGAACAGTGATGACCGGGTCAAAAATATTGCCTTGCAAGGGAACCTCAGTACCTATTGCCGACCTGCACAAGGCCTGGCGCTGCATGACACGCCTGGCCCCAATAACAGTCAAGATCCCCGTCACGCCCAACTGACTATAGACGCCATTCAGAACATTCCATTCGATATGGTTTTTTACATTCTAAATGCTACTCAGCTTGGAACACGCGATGACAGAACTCTACTAACAACCGTCAAAAACGAACTAGCCCAACTCCAGCGGCCACATGAGGTCATTTTTATCCTGAATAAAGTCGACCAGCTGGATTGCGAAAAAGGGGAAAGTCTCACAAAACACGTTGAGCAAGCCTTTGCTTATCTTGTCGATATTGGCTTTACCAACCCCACCATCGTTCCCATGATCGCCAATGCGGCGCTTTATGCTAGGAAAAAATTGATAGGCAAGCCTCTTTCAAGAAAACAACGTCTCGAATTCGCGAATTTCAGGGACATCTACTTACAAGATAGTAGCGCTCTTCTTAATGCTTCGCGTGTACCTGACGTTATCAGCAAAAACGTTAAGAAGTACATGCAGATCACGTCCCGAAAAACCACTGACACCCCAGCTGACAAAAGTGAACTCTACCTTCTGATGGCGTATAGCGGATTAGCGGCAGTGGTCCTAATTATCAATCGGCAGCGGGCAGCACTCTTGCAGGCACAACCCCGTAAAGAAAAAGCAAAACACAAGGTATCAGCATGAATAAAATTGAAATCATCCACAATCCCTTTACGGTGGATACCCAATTTAGGATCAATGGCCAAGCGCCAGCGGCTAGCTGCAAACTGTCCAGCTATACCGAGTCACGTCTACAACTTTGGGTCGAAGATCTATTCAGCGAATTGAGTGAACTGTTTAACCAAGACAATAATTTCCACATTGTTTTCCAGGGCGTGGAATCAGACTTTCTAGATGTTCAGGAAGCGGCTCATGATGCTATTGCTAACGGCATGCAGGTGGAACTGGTATGGAGAGAGTCAGAGCCAGCCGATCAACGCCTAAAAAAGATCCGTGATCTAATAGGTGAGGCGAACGAACATCCAACATTCAAGCGCTTTATCGAAGAAAACGATGAAGCGCGCCAGTCAATTGAAGAAGCCTTCAATCGGGACTTTGACGTGTATGTTGTAGCAACCATGTCATCGGGCAAGTCAACTTTGATTAACGCAATGCTGGGTCGCGATCTGCTGCCCGCCGCCAATGAAGCCACTACCGCCACCCTTGCCCGAATTACCGATAATGACCAGAAGCCCGATCACTTTACGGCCAAACGCTTCGACCGCAGCGGCCAATTGGTAGGTGAAGAAGAGAAAGCCGATCAGGAACTGCTGAAGGAGTGGAATCAGTTAGCCGATACCCAGCTGATCGACATCGAGGGTAACATCGCAGCCATTCAGGAGCGCCCCGATGTACGCCTGGTACTGACCGACACTCCCGGTCCGAATAACAGCCAAGATGAAGAACATCAGCGTACGACTATGGGCTTCGTTCAAGATTCCAAACGTAATCCGCTGATTCTCTATGTACTCAATGCAAGCCAGTTAGGCACCAATGACGACCGCAACCTACTGAGCTTGGTCGCCGAAACCATGCACAAGGGTGGAAAGCAAAGTAAGGATCGCTTTATTTTCGTGGTTAACAAGATGGACGTGTTCGACCCAGAAAGCGGCGAACATCCTTCACAAGTACTGTCACGGGTTAAACAATACCTGATCGATAACGACATCCATAGCCCTTTAATCTACCCGGCCTCGGCCAACCTGACGCGCCTTATTCGCAAGCCCCAGGACCAGCACACTCGCAAGGAACGCGGTGATTTCCGATCCATGGCTGACCTCTTCAGCGAAGAGGAAAGCATGAACCTACTGCAATATATGCCGATCACTGAAAAGGTGAAACGCAGCTTACAACAGAGAAATCTCTCCCCCTTGATGTTGAGCAGTGGTTTACCTGCTGTCGAGGCAATGATTGACGAATACATCGACAAGTACAACGTTCCACATCGCCTCAAGCGCGCCTATGACGCCTTAATGCGTGCTATCGAGGTTGGACTGAACGAAGCCGAACTGATCGAACAGCTCGGCCAGAACGAACGGCAACTGGAGCAACTCAACGAAGAAATTGAGGCCCTGCAGCAGCGCCAGAAAATGGGCTTTGATACTGCGGCCTACAAAGGTAAGTTGGAACGGGAAGGTAAGACGCTGCCACCGGAAACAGAACAACAGTTGCTCGAGCTAGAGGCAACAGCAGATCCATTCCTTCGAAAACTAGAGGCGCGCTTCGACAAGCAGCAGAAACCCGTCAAAGTCAACATCGCAGAAATGCGCGTTCAGGAAGCCGAGGAAACCCTCCAGTTCCACCACAAAAAACTGATAAATGCCTACGAGAACCTCTTCAATTCGACTCAAGATATCGTTCGAAAAGACTTGGAAGCGGACTACCAGCGCTACATTGCTAATATTTTCCTAGAGTCTGAGCATTTAGACTTGCCAATCCTAGAAGGGATCAAGAAAACTGTCGCCGATATTTCATTCAATCTGAACGTTAAAGCTAACGATATTCAAGAAAAGAAAGTTGTCATCGGCTCACGGCCAGTTAAAGACTCAAAATGGTATAACCCCTTCTCTTGGGGCCGCAAAAAAACTGTTAATGAATACGGTACTGAAAGCTACGTTGATCTTGGTGCCTTGTGGGAAGACAGGCTCACACATATCGAAACGGAATTTAGCAAGTTGGTACAAAATGCGCGAGACGAAATTGAAGTTGGGAAGAATCGACAGATTGACCAGTTCGTAGCTTTCATGACTGACGAGTTCGACCTTAAATTTGCGGAGCTGCTTGACTCTCTGAAAGAAAAAGCCACAGATCGTGAAGCCCGCGAGCAAGCCATTGCCGAAGCCAAAGAGCTTCATACGTGGATCGAAAATTTTAAGACCAACCTCGATAGTACGCTGGCTATTTAATAGGGAGAGCACCATGACTTTGACTAATGAGTGGCTTGATAAGATTAGGAAAGAATTTTTCTCATCGCTCAATCAACCTGAAGTCAGTTCGGTTCACTTGCGTGGCCTCATTAATGAGGCTACGCGGCACGCTCCCCAACTGCTAAGTGAATTCCAACAAAATGAAGACAACATTCTAAGCAAGAAAGCCAAAGCCTGGAACACAACATACTTTGACCATCATATTGAGCACGCTAAGTACAATTTCTCCCGCGAGCGAATTGAGCATCTAATTGAGGTACGTGATTTTTTGCGTGATAAAGGCGTGAAAGGCTTCGTGCCTTCACCACCTCGCTTTTCCAATTCTAACCAAGGGAGTACACCCAACATGGCTTCAAGCCACACACCCTCTGATAACCTCCAAAAATTCGTTGCATCAGGTGATCTGCCCACTATAAGAACTGCTCTACGCTTGGAGTTGAACAGAAATAATCTAGCCAGCGACGCACTGCGGGCTGATCTCGAGTGGACCAAGGCTAGGGTGCCGGGCTTGTTCGAGGCTTACTCGGAGAAGATGCTCGCACGTGGCATGGTGACCGACAGCAAGCTCTGGGACAGCGAGTACTATGCTAATCAAGTTGTCTACCTGAAAACCAACTTCTCCGAAGAGCGTTTTTTACATCTGGTCGAAGTACGAAGCTTACTGCGCCAGCAGGGTGTCGAAGGTTTTGCTGCACGCAACACACAATCTCACGACAGCAGCAGCCAGACGCTTTCCCATGCTGCCAGCGGCCAACCTCAGCAGCACAATGCCGAACACAAGCGAGTATTTAGGACCGCGCTGATAATTGGCGGTGCAGTTGCCGCCCTCGCGATTCTCCTGATTACTTTGATAAATGGACAGAACTAATGAGCAATACATCCTCAAAGCCTCTGGCCATTCGTGAAGTCCAAGAAAATGCTGCCCTTTCACTGGCAGCCTCGCAAACTCTAATTAACCGCAGCTATCTGGCGGAACTTGATCAGTACCCGGTTCAAGAGACAAGTACGTCCGAGGCACAGTTCAGCCGTGCCGCCGATATGCGACTGTTCCATATTGAACGTATTGTTCAGGCCAATAAGCAATCCGTATTGGAAAGCACAACGGCTGCCTATACCGCTCTAGGTGCCGCCGGATATGCGGTATTCATGCTGTTGAACTCCGATGGGCAACAGACCGAGCTTTATCTCGGCACTCGTGGCGAGCCCGGCAAATTGCTGGGTAAGAATTCAGGCGACTTGTTAAAGGAAGTTTTCAAAGGACATTTTCCAGGTAGTGCATTGCACCCTCTAGCGCTGAAAGAAACCAATCAACTGCTCAATAATGTACAGGAGCAGCGGAATAATCCTTCTGCCTGCGTCACATCCGTGACAGGGGTGCCTGCTCTTTCCACCGATAATCGCGAACACTTCATGCAGGGTCTGGAGCGCTTCATTGATGCCGCCGAAGGCCGTGCCTATCAGGCTATTATTCTGGCCGAGCCGGTTTCCTCGCAGAACCTCGATCTGATTCGTGCAGGTTATGAGCAAGTCGCCACACAACTTTCCCCGCTGCTCAAACAGCAGTTATCGTTCGGTGAACAGGAGAGCAATAGTGTTGGCCTAAATATAAGCAAGAGCCTAAGCGAATCACTGGGCACAAGTCTGGGGCTGACCGAGACCAAGGGTACGACGGAGACCAAGGGAACATCCACGACAGAAACGACAGGCAGTTCTGAGTCTCAAAGCAAGCAGACAGCAACCGCAAAAACCGCCTCTATCGTCGCTACTACAGCAGGCATGGCTATTGGTGGGGTGGTCAGCCAAAGCCCAATGGGTGCCATGCTAGGTGCCCAATTGGGTGGTACAGTCGCGGGCGCTTTTGCTGACCAGAGAACTACTGGGTCAAACCATTCGACTGCCCATAGCACGAACGAAAGCTCTAGCACCAACCAAAGCACTGCTACCTCCGAAACCACCTCGACCACACAAACAACGGGTGTTACTGATAGTCGCTCGCTAAACAAGACTTTAGGGTCGAGCAAACAGGTCTCGATTGAGGCCACCGACAAGAGTATTGAGCAGTTACTGCGTAGAATCGATCACCACCTGGAGCGTATCGACGAAGCTAAAACCTACGGCGGATGGAACTCTGCAGCTTATTTTATTGGAGATAGCCAAGCGTCTTCCGAGTCATTGGCCAGTATTTTCCTCGGGTTGATCCGGGGCAGTAAATCCAGCCATGAAGATTTTGCCTTAAGTACCTGGAACTCCAGAAACAAGAAAAACATCATCGACTGGTTAGCGACATTCCGACACCCTCAGCTTCAAACGAACTTCTCGAAACAGATCCCTATCACTTATCTTACGCCGGCGACATTGGTCTCAGGCAAAGAGTTGGCGATCCAACTGAGCTTACCACGCAGCTCTACTTCAACGGTTTCTGTCGTCACCACTGAAACCTTTGGCCGCAAGGTTCAGCGCCTGGACGATACGACAAGTGATACCGACGCGGTGAAAAGTCTGATCCTGGGAAAACTGCGCCACCTGTGGCAAAACCTACCTCAGAATATCTCGCTGAACCTTAATCATCTGACAAGCCATGTTTTCGTCAGCGGCTCTACCGGCTCAGGCAAAAGCAATACACTTTACGGTATGCTTGAACAGATCAGCGCAGCTGATATTCCTTTTCTTGTCATCGAACCCGCGAAGGGGGAATACAAGAATGTCTTCGGTCAATTGCCCGGCGTTCGCGTGTTCGGTACCAACCCGAATTATACCGAACTGCTCAAGATTAACCCTTTCCGATTCCCATCAGGAATTCATGTGCTGGAGCACATTGATCGCTTGGTCGAAATCTTCAATATTTGCTGGCCAATGTATGCGGCCATGCCTGCAGTGTTAAAAGATGCGGTGCTGAATGCCTATCGGGATTGCGGTTGGAACCTTGATGATTCAACTAATAGTAATGGTAACGACCTTTTTCCTACCTTCGTAGATCTTCTTCAAGCATTGGAGAGGGTTATTGAGGACTCGGCCTATTCACAAGAACTTAAAGGCAACTACATTGGCTCGCTTTCTACACGTGTTAATTCTCTCACCAACGGGCTGAACGGGCAGATTTTCACTAGCGACGAAGTTGGTGACGAAGAGTTGTTCGATTGTCGCGTGATTATTGATCTCAGCCGTGTCGGCTCTTCCGAAACCAAGGCTCTCATTATGGGCCTTTTGGTTATGCGTTTAAGTGAATATCGCATGACTCAGGGAGGCATGAACCAGCCGTTGCGTCATATCACGGTATTGGAGGAGGCTCACAACATACTCCGCCGTACATCGGACAGTGTTAGTGAAGGGAATGGTGTTGCCGCCAAAGCGGTTGAAATGCTAACCAATGCCATTGCCGAGATGCGGACTTATGGCGAGGGTTTCATCATCGTCGACCAATCCCCCAACGCCGTTGATATCGCTGCCATTCGTAATACCAGTACAAAAATCATTCTGCGCCTGCCTGAGGAGGCTGATCGGCGCTTGATAGGCAAATCCGCGGCCTTGAGGGACGAACAACTCGATGAGATCGCCAAACTGCCAAAGGGGGTTGCGGTCGTCTATCAGAATGACTGGTTGGAACCAGTACTCTGCCAAGTCAACAAATTTTCTGGACAGGAAGTGATTTATCGCAAGCCTGCAGAGACTACACAATTCAACCGTAAGCATTTCAACAAAGAAGCATTGAAGCTTATTCTCAGAAACCGAGTAAAGAGTGATATAAACCTCCAGCTCATAGAGCAGGGTTTGTCCGACCCAGCATTAAAAGATGATGTAACAGCAAAACTAAGTAAAGAAGTGAACGAATATAAAGAAGATGTTAGAAGCACAACGCTAAAGACAGAGGACTTTTCTCTTACCGCTCAGAAAGTGGTATGTCTACTGGGTTGTCACAACTTTGTTAACAAGATTGCCCAGCACCCACTCCCCATAGGCCAGCTTGCTGAAAAATTAGACAACATAGTAAGCACGCTTGCTGGAGACATTTCAATAGAGCTACGTCTCTCGACCCAACAATGCCTTTTAAATAATTTTGCTCAACAAAATCATAGAAATATAGAAATTTATTCCGCATGGCGTAACCATATCGAACAAAGGGGCTTCTGATGGAGTTCAGTAAATCATTTTTACTACAAGAAACACCATCTTTCACCCCCACATCCTTAGAGGCAGGGGAAGTACTCAGCATTGATGATTTGGACAAGCCTATCACTTTCTCCTCTTATGAGGGACAGATAGATACATCTGAGCTGGATGAAAAGATAGTGCCCCGATTTTCTCATAACATAGAAGTCGAGGCTCATCACTATGCGGCGGAAGGAAGATACTTGCCTGAAAGCGGTGGTGAGTGGAGTGGCGACAGGGGAGACTCGGACTGGGTGTCGGATGATGGCATTTCACCCAAAAAACACAATCCCGAAGGAATGACATGGCAACAGATAAAAGAAGAGCTTAGTTTTGAATCCATCCCTTTTGAAAAGGGGGAGCCAAATTTTGAGGCTGTTAGTGAAGCGACCGTGGAGATAGATGATTTTACGGCCGACCGAAATGCCAACTTCACTCAGGCCGATGAGAATTGCGCTAAGCAATGGACAGAGAAAGAAGAAAATGGAAAAGCTTGGTCTCCTTCGGACGTAAGAGTCTATCGTAAAGAAAATGGCCTAAGCTGGCATGAGCGAAGCGATCAGAAAACTATGGATCTTGTACCATCATTGGTTCACGGAAACATTCCACACTCTGGCGGTATTTCTGAAGCAAAGAAGGGGTTCGCATAAATGACTAAAAGCGCTAACACTACCACGCTTGACGATCCTATTTTTGGGAAGATGGCGTACAAGCACTCTTGGTATAGAAGGCAAAGCATTTATTGGTGGAATACAACGGGAGTGGATGTTCAGATTACAGCTCATGCCTACAATGGAGAGGGAATTTCTGACCAGCAAAGGACAGCATTCTCGGAATATAAAGAAAGAATTGAAGATATTATTAAAACTTCAATTCCTAGCATTTCTGTGTACTTAAAAAATACTTACGATAAATTCTTTAGTGAAGAAGAAATTTTCAATGCCCTCACTCCACGTAATATATTATTCATGGAGAATGGTGACTGGGGGATCCTGTTTGATACAGATATCGACATTGAGCATGGAATAGCCTTATACAAGGAAAAGGGTACTTTTAAAGTTGGCCCTCAAGATGATTTTTTATAAAACAGTCCGGTGCAATAACCCCTTTATACTGTCACAGCCGCTGGGGGACATGACTCACTCCATTAATGGATAACACGCATTGCCCTACTAGGTGTAGGGTCCCTGATGATCACATGAGCTATAGAAGTTATCCTCTATTGGCCGCTAGAGAGCTTCTAAAGCAATGCATCCGGGAGCAGGTATATGGACATCAAACTGCATAAGCAAGCGACCACGACACCCA
>NZ_JBLWWA010000010.1:0-19573 GCF_048268165.1 Pseudidiomarina sp. | reverse complement strand
GGACTCACCGGTAATCAGGACACTGATATCACGTGGTGCCACCTGAGCAATAAGGTGCCGGATTTCGCGTATGGGCGCACTCTGGCCGACAAAACCCGGCATATCCGGCAGTGCACGCGGCTCAGTTATGCCGCGCTCACGCAGCAGGGCGCACTGATGCAGCCAGTCCAGCAACTGTGGATAACGATAGGGCTGCTCCAGCACGCCCAGAATACCGGACTGCGCAAACGCCTCATGATCCAGCTCGGGCCAGTCACAGGTGAGCAGTTTGGGAATCACCATACCACGATCCAGCTCGGCCACCAGCTTGTTGAGCGCTATCGGCAAACTGCTCTCACCGATCAGTACCACACCGATGGTATCGAGCGAAAAACTTTTACCCTGTTGCAGCCAACTAACAAAGTCAAAAACATGACACTCTACTTCGATGAACTGTAAACAGGTGCGCAGGGCATCGCGACGAATGGCGTCATCATCAATGACAAGTGCCTGAAAAGGAAGCTGGCCAGAAACGCCTTGGTTGGTTATGCTCATGGGTGTGTCCGGGCTTGTCAGGATTCTGACAATCTACCGGATGACGAGAGGATGTCAATGGATTGACAGCTCGGATCATCCACACATGCCAGTCCCAGATACATGAAACGCACTCACGGGACTCAGGGTGCAGATCTAATGTTATAGTCATGGCTGCCGACACATTCAGAGAATCAAAACGAGACACGTGTGATGCTTAAGAATAAGTGCATCCTTGTTACAGGCGGTACCGGCTCATTCGGAAACACGTTTATTCCAATGACACTTGAGCGGTACAACCCCAAGAAAATCATCATTTTCTCGCGTGATGAAATGAAACAGTGGGAGATGGCCAAAAAGTTTGAGGGTGATCCACGTGTTCGTTTTTTCATTGGCGACATACGTGACAAGGATCGGCTCTACCGTGCTCTGGATGGGGTCGACTATGTCGTTCACGCCGCTGCCACCAAAATTGTGCCTACCGCCGAGTACAACCCCTTCGAGTGCATCAAGACCAACATCAATGGCGCAATGAACCTCATTGATGCCTGCATCGACAAGGGCGTAAAACGCGTTGTAGCGCTTTCCACTGACAAAGCCAGCAGCCCGATCAACCTTTACGGTGCAACCAAGCTTGCTTCCGATAAGCTGTTCGTTGCCAGTAATGCCTATTCAGGCGAACACGGCACACGCTTTTCTGTGGTCAGGTACGGAAACGTCATGGGCTCTCGCGGGTCTGTCATTCCTTTTTTCCTGTCGATTAGAGATTCAGGTGTTCTGCCGATTACCGATGAACGCATGACACGTTTCATGATCACGCTGGAGCAGGGCGTGGAGCTTGTTTGGCAGGCATTTGAAGACATGATTGGCGGGGAAATATACGTTAAGAAAATCCCCTCGATGAAAGTGGTCGACCTGGCACACGCCATCGCGCCCAAGGCAGAGCTGAAAATTGTCGGCGTGCGGCCGGGTGAAAAACTGCATGAGCAGATGATCAGCATCGAGGATGCACATTACACCTTTGAATATGACGAGTATTTCAAAATACTGCCCTCTCTTCACGGCTGTAACAGTGATTGCAAGCGCATAAAGGATGGCAAGCCGGTCGCTGATAACTTCGTTTACAGCAGCGATAACAACACCCAGTGGATGCCCCCTCAAGAACTGGTCAGCTGGATTGCCAATAACAGCAGCATAATAGGCAAGGTCTGAGCATGCTTCCCTATGGCCGCCAGGATATAACCCAGGCCGACATAGACGCAGTGATTGAAGTGCTGCAATCCGACTTTTTGACTCAGGGACCGGTTGTCCCGCTTTTTGAAGAAGCCATCGCCAAAAAGGTTGGGGCTCGTCACGCCGTTGCGACAAACAGCGCAACATCTGCCCTTCATCTTGCGTGTCTCGCACTGGGGCTCGGTCCTGGTGATCGGCTCTGGACCAGCACGATCAGCTTTGTCGCCTCCGCCAACTGCGGTCTTTACTGTGGCGCTAACGTCGACTTTGTCGACATTGATCCCCAGACCTACAACCTATGCCCTGATGCGCTGGCGCGAAAGCTTGAAACGGCGAAACTCTCCGGACAGCTCCCCAAAATCGTTGTGGCCGTTCACCTCTGCGGCCAACCCTGTGACATGGCCGCCATTCATCGACTGTCCATCCAATATGGGTTTGCCATTATAGAAGACGCCTCTCATGCCATCGGTGGGCGATACCGTGGCCGCCCGATTGGCAGCTGTGACTTCAGTGACATCACGATTTTCAGCTTCCACCCCGTCAAAATCATCACCACGGCAGAAGGTGGCATGGCTGTAACCAACAGCAAAGCACTTCATAACACAATGGAGTTGTTGCGCAGCCACGGCATCACGCGCGATCCAACGCAGATGACCCATGAGCCGCATGGCCCCTGGTACTATCAGCAAATTGCGCTGGGGTTCAACTATCGCATGACTGAACTGCAGGGCGCCCTGGGTCTCAGCCAGCTTGAGCGACTCGACCAATACGTTGAGCGCCGCCATGATTTGGCTGAACGGTACGACAGATTATTGAGCGACCTCCCGGTTACCCGCCCCTGGCAAAGCCCGGACAGTTACAGCGCGCGCCATCTGTATGTAATAAGGGTGCAGCAAGAGATTGCCGACCGAAACCATGTCTTTGCCTCGATGAGAGCGCAGCAAATTGGCGTTAATCTGCATTACATCCCGATCCACACCCAACCCTACTACACGCCTCTGGGGTTCAAGGAAGGTGACTTCCCAAATGCTGAGCAGTACTACCGTGAGGCCATCAGCCTGCCACTGTTTGGTACAATGACAGAGACCCAACAGGACATCGTCATCACAGCACTGGCTGATTCGATAAAAGGCTGTGGTTGACCATAAAGCATCTCTGTAAGATGCCGATAACCCTAGAGAATTGAGTATTCAGGTCATCTCTCGGCTCCGTCATGCGGTCCGAGTCCAGCAGTTAAGGGGGCTACCCGCGTGACGACCTTCATTGCGGAAGTATCCAGTAATCACCATCGAGATCTGGAGCGCTGTTTCGAGTTCATTCGCACCGCCGCTGAAGCAGGCTGCGATGCGGTAAAGTTTCAGCTGTTTAAAATTGATCAACTTTTTGCACCCGAAATTCTGGCCGCCAGTGAAACACACCTCCGTAGGCGGGAATGGGAACTTCCAGTTGAGTTTATTCCCAAGCTCAAGGCCTGCTGTGTTGAAAACCGGATACAGTTTTCATGCACTCCGTTTTATCTGGGTGCAGTTGAAGAGTTGGCGCCGTATGTGGATTTCTTCAAGGTTGCCTCCTATGAGCTGCTGTGGGATGAACTTCTGGTGGCGTGCGCCCAGACCGGACTGCCCGTAATTCTGTCCACAGGCATGGCAACACTGGACGAAATTGATCATGCCGTTACATGTCTGAAAGAAGCAGGCGCCCGAGACATAACGTTACTGCACTGTGTCTCCGCGTATCCCACTCCTCCTGATGAGTGCAATTTAGCCGTAATCGAAACTCTTCGCTCACGATTCAAGGTAAACATCGGGTGGTCAGACCACTCCGTTTCACCTGCTGTTATCTCACGTGCAGTGCACCGCTGGGATGCAACAGCTATTGAGTTTCACCTTGATCTGGATGGCAAGGGCGACGAATACCACAGTGGCCATTGCTGGTTGCCAAGCACCATCACCTCAGTAATAGAAACCTGCAAAAACGCTGATTTGATTGATGGAAAGCCAGACATTTACCTTACCCCTAGCGAACAAGCAGACAGAGGTTGGCGTGCAGATCCAGCTGATGGTCTTCGTCCCTTAATGCATGTACGCAAAACCTTTTCAGCTGAGTGAGCATTTCCATGTCAAAGTCTGCCTATTCACATATGGACGAAATGAAACAAATTGCCTTGCAAATGCGACGCGACACCATTTCATCGATTTATCATGCACGCTCAGGACACCCAGGTGGTTCATTATCTTGTATAGACATACTCACTGTGCTCTTTCATAAGATCCTGAAACCCGCTCAAAAGCGCGTGGACAGTTACAGTGACGACTATTTCGTCCTTTCCAAGGGGCACGCAGTACCTGCTCTTTATGCTGCATTTTCCAGTAGGAACCTGATTAGTCGAAACTCTCTGAAGACTTTACGCCACATTGGATCTGCCTTGCAGGGGCATCCCGATGTGAGCAAACTACCGTTGGTCGAAGTCAGCACTGGCTCACTAGGACAGGGGGTATCCTTTGCGGCCGGTATCGCTGTGGCTTTAAAGCATCAGAAAGAGGCTGCCAACGTATTTTCTTTAGTGGGTGACGGAGAGTTGCAAGAGGGACAGATTTGGGAAATGGCCATGTTTGCCGCACAGCACCAACTCAACAACTTTACCGTTATTGTCGATTACAACAAGCTGCAGAGTGACGATCTCAACGTCAACATTTCCAACCTTGAGCCTCTTGATCAGAAGTGGTCGGCATTTGGATGGGAAGTACATGAAGTTGATGGCCACAACATGACCGACATTGCTTTAGCTTTATCTCGTCATTCACAAAATTTGGCACCCAAAGTCATCATTGCCCATACGATAAAGGGCAAAGGGATTGAGTTCATGGAGGGCCAACCCTTGTGGCACGGCAGTGTCACAATGACCGAAGAGCAGCTTGTGTCCTCCTTACAAGCACTTGGCTGCAGCTCAAGTGATATTGAGGAGTATAAGAATGCCCGCTGAAACCAAGAACTCTACCCTGAGCCCATCATTAGTAGGAAAACAATCCGACTCTCTTCGAGAGGCATTTGGCAAAGCTCTAAGTGACCTTGCCGATAGCGACGAAAAAATAGTGGTTTTAGATTCTGATGTGGCTGGTGGAACTGGAGCACATCACTTCAGGACTCGCCACCCTGACCGCTTCATTCAGTGCGGAATTGCCGAGCAAAACATGGTGGGTGTAGCTTCAGGTATTGCTCACCGAGGTTTAAAACCATTTGCCACCACCTTTGCTGTCTTCATGCTCCGTGCACTGGAACAGATTCGCTTATCCGTTGCTTACTCCAATATGAATGTCAAACTGGTCGCCAGCCATCCTGGGCTGGATGTCGGGCCAGATGGCGCCTCCGCGCAGTGTCTTGAAGACCTGGCATGCATGCGTGCCATCCCGGGTATGGTTGTCCTCTCTCCTTGTGACGCACTTGAGGTTGCCGCAGCAACCAAGGCACTGGCCTCATACGAAGGTCCCGCCTACATGCGCACGGGGCGTAGCCCCTGCCCCAATTTGTATGACTCGGAACCCGACTTTGTCATCGGCAAAGGCCGTGTTATTCGCAAAGGGCGGGATGTAACTCTGATAGGCTGTGGCGTTATGACCTACCGAGCCTTTGCGGCAGCGGAAATGCTGGCAGCAAACGGCATAGAGGCCGGAGTTGTTCATATGCCCACCATAAAGCCTATCGACAGAGCGTTACTGGAAGAACTGGCGTCTGAAACCAGTCTGGTCGTGACGTGTGAAGACCATAATGTTACGGGTGGCTTGGGCAGTGCAGTGGCTGAAGTGTTGAGTGAAAGCGCGCGTGTCCCACAACGGCGCATAGGCGTGAATGAAGTCATAGGTACTTCGGGCGAGCCAGATGAGCTGGCCAAGCTCTACGGCCTTGATACAGAAAGCCTATATCAAAGCGTATATCGCATGGTTAGGGAGTCACAAAATGAAGCAACCTGATCAAATGCGTGTTGCCTTGGTTACCGGAGGAGCTGGCGGTATCGGTTCTGCCATTAGCAAACAACTCGCGCTTCGAGGGTTTCGGGTTGGGATTGGCTATTGCAGCCGTGACTATGGTGCCTCGACCCTTGCCAACGAAATCAGGACATTGGGTGGCACGGCCACGGCAGTGAAGCTGGATTACACCTCTCGCACGTCCATTAGAGATGCACTTGATACATTAGAGAAAACGTTTGGCGAGCCTGTATCGATCCTCGTGAACAATGGAGCCATTGCACAGGAAAAACCTTTCGACACCATAACAGACGAAGACTGGGAGCACATGCTTAAGGTCAATCTGCAAGGGCCTTTTGCAACATCTCAGGAAGTTCTACCCAAGATGCTCGCGCAACAATGGGGCAGAATCATTAACATCACCTCAATAGGTGGTCAGTGGGGTGGCTTCAATCAGGTACATTACGCGGCATCTAAAGCAGCCTTGATAAACTTTACACAGTCGCTGGCCAAGATTTACTCCAAGAACGGAGTGGCCAGTATGGCCATCGCTATTGGTCTGGTTGCAACTGAGATGTCTGCTAAGGAACTGGATTCATCGGCAGGCCGAGAGAAAGTCAGTAATATTCCCGCTGGACGCCTTGCCGACGCTAATGAAGTTGCAGCACAAATTTTACATCTGTGCAAGGACGAGTCTTTTTATCTGACAGGACAAACGATCAATATGAATGGGGGAATGTACTTTGGATAAAAGACCAGAACTAGAAGCGCTGACGGATGATATTCTCGATAACCTGGCTTGGCCCTATCCGGAGGAAATTCTCGCAGGGCTGGATGAGGTAGTTGTTTTTGGCACTGGCGGTGCAGCCGACTGTGTCGCAGATATTTTAAATAGGTATCGTGTTCATATTGTTTGCTACGTCGATAATGATGTCAAAAAGCATGGTTCTTTATTTCGTCAGAGACCTGTTATCTCACCTGACGAACTTATTCACCATGATCAAACGATTCTGATCGCCAGCTCATGGGCCAGGGATATAGCCCTACAGCTTAACGAACTTGATAAGAGCTTCCTTGACTTCAGCTTTTGTGTTGACTTTGAAAGATGGAAGAATCACTTCAATCATAAAATTTTTAATGTGAAAAAATCAGTCGAAATCGGCAAAAAGTATCTAAATGGTGTAGACCTCCAACGTTATATGGGCTGTATCCGATACCGCCAGACCTACAATCCGCTGCATTTGGTTGGACTATCCCACAGCCATTATATGAACCCTAATGTGCTGCCGGAGTCCACTGACATATACATTGACGGTGGCGCTTGGCATGGTGATACACTTATTGAGCTTAAAGATTTACTGGGCGAAGGCATTGAGATTCACAGCTTTGAGCCTGATGAGGCCAATTATAAGATCCTTTCAACCCTTATAGCGGACAAAGGGTTTTCGAACTGCCATGCAGTAAAAAAAGCTTTATGGAATCAAATTACAACACTAAATTTCATGCAGTCTCATGAAGCAGTTCATACCATGCAGTCACGTGTGAGCAGCTTATCCTCTGCAAATCAACCCTTCACTGAAATTGAAGCCACAACCATTGATGATTACACTGCTCTGATTTCTGGTACACCATCTTATATCAAAATGGATATTGAAGGTGCAGAGCCCGAAGCACTTCGAGGTGCTCAAACGCTTTTAAAAACAAACCCACCCAAGCTTGCCATCAGTGCATACCATGAACCCAACCACTTATGGGAGCTGATTGAAGAAATCCATAGCCTGAATGACAACTATAAATTCTGGTTTTCTCATCATTCTCAACATTTATTTGAATCTGTTATCTATGCAAGAGCGGGCTAATGAAGATGATTCGAAGTTGCTATTTATGTGGAAGCAAGAGCCTTGAGTGTGTTTTTTCTACTACTTGGGCACTGCCTGGACTTCCACCCAAAGAGATCGGCTTTTCAGTTTGTACTGATTGTGGGTCAGTCTGCCAGAGCCCTACTGTAACATTCGATGAGATGATGCAGTTTTATAGCTCCATAGCGGTATATACTAATCCTGGTCGACAAGAAAAACCCTCAGAAGCCAAAATCAGAGATCTTGATGAACAGATCCAGTTTATCAAACGTGGCATTGGTAATATGCCGCTTTCAGCATTGCAGATAGGCAGCTCTGATGGTTACACATTGTCGCGCTTTCGCGATGCAGGTGTGGAAAAAGTTTTGGGTGTCGAGCCCGGCACCGCTTCTATTGAAATGGCCGATCGCCTTTACAAGGTTCCATGCATACATGGAAGCGCAGAAACTTTCGAAACAAATGACACATTCGAGTTAATATTATTAACTCATGTTCTCGAACATTTATATGAGCCTCAAAAAGTTCTTGCCAAATGCCGAAAAATACAAAATGGCATTCCTGATGGTTATATATATATTGAAGTACCTCTCATGACAAAGCCATCCAGTCTGTGCCCTGGTTTCTTTTCTTTTGAGCATATAAACTACTACACTAAGGAGAACCTTCTCAAAAGTCTAAAAATGGCTGACTACTACCCCATATCAGCAGTAGAGCATTTTAACAGCAACCTTTCACCTGTCATAGGAATTTTAGCAAGCACAAAAAAACAAAACCATTATGATGATTATCAGAGCAGTGTCGACACCAACAAAAAAATACTAAATAGCTATAGAGGAAAAGAATTAGACTACTGGCAGAGTTGCCTAGATAAAATAGCTGAAAAACTTAAAATCAGCTCCCGAATCTTCATATGGGGCGCAGGAATTCATACTAGCCAATTAGTTGCGAACACAAACCTTATAAAGCATTACAAAATCGATGGATTAACCGACACATCCCCACTGAAATGGGGGTTGAAACAGGGAATCTGGACTTGCCAAGATCCAAATGAAATAGACTGGATGCAAGGGGATACTGTCTTGATATCATCTTATGCTTCTGAAAAAGAAATATATGATGCCCTACAATGGCTTAGAGACAGGAATGTTGAGACATTAAGACTACATAATGTAAACGATACCCGAGCACACTGATGTCACATACACACAAAAACCTACTCATTATAGGTGCAGGAGTTGAGGCTTATGAAGGCATCAAGGTTGCAAAGTCCATGGGACTCGGTCTTATTATAGTTGATGGTAACGCTCAAGCTCCAGGGTTGGCTTTGGCCGACTGGTCAATCATTGAAAGCACATACAATGGGCTTGCCATTTTAAAAAAAGCCCAAGAATTAATATCACGCGGCATTAAGGTTGATGGGATCATTGCCATGTGTGCTGATGTCCCGGTCAGTGTTGCTACTCTTACCACTGCACTGGACCTGCCGGGCCCATCTCTGGAAAGTGCTCACTTGGTTGCCGACAAAATGGCGATGAAACAACGGCTACATGACAGCGGCATACCAATTCCTAAGTTTGAGTCTGTTGCTTCCTACAAGGAAGTCATCGCTGCTGCTGAATACGTTGGACTTCCGCTTGTAATCAAGCCTGTAGACAGTAGAGGGGCACGAGGTGTTCTGCTGCTGGACCATCCTGATCAGTTTGAATGGGCATTCCATACCGCCCAGAGGGAGTCTCCCACCGGTCGTGTCATGGTAGAGGAGTACCTGCCAGGTCCACAGATCAGCACTGAAACCCTGATTGATGATGGCAGATGTCATACCCTGGGATTTTCAGATCGTAATTATGAATGGCTTGAAAAAACTCGGCCTTACATCATCGAAAACGGCGGTGATGCGCCAACGTCTTTGACAGATGCTCAGCAGCGTGATGTTGTGGATACCGTAGAGCGCGCTGCACTTGCACTGGGCATCCATCGGGGTGTGGCCAAGGGTGATATGGTATTGACACCTGAGGGTGCCAAAGTCATTGAAATTGCAGGCCGTCTCTCTGGCGGCTATTTTTCTACCATACAAATCCCTCTGTTCACGGGAGTACCGTTCATCGAAATGGCGATTCGCCTGGCTCTTGGTGAACATTTGCCCCCGGAAGCCGTTGTACCTCGACAGCACCAGGCGGTTGCGATCAGGTATTTAGACCTCCCTGCCGGAGCCTTGGCCAGCCTTGAAGGCCTGGACGAGGCAAAAAGTGCCCCTGGGGTACATATGCTTAAACTTTTTGTTGGAGCCGGCGATACTCTCACTGCCGTGGTAAACCATACGCAAAGAGCAGGATTTGTAATCACGACCGGTGCAGACAAACAGCAAGCGATCGAAAGAGCGCACCATGCACTCGCCTTAGTGAAGGTAAGCTATGCCCAAGAGTAAAACCAGGCTCTACACCCTGTTCCATCTTAACCTGGCTTTTTCTTCAATCGATGAATCCAGCCACGCCGATGTCATTCAACACTGCTATTGGCCAATCCTGGAACTCGCGCAAAAGGGTATTCCGGTTGGGCTGGAAGTTACACTCTACACCCTCGAGTGCATT
Source organism: Pseudidiomarina sp. (assembly GCF_048268165.1). Taxonomy (GTDB): domain Bacteria; phylum Pseudomonadota; class Gammaproteobacteria; order Enterobacterales; family Alteromonadaceae; genus Pseudidiomarina. The sequence continues at coordinate 9,418 of NZ_JBLWWA010000010.1, read as the reverse complement.
CAACGTGTTGACCCTTCATGGATCATTGTATTGCGCAATCTGCTTACATCCCAATCATGTGAGCTTATAGCCAGTGGTGACAGCCAGATTATTGGCCCACTGATTCCCGCTGAGGTCAATCACTGGAACCTGACGCTCGGACAGTCCGGCTATCAGAATATGCTGGGTGTGACACCACGTCTGGCCTATATCAACGAGCAGGCCGTTTCTGCCGGGCTTTTGGATCTGTACCTCGATGCCGGTTTCGAGGCGGTCATCATGGAGTGGGACAACCCCTATTCACACCAGCCAGAGTGGAACAAGGAGACACTCTCACGGCCTCACACCCTCACCAGCGCCAGTGGCCGTCCCGTCAAAGTGATTTGGAACAGTGCCGTTGCATTTCAGCAGTTCCAGCGTTATGTACACAACGAAATGCCGCTGGATGACTACCTGACTGCTCTGAAACGCATGGTTCCTTCAGACTGCCATGCTTTTCCACTATATGGCAGTGATGCCGAAGTCTTTGACTACAGGCCCGGGCGCTTCAGTGTTGAAGCCCAGAAGTCTTGCAACGAGTGGGACAGGATCCGCGCGCTGTTTCAACGTTTGCAGCGTCTTTCCGGCTATGCCCTCACACTCCCCTATGCAGCGCTGGATTTTTGGCAGGAAGAGCCATTCCTGCAGCTTGGCAACGCTGCTCACCCAGTGTCAGTGAAAAAGCAGGCGAAATACAATATCACTCGCTGGGCGCTCAGTGGCCGAAATGATCTGCTGCTTAACACGCTGTGTCACGCCCGTTTCAAGCAACTGATCGAGGGTCAGTGCCAGCAAGCCGACTCATGGCGACAGCTTTGCAGGCAATGGGCAAGCGACCTGCGCACGCACCTGACGCAAACCCGATATGATGCCTTGATTGAGCAGCTTGTTGCTGTCCCGGAAACGCCGCCCCTGCTTGAGTCGTCCGCAGGCGTGCCTGATGACTTCAACCTGAGTATTGATGAAGAACGCGGCACCCTGAGTGTCAGGTCACAACATCTTTCGCTTGAATTGAATGCAAAAAGAGGACTGTCCATACGTTCCCTTGCATTTGCTGATCATCAGTTCAAACCCGTCCTTGGGACTCTGACCCACGGCCACTTTGATCATATAGCCTATAGCGCCGACTTTTACTCCAATCACCTGGTCATGGAGCGCTATCGGGAGCGCGATCGTGTGACTGATCTGATACAGGTTGACCATGAGGCAGGACATCACGACAGGGCGATCTTGATACGCACACAAATACATACGCCCATGGGGCCACTGACCAAAACGTACCGTATTGAGGGCGCTGCCATCGAATGCACCTTTGCATTCGAGCAGAGCGTGCGGCCGGAGGCCTCGCTGCGACTGGGCTATATTACACTTCTGGATTGTACACAACGTCCCTGGTTCTCTTGTGTTAATGGTGGCCCATCTTTCGAGTCGTTTCAGGTTGAATCCGATATTGATCACGGAGCGCCTGTGTCCTCAATTGTGAGCGCAACCACTGCCTTGGGCGCCACCACCGGCATATGCCGATTTGGTACAGGCCACATGGGTATCGAGCTGTCCTGGGCCCCCTCACGGTGTGCAGCCTTACCCATGGTTGCCTCTCGAAGCATCCACCAGCAGTACCTGAACCGCTTATGGTTTTCGCTTTCTGAGTCAGATGAAACCCTCAAGCAGGGAGGTGTGCTGCTTCCCTTCACGTTCGCAATCCGTCCTGTAACAGCACCGTAGGCATCCATTGTGATCAATAAACCAAACGTAATCGCGGTAATTGGGGCTCGGCTTAACTCAAGCCGCCTGCCGGGCAAACACCTCATCCCACTGGCAGGCAAACCCTTGATTGAAAGGGTCGTGGAAAGGCTGGAAACCTGCGAGAGAGTTGATCAAATTATCCTCGCCACGACTCACGATGCCTACAATGAGCCTTTGATCCACTGGGGGCATCACCTCAGCCTGCCGGTGTACGCACATGAAGGTGATGTTAATGACTTGATGGGACGCATCGATGCTGTTGTTAAGTTGAACACGCCCACCTGGATTGTGTATGTCTGTGGAGACTGCCCTCTGATTGAGCCCACCTTCATTGACCATGCCCTGCAGGCACTGCAAAGCCACCCCGACTCTGACACTGTACATTTGCGTGACGGCATCCAAAGCATCCATGAGGGCCTGCATTTCTATAGCCTAAAAGGCTGGGAAAAGCTGATCGATGCCAGCAAAAGCGTGATGTCCAGAGAACACGTGGGCTACGCCAACCGGGAAAAAACGGTTTTGGCCTCACTGGCCATAGATGACAGCGACGACTTCTCAATGCCCAAGCACAGAATCTCCGTCGATACGATGGCTGACTATCAGTTCATGTCAGCTGTTTACGAACGCTGGTACAGCACCCATGGTCAAAATGAGATTGTGTCCTTGAAGTGGGTACAGAGAACGTTAAGACAGGAACCTTTGCTTCTGACCATCAACTCACATGTCAGGCAGAAAAAGCCGAATCAGGCATATCCCAGTGTCAGCATTTTCTGTCACTACTCCGCTGCCATTGGTCTTGGGCACCTGCGCAGATGTGCTCGCATCGCAGGTATATTGCAGGAAAACCTTGGACTGGGCACCCACATCCACATACAGGGTGAAAAAATCAAATTCCCCTGGCTAAGTGGAAATGTGAGCTGGCATAACGATGAAGCACAGCTGCAAACAGCGTTCATGACCGAAACCTCTGCCCTGGCACTGTTGGACTTCAAAATTGCCGCAGTTGATGTCGACACATGGAAGGGGCTGCTCACTCAGCAACACAATAACGGTATCAGGCTTATTGCGCTTGACCAGCTCTCTGCGTTGCACAGTTACGTTGACCTGGCCTTCGTTCCGTCTTTTTATTCAGATATTCAAGCGGACAATCTTAGCTGTGGATGGGAAAACTATCTGTTAACTCCAGTTACCAACCGCCCTGTCACTCCTCCCTACTGTCTGGTTTTGACCGGTGGCAGCGATGCCCTGGGCTTCGGCAATTACTTGCCGGACATTCTGGACAAGGCAGTGCCTGCGGAGTACGAAATACTTTGGGTTCAAGGGCCTTTGGCCCCGGCTCCACAGCTGGCCGATGACTCACGGATTGCAGTGCTTGAATCAGTTCATGACCTGCAGAATTTGATTGCCGGTGCTTCATGTGTTGTGAGTAGTTACGGCCTGAGCTTGTTTGAGGCCATCACCAGTGGAGCCGCGATTCTTCTTCTGCCCAGTACAGGAATTGTCTCTACTCACGAACTTCTGGCGCTCAAAGCGCAACAGGTTTGTCTGGTCGCAGACACCGATGACGCGATAGAACGGCAACTTTCGACAATCACACAAAGCGCTGCCACACGTGAGGCACTACGAAAAAGCGCCCGTCGGTATGGTTCAAAAGTAGATGGCTGTATGCGTCTGACACAAGCCGTGGAGTCTCTGCTGCAGCATTCGCCAACCACCTGAGAGTACTTGCAGGAAGTCCATTTCCCCTGCGTTACGCCCATCTCTTATCAATGATCAAAATATTTTCTAAAGCTTTCCCGGCTGCAGCCGTTAAATAAGTTACCAGGGCAAAGCCCCTCATAAAGAACTGAAAAGCTGATTGTCTAAGGAGACCGTCATGGCCAGCGTAGTTAACACTAATATCATGTCTCTCAACGCTCAGAAGAGCTTGTCCCGTACCAACAGTTCTCTGCAGACTGCGATGGAGCGCTTGTCCTCCGGTCTTCGTGTGAACAGTGCCAAGGATGATGCTGCGGGCTTGGCAATCGCCAACCGCATGACCTCTCAGATTCGCGGCATGACTGTTGCCCAACGTAACGCTAACGATGGCATTTCCATGTCACAGGTTGCAGAGGGGTCAATGCAGACAATGACTGACACCCTGCAGCGGATGCGTGACTTGTCTGTTCAAGCAGCAAACGATGCAGGCGTTTCTGGTGACGACAAAGACAAACTAAATGCTGAATTCGAACAGCTCCAAGCAGAACTGGGGCGTATCATTGAAAACACAGAGTTCAACGGTAAGAAAGTACTTCAAGGCGATATCAGCAATGCTGTTTTCCAAGTCGGGTTCGGCACTACTGGTGACAATCAGATCTCTGTTACTATCGGTAACTTGGAGAGTGCTGCTGGTTTAAGTGCAGTTCTGACTACTGCTAAAATCGACAACACTGCGAGTGCAGGGGCTGTTCGCAGCGTAATCAATAAAATCGACGCGGCGCTAGAGTCGATTGATACTAAACGTGCTGACTTGGGTGCTATACAAAATCGCTTCAGTGCAACTATTGACAACTTGTCCACTGCAATCGAAAACCAAAGCGCTGCACGTTCACGTATACTGGATGCTGATTTTGCGGTCGAAACTGCAAACCTGAGCCGTTCTCAGATCCTGCAGCAGGCTGGTACTTCCATGCTCGCACAGGCTAACCAGGCTCCGCAGTCTGTATTGGGTCTACTGGGGTAATACCCCTCCCCCTAGCCTCACATGGCTAAACCAGTGCCTGTATACTGATTCCAGCATACAGGCATTTTTATTTTGACCGGAGGTTTGTGATGGCACTTTCACTCAGTGGTATTGGTAGTGGGCTGGATATTCAGGGTCTGGTTAAGCAGCTGGTACAGGCCGAGGGTCAGGCTAAAAACAACGCCTTGGATCGACGCGAGTCCAGCTATAAGGCAGAACTATCCGCACTCGGTACACTTAAAAGCAGTCTCAGCAGTTTCAAAGATGCCGCTGCCAAACTGGCAGACTCTGACGACCTGCTCAAGGTTACGGCAAGTTCTGGTAATGAAGCGATGTTTACCGCTTCTGCATCCAGTAGTGCTTCAGCCGGCGAGTACTCCATCGAAGTACTCAATCTTGCTAAAGCACAGAAGCTCAGCTCATCAGGCTTCAGTTCGTCCAGTGATACTGTCGGTACCGGTACACTCACCATCGGCAGCGGTGACAATAGTTTTGATGTGGTGATCGACAGCAATAACAATTCGCTGGCCGGTATTCGTGACGCCATCAACACCTCTGCTGATAATGATAGTATCACTGCTACCATTATTAATGTTGATGATGGTACTGGCGGTACCGAATCGCGTCTGGTGCTGACCTCAAAAGAGACAGGCCTCGAGAACCAAATCAGCATTCAGGTCGCCGAAGACTCAGATGATGGTGTGCTGGAAACAGGGCTGTCACAACTCTCTTACAGCTACGATGTGAACGGTGTTGGTAGCGGCGGCATGAGTGAACTTGTGGCTGCCGAGGACGCACAAATTCGTGTGGATGGTATGCTAGCCACACGTAGCAGCAACAGCATCAGTGATGTCATTCCGGGGGTTACCCTAGATTTGGAAGCTGAAACAACCTCTGCAGTTAACCTGTCGTTGAATGTTGATAAAGAAGGCACCAAAGAAACCGTACAAGCCTTTGTCGACAGCTATAATAAGCTGGCTGATACCTATAAACGCCTTACCGCCTACAATGCCGATACCGAAAAAGGTGGTGCCTTGCAGGGCGACTTCAGTGCTCGGGAGATTATGGGAGAAGTACGCAGTATTTTGCGAACCAATGACCCCAGCAGCAGCTACGGATCGCTGTTCAGTATCGGTATGGAGATTGACCAGTACGGTAAAATGTCGATCGATAGTACTAAATTTGATGAAGTATTGAATTCCCGCCCTGAAGCTCTGAGTAGCCTGTTAAGCTCTGCCGATGGTATTGCCGGCAAGCTCGAAGACACCCTTAAGCAGGCACTTGATCTTGGTGGCATTTTTGACAGCCGTACCAAGAGCTTGGATCAGTCGATTAAAAAGGTTGATGATGAACGGCTGGATCTTGAAGACCGCCTGCAGACTCTTGAAAAGCGCATGCTGAACCAGTTTATTGCCATGGATACGCTAGTAGCCCAATACAACAATACCGGGAACTACCTGGCAGGCCAGCTTGCAGCACTGCCAGGCTTCGCACCTCAGAAATCTTGATTATCAGGTAGAGTTAAATGAAAGGAATTAACGAGTATAAAACCGTTGGCGCGGAAAGCGCTTCTCCCCACAAACTGATTCAGATGCTGTTCGATACTTATTTGGTGCGTGTAGACCAAGCCATCACGGCCATTCAAGCAAAGGATATGAATGCCAAGGGAATAGCCACTTCCAAGGCGTTGGCTATTGTGGGTGGCTTGGAAGAAGGACTCGATCTGGAGAAAGGCGGCGAGCTGGCCGAGAATCTACAGGCTCTATATCGCTATGTGCGCCAGCGCCTGCTGGTTGCGACAGACAAAAATGATATCGAAGCACTCAAGGAAGCCCGCGAATTGATCTTCCAGATCAAAGATGCTTGGGATCAGATTCCTACGGAATTCCACTTTCATCAGGGTTAATGGATAATTTATCCTCCCCTGTATTAATCAGATACTGGGGAGGATAACTGTTTTAATTTTCTGATATCTTAGCGTTAATCAAAGACTCAACCAGCTTAACTCCCTCTTCACTGCCTTGCTCTGCATACCACTTCTTGAGCTTCATTAACGCTTCCTCATCGCTAGGGAAATAATGCAGGTACTCTGTAAGATGCTCGATGGCATCTTTTGCCTGACCGTTGGCCATTAATGCGTCAGAATACAGACTTAGATAAAAGGCATTTAGACTGGCCAAAGCCGCCATTGCATCCATCACCGCCTGATGATATCCCAGCTTCGTACACAGACTAACCATCATCGCCAGTGACTGTTCCAGAATGGGGGAATCTGGCTGCTCCATCAATGGTAAAAGATCTGCTAGTGCGGCTTCATATTGCTGTTGCATTTGGTGGATACTGGCAGCAATTAAAGGCAGATAGGATTGAGCGCCTTCTGTTTTCACCAGTGAATCCAGCAATTCCTCCAGTACATCAATATCCCCCTTGTCCTTGAGATACTGAATGCGCTCAGGTAATGCATGGAGATTATGCAGTTTGGCTCGGTGGGCCAACGGAGCCAGTTGGTCCCGCTGCATCTCTTCTTTAAACGCTTGCTTCGCGATATCGAGTGTATCTGCCTTCACACCAACAAGTTCGAAGCAAAAAGCTCGGCCCGGCTCTTCTCGCTCCATCCACTTGTAAACCTGCACCTGTAATTCATCTGGATGCATCGTCAAAATCGACAACTCACGCAGACGCACTTCTACAGATTCCAAGCCTTTCTTAATATGTTGCTCCAAGCGCTTAGCCCCCGCTTCAAGTGCAGCGTAGTAGGTATCCAGTCGCTGCTTAATTTGCTTCAGGACCAAAGCATCCAACTCATCGAAAGCCTGTGCCATTCTCAGCAAACCGCGTAGCGATAGTGTTTTGGCTAATTTAAACACTTCAGAATATTCATTAGACAGACGATACTCCAGCTGCTCAAGCTCGTGCTTACGATGAGGATTGACTTGATCTTCTTCGTACATGCTGTCATGTAAATGCACAGCTTGCTCCAACAGCTCGATCACTATGCTCACTTCCGCTTTTTTATCAGTTAATTCTTGCTGAAGTGTACTCAACCATTCAATACTGCCGGGTAGCTGCCGTTTAGACAAAACCAGTGTTTCTATGGATGATTCTTTAAGCCTAAGTGTGTCGGGGGACTGATATAATACATTCTCCATACGTGCCGCATGAGCAGATAAGTTGATTAACTTGACTCCTTCATTCTGCAGGGCGGCCGCTTGCAGACTGATAGTACGCGCAGCATTCGCATAGTCGGACCTACTATTGACAAATTCACCTAAATTAGTTTCAACCATTAGGTTGGAGAGGTCCATTTTAGGTCCCGCAGCCCTTTCCATGCTACCGGCAGCGTGAGTATAACCTGCAGGTGAAAAGCAAAGATCCACACCCGCAAGCAGAATCTGTTTACTCCCTAACCAAGCCGCAGCAGCAATCGCTGAATTAGTTACCGTAGGTCCGCTACCATTAAATAGCTCTGTAGGATTAAGCTCAGAAGTCCATGGCAACAGCGGTCCCATAAAAAACTTCTGATGTGGCCACTGTGCCAACAGCTTGGGCGCTACATGATATTGATTCACAAAAATCACATCAGGCCCAAAATTCAGCATTTCTTTACTGAGTTCGTAGCTAACATCTTGAGGGTCAACCGAAAAAACAAAATCCGGCTCAAGACCAACCTGCTGCAGCCGAGCCGATATCCTTGACACTGAAAACACTATCAATTGTTTGCGATGAGCCTTGATCCAATCAAAGTGTTCATCCAAGCTGGGGCCGCCACCCAGGACTATTACCGTTCTGCCTTCGAGGCATCCTCTTATCTCTGAAATGGGATGACTATTATCGGCACAATTTTGCAACTGACGTTGAATGAAAGCATCCTGCCCAAGTGATGCCAGCGCATTCCAACGCAGGTCATTGATATAACTATCTGCATACCAATATTCAGACCGATACTGGTCAAAAAAACCGTACTCTGCCGACAGGCAGCGCTTTAGAAACACACCATCCACATACATGTAGCTGGTAATACCGGCTACATGTGCGGCTTCTTTGAGCTGCTCTGGCGTCACCAGCCAAATCCTATCTTCAACCGAACTCAAATCAACAACCATCGCGACCTGCTTCAGAATACCTTCAGGCTCAACGAATATGTAACGCGTTCCCGTCGGTAAATCGCGATCAAGCACATAACGTATGATATTGCCCGAGTCGGAGCCAATAAAGATGATCAGTGAATCTTCACGTGCCAGCAGCTTGCCAAACTCACGTGCAATACGCTCCTTCGCGCTTTCCTGTTCAAACATGCCCCGGCTTACGGCATACAGGTATTCCTCACCAAATTTATTGGTAATCATCTCGTTATGACTCAAAACGCGTTTCCTTATACCTTATTTTCAACCAACAAACCGGTGGCATCCCCAAAAAAATCTTCCGATAAGTCCTTCATACGCTTCATTAGATCCAACACCTCCTCTGTCGGGATTTGCCGGATAGTTTCTTCGTTATCCTTGTTTACCACTTTGAGCACCACCTGAGACAAGTCCTTGTCGATGGAAATCTGTAGCCCTCGGTTACTGACGGTTTCTACAAATTCACTGAGCTTTTCAACCGCATCCTGGACAGCTTGAGGATCGACCTTTTCTACTTGCTCTACCGTATACTGTGGATTTTGAGCAGCTTGATTAGTACCACCACTCTTTTGCACGCTCTGCGTTTGAGCAGAGTTATCATGACCAGTTGATTTCTGGAGCCCACCACCTATTGCAACATTATTGTTAACGTCCATAGGGCACACCTGTATTAATTTGTCTCATCTAAAGCAAGCTCACCGGAAGTTCATGTACTCACCGGCAACATTGCGCCGTTTCTTAAGTAGTTCAATATCTTTTTGTAACGCCTTTCTCTTTGTACTCAACAAAGCTTGATTATCATTATCAAGTT
>NZ_JBLWWA010000009.1:0-20124 GCF_048268165.1 Pseudidiomarina sp. | reverse complement strand
GTTTCTAGCACGTTATCAGACGCGCTTAATCAAAGGTGGCGATGAACCCCTATATCGCCCAGCTACATCTGAAACACCTTATCATCAGGTGATTTTTGCGCGCGGCTTTTTTGCTAGTGCACTGCACGAAATCCAGGCATCTCTTTAAAGGTTGACATGCTAAGAAACTCATGCTCGCATGGTGTACATCTTGATAGGACACCGTGGACATGAAAGCCACTCTCAATAAATTATTCAGTTCAAAAGCTAGGGTCATTCATCTAAGTCATTTTCATAAAGGCCGATTGGTGTGGTCGAAGGGGGAAGACGACCGTGAATATGAATACCTCTTTTCTTGTTTAGAGGACGTCGGCTATTTCCCAAAAATGCCGGTTATTCTTCAGTCTGATGGATTACCTTGGGATATAGGAAACGCTTATTTGCTGGGGCAGCTTGAAAAGCCTAGCCTCTCGAATATGAAAACGCTCACCGCTCGAGCGACACATTTGAAATACTACCTGCAATACCTCGAAGACACAGGGCAACACTTTCTTGACCTGCCCAAGAAATACTATGAGCGTGCGCCGCAAAAATTCAGCGTTTTTATGAAACAGGCTATAAATGATCATGAATTCAGCGCTGAACATATCAATAATATTCTTTCCAGCGTTGCTCATTTTTACACAAACATTCGTTATGAGTCGCTTGTGGCAGAGGCTAGCATGGAGAATGAGCCATTCACGCCCATCAGAAAGACAGTTTTGACGACCAATCGTGTGGGTTTGGTTCGTAGTATTCAGGCTGTCACAAATGACCTCAGAATTAAGAGTAGTAGACGTCCGATCCCTCAACTAGGGAAGCTCAGAGATGGTGGAAGTTTGCGCCCTTTAACGCCAGAAGAGCAGAGGATTATTGGCGAAGGGTTTAGAAAAAATTTCGCATCTATAGAGCTTGAATTAATGATTCGAGTTGCTCTCGAAACAGGTGCCAGACAACAAACTGTATGCACATTGAGTATTGGTTGCATTAAACGGGCATTTGAAGAGCTAGAGGCATCCCCCTCTATGGATAATGTTGTTATAAACGCGGGCCAACGATACAAGGCAGATACGAAAGGAGGGCAGCTAAATAGGCTTATTTTTCGACGCAAGCTTATTAACGATTTAATGACGTATGTTTATTGTGAGCGTGCAGAAAAGAGGCGAAGTCGAGAGAATAGTTTTTATTTTGAAACAGATGAAAACTATGTGTTTTTAACCCGTGATGGGAATCCATATTTAACAGCTCAGCGAGAAGTTCTGGATCGCCAAGACCCGATGGCTGCATGGAATATTAATGCGCCGTTGATGGTTCCCAAGAACGGTCAGTCGCTTAGAAATGAGTTGGGAAGATTTGTTGCACGTATCCAAAAAGATGAGCCCGGTTTTAACGATTTCTCTTTTCATGACCTCAGGGCTACGATGGGGATGAACGTTGTGCGGGCGTTGAGGAGAAAAGGTTACCCTGATTCTAAGATATTTGATCATGTCAGACAGCGTTTAAATCACAGTGATATTAAAACTACAGAATTGTATTTGAATTTCGATGCAGAGCTATCTGAGTTCAATAACATCCAAGAGGAGTTTGGTTCGATAATTTATCCGGAGGGTGGTGATGAGTAAGTCATTCACCGCTCGACCTACGATCGAAGTAGACCCTCAAAATCCACCTAAGCTCTATCCACCCCAAGCAGTTGTTGTGAAAGGGGTTAGGGCAGACGGTTTATTCTATAAGGTAGACATCGGCAGGATCTGCTATTTAGAGCGAGATGAAGACTCCGGACGTTCGTCTGGGGGTAAGCATCACTCATTTGGATTGGTTAGTACTGATTCTCTATCGTCAGAGAGAGTGCATTGGCTAAGGAATTATTTGGATTGCGCTTTCCGCAAGGGATGGCGTGATGAAACCTTGCGTGGAAGGCTGCATTATATAAGATATTTTTTTCAGTTTTGCGATTTTAATGAGGGGGTGAAGCCAACTACGCTATCTGAGTTGGTGAATGAATATAAACGTTATCATATAGTTCTTGACCAACGAACGCGCATGAGTGGTGCGTCAGCACTGGGGGCAGCAGCATTAAATGGGCGTTTAAATTCCGCTAGAAGCTTTATTCAGTGGGGGTTGCAACTTTCGAGTAATGAAATCCTTGAATATATTCCTAAACATCGATATAGAAAATTAAAAATAGAGCCGGATGATAGAGCTATCAATCTTAAAGATGGGCAGGATTACTTGCGTGCGTGCGCTGTCTATTTCAGTCAATTTTCTGATGCTATTCTAGATAATAAATATCCTGTTCGAGTGACACCGCCAAATTCTATTGACAAGGACCTTTATTGGCATTCGCCAAGGGGGACTACTTTAAAAAGTTTACCAAATTGTTTCGATGTAAATGGTAATCCACTTCCTAAGAAAGAAATTGAGAATATTATCTCTAGGAATTTCAAAAGCAAAAGCATTTCTCAAGGAAAAAAAGGGTTCTATGACAGGACTCTTATTTTCAATAGAAATGAGTGGAAGGCAGGGAAATTAAATTTTCAAAAGGTTTATGCGTACAACTTGAGTGTTTTTTGTTTCTTTCAAGTTTATCTGGGGTTTACAGCGGCTAATGTCCAAACTTCTCTCGATCTAAAAATATCAGATATAGATTTAAGCGCGATTGGTTCTAGTTCATTTGCAAAAAAGCATAAGTTTCGTGCAGGAAGATCCGTTGAGTTTTTGGCTCCAAGTAAACTGAAGAAAGAGTTACTAAAATACCTAAAACTAAGAGAGTGGGTTGAAAGTCTAGGCCTTTCTGGGAATGTCGGTGATTATCTATTTGTGAAAATTGGCGAAGATCGGTCTTTGAAACGACTGGAAAGAGGAAGCGGCACTTGGCTTATAAGGGAATCACCGTTGTTTAAAGGTATTGCAATGATTTCGTCAAGAGATGTAAGGCAGCTATCCGGTGAATATTTTATTAGAAAATCACAAGGAAAAATTTCCTTGGTGGCGAAAAAGCTAAATAACTCGATTGCTACAACTGCAAAGTCTTACACATCTATTGATTTGGAGTCGCAAGCTGTTGAGATGAATGGTTTTCATGAAGCGATGAGTTCTAAAGTTAGGATGTTTAATAGGGAAACAGAAGAACCCATTTCGGTGAACTTTGCGAGTGAATGTAGGACTGAAAGAATTGCTGCGGGATCTTGCTCTAACATAGATGGAAACGCACCGTTAAAGCGAGAAGGTTTTAATGCTGAAGCCCCAGACCCTGCTTGCGGAACGTTTGAAAGCTGCCTCTTTTGTGCGCATTTTGCAATTCATCCGGATTTTGAAGATATTCATAAAATTCTAAGCCTTCGGGAGGCGTTGCGTATCACCTCATTAATTAGAAATGATCCAGAACATTACGAGGCCGTTGTGCAACCCGCGCTTTTCAGAATAGAAGAGATTGTAGCATTTGTGTCAGAAAAGGACGAATGCTCTGAAGAAGTACTTCGCAAAGTGGAGGAGGAGATTGAGATGGGTAAGTATAATGTGCACTGGAGTAGGCAAATCCAAGCGCTATCGGCCCGATATAATGAGTTGTCAATAGAGCATTAATTATGGAAAGATTAATGTCGCGAAATTCCTCTGCACAGGAGGTAATTCCACCTAAGGAAGCACTAAAACCCATACTCGATGATGGAATGGTAGTTACCATTGCCAGAGATGGAAATCCTCTTTCTAGATTTCGAGATGATATTTGGGATTACAGTGCAACAAGCACATCGATGAAAACAATAAATTTTAGGACGAAAATTGAGAGTGTTCTTTCTGGCATGGAGGCGAATGAGCCCAAACATGTAGATGTTTCTAGTGCAATTATGTTCCTTAAAACTATTGCTATTCATTGGGTTGGTGTCGTCGGCGGGTGCTCAATGTCAAAGCTTAATGGCGATTTGGTGGCAATGGCACATTTGGTTTGTTATTGCGCTGATAGTGGTATTCCGCTGAAGAACGTATTCTCTACACCCAATGCAGTTGACTTTTTGATTGGTTGTGGATCGTCAGACAAGCAGATAGGGATATTGCTTGCTAAGGTTCAACGTTTCACAGATACAGCGACTGCGCTTGGTAACAGTTGGTTTTGGGGAGAATTGACGCCATCTGTGGAATTTTTAAATCGGTTAAAAAGATTTAGAAGGCAGTTCCCGGAAACAGGCGACACATTTCAGACACTTCTTATTCCATCGAAAATTTATCAGGACTTACTAAAAAGTACGATTGAGGATTTAGATCTATTTATTGAAAAAAAAGATGCTATAAATTTTCTATTTAAGATTCGCGCTCTTGCTAGAGACAGGGCGGTGAGTCTGGATAGAAAGCTTGAAGCTAGCCCACTTACAAGTAATCAAGCCGCTCGATTAGGAATTCAATGGAATAAATTGGCTCGAGAGGATGGGAGAGTGGCCTCCGCCCTTAAAGAGCTCTGTGATGCGGGAATTTCAAAAAGCGAAAGCTGGGCAGGTATTGTAGAGAATTTGGGTCGTTGGCAGATTCGTTGCGCAATTATGATTGCTGCTTTTACTGGAATGCGAAAGAGTGAGTTGTTGTCTATACCTCTCAATGGTTTAAAAAACCTAAGTACTGATAATGGCGATATTCCCGTTGTTTGGTCGTCGACAACAAAACTCGAGGATAATGGAGCGCCGCGTTTTACAAAGTGGGTTACTAGTTCGGTAGTAGAACCTGCATTTGAAGTGGCCAGGATCATTGCGAATGGTGCTCTATCCTGGTCAGATGACAGGGCGGTAGTAGATGAAAATGAACAAGAAATACCTCTATTCTTATCAGTTGAGCATGGAAAAAAGGGAAAACCCCATCCCCGGTTTCGTTATACCGCAACTTCATTTAATGGAGGTTCTTCCTTCGGAGACCTTTACAAAGATGAACTTCGGATTACTGAACAAGACGTAAACGAAATAAGTTGGTTTTTGTATGGTGAAAGTGTACCAAACTGTATTAGCGCAGGCAAAACATGGCCTCTAACGTTTCACCAGTTCAGGCGATCAATGGCGGTTTATGCTGCTGCGAGTGGGCGGGTATCATATCCAGTTCTAAAATCTCAGCTTAAGCACATTAGTATGGTGATGACTGCATATTATTCCAACTCAAGCTCAAGAGCTATAAATATACTTGGGGATGAACTTGAAGTTAAAGCTTTACGTGCTGAGTGGGCTGAGGCGAAGGCCCGTGCTGAAGCAGATGACCTCTTCCATCTATTAGATAATGGTCAGCCATTGGCAGGTAGTGCGGGAAAAAAGTTAAGAGCGCAGCAAGCTAAGGGTCAGTTACCTGATTTTTTAGAGAGTCGTAAAACAACAAAGCAGGCTGTAAAAAATGGGAAGATTCGTTATCGTCCTACTTTGGTAGGAGGGTGTATGTCGGTGAAGCCCTGTAACAAAGGAGCTGGCGTTCTGGCTTCCGCATGTATTAGCTGTGAAAATGCCGTGTTCCTACCTGGATCGAAGGTTGCCTTGGAGCAAACGAAGGAGTTTTACGAGGCGGAGCTAGTCGGAGACATCCCCAAGCGTGCCCGCCAGGAGTATGAGGCGAATGTTAGGCAAATTGATATTTTCTTGCAGAATTTGGTTGAATCCACGGAGGTCTCGTGAGAGCTCGTAGCGAAGCAGAGCAACAATATTGGGATGCCCTTGAACGATTAAAGAGTGGAAAAACTGAGGTTGTTGATACAAGATCGTCTCGGTTTAAGTTCACTAAAGACGCTGTGGGTCGTGAAGCTGGGCGAGGTAAAGGGTATGTGCGTTATGAACGTTATCCATTGCTTTGTGATGCTATAGCAGATGCTGAAGCTGCTCGTAAAGAAGGTGGTTTTGAAGCCCCTAGTGTTGTTGATAGAATTGAAAAGCAAAAAGAACTCAAGAAAAAAGCAAGAGATGAATACAATCAGCTCAAGAAAGAATATGATCTTTTGATGGCCGAATATTTAAACGTCGTTCGGCGTAATTTTGAGCTTGAGACAGGTTTGGTCGAGAATAATCAGGTCAGACTTATTCGGATGCCAAATAAGATGTAGGTGATAATATTCGCTGAACTTTCGGTTTGAATATCGAAATTTATTGATTTTTCTCTAAGTGTTTTTGTTGTTATCCGATGAGTTATTTGTTGTCAGGAGTTTATAAATGATTGTTAGTGATGATGAGTGCTGCCAGTATTTGATATGCGCATTTTCAGGTGTTTTCCACGACCTGAAAATAATAGGGGGTGCAGGGGAACCGTTTTATTTAGCACCTAAAGAAAATAAAGATGCAATAATTTATTTTAGAAGTAACTATCCGAGAAGTTTGCTGCATGAGGTTTCGCATTATTGCTTAGCGGGTGATAGGCGGCGAAGAATAGATGATTTCGGTTTTTGGTATTCTCCATGCGGAAGAACTGCGGAAGAGCAGTCACGATTCGAGATCGTTGAGGCCAGGCCCCAAGGATTAGAGAAGGCCATGTGCGAAATTGTAGGTTTAAGATTCTCGCCAAGTTTGGATGACTTTTCAGGGAGTCCCCCGTCGGAAGACTTCCTGAAAAACATGGATGTGGCATATCGAGAGATGATGACAAATCCGCCTCCTACCGCAAAAAAAGCTTTATTTGAACTAAAAAAATATGCAAATGCTAATGGTCCGCTAATGCTTGTCTGAAATTGGTTCTCAACATTATCTTATTCCGTTTCGTTGGGATAAACTCTTTCTCGGGCACGGTATAGGGCCTCCTCTTTCATGTTGCACCCTTGGTGGGGGCATTGGGTGTTGTAGATGACGAGATCTGATCTTTCCCAGTATTGGTGGACACCGGCTTTAACGATCATTCGAGCCTCGAAGGCTTGTGGGCTGATCATCCCGGTGGCACTGTGTTGGCGCTGCCGGTTGTAATCTAGTTCAATGCACTTGAATACCTGCCGTCGCATGGCCTCTTCCCCATGGATCGCATCGACCTTGAGGCTATGACAGGGGCTCTCGGCACATGCATTGTCATAGCAGTGGGCCTTGGCGCTTATATTTGTAAAGCATCAACCTGCAGGCCTTGCGCTGGGGGCATCGCTTGATCGGGTTGTCTTCGCTCATCCTGTCCTCCTGATGGCTGCACTATAGCTCGTGCAGCTCTGGAGAGGGGATTTCCTCTCGCTTTCAGTAGCTGACTATAGGTTAGTACCATCACACTTCACTTCGGCTATTTGGTTGCAATTATCCTAATTTTTCTCATATTCTCTAAATTCTCTAAGGCGAGGGAAGCAATGGCTGAACAAATATTGACCATAAAGGAGGTCGCTGACTTCCTCAAGTTGACGGAGAAGACAGCCTACCGGTTGGCGGCTGAGGGTAAGTTGCCGGGGTTCAAAGTAGGAGGAAGCTGGCGCTTCAAGCAATCCGATATCGATGCCTGGATTGAAGAAAGCAAAGTCGGTCACAAGAAGTAGGGAGGCGGACCATGTTATTGGATAACAAGAATAGCGGCTATGTGGGCACAGAGCTCAAAGCTCACGCCTATGAAGGCTCGAAACTGTCCGTGCTGTCTGCGTTATTCACGCTTTATGGCTTTTCTGCCCTCAAGAAAGAGCTTTCAAAGATATCGAATGTCCGTCTGTTGCTAACTGACTGGCCCCATTCGAACCTGCAATCCCTCATTGGCTCCAAAAAAGAGTTGCGGCTTACCAATAAGCTGGATCAGAAGCGTATCGCCAAGGAATGCGCTAAGTGGTTATCGGATAAGGTTGAAGTCAAAGCTTCTCATAGCCTGAATCAGGGCAATCAAAACCTATTCCATATACAGAGTCCCTATGAGCCGGATTTTGCAGTGCATGGTAGTGCCACATTCAGTCCCGTTGGTTTAGGTGAGGTACAGTCCGACCGCTTTCAGATGAATACAGGGATCAGCGATCCTGAGACAAGCCAGCAGCTTCTAGGCTGGTTTAATTCGATCTGGACTGACGAGACGGCAGTAAAGGACATCAAGGCCGATTTGATCTGGCAACTGGACTTCATCGCAGCGGACCAGCCAGCAGATTTCATATATTTTCTGACGCTCTACAACATCTTCAAGGATTTCTTGGAAGATATTGATGAAGAAAACATCATCAAAAGCAAAACCGGCTTCAAGGACACGACCGTCTGGAACAAGCTTTACAAGTTCCAGAAAGATGGTGTGCTGGGAGCTATCGACAAGCTTGAAAAGCACAACGGCTGCATCATCGCCGACAGTGTCGGCCTTGGTAAGACGTTTGAAGCCCTGGCCGTTATCAAATACTACGAACTCCGCAACGACCGTGTACTGGTGCTTTGTCCCAAGAAGCTGCGCGACAACTGGACAATGTACACCATCAATGACAAGCGGAACCTGCTTGCCGGTGACCGGTTCAACTACGATGTACTGAATCACACCGATCTCAGCCGCTTGAAGGGATATTCAGGGGAGATCAATCTCGAAACCCTGAACTGGAGTAACTACGACCTCATCGTCATCGATGAGTCGCATAACTTCAGGAACAACCCGAACAAGGCCGAAGGCAAGACTCGCTACGAGCGATTGCTGGACGACATAATTCGGTCTGGTGTCAAAACCAAAGTTCTGATGTTGTCGGCCACGCCGGTCAACAACCGGATGAACGATCTGAAGAACCAGATCGCTTTTATCACCGAAGGCCAGGACGACGCCTTTCAGGGTGTCGGGATCAAGAACATCGAAAGCACGTTGCGGCTTGCCCAGCGTCAGTTCAACTCGTGGCTCAATGAGCCTGTGGAAAACCGCACGACAGCCACCTTGCTGGACAGCATGAGCTTTGATTACTTCAAGCTGCTGGATGTTGTCACGATTGCCCGTTCGCGTAAGCACATCGAGAAATACTACGGCACATCCGATATCGGGAAATTCCCGACGCGGCTGAAGCCGGTCAATATCTATGCGGATATCGACCTGTCCAATGCTTTCCCTCCACTGAAAGAGGTCAACAAGACCATCCGGCGGCTATCTCTGGCCGGATACTCGCCCCTTAAGTTTGTTCGTAACGACAAGAAGGAAGAGTATGCGCGCCGTTACGATAAGGCTGTAGGCGGGGGTAAGGGCGTCTTCAAGCAAATCGACCGTGAAGAAAGCCTGATCCACTTGATGCGGGTAAACCTGTTGAAGCGCATGGAGAGCTCGATCCATTCCTTCTCCCTGACCGTCGAAAAGCTTCTCGTCCAGGTCGATGCGCTGCTCGGCAAGCTCGATGAGCATGAGCAAGGTGATGTTGATGCCCTGAACATCGAGGATATTCAGGACATCGAAATGGACAGTCCTGAGTTCGAGCCATTCCTGATTGGCAATAAAACCAAAGTGCTGTTGCAGGACATGGACCTCATCCGCTTCAGGCAAGAGCTCGAAGCGGATCATCTATTGCTCGAAAGCATCCTTGAACACGCCAAGCAGGTGACGGCGGATAGGGACGCTAAGTTAGAGAAACTCAAAACGACCATTGCCAGAAAGGCCGAGAATCCGCTTAACCCCGGCAACAAGAAAGTCATCATTTTTACTGCCTTTGCCGATACCGCGCAGTACCTATACGCCCATCTTTCCGGTTGGGCGTCGAAAGAGCTTGGTATCCACAGCGCATTGATAACGGGTACAGGAACGAACAAGGCGACACTAAGCGGGCTTGGATCGGACCTGAATAACCTTCTGACGGCCTTCTCGCCGGTATCAAAGGAGCGCGCCAAAATTGATCCTGATGCGACGCAGGAAATCGACCTGCTGATCGCAACGGACTGTATCAGCGAAGGCCAGAACCTACAGGATTGCGATAGCCTTATAAACTACGACATCCACTGGAACCCCGTCCGGATTATCCAGCGTTTTGGCCGTGTTGACAGGCTGGGATCAAAGAACACCCAAATCCAGCTTATCAACTTCTGGCCGAATATGGAGCTCGACGAGTATATCAACCTGGAGGCCAGGGTCTCAGGGCGCATGGTGCTTCTCGATATCTCCGCCACGGGTGAAGAAAACGTCATTGACGAAAACGCCAAGGAAATGAACGATCTGGAGTATCGTCGTAAACAGTTGCAACAGCTCAAGGATACGGTGGTTGATCTGGAAGACATGACGGGCGGTGTCTCCATCACCGACCTGACGCTTAACGGCTTCCGCATGGACTTGTCGGATTACCTCAAGACTGAAAAGCAGAACCTTGAGAAAGCTCCCCTTGGACTGTTTGCCGCGATCAAGCTTGATGAGGAGCTGAAAGCGGATGGCCTTAAGCCGGGTCTCGTCTTCTGCCTGAAGAACATCAGAACAGGGCGCGAAGCTGTCCAGGTGGATGATAACTATCCGTTATCACCGTATTTTCTGGTCTATGTCACCGATGATGCAGACATCCGGCTTAATTTTACCCAGAGTAAAAAAGTGCTGGATTTGATGAAGCGTCAGGCCTTTATGGCCCATGATGTTGATGAAGTGGCAGCCAAAGAGCTCACCGCGGTCACTAAAAACGGGGCCGACATGGAGCATTATCAGCACTTGCTGGCCGTTGCCGTGGACAGCATTGCCGGTAAGAGCGAAGAAAAAGGTGTTCAAAGCCTATTTGCTAAAGGCGGAACAGTGCTGACCGCCACCAGTAGTCAGGGAATAGAAGACTTTGCTGTCGTTTCCTATCTCGTACTTCTCGATTAGTCAGGGGAAGAAATGGATATTCATAACCTCGAAGATTTTCTGGGCAGCTTGCAGGTTCCGGCGTCCTGCCAGCTTAACAAGCCGGTTTACAAGAAGATGTTCCTTGATATGGGATCATTGGACGCAACCGACAAAGCCTGCCTGAAAGATGATGTAAGCAAAATCCGCTGGCTGTATACCTTCAAGCCCGGCACGATCAATATACCGGCATATAAGGATTCCGACCGCGAATATGAAGAGGTCGCTGTATTACTGGTTGATCTCAACAGCCGTGCACGGATGAAGCGTATTGCCGGTTTTATACAGCGCTCTATTCCATATCCTCTGGTATTGATCTTTTCCGACAATATCGAAGGGAAAGACTGTCTTTCTATCAGCCTTGCCGATAAGCGGATAAACCAGGCCGATAAGGAAAAATGGGTCATTGAAGATATCGTTTTTACGGACTGGATAAGCTTAAAAGAACAAACAGATGAAGAGGCGGCTTTTCTACAAAGTCTATCTATCAACAACCTTTCCTTTAAAAATTTTTGGGAATTCTACAAATCATTTACCGAGCGTGTTATAGCCATAAACTGTGCAGAACACAGTGGCTCTTTCATGTTGGAAGGTGACGGTAAAGCGCAGCCGGTTGATAGACTTGGAAAGCTTAAAGAGCTGGAGCGGCTTGAGTTTAAAAAAGCGGAGCTTGCCAATAAGCTGAAGAAAGAAAAGCAGATGGGGCGTCAGGTAGAGCTCAATACAAAGATTAAACAGATTAAAGACCAGATGTCCGCTATTAAAGGCAGTCTTTAATCTAACCGAATTTATACGATTTTTAAAAAGGTAGCATGATGGAACAAGTTAAATTTGAGGATGGACAAAGCCTGGACGTGGTCTCAGAGAATATTGAAAGGCTGAAAGAGCTTTTCCCTGATGCCTTCTCTGAAGGCGGTATAAATTTCGATACCCTTCGTCAGTTGCTTGGTGATGCTGCCGTTCTGGATGAAGGCGAAGAAAAATACGGACTTAACTGGCATGGTAAGAAGAAAGCCAGACAGATCGCACTGACTCCTTCTACAGGCACATTGCTACCTTGCCCGGAAGAAAGTGTGGACTGGGATACGACTCAGAACTTGTTTATCGAGGGCGATAATCTTGAAGTGTTGAAGCTTCTCCAGAAGAGCTACGCGAACAAGGTTAAGATGATTTTTATCGATCCGCCTTATAACTCTGATAATGATTTTATATATCCTGATAAATACTCAGAAGGATTAGATACGTACCTAAAGTACACAGGTCAAAAGTCAGAAGAAGGTGACTGGGTCGTTAGTGATAGCGGGAGGGAGACTACAGGAAGGAAGCATACTAATTGGTTAAACATGATGTTTCCAAGGCTGAAAATTGCCAAAAATCTGTTATCCCAGAATGGTGTTTTGTTCATCACGATTGATGATAACGAGCAGAGCGTATTGAAACAAATTTGTGACGAAATATTTGGAGAAGAAAATTTCGTTTCATGTGTTGCTTGGCAAAAAGTTTTTGCAAAAAAGAATAAAGCATTGATCTCTGGTAGTCATGATCACGTCTTGGTTTATACTAAGAACATTGAGCTTTGGGTGAGAAACCTTTTGCCGCGTTCGGACAAACAACTCCAGGCATTTAAAAACCCTGACAATGATCCAAGAGGAGCATGGCAGAGCGTTTCATTTTCAGTACAAAGTGAAAACGAAAAAAAGAGAGCTCCATATAGATATAAAATTATGTTGCCCTCCGGGCGTGAAGTAATGCCTCCAGCCGGTAGGCATTGGAATGGCTTGCCTGAAAAGTATGATCGGTTAAAAAATGATAATCGTATTTGGTTTGGTGCAGAGGGGGATAGTCCACCCCGAGAGAAAGTTTTTTTGACAGAAGTTCAAGGTGGAATAGTGCCCGACACATGGTGGCGGCATGAAGATACCGGAAATAATCAAGAAGCTAAAAAAGAAATACTAGAGCTTTTTGGTGAGGGAGAGCCATTTTCTACTCCTAAGCCAACGAGGCTGATTGAACGTATGCTGCAAGTATCGACCAGTAAAAATACAGGTGACATAATCCTAGACTTTTTCTCTGGTTCGGCAACTACAGCTCATGCTGTATTAAAAACAAATAATTCAGATCAAGGGAATAGACGCTATATTATGGTCCAGCTTCCCGAACCAACTGGTCGCGATGATTACAAAAACATCTTTGATATAGGTGTTGAGCGAGTTCGACTGGCAGCGAATAAGATTAAATCGGATAGTCCATTATGGGATGGAGACTTTGGTTATAAAGTTTTCAAGTTGTCTCAGTCAAATATAAAAATATGGAACCCAGACGCTTCTGACTTAGATGAAAGTTTGCTTGCTAATATTGATCATATCGTTGAGGGTAGAACTGAGCACGATATTCTTTACGAACTGCTCCTGAAGCGCGGTGTAGACTTAGCCGTTCGGATAGAAAGCCGCGAATTTGGCGGAAATAACATCTATTCCATCGGTTACGGTGTGCTCTTTGCTTGTCTGGATGAAGAGATAAGCAGTGAGCAAGTGGAAGACATAGCGCAAGGCATTCTGGATTGGCATTCGGAGCTATCGCCTAGTTCCGAGACTCACGTCTTCTTCCGCGACAGTGCGTTCCGTGATGACGTTTCAAAAACCAACATGGCCGCCATTCTTGAGCAGAATGGCATCAGCCATGTTCGCAGCTTGTAAGGAGAGTTTTTATGAAGCTGCATTTTGAAGACGATCTGGATTACCAGCAATCCGCTGTTGAGTCAGTGGTTGGCTTGTTCAAGGGGCAGGAGATATCCCGGTCCGAGTTTACGGTTACGTATCGGACTGAGTCCGGGTCGCAGGCTTCACTGGGCTTTGATGAAAGTTCCCTGGGTATCGGTAACCGCCTAAAACTGATTGATGATGAGATTCTGGAGAACCTGAAGGCTATCCAGCTCGCTAACGGCCTTCGTCCATCGGAGAGCCTGGCGAGTGGCGACTTTACTGTCGAGATGGAGACAGGGACTGGTAAGACCTACGTCTATCTCCGGACGATATTCGAGCTCAATAAGAACTATGGCTTTTCCAAGTTCGTGATTGTTGTTCCGTCGGTGGCGATCAAGGAAGGTGTTTATAAAACACTCCAGATCACGCAGGAGCACTTTGAAGGGCTCTACCCGAAAGCGAAGGGGTACGAGTACTTCCAGTACAATTCATCGAAGCTGGGACAGGTACGCAACTTCGCGACCAGTTCGAACATCCAGATCATGGTCACAACCGTTGGGGCCATTAACAAGAAAGAGGTAAACAACCTCTATAAGGAAAACGAGAATACCGGCGGTGAAAAGCCGATTGATCTGGTGCGCGCGACCAACCCGATCATCATCGTCGATGAGCCACAGAGCGTTGACGGGGGCCTGACCGGCAAGGGGAAAGAAGCCCTTAGCTTGATGAGCCCGCTCTGTACCTTGCGCTATTCGGCAACACACGTTGATAAACATCACATGACGTATCGCCTCGACGCCGTGGATGCCTATGAGCGCGGCCTGGTGAAGCAGATCGAAGTTGCCTCTCTTGAGATCGACGGAGGGCATAACAAGCCCTATGTTCGCCTGGTCTCGACCCATAACAGGAAGGGGTCGATCACGGCTAAGATCGAGATCGATGTTCAGCGCGGCAAGAATATCCGCCGTGACATTCTGACGGTCGAAGACGGCGACGACCTGGAGCAGATCGCTAATCGGGCGATCTATGAAAATATGCAGATCGGCACGATTACGTGCGGCAAAGACAATGAGTCCATCGAGGTCAAAGGTGATGGATTTGATGAAGTCTTGAGGCCGGATGATGCAATTGGTGGCGTTGATCCGGATGCGGTAAAGCGCATGATGATCCGCCGGACGATCAAGGAACATCTTGATAAGGAACTGACTTTTGCGGCTAACAAGCAGCCGATCAAGGTCCTGAGCCTGTTCTTTATCGATAGTGTCGAGCATTACCGGCAGTACGACGCAGACGGCAATCCGGTTAAAGCTAAGTACGCCAAAATGTTCGAGGAGGAGTACCGGAAGCTGGCGAAGTCAGCAGACTACCAGAGCCTCTTTGCCGAGATCGACCTTGATACGGATGCGGCAGAGGTGCATGAAGGCTACTTCTCCATCGATAAGAAAGGCAAGTCTGTCGATACTGCCGAAAACAATCAGTCCAACAGGGACAATGCGGAGCGTGCCTATAACCTGATTATGAAGGACAAGGAAAAGCTCCTGTCCTTTGATACCAAACTGAAGTTCATCTTCTCCCATTCGGCGCTGAAAGAAGGCTGGGACAACCCCAACGTCTTCCAGATATGCACCCTCCGGGACATGGGCAGCGAGCGGGAAAGACGGCAAACGCTGGGGCGCGGTTTGCGCCTGTGCGTCAATCAGGAAGGCTTGCGTCTTCGCGGTAACGACATCAATACATTGACCGTCATTGCCACAGAAGACTACGAACAGTTCGCCGATAACCTCCAGAAAGAGATCGAGGAGGATACTGGCATCCGCTTCGGTATTGTCGAGCAGCATCAGTTCGCCACGATCAAGACCGTTGACGACAAAGGCCAGGTCTCCAACCTCGGTGTCGAGCAATCCGAGAAGATATGGAAGTTTCTCAAAGACGAGGGCTTCGTCGATGGGAAGGGGAAGGTCCAGGATACCTTGCGAACCGCCATCAAAGACGGTTCGTTTTCGCTGCCTGACGAGATCAAGCAGGAGCTTACCGATCTTCACGGCGATGAGCAGGCCGGGGCCATTGCCGTTGATGTGCAGGCCGTGCTTCGTAAGCTTGCCGGTAAGCTGGACATCAAGAATGCCGATGAACGGCGCGTTATCCGAACCCGCGAGGCCGTCCTTCAAAGTGAAGAGTTCAAGGCACTCTGGGAACGGATCAAGTATAAGACCACCTATCGCGTCGAGTTCGACAACGACAAGCTGATAGCCGATTGTGCCGAGGCCATTCGCGATTGCCCGCCGATCACGAAGACGCGGGCACAGTTCCGGAAGGCCGGTATAGCCATCGGAAAGGGTGGTGTGACAGCCGATGAGACTTCGGCGTCCGGTTACACCACGCTCCATGAAGATGATATCGAGCTGCCGGACATCATTACCGATTTGCAGGACAAGACCCAGCTCACCCGTAAAAGCATTGTCCAAATCCTTCGTGACAGCATGCGGCTGGAGGATTTCAAACGTAACCCTCAGCAATTTATCGATTACTGTTCGGAGTCCATCAACCGGACCAAGCGCTTGGCTCTTGTGGACGGGATCAAGTACCGGAAGATCGGGGGAGAGCACTTCTACGCCCAGGAGTTATTCCAGCAGAAAGAGCTGAAAGGCTACCTGAAGAACACGCTGGAAACGCAGAAGTCTGTCTACACCCATGTTGTCTATGACTCTGCCGGTGTCGAGAAGACCTTTGCGGAGGACCTGGAGAAGAACGAGAAGGTCAAGGTGTACGCCAAGCTACCATCCTGGTTCAAGGTGCCGACCCCGCTCGGAACCTACAATCCGGACTGGGCCGTTGTTGTAGATGACGAGGGCGAAGAAAAACTATACTTCGTTGTCGAGACCAAGGGCAGTACATGGTGGGGTGACTTGCGCCACGCCGAAGGCGCAAAGATCAAATGTGGCGAGAAGCATTTCGAAGAGATCGCTTCCGGCATCGAAGTACCGGCCAGATACATCAAGGCCACTGATGTCGATGGAATGATGGGATACATGGATTGAGCTAATGGGCATGGATAAGATTTGGAACACAGCAATAAAGGTTACAGGGCCTGTCGGAGTTGTCGGGCTTCTCCTTTGGACTTTCATGAATTTCGTCTTTCGTGAGGACGTTATCGCGTTGTTCGGAAGCGACAAGCTTTTCGTTCTTGCTGTGATCCTGGTCTCTTGCTTATTTATTGCTCTGATAACAGCAATTCTGGTGTATCGGGATACCAAGAAGGCGGGTGTTAACTCGCCTGAACATACCCCGCAGGGCAATAAGGTCATTATTAACAGGTCTAAAATCGATGGCGATTTTGTCATGGGGAACAAGACCGTGAACTCAAGGAAAGATAATGACCAATAAGGCAAATATTTCCAGAAGTCATTTCAATGATGTTGTTCAGGGTAATAAATACGTCAATGAAGCAGCCTTGTTGCCATTAGAAAAGGCGATTGCGGCTATCCAGGCGAGCATTATAGATAATCCTCAAATCGAGGAGATAATCGAGGAGCTTGCCGAATATACGACAAACAGACCTGATAGAGAAATCATCGGGGTTGAAAAGAAGCTGGAGAACGGCGGGCGTGATGATTTAATTGATAATGCTGTATATCTGAAGAATAAGTTCGAAAGATTTCTTGCCAAGAAGCAGTTGTCACTCGTAGAGCAACATGTTTATGCACATGTTCTTGCGATGATAGATACGACGTTTAACCAAAAAATAAGGCCTTTGATTTTAGATGGTAGGTCAAAAGCCGAAGTGGATGCCGCAGTGCATGAGTGTATTATCGAGCCTGTGTATCAGTCGGTTGTTGGATATAACAGTTCGGTAACATCCAACCTGGTTGCCGGAATGTTGTATTTCCTGACAGGAAAATGCCATTTGATTTGGGGGAAGTAATGCTTATCTACCATCCCGCATACGACATAAATCACTGTATCTATAGGATGCTTCTTGTTCTGGAGTCAAGCGATATTGAAAGCTTCGAATGGGATGTCTTTCGAATGATGGATTACTATGTCTTGTTCCCCCATCTTTTAAAGAGAATTGACCCGTTTCCCACCTCTTTGAGGGCTTACAGAAAGATTTTGAAGGCGCTGCCGGAAGCTTATGAAGCTATGCAGAACGATAAGCGTATCTTCTTCGAGCTGGAGGCGATCCAGAATACCAGTATACAGAACCTTATGGCAAAGGGCCTCGTTTGTCCTGAGACATTCAAGGATCGGATTGTGGCGAGATCAGATAACGAGATTCCGGAGAGGATACGCGAAGCGATAAAAACAGATAATACAGCAGATCAGGAATGGTTCCGATGTGTTGTCAATGAGCTGCCTCTTATCGATTTCGAGGGTAAGAATGGATTAAAGGCCAGGTCTCAACTGATGGAGTATCGATACGATGGATAGAAGTCACAGGAATAGCGTGAGACCGTTTCTTCAGATTAAAAGATTTTGCGTTTTAAAATCTGGAGGGTTTGTTTACGACCAGCCGTTCCAGCTTGGTGTCAACATCATCAGGGGTGACAACGGAACCGGTAAGTCCACTATCATGGATTTGCTCTACTTTGCGCTCGGTGCGGAGTTGAGTGATTGGACAGACGAGCAGGAGCGGTGTGATGAAACTCTTGTTGAAGTTCTTATTAACTATAAACCCTTTAGCTTTAAAAGGGAGATCGTCTCGTCTGGAAAAAGTGCTATGTACATTTTTGAAGGGACTATTGATGCCGCTTTGTCAGCAGGCAGTAACTGGTTCAGGTTCCCTTATGCACGAAGCGCAGATACACACAGCTATTCGCAAGAAATTTTCAATCTTCTGGGCTTGCCATCGCATAAAACCGATGAAAGCAAGAATTTAACCATGCACCAGATATTGCGTCTGATGTATGTAGACCAATTGTCCGAGACGACAAAGCTTCTCAAAGAAGACAAGAAGTATGATAACGCTTCTATGAGGCGGGCAATTGGCGAATATTTGCTTGGCATTGATGATCTTGAAGCACATAATTTGCGCCAGGAGCTTATTAAGGCCAATTCTGAATTTGATAGCGTAAATTCAGAGCTGAAAGCGATATATCGCTTTGTTGGCTCTGATAATGCGATCTTACGATCAGAGCAAATCGATAATGAAATAGGAGAGCTTGAAAAGCAAATTGGAGCTCTGGAAAATGACCGTAAAGATATCAGAAAGCAAAACGCTGAAGCTCTTAATGACGATATAAAAGGGCGTGTTATTGAGATAAGCGATAAGCTTGAAGAGCTTTCCTCTAAAGAATACGATCTGAAAGAAACTAAAGAGGAAATATCTACAGAGTTGGTCGATACCAGTCTTTATATTAACTCGCTTCACTCTCGTATGAAGTCTCTTGAGCAATCCAGGCTGGCGAATTCTGAAGTTGGCGAGCTGGTATTCAAATATTGTCCCGCTTGTCTGTCACCTCTGGAGGATCATACCGAGGAAGGTCATTGCACATTGTGCAAATCTGATCTGGCTAGTACCGAAAGGCATTATTCATATATTCAAATGTCAAACGAGATAAACTTTCAGATAAAGGAAAGTGAAAAGCTCGTAGAGATGTTTCATGAGAAGCTGAGTTCAATCAATTCTACCCTCAGCTCGATACGAAGAGACGTTGGCACCTTAAAGAAAGAATACCTTTCGCTGAGTTCGACAGCTGATAATGTAGATGCGGCGCTTTCACAAATCGGTATCGAGATCGGATACCGCAGAAGCCAGATCGTTGCATTAAATGATAAGCGCGAGATGGTGGATCAGATTGCCGCACTTGTGGATAAAAAACAGACCATAAATGAGACAATCAGTGACCTAAACGAAAGGCTTGAGCAAATAGAAGCCGCTAATAAGAACCGTTACCTGGAGGTCTATTCTCATATCGAAGAGATTGCCGCGTCTATTATCAGGGAGGATGGTGGTTACGAGAGCGTCTTCGAAAATGTGGAGGAAGTTACGCTCGACTTTGGCAAGGATAAAATGTATGTCAATGGACGTTCAAAATTCTCGGCCAGTTCAATGACAATTATGAAGAACGCCATCAGGATGGCCATCTTTATTCATTGCGTTGGAGATAGCCAGGCCAGGCTTCCGAGATTTTTGATGCTGGATAACGTGGAAGATAAGGGAATGACTGAAGAGCGAAGCCAAAACTTCCAACGGGTAATAGTTGCTGCTTGCGATCAACTGACCGACGGTTATCAACTTATTTTCACCACTTCTATGATTGATCCGGCGTTAGATAAAACCGATTACGTTGTCGGTCCTTTCTACAAGAAGGGCGATCATACATTAAAGCTTTCGAGTGCTTAGGGCATAGGCTAGCATAGGGTCGGTGCCGGGTTCTTGGTAAAATACCTGTTACTCTGACGCAGGCTTTCAAAACGTCTGAGGTACATAGTGTCTTTATGTGGGCTAGATCGTGAAAATGTACAAAAGCAAAATTTTATCGCCGTTTTGTACATTTCTAATGATATTTTCTGGTTTACAAGCTGGAGTTATTGGTCTTTGTTAATCAATGGGTTATGTATGTACATATGTGGTCATGAGATTACTAGAGATGAGCCACTGGTGCATCGCAGGAGAGAAGCGTCGGCAGCTGGAAGATTACGGGTACTGGTACTTGCCTGATGGGCGCGACGCCCAGCAGCAGCACGCCTTCGAACAAGCGGAGAT
>NZ_JBLWWA010000008.1:0-23259 GCF_048268165.1 Pseudidiomarina sp. | reverse complement strand
CGCGCCACATCTTCAGCCGAGGTAGGGCAGCCACGCCGGTCATCAACCGCCTCAATCATGGCTTCATGCCGCGCCTGCTCCAGTGTACGCAAAAGATAATTGTCACCACGGGCACTGAACACCCAGCTCACACGCAGGATAAGATGTTGAGAGTGCAGGCTGCGCACGGATTCTTCACCTTCCCACTTGCTGCGCCCAAATACGCCCAGCGGGGAGGCAGCGTCATCCTCACTGTAGCCACTGGCATAGTGGCCATCGAAGACATAGTCCGAGGACAGGTGCAGCAGCGGGATACTGAGCAGCGCACAGGCGGCAGCAAGGTTGGCCGCGCCGGCACTGTTCACGGCCAAGGCCTGATCAGGCTGCCGTTCGGCATCATCAACCCGGTTGAAGCCGGCACAGTTGATCACGTAGTCAGGCAGGTGTCGTTCAAGTTGCTGTCGGATCTGCTCAGGGTCGGTCACATCAAGTTTGCGTCGTCCCAGGGCGATACACTCAAGCCCCTGCTGTTGCAACAACAGCTCCGCCAGAGCATGACCAATCTGGCCATCCGCTCCGCAGATGAGAACCTTGGCTGATGTTGTATAGGCGCTGGCCACCATTGACGGGATGTTCACCTGTTACTGGAATGAAAGTTCGGGGGCAAGCCCGGTTCATTTCGAGCATACCGCAAACTCTGCCCCTGCACACCTGCCCGATATGAAAAAAGTGCCCTGCAACAGACACAAAAGCCCCGCGTTGCGGGGCCTTTGAACAGGTATTGCTGCAGTCGCGTGGATCAGCTCTCAGAACGGCAAAGCCGAGTATTAGGTTGCTGAATTTTCTAATCAAACAGAAAACCCAATAATAACAGCAATTTAAGACCAATATCCGACATCATGCGTATTTTTTGTTATGAATATTGTTACGTTCCATCAGAAATACTGTGATTTCATCAGAAAACGTTACAAAGCCACTTTAGCTCAAAGCCCTAGCAAGCAGAGAGCACAACATA
The DNA here is from genome assembly GCF_048268165.1 of Pseudidiomarina sp. GTDB lineage: Bacteria > Pseudomonadota > Gammaproteobacteria > Enterobacterales > Alteromonadaceae > Pseudidiomarina. The sequence goes on along the minus strand of NZ_JBLWWA010000008.1, from coordinate 22,265 downwards.
TGTCTGAAACAGACAATTTTTGGGAACACGATCTGGGTAGAAGCCGTCCTTTTAGACATCTGGAAAGACTCTGTCAGCGTTCAATCCTTTAGACAGTGTGCAGCCTCTACTGGGAAAGCAGAGCCTCTACTGTGGAGTCTGCGCAACAGACAACTGTAGCAGGAACGCAAAGACTCATGCCGCCTGCCAATGGCAAGCATAGTTCACAGAACTGAACATGAAATTATGGGGAATGTAGAGAATTTGTTCATCGAATCATACTCAGCACTTTCTAAGATTAAGGTTGCCTAGTATGAAATAGATATTGCTGTTTGTAGCCAGCTGCTTTATTGGTGTCTTCAGACACCATTTTCAAAAAAATTACATCAATACCGAAGGCGTGTCAAGAGCAGGCTGCAAGCTTGCCAACTTACGTTAGCATCACAAATTCTCGATCATTGTTGATCAAAGAGAGCCATCCCACCTGTCAGGATTGATGTCGCTCTCTTTGTTACACTCTCAAATATTCAGGGGTGTTTGGATATATGTATGCCTCAGCACTCCTGATACGCAACGTCAGGCCGTTGTAGTCGGTAACTGTTACCGCTCTACAACCAGGGCTTCGAAGAAACTGCCCGCCAGGAAGGCATTTCGTCAACCGCATTTGTGAGAGGCTAAAGAAGTCGGCGCTGAAAGGCGCGACAATTATCTTGACAGTGGCAGGACTGCACCGTCCCTGTAACCGGGATGTAAGAAGATGCCCCTTAGCCGACCTTAGGTTTGCCTTACAAGGCGCTTCTATCGGCACGAACAGGATATCCACAAACGCTATTCAGCCTCACAGTTCGAATATTTTTATCTACAAACAATCAAAATATAATAGGTAGTTTACTATTTTTTCTTCTTCGTTTTTGAATTTTATTTTTTAATTCGCTAAAGTTTTCTTCAAATTGTTTTCCAATAAATTTTCTAGATGCAACGAAACCGCAGATAAGACCAAGCAATGTACATTGATCTTGATAATCAAGCTGTCTCATTGGTTTCCAATTTTCTCTCCTCTTAACATTGGGATGATGTAGAGTGCCTCTCACATCATAAATAGCTCCTATTATTTCAGAAGGCGTAGAATTTTTAACAAACTCACCAAATGGCTTCGAAAACATCAAGCTATCTTCGTCTTTCTTAACATGATCAATAGCCGCCACAACTTCACTGTTCTTTAAAAATGACTGAACCGTTTTATTTTTTCCAGATTTTCCATTCCCATATAAATACTCTAAAAAGAAAAACAAATTATAAAACGCTTCTATGTATCTTCGACTTACCATGTCAGAAAAACCGCGAACGTAAAAAGTATAAGAAGGATCTATTTCTTTTTCAAGCATCGCAAAAACTACGGTTGAATCTAACTGAGGAATACTTATTGACTTTTCTTTTCTCTCACCATTAAAACCCCCACCAAGGGACGCCTTTATAGTGCCATAATCTATTACACGTTTTTCAAAGTCAAAGTAGGAATTATCAAGCACAGTCATTGATACGGCTGATGACAGATTTGCAGTTAAAATTTCTAGATGTTTTCTTCGCGACTCATATAATGAATACCCTTCTTGGGCTGGCTGATGATCCTCCTTTGTTTTTGGGTTTATTTCTTCAAATGTTATTTTCAAAGAATAAAGGTAGCCGCTACGTTCTTCGAACTCGATTATATAATCGTTCAACCTATATACAACTTGATCATTTAATATTAGCTTTCCCGTAAAAGGGATGTGGTAAGTAATATTTATTTTATCTTCCATGAAGAACCTTTGAAAATTCAATGTATAAAGAAGTATCTTGGTTAGATCTTAATTAAGTATCCATAATAGTCTTAATTCAGCATTATTCAAATTCCTGATGCTAGGAACAACCGAATGACTGCTGAAGGTCGATAGGCAAAGCCCGCCCTGATCTGCACTAACTTCTGCTATTTGCGCTGCACCGGCCCGTACCCAGGATTACAGGAGATGGCCAAAGCAGACATTAACGCTTGGTTCAGGTACGTCATAGGCGTCACTTGGAACCATTTTTTATATTAACTAATTGCGCACATGTCTATTATTTCATCTATGATGGTAATCAGATCTTCACTAATTTCATCACTATTAATGGAATTTATGTATTCTTCTTTATCAAACCTAACTTTAAAGTGTGAATTTATCCCATCAAGAACAGGTTTCACATCCTTGATAAATAGTGCCTCAGTATTACTTGCTCTTTCAGAAAGTTTATATGTTTCAGGGACTACCAGCCCATGTTCATTTGCAAGATAGTTCCTAACTGCATCAACATCCTTAATTATATCTGGATTTCGGCAATTATTAGAAATATAACGACTGATTGCTTCAGGAATTATCAAGTAATTCTCTATTTCTCGTCGCCTAAAAGTTCTGTACATCATTATCACATGCTGGCCTGAATCATCTCTCTGAACATCTTTACCATTGTCATGTAAACTTGAATTTGTTGTATTGTAGCTATCATCATCCAAATCTCTAAGGCTATATGCAGTTATGTGGCTGCCTGTTTCTTGAGTTATTTTTTGATTGAGCTCAACAATTAAAGTCTTACGTTCTTTATGCTTCTTGTTCGTCACCCACTCAACAATATTTTCTGGCCAAACCTTTCCTAGCTTTATACAAAGTGACTTTAGAATACGGGCATCACTTGCATTTTCAACAAGTAATACCTTTTTGTGTTCTATCATGGAATCAAGAAGAGGGAAATATTTGCTGCCGAGCCCTTCCAGAACCAACACTTTTTCTTCATTGTTTTTTAAGTATTCTGCTTTTGAAGCTTCAACATGCAAGACTTTTTGGTAGTCAATTAGCTTTATTAAATCAGAACTATGACTAACCATCAGAATTTGCTTGTTGTTTTCTTCGCATATTTTTTCCAGCTTCTCCATCAGGAGTGACTGTAAAGATGAATGCAAATGGGCGTCAGGCTCATCAAGTAGAAGAACATCGTTGTTTTTATCTAAGGCTAAAGCAAAGACACTCAACCATTGTAGAAAACCACTTCCCTCGACCATCAGGTCTCTTTTACTAGAATTATTTCTTTCTTTCTCTTGGGTGTCGGGATTTTTAATCAAATCCATGACATCGACACTTACGAAATTATGAAACTGGCTGTCAAAATCATGCACATAAAGATTCAAATGAAATACTTCAGAAAGTATTTCTTTTAGCTGTCTCCATTCAGTGCTTATACCTTTAAGTATTTGTTGGTCTGATTGTGTTAGTCTTTTCTTATTTGGAAAAAGCTCATTCTTTTTAACTTCAATTGTCGACTCATGAGCGTCATGTAAGTCCAACAGTAAGTTTCTAATTACAGAGCCAGCCTGCCCTTTTCCTATTAGCTTTCTTCGATCTGCTACAGACAACCAGCTTTCATTTTCATTTATTCCACCAAAAGGTGGAAGGTAAGCAATAGTAGGTATTTTATCTGATTCAGAAAGATTAGAATCAGATTTTTTTATTGCGAAATTATTTCCATTAAGAGTATACGCAAGCTCTAGAAAGAGATTTCTATTTTCTGCCCCCTTCCACCCTACTTTTATTTTGAGCTGATAGGAACCACTTGTCCTTTGGTCTTTCCAAAGATATCTCAAGGAAGGAATGCTAATCGGTGAAAATGATTCAGGAGCAATACCAAGCCCTTTCTTCTCTACATCATATTCTTCAAGTAACGACTGCCGCCCCCGATAATTAATCAAAAGGATCTTTGCATATTCCCATACGGCAAGAGCATGTAAGAGGCTGGTTTTTCCCGAGTTGTTAACCCCAGATATCAAGGATAGTCCATTTTCGTTAAGGTCTACATTGATCTCATCAAATTTTTTGAAGTTACTTAATTCTATCAGATTCACTCTGCACTACCTTGTATTAATATAGCGTCCGCAGCACGCGCGGCTTTGTAATAAAGGCGAAGCCGAAACGGAAAAACAGTCGCGGTTCCTGCGCTTGTTAGCGTTACGCTCTAGCTTTTCTCTCATCCCAAGTTTCCAATACGAATAGCGCAATAGTGTGAGCGGAATGGATCGCCAACCGTGCATGCCGTGGCTTTAGGTTGTATATCTTTCGACCCTGCCCGTGAGCAGAGCTTGCATGAGTTCTGAAAGCGCCAATTCCATCAACTACAGAAAGCACGCCGGATAGAATTTTTTTAAGATCGTCATCTTCCAAAGCGGCTGGATCAAACCCCAAGTCTGCACGCACCACCTTCCACACATTTTGCAGATCCTGCTTCTGGGGCATATCCAGATCTTCGTCAGCAATATAAGTCTTAAAAATAGACTCCAGAATATTACATGCAGCGGATACAGCTTCTCTCGGCTCCGAATTCACATTCGCAAGTGCACGATTAAACTCTGCATCAATAGATGGAATATCTCGACCTTTAATTAGCTCAGCTAGAGATCGACTTGGAGCGGCACTGCCATCGGAAATGATGCCACCTGTAATATACGTAAGATTGCATCTAGAGAGGATAGCTTCTAGCTTGGCTTTGAACTCCTTCTTTACGTCTATGTTTGGGGCACCAAACCAAGAGGAAGCATCTTCTTCTACGTCAGGTAACTCCATGTAGCATTCAATAATTCGCCCCAGAACGACCAAGGGAAAATCTGATTCTTTATTGACTCTCCGAAGCCATGATTGGACTTTAACGGGTTTTGAACCTTCGGGCGGTTCGCCGGGAGCTTCGGCATATGAGAATAGGTTGTCCAAGCTAGCGTGGGTTTCTAGGTTCGACATATTCTCAGATAGAACAGCAATTATTGGAGCTGGGATTTCCTTTCTCATAGAGTCACTCGTATCTCTCTCGGAATGCTAACATTATGATACTGCGGATGCGTATATTTGCTCTCAGTCGAAGACTGGAAAAGTTTTTGTAAGCACTTGAAGATAAGGGATAAACCAAGATATCACTGCCATTCTCTCCCGGTGAAAACGAGCATGCGCATTTTGCAGCTTTGCCGTGTGCAGTACCCTGCAACGGCCAGTCCATAGTCCTCTGATAATGAACAATTTTTCAGCCTGTTACCAGTCGCAAAGGAGCACGGCTATGTCACAAAACAAGCACCCACGGCATGTGGCCCTCAATACACTGTTTGTAAACACAGAAACTTAAAGCAGCTTATCCACAGGTCCTGTGGTGCACGGAGGGGCCGGCTGCTTCCTGCGAATGTCCGAAATGTGCGCTAGCCAGGCCAACCTGTCAGTGATGCTGGGGTTGGCCCTTGTGGGGTTACGGAAAATAGCTGCCGTCATGTACGGCGGCTATCGCCAAAAAGTGGTTTTCGAGTACCCAGGACATTCTGGACGATTCAGACCGCCAAAATTCGGTGGCGGTAAAAGCGAAGTTGGTATCGGAGGTGCGCATCACAGCATGATATCAGTAGATTACGGGCTAACAATGACCTTGATGTCCGATCCTGAAATGCTCTTAATGTATGAGTAGCTCGTTCCCAAGACTGCAAGCTGCTCCTTCGATACTTTCTGCGCTGATATTGCAGGTTGTACGATAATAAATTTGAAGATCAGCTCGTGGTCGTGGCATTTGTTGCGCAGAACCTCCAGCTGTTGAGGCGTGCCTTTCAGGATTCTGTCGAAGTCCTTGAGCAGTGATTGCTGGTAGCGATCCATCATCCTATTGAAGAATTTGTCGCCGGTGTACAGCCATTTCACCGATCTGGACGCCTGACCACATACCTCATAGACGTCGGCGACGCGCGCCCCGGGCGTGGCTACGCCATCCTTCATTGGGCAAAATTTGCAGTGGTAGAGGTCTACGTAGATCGCGTCCTTGCTTTCCCGGATCGCCACCAGGTCAGCGATTTCGCCTTTGCCGTCATCGTCGAAGACAATCGAGTATTCATCAGCAATCTTGGCGAAGGTGAAGCCTTGTACAGAGTCCGCACGTCGCTCCGCACGCATGGACTCTTGATGGATTTTCGTCGCCCCCCAACTCCATGGTTCGAGTAAGCCGGCCGGTAATTTGACATCCACGCTGTTGAGCGAGTAATGACGGTAGTTTCCCTGCACCATGGAACCGTCGACCTTGAGCAATACAAGCGGCTCTCCATCCAAGTAGGAGTCCAGTGGCATTTCGTATGGATAAAGGATCTTCACATCAGGACAGGAGGTCATGTATCCGTCCTCCAACAACTTGATGGCGATGTTAGTGAGGCGGCGCTCCTCGCCATCGTTGCCCGCGACCAAGACGGGAATCTCTAGCGTCTGCGCGTTACTGTACTCAGGCTTACCAAGCTCGACATCAAGAAGGTTGAACGTCTCTCCCTGAAAATACAGCAAAATCTTTTGCTCGTTTTCGATCGCAATCGATTCAGGCCAGTCGGCGAAAAACAGGCCTTCTGGCCATTGGTCCTCGATTTTGTCAACACGCATGACATTTTTGAGTACGTCACCAGGGTCGATGGTGTTGTCGTTGAGTTTGAGCGACATGCGCTTGCACCACTCGACCCAATAGTTGATCGGAGAGGAGTTCATCTCCCAGATCTTGCCTTTGTGCGAGCAGCCCACTGTGGTTCGTTCTCCACTCTCAAAACCGGTAGCGAAGATGTTGGATTTTGTCGCGTTGCCTTTTTCGATGTCGCTGATCACTTGGTTGATATCGCGCCCCACGTGCATCGTGAACCTCAGGTCTTTACGGGCGCGGGACAAGCCAACATTTTGCAGCTTCATAAGCTTGATGCCTTGGAGTGTACGGAAGGTGGGCTCACCATTAATGCGACGAGAGTCTTTGGCCACCAGTTTGAGAAAACGAGCTGCCTGGGTGTCGTCACCTGAGGTGTGAATGAACAGGGTTTTCTGTGCCTTGTTATAGAAAGCGATGTATAGATTCCAGTTGGTATCGACAATTTCTTCGGTCTGAGCCCACCCAACCAGCGTCTCTCGCCGGGTCACGGCAATGACTGTATCGGCCTGATCATTGATCGAGATGTACCGCAGTGTTTCTCTGCGCCAATCCAGACTCTGTGCTCGACGTGGTGTCCAGTCTTTGAGGGAGACGTGATACGCTAGGGCACTGATTTTGGGGTTTGGGTTCAGCCCAAAAATCACCTGAGCATCGTCCCCATTGGCGAACTGCTCGTTAAAGTCCGCCCTCACAATTTCTCGGGCGACCTTTTGCTCGCTCACGTTGCGAATGACTGCACCCCAGTCAGCACTCTCCTTATAGAGGTCTGCCATCTGATGGTCGGTCTTTTGATTAGCGATGTTCGCCACGAACTTGGCATCACCAAGGGCGGCATCAACTCTCGTCAGCCGGCCAATGAATTGGAGCGTCACCGCAGGACTTTGGTGTTGATCATGAATGGCGGCGATTTTGAGCTCAGGCAGGTCGAAGCCCTCGCCTAGCATGTCGACGCAGACGATGATCCGGTGCTTCTTCTTGACAATCTCTGCCATCACCCTAGCTCGGTTCGGCACCTTGCTGTGAATCAGGACTGGCGTCAGGTCGGTGTGTTGCTTGTAGATTTCAAACAGGTCTTTAGCCCGCTTGTGCGACTTGGCCCGCACCAACATCAAATGATTGTACCCGGCCTTGAGGTCAGCCCTGAGTAGCTCAACAGCCTTGTCTGCGATAGCTTGGTCTGACTGCTTAAGGTTGTATTCTCGTACTGGATGGAACTCGATGCCTTTAAAATAACCATCAAGTTGCGCATCGCGGAGCGGGTAGTTGTAGATGATCTTGCCGGTCAGAGCCAGACCATCCTCCCGGAATGGCGTCGCTGTGAACTGAATACAAGGTTTGCCCCTGAAGGCAATTTTGATGTGGTTCCAACTGGCTGCGACGACATGGTGAGCTTCATCGACCATCAGGTGGCTGCACATGTTCACCAGCGCCTTCAAAGCGGCGTCCTCAAATAGCAGCAGGGCCTGAGGGGTGGCCACAATGATGTTGGCATTAGCCAATTCAGCAACCTGCGCCTCCGTCAGCTTCGAATCAATGGCTGCAACGATGGGGTTGTGCGCCGTGTCCGATACCGCCCCTACTGTGCGAAGCGTCTTCATATCCGCGGACTTGCCTACCAACTGGGTCCTGAGTGCGTCCGAGGGAACTAGGATCAAGGTTCTAGCCATCTTCGCAGCGATGATCAGCGCGAGCATGGTATCGGTCTTCCCTGTACCGGTCGGCATTACTACCGTGGCGGTCGAGGAGGGGTCAACCACTAGGTGCCCCAAGGTGGCATAGAGCGCAGCCAGCTGCGGCTTTCGCAGCCCTGGTGCGCTCGTCTCGGGGTCGTCGAGACTAAAATTGAAGAGGTGTTTTTTCCAGCTCTGGTACACATCCGCATGTGTTACTACTACGTCGTCCATGGCGATTACCTAAGAGAAGAAAGGATTTCTTGGATAGAGTGACGAAATGGTAGCACCCCCCTATCGCTTGCATAACACTACTAGTCTAGACAAGGACAAAACCAGTCGAACCCCGGCGCAGGCTTGCTGAACTGTAGTATCCGCTTAACCTGCTGTTTTGGGTCGAAAATGACGACTGAAATCGATTCACGCAACGTCCGCTCTGTGCGCAAAGCAGACACCAAGAAAGACATATGGCCAGACGGGGCCGTGAAGTCAAAGCTCACAGCTATCTCAGAAAAAAGCCAATAACTGCTCTCTAAAAACGCCTGATATCACTAGGGTTCCAAGCAAATCTTCACTGTCTTGGCGGAATGAAATCGCGGGATTTTTTGGTGGTAATGCCGCGTCAGCTACGGAAGCGTGGGCTTCGGATGCATGTAATTCAACATTGTTACTCAGAGTAAAGTCACCATGCTCAGAAACTAAGTGTAGATGCTGGCAGACAGCCAAGTGTTCCGGCAGATCATCCATAAGCCGTTCGGCACACCCCATCAGTTCTGGCTCAGCCAGCATAAACATCCAAGCTTCAGCGTCAGAACCACTGCGCCGCCTCAGGACTCTCCCCAGAACCTGACGGAAGTACATTTCTGTGCGAATGCGGCTCAGATAACAGCATACCTGCAGCCTGGGAATGTCTGTGCCTTCAGCTATCATCCCAACAGCAACAATCCATTTGGCGGTTCCGTAACGGAATTCGTTAATCAGGTCATTAGCATCCGTCCGGTGGGTCGTCACTACAACCGAGCTTTCATTCATTCGCAGAAGAAGTGCAGAGATTTGATGGGCATGATCAATGTTGGTCGCTACCACAAGGCATGCAGCATCAGTAACTGTTCTACGAACAATATCAAGCCTTTGTCTGGATAACTCAAGCAACTGTAGATTGAGCTCCTCATGAGTCACCAGATTTTCAAAAGTAGCTTCTGACTGTTTTAGTAAGGGAGCAAATCCAGTGTAACTCTGGTGAGTGTTACCCTGTTTTTCAATAGTAATCTCTGTATTGTCGACCAGCGTGATGTGCGGGGCTCTGCACACGTCCTCTTCAACGGCTTCTGCCAACGAATACTGATAATCAACAATCAACCGCCCCTCTGGCGTTGAATATCTAGCAAGAGCGATTGAGTGTTCGTCTGAGCGCCAAGGGGTACCTGACATTGCAAGTGTTAGGGCTGCTGCATCCTGTAGCTGCTGAATAATCTTTTGCCCCCAGATATTGGCTCCCTGGGTTCCATCACCACCAGAGCAATGATGGATCTCATCAAATATCGCGAAAACTCTCAACGTCCTGAACAATCGCCAGAATGACTCATCTTTGTGCTCAATGGACTGATAGGTCAAAGCAACGCCCGCAGCACCTATCTGGCCATCAAAAGGCCGTTGCAGTGTACCTTCGAAGGCCCGCTGAAACCCCTCGACAACCTGACAAGAAGGCGCGAAGCAGATAACAACATCTATCCTTCCTTGATCAAACAGTTTCAGTGCCAATTCTGCCGCCATTCGGGTTTTGCCCGCCCCCGGCGTTGCCTGACAAAAAAAATGCTGTTCAATAGAAAAATGCTCAAGTGCTTTGTTTATACACTCGGACTGCCAGCGCCTGAGAGTCATCACCTTGCTCCAATCTTTTGAAGCGTGGCTTCAATTGCGTTCATGTGCCCCAACAACCTGGAGCTATTGTCTCTAGCTGATGCCAGCTCAGGTTCCAAAGTACTTTTCAAGTCTGGTACTTCATCGATCAGCAACCTGTAGCGCTCGGTTGCTCCCAGCGTAGTCAGAAAATCCAAACGCACTTCTTTCAGCATTTCTTGTAAGGCCACTGCTGGTGACCTACCTGCCGCACTCCCTCGACATGACACCACAGGGCCAGAGTCATTCCTTGGGTTCTCTGTGATATTCTTGAGTACCTTTTCAGTGGTCTGGCGCTCGACCATTCCCTTCTTCGGCGCAACCAACTTCAGCTTCACATGGGCCGGCATATCATTCATCAAAAACCGCTGCCCTCGTGTTTTTCGCTCCGAGTGATATGCAACCCACCCGAGATCGACCATCCGGCGGATATGGTCGTAAAGGTACATTCGAATCTGAGGCAGCGTAATCTCATTGGGGTCAACATGCCTGAGGTACAAATCGCGCAGTTCCATGATAGTGAAGCAACCAACATCCTCTTCCGTGAGAACGCGATGAAGAACCCGGTCAAGGGTCACTGAAGACGCTTTCATTCTCAAACCACTTTTCCAAAAATGAGGATTATAGTCCGTGGTAATATAAGCCGCAAAAAGAAACATTACTGCTCTTAATGAGGAGCAGTGATGAAAAATCTAGCTAAGCAGCTTGGGGCCAACATTCGAGATAAGCGAAAGGAGCAAGGCATCCCTCAGGAAAGGTTGGCTTTGGAATGCGGGGTAGATCGAAGCTATATGGGGCGCATCGAGCGAGGTAAGGTGAATATCACGGTAGATAAGCTATACCAAATTGCGGCCAAATTGAACTGTGAGCCTGCCTCTTTGCTCCCGCTTTCGGAAGCCAGACCTTCCGACAAACAGTCGTAAGCTTATGTTTAAAATGGATTTATGTTCTGTTTATAGACAAGGGATCATCAAAGCTGATGGTTTTTGTAGCTACTATCAGAACTTAGGTGGCGGACCAAAAACAGCTTGTTCAGTTTGTCATGTAGCATAGGCTTTGTCGGCTTAGACCTATAACTGGTGGATTTATCATAGGTACGAGTTACAAGCATAGGTATAGGCATTCCCCGTGATCGTTGACCCAATGAGGTATTACATCAGCCAACGACAGTCTGCGATCAGTGATTTCTCATGCCAGATGCAGTCCAACTCCACACTGGCTTCACTGCCGCTACCTCTCTGACTATGAATGTTCTGAATGACCTGCTGATGCTCCCTGTGCAGCTCAAACCAATTGACCAGATCATCCCGCTGATCCATAGAAAGATAGGTTTTGGGCAGTTCATGTTTCCGCTCAGTGTTCATCTCAACCTCCATGTTGTTGCTCCCTCGCTGTCTCATGTGAAGATAACAGCATCAATACGTACAATATGCCACCAAGCTAAGCTAAAGGACAAAATGACCATGCCTATCGCCAAAGACGACCCAAGAACCCCAGAACACACCGAGATCGTCAACTTGCGCCGGCAAGTACAGCAGCATTTCAAATTGCGCAGTGACCGGGCAGGGAAAACGCTGTGCGCGGAACTGGTACATGCGTCCTTTACCGGGTGGAACGGCTGGGAACTTGGCAGTGCTAATATGCACCCCGCCTTTTGGGAACTCGCCAACATCAAGCTGATCCAGCTCCTGAAACACGAAGAACCGCTGTACAGTCAGTGGCTCCCGCGTATCGAAGAACTGCAGACACGCAAAGCCCCAAGCAAGGATGCCCAAGCCGCAGCTCAAGCCCGGAAGGAAGCTCGGAAAGCAGCCGGATTTTAAGATCAACATCAAGGAAGATTCATGCTCAAACGCTTTGCACTACTGGCTGTTACAGCCGCTTTTGCCACTACAAGCCACGCTGCTACCGTCAAACAATCCTCGTCCGGCATCTGTCACGACCAAAGCAGCTCCTATTATGAACGAACAAAACGCTTCAAACCGTTCAGCTCCCTGGATGCCTGCCTTAGAGCCGGTGGCCGTTTACCAAAGGGGTACAGCAGCAGCTCAGCCTCATCCAGCAACCCACCGACGAGCAGTAGTGGCTACAGCCGCGAACAGTTCGGCAGAGGATGGGCCGACATGGATGGCGACTGCCAGAACTCAAGGCATGAAGCACTCATCGCCCAATCAACCGGACAGGTGCGTTTCAAGACAGGACGTGAGTGCCGGGTTGTAGCAGGTCGCTGGATTTCACCCTTCACCGGCGCCGTCATCCATGACCCCAGCATGATCGATATCGATCATGTGGTACCCCTTAAGTGGGCCTGGGATCGAGGTGCTAACCGCTGGTCGCCCACGCAGCGTGAACGCTTTGCGAATGACCCAGCAAACCTCCTCAGTGTTGAGGCCAGCCTGAACCGGCAGAAAGGCGCAAAAGGCCCCGATCAGTGGCTACCGCCCGCAAACCAATGCCAGTACGTGCTGCGGTTCACCCGCGTCATGAAAACCTACAAGCTGAAACTGTCACCAGCGGAAGAGCGCCGGTTGACGCAAACCCGCAGCAGGGTCTGCGGGTAGATACCGAAAACTGTCTGTGTATCACGATTGACACAAGGACGTGTAGAAGCCAATATAACAAGTACTACTTAACCCTGTACGCAGCGATTCAGTTCGCTGGCTGTTAGGGTGAAAAAACCGGCCTCCGAGCCGGTTTTTTCGTATCCAGGGACTGATGTACTGTGCGCACCGCGTTTTTTATTGACGGATATAACCTCTTTTACGGGCTACTGGCCAACACGCAGTACAAGTGGCTAGACCTGCCTGCCCTGCTATCGCACATTGCTCAAGTTGAGAACCCCGCGTGCGTACCGGCGACGTTTCATTATTTCACAGCTCCGGTACAGCCAAAGCTGGCAACTCGCGGGCTATTGTCTAAGCAAGCGCAGGATACCTACATCCGCGTGCTGAAGGCTCAGGGTGTCGAGGTTATCACCGGCCGGCATCAGTTAGATCCAGCCAAAGCCCCCCGATATGTCTGCCCAAACACTCCACCATCTCGGCAAGACCAGGTGGCCATCTGGAAGCTCGAAGAAAAAGAAACGGACGTGAATATTGCCCTGAGCATGTATCGTACGGCCGTCAAACAAGCCTCTCAGCCCCAAAATCAGCGTATTCAACAGACCGTTTTGGTATCGGCCGACACCGATATGGGGCCTGCACTTCAAGCACTTCGAGAAGACTTTCCTGACTTGAGGCTGGGCGTAATCCTGCCTCACCGAGAAGGTATTCAGCGCGTAGCACCCGGCTCTTTGCAGAATCATGCGCACTGGATGAGGGGCGCAGGGTCACGGCGGCAGAGTTAGAGGCTCATCAGCTCCCTGATCGCGTGCCGACCAAAAAGAAACCGGCAATCAAGCCTGACTACTGGTAGTGAGACCGAGTCTACATCTTCAATGTCAGGTTTATGGGCGGCTTTTGGTCATAAGACCGCCTCTCACGACCATAACGTATCTTTTGAGGTTCGATCTGTGGCAAAAGCAGGGGTGAGCGCGCCCATCATCAGGCGTTTTGTCAGGCTTTCGGGCGCAATAGAGACAAAAAAGCCCATCATAGGCGCCCAAATACCTGACAAAGTGCGCTTTTAGGCGACCGAATACCTGACAAAGAGAATACCTCTGCCACCGGTTCACCCAGTGCCATATGGCCTACGCTTGCGTCAGCGCAGTAACGGGATATTGCCAGGCGCGAATTCACACATATGCAGCCGCATTTTGGAGATCCCCAGGTCGCGCAGCAGCCGAGCGGCGGTGTCGAGGGTCTTGAAAGACCTGAGCTCACCCCGCTTGGTCTCGATCCGGTGGTCAACGCCTTTGACTGAGCGGCAGAGCACGTGAAAGCGGCCATCCTGGTCCTCGATGATAAAAGCATCCAGGATGGCACCTGCCTCAATGAGGGCCTGGAGCTGGTCCAGTTTAACGGTTTTGGTCTCGCGGCTCATTCTGGGAACCCAAAAAAGACATTTTGGGCATCATGCCCTGCCGACTGGAGGTTCACCACCAGGCCAGCGGTCGCTTTCATTTACCGTAATCGCCAAAAATTATCGTACACTCTAACGATTCGGCACTTTGGGCAGAGCACCGTACTCAGAGCTCCAATTAGATCGGTGTGAAATATATACACTGTTCTCTACCAGTTGCCGTTGTGACTTATAGATTTCTTTACTAGAGGTCTGAACATCGATCAAACGCACATGATAGACACAATCGTTCCTACGACCGTGCGCTAACAATTTCGAGAATCTCGACTGGAACTGAGCTCGAGTCAGCATCACCGGCTCGGTAATCCGAAGCTCATTCGGTAATGAGTCCCAGTCGTTCTGATTTCTTGCCACATTATCTGGGTTAGGCGTCACGTATAGTTGGTTGTCGTAAAGACCAACATTGTAGATATAGTCCGGGTTCCTGATGCTATCCCCCCAGCACGCTTTCGGACCACCGCCACAGTCAGCTAGACACTGTTTCGCCTCTCCCGGCTTCAGACCACTGCTTCTGACTGTGCTGAATAACTCGCCTATGTCACTTGGATCAAACCCTGGAATTTCAGTGGGTTTAGACGCATCTGTCAGGTATTCAATCGTTTTTTCAAGGCCGGAAACCTTCTCTTCCAGAGCAACATTCCGGAGTTCGAGCTTTCTATTCTCTTCAAGTAAATGATCGATTTGATCATTCTGATTCTTACTACCGCTTGACAGAATCGCATCGGCAGAGAGCAAAAGACGCTCTGTTAGCCATAGAATGTCTTTTGACTCGTCAACGATACCCTTGTCCTTTAGATCCTGAATCTCTTCGTTGAGCCTACTCGCAGCTTGGTGTTCAGTCGTATCAGGCGCAAATGCCGCTTTGAGCTCTTCACTCAGAGCTTTAATTTTCGATCCAAGCAAAAGCAATAACAGAAACAACAGCACGAGCATAATCTCGGCCATGGTGAATCCGAGAATCTGCCCACGCCGGTACTGTTCGGACTGTGTATTGATTACACCATTAAGATCTGAGTCCTGAACGGCCATTAACGATTGTCATCCCGAATAGCGGTCATACCGAAAGCGATATCGGACGAACCCTCCGTTGAACCCTCTGCAATAACTGGGGTTACAGCCTCTACCCTACCGTCGAGCTTATTCTCTATGTGCTGAAGTCGATCTGTAAGACGTTCGATCGTTTGAGCTTGAGCCTCGAGCATCTGTATGTCTTCAGTCCGTCGGATCAGTCCACCTTCTAAAGCTTCCAGCCTTTTAGCCAAAGCTTCCATTGCACTTGTCTGCTGGGCTGCCAGCTCGAGCCGATCAGCAAGTGATTCCTCGATTGTTTCGGCAGTCTGGGCGACACTGCGGCTCGCCTTAGCCAAATATTCGACATCACTTGATGATGCCTTGGCCACTTCATTGAGCTTCTGATTAACGGATCCGCTGAACTGCACGATAGCGTCTTCAATGCCCGATAATGCGCTAGTATCCACCGTTATATTCTCAAACTTAGAAATGGATCGTTTGGCAGCAGACGCCGCATTAACCAGCGCACTCTGTTCAGCCTTGACTGTATTCACCAATTCTTGCGTCGTTCGCTCCAGCTCTTCGCAGATGTGCTCGGTTCGTTTATTGACCGATGCGGAACTCGCTTTTACAACCTCATCCAGTGCTCTAACTCGTTCCGCTACGACATCATTCAACCCCTTAGCGAGGGCATCGTGTGCTTGCGCGATGGAAACGGCCGACTCCTCTGTCACCTGCGCCATCTGACGATGAAGAGAACCAAAGTTCTCGCTGGCAACCGCCATTTGACTGCGTAGCCGCATCGAAGCGTCTCGCAGTGTGGCGTGCATCTCTTTCTCAACACCGACAACGTCTTTGCGCATTTGAGACAGTAGACTTCGAAGGAAGATCCCGACCACCGTTGCAGCAAGTGCGACACCAAAATTGGACACGATGAAGTCATCTTCGGCGTTGTCACTGTATTGAATCAGGGTAACCGTAAGGCTAATCAGCGTGAATAGGAATCCGAGGTAGTAAGTATTATCGCCAATCTGGTCCCTTCGAAGTTCGAGCCTGGGTAACAGGAGTGCAGCACCGACATATGACAGCAAAACGCCCACTGGAACTGAGACCACCACCCAGATAGGCCATTGATAATACTTTGAGATAAACACGGCTCCACCACCCACCATGGCGAACACCACAAACGCCCAAGGGGCTAAATCGCTGCGCTTGACTTGAGAAGCCTGAAAATCATTTCGACTCATGATAATGGCTCCAGCGATGATCCAGATAATGCTCCATACTCGCTCAGAAATTCAGACCAAAACCGAACCAGATCCTGTCGAGTTCCGGTGGGAGGTGTTCGAGGGACGAGGAGTAGTTCAACCCGAATACCCTTCAGACTGAGAATCCCCTGCCCTGAGCTTTTTGAACTACGTTGGTAGCTCTGAAAATCGGGTTTGAGCCGATAAAAGGAGTAAAGATCTGAATTCTGGATCATGTCTGAGATTACGATAATAGTTTTGGAATCAGCGTTCGGATTACCCTCGAACGACTCAATAACCGCACTCTGAAGTGACTCAATAATTGGAGACGTGTTGGATCCGGGTTGTTCGACTAGCGATTCAAGATGCGCATTGAGCGAGCCGATGAACTGATCATAGTGCTTCTTGATCAATGCGGGGTTGGCAGTAAGTTGACTGGCGGCTTCTCCGTTGTCTGGCTTGCAGACAGAAGCAATTGGCATAGCGTGTGATTCATTACCACTTCGAACGGCATACAATGTAATTTTGCTGTTCATCGGCGCAGCGTTCAAAATATTTCGAAATTTAATGATTGCCTGCCGTGCGGACTTTTCAGGTAAAGCTTCAGTGCTATCGATCAGTACCGCATAAACATGCGTTGGCGGCTTGCCAATTGGACACATCGTCGTTTCATCTAACTTGACCACTTCCGAGGTCATATTCAAATAAAACAAAAATCCAACCACACCTAAAACAGCGGTGATTGTCAGCCTAGCAAACACTTTTCCTAGTGCCGAATTACCTTTGCCGCCTCTGCGGCGGCTGCGACCACGACGTGCCATTACGCGGCTTCCTTAGTTTTAGAGCTATCTGCTACTTCGGCTTCGATATCATCCAAGCGTTTGAACTGATCCAAAGCAGTTTTATACTCAGCGTAAAATTGACTTAGAGCCTCATCAAGCTCCTTCTTGCCCGATTCGACCTGGGTGGAAAGGGTTTCTAAATTGACTGAAACCACATCTTCGCCGTACCGGGGGATACCTAGGGTCAGCACCTTATTAAAAGAGCTTGGAGCCGTTTCTCGAGCCTCTCGATTCATGTTCCGATAGGTTTCAAGAGACTGATTAAACAGCCTCATTGCTTGTTCAGAGAACAGCCCATACTCATTCAGAAGCGCCCTCCTCATGTTGAACAGCGCGCCTACTTGTGAGAACACTTCTCCGAGCTGAGCACGAGCAGATTTAATTTCATCTTCTCCGTCCTGACGGAGCTCACTGAGCTCATCAATGACTTCCGTTTTGAAATCCGCGTAGTCATCACGAGCATTTTTGAGGGCACGGTCAACTTTTCCATAGCCTGGAAAGTTATCGTCCATTGTATGCGCATCCACGATCGCAATGATCCAGAACAGCCAGCCCACACCGAACAAGAGCCAACCCTGAAAATCTGACAGACCCACTGGGTTTTCTATCATTCGGCGAACGGCTTCCATACCTGCTTCATCAAACCAGCCCGCCCCAGAAAGCTCTCTGTAATGCGCAACGGTTAAATTCAAGCAAACAGCGGCTCCAATACCGCCGAGTACGGAGAGATATCCAATCAGTTTCAAGAAAGCGCTGCGACCAAAGATATGCCGGGAAACGTAGGTGCCTATCAAGAACGCACTGCCAACGTTCAGAAATGAAATAGCAAACGCTTCACCGTATGCACCCACCATACCGCCTTCATTACCCTTCGCTAGAAAGACAGCATTTCCCAACGATTCCGCAAGAAACAGGGATAACAATATCGCTCTGCGGATCCATATGCCGGTATCAGTTGGGTACGAAGCGGATCTTCTGAGTCGATTTTCCTCCTTGAAGTACCGTAAATCGTCCAGTTTCTCTTTTACGGTTTCACGCGCATTTTTAAGGTCGTTTAGACCTTTTGTGACGGCTGCGTGGAACTCGGAAACAGTTGCACGCGCTGCGTCACGAATATTGTCAGTCATCGTTGTGAGGTCAAACGACATAATGCGCTGGTTGTAGGAAGCCAACGCTTCGTTTACATCGCTGGCTGTTTTATCGACCAGCTCTTGGTAGGTACTTTGAATCTTCAATTCGATCTCATCACTGGCGGTCGAATCGTTGGGTGGAAGTTCCTTTAGACCTCGATCGCGGCCCTTTTCTGCTGACTTCAATCGAGATTCGAGCTCGTTGTAGTCGATTTTTGGGATCAAAGATGAACCATCTTGGTAGGGCGAACTGCGATGTAACAACTCGTTTAACCGGGTTGTGAGTGTTTTCACTGCCGACATTCAGAATGTTCCTTTTTCTTCTAATCGATACTGGGGAAGCTACGAATAAGTCCTACCCAAGGCTCTTAAATGTCGTCGTCACTGCCTCTGAGTCGGAAATTCCGCACTTTTCACCCATCTTAACCGGATGCAACCGCCTTTTCGGGCAGTGCAAACGGATTAGCTCCGCGCTCTCAACACCTGATCCATCTGTGCGTCCTCAATAGTGTGCAGCTACCATTATTACATGCGGTGGGCTTATTCGCAGCTTCCCTCATGAGCTTCATGCCGTATATCCCTGTAGTCAGGCGCTACCGCGCAGGTGGAAAAACGGTTTGTCTCTACGTTTCTGAGCTCTCATACACCGTAGCCAATGACTCCATCATTTCGCGCATATCCTCAGCGACCGCTTTTCGTGCCGTGATCTTAGGTCTGACAGACAAAACCCCCAACAGCTCTTTGATATCCGGTAGCCGGCCCCGGTAGATGTACTCCTCATAGAGCGCCCTGAAGCCATCGAGATCGGCATTGAGGACTTTGCAGGCATCGGCCATAGCCTCAGCCCTTTTTTCCACCACAAAGGCATTAAACTGATGCTTCACGAACCCTTCCATCTGATCCTCAGTCGAAGGTTTCAATGCGGGCAGCTTGGTGTCAATGAAGTCCTGGAACAGCTGCTTCTTGTGACGCAGCTCGGGATCGGCCTGCAAGACATTCAGAATCATGTCACGGGTCAGCTCATACGCTTTCTGATTGCTCTCGCCTTTCTTGAGCTTCTCAATCAGATTGATGATGTAGCCCACGTTGACCTCATCGCGCTTGATCAGCTCGATTTCAAAGTCAAAATCGAAGTTGAACTGATCATCGTCCGACTCATCAGCATCACATCCTTCACCAGGCCCAGTGATAATCGGTTTCTTCCTCCTGCGCTCCCGCTGGGCTGCTTCCAGTTCTTCACGCTTATCGAGGTACTTGCTTTGGTAGTCCAGCAGGGTCTGCTCGTCGATGTCCAGCGTGTTGTGTTCAAGGTCGTCGTGGAATTCGCTGAAGGTCTTGAGGGTATTCTGCATCCGCAACACATCACGAAACTTAGCCAGGAAGTTGAGTTGCTCCTCTTCCTGGAACAGCTCATCGACCGCATCCGGTGTTGCAGCAATTTGCTTCAGTTGCGCAACCTCTTCCCTGAACGAATCCACCAGGTCCGGATAAGGCCTCATGATCACTGTACTGATCACCTCATCCACCCCACCGGCTTTGGCATCACGGTTCGCAAAAATCGAAAGCGCTTCATCGGTCGCGTCTTTGAGCCTGCGGTAGCACACGATATTGCCGTGAGACTTCTTGGCATCATAGATCCGGTTGGTGCGCGAGAACGCCTGAATCAGGCCATGGTGCCGCAATCGCTTATCGACATAGAGCGTGTTCAAGGGCGGGCTGTCAAAACCGGTCAGGAACATATTAACCACCAGCAGGATATCCACCTCTTTGCGCTTCACCCGCCGGGAAAGGTCTTGGTAATACTCGTAAAAGGATTTGTTATCCGTGGCGTCATAGGACGTTGAATACAGGCTGTTGTAATCCCCCACACAGGCCTTCAGGAACTCCATGCGACCCGCATCCACGTTCCGTCCTGTCACGGAGGGCACACCGGTGTCTTCCAGACCTGTAAAGTCTTCAGCATCATCAGGCCCACTGCTGAAGATCGTGGCAACCTTCAGCTTGTCATCTTCGGCCAGATCCGCCTGAAGCCGCCTAAACGACTCATAGTACACCCGCAGCAGGTCCACGCTGCCGACGCACATCATCGCAGTATATTCGCGCTCAAAGGTCTTAGAGGGGTGCAGTGCCAGGATGTCGCTCACGATCTTATCGACACGCTGAGGCGCATTGATGAATGACTTATGATTGAGTTGCTCCTCACTGAGCTTTTTGGCTGGTACACGGCTGCCATCGTTCATCTCAACAAGATCATTAGGCTTTACCAGGTCACGGTATTCCACCGAAAAACGCAGCACATTGCGGTCACGGATCGCATCGGTGATCACATAACGGTGCAGCGCTTCACCGAAGAGGTCACGGGTCGTCTTGTTGCCGTACTTAGTCTTCACCGTGTTGGCATCAAAGATCGGGGTGCCGGTAAAGCCGAACATCTGTCGATGGCTGAAGAAGTCACAGATACGGTGATGGGTATCACCGAACTGGCTACGGTGGCACTCATCAAAAATGAACACCACTTTCTTGCCGGCCACATCCTTACACTGTTCTTTGAATTGAGGCTTGGAAATGGCCGCATTCAGCTTCTGGATGGTGGTGACGATGAGTTTGCAGGCGCTGTCATTCAACTGCTCAACCAGCTTCTTGGTGTTCTCCGTGGTATCCACGCTGTTCGCACTGAAGGCGTTGAATTCCAGTGCGGTCTGGTAGTCCAGATCCCGGCGGTCAACGACAAACAACACCTTGTCGATCTTCGGATCATGGCTGAGAATCTGGCTTGCCTTGAATGAAGTCAGCGTTTTACCGGACCCCGTGGTATGCCAGATGTAGCCATCCCCACGCCCATAGCCAACCCGTTCCAGAATGCGCTCCACGGCGTAATACTGATAGGGCCTGAGGACCATCAGGTTCCGTGAAGTCTCATGCAGGACGATGTACCGAGCGATCATCTTGGAGAGGTGGCAGCGCTCCATGAAGGACTCTGCGAACTGATCCAGGCGGTTAATCCGCTGGTTGGATTCATCTGACCACTCAAAGGTGAACTGGAAGTTCAGTTTCTGGTTATTGGAGAAGTAGCGCGTGTTGACCCCATTGCTGATGATGAACAGTTGGATGAAGCCAAACAAACCACTGTTGTTCTCATAGGATGTGCTGCGGTAGCGATCGATCTGATCGAACGCAGACCGGAGATCATTACCCCGCGCTTTCAGCTCGATCTGCACCAAAGGCAAACCGTTCATCAGGATCGTCACATCATAACGGCTGTGATTGTCAGCAGACCGGTTGGTGACCTGCCGTGCCACCTGGAAACGGTTCTGACACCAGTGCTTAACGGAAAACAGCTCGATGTACTTGGGCGTACCATCAGCCCCCATGACATCAATCCGGCCCCGCAGCATCCTGGATTTATCGAAGACATCACCCTTTTTCAGCTTGTCCTTGATCTGCTCGAACTCGTCACTGGTAAGCTGGATTCGGTTGTGCAACTCCAACTGCGTTTTGAGGTTCTGGACCAGATCCGCCTCGTTGCACTTCTCAAGCCGCTCGTAGCCCATGCGCTCCAGCTGTTCAACGAGTTTCTTTTCCATCTCCAGTTCGCTTTGGGTGCTCATATCGTCGCAATCCTTGTCATCATCCTGTTCTACCAACAGCCCCGATCAAGGTCGGGGCTGAGTCATGGGTAACCTGTCACACTTTAAGCAGCATCATCCACCTGAACCCGACGCTTGCCGGTCAGCAGTTGTTGCATCAAGGCTTTCTTTTCAAGCTTGAGGTGGCCGAGGCGCTTTTGCAGGGCGTCGATTTCTTGGTCAGCGGTGGCGAGCACGTTGGCGATAGCTTGCTGTTCATATAATGATCCTGAATCAGTGAATTCATCTGCTATTGCCGTGCCACCGCATTGAATATAACCACATTCTTTAACACCGCTCGATCTTATCCGGATTCTGCCGCCGCATCTGCGCTACTGCAGCATCATTCACCGTCTTCTCC
>NZ_JBLWWA010000007.1:0-26230 GCF_048268165.1 Pseudidiomarina sp. | reverse complement strand
GCCTTATCAGTGACAGTCGAGCAAACAGACGCATGGACGCAATCTCATAGAACGCGTCTTCCATGGCTGGATCACTGAGGTTATACCACTGCTGCATGCAGTGAATGTCCGCGAATGTAAGTTGCTGATCCACCGGTGCATCCCAAGGCTTTCCTCGTGTCGTTTTTGATATGCTAAAAAATATTATAAATAAATTGAATCAAATGGTTGGAAGATTATATTGAGAATTCACATTACAAAAAAATTGGCAGAAAAGCTCAAGAAGGCTGGCTTTGAAATCGCTGATTCAGCTGAGGAGCAGCCATCGGCCCTAGGCGACTGGCATGCCAATATCACAACGATTCAGCGTCGTCAGTGTCTGGTGTTTACTCACGACCAGACGCGGTTCTCATTGGCATTGATCGGCATGACGCAAAAAGAGATTAAGGAGCTGACGTTCTGGTTCAGCGATATGCTGGCTAACACCATGTTAAAGCAGGGCTATCCTGTAGAGCTGATGGAACGTGCCGTGAGCTCATTTAGTGAACTCAGCTTCGATACACAGTGCAGCCGCTCAGTTCAAGGAACATTGCGCAACATGATCTGGGACCTGGAATCGTTTACGTGGGACGGCACACAGATCACTGACTTGGCACCATACTCGATTTCCGCAAGCCTCTGTGAACGTCCATGCAGCATCAAGGGCATGAGAGAGTTGGACTGCTTGTGGCCAGCCAAAGAGATGCTGAAGCTACTGGAGCAGTTACCAGACCCACATGAGACACTTCACTGATCGGATCAGTGCAGAATCACACCAATCACAAATCGCCACCAGCTTGCACGGAACGACACTCAACCCACGAAACTGAAATCTTCAGCACTCTCCGCACGGGTTGATTAATCCTTAATCACACCAATAATCCCATAGTGGGTTATACGCCTGAAAAAGCAGGATCTCATCTTATCGGCAGTTAACGGTTTCGGCGGGACAGGGCGAATCAGCCTGTAGGCCAGGCGCTGCCTGGCATTGAGCTTTAGTACGTAAGATGAGACTGATCTCACAGTAAAATACAAATAACTGTAAGTTCCGGTCTATGCGTAAATTCTCGCTTCTCTGGAATCAATGAGTTAGCGGCGGGTTTACAAAGTGAATGGATCGAAGCTTCTTACACAACCGTAAATTCCTTCGGCTGTTTCTACTACTTCTTTAAATTCTCTAAATGTGACGATATCTCGCGGGAAAAATATTGTAACTTCTGTAAATTGATATAAAGAATTGCCAATTAAAGGTAGCTGGAAGCAGCGTCAGAGTCAAGCGATGTGGAGGGGGTGGCTGGGGGATGTTTCAGGTGTATTCGTGATGAGTGGCGTGGCTGGCTCAGGAGCCAGCCACGCGCATGACGGGGAGTTCGTCGTTTGAAAGAATCGCCGAGAGATTTTCGTTCATTAATTTGAGGACACTGTCGCCGTCAAAGTAGATTCTGTTTCCGACTTCAGCCCGTACCGCCTTGAGCTGGCCAGTGTTGAGCAGCCTTGAGAGCGTTTTCCAGTGCAGCCCGGACATCCGGCAGAGGGTGAGCTGCTCAACTGGCTCTGAGCAGCGTTCTACAAGCTTCTGCGTCAGCCAAGCTTTATACGCCGACTCTTCAATCAGGATCGGGTTAAGTCCGCAACCGTTCAACCGATATGCAGTGACCTTCCCATTACTGATATCCCGGACTAAGCCCATCAAGTCCGTGCCGTGGGCGGACAATCGGCGATCTGTCAGCTCAATCCGTCGAAATTTGTCACTGGCGCTGGGTGCCAAGGGCATGGCCTCTACTAACGCAACCAAGTCATTGGCATCATAACGATATCGCACTACACGAGCATCGCGGTAGACCGGCTCAATGCCTAACTCCTCGATGATCTCAAAAACCGCCTTCCTGTTGAGATCGATCCATTTCGACTTGTTCTGTTTGTCATCCATGGCTGGGTGAAGTGGCCCGATATTGAGCAGCTTAAATACAGCCTCCGAGTCGAGCAATCGATTCATCACTTCTTTCGGCTGGTTACGGTACTTGCTGCTTCTAACAAAGCTGGGCAGGGCTTCAGCGCATTCGCTCTGCCAGTCCGTATCAACATATTGATGCGTATCTGAGAAGGCGAGCGCGCTGAGATTTAGCGCTTCGAAACGCTGACACCGGCCATACCCTTTATGACTAGCGCTAGCCATATGACGCATGTAGAGCTCCTCCGCTCTAGCGAAATACCCGTCAAGGTCAGACAGGGCTCCATCATACTGAGCGACTGGCGTTTGGAGCATCAGATCATTGGGACGCATTGCCCTTAATAAGTATTTGCTCACTGTATGTCTCCAACGATACCCCTCACTTGATTTGAGTCCGTGTTTATCAATCAGAGCGGTCCACTGGCGCTGAAACAACCCAATTGATTCGTAGCCGTTATAAACCCGCTCCCACTCAAACCCACAGGCGCTGCACTGTGTAGCGAGTTCACGGTGCCAGCTCAACGGCTCGCCGCAATCTGGGCAACACTCCAGTATACGGCACCGATGAATGGGACAAACGCGCATCAGGATGCTCTTAAACTGGCTGTGGATATACCCATACTCTTCCAAACAGCATGGACAAATACGCGGTGTGTCGAGACACCAGTCTTGTAGCACCTCTCCGAACACCAGAGACTTGTCGCGCCACACATTGTATCGCTGGGACTCGAACGCTTTGCTGAGTGCATGTTTATCGAGACCAGCCGAATGAGCTACCGCTTTGATCAACTGCTCGAACCGAAGATTCCTGACCTCTGCGCGTCGGAACGGCCACTTCTCAGCAGATATGCACTTCCACATATCGGGAAATCCGTTGTCCCGGCTGAGTCGCCACAGATAACCAACAACAGATTCTTGATGAGCGGGATAGAAAGTAACCGGCAAACTCATTTAGCTCTCCCCAGTTCTGTCTTCACGACACGTATCGGTGCCGAAAACGGGTTGCATTTGGGGTAACGCGGCTCACTGCGACAAAAATCAAACGCCTCAGCCAGATCATCCATGGTGATCCCGACCGTCATATCGCAAAAGTTGATCGCGGTTTCGATGATATTGGTGATGGTGCCGATACGTCCCCGCGAGGCTAACAAAAAGCGTTCTAGCATGGCAGGGGAGCTGAGTGTGACTGACGGTACAGCACAATTACGCTGACAGGCGCTTAAAATCTTTGAAAATTTATCCGCCTCTTCATCTGTAGAGAGATTCAAGTTATCAAGCCGTGTAGATGCGGCAAACCGGCGCTGTAGCTCCGGGTGACCGTCAAGCACAGTCAGAGCTTTCAGTGTGCCTACCAATACGAATGGTACTTGAGCAAGGTCCATTAAGTTTTTCAGCAGGTCACCGACGGAATCGAGATTCTTTCGACCGTCGCGGCTCGCAAGGTGATGAAACTCATCGACCATTACGAGCTCCACTTCGCGCTTCTTGAGCAATGTGATGGCGCGGGTTTCGAGATCGTTAACTGTTTCCTTACTGGGAGGTTTGACACCGAGTTTTTGACAAAGATTTCGCAGAAATGACCGGCTGCCTGAATTTGAGTTAAGTCGGGTGAGCACAATGGGGTATTTACCGCGTTTAGGCTTCGTCTCAAGTTGATTCTCGGTGCAGTAGATGTCTCGGTAACATTTCAGAATCGTGGTCTTCCCGACACCAGTATCGCCCACAAACATCATGCCTCGGGCGGAAAAGCCCTTGGTCGCATGAATGCGGTTGATGTTTAGTAAAGCGGCTCTAAAGCCCGGATGAGCGATACGCGAGTTCAAGAATTGCTCCGCTTCCGAGCGGCGCTGTGGATTCAGACTGATCAAATTAGACATTTTCGTACTCCTCATCATCATTAGCGTCGTAAGTAGCCGCAACGCCCGTGCTTGGCTTCGTTGTTGCGTCGAAGTAATCGGCCTCACCCATTTCTACCATCAAATCAGCGTGCTCTTGGATTGCGTCTAGATTTGACTTCCGATTATGCGCCTTAGCCTTCTTGCGTGGTTTTTGGGTGATTGCAGCTTGATGTGCCGGCGTTTCATCAATCGGTATCTGCTGGCCTAACTCTGCTATGGCATGTTTCGAGGCTGCTGAATTTTTCCACGTTTTGTACTCGTGCAGGCTCTTGCCTGTCAGGCGATCAAGGTTGTCTTTTGCGGGGACAATCAACTTAACCCCCTGTTCGTTGAAGAGGATCGTTACAGATCCGACATCTTCCTCATCAACCAGAACAGTGCAGGGCACTGGGTACTGCAACCCGTACTCTTTGACCACTTCATCCAACTCATTGGATTGATATATGATCCCGTTTGCTTGTACCCCCTCGCGCTGAAGCTTACGTGTCACTGCGATCCCTTTGATATAACGGAACTGCTCAGCATTAGGGGGTATGTTGCTCGGAACAAAGCGTGACTGGGACTTCCACACTTGGTACGGCGTTAAATTACCTACGCCATTTTCGTTAAGCCCACGATGCGGACGTTGATGGTAGTCATCCACGATGTAGCGGGTCAGAATTTCTCGGAACTGGCTCAGAGTCACACAAGCTGCGTCCTTCATGCTGATATCCAGCTCCTTTTGATCTTTGCGTTTACCGACATAACCGTTCAGGGTCGAAAATAGCTGAGTACGGCATGTTTGAAAGAACCTCTCGATGAAAGGCTTTTTCCACGGCTTGCGCACTTCAGCTTTGATATTCGCGATGTGCAGTTGTGACAGAAATGCTGAGACTTGATGGGAGCTGAATCCGGGGCCAGAGTCGGACACGAGCGTGGATGGGATACCGCACATGGGCCAGTTGTTCACGCAGTCGTATCGTTCAGCTTCTTGGTTCGGCGCCAGCATCTGGCGATACAAATGCAGTACAGAACTAGAGCGCTCTCCACCGCCGACTTGAACATGAATACCGATGATGGCACGTGAATAGCAGTCAATCATCGCGTAAACGAGTGGAGCCCCAAGATAGTTGCCGTCATCATCCAGCAAGCCAATATTTATCGTGGCCGCATCGACTTCTACACGCTCAAGAATCTGATCCAATTTGAATTTCTGCACAGCCTTACGCCTCAGCACAGCACGCTCCTTGTGGGATAGCTTCTTGCTCAAGTCATGGGCGGAGAGCAGTAGGCGATTTGCCCAGTTGTAAAACTGGGAGCGGGAAATCATGCTTTCCGATGCAAGCGGATGAGTCTTATCTTGCACGAGATGGTTAAAACGCTTTTTCATGATCTCGTAGCAGCGCAGCAGACTGAGCGCCCCGGTCGGCTTCAAATAGTAGTCATCCATCACTTCGCGAAACAGGGTGGTCAAAGCGTTGTTGGCCCGAACGTCTGAAGGCTTATGTGTCGAACGCACTACTGCCAATACATTCCGTCCCGCAGCGAGATAGCGGCGGTAATAGCTATAGAGTGTGCTTGGTTTAGGAACAGGCTTATTCTGTGTCTGTCGCGATGCAACAGTACGAATCACGCGTCTGCGTACCTCTACCGAGCCCGGAAAGTGTTCTCGATCCATTGCTGTTAGATAAGGCTTCCAGCATTCGACTTGATAGTGATCTTCCGGCGACATGCAGGGCACTACCGCGTTCACCTGCCGGGGAGCATCAAACGTGATAAAGCCGGTCTCAACGTGCTCATTGAATTCGAGCTCAGAGAACGAGAACGAGAGCCCCGCCGAGTTGACCAAAATGAACGTATCATCAACACGCGTGATCTTGGCCAGATCACCTCCGATACGGCACTGGCGCGCTTCCGCCTGCTCAATACTGATATCAGTCCTCATTACCAAATCACCTCCATATTCAGATCAATTCTTTGATCCTTTTTGTATGAGATGTCGCCACGTGCCATTGCTGAATATAAGCTGGAGAGCACATCGTCACTTAAACCTTTATTAATTAGATCATTAATTTTTCCGTAAAAAGAAGGAATAGCCTTCCTTATTAATAAGTGATCATGAGATTTATATCGGTTTAAAAACATAAGGTTTTTCGATTCATTAGCAGAAAAATCCACTAGCACAACGCGGAAATATATGCCTATTCGATCAAAGGACTCACGTAGTATCCGGAACTTTTCGATATCTCTTTCTGATGGTGCATAGCGACTACCCTTGATTTCAATAAATGATGATTCACCATTGCTATCAACAACATGGAAGTCAGGTGTATAGCGCACTGGCTTATCGCCAAGGACATATTCAAAGCTCTCGGGCTGGCTCTCAAACGACGCTACCCCACGGTCCTGATCAAGCTTCATCGCGTAGATCATTTCTGACATGCTCTCGATATACATCGTCCGATTCGATTTTGAGGAGGTGTATAAGACTGTTGGCTTGACCGCAGATGACTTGAGTAATGGTCTAAAAGTTGTTCTCTGCATACTACATTTCCTCTATCTTTTTGTGTCTCTCATTATTGATATAGGTCGAACCCCCAAAAACCGGACAAAAATTTTCAAAAAAATGTAAATTCTGTATAAACTGATCAAAAACCACAGATGGAAAACCTGTCACACAGGAGGGGTGGAGCAGTGGAAAGCAGTAAGCAGTACCTGAGGGACGTACTCACCAAGGTGGCACTCTCGGAAGCGTTCAAGAAAAGAACGGAGTCCTACTATCAAGCGAAAATGTCCGGCCTCTACGGGCATGATTCAGGGTTCGAGGCTGATCTGCGCAGCATCGTCGTAATAAAGCTGATGGAAAAGATCGACAGCGGTGCGTTTGTCCTACATGACTATGTTGCAGGCAAAACCGAGCAGGCGCCGCCTGACATGCATGTACAAAAAGTGCTCAGGTGGCTTGTTCAAGCCTTCCAAAATGAATGCAAAGGACGTATCCGCAGTCGCCTGCCAAGACAGGCCAATGGCCGGGGCGGCGACAAGATGCTCTATGGTTCATCTTACAGAGAGTCAGACTATGCAGGTGGGCTCACAACCGAAATTGACGAAAAGGGGGTGCCTCTCAGCACTCCTGCTGATTTCATGGCCACCCTCACTCAGCCCGACGAGGATGATGACGCCTGTCAGCTCGACGAGGCTACATTACGCGAGCGTATTACGAGCGTGGTGGGCGCAGCAAAAGTAGCGATTGTCGAAGACCGCCTAAATGGATTAAACGATGTCGCATTAGCGAAGAAATACGGCGGAACGTCTGACAAGTACCGGAAAATGTTTGCGCGCTTGAAACAGAAGGTGAGGCTCGAACCAAAGGCTGAGGCGAAACAGAAGACGAAACGTCAACGTGACTGACGCTGTACTCGGAAAATACGATAAGCCGGACACCTTGCGTGTTTCGGCTATGACTATTCAAGGTCACTAGCCAGCTCTGTGTCGGAGGGGGATCGATGGATGTAAAAGTAACGCTGACATCGTGGGCGCTCATTGAACTGTGCACTTCCACTGGTGAAGCGGCGGAGCTGGTCGTATATGGCACTCCCTCCAAAGCACCTGACGAGTTCGTTTTGACTTCTGCCGTCGACCTAATCGAGCAGGACGGTGAAGATTCGGCGCTTGTGACGACTCGGAATAGTTTGTACCGGGTAGTGGGGCCGGGGCGTCATTACCGGCTTCCCCTTGTGGCACTCCCGCTGTTACGAGAAGGGCAAGACCCCGGTGAGGTCGCGAAGCGCTATAACAGAGAGAAGCGGGAGCCGGGCTACGTGAAGCAGGCGCTATCCCGGCGAAAGCGGCTCAAATTCTGAAATGAGCACGACGAATTCCACAAGGCTGATCAAGGAGCGCCCGTGAGCAAAAAACTGCTTGAATCGGTTCGGCGAGACATGGCTTCACTGCATGAAATAGGTCTTGCTAGTGCCACCTCGCTGCAACAGCTTGATCAGCAACTCAAGCTTCACGTCGATCCACTGTCAGCAGTTGAGATCAAAGAGATTCGAGAATCGACCGGCCTGAGCCGCGAGACATTCGCCCTTTACCTTAACGTTTCAAGTTCAACGGTGGGCGGATGCGAGAAAGGTAAACATCAGCCGTCTGGAGCTGCGTTAAAGCTGCTGACACTGGTGCGCGACATGGGGGTTGAGATTCTGTATCTGAACGACCCCGAAGAGGAACAGGAAGGCGTAACTGATGATTTTATGGCGGATCGTGACCAGCCGGAGGCTCCGGAGTGCGAAAGTCTCTAATGTAAGATGCATTTGGACGAGAGCGGTAACGGCTCCATGATCGTTATGGCTTCGCGCCGAGCTGCTTCCACTTTGATGTCCGGTTTGATGACCGGTTTAATCTGACAAAAAATCATTATAAAACAGTTATTAGATTTGATTTTTACGGGTGGCGAGACGATTTCATGTCCGCTTTCATGACCGGTTTACTAGCTTGTTGAAGTGGTCAAAAAAGAGCCATTCAGAGTTACGATCACACCGCTGTAGCTTGTCCGAAAAAGCGGTATTGAGACTTTTCAGTAGTGAGGTAGGTGCTGTTACCAGAAATTACAAAGGCTCCCATCTGGGAGCCCCGCCGAGCATGCCCGATTCAGCCCACTTGGTTCGGAAGGCCATTACCGGGCACTGCCTCGACCGCTATGGTTGCTTGGTGCCATGCGCTGGGGATGTCCACTGCACCGATTTCCAATCTAACTCATGGACGAAGCGATCTCACCACCTCAACGGAACAACCTTGCGGTCATCGTCCGTATCATCAGCTGCAATGCCCGTCAGCTGGCTCAAAATGCTAGTACTGACCCCAAGCTTTTTGGCAACGTCCGAAAAGCCGACATGGAGTTCCTCTCGCAGTAGCGTGAAGGCCAAGTTCAGTATCTCAGGCTCTTCCATGGGGATGACATCATCAAGCTCTTCGTGCTTTGATTGCCCCGTCTTATTCAACGTGACATTCGCACTTCGATAGGTCTGTGCCGAGATCAATCCGAGGAAATGAGCCCTGTAAATGATCGCGCGGACGCTGACACGCCATCTGCGTTTCATTTCGTAGAGCTCGTTCCAATTTAGTCGCCCTCTGCTGATACACGACTTGAACTCGACGCTGAAAGCACCTCTTGGCATCAGGAAGGCGCTGGCGAAAGCGTTAGCTTCGCCTTCAGTCTTGGTATCGCCGGTTTCAACGCCCTCATGCATAATGAGGTGACCACACTCATGTGCGAGATCGAAACGCATACGGCACGCGCTTTCCTTCGCTTTGTTCCTGATGACCAGCGGGTAACGCCGCTGAACAGAAAGCGCATCAACTTTTTCGGAAATTCCTTCGAAACAGGTGACCACGGCACCGTGTGCTTCAAGCACAGCCACCATGCTCTCAATAGGGCAGTCGTTTCTGAGCCCCCAGTGCTTTCGAACCGCTTCCGCGAGCTGCTCAATGGATTCAGAGGTGAGGTTAGACGTATCGAACCCAAGCTTTTCTGCTATATCAAAAGCGGGTTCAGGAAGCTCCAATTCTTCATGGAGCAATTCGACCAGCTGTTCAAATAGAGTGCTATAGGCTGCGACTCTGTTAGATACGCCCACAGGTGTGGTTTTTCGTTTTCTGAAATGGCACTGGTCAAGCTTTACTTCGTTGCGGATCGGCTTGGAGAAGAAGCTCGGCTCTACACCAAAAAATTCAGCCAACGCGGCCAATACGTCATCACTTGGGCTGCGAGTTTCGCTTTCCAATTGATTAATGTGTTGCCGGGTCACCGATGCGGCGTCCCCGGCTTCTTGAAGGGTGCAGCCTCGCATCAGCCGTGCAAGGCGCAACCGTTCTCCGATAAAGTTACCAGTCATGTCGTACATCTCAATCGATCGGACTAGCTATCAAGCATTCTTGCGTTGATCAGCTGACTTGGCTTTCAGCTTGACCTTAACCTCTGGTTTGGCAACCGGCTCAACTTTTTCACCTACAAGTGCAGGCTTAGATGTAACAGAACCAGTCATAGGTACTTCCCAGCTGCTGACCTGCTCATGAGTCTCGGAATCAAAGCCGCAGAAGGTTACTTTATCCGCGTATTGTTCGCTATCGGCTTCCACAACAAAAAACCAAAGAATCGCTGCTTCAGATTCGCTTAACGGCAGTAACGATTGCTGCTGAAGGGCAGCAGAGCTAGGTATGAAACGGCGCTCCTCCGGAGTTTCCGGCTCGCCTCGATAAAAACGAACTGGAACACCGTTGATAGAAAAGGTGAAACGCCCCTCTGGATTAACGATGCCAAGCCAAGGTTTACGCTTTGAGCATGTTTCACGAATCAACCTGTTCCTGATGCACTCGTACACGCGCAATCCCAACCCTCGTTTAGTATCTCCCACTCCATTGGGGTCATACAGGTCGACAACTTCACCACGAATGTCAGCAATGAATTTGGCCAACTCAACTAAATGCTCTTGTAATAGGAGAGGGTTAATTTCCCAAGGATTGCGCATATCGAAGTACCTGTGCTGTGAAATGTATAGCTATTATAACATGCAAATATGTGTTTTTGTAAACACATAATAAAATTGTAAACCATGCTTTGATATGTCAACTTAACGCTATGGCAGAGGTGCAGTGAGGCCCAGTGGTGATGATACTCATACAGTCGGTACCTGATCATCGTCGCTATTTGTATCCGGCGCAAATGAGCTTGGGGAGGGTATCAGGCGCGATGTTCTCGTCTGGCCGAAACTACACTTTTGATGCTATTTTTTACCCTTCACAGAATCAAGGACTTGATTAGGATGGTCAACGGAGACTCAAACCGGTCGGATAACGAAAGGCCCCTCGCGGTCCTGATCGATGCGGACAATGCCAATCCGAACATCGTAGACGGTTTACTCAGGAGGTTGCGAAGTTGGGTATCGCCAGCGTGAAGCGCATCTACGGTGATTGGACCGCTCCAAACCTCGGCGGCTGGAAGTCTGTTCTACTGGAGTTTTCGATTCAGCCCATTCAGCAATTTCGCTATACCGTAAGCAAAAATGCAACCGATAGCACGATGATCATCAATACAATGGACTTGCTACATAGATGTCGTTTCTGAGTGATATAGAGCCAAAAGAAGCCAAGAGAGTCATGGACCTTGTCAGAGAGACAGGGCTCGACGTCAGCGATTGGGCGCAATTTAAGGGCGGAGCCGAGAGGGCTGCTTCTAATCCGCGATATTGTTACGAATGGTCATTCGTTGATAGCGATAAGAACCTTATAGTTCTCAATCTCTGGCATAGAGATATGGAAGAGCAGAGTGGCACAGTCATTCAAAGACTGAATCTACGTAAATTGGCAAACTCTCCGAATGGCGCGGTAGGTGTGCGGAGGAGGCGAGCAGTCAAAATGGACTTTGCTCTTCAAAAGGCGGCTCGTGAATCACTTTCTATACGGGTCATTATTTGTGAAGGTTCTCAGCGAACCGAACGCGACTCGCGACGCAGGGCTGGACGTGCCGAACACCGCCTTTTAGATACGCTTCCTTGGCATGTTTCGTCTTATGACTGGGATTCAGGGGATTGCGTCTTGGTTAGAGGCAAGGTTGCCCTGCCGTTTATCGATCAGTTTGATTTGCCAGTTCAGGCTGAAGACCCCAAGCGTAGGATTGTTACCGGGCAGCAAATTATAAGAAGCCCTGAAGTCAGGCGGCGAGTGCTTGAGCGAGCGTCTGGGAAATGTGAGTGGTGCGGTTGCGCCGGCTTCCGTATGGAAAATGGAGGAGTTTTTCTGGAAACGCATCATATTGTTCCTCTGTCCGAAAAAGGGCCAGACTCCGAGGGGAATGTTGCTGCGCTCTGTCCAAACCACCACCGCGAAGCTCACTACGGCATTGATCGAGCTTCGATGCAGGAACAGCTACAGCAGATCGTGACGGAAAAAAGAGCCGAACAAGTACTTCCAGCCGACCAGACGCCTTCTACGCGGACCTACGGCGACTGAGCGCAACGTTATGCATCAAAAGGAGATCAACATGGAGCAATGTAATAATCCCGAATGTAAGAAGGATTTCTATGTTAGTACTACTGGTGGAGGGGTTCCCGGTGGCAAAGAGCTTGAACCTGTTATATGCCCGTACTGTGGAACAACCGTCCGAACTGAAATGACATCAGCTACATTTACCACTCGCAAAGTCGAAGACGAGTAAAAAACAGGGTGTATTTATGAGTCAAGAATATAAAGAGAAAATCGGGATTGCCGAGAGCCATGATCTTGTGCAAACAGATAGCAAATGGGAACAGCGAAAAGGACAGGATACTGATACCTACTGGTATGATGAAGTGGATGAGTCCGGTACAGTAGTTGCTAAATACGTTGTTATAGACTCTACTTCAATTTATCCGCCCTTCGAAAGAAGTATCTCTTACGAAAAGGTAGGCTAGTTCAGATACATAACAAGCAAAGGCAGACGCGCCCTTCACGCTGGACGCGCGAACGCGCGCAACTGCTTTGCGCGTTACGTCCATTCAAGACTTGAGGAATGATGGAAGGTTTAGAGCATTTAGAAACATTATTCGACAGGATCGAGTACCTCCAAAATTTGCTAATAGATCGAGCAACAGGCGGTCTGGGTAACGAACACCATTACCAGTGGCTTAGGAAGGAGGCACTAGACAACCCAGTCATCAAAAACATGATGCCGCGGTGTGTCAAAGTTAATCGGAACCTTGATCAGTTTTGGCAATTCATTAAGTTTGAACATGGTACATATGCCGAGCGTCGGCAGTTCATATGGGCGGAATTTAACTCGGTATTGGAGTACCTTGAGGCAGGCCTAACCCATCCAGCTCAGAAAACGATTAATGAAGTACTGGAGAGTTTTGACTCTGACTCAATCCACTATGCTTGGTCGAAAGCATTGGAGCGCAAAGCGAGTGATCCGGAAGGCGCGATAACGATATCTAGAACCATTCTAGAAAGTGTATGTAAGCATATACTGGAAGATGTTGGGATTGAGTATGATGCTAATGCTATAGAACTCTCTGAGCTATATAAGCTTACGGCAAAAGAGTTGAACATGGCCCCTGAGCAGCATGGTGAAAAAATTTTTAAACAGATACTGGGCGGCTGCTCTGGAATTGTGAATGGCCTTGGTAGCTTACGGAACAAGCTGGGCGATGCTCATGGGAAAGGTAAACGTATTGCAAAGCCTCAATCTCGGCATGCCGAGCTTGCAGTCAACCTAGCTGGTGCTATGGCACTGTTCCTAATATCAACCTATGAATCAAAAAAGACGTGACAAGTATTACAGTGGACAATCTTGCTAAAGCATCGTTAAGACTACATTGAAAAGCGTACATATTAGGCTAGGTTCACGCCCCAATAAACACCTGCTAAGAACTTCATGCCGACTTTGTCGGCATGAAGTACACCTTGATTTAGGATTGACATAAATACCAAACGGCGAATTGTCGTTAAGCACTCAACCTGCTTAACACTCCGTTTTGTCAACTCCTGTGATATCCTCCACTGATGACTAGATTTCTGGCGACAAGGTATCAGTTGCCAATCGCATCACCACAAGGAATACAGATACACCATGAGTACAACGATCACTCTCCAACAGCTCGAATCCTTTCTCTGGGAAGCCGCCGATATCCTGCGCGGCAACATGGACGCCTCGGAATACAAGGATTACATCTTCGGCATGATGTTCCTGAAGCGCCTGTCAGATGCCTTTGATGAGGCCCGAGAGGGTGTTGTTCAATATTACATCAACAAGGGCAAGACCGAAGAGCAGGCTCGTGAGCTGGCGGATGACGAGGACGAGTACGACAAGACTTTCTACATCCCGCCCGTAGCCCGATGGGATGTGCTGAAAGACCTAAAGCACGACATCGGTGCCGAGCTAAATAAGGCCACTGAAGCGATTGAGGAGTACAACCCGTCACTCGAAGGGGTGCTGGTCTCTATTGATTTCAACATCAAGAACAAGCTCTCGGATAAGAAGCTGCGTGATCTGCTGAGCCACTTCAGCCGTTACCGCCTGCGTAATGCGGACTTTGAACGTCCTGATCTGCTGGGCACCGCCTATGAGTACCTGATCAAGATGTTTGCCGACAGCGCGGGCAAGAAAGGTGGTGAATTCTATACGCCATCCGAAGTGGTTCAGCTGTTGGTGGCACTGCTCAAGCCCCACGCCGGTATGCGTATCTATGACCCCACCGCCGGGTCTGGCGGCATGCTGGTACAGACGCGCAATTATCTGGCAGCCCATGGTGAAAACCCATCCAACTTGTCTCTGTTCGGGCAGGAGATGAACCTGAACACATGGGCGATCTGTAAGATGAACATGTTCCTGCATGGCGTCTACAGTGCCGACATCCGAAAGGGCGATACTCTGCGTGAACCTCAGCACACACAACACGGTGAGCTGATGACGTTCGACCGAGTGATCGCTAATCCCCCGTTTAGCTTGAAGAAATGGGGCAAAGACGAAGCAGATAGCGATTCCTACGGTCGCTTCCCGTACGGTACGCCGCCGAAAGACGCCGGTGATCTGGCATTCGTGCAGCACATGATTGCCAGTCTTAATGCTGAGGGCATGATGGGCGTGGTGATGCCCCATGGTGTGCTGTTCCGTGGCTCCAGCGAGAAAGAGATTCGTAAAGGGATTCTGGAAGACGATCTGCTGGAAGCGGTCATCGGCCTGCCATCTGCGCTGTTCTATGGCACCGGTATCCCGGCCTGCTTGTTGATCATCAACAAGAACAAGCCTGTTGAACGGGTGAACAAAGTCCTGTTCATCAATAGCGAGCTGGAGTTCGAAGAGGGCAAGAACCAGAACAAGCTGCGTCAGCAGGATATCGAGAAGATTGTCGATACTTTCGAACACTACCGAGAGATTAAGCGTTACTCCAAGATCGTGCATCTCGACGAGATCGCCGAGAACGACTACAACCTGAATATCCGCCGTTACGCCGACACCTCACCACCACCGGAAATCTTCGATGTGCGCGCCATCATTCATGGTGGCATCCCGGTCCGGGAAGTAGAAAGCGAGTACATCCGGGAGGAGATTCTGGAAGATTTTGATGTAAGCTTGGTGTTCAACCGCCGCGATGACGACTACTTCGAATTCAAGCCCTATATCGATACCAAGGAAGCCATCCGCGAAACCGTTGAAGGCCATGCTCCCGTCAAGGTGGTCACGCAGCTGGAGCGTTGGTGGGACAAGTACCGTGTATCGCTGAATGAGCTGGATGCACAGGCCGCTGAAGCTGAGAGTGTGATGAAGGGTTACCTGAAGGAGCTGGGGTATGAGTAATACTTCTATAAGACCATGTGGATTAGACGCTCCTATTCCAAAAAGCTGGCATATTTCAGCTCTTGGTGACTTGTTTAGTCAAAGAAAGGAAAAAGATAAAACAGACCTTCCTTTGCTTGCGATAACCGGTGGTGGTGGAGTTGTTCTGCGCGACTCCCTTGAACGTCGTGACACCTCAAATGCCGATAAATCAAAATACCTCCGTGTATGTAAGGGAGATATTGCATACAACACAATGCGTATGTGGCAGGGTGTTTCCGGACTTTCCAATTACGAAGGTATAGTCAGTCCTGCATACACCATATGTAAGCCCAAGGAAGGTGTTTCTAGTTTCTACATGGCACAGCTTTTCAAGCTTCCACAATTGGTTCAAATCTTTCATCGCAACTCCCAAGGGCTTGTTGATGACACATTGAATTTGAAGTTTGAGAACTTGGCTCCTATAAAAGTGTGTGTTCCCCCTCTCCCCGAACAACAAAAAATCGCAGTCATCCTGTCATCCGTCGATAATGTGATCGAACAAACACGTGCTCAGATCGACAAGCTGAAAAACCTGAAAACGGGCATGATGCAGGAGTTGTTGACCAAAGGGATTGGGGTGGATGGTAAGCCGCATAAGGAGTTTAAGGATTCGCCGGTGGGGCGGATACCTATTAGCTGGGAAGTATGCACATTAGGCGATATCACAGAAAGTAGCGCATTTGGACCACGGTTCTCTTCCGACTTCTACTCAGAAAGCGGCAATATTGGCTGTATTCGAACAACAGATATGGATAAAAACTGGGACATTGATTATTCAACCGTTCCCTTAGCTAAGCTTAGCTTTCCTGAATTTGAGAGCCATATTTTGGAGCATGGCGATCTGCTGATAACTCGCTCTGGGACGTGTGGAGTGGTTGATGTATTCCAAGAACAAGCTGTTCCAATGGTGGCCGCAGCGTTTCTTATTCGTTTTCGCCTCGCGATTTCCGTAAATCCGTGGTTTATACGAATAGCGATGATGTCGACGAGTATTCAAGATACGATTCAGATGCTCGCTTCAGGAGGGGTTCAGAAAAACCTATCCGGCACCAACTTGAAGACACTATTACTCCCGCTTCCAAGCAAGGCTGAGCAGGATGAAATTGTCTACTGTATCCGTTCTGTCAGCGATAGAATTGCTTTTGCCGAGAGAAAAAAAACGCAGTTAGTTTCTGTAAAAAAAGCACTAATGCAAGACCTTCTAACCGGCAAAGTCCGCGTCAAAATCGATAACAAGGAGCCAGCGGTAGCCTGAGCGCCACCGCCACAAGGACTATGTTTCAGGACGAACTCGACATAGTAGAACAACCCGCCATCGACCAGCTTGTTAAGCTGGGTTGGACCTACATCCCCGGTGCAGCACTATCACCAGAGCAATCGGGTGAGCGTGCGTACTATCGGGATGTTGTACTGGTTAACCGGCTGGAATCTGCACTGCGCAAGCTGAATCCATGGCTCAGCGAAGAGAATCTGCGCAAGGTAATGCGGGAGATCACACACCCCAACCATGCCGGGCTGATGGAGTACAACCACAGCCTCTACCAGATGCTGGTGAACTACCTATCCGTCGAGCAGGATTTGGGTAAGGGGCGTAAGGGTCAGACGGTCAAGATCATCGACTTTGACAACCCGGCTAATAACGACTTCCTATGCACAAATCAGTTCAAGGTCGAGGGCGTTCACCAGAACATCATTCCCGATATCGTTTGCTTCGTGAACGGCTTGCCGCTTGCGGTGATCGAGTGCAAGTCGCCCTATGTGGCCGATGCAGTAGGTGAGGGTATCAACCAACTGCGCCGCTACGCGAACCTGCGCTATCCGGAAACTGACGAAGGTGCCCAGAAGCTGTTCTGGTACAACCAACTGATGGTCAGTACATGTCGCGACCAAGCCAAGGTCGGCACGATCAGCTCCAGCGCCCAGCACTATGCGGATTGGAAGGACGCCTATCCATTCACCGACTTTGATATCCTCGGCGGCCCTCAATTTGAGGTTAGAGAGATGGCGTCACCGGTTTGCTATGCCGGTGAGTTTGAGCAGGTGAGTGCGGTTACACCCCAGCAGCGTCTGCTGGCAGGCATGTTTAGCCCCGGCAACTTCCTCGACCTGATCCAAAACTTCACCATTTTTGAAGCCGTCGACGGACGCTTGATCAAGAAGGTTGCGCGTTATCAGCAGTATCGAGCCGTCAACAAGGTCATCGAGCGACTGAAGCGCGGCAAGGATCGCAAAGAGAAGTCCGGCGTGGTCTGGCATACCCAAGGCTCAGGTAAATCGCTGACCATGGTAATGCTGGCAGTGAAGATGCGCCGCGACCTAGAGTTGCAGCAGTACAAGCTAGTATTTGTGACCGACC
Organism: Pseudidiomarina sp.; assembly: GCF_048268165.1. Taxonomy (GTDB): domain Bacteria; phylum Pseudomonadota; class Gammaproteobacteria; order Enterobacterales; family Alteromonadaceae; genus Pseudidiomarina. Next base: position 8,675 of record NZ_JBLWWA010000007.1, on the reverse strand, counting down.
GTACCCAGCTAGATAGTCAGCTTTCCAGTACCTTCCGTGATGCGCAGAACGAGACCATCTACAATGCCGACTCTGTCAAAGCACTCAAAACCCTGTTGAGCCGTGATTCGTCGGATATCGTGACGGCGATGGTGCAGAAGTTTCAGGACGCTGAAGCGGAAGGTGATTTTAAAGACCTCAACCCAAGCGACAAAATCATCGTGTTAGCCGATGAAGCGCACCGTACCCAATTTGGCAATCTCGCTGCCACCATCAACGCGGCATTGCCCAATGCACCAAAGATTGGCTTTACCGGTACACCGTTGCTGAAAACGCAGAAGATGGATCAGGCATTTGGTGGCTACATTGATCAGTACAAGATCAACGAAGCGGTCGAGGACGGTGCGACTATCCGAATCATCTACGAAGGCCGACAGGTTCAGACTGACGTTGTCGGCGATTCGCTCGATGCGCTGTTTGACGAATATTTCAAAGACCGCACCGATGACGAGAAACGTGAGATCAAGAAGAAGTACGGCGTTGAGCGAGCGGTTCGAGAAGCTCCAGCGCGTATCCGGTGGGTCTGTCTCGACCTGCTGAAGCACTACCGTGAGCATATCCAGCCCAATGGCTTCAAAGGGATGATTGTGGTCGGCAGTCGCTATGCCGCTACCCTGTACAAGAAAACGCTGGATGAGCTGGGCGCGCCGCCTTCGGAAGTGATCATCTCGGGCAAGCACAACGACGATCCGATCTACGCGCCGTATACGAACGGCGCAGAGCATAAGCGCATCATCAAGAACTTCACCAAACCGCTGGGCACTGATAAAGAGAAGGAAGACCCGACTGCGTTCCTCATCGTAAAGGACATGCTGCTAACCGGATTCGACGCGCCTATTGCTCAGGTGATGTATATCGACCGCAGTCTGAAAGATCACACCCTGATGCAAGCGATTGCCCGCGTGAACCGAACATACAAGGGCAAGCAGGCTGGATTCGTGGTCGATTACTACGGACTCTCGGATCACCTGACTGAAGCGCTGGATATGTTCAGCAGCGATGATGTGGAAGGCACCTATCACTCGCTGAAGGATGAAATCCCCAAGCTGAAATCAGCGCACACCCGCGTCGCCAATATCTTCGTCGGCATGAAGGGTGATGATATCGACGACTACGTGCTCTTTCTGAAAGACGAAGATCGCCGCCAGCAGTTTGAACTGGCGTACAAGCGGTTCGCGAAACAAATGGATGTGATCTTGCCTGATGTGGCTGCCAAGCCGTTCGTGCCCGACCTGAAGTTGTGGGGCAAGGTACAGAACGCAGCGCGTAACCGCTACCGTGATCCCGGCCTCAATATCAGCGATGCCGGGGAAAAAGTTCGCAAGCTGGTGGAAGACCATATCATCAGCACTGGTGTGGACCCCAAGATTCCACCCGTGGATTTGATGGCGTCGAACTTTAAGGAATCGGTCGAGCAGATCAAATCACCTGAATCCCGTGCTTCCGAGATTGAGAGCGCAATCAAGCACCATATCACCATCAATCTGGATGAAGACCCCGAATACTACAAATCGCTGAGCCTTCGGCTGCGTGAGATCATCGAACAGACGAAGGGTAAGTGGGATCAGCAGTTAGAGTTGTTGCTGAATTTGGTGTCGAACATCGAAACAGAGCATAAGCAGGCAGCTGATGACCTTGGCCTGACCGAAACCGAGTTCGCTTTCTACAACATCTTAATGGCCGAAGTGACGAGCCATTCGCGTGAAGAGACCATCAGCGAATCGGTCCATGACGAGATCAAACAAGCCAGTCAGGCACTGGTGGCAATGTTCAACGAAGCAACTCAGATCGTGGACTTCTTCGATAAGCCCGATGAAGTAAAACGGATGAAAAAAGAGATCAAGCGAAGGATTTTGGACTGTTCGTTCGGCGATAAGGCAATTGTTTCCGTAGTGCAGGACCGCTTCATGGAACTGGCCAAGGTGAAGTTCTAAGCGATGCAAGCTGAGCAGTTTATTGAGTGCAACGGATACGTTGTCGAAGTGATCCGCAGCAACAGGCGAAAAACGGCAGACCTGAAGGTAGAGGAGGGCGCAGTATCCATTGTCGTACCTCAAGATACGGCTGCCGATAAGATCAAACAGGTGCTCCTGTCTAAGCGCGGCTGGATCACGCAAAAGCTGGCCGCTCAACGGGAAGTAATGCCTGCTAGCAGCAGACGGTTCGTATCCGGGGAGGCAATACCGTATTTAGGTCGCAACTATCGGCTCAAGGTCGAAACCGGGCATTTCAAGCCAGCTAAGCTCATCAATGGACGTCTGGTCGTGACCGTACCGGCTGATACCAATCAATCAGCTATGGTGCGCAATGCCATTATTCGCTGGTACAAACGGCATGCGGAAGAAAAGCTGTCTGAGAAGGCTGAACGTTACGCAAATTTGATGGGTGTGCAGCCAAAATCCATTGGCATCAAAACGTTCAAGTCTCGCTGGGGAAGTTGTCTAAAAAATGGCCATATCGACTTTAACTGGCTGGTAATGATGGCCCCGAATCGAGTCGTTGACTATGTGGTTATACATGAGATATGCCATCTAACTCATTATGATCATTCGACTTTGTTCTGGAAAAAAGTTGCGAAACAGATGCCTGACTACGAAGAATGCAGAAGGTGGCTTCGGCGTAATGCGCACACATTAACTTTGTAACGAATGGCGAAAGCATGACCAATATCGAGCAATTCGACCTCTTGACTGGAATATTGCTGGGAGACCTCTATACGTCATTCCCAGTAGCAATAGATGCCAGAACAGATGCCTATCTAGAACAGGTTGTCCCGCCGGAGGATGGAGAAGCCGCATTTAATTTCGTGCAGGTCTTTACATCTACGGTACGATGGCTTGATCAATACGGTTACATCCACATTGAGCACGATTACAGCACACTGGATTGCTATGAGTTCAAAGTCTCGCTTTCGGAAAAAGGGTTGCATACATTGCGCAAGTTGCCGAAGAGCCTCCAATCAGAAGATAAAGCCTCCATTGGAGATATGTTCGCCCGAGGAGCGAAACGGCTAGCTGATGGTGTGGCAACCAAGCTTGTTATGGATGCAGTCGACTTTGGTATCCAAGCAGGGATTGAGCGCATCTGAGATGCCGCATAGCAATCCAATAAAAGACACGGAGTTGCAGTCCGCAGCAACGCCAGTGCCATTCTGACCAATCGTCAAAACCGTGGAATTTACCCACGAGTAAGAAACTTGGCCAAGAACCGAGCATACGGATTTTCCCCAAACGCCCAAGCCACGCAAGCTGCCGGTGAGAACCAAAGTTTCCGATAGGGCTGAATTAATTCAAAGTTGAACTGGAAACGACATAACACAATCTCACAGCAATGGAGACTAACCAGACACTATATTTAACATAATATACATTATGCGAACCTAAATAATCCCAAAAACAGCCATTGCGCATCAGTAAGCACTTATTTACGCATGATATATCTCGTGAGGATTTTGCAGATAATTGCAGATCAAACCGGGATGCAACTGAATTAGCTCTTCAGTAAGCTCAGACTGCACGACAAACATTGGATGACATGGAGAAAGATCAGTCTTGGCCAGCACCTCATAGAGATGCCCTCTCGTCAAGACGAGCGTATTGTGGTCGATCAGATCAGCTTCAAGCTGTACCAGCGAGCCCACATCAATCTCATTCCAGAGCTGAAGCGACTCCAGCATCATGTCGGCAACAAAGTCTGTTGAGACACCAGTATGCGGACTCATAACCACTACCTCTTGCAGCAAAAAGCTTACAGTCAGTATAGACCCGATCAGGCCTGTATGATTCCGGCCCTCAATGCGAGATGGATGATTTCGGAACCATTGGTGAGACTCAGCTTGCGAAGAATATTGGCACGGTGCGCATGAACTGTTTTAGGGCTGAGAAATATAGTTTCAGCGATGGCGTTTACGCTGCGCCCCTCAGCCAAAAGTGTAAAAATTTCCAGCTCACGCCGGGTCAGCTGCGCAATGGGAGAATGCTCTGGCGGAACATGTGAGTCTTGCCCAATCTGATCACTGACCGACCTGGAAAAATAGCTGCGCCCACAATAGATTTCACGCACAGCATGCACAAGCTCATCCTGGGCACAGCGCTTGGTCACATAACCTTTAACCCCCGCATCAGCCACCCGCGCGGGGTAAGGACTGGCCTCCCAGATTGTTAACACCAGAATACGCGCATAAGGATCAATAGCCAGAATATGCTTGATGGCATCAAGACCACCTGTCGTTGAGGTCGCCTCTACAGTCGTACTGTCAGCAGGCATGGCGAGATCCATTACAACGACATCAGGCGATAACTCTCGATACAGCTCAACAGCCTGTCTACCGTTCTCAGCCTCAGCCAAAATCTCCATATCTTCTTCTTTCAACAACATATGCTGGAATCCAGCACGGACGATCGAGTGATCATCAACCAGCAATATGCGGATAGTATCGCTCATATCAGCCCCCGTGTGTTGATCGAAACGCTCAGAAAGAATACCAGAACCACCCTGCCAACTCACCACTCAGGAATTACCCTTTAGTATATTCCCCTATACTGTCAGCACCCCGATAAACACCAGAGGTGTCAACATCTACGGCCTCAGCCGAGAGACAAGCACTATTATCAAGATGAGCCGGCACTGCAACCAACTCATCACTGAATCCGATCAGTCGAATCCCTTCTTTATCACAATGAGCCAGCACACGTTCCAATGCTTTAAGCACCGACTCTTGTCGATCATTGAATCGATCCAGCTTTTCAACCTGGTGCCTGCGACGACTGGTGACCGTACGCAACACATAATCGCCGGCATCCAGCAGCTGAATCGTGAGCCCTGCAAGCTTCTCACGCACCAGTACAGCCTTGGCAACTTCGAACAGAGCCTCATCAGAGCAACTCACCTGGTCGCCCGGCGAGCAGGCACGCAGACGCTCTGTCACTTCCTGTACGCCAATATCACTGGATAAATAAAATTCCATATTTTCAATTCATTAGGGAAGCAAGTTAAAAAGCTTTATGATCATTCACCCAGCCGATTCCTCAGTCGGGCATTCTCCTGGCTTAGCCGATCGCCAAGCTGACGCAAACGCTGAAGCTCTTCTTCCTGCATTCGCGAGCGTACCCGCAGCTCAATCATGGCCTCAGCATGCCCGCCATTTTCGGCGCCCATATGTTGCAGTTGGCGCACCTCACGCTGAGCAGTATCGCGCTCCACAGTAAGTTTCAACTGCTGCTCTTCCAGTTCAAAGACGCGCCTTTCAAGCTCACGCTTCTCCTGCGCCAGCTGCTCGCAGCGATCGAGCAGCCTTGCGTTCTGACTATGCGCATCAGAAAGAGCCCGCTCACCACCACTGTTTTTTTGCTGTGCAGACTGCAGCAACTCCTGCTGCCTTTGCTCAAGCGCCTGTTTTTGCTCAGCGAACTGATGCTCGGCATAAGCCAGAGCGCGATCCCAGGCCTGATTGGCCAAAGTCAGGACCGGTTCAGGAAGCTCAGGGTGCTCATTTCGACGAGAAATACGCTGCGCAAGAGTATGCCACCAGTCATTCAGGGCGCGATTGATCGTCGTCAGACTACCGCTACCCAACCTCTCACGCACATTTTGCTGCGTAGGCCGGATTCCTTCTTCCAGAAGCTGATCAGCCACCTCAATGACCCGGGCATGTGTATCGCTTTTTTTGGACATATAGTACGCAATATGTATTGGATGATATGTATCGAGCTAGACCAATTTAACGCCTCACTGACACGAAACGCAAGCCGCACATACCCCGATCAGCCAAACTCATCTAAGATGCTGTAAAGCCTATAAAAAAGGAGCAGCAACCATGGCTATACGCATTGCAATCAACGGCTACGGCAGGATCGGTCGCAACATCCTGCGCGCCCTGTACGAGAGTGGCCGCGAGCAGGAGTTTGAGGTAGTGGCGATCAATGATCTTGGAGACAGTGCGATCAGTGCTCACTTGACCGAGTACGACTCAGTGCACGGCCACTTTATGTGGCCAGTTCGCGCTGAAAAGGATCGCTTGATTCTAGGAGAGCACTCTATTCGGATGCTGCGCGAGCCAGATCCTCACGCCCTCCCCTGGCGCGAACTGGGCGTTGATATTGTGTTCGAGTGCACAGGTCGATTTACAGACCGCGAACAGGCCAGTATTCATTTGCAGCAAGGCGCCGGCAAGGTACTGGTTTCTGCCCCAGCCAAGGGAGCCGATGCAACTATTGTTTTCGGCGTTAACGAATCGATACTTACCTCAGAACATCAAGTTGTCTCAAACGCATCCTGCACAACGAATTGCCTGGCCCCGATGGCAAAAGCACTGAACGATTCGATCGGCATCCAGCAAGGCCTCATGACAACCATCCACTCGTACACAAACGATCAACACTTGACTGATGTGTATCACACAGACCTGTATCGAGCACGGGCGGCAGCTCTATCCATGATTCCAACCAAGACCGGTGCCGCCAAGGCAGTTGGACTGGTGCTGCCGGAACTCGATGGCCGACTTTCAGGTCTTGCTGTACGCGTTCCAACTGCAAACGTTTCACTGGTTGACCTGACCTTTACCGCCAACCGCAACACTACCGTTGAAGAGGTGAACGCCATCATGAAACGTGCAGCCGAGGCCAGCAAAGGGATTATTGAGTACAACAGCACTCCTTTAGTATCGATAGATTTCAACCATCACAGCGCCTCTACCATCTATGACAGCCTTCAAACTCAGGTGCTTGGCAGCATGGTTAAGGTGTTCGCCTGGTATGACAACGAGTGGGGTTTTTCTAATCGTATGCTGGATACAGCCAGCTGCATGCACAAGACCTCCTAAGCCAGGAAGCAGAGCGCGTATTTCGTTTGACTTTTTATTCAAGCAACGGGAGAATGCGCGCTCAACGCTTTGACTGAAAAGACCAAGCCCTTAATCAGCGCGCAAAGCCCCGATGGTGAAATTGGTAGACACAAGGGATTTAAAATCCCTCGGCCTTTGGCTGTACCGGTTCGAGTCCGGTTCGGGGCACCAGTCAGTCTGTAAAGAAACCCTTTAAACAACACTTGGATTCTAAAAACAAACTCCCTTTTGATAGTTTTTGCACATAATCACGCCCGTTATATTGCCACCAAGATATCCATGCAAGATCCTAATCTGTACTCCCGAATAAGGCTTGCAGGTGACCTATGGCCTATATACAATCGATATCCGTAGTTTTATTTGCTGCACACCACCTGGATACAACACCTTCTTTATTATCTGTACTGGATGTACACCTAACGTGATACTGACTTGTCAGGAACTATATTGGTATGAGTGAAACCGAACTGCCTGCCTATTTAATGAACCTGGAGCCTGAACAACTGGAACAGGTTCGCAAAATGCTCGTACAGCGTATTGAAGATCAGCAGCAACAGAAACTCAAACAACGCTCCCTCCCCCCCGCCTTTCATGATCTCGATGCCCTTGCAGCCAATACCGGACTGGACTTGTCCAGCTTGATGCGCGACATCAAACGCCGCAGCTGATTTGGACGGTTGCCTTATTTCCTGCACAAGCTATAATCGCCGCTTCGCAGGAGAGAGGGCTCACGCCCCGCCGAAGGCGCAAACTCCCATAATCGCTCAGGCTCAGGTACTGCGACCACACACATATTACGTCGACTGGAGAGCGGTCAGCCAGAACTGACCCACCGAAGGGGCAACACGCCGAAAGCGTGCAAACTCTCAGGTAACCCGGACAGAGGGAGAGGCGGATAAACACCCTAACGGGAGGTTTACACGTGCTCACCTACATCTACATTCTCGCCATTACCGCAGAAGCCATGTCTGGCGCACTTGCTGCCGGCCGTCGCAATATGGATATGTTTGGCGTAAGTGTTATCGCCTTCATCACCGCCCTGGGCGGTGGCACCATTCGCGATATTCTACTGGGACACTTTCCTGTTTCCTGGACACAGCACCCCGAGTACATCTACCTGACTGTCTCAGCCGGACTGATCACCATGCTGATTGCCCGCTTCATGCATCATTTGCACAAGATCTTCCTGCTGCTGGACGCCATGGGCCTTATTGCATTCACCATCATTGGCTGCAATGTAGCCCTTGAGCTCGGCTACAGTACACCCATAGTTGTTATGGCAGGCATGATAACGGGTATTTTTGGGGGCATTCTGCGCGATGTACTGTGTCAGCGAGTACCTGTAGTTTTTCGACACGAACTCTATGCAAGCATCTCTTTGCTGGTTGCATTGCTTTATCTCCAGCTGGAGCAAATGGGATTAAATCATGATCTCAATCTAATACTGTCGTTTGCCACCGGCATCATGATGCGTGTAGCCGCCATATACTGGCACTGGTCGTTGCCTGTATTCAGCTACGCCCCTGGACGCTGGAAATAAATGCCTGAGGGCAGGCGTACGCCTGCCCGTTTAAACCAAGGCGGAGCAGACAGAATCGATAAGCCGAAAAAGAGAGTAATTGATTAGATATAGAGCTGTGCAGAATATTGACAGCATTAACAACGAAGAGGGGAAGTTTTTTGTATGGTTCCATTCCTCTCAGGTGTCAAAAAATCACCTGAGAGGAATGGAGGCTGGAGTCGGAATCGAACCGGCGTACACGGAGTTGCAGTCCGCTGCAACTCCGTGTACGCC
>NZ_JBLWWA010000006.1:0-29539 GCF_048268165.1 Pseudidiomarina sp. | reverse complement strand
CCATACAGCTAGGGTTACCCCGGGCAGGCAACGCCTGGGCATTACGTTCTGAACACCGCACGCCACGCTACACGACTCAGTGGGAAGAGTTGGTTCACGTACGGTAGCAACACCCTTATGCAGACCACATGAAGACATCGACATACCAGGGGCAACACGAGCTCTGATCTCCTACCCTACCGATGCCCCTTCTCGTTAGCACCGCCACACAGAAATCTTAAAGGTGACGATGCCATGGTTAGAGTTTCAGTGTGGCCAGATGCTCTATAAATCGCTGTGAAAACGCCATATCGTGCTCCCACTGTGCCTTCGCTGCAGCCGCAGCGGTCGTTGTAGTGGTCGATGCCCCAAACGCCACCGATACCGACTCGTTGTCCACTTCCGCCGTCTCTCCATCAGAGCGTGTGACGTTATCCAACGGTGCTCCCGGTGCGGTATTGCCATACCCGGGTGCAGAAGGCGCCGGAGTAGGTGACACCAAGGTGACAATCGCCTTTTCATCGGGAAGGTCGTCATCAATACGATGCGCATAGCGGCGTAATAGCGACTCATTGAGCACAAACAGGAAACAGTCCGGGTCATGCAGGCCAAGGCGACGAATGACCCTCCCCAATACTTGGCGAAAATGTTGCTCGGTACGAATACGACTCAGGTAACAACACACACGTAAACGCGGGATATCGACGCCTTCGCTGATCATTCCTACAGACACAATCCATGCCTGCGTCGAGTCACGAAACGCCTGCAGCTTAGCGTGCGCATTGGGCGTTTTACTGGTCACCAGGCAGACGTCTTCGCCTTGATCCATCAACCATTCAGTGATTTCTTCAGCGTGCTCGATGTCAGCGGCGACTACCAATCCCCCTGTCATAGGCTGAACTCGCCGTAGCGCTGTCAACTTGGCCACGCCCTGTGTGAGCACGTAGTTCATAGGTGCGTCGTGACGCAATAGATCTGCATAGCCCACACCAGGGTGGCGTAGCAGGCGCGGAATGCTAGAAAACTGCTTCTGCTGAGGCGGTTTTTTATGCTTTGTGTGCGTCAGAGTGAGCTGAATATAGCGGTTATCGATCAGATGAATATAAGGCAGCCGGCACACACCGTCTCGTACAGCTTCTTGCAGCGTGTAGACAAAATCCGGTACCAAGCGCTGTTTGAGTAATGCCTCATCAATCTCTTCGTCATCACAAGATACATCGAGATAACGTAGCAGCGGTAAACAGTGGCCATCGGTACGCCATGGCGTACCCGATAATGCGAGCGTGTACCGCATATAGCGTTCTAACAATAGCAACGCGCGTCCCCACTCGTTTGACCCTTGCTGGGTAGCGGGCAGTCGCCCGGCATGATGACTCTCATCCCAGATCAACAACACACGAGACTGTGCCCCCAGCTGCTGCAACATGCGCAAACACTGACGTAACGACTGGTACGTATAACAGCCTCCCCGTGCGCCTAAGCCACTGTTCATGGCATACCCGGTAACCTCGGCAAGGGTCTCTTCTGCTCGACTTACCACCTCCGTACTGGGGCCTAGGTACAGTACATAATCGATCTCATCACGCTGCAGCAGTTGATCCGCTAACACCGCTGACATGAGCATCTTCCCCGCCCCGGGTGTCGCCTGACAGAGAAAGTGAGGGTGTTCGGGAGATAACTGAGCAAGCGCTTTGGTAAGGCAGCGCTGCTGCCAATCACGAAGGGGGGGACGTTGCGCCGCGTGAGCCGGCTTGTCGCGGGCGATCATGCCTCATCCCCCACCTCAGCCAGCATTTGCTGCACTTTGGCGTAGGCCTTCAGCTTTTCGCCCAATGCACGTGCCTGCGCTTTTTCCCCCTCGAAAACCGGTGCAATTTTATCCCGCACATCAGGATATTTATCAGCAATTTCCTGTAACGCCTGGAGCTGAAGATGGCTGGATTCCATTTGCGCACGCAGCTGTTCACTATCACGGCGAAGCTGAGTCGTTAACGGTTCAACATCGGTGGAATCCTTGGCACTTTCTAGGCCAGAGTGGTCATTTCCAGAATTAAATGCCTTTACCACCTGAAACAGATCCCGTCGTTTAAAGCACGGATGCAAGCCAACCCGCTCAACGTCACCTCGCTTTACACGCTTATTGATTTGATCGCGCACAAAGATACGTAGCGTTCTTTGGTCAAACCCCGCTAAATCGGGCTGTTCTAACAACTCATCACGCAGTTCACAGATAGTAAATGACGCGTTATTGTGGGCTTTCTGCGCTAAAAGCGTGTTGAGTGGCTCAGCGGCAACGGGATAAATTTGACGACGGCTCATGAGCGCAACTCCTGCACAGTGGCAGAAAGCATTAAAGACGCGGCTTTGGCGTCAAGCGCACGGGCTTTTTCCATGTGTTGCTGATAACGCTGGTAGCGAACGCGAAGGCTGCTGTCGGAGAAGAGTGCTGCACGTGCCATAGCACGGTGGGCGGCGGCGCGGCCTAATAGGCTGCGTGTAATCAGGCAGGAAAGGCGTTTTGCCATGGGTGTGACTCCGTTCGGTTTGGAGCCGTCCCCGGATGCCGCCAAGCATCGGATGGGGGCGACTGTACGCGGATTGGCGGACCGGACCGAACGGCAACCGGCATGCCCGTAGGCATTCCACGCACAGCCGCCATAATTGACGGACACAAAAATAGCGCCGTCATAGGGCGCTTATGCGCCGTTCGGATTCCAGCCCGCCAAGACTGGCCAAGGATTTTGCCTTGGTCGCGTTAAAGATTAGCACTACCGTATTAAAACTGTAAACTCTTACAGAAAGCCTCCCCGTTTTTCAGCGCCCTAACGTTCAAAACCTGGCGTTTCATCACCAATAGTCCGGTTTAACCGCTGGCTTCTTACGCGTCGACACGCGCGACGGGAATTGATTCGCCGCGAGCTCCTCAGGCGTAATATGACGGCGCATCCAGTCAGCGGCATTCTTTAAAGACCCCGGCGGATTCCGCTCAATTCCTTTACGGTGTGGCACAATTACCCCAATACGTACGTGCGGAAAGTCCTCACGCAGAGCCTCCAGCGCAGGCGTCATGTCGGTATCGCCTGACACCAGCACAATTTGCTCAACCGGCGTACGGCACTGCTCGACCCAATAGTGCTGGGCAGCCAACCGGTACATAGCGATACCCAAGCGAACATCGGTTTCCTTCTCTTCCAGATGCCAGATATCCACCTGATCGTCCCGTGACACCGGCACCTTTCGCGACACAAAGCGCGGCGCACGGCGGTGATCGACACGGTGCCGCCCCCAGTAAATCGACACACCTCGCGCTTTAAGCGCCCGTACGTAAGTATCCTGCGCACGCTTGGAGGTTTCGCCACGGGTGGCCAAAGCTGGCTGTACCGGGGAGGTGAAATAGTGGATACCCGCTGCGACGCTGCGCGGATCATTTTCGTGAGCAATGGCATGTAATAAAGAAGGAAGATCCAGCCATTTATATGCGGTGCCCGCAAGCAGGCCGTAAAACACATTGTAGCCATCGACGAAAAAGGCGGTTTGCATGCCAGTGAGATCCTTAAAAACGAAGAAACCGGCGCGAAGGCCGGTTTCTTCACCCCGACGGCCAGCGAACTAAATCGCTGCGTCCAAGGTTGAGTAGTTTTCACACTATAGCTTGTTATCCCCTTACACCTAAAGATGCTATTAGCTATTAAAACCAAAGATCTGATAGAAAAAACAAATATATCAACAAAAACAAGCTTCAATACCTACCTCCGGTATTGAAAGACAGTAGCAGAATCGCTATAGTAAAATTTCTTCATGCCTTCTGGCATTAGAAACTGGTTAACTAGCCAGTCAAAACAACTAGTCTCGACTGAAGCAACAAATTGAAGGTCTGCATGAATGCACGCTTTCAACAGTGCATAGCACTATCAGCAGTTATTTGACGACAATGATCGCCGAATATCTGTTATCTCTCAAAAAAAGCTGCATACGTCATACCTACGTGCAGATTTCTACGTAATCTTGTGTGTCTCTCTTACTTTCCCCACCATGGCGACAGTGTGGCGGTCACACGTGCAATTAGAATGCATTGTCTCGGCAAGCTAGCTCGTATCATCGCTACTGCCAGGCTCTCTATAGTTGTTCCATCTAGTATTTATTACATGCGCATCGCAAACGCATGCACTCATGAAGCAAAATGGGCGCTTCACGTGATGATAGATACTACTAAGCGCTTTGCTACCATGCAGATGCCTGCTGGCATACGATTGCCAAGGCTCATCTTCTATCTAGTGCGCGCTGCTTTTTCTCAGTATAAAGAGCAACCATACTTCTCAGCAGCATCGCTGCTTTGTATCTGACAGCATCAGTGTGACGATCAAGCATCGACTCACATTCAGCATGTCATACACACACAAAATAGCGCCACAATCGTATATCCGCGATTTGAAGATGCTTAATACTGTGTTGAACGCTATGTAATGTCTGCGATGAACTAGATCGATGACGCTCGTAGCACTCCCAAACAGTGAAGGACGGCTTAGCCCAGGCATGCCTCTTCATATCTCTATGTATCCCCTGAAACCGCCATGAGTCGCTCACGCGATCGTGCGAAGCCACATGCATGTTTTTTGTGCATCGACTTCGAAGATGAAAATGTCACAGCGCTTACGCGTTAAGCTTCGTGTAGTCACGCAATACCTGCTTTGTCCGCCAGTTTATCGGCCCGGCAAAGCCACGTAGTCATGTGTTTTTTCATCTTGCACTCGCCCTGAAAAGGGCCACTCAGCGCCGTCTCTGTCGTCGCGATAGCAGCACAGAGACGGCGCGTCAGCGACGACGCCTTTGATTGGCTCGAAGCCCCGCGTAGCGGGGCACAGGGCCAAGCGAAGGCGCCCGCCGCAACCCACCTGAGCGCACTAAAACGCGCACCAAAACCTGCAATCTACAAACTATCCGCGGCTAAAAAGCCTCTCGCCTGGCAGGCGAGCATGCGCTCAGTTTTGTTTTTGCAGCGTCACTCTATTTGTGTGTTTCACACACGCTGTTTGCCCGTGTTTCTGCCACAAACACAGCGATCCCCCGCCGAGCTTTGCTCATCGCGATCGTCAGTACACAGCAAAGAATCGCCACCCCGCCAGGCGTTACCTGCGGGCGTTTTTGTCACGTTACGACAACACCCCAGGGCCCGACCGAGCCTGAGAAAATCGGTTTATCACTTACCACATCTGTGGCGGGAAAATGGGGAAGCACCACGACACAGCACGAAACAACTAGGGATGTGTAGGAGAAGTATTGATGGGGCGATACGCAAGTTCACGGAATTTCGGATACGGAAAGCAGATGGCACATGCGGGCAAACAAGCGTTGCGCGACTACTATGGTCAAGGGCACCACGGTACCGTCGCGACTCACACCGATCGCTGGGAAAAATTCGCCGACTGGGCCCGTGAACAAGGCGTCCGCGACCTCGCCAAAGTCGACAACCTCGAGCTGGCTACCGCCTATGCCGAGCATGTGAGGGATCAAGTCGAGGCGGGTGATATTGCTGTTTCAACCGCACAGAATCGCATCTCCACAGTGAACACGACATTTGCCGCGCTACGCGGCGACCGATATGTCCAACTTTCCCCTCGCAGCCATGCCGGCCCACGCAACAACATCAGAACTGTTGCTCCAGCTGCGCTCGATGAAAGTCGTATAAAAGCTGCAACAGAAACACTCAGCGACGCAGGCCTCAACCGCGCAGCGGCAGTACTCGAACTCGCCCGCGCCTTCGGTATTCGTCGCGAAGAAGCGGTTAAAGTCGATTTGGATCGCTGGTCTCGTGAAGCCAATCGACATGGCAGCGTCAACGTCATCGACGGCACAAAAGGCGGTCGCAGTGCCGATCGATTTATCACTGTCGGGGATGCACAACGGCAAGCGTTGGCTAATGCTCTAGCCGCTCGCCCCGCAGGCAGCCGAAACCTTATTGCGCCCCACGAGCGATACGTTGATATCGCCATTTCGCGTAACAGCGAACTCAATCAAGCCCGTGCTGTGCTCAAACAACATGGGCTCCCTGGCTATCACGATTCACGTGCCGCGTATGCTTGCCAGCGCTATGAACAAATCACCGGTCATCCTGCTCCAGCGGTAGCTGGCGAGCGACTAGCCACCAAAGCTGACGATCTCAAGGCACGCCTCACCATCTCCAAAGAACTCGGCCATGGCCGAGTAGACATTCTGGTCAGCTACATCGGGAGTAGTCGATGACACATACACACACATCTCGTGTTGAAATGCTGCTAAAACGCGCGCAGCCCGGCAAAAACAGTGGCGTCAAAGCGCACATCAAGCGTGGCCAACGCATTGCCAGCCGGATTGAAGAGCGCTGGAGGATCAGCGAGCCCTACCAGTGGAAAGTTAAGCACTTACAGTGGTTTCTCAAAGCTGATACTGCGGCCTTATCGCCTGCGAGTCGCTATGATTATTGGCGCACTGCGCGTGTCATTGCCGCCGCATTAGGCCGCTGGCATGATTGGGAACCTCATCTGCGCGGCCCCTGGACACGTCCCAAACCGCCGGGGCCACAACCCGGTGCTCCGGGCGGACGGCCGCACAAGATCGCGCAACCTCGTACGCACTAACGCGTAATGTGACGCAAGCGCTAATGAGCTTTCGTGGGCAGGCATGGTAAATAGCCATGCCTGCTAGCAGCGCCTCACCCTACCTCTCAACCTCCCTGCTTACTTTCTTTTTTAGTTATCATTAGCAGCATTGCGGCGTATGCACATACGCCAGCGCATATCCGTTCATAACGTCATGGTGCAAAGGATTTGTCATGCAGGGAGTGATCGTCGCTTACAGCGAACAAAAAAAGTACGGCTTTATTACCGGCGAAGATGGCGAGAGTTACTTCTTCCACCGCAACCATCTAAAGCAACAGAACCACTCGCCCCAGAAAGGCTTTTCTGTCAGCTTTGATCCTGTGCCAACGCCCAAAGGCATGGCTGCCCGCCAAATCGACGTGAAGGACAAAGAACCGTCTTACTGGACGTACCACACCCCAGATGAATTTATCACGTCAAAAAGTTCTCAGTGTGGTCGCCACAACGAAGTCATTGCCGAAGGCCGCCGCATTTCGTATGCCGCCAAAAGTCCCGTCGAAGTCAGGGAAGGTTTAGCCAATAAAGCCAAAGCAGCCGGATTTAACGGACTGATTCTGACCCACATGGATCGTGAAACGGGATGGAGCAAGCTCAACCCCAATTACAAGTACACCTACCACCGATTTTCCGGCGTTCCCGCGATCATCCGGCGACGAGAAGCTGTGGCAGATAAAGCCGCTGCAGACGCCTCAAAAGCCGCGCTGGACACTGCGGTAAAATCGGCCTTAAGCACCACCATTACTAATCAAGACCACGATGACGGAAAGCTCTTCGCCTTTGTTATGAGTGGTTTCGCTATACTGGTATTTCTTTTCGTCATGCTCAGCACTATGGGGTGAAGCACGCAGTGATGCCCTCCTCCATGAGCTGAGGGCACCGTTGTGACACAGCAGAAAAACACACCCCACCCATTGAGTAATGTCATGGCGAGTTGAGTCACAGTTGGTCATGACACTTTTAGCGCAAATCAATCAGGTGTCGCACCTGGCTGTTCCGTGGCATCTGATTGATAACGGTATATGTTTTTACACCGTATACGCCTTTCCAACACCGGCCAAGATGGCAGTGTTTTCCTACTCCGTGCGTTAAACACGCCCTTCATCGTGGCTGTTTCCCCCTGTGCCATGCAATTGCCCCACCCACTCCCCCTCCTGAACCATCAACAAACCAAAAAACAGCTGACACTGATAACGATCCGCATGGACGACGATCATTGGCACGCTCTATAGTTAAAAACCTCACAACCGATAGCGAAAAATAGCGTTAACATGCTGCTTCTGACTGCCGACGCCGTTGCCTAATTTTGGCCTGCAACCGTTGCCAGTCCCTGGCAGACACATAGCGCCCTGCCCAGGCCAGCAGCAACTCCGCCAGTCGCCAATGCGGTATGTCGTCAGGGTAAGCGGCAGCGTCGTGTGCGATACCCACTAAATCGAGCTGTGCGGCCCGCTGAGCGCTTTTATCACTAAACGAATAGTCCAGAAGCACCGCCAGCCACAGCGGTGCCTCAGCGGTCTGTATGGCTCTTGGGCGTGGCATTACCCGTTGTCTCGCTGATGTGGCTGTAAAAAGGCATCGATGCCTTCCCGAAGGCATGCTGCTTGCCCAACGGCCCACCCATCTAGCCAGGCATCACGTTGAGCGGTTTTAGGAGCATGTGGGCATGTTGAGCGGCCATGGCCAAGCGGCTGACCCGCCAAATGCCAGGCAACTGCGTTATGGAGTCCCGCGTGCCATTCAGGGCTGCGATCCTTCCCCCAGTCTGCGGTGGCGATCATGGCGGCGGCTTCGACATGGTGATGCTGTTCAATCATAGTGCCTGGTTCTCGTGGGCTGCTTTTATACCCCATCTTAGCCAATATGCGTGATTTATTCACGCTTATTTTAGTCCAGGCAAAGAAAAGCCCGACCCCTCAGGGCCGGGCAATCTCAATCATCGCTATCCTAGCAAGCTCTCATAAGCATCCTGCTTATGCATCCGTGGCGTCATCGAGCGTTCCGTGCCCGGTTTCCGTTTTGATGAGCGTCCATTGCCCAACTATTTTTACTGTGGCACGTTTCAAATAAATTGCAAATATCACAGGTTATGACGTTTATTTTCTATATATGTGTGAAATTTTCACGCATACAGCCCGAAACTCAAGATTATCGCCCTTATCTTGAGTTTTTGGAGGGGTGGCTTTTTTATGCCGCGCAGCGGTAACAAGTTTTGGTGGGCGTAGCCCGCTGGCCTTGCGGCTGCTCAATGAAGCAAAGAGGAGAGAATGACCTGTCTTTAGGTCACCAATGATCAGTCGCCGTATATAGTGTTAGTCATGGCGAAACCTTATCGGGCATATCATATATTGTTATATATTATTAATTAATTTTTGGTAAAGTCATTTATTAAACCTTTCCTGAAATTAAAAGCTAAATAAGCGGAAATATCTGACATTGCTTTCATTTCAAATCCACTTATATTTAATTCATCAAGAAAAATCATATAAAAAGCATAAATAGAAATAGTTTTCGATAAATCTTTATCTACTTTTTGACGAAGACTAACGAGGTAGGCTTCTTCAAGATCACCAAAATTTCTAAAGGTAAAATCCTTCTCTGAAGAGAAAAAAGATCTTATCTTTCCAATGGTTGGGTTTTTTATAGTAAGGGGCATGTTCATGTTTTTTTTATTTAATGAATAATTCCCAACAGCCGCACGTAAAGATGCGTATTCAGGGTATGAACGCATTAAATCTTGGCATTTTTCTGAAAATCTGGGGAGATCATCTTCAGAAATATCCCCGTCTTCAAAAAAAAACTTAAATAAACAGAGAGCTTCTTCGTTACAGTTTTTCTTTTGCTCTTCTAGGTCCACATTTCACTCCAATAGATAAATTATAATATTGCTTTTCCAATAATTAGGATAAAAATCTGGGTCACTTACCTTATCTTGATCGCTTTTCGGCCATGATCCAAGTCTCCTAACT
This sequence comes from Pseudidiomarina sp., assembly GCF_048268165.1. Taxonomy (GTDB): domain Bacteria; phylum Pseudomonadota; class Gammaproteobacteria; order Enterobacterales; family Alteromonadaceae; genus Pseudidiomarina. Next base: position 19,959 of record NZ_JBLWWA010000006.1, on the reverse strand, counting down.
AGCCCAACCCTGGCCCACCATAGCTTCGACCATGGCTAGGCTGCTTCGCTTTCTGCTGTTGCAAACGTTCCTGAGTTGCTGCCTGGAGCTTCTCCTGGGCGGCTATATTGCTGGCCTGCTGTTGACCTAGATTCATAGAATAACCGCAGCACTTTGGATCACAAGGTAGAAGCAGGAGGGCCAGCGCCGGTACCCTCTCTGCTTTACCGACCAAAGTGAAGCAGAGCATGGCATACCGACAGCTGACCCAGACCCAACGATACCAGATTCACGCTTACAGGTGTGCAGGCATGAGCCTGCGACAGATCGCCAGAGCTATTGGCGTTCATGACAGTACGGTGAGTCGGGAGCTGCGTCGTCACACGACGCCCGAGGGGTATGACCCTGAGCAGGCCCAGCAACGTAGCGACCATCGACGCCGCACCGCCTGGAAGTGGACGAAGCGCCTACCCAGCCTGATGGACTTCGTCGCCAGACGGCTCCGCGAGGAGTGGAGTCCCGAGCAGATCAGCGGCTTCATGGCCCCCTTGATCGGCGTGGGCGTGAGCCACCAGTGGATCTACTCCCTGGTCCGGGATGACAAGGCCCGGAGTGGCGACCTGTGGCGGCACCTTCGTCAGCCCCGGCGGCACAGCAAACGCCGTGCCCGGGCCAAAAGCGCAGGACTTGGCAGGATCCCCCATCGCGTGGGCATCGAGCATCGCCCGGCGGAGGTCGAGGAACGCCGCTTCATCGGGCATTGGGAGGGTGACACCGTGGTTCAGGGGCACAAGCAATCGGGCCTGGTCACCCTGGTAGAGCGGCGTAGTGGTTATCTCCTGGCAGCACGGTTGCCCAGGGTCTTAGCAGACCTGACGCAAGCGGCCATGATCCGGCTGTTGAAGCCTCGCCGGGGTGCTGTGAAGACCATCACCCTAGACAACGGCTCGGAGTTCGCCGGCCACATAGCCGTAGGCAAGGCGGTGACCGCAAAGACCTACTTTTGCGATCCCTACTGCTCTGGCCAGCGTGGGAGCAACGAGAATACCAATGGCTTGATACGGCAGTACTTCCCCAAGGGAACAGACTTCCGCCAGGTCACCGATGCCGAGCTGCGCAAGGTGGTCGAGAAACTAAACGACCGCCCTCGAAAGCGACTCGGTTACCGGACACCGGCACAGGTGTTTCTGGGGGAGTACTCAGGAGCCCTGGACACAGCAGGTGCTGCACTTATTGCTTGAATTCAGGTTTCCAAAGGAGGAGCTAGCTAGGTTTTGTACGAAAAGTTGGCTCGCAAGCAACGGTCGATGCACGCCACGCATACCATCGCCTTAAAGCTACTTGCCAGCTTTTCATAGCGCGTGGCGATGCGGCGACATTCTTTAAGCCAACCAAAGCAGCGTTCTATCGCATTCCGTTGCCGATATTTGGGTTTGTCGAACCGCCTGGGTAGCCCAGGCCGGGTTCTTCGGTGCATGTTGCGCTGAGCAATCACGGATTTCATGCCGTGCCTGTCGCAATAATGACGCAGCTCATCGCTGTCGTATCCTTTATCAGCCACCATATAGCGACTACGTTTGCGAGGGCGCCCGACGCTACCTGGTAGATGAACTCTCTCCAATGTCGGAACGAAGTGCCGAGAATCTGCCTCTTGACCAGGGGACAGCGTGAACGCCAGTGGCCAGCCATGACGATCACAAACCAAATGAATTTTGGTTGTTAAACCGCCGCGACTGCGGCCAAGTGCATGGTCTAGCGGTTCTTTCGAACCCCCTTTTTACCGCCTCCAGCGGCAGCGCGTGTGGCCCGCACGGAAGTGGCATCAATCATCCACGTGTCCAAGTCCATAAGCCCATCTTCACGTAATTTGAGCTGCAAGCGAGAAAGTACCGCTTCAAAGGTGCCGTCATCACGCCACTTGCGGAACCGGTCATACACCGTCGACCAAGGACCATATCGCTCGGGTAAATCACGCCATTTGGCGCCAGAGCACAGCACCCAGAAGATACCATTGAGCATTTTTCGGTCATCCCGCCTGGGCCTGCCCATGGTTTGAGGGGGCGACACGATATCTTCAATCTGTGCCCAGCCGTCATCAGAGATCTCGTAACGTCCGACCATTTTTTTCCCCTATGGGACGGCAGCTGTATGTGTTGTCTGTATTTTATTTGTCCCTGTAAGCCCCACCCCCAAAACCACCCCCTCCGGGGGCTATTATCTGATAAGGCTTATCTGGTCTCAAAACTCACCCGCAGATTTCCGGCGGTAGTATGTGGCTCTGGACATCCCCAGAGCTTCCCAAGGCTTCTCTGTACGCTCTGAACCTGACACAGCCCCACGCTTGGATGCCTTACCGCCCTTGCGCCCCCTATGAGCCTGCACAGCGCTGAATCCAGCGGCATTGAAGTTGCGGTGGGTATACTTGGCCACGCTGCGAGCGATAGCTCGAAACTCGTTAGCATTCAGCGGTGTATCAAACGAATTGTAAGCCGCTGCGCGTTCCTGCACAGCTTGGTACCAGCGTTCAGCGTCAGGCCAGCCCTGGCGGATAGCCCTATAAGCCCATGTCCGGAGCTTTTCAAACAACGTGCAGTTGCGCCCAAGGCCATAAGCGTCGCTATTAGCGGCTTGGCGTGGTTTTGCGCTCAGATCCAGCCAGCCCTCAAAATCTGCCAGCTCATACAGCCGTGGTTCCCACTCAGCTGTGCGCCAGTAGTCGTTAAGCGGGTTCTTACTCAGAAACCTTGAATAGCCCACATCTTCGCCTAAAGCGCTTCCTAGCGTGCGCTGAACCGCTGCTGCGTACTTCAGCGGCGCTATGCGCCCATCAGGCGCTGTACGCACGGGTGTAGCCAGCCCGTAGAACAGGTGAGCATGCCCATTTACTGGGTTTTGAACCGTGAAATTAGGGGGCGGAACGTGCCGATCTTCCCAATCCATAGCCGCGCCTGGTCGATCAATATCGAATACCAGCCAGTGCATGTGAGTCGGCCCGTTGAACTGTATGTACCGCGCTCGCAGAGCCATTTCTGCGCGATGGATGCGCAGATAATCGCCCAACTGGTCGGTGTGATAAGGCTTTTTGGGCAGTCGCTCGCGGAATTGGCGAGTGCTTGAAAAGTTGAGAGTTTGGCACGGACTCGCCATGCAGTGACCTTTTTAAGAACGTTAATTTTGTTCCACTAAATTAACGTTCTTTTCAAAAGATCCCGGTTAATAAGGAGGCTATTTTGTATGCCTTAATAGAAATTTTCTGTGAACTAGCTAGCAGATTGGTTGAAAAGGTAATTTGATTGCGATTTTTTAATTCCATTAAGTAATAAGCCGAGATCCATATCTACCAGACACTACTAAATACAAGTTTTTTTAGTGTCTGAAGCTGTAGTCATACACCTAGTCGGAGGTTTTTTTTCGGCATGCCGAAAAAATTTTCAACGGTTATTTCTGCACCAACGCTGAGATAGCCCGGTAATCTTCTCCAATGCCACTGTTTGCCCATCAGGTAGACGCACCCAAAAGGTATTAGAGGCTTGATTTTCAGCGTTTGTATCAAGCCAGCCTTGCAATAGGATACCTTTTACAGTTTCACCAGAAATAAGCTTTCCTTCTACTTGGTATTCCACCTGCACTGGTTCTGCTTTAATCGCAGGTTGTCGTTCGTAATGTTGCTGGCGAACTTGTTCCTGAGTATGTATTGGCGTTGATGATGAAGGTTGTTCTTTGAGACGTTGTAGATATTTCTTCAATTCTGAACGGGAAGCACCATCACCGTTCATAAATTGACCAATGAGTTTTTTACCTTGCACCGTATCCAATGTCGAAATTTCATCGAGCAGAACTGCTGCACGCCGATCCTTTAATTGCTCGTTTAGAATAAGGTCACGTACTGGCTCAGATAGTTTTAACAACGCTATGTATTCAGACACATTGGAACTGGTCATCCCCAAGTCTTCTGCAATACGAGTGTAAGTCAACGATTTACCAGCTAGCTTAGATTGGATCTTAATAGCTTTGATGCATTCCGCTACCTCGATAGGATTTAGGTTATTACGTTGAATATTTTCAATTAGCTGACGCTGCATCCGATCTAAGTCATTGGGACGCTCTACCACGTTAGCGGCTATACGTTGCCAACCTAAAATACTTGCTGCGCGAAGGCGTGTTTCACCTACTTCAAGACGATATTTTCTTTTGGTTTCTCGACGTTGTTGATCAGGTAGTGGTGAGACTGTGATAGGTTGCAAGAGGCCAACCGATTCCATCGATTGAGCTAAGTTCAGCACAGCATCTTCATGGACAGGCTGTTGACGTACTTGTGATTCAACCAGGATTTCGTTAAGTATCACTTCATGAGTACCGGAGTGACGCTCACCGTCTTGTCGAATCCGATCCAATGTACCCATTTGCGGTTTAAACTGATCGTTGCTTGGTTTCCGAGAAAGCGCATCTAACATATCTCGATCCAGCGATGTTTCCGTACTCATGCAGTAGCCCCTTTATCCGAACTGCTACGTTGTTGTAGTGCCTGAATTGTGCGATGCGACGTTGTCGCGTAGTTGAAACGGTACTCTTTACTCTTAACTTTCCAGCGTTTTAGTAAATTCTCGCCTAACGACGTGCGTGCGAGTGCTTCTGCTAATGCTTCAGTGATCTCTTTAGTTGCGTTCAATTCTCCTCCAGTACGACGGCGATACCAAATTGGCATTCCTTTATAGACAGCAGCGTCCAACGCGCTACGTACACCAATTTCGTAAGGAATGACTGAATCGGGATACTGAGTGATTAATTCCTGCTGTGTTTCCTGTGCTGAGGCACTGCGTCGGTTGTACATGTTCGTGAGTATCCCGGCGATGCGAAGATTTGGGTTGTAGGCGTGCTGAATTGTGGAAAGAGTGGGCAGCATGCCTCTCACTCCATCTAGGGCAAAGCCACTGACATTGATAGGAATAATTACATCAGTAGCCATAGCGATGGAGGCACTTTGCAAGTTACCCAACTGAGGAGGTGAATCGATCAATATCAGGTCGTAGTCATTCCCTTGCTGCCTTAAAAAGTGATTCAGGTTGTGCTGTGGCTGCGGAATGCTATCGATATCGCGTCTCATACAGTCGGCTAATACTTGATCATTGATCAACGCTGGGATCATGTCTAATCCAGGTGGTCCAGGGATAGCTGCAAGATCGACGCCTTCTAAATTATAGAGAACCATATCTGAAGACATTAGTGCTTGCTCTATTCCAGGCTTTTCACTGCCACTTTTACGCCCGTTTTCACGAATTTCATTTATGGCATAGAGAGCTTCTTTACCTAGCACTGTACGTGAAGCGTTCCCCTGTCCGTCCATATCAATTAGCAATGTTTTAAGGCCAGCTTCAGCGGCCATCCAAGCGGCGTGTACTGTCAGGGTTGTTTTGCCTACACCACCTTTTTGGTTAGCAAAAACTACAACTGGAGGCATGGTTGACGCATTGTTTTGGCCCATAGGTCTGCTCCTAGCGCTTCACGCTGCATGCACCTTTAAAGGTGCAGATGTTGGTGTGGAGATACTAAGCTTTAAACACTGTGTTAGCAATGCCCGTACAGTTACTATCAGACAACACACGTCTGTTTGAGACTTATTCGTGGTTGAGAAGTCCAGCAAGCATGACGACTTATGCGCGTTGATAAAAAGATAACAACCGATGTAGTCACCTTTGCTCTGTGCTTTGGTAAAGTACTTAAGGAAAGGATGAAAGGGGAAAAGGAAAAGAAGGAGAGGCTATGGAGTCCGCTTGTAGTGGGCTTTTCAGAAGCTTAGTGCACTATACTATCCATAGAAAATGCACCATACGATCTATAGAAGTTGCGTCGTAGAATCCATAGAAACTGCGCCGTAGAATCCATAGAAACCGATTCTTGTGGAAGGACTGGAGTAAAACTGCGCCGTAGAATCCATAGAAACTGCGCCTTACCATTCATAGAAATGCGTCGCAGAATCCATAGGACTGCAAATCTTGTACGAAAAGTACGCTTTAGAATCCATAGAAAACTTCTCGTGAGCACTAAAAGCTCACAGATTAGGCCCCCAATTTTGTGGATAACCTTCAGGTGCGCTTCAGAATCCATAGAAACTGCGTCGCAGAATCCATAGAAGAAAAGTCATCACTGCGCCATAAGAGCTATGAAAGTGGACAATTCGCTCCGCGAAAGTCATGAGAAATCAGCATTTTCTTGCCAAAATGCGCTGTAGAATCCATAGAAAACCTGGCAAGTACGCCCTAAACTGACCTTAAAACAACCAGCAAAGTGTGCCGGAGAGTAGTGTGTCGAACAAAGGCGACTGGAACCGACTTAGGGCCAGCTTAAAAGGGGCTCGCAACAGCGAACAGGACGATAGCGCCAATTTGGAGCTTAATCTATCCCTTCCCGTGTCGGGTAAGCCTGAGCACGTGGCGGAACTACCTACACTAAAAATGCCTGAAGCAGTTATGCCCGTCGAAGTAGTGAAAACTGCTGAAGGTCAGGAGCTACGCGATTTTCAATCCTCGCTGACTAACACGACAGAAGAACGCGAAAAAACATCCAACCTGCTTCATTTCTGGGAGCGTATACCACGCTACCATTGTGGCCACATACGTGGTGTAACTAGTAGTACTGACGCCAAGCAAGTCGATATTGTGAATTACACGTTTGAAGACAGCGGCGAACGCTATACGCTGGAAATGACGCCGGCCCAAGTGCGTATAGAAGAAGATGGTGTTGAACAAACGTTATTCTGTTACCCCGATAGTACCGATGAGCTTGTGGAGCTAGCACTGATTAAAATTGCCATGGAGAATGGCGACATACTTGAAAGTAACGCATCGTCCCGCCCAGGAGGGCAAGGCGGACGGTTTCCAAGTTATGGCGTGCACTTCACGATTAATCAGCTTATGGAAATGCTACGCACCTGGAATCGAAGTCGAACATACGCTTCCATCCGCCGCTCGCTTGATGTGCTTCACAAGTGCAACCTTTCTATAGAATCGGATTCGTATCGAGGTATCAGTGCAAGCGCTCCGATTTTATCGGAACTTATTTCCTACAAGCAGAACGGCTTTCGTGGCTATGACCGAAACGGGTACTGGACTGCTCGCTTTCATCCGATTGTGAGCCTTGGAATACATGCTGGCCTTTATCAGCAATTTAATCTCTATCGCACTGCTACGCTGAAATCGAGTGTTTCCCAATCAATAGCTAAGTTAGTCGTATTGGAAGGGCGTAATATTTCCACCACGACGCCTTATGTTCTTCACTTTAGTCGTTTCCGCGAAATGACCGGAATGCTCAATTACAAACGAGCTGGGCAGGCACGCAGTAAGTTTTGCACTGATATTAAGGCTCTTATCAAAGAAGGGATGTTGGCGGATGTTGAGCTTATCGAGATTAAGCGCGGCAAGCGTGTAGTAGACATAGAGGCTCGTATGTACGCCAGTGCGACGCTTGTGAAAGAAATGAAAGCGTCTCATAAGCGTGCCAGCATATTACAGCAACGTCGCCATCTTCGCGCTCAGCTAGTCACCCGAAGCTGTTAACGTGATACAAGCGCAATTCTGTTGGTGACTGATGTGAGCATAAAAAGGTCACATCGTCATAATGTGTTCAGATTATATTCGTGACTTTTTCTACGGTGGAATACCTTTTCTGATCCGACTTATAATTCCCAAATTGGCCGATTTTTTTCGGCATGCCGAAAAAATAACAACGCTAACAGCAATTAGACGATATTTTTGAACGCGCTGTCATCGAGTAGGCGGCTTACCGACCCCACCCGTTTGATAGCACCTCAGCCTGCTTGAGTACCAGTTCCACCGCTTCGGCAGACCTGTCGGGTGGGTACTTGTAGCGTTGCAGCGTGCGCCTGACTAGGATGCGCAGCTTCGCCCGTACACTTTCCCGTACCTGCCAGTCGACGGTGGTGGACTTACGTAGTTTTTCTGTGATCTCAACGGCAATGGTTTTTAGGATCTCGTCGCCCAGTTCACGCACCGCACTTTCGTTGCTGGCCAGGGCGTCGTAAAAAGCAACTTCGTCAGGGTTCAACCCCAGAGCGGCATCACGCTCTAATTCCGCCTGAAACTGCTTGGCCATGGCGATCAGCTCTTCAATCACCTGGGCCGTCTCGATACCTCGGTTGTTGTAGCGCCGCAGGGTTTCCTGCAGCCGATCTGCGTATTTCTTCTCTTGCACCACGTTGTTGCGTGTTTTGGCCTTGATATCATCCTTGAGCAGTTTCTCTAACAGCTCCACAGCGAAGTTCTTGTAGGGCAGCTGCCGCACGTCTTCCAAAAACTCGTCAGATAGCAGCCCAATATTGGGCTTGTCCAATCCGCACAAGGCAAAGACATCGGTCACGCCTTCAGAGACCAGCGCATTGTCTAGGATCTGCTTGAGCGCGGTGTTCTTCTCTTCCTCAGTGAGCTTCTTATCGACGCTGGTGAACTTGGTAATGGCGGTCTTTACCTGGGACAGGAACGCCACCTCTTTTTGTAGCTCTTGCGCTGCGTCCAGGGTTGCACACAGAGAAAACGCTTTGTTCATGGCCAGGACGGTATCCAGGAAGCGTTTTTTGCCATCTTCAAGGCTGAGCACATAGTTCGCGGTGGGCACTAGCCACTTGTGTGGCTCCGTATCAAACCCTCGGTAGTCAAAGCCTTTGCCCTTAGGGCCAGGGGCAAACATGCCGTGAATGATGTCCAGCTTCTCCACCAGGATGGCGTAGGCTTCTTCGGCGCTGTGGGTAGGCGTTCCCTTCCCCTTGGCGTCGGTGTAGGTCTTCAGGGCCTGCTTGAGCTCATTGGCAATGCCGATGTAGTCCACTACTAGGCCACCAGGCTTGTCCTTGAACACGCGGTTAACCCGGGCAATGGCCTGCATCAGGTTGTGGCCCTTCATGGGCTTGTCTACGTACATCGTATGACAGCAGGGGGCATCAAAGCCGGTGAGCCACATATCCCGCACGATCACTAATTTGAGCGGGTCGTTGACGTCTTTAAAGCGCTTTTCAAACCGCTTCTTGGTTTTTTTGTTGTGAATGTGCGGTTGTAGCAACGCCCGGTCAGAGGCGGAGCCGGTCATGACAATCTTAATCGCGCCTTTCTCTGGATCGTCGTCGTGCCACTCCGGCCGCAGCTCAACCAGCGCGTTATAGAGATGCACCGCAATTTCCCGACTCATAGCCACGATCATGGCTTTGCCCGTGATAGTGCTGGAACGGGTTTCAAAGTGATTCACCAGGTCTTCTGCGACCTGTTGTAAGCGCGGGCCTGCACCCACCAGTTTTTCTAAACGACTCCACTCGCCCTTGGTTTTTTCGCGGCTACCAACATCCTCCTCGTCTTCCACCACTTCTTCGACCTGGGCCGACAGTTCCTCGATCTGGTCGCGGTTAATGTCTAGCTTGGCCAAACGTGACTCGTAGAAGATGGGCACCGTCGCTCCATCATCAACAGCATCCTGAATGTCATAGATGGAGACGTAATCGCCAAACACGGCGCGCGTGTCTTTGTCTTCACTCTCAATGGGGGTGCCAGTGAAACCAATGAACGAGGCGTTCGGCAGAGCATCCCGCATGTGGCGGGCGTAACCGAACTTGTAGGTGCCGTCTTTTTTGAGGGTGGCTTTCAGGCCGTACTGGCTACGGTGGGCCTCATCAGAGATCACCACGATGTTGTGGCGGTCGTTCAATATCGGGTGGCCAGACTCATCGTTGAGCAGGGCAAACTTCTGCACCGTGGTAAAGATAATCCCGCCGGATTCTCGCTCCGAGAGCAGCTGACGCAGGGTATCCCGGTCATCCGCCTGCACTGGCTCCTGCTTGAGCAGTTCTCGGGCGGCGCTGAAGGTGGCGAACAGCTGGCCGTCCAAGTCATTGCGGTCGGTGACGACGATAAGGGTGGGGTTGTTCATGGCCGACTGTTGCAGCAGTTTACCAGCGTAGCAGCACATGGAAATGCTCTTACCCGACCCTTGGGTATGCCATACCACCCCGGCTTTCTTGCTGCCCGGCTTCCCGTTTTCGCCATACCTGTCGTGTTCCCCTCCTGCCAGAAGGCCTTGATCAGGGGCTTGGGCGGCAATCACGGTCGCACGCACCGCTTCCCGCACCGCATGAAACTGGTGATAGCCGGCAATTTTCTTGATTAACGTGTCAGCGTCTGTTTCGAAGATCACAAAGTAGCGGATGTAATCCAGCAGCAGTTCCCGATCAAAGAAGCCCCGCACCATGGTTTCCAGCTGCCACTCCAGCAAAGGCTTATCGTCCTCATGCTTGAGGGTGCGCCAGGGCATATAGCGCTCCTGGCTAGCCGTGAGGGAGCCTACCCGGGCTAGGTAGCCATCACTGATCACCACTGCCTGGTTGTAAGCGAACAGATCCGAAGTTTCTTCCTTATAGGTCTGAATCTGGTTGTAGGCATCCCAGATGTCGACGTTCTCAGCACTGGGGCTTTTTAGCTCCAACACTGCCAAGGGCAAGCCGTTGATAAAACAGATCACATCTGGGCGACGCAGTTGCTTGGAGCCCTCAATGGTGAACTGGTTGATGGTCCGAAAGCGGTTAACGGTCAGGTCGCTGAAATCCACCAGAAAAGCCTGGTCGTGAACCACCTTCTCGTCACGCTTATACTCAACGGGCACGCCGTCCAGCAGCAGGCGGTGGAAGGCCCGATTGCTAATCACCACATCCAGGCTTTCCGGTTTGCGGACGACAGCCACGGCTTGCTCAACGGCGCTTTCGGGCAGGTGAGAGTTAATGCGGCGAATAGCGGCCTCAAGATCCGCCAGTAGCAACACCTGCCGGTGGTCGGCCCGCTCCGGGGCTATGCCATCCGGTGCCAGGTCTGGCCCGTGGGCAGTCTCCCAGCCACCTTCGGCAAACCACTCCAGACAGTGTTGTTCCAGCTGATCTTCGGTCATGGGGCGTCCTTATTCCCGGTTGAGCGCTTTCAAAAGCAGAAAATGTTCTAACAACCGGATTATCAACGTCTTCTGATCCGGCAGGCTTTCAGCTACCAGTAGGGCCGAAGCCACTCAGGTAGTGTCGTTAATCAATCATTCTACTGGTTTTGCCAGCAAGGCGGCGTTGCAGCGCAGGTACCACGAAAACAGAAACTAGCCGCAGCGTATTGTGGTGCTTCTACTCATTGCTAGCGTTCTTTTCCTCAGCTTCCTTATGCAGCATGCCAATCATGAAACCCGAGGCATCTGGTTTAGTGATGATCTGAGCTACATTCAGGAACAACTCGGCACCAACGTGCCGGAGCGGACCTGGAACCCATAATTTGCAGGATAACAATTGTCATTTCGACACTTTTTGAGCTATACCATTCGCGGCTTTTTCAGCCAGTTCATGGGCGGGGTGCCGATCACCATGCCGTTTATCTAGTGTTTCTGAAGCATTGTATGCGATAGCATCAATAGCCTTGGTGATAAGGCTGTTGAGCATATCTGAATCGCCACCATTCAAGGCTTCTATCTGTTGTTTGTATGAATCATAAGACTTCGCCAGCGCCTCCTTATGGGCGTATTCCTGCTGTAAACGCTGGCATTCGCTTCTTCGCTTAGATGCGTAGAATGCAAGCCAGAGAATCGGCCCGTAGAGTGGTAAGCGATAAACCAGACCCTTGAAAATTGCATCCTAATCTTGTGTTTGGCCTCCTCCTACACTCTCCCAAGTGAGAATCACAGCAAGTATCACAAGTGCAATGATAGAGCAGTAGAAGAGCCTGCTGGCCGTCTTAATCGGCGCATCGAAGGACACCTTCATCTCATGGTAGGCGTTGGCCAGACCAGCACTTGTCGCTCCAGGCAGCAGTCCATCGATTTTGTCATTGAGCGCCTTGTAACGTTCCTTCTGTTCCATCTCGAAGCTTTTTAGCGCTTCTTTGCGTAGGTCAAGCTCACCGGCCAATCCCTTATGCTTCTCTTCGCTATCAGGTTCACCGAAAATCCTGATATAAAACTCACCCAACTCATCAACTCTACCCTTTATCGCAGCTAACTGTTCACCAATCGACTTACGATCAGCCAGTACCTCTTCACGTGCTAGAGCGATTTCTTGTTTGATAGAAGAGGTTTCATCCTCTCCTACAAAGATTTCATCGTGAAACTCATTGATCTTGTCGTATCGGCTTTCAATCCGGGAAATAATTGTGTTGATTTTCTGTTCGGAACCCTCGGTCTCTTCATCGCCGAATGTGAGTTTCTCGAACTCTTCAATTCGTTCATGAATTTGAGTGATAGAGGTTAATTTTTCCTCGCCATCTTCGCGCAGACTTTCGATGCTCTCATAGCTACTTTGGGCATTTTGTTTTAGCTCTGCGTATTGCTCGCTGATCTGGTTTGCAGCATCCAACGCTGCATCTCGTAGAGTCTGGGCTGCCTTTCCCTCTGACACCATGTAAGGGCGCACATAAGTCAGCAGGTTATCGACGTTTTTGTTGGCCTCGTTGAGATGCCCAACATTGCGGTTTGCTACAAACTGATCAAGCTGTTGAGTTGCAGCCTGACACTGCTTGTTAAAGCTGTCCCAAGTAGTTAAAGGTATTAGTTCTGGGTCAAGGCTTTTAAGCAGTCCGTCAATAAAGGTTGTTACTTTATTAAGCCGTGCGAGCTCCTCAACGGAGGTCTGGATGGATTCGTCATCCAGAGTTGTTTCCTTAACCTTGAGCTTGAAAGCCTCCCAAGTTGCTGCGTAAGCATGGTTCTTGAAGTTATCCGCCCACCTAGACATTGACGACTCCCTTTTCTTCTAGTTGAGCATCCAGTACGAGTTCGCCGGAGAGGAGCTTGGGAAGCAAAGTGTCGCGTAGTTCCGAGAGGGTTATTTTTTCAAGTCGAAGCTCGATCTGTTTGCTCAGGACGCGCTCCAATATCTTGCCGGCATTTTCTATTGCGGTCTTGTTGGGGATTGCACACAGGGCGCGCTTGAGGTGCTCACGCTTGATATGACCCATTGTGACCGCTTTGTCTGCAGCGATACGTTGAAATTCTTCAAGATGATGTCGGGTGAAGTGGAAGTACAGCCATTTCGGATAGCTTTCTGAGGTCACCTTGAACAGGTGTTGGTTCAGCGCTGCCTTGCCTCCGCACCAAGTATCAACCATTAGTGAGCCAGACCAAGAAAATACAACATCTCCATTGTCGATGATGCAATCCGGTTTGATATCAGGAGATGCTTTTTCGTCGTGATCTGCGTAGCCTTTCTTGAGCTGGGCGATTTTTACCACCGGGAGATAATCATCTTCGTTTTCAGGCCGGAATTTTTGGAGAGCCAATCCATTTTGGTACTTGGCAATCTGGTCAAGAGCCATGCATTCCCACCCCTCCGGAATCTCCCCCAACTCACTATCCTGCATAGCAGCCGGAAACAGCCCGGCGGTGGCGCGGAGCTCGGCGTATTGCTCGGGCTGTTCGGCCTGGAGGCGGGCTAGCTCTGCTTCGCTTTTGCCGGAAATGGCCTGCATGGCGGCGAGCAGGGCGTCTTCCTCGCTGCCGCCGGCTTCCAGTGTGGCGATCTTGGCTTTGACCGGCTCGAAATCGACAAACCAGCTTTTGAAGATGGCCTGTGCCATCTGTTCGAGGGTTTGGTTGATTTGGTGGTTTACTTGGATTTTGTCGTCAAGCGCAGAGAGAATCTTCGCTGCTTGCTTCTGATACCAGATCGCGGGCAAGCGAACCCGTACTTTACCGAAGTGGCCTTTGTTGAGGATCGGCGTGGCGGAACCCCCCGCAATGTCCTTCAGATCTTGCTGCATTGTTGATAGCAGATAGTAAAGGTAATCAGGGTCGCATTTCTCTGTATCGGGAATGAGCGTGTTGATCTGCTGGTTGGTTACGCTGTCCACTGGTATTCGAACTGCTTTTCCCATATCAGAACCGATGCAAGAAACAGCGACGCTTCCCGCAGGGACAACAGATTTTTGAACAGATCTAACTCCTTCATGGGACAGGCTGCGCTCAGTAGTGACTGTCCACTTTCTGCCATCCATATCCTTTGGAGTGACAAAAGGCACACCTGAATCTGAGTAAGCGTTCTTGATGGACTTTGGTGGAGTCTTACCTGTAACAATTTGCCCTAATGCTTCTAGTGTCCACTCAGAGGTCATAGCCCAACCCCCCAAGATTCCGCTTGATCTCAGCCTCCAGCCGGTCACTCTCTGCAAACTGCTCCCGTAACTGTCCGGTCAATCGCGCCATCTTCACTGCAAAGGGCTCTCCATCGTCTTCCTGCTCCTGAGCACCCACATAGCGCCCCGGCGTCAGCACGAAATCATGCTTCTTGATCTCGGCCAGGCTGGCAGATTTGCAGAAGCCGGCGATATCCTCGTAGCCCTCACCCCGCTGCCAGGCATGGAAGGTGTCGGCGATTTTGGCGATGTCGTCGTTGGTGAAGTCCCGCAGTACCCTATCCCGCATAAAACCCAGGTTGCGGGCGTCGATAAACAGGAGTTCTTCCCGGCGGTCGCGCTTTTTCTCATTGCGCACCATGCCGTTGGCTTTGTCCCGGGTCAGGAACCAGATACAGGCCGGGATCTGGGTGTTGGTGAACAGCTGGCCCGGCAGGGCGACCATGCACTCCACCAGGTCTTCTTCCACCAGGCGCTTGCGGATTTCGCCTTCGTTGTTGGTGTTGGAGCTCATGGAGCCGTTGGCCAGTAGCAGGGCCATGCTACCTGTCGGAGCCAGGTGGTGGATCATGTGCTGCATCCAGCCAAAGTTGGCGTTGCCTTTGGGCGGGGTGCCGTACTTCCACCGCACGTCCTCGGCAAGTGACTCGCTCCACCAGTCTTTGATGTTGAACGGCGGGTTGGCCATCACGAAGTCGGCGCGCAGGTCGGGGTGCTGGTCGTCCAGGAAGGTGTCGGCGTTCTTCTTGCCGAAGTTGAAGTCGATGCCCCGGATGGCCATGTTCATGGCGGCCAGCTTCCAGGTGGTGGGGTTGGACTCCTGGCCGTACACGGAGATGTGTTTCTTCTGCTCGCTGGCGTCGTAGTGCTGTTCGCTGGCGTGCTCCTCGATGAACTTGTCGCTGGAGACAAAGAAGCCGCCGGAGCCCATGGCCGGGTCGTACACGCGGCCGGAGTAGGGCTGCAGCATTTCCACAATCAGGGTGACGATGCTCTTGGGGGTGTAATACTGGCCGCCCTGCTTGCCTTCGGCCAGGGCGAACTGGCCCAGGAAGTATTCGTACACATGGCCGAGGATGTCCTTGCTGTGCAGGCTCAGCTTCTCGCCCTCGAACACCGGCCGGGTGAAGGAGGTGTCGGAGAAGGTGTTGATCAGGCCCAGCAGCTTGTCGTTGTCCAGCTGGTACTGGCTGATGCGGTTGAGGATGCCCTTGAGCTTGGCGTTGCTCTTTTCGATCTCTTCCAGGGCGTTGTCGATCAGCCAGGATACGGAACGCAGCTTTACGTCGTTACCGGCATCGTCCTGCCAGAGCACAGTGCCCACGGGCAGCACGGCTTTCTCTTTCAGGGTGCTCCAGCGGGCCGGCTTAGGCACCCAGAATACGTTGGCCTCGCGGTAGTAATCTAATACTTCCAGCTCTTCCAACAGGGCTTGCTGGTAGTCCTCGTCGCCGTCGTAGTCTTCCGGCGGCAGGTAGTAAATGTCGTCGTTCTCATCCTTGAACCGTTCCAGCAACTCTTCCTGGCGCTCCTCGAAGGCATCGGAGACGTACTTCAGGAAGATCAGGCCCAGCACTACATGCTTGTAGTTGGCGGCATCCAGGTTGGCGCGGAGCTTGTCGGCGGCTTTCCAGAGTTTGTCGTCCAGGGCTTTGAGGAATTGCTGTTCCGTGCGATCCATTATGCTCATTGATATTCTCTTAACTGAATAAGGTGCTAGGCGGAAATACCTTCACGTTGCAGTGAGGCGTTCAGGGTCGTCCGGCTTACCTTAAAATGCTTGGCCACGTCGGCCTTGGTAATCATAGGGTCAGCCAGCATCGCAGCGGCTTTTTTGATATCCGATGCTGACATGGCGGGCGGACGACCACCTTTACGGCCGCGCGCGCGTGCAGCGGCAAGCCCAGCCTTTGTGCGTTCGGTAATCAAACTGTGCTCGAACTCGGCCAACGCACCAAAAATATGGAAGATCAGCTTCCCGCTGGCATTGGTGGTGTCGATGGACTCCGTCAGCGACCGAAAGCCAATCTCACACTGATGAAGCTCCTCTATAATTTCGACGAGATCCTTTAGCGAGCGCGCGAGACGATCCAGCCGCCAGACCACCAGAGTATCGCCCTTCCGGAGTGTACGCAGGCATAGCGACAACTCAGGTCGCTCTCTGAGTGTGCCGGTCATTTTTTCTTGAAAGATCTGCTCGCACCCAGCATTCGTCAGCGCATCTAGCTGAAGTTCAGGATGCTGATCCTGGGTGCTGACCCGTGCGTAACCTATGATCATAAGAAAAGGTACCTTATCTGTTCATAGATAGTTGTACGGGTTTCTGGTCATAAAAACAAGCGAATTGGGGATGTTTGAGAGGTACTTTGGTAGCGTCCAAAAAACGGTCGTTTTTTTACATTATGGTTTCGTGTTGTCGGTCATATCAAGATTGGATACACTGCAAATTAGCACTAGAAAGCAAAGGGTTATTGTAAATTTGGCTATGAAGTGGTTTTGGCATGCTCGAATCATATAAAGATGAGCTTTACACGATGATCATAGGCACGAATAATGAATAATATTGGAAAGTACATAAAGGGGCGTATGGTAAATAAAATAAAAAACACTCTACTTTCTTTAACGTTATCTATCTTTATTCCTTTGGCTTCGGCAGATGAGCCTGACGAAGAAAGGACAATCCAGTATATTGATCAGATGTTAAATAAGTATGGTACTTGCACATCTGTCGACAATAATGGTGGTAGGAGATTTGATTATAAAATTACAGGTTTTAGTGTAGCTGGTAATAATATAACCATACGGAGCCAACGTAATGAGTATTTTAATGTCAATGGCATGAATTTGATTCAAAGCGAACAATTTTTAGAAGATATAATTGAGATTGACGGACTCAAAGAGGTGGAATTAACTGAGGCTATAAACGAAATAAAAGAAGATTCGGAAGGTTGCAAAACATGGCTATATGTTAGATGTGAAGGGCTTAACGAGTGCATTGACACCCATTACGTAAACAAGTCACATAGTATTTACCGGACAGGGAATGAGGGTCAGCATGGCGAATTTTTAACCCTTTTTTCACTAGGGTCTGACTTGGAGGTCTCAAGGAGAATAGTATCAGCCATGCAGCATTTGTGGAGGATAAACAACTACGATCTTACAGATACAACTTTAGATGAAGAGCTTTTTTAATTTTTCCACCCGCCTAGGGAGATACTGAAAGCTTGGGGGAAGATCACTGTACCGCTCACGTGTCTAGAATCTAGGTGTTTGGTCTCGGGGTGTGGAACCAAACACTTAGGTTGACTGATTCACGTTGTATCCGACATGACAAAAATATACCGCAGAATCCGCTCATTATTGCACCTGCACCCAGCGTGGCTGAGAAAAAGCTCTGTGGATTAATGTTCATACTTTTCTCTCCACACCATAGTACTGTTGAATCTAACGCTTAGCTCACGCGCTGATTTGGAGCCGTGAAACTGTTGAAATCCGGTGCTGTAAAACTGATTATTAATCACTACTCCCCGTCATCCCATGAATTCAGAAAGTCTGCCAATACGTCACCATGGCAAGCTTCTGGTTTACAAAAGCATCCAAGTCTTTTTCCCGCCAAACTGTATACTTTAGACTTATCTTTATTTGGAAATTTCTCAAAATCAAAATCATATTTAAACTTTCTTATAACCTCACATCTATCATCACCATCTTTATACATTGAGTAAGGGTTACCCCAATAAGACCCTCTTCCAATATATTCATAGCTTTCACTCGACGTAAGACCTTTATATTCTGTATCTTTCTTAATGTTTATAACTCTAGTGATCTTTATTTTCAACCTTCTTACTAAAACTCCCCTGCTTTTAAGGTCGAACACTTCTTCTAAAAATTCTTCTCCATCATCAAATATTACTGCATGAGTAACCTGCTCAAAGCCAGTTTCAGAAATGTGATTTTGTGAAATTTCGGGAAAGTAGCCTGCCACATACTTTTCGATAAATTTATTTGGGTCTGATAGAAAGCTAATAGTTTCCGGTGTTTTTTCTGATAAAATCTTTCTTAACTTCCGCTCAAACTTACTAAAACTCAAAAACTCACTCGGATATAATATCAATAGATTCATTTTTAGACCAAGTGCTTAACTTCAAATTCGGCATCCCAACTGCTATTTAGATACTCAATAACTAGTTTTCTGTGACAATGGTGTGGTTTATGTTCGCTACACAACAGACATCCATCCTTAATGATATTTTTTTCAATATTTTCAACTTTTCTCTGCACCATGAGATTCATGAACTTATCTTCATATTCTTCCCATGAAATTATTCCTTTTTTATAAGAGTCTAAAATGCTTTTAGTGGGCGCTAACTCTGGAAGATGAACATAATCAATGTCGCACAACTCTTTCAGAAAAAAGATCAGGTCGTTCTTTTTTGCAAAGCCAGCTAATTGCGATATATTGTTGAGCCTGACATCAATTAAGCTTTTTATCTCTTCGTTACGGAGAAGCCCAAAAAAACTCTCAGCCTTCTTTTGTGTAAATCCAATAGAGTAAACTTTCATTGCTTAGCCTCGAAAACTCCAGCAGCTAGCTTATAGTAGTAGCCTTCCCAGGCATCTCCCAAACTAACTGTCATAAAATACTGGCCATTGAGTTTATATCTTCCCTCTCCTTGCGCCAAATAAATTCGCTCAATTTCTGGATCTGTAACAGATATTAAATAATGATCGCCATTATATGAAAATGCAGCTCTGACCTTCTTCTTACCATTTCCGAACTCAGCTCCTTCAATACGAACGACAATCTCTAGGTTGTGCGGCTGTATAAAATATAGCGACGAGCCTTCCGCAGTTATCGCAGTTGTAGGAATACGATCGTTAGTACCATTGTAGCTTGAGTAGTCAGACTGCCAAAGCGAATCTGGGTCATCCAGCAAAAAATCAAGAGAGTCGGTATACCGGCCTTCTTTAGACCAATAATAACCATCATCAATCGTATAATTCTCTTTTTGTGCAGGATGGGCAGACTTACTTTTTAGTTTTAAGCCAACAATATCAAAAATCTGTGCAGTACTTCCATCTTGATAGCGTCTATCCACCTCGGATATTTCATGGCTGTTTCTCTCGCTGACAGGCCGAATCCAGTTTTCATACACTCCGTTTATTAGCTCTTTCCCTGCAATGCAGCGACCAGATACTTTTCTTGAATTTGCTAGGCAAACGAATTTTTTATACATAGATTTCACCACATTTTCTTTGGAATTATTAACAGTGTATTAAACTTCCAGTTTTTGATTGGATAAACTCTTTGGGATTTTTATCCGACAGAGGAAGTCTGCTAGATGTCGTTTAAGCACATGACATACATCGTGATTAATTTAAATCATTCTTAATATCAAAATTTCTACGCTCCAGCATTTTACGGCATAGCCGCTTTGGGTCGAGATCTGTCCTTAGCTAGCCCCTGAGCTCATCTGCAACACAAGCTCATAAACCCCCGCTGGATATTCCTCAATACATAGGTTGGGGCTTTTACCCTCCAGCTGCGGATGCGCTGTTTTCATCCATCGACGTGCTTGTACTTCGCCCATCACTTGCACGGCGGATTCCCAGATATCTTCTCTGCTGGGGGCGTCGATGATTTCTCTGCCAACCTCCCCCATGTGCTGCCATGCCTGTATGTCGTCCGGTTCAGGCGCATTGGGGTCACACTGATCGAGCAGAATGTTGAGCCTGGAAGGCCTTAACGTTGAGGCAGTGACACTTTCGTCAGTTTCTCGCGACAGAACATCTGTTAGCCACGCGTCGACGGCCTCGCCGGCTTGATCGTTCT
>NZ_JBLWWA010000005.1:0-51208 GCF_048268165.1 Pseudidiomarina sp. | reverse complement strand
TTCCCCATGTGAGAGTAGGACACCGCCAGGCTTTAAATCGAGAACCCCGAGCTAACGCTCGGGGTTTTTTTATGCCTAACGATTAACGATTAACGCCTTCTTACTTTTCTATTGTATAGAAGATATCGCCGCCTTGAGATTGACCACTGGTCGTCGTCTCGATAATCAACTTCTCAGATAGTAGGTAGCGTATTAAAAAGCTATTGGTGTTCTCAAATAAGCCCACACCATATTTCACATATAACTTCGGTGATAAGTACTTGCCCACGTAAAATGACGTATCGTTCGGGTTCATCGTAGAATCAATACCAAACTCATCAAACCCAAAGGTATCTTGTAGGGACTCTCCGAGTAAATCTGTTCCCTTAGACCCTAACAGTATCAGTGCTTGTAACTGCAAGTTCTCATTGCCCGCAGAACTTACTCCAGAACCTCGACCGAGTATTAAGTACGACAACACTTCACTGTCAGGCATTGCTGGCGTTGAATACAGCCGGAAGTCTGGCTCTAGGAGTGTTCCACTAATTTGTGCGCCAACCGAAACCCGTTCTGTTGAGATAATATTTTCCTGTGCTCGAACAACCCGCAAATCTAAACCTGGATTAGCTATTGGCCCACCGCTATAAATTAAAGAGCCCCGTTCAATTTCTAAACGTTGACCATATAGCTCATAAAAACCTTTGGTAACGGAAACACCGCCGGTAGCGGTTAGAGCACGACTTGGAGTTTCGGAAACACGAAGGCTTCCAGCTAGTTCACCTTCAAAACCAAAACCTGTCACCTGAATTTTATCCCCTAAGGTTACCCTTACGTCGGCATATAAAGGGTAAATAGAATCGCTTTGTTGCGTTACAGGTTCGCCATTTTCAAATACTTTCACATCTGCAGAGGGTGTGGTTGCAATCTCGCTGAGTTCAGGTTGATCAATTACAGCGTAAGGAATGAGCACATCGCCGGTAATGTCGATACGTTGATTCTTTACACGAATATTGATATTCGGGCTGACATCGATAGTGGCTGTCGGTAACTGCACTGCACGGAAGCTTTCACCTTCAATTTGTATATCAAGTTCAGTTGCCAGGGGCTGAACATTGCCTTTTATACTTATCCAGCCATCGCCCGATTGTGCTTGGCCATCAAGAGTAATTGAAGCATCAACATTCGGCGTGTCAAAAGCCGCGATTCTGACATCGGTAAGCAGTAAGCCACTTTGTGCAAAGCCAATCTCTTTTGCTGCAAGCTCAACGGAACCGGTTATTTCAGGTGCCTTGGCGTTGCCACCAATGGTGATTAGGGCTAATGCTTGGGCCTCTTCATATCGTAAATCCGGCAATACCCACTGTAGTACTGTGAGGTCATGCAGCTCCATGATGATCTCGCCTTGCAGTGCTGCGACATCCGTCAGGTCAGAGATAGTGATGTCTCCTATAACGAGACCACGGTCTTCTTCTAATTCAGCAGTAACTTCTGCTTTGATCGATTCGGTATTTCCGGCCCAATTAATTCGCCAGTATTCAAATCGCGTGCTCACTTCTTCATCAAGCGCGAACAAAACAGTACGCTCACTACCCACGTTACCTTGAGTGTGATCGAGCGTCCAAGTTTCTGTGTCATACACGATGGTGCTATTAAGAGTAGCGAGCCCCCAAATTCTTTCAGCAACCTCAGCAGATCTAAATCGGTTGAGTAATGCTAATGGCAGATTCGAACCATTTATTTGTGTGGTTTGCTTTGTGCCTTCAGATGCGCTTGCTAAACATAGTTCGGCAGCAGCTGTTCTACCTTTAGAAATAACGCAAAAATCGGTTACCGAAAAGGCAAGAGGCTGATCGACTGGTAAATTAACTGTGGCTGGTTTATTGGTGCGCCATTGACCAAAGTCGGGATGATTCGCATTAAAATCTTTAACCTCTATTTGTAACGACTTATCAATTTGACCAACGACAGCTAATTTCACATCGAGTGTTCCAGCCAGATAGTCGTTGTCATAAAGCGCCTCGAGGTTTGGTATCTTAATTAATGCAGATAGTGGTGATTCCTTCGTCATCGCGCCATCAAGTACAACCTCGTTATCCATCCACGAAATATTGAAATCGTGGGCGCTTAGGCGATTGCTGAGGAAGGACAGTTTACCCTTTGCAGATAGCTCGGGGTCACTGTAGCTAGCTAACTCAGGCGGAAAGGCAGTGAGACTGTGTATATCTAACTCTGCTTTAAGTTCGGATGCCCAGTTGGCCTGTGCGGTAAATTCTGTAGTAATTAGTTTGGAAGTTATGGAAGCAACTTCAAAATTAATGTTCTCCGCACTTCCTTGACCGTGAAAGTTGATATTAACCGACTGATTATCTGCATACGCTCCTGCAGCTACAAATTTATGTTCATAGGCTGATAAATTGCCGCGCACTTCGCCGACAGCCGATTCAAAATATAGAGGCTGTGGAATGAGTTCATTCGGAACTGCGATACGCTGCGCGGTTAGATTTACGTCGAAATCAACCTGCTCTGGAGCCGTTGTCGCTTGCAGATAGTTTGAAACGACACCCCGTAGCTCAATGGTGCCGAGCTTGTCGCCAATCTGGTCTACGTTTAATCGCTCAATCATAATTTGTTGGTTGTCGACTGTCGCAAGTGCGCTTGTCGAACTATTGCTTAACCAACTATATAATGGCGAGTCTTGTTCACGGAACATCGGTAAGAAAGGTGCGACTGCTAGCTGGTTAAGCTCAACCTTGCCAAGCCAACTGGGGTTATCAAGCAGGTTCTTAATATCTATAGCAGCCATTTGCTTCGTTGCGTTGGATGAAACGCTAAACGCGTTTTCGATACGAAGTTGCTTTACGTCACCAACTAGTGTCGATTGACCAGACACTGCAGCAATCTGCGCACCTTTGATTGGGTCAGCCATGAACCACTTAGCGTTAAGCCGCAACGGATATGTACCCGAGGTTTGAATTCGTCCAGCAACTGTTGCATCGATAGCTTCATAATTTATTTGTAGATTGGGTATGGAGAGTTGATCACCTTTCCATGCCAATTGCCCACTCAGGTTGGGCAGTGACGTTGTCGCTTCGGGCGAGGCGTACGCGCTTTTCGTGGTGCTGAACTGTTTAATTACTAGGTGAATTGGCAACTGAATATCTGGCAACGTAATTGTTGTATCAGTTGACTGAGGCGCAGCGGTATTGAATGTTTTAAACAACAGCTTGTCGGTGTTAACTTGCTCGAAAACCAACCTTTTTTCTATAAGCTCCATTGGTTGCCACGAGACTTTTACCGTATCCGCAGAGAGTTGCCAAAACTCGTTTTTTATCTCTAAACCGGTTAGTTCAAGTGAACTCAGCAGGTTTCCTTGTATGGCCGTGTAATTGATTTCAAGATGCGTGAAACGCGTGGACTGGTCGATGATAAAGCGCGAGCCATTGGTGGTCATCAGTAAAGCCACAATGGCGCTTGGTATAATAACGAACAGAATCACAATGAGCCAGGCGAGATATTTTACGAACTTCATAAGTCAGGCCCCAGCGTCAAGTGTAAACGCCATGGGTTACTTGGTTCGTCCATGGCCATAGCTAAATCTAACCGCACCGGGCCTATGGGCGAGACCCAGCGAATACCAAAACCGACCGATTGTTTCAGCCGATCGTTCCAGTCCATCATACTGTTACCGATATCGGTAAAAAGAGCGACCCGCCAGTTCGATTTGAAGGCATAATCCACTTCAATAGAATTTGCAGTCATAAAGCGACCACCGACCACAACACCTTCATCATTAGTGGGGCCAAGCTGCTGATATGCATAACCGCGGACACTATGATCACCACCGGCAAAAAAGCGCAATGTTGAACCAAGCACCTCAAAATCATCTGTCTGTAAAGCACCAACTTCACTTCGCATAAGCACACGCCATTCGTCGTTCAGTCGATGTACCCATTTCGCACTCAATTTTACCGAGGCAAAGTTTGTGTCCGCCATGAAACTCTCATGGGCGCCCTGCAGCATAATGGAGATACGGTATCCATCATCGATAATATTACGATTTGCCGGCAGACTGGAGCTTTCGATAAGACTCCATTCAACCGAGGGAATTAGAAAGTTTGAACTGGTTGTAGGCTCATCACCAAACGAAAACTCTTCGCGTTGATAGGCTAACTGGTAAGTGCGATGCCATCGTTCATAGTGTCTTATGTCTTTAAAGGAGGCGCGGTATAACTTTGAACGCTGCGCTTCAAAGGAGCGATCGGTTATCTCACCGTTAAAACTATAAGAGTCTCGAGCCGGATCATTGCCGGGAATTATATAACTTACATAGCCTGTATTTTGTACTTCAGATAAACGAATTACGCTACTCAAACGATGGCCACGATCATTCACCCAGCGCCGATCGAAGCCCATGGTAATCCGTGCGCCGGTATCAGTACCATAACCTAAACCGACTTGATAACGGTCGCGCTTATTTGGCGATAGGGTTACATCAATAGGCACTTGATTGGTTGTTGCTTGATCCCATCGCGGTGATACTTCAACGGCACTAAAGTATTCACTTCCGGCTAAGTCAACTTGCAAATCAAGCAGTGCACGCGTGTTAAATGGTTCACCGCGTTGGTGGTGGATGAAACGTTCAAGCAAACTCTCATTAAGAAACGAACAGCAGAAAGCGGTTTCACCAAATAAATAACGCTCGCCAGATTCAAACACCAACGTCATATTCGCAACCTGCTTGTCGCGCTCTACTTTAATGTTATGTGTCGAGAACTGAGCATCATAATAACCGCGCTCTGCTGCCAGATTACGTAGTCCGGATTTTAAATTTTCATAGGCTTGATGGTTAAATGGTTGGCCACGAGAGGGAAGCCTTTCTTCGAGCAATTTCTGAAATGCGGCATCATATTGTGCACTTCCGGTAAGCTGGATATTTACATCACCATAGGTGGTGACGGGGCCCACTTCGACGGTATAGATCACAGTCCAAGTGTCGTCTCCCTCAATAACTTCGCTTTTTACTTGAGCATTATAGAAACCGTAGGGTTCTATAGCCGTTAGGAGTTCTCGCTCACCTTTTCGAGCAAGATAACGTACTCGAAATATCGATGGGACTGTTTGGCCCTCGAGTGCTTTGATACCAATGTAAGCTCGAGCATTCTGCAGGAGTTGCCCTTCGATTCCTTCAATCCGTACAGCAAGCTTTGCATCACTTTGCTCCCACGACGACTGCGCATAGCTCACTTGTATGAAGCACAGTGAGACTACGATTAACATTCCCTGAAAACAGCGACCGCAAACACCCATGAATTACCTTTCAAATAAGTACATACAAAAACAGCAGTATAGCACCCACCTCACCGTGAAGTGGTGAAAAATGCCGCAGTTAAGCGATAGAACATTACAAATAGCTTGCCAGAGAATGTTTGGCCAGTATAATTCAGACCTTGATTGCAGGGGTGTAGTTCCAATTGGTAGAACAGCGGTCTCCAAAACCGACGGTTGGGGGTTCGAATCCCTCCACCCCTGCCAGCTTTTTAATGCTTTCTTATCTTGAGCGTTTGGGCTAGGCTAATCGCATGACAGATCGAACGACTCCTCTTTTTAATAAATCACAACAAAATGCATTAGCAGCAATTGGTCTGCCGCTTTGGCATGAGCGTTCCACTAATGTGGATGTGCCACCAAGACAGCAGAGACATTGTTATCGCTTGAGCAGTTGGTTAATCGTGACCGACAGTCCACTTCCCGTAAACCGCCCACAATGGCTGAATGATTTAGTTCACACGTTAGATCAGGAAAAGTCTGGTGCGCTGGCTGAAACAGCGGCAAGTACCATCGAAAACTGGCCGAAAGAACACATCATTTATTTAGCCTTAGAGCCTGGCAACGTATTTCCGGCTGCGGCTAAACGCGAAACGTGGAATCAGATAGTTAGCCGCTTGTTGTGACCTCAACACTCCCCATTTTACCCCTCGACTGGACGCCAGCGGTTAGTAAAGTCGAAGTCGCTGCTGCTGAAGTACCTTGGTCAGAAATGAATTTAAGATCATGCTTTGAGGCTGATTATCAAAATTTCGGTATTTGGTCACACGATGCACGCGAGTTGTACGCCTTTATCTTAGTTCATCAACCCCTTGCTGATGAATGGACCATTATTAATATTGCGGTTGTACCGCAGGCGCAACGGCGAGGCTATGCGGAAGCTTTAGTTCGGTACGTAGTGGCGAAAGCGGCTCGGCAGCCGGCGAAGGTATTTTTAGAAGTGCGCTCAAGCAATAACGCAGCACGAAAGCTCTATCAGAAGGTGGGTTTTCAAGAGATTGGCTTGCGCAAGAATTATTATCCAACCCTGAGTGGCACGAAAGAGGATGCGATTGTGATGCTCTGGAACAAACCTACT
Source organism: Pseudidiomarina sp. (assembly GCF_048268165.1). Classification (GTDB taxonomy): domain Bacteria; phylum Pseudomonadota; class Gammaproteobacteria; order Enterobacterales; family Alteromonadaceae; genus Pseudidiomarina. Next base: position 44,826 of record NZ_JBLWWA010000005.1, on the reverse strand, counting down.
GAGATTCAATCGGTATAAGTTGGGCAAAACTTACTGCGCAAAAGCTGCATAAATTGCATGGTGTCAGGGTCATTAATGGAATAAAAAATAGTTTGAGCTTCTTTTCTGAATTTCACTAACCCTTGTTGACGCAATACAGCTAAATGCTGTGAGAATGCTGATGGGCTAAGCGGAAAATGCTGGTTTAATTGACCAACACTTTTTTCACCACCGGCCAAGTGACACAAAATTTGCAGACGATGTTCGTTCGCAATTGAGCGCAAGAACGCTGCGGCATCTTGTGCTTCATCGGTTTGCATTTCAGCATCCATCAGCATGCTCATAACTATCTCTCTATTGGTTTGATTGAGCGAGCTCGCGCTCGGTTTTCAATTTAAAGACTTTTTTAAGAAAAATCTTGGCTGGACAGAAGCCAGTGAATGACTGCTGGAATAAATTAGCACCAACAAACACAGTTAACCAGATCCAATTTGGATGAACCCATACGGTTAAGGCAACAGATAATAACACCATAAAGCCAGCAAAGGCAGTTAAAGCACGTTCTACACTCATGATACTCTCCGTAATTAAGAAGTTTCTAAATTAGCATAGCTCTAAATTTTATAATCGCAAAGTGATTTGCATCATTAATTTAGTCATTACTTAATTAACCTCCCCCATTTGGCGTACTTTAATTCGAAAGGCTAACGGAGTAAGCTTTACTGCCATACACAAAGAAGATTCATTATGAGTAATAAAAGCTCAGAACTGCACCATCTGCATGTAACAGCAAAAGCAGCAGCTGCGCATGCACACGCGCCCTATAGTCGTTTTAAAGTCGGCGCTGCGTTGGTCACGGATGCTGGCAAACTTATCACGGGCTGCAATGTGGAAAATGTTTCTTACGGGCTGTCAAATTGTGCGGAGCGCACTGCAATTTTTACTGCTGTTGCACAAGGCGTTGACCTCTCTAAAGTTAAACAATTGGTTATCTATACACCCAGTGAGCAAGTCTATTCTCCTTGTGGAGCTTGCCGGCAGGTAATGGCAGAGTTTTTTCAACCAGAAACGGAAGTTATATCAACCTGCGATACGGGCCAGAAAAGTTGGACCGTTGCGACGTTACTGCCGGACGCCTTTCACTTCGATATCGAAAAATACAGAGTTTAATTGCTATGGATATTTCACAGGCTGCGTTAAAAGCACTTCACTTTACCGATCTTACTTCCTTAAATAACAACGACACGCCCAAAGACATTAGCGCATTGTGTGCCGCTGCAGATACGCCTTTTGGTTCCCCCGCGGCGGTTTGTGTATTTCCAGAAATGGTGGTGTGGGCAAAGCATGAATTACAGCGGCTAAACTTGCCGCACGTAAGGGTTGCTACGGTAACTAACTTTCCTTTCGGCAGTGAAGATATAGCCCGCGCAGTTGCTGAAACTGAACGCGCAGTTGCCTGCGGTGCCGATGAAGTGGACGTGGTATTTCCTTGGCGAGCGTTGCAAGACGGTAACACCCAATGCGGTTTTGATTTAGTGTCAGCGTGTAAAACCGTCTGTGCAGATACAGCGCAGCTTAAAGTGATTATCGAAAGTGGTGAACTGCAAACCAAAGATTTAATTCGTTCTGCGAGTGAAATAGCGATTTCAGCGGGCGCTGACTTTATTAAAACGTCAACTGGCAAAGTGCCTGTTAATGCAACGCTTGAAGCTGCAGAAGTTATGCTCACCGCTATCAAAGTTAGCGGTAAGAATAGCGGGTTTAAAGCAGCTGGTGGCGTACGCACTGCTGCTGAAGCCGCTGAATATTTGATTTTAGCCGAGTCGATAATGGGTCGCGAATGGCTTACCGCGGAGCACTTCCGCTTTGGTGCCAGCAGTTTATTGAAGAATCTGCTGGCGACACTTGCGGGACAAAATCCAGCGGCTAGCGAAGGATACTAAATGTATTTACCACAAGAAATTATTCGAATTAAACGAGATGGTGGTGTGCTTACATCTGACCAAATTAGGTTCTTTGTTGAGGGGCTTACCAAAGGCTCGATTTCTGAAAGTCAGATATCTGCGCTCGCGATGGCGGTATTTTTTCGTGGAATGACGGCCGATGAAACAGTCGCCTTAACCCTAGCTATGCGCGATTCGGGTACAGTGTTGAACTGGAAAGCCATGGATCTGGATGGGCCAGTTTTGGATAAGCATTCAACGGGTGGTGTTGGGGATGTCGTTAGCTTAATGCTGGGTCCAATCATTGCTGCGTGCGGCGGTTATGTGCCGATGATTTCTGGGCGTGGGCTAGGGCATACCGGCGGTACGCTCGATAAAATGGATTCGATACCCGGTTATCAAACGCTGCCTGACCTTGAAACCTTGCGGCGTGTGGTGAAGCTGACAGGTGTTGCTATTATTGGCCAAACGGGTGATTTGGCTCCCGCCGATAAGCGTTTTTACGCCACGCGAGATATTACCGCAACAGTTGAATCGATTCCGCTGATCACCGCTTCAATCCTGTCAAAAAAACTCGCAGCAGGTCTTGAGGGTTTAGTACTTGACGTGAAAGTTGGCAATGGTGCAGTCATGCAGAGCGAATCCGATGCATCAGAGCTTGCAGAAAGCTTGGTTGTGGTGGCCAACGGTGCCGGTTTAGCGACGAGTGCTATTCTGACCGATATGAATCAAGTGTTGGCAGAGTCTGCTGGCAATGCCATTGAAGTGCGTGAAGCCATTAGGTACTTAACCGGTGAATATAGAGCGCCGCGGCTGCATGAAGTGACCGTGGCGCTTTCGGCAGAAATGCTGTTGTTAGGCGGATTGGCGGAAAACTTTGAGCAAGCCCAAAGTAAGGTTGAACAGGCTTTATCGAGCGGTGCAGCAGCAGAGCACTTTAGCCAAATGGTAGGGCAGTTAGGTGGGCCGAACGATTTACTTTCTAACTACCATCGTCACTTACCGCTCGCTAAGGTGGCTAAACCTGTATTTGTGAACGCGACTGGGTTCGTCACGCAGATTGACACACGTGCGGTGGGAATGGCGGTTGTTGCACTGGGGGGCGGGCGTCAACGCAGCACAGACAGCCTGGATTTTGGTGTTGGTCTTGATGCAATTGTGGGTTTGGGAGCGTATATAGACAATAAGACACCCGTCGCGATGCTTTATGCTCGAGACGAAGACAGTTGGGAACTTGCTGCAGAACGTGTACGCAACGCTGTGACAGTAGCAGCTGAACCGGTGGCGGCGAGTAAAGTCATCTACCGCTATATTCGTAATTAGAATTAGCCCCGAACAGGACGGTATATTATGGCGCGTGCAATTATTGTGGTGCTTGATTCATTTGGTATTGGTGCAGCAGCGGATGCCGACAAGTTTGGTGATGTTGGCGCTGATACCTTTGGGCATATCGCGCAAGAAGCTGCCGAAGGGCGCGCAGAAGTCGGGCGAACTGGCCCATTAAGCATACCGAACTTGATTCAGTTAGGTTTAGGTGAAGCCTATTATGGGGCAACCAATGAACAGCCCCAAGGCATTGAGCCGGCGGCAGAGATAACCGGCCGTTTTGGATGGGCGCAAGAATTGTCGTCGGGCAAAGATACCCCGTCCGGACACTGGGAAATGGCGGGTGTACCGGTTTTATTTGACTGGGGCTACTTTCTTGAGCCACAGAATTCATTTCCAACCTCGTTACTTGACGCGATTGTTGCGAAAGCCAATCTGCCAGGCTACCTAGGTAATTGTCATGCCTCTGGAACCACCATTATTGCTGAGCTTGGTGAAGAACATATTCGAACGGGTAAACCTATTTTTTATACATCGGCAGATTCGGTGTTTCAGATAGCGTGTCATGAGGAAAGTTTTGGACTTGAGCGGCTGTACCGCCTGAGTGAAGTCGCGCGCGAGTTGCTTGAGCCATATAACATTGGGCGCGTTATTGCTCGTCCATTTATCGGTGATGATGCAGCTACATTCAAACGCACTGGAAACCGCCGCGATTATGCCGTTCCACCGCCGGCCCCGACGGTATTGGATAAGCTTGTTCAGGCGGGTGGTGAAGTTATTAGTATTGGTAAAATTTCCGATATTTTTGCGCATCAGGGGGTTACCAAACAACTAAAAGCGACGGGTATACCGGCTTTGGTTGCCACTACCATAGCGCAGCTAAAAGAAGCGCCTGACAACAGTATTATATTCACCAATTTGGTCGATTTTGACAGCGACTACGGGCATCGCCGCGATGTAAGTGGCTATGCCGCTGCGTTGGAGTTATTTGACCAACTGTTGCCCCAACTCAAAGCGGCACTGCAACCGGATGATATATTGATACTTACCGCAGACCACGGCTGTGATCCGACGTGGCCGGGCACCGATCACACGCGAGAGTATGTGCCGGTAATTGCTGTTGGTAAAAAAATTGAGGCTGGCTCCATGGGGCGTCGGGAAACCTTCGCAGATATAGGCCAAACAGTGGCTCAATGGCTAAACCTGGCACCGCTCGATTACGGCAAAAGCTTTTTAACTGAGTAAATATAATCATGACGACACCCCACATTAATGCAGCCAAAGATGCTTTTGCACCAATCTGTTTGCTCCCTGGCGACCCCCTTCGTGCCGAATTTATAGCGAGTTCATTCCTAACTGATGCTAAGCAAGTAACCGATGTACGCAATATGTTGGGGTTCACGGGTACCTACAAAGGAGTGCCGGTGTCTGTGATGGGCAGCGGTATGGGTATACCATCCTGTTCAATCTACGCCACTGAGTTGGTCCGCTTTTATGGTGTTAAGCAACTTGTCCGCGTGGGCAGTTGCGGCGCAGTGCAACCGGATATCAATCTTCACGACATCATTTTAGCGCAGGGTGCCAGTACCGACTCAGGCGTAAATCGCCAGCGTTTTAATGGTTTGGATTTTGCTGCGATTGCAGATTTTGGGTTGCTTAGAAAAGTGGTGGAGCAAGCCGAGCGAACAAACCTCAACGTGCGAGTTGGTAATGTGTTTTCTGCCGATCTTTTTTATCAGGACGATAAGTCGAGGCTGGAGTTACTCCGTAAACACGGCATTCTCGGTGTAGAAATGGAAGCAGCCGGATTGTACGGAGTTGCAGCTGAATATGGTGTTGCGGCACTGACAGTACTTACTGTTTCTGATCATATCGCGCGCGGCGAAGCCATGAGCTCAAGTGAACGCCAAAGCGGTTTTCGCGACATGGTGCAATTGACCCTCGATGCCCTCATTTAATTGTTAATAAATACTGCCTTTAATAACTTTTTCTAATTCAAAATTAAATTTTACCCCCCGGTAATAGAGGCTATAACCTGAAAGGGGTAGCTTCTACTTACTCCCTCATTTCACTCGTAAATAAGCGGGCTTCCGCTAATCTATAGTCATCAAATAGAACTTCGGATAGGGGTATTAAGATGACTAAATTTAATCAAATTAAATCAGGCATGTTTGTTGGTGCAGCAGCTGCACTTGCACTTTTTAGCGGTGTCGCTCAAGCGGACGCGGGTGCTTCGGTTTATCAAAAAAATTGCATGGCATGCCATCAAGCAAATGGCCAAGGCATGGCAGCAGTATTCCCACCGCTTGCTGGTAATTCAAACATTATCGATAAGCCAGACTATGTGGCGGAAACAATCATTGCAGGTAAGTCAGGCAAAATCACCGTCAATGGTGCCGATTACAACGGCATGATGCCGCCCATGGGATACATGAGCGATGCAGACATAGCAGCAGTTGTGAATTATGTGAACGAGAAGTTTGCAGGCGGCAACAAGACTGTCACAGCTGAAGAAGTTAAAGCGGTTCGTTAATTTATAATTAGTTATTACTTGGAGTAAGTCTCATGAAAAACTTTGTTAAAACTGCAGTTGCTAGTGCGCTATTAGTCTCTATTGCCGGTTTACCAGCAATCGCTGATGCAAACGTTCCACTTAAGCATGACAGCGAATACGTAATTGACGGTAAAATCTACGGCATGCCAAAAGCTAAAATCTACCGTGAAGATTACAACGGCCCAGCGGTTGTTGGTGACTATGTAACTATGGTGCCGCACCTTGCTGAGCTTGATTATAAAGGTAATAAAGAACACGAAGTACGCATGGACGTTTTTTCACAAAAAGTAGAAGTAGCGCCAGGTGTTAGCTATAACGCATGGACATTCGGTGGCAGTGTTCCAGGCCCAGTACTTCACGTTCGCGAAGGTGATCGTGTGGTATTCAAAATGAAAAACCGCTCAACCGAAGAAGTGGTTATTACTAAGCCGTTTAAAGGTGCAGCGCCTTACTACAATCAAGTCGCGCAAAACCAACTGCAAAAACATGAACCTGTTGTAGCGCCAATGCCGCACTCAATGGACTTTCATAGCGGTACCGTAGCAGCCAACGATAAATGGGCGACTATTGCCCCAGGCGAAACTATTGAGTTTGAATGGATTGCAAACTATGCGGGTACTTACATGTACCATTGCGGTACTTCGAGCGTGTTGATGCACACCGCGATGGGTCAATATGGTGCTGTTGTTGTATCACCAAAAGAAGGCTACCCAACTGACAAAGAAGTTGATCAAGAATACGTAATTGTTCAGTCAGAAATGTACCTATCAGAAATGGGTGATAGCTACATTTACGACCATTCCGCAGCGTTAGCACGTGACCCAAGCCACGTAGTATTTAACGGCCACGTGTCAGCTCTAAGCGAAAACCCGCTGAAATCTAATGCTGGTGACCGTGTACGTATTCACTTCTTAAATGCTGGTCCGTCAGGCACTTCAAGCTTCCACGTTATTGGTGCCATTTTTGACCGCGTGTGGGCTGAAGGTGACCCGCGTAACACTTGGTATGGCATGCAGACCGTGCTGTTGGGCGCGAGTAGCAGCGCAACCGTAGAGTTTATTGTGCCAGAAGAAGGCGTGTACAAGTTAGTTGACCATGAATTTGCTGATGCTGAACGTGGTGCTGCTGGCGCTTTATACGCAGGCCCTCGCAAAACTAAGTAATTGAGGTGATGAAATGACTAAGTGGCTGAGTGTTTTGAGTTTATTGGTAGTAGCCAGCGTGAATGCAGACCCGGTAATTATTCCAGCCGGCGAGTATAAGCCTGCCGTATTGTTGGACGAGTCCGTTGACACAGTGGTTATGCCAGCGTTCAAGCTCGATGCGACACCAGTCACTTATGCAGATTACTTGGTGTTTACACAAGCCAATAAGAAGTGGCGGCGAGATAATATCGCCGCCATCTTCCACGATGGTAATTATTTAGGTGATTGGCCGAGCGCCGAAAGCATTCCTGCGAAGCGCGCCGATTCAGCGATCACCCAAGTGTCTTGGTTTGCTGCTCGAGCATATTGTTCAGCTCAAGGTGGACGTCTACCAACACTGGATGAATGGGAATATGCCTCGAATTATCAACTGCAGCAACAAGGGCTAAGTGACAAAGCCTATGCGCGGCTGCTGTTTGGCCGACATAGCAATCCGACCGCTTACGCACAGCAGTCAATCGAAAGTGGCTCGAAACAATTGATGCATATGCATGATCGAGTCAACGAGTGGGTGGAAGATTTCCAGTTGTTGCTCACTAACGGCGATAACACAGATTTGTTGGCGGGCTCTTGCGGCGATAGCGCGCGGTTTATGGCTGACTTTGGCGATGCCAGCTATGCAACATTCTTCCGCTATCAGTCACGCAGTAATTATCGCGCCCAAAGCACAACCAGCACGCTAGGTTTCCGTTGTGCATATGACATGGAGTAACGAACGATGAACAAATTAATTTTGGCGCTCGCAACTTTCTGCTTGGTATCTGGGGCTGCATTTGCGCAAGATCACAGCCAACACAGCCATCACGATCACAAAAACCACACCACGTTGGGTGCTGCAGAAGTAAGCCAGGACGACTCTATTTATCATTTAGATGGTACATGGCAGAGCCACACCGGTGAAACCTTAACCCTGGCTGACCTACAGGGGCAGCCCGTTGTGATTTCAATGATTTACGGCAGTTGCACCACCGCGTGCCCAGTGCTAGTGAATGATGCGCGTCGCGTTTTCGAAGCATTGCCTGAGCAGTATCAGGCGCATGTGAAATTGGTCATGGTTAGCTTCGATCAAGATCGTGACACGCCAGCTGCACTTGCTGAATATGCCGATAAATATGGGCTTGGCGATGATGTTTGGACATTTTTACATGGTGACGATAACAACATTCGCGCGCTGGCTACTTTGCTAGGTGTGCGCTATCGCAAACGTTCAGATGGCGATTTTGATCATAGTAATCTCGTTACAGTGCTCGATACACAAGGGCGTATTGTGCAGCGTACTGAAGGATTGAATCGCCCTATAGACGCCGCCGCCGCGGCTTTAATTAAAGTAATCGATGATAATCACTTGCTGCATCATTAAGTGACCTAAGCCAGAATTGAGTTAATCGTACAAAAGTGCCGCGAATTCGGTTAGAATTCGCGGCACTTTCGTATTCAATTCTGTTCCTTAAGGTAAAAAGAGTCAACGCATGTCAGAACTGGCTAAATCAATTGCAAAAGAAGTCGCTAAACGCCGCACTTTTGCGATCATTTCTCACCCGGATGCGGGTAAAACCACCATTACCGAGAAGGTATTGTTGCATGGGCAAAAGTTACAGAAGGCCGGTACTGTAAAAGGAAAGAAATCAGGTCAGCATGCAAAGTCTGACTGGATGGAAATGGAGAAAGAACGTGGTATATCGGTCACGACCTCGGTGATGCAATTTCCGTATCGCGGTGCTTTGGTCAATTTACTCGATACACCGGGACACGAAGATTTCTCTGAGGACACCTATCGAACCCTTACCGCGGTTGACTCGTGCTTAATGGTTATCGACGGCGCAAAAGGCGTAGAAGATAGAACCATTAAATTAATGGAAGTTACGCGCTTGCGTGACACGCCGATTATTACCTTCATGAATAAGCTTGACCGCGATATTCGCGATCCAATCGAACTGCTCGATGAAGTTGAAAATGTACTGAAGATAATGTGTGCCCCAATTACTTGGCCGATTGGTTCGGGGAAGAATTTCAAAGGGGTTTATCACCTTATTAACGATGAAATTATTTTCTACAAGACTGGCCAAGGTCACCGCATTCAAGAAGTTGATGTGATTAAAGGGCTAGATAATCCAGAGCTCGATAAGCGCATTGGTGACTATGCAGACGACTTGCGGATGCAGATAGAGTTGGTAAAAGGCGCCTCGAACGATTTTGATTTAGAAATGTTTTTAGCGGGTGAATTAACCCCTGTCTATTTTGGTACCGCCTTAGGAAACTTCGGTGTTGACCATATGCTTGATGGGCTAGTTAACTGGGCCCCGACACCACTGTCCCGCGAAACCGATAACGCAGAGGTGATAGAAGCAACGCATCCAGCGTTTTCTGGGTTTGTGTTCAAAATTCAGGCAAACATGGATCCGAAGCATCGCGACCGTGTGGCGTTTATGCGAATCGTTTCGGGGAAGTATGAAAAGGGCATGAAGATGCATCAGGTGCGCATTGGTAAAGATGTCCGCATTGCAGATGCGCTCACCTTTTTAGCTGGTGATCGTGAACACGTGGAAGAGGCTTATCCGGGGGATATCATCGGCTTACACAATCATGGCACCATTCAAATCGGTGACACGTTTACGGGCGGCGAGAAATTCAAGTTTAGCGGTATACCTAATTTTGCACCGGAGCTATTCCGCCGTATTCGCCTGAAAGACCCATTGAAACAAAAACAGTTGTTAAAAGGCCTTGTGCAGCTCTCTGAAGAAGGGGCTGTGCAGGTGTTTCGCCCATTAAGTAATAATGATTTGATTGTCGGTGCGGTCGGTGTGCTGCAGTTTGATGTGGTTGTACATCGCTTGAAATCTGAATATAACGTGGATGCTGTTTATGAGAGTATTAATGTAGCGACCGCGCGTTGGGTAAGCTGTTCTGATGCGAAGAAACTTGATGATTTTCGGCGTAAAGCAGAGTCAAACTTGGCGCTCGACGGTGGCGATAACCTCACTTACATTGCACCAACAATGGTTAACCTTAGTTTAGCCACGGAGCGCTATCCGGAGATTGTGTTTAGTCACACGCGCGAACATTAACTTATTTAAAATGGTCGGAGGGCGTTATGAAGTTATTTGATAGTCACTGTCATCTTGATTTCGACGCCTTCGCATCAGACCGCAAAGACGTTATTGCTCGCGCCTTAAATGCCGGTGTTCGCGCAATTTTTGTGCCCGGTGTTTCGCGTCAACAAAGCGTTAGCAATTCGCGTAACGACAATCAATGGCCGGGCGATTGTGCTGGTGTTGCGCTGCTGCAAGGCTTTGGGCTGCACCCGTATTTTATTCAGCAACATCATGATGATGACTTACAGTGGCTGGCGCAGCAACTGGAAAGCCACCCCACCGCAGCTGTTGGTGAAATTGGTCTGGATGCGTGCTGCGACAACTACGCTATTCAAACCCGATTATTTACCGCACAAGTAGACCTCGCCTGTGAGTTTCAGCGTCCCGTTGTCATTCACCACCGTAAAACACAGCCGGAATTACTGCGTAAACTGAAGCAAGCTCGTAATAAACTGCCTGAAAACCCAGGTGTCATTCATGCTTTTAGTGGCAGTAAAGAGCAGGCCAATGCGTGGATCGAACTTGGATTTATGCTGGGCGTTGGCGGCACTATTACGTATGACAGGGCCAGTAAAACGCGTGCAGCAGTGGCGCAAGTAAAGCTCTCGCATTTGCTACTAGAGACCGATGCGCCAGATATGCCAATTTCGGGGTATCAAGGTCGGCGCAATGAACCGGCTCGCTGTAGCAACGTCGTTCGGGTGTTGGCGGAATTGCGGGAGGAATCAGCTGAAGAACTCGCTGTTGCAACTTGGAACAACGCGTGTCGTTTATTTGGTTGGCATGGGTAAGCGACGGTAACGCCAGCGGTTGAACGTGATTGCGATAAATACACCCGCGATAATTGCAAAGAACAGCAAAAATTGACCATAAAAAGTCAAATAGGCATGGGTTTTTACAGGGCCTTGTAATAATAACGTTTCATCTATCGTTAACGTTAGGTAGCCGATTACCTGGGTTTCATTGGTGATTTCTTTCACGACGGTTAAAGCCTGCTGCACTTCATCGGTATCGCTTAATGAAGTCGACTCTACAACGTTCTGGCCATAGCGGTTTTGAACTTGAGCTGAAGCAACAAACGGTTGCTGTTGTAAGTTATTCACCAACTCTTGCAAGTTCACGACTTGATCAGTTTCAAGCCAGTAGTGCGCTTCTGAGGCGGCCTGTTCAGCTGTTAGGCTCACTAAGTTGTGGCTGTGCGCTTGAAACTCCTGCAAACTGGTTGTATGCATAGCAGTCCAAGACTGCTCAATGAGTAGTATGATAAGCACAGCCAAGCCCAACCGACGGCCACGCCGATAGACAAGTTTAAATAGGCTGTTAACATGAGTAGGGATTTTTATCATGGGTCAAATATACGTTGATATGTATGGGTTTCGCAACAAAATTAACGCCAGAGGCTAAAGCTTGATGCTTGATTTTTCTAAACCGGGACTTGCCATTTTTGATATGGATTCAACCCTAATAACCATTGAGTGCATTGATGAAATCGCCGCGATAGCGGGATGCAAGAACGAAGTTAGCCTTATTACGGAACGTGCTATGCGCGGCGAACTAGACTTCGCAGAAAGTTTAAAGGCACGCGTTGCCGCATTGCGTGGCGTGCGACGCGCTCAGTTGGAGCAGCTGTTTGACCCCATTCCATTTACGCCAGGGGCGCAAGAGTTGCTGCACTGGTTGCACCAAAAAGGTTGGAAAACAGCACTAGTTTCAGGCGGGTTCACTTGGTTTGCTGCATCGGTAAGCAAGGCGCTCAAACTTGATTTTTGCCTTGCAAATCACTTGGTATGGGACAATGACATGCTAACCGGTGACGTTGACGAGCCCATTGTGGATGCCCGAATTAAAGCGGAATGCCTTGAACGCTGGGCCAGTGAAGCTAATGTTCCGTTGCATCAGACATTGGCTGTTGGTGATGGTGCCAATGATATTCCTATGCTGACCGCCGCCGGTTTTGGCGTTGCATTTTGTGCAAAACCTGCCTTGCGGGAAATTGCAGATTTGGTCATTGATGAACCTGATTTAATGGCCATCGTGCGTTATTTCGAACAACAGACAATAAACACCCCATCACACGCTTGGTAGCTCAGGAAAAATTCGCTATGGCAAAAACAAAAACAACGTTTGTATGTAATGAGTGCGGAGCAGACTTTGCGCGCTGGCTAGGGCAATGTCCTGAGTGCAAGGCGTGGAACACAATTACAGAATTGCGCCTGGCAAGTGCTAAACCGACCGGCGCCGAACGGCGCGGCTATGCTGGCTCTACGCGTGCAACGGTGCAGACACTTAGCGATGTTAACCTTGAAGAGCTACCGCGCTTTAGTAGCAGTTTTGCAGAGTTTGATCGCGTATTGGGAGGCGGTATTGTGCCTGGCTCGGCTATCCTGATAGGTGGGTCGCCAGGAGCTGGTAAAAGTACCTTACTGCTGCAAACTATGTGCCGTTTAGCTGAGAACATGGCTGTGCTCTATGTAACGGGTGAAGAGTCATTGCAGCAGGTTGCGTTGCGTGCTCAGCGCCTCAATTTGCCAACTAATAAGCTGCGGATGCTGGCCGAAACGTCAGTTGAGACCATCTGTGATTTAGCGGATAAAGAAAAGCCACGAGTTATGGTGATTGACTCCATTCAGGTAATGCATTTAGCCGATATTCAGTCAGCACCAGGCAGTGTCTCACAGGTTAGAGAGTGTGCGGCCTTCTTAACTCGCTACGCGAAACAGAATGGGGTAGCGATTGTCATGGTTGGTCATGTAACCAAAGACGGTTCACTCGCGGGCCCTAAGGTACTGGAGCATTGCATTGACTGCTCAATTCTTCTTGAGGGTGACACTGACTCACGGTTTCGTACGCTGCGCGGCCATAAAAATCGTTTTGGCCCTGCGAATGAACTGGGTGTATTCGCAATGACCGGTCAAGGGCTGAAAGAAGTGACTAACCCATCAGCAATATTTTTACAGCGCGGTGAGCAACATGGTAGTGGCTCGGTGGTGATGGTTATTTGGGAAGGTACACGTCCGTTATTGGTGGAATTACAAGCATTGGTTGATGCAAGTCAGTTGGCGAACCCGCGGCGGGTTGCAGTGGGCATGGAAACCACCCGATTGGCTATGTTGCTCGCAGTACTCCACCGGCATGGTGGTTTACATATGTCCGACCAAGACGTATTCGTGAATGTGGTTGGTGGCGTTCGGGTTACCGAAACTGGGGCTGACTTAGCCTTGCTGTTGGCTATTGTCTCAAGCTTTCGTGAGAATGAGTTACCGAAAAACTTAATTGTATTTGGCGAAGTTGGGCTGTCAGGTGAAATTCGCCCTGTGCCAAATGGGCAAGCACGCCTGCATGAGGCTGCCAAACACGGCTTTACGCGAGCCATCGTACCTTTTGGTAATAAACCCAAAGAAGCGATAGAAGGTATGCAAGTTATCGGTGTTAAAAGCCTACAAGATGCTTTAGAGGCGATTTGACAGTGTTGCGAACGCTTGGTCTGGTTTTGATGACCTGCATGATGAGTGGCAATGTATCTGCGCAGCGCCTCGTATCGTTGAATCCTTGTTTCGATGCATGGGTACCGCAATGGTTGCCGACGTCATGGGAATTTGTGCCGAGCACCGTGCATGGAAATCGGTTGGAACGTATTTTAGCCGAGCAACCTGATGTTGTTCTTTATGGTACATATACCAATGCGCGCTTAGTTGCAGCGCTCGATGAGGCAACTCAGATTGTGTTGGTGGATGAACCGAACTCGTGGTCACAGTGGCAGCGGAGTTTGACGACCGTCGGTGATGCCCTGCAACTGGACGATGAGATTTTAAGCTGGGCAACCCAACAAGAGCAGCGCATGTCGGTCGGGAAAAATTTCCAGCAAGACATATTAATTATTATGCCGAACCAATACAGCTGGGGTGGGAGCAGTTTTATTGTTGATATGTTGCGTCACCATGGGGTTGCCGTGAACGTTGCTGATGAAGATGTTGCGTTGGTTCAAATACGCTTAGAGCAACTTATTCAGATGCAACCTCAACGCGTTGTTTTGGATGGCTTTGCAAGTGACTATGCGCGCGCAAACGACTGGCTTTGGCATAATGCGCTGCAGCCATGGCTGCAGCAGCGGCAGGTGGTGCAAATACCGACAGAGCTGGGTGGTTGTCCAGCCCAGCGCGCCCATGACTATCTGAATAAGGTGACGCAATCATGACCGTGCGGCTATTAATTATTGCCACTTTGGCGCTACTGATTGTGCTTTGGCACCTTGGTAGCGGTGGTCAAAGCTGGTCACTGATTCCGCAAAGTACACTTGATTACTACATTCTTGAACAAATCCGCGCGCCCCGTCTCATGCTGGCTCTGTTAAATGGAGTTGCTTTAGGTGTTGCGGGCAGTGTTTTGCAATTGTTGTTACGAAACCCTTTGGCAGAGCCAGGAATCACGGGTATCGCCGGCGGTGCAGCCGTGGCTACTGTAGTTACCCTTTACTGGGGTGCAGTAAGCCCAGTGGTTTGGTGGTTACCGTTTATTGGTATGGCTGGAGGGCTTATAACGCTCGCCTTATTGTGGGTTTTTGCGGGTTCTCAGCCGCGTGGTATACGCATAATTTTGGTTGGTGTGGCGTTGGCTGCAATTTCCGGCGCGTTGATTGCAGTGGTGTTGAATTTGGCGCCCAATCCGTTCGCTTTTCAAGAGTGGGCGTTGTGGTTAATGGGCTCGGTGGCAAACCGAGGATGGGCTTATGTGTGGTTGATGATTCCGGCTGTGGTGTTTGCGATTGCGTTATTGGTAAGTCAGCGCAGTTACCTGCAGGCACAAGTTTTCGATGAGGTAACCGTTGAGACATTAGGCTTTCATGAAGGGCGAAGTAAGTTCCTGTTACTGTTAGCGGTGGCATTGCTGGTATCCGCTTCGGTAGTGACCGCCGGAATTATTGGTTTTATAGGATTAGTCGCACCCCATGTGGTT
This sequence comes from Pseudidiomarina sp., assembly GCF_048268165.1. Classification (GTDB taxonomy): domain Bacteria; phylum Pseudomonadota; class Gammaproteobacteria; order Enterobacterales; family Alteromonadaceae; genus Pseudidiomarina. Next base: position 29,774 of record NZ_JBLWWA010000005.1, on the reverse strand, counting down.
CGGCTGCTGGGTGTTAACCGCCCGTTACCTCTTGTCATTTTCAGCGGTATTGTTGGCGGTGTTTTATTGGTTGCTGTAGACGCTTTGGTAAAATCTATGGACACCCGTGTTGAGTTGCAGCTTGGTGTGGTTATTGCTTTATTAGGTGCTCCGTGGCTTCTGGTGCTGCTGACAAAGCAGGAAAGTCGTGATGCTTAAACTGGATAATATTGCACACTCGGAGCGCCTTAAATCATTAAGCTTCCGCACAGGAACAGGGCAACTGATTGGTGTGATTGGTGCAAATGGAGCTGGTAAATCGACACTACTCAAAATTATCGCCGGGCTACTTAACGATGTATCAGGCGTGGCAACGTGGGGTGATCAGGATATAACGCGCTGGTCGGCAATCGAGCGCCGCCAACACCTAGCCTTTATTCCACAGCAAACACAATTTCAGGAACCTGCAACGGTTGCCGACTTATTGCGAACTGCGCAAATCAATCTTCGTGCTAGCGCGCAAGAGTTAGCTCAGTGGCGTCAGTTAAGTATTGAACAGTTTGAGCTTGAAGCTCTTTTAGAGCGAGCGGTGACCCAGCTATCAGGTGGTGAACAGCGACGCGTGACGTTGGCCTGTACACATGCCATGAACCGGCCATTGTTAATTGCTGACGAGCCAACAGCCAGCTTAGATCTCAACTATCAGTTACTCACCATGGATTGGCTTAAAACTAGCAGTCAGCAGGGAAAACTGGTGTTTGTTGCCCTGCATGATTTGGCCTTGGCAGCGCAATATTGCGATCAAATTCTTCTTTTACATCATGGTGCCTTGCTGGCGCATGGCACACCCAACCAAGTATTAACAGACGCTAACCTTGCCACTGCGTACAAGGTTAGCGTTGATTGGTTATGTAATCCAAAAGGTGTGGCTATGTTGCCGCGCCGCCTTTAATGTTCCTGACGCCATAATTCTGGCAATGTAAGCGGTCGTGATTCTAAGCGAACAGCGTTCGTTGTGGCCGACTGGCTGCGTTGCACAGAGTCTGCGCCTTTGGTGCTGACCGGTTCGCATTGGCCAAATGTCATGTGATAAGCAGCAGCCTGCAACATCGGATCATCGGCAGAGCCCCAGTCACCAACAAGCACGTCACTGGCGGCGCAGTTTGGTGCTAAGCCGTCAAAGTAACGCCCTTCATCAAGCGCATTAACAGTCTCAAAGTTGACGACAAAAGCGCGTTTGTCACAGAGCAGTTCAGGAATTTGACCAACTGGTTTGCCACACGTTGGCCCGCCAATAACAACAACCTCAACGTATGGGTCTAGCGCATTAATGATCAATTCCGATGAGGAACAGCTGGCCCGTGTTGTTAATACGTAAACACGGTTCAGGTTGAGCTGCTCGATGCCTTCATACAGTTGGAATTGCTCAATAAAGTTAGAGTCAGAATTATTGGCATTAAACAGATACTTGGTAAACACTTCGCCGATAACGTTATCCCCTGCGCTTTGTGTTGCCGCTTGGTTGGCGAATCGTGTTAAGCCACCGCCGTTATAGCGAACATCGATGATCAGCTCATCGACGCCGGCAAATTGGTCATAGGCCGAATTGAGATCTTCACCGGTACGATTAATAAAGCTATTGAGTACGTAGTACCCGACATCTTTTCCGTCAACTGCAAAGCGGTCAACAGCCAAAACTGTATTGGTTTCGACAATGTCTTTGGTCAAGACATCAGTAAAACTGGTTCCGGCCTGTTCCCGCCAGGTAATTTCAACGCTTACGCCAACGTCGCTGGCGCCTAGCTCCTCTTCGTAGCGGTTTTGCTCAAGCAAAGTTTGCACCGACACACCGTTAATGTGCGTGATTTCATCAGAGCGTTTCATACCCGCCACTTCGGCTGGCGATTCGGCGTAAACGTAATTAATAAAAACACGGTTATCGGTGGTGATTCGAGAGCTAAACCCAAGTCCGGCATACTCGGCATCCACAAAGCGACTTTGGTATTCTTCTTCGGTTAAAATGAAACTGTAGCGATCTTCAGGAATGACCAAATCTTCAAGCAAGTCATACACATTGGAATAGTTCGCCAGATTGACATTGGTTGGCAAATCTTCATTCCACAAGTAGTCGTCCTGCATGTAGTCGTAAAAACGACTCACTTGACCAGCGTTACTGCACTGATCCACGATAGGTGTAAACTCTTCGCCACTATCACTTCCGCATCCCGCAAGAATAAAGCAGCTCGCTAGACTCGACAGTACAAACTTTTGATTTGTTTTCATTCTATCAATCTCTCTACAGGTAATATGTACGTTATTAAGATGACAGATTTTTACGCAAATCGCCAAACTTTCCCTAGTGACGCGCGTCATCAAATTTGGCACACTGCCTGCCACGTCGTTTTTAAGAGATTCATCTATGACCGCAGTAATGATCGATTTAACAGGCCATGAGCTTACAGCTGAGGAGCGCGAATTGCTTGCGCATCCAGCGGTAGGTGGGGTGATTTTATTTAGTCGCAATTTTCATGACATTGAGCAGTTGGTGGAACTGGTGCGACAAACACGTGCCGCAGCGAGAAACCCACTGATAGTTGCAGTTGATCATGAAGGCGGTCGGGTACAACGATTCAAAGACGGCTTTAGCAAAATTCCTGCCATGGCAGATATCTTGGTAAAAGCCGCAAGCGATGAGCAGGCCTTACATTGGGCTCAAGAAATGGGTTGGTTGATGGCAACAGAAGTGCTGGCGATGGACATTGATATCAGTTTTGCGCCAGTGCTCGATGTTGACGGCATCAGCGAAGTAATTGGTAACCGTGCATTTGCCACTGAAGCCAAGCAAATCATACCTGTCGCTCGAGCTTTTATCAGAGGCATGCACCAAGCTGGCATGAAAGCTACAGGCAAGCACTTTCCAGGGCATGGGTCTGTGCGTGCCGACTCACACATTGAAATACCGATTGATGAGCGCAGCTGGAATGAAATTCTTGAGACCGACCTTCCACCCTTTATCGAGCTCGCCAGTAGCCTCGATGCGATGATGCCTGCCCATGTTATTTATCCGGCGGTTGATGATAAACCAGCAGGTTTCTCGCACTATTGGCTACAGGATATTCTGCGTGCACAACTGCAGTTTAAAGGTATTATTTTTAGTGATGATTTAGGTATGGCTGGGGCAACGGTTGCGGGTTCTATGACGGATCGCGCTTATGCTGCTTTGGATGCGGGCTGTGACATGGTGTTGGTCTGTAATGATAGAGCAGGCGCTATTGAAGTCATCGAAGCAATAGAGCCACGCTTGGCGCAGCTCAATAAACAACAAGAACGCTGCTACCAACAGTTGGCCAAGCCAGCAGGCATGACCTTATCGGTACTACATAATCACCCGCGCTGGCACGCAGCGCAGGCAATATTGTCAGAAATGGCGTCGGAATCAACTGACTCGTAATAGGTTAGACTGAGGCGTAAGGCAGCGGATCAACACGATTGTTCGCTGCAAATGCCTCAAGTCGTTCAACGCAGGCGCCACACTTACCGCATGCTTGTTCACGCCCATTATAACAGGTCCATGTTTGCGCGTAGTCGAGGCCCATGGCTAAACCAGCTGCAAGAATTTCCGCTTTCGTGTTGGTCAAAAATGGCACTTCGATAGGTATCGGTTCATAGTTGGCGATTAGGCTAACGGCATTCATCTTTTCGACAAACTCAGGGCGACAGTCAGGGTAAATTGCGTGGTCACCAGAATGCGCGCCGTAATATACCGCCTCAGCTTTAATGCTCACCGCGTACCCGATGGCAAGCGCAAGCAAAATCATATTCCGGTTCGGTACAACAGTTGACTGCATTGATTCGGCTTCGTAATGCCCCTCAGGGATGTCGATATCTGAGGTCAAAGAACTTCCAGCCAGCAACGTATTAATCGCTGTAATATCCACTACTTTGTGATGAATATCTAAAGATTTGCAGACAGTGGCGGCTGCATCGAGCTCGCGAACGTGGCGTTGCCCATAGTTGAAACTCAAGGCGTATACGTCGTGTCCTTGCTTTAGTGCATGATGCAACACGGTAAAGGAATCCATACCACCTGAGTAAATAACGACAACTTTTGCCATTAGAAGATCCTATTCTTACTGAATTTACGCTAAAATTATGCGCTCAATGTATAAATATGCGCACGTGTATTGTATCGCAATTCTTTTAGCAGATGTTGGAGAATCCTATTAGCACCCTGTATCCGATTAACGAAATATTCCAAACCATTCAAGGCGAGGGGATATTCACTGGCGTGCCAGCCATATTCATCCGTCTGCAAGGTTGTCCGGTGGGTTGCCCATGGTGTGACACGCAACATACTTGGGAGCAACGTGAGAGTGATCAGGTTGATGCAACAGAGGTCTTTGAAAAGCAACAACCAAGCTCAAACTGGGCCTCCATGACTGCCGATGAAATGGTTAAGTTGCTTCAGAATAAAGGTTACACTGCGAAGCATGTGGTGATTACTGGCGGTGAGCCAGCAATGTTTAATCTTATTCCGCTTGGGCAGGCGTTAGAGGAAAAGGGCTATCAGCTTCAAATTGAAACGAGTGGAACGTTCGCAATTCAGGTAACGCCCGCTACTTGGGTAACTGTATCGCCTAAGTTAGACATGCCGGGCGGCTATCTTGTGCGGCCCGACTGTATGAATCGCGCGAACGAGATCAAGTACCCGGTTGCCATGCAAAAGCACATTGAACAGTTTGATAAACTCTTAAAAGCTTGTCCGCCACGACCTGAGGCTATCATCGCGTTACAACCGATTAGCCAGCGTCCACGCGCCACCGAGCTTGCGATTAAGGTTTGTATCGAGAGAAATTGGCGTCTGTCTGCCCAGTTGCACAAGTATCTCAAAATCGAGTAGGCGCTCAGCCTACTTTTAATCTCTGCCATTTAGTTATTCCTATACTGAGTTTCCAGTGCCCAGCAGCAAGAGGAAATTCAGATGGCTCGCCGTTACTTACATTCCAGTACCTATCCAATAATTAGACGAACCCGTGGTCAGGGCATGACCGAATACATCATTATCGTTGCACTCATTGCCGTTGCTGCCATCGGCGTTTATTCCTTGCTGGGCAAAACTGTGCGCGGTCAAGTTGCCGGCATAGCTAATGAAATAACCGGTCAAAGCTCATCTGAACAACTTAATAGCGCACGTTCTGCAGCTCGACGAGCCAATACATTGGGTCGCCAGGATGTGAGCCTGGGTAATTACGATGAAGTTACCGAGTCGGGCAATTAATATGAGGCACCACAACGGATATGTCAGCGTCTTAATCTTGCCCGCATTAGCTGGTTTGCTGATGCTATTACTTGGCGTTGTCAGCCAGCAGCACAAGCTTCAGCAACGCTGGCATTTGCAAAGTGCTGCGGACACCATGGCTCACAGTGCCGCAACGATTATGGCCCGTGAATTTAATTTACTCGCGGTGCTTAATCGGGCGTTGATTGCCAATCAAGTGGCGCAAGCACAACTGCTAGGACTGTCCAGCTGGTATCGCAATCTTGCTACAGCTACTGATCGGCTGGCGCTGGTAAGTAGCTGGATTCCTTATTTGAACGTGGTTACGCGTCACCTTGCGAACGCTACAAGGCATCTCAATACGCCATTGCAAACCTTCTTAGCAGCAGGCCTCATATTGCAACGTGCCTTGGTTGAGTCATTGCGCATCGCTCAAATTATGGTGCGCTATTCATTTGCCATGATAATTCCCAAAACTCTAGCAGAGCTGGCGCAGCTACAGAATATTTCTGAGCATGAATGGACCTTGTTACATGGTCCGGGTTTAGTCCAGTTTCCATGGCTGTGGTGGACGTTTATCCCGCCGCAGTCAGCCGCTGGCGATAAAGGCTTGCTGGCCGATTTGGTGCGTCGCAGTCAGGATTCATTTTCTCAGCATCGAACCTATACCTGGTTCAACGTTGGGCTTATCAAAGCACAAAAAACCGGCGGAACCGATCTTGTAGTGAGTCAACAAGGTAGCTGGTCATGGCAGTCGATGGATACGGTTGCGCTGCATGTTCGGTTATTGTTTGGTCGCGAAGAAGTCCCGTGGGGCAACGGTGTTACCCACACGGATAGAAGAGTCACAAGACTACAGGTGCAGCGGTTTGGTGGCAGTGCAAGAAAGAATCCGAGAACGGCACGTTGGGCACTTACGGAACAACATAGCTTAGGTGGAATGAGCACACCAAGCTATTTCAACCGCGAAGAGCTTGAACCCGCGCACTGGCCGTCGGTAATTATTCAATTTGATGATGTGGTTGCCAAAGCTGGAATACGGTTCTCACGGCCGCATGCCGTTTTCCCCCGTCGCGATGGGCGTAGCGAACGGGCTAATCTCTTTAATGCAATTTGGGAACCTGAACTGCAATCACTGACGCGACCAGAAAAGCTAATTATCAGTCAACTTCGCGAGCAACAGTCATGAACAAACACCATGGACAAGCAATTATTGAGTTGGTGACGGCGCTTGGTGTGATGTCAGTCATGCTGTCATTTGCCTTGGGGAAATTGAATGAAAGTATGATTGCTCAGCATGGGCACTTGAATAAGCTCCGTGCTGAAATTTTTCAGCCAATTCCTCAGTTGCAATGGCAACACAAACCGAACGACGAATTTAGTCAGCGTGTAAAGCCTGTCGTTGATGCGCTTAATGCAGTGGTTCAATTTGATTTACCAATGAATAACGTCATTCAAGTGCACGCTGAAAACTCTCCATACAAGCTAGCGCGCCTTTCACACGGGTGGCAAGCTGACTCATTCGTTCAACTTACCCAACGTCCTGCCCAGCTAACAGTCAGCCATCACCTGAAAAGTATGGGTTTTAATGCAGTGTTTGATGGTGTTGGTCATCTTCCGATTGCTCAAGAGCTAAGAAATAAATCCCTGGTACTCGGTAAGGTGGATGCCGAAATTACCCCATTCGAACTCAGATGCTTGGACGCATCATGTCAATAGCCGCCGCATGGCTGGCGGTAAATGCGCAGCTCATAACCAATTCACGTGAAAGCGAATTGTGGCAAATATCGGAAGCAGCAGATGTACATGTTCTGCAAGCGCGTTTGCCGTGTGTGCAGAAGTTGGAGATGGAACGACAAAGGTGGTGTCGCACGCCGACGCGGCTTTGGTTGTTTAGCGAAGTTGGCAGCAAGCACTATGTGCAAGGTTTTGAATTAAGAGAATCATTGACGCGCGACAGTGCCGCTCATCATGCGTGGTTTGGTGAGCATTTAGGTGAGTACAGAATTGATGGATTTGTACTTTCCACTTATCGCAATCGGATCTCGGCGGACACTTTAATTCGCGGATTTAGGTTTCGCCAGGCCACGCGTATCGTTTCTATCAGGGAGATTGAGTATGGACGTTATCACGTGCAATTGCGTGCGCCGCGCGAGGATTTGCTGGTTATCCAACAGAAAATTGAGCCGGCAGCCGCGCCGGACACGATTGCAATATCAATGCGGGCAGAGCGCGATTGAAATCTTGTTGATGATGCTTGTTGCTGCAGCCATTTGGCTAACACCTGTCACGTCAGCACAAGCGACTGTAATTACATTATTCGAGCAAATTGCGCAGTCCACCTCGCGCCATGTGGCGTGGATATGGACGCAGTTCACGTTAAATCCATTGGTTTTATAGCCGAGGTAGTCAATGAGGGTTAGTCAGCGTGCAAAGATCAGCTCGTTTATTCTGGTGAGTTTATTAATGACCATTGCGGGCTATCAGCTGATTCAAAGTTACGTTGAAGAGAAAGCGAGCATTGAAATTCAACAACAGCAAGAGCACATGTTTGCGGTTCTGGTCAGCCGAGACGATCTTCTCGCCGGTGAAATCATAGATGCAGAAGGTCTCGTTAGAAGGAGTTACCCGATGAGTTTGGTTCAGGATAGCTGGTTGCGTCCAGAAGATGCGCCAATGATAATTGGATTATCAACCACCCGATATATTGAGAAGGGCGAGCCATTAACTGCGGATGCGCTCTTGCCGCTCGATAACCATGGCTTTTCAAAAAGAATTCAATCGGGTAACTACGCAGTCACGAGCATGATATCGAAGCAGCAGCTTCACAATGGCCTGATTCGAGTGGGCGACAAAGTGACCTTAGTTTCGCACAACGCTATGAGCGAAGCGCAACAAGCCGTACTGGTAAATATAGAAGTTGTCGCATTGGATAATTTTGATCATAACAGTCAGTTCGATATGTCGGCTACACAGTATCTACCAAGCACCATTACCTTTGAGCTTACGCCTTCTCAAGCGATTGTTTTTGAGACGATGAGGCAGCAAAGCTTTGCTGTTTGGTTGCAGCATCCAGACACACCCTACATGGATATAAAGGTCGATGAACCGATTGCAATACACCGATTAAAGTCTATTGAGGCATCCCCGCATGCGACTTATTAAACAGGTGCTACTTGGTTTGTTGATCATGTCGAGGCCAGTTGCCGCGGTGGACTCGACTATCGAACTGGTAGTTGGCAAAACGCGTGTAATCACTATGCAAGAAGTAACTGATATTGTAATCGGCGATGACAACGTAGCGCAGGTGCAATTATTAGGTACCGACACGTTAATTATTAAAGCGCTAAAGCCCGGTGTCACTGAACTGTTATTACGACGACCAAACGGGCTGACAGAGCGCATTGAAGTAACTATAAACGGCTTTAAAAATGAAACTGAGCAAACACAATTAAACTGGATAAAGGCGAATATGCCAAAGCTTTCTATCACGGAGACAGAAGGCATCGTGATTATCGCCGGTGAACTGGACGAAACTGACCACCAACTTCTACTGAACCACGCTCAACGAAACCCTAACTGGCTATTACAAATTACCAGACCAGAAGCATCACTAGCTCAAATGATTGAGCTTGAAGTAAAGATACTCGAAGTAAAACGACATCATTTAAAAAACTTGGGGTTGTCGTGGCCAAGTGCAGTTAATGGTCCATTGATAACTCGTGATGTAGGGCAGTGGCTGAGCTTCCCAGTTGCGATGCAATCGACGATAAACCTACTGGAGCAAAGCGGTAGTGCAAAAGTACTTGCTGAGCCCAAATTAACCGCAGCGAGCGGTGGGCAGGCCGAGTTCTTGGTTGGGGGGGAGTTCCCAGTTCCACAAGTTGTTGCTCAAGGTTTGCAGGATGTTGATTTTCGAGAGTACGGAATTACCTTAACGATGTCCCCTGAAGACTTGGGGAAGCAGCGAATTGCGACATCCATTAAGGCTGAAATAAGCACTATCGATCCTGCGACCAGTGTCAATGGAATTCCCGGCATGCTAACGCGGCGAGTTAGTTCAATGATCACCGCCGCTAGCGGTGAATCAATCGTGCTTTCGGGTTTAATTAGTCACGAACAATCGTATCAAGCAGATGTATTTCCATTTCTACACCAAATTCCGATTGTAGGTCGCTTATTTACATCGAAAGAGTTCAGAGATGCAGAAACCGAGCTCGTAGTGGTGGTTACACCAAGGCTCAGTCAGCAAATCAAGCGGCAATCTCTGCGCCACATTGCAGCGCAGCGTGCAATCCATGAATTTCGTGACCAAGCTTCTTGCGTAGGACTTATCGATGGCTATTGATATCAATCATGCGCGTCATTATTTACGCCAGTCTTTGCAACGCAGTGAATCAAATATTGAGCTCATGGCCGTAGACGAGCTTCGCGCACATTCGATGGAAATCTTGCAAACTTATGGTCAAGGGCTTTCGGAACAAGAGCAGTTTGATTTACACGCCGCAAAGGATGGAATCATTAACGATTGCATCGGGTTTGGTCCATTAACGTCTCTACTGAATGACTCCAGTATTACCGAGATCATGGTTAACAATTACCAGACAATATTTATTGAACGCTGCGGGCAGCTGCATCAATCGCCGGTGGTTTTTGAATCTGAAGATGATCTATTGCGTGTTATCGACCGAATTATTGCGCCATTAGGTCGTCGTTTAGATAGCTCTCAGCCAATGGTTGACGCGCGCATGCCAGATGGATCACGCATTAATGCTGTACTTTCCCCCATTGCATTAAATGGAAGCTGTCTCACCGTTCGTAAATTTCTAACAAAACAGTTAAATTTCAGCGACTTGGTGTTTCAAAATGTTTTATCGGCAGATGCTGCTGAGTATTTACGAAAAGCTGTTGAGCAACGGCGAAACATCCTGATTGCCGGGGGAACTGGCACTGGCAAAACCACATTGCTTAATACCTTAGCTAGCGCCGTTTCTGCACATCAGCGGCTGGTCACGATTGAAGACGCAGCAGAGTTGCAACTCAATCACCAAAACCTAATTGCCTTAGAAGCGCGGCCCGCAAATGCAGAAGGGAATGGTCGAATTAGTATTCGAGAGTTACTTATTAATGCTTTAAGGATGCGTCCCGATAGAATAATCATAGGCGAGTGCCGCGGTGTCGAAGCAATCGATATGTTGCAAGCCATGAATACCGGTCATGAAGGCTCATTGACGACGTTGCATGCCAATACAGCGCGAGATGCACTCCAACGTTTAGAAGTAATGGTGCTTATGGCTGGTCTGGATTTACCGCTGACGGCAGTGCGTCAGCAAATAGCTTCGGCAATCGATATCGTGATTCAAATACATCGGAGCAGTAACGGTCAACGTGTTATTTCCGAGATCAGTGAAGTTACGGGTGTTGATGCTGAGGTTATTCAGCTAAGCCAGATGTTTGTTAGAAATAACAATGAATGCAAAGCGACTGGAGTGTTATCCGAATGGCTATGACAAACCTAATCGTACTCTTTGTATTCATTTTTGCGGTGAACATGACTGTGGTCTATGGCTTATTATGGTGTGTTAAGAAGTGGCAAGCACCAGCGCAAAACTGGCTGAAAGTAAGTACCGAACAGTCACTGGCTGATTTCCTTATTTACATGCCCGCGCGTGTATTCTGGGCTCGCTTAGCGTTAGCAATAACCCCCATTCTGTGCGTTGTTGGGGTTTCTATTTCGGTCAATATTGCGGTACTAGGCGCTGTGTGCTTGCCGATTGCTGTGGTTGTTGGGAAAAATTTTATGCTGGCGCGTCGTCATCATCTCATTACCCGACAACTTCCTGATGCACTCGATATGCTGGTTACAGCAACCAGCGCAGGACTAAGTTTTCATGCTGCTTTAGAGCGGACTGCCAGCCAGCTCCCAATTCCTTTACGCTTCGAATGGCAATTGATTTCTCGCTTAACACGCACAGGCGAAGGGACAACGTCAGCGCTACAAAACTTTTATCATCGTGTGCCCACGGAAGGCGTATTACAGATGCTCCTTACGATTCAGCTCGGGTTACAGCACGGAGCCCAACAGGCCCAGGTTTTACAGCGTTTGGCGCTGTCTTTACGTCAGCAGCATTACGCCATTGAGCGTGTGAAAAGTTTGTCCGCGCAGGCGCGCATGCAGGGTAAGGTTATGATGCTACTTCCTGTCGGTCTATTTATTATTCTTCACTTTTTGCATCCGCAAAACACGCGCGTATTAATCGAAACCTCTGCAGGGAATTATCTGCTATTCGGTTGTTTTTTACTCATGCTATTGGGAAATTATCTAATTCGAAAAGTTTTAGGTAGCGCTTATGCGCAATGAATTATTGCTCTGGATAATGTTGGGCAGCTTCAGTGCTTGGTTGGCTTGGGCGTGGCTAAATTTTACGCAGACGCTTATTAGTAACCCTAAAATTGAAGAACAGCTCGCTAAGCGGCTAAGCGTTATGCCTGAGTGGTTTCAAGAAACCATAGAGAGCTCTGCTCAAAGCGCTCTTGAGGAGCAGTCAGCAGCGCGTTGGTTGTTACGTCGAATGGTAACTCTAGTGACTATTTTATTTGTATGGCTATTGCCGGTATCGCTGTCGATGAAAATAGGAGTTACGCTGTTCTTCGCGATTGCTGGGCTACGGCAAATTCAACGGCGTAAATGGCACATTCGCAGAGCATTACGGGAGTGGCCAAGTGCCTTAGATATTTTAGCAATGCTTATGCATTCAGGGTTATCACTTCGCGCATCAATTCATGCATTTCAAAGCGCCCCAAAAGATTCGCCAGCTATTCATGAGCTGGTGCGAGTTCAGCGCGCACAGCAAAGCGGATATAGCCTTGCACAAGCTCTGGAGAGTCTATCAATAAGGCTACCGCACCCTTGGGTTCGACTATTTGTTGGCGCGGTTGTGCAAGCACAAGCAACCGGCGGTGGTTTAGCTACTACGTTACAACAGCAAGCGACGCAACTTAGGCAGCAGCAGTTGCTGGAAGCAGAAAAACGCGCTCAAGAAGTGTCTGTGAAACTGATGTTTCCACTAATCTTTTGCTTTTTCCCAGTCACCATGCTGTTAATTTTAGGTCCCGTTTTTATTGGGTTTACACAAGGAGGTTTTTCATGAAACAAGGAAGTTTCTATTTAGGCAAAACAGGTCGTTGCGTTTGGCGCGATGTAAAAGTGATGGAATATTTCCCGCAACGCTTAGTAGGAATGCTGTACTTGCGCGTTGCGTCGCCACAGCGCGCGTTTTGGTTTCCTCGTTGCAGCTCTGTGCATACGTGGGGGATGCGCTTTGCAATCGACGTAATAGGCCTGGATAAGCACCAGCGTATTCAAACGGTTATCAGAAATGTGCAGCCGGCAAATGTTGTTCGGCTGGTTAACGTGGATTCCATTATCGAATGCGAAGCAGGTTGTCCTTTACCTTTGGAGTTATGGCAGGGGGAAGCGTTGGAATTTATGAGCAAGGAAGTCTGTTATGAAGATAGTTAAGCTATGTGTACTCGCGGTGCTGCCGTCAGTGGTCATGGGGTCGGGCTGCGCCGCTACCGGGAAAACCACCTTTAATACCCTTGAGCAACAGCGAGCAATTGCGTCTAAATCCTATCAACAAGGCGACTTACATGTCGCTGAAGGTTACTTGCAACGCATCGTTTCGAGCCTACCCAAAGACAGTGTAAGTTGGTGTCAGCTGGGGCATATTAACTACCGTTTAAATCGCTATTTGGCGGCAACGAATGCTTATCAAAAATGTTTGTCGATAACCCCAGAGCAGCCTGAAATATGGCATAACCTGGCGGCAGTAAAGTTGCGTCAAGCTACCGAGTTTTTATTAACAGGCCGCGCTTATATTCCTGAGATAAACGAGACGGGTAGCGCATCTTCCTTTGCCGTCAACTATACCCGCTTATTGAACGAACTGGGGCGCTTGCATGGTGTAGCAGGATATTCAACAGAAATGAATAGCGATGATTAAGCAACAAGGCTTCTTCTTACCGCTTATGCTTGGTTTTGCTCTGCTGGTTACGGCTACGGTGATACCGCTTCCGCCATCGCAAGATGCGCTTAATGTTCAGCGTGCGAATTATCGTCACGCGATGTGGTGGCATTGGCAACGAGCTGTTTTTAGTTACTACGAGAAATATGGTGTATGGCCTGATTCATTAACTGCTTTGGCAGCTAGTTATCAACTGCCTGAACCGCCGAGTTATTTGTTAGGTGTTCGAGAGGGATTGGATTTTCGTTTAAGTTGGTTGAACGTGCAACAAGAGATTGTTGAGCGTATCAGTGCAACAATTCAGCCTGAATACTTAGTTGTTGCAGAAACTAGCGTTGGGCTTATCATGCGGGCTGAAGCCGTTGACTCCGAACTCGAGTCAACCAAGCTAAGCCGAGTAGCACCGGCAACCATGAACAGCGCACTCTCGATGGCTAGCTTTAATATTACTTCAGTGAATAGACTGACAACGCAAACTATCAATATTAATGAATTAATGACGTTGAGCCAGCTGAAGACGCAACAAGGCACTATTGAACAGCTTACTATTCCGGGCGCATTATATGTCGATTACTTTGCGGGTACACGATATATGGCGCCCCAAATTGAAGCATTACTGAACCGAATTAATCTTCAGTATCAGGAATTAAGTGATTACATGGACAAACAAGCCCCAGGGCCATCGCCATTTTAATCTTCGTCAGAGTATTGCTTAGGTTGAGCACGTAAGTCTCGCGTATTCTCAACGCGGCGAAGCTCTAAATGCAAACCCGCTTTGGCAAGCAAATGTGCACTGATGGGTGCGGTTAAAAACAGGAAAATTGTAATTAACAGCTCGTGCCATGAAAATGATGCTGTTACCGAGAAGTAGACAATCGACCCGAGAATAACACCTCCAACCCCTAAGGTTGTGCTCTTGGTTGGTGCGTGTAAACGAGCCATAAAATCCGGCAACCGAGCTAAGCCAACAGAGCCTATAAGTGCAAATAAAGCGCCGATAATAAGTAAGCTAGAAACTAACCAATCAGCCCAACCGTGAAGTTCTACCATAATGATACCTTTGCTTTAATTATTCGACGATATCGCCGCGCAATAAAAATTTAGCCGCAGCCACGGTGCCAATGAATCCAAGCATAGCGATAAGCAGTGCCGCCTCAAAATAAAAGGCAGTGCCATGCCAGATGCCAAATAAAACCAATAATGCCAACGAGTTGATGTATATGGTGTCGAGCGCGAGAATGCGGTCGGGCAAATCAGGCCCGCGGAACAAGCGCCATAAGTTAAGTAGTAGCGCAACACAAAATGCAATGAATGCGAACTGCACAGCGTAAATTAGCATTTGAAAATCTCCTTCAAACGCATTTCGTAGCGTTGTTTTATTGAGGCAATGAGTTTCTCATGATCATCAACATTTAATGCATGGATCATTAGCGCTCGGCCGTCTCGTCGAATTTCTGCCGTAATCGTACCTGGGGTCAGGCTGATGGTACTGGCGAGCACTGTGATGGGAACTTCACCAACGATATCGAGCGGGTATTCAATCAAGGCTGGCTTGATTCGTCGTGATGGCAACAGAATAATTGCGGCAATATTGAGATTTGAAATAAGGATATCGACCATCAGCAAGAAAAAGTACTCAATCGCCTTAAAGGGCTTATGGATTGTTGCAGGAAAGTCCCGACCGCGATTGGTGTACAGCGGAATCAATATCGCTAAAATTATGCCGATAACAATAAGCCCAGCAGAAACTGTATTCTGCAGCAGTAGCCAGAACACTAATAGAAACAGACTTAAAAAAGGTGCTGGTAGAAGTTTATTCATAAGGTTGACTCCCTCCAAGCACTGCCTCGATATATGTTGACGGGTGCATGACATCATAGGCGATGCCTTCAATGAATCCACTAATGCTGTTGGCGAATAAGGTTAAGGCGACAATTGCAGCTAATAACAAACCTATCGCCACAAGTTGGCTGGGTGGATTGGTAACATCTCCAGGCTTACCTTCAAAAGTATGCCAAAACATTCTGCTACCGGCACGTGATAATGAAACCATCACTAAAAAGGTGCTGCCCAATACTAGCGGCCATAACAATGCTACTTGCGCCCCAGTTCGTGCGGCTTCAAGTATAAATAGTTTGCCAATGAATCCGGAGAAAGGGGGCATGCCAATAATCGCGATTGCGGCAACAAAGAACATGATACCCAAAGTTGCATGCTGCGCCATTTTTCGGCCTTTAACAATGCGCGAGGCGGTTTTTCCACGCTGTTTAGCTACCACATCAACGATGAGGAAAAGAGCCGCCGTAATTAAAGTTGAGTGCAACATATAATACATGACTGCTGTGATTGAACGTTCAGTATTCATGCTGAAAGTGGTTAACATGGTGCCGACTGAAATCACCACTAAATATGAAATAACCAAGCGAAGATCGCGGCTTCCCATAACGCCGATGCCGCCAATGGCTAAGGTGCCGAGGCCTAGCCACCACAGCCAGTCGTAACCCAATAAGGCAGCTGCGCCCGAATCATCACCGAACATTAGTGTGAAGACGCGAATAATCGCGTAGATACCTACTTTTGTCATAATTGCAAACAGTGCAGCAACGGTACCTGTAGTCATGGCATAGGCTTGCGGTAGCCAGAAATATAAAGGCAGTAACGCGGCCTTAAGTGCAAATACAATGAGCAATAGCAATCCGCCAGCCCTCGCGATGCTTGCATCGTCGCCTGTGAGCGCAGCAATCTTCACCGCTAAATCAGCCATGTTAAGCGTGCCGGTAATGCCGTATAACACGCCCAATGAAATGAGGAATATAGCCGAACCGGTCAGGTTTAAAAGCACGTAATGTAAGCAAGCGCGCAGCTTTTGTTTACCACCACCGTGCATCAGCAGGGCATAGCTTGAAATAAGTAGAATTTCGAAAAATACAAATAGGTTAAATAAATCGCCGGTCAAAAATGCGCCAAGAATGCCGAGTAGCTGAAACTGAAACAACGCTTGGAAATGTGAACCAAGATTGTCTTCACCATAACAAGCGTACCAGAGCACAGGTAAGGCTAAGATTGAGGTGAGTAGCACCATTAATGACGATAAGCCGTCCGCGACCAAGACAATTCCGTACGGCGCTTCCCAGCTACCTAGTGCATAAACTAACGGGCCTGCGTTTGATTGTTGTATGAGTGCTATAGCTACAACGATGAGCAACGAGCAGGACGTCATGCCAATAGCCCGCCGATAGCGCTGAGGGTTTTCACCCCAAGGTAACAACTGCAGCAGAGCTGCCAGCATAGGTATTAGCAACGGTAATATAACGAGGTGTTTAGTAAGCATTAGCGTTGCCCCTCATCATCAACGGGGCTCGGATCGTTTACTTCATCAGTACCGAGCTCACCGCGCACCCGCACTGCCAAAATAATCGAGTACGCAGTCATCGCAAATCCAATTACTATCGCAGTAAGCACCAAAGCTTGCGGAAGCGGGTCAGTGTAATTCTCTTGATTGCCAATAATTGGTAATTGATTCAGCACCAAGCGACCCGTCGAGAACAAAAATAAGTTCACCGCGTAAGAAAGCATGGTGATACCGATCACAATTGGAAATGACCGACCACGAAGAATGAGATAAATACTGCATGCGGTAAGCATGCCCACTGTAATAGCGTACAGAGCTTCCATTAATGCTTCTCCTGTCGAGGGCGGTGGCGTGTGGTCATTTGGCCAAAGTTGGCAAGTATCATCAGCGTGGCGCCAATTACCGTGAGGTAAACACCTAGGTCAAATAAGATTGCAGTGGCAATTTCAAACTCACCAACAATCGGCCAGTCGACATGAGTGAACCAAGACGTTAGGAAATTATGTCCAAAGAACCAGCTGCCAACACCAGTAAACAGAGCAATCATAACGCCTACGGCAGCTAGGGTTTGATAGTTATAGTTAAAGCGATGTTTTACCCAATCCACACCGTTGGCCATGTACTGAAGAATCATTGCCGATGCGGTAATCAGGCCCGCGATAAAGCCGCCACCAGGTAAATTGTGGCCGCGCAAGAAAATATAAACCGATACCATTAATGCTAAAGGCAGAATCGCTTGCGAAACAGTTTGTACCAAGAGCGGGTGCTTCACGCGGTGCCAGGGACGACCATCAACGTCGCTGGATGGCATGAAAGGTCTCAAGTTATTGAGCAATTTATGGATACCGGCGGCAGCGATGGCCAATACCGTGATCTCACCCAAGGTGTCGAAACCACGGAAGTCGACCAAAATAACGTTAACCACATTGGTACCGCCACCACCGGGTACTGAATTTTCTAAAAAGAAATCAGAGATGCTGTTGGCGGGGCGCGTCAAGAGCGCATAATTCAGCGTACCAACGATTCCACCAACGAAACCAGCCAGCAAAATATCACGCGCTACGCGGCCACCGCTTGACGCCCTTGGTATGCGCTGTGGCATGAAAAATAGCGCCAAAATCATGAGTATGATGCTCACGACTTCAACCACAAGTTGGGTCAGCGCGAGATCAGGCGCTGAAAAATGTACGAAAGTTAATGAAACCATGAGACCAACCACCGACAGCATCATTAACGAAGTAAGGCGCTGATGATGGAATGCTGCGGTGCCGATGGCAGCAAGAATGACAATAACTGCTCCAGTTAGGCTGACGACATTTATTGGCAATTGCTCACGTCCGCCAGTTAATTGATCTATGTTGTATAACTCAGGAATAACGAAAACCACAGTCAAAATTAGCAATGCAGCAATGTAGCGTTGCAGTGAACCGGTTTCGATACGGTTCATAAGTGCATCAGAGAAGTTAGTGACCGACTTAACAATTCGGGCAAATACTTCTTTCGCATCGTGATGATCAAACTGACGATTAAATGACAGCAAATCGGCACGGTTAGCATAGATGCCTATACCGCCGACAATTGCCAATACACTCATAAGTAGCGCCAAGTTAAAACCATGCCAAATGGAAATATCAATTTCCATTGGCGCAGGGCTAACGGCAGCAAGGGCAGGTGTTAGAATGTCGGCAACAAACAGCATCGGCGCGATACCCACGGCAATACATAGCGCTGCAAGGATAATTACGGGCACACGCATCATTAACGGTGGCTCGTGCGGTGTTTTGGGGAGGTTTTCCGCTACTTTATCGAAAAATACACCGTGCACGAATCGAATCGAGTAAGCCACAGAAAGCATTGCCCCGACAGTTGCAAGCACAGGTACAAGCCATGAAAGCCCACCAAACAAATGCTGCTGGTACGACTCCATCAAGAACATTTCTTTTGATAAGAAGCCATTAAATAGTGGAATGCCAGCCATTGATGCCGAAGTAATTACAGCTAGAACCATGGTGTATGGCATGAACTTTCTTAACCCACTTAGCTTGCGTAAATCGCGGCTACCTGTCTCGTGGTCAATAATACCGGCAATCATAAACAAGCCAGCTTTGAAGGTTGCATGGTTGAGAATGTGGAACAACGCAGCCAGCAATGCAGCTGGACTACCCAAGCCCAGCAGCATAGTAATCAAGCCTAAATGGCTGATGGTTGAAAATGCCAGAAGGCCCTTTAGATCGGTCTTAAATAGCGCGAAATATGCACCAAATAACATGGTTGCAAGACCGGTGAGGGTGACAATTGTGAACCACTCAGGGGTGCCACCTAACACTGGGTATAAACGCGCCATTAAGAAAATGCCGGCCTTTACCATCGTGGCCGAGTGTAAGTAGGCGCTTACCGGCGTTGGAGCCGCCATGGCGTGGGGTAGCCAGAACTGGAAAGGGAATTGCGCCGATTTTGTAAATGCCCCCAACAGAACCAGAATTAGGGCTGGTAAGTACAGCGAGTGCGCTCGGATGGCGTCAGCTGCTGCAAACACCGCATCGAGTTGATAACTGCCAGCAATATTACCGATCAGTAGAATACCCGCAAGCAACGCTAGGCCGCCGGCGCCAGTAATAGCTAGTGCCATGCGAGCCCCTCGGCGCGCGTTACTTTGATGGAACCAATAACCGATAAGTAAAAATGATGAAACGCTGGTTAATTCCCAGAACAACCATAAAAGAATGAGATTATCGGCGGTCACTATACCGAGCATTGAACCCATGAAAAGCAGTAGGCAGGAAAAAAACCGACCGGCGTCATCTTTAGTGCTCAGATAATAGTGGGCATAAATGACAATGAGCAGACCAATACCGAGAATTAAGCCCGCAAACAGTAATGACAATCCATCAAGTCGAAAGCTAAAACTTAAGCCCAGAGATGGTAGCCAATCCACCGCATAACTTGGTATCAGGCCATTGAGTGTCTGTGGTGCCAAACTTAGTAGTAGCGCTAAACTAATGGTTGTCGTTGCTGCGGCTAGGGCTGTGCTAACCCAGCGTGGTTTATGACTCACCAGCATGGGGAATAGCGCGCCAACAAACGGCAGCATAACAATGATAGCGAGATTCATGTGAATCCTTAGGTTGCAAATTTCTATCAGTTATTGATTTCGTATTACTGAATTTACCACTTAGCTCAAGCGGTTGCCAACAGCTTCGAACGCTTGATATACGCCGCTTACCGTGATTGCGTATTGATCAGAACTCATAAATAAGAAGGGCAATTAGCGATGGACTAAAATGCTCTCTGTGGTATAGTGACGCCTCTATTTCGAGGCAGGTGTTGAAACCTAACTCAACAGGGTTTCGGCATAGTACCCTTACCACCCAAACTTTTCTGTTTTTATTTCACATCTCTTACTACCATCTGAAAATTATATCTGTTACAATTCGCCGCCCTTTTATAAGGGGAAGTCTTATATTCTCAAATGTCTTTGAGGATGGCTGGACATCAGTGGCTCGAAAGAGTCTGTTTTTTACATAAAGCGGAGCACTGCAATGATCCAAATGCAAACTACTCTGGACGTGGCTGATAACAGCGGCGCACGCAGCGTACAATGTATTAAGGTTCTGGGTGGCTCGCACCGCCGGTATGCAAACATTGGCGATATCATCAAAGTTTCTGTTAAAGAAGCGATTCCTCGCGGCAAAGTGAAGAAAGGTGATGTTGTGAATGCGGTGGTCGTTCGCACCAAGAAAGGCGTCCGTCGTCAAGACGGGTCAGTCATCCGTTTTGACCGCAACGCGGCTGTTTTGTTGAACAATAACAAGCAACCGATTGGCACTCGTATCTTTGGACCAGTGACTCGTGAATTGCGCTCTGAGCAATTTATGAAGATTGTTTCTCTGGCACCAGAAGTACTGTAAGGAGTCCAGATATGGCGGCAAAAATCAAACGTGATGATGAAGTAGTAGTCCTGGCAGGTAAAGACAAGGGTAAGCGCGGTAAAGTGCTTAAAGTCGATACCGCTTCGAATCGTGTATTCGTTGAAGGCGTAAACATCGTTAAGAAACACCAAAAGCCAAACCCTGCATTGGGCGTAGCTGGCGGTATCGTGGAGCAGGAAGCAGCAATCCACGTTTCTAACGTAGCAGTTTACAACCCAGAGACTGATAAAGCAGATCGTGTTGGCTTTAAGATTGAAGATGGCAAGAAAGTTCGCTTCTTCAAATCTAACAACGCAATCATTTAATTTTTAATTTGGAGTTTTACGATGGCGAAACTGCATGATTTTTACAAAGAATCAGTAGTTCCAGAACTGGTTAAACAGTTCGGCTACAACAGCGTCATGCAAGTCCCTCGGATTGAAAAAATCACCCTTAACATGGGTGTTGGTGAAGCTCTGGCAGACAAAAAGATTCTCGACAACGCTGCCGCAGACCTAGAAGCTATTTCTGGTCAGCGTCCAGTTAAAACTGTTGCTCGTAAATCTGTCGCTGGCTTCAAAATCCGTGAAGGCTACCCAATTGGCTGTAAAGTGACTCTGCGTGGCGAACGCATGTGGGACTTTTTGCAACGTTTAATTACTATTGCAATCCCGCGTGTTCGTGATTTCCGTGGTTTGAACCCGAAATCTTTCGATGGTCGGGGAAATTACAGTATGGGCGTACGTGAACAGATCATCTTCCCAGAAATCGACTTTGATAAAGTCGACAAGGTTCGTGGTCTTGACATCACTATCACCACTACTGCAGGCACTGATGACGAAGCTCGCGCTTTGCTCGCTGCCTTTAACTTCCCGTTCAAGAAGTAAGGTGTAGAGTTATGGCAAAAGAGTCAATGAAAATGCGTGAGCTGAAGCGTCAAAAGCTAGCAGCTAAATACGCAGAGAAACGCATCGCACTTAAAGTTGTGATCAGCGATCCGAGTACTTCGGACGAAGAGCGTTGGGAAGCCGTGCTTAAATTGCAAAGTCTTCCTCGTGATTCGAGCCCAAGCCGTCAGCGTAACCGCTGCCGCGTAACGGGCCGCCCACACGGTTTCCTACGTAAATTCGGCATGAGCCGTATTAAAGTACGTGAGAAAGCGATGCGCGGTGAAATTCCTGGCTTGAAAAAAGCTAGCTGGTAAGCCACGAGTCACGGGAGAAAGCAAATATGAGCATGCAAGATCCAATTGCGGATATGTTCACTCGCATCCGCAACGCTCAGGGTGCTAACAAAGTTGCCGTGCGCATGCCTGCTTCTAAACAGAAATTGGCTATTGCCCAAGTTCTTAAAGAAGAAGGTTATATCGCGGATTTCAGCGTTTCAGGTGAAGTGAAAACTGAACTTGAAGTTACTCTGAAATACTTTGAAGGTAAGCCTGTTATTGAAACAATTGAGCGCGTAAGTCGCCCTGGATTGCGTATCTATAAGAAACGCAATGAACTACCTAAAGTAATGGGTGGTTTAGGTGTCGCAGTAGTCTCAACTTCGAAAGGCCTAATGACTGATCGCGCCGCTCGCAAAGCGGGTCTTGGCGGTGAAGTTCTTGGCTACGTAGCTTAACGAGGAGTTAGGAAATGTCACGAGTTGCTAAAGCACCGATTGCCATTCCTGCTGGCGTTGAAGTTACGCTAAATGGCCAGGAAGTAACAATCAAAGGTGCCAAAGGCTCATTGAGCCGTGTAGTTAACGATGCTGTAGAACTTGTCAAAGAAGACAACGTTTTACGCACTGTTGCACGTGAAGGTGTTGCGAACGCTAACGCGCAAGCAGGTACAGCACGTGCATTACTGCAAAACATGGTGGTTGGTGTTGCGCAGGGTTATGAGAAAAAACTACAGCTAATCGGTGTTGGTTATCGTGCCAATACTGCAGGTTCGAAATTGAACCTTACGCTAGGTTTCTCACACCCTATTGAGTTCGATATCCCTCAGGGAATCACTATCGAAGTCCCAGCACAAACTGAAGTAGTCGTTAAAGGTGTCGACAAGCAGTTAGTGGGTCAAGTTGCCGCTAACATTCGTGCGTACCGTAAGCCTGAGCCTTATAAAGGTAAAGGTGTACGTTATGCCGATGAGCAAGTGCGCCGTAAAGAAGCCAAGAAAAAGTAAGGTAAGACTATGGACAAAAAAACAGCTCGCTTACGTCGCGCAACGCGCCCTCGTAAGAAAATGCAAGAGTTGGGTGCAAACCGCCTGGTCGTTCACCGTACACCACGGCACATTTACGCTCAGCTTATTGCATCGAACGGTTCTGAAGTACTCGCTTCAGCATCAACTGTAGAAAAAGCTATGCGTGAGCAGTTTAAAGCTGCTGGTAACGTTGAAGCTGCTAAAGCAGTTGGCAAGCTGATCGCTGAACGGGCGATTGAAAAAGGCGTGAAAATCGTCGCATTCGATCGCAGTGGCTTCCGTTATCACGGTCGTGTCGCCGCTTTGGCTGACGCAGCACGTGAAGCTGGACTTCAGTTCTAGGAGACGAACATGGCAAATGCAAATGTAGAAGCTCAACAAAGTGATCTGCAAGAAAAGCTGATTACGGTTAATCGTGTAGCGAAAGTTGTTAAAGGTGGTCGCATCTTTAGTTTCACTGCACTAACTGTAGTTGGTGACGGTCAAGGTAAAGTGGGTTTCGGTTACGGTAAAGCACGTGAAGTTCCAGCTGCTATTCAAAAAGCAATGGAAAAAGCGCGTCGCAATATGGTAACTGTTCAGCTGAAAGGTGATACCTTACAGCATCCTGTTAAAGGCCGTCATTCAGGTTCACAGGTATTTATGCAGCCAGCTTCGGAAGGTACAGGTATCATCGCCGGTGGTGCGATGCGTGCAGTACTTGAAGTTGCAGGTGTACACAACGTGCTGTCAAAAGCATATGGTTCAACCAACCCAATCAACGTTGTTCGTGCCACTATTAAGGCACTTCACGGTATGAAGTCGCCTGAGCAAGTAGCGGCTAAACGTGGATTGAGCGTTGACGAAATTTTGGGGTAGTGAGCGATGGCGAATAAGACAATCAAAGTAACCCAGACGCGTAGCTCAATCGGTCGTTTACCGAAGCATCGAGCTACACTTCGTGGTCTTGGTCTGCGCCGGATTGGTCACACGGTCGAGCTGGAAAATACTCCAGCCGTCCGCGGCATGGTTAACCAAGTCATTTACATGGTAAAGGTGGAGGATTAATTTATGTACTTGAATACGATCTCCCCTGCACCTGGTGCAAAAACTAGCAAAAAGCGTCTCGGCCGTGGTATTGGTTCAGGCCTTGGTAAAACGAGTGGTCGTGGTCATAAAGGTCAAACTTCACGCTCTGGCGGTTCTATTAAGCCAGGTTTTGAAGGCGGACAAATGCCAATTCAACGTCGTTTGCCGAAGTTTGGCTTTACTTCACGCAAGTCAATTACGACTGCTGAAGTAAACTTGGCAGAGATTGCAAAAGTTGCTGGTGATACTGTAACCCTAGCTTCATTAAAAGAAGCTGGCTTAATTCGTCACGACGTGTTGACTGTAAAAGTCATCAAGTCAGGCGAAATCAGCCGTAAAGTTACAGTTCAAGGCATCAAGGTCACCAAAGGCGCCCGCGAAGCTATTGAAGCTGCTGGCGGCAAAATCGAAGGATAGAGCACATGGCTAAACCAGGATTGGAATCTAACAGAGCTCAAGGTGGCACGTCGGAGCTTAAACGTCGACTGCTGTTCGTACTCGGCGCGTTAATCGTGTTCCGTGCGGGCTCCTTTGTGCCGATTCCTGGTATAGATGCCGCAGTATTGGCGCAACTATTCGATCAGCAAAAAGACACCATCGTGGCCATGTTTAACATGTTCAGCGGTGGTGCGCTTGAACGCGCATCGGTATTTGCACTAGGTATTATGCCGTACATTTCAGCTTCGATTATTATGCAATTGGCAAGTGTGGTTCATCCGCGCTTAGCCGAGCTTAAGAAAGAAGGTGAAAGTGGCCGTCGTAAGATCAGCCAATATACGCGTTGGGGTACGTTAGTACTTGCAACTTTCCAATCAATTGGTATTGCCACTGGCTTGCCAAACCTAATGCCAGGTCTGGTTATTGACCCGAGTTTTGGGTTTTACTTCACGGCTATCGTGAGTTTGGTTACCGGTACCATGTTCTTAATGTGGTTAGGTGAGCAGATTACCGAACGTGGAATTGGAAACGGTATCTCTATTCTGATCTTCACCGGTATTGTAGCAGGCCTTCCGTCGGCCATTGGTCAGACGGCAGAGCAAGCACGTCAAGGTGATTTGCATTTATTATTGTTATTGCTAATTGGTGTTATTGTTCTCGCAGTTACATATTTCGTTGTGTTCGTAGAACGCGGTCAACGTCGTATTGTAGTGAACTATGCGAAGCGTCAGCAAGGCCGTAAGGTGTTTGCAGCGCAAAGCACACACTTGCCATTGAAAGTTAATATGGCAGGTGTAATTCCACCGATTTTCGCATCAAGTATTATTTTGTTCCCAGGCACCATCGCAACTTGGTTTGGCCAAGGTGAAGGTGCGGTAGCAAACTTCTTACAAGAGCTCTCGTTGACATTGTCACCGGGTCAGCCCCTGTACGTAATGCTTTATGCAGCAGCAATAATCTTCTTCTGTTTCTTCTACACCGCGTTGGTATTTAATCCACGCGAGACAGCAGATAACTTGAAGAAGTCGGGCGCGTTTATCCCTGGTATTCGTCCAGGTGAGCAAACCTCCCGTTACATTGATAAAGTGATGACACGTTTGACGCTTGCGGGCGCCCTATACATTACCTTTGTCTGTTTGGTTCCTGAGTTCATGATGATTGCGTGGAACGTACAATTCTATTTCGGTGGTACGTCGCTTTTAATTATCGTAGTTGTTATCATGGACTTTATGGCGCAGGTCCAAACTCATCTGATGTCACATCAGTATGACTCGGTCCTGAAAAAAGCTAATCTGAAGGGCTTCGGCCGTTAAGATTGGATAATTACGGAGTGTAGCAATGAAAGTTCGTGCTTCCGTGAAGAAAATCTGCCGTAACTGTAAAGTTATCAAGCGCAACGGTGTTGTGCGCGTAATTTGCAGTGACCCTAAGCACAAGCAACGGCAAGGTTAATTCGATGAAGAAGACCGCAGTCAAAATTAAATTTTTGGCTGCGGCTTTGATATGTTTGCAAATTGGCGACTGGTTGAGTATCCTAACGGGCTTTTCAAATCCGGTCACCCATAAACTAAAGGAGACGTGTTAGTGGCCCGTATCGCTGGCATTAACGTTCCTGACAATAAGCATGCAGTCATTGCCTTGACTGCGATTTACGGTATCGGCCGTACTCGTTCTAAAGCTATCCTAGCTTCGATCGAGTTACCGGAAGATACTAAAATCGGCTCTTTGTCAGAAGAAAAACTGGATGTACTTCGTGAAGCAGTAGCTAAGTTTACTGTTGAAGGCGATCTTCGCCGTGAAGTATCTATGAACATAAAACGCTTGATGGATCTCGGATGTTTTCGTGGTCTACGTCATCGTCGTGGCTTGCCTCTACGTGGACAGCGCACTAAAACAAATGCGCGTACCCGTAAAGGTCCGCGTAAACCAATTAAGAAGTAGGGAGTTGAGAAGAAATGGCTAAACAACCAACTCGTACTCGTAAGCGCGTTAAAAAGCAAGTCGCTGATGGCATGGCTCACATCCATGCATCTTTCAATAACACCATTGTGACCATCACTGACCGTCAAGGTAACGCGTTAGCATGGGCAACTGCAGGTGGTTCGGGTTTCCGTGGTTCACGTAAATCTACCCCATTTGCTGCACAGGTTGCTGCTGAGCGCGCGGGTGAAATGGCGAAGGAATACGGTTTGAAAAACCTAGAAGTGTTCGTTAAGGGCCCAGGTCCTGGTCGTGAATCATCGATTCGCGCATTGAACGCTGTAGGTTATCGCATCACGAACATTACTGATGTGACGCCTATTCCTCACAACGGTTGTCGTCCGCCTAAGAAACGTCGCGTTTAATAGGCGCCAAACGATAGTTGGAGAAAGAACATGGCTAGATATTTGGGTCCAAAACTCAAACTGAGTCGTCGCGAAGGAACAGACTTGTTCCTGAAAAGCGGCGTACGCGCAATCGATACGAAATGTAAGCTCGAAAGCGCACCGGGTCAGCACGGCGCACGTCGCGGCCGTTTGTCTGATTACGGTTTGCAGTTACGTGAAAAGCAAAAAGTTCGTCGTATTTACGGCGTACTGGAAAAGCAATTCCGTAACTATTACAAAGAAGCTGCCCGTATTAAGGGCAACACTGGTGAGAACCTGCTGCAATTGCTTGAGCAACGCCTTGATAACGTGGTGTACCGTATGGGCTTCGCATCAACTCGTGCTGAAGCACGCCAGTTGGTAAGCCACAAAGCAGTAGTAGTGAATGGTCAGGTAGTCAACATTCCGTCGTTTAAAGTACGCCCGGAAGACGTTGTGACAATTCGCGAAAAAGCGAAAAAGCAGGCGCGGATCGCAGCCGCATTGGAACTCGCAGAACAGCGTGAGAAGCCAGTATGGTTGGAAGTAGACGGCACTAAGATGGAAGGTCAGTTTAAACGTCTTCCAGAGCGTGCAGATATGTCTGCTGAAATTAACGAACAGTTGATCGTAGAGCTTTACTCTAAGTAAAGCTTAAGCATAAAGAGAGGACACAATGCAGGGTTCTGTTACCGAATTCCTAAAGCCAAGGCTAGTCGATATCGAACAAATTAGCCCGACTCACGCTAAAGTGACGTTGGAGCCTCTTGAGCGTGGCTTTGGTCACACGCTGGGCAACGCGTTGCGCCGCATCTTACTTTCGTCAATGCCAGGTGTGGCAGTTACTGAAGTTAAGATTGAAGGTGTACAGCACGAATACAGCAGCAAAGAGGGTGTTCAGGAAGACATCATCGAGATTCTGTTGAACCTTAAAGGTTTGTCAGTAGTCATGGAAGGCAAAGATGAAGCGATTCTGACCTTGAAAAAATCCGGAGCGGGCCCTGTCAAGGCTGGCGACATCACGCATGATGGTGATGTTGAAATTCTTAACTCTGACCACCTCATCTGTACTTTAACAGGTGATACTGAGATTGAAATGTCAATCAAAGTAGAGCGTGGTCGCGGTTATGTTCCAGCTTCGGCACGTCAGTCCGCTGACGATGAAGAGCGTCCAATCGGTCTTCTACTAGTTGACGCTTCTTTCAGTCCAGTTGAGCGTATTGCTTACAGTGTTGATTCAGCACGTGTTGAGCAGCGCACTGACTTGGATAAATTGGTTATCGATATGGAAACCAACGGTACGTTGGATCCAGAAGAAGCGATTCGTCGCGCTGCAACAATTCTTGCTCAACAGCTTGAAGCGTTCGTAGAGTTACGTGACATGAGCGAGCCAGAAGAGAAAGAAGAGAAACCGGAATTTGATCCGATTCTTTTGCGTCCGGTAGACGATTTGGAATTAACTGTGCGTTCTGCGAACTGTTTAAAAGCAGAAGCTATTCAGTACATTGGTGACTTAGTGCAGCGTACCGAAGTTGAGTTGTTAAAGACTCCGAACTTGGGTAAAAAATCGCTCACCGAAATCAAAGACGTGCTTGCATCACGTGGTTTGTCGCTAGGCATGCGCCTAGAGAACTGGCCACCAGCAAGCTTGGTTGATCGAGACTAAGTTATCTTTTACAGAGATTTACTGAGAAGGGTATAGGTATGCGCCATCGTAAGAGTGGTCGTCAACTCAACCGCAACAGCAGCCATCGTAAAGCGATGTTCAGCAATATGGCAAGCTCACTGGTTCGTCACGAAGTGATCAAAACCACGTTGCCAAAAGCTAAAGAACTGCGTCGCGTTATCGAGCCGCTAATTACTTTAGCTAAGCAAGATAGCGTAGCAAACCGCCGTATGGCTTTTGCTCGCACTCGCGACCAAGAAGTAGTTGGTAAGCTGTTTAATGAACTAGGTCCACGTTATCAAGAGCGTGCTGGTGGTTACACTCGTATTATGAAGTGTGGCTTCCGTGCTGGAGACAACGCACCTATGGCATACGTTGAACTTGTTGACCGTCCAGAAGTAGACGTTACTGAAACTGAAGAAGTTGCAGTAGTAGAATAAGTAGCTTTGAAAGAAGTTACATAAAAAAGCCGCTCAATTGAGCGGCTTTTTCGTTTCTTGATAATCAACTTTTACTGATTAAGGATTTGTTCAAGCTCATCTTCAGAAAGTTCGTGTCGAGCAGCGATAACTTTCAGTTGTTCAATGGTGATCCCGCCAGCATCATAAGCACTTCGTAACAAAGCAATTGCACGTTGACGTTCAATATCTTGTGTTTGAAGTTCATCGGTATCTGAAGCGCTACCTATGATATCGCTGATGGTGTCGGCAAGGTAACCACCGAGAGCTGGTGCAGCTGCAAGTACTGAGCGAATGATTGACTCAAGCTTGCCAACTTCAGCTTCTTTATTGGCGCGTAAAATACCATCGGCTGTATGAGGTTCAGTTAATACAGCAACCCGAATTACTTCATTAAATTGTTCGGGATTAATTTGATCAACCGTATTCACCATTGCCTCAGCATAACTTGGTTCAGTTTCGACGCCAATACGAACGATTTCGGCTGGATCTGCAACTTCCAGGTTTAAAGCGACGGTTATAATGTCGCGAGTAAATGCGGGCTCGGCGTCAATTGCGGCTTTTATTATATGGCGATAATGGTTTGGATATCGATCAAAAGCGGCATATAAGATAGGTTCCACATGTTGTGGATAATTACCCATTAGAACCCTTACGGATCGAGTTGAAGAAAAATTTCGCTGTTCGTAATATCGAAGCATCCGTGCGTAAGTTTCGGCTAGGCGTTGATTTTCCTCGTCTAAAACGTAAGTTTTAGCCTTAGAAGCTTCAATGACAGCAGAATCTGCCGCGTATGTAGCGCATGTCATAAATACGCTCGCAGCCAATAAAGTTGGTATAACTTTCATAGGCGCACCCCGATTAAATCATTATGTCTTTATAGTAATAATAAGTGACCGTTTGTAAAGATAGCAGTCTTTATAGACAAACAATAGTCAAACTTTGTTCAATTTGGGTAAAAATAAATCAGTTGAACTAAAATATGAAAAAAGATCTTGCGCAGTTGGCGGCGATCCTTATAATTCGCCGCCGTTGTCACCAAGTGATGACGCCGGTTCAGAAG
>NZ_JBLWWA010000004.1:0-227141 GCF_048268165.1 Pseudidiomarina sp. | reverse complement strand
ACGCCATCCCTTGGTCAGGTCAAGATCCTTTTGGATCTTTTTTTGTGATTTTCATCACCTTCTGAACCGGCGTCATCACTTGGTGACAACGGCGGCGAATTATAAGGATCGCCGCCAACTGCGCAAGATCTTTTTCATCAAAACTGAATCGTTTGCTGGCTTTTTAATCGGATGTCTTTTTATCGTCCGATTTTTGGACTTTTTCTGATGTTTCTTGTTGGCTTTTCGTTACAGAATCACCTTCTTCACAATCAGTATCACCAACCACATGTTCAAGTTTAATGTTCTTTATTGTACGGAAGGTCGTGATTGGACCAGAAATCGCGTACAAGAAGAAAATAGAAAACAACACCAATGAAGGTTCGGTAGCAACAATCACGAACGCTAATACAATCGCAAGGATGGCAATGAACGATACGCGTCCACGCCAATCGACATCTTTAAACGAGTGATAACGGAAGTTACTTACCATCAACAAACCTGCAGCGATGGTTAGAAACGCTGCAAAATAACTTACGTTGCTTGGATCAATTTCGTATTTATTGCCAACCCAAACAAACCCGGCGACTATCGCTGCCGCACTCGGAATGGCTAAGCCTTGGAAATAACGTTTATCGGATGTGCCATGGTTGGTATTAAATCGGGCCAACCGCAATGCACCACCGGCAACAAAAATGAAGGCAGCCAACCAACCGAGCTTGCCAAGATCACCAAGCGCCCAGTTATACATGACCAATGCAGGTGCCATACCAAATGACACAATGTCCGCCATGCTGTCGTATTCAGCACCGAATTCGCTTTCGGTGTTTGTCATACGCGCAACGCGCCCATCAAGGCCGTCGAATACCATGGCTATAAAAATAGCAACAGCAGCCGATTCAAACATATTATTCATCGACGCAACGATGGCAAAAAAGCCTGAAAACAGTCCCGCTGTTGTCAACAGGTTTGGCAACAGGAAAATTCCACGACTCTTTGCTGTGGTTAATGACTGTTCAGTTTTATTCGGCATAGTTTGGTTCCCTTATAATGGTGGCCGCACAGCATAGCATAGCTTATTCATTGCAATAAATAGCCGAACTTGTGCTTAGCCCGGCTATTACATTGTGCCGCTTACTGGGAAATCACCAAGTTATTGTCTTGGTAATCAACCTTGATTGCTGTTTTAGGCAGCAGCTTTCCTGATAGGATTTGCTGTGCTAATGGGTTTTCGAGCTCTTGTTGAATCGCCCGTTTCAATGGGCGCGCTCCAAACACCGGATCAAACCCAGCCTCGGCTAAGTGAGCTAAAGCAGCATCACTCAGCTCAATCGAGTAATCACGTTCAGCTAAGCGTTGGTACAAACGTTGTAACTGAATTTGCGCAATGTGCTTAATATGATCCTTCGCTAATGGGTGGAACACCACCGTTTCATCAACACGATTCAAGAATTCAGGCCGGAAATGATGCGACAGAATGCCCATCACTTCAGCTTTCATTTCTTCATAAGTTTGCTCATGAGCTTTCTCTTGAATGACATCTGAACCCAGATTCGACGTCATGATGATTACGGTATTCCGAAAATCGACAGTCCGTCCTTGTCCATCTGTTAAACGCCCATCATCAAGTACCTGCAACAGAATATTAAATACATCTGGATGCGCTTTTTCTATTTCGTCTAATAGAATCACTGAATAAGGACGTCGACGAACAGCTTCCGTCAGGTAGCCCCCCTCTTCATAACCGACATAGCCAGGAGGCGCACCAACCAGACGCGATACCGCATGCCGTTCCATGAATTCAGACATATCGATGCGCACCATGGCATCGTCAGTGTCAAACATGAAATGCGCAAGCGCCTTACATAATTCCGTTTTACCAACACCGGTTGGGCCCAAGAACAAAAACGAGCCTATCGGCCGTTGCGGATCAGACAAACCTGCTCGTGAGCGACGAATTGCATTCGCCACCGAGGTAACAGCTTCATCTTGTCCAACAACGCGTTGGTGCAAATTCTCTTCCATTTTGAGTAACTTATCACGCTCACCTTCAAGCATTTTACTTACAGGAATGCCTGTCCAACGCGATAGTACGTCAGCAATTTGCTCTTCAGTGACTTTATTCTTAAGTAGCGACATGCCTTCTTCGTCCACCTCAGAAGCCGCTTTCAACTGCCGCTCCAATTCAGGAATACGGCCGTACTGAAGTTCTGACATGCGGTTCAGGTCACTTGCTCGACGCGCAATATCAAGCTCCGTTTTGGCTTCTTCAAGCTGTGCTTTTATGTGCTGTTCACCCTGAACGACCGCTTTTTCAGACAACCAGACTTCTTCGAGCTCCGCATATTTACGTTGCTGATCGTCTAACTCCCCCTCAAGCAGTTCTAAACGTTTTTTACTCGCTTCATCTTTTTCCTTCTGCAATGCTTTTTGTTCAAGTTGCAGTTGGATAATACGACGCTCTAAGCGATCTAAATCTTCAGGCTTCGAATCAATCTGCATACGAATGCTCGAGGCCGCCTCATCAATAAGGTCGATTGCCTTATCGGGCAACTGGCGGTCGCTGATGTACCGATGCGACAATGAAGCCGCCGCAACAATAGCAGGGTCGGTAATCTGCACCGAATGGTGCACCTCATAGCGTTCCTTCAGGCCACGCAATATCGCAATGGTATCTTCAACTGAAGGTTCATCAACAAGTACCTTTTGAAAGCGACGCTCAAGTGCCGCATCTTTTTCGATAAATTGGCGGTACTCATTTAATGTGGTTGCGCCCACGCAGTGCAGCTCGCCACGCGCAAGTGCAGGCTTAAGCATATTGCCCGCATCCATTGCGCCATCCGCTTTACCCGCGCCGACCATGGTATGCAGCTCATCAATAAAGAGAATGATGCGCCCTTCTTCTTTACCTAATTCATTCAATACCGCTTTCAACCGCTCTTCAAACTCACCGCGGTATTTAGCGCCAGCTAACAAAGCGCCTAGGTCAAGCGACAACACGCGTTTATGTTTCAGCCCCTCTGGCACTTCACCATTAACGATACGCTGCGCCAGCCCTTCAACAATGGCTGTTTTACCAACACCAGGCTCACCAATTAACACCGGATTGTTCTTAGTACGACGCTGCAACACTTGGATGGTGCGACGAATCTCATCATCTCGACCAATAACCGGATCTAACTTACCGCGCTCAGCACGCTCGGTCAGGTCAACGGTATATTTAGTTAATGCTTGGCGTTGATCTTCAGCATTTTGATCGCTCACAGCGTCACCACCTCGCACTTTCTCAATTGCTTTCTCCACTTTTTCACGTGTTACACCAAGTTTCTTTAATATTTCGCCCAGTGCGCCTTTGTCTTCTGTTGCCGCAAGCACAAATAGTTCAGACGAAATGAACTGGTCATTACGCTTTTGCGCATATTTATCGCAGAGATTTAACAGACTGCTTGAGGCCGCAGACACTTGAACATCGCCCCCAGTGCCTTCAACCTGCGGGAGTTTCTCTAGTGCGGCATTAAGTTGTGTGCGCAAGCTGTTTTGATCAACTTGCAAAAGCGTCATCATCGGACGTAAAGAACCGCCGTCTTGCGTCAATAGCGCCTGCATAATATGTAGTGGCTCAATAAATTGATGGTCGCGACCCAACGCTAATGACTGTGCGTCAGCAATCGCCATTTGAAATTTGTTGGTTAGTTTATCGAATCGCATGATTACCCTCTAAAAATATCAGTTATATCCTGATTATCTATGTGGGTATTAATTAACCAATTTCAAGCACAAACGTGCTAATTTTTCCAAATTATTGATGCAAAGCGGCCACAATGAGCATCGCGGCGATAGGAATACCAACGCGAATCGTTATAGGTGCACCAGCCGCTTTGCTTAATATGCAAGCAACCATGAGCCTGAAGAGTGCGTTCAGCTAACAACGGGAGATCAGCAAACCACTTGCCCGCTTTGTGGGGACGGAACGTCGATAAATCAACCAGATTTAATTCGGCAAATGCTGCCCGTAAGTCATCGCCGACTTCAAAAGCAGCAACAGAAATAGCGGGACCGATAAAAGCCTGAATCTGTTGTGGGGGGCATTGGAATTGGCGCAAGGTATTTTCAATTACGCCATTGGCTAAACCGCGCCAACCGGCATGAACTGCTGCGATTTCGTTGCCGTTATCGCTGCACAATAAAATAGGTAAACAGTCGGCGGTTAACACCGCACAGACAGATTGAGGTTGGTTTGAGTAAATGGCGTCGGCTTTAACTGTCGGACGCGCTTCAGAAAAATTCACAACCTGGTTGCTGTGAATTTGTGCCAACCAGCGCGGCGCACAGGGTAACTGTGCCTCACGCTGTAACACGCATCGATTTTTAATGACGGCGGCCGGATCGGCACCTACATGAGCTGCCACATTGCCTGGTTGTGCGACCGTAGAAATTGCAGCATGAATGCCTGGTGGTAATGTCCAATCAAGCATTAACATGGTTTAGTCGACCGGATGTTCCTGGCGATCTAAACGCAATGCTGCAATTAAATTCACCATGTCGTCAGGTGTTGGAGCTTCCCAACTCATCCATTCGCCGGTAATTGGGTGATGCAACGAAAGTCGCGCGGCATGCAATGCCTGACGGCGAAAATTGCGTAAGGTTTCCAATAGTTCAGCACTCGCTTTCTGCGGCGGGCGTGGCCGACCACCATAGGTAAAGTCGCCAACTAAAGGATGACGCAAATGCGCCATGTGCACACGAATTTGGTGGGTTCGTCCGGTTTCCAGCCTTAACCGCAACAGCGTATGCGCACGAAAACGCTCTGCCACACGAAAATGAGTCACGGCTGGTTTGCCAAGTGCAACAACCGCCATATGCGTACGCTGCGTTGGATGACGCGCAATTGGCTCGTCGATCATGCCACCTGCAGTCATTGGGCCATTACAAACCGCCTCGTACTCACGGGTGATTTGGCGTTCCTGCATTGCCGCAACAAGATGGGTTTGCGCAGGCACAGTCTTCGCTACCACCATCAAACCCGTGGTGTCTTTATCCAAACGGTGAATGATTCCCGCGCGAGGAACTTGATCAATAGCCGGAAAGTGATGCAACAGCGCATTTAACAATGTACCATCGGGTGTTCCCGCGCCGGGATGCACAACTAAGCCAGCAGGCTTATTGATGACTAAAATGTCGTCGTCTTCATAAACGATATTCAAGTCCATGGGCTGCGCTTCGAAGCGTCGCTCTTCAATTAATTCGGCATCGACTTCGATGGCCATTCCTGTCAGTACTTTCTCGCGCGGTCTGTCAACAACATTGCCTTCGATACGAACGTGTCCGTCGGTGATCCAAGTTTTTAACCGAGAACGTGAGTAGTCAGGGAACATCTCAGCAAGTGCTTGGTCCAAGCGCTTACCGTTGGCAGAAAGGGGGACGTTTCCAGTTAATAAAATCTGTTCGCTCATAAATTCGTATTCGGACCTGTGAAAGCAGCCAACGCTGCGCTAGAATGCGTGAATATGTATAGTGTACCTGTTTGGGGCGCTGCACCAAAGTTAAATCAACAGAGATTAAAAAAACAAACTATGAAATTTCGTATAATCTTAGCCTGCATCGCAGCATTGACATTGAGCGCTTGCTCAAGCTCACCAGACGAAACTGATGTTAACCGGTTAACCGATGTAGAAGCAGGTTATGCCCGTGCTCAACAAGCATTGCAAAACGGTAATTTCACAAGTGCCTTGCAGGTGCTTGAAGCGCTGAATACCCGTTTCCCGTTTGGTCCGTTTACTCACCAAATCCAACTTGACCTGATTTATGCCTACTATAAAACAGGTGATATTGATAAAGCGCTCGCCTCAGTCGATCGCTTCACGCGACTCAACCCGAACCACCAATCTATCGACTACGCCTTATACATGCGTGGTCTCACGAACGAACGTGCCTCAGAGAACTTGTTTCAAGATTTGGTCGGTGTAGATCGTTCTGACCGTGACCCAACTAAAGCACGCGAGGCCTTTGATGATTACGCTGAACTTGTACGTCGTTTCCCTGACAGCAAGTACGCCGCGGATGCACGCCAACGAATGATTGGCATTAAGAGTCGACTTGCGCGTCACGAATTAGCGGTCGCACAATATTACATGAAGCGCGAAGCATTTTTGGCAGCAGCCAATCGCGGCAAGTATGTGTTAGAAAATTTTGCTGATACGCCTGAAGCTGAACACGCGCTAGCGGTTATGGCTGAAGCTTACGACAGTTTAGGTTTAGTGGAATTGCGTGCTGACGCAGTTGCCACCTTGAAACACAACTACCCGCAAAGCGATTACTTATCGCGCTTTAATTGATTAACAAGAATTGATTAAAAAGAATTGATTAAAAAGGCGCGGTTGTTAAACCGCGTCTTCGTTTTCTTCCCCAGTACGAATTCGAATAACACGCTCAACATTGGTGACAAATATTTTACCGTCACCAATTTTACCCGTCTGTGCGGTTTCCAAAATAGTATCAATGCACTGCTCAACTTGGTCGTCTGAGACAACAATTTCCAGTTTCACTTTCGGCAGAAAGTCGACCATATATTCCGCACCGCGATACAGTTCGGTATGACCCTTTTGACGCCCAAAGCCTTTAACCTCAGCAACTGTCATGCCCGCGATACCAATTTCAGAAAGTGCTTCACGCACGTCATCTAGCTTGAATGGCTTGATAATCGCTTCAATTTTTTTCATGAGAACTCCGAGCTTGCACCTGCCGTTCTAATTCATAACGAAAGTGACTGGTTATTGGGTAGCGGCGGTCTTTACCAAAGTTACGCGAAGTAATCTTAGGCCCAATTGCGCCTTGCCGACGTTTGTATTCATTAATATCAACCAAGCGCACAACACGCAAGACTTCAGCTTCATCGAAACCACAATCGATTATCGCACTTGGCGACCAGTCTTGCTCCACATAAAGCGTGAGTATTTTGTCCAACACGTCGTAGGCTGGCAAACTGTCTTCATCTTTTTGATCAGGCGCTAACTCGGCCGATGGCGGTCTGGTAATAACACGCTCTGGAATAACCTCAGCCGCTTGGTTGCGATAACGCGCCAATGCAAACACCAAGGTTTTCGGTACATCTTTAATGGGTGCAAAGCCGCCATTCATATCGCCATAAAGTGTGCAGTAGCCAACCGCCAACTCACTTTTATTGCCGGTGGTAAGCACTAACGAATGGGTTTTATTTGAAACAGCCATTAATAGCGTTCCGCGTGCGCGTGCCTGCAGGTTTTCTTCGGTGGTATCTGCACTTGTTCCCACAAATAAAGGCCCAAGCTGCTGCATGAAAGCATCATAGATAGGTTCAATTGCCACCACATCGTATTTGACACCCATGGTGCGCGCTTGCTCAGCAGCATCATCTTGACTCATTTGCGAGGTATAGCGAAATGGCATCATAATCGCGTGCACTTTATCTGCGCCTAACGCGTCCACTGCAATCGCCATGGTCAGCGCTGAATCGATACCGCCTGAAAGGCCCAATGTAACGCCTTTAAACCCGTTTTTACCGACGTAATCTTTAACCGCCAGCACCAGTGCTTGGTAGATTTCTGCAAGACGATCATGGGCGTGGGGTTTAATATCTTGGTCGAGTAACGTAATGCCATGGCTATCACAGCGAACGCTTGCGCATGATGGTTGGCAGTGGGGTAATTCAGCCACTAAATCGCCGTTTGCATTCATCACCAACGAATGCCCATCGAAAACTAATTCGTCTTGGCCACCACAATTGTTCACGTAAATAATTGGAATGTGCGCTTCGCTGATGCGTTGTTGCATAATGTGCATACGTTGTTGATGTTTATCAACTTCATAAGGGGATGCGTTCAGCGTTAAAATTAAATCAACACCTTCCGTGCGCAACTGGCTGAGCGGCTCTGCATGCCATAGGTCTTCACAAATCAGTAAGCCAATGCGATGGCCTTGCCAGTTAAATACACCGGTATCATGGCCTGGAATAAAATAACGCTGCTCATCAAACACGCCGTATTGTGGCAGCCGTTGCTTATGGTAACGCGCCAAACATTGGCCCCGATGCAATACCGAAACACTATTATAAAGCTCGTTGCCCACCCGCTGAGGATGGCCAACTACCGCCAAGTTGTGTTCCGCTGCAGCGGCTATTTCTTTCAGGGCTTGGTCAACTAACGCTTCCAAGTCATCGCGAAACAGCAAGTCTTCAGGTGGATAGCCTGTTATCGCAAGTTCAGGAAAAACGACAAGGTCACTGTCTTGATACTGCGCCAACGTAGCTACGATTAAATCAGTATTACGTTTGATAGCACCCACCGTGAAATCGAGTTGGGCAAGCGTTACCGTGATTGGCTTCATGAATTGGCTCTCAGGCTTGACGAATATTAGGTTGCGTATGATAGAGCAGCGCCTTGTTTCGCGCAAATAAAGCGACTCATTACGCGTTTAAATCAAATTGCTTTCCGGCACTCTCGATGGAATAAATTTCACGCCCCTGTTGCGTGCGTGACCTGGCTATTTCGGCCCATTGATACACCACATTACGATGCACCTTTGCCCATAAGTTACGCCCGCAATCAACGTACAGCTGGCCGGATCTAATGATTAATGGGTGTTGTTCTGAAAGGGCAAATTGCTGCTCAATGTTGGTTGTCAGCTGAATAACCGGTGGCTCTGCATTGGGCACATTTTGCCACGTGGTGACAATGAAAGGCGCATCAGCAACCGTTATTTTAACTTTCTCGGCGGGGGTAACCAGGTAGAAAGTGTTGTCTTCATACACCAAAACGCTGGCGAATAATTTAACCAAGGCTTGGCGCTTAATCAGCGAACCTTGATAAAACCAATTACCGTCAGCGTCAATGTGTATTGGCAGCTCACCACAATAAGGCGGATTCCACCGTTCTGTGGGAGCATGCCGGCCTTGCTCTATCGATTCCAGCAATTGCTCCAACTTCATTTAACTCACCAAACGTTTCTGACGCAGTAAGTACCACAAGGTTGCTTCCGTACGGTTTGATACTTTAATTGCTTTAAAAATTGCCGACAAATGAACCCGAATTGTCCCTTCAGTAATTCCCAGAATTGTCGCAATTTCTTTGTTCGACAAACCTTGCGCCAGTAACTGCATAATTTCCAGTTGGCGGGGTGACAAAAAGTGCTCAGCACTCCCTTGTCGATTTATCGTGTCGTTTAAACGCGACTCCTCTGGTAAATACCGATCGTTTTGCAGCAGAATACGAATAGCTTGCTTCGCTTCTTCAGCGCTCGCATCTTTGGGCAGATAACTACGAACACCATTGCTCAATGCTTGGCGAACTTCTGACAACGGCCGTGGCCAGCTGAACAAAACGATGTGCGAGCTAGGCGCCATTTTCTTCAGTGTTTGCAAGGTTGGGCGAATCTCCGCATCTGGAATGTCCATATCGAGGAAAATTAAGTTATAGTCGCTTTGGTGGCGCAGGTATTCTTGCGCGATATCAAAACTTGGGGCTTCGTAGATTGCCAGCTCATCTGAGAAACTTGTTAGTACTTGAATGAGGCCAGCACGTACGAAAAATTGCGAGTCGATAATTAGTATTTTCATGAATGTCCACGCGCTTTAAATGTCCCTAACAATTAGCGTATTGTACACGCTTTAACGAATGTTTGAAGGTTTGGTGTTACCAAATTGTAAAAAAGTGTAAAAAAGTGAATTTTTTGCGACGCACTCTAAACGCTTTGTAAAACTAGGAACGTTCTACAGGGCATAAAATTCAGTCAAAAAGAGAACTTTATGAGAATTTTACGTTTAATCACATTTGTTCTAATAATGTTATATACGGGTGCTGCGTTTTCGCAAACCACGTTATTCCACAATTTTAACGGTTACACGCTAACCGGAAAGCCGGGTGCCGAGGCGGTACTCGTCAAGTTTAATGCCATGCTGATTCGCGATGGCAAGGTAGCAGCGGTAGGCACACTTGCTGATCTTGAAGCAACCTATGGTAAGCAACTGGCTGACCAACGGGTTGATTTGAAAGGCAAGTTTGTACTGCCGGGGATTACCGATGCACACGGTCACGTGCTGGGCTTAGGCCAAAACCTGATGTTGGCTGATTTACGCAATGCCACCTCAGAAAGCAATGCGGCGGCAACAGTGGCTGATTTCGCCCGTAAAAATCCGTCAGCGCCTTGGGTACTGGGTCGCGGCTGGAATCAAGAAAACTGGGACGTTCGCCAATTTCCTCAAGCACAAACACTGGACGAAGTAGATGCTGAGCGCCCTATTTACCTAACGCGCGTAGATGGCCACGCCGCATGGGCAAATAGTAAAGCACTGGAACTTGCAGGCATCACCGCAAACACAGTAAGTCCTGATGGCGGCGACATCATTCGCGATCAACAAGGCCAGCCTACCGGCGTATTGATTGATAACGCCATGGGCTTAGTTGAACGGGTTATTCCAACCCCGACTGCCGAGCAGCAAGAACAAGCCTTAAAAGTGGCATTTGAACACCTGTTAGCGCGCGGTATCACCGGCGTGCATGATGCGGGTGTTGATGCAACCAACCTGCAAGTCTACAAAGAATTAGCAAACGACGAAGCACTCCCTATTCGCATCTATGCAATGCTGTCGGCCACCGAGCCAACACTGGCTGAATTGTTAGCGGCTGGCCCCTATGTGACAGATGACGACAAGTTATCGGTACGCAGCGTCAAAATTTACGGTGACGGTGCCTTAGGTAGCCGTGGTGCAGCGCTACTTGCCTCTTACCATGATGCGCCTGGTCAACATGGGCTGATGGTCACGTCGCAAGAACGCATTCGTGAACTCTATGAATTGATTATTCCGCATGGCTTTCAAATCAATACGCATGCTATTGGCGACCGCGCGAACCGCGTTGTTCTAGACGAAATGGAGCGTGCCTATAACACCATCGGCGGCCGTAGCCTGCGCCATCGTATTGAGCACGCGCAAATTGTTCACCCCGAAGATATTCCGCGTTTCAAAGAGTTAAATATTATTGCTTCCATGCAACCAACGCATGCAACCAGCGATAAGAATATGGCGGAAGACCGTTTAGGTAAGGCACGTATGAAAGGCGCCTACGCTTGGCAAACATTCGCTGAACAAGGCACCATTATTGCGGCTGGTTCTGACTTCCCGGTTGAACTTGCAGACCCATTTTTTGGCTTACACGCTGCAGTAACCCGTCAAGATCGTGACAATCAACCGCAAGGTGGCTGGTACGCGCATGAAAGCTTAACGCTTGAGCAAGCACTGCGTGCCTTTACCCTTGATGCGGCCTATGCCGCTGGCCAAGAGCAGGTTTTAGGTAGCATTGAGCCAGGCAAGTGGGCGGATTTCATTGTGTTAGATCATGATCCCTTTGCGCGTGATGCCGCTATACTATGGCAGAACAATGTAAACGCCACCTATGTTGCAGGTGAGCGTGAATATAGCGCTAATTAATTGAAAGGAAGTGGACGCAGTATGGACTTAAAAAGTGTTCGTCGTGATTATGCCCAAGGCAAACTAACGCGTGAGTCGCTCGCTGAAGCACCTATGCAGCAATTTGCGAACTGGTTTCAAGCGGCAAAAGATCATCCGTCACAGACGGACCCTACAGCGTTCACTTTGGCAACCGTTGGTGCGGATGGTCAACCGCACCAACGTATCGTACTGCTGAAAGATATTCAGGCTGATGGTTTCGTGTTTTACACCAATTACGACAGCCAAAAAGGCCATGATATTGCTGGAAACAGCCGCGTGGCTATGCATTTTGCGTGGCTTGCACTCGAACAGCAGATTCGTATTGAAGGTTTTGCGCGCAAAATAGCACGGGCCGAAAGCGAAGCTTATTTTTATAGCCGCCCTCGCGAAAGCCAACTTGGTGCGTTGACTTCAGCGCAAAGTCATACCATTGCTTCTCGTGATGAATTAGAACAGCGTTATCATGCGCTCACCGAACAATATAAAGACCAACAAGTGCCCATGCCTGATACTTGGGGTGGTTACTTGGTTGCGCCTGAGCGTTTTGAATTTTGGCAAGGCGGTCGCTATCGACTGCACGACCGATTCACCTTTACCAAGCAGCATGAAAGCTGGTTAATCGAACGCTTACAGCCTTAATCTAGAACGTCCGGTAAAGGTTGCTGCATACTGTCAGCAACCTTTTTTAATTGCCGCCACAGCTCTGGCGTATAGTCCACTCCGGATTGCAGTTGCCGCTCACGCGTAGCTAACGCACCTTCGCCCGGTATCCGAACCGGTTTATTGGCATCAATGGGTATGGCTTGGTGCATGCCGTCAACCAGTGCTTGCGCTTGTGCCTTAAATGCATCTGCATCACCAAAAGCACTCGGATCAACCACCTGAATCCACACCGTGTTGGCATCTAAACCCGGCTGTTCTTGATGACGCCCTAGCTGGCTTAACGCAAGCGTCCATAATTCACTGAACAAACATAAGCCCGAGCCTTTATAGCCGAGGTCTTCGCCACCCAGAGGGGCAAGCACACTAGCAGGGTCGGCCAAAAATGTTGTGGCATCGGACGTATAGTCGCCGGCAGCCGTGATCAGTGCCGGATACGGCAACGGCTTTTGCTCAGCAATGGCTTTTCGTACTTTGCCTGCAGCCGTCATCGACAAACTAATATCAAGCAATATCGGTAATTGCTGAGTGGGCGCACCAATCGCGAACGGATTCGGCGAAAACCACGCCGATTTTGCACCATAAGGTGCAACAGCTTGCTGACCTGGCGTTGCGCACATGATTTGAATCAGCATGCCCGCACGCGTTGCTTGTTCAAGGTAAACCGCTAGCGCCGCAACATGCTGTGCACGCTTAATAACCACCGTACCGGTGCCGCATTCTTTCGCCATAGCGATTGCAGCCGTTATCGCTTCTGGCACCACGTACAAACCGGATACCAAGTCAGCGTCCCATAATTGCACTGCCGCACGTTGTTTCAGCACGTGATACTGGCCGGTGCGACGCGAACTGCCGTCCGCTAAACAATTGAGGTTATAACGCAACCGCATTAACCCATGGGTTCGAAACCCCATAAGATCAGCTGCCAGAAGCTTTTCCGCCATAGCCTGCGCTAATTTGGGTTCCGCACCGGCTTTTTCTAAGCAGGCTTGAGCCCACTGGCGCATCGAATTTGCTTCAACTTGAATATTTTTCTGCACGGTCATGTTGTGTACGTTGTAAATTAGGGTAAGTTCGATAAGCTTATCAGACAATAGTAAAGAGGAGTATAGAGGTGTCTGAAACTTCAACAGCACAACGGATTGGCGTACTCACCAGCGGTGGTGACGCACCAGGAATGAATGCAGCGCTGCGCGCTGTCGTACTAGCTGCAGAACATTACGGCATGGAAGTGATTGCGTTTCGACACGGCTACGAAGGCCTGTTAAACAACGAGCATATTCCCCTGCAAGCACCTGACGTGGCCCATGTGCTGCAATATTCGGGCACCATCATCAAAAGTGCACGCTGCCCGCGTTTTAAAGAAGAAGACAGCGCAAAGCTGGCAGCGGATAACCTAAACAGCCTCAATATCAATGCGTTAATTGTGATTGGCGGTGACGGTTCATTTCGCGGTGCCCACCACTTAAGTAATTATTGGTCTGGACAAATTATTGGGGTGCCGGGCACCATCGATAACGACGTTTTTGGTACTGACGCAACCATCGGTTATTCAACTGCTGTTGCAATTGCAATGGACGCCCTCGATAAAATTCGCGATACCGCCGATGCAATGGACCGCGTTTTCATTGTTGAAGTCATGGGCCGTCATGCTGGCTTCATCGGTTTGATGAGCGCCATGGCCTCCGGTGCTGAGCGCATGATTCTACCCGAACTGCAAAAAGATAAGCCGCTGACGGTGGCGGCATTGGTGAAACACATCAAGCGTGTTGAAGCAGTGCGTGGCCCTGGCAGCTACGTTATGGTCCTTAGTGAGCACCAATGGCCTGGCGGCGCTGTCGCGCTCTCTGAACAGCTGGAAGCCGAATACGACATGCCATGCCGACCGTGCTTACTTGGCCACATTCAACGCGGTGGCCCGCCAACGGCATCCGACCGAGTGCTCGCCTCAGAACTTGGCGTGCATGCTGTCGAGCTTATTTTAAAAGGTGAAACCGCGGTAATGACCGGGCTGAAAGCCGGTCAGTTGGTTGCTGTGCCACTCATTGACACATGGACCAAAAAGAACCCGCTTGATGAGAATTTATTGCGCATTCAGCATGAGATTTTTAATCCAGTAAAAAAGCCTTCTCGTAGTTAATCAGAGTGTGGCAATTTGGCGCAATTACAACGATAATAGCCCCCTTTTTAAGCACGCCAATTAAATCACTGTTGAACCAGCGGAGGTGAATCACCTTGAGTCAGCAACAACCTAAACAAATCACTTCGTTAGAAGTGAAAACGGACACCCCAGTACGCGAGTTTTTTGGGGCACAAACCGATGCAGCTTTATATGCCAATGGCACCCATATAATTGGGTTTGGTTTTGATGGCACCGCATGCTTTCGTAAAGGAACCCGCAACGGGCCCGACGGCTTGCGTTCCGTGTCAGAAGACATCGAAAGTTA
The DNA here is from genome assembly GCF_048268165.1 of Pseudidiomarina sp. Classification (GTDB taxonomy): domain Bacteria; phylum Pseudomonadota; class Gammaproteobacteria; order Enterobacterales; family Alteromonadaceae; genus Pseudidiomarina. Next base: position 212,576 of record NZ_JBLWWA010000004.1, on the reverse strand, counting down.
TTCGCCCTACTTAGATGCCGATCTGTTTGATCATCCGTTTTATGATTTAGGTAACTTGTCACTTGGCTCAAGTGATGATGTGGAAGCGCAGTGGCAACATGCTACCGATCAATTTGAACAGGTATTCGGCCCAATCAACTTGGAAGCCGACAACATTCGGGTGCTCACCTTGGGTGGCGAGCATTCAATTTCTTACGCGCCAATTCGCAAATACTTGCAGCAATACCCTGAGTTAGTGCTACTTCACCTTGATGCACACGCCGACTTGCGTGATGGCTTTCTCGGTTACCACTACTCACATGCATCAATTATTCGTCGTGCGCTTGACCATTTTGGCCCGGGGCATGAACTCATTCAGTACGGCATTCGCTCTGGTACCCGTGACGAATATCGGTTTATGAATGAGCACGGCACCGTGCGTAAGTCGCGTAAAGAGTTTTTGGACAGCGTGATGGCGATTCCAGCCGACCGTCCAATCTATCTGACGCTCGACCTTGACTATTTTGACCCAGCATTTCTGCCTGGTACTGGCACGCCAGAGCCCGGTGGCGAAGATTTTCATTCATACGTGAGCTTAATGAAAATTTTGCGACAGAAAAATCTTGTTGGCGCTGATGTTGTTGAGTTATCACCAGAAATTGATCCAACCGGAAATTCTGACGTGTTTGCCGCAAAAATTGTGCGCGAATTACTTATTATCTTGAACGAAAAAGGGGCTCGCTGATATGGCGCAGAACTGGACAATCGACGATGCCGAAGAACTTTATGGCGTAAAGCGTTGGGGCGCAGGTTATTTTTCAATTGGTAACAATGGCAGCATCCAAATTGCTCCCAATCATCGCCTGCCTGACGTAAACATCGATATGAAAGAAGTGGTTGATGAAATTCTTGCTGAAGGAATTCAACTGCCTGCGGTTATCCGTTTTCACGATATTTTGCGCTCACAAGTTGAAATCTTAAATGAGACATTCGCTAAGACAATTGAGGATGCGGATTACAACGCACGTTATGTTGGCGTATTTCCCATTAAAGTGAATCAAATGCGCGAAGTGGTCGAGGAAATCATCGACGCCGGTGAACCTTACGACTACGGCCTGGAAGCTGGTTCCAAACCAGAGCTTATGGCGGTGCTTGCGTATAACGAAAACCCGAATGCATTAACCGTTTTGAACGGCTACAAGGACGAAGACTACCTGACGCTCGCCCTACTTGGTCGTCAGCTACGCCGTAAAATGATTATCGTTATTGAGAAATTCAGTGAGCTGGAAATGCTCATCCCGTTAGCCAAAAAACTTGGCGTTGAGCCAATGATTGGTTTGCGCAGCAAAATGATGGTGCGTAGCTCCGGCAAATGGGCAGGCTCAAGCGGTGATCGTGCGAAATTCGGCTTAAGCATTACCGAAATATTAAACATTGTTGAGCTTTTGAAAAAAGAAGACATGCTGCACTGTGCAAAATTATTGCACTTTCATATCGGCAGCCAAATGTCTGATATCCGCAAAGTAAAAGAAGCGGTTTCAGAAGGCGCACGGCTTTATGCAAAATTGATTCAAATTGGCGTGCCATTAGAGTATTTAGATATTGGTGGTGGTTTAGGTATCGATTACGACGGAACCAGCTCAACCACCGATTCATCGCGTAATTACTCAACTGAAGAATACGTTGCTGACGTGGTTTACGGGGTGAAGCAGATCTGTGATCTCGAAGAAGTCCCCCACCCGAACCTGGTCAGTGAAAGCGGCCGCGCCATTACCGCACACCACAGTTGTGTGGTGACCAATATTGTTGGTGAGATTAAAAATACCGGTGCCCAATTCGACATCAGCCCAATCGCCGACGAGCACATTCTTGTCAGCAACATGCGCGAGCTGGTTAACTCAACCGAAATGCACCCGCAAGAACGCTATAACGACGCTGCAAGTTTCAAGCAGAGCGCGTATGAAGCATTCAAACTGGGTATTTTGTCTTTAGACGAAATGGCCAAGCTCGACACCATGTATTGGCGCATTTTGACAGAAATCCATCAATCGCTTGATCGCGAGAGCTTCGTCTTTCAAGAGCTGGAAGAATTAGAAGATATGCTCGCCAGCCAATACTTGTGCAATTTCTCTATTTTCCAGTCTGCTGCAGACACCTGGGCGATTGGTCAGGTATTGCCAATTGTGCCCATTAGCCGCCTGGACGAGAAGCCTGAAGTGCGTTGCTCAATTGTGGATATCACCTGTGATAGCGACGGCAAGCTGAGCAAATATATTGAAGGCACCGAAATCAGCGACAACATCCCCATGCACACATTACGCAAAGGCGAAAACTACCACGTAGGTATGTTCCTTACCGGCGCGTATCAAGACGTTATGGGCGACATGCACAATCTGTTTGGTCGGTTAACCGAAGTTCATATTTACTGCCATGACGACGAACCAGGCGACTTTTACATTGAAGAAGTGGTTCCGGGTACTGCAGCAGAGAAAGTGCTTGAAACCATGCAGTACAACACCGATTACATGGCCAAAACAGTCAAGAAGTCGATTGACCGCGAAGTGCGTAAGGGACACATTGCTCCGCGTGAAGGCGTACGCTGGACTGACTATTACGAGAAGTGTTTAGCGGGTACAACCTACTTGAAGGTGTAAAAATCAACAAATTGGGTATTTCCTGAGCAAACGGTCTGAATTCACCGAATTTCATCAAAAAAGCGGTTGACTCAGACCCGAAAAACTCGTTTAATACGCCCCGACGCCCAGATAGCTCAGTCGGTAGAGCAGGGGATTGAAAATCCCCGTGTCGGTGGTTCGATTCCGCCTCTGGGCACCATTATTGATAAGGCCTCGCTAGAAATAGCGGGGCTTTTCTTTTTCTGGCTTTGTGCCAAATTTGTACCAATTGTGCCATCAACATTCGATGCAACCGCTTTCAAATGCTGTCCTGCCAAATGAGCGTAGCGCAAAACCATTTCATAAGATGCCCAACCGCCGAGTTCTTGCAGCTCTTGAAGACTTGTTCCTCTTTGAGCATGCCAACTCGCCCACGTATGGCGTAAATCGTGCCAAGGTGGGTCCTCTGTTTGGCTTCAACAATCACAATCGAGCAGTGATAAGAGTCGAAATTACATATTATTTAAAACACTTTTCGTACTCCATTCATGAATTTTTTCTACTTTTCCTTAGTTTATCCGCCGCTTTTGGCAGTCTGGCCACCATTGCCTTATAAGTCGGACCTTCACGAACATCATAACGATATTCAGTGCCATACTTCTTATAATGACGCTCAACAGCAAGAATGTATGCCTCACAGTATTCAATCTCTGATTCATAATCTTTTGCTTTATTCGAGAGAATAGCAACGCGAAGAAAATATGATGGCGCAGCGAGATGCTCGGTCCTTTCCATCATGCGTAACTCTGCAGCACAACAACGTTTCATTACCGCAATATCATGCTTGAATTTTTCTACGAGGTTTAAGTCATGCCGTTCATCTTCTCGACCCGCTTTTACTAAAGCGTCAATTAATATATCTCCGCTCGTTTTATTTCGGTCACTAGCAGCCTGTAACCATGGCTCAGACGTCGGCACACTCCAAGCGGAAATAATTTGTTGTGCAGCTTTAATATCAGGAACTTTATCGTAACTGCAAATATCATCTACAGCTTCAGAAAGCTCTACTGTGACTGACTCAGAATTTTCTATATACGGGGCAAGTATGTTCGCAATCAACTTCGGATCACGCTTTCCTGAAGCCAGCAAAAAATAAGTAATATTCATTAATGCTTGTTCGTGCTTGCTCTCTACTCTTAAGACTTTGGCTAAATGCTCATGCACACTGGAGTCTAGCGCTAGAGATTCCAATATCTTGGAACCATTCTCAATACCCAGCTGCGCAAAAAGCCGCTTCTGCTCATGAAATTTTCTCCATGCCTCATCATGATTTCCTTCTTCTAAGGCCTCAAGTGCGCACTGCTTCGCTTCTTTGGCTCTTGAAAGAAGATTTTTCGACTTAGAAGCGATGGCTGATCTTGATCGATTTTCGAAGCTAGTTTTATTTTTACGTGTAAAGAAATCCCAAAACGACATAATTTTTCCTATTAGTCTTTTGATTGATAATCAACGACTTTAGGTTTAGTGGTTGATTCAAATCCGTTTATAGAAACACAATCTAACGCTTTACAACCAGATGATAGTACACTGACAAATAGAATCTGTTATTGATTTTTGGTTTTGCGGGATACGAGTGTCGGTTCAATTCAAGACGCTCCGTAGCTACGACCGACAGAAGCCTGATATCGAGATTAATTAACGCAGGTGATAATATGACTAACACAGAAACATGCATGCGAGAAATGCGTCACATTTTAAAACTCTTTGGTCAAAGCTATGATTTTGATCAGCAGTGGATATTATTCAAGGCTTTCTTAAATACACTGCACAGTCTTACGGATAACGACTCAAAAGCAAAAGGAATCTTAATAGGAAGTCCGTTAATCGATTTTACCCTTGTATTAAGAAATATAGTCCACCACCAGCCTGCCAAATGGCATTACAGTCAACATGACGTTAAACCAACCAACTTTTCTATTAGTTATACTGAAGACTCAGGCGTAAAAATGACATCAAGCTACTGTTTGGTTATTCAGAAAAATACATTAGAAGATGAAGAACTCCAAGCAGAACTTGGTCGTAACTCTAGTAAGCAACTTAAAGCCCTGCAGATAGCATTAAAGAAAATCGAAGCTCACGTAATTGTTGTAAAACCATTGATGCTGCAAATACAGAATCATATTGAAAATTATTGCCGAGAGCACAATTGTTACACTGATGGTTACGATGAGGACAGCAAAGGTTTTGTAATTGTTCGAAATTAAAACGAAAACGTGATTTACACTTAGTTCAGCCTGTGCCGATTTTGTACCGCCCCCCCATAAATATGCCAATCTGACCGTGAAAATTGAACCATCAATGTCGCAGCGACGCATTTTCTGTTCAGTATCATTCTCCATTTAAATATACAGCTTTATTAACCCCGCTATGTAGTGGCAAACTAGACTTGGCCAGCACATTAGGACAAATGACATGGACAAGTATATTTCAAAACCTAAGATCATAAATTTTTTAGGCTCTGCAGCTTCGATTATTATCTTTTGGTCGGTGGTCATCCTACTGTTTAAAAGTTGTGCGGCTTTATTTGAACCATCAGAGGACGAAGGACACACGGAAAAATTTCTAACTAATTTGGAGAGCGACAAAGAGTTGAGACGTCGAGTATTAGACCACTGCAAACTCAAAGAAGAAGTTGAATTCCCCGTAAACTCTGATGTATCAGTCTCTTGTCTTAAAACATCTAACGTAATTTATTCAGCGTTTTTCACAGAATCCACTTACAACAGGGAAACTAATGAACTCATTGAGAATGCAAAAAGTGACTGGATTATAAAGCTAGCCTCCTACAGTGTTACTTCAGACTCGGATATCGAATTCTTCCTCACGTCTCTTAGTAAAAATGTACATTATTGCGTTGCGACTTTGAAAATGACTCGTGAAGAACGTGAGCGGGCAAGATACGCACAGTCCTGTATCGGAGTTATGCCCATTTGCCTAGACGCAGCATATAAGGACGAATGGTCAGAAGATCTCATATTTTGTGGAAGCTACATGAATGCGATCATGAGTACTCGCTTTAATTTCTAGAGCATCTGTTTAGTTTTACTACTTTAGAGATTTCTTTTTATATAACTATTAGTTTCACTTTTAATGTGTCAATTTGACCGTGAAAGTGAAAATCACCGTGTCGTGGCTTGATTCCGCCTCTTGGCACCGTTCGTTAGTAAAGAATATTGAAATAAAACCGTACAGAAGGCTTTTAGGCGCTAGCTCGCTTGAATAGGTAATTGATGCCCAGTAAAGGAAGGAAAGTAGCGAATGCTAGATACTTCCAATCCCCTTGCAACAATCCAGCCACATATACAAATATAAACAGCGTACCCCACAAAAGCACAATTGTTAGGCTGGCTTTCGAATCCTTGCTAGAGTTTGCGCTCGCTTTTTTTAACAAACCAAAACAGAAAAACGGATACAAAATTGATTTTATGATTAACACTAATTGCGAAGAAGCATCATTGTGCTTCAAGAAATTTCTGTAAAAGTAGTACATATTATAAAACCCAGCCGAAAAGAACGAGAAAATCACTAATCTCGCAGGGGTTTCGGTATAGAAGCTTAAATTATTATGGTTTTGAATTGGCATACCGTACTCAACTGTATTTCCCTATATAAATTGGGAGCACAAAAGCGACAACGAAAAGCGAAAATCCAAACAGAACTAATTGTCGACGTCACAACGCTCCCTTAATTTTTAGTCCACATTTAACTTGTACTTGCTCATAGGTCAACTTATTTAAGAACCGATTTCGCTAATAAAAAAGGGGCGCAATAAATGCGCCCCTTTTATTTAAAACCGAAAAGTTTAGAACTCGTAGCTGTAGCTCAAACTGATTACCCGCCCTACTTCACGTGACTGCACGGTCACGCCTGATTGGGTTACGTCTTGCTCTTCATCAAGTAAGTTCTGCACTTTAAAACTGATTTTAGAATTAAAGTCTGGGTAGTAGTTGTACACTAAGTCGAGTGAATGGAATGGTTGCTCATACGCATCACCACGACCGCCGATACCTGCTGCCAGAATACGCTCACCAAACACGTTGTAGATTAACGAGCTTGAGTGATTGCCGTTGAGTGAATCGTAGCTCAACTGAAAGTTGGCAACGTATTCAGAGTGGCCTGTCATGCGCTTCGTTGGGTTGGTTAAGTTACCGGCTAACGCTGGGTCAATAACTGCCTCAGAATCACTCCAGGTCAGGTTACCACTGGTAAAGAAGCCATCCGCTAGATACGTCAGGTCATGCAGCCATTCAAACTCAACACCGTAAACTTCCGCTGAAATGCCGTTCACGTAGTTTAACGTGTATTCCTCGTCCCCTACGCTTAGCACTGACTCAATTGGCTTCTCAATATCTTTATAGAACGCCGACACGGTGTAGTTGTCGCCGTTATCTGCAAAGTATTCAAAGCGCGCATCGAGGTTGGTCATTGGGCTGCTTTCAAGGCCTGCACGACCAATGGTGCGAATGTCGGTAATCGGGTCAAAGTACGCAACCGGAACTGTTTCACGAATGTCTGGGCGAACCACTGTTTCCGAGAAACCAAAACGAATTTGATAACTCTCATCGCCAATATAGGTTAAAGACAACGCAGGATAGAAGTCATCTTCAACTGTTGTGCCGTTAAGAATGCGTTCAACCGAGTAGTACGTGTCTAAATCTTCAGGCGTAAAAATCAAGCTTGAAGTGGCCAAAGACACTCGCTTAAACTCTTCCCAACGCACACCACCGGCTAAGCGCCAGCTGTTGGTAAGAAACGCGTCAAACGAGCCATAAAACGCATCGGTTTTCTGCACAGCAATGTAGTCGTCGGCGTCAGGCGCTGTTGGCTCACGATACGACAACAAGAAGTTGCTTTCATCAATGCGCTCATCAGTTAAGTAGTCCGTTACGCCCAAAATGTTCGCCAAATCGTCGTTTACCGAAATCCGTAAACCTGAGCCATTATCCATCGCAAAACGGTCAGTGGTGTAATAACGCGCTTTGTCGGTGAAGTCATAGCCCGCTTTAAACTCAATATCCATACCCGCTAAGTTGGTGGGTAATGACAAGTTACCGCCATACGATTTCACGTGGTCTTCCATATCCACGTATTGGTACACAGCACGGTTATCATCACCTGTAACTACGGTGCTCAGATAATTGCCTTGGTCGTCATACAAGTCATCAAACCGGAATGACATGTCCGTAGGTATGTCAGTTTCAGCCGTAGACTCCGTGTATTGCCAGTCAAAGCCAATGCCCCAATAGTCTAAAAATGTGTGCTGACCACGCACTTGGTCAATATCCAAAGTGCGTTCTTCGTATTTAAACTCATGCTCACGGTTGGCTAAACCTGAACCGTAAATGGTTTTCAAGTTACTGCCATTTGGGCTTTGTAAAATACCAAACTCAGATTCGTCTTCAGCATCAGTTAAGTACAACTTGGTATAAGTGACGCTGTGCGTATCAAGCTCATAACCTACGCTGAATACGCCGTTTAAACGCTCAGTTTCGGTGGTCAGTGTGGTTTCGCTTAAGGTGTTGTAGCACGAGTTAGCAACTTCTTCTGCGCTGTTTAATGTTGTGGCACAACCTTCCGTGGCGTTTTCGCTCAGTACTGCACTAGAACGCTCTGAAACATTCCACTTGGTGTCATAGGCGCCAGCTAACAAGAAGCCGATGCTGCCACCAAAATAGTCTTCATCAAAGCTATTGCCGATACTGGCTTTAATGCTGTAGTTCGGGTTAAGCGAATCGTCTTGCAGTGCAATATTGCGTGGCAATGATTTCGCAAGCCCCGCGTTGATCATACGCGCTTGCTCACTTGCTGAGCCCAGTTCGTTGTCAACTAATCCGTCTTTGCCAACAATATTACGCAAGCTAAAATCACCGCGGTATTTAACAATCGCGTCGCGAATATTCTGTGGAATACCGGCTTCATTGCGGTCATAGGTATACCCATCCGTGGCATTGCTATTTTGACCGATACCAACCTCAAGATTCACCTGAAAGTCGCTTGGCAGCGATTTGGTACGAATATCAATATTACCGCCACCGAAGGCTGCCGGCATGCTCGGTGAGAACACCTTCTGTACCGCTAGGCTTTCAATAATGGTTGAAGGAATGATATCCAGTGGAATCACGTTACGGGTTAAGTCTGGGCTTGGAATGCTTGCGCCATTTAATCGCGCGCTTGAATAACGTTCACCTAAACCGCGCACGTAAACATATTTGCCATCTACCAGAGTTAATCCCGTCACACGGCGGAGCGCTGAAGCAGCATCGCTATCACCGGTGCGCGCCAGTTGTTCTGAACCAAGAATATCGGCAACGAAGGCCTGATTTTTGCGCTCATCAACAACCGCAGCTGCACTTCCTTGCAAACGCGTGCCGGTGGTGACAACTTCTTCAATGGTCGTGTCCGTTGTTGTTGCGGCTTCACTTTCATCAGCAGCTTGCTGTTGGGCATACGCTTGGCCACTTGCAGCAAGTGCAAGGCTAACCGCTAACACCAGCGGCTTGAGTTTGTAATTCGTGCTCATAATCAACTCCTGCGTTATGTTGAACAGCGGGCATGTTGATTAACATGCCCGCCATACGTTGCTTTACAACAAGTTCTATTAGTCTTGTTCTGCAGCAGCTAACGCAGCTTCAACCCACTGATACCATTCAGATGATGTGTCATCGCTAGATACCGCACCAATGTAATCAACGGTTTCGAAGTAGTCGTTACCTAAGGCACTTAAGTCATCGGCAGTAACAGTAATGTCAGCAGAAGTCATGTCAGTCGAAAAGCCATCTGCTGCAAATACGGTGGCGTTACCACCCAAACGTGCGTTCAAACCGCCATTATCGAACCATTCTTGACGGGTTGAACCATCAGGTAGCAATGCAGCTGAAGTAAACTCGTTCTCTGCAACACAAGCCATTGCTGAGCTGAAGAAGTTCAAGCCGTCCGCTACTACACCTAACTCGCCGTCACCGGTGAACAAGATGCAGCGGGTGTCGTTGGTCGCAACATCGTCTTTTACTAACAGGAAGTTGTAGAGTTGACCTTGGAAGTTATCATCAAACTTCATGGCAGTTGATGGGTCATTGTCACGGGTTGATAAACCGTCGGTTGTGACAACAGTTACGTTGGCGATAGTTGGACGTGACGTTGGCGCTTGTGAGTATTCTGCACCTGAGTTTTTCTCGCCGTCAGCTTCAAAGCCGCCGTTACCCATGAATACATCAGTACCGTCTACGTTTACAGTGCCGTGTTTGATGTACAAGAACTGGGCATTACCTTGCCAACCTGCATCGATATCCATTGAATCGTCTTGCGTGTCTGTGAATACAACACGTTTCACGTTAGCGGCGCCACCAAAAAACTCAATGCCGTCATCGTAACCTTGATGAATGTGAACATATTCGTATGAAGAGCCTGAACCAACTGCGTTTAAGGTCAGTGAGTTCAAGTCATCGCCGTCACCACCAGCACGAGGGCCTGAACCGGCATACCAGATTTTCGCGTATTTCATTGAGCCGCTATCATCTGCGTTATCGTTACCGCCGTAGTAGCTCACGATACCCTCTGAAGCAACGTTACAGGTGTTCGCGTCACGTTGTGCATCGGTACACTGGTTAGTAATACCTTGGCCGTTTACGATAATACCGCCCCAATCTGCGAAGCGCGGGCCATTGCCAACCACATCAAAACGGGTGAATGCGTTCGCTGACGTGAAGGTAACAGGTTTGGCGAACGTACCAATCGCATTAAGCTTAGCACCGCGAGCAACGCGAACAATTGCCTCACCACTGGTGAAAGCTAACGTTGCGCCTGGCTCAACCGTAACCACTGGGCCAGTTTCATTGATCGTACAGGTGGTGGTGGTATCACAATCTTCACCAATCAATAGCGCGCCATCAAATACGTGCACACCGCCGTCAGGCAGTTCTGCAAACGTTAAGTTTTCAGTGATTTCAACGTTGCGGCTTGCGAACTCTAAATTGTATTCGCAGTCGCGGCCATCAAAAGCACCCTGCAAACCGTTGTAGCTGGCGCATAAGTTATCACCCGTTGGGTCAGTTGGCGTTGCACCGCCGCCTGAAGTGTTGTTTGAGTTATTCACACTGTTGTCATTAACAGTTGGGTTTACTTCAATATCACCGCCACAACCAGCAAGGGCCAAAGCAGAAGCGATTGCTGTAATTTTGAAAAGGGTTTGCAAGTTCATTGTGTTCTCCCGGATAGGAACGTATGTAAGTAATTAAACGACGCAGGCAGATTAGTGATAAGCCATGACAAATTTGTGACAATTTCTTGATGTCATGAAAGATTCACTGAACCGCAACAGAACTGTCATCGTAAAAGTCGTGAAAGGCTCACGACTGCTTACACTTTCTCGTGGAGCAAGACCCGCCGTGGTGCTACATTGAAAAGAGAAACGTGGTTAAAGGATAAATATGATGCGCTATTTTATTGCAATTGCTGCTGTTATTTTGCTTGTGCTGTTACTGATGGCGCCGCCGGCATCGGGCATCCGCTTAATCACCCTCAATAAATCTGATCTGGGCTGGACCGTAACCTACAGCCTGAACGAACCTGTGACTCAACTGGAGTTTGTTCGCTCGCCCGATAACAGCCGCAGCGAGCGCTGGCAGCCACTTAATTCAAATACACAGATACGCCTGCAAAACGGTTCCGAAGTAATTACCAGCATTGATGGACAGCCCTTTAGCGAGGTTTCGTTTATTCTTGATGCAACTTATACCCCGTTGCCGAAAGACTACGCGCCATTTTCGCCCTTCAGCAATGGTGGCATGTTGGTTCACACCGCACGGTTTTTCGCCTGTGCCAATCATTGCACGAACGCCCATCATGAATGGCCCATGGCAATTACCATGAGCGGCGGTGACTATCTATTGATTGATGGGCAACAATATTTGCAAACCCATGAGTGGCTTGATCGGGATAGTGGCCGGGCTATTTATGTTGGTACCCAACCGCCCGAAGTATTCTCCGCATTGGTAGCCGTTATTGACCCAGTGTTACCCAACTCGTTGCAGAATGAATTAATCACCGAGCTACCCATGATCATGAGCTACTTCACCAAACAGCTTGGCAGTTTGTCCCAAACACCTACCCTGTTTGCTTCCTATAGCCCCTATGAAGGTGGTTTCTATGGTCACCAGGGTGGCGTTTTACCCCATCAGGTATTCATGCACTGGTACGGCAAAGGCGCACTCGACAACCTTGATGAGCAGAACACCTTGTGGTTTTTTGCCCATGAAATAGCGCACCTGTTTCAAGGTGTCGGGCTGCGTTATTCAAGCCCTGAGGAAGCCTGGATACATGAAGGCGCGGCCGAATTAATGGCTTATTTGTATGCTGATAGCAAACTCAAACAAGACAGTGCGTTGCTGCAACGCGCCATAGAAGGTGCCCAACTTGAGTGCGCATCTACCTGGCCCGTCAGCGAGGAGTTTGTCGATGTCGGCCGGGTAAACTTTAGAGCCCATTACACCTGCGGTTTGGTGGCGAACGCCGAGCTGCACGTGCAACTGAAAGCCAATGGCGTTGAAGAGGGTATTTATACCTTGTGGGCAACCTATTCACAGTTAGTGAAAGATGGTGAACCCGCTGATTCTGAAACCTATTTTGCTGCATTTAAGCAATTAACGGGGTATGCTTCAATGTCATTACGGCAGCTTATCGATCGCCCCGTGTCTGCTTCTCTGGCACCCTAATTAAACGGTAGACGGCGCGGCAACAAGGATAATAAATGAAACCACAACGAATATTCATCACTGGCGGCGCCAGTGGCTTGGGCTTTGCGCTTGCACAAATATGTGCAAAAGGCGGCTGGCAGGTATGTATTGGCGATCGTGATATTGAGCGCGGTGAAGCCGTTATCGGTAGCCTGCAGAAATGGCAACCCAAGGCCATGTTTCTACCCTGCGACGTAACCCGTATGAGCGACCTAGAACAAGTGGCGAAAACCCTCACTGAAAAATGGGGCGGTGTTGATGTTGTGGTCAACAATGCCGGCGTGGCTCAGGTGGGCAAGATCTCCGATACCACCCTCAGTGACTGGCAGTGGATTATCGACATTAACTTGCTTGGTGTGGTGCGCGGTTGCAAGGTTTTCACACCGCTATTTAAACAGCAAGGCTCAGGCCATTTCGTGAACATTGCCTCTATGGCAGGCCTGTTAGATGTGCCAAACATGAGTGCATACAACGCCACCAAGGCTGCGGTGGTTAGTCTGTCAGAAACGCTGCAAAACGAATTGGTGAAAGATAATATTCATGTCACCGTGGTTTGCCCAAGTTTCTTTAAAACCAATTTGAATCAAGGCATGCGCTCCACCATTGATGGCATTGAACAGAAGGTGGATAAGCTGATGAGCTCAAGTAAGCTCAATGCGGTTGATATTGCGCGTTTGATCATGAAAGCCGTGGATAAAAAGAAAAGCCACGTGCTACCGCACCGTCAAGGTCGTTTAGCTTGGTACATGAAACGCTGGTTGCCCCGTAGTTGGTATCAAAAACTGCTCTATTCACGAATGAAATAGTCGACAGTCGCTTCCATAAATAACGCCCTCTTATGAGGGCGTTTTCGTTTTAAACCCGCCGCGTAATCCCTCTTGATAAACCGCACTTACAGAATCACCTTGTTTCAAAAATAACAACATAAGCAATATGAATGGTCATAATTTTATTCATTCATTTGTAGAATGTGCCGTTTTAGGTCTAGCCTGTAATCGTTAACACATGAACAACAAGTGGACAGATTATGACCGACTCAAATAAGCCAACCGCAACAGCCTTTGATGGCCTGCAACTGCCGCCGTTAAGCGATGCTAGCGCAGCACTAATTAATAACACCACGCAAGAATTCTTAGTTGCACTTACGCGTAAGTTTCGCCCGCAATTGCACGCCGTGCTTGGGGCACGAGCTAAGCGCCAGCAACAGATTGATGATGGTACGTTGCCTGATTTTGACCCCGCTACGAAATCCATTCGTGACGGAGATTGGCGTGTTGCCCAACTCCCTGAAGACTTAACCAAACGCCGTCTGGAAATTACCGGCCCGGTTGACCGCAAAATGGTAATTAACGCGCTCAACGCCAACGTTGATTGCTACATGGCCGACTTTGAAGACTCGCAGTCGCCAACCTGGGAAGGCTTATTGCAGGGGCAAGTTAATCTATACGATGCCAACCGCGGCCAACTTGATTATACCGACCCAGATTCTGGCAAGTATTACCAACTTAACGACAACCCTGCGTTATTGATTGCTCGGGTTCGGGGGCTTCACCTTCCCGAAAAACACGTGCTTGTTGATAATGAAGTGGCACCGGGCGGCTTGGTCGATTTTGCGCTGTATTTTTGTCTGAATTTTCAACAGCGGCTAAAGAACAATACCGGCGTTTATTATTACATTCCGAAGTTAGAGCACAGCGACGAAGCAAAATGGTGGGCGGATGTGTTTCGGTTTACCGAAGACTACTTTAAGCAACCCCGCGGCACCATTCGGGCCACTATTTTAATTGAAACCCTTCCAGCAGTTTTTCAGATGGACGAAATACTGCACGCCATGAAAGACCACATCGTGGCGCTAAACTGCGGCCGCTGGGACTACATTTTTAGCTACATCAAAACCCTGAAAAATCACCCCGACCGCGTTCTGCCTGATCGCCAAGTGGTGACGATGGACCAACCGTTTTTAAATGCTTACTCGCGATTGTTGGTAAAAACCTGTCACCGCCGTGGCGCGTTAGCAATGGGCGGAATGGCGGCGTTTATTCCAAGCAAAGACCCCGACGAAAACGCGAAAATACTCGCCAAAGTAAAAGCTGACAAAGAGCTAGAACGGACCAATGGCCATGACGGCACATGGATAGCTCACCCTGGGTTGGCTGCAACCGTGCGCGAAGTATTTGTCGACGGCCTAAGCGGCAACAACCAATTGCATGTATTACGTGAACACGACCAACCCGTTACAGCCGAACACTTGCTTGCCCCCTGCTCAGGCCCACGCACCGAGCTTGGTATGCGTACCAATATCCGCGTTGCCTTGCAATACATCGCCGCCTGGATTTCCGGCAAAGGCTGCGTGCCCATCTACGGCTTAATGGAAGACGCGGCCACGGCAGAGATATCACGCACCAGCATCTGGCAGTGGATAAAGCACCAAATGACGCTTGATAACGGCAACGTTGTCACCAAGCAGCTATTTCGCGATTACCTAGCCGAAGAAGCCAAGGTTGTGCGCAACGAGGTGGGCGACCAGCGCTGGAACCAAGAACACTTTGAACAAGCAACACAACTTCTTGAACAGATAACAACAGCAAACGACTTGGTTGAGTTTCTGACTCTGCCCGGCTACGCGCTGCTTGATTAATAACAACAACTTAAACGAAACAGGATGACAACCATGACAACCACATCAATACATCACGCCGAAGCCGCGAAGCTGCTTGAACAAGACTGGCAAGAAAATCCACGTTGGAAAGGTGTCGAGCGCACCTACTCCGCACTGGATGTGATTCGCTTACGCGGCAGCGTACAACCTGAATGCACCTACGCCAGAAATGGCGCGGCGAAACTTTGGCGTTTGGTAAACGGTGCCGCACAAGAGAAGTTTGGCAAAGACTACGTCAATGCTCTTGGGGCACTTACTGGCGGCCAAGCCGTGCAGCAGGTAAAAGCAGGCTTGCAAGCTATCTACCTGTCTGGGTGGCAAGTTGCTGCGGACAACAATAGCTCGTTGAGCATGTACCCTGATCAGTCGCTCTACCCAGTTGACTCGGTACCCACTGTGGTTGAGCGTATTAATAATAGCTTCGCGCGAGCCGACCAAATTCAGTGGTCTAAAGGCATTGGCCCAGAGCAAGAAGGCTATATTGATTACTTCGCGCCTATCGTGGCCGACGCAGAAGCTGGATTTGGCGGCGTGCTCAATGCTTACGAATTAATGCAAGCGATGGTGAAAGCTGGTGCCGCGGGCGTTCACTTTGAAGATCAGTTGGCTTCGGTTAAAAAATGCGGGCACATGGGCGGTAAAGTTTTGGTGCCAACCCAAGAAGCCGTGCAGAAATTAATCGCGGCGCGTTTAGCTGCTGATGTGGCCGGCGTACCAACGCTTATCTTAGCGCGTACCGACGCCAATGCGGCAGATTTATTGACGTCAGATGTTGACGCGAATGACTTACCTTTTTGCACCGGCGAGCGCACCGCCGAAGGTTTTTATCGCGTCAATGCGGGCATTGATCAGGCTATCTCACGCGGCTTAGCGTACGCACCTTATGCTGATTTGTTGTGGTGTGAAACCGCCAAGCCGGATTTAGACGAAGCGCGCCAATTCGCCGAAGCCATTCATGCCAAATACCCAGGTAAATTGCTGGCTTATAACTGCTCGCCAAGCTTTAACTGGAAGCGCAATCTTGACGACACCACCATTGCGAAATTCCAACGTGAACTTGCGGCAATGGGGTACAAGTTCCAGTTCATTACCTTAGCGGGTGTGCACAACATGTGGTATCACATGTTTGAGTTAGCCCATGACTACGCACGCAATGACATGTCAGCTTATGTGAAGCTGCAACAACAAGAATTTGCGGCAGCCGAAAAAGGGTATACCTTCGTGGCGCATCAACAAGAAGTGGGCACCGGTTACTTTGATGAAGTGACAAATGTGATTCAAGGCGGAAAGTCTTCTGTTACGGCGTTAACAGGCTCCACAGAAGAAGACCAGTTCAAAAAACCGGCGTAATTATTAATTTACAAATACCCCTTAATAATTACCTCTGAAAATTCTCCGTATAAGCCGCTGAACACAGGTGTTTGGCGGCTTTTTTGTGGTAGTATTCGCCCGCCTGAGCAGCTCACCCCAAGAATCACGCTGTTCAACCCTTACGGCCTCCCATGTTGAAGGAATAACGACTCATGTGGAAACTACTGTTGTTGCTATTGGGCGCAAGCCTATTTTCTCCTGCCGCCTTTGCTGCTTCTGGTCAACTTGATTTGACGACAGCTAATGTTGGCATCGCCGCGATTGTCATTTTCACCGTAGCTTACATACTGGTTATGGGTGAAGAACGTTTGCACATGCGCAAGTCAAAGCCGGTGTTGGTTGCAGCGGGCTTGATCTGGATGATGATCGGTTTTGTGTACATGCAAAACGACCTGCCTGGCGTTGCTGAAGTTGCGTTCCGTCATAACCTGCTTGAGTTTGCCGAGTTGATGTTGTTCCTGCTGGTGGCTATGACCTACATCAACGCCATGGAAGAACGCCGTTTATTTGATGGCTTGCGCGCATGGATGATCAAAAAAGGGTTTACCTATAAACAACTGTTTTGGCTAACTGGTTTTCTCGCATTTTTTATCTCGCCAGTTGCCGACAACCTCACCACAGCCTTGCTGATGTGCGCCGTCGTCATGAAAGTTGCTGACGGCGATAAAAAGTTCATTAGTGTTTCATGTGTGAGTATTGTGATTGCGGCGAACGCTGGCGGTGCCTTTAGCCCCTTCGGCGACATTACTACGCTAATGGTTTGGCAAGCCGGCATGGTGCAATTTCAAGAATTCTTTGTGCTCTTTATTCCGTCACTGCTGAACTACTTGGTGCCAGCGGTGATCATGAGCTTCTTTATTGAAGACCGTAAGCCATCATCCATCTACGAAGAAGTTGAGCTCAAGCGCGGTGCATTGCGAATCACCGGCCTGTTCTTGCTCACCATAGCAACCGCAGTGGCGTGCCACATGTGGCTGCACCTGCCGCCTGTGTTGGGCATGATGATGGGGTTAGGTTACCTGCAATTCTTCGGCTACTTCTTGCGTATGACACTGCCAGGCTCACTGGCACGTAAGCGCGCCATGGCTGAACGCGCGGGCGACATGGCCCGGCTTGAGCGCCTTGGTAGTGTGGTGCCCTTTGACGTATTTAACCGGGTGCAACGCGCGGAGTGGGACACCCTCTTATTCTTCTACGGCATTGTGATTTGTGTTGGCGGGCTTGGCTTTATGGGCTACCTGTCACTGCTATCAAATACGCTGTACTTGGGCTGGAACCCGACGTTCGCGAACGTTGCGTTGGGGTTAATGTCGGCGATTATTGATAACATTCCGGTCATGTTCGCGGTGCTTTCCATGCAGCCCGAAATGTCTCACGGCCAATGGCTATTAATTACGCTGACCGCGGGTACCGGAGGTAGTTTATTGTCGATTGGTTCTGCCGCAGGTGTGGCGCTGATGGGTCAAGCGCGTGGCTATTACACCTTCGCCAGCCACTTAAAATGGACCCCGGTTATCGCGCTCGGTTACATCGTTAGTATCCTGGTCCACATGTGGCTGAACGAAAGCTTATTTACCGTATTTAACCACTAGCGACTCACGTTTAGTCAGAAGCGGTGCGTACACAACGCATAAAGCGCACCGCTTCTGGATACGGAAATACATCGGTAATCACCCCTTGACGCAAATGCTCTTGCTGCTGCTGCCAAAACTTCGCGTCAATAAGCTCCGGATGAAACTTTAACAGTAAGTCACGCAGTTCAGGTTGTGGCACCGCAAAGGTTGCCAGCTGTTCGGGAAACACATCATTTGGCGCAACCGTATACCAAGGCTCAGGGGCTATCATTTGTTCGTAGGTTTCAGCTTTGGGTAACGCACGAAAGTTCATTTCGGTTAAGTACTGAACTTCATCGTAATCATAAAACACCACGCGTTTGTGGCGCGTTAAGCCAAAGTTTTTCAATAGCATGTCGCCAGGAAATATATTGGCCGCCATCATGTCTTTTATGGCTTGCCCGTAGTCTTTCATGACCTTTTCAATTTCCGCTGGCGTGCCGTATTCAAGGAATATATTCAGTGGCACCATGCGGCGCTCTACGAACAGCTGGCTAATAATCAGCTGGCCGTCTTCAATTTTTAAGCTTCCCGCTACCGTGGTTTGTAATTCTTCGAGTAAATCAGGCGCTATGCGGTCAAGCGGAATCGCCACATTCGCAAATTCATAGGTGTCTGCCATGCGCCCCGCACGGTCGTGACGTTTAACCATACGGTAGCGATCAATAACGGTTTGCCGACTCATCTGCTTGCCGCCGCCAAATTCATCTTTAATGACCTTAAAAACATACGGGTACGAAGGCAGCGTGAATACGGTCATCACCATGCCTTTTATGCCCGCTGCGGCCACCAACTGATCATCGCTGGCTGCTAAATGATGCAGAAAGTCACGATAGAATTCCGTTTTACTTTGTTTGTGTAAGCCAATGGCAGAATACAGTTCCGCCAAAGTCTTCTTCGGCATTAAGTCTTTTAAAAATCGCACCAACGCCGATGGCGCACGGGTGTGCACCATGAAGTAGGAGCGCGCAAAACCAAAGATAATGGCCATTTCGTCGGTGTTGGTAATCAGTGCGTCTAAGTACAACTTGCCTTGCGGCGTTCGAAGTACCGGCACAATAAACGGAAAAATACGATTCGCACTGACAATACGCCCGACAACATAAGCGGCTTTGTTACGAAAAAATGGTTCTTTGAGCACATCAATGCGCAATTGGTAAGCCGACAGCTTGCCCGCTTCAGTTTGATCACGAAATGCTTTTCGTAACAGGCGGATGTCTTCGGAAAGGTCATCGTAATCCGCGCCGAAATCAACGTCGCCCATGATTCTCGCCAAGGTGCGGCGCATGCCCTGCACCACTGGAAAATACGAACGGAATTCGGTTTCCAGCGCCAGCGGAATGCTATTACTTAGCGTGGTTTCAACAAATATGTAGGCGTTGTTAAAGTAACGCCGATGAAACAGATTACAAAATACCGAGTTATAAAAAGTTTCTGCCAGTTCCGCTTGTGGGTGGAACTGCAAAAAGTCTTGGTAGAGCTGTCGCGTGGCTAACCACGCCTGCTCGTTGAGTTTATCGTCGGTTAGCTTTCGCAGTGCCGTGGTGGTTTCGTGCACGCGTTGATCATAGAAGCTAATTCGCACGGTTGCTGCATATTGGCCTGCGTGCCAATCGCCTTCCGCAAAACGCTGCTTCGCATTACGCGTCACCTCTTGGAATAACGCATAATGCTTATGAAAACCCTGCAGTATTTTGCGCGCGAATAGCCCGGCTAACTCGTCGTTGCTCATGGTATCGTGCGCGCTACTGATAGGCCGCAGTGTCAGTAATCAGCTGGCGGAACCAACGATGCCCCGCATCGTGTTGCAATAACGGGCTCCAGATCATGGTTAGCTCTAACGCCGGAATGGCAAACGGTGGCTTGATCATGACCAATTCATCATCGTCTTTATAAAGTGTGGCCGCTTGCGTTGGCAAGGTAGCTATTAATCCCTGTCGCGCTAGGTGCATCGCCACATGGTAGTTACGGGTAAATACGCGAATTTCGCGTTTATGCCCCAGTTTACCCAGCGCTTCATCAACCCAACCCAGCTTTTGTACATCGTGCGGGTCCATGCCCACACCAACGCCAAAGCCGGTTTTGCTCACCCATACATGCTCGCCTTTTAAATAGCTTTCTAACGTAGGGCTGGCAACCAACGGGTGGTCTTTACGCACCAAACAACTGAAGTCATCTTCCCACAGATTTTTCTGGTGAAACGACTGCGGTAGCTTTTCGAAACGGTTTATCGCGAGATCAACTTTGCCGTTTTCAACATCATGAAAACTAATGTCGCTGGGTGTCATAATATCCAGTGCCACATGCGGGGCCTGCTGCTTTAACTTTTCCAGCAAGCGCGGCATCAGCGTCGAAGCGGCATAATCTGACGCCATAATACGAAATACCCGGTCACTGGTGGCCGCATCAAAATCGCGTGCTGGCTGCACCATTTCTTCCACAGAATAGAGAATTTGGCGTACCGGTTCTTGCATGCGCAGCGCTGTTTCAGTGGGCAGCATGCCCTCGCTGGTGCGCACCAAAATAGGGTCATTAAGCAGTGTGCGTAGGCGTTTCAAGCCATTACTCATGGCGGGTTGCGTGATATTTAACTGCGCGGCGGCTTTGGTGACATTGCGCTCGCGTAGCAGCACATCAAGATAGACCAGTAAGTTAAGATCAATGTCTTTAATGTTATTCATAAAAAAAATAAATCCCGCTATAAGAATATAGCGGGATTATAGACATAATTTTTCTGAGATACATCACTTGCGTGATGCGACTATGGTCTATTCCCAGAAAAACGCTTTACGTGGCTCAGCTTTTGGCACCAACTGGTTCATGGTTTCGGCATCAAATAAACGGCCGTTTACCATGGTATGGGTAACACGATCAGTCACTGAAATGTCTGCCAACGGATTACCGTCAATCACGATAATGTCCGCAAGCTTCCCTTCTTTCAACGAGCCAATGTATTTATCCATACCGAACTCTTTGGCTGGGTTAATGGTTGATGTTGCCAGTGCTTGCAGTGGCGTCATGCCACCTTGCGCCATCATCCAAATTTCCCAATGTTGCGCCAGGCCTTCGCGTTGACCGTGCGCGCCAGCAACCACATCCACGCCAAGGTCTTGCAACTGCTTGGCAACGTCAGCGTTATTAAAGTGGTTGTAGTGATTGTGTGGCGCTTTTTCACGGCGCACCGAACTCACCAAAGCGTCCTGCGGAACAAACTTAGACAGTTTAGGATGCGACCATACGTCGGTTTCAGCGTACCAATAGTTCTCACCCCAAATGCCGCCATAGGCAACGCCAAGCGTCGGCGTGTAATTGACGTCAGTTTGGCTCCAGAACTGCTCAATATCGTCATAGATTTTGGCAACTGGAATGGAGTGCTCAACCGTGGTGTGACCATCAGCAATCATGCTTAAGTTATGTTGCAGCAATGAACCGCCTTCTGGCACAACCATCATGCCCAATTCACGACCAGCCTGAATGATTTGCTGACGTTGGTTACGGCGTGGTTGGTTGTAGCTTTTCACGGAAAACGCGCCAACTTTTTGCAAGCGCTCAAGGTGGAACTTGGCGTCTTCCAAGTCATCAACATGCGCTGTGTAGCCCGGACCATTGGCACCGTACAAAATTGTACCGGTGGAGAAGGTGCGCGGCGCAGCAATCAAGCCTGCTTTTTGTAGCTCACTGGCTGCAAAAATTTCAGTGGTGTCATTTGACGGGTCATGAATTGACGTAACACCGAACGCTAAGGTGGCGTAAGTTTTCCAGTTTTGCTCTGGAATAATCTCGTTGTCACCCTGCGGACCATGCGCATGGCCATCGAACAAGCCTGGCATGACCGTTTTGCCGGTGGTATCGATAACCGTTGCGCCGCTTGGTACGTTCACATCGTCAACGCTACCGACAGCCACAATCTTGTTACCTTTAACCACAACAGCGCCACGCTCAATCACTTGGTCGCCTTCCATGGTAATGACTTGCCCGCCAACAAACGCGACCGTTTCGTCGTGAATGCCTGCATCGGCATCAAAGCTAATATCAAGACCATTCGCAACTTGTTCGAATTCTGAATCGCCATCAATTCCGAACAGACCGTTCACAGACGCATGGTACAACTCAGGGCCAAGTGACCAATACAAGGCCTGACCATCGCCACTCCAGGAAATATTTTCACCGGCACGAACGGACAATTGCTCCACCGGGAACTGCTTGTCCGTTGGGCTAATTTTAATTGGTGCACCACGCTCGACAAATGGCGTTACGAACACTTTGAACCGCTCAGCAAAAGCCAGGTGCTGACCGTCTGGTGACACGCGGAATTCAGTTGCATGCTCAGCGCTATATAACGTGCGCGATTCTTTGGTGGTTAAATCCACACTCATCAATGACGGAGAACCGTCAAACGCCATCAGATAAACACGATCATTGCGCGCACCAAACTGCGGCGAGCTGCCATTTTCATTGATTAAACGTGGCTCAGCATTTTTGGCCAAACTCAGGTGGTAAACACCCGGGTTTAAACCGTAGGTATCGGCCGTGATATAACCACCACGCAATTTGCGATACACCACAGATTTGCCATCAGGGCTAAATACCGGCTCAACAAATTTGCCTTTGCCTGTTGGCAGCACTGTTTCTTTACCTGATTTCAAATCACGAACAATCAGTTGCCCTTGCTCTTGATCATCCCACGTGGTGTAAATTAATTTGCTACCGTCACGTGAGTAGCTCGGATACAGCTCCCAAGCGCCGTCACGGTTTGTTAAACGCTTCGGCTCGCCATTCGGCAAGCTACGCACATAGAGTTTGCCCAAGGCTTCAAATACAGCTTGTTTCGCGTTTGGCGCAACTTGCACCATACGTAGCATTTTCACTTTGAACTTGTCTTGATCAAGATTGGTTTCAAAATGCAGTGCATGCTGTACTTTTTTGGTGGTTTCAACGCTAAACGGAATCACGCGGGTGCTGCGGCTTTCCACATCAATTTGCATGATTTTACCGTCAGCCCAGAACACCATTTTTTTGCTGTCTGGCGTCCAGTCCATGGTTGGGTAAACGCCATGAATGGCCCATGTTTCTTGCATGTCGCGATCAAGCTGGCTATACAGCCGCGTTTTTTCGCCCGACTCTAAATTGTACAAATAAAGTACGCTATTAAAATCTTCGCGCTTGATGTATGCCAAATGCTTGCCATCCGGTGACGGTGTTGGACGAATTGCACCGCCCGCGCCACTTAAAATGACATCAATTTCGCCAGTTTCGCGGTCAAAGCGTTTAATTTCATAAATGCCTTCAAGCGAATCTTTGCTGTAATGGAAAGTTTTGCCTGGCGTGTCATCCTGTGAAAAATAGATATAACGGCCATCTGGAGAAAATGCTGGTTCGCCTAAATCTTTTTGATCATTCGGGCGTTCAGTTAGCATCACGCCTGAGCCACCTGAGCGGTGATACATCCAAACTTCACCCGCACCCAATGAACGACGCGCGGTAAAGTGCTTACGGGCCACGATAAATTCGCTATCCGGGCTCCACGCAGGGCTATTTAACAAGCGGAAGGTTTCATCGGTTACTTGGCGCGGATTGCTGCCATCAGCATCCATGATCCAGATATTATCGCCACCGTCAGCATCAGACGTGTAAGCAATGTATTTGCCGTCTGGCGAGTACACAGGCTGCATATTCCACGCAATGCCACCGACTAATAACTCGGCATCGCCGCCGGTTGATGAAATGCGATAAATGTCGCCCAGCATATCAAACACAATGTGTTTGCCATCAGGGCTCATATCAACATTCATCCAAGTACCTTCAGAGGTTTTAATCTGAATTTCCTTGAATTCGCCTTGAGGGTTGTTTACATCCCAATCCGTTTCGGTTTGAGCTTGTGCTGAATGTGAAAATGAGAGTGCAACGCTGACCGCAACGGCCAGCGCAGATAATTTTTTCATGAGAAAACCTTTTATTTAATTATTTTTTAGCGATGACCCACACAGCGTGCACAATGCCAGGAATATAGCCCAACAAAGTCAGCAGGATATTAATCCAGAAATGCTTACCAATACCTACTTGCAAGAACACACCAAGGGGTGGCAATAAAATGGCAATGATAATTCGAATAAAATCGCTCATGGGTCATCTCCTAATTCATTAGTATTTCGCGGCTTCGTCCTTAGCAGGAATAGTCGCTTTGATGAATTCGCGCAAGTCATCATTTGACAGTTTCAAATCTTCTGCGCGCAAGTACATCATGTGACCGCTGCGATAGCCTTTAAAACCAATACGATCAGCCATTTTGCCGCTTGGGTCGATGTGCCACATATTATATTTGGCATCAAAGTAATTTGTTGCGCCGTCGTAGTAGCCCGACTGAATCAGCACGTTCAAGTATGGGTTTTGCGCCATGGCTTGACGTAGGTTTTCGCCGGTATTGTTGTTGCTGCGATCCCACGGATGCACCGGACCAAACATGTTGTATTTCACGTCGGTTTTAAACTTCAGCTCTTCACGTAAGTAATAGTTGATAGCTGGCGTGAACGAATGCAACCACGAGGTTAACTCAGAGTTGTAATCTGGGCGCGAACCTACGTCGTCTTTATCAATACCTAAATAACGCGAATCGAGGCGGCCGATGGTTTGGCTGCGATCACGCAATAATTCTTTCCAGAAAAATGAGGTACTGATATCCAAGTTTGCACGCATCACGGTTTGCTTATCCAAACCTGAATATTTGGCAACTTGCTCAGCAACTTCTTCTTTTTCAGCTGCAGGCAACAACGCGCCTTTAGCCAACGCTGGCAGGTACACATTTAAGGTGTATTGCTCAACTTCAGGAAGTAATTCAAGTAAGTCTTTTTTCAACAAATCGCTGTTTAGCGCATTGTGGTACCAAGCTGCAGCAGCAAAGTACGGCAAGCGGTTCGCCGCTTTTACTGGGCCATCGCGCTCTATGCCGATATCCGTTGGTGACACTAAAACGACGCCGTTAAGGTACATCCACTGGCGGTTTTGCAGCTCAAGTGCCAAGCCAGAAACCCGCGTGGTACCGTAGCTTTCACCAATCAGGTACTTCGGCGAGCGCCAGCGCTCATGACGCGTTACAAAGGTGTTTACCCAGTCGGCTAGGTATTTCACATCAGCATTAACGCCAAAGAACATTTTTTGCAGTTCGTCACGTGAGTACTCGGTGCCGTCTTTCTTTGGCAACGGACGCGAGTAGCCGGTGTTAACTGGGTTTACAAACACGATATCCGCAACATCAAGCACTGAGTGCGGGTTATCTTTCACGCCGTAAGGCATGATTGGGAAACCTTCATCATCAACGCGCAATGACTTAGGGCCCGTGTAAGCAATGTGCATCCATACAGACGCTGAACCGGGTCCGCCGTTAAATGAAATCAGCAGCGGCCGCTCTTCGCGGTTTTTAACGTCTTGGCGCTCATAATAGGTAAAGAATAATGCGGCTGTCGCTTCGCCGTCTTCATTGAATACCGGTTGTGTTCCGGTGGTGGCGGTGTATTTGAATCGTTGCCCGTTGATGTTGGCGCTGTGCTCAGTCACCACAACATCATCGGCCTTCATTTTTGCTTCAGGTAATTCAAATTCAGTTGCGGTAGCAACCAAGCTTGAACTCATCATCGCAGCTAAAATTAGATGCTTCATGCCCTTCATCATTACTTCCTCTCGTTTTTATCGTGCTTCCATTTAATGCAATACGGGTGCAAAGCTCAAGGTGAGTGAGCCAAACGCACCGATTTTCAAGATGGTCACGACGGTGACATTCATTGCGATGTCAGTATGTCGTCAAAAGGTAATACAAATAGCCCAAGGCAAAGCCAGCAAGATAGACTAAACCTACCCACGCATAGATATTCAGAAGCCGTGACATGGGCCGGCGTTTTGCCAATTGAAAGTTTAACCACGCAAAAAATGGCGTGGTTAAAAAAGCTAAGGTCATGGCGAATGTCAGCATGGGGCCCAGCGCACTTTTGAAATACATAATCACCAACATGCCAGCAATAGACTGCCCGATTATCCAAATATTGAGCGGAAAAGGTCGGTTGGGCTTACGGGTGGTGGATTTAGGTAGCAGCAAGCGCTGACTCTCGCGTAAGGTTCTTGCGTAACCATCAAGCACCGCCAAGGTTGTACCAAACATACAAAGAAAGGCTATCGCACCCACTAAATATTCCGACCACTGGCCTATTGTACTGCCGTACATGCTGACAAATTGGCTGGCGAATTGGCTACCCGCCATGGCAATGGGTTGGTCACTGCCAAATTGCACCAAGGCCCCCAGCGCTAAGAACAGCAATGCCAATGCGGCGGTAACCCAATAGCCCAAATTGAAATCAAACAAACCATGGGCCAGCGTTACTTGGGTGAGCTTTTGTTTACTGCGCAGCCACAGTGAACTGATGGCCGAGAGCTCAATGGGTACTGGCATCCAGCCCACCATAGCGACTAAAAACGCCAATGCGGACAACTTCCATGGCGACGGCGCAACAAAGTCTGCGGGTGGCGGCACCGCGTTCCACCATGCAATGCCAACGGCAATAACCGTGGCGATACTTAAACTTGCCATGATCCACTTCGACAGTTTATCCAAGGTGCGATATTGCCCGCCCAGCAGAATCAACCAGCAGTTCACTAGAATCAACCAGCTCAACACAGTGGTCGATAATTGCGGAATAAATAACTGCAACAAGCTTGCCGTTAGCAGCAGCACACCGGCGGTATTGACCACCGCGGCAAGCAGGTTAAGCGCAGTAAATGCCCACAGGTAAAAGCGCCCTTTGCGATGGTACCCAGCAATTAAACTCTCGTTGTGCTGCAAGGTGTACGAAACCGCAAAGCGGAAGAATGGGTATTTGAGTACGTTAACCAGCAAAATAACCCACCACAGCTGCCAACCGAATAGCGCACCGGCTTGTGTGGAAGCAACTAAATGGGATGCGCCAACGGCCGCTGCCGCTAAGATGACGCCAGGGCCAATAGCACTTAACCGGGAAGATTGTGTGATATGTGTCATGCTTTTGTTCTTATAGTTTTTGATATGACGAGCTACAGCATAGCGCCAATTTCGCGGAAGCCAAAATTATGTTTATACTGGCTTAATCGCTGTTGTGACATAAGGACACAGACATGAGTGGCACTGAGCGCCAGCTAATCGTTAATGGCCAACAGGTACAATGGGAAAATTTACTCAAGTCGGGCGACCGAATATTTATTGGCACGCACGCCGCGGTGCCCCACGCGCTGCTGCATGATCTCACTGACCATTGTCAGCATTTTCATGATATTGAAATCATTCAAATTTACGCACTGGGTGATAACCACTGGGTGAACCCCGAGTACAGCCAAAACTTTAAGGTGAATTCCCTGTTTATCGGTGGCGAAAAGGTGCGAAAAGCCGTCGCCGAAGGCCGTGCCGATTACACGCCAGCCTTTATGTCTGATATTCCGTCGTTATTTAGCGAAGATATTTTACCGTTAGACGCGGCGCTAATTATGGTGAGCCCTGCCGATCAATACGGCTATCATTCGCTGGGCGTGTCGGTGGATATTGTTTCGTCGGCGCTGCGCTCAGCAAAAAAAGTTATCGCGCAAGTGAACCCCAAAATGCCGGTAACCTTCGGCCAAGCCTTTATTCATAAAGGCCAAATTGATGCATTTTTTGAGGCCGAGCAAGAGCTACCCGAAATTTCAGCGCCAGAACTTGACGCTGTGACCGAGCGCATCGGCCAGTACGTTTCATTGCTGGTTGAAGATGGTGCCACCATCCAAATTGGCTTTGGTAAAATCTGTGACGCGGTTCTGCGGTATTTAAGCAACCACAAAGACTTAGGCCTACACAGCGAGCTAATCACTGACGGCATTATGGAACTGATGCTGAGCGGCGTGATTAATAACCGTAAAAAAACCTATCACCAGCATAAAGCCGTGACCAGTTTCTGCATTGGCACCAAGAAGCTTTATGACTTTGTGAACAATAACCCGCACATTGGCTTCTACCCTTCGGAGTATGTGAACTCGCCGGCGAACATTGCCCGCAATGAAAAAATGGTTTCGATTAACAGCGCCATTGAGGTCGACTTAACCGGGCAAGTGGTTTCCGATTCCATTGGGCACCACTTATATAGCGGTATTGGTGGGCATGTTGATTTTACCCGCGGCGCCAGCATGAGCCCTGGCGGTAAACCTGTCATTGCACTGCCTTCTACCGCGAAAGACGGCACCGTATCGCGTATTGTGCCGTTTATTACCGAAGGCGCCGGTGTGGCCACATCACGCGCCCATGTGTATTACGTGGTGACTGAGTTTGGCGTGGCCTCACTGCGCGGCAAGAGCATACGCGAGCGCGCCCTTGAGCTCATTCGTGTTGCCCACCCCAAATTCCGTCAGCAATTGCTCGAAGAAGTGCGCAAGCACTACTACGTGCCCCACTACCAAGTTTTGCATTCCGTTGAAGTGCCCGAACTTGGCCCTGTTGGGTTTAAAGAAATTGTGATTAATGGCGAGTTTTTTGACTTGCGCCCACTCAACCCAAGTGACGAGCGGCGCCTGCAAGAGTTTTTCTATTCGCACACCAAAGAAACCCTGCAAATGCGCTACAACACAGTGCCAACGCAAATGAGCCGTGAGAAATCGTGCACCTTGGTGAGTGTTGACCAGTCGCGCGATTTGGCGCTGTGTATTGTGCGGCAAAAGGGCTCGATGGCGCAGATTCAAGCCGTTGGTCGCTATTACCTGCTACACGACGAAAAAAGCTGTGAAGTTGCCTTCGTTACGCGCGAAACTCAGCATGGTAAAGGTATGGCAACCCGCTTATTGGAAGAAATGAAGCGTATTGCGCGCGCGCGTGGCCTTGAACGCATGATGGCTTATGTGCGTTCTGAAAACGGCAAAATGCTGGCGGTGTTTGAGCGTGCGGGGTTTGTTCGTAAACCTTCAGAAGAACCGGGTGAGGTGTATTTGCAACTCAATTTAAATGACGTTTCTAAAGGCAGCGAGTGAAGTATGTCGATAACCGTATTTAGTCACCAATATTGCAGTTTGCACCGCGTTTCAGAAGTGCACCCGGAAGAGCCGGCGCGTATTGCAGCCATTAATGATCAGATTATTCGCTCTGGCATGGAGTTTGCGCTGACGCAAAAAGATGCCGAGCCAGCCGACCGTGAAGACTTACTCCGCGTACACGCCGCCAATTACGTAGACGACGTGTTTGAACGCGCACCAACTGAACCCGATCAGCACATTTGGCTAGACCCCGACACCATGATGACGGCTGGCACACTGCGCGCTGCGTTATACGCTGCCGGCAGCGGCATTTGCTCAGTAGACGAAGTGTTTACCGCCGAAAACCGCCGCGCGTTTTGCTCAGTTCGCCCACCCGGCCACCACGCCACGTGGGATGCCGCTATGGGGTTTTGCATTTTCAATAACGTAGCGGTGGCCACCGCATACGCCATGCATAAATATGGCCTTGAGCGCGTGGCGATTGTGGATTTCGATGTGCACCACGGCAACGGCACCGAAGACATCTTTTTGAACGACGAACGCGTGCTGTTTTGCAGCTCGTTTCAACACCCTTTTTACCCGAATTCGGGTACCGAAACCATTAGCCATGAAGTGATCAATATTCCATTGCCAGCAGGCTGTGATGGCCCCACCTGGCAAGCCGCTGTGCGCGAACGCTGGTTCCCCGCCATTGATGCCTTTGAGCCGCAATTGATTATGGTTTCAGCAGGCTTCGACGGCCATATGGAAGACGACATGGCGCAATTCAATCTAACCGAAACCGATTACCACTGGATGGCTCAGGAACTGAAAGCGCTTGCTGAACGCCATTGCGAAGGGCGTATTGTTGCGATGCTTGAAGGTGGCTATGACCATAGCTCGCTTGGGCGCAGTGTGGTGGCGTTTTTGAAAGGAATGCAGTGATATACATAGCGGCACACCCATAAACTCTTCTCATCTTTTTTAGCTGCTGTGATCTCCCCAGAATACTTTGGTGTACTAAGCTTATCGGTAATAACGTGTCATCAATGACATGTTTTAAGCCGCCACAGGTGGAGAGAATCGAAATGAAAAAATTTACTGCTTTGTTATTACCAATTGCTATCTACGCATTTTTAGCGCCAACAGCCGTAGCCCAAGAAAAAACAGCCTTAGTGCCGTTACCGTCGCTTGATGATTTCACCAAAGGCGAAGATGGCTGGGCTTTGGGATTAGGCTTAGGTGTTGAGTATGAATCCGCCTACGAGGGTTCCGACGAGTTTGGCTTCGAAGTTGATCCTGCTGGGGCACTGCAATGGCGCACTGGTGACAATATTTTTTACTTTGCTGGTGAAGCGTTGGGTTGGCGCGGTCTTCGCGACGATATCTGGTTGTTCGAAGCGACTGTCGGCTTTGATGAAGGCCGTGAAGAAGCCGATTCAGACGACGGTTACTTAAATGGTCTTGGTGATTCAGACGAAGGCGCTGAATTTGTGTTACAGGCGCGTCGTGCGTTTAATGCTGACTGGCGTTATTGGCTCGATGGCCGCGTGATTGCCAGCGAAGATGGCAACATTGGTATTTTTGGTGTCGGCCGCCGCTTTGGTGAGCAAAACGACGGCACCGGCGGTGAGTTGGCCTTGGTTGCGGTATATCACGACAGCGATCGTGCCAATAAAGATTTCGGCATCAACGCCGCGCAGGCTGCTGCGTCGGGCTATAACCAAACCTATCTGGATAGTGGCATTCGCTCAATTGGACTGCATTACAATTATCGTCAATATATCAACGAGAATTGGCTAGTTTTTGTTGAAGGCCTATATGAACACTACAGCAGTGACGTGCAAGACAGCCCAATTGCTCGCAGTGACTACGAAGCAGAATTGGGCGTCGGATTTATTTACCTATTCTTCTAAGTGATTGAGCGGCGGCGGTACCACCAAAATACCAACAGTACCGCCAGCTGCGCACCAAGGCTTTGCCAGGTGGCAGCCATACCTAGCCAGTCAATATTAAGCGGCACTGGGAATGGTGTTGCCGCAATCCAACCCGCCTCTTGGAAGGCAATGATCGCTTTACCCGCTAATACAAACGCCAGCGCCAATAACAGATACGTGGTGTAGGCAAAGAACTTCGCAATGGGTAACTTCAAGCTGAAGCGCAACATTACCCATGTCACCACAGTCAATACCGCCGCAGCGGCGATGAAGCCACCCCAAACGCTACTATGCTGGCCCGTTTGTGCTTGCGTGAGTAACGACTGATAAAACAGTACGGTTTCAAACACTTCCCGGTAAACCGCCACAAAACTTAACAGCGCGATACCCCACAACGTCCCTGCCGCTAAATGCGAATGCAAATGTTGCTTGATGTATTGTTGCCACGCCTGCGCGTTGGTTTTGCTGTGCATCCAAATGCCAACGTAAACCAGCACCACCGCAGCTAGCGCGGCAGCGACACCTTCCATGATCTCGCGACTGGCACCACTAATTGAAATCAGCGATTGTGCCGCCCACCAGGTCAAGCCGCCAAGTACTAGCGCCGTCACCCAACCGGTATGCACGTACTTCACGGCGTCATTGCGCTCCGTGCGACGTAATACTGTGATCAGCGCCAGCACCACGAGTAACGCCTCTAAACCTTCACGTAATAGAATGACAAAGCTCGCCGACGCTAACGCAGTATTTGAAAGCTGCTGCTCAGTCATGGTGGCTTGCGCGTGGTCTAACGCTTGAATCGTTTCATTAATTGCAGCACTTACTTTTGCTTGCTGATTGGGAACGGCGATAATCCGGCGCAAGTCCATCATTTGCGCTTCAATGGCTTTGGTCTGCGCAGCATCGTACGCGCTTAAACCGTTTTCCATTAATTCAAAACCATCTAAGTAAGCACTCACTGCCAAATGGTTTGCACGCTTTACGTCACCTGCTGCGTAAGCTTCTTCTGCCGCTTTCAAACGAGCTTTTGCGACCGCAAATGGTGATATTTCCGCTTCAAAAAGTCGCTGCGGGTTCGCACGCAAAATATTTACCAAATTCGCTTGTGAACTCGGCAATTCAGCACGCAATTGCGCTGGACTCGTATTCACCATCTGTTGTAAATCAATCACCTCAACACTTGCTTGCGGCGCATCCACTGCGTGTTGTTGAAACGCCAGCGAGCCCACATAAAATGCCAACGACCAACGCTGCTGCTCGGTCAGGTTGGTAAATGCCATCATGGCCGTGTCATCAATCCCTTTGGTAATTGCATCGTACAGACCCAACAACGAGCGGTTTTCAGCACGCTCTAAATCCGTAAAGTTAGTTGGGGCAGGTTCTAGATTTTGCCCTGCAGGCCCGTCACCCTGGCCTTGCTGGCCATGACATGCGCTGCACTGCGTTTGATACAGCTCTTTGGTTTGCGCTGTTGGCGATAACGCTTTTGGTAGTTCTACTTTCGGTAATTGCTGCAAGATTTGCGCACGAAGCTGCGATGTTGCACCACGCACCTCTGCCAAATCGGCTTTATTCATGATTAGTTCGCGAAGCTGTTGCGCCGGCTGAACGAGTCTTTGCAATGCTTGATTATCAGTTGCAAGGGTGTTGATATTGCGCAGAATTATTGACGAGAACTCTTCCATTTCGGCATATTCGCCGGCGTTAACCACCTCACCGTTGGCAACCGCCTCACTGTAATCCACTCCAATATATTCCACCAACTGCGCAATTTGGCGCATGTATTCTTGTTGAAGCTCTGGTTGGCTGTTTGAGGTTTGGGCTTTTGCTTGCGGGCTCAACACTGCCAGTGTGGCAATAACAATAACCGCCAATGCGGCACGAGTAATGGCTTGAAGCGTCATGAGGTTCGCTCGTTCTCTTGAGATTAGTAGAAGATAGAAACAAAGTGCATGTTATGACGAGCGATGTTACTACTAATGCGAATGATTCGCAATAACGCTGGCGGGGTTTTAGCCTATTCCTACATAGCAATAGACGTCGTCATTCGATATTTCTGTGAACGTATGTGACTCAGTGTCGACGGTGAATACTTGTGTCGCCTTCACCCATAGCTTGTTGTCTTGATCTTTCTCAGAGGTGGAACGAATTAATGCGACAAAGTTGTCGTTAGATGGCATCAAGCCTGGCCGGGTCGCTTGCATCTGTTTAAACGACGAATAATTTTCCGTGCAGTTTGATACGGTTGCCTGCCCCTTTGGGTTCTCGAGAACGTCGACTATTTCCCATCGTTTAGAGCCCTGTGTATTTTTCGACAACACAATAACGCTTTCTTGGTTACTGAGATCTTTAACGTTGCTAACCGAATACTTGCAACCTGAAAGACAACTTCCGGATAACTGCTTTAACTCGGGTAAATCCCTCTGAAAGCTCTGGTAATGCTGACCAATTAAATCCGTTGCTCGAGCTACGCAAGTTACACTGACTAGAGAGAATAACGCTACAATCCATTTGGTTTTCATGTCATTTCCTTATTCAAGGTTCCTGTACGGCTTACCGAACTGAACATCCGCTCAAAAGACAAACTACTATTCTGGAGAAATAATTCCGAACAAGGCTGCTTTGTGCCAGGAGCAGACGTTAACGCCCCCATGTGCGGCGGGTTTGGAGCGTAGCTGAAAACCAGTCTGACAACATGCTTTTGTTAGAAATCGACACGATCAATTAGCACTTTCCCGCGCCATTGTGCTAGATATATCGAGCCATATGATTCATATGACTCAAAATTTAAAGCCACATCCTCAACCAAAGATTCTTTATAGATGTCACCTAGCTCCAATAAACTTTTTAAGTTATCTTCATCCAGCTCAACACTATCCTTAAAATGGTTGTACATATGATGAAATCGGTCGATCGGCTCGGGATGTGATTTTGCACGACCCACCGAAGGACTTATTTGGTCCTTCACTCCTTGGTATATGTGCAAGTACACAAAAAAGAATAAAGCTCTGTTTACAAGATCTGCTCTCATATCAGGAGTGTAAATCGGCCTTTCGATTGCGTTAATGTCGGCATCGAGTTCATCTTGCTGGGCATATGAGAAAAACTTATGGGGCTTTTCGCCCATCTCCCGAACCGATAAATAAGTATCCTCAATCAAGTTTGCATCATTCAGATGCCCAAGAAAATAATGAGCAAACTCATGCCCAACAATGAACTCCAATTGTCGATTTGTATGATACTGAACGTTATCATGGACTTGTTTGGGTATTTCACCTCTAGGGTCGAGCTCAAAATCGAGAGCTTCACTTTGAAGCATTGTTCTAATCGCAATTTTTATTGCGGCACTTCTAACAGCTTGGGGTACTTCTGCATCGCCATGATCTAGGATTGCTAGATTCATAAAATATAAGAAGTATCTTAGTGACTCAGATATCGTGATTATATTTCCGAATTCTGTCTTCTCAATTTGACCATTCGGCTTATCACAAAAGACGAACCCAGCTGTTAATTCCTTCGCTTCTGCATAATCTTCATCTGCTAGGTGTTCGACATAGTTCTCAAGTGGCTTGGTATCAAAATAATCATTGAAACACCAATTTTCTCCTGCATCGGCCATCGTTCGCATAAAGACACGATAAATTCTTACGTGATTAACAGTGGCGTCAGCTCTAATTTTCAATAGGTAGTCACTAGCGGACGAAACGTTAAATATACGCTCGATTTCATCGCGACTGCATAGCGACATATAAAATCCCTTCGCTATAGTTTCTTGATCCATATCTATGCCTTTGTATTTCTAACATTTGTATTATTGTGCGTGCGCATTCAGAAACTCGTCCAATTGATAGTTTTCGGTTATTAACTTACTGAGAAAGCAGGTATTCCTGACTTGAAAAGTCCCGAGTTAGTAAAGACAATTTGAGTATGCTTAGTTACACCCTACCGAGCGCACAATATCCAATCTTTATTTTTTCTATGTCATTGACAGTAAACGGCTTAAATACACAACACAACAATATAGCGCGCAATATTCAGAGATAAGTGTGCTGCGTCTCAGGTGGGTCAATTTAACATTGCCGGTGACATTACTAGTCTAATTGGACAAAAAGCCCAATGTCCGATCCTCGCTCATCGCTCACCCTCGGCTTTGCGCCAAGAGCGGACTTTTTAAGCCGCGCTCTTCGGCAAATTTGTAGCGCAGCGAAAGACTTGCCCGACAGTAGTGCCTTGTTAGCAAGTACTACTTAGCGCAGTATATTATTGGCCTTACGTTCATATCTTTGACCGCATGCGCGAAGGAAGAAATAATCCATAATAGCTGGACAATATTCCCTCTAACAGGTTCTTCTTCTTTTATTTTATTAAATTCTTCTTTAATACCTGAGATAGAAAGAAACGAACAGCATAATACGCAGCTACGATTCAGCTTGTAATCTTTAAGCAAGTTAGCCAGATACAGTTCAAAATCATCAGTGTTGCCCTGCCGTATCCTAGGTATTTTTGTCTGAACGCCTTTTCCTGACTTGTAATCTTTCTTAAATGTTTTTTCTAATTTTGACAGCATAGCATTTGCATCGAAATACATGTTTCCAAGATTCTTAATCCCTTGGCCTACGACATCATGTAAGTTACTAGCTGATGTACTGGGATCACCATGTTTCGAGTGAATAAAGCAAATGTTTGATTTTTCTTTATTAAATGTTATGTGATCAGCCCACTCATCACCTAAATCGTCACAGAATATAAAATCATCTTGAGCATGAATTTTTTCAACGGCATCAAACATCGAATCGGCTGTAAAATTTTCGCTTTCTACCGTAAAACTGCCTTTTTCCGAATTGACCGCTGGCATTAACTCTATTGGTTGAAAAATCTCAAGGATGTTGTCGATCTCGGAAATTCCAGAAGAATCTTCGAAACACGCCCCCATAAAGTACATGTATTTGGGGTCGTCAAAAGTAACACTATAGAATCCATGCTTAACAATATACTTTTGAAGAGTTATTAGCTTGCCGTTTTCAGACACACGCAACTTTGCAAGATATTTCGAATATAAAGTAAGACTTTTTTTGTTAGCTCGAATCCGAGAACCATCATTAACTCCGATGACGCTCAAATCTGAATCTATCTCATATACCTTCTCTAGCGCAGATTCTAGATTTTTGTAGACGCGATTGGAAACGCTGATGACCTTACCCTTTTTTGTTTTATATTTTAGCTGGATACCGTCTTTCTTTAGACGATCAAACAAGGGGGAACTCTCTATAAGAATGGCATTAGGCGAGCAAATAGTTAAGACTTCACTTAGCTCCACTTTACTTGCGAAAGCATCTAAGAAGTTTGTATTGCTAGGAGCTTCTATAAGATTGACCTGCTCCGAAACCCATGCAGCGATATTGTCGATTGTTTCTCTACTGGATGATTCAACAACCCGACCAGTTCCTGATATAGACCTGGTCTTGGCTCCTTGCCGGAGCTTAAAGTAATAGGGGATTGATCTTCCTGCTGAATGAGTCGAAAGCAATCCTTTTAAGTCGGCCGCTTCATATGATCTTGATCTCATTGCTCGATCTGAAACTGTCATATTTCTAAGCGCCAATCTCTGAAATTCCACATCATCATCAGAGAATGAAGATGAAAACTCTTTACTGCCGACGAGAGTAAAGTTTTCATCCATCAAGTCGAATATATTGCCACAGCTTTTCTTAAGAACAGCAAGGTAGCCGCCAGTCTCAATAATCAATATAAATGCATAAACCGTGTCTTCGAAGTCATCGTCCAAGAAGTAAACTGGTCTACTAGAAGAAAACACCCTTACTGAATAGACAAAACCTAATTTTAGCTCATCTACATTTCTTTCCTGCCTAAATTGATCAATTATAAATCCACTATCTGGATTCATGTTATCAGAGGCAGTGTCGAGGATTTTTCTAAGCAATTCATCCTCTACAGGTTCATTAACTCTGTAAAATTGTGCATTCTTAGTCAATCTGAGTCTTTCTGGCATTATCTTGCCTCCTTGCTAACAGTGTATTATGCCAACCGTGCGAGCTAGATTACCTTGTAAGGTCAGAGAGTCCAACGTCTGTTTATCGCTCAAAGCCGACATTAATTCTAACGCTAATTTTTCAAAGAAATGCAAATGCCTTTTGCCCTAAGAAAATTTCGGCCTGTTCGGTTACTAAAAACCTAAATCTTTACATCCATGAGGTGGAATGCCCTTAGAAAGCTCTTGTTGTTTTGCTCGAATATTTTATGGTCTGGATGATTTATTGAGCGTTTATCTTCAAGAAATGCTGGTGCGACACACCCCCAGTTCGAATTTCTAGCGAAGTAGACAACACAATCGACATTACTTTCTTTCCATTGGTTCGAGACGTCGTGTTTGAGATCAGAAGCAGCGACTGTTTTAACTTGAATTCGATAGTAGTTTGGTCCATCAGAAATCAATAAATCAGTTTGATGTCCGTGATCTAAAATAGGTAAGAATACTTGCCATCCATCTTGCATTAGCCAAGAAACCACCATACTTTCAAATGATGTATTTTTTAGAGTTTGATGCGTACCTTTTTGCGTTTTCGTTAGTCGACGTGGCATTTCACTATCCTCTGTAAGCCGTTCAAGCGACCACACCTCGGCACTTAGGAAATGCCGAACATCCCCAGAACTGTCGCCCTTGATGTTCACCTCGTTTAACCAATCGCTTTACCATCTGTGCTCCACATTTTGGGCACTGAACGCCCTCATCAGCGGAATTTGATTTATTGGTCTTCTGCTCAATAATTTCTTTAACGTGCTGGCGATGCGCACGAGAAGTTTGAATTGAACGTGTTAGCGCATTTGATTCAATCTTATCTCTAATTGCACGCACTTCCTCAGTGCTCAACACAGGCATTTTCTTGGCTTGAATAAAATTAATATAACGTGCACCAAAGAAAACATTATCCGGCATTTGTGACTTAAATTGACTATCACCGATAAATACAATCAGCGAGTAAATTTGTTCTTCGGTTAGCTGCAGTATTTCTTTGAGTACTTGGGTATGTTTGTAGTTTTGATGCAACGGATTTTGAAAGTTATATTTATTCCGGTAAATAACCTGAGTCCATGTCTTTTGCTTCTCAGAACCGAAAATCCAACCACGGAAGTACTTTGTCTCAACAACAAATACGCCATAAATCGAGACAATAATATGATCAATTTGTGTGGTGCCATCATCAGTAGGTAGCGTCACATCTTTTATGAGGTGATATTGGTCTTTATCTAAATGAATTTTCGCGGCGAGGTTCACTAAAAACTCACCGAGCTTTCCTTTGAACCACGATGTATTCAAGATCTTAATAATAACAAGCAGCAACGCTATAGCACCAAGATACTTAAACATATCGGTGTTTTGCTGAAACGCTGACAGCAGAATATCCATATTCATTTTCTCCATTTTCGTCTCGTGACTGGCTAATATATCGCCATAGAACCGCTAAGCAGTCAAACATAAAAAAAGGCGAGCTAAAAAGCTCGCCTTTTTCATCACATCAAAACGAATCAACGATAACTATCAACCGCAGGGCAGCTACACATCAAATTCCGGTCGCCGTATACGTCATCAATACGGTTGACGCTTGGCCAGAACTTGTTGATTTTAACCGCAGCTACTGGGTATGCAGCCACTTCACGGCTGTATGGGCGTTCCCAGTTGGCGTCAACGATGTCTGCTAACGTGTGTGGTGCGTTGTGTAATGGGTTATTGTCTTGCGCCCACTCACCTGCTTCAACACGTTTTGCTTCTTCGCGAATGCTGATCATGGCTTCAATGAAGCGGTCTAGTTCAGCTTTTGATTCTGACTCGGTCGGCTCAACCATTAAGGTGCCCGCTACCGGGAAGCTCATGGTTGGGCTGTGGAAGCCATAGTCTTGCAAGCGTTTTGCCACGTCCATTTCAGTTACGCCGCTGGCATCTTTCAATGGGCGTAAGTCAATGATGCACTCGTGCGCAACGCGGTCGTTACGGCCTTTGTACAGAATTGGGTAATGCTTGCTTAAGTGCTTGGCAATGTAGTTGGCGTTCATGATTGCCACTTCAGTTGCTTCGCGTAAGCCACGGCTGCCCATCATGACAATGTACATCCACGAAATTGGCAGAATGCTCGCGCTGCCGAATGGTGCTGCAGAAACTGCGCCGTTCGCTTTGTCGGTACCTTCAATGGTAATCACGCTGTGATTCGGCAAAAACGGTGCTAAGTGTTGTTTAACACCAATTGGGCCCATACCTGGACCGCCGCCACCGTGTGGAATGCAGAAGGTTTTGTGCAAGTTCAAATGCGAAACGTCAGCACCAATATAGCCCGGCGACGTAACGCCTACTTGTGCGTTCATGTTGGCGCCGTCAAGGTACACTTGGCCACCGTGCGCGTGCACAATTTCACAAATGTCTTTAATGCCTTCTTCGTACACACCATGCGTTGATGGGTACGTAACCATGATGCACGACAAGTTATCGCCTGCTTCAGCGGCTTTCGCTTTCAGGTCGTTCAGGTCAACGTTACCGTTCTTATCACAATCAACCACTACCACGTTCATGCTCATCATTTGTGCAGAAGCTGGGTTGGTTCCGTGTGCAGAGCTTGGAATCAAGCAGATGTTACGGTGTGCGTCGCCGCGGCTCTGGTGATACTTCTGAATGGCTAGCAAGCCAGCATATTCACCTTGAGCACCCGAGTTTGGCTGCATAGACATCACGTCGTAGCCAGTAATATCCACTAACCACGTTGACAAGGTGCTCAGCAATTCTGCGTAGCCTTGTGCTTGGTCTGCTGGGCAGAACGGGTGCAACTGACCGAATTCAGGCCAGGTAACCGGAATCATTTCTGCGGTCGCGTTCAGCTTCATGGTGCATGAACCCAACGAGATCATGCTGTGGTTCAACGACAAGTCTTTGTTTTCAAGCTGCTTGATATAACGCAGCATTTCAGTTTCTGAATGGTAGCTGTTGAATACTGGGTGTTCCAGAATTGCGCTTTCGCGGCGCAATGCTGCTGGAATTGACTCAACGTCACCTGAGGCAACGCGTGAATCCAATACGTCAACTTCTAAGCCGTGGTCATCACCGAACAACACGGCAAACAATGCAGCGACGTCGTGACGAGTTTTGGCTTCATCAAGGCTTACGCCAAACTGGCCGTTGCCATCAACACGTAAGTTAATTTCTGCTTGGTCAGCGCGTGCTAACACGGCATCGGTATCGCCTTCCAGCTTGAAGGTTAGCGTGTCAAACCAATGGTTATTAACCAGTTTCACGCCCTTTTCTTGCAAGCCCAGCGCCACAATGTCAGTTAAGCGATGAATGCGTGACGCGATTGTTTTCAGGCCTTGCGGGCCATGGTATACCGCATAGAACGATGCCATGTTGGCAAGCAATACCTGCGCGGTACAGATGTTTGAGTTGGCTTTTTCACGGCGAATGTGTTGCTCACGCGTTTGCATGGCCATACGCAGTGCTTGGTTGTCGCGCGAGTCTTTCGATACACCGATGATACGGCCTGGTAACGAACGCTTGTACTTGTCGCGGGTTGCGAAGAATGCAGCGTGTGGGCCGCCATAGCCCATAGGTACGCCGAAACGTTGGGCTGAACCCAACACCATGTCTGCGCCCATTTCACCCGGTGACTTCAACAGCACCAAGCTCATGATATCGGCAGCAACGGCAACCACGCCTTTGTTCGCTTGAATGTCGGCAATCAGTTTTTCAATGTTATGAATTTCACCGTTGCGATCTGGATATTGCAGCAAGGCACCAAATACGTCTTGACTGTCGGCGTCACGCGCTGGGCCAACTACAACTTCAAAGCCAAACTGTTCGGCACGGGTTTTCACCACGTCAATGGTTTGCGGGTAAACGTTGTCCGCAACGTAATAGGTGTTTGATTTGCTTTTGCTGACACGCTTGGACATTGCCATGGCTTCGGCAGCAGCGGTTGCTTCATCAAGCAACGAGGCGCTGGCCAATTCAAGGCCGGTTAAGTCCATGGTCATTTGTTGGAAGTTCAAAATAGCTTCTAAACGACCTTGCGCAATTTCTGGCTGATAAGGCGTATAAGCGGTGTACCAACCTGGGTTTTCTAACACGTTACGCAGAATAACGTTGGGCACTAGGGTGTCGTAATACCCCATACCAATAAATGACTTGTAGACTTTATTCTTGCTCGCAATGGCTTTCAATCTGGCCAGCGCATCGCGCTCGGTCATTGGTTCGCCAACGGCCAAGAATGGGTCGCGACGAATCGCTCCTGGAACGGTGTCTTGCGTGAGCTCTTCGAGTGAATGCACACCCAGCTCTGCTAACATTGCCGCGGTTTCATCAGCACTTGGGCCAATGTGACGCGCAATAAATTCACCGTGATTTTCTAACTGCTTCAGCGTGGTCGTAGTCATTTACTTCAGATCCCCTAGCTTTCGGGTTGATACAAGACATTTGAAACACAAAACCCCGGTGCAAATGACCGGGGCTTAGCAACAAAACGAGCTGTTATTCTTCGTCGATAACTGCTTGATAACCTTCGGCATCAAGCAAGCCTTCAACTTCAGTTGGGTCTTCGGCTTTGATTTTGAACAACCAGCCGTCACCAAATGGGTCATTATTTACAGTTTCTGGTGCGTCTTCTAAATCTTCGTTAACTTCAACAATTTCACCAGCAATAGGTGCATAAATGTCAGAAGCTGCTTTTACTGATTCGGCAACAGCAACATCATCACCGGCAGCAACATTCGCACCAACGTCTGGCAACTCAACAAACACCATATCGCCTAACAAATCTTGCGCGTGTTCAGTGATGCCGACAGTAAAAATGCCATCGCCTTCGTTACGCACCCATTCGTGCGTTGATGCGTACTTAAGTTCCTTTGGAATGTTGCTCATGTTCTGTTCCTCATTTTCTGTTCATCAGAAAGGTAATAAATGTTTAGGCAAGTACTGACTTACCGTTGCGCACGAAGCTTGGTTTGACCACGCTTACTGTAACTAATTTTTTGCGAATTTCCACCTCAACGCTGTCACCGACTGTGGCCGGCACACGGGCCATAGCAATCGAGAAGCCTAAGGTTGGTGAAAAAGTACCTGATGTGATCACGCCTTCTGCGCCTTCAACCACAACTCTTTGACCATGGCGTAGCACGCCTTTTTCT
This sequence comes from Pseudidiomarina sp., assembly GCF_048268165.1. GTDB lineage: Bacteria > Pseudomonadota > Gammaproteobacteria > Enterobacterales > Alteromonadaceae > Pseudidiomarina. The sequence continues at coordinate 170,441 of NZ_JBLWWA010000004.1, read as the reverse complement.
TTCATAACCAAGCCAACCAATTTATCGTGACCTGCCGTTTTTTGCTGTTCAAGCACGGTACGCCCAATAAAATCGCGATCAGCCGGTTCAAAAGCAACACTCCAGCCCATATTCGCTTCAAGTGGTGTAACGCTTTCGTCCATATCTTGACCGTACAAGTTCATGCCTGCTTCTAAACGCAGTGTATCACGAGCACCAAGCCCACATGGTTGTACGCCAACATTTAATAGGTCGTCCCAAAGCTTCTCAACTTTGTCGCCAGGCACAACAATTTCATAGCCTTTTTCACCGGTGTAGCCGGTGGTCGCGATAAAGTGGTCACCCGCTTGTACGGACATAAACGGCTTCATGTCTGCCACTGGCGCAAATGCTTCGTCGCCCAGTACTAACTTAAGTTTTTCTGCAGCTTTTGGCCCTTGCAACGCCACCATACCGAAACTTGGTTGTTCTGTGATGGTTACTTTGAAGTTGGCCGCAACGCTGTGAATCCAGTTCATGTCGCGCTCACGGGTTGCTGAGTTCACAACCAGGCGATACGACTCGTCACTGAAGAAATAAACGATAAGGTCATCAATTACGCCGCCTTGTTCGTTCAGCATGCCGCTGTAAAGGGCTTTACCCGGAATGCTTAATTTTGCAACGTCATTGGCTAACAGGTAGCGCAGGAAAGGTTTCGCATCAATACCGGCCACATCAACAATTGTCATGTGCGACACATCGAATACGCCTGAGTCGTTGCGCACCGCATTGTGTTCTTCTATTTGCGAGCCGTAGTTCAGCGGCATGTCCCAGCCGTGGAAGTCGACCATTTTCGCGCCAGCTTTCACATGCGCGTCATATAAAGGAGTGCGATTTGCCATGAGCTAGTTGTCCTTTTTGGGTGTTGATGCGCCAAAATTTACACAGTGCTTGCGCATTCAAAAATTAGGGCGAATTATAGAACTCTAAGGCCCCCGCAACAAATGAATATTACTTATACATTCATAAATATTTTAAATATATTTAATATTCGTATAAGATTCAGTAATGAAACCCATTGGAATAGGGCCTGCAGCATGCAACATCTTCCATTAGAAGCGCTACGTGCATTTATAAGTATTTATGAATTGCAGAGTTATACCGCTGCCGCCCAACAATTGAACCGTTCCCAACCGGCAATAAGCTTGCAATTGCAACGCCTTGAAGACTTACTCGGCGTGTCGCTATTAAGTCGCAGCGGCGGCCGTATTCATCTGACCCCTTCCGGGGCCGAGCTGCTTGATCAAGCGCGGCTATTGCTCGGCCTGAATGATCAAATCTTTGCGCGCTTTACCGAGCCCAGTGTGTCGGGGCAAGTTCGCTTAGGTATTCCAAGCGAGTTCGCCAGTAAACTCTTGCCGCAGGTGCTTGGTCAGTTTGCGCAAGCCTACCCGAATGTTTCGCTGTCAGTGACATCGGCGCTTAGCAGAGATTTGCTTAAAGACGAACAAGCGCATTTTGACTTGGTGATTGCCTTAAAAGAGCCCGATAAGCGGGTTACCCGCCCGGGGTTGATTATCTTGAAACAAGAACCCTTAGTTTGGGTGGGCAGCCACAGCGAAATCGGTGGTAGCAGTGAAGCCCTGTCTTTGGTTGTGGCGCCCGAAGGCTGCATTTATCGGCGTCGCGCTTTAGCTGTGCTGCGACAAGCCAATACACCGGTTCGCATCAGTTACACCAACGCGGACTTCTCGGGCCTGACGGCGGCTATTGAAAGCGGTTTGGGGTTAACGGTGTTGGCGCAAAGTACGGTGCCGGATAACTTAGCGCGGTTGCAACGCAGCCACTACCATGCGCTGCCAGAACTTGGCGAGGTAAGCGTTGCGATGTGGCAAGCCGATGCCGACAATCAAGCCGCCACGCAGCTTGCCCAGTTTATTCAAGAACGCATTTAGCGGCTATTCGCCCAGCGCGGCTTTTACCAGCATACGTTTAATAGGCGCCGTGCTATTGGCCACCTTAAAGCCCACACCGCGCACTAATTTAAGTAACGGGTTGGCACTGCCGAAACCACGCTTGAAGGCTTCCATTGCGGTGATCATAGTCAGCGCGGCTGCTTTGCGTTTGCGCTCCCAGGCTCGCAAGCTGCGCTGGGTCGGCGATTGCTCAAATATCGCGAGTAAATCAATAACATCACCAAAACCCAAGTTGGCACCCTGCCCCGCTAACGGGTGAATGCTGTGTGCGGCGTCGCCGATAATCAACAAGCGGTCTTGCAGCCAACGCTGCGCATATTGCATGCGCAATGGAAAGCCAACCCGTTGTGACGCTAACTGCAGTGTGCCAAGGCACTGATCACTCGCGGCCTGCAGTTGCTTTATAAAGGCTTGGTCGTCATCGGCGAGCAACTGCTGTGCATAATCGGAGTCGGCCGACCATACCAATGACACATGGTGTGGATCATGCAACGGCAGCCAAGCCACCGGCCCTGTCGGCAAGAACACCTGCCGTGCCACGCCTTGATGCGGCTGTTCAGTTTCAATCACGGCGACAATGCCGATTTGTTCGTAGTCCCAAAAGCTAATGGGTAACTTGGCACGTTCGCGAATGGCTGAACGCGCACCGTCAGCGGCAATTAAATAGTCACCATGCAGTTGCTGGCCTGAGCTAAGAGTAACGTGCGCATGTTCAGCATCAACCTGATGCGCGGTCACTTCGTCTTCGGCGTGCATCACCACACCTGCTGCTTCAGCGGCGTCCCATAATGCTTGCTCTAACACGCGGTTTTCAACAATCGCGCCAAGGTCATCCGCATCAACTTCTGCCGCGGCAAAGCTAATCTCACCAAAGCTGTCGTGGTCCCACACCTGCATACCGGTGTACGGGCCCAAACGCTCGGCCGGAAGCTTCTGCCATACGCCAAGGTTTTGCAGTAATGCCCGGCTATGATGTGCCAGTGCACTCACGCGCAGCTCGGTGTGTTCGCTGTAGGTCGGTCGACCTGAACGCTCAACCATGTGCACGCGGTGGCCTTGCTGGCGTAAGCCTAAAGCAGCGCTTAAACCAATCATGCCGCCGCCGACAATAATGACTGTCAGGGCATTCGTTTGAGCTTTCATAAGTCACGGAACCCCATCGTTTGTCGCGCAAAAACATGGCGCAACGGCGGTAAGTTATCTAACCCAAACAAGGCTAAATTACGCCCCATAATCAATGGCGCATAGTGGTTGGAAAAGCCACGCACTAAGCTGTCCGTTAACCCAATAATATGTTTGTAGTCGGCTTGGCGCGCTTGGTTGTAACCACTGAGCATTGTATAGCTGCCGGGGTCGGTGGCATTAATGAGTTTTGCACTCAGCTCAATGGCGTCACGCACCCCTAAATTAAACCCTTGCCCCGCAATTGGATGCAAGGTGTGCGAAGCATTCCCAATAATCACCGTACGATGGGCAATACTGGTATCTGCCAAGTGCAATTGCAGTGGGTATTGTACCCGGTCGGTAACGGCTAAAAAGCGACCGGCACGGTAGCCAAAGGCCTGCTGGCAGGCTGCCAAAAAGTCATCATCTGCACTTGCTAATGTGCGTTGAGATTCTTCAGGGCTTAAGCTCCAAACCAGTGAGGCTTGGTTATTCGGTAACGGCAATAACGCAATGGGGCCGGTTTCCGTGAAGCGCTCGTAGGCCCAGCCTTGTAACGATTCAGATAAAGTTAGTGTGGCGATAATACCGGCTTGTTGGTAGTCGGTGTGTTGCATGGTAATACCGGCATCGGTGCGTACTTGAGAACGCTGCCCGTCGGCACCAACCAGTAAAAGCGCTGAGCTTGTGTGCTCGGTGTCATTTACCGTGTAGGTAACTTCAATGGCGGCAGATTGGCGTTCCGCACGCACAAACCACGCACCGCCAACCCAGTCGATATTGTCCTGCACCTGGCACGCCTCATACAACGCCTTGTTCAGCGTTGCCGCGGCAATCACTTGTCCCATTGCTGGCACACCATGCTGGTGCGCGTGCAGTCGTGTCATCCCTAAATGGCCGCGATCGCTCACATGAATGTGTTCAATCGGGCTCGCTTTATCCGCGATAGTTTGCCAAATGCCTTGGCGCTGCAAGAGCGATACGGTGGCGGCTGCCAGCGCAATGGTGCGCTTGTCTTGGGCAGGGCCTTGTTGTTGCGGTTCAAGCACGCGAATACGCCAATCTGGCTGGCCACGTGCCAGCAGCAATGCGGTTAAGGCGCCAACCAGCCCACCGCCAGCAATGATTACTGGCTGCGGTGCTACTGAGCCATCCATTGCTCAATCTCTTCAACAGTTTTAGGTACGCCTTGTGTCATGTTTTCATAACCTTGTTCGGTAATAATGACATCGTCTTCGATGCGAATACCTATACCATGCCATTTTTCATCGACGTTGGCGGTGCCTTTGGGAATGTAGATACCCGGCTCAATGGTTAACACCATACCCGGTTCAAACTTGCGCTTTTTACCAGCTTGGGTGTAGGTGCCTACGTCATGCACATCAAGCCCCAACCAATGGCCTAATCCATGAATCATAAACGGCCGAAATGCGTCATTTGCTATCAGTTCTTTCAGGTTGCCCTTAATAATGCCAAGTTCATGCAGGCCTTCAGTCAACGCCTTGCCCGCTGCAACCATCGCTTTATGCATGTCGCTGCCCGGCTTTAACGTATCAAGCGCTGCCTGCTGAGCCGCTAACACAACGTTATACAGCGCCTTCTGATCGGCGCTAAAGCGCCCGTTGACGGGGAATGTTCGCGTAATATCACCGGCATAGCCTTGATATTCAGCGCCAGCGTCAATTAATAGCAGGTCGCCATCGTGCAGCTCACTTTCGTTTTCGGTGTAATGCAAAATACAGGCATTTTCACCGCTGCCACAAATGGTTCCATAGGCTGGCGAAAGCGCATTTTGCATGGCAAATTCATGGTGAATTTCTGCTGCCACCTGGTATTCAAATTTGCCCGGTTGCACGAACTTCATCGCACGCTTGTGCGCATCGACACTTATACGCGCGGCGTGGCGCATCAGTTCAAGCTCGGCGGCACTTTTGACTATGCGCATATCGGCTAACCACGGGTTAATATCAACCCACGCATGCGGTGCTTGATGCCCTTTTTTCGGTGAAGCACGCAGCTCATCGGCTAGCGCATGCAGTTGCCCAGCAAGCTCTGGCTTGTCATGCGGGTAATAAACTTGTTCCGCGCCATCAAGAATGGCAAATAAATGATCGTCCACATCGTCAATGCTGGCGGTAAAGTCCACACCCAGACTTTCCAGCGCGCGTTCAACGCCAAGGCGTCGGCCGTGCCACACTTCATCGATTGGGCTACTTGGCTGACAGAACAACTGCACTGGGGTTTCGCTATGTGGCGCAAGAACCAACAATGCATTGGGTTCATTAAAGCCGGTTAGGTAGAAAAAGTCGCTGTCCTGACGGAATGGAAATTCGGTGTCGCGGCTACGCGTTTGCAATTGCGCACTTGGAATAATGGCCACAGCCTCAGGCGATGACTTTTTTAAAAGTTTTAATACGTGGGCGCGGCGCTTTTTGAATTCGGCAGAAACTTGGGTATGTGACATGTGAACCTACATCAGAAACGGGTCAGTGAATTAATGTAAAACCTTATTGGTGACACAATCGGTGCCGGCTCGCTGGCCCAACTCGTTAAAGCACAACATGGCGGAAATACGTAAATACTCCACCACTTCATAGTAGGCGCGCTCGCCTTCTTCGTCGTCATCAACGGCAAAATCTAGTTTCGCAATTTCGACCATGTCATCGATAACTTCGCGAACATCGTCAGATAGCCCCGCTAAGTTGGTTTGATTCACGCCAAAACCAACCAGATAGGACTGTACCCAACCAATCATACTGCCAAGGCGTTCAACTAAAGCTTCGTGGTCATTCGGCAATAACAAGTTAAAGCCTAAATCCGGATCACGCATGCTGGCGCACACGTCTGCGGCCATTTCGATAAGCTGTTCTTTAACGACAGGCTTAAAGGATTGGCCTTCGTGGATTAAGTCGCTCAATAGCGTCAGCCAATCTTCGCCTTTCAGGCTGGCGCCGCTCGCAATCATTCCGGTTAAAATGCCGTGTACTTCGGCCGCGCTGGATAATATTCCTTGCTGCTCGAAGAATTCGTTTAACTGGTCGTAATTAAGTGGTTTAGCATTACTGCTACCCGTTTCAGACATAGCTATATTCTCTTTACGTTCTTTACGCACATCCTACCATTGCAAAGCTATTCAGGCTAGCTGACAAAGCCCGGTAGTACGTGTCATAATATTGGCAGTGTAATTAATAAGAATAGTTCAAGCACAGAGGAAGCGGCATGAGTCAACGCACCATGGACATAAGATTGATGGAACGTCACTACAAAGTGAATTGTCCACCTGGGCAAGAAGTGGCGTTGCAACAAGCTGCCGACCGATTAAATAAAAAGCTCGAAACTATTCGCGGGGCAACGAAGTTATCGAACCCTGAACAGATTGCGGTTATGGCGGCGTTAAATTTGTGCCATGAGTTTGCGCAAGATGAACAACGCAAACAACAGTATATTGTTGATTTAGAAGAAAAGCTGAAGTTGTTGCAAGAAACGCTTGAGCAAGTAATGGCCGAGCAACGCCCCGGACGTTAATACAAAGAATTATGACTGCCTGGGATGTGCGCCAGCACGCCGATGTCCCTGAGCCGATGCTAGCAGTAAAGGGGCTCACTGGGCGACTATTGTGCAAGCTCGACATGTATCGAGAAGCCTGCGGTCGTTCCAATTGCGCCCCGCCTTGAACCAGTGGGTTCAAGGGCCAAGGCACGCAGCGGCATTCTGGGTGGTCACCCCTTCGAAAAAACCAGTACGCAATTAGATATTGAAGAGCGATATTAGATATTAGTCAAAGTCCAACCCGCTAATATCTAATATCTAATATCTATTACCGTTTTTGCTTTTCTTTTTGCACGATGGTGCGGACGTCGGATAGCAGTTCTTGCGCATCGTAAATGATGCCATCTTTGATGGTGTAGCGAATGCCTTTGGTGCGCATTGGCTCATTGTTTTCGTCGAGCTTGTAATGGCCTGTGCCGTACAGCACCTTAAAGTTTGCTAACGGGTTTTCGTCAACCACAATTAAGTCCGCTTTTTTACCCGGCACCACACTGCCAATTTCATCTTCAAGGCCAAGTGCTTCTGCACCGTTAAGCGTTGCAGCTTGAATCACTTCAAGCGCATTGAAGCCAGCTTCACGTAATAATTCCAACTCGCGGATGTAACCAAAGCCGTAAATCTTATAAATATAACCGGCATCTGAACCTGTGGTGATGCGCCCACCATGGTTTTTAAAGTCGTTTAAAAAAGTCATCCACAATTGGTAATTTTTGCGCCACGCAACCTCTTCATCAGTGGTCCAGTCAAACCAATATGAACCGTGCGCGTAGCGGCTGGGTGTAAAGAAGTCCCACAGTTGCGGCAAAGTGTATTCGTCGTGCCAAATTGCCTGACGCTCACGCATCAAATCACGGCTTGCTTCATAAATGGTGAGCGTTGGGTTAATGGTAAAGTCGAGCGCAATCAACTCATCACGTACCTGATTCCATTTTTCTGAACCGGGCTTTGCCGCTTGTGCCCAGAGTTTGCCTGCTTCACGGAAACGATCTTGCTCGTTGTTGTAGTTGTAATCAGCTGGATAGTTTTGAATCTGCTGGCCAGTAAACAGCGCCTCGGGCAAACCATACCAGTGCTCCATACTACCCAAGCCTAAACGGGCGGAGTCGATAACGCTGGTGCGTACCACGTTCAACTGCGCATGATGCATCATGGTGCCAAGGTTTTGTTGACTGGCTTCATCAAGCGCCGCCGCCATCACTTTCGGGGTTGCACCAAAGAATTTTATCCCGGCTGCGCCCTGTTTTTTGATGCTACGCACCCAATCACGGGCTTGTTCGCCGTTAAAAATAGGGGCGTCAGCGCCCATTCCAAAACCTGCGTATGGGATAAGTCGCGGTGAAACAATCGAATTCTTCTCGGCCTGTTGCTGATGCCACTTGGTCCAGTCCAGACCGTTAAAGCTGCCCGGTTCACGCACCGTGGTAATGCCGTGTGCCAGCATTAACTTCAGCACGTATTCGGCTGGAATGCCTTCGGCCGAGCCACCAATGTGACCGTGCATGTCAATAAAGCCCGGCAATACATACTTACCGGTTACATCAAGTTCGGTGTCGTTGGGTCCAGCTTCCGGCCGCCCTTCCGTTTTAATTGGTACCCCTGGGTTGCCGACACTTACCACGTTCACAATGCGATCGTTTTCGATAACGATATCGACTGGCCCTTGCGCAGGTGCACCTTCACCATTTATCAAGGTCGCCCCACGCAGAATCAAACGCATGTATGGGCCGTCACCTTGGTCACCCCGCGCTGGAGCTTTTGGCGGTGCAGCAACAGCTGTACTGGCTATCACAAAGGTTAGGGTTAACGTGGTCAGTAATTGGCGTATCATGATATAACTCACTGTTATTCGATTTATTATGCAACTAAGGATATCAGCGCCGTGTCGCAACAGCAATTACGCAGTCACCTTCTTAACGCACGCGCTAGCCTGTCTGCCGCAGAGCGCGATGATGCGGCGCGACAGGTGGGTGAACACTTACTTAACCTGCCTGAACTGCAACAACCTTGCACGCTCGGCAGCTATTTTAGCGTGCGTGCTGAGCTGCCCACCCATGCCATAAATCAAAAACTGATGGATGCGCAGCATCAAATTGCTCTACCCATTTTGCACCCTATTCTTGCGGGGCATTTGTTGTTCCTGAAGCTCAGCGAGACCACCCAATGGACCCACAATAAATACGGTATTCCTGAGCCCGAATTAAACGCGCAACACATTGTGCCGTTGCAGCAGATGCAGGTGCTGCTGGTGCCGCTGGTGGGATTCGACCGCAGTGGCAACCGCATGGGTATGGGCGGTGGCTTTTATGACCGTACCTTAAGTGCTTGGCATAAAGGGCATGTCAAAAACCTGCTCCCAATTGGCTTAGCGCTTGACTGTCAGCTGGTGGATGAGCTGCCTAAAAACCCGTGGGATGTGCCGCTACCGATGGTGATCACACCCGCGAAAACATGGGACTTTCGCAGCTAAAACTGTATACTCAAAGGCCATAGACAACTGACTGTGGGAATCCGTATGACAACCTCTCAAGACCTACTCAAAAAGCAAGCCGCTGAAGCCGCACTAAAGTATGTAGAACCTAACACCATTGTAGGTGTCGGTACTGGCTCAACGGTAAACTTTTTCATTGATGCACTCGCCACCATGAAGAATGACATTGAAGGCGCGGTTTCAAGCTCGGAAGAATCCACAAAACGTTTAAAATCTCACGGTATTGACGTGATTGAGCTCAACAACGTCGGCAACCTGCCCGTTTACGTAGACGGCGCCGACGAAATTGATGAGCACCTGCGCATGGTTAAAGGTGGCGGCGGCGCACTGACCCGCGAAAAAATCATCGCTGCCGTAGCCGATAAGTTCATCTGCATTGCGGACGAAAGCAAGGTGGTTGGTCGCTTGGGTAATTTCCCTGTGCCGGTAGAAGTAATTCCAATGGCGCGTTCTTACGTTGCCCGCGAAATTGTGAAGCTGGGCGGCGACCCTGTTTGGCGACAAGGGTTTACCACCGACAACGGAAACGTCATTCTGGATATTCATAACTTTGATATCTTAGACCCTGTTCAACTGGAGCAACAATTGAATAGTATTGTCGGTGTTGTCACTAACGGCCTGTTCGCCAAGCGCGGCGCAAATATTGCAATTATCGCAAGCCCCGCAGGCTTAAAATTTATGGAGTAGAAATGAACGACGTGACCGCACCACAGGTTTCACTTGCCAAAGAGCGCATTCAAATTTTATTGCTTGAAGGCGTGCATGACAGTGCTATCGAGGTACTCAAACAGCACGGGTATACCAACATTCGGGCATTGAAAACTTCGCTTAATGAAGATGAACTTTGCGAAGCAATCAAAGATGTGCACTTTATTGGGATTCGGTCACGCACGCAGTTAACGCCGAAGGTGTTTGCTGCGGCCGAGAAACTGGCAGCGGTTGGCTGCTTTTGTATTGGTACCAACCAAGTTGACTTAGAAGCCGCACGCGACCATGGCGTGGTGGTTTTTAACGCGCCATTCTCAAACACGCGCAGTGTGGCCGAGTTGGTGCTAGCAGAAATTATCATGCTGCTACGGCGTATTCCGGAGAAAAGTGCTGCGGCGCACCGTGGTGGCTGGGATAAAGCTGCGAAAGGCTCATTTGAAGCCCGCGGCAAAATTTTAGGCATTATTGGGTACGGCCATATCGGCAGCCAACTGAGCATACTTGCCGAACAGCTTGGCATGCAGGTGCGCTATTACGATATCGAAACCAAATTGTCACTGGGTAATGCACTGCAGGTGCGCAGCTTAAATGAGCTGCTTAGCCAAGCGGATGTTATTACCCTGCATGTTCCTGAAACGCCGCAAACCCAGTGGATGATTAGCGCTGAACAACTGACTAAGATGAAACCTGGCGCGGTATTAATCAATGCGTCACGCGGTACCGTGGTGAAGATTAATGCATTGGCTGACGCGCTTAAATCAGGGCACTTGGCGGGCGCTGCAATCGATGTATTCCCTGTTGAGCCGAAGGGCAACAATGAGGAGTTTGAGTCACCACTGCGGGGCCTGGATAATTGCATTCTAACCCCGCACATCGGCGGCTCTACCCAAGAAGCGCAAGAGAACATTGGCATTGAAGTGGCGGGTAAGCTGGTGCGTTATTCCGATAACGGCTCAACGTTATCTGCGGTGAACTTCCCTGAGGTGGCCTTGCCAACCCATGCTGGCGCGCGCCGGTTGCTGCATATTCACCAGAACCGCCCTGGCATGCTAACGCGTATTAACCAATTGTTGGCCGACAACAACATCAACGTATCCGGTCAGTATCTGCAGACCGACAGCAAAGTCGGTTATGTGGTGATTGATATCGACACGCCACCAACAAGCACCATTGCCGACGACCTGCTGGTTGAAATGCGGGCCATAGAAGGCACGATTAAAGCCCGCGTACTCTACTAACAAAAACGCCGACATCTTGTGTCGGCGTTTTGCTATAAGGCTTGAGGCTTAACGGTTGCCTTTAACCGTTTTCTCCATCGACTCTGGCGACACGTGGCGTACGTCTTTGCCTTTCACGAAGAAGATAATGTACTCCGCAATATTCTGGCAACGGTCACCAATACGCTCAAGTGAACGTGCCGACCACAACACATTCATGACCTTCGGAATACCACGTGGGTCTTCCATCATGTAGGTCATTAACTGACGTGTGAGTGCTTCGTATTGACGGTCAGCTTGGGCATCCATTTGATGCACTTCATACGCTGAATCAAGATCCATACGCGCAAATGCGTCAAGCACGCCTTGCAGCATGGCGAGTACTTGTTGGCCTAAGTTTTCAAGGCTCACCAAAAACTGCTGTTGGTCATTGTTGAAACTCTCAAGCGCTACACGTGCAATGCGCTCCGCTTCATCACCAATACGCTCAAGATCAGAAATGGTCTTGAAGATGGCAATCACTAACCGCAAGTCGCTGGCTGCTGGCTGACGCTTGGCAATAATCTGCACACACGCTTCGTCAATTTGAACTTCTAACGCATTGATTTTGTAATCGCGCTGCAGAATCTTTTCTGCCATTTCGTGATCAGATTTTTCAATGGCATGCAACGAATCACGCAGTTGCTGTTCCACCAAGCCACCCATAGTGAGTACTTGGTTACGAACTGCTTCAAGTTCGTCGTTAAACTTACCGGAGATATGCCGGCTCATATTGTTTTTATCCATAGCCTTCTCCTATTAACCGTAACGTCCGGTAATGTAGTCTTCCGTTTGTTTCTGTTCTGGCGTGGTAAACAAGGTATTGGTATCTGCGTACTCAATCAACTTACCCATATACATGAACGCCGTTTGATCAGAAACCCGGGCGGCTTGTTGCATGTTGTGGGTAACAATCACCACGGTAAACTGTTCTTTCAAGTCGGTGATCAATTCTTCAATGGTTAGCGTTGAAATTGGATCCAATGCCGAGGTTGGCTCATCAAGCAACAACACCTCAGGCTCAATCGCAATTGCGCGGGCAATAACCAAACGCTGTTGCTGACCACCGGATAAACCGAATGCAGATTCATTGAGTCGGTCTTTCACTTCTTCCCAAAGCGCGGCACCCTTTAACGAGCGCTCAACCACTTCGTCCAAGGTGCGACGGTCATTCACACCCTGCAACCGCATGCCGTAAACAACGTTCTCATAAATTGACTTAGGGAATGGGTTCGGGCGCTGAAACACCATACCAACACGGCGGCGTAATGCTGCCGCATCAACGTCTTTTTCGTAAATGTTTTTATCGTGCAAGCGAATTTCACCACTTACACGGCAGATTTCAACCAAGTCGTTCATGCGATTAATGCAACGCAATAGTGTTGATTTACCGCAACCTGACGGCCCGATGAAGGCGGTTACACGATTTTTCGGAATGTTCATCGAAATATCGTATAAAGCCTGTGCATCACCATAGTGCAAGTTCAAATTGCGAATTTCTAACGCAGTTTGCTCAGGCGTCAAATTTGCTAAGTCTAATGATTCGACATTGCTTGTGCTCGGGGTTACCGAAATCATAATGTTTAACCTTCTGCCCTAAAATTTGTTAACGCTTTAACAGCTTAGTGTTCAAGCGAGCGATATTTTTCACGTAAATGGTTACGCACGCCAATAGCGGTCAGGTTAAGCCCGACAATGACGGTAACCAATAAAAATGAGGTGGCGTAAACTAACGGACGCGCTGCCTCAACGTTTGGACTTTGGAAACCCACATCATAGATATGGAAGCCAAGGTGCATAAATTTCCGATCTAAATGGAAGTACGGGAAGTTGCCATCAACTGGCAGCATCGGCGCCGACTTCACCACACCAACTAACATCAGCGGTGCAACTTCACCTGCTGCGCGTGCCACGGCCAAGATTAAGCCAGTCATAATTGCTGGTGAGGCCATCGGTAAAATGATTCGCCACAGCGTTTCGGCTTTGGTTGCGCCCAATGCCAAGCTGCCTTCACGCAAGGTACTTGGAATACGTGATAGACCCTCTTCAGTAGAAACAATCACTACCGGCAACGTCAAAATCGCCAAAGTAATTGCGGACCACATAACCCCCGGCGTACCAAAGGTTGGGCTTGGTAGCGCTTCTGGATAGAAAATTTGGTCCAGTGAGCCACCAACCATATAAACAAAGAAGCCAAGACCAAACACACCGTAAACAATTGACGGCACACCGGCTAAGTTGATAACCGCAATGCGTATCAAACGCGTGATAGCGTTTTTACCGGCGTACTCATGCAAGTACACAGCGGCAACCACACCAAACGGTGTGACGATAACCGACATCAGCAACACCATGAATACGGTACCGAATATTGCAGGGAATACCCCACCCTCTGTATTTGCTTCACGCGGGTCTTCCGAGACAAACTTACCAATTTGCACAAAGAAGTGCCCGATTTTACTGAATAGGCCCATGTCATTCGGGAACGTGGCGTCCAGTACGCGATATAAAGGTATGGAAACCTCCATGCCACGCATGTCGCGCATTACTACGCTGTCGCGACTGGCTTGTTCACGAAATGCGAACAGCTGCTTCTCAAGCTCACGGTATTGCTCGTTTAGTGCCTGTTCTTCAGCCGTGATCCGTTGCTTTTCGGTATCCGTAAGTTTGCCTTCAAGGTCTAACGCACGGCTTTCCAAACGCAGGCGGTTCAATTCATGGTTGATTGCACCAATTTCGCCTTGCTGCAAATTAGTGGCCTTTTCGTTCAGCTCAACTGCACGCTCAATGCGTTCGAATAGCACGTCGCGAATATCACGGTCGTTAACAACCGATTCGCCCTGCTCCAACACATCAACAACGTAGCCGTAGAAATTACCGTCTTTGGAGCGTTCCAACACACCTAAGTCAGCTGGCGTTTCGTCACGAATAATTTGCGGTTCCATCACCCACATAAAATCAAGCGGGACAAACTCACGGTTACCTACTTTAAACAGCTGGCGCTCTAGCGTTTCACCGTCAAAGCCATCGAGTTCTACACCCGACTCTTCTAAGCGTTCAATTGGAACTTGCTCACGGTCGTACACCTCACCAATAATGATGCGCGTTGACCCGTCATTGGCTTGCACCTGCACTTCGTGAATTTGTGCGGGCCAAAAGAACGACAAGCCGCGCCAGGCAATAAGTGCCAATAGCCCGAGTACGGCAATAAGACTCACACTAACTGCACCGGCGGTGAGCCAAATGTACGGTTTTCCTGATTTAAACCATTTGTTCATGGAAATCCTCTTGCTTACATCGAGCTGTATTTTTCACGTAACCGCTGGCGTACAAGTTCGGCCAACGTGTTAAACGCAAACGTGAATACAAATAGAACAAAGGCAGCCAAAAATAGTATTCGATAATGCGAGCTACCCACTTCCGATTCAGGCATTTCAACGGCAATGTTGGCAGACAACGTGCGCATGCCCTCGAAAATATTCCAATCCATAATCGGCGTATTGCCGGTGGCCATGAGTACAATCATGGTTTCACCAACGGCGCGGCCAAGGCCCATCATTACCGCCGAGAAAATACCCGGGCTAGCGGTTAATAGCACTACTTTGGTAAGCGTCTGCCATGTAGTAGCACCTAACGCTAATGAGCCGTTCGATAAATGGTTAGGCACGCTAAATACCGCATCTTCGGCAATCGAGAAAATGGTCGGAATAACCGCAAAGCCCATCGCGATGCCCACCACCAACGAGTTACGCTGGTCAAACGTGATGCCTAATTCGTTGGTAATAAACTGACGCACATTTCCGTCAAATAGCACCCGCTCTATAAATGGTGACATTTCAAACGCGAACCAACTGACCAGTGCGACCACCGGCAACAAAATTAAGGCGGCTCTGCCGTCCGTGAATTTGTTGCGCCAGGTTTTTGGCAAGCGACTGCTTAGAAACGCCACCAGAATAATCGCGCTTGGCACCAAAATGATGGTGGCGACAATTCCGGGCAAGTAATTCTCAATAATCGGGGCTAACCACAAGCCTGCCAAGAAACCCAAAATAACTGTTGGCAGTGCTTCCATAATTTCGACAGTTGGCTTCACCACTTTACGCACACTTGGAGACATAAAGTAGGCCGTATAAACCGCTGCAGCTAAGCCAATTGGCACGGCGAACAGCATGGCATAAGCTGCTGCTTTAATCGTTCCGAATGAGATCGGCACCAAGCTGAACTTCGGCTCAAAATCATCTGAACCCGATGTTGATTGCCAAACGTACTGCGGTTCCGGATACCCTTCGTACCAAACTTCTTGCCAAATGCCACTCCAACTCACTTCTGGGTGTTCATTTTCGAGTTTGAAGGTGTGCAATTCACCGTCACTTTGCATCAACAGGGTATTCGCCCGTGGGTCTATCACCACACGGTCTGCACGCAGTTTGTCAGGATATTCAAGATACAGATCAGCTTCGGAGGTGGTGTGGAATACACCTACTTGCCCATTTGCTGAAACGGTATAGAAGGTTCTGCGATAATATTCAGCAACGATATCAACAATGGCGTCGTCACCGGCTTTAAATTCACGAATGTACTGATACTGACGACCATTTTCGCCCGCCACTTCAAACCATTGCGTGACCAGGCCATTGGCATGACCAAACATGACTGAGCTGGCACCAGCAAGCAACTGCATGCTGGTTATTTCGCCGTAACGGCGGCGTTCAATGTTCAGCAACTGGCGTTCAGTTACTTTCCCTGAACGTGATACATCAAATACGTAAAAACGATTACCCTGCCGCACAAACACTTGACTAAGGTTCGGCTGCACAAGAATGTTGTCCACTTCGCCGGTTAGCGGCAACTCGGTGAACTTTGATTCAAGCTCAACGGCTCCGGTTAAGAAGCTCTTGGTTGCCATGGCGTAATTAACAATCACGGTGTTATCGGCTGTCACTGCAGCAAATAACGAGGAGTCGCCATCATATTCATAGGCCAACTGGGTGAGTGTGCGTTGTTTCGGGTCAACCTGAACCAGCTCACCGTCATTGCCGTAAGCAACATAAGGTGTTGTTAGTCGCTGGCCCGCAGTAAACTTAGAACGAAACTTGGGTTCGATAATGCGCACTTGGCCATTGGCTACGGCATAAGCATAACGCTTTTTCTGTGGTTGCGTGGTCGCAAACGCGGTGGGCTGTTCGGCCACCTGTTCGGATAAAATAACTTCACCAGGCTGCCAATCTGTGCCTAATTTTGTTTTCAGTGCGAAAAAGGTCAAGTCACCTTGATCACTGAATCTAAAACCAATTTCAGACTGTTCTTCCATGCCCATGGCGAGGGTCTGGCCCTGTCCGGGAATGGCAAAAGATTGTTGCCGCTCAATTTCCACACCGCGGAAAATTGGCTCAACCACATATAACAAATAAAAGAAGATCAGTAGCAGTGCTATCAAGACTAATCCGCCGCCAAAGGTTACCCCCCAACGCGCGGCTCTATCTTTAAATAATCGCACATTACTGGCTCCCAACTCAGAGCGTTGTGATGCCGCCATTGCTGCCTCTTAAGTTATAAACCAATGAATATATTTATGATGCCGCATAGTATAGACGTGTTCTATGACAGTATTGTTACAGTACTGTCATATTAGTGAAATTTTTCTGTCATGCAGCAAAAAGCCCGCTAGGAAATTAGCGGGCTTTTCATGGTTCGTTTTGCTTAGTTTAAGCCTAAACGCTCAAGCTCTTGCTCAACCACAATGCGTGGTAATGGAATGTAGCCGTCTTTGTCGACAATTTCTTGGCCAGCTTTTGACAATACCATTTTCAAAAACTCAGCTGTTGCTGGGTCCAACGGCTTGTTTGGATGCTTATTCACATAAACATACAAGAAGCGCGACAGTGGGTACTTACCAGCAAGCGCATTTTCTGTGGTTGCATCAACATATTCTTCGCCAGCTTCAACCGCTAAAGGTACGGTTTTAACACCAGAAGTCATATAACCGATACCTGAGTAGCCGATTGCGTTCAGTGAAGTTGATACTGACTGCACAACAGATGCAGAACCTGGCTGTTCGTTGACGTTGTTGCGGAAGTCACCGTCACACAATGCGGTTTCTTTAAAGTAACCGTAGGTACCTGAAACTGAGTTGCGGCCATAAATCTGCAAGTCGCGTGCGTCCCAGCTACCGGTAAGGCCTAAATCACCCCAACGACGCACTTCTTCGGTTGCACCGCATAAGCGGGTGCTTGAAAACACAGCATCCACTTCAGCAATGGTCATGCCTTCGATTGGGTTATCTTTGTGTACGAATACTGCTAAAGCATCAATGGCAACACGAACGGCTGTTGGCTTGTAACCGTGGCGCTTTTCGAAAGCTTCAATCTCTTTTGCTTTCATGGCTCGGCTCATTGGGCCGAAGTTTGAGGTGCCTTCAGTCAACGCTGGTGGCGCAGTTGATGAACCAGCAGCCTGAATTTGCATGTTCACATTCGGGTACATGCGTTTAAATTCTTCAGACCAGAAAGTCATCATGTTTGCTAAGGTGTCAGAACCCACTGAAGATAAGTTGCCAGATAAGCCGCTTACTTTTTCATATTCAGGTAAGTTGTCAGTTGCTTTTTGCGCGGTTGCTGAAAAGCTCAATAAGCCTGCAACTGCTGCGGTAATTAATGCCGATTTGAATTTCATAATAGACTCCAATCGTTAATGTGTGTTGGCGCAAACCAAACGTGTAATCAGTAACTGGAATCTATTCTAGTAGGTCAATGTGACAGTATTGTGACAATTATGACAAAGCTGTCATTTTTTTATCACAAGCTCTTCAGAAATACGGAAATAAAACCGCGAGCCGCGCCCAACCACGGAATCAATTTGCAGTCGGCTATGGTGGTGTTCTAAGGCTTGTTGCACAATTGCCAGGCCAAGGCCGGAGCCGCCCTTCTTGCTGTTGCGGTCTTTATCAACCCGATAAAAACGCTCCGTTAAGCGCCCCACATGCTCAGCTGGAATGCCGGGGCCGTTGTCCTGCACGCTGAACTCGGCGTCTTGCCCAACCATTTTCCAGGTTACACGAATGACGCCGTTGGGCTGCGTGTAATGAATTGCGTTAGCCACCAGATTTGAAAACACGCTGCGCAGTTCATCTTCAACGCCATGAATTTGAATTGGCTGAATATCAAATTCAAGTGTGTGCTGCTTGTCTTGATTGAGCCGTTGCGCGTCACTTTTAACCGTCTCCAGCATACTGGGTACGTTGACAATGCGTTCAAACATGTCGGTACGGTGCACATCCATGCGCGACAGCGACAACAATTGATCAACCAGATTGCGCATGCGGTCACTTTGACCCTGCATATCACTCACGGCTTTGGTGAGCATCGCGGGTGGCATCGAGGCTGGCTCATCGAGCATTTCCAAATAGCCTTGCAACACGGTGAGCGGCGTTTTTAATTCATGGGAAACGTTCGCAACGAAGTCTTTGCGCATTTGTTCTAACTGTTTCAGCTGCGTCACGTCGCGGGCCATGAGCAAATACTGGTCGTCGCTGTAGGGCATGATGCGAACTTCAAGCTCGATGTCTTCCCGCACCGGTGAAGGTATATGGATGTCTTCACTGAAGTCGCCTTTTTGCAAGTAAGCGACAAACTCAGGATGCCGAATTAAGTTTGAGAGCCGAATTCCGGTATCTGCTGGCCATTTCAGGCCAAAATAAAACTGCCCCAATTTATTGCACCAAATTAAACCGCCGTCTTTACGAAACACGATAGCGGCGTCAGGGATTGCTTCAGAGGCTTCACGAAAACGGCGCAGTAATCTGGCCAATGCACGACGGCGCTGCTGGCTGCGGCGCTGGGTGCGGTAAATGCCGTCATAGATGTAACTCCAGCTGCCCGGCGCGCTTGGCGGAAGTACTGTACGGCGATGCCATAACCAGTCCACCAGCCTATATTGGTAGTAGTAATGCCACACCACTAATGCAAACAATACAATGGCAAGTGTTGCCCAAAAATAATCGAACAACCAACCTAAAAAGCCCACTGGGATAATAAACCACAGCAGGCCTTTTAAAATAAACAGCACCGAATAGCGGCGATCCATGCTCAGAACCCGCCTTGTTTAGCTTTTTGAGAAACGATAGCCGACACCGCGAACGGTTTGCACCAAGCGGTCATGACCGTGGGTTTCAAGTGCTTTACGCAAGCGACGTATATGCACATCAACGGTTCGGTCTTCAACATAAACGTTTGTTCCCCAAACATGGTCCAGCAACTGCTCACGACTATACACCCTATCTGGGTGGGTCATAAAGAAGTGCAGCAGCTTAAATTCTGTAGGCCCCATATCCAAGCGTTCATTAAACGCCGTAATACGGTGCGAAACGGGGTCTAAGCGCAAGCCTTCCACTTCAAGTGGCTCATCGAGTGCTGTCGGTGCAACACGACGAAATACGGCTCGCATACGCGCCATGAGTTCTTTCGGCGAAAAAGGCTTGGTCATGTAATCATCAGCACCAACCTCTAAACCGCGAATTTTATCTTCTTCTTCGCCACGGGCGGTTAGCATAATGATTGGAATTGACCGGGTGAAATCATCACCCTTTAATTTTTTGGCGAGCTGAATTCCAGAACCACCTGGAATCATCCAATCCAGTAAGATCATATCGGGGAACGGTTCGATAACTTTCTCAAGTGCACTCTGGTAATCGCCTGCTTCAACAGCTTGATAGCCATGTTGTTCCATGACAAAACTTAGCATTTCTCGAATTGGCGCTTCATCTTCTACAATCAGTATCTTTCTGGACATGTGCGTCACCTATTGATTTCAAGCACCGCCGATTATCTAGATACTTTATGACACTTTTATGAAAGTCGGCAAATTTGTTTCATTTATTTTAACTGAATGTCTATCCACACCAGCCGATGATCGGACGAAACTTCACGGTTACGCACGAGTTCAGCCTTGGCTGCGTTGGGCTCCGGCCAAAATACGCCCGCTTGAATCAGGCTGATACCAGCCGCCGATGGTAAAACATAATCCGCGCGCTTACGCCAACCCGCTGTGTGCGTTGATGCCTGCGGATTGTCCGGTGAGTGCGCGGCCCCACCGCGACTTTCTGGCGTGATTTCTGCATTTACTTTGGGGTGTTCCAACAATTGAGCAATGGCGCCAGGAACGTTATCTTCGCTTTCAATCGAGGCGTTTAAATCACCCGCAATAACAAATGCCTGGTTCTCACCAAGGCCACCATAATTGCCATTATCATCGTAAATATAGTCACTTAAATGTGGCTGTATGTAGTCTGCCCAAAATCTGATTTCATCGTGGTTACGGCGCCCATTACGATTTTCTTTGCCATCAAATACGGGCGGCGTTGGATGGCTGACCAGCACATGCAAAGTGTGTTGGTTGACAGCTATCGGCACGTCCCAATGCGACTTGGAGCTCAAACGAAATTCTTGCCACGCCTCAGCGCTGTAAAACGGTTCGCTGGTACCTGGCTTCAACGGGGCAAGCGCGCCTGGCATATCCTTCCACTTAAACATTTGAAAGGTACGTACCGCGTCGGTTTGGATTGGGTATTTGGACAACACCGCCATACCGTATTGGCCCGGATAAAAACCGAAACCCCAGGCATCATTGCCGGTGCCTGTTGCTTTGCCATCGCCGCTTAAATCATAAGGGCTCGGTACGCCAGTGTTCACCGGGGCACTATACACATACGGGTAATCAATTGGCGATTCGCCATTTTGACTCACGGCCAAGTAGTCACGCTTAAATACATCAATGCCGTGTTGCTGATTAATATAGTCAAATTCATTAAGCACGAGCACATCAGGACGGGTGTGCTGCACAATCTCAGCGATTGCCTTTATTTGGGGATGCTGTTGCGCCAAAGCATCACGCAACGCACTCGCGCCTTTGTCTGGCAACTCTTCGGCAGCAAGATAATTACTTGCATCCATACTCACGTTAAAAGTAGCTACCCGCAATGCGACTGGCTCATTCATTTTTTCTTTGGGCATATCGCATCCTACTAAAGTAAGCGCAGATACAGACAAGATAAGGGCTGTATACAATTTCATCGGGGCGGGTGATCCTGTTTAAGGCTCGCTAAGACATAACAAGAGAATAAAGGTTCAATTTAGCCGATGCAATTCAAATAGAATATAGGTAAAATACTGTCACATTTTTGACACATGGATGCGGTGATAATATCCCCGTTGTGTCATCAGGGCGGTAAATCCAGTTGTAACGCCTTGTCTCAACTTTTATTCGTTCAGTAAATGTTAGGGAATAAGTATAAATTGGCAACGGATCACGAGCGTTATATGCGTCGCGCCATCGAACTTGCGCAACAAGCCGAACAACTCGGAGAGGTGCCTGTAGGTGCCCTTGTTGTAGCCGATGATCAAATTATCGGCGAAGGGTTTAACGAAGTAATTCGTTTAAACGACCCTTCAGCCCATGCCGAAGCCCAAGCCATTCGCGCTGCCGGCAAAGCACTCGGCAATTATCGCCTCATTAATACCACCCTGTACGTTTCTTTAGAGCCCTGCGCCATGTGTGCGGGGCTTATTACACATGCGCGTATCAAAACATTAGTTTTCGGTGCCGCCGACCCGCGCACAGGTGCTGCGGGCACGGCAATCAATGTTTTAAATCATGCCTCTATGAATCACCAAGTCAATATCATTGGCGGTGTATTGCAGGAAGAGTCAGCAACCCTTTTACAAGATTTCTTTAGAAAGCGCCGGAAAAACCAAACGAATTGATGCGTATTTGTTAATTTTTGACTACTATTTCATCAAATTGTAACAGAAGCGAATTAAGCTTCGACCACAAAAATGAAAACTTACTTTAACCACAACCCAGGAAAGCAACATCATGTTGAATAATAAACCCAGCCGCATTGCAGCTGCCGTCGCGTTAGCGATAGGCTTATCTGCAACAGCAACTGCACAAGAAACATCATCGAGTGTACGTGGTGTCATCGTCAGTCAACAAACAGGTGAAGCACTCAGTAATGCTTCTGTTTTGTTAACCGACGAACGTACCGGTTCTTCACGTACGTTAACCGCAAACGACAACGGCCTGTTTTCAGCACGTGGCCTTGCTGTAGGTGGCCCTTACACTGTTGTTGTAACCGACAGCATGGGCAACCAAGAGCGCCTTGAAAATGTATTTTTAACACTTGGTGAAACTGAGAACTTGAACATTGCGGTTGAACAGCAATCTGTTGAGCGCATTCAAGTAAGCGGTCGCGTATTGAACATGACTTCAGGCTCAAACAGCCCAAGTTCTACGTTTAACCTACGTGACTTGCAAGACGCTCCAGCAATTAACCGTGACATTAAAGATGTTGTTCGTATCGACCCGCGTCTTTATATCGATGAAAGCTTTTCTCGCGGCATTCAATGTGCCGGCGCTAACCCACGTTTCAACAGCTTAACTGTTGATGGTGTGCGCACAAACGACAACTTCGGTTTGAACTCGAGCGGTTACCCAACTGAACGTATGCCTTTCTCATACGATGCAATTGAACAGGTTGCTGTTGAATTGGCACCTTTTGATGTTCAGTACGGTGGCTTTACTGCTTGTAACATCAACGCTGTTACCAAATCTGGTGAAAACGAATTGTTCGGCAGTGTTTTCTATGACTACACCAACGATTCAATGCAAGGCGACACGTTGGAAGGCGATGATATCAACGTTGGTGATTTCACCGAGAAACGTTTTGGTATTAATGCTGGCGGCGCAATTTTGAAAGACAAATTGTTCTGGTTCGCTGCTTACGAAAAACTGGAAGGCGCTGATACATTTGATCGTGGCCCAGAAGGTTCAAACGCTGCCACTATCGTTGAAGGCGTAACCGAAGCTGATGTTGATCGTATCGCTGCAATTGCTCGTGACGTTTATGGTTTCGAACCTGGTTACTTCCCAGCAAGCTTACCTGTTGAAGATGAAAAGTTCCTTGTAAAACTTGACTGGTATCTCAACGATTCACATCGTGCATCATTTACGTATAACTACAACGATGGTTATTCAATTGCACAGTCAGATGGCGACTCAACTGAACTAGAATTTTCTAACCACTACTATGAGCGTGGTTCGAAGTTCACATCTTATATCGCGCAAGTATACTCAGACTGGACTTACAACTTCTCAACTGAAGTTCGTGTAGGTTACTCAGAATTAGACGCGCGTGTGCTTCCACTTGGCGGTACTGAAGTTGGTGAAATTCAACTTGAAGTAGGCCCGGAAGATAACGAAGACGTACCAACAATTTACCTGGGTGCTGATGACTCTCGCCACTCAAACAAATTGAAGTACGACACCTCGTTCTTCAAAGTTGCTGGTACTTACTTGCTGAATGACCACACTATCTCGTTTGGTCTTGAAAGCGAATCGTATGACGTTTACAACTTGTTCGTGCAAGAAACTGAAGGTGAATTTATCTTCCGTTCAATTGACGACTTTGAAAACGGCGTTCCATACGCAATCACTTATGAAAACGCTGCGGGTACAAACAACCCAATCGACGGCGCAGGTCAATTTAAATATTCAATCAACACTGTATATGCTCAAGATGAGTACTACATGATTGACCAAGATTTGACCTTAACTTTCGGTTTACGTTATGACTGGTACAAAACCAGCGACGCACCTGCGTTTAACCAAGACTTTGCTGACACCTATGGTTTTGCGAACAATGCTACTGTTGACGGCGAAGGCCTGTTACAGCCGCGTTTTGGCGCAAACTGGGTGGTTAACGATCAGTTAGAAATGCGTGGTGGTATTGGCTTGTACTCAGGCGGTAACCCGAACGTATGGTTGTCAAACAACTACTCTAACAACGGTACCAAGTTGTATGAAGTATACTTCCGCAACCGCGATGGTGAGTCATTGTTTGATATCCCACATAACGGCTCAGGTCGTCCATTGTTTGATATCCCACAAGATATGGTTGATGAAGTTGCTGCAGCAAACGGTGGTGGCCCAATCAACGTATTAGATCCAAACTTCGAACTTCCGACAGAATGGAAATATGCGTTGGGTGCAACTTATACCTTCGAAAGCGGTTACGTAGTTATGGCTGATTTGCTTCATTCGCAAAAGAAAAATGCGGCAATCATCAGTGACCTTCGTCGCACAGAAGCTGGCGGCTTCGGTCCAACGGCTACCGGCCCTGACGGTCGTCCAATCTATCCTTCATTACCACCATCATATGCTGGCGGTCCAGTTGACGCATTTATGCTGACTAACGTCGACGGTGACGCAGGTGACAGCACAAGCTTGTCACTCGCAGTAACTAAGCAATATGATTGGGGCTTGAACTGGAGTTTCGCATACGCGTACACCAAGTCTGAAGACGTAAACCCAATGACTAGCTCAGTAGCTTACTCAAACTACACTAGCGTTGCGGTATCTGACTTCCAAGACCCAGGTGTTGCGACTTCAAACTACGAAATCCCGCATCGCTTCACGTTGAATGCGCAGTATCGTACTGAGTTCTTCGACGGCTATACGTCAACCTTTAGCTTGTTCGGTCAAGCAAACAAAGGTCGTCCATATAGCTTCGTTATGTCTGGACCTTCTGGTGACATCACCGGTGGCCGTCAGTTGTTCTATATCCCAACTGGTGCCGACGATGAGAACTTTGTAGCAGGTGCTGAGTTTGATACACAAGCTTTCTTTGATTACCTGGATGAAACAGGCTTATCTAAGTATGCTGGCGGTATCTCTCCACGCAACGAGTTTAACAGCAGCTGGTGGCATAAAGTGGACTTCCGCTTTGAGCAAGAAATGCCAGGTTTTGCTGATGGACATAAAGCAGCTGCATTCTTTGTTATCGACAACTTGACCAACTTAATCAATGACGACTGGGGCGTGTTATACGAGCGCAGCTTCCCACGTATGGTTAACATTGGCAGCGTTGAGTACATTGAAGATGGTTCTGCTGATGGTGCATACCAGTACAATTCATTCCGCGCACCAGCTAACGTTCAATCACGTGTAGGTGACCCTTCACTGTGGAGCATTCGCATCGGTGTTACCTACGACTTCTAAGTCGTAGGTCTCCAGCGGAGACAATTTGCTTTCGAGCATAAAAAAACCCTCGCAATGCGAGGGTTTTCTTTTTCTAGAACCACACTTTATTAACCAAGATAAACACGTGCGTTGCGGAACATACGCATCCACGGGCTATCTTCGCCCCACTCATCTGGATGCCAGCTGTTCGCGACGGTACGGAATACCCGCTCAGGGTGCGGCATCATAATAGATACGCGGCCATCCTGCGTGGTTAAACCGGTAATACCTTCTGGCGAGCCGTTCGGGTTCGCTGGGTAGGCACTCGCAACATCACCACGGTTGTTAATATACCGCATGGTCACTAGCCCTTCGTTATTCACACTAGCAAGGTTGCTGCCTTTAAACTCAGCACGACCTTCGCCGTGTGATACGGCGATTGGCATGCGTGAACCGGCCATACCTTCAAAGAACAGTGAATTACTTTTCTGAACTTCAACCAAGCTAAAGCGCGCTTCAAAACGCTCAGAGCGGTTCGTCACAAAGTGTGGCCATGCTTCTGCACCTGGGATCAGTTCTTTTAGGTTCGACAACATCTGGCAGCCGTTACAAACGCCTAATGCGAAGGTTTTGTTGCGCTCAAAGAAAGCGGCGAATTCATCGCGTGCACGGCTGTTGAATAGAATCGATTTTGCCCAACCTTCACCAGCGCCAAGTACGTCACCGTACGAGAAACCGCCACAAGCGACCAAACCATTAAATTTCTCGAGGCTAACGCGGCCACTTAAGATGTCACTCATGTGCACATCAATTGCGGCAAAACCTGCCCGATCAAACGCTGCGGCCATTTCAATGTGCGAGTTAACACCCTGCTCGCGCAACACGGCAACCATAGGGTCACGGCCAGTATTGATATATGGTGCGGCAACGTCTTCACTGACATCAAAGCTTAAATCGGCAAAAAGGCCTGGATCATTGAGGTTTTGTTTGGCCTCGAATTCTTCATCAGCGCACTCAGGGTTGTCGCGTAACCGCTGCATTTGGTGCGTGGTTTCTGCCCAAATTGCACGGTAATGGCTGCGCAAATGCGAAAGCACTTCTTCGCCATTGCGATTAAAGCGCACCACGTCTTCGCGTACCGGGCGCCCAATAACGTGTACACAGTCTTCCAACCCATGCTCGGCGTAAACGGCCAACACGTCGTCCAATTGCTCAACGCTTACTTGCACCACAGCACCGAGTTCTTCACTAAATAATGCGGCTAAGTCATCATCACCGAGTGTATCCAGTGCAACTTCAACGCCGCAATGACCGGCAAAGGCCATTTCTGCGACTGCCGCAAATAGTCCGCCGTCGGAACGATCGTGATAAGCCATCAGTTTCTTATCATGAACTAATTGCTGGGTTGCATCGAAAAACCCTTTCAAAATTTCCGCGTTATCAACATCAGGGGTTATATCGCCCAGTTGACGGTACACCTGTGCCAACGCCGAGCCGCCCAAGCGGTTTTTCCCGCGGCCAAGGTCTATCAGCAGCAGTTTGCTGTCACCTTTGTCCATACGTATCTGTGGCGTTACCGTGCGGCGCACATCGCGCACGCGGCCGAATGCGGTAATCACCAAGCTTAGTGGTGCAGTAACGGCTTTCTTGCCCTGCTCGTCTTGCCACTGGGTTTTCATCGACATTGAGTCTTTACCAACTGGAATGGTAATTCCAAGCGCTGGGCACAGCTCTTCGCCAATGGCTTTTACCGCTTCGTATAAGCCAGCGTCTTCACCTGGGTGCCCCGCTGCGGCCATCCAGTTTGCAGATAATTTGACGTTTTTAAGGTCGCCAATATCAGCAGCCGCAATGTTAGTGAGTGACTCACCCACCGCCATTCGCGCTGATGCTGCGTAATTTAACAAAGCCAGAGGCGTTCGTTCACCCATGGCCATGGCTTCGCCAGCGTAGGTATCGTAGCTGGCCGCTGTCACGGCGACATCGGCTACTGGAATTTGCCACGGGCCGACCATTTGATCGCGCGCGACAAGACCTGTCACGGTGCGGTCACCAATGGTAATTAAGAATGTTTTCTCAGCGATTGCAGGCAAACGTAATAACCGTTTTGCCGCTTCATTAATCTTGATGCCTTCACGCGCAAGTGCGTCACCGCTGACTTGTTGTGACTTCACGTCACGATGCATTTTCGGCGGCTTGCCAAGTAATACATTCAGCGGCAAATCAATCGGCTTATTGTCAAAATGCGCATCGGTAAGGCTGAGGTGCTCGGCTTCGGTGGCTTCACCAATAACTGCAAACGGCGCGCGTTCACGCGCGCAGATGTCTTCAAATACGCTCATTCGCTCTGGCGCAATTGCCATTACATAACGTTCTTGCGACTCGTTGCACCAAATTTCCAGCGGCGACATGCCTGGTTCGTCGTTCGGGATTTTGCGCAGGTCGAAGTTACCACCGCGACCACCGTCGCTAACCAGCTCAGGCATTGCGTTCGATAAACCGCCAGCGCCAACGTCGTGAATAAATACAATCGGATTTTTATCGCCCAGCTGCCAGCAGCGGTCGATCACTTCTTGGCAACGACGTTCCATTTCTGGGTTGTCACGTTGCACCGATGCAAAATCCAGGTCTTCTGTGGAGGTACCCGAAGTCATTGACGAAGCAGCACTACCACCTAAACCAATGTTCATAGCGGGGCCACCAAGCACGACCAGCTTTGCACCGACCGGAATCTCGCCTTTTTCGACGTGCTGCTCACGAATATTACCCAGGCCACCGGCAATCATAATTGGTTTATGGTAACCGCGAATTTCTTCGCCATTGTGGCTTGTTACTTTTTCTTCATAGGTACGGAAATAACCGGTTAATGCAGGGCGACCAAACTCATTATTAAATGCTGCGCCGCCTAATGGGCCTTCGAGCATAATGTCGAGTGCAGTCACTATACGATCCGGCTTACCGAAGTCTTCTTCCCACGGCTGTTCAAAGCCCGGAATGCGCAAGTTAGAAACACTAAAGCCAACTAAGCCAGCTTTTGGTTTTGAACCACGACCGGTGGCGCCTTCGTCACGAATTTCGCCACCCGAACCAGTTGCCGCACCCGGGTATGGAGAAATGGCTGTTGGGTGGTTGTGCGTTTCTACCTTCATTAAAATATGAATTGGCTCATGGAAATAGCTGTATTCGCCTGCAGCATTTGAACCGGTCGGGTACGGATAAAAACGCCCTGCTTCTGAGCCAACCATAACTGCGGCATTGTCTTTGTATGCCGAAAGCACGTTGTCAGGCGTAATCTCGTACGTGTTTTTAATCATTTTGAACAACGATTTCAGCTGTTCTTTTCCATCTATGGTCCAATCGGCATTGAAAATCTTATGGCGGCAATGCTCTGAGTTGGCTTGCGCAAACATATAGAGTTCAATGTCGTTCGGATTACGCTTTAATGCACTAAAGTTTTCAAATAAGTAATCAATTTCGTCGTCAGCTAGCGCGAGCCCCATAACCACATTGGCTTGTTGCAGCGCATCGCGGCCACCTTGCAAAATATCAATACTTTGTAGCGGTGCTGGCTCAGCTTCGGTAAATAGCACCGCAGCTTCATCAAGGCTGTCGAGTACCATTTCAGTCATGCGATCATGAACCAAAGCGGCAGCTTGTTGCATCTGCTCGGCTGTTAGATTGCCAGAAAGGTAATAGGCAATGCCACGCTCAATTCGATGAATTTGGGTTAGGCCACAATTATGCGCAATGTCGGTCGCTTTAGACGACCATGGTGAAATGGTTCCTTGGCGCGGAACGACAACGATCAACTGCCCTTCTGGAATATGAGAAGCCAGCGCAGGACCATAAGTGAGTAGCTTCGCTAATACCGCATTTGAGTCATCATCAAGCTTTTGCTCAACGTCAACAAAATGCATGTACTCGGCGTATACTTCAGCGACAGGTAGACCGGCACTTTGCAAACGTTGCAATAACTTTTCAGTTCGAAAATCAGACAAAGCGGGGGCACCGCGTACTATTTCCACAGACATGTCTCCAAAAATTATGGGGAAATTATTCTTGTTTCTCAGTTAATCGAAACCATTTCTGCCGACGCTCGGTCTGCAAATGGCGTTGCTTACGCAACCAAGCGCGGCGGCGCTCGGGTGATACTAATCGGCGGTTCTTACTGCGCATTATTTCACTCCATCACCACTTCCCTCAGGGATAGTGATTTCCATAGATTTAGCTGGGATGCGTCCGCGCTCGTCCAACCAAACTAACGTGTCGAAATAGCGACGTATGTTCCCTACGTATCGCACCGGTTCATCACCACGCGCAAACCCAAATCGGGTTTGTCGATAAAATTTCTTTTGACGTAATAAAGGTAGTCGTTTTCGCACATCTATCCAACGATCGGCGTCGCCGCCTTGTTGCTGGGTTAAAATACGTGCGTCTTCTAAATGACCGTAGCCGATATTGTAAGCGGCTAAGGCAAACCAAATTCGATCAGGCTCAGGTATTCTAGCTGGTATGCGTTCCAACATGCGTTCAAAGTAACGCGCACCGCCTTCAATGCTTTGTTCTGGATTCAGCCGACTGGTAACACCCATCGCTTTTGCTGTTGGCAGGGTTAACATCATCATGCCGCGCACGCCGGTGGGCGATAGAGCGCGCGGATTCCAGAGACTTTCTTGATAGCTTATTGCAGCTAATAAGCGCCAGTCGAGTGCGCCAGCATACTTTTCAAACGAGTCGCGATACTTGGGCAATACGGTTTGTACGGCATTAATAAATAAGCTGGTATCAACGTAGTTAAAGCTCGAAACATGACCGTAATGCTGATCAAGCAGCTGGGACAGCTGCCCTGAATGGCGCAAATTACCAAAAAAATCGATCACTTCAGAATACAAAGAAGAATCGACTTGTTGATTCACCAGCCAAGCAATGTCGACATTGTCGCGCACGGTGAACGCAACACTTAAATCGGGGTAATAACGCCGCTGAATGTCGAGTGTGTTGCTATCGGCAATGGTGTAGGCAATATCACCTTCAACAACTTGACGTAACAGCTCACTGGCATCATGGTCATCCGTTGTACGCCATTGTAAGTTTGGATAGTCAGGGGCGACGCTTTCCAGCCAATCCTGATGACTGGAACCTTCCACCACCACCAGTTCGGCATCTAGCTCTTCAAGGCTGCGGGGCCTGTCCCGCGAACCTTGACGAAATACGATGCGCTGGGCCACTTCCATGTACGGTGGGCCAAAACGAAATCTTTCGGCACGTTTAGCTGTTCGGTCAAGCCCGGCAGCCAATAAATCAACCTCACCGGAGTCGAGCAAGTTAAGTAAATTTTTAACGTTGTAGCGCGACACCATTTCCAGCTCAACGCCTAACTCGTCGGCAAAGTTCTGGGCCAGTATAAATTCAATACCAGCCTGCCCTTCGGCGTCGAGATAATAGCTGGTTGGCCCCAGCAGGGTACCAACACGCAGTACCCCACGTGCTTTTATAGCGTCGAGCTGGCTGGGCTGTGGTTCAGGTGCACACCCAAGCAACAACCCGACAAGCAATAAGCTAGCCAGCCAACGAAGCACGCGCTATTCCCACTCTATGGTTGCAGGTGGTTTACCCGAGATATCGTAAACCACGCGCGAAATACCATCGATTTCGTTAATAATGCGGTTCGACACTTTTTCGAGTAACTCGTAAGGTAAATGCGCCCAGCGCGCGGTCATGAAATCGATGGTTTCTACTGCGCGTAACGCGATAACCCAATCGTATTTACGGGCATCGCCCATCACACCAACCGAACGTACCGGCAGGAACACCGCAAACGCCTGATTAACGTCGTGATAGATACCAGCATTACGAAGTTCGGTAATGAAAATATGATCGGCGCGGCGCAACAAGTCGCAATATTCCTTTTTGACTTCGGCCAGAACCCGAACACCCAGGCCTGGGCCAGGGAACGGATGGCGGTATAGCATTTCATACGGCAGGCCAAGTTCTAAACCAATTTTGCGTACTTCGTCTTTAAACAGTTCGCGTAGCGGCTCAACCAGCTTAAGTTTCATGTCTGCTGGCAGACCACCAACATTGTGGTGCGACTTAATCACATGTGCTTTACCAGTTTTAGACCCAGCCGATTCAATTACATCTGGATAAATGGTGCCTTGGGCTAAAAATGAAACGTCTTTGATACGGCTTGCTTGTTCATCAAAGATATCAATAAATACGCCGCCAATAATCTTACGTTTCGCTTCTGGGTCCTGCTCACCCGCAAGTGCATCAAGAAAACGGTTCTCGGCATCAACATGAACAATGTTTAGCCCGTAATGATCACCAAACATTTCCATGACTTGTTCAGCTTCTTGCCAACGCAACAAGCCATTGTCGACAAATACGCACGTTAGCTGTTCACCAATTGCGCGGTGCAATAACATTGCAGTTACTGAGCTATCAACGCCGCCGGATAAACCAAGTACGACTTTTTCGCTGCCAACTTGTTCACGAATTCGCGCCACGGCATCATCAATAATGTGTGCGGGTGTCCAATTGCGTTCGCATTCACATATCTCAACCACAAAGTGCTCAAGCATACGCATGCCTTGACGGGTATGCGTTACTTCTGGGTGGAACTGCACCCCATAAAAATCACGCTTGTCGTCAGCCATTGCCGCGATTGGGCAGGTTGGCGTTTGTGCAACAATGTCAAAGCCTTCAGGTACTTCAATAACTTTATCGCCATGGCTCATCCAAACGTCAAGTTGTGGATTGCCATTTTCGTGCACGCTGTCTTCAATGTGGTGGAACAACGGGCACGGCGCAGTACGCTCAACCTGTGCATAACCAAACTCACGCTCTAGCGAGCCTTGCACTTTCCCGCCAAGTTGCGCGGCCATGGTTTGCATGCCATAGCAGATACCAAATACCGGTACGCCTGCTTCAAATACATACTGCGGTGCGCGCGGTGAGTTTTCAGCGGTAACAGATTCCGGGCCACCCGACAAAATGATGCCGTTTGGATTGAAGTTTTTGATGTCTTCGTCGCTGACATCCCACGCCCACAATTCACAATAAACGCCCAATTCACGCACGCGACGTGCTATCAGCTGAGTGTATTGCGAACCGAAGTCTAAAATTAAAATTCGATGTGCATGAATATCTTGCATGATTACTTAACCCATCCGGTAGTTTGGTGCTTCTTTGGTAATTTGCACATCGTGAACGTGTGATTCACCCATGCCCGCTGCAGTGACTTTCACAAACTGTGGCTTGGTGCGCATTTCTTTCATATTCGCAGAGCCTGTTAAGCCCATTGCCGAACGCAAACCACCCATTTGTTGGTGAATAATGGTGGCAATTGGCCCTTTGTAGGCCACGCGACCTTCAATGCCTTCAGGCACTAGTTTTTCAGCTTCATTGCTGGCTTGGAAATAACGGTCTGATGAACCATGGCGTTGATTCATTGCGCCAATGCTGCCCATACCGCGATACGATTTGTAATAACGGCCTTGGTACAGCTCAACCTCGCCTGGCGACTCTTCGGTACCAGCAAGCATGCTGCCAACCATCACGCAGTCAGCGCCAGCGGCTATCGCTTTGGCGATGTCGCCTGAAAAACGGATGCCCCCGTCAGCGATTACTGGAATATTTGTTCCTTTTAACGCGTCAACCGCATCACTAATTGCTGTGATTTGTGGCACGCCACAACCGGTGACAATGCGCGTGGTACAAATTGACCCTGGGCCAATACCGACTTTAACGGCATCAACGCCTGCGTCGGCCAGCGCTTTTGCACCAGCACCTGTCGCAACGTTGCCGGCAATAATCTGTAAATCAGGATAGGTTTTACGCGCCCATACAACACGGTCAATAACGCCTTGTGAATGGCCGTGTGAGGTGTCAATTAACAACACATCAACGCCAGCTTCAACCAGCGCTTCAATACGCTCGTCAGTGCCTGGGCCTACACCTACGGCTGCGCCCACGCGTAAACGACCCAATTCGTCTTTACAGGCGTTGGGTTTATTTTCTGCTTTGGTGAAATCTTTTAGGGTAATCATGCCGCGCAAGTGGAACGCATCATCTACAACGAGAATTTTTTCAATGCGATGTTGATGCATTAGATTCAAAATCTCTTC
The DNA here is from genome assembly GCF_048268165.1 of Pseudidiomarina sp. Classification (GTDB taxonomy): domain Bacteria; phylum Pseudomonadota; class Gammaproteobacteria; order Enterobacterales; family Alteromonadaceae; genus Pseudidiomarina. Next base: position 137,200 of record NZ_JBLWWA010000004.1, on the reverse strand, counting down.
GCTATCGGCGTTTTCTTTTACCGTGATGAGTTTATCTTTTTGCGTCATGATTGAGCTTACCAGGCGATTATCGTCACGCTCTGCACGGGTATCACGACCCGTGATAATGCCGACTAATTCGCCTGACTTTTCAACCACTGGAAAACCGTGGAAACCATGCTCAACCGCAAGGGCACGAATTTCTCCAAGCGATGTATCTGGGCTAACTGTGATAGGATCAGAAACCACGCCGCTTTCGTACTTCTTCACTTTGCGTACGTGCGCAGCTTGTTCTGCAATTGTCATATTCTTATGAACGAAGCCTAAGCCACCCTCTTGCGCTAAGGCAATAGCAAGTGCTGCCTCGGTAACGGTGTCCATTGCGGCGGAAACCATCGGAATATTGAGTTCAATTGAGCGCGTTAACCGCGTGCGTAGGTCGGCTGTATGGGGTAATACAGTTGAATGTCCAGGGACGAGCAAAACGTCGTCAAAGGTAAGGGCTTCTTGAGCAATTCGTAGCATGGCAACATCTCACTGGCTGACTTAATGTTGCGAGCAGATTTTACTCGCAAACCGCTTTTCAGTAAACTGATTTTTTCAATTCTTACCGAGGTTTTCACATGCAGCAACCGCACATATTTACTGTTCATAGCTTAAATACCGAGGTGCGGCAGGTGCTTGAGCAAGGCTTCGGTTCAATTTGGCTGGTTGGCGAAATATCAAACTTTGCCGCACCAGGCTCCGGTCATTGGTATTTTACCCTAAAAGACGAGCGCGCGCAGATTCGTGCCGCGATGTTTCGAAATACCAATCAACGCGTCAAAATTCGCCCCCAACATGGTATGCAGGTATTGGTTCGCGCCAAATTAACGGTGTATGAGCCGCGGGGCGATTACCAACTCATCATTGAGCATATGGAAGATGCCGGCGCCGGCTTATTGCAGCAAAAATATGAACAACTCAAAGCGAAGCTGCAGGCTGAAGGTCTCTTCGATGCTGAGCAAAAGCAAGCATTACCTGAATCCATTAAGAAAGTGGGCGTTATTACCTCGCCAACGGGTGCGGCTGTGCGTGATATTTTAGCGGTGTTGAATCGTCGTGATCCAAGTATTGAGGTCATTATTTACCCAAGCTCGGTGCAAGGCCAAGCAGCGACCGGCGAACTACTAAATATGCTGCAGCGCGCAATAATGCGTAATGAAGTGGATGTGTTGATTATGGCCCGCGGTGGCGGTTCACTGGAAGATCTCTGGTGTTTTAACGACGAGCAATTGGCGTATGCATTGCACAGCTGCCCTATTCCGACCATTTCAGCGGTGGGGCACGAAGTTGATTTTACCATTTGTGACTTTGTTGCCGATGTGCGCGCCCCAACCCCTTCCGCCGCTGCAGAGTTAGTCAGCCGAGATCAACGCGAAAACTTGCAACGGGTGAATCACTTAAGTCACCGCATTGAACAGACCTGGCAGCGCCAACTTCGGCATTGGCAGCAACAAGCGAATTATTTGGTGCAACGCCTGCAACAACAAGACCCGCAGCGACAACTGCAGCAAAACAATCAACGTCTTGATGAGTTGTCCTTACGGGCAGGCAGTGCAGTACAACGTTTAGTGTCACAGCAACAACGTAACCAAGTGCAAATTCAAAACCGCTTGCAAACCGTGCATCCAGAGCGACGCATTGCGCCTTTGAAACAACAGCAACAACAGCTTCAACAAAGGTTACAGTTGGCCATGCAGCAATTGGTGAAACAACAGCGCCAGCACTATCAAGGCATTAACCAAGCATTGCATATGGTTAGCCCCTTGCAAACCATTGAGCGTGGTTACGCCGTGGTGCGAAAAACAGATGGCAGCGTAGTGCGTAACCCGGAACAGTTAGCAGCGGGTGAAGCCTTTCAGGTGAAAGTTGCGCAGGGTGATTTTACCGCCACGAAAACTGACAACGAAAGCGCTTAGCGTGCTTTTAAAGCGTTACGAGGAACTGAATTAGGGCATACCAAAGTGGCAAGGTAGCAAAACATAAAATTACACCATACCCCACAATAGCGGCCGACAATGTCGGCGCCAGCCCCGCCATAATGGCTAAAGCGCCAGCTGAAATCATGGCTGGCATTGCTGCTTCCATAATCGTCACCTGCACGGCCAGCTGTTCTAGCCCAAACCCATACAGCACGGCCAATGCAACCAATGGCGTGGCAATTAACTTTAGCCCTAAAGCCCAATATAAGGGTGCACGGTCTTCTTGCGGCAAGCGGAATTTCAACTGAAAACCCACCGCAACCATAATGACGGGTACCAGCGTGATTGCCAGCGAATCAATAAACTGGCTTAACACGTCAGGGTAGTCAAAACCACGCGCCGCAAACGCGATAACCAATGCCACAAAAGGCGGGAACTTGGCGATGCGCCATGCAATAGCACCCGCACTTGGGCGTTGTGCACTCGTGCCCGGTTCATGGCTATAAATAGCGGCAATAATAGTGGCGTAAATCGATAAGATAAAGAACGAGCCCAGTTGGTCATATAGCAACGCATAAGGGATGCCTTCCGTACCGAAAAAAGCCTCAATCATGGGGAAACCGACAAACGACGTGTTGCCCAGCGGCACCACAATTAACATTGCCCCGGTGGTTAAGCGTGACCAATTCAGCCACTTAGCCAGAGCCAGTATGACCGGAACAGTCAGTAACAGCAGCAACCAAGGCATTAACGCTGGATACAACAGTTCTTTACCAAACGTCAGGCTGGGTATTTTTTGCAGCACCACGGCAGGCAGTGCAACGTAGATCACGTAGGCATTAAGAATTTGCCCAGTATTTTGTGGAAATTGCCGGCTACGCTGCAGCAATAAGCCGATAACAACGTAGCCAGCAATAAATATAAAATTTGCCATCAATCGCGTTCGTTATGAAAGATGGCAATAGTGTACCTTGCTTAAAACTTATGTTCGATACCAATCGCCAGATAACTCTGATTAACGTCGATGCTATCTAGATCGCGACCTGTATACCAGCTATAAACCTTCGTGTTTTTACCCAGTTTATAGTCTACGCCTGCAGCCAATGATTTTTGTTCACCATCAACACTGAAGTCCATCATTTGATACTGCGCTTTGAACGTGAAGTTTTGGTACGGATATTTAATACTCGCAACGTAACCATCAGCTTCCGCGCTGCCATCTACTTGTTCCTGTTGTTGCCACATTAAACCGACAACAGCTTCAGAAACCTTGGTGTAACCCACCAAGCGTTCGATATCGTAACCATCAACTTCACGGTCAATTGCGGCGCCTAAATAAAAGCTTGTATCATCAAGCCCTTCATCGCCGTAACTCACCCCAGTAGAGATACCATCATCAACCAACGGATCATCGCTCGCAATATAGCTTAGCGCGAAGCGAACATGGTTAAATGCTGGTGAATAGTAGCTTACGCTGCTACCTAAGCGATTTTCACCTTCAAAAATATTTTTTACGTCGGCTTCGTAGTCGCTGAATACATCAACGTCGCCTTGAATTGTTTTTAACACGGTATCACGGCGGCCAATGGTGATTTCACCAAAATTGCCCTTTAAACCGATATATTGATTGCGTGATTTTAAATTATCTGACCCGCCCAAATCGGCTAAATCAACTTGCCATTCAAGCTTATAAATAACTTCAAGATCGTCATTCAACTGCGTTCCGCCTTGAATTCCGAAACGTGAAGAGTTCGATACCATATCGGTTTGCGAACCGTCTCCGTCATCAAGATCGTTGCTTTGCAAAGAAACATTTATTTTACCGTAAATGTCCCAAGCTAATGGCTTCTCGTCGGCGAACGCAGGTTGAGTAAGTGCTGCTACTGCCACCGCAATTGCTGAAGTAAGGAATAATTTGTTTTTCATAAAATAGCCGCCCAATTTTCGGAGAACACAAGTGGATATATACCACAACCTCTTAATATTGGCGGCTATGTTATGTCAGAAATATGACAGTTTCATGACTATGTGTCAGTTTTTTGGCATTTATATGTCGTTTACATGTCACTTCTATGATTTTTTTAATTCAGACTTCAGCTCCATCAAGTTATCTTGTTGTTTCTGCTCGGCTTGCGCATAACGTTCCCATTGCGCAGCAGATTGACGCGAATCATCAAATTTTTTCGCTTGGGCAAACGCTTTCAAAGCCGCATTGAAGTTCTCCATATTCAGTTCAGCCATACCGATGACTAAATGCATTGAACCCGGTTGCTCCAAATTACCTTTACGCAGGGCTTGCTCAGCCGCAGCAATTGCTTCTTTGTTACGCTCAGCATTGAGCATCAGTGTTGCGCGCTGCGCATCTAACTGGCCGTTGTCACTCAACTCCGCTGCCGCTTGCAATGCTGCGTTAGCTTTGTCGGTTTCACGTGCAGCAACCCACGCCTGAGCAAGTAGTTTTAAATTGCGCAAGCTGCGTTCAATAGCACCGGTATTTATACCTTGTTCAAGAACTTGCCCTGCTTTAAAAGGCACATCACTAAAAAAGTAGGTTTGGGCTAAGTTCAGCAGGTCTTGCCCTTTGGTTAAAAAGCCTTGTTGAAACGCTGTTTCTAACATAGCTAACTGCTTTTTTTCCTGACCCAGCTGACCATACACACCCGCTAACTGCACCCAGTATTCAGGTTTATTGTAATACCGCACCATTTTCTCGAGCACGTTGGCAACATTGTCGGTTTGCTCCAGTTCAAAAAATATGGCGCGTTGCAGCACCAACCAGTTTTCTTCTGGCACTTGTTGCTTGGCTTCAACAGCATTAATTGCAGTTGAGATTGGTGTCAAAGCTTGCTGATAATCGCCTTTCTGATACAGCGCTTGCGCCTTGAGCACATAAGATTTTTGCTTCTGATCCGCATCAACCAACTGTTCCCATTGGTCTAAGTACGCCAGTGTTTTAGCATAATCACCTTGGCCCAAAGCCAGTTGCGCAAGGCTAAATAAGGTGTTTTGCTCCAGTGCTTCGGGAATCGCTTCTTCTTTGGTCACTTTATCGAAGTAGCTAATTGCTTTGGCAATGTCATCCTGACCGTAATGCATATAACCGTAGAAATTCCAGAGCATGGCGCGTTCGTAGCTGTTCATGCTACTGAGCTTGCTTTCAACATTGTTTAGCGCTTGCAAACCGGCTTGTACATTGCCTTCATCCGCTAACTGCTGCGCACGGGCTAGCTGGCTATAAACTTGCTCGCGCAAGGCTGGTGTTTTTTTGCGTTCTTGCGCAATCGCACTGGCGTTCGCAAGTACAGACAATATAACGATAACCCATAGTACATAACGCATTAACCTATCTCCTCTAACCATCTATCGCGAATGTGAGGCGATTCTGAACGCCCTGCACTTCAACAGGTTCGCCGTTTACCACGCGGGGTTTATATTTGAACTTTAAAACCGCATCCATCGCGGCCTGATCGAAAATACTTTCAGGCTGCGCCTCAACCACATAAGGGTCACGCACCGTTCCTTGCTTGGTCACGGTAAATTCCACCACCACATACCCTTCAATGCCACGCTGAAGTGCGCGCCGCGGGTACACGGCCTGAACTTTTACAATCGGTAAATACTCACCGTCACTGGTGTCTAGCCCAACACCGCCTGACAAGCTTGTATCCGCTTGAACATCGGTGGAGAAATCTAAGCCAGCGCCGTCATTTTCCGCCACATCATTTTGCATTTGCGGTTGCGGCATATCCGGTGGCGGTTGCTCCGGCTCAGGCGGGCGCTGCGGCTTGCGTTCTTTTTCCTGTACCACTTCTTCAGGCTTCACACGGACAAAGTCCAGCACACTGCCTTTGGGTGGTTCCGACATTGCACCTTCGCCACCGGCTATTAATGACTGCATTAAATAAAACAGCCCGGCAGTAACGGCGAAAGCAACAACTAAAGCGGCTAAGAAACGTTTCATAACTAGTCTTCTTGGGTTGCAATCGAGACATCAAATACACCCGCAGCACGGGCAGCGTCCATCACCTTGATAAGGGTTTCCGTGGTGGCTTTTTTATCAGCCTGAATAACCACTGAACCTTGCGGATTTTCCGCATACAGGCGCTCAATGTTGGCTTGCACGGCCCGTGCATCCACTTGACGTTTGTTAATCCAAATTTCACCACTGTCGCTAATCGCAACAAGGATGTTGGCGCGGTCCTTTTGCACTGCGGTAGCTGCTTCTGGACGGTTCACGTCAATACCCGACTCTTTGACAAAAGACGCCGTAACAATAAAGAAGATCAACATGATGAACACCACGTCGAGCATTGGCGTCATATCAATTTGCGCTTCTTCTTCATCAATCAAATTTGCAAAATGTTGTTTCATTGCGCCCTACCTCTATGCGTGTTCAGTGGTCTGTTGATTTGAATGGTCTAGCAGCAAGCGGTCTTCAAGTTTAAGCCGCTCGCGCTTTGCCGTACGTTGTAGCCAGGTGGTGGCGAATACGCCTGACAGCGCACCAACCATTCCAGCCATGGTTGGAATGGTGGCTTTGGAAACGCCAGCTGCCATCGAACGTGCGTTGCCCGTTCCTGCCACGGCCATGACATCAAAAACTTCAATCATGCCGGTTACGGTACCCATTAAGCCAAGCAATGGGCACAACGCGACCATCGCCTGCAAAATCGGTAAGTTGCCACCTAAAGCTATCGAGACCCTTGAAATCATGGCCCCGCGAATTTGTTCAGCCTGCCACGATGACTTATCCGTCCGGTTTTTCCATGACTGCATGGCTGCTTTGGTGGTTTCTCGGTGACCACGTAAGTAATAGAAAATACGCTCGAGAATCATTAACCACATGACAAAAATGAGTACGCCGATAACCAGCAGCACGTTGCCGCCGGTTTCGATGAAGTCTTGGATTGCGTTGGTGAACTCAAGCAGAAACATGATTAATGACTCCGCTCAGAGCGCTCCGCAATAATGCCAGACGCTTGTTCTTGCAGTATGTGCACAATGTTACGGCTGCGCGTGTTCAGGGTTGCGAATAACAACGTCATCGGAATGGCAACAACCAGCCCCAACACGGTTGTAACGAGGGCTTGCGAAATACCACCAGCCATCAGCTTCGGATCGCCGGTGCCAAACAAGGTGATAGCTTGGAAGGTATTAATCATACCGGTTACGGTACCGAGTAAGCCCATTAGCGGCGCGACCACTGAAATAATCTTAATAAAAGTTAAGTTGCGCGTAATTTTTGGAATCTCACGCAAAATCGCCTCGCTAAGTTTCAATTCCAGCGTTTCAGTATCGGCATCAGGATATTTGCTTTGCACCGCCATAACACGACCGAGCGGATTGTCATTGGCTGGCTCCATTTTCTTCATTTGGCGCTTCACTTTGCCGCCCATCAGAATCAGCGTGACGAAACGCTCTAATGCAATCAGTAAGCCAATAGCACCCAAGGCCAGAATGATGTAACCGACCGTGCCACCTTGGTCAATACGCTCACCAAGGTCAGGAGCTTGCACCAAGAGGCCAAGAATTGAGCCGCCGGTTGGGTCCATAGCGAACTTAACCGGATTGCTGTCTGCCGACTCAAGTGCACCAATGGTGTCAAGGTAGCGGCCCGATGGCTGACGAATTAATTCGGCCACCGTATCCGTGCCCGGCACAAGCTCTAAATAACGACCATCCGCGACCATATTAAAGGTACCAACACGGGTTACCGGTTTCTGTACCTTTTCACCGTTAGCAAGTGTCACTTCCGTGTCGAACTGGCTGACTTTGCCAGACTCGGTCATTTCTTGCAGAAGTGCTAACCAGACTGATTCAATTTCTTCTATCGATGCTAACTTCGAGCTGCTGCCCATTTTCTGAGCCAAGTCGCTCAACTGTTCGCTGCGACCGGGAAATTCAACTGACACAAACGAAGATTGCAGCTTACTGCTGGTGTCGCCCGCAACTTGTTGCAATACACCGAATAGCTCACGTAACGAACCCATACGCTGGGTTAATGTGTCAGTAAGACCAGCAAGTTCAATCTCGTTCTTTTCAAAATTGGTTTCTAACGTTTCGCTGAGTTGCTCTAAACGGTCACGTTCAGCAATCGCTTCACGCAAAATGCGCGCCTGCTCATTGGCTTCTGCGCGAAAGCGCGCTTCACGCTGCTGGTTCTCTTCAGACTGTGCAAACTGACCTTGTTGCAACTGTTGTAACAACTGGTCCAAATTTATTGGATCTTGCGGCGCGGCAGCGGCGCTTGCTGAAAGTACCATTGCGGCTGCTGCCAAAGTGATGGTGAACAATTGTTTTAGCATGGTTACTCTCCAGCGCCGGTGGTGTTAGTAAAAACGGGAAGCATCAGAAGATCAGGTGCAAGCTGCTTGCGTGCAACGCGCAGTGCTTCTTGTACACTGCTGGCGTAGCTGGAATCTAAAGGCTGCCAATCGCCTTGTTGTTGATTCCAAACCCCCATTTGATTGCCGTCGCGGGTTTTATAAACAAGCACCGTGCGGCCCATGCGCAAAAACTCGACGTCTTGTTGCTGACCGTCAATGGTCATTTCACCGTTATAAGCTTCGATATTGCGACCGTAGTCGGCTTCAATTTGAAAGGCTTCCATGACGCGGCGAAACTTCTCTGAAACATCAACGTCGGCGCGGTCCATCAAGTCACGCAAGCCAGCAACACGCTCAGCACGCTCTTCGGGCAAGAATGGCACGTCCAACTCAACAAACTTGGCGAGGCTATCAATCATGCGCAACATTAGTGGTGTAATTTGCCGCTCAACCACACTCACTTCATCAATGGATGTATTGAGTTCGTTCTTCTCGGTAGCTTGGGCATTAAGTTGTTTTTGCAGTTGCTGGGTATAAACTTCCAGCCCCTGGATTTGACGGGTTATTTGCTTATATTGCTGAATTCTCTCTTGGGTAGAGTCTGCAATTTTTTCAACAGTTAACTGTGACGATTTCGCCGCTGCATTAATTTTGTTGGCCGCATCAACAACCGGCTCAAGCGATTGTTCTTGAGCGGCAAGCGGTGCGCTTAGCAACGCCAGTGCCGCGACCGAGGAAATAAAGGAATGCTTCATAACAATACCCTGCGCATCTAATGAGTGATGATGCGCACGATACTGCAGTTATGTGACAGCTTGGTGACTCTATTGTGTCACTTATGTGTCAATATGACGGTTTTGTTTGATTTGTGTGACCATCTCGCGCATATCCACGCCGCTAGGATGCTGGAACACACGCAAACCAAACTCTGGCAAGATTGAAATCAAATGATCAAAAATATCCGACTGAATGCCTTCGTACGCCACCCATTCGGTGGTGGCAGTAAAACAATATATCTCAAGTGGCAGACCATCCGCAGTTGGGTTTAAATGACGCACCATTAAGGTCATTTCTTGATGCACCCGTGGGTGATTTTTTAGGTACTGCAACACATACGCTCGAAAGGTTCCCAAGTTACTTATGCGACGGGTATTAACCGGCTCTTTGCCTTCGTCTTTCAGTTGTTGGTTCCAGTCATCAATTTCTTTTTGTTTGGTACTCAAATAATCTTTCAACAAACGAAAGCGGTGCAGCTTGTCGCGCTCGTCTTCTGACAAAAAATGCACGCTGTTCTGATCAAGCATTAAGCTGCGCTTAACCCGTCGCCCACCCGACTCTTGCATACCGCGCCAGTTTTTAAACGGATCGGAGATAAAACGCTTCGTCGGTATGGTGGATATGGTTTTATCCCAGTTCTGCACTTTTACCGTATGCAGTGCGATATCAATCACATCACCATCAACGCTTAAATTAGGCATTTCTACCCAGTCGCCCACACGAATAATGTCATTCGAGGTAATTTGCACACTGGCGACCAATGATAATAACGTATCTTGAAACACCAACATCAGTACTGCAGCCATCGCACCCAAGCCGGATAAAAGTATGATAGGTGAACGGTCAATCAATGCTGCAACAATAAGGATTGTGACGACGGCGTAGATACCAATTTTGACAACCTGAATATAGCCTTTAATGGGCTTTTCATGGGCATCGGGCTGCCGTTCATAAACTGTATTGACCACGGTGAGTATGCCGCTAAGCGCGCGGCCTATGGTGAGTACTACGAAGGCATTGCATACGTTGGTGACAACTATCGCCACTTCCTCTTGCAACCCCGGAACCGAGCTAATTCCGTATGAAATAACCAGAGCCGGAACAACATTGGCCAACCGCGCTATAATATTGCGCTCAAATAACTGGCGATCTTTTCCTACTGGTGTGTACGAAAGTGCTTTCATAGCACCGCGCATCAGCACTTTTTTGACAATAAAGTTAGCGAGCCAGGCACCAACAAGTAACAGCGCCAGTTTGACGATAGTGTCCATATCAGGATGTTCAGAAAGCCATTGTTGCCACTGCTGAAATTGCTCTTGCATGCGGTTTTATCTCTGTGCGACACCATATCGGCGAAGGGTTTTAAACTTTCCCTAACATAGCTGAAGCCGTTAGTTTTCTCAATGCTTGATATATTGCGAATCTAGCTAAATTCCAGTACCTTGTGTGAAAGTTTGATAGGACCTCACATGGCAACGTCGAGTATTTCAAAATCCCTTTTGACGAATGTGCTCTCAGTGTACTTTGTACTGACACTGATTGTTACGTCCGTGCAGGTTGTGGGCGAATACTACGACACCAAAAACATGTTGGTTCAGGAGTTAAACAACCAACAAAGCACGTTCAGCCACTCACTTGCCCGCTCATTGTGGGAATATAACTCACCGCAAATTGATGCAATCGCTGATGGCCTTATCAATATCCCGGCCATTGCTGGCTTGGTTATTCGCGATGATACCGGTCGTATCGTCAGTCAACTTGGCCGCACACCGCCGCTTCGCGCATTCCCAGTTATTTCGGCAGACAGTTATGAATTGCCTGAACGCGAGGGGGTGTTTGGTTATTACGCAAAGTTAGTTTTTGAGTTCTCCGGCGACTCCACCCAAGTTGGCGACGTAACACTCTACACCACCCGAGACATTGCCATAGAGCGCATTAAAGTGAGCTTGTACTTCATCATTGGCTCCGCCATTATCAAAAGTACATTTCTTATCATGCTCTTTAGTTTCGCTTTTCATCGCATGCTAAATCGCCCAATGCGCGAAATGATTGGGCAAATCAAAAATTTCCGTCTCGATGACCTTGACCACTCCAAATTACACTTGCGTAACCTGCGCAATACAGAGTTCTTGCTGCTTGAACAAGCTTATAACCAATTGGTCGACAGCCTTAAAGATTATCAGGACGACCTTGACCGCACGCAAAAACAGCTGTTGCACGCCAACCGTAAACTGGACGAGCAAAACGGTATTTTGGAGCAAGAAGTTGCCCGTAAGACCAGCAACTTGAGTCGGGTACTGGTTGATCTTGAGCGCCAGAAGAACGACCTTGAACTGCGCCAGGAGTCACTGGAAAACGAAATTCGCCAACGCCGCACCATTGAAACAGACTTGCGCGAAATTAACAGTCGTTTGCAAGAGTCATTAAGTGCGCTTGAACGCGCCCAAGATCAATTGATTGAATCTGAGAAAATGGCTTCGCTTGGCGGTCTCGTGGCGGGTATTACGCACGATGTAAATACGCCGATAGGCATTTCCGTAACAGCTGCTACGTACATTCGAGACCAACTCGCTGAGGCAGAGCGCGCACTGGGCAATAAAGAGCTGACTCAGGCGCAGCTGAAAAAGGTGTTTGCGCTGAGTAAAGAGTCGCTCGACTTGCTTGAGAGTAACTTGGCGCGCGCATCCGATTTGATTAGTAGCTTCAAACAAGTGGCTGTTGATCAAACCTCGGAAGCCATACGTGATATTAATATGAAGCAATACGTGCAAGGCGTTATCCAAACCCTTAATCCACGCTTTAAGCCATTTAAGCCAAATATTCACGTAGACTGCGCCGATGACATTAACGTGCGTTGCCCGGCTGGGGCCTTTGCCCAGATTTTCACAAATTTAATCATAAATTCATTGATTCATGGCTTCGAAAATAAGCAAGATGGCGAAATAGATATTGCCATTAAGCGAGTCGATGACAAGCTTGAAATTACTTATAACGACAACGGAAAGGGTCTAGAGCAGCAGCAACTCGATCAGCTGTTTGATCCTTTCTTCACCACCAAAGTGCAACAAGGTGGCAGTGGCTTGGGTACGCATATTATTCGCAACCTGGTTACCCAAACACTAAATGGCACGATTGAAGCACAGAGCAAGCCCGGACATGGCTTAACCTATCGAATGACACTGTCAGTTACGTTTATCTAATTTTGAACAAGGTTATGAACGTAACCGATACGGGTCGCATTGATTGATTCAAGGAACAAACATGTGGTTTAAGAACTTGCGTATTTACACGCTCGCAGAAGACTTTGCATTACCGGAAAATATTGAACAGCGCCTCGAAGAGCATGCATTTCGTCCGTGCGGGCGCCAAGAACTCGCGACTTTCGGCTGGAGCTCACCTTTTGGTCAAAATAGCGAGGTGCTTTCACACCAGCTTGGCACCAGTTATTTATTTTGCGCCCGCAAAGAAGAAAAGGTATTGCCTGCTGCGGTGGTTACCGCAGAACTTGATGAGGCCGTTGCCCAAATCGAAAGTGAGCAAGGTCGTAAAGTACCGAGCAAAGAAAAGCAAAACATGAAAGAAGACATTATTCATCGTTTGCTGCCACAAGCTTTTACGCGCTTTCGTTTAACCTGGGGCATGCTTGATACTGAGTTGGGCATTGTTGTGGTTGATGCGTCAGCAGCTAACCGCGCTGAAGATTTTCTTGGCTTATTACGTGGCAGCTTCGGCTCGTTACCGGTTAAGCCTCTATTTAGCGAAAACCCGAGTGAGCTTTACTTCACACAGTGGTTGAAAGACGGCAAAGCGCCGGGTTCATTTGATTTTGGTGACGAAGTTGAATTGCATGACGCGGCCGATGAAGGCGGCATTGTCCGTGTTCGTAAACATGCATTGACAGGCACCGAGATAGATACCCACATTGAACATGGTAAACAAGCGATAAAAATAGGATTAAACTGGAACGATCGAATGACGTTTGTGCTTGAACATGATCTTGCAATAAAACGCTTCAAGCCAACCGACATGCTCATCGACGAGCAGGACAAACTCGTTGATGCGACGCCCGAACAAAAAATCGACGCTGACTTTGCGCTTTTGGCCGGAGAAATTCGCGCGTTGTATCCAGACTTAGTTAGCTTATTTAAGGAATAGCAATGAACAACACATTACGCATCACCATGACAGCAGTGGCCATCAGCTTCGCTTTGGTCGGTTGCAGCAAAGAACCAGCGCCGGTCGAGCCGGCTAACACAGAGGTTGCCGAAACAACATTAGTTGCTGGTGCTGAGTCGCGCTTAGGCATTTACTATCCGGTTGATTTAAAAGCTGACTTGAGTCACCTCTCTGATCGCCAACGGCATGTTGTGGAGCTACTTATTGAAGCTTCAGAAATCATGGATAACTTATTTTGGCATCAGGCCTACGGCGCCAGCAAAGATAGCTTATTGAGCCGTATCAATGATGAGCAAGTGCGCCGATTTGCAGATATAAACTATGGCCCTTGGGACCGCTTAGATAACAATAAACCGTTTTTAACGGGGTTTGGTGACAAGCCTGCAGGCGCCAATTTTTATCCTGCCGATATGACCAAAGCTGAGTTTGAACAAGCGCAGTTTCCAGGAAAAATTGATTTATACACCTTGGTTCGTCGCAACGACCAAGGTGAGCTCTATGCGATTCCCTATAACGAAGCCTACCGCAGTGAGTTAGAGCGCGCCGCCGCACTGTTACGCGAAGCAGCCGAATTTGCCGAAGATGAAGGCTTTAAAAATTATCTCACCATGCGCGCGGATGCCTTTTTAAGTAATAGCTACCAGCCGTCTGACTTTGCATGGATGGACATGACAGAAAACGACATCGATGTGGTTATTGGCCCAATCGAAAGCTATGAAGACCAACTCTACGGCTATCGTGCTGGGTTTGAGTCTTACGTATTAATCAAAGATTTGGCCTGGAGTGAAAAACTCGCCGTTTACGCACAGTATTTACCTGAGCTGCAACGTAACTTGCCGGTACCCGCCGAGTACAAGGCGGAAGTGCCGGGATCAGGCGCTCAGTTGAATGCATATGACGTGGTTTACTATGCTGGCCACTCCAACGCTGGCAGTAAAACCATCGCGATTAACTTGCCGAATGATGAGCAAGTTCAACTGCAAAAAGGCACGCGCCGTTTACAACTGAAAAACGCGATGCAGGCAAAGTTTGATGCCATTTTGGTGCCTATCGCAAACGAGCTGATTGTGCCCGACCAGCGCCAGCACATTACCTTTGACGCATTCTTTGCCAATACCATGTTTCATGAAGTTGCACATGGTTTAGGCATTAAAAACCTTATTGGCGAAGCAGGAACCGTGCGCGAAGCCTTAAAAGAGCATGCCTCGGCGCTAGAAGAAGGCAAAGCTGACATTTTGGGCTTGTACATGGTCACGCAATTGCTTGAAGCTGGGGTGATTGAAGAAGGCACACTGGAAGATTACTACACCACGTTCTTAGCGGGCATTTTCCGCTCAGTGCGTTTCGGAGCTTCCAGCGCGCACGGCAAAGCCAACATGATTCGCTTCAACTACTTTGAGCAAGCGGGTGCCTTTTCACGCAATGAACAAGGCCAGTATTCAGTAAACATGGATGCCATGCGCGAAGCGATGAATAGCCTGTCAGAGAAAATTCTGACCCTGCAGGGCGACGGTGACTACGCGGGCGTTGGTGAGTTATTTGACACCATGGGTAATATTGGACCGCAGTTACAAGCCGATCTTGATCGCCTGTCAGCTGCCGATATTCCAGTTGATATAACCTTCCGTCAAGGCAAAGACGTGTTGGTTTTATAATCATTTAAAGGGAGCCAAGGTGTTTGGCTCCCTTTCTCTAACCTTTCAGTTTCTCCAATCACTCTCGGTCGAATTTATTAACAAACCAGTAGAGCGCTGCACTCGGTATGCCAGCAACAAGCGTTAAAATAAACCAAAAGAATCCATTCAATAAATAAATATTCTTACCGGCTCGTCGGGTTGAAAGCGCATCTGAATACACGGCAACGGCTAATACGACATGAATTATAGCCGTAAGAAGTAAATAAAAAATGCCGATACCCGAAGTAAAAGAATGTTCGAAAATCATACAAATCTCCTTTTGGTATTAATTACAACTGTATGAACAAAGATATTTCCCGTCACCAGAATATCTGCATGATGTGAAAAACGTATTATTCGTACAAACTGTACCGGAGAACTCAATATCAAAATACGAGCCATAGTCCTGAAATCCATTAAAACTACTGAGGCTACCAAAATTAAAGTTTCCTGAGAATTCGCTCTCTTGAGTAGGAATTTGATTATTATCACAATCAAACGCGCTGCCTTCTACGACATCAAATGTATTTCCATCGCCCGACATGACGACGTCGGCAACACCTCCGTCAGGGAAATGGATCGTTTGTGGCGTCCCAAAAAGGTTGCCCTCGACAAAGAGAGAAAAGTTACCTGAATTAGATTGAAATGTAATATTCGCTTTGTTTACAAAATTGTTCCACGTATTTATAAATGACTGGCTCACCGGATACCACAGGAGCATTTTGTCAAACACATTTTTTCTAAATTGAGAGTCTAGAATAAACTGATAAACACCTCTATCCGAGGTTGCACAAGATTTGCCGTTATTTTCCGCAGTATAATTTGAGACTGTTCGAAAAACTTTAGATTCGCGTGGTGGCGAAGCGAGCCCAGAAGCATTAACTGATGATATAAGATCACTGAGCATATTTGGTGATGACTCAAAGGCCGCAATTAAATTACTTCGTGATGTAAAAAACTCTTGAATTGCCGACTTCACATCGTCCCCGACGGTGACTCCAGTTACACGCTGCCAACCTAGTTCCGCGTCAATATGGGCACGATATAAAAATAATTTCTCGGTGTTTAAGTCTATTACATAGTGCGTAGACAACTCTCGAAAAGGGGTCGTCGCCCATGCATTATCCAATACTTTAAATTTATGTTCCTCAACCGAACAATCGTTGCACTCCAGCAAATAAGGTGAAGCGTAGGCATCATTCAGTAAAATCAATATCAAAGAAATTAATAAGAGTACCTTTTTCATTGTAAATTTATATCCCTATGTTGATGAGAACACTCAGATTACACTCCGATCACAGACATTTCAAATCAGTTAATTTATCGCATCAACGCCGAAAAATACCAATGCCGAACTAATACTTTTCAAGCATCGCACATTGGTCATCTTTAAGGTAAAATTGCTGGCATTGAAAGCCCATAGGCTTCTCCGTGGCTTCTTCGTAACTACAGGAATAACGCATGACACCCGATTGGGATGAACTCGAACTGGACGATGAACTCATCGACGTTCTACGAGCAGCTGACATTAACAAGCCCGCTAAAGTACAGCAAGCCGTAATTCCAGCGGCCCTTGAAGGGCACGACCTATTGGTTAATTCGCCGACGGGTACGGGTAAAACACTCGCCTTTCTGCTACCAGCTATTCAGCATTTGCTTGATTTCCCACGTCGGCATCCGGGTTCTGCACGTATCTTGATTTTAGCGCCAACGCGCGAATTAGCGCAGCAAATAGCGGAACAAGCCGATGCGTTTGGTGAAACAACCAACCTGAAAACAGTATTAATTACCGGCGGCGTTAATTACGGTTCACAGCATCAAGCTTTGCAAGCCAACCATGACATTGTGGTGGCGACGCCTGGCCGCTTGCTGGATTTGATTGGTGCTGACCAATATGAACTTGAAAGCGTTGAGTGGCTGGTGATTGACGAAGCCGATCGTATGCTCGACATGGGCTTCACCAGTGCGGTGAAGCAACTCGTTAACGAAGCCCGCAATCTGAAGCAAACTCTGCTGTTTTCTGCCACGTTAGACAGCACTGGGGTGCAACGTTTTTCTGCTGAAATTCAAAAAGAGCCGCAGCAAATCACCATCGACCCGCCGAAGCGCGAACGCGGTAAAATAGTCCAACGCTGGTATCAGGCAGATACCGCGGCGCACAAATTCAAGCTTCTTGAGCGAATTCTGGGCGAATACAAAGGGCGCCGTATTATCTTTGTTCGTACCCGCGAGCGTGTTGAAGAGCTGGCCGGGAAACTGCAGTCTGCCGGCGTTAAAACGCTGACGCTGCGTGGCGATATGCCGCAGTCAGATCGCCAACGCATTATCGCGCGCATGGAAAAGTTCGAAGACAGTACGTTGATTGCAACTGATGTTGCTGCGCGCGGTATTGATATTGACGATATTGAAGTGGTTATTAACTTTGATTTGCCGAAGCAGGCAGACGTTTACCTGCATCGCATTGGCCGCACAGCCCGCGCCGGTAAATCGGGCGTAGCTGTTGCCTTAGTGGAAGCGCATGATGCTGAACTACTTGGGCGGATTGAGCGCTACCAAAAGGTCAAAATGGAACGTCGTGTAATCGATGACTTACGTCCGCAGTATAAATTCCCTACGCCCGGCAAGTCGAAAAAGAAAAAAGCAAAGAAAAAGAAAGCTAAGTAGGCAACTACTTAGCTTTTTTCTTATGATGAAAGCGCCAATAGGCGAACGCGTAATAGGTTGCGGCGCCAGCCGCATCAGCAAGCAAATCACCTAAGCTTGCCTGCCGATAGGGCAATAAGTCTTGTGCCCACTCAATTGCCAAACCATATGACGTTAAAATAGCCAACGCTGCCCATATCGGGATTGGAAAAGCCCGATGAAATGTAAGGGCCAAAACAAAAAACGCACCGAAATGAACAACTTTATCTGCATGCTCAAATCGCGGTACTTGATTGCCAGAAATTTGCACGAGGAAAGCAGCCGACAACCCTATCAATACAATTAAAAATATAATTCGAGCAACATTTCTTGGCGTCATTTAGTATCCTTTTACGACTCGCTCGCCGTGTTCTCAGGCTGGAACACTGCAACGTTTTTGTACCCCTGCTCTTGCAAATACAGGGCCTGTAATTTACTCATTACCCCTTTGTCACAATACAACAAATAGGTTTTGCTCGGATCAAGTTCAGCAAATGCCGCTGCCAATTTAAAAAACGGGATATGGCGTACCTGAATATCCGCGCTTGGCGCAATAAAAGCTTTTCGCTCAACTTCATCACTACTGCGAATATCAATAATTTCGCTGGTTGAACTGTCGACCGTGCTGACCGAGTCAACTTTTTGAATCTGTTCTTCCGTAGCGCTGCCAATTTGGCTGACTTCTTCAACGCGCGACTGTCGCACAACCTGTTCCAGTAGGTCGGCATTCAATGCAGCCTCGGCTTCAATCAACGCATCACGTTGCGCTTTCACCGTCGGTTTGTTGGAAATCACACCACAGTATTCTGGCATACTTCGCGCAAAATCCGCGGTACCAATTTGTTGCGCAATGTTAATGATTTCTTGTTTATCCATAGTAATCAACGGGCGCAGCACCAGTTTATTGGTGGCCTCATCAATCACACTCAGGTTACTAAGCGTCTGGCTCGACACTTGACCAAGTGCTTCCCCTGTTACGATTGCTGCGGTGTGCAGTTTGTCAGCAACCATTTCTGCCGCGCGCAACATTTGGCGTTTTAATACCACACCCATTAAGCCGTTATCGATTTTAGTTAGAATCTCTTCCACCACTGGTGCGAAGTCGATGCTAATAAATTTAAGCGGATGCGAACTGGCATATTGCTGCCACAGGTAATACGCAGTTTGCCTGACACCCGTTTCGTGTTGTGCACCACCTAAGTTAAAAAAGCAAAAATGCACACGAGCACCGCGGCGAATCAGTTGAAAACTCGCGACACTTGAGTCAAAGCCGCCCGAAAGAAGACTTAACACGGTTTCTTGGGTAGGTAGCGGGAAACCACCTAAGCCCTGCTGCTTATCACCGAATACACGAACAACGTCATTATCGATTTCAACACGCACCTCAACGTCTGGCCGGCTTAAGTTCACGCGACTATTGGGGCAATGTTGCAGAATGGCGCCACCTAAGTAACGCTCTAAATCTATCGAGCGAAAAGGATGTGTCCCTTTTCGTTTTACGCGAACCGCGAAACTCTTGTCCGGTAAGGTTGACTGCCAACACTGCAATACTTCCACCATAATCGGCTCAAAGTCAGTTGGGTCGCCGCTGGGTAATGGCAGTTCATGTGAACGGCTAAACCACGAGATACCCGGAATGCGTTGTAAGAGTTCGCTGATTTGTTCGGCGCCTTGCTGCTGATCCTGAGCAACAACCACTTCGATTCTATCCCAACACCAGACAACCTTGGCGTCTACTTCGTTACGTCGCAAGATACTTTTCAGATTATTTACCAGTACCTTACCGTAGCGTTTACGAACGCCTTTACTTTTAATGGTGATTTCTGCGTGCAATCGAACTATAAATTTCATGATATTATTTACGGCCGTTTATGTTACTTCGTGTAAAAACGCGGCATTATACCTGATTTGACCGCACTGCGGAATCAAGGTAACTTGTGCGCCATATAACAGCACAGCCACTGGATTCACTAGCCTTATGAGCGATTTATCATTTGAACAAGCCATGCAACAACTTGAGCGTATTGTGGTTCAGCTTGAGCAAGGCGAACTGCCGTTAGAACAAGCGCTTGAACAGTTCGAGCAGGCCGTGAAATTATCCCGTTTAAGCCAACAGAAATTGCAGCAAGCTGAGCAGAAAGTCAGTCAGCTATTGCAACAACAAGGCGCGGAAACCCTTGCACCATTTCAGCCAGCAGCTGAGGACGACGCGTGAACCAACGCGAACACCTGCAAGCCCTGCTGGAGGAAACGCGGGAACAATTTAATCAGCAACTGATACGCTTGCTTGAGCAGCGTACTGCGCTGGCACCGCGCCTCAATGAGGCCATGCATTATGCTTTGGTGCTTGGTGGTAAGCGTGTGCGCCCCTTCTTAACGCTACAAGTTGGCCGTTTGTGTGGTGCTGATAAACACAGTCTCGAACGGGCGGCAGCCGCAGTTGAATGCGTGCATGCATACTCATTAATCCACGACGACTTACCCGCTATGGATAACGACAGTTTGCGCCGCGGTCAACCAACGTGCCACATTGCATTTGACGAAGCTACGGCTGTTTTAGCAGGTGATGCCCTGCAAACCCTTGCTTTTGAATTGCTCAGTACCAACGACAAAGCCTTAGACCCAACCCGCCAACTGGAAATGATTCACGTGCTTGCCGATGCAAGTGGTGACCGTGGTATGTGCGGCGGTCAGGCATTGGACTTAGCCGCAACGGGTGTCAAGCTGCCCGAGTCTGAGCTGGCCCAAATACATATTCATAAAACCGGTGCGTTAATTCGCGCAGCCGTGCAACTCGGCGTTTTGGCGGGGCATTCAGAAGCTCAACCGTATCGTGCTCACTTTGATGCCTTCGCGCATTATCTGGGCTTGGCATTTCAGGTGCAGGATGACATTTTAGATGTTGTAGGTAATACCGCTGCGCTTGGTAAAACCCAAGGCAGCGACCTGCACGCCAACAAAGCAACTTATGTTAGCTTGCTTGGAATAGACGGCGCAAAGCAACGGTTACACGATTTACACCATAAAGCGCTTCATGCGCTGGGTAAAATTCCTTACAATACCCAGATATTGGAAGCATTCGCAGATCATCTGCTGAACCGGGATCATTAATACATGTCGTCACCTAGCAGTCACTCAACGTCTTCAGCAACTTTGTTGGACACTATCAACCTACCGGCAGACTTACGCTTACTTCATGAGCGTCAGCTACCGCAGGTATGTGCGGAAGTGCGTGAGTTTCTGCTTAATTCGGTTAGCCAGAGCAGCGGGCATTTAGCTTCGGGCTTAGGTACGGTGGAACTCACCGTGGCGCTACATTATGTGTATTCAACCCCACATGACCAGTTGGTCTGGGATGTTGGTCACCAGGCGTATCCGCATAAAATACTAACCGGACGTAAAAATCAGTTGCATAGCATTCGTCAGAAAGATGGTTTGCACCCGTTCCCATGGCGTGAAGAGAGCGAATACGACACGCTGAGCGTCGGCCACTCCAGCACCTCGATAAGTGCAGCTTTAGGTATGGCGATTGCCGCGCAGCGTAACAACAGCCAGCAAAAAGTCGTTTCCATTATTGGTGACGGCGCGATTACTGCCGGCATGGCCTTTGAAGCACTCAACCATGCGGGCGATATTAAGCCCGACATGTTGGTGATTCTTAATGACAACGACATGTCGATTTCGGAAAACGTTGGCGCACTGAACAATCACCTTGCACGCGTTTTATCCGGCAAGGTTTACACCTCGATTCGTGAAGGCGGTAAAAAATTACTGCAAGGCATGCCCGGTATCTCTCATCTTGCCAGCCGTGCAGAAGAACATGTGAAAGGCATGGTTGCGCCCGGTACCATTTTTGAAGAACTTGGCTTCAACTACATTGGCCCAATTGATGGGCACGATGTGAACCTGTTGGTGGATACACTGCGTAACATGCGCAGCTTGAAAGGCCCGCAGTTTTTACATGTGGTTACCCGTAAAGGCAAAGGCTATGGGCCTGCTGAGAAAGACCCTATCGGTTATCACGGCGTGCCTAAATTTGATCCGAAACAAACATCGCTGCCAAGCAAGAAGCCCGGCACCCCGTCGTATTCCAAAGTATTTGGTGATTGGCTGTGCGAAATGGCGGCAACGGATGACAAACTCATGGCGGTTACGCCAGCCATGCGCGAAGGTTCCGGCATGGTCGATTTTTCTCAGAAATACCCTGACCAGTATTTCGATGTAGCCATTGCCGAACAGCATGCGGTTACCTTTGGGGCTGGCTTAGCCATTGGCGGGTACAACCCTGTTGTCGCTATCTATTCAACGTTCCTGCAGCGTGGTTATGATCAATTGATTCATGACGTCGCAATACAAAACTTGCCGGTATTGTTCGCCATAGATCGTGCGGGCATCGTCGGTGCTGACGGCCCAACCCACCAAGGTGCATTTGATTTAAGTTACATGCGTTGTGTGCCTAACCTGGTGATCATGGCGCCGAGCGATGAAAACGAATGTCGCAACATGCTCTATACCGGGCATCTGCATCAAGGCCCGGCCGCTGTGCGCTATCCGCGTGGTAACGGTATTGGCGTTAAGATGGACGAGCACATGCAACAATTGCCGATTGGCAAGGGCCGCATTGTGAAAAATGGACAGCGCGTGGCTATCTTAAATTTCGGTACCCTGCTTGAAGAGGTGCAAACCTGCGCCGAAGCAATCGATGCCACAGTAGTCGATATGCGCTTCGTGAAGCCACTCGACACTGACTTAATTGATAACGTGTGCGCTGAGCATGAGCTTATCGTAACGGTTGAAGAGAACGTCATTGCTGGTGGTGCTGGTAGTGCGGTAAGTGAGTATTTGGCATCGCAAGGGAAAGCCATGCAACTCTTGCATTTAGGTTTGCCAGACGCCTTTATTAAACACGGTAGCCAAGAAGAGATTCGCCACGAACTGAAGCTTGACGCAGCGGGCTTAGAAGAACAAATTAAAGCCCGTATGAAGTAAGTGTAATACGGTGACGCTGGCCAGTCCGGCCAGCAAATCATCAACCATGATGCCTGCCCCACCTTTCAGGTTTTTATCGCACCAGCCAATTGCGCCAGGTTTGTAGATATCGAAAAACCGAAAAAGTACGAACGCTCCAAGCACGTTGTACCACGTAAATGGCAGTGCAAACATCGCGATCATATAGCCAGCTATTTCATCCCAGACAATTGCGGGATGATCGTGTACACCAAGTGTCTTTGCGGTAAAACCACAAATCCATAATCCGGCCACTGCCGCGATAATGGTCACCAACGCGTAGCCAACGAGATTTAAATACTGCATCGCGAATACGAGCGGGATGGCTGCCAATGTACCAAAGGTGCCAGGCGCTTTCGGTGCCAGGCCGCTACCAAATCCGAGCGCTAAACAATGAACGGGGTGTAGCAATAGGCGTTTCATAAATTAATCCGACTCGACGGTTGAAGTCCGAAAATGCTCAAAGCCATGTGCTGTTTCCGGTAGTTCCCAAGCTTCATCGCCGTGCCGTAACTGCAGCACTTCAACGTCACTGGTAATTCTACCGATACACACCGGTTTACTGGGGCTATGTGCGGTTACTGTGTCAAACAATCCACGTTGAGACTCTGGCACAGTAAATAACAATTCATAGTCATCACCGCTGGTTAACGCATACGTTAAAGCTTCTTCAGCCGAAAGACTTTCGGTTAATGCCATAGACAGTGGCAACTCATCCACACTAATACGTGCGCCTACGTGCGAAGCTTTGAGTACATGCTTGATGTCAGCCAACAAACCATCAGATACGTCAATTGCGCTACTGGCTATGCCGCGTAAGGACTGCCCTAGAGCAACACGTGGTGAAGGGAAATAGAGCCGCTCGGTTAAGCGACGCTGATAATCGGGGTTAAGTTTCTGGCGGTGTTGGCGGGCGGCTAACGCTAGGCCTGCATCACCTAAGGTACCGCTTACATAAAGCCAGTCACCGGGCTTAGCTCCATCCCGACGAACGGCCTTGCCGCGCGGCACAAACCCATGGGCTGTTACGGTAACGGCTAACGGCCCCTGCGTGGTGTCGCCACCAATAAGCTGGCAGCTATAATAGTCACAAATTTCGCGCAACCCGTGCGCGAATCCAGCAAGCCATTCTTGATTAACTTGCGGCAAACTAATGGCCAGGCTAATCCAAGCTGGCTCGGCGCCCATGGCAGCTAAGTCACTTAAATTAACCGCAACAATTTTATGGCCAACGGCTCGGGCAGGCGTGTCCTCGTCAAAGTGAACACCCTGCACCATAGTATCGGTTACGATAACCAAGTCAGAATTATCTGGAACTCGGGTAACAGCACCGTCGTCACCGATGCCTATTTCGACATCATCGCGCTTAGGTAAGCGGTGCGTGAAATAGGTTTCAATGAGATCGAACTCACCAAAGGCCATATCGTTTCTCACCTACTGGCGAGCAGCGCGAAGGGAATCAATTGCTTTATCGAGCACACCATTTACAAATCGATGGCTGTCATCAGCACCGAAAGCTTTTGCAAGCTCAATCGCTTCATTAATCGCGACCTTATACGGAACGTCTAAACGCTCGCGTAATTCAAAGGCAGCTAACCGCAATACGGCGCGCTCTACTTGATCGAGATCTTTCAATGGGCGGTCTAAAAACGGCTCAAGCGACGCATCCAAGGTATTTGACTGACCGGCCACGCCTCGCACTAAGGCAAGGAAGTAATCCACATCAATTTTACTGGTGTCGTTGTCGGTTAAAAACTGTGCTTCGATATCACTCATGCTATTTTGCGTTAATTGCCATGAGTAAATCGCCTGTACGGCAAGTTTTCTAGCCTTACGGCGTGCAGCTGGTTTCATTATCAACTCTCTTAAATTTGGCTCAGAACATTAACCATTTCGAGTGCGCTGAGTGCCGCCTCGGAGCCTTTATTGCCGGCTTTGGTACCGCTACGTTCAATGGCTTGCTCAATGCTGTCGGTGGTTATAATGCCGAATGCAACGGGTACTTCGTGCTCAAGGGCAACGCGACCAAGGCCACTGTTACTCTCGCCAGCAACAAAATCAAAATGCGGCGTACCACCACGAATAACGGCACCAACAGCGATAATCGCGTCGTAGTTACCTGACTTCGCCAGCTTTTTTGCTGTCAGTGGAATTTCATAAGCACCAGGCACGCGTACGACAGTGATATCGTCACTGTTTACTTGGCCATAATGCTTAAGTGTAGTTAAAGCACCCTCTAACAGGCTATCAACCACAAAGTGGTTAAACCGAGAGACGACAATCGCAAATTTCTTACCTGGAGCGGCAATTCCGCCTTCAATAACTTTCATGGTTGGATCCTTTTCTTAAAATCGGCGCGATAATAGCACAAATTTGCCGATCAGGCATGTTCTGGATGTTTTCCGACCGCGTGCGCTAGAGCTGCCTTAACGCGAAGCAACTCTGCGTCAATTTCCTCACGGATCATCAGTGCTGGGGTAATCTCAATAACTTTACGGGAAAAGTCTAGCGCAATAGGCACTACGGGAACATTCGCGGACTGGGCTATATGTAAAAAACCTTTTTTCCATTCATCAACTTTTTTGCGCGTGCCTTCTGGCGACAACGCCAAAATAAGATGTTCGCGCTGCTTAAACTGGGCAACCATCTGTTCCACCACACCGCTGGCCGCGCGTCGGTCGACTGGTATGCCGCCCAACCAGCGCAGTAAGCGATTAACGGGGAAACGAAATATTGTGTGTTTGCCCAAGAAACTTAAGTTTAAACCTAACGCGAGCATCGCAAACACGCCAATGAAAAAGTCCCAGTTCGATGTATGCGGCGCAACCGGAATTATGGCTTTACGTACCTGAGGTAGGTCACCTTCAACTTTCCATCCGCCCAATAATAAAAGGCCGGCACGCCCAACCCAACGGCTAAAAGCGTTGCCACGAAGCGGAAATTCACCTTGAATTTCCGCAGGAATTTGAGCTGATGAAACGTCTTTCATTACTGCATGAGAGCCTGTTGTATTGACTCAAGTTTCAGTTTGATACGGCGAATGTTATCTGGGCCCGTACGTAACATTTGTTTCTGCGCAGCAGGCAATTCTTCTAAGGTAGGGTCTGCATAACGGTACATGACACTGTCGTCGTTCAATTCAATCACAGTGCCTACCGAAGGCGTTGCTAACAACGTGTCGATAGCTTCGAGCAACACGTCATTCGGGTTCTGATTAGGGTAACCAATCTCCGCGAACGCGTCGCTGATTAATGGCCGATAACGGTCCATCATGGTGACCAAAACCTCTGTATCCAAGCTTACAAACCAGTCCACAATCGGGTTGTATCGGTCATAACTACGCGGGTCGATATAGATTTTACCGTTCTGCTCCAACACGCGGAATTGTGCTTTGGGGCCTTCGATAACAGCTTTGTCACGAATCACCATGCCTTGGCGCAGGTTATCGACAAACACCACTGCGTCACGAATTATCTGATTGCTGACAATTGGCGCGATATCCTGCTCAGCTTCTTGCAGCTCTGCTAACACAACGTCTGTGCTTTGAGCCAACATCGGTAGCGGCTTCGCTGGTTCAGGAGCTGGTTCAGGTTCTAACTCGACTGTTTCGCTAATTTCAGGGATTGGCTCGTCAATTTCGGGCTGTTCAGTCGTTTCAGATTGTTGTTCAAGAGCTGGCTGAGAGACGGGTTCAGGTTGCTTAATTTCGGGCTCTACCCGCTTACCTTGCTGCTGCGCTAACCAAAAGATCACGACAATCGCAATTGCGATAACCGCAATAACGCTTAAGATAAGCTTACCTTTATGCGTAAATGTCGCTGCTGGCTGCCCTTGCTCCTGCCCAAAATCTCTCATTGCTTACCCCTTAACAGTGTTACTTTTGGTCGCGTTCAGCGCGATAAAATACCAACTCGCTTTCGGTGGACTCATCCGCGTTAAAGCGATAGCCACCAGCGTTAAATTGGCGCAGTTCAGCCACTGTTTTTGGTTGCTCAGTCATAATGTAACGAGCCATCATACCGCGTGCTTTTTTCGCCCAAAAACTAATTACTTTAAATTGACCGTTTTTCTCATCTTTGAATACCGGTGTAATAACACGCGCATTCAAGCGTTTCGGCTGCACACTGGAAAAATATTCCTGCGATGCCAAGTTGATGACAAGATCAGACTTAATCGCATCTAAATCTTCATTCAACATATCGGTGATTTCGTCACCCCAAAACTCGTAAAGGTTATGTCCGCGCGCCGTGTCTAACTTGGTACCCATTTCTAAACGGTATGGTTGCATCAAGTCCAATGGCCGTAATACACCATATAGACCCGACAATATGCGTAAATGTTCCTGAGCATATGAAATTGCATCGTCAGAAAGCTTTTCGGCAGCAAGTCCGGAATAGACATCGCCGTCAAAAGCATAGATTGCTGGACGGGCGTTATCGGTCGTAAATGGGGTATGCCACTCGGTAAATCGAGCGGCATTTAATCCTGCCAGTTTATCGCTTATCTTCATCAGCTCGCTGAGCTGCTGTGGAGATAAAGCTTGGCAACGATCCACCAACTCTTGGGCCCGCTCCAACATACGCGGCTGACTGTACTTGTCAGTCGGTAAAGGACTGTCGTAATCCAAATTTTTAGCAGGTGAAATCACTACCAGCATAATTATCT
Organism: Pseudidiomarina sp.; assembly: GCF_048268165.1. Lineage (GTDB taxonomy): Bacteria > Pseudomonadota > Gammaproteobacteria > Enterobacterales > Alteromonadaceae > Pseudidiomarina. Next base: position 109,948 of record NZ_JBLWWA010000004.1, on the reverse strand, counting down.
CCGTTTTAAGTCTTGCCCTGCCTGTTAAGGCATTGGTTCGAGGTCTTCGCCCTCTTTTTCCACTTCTGGTGGCATTAAGTCTTCGCGGCTAACACCCAATGCTAAGGCGAGTGAACTGGCAATGTAAATTGATGAATATGTACCAATTATCACACCGAATAATAATGCTGTCGCAAAACCGTGAATTAACTGACCGCCTAATAAAAATAGAGCGGTTAGTACCAGCACCGTTGTCAATGACGTGATTACTGTACGACTCATGGTATCAGTGAGTGCGCCATCGATGGTTTCTTCAGAAGTACCTTTATGATACTTACGGAAGTTTTCTCGAATTCGGTCACAGACCACCACGGTATCGTTTATCGAGTAACCAATTACAGCAAGTAAAGCCGCTAACACGGTAAGATCAAATTCTAGACCTAAAACAGAAAATAAACCTAAAGTGATAATAACGTCATGCGCCAAGGCACCTACAGCACCGAGCGCCAATCGCCATTCGAAACGAATCGCAATATAAATGAGAATACAAATTAGAGCGGTCAACATCGCTAAGCCGCCCTGCTCCGTTAATTCATCACCTACTTGTGGTCCAACGAATTCAATTCGGCGCATTTCTACTGCACCGTCACTTTCACTGCGCAATATCGATAGAATTTCGTTGCCCAACTGCTGCGCTTTCACACCCTCTTGCGGTTCTACGCGAATCAACACGTCTTGCTGGGTACCAAAGTTTTGAACAACAGCACCACCAAAACCATTGGCATCAAGTGATTTACGAATGGCTGGTAAATCAGCTGACGTTTCGTAACCCACTTCAATAACGGTGCCGCCGGTAAAGTCCAAGCCCCAATTCAGTTGATTAACGCTCAAGCTGATGATGGATGCGAGTATCAGGAGGCCACTGACTATCCATGCGCCAAAACGAAAGCGCATGAATGGAAGTGTTTTGTTTGTTTTAATTAGCTCGTGCATAAATTCCCCTTATACCGACAGCTTATCGATGCGTTTGCCACCCCAAACAGCGTTAATAACTGCGCGGGTACCGACAATTGCGGTAAACATCGAGGTGATAATGCCGATTGCTAAGGTCACAGCAAAGCCTTTCACTGGGCCGGTGCCGATAGCAAATAAGATAACTGCAACAATCAACGTGGTTACGTTCGCATCCATAATGGTTGAAAATGCACTGTCGTAACCATGGTGTATTGCTTGCTGCGGACTGCGCTTCGCTTTTATTTCTTCGCGTATTCGCTCAAATATAAGTACGTTGGCGTCAACCGCCATACCAACAGTAAGAACGATACCCGCCATACCCGGCAAGGTAAGCGTTGCACCTGGAATCATCGACATCACGCCAATAATCAATACCAGGTTTGCAGTAAGAGCAAGGTTTGCCACCAAACCAAACTTTTTGTAGTAAACCATCATAAAGGCAACGACCAACAAAAAGCCCCAGATAATTGCTTGTGTACCAAGCGCGATATTTTCTTTACCCAAACTTGGGCCTAAGGTGCGCTCTTCGACAATTTGAATTGGTGCAATCAAGGCACCCGCACGCAATAACAATGCGAGATTTTGCGCTTCTTGCTGCGAGCTGATACCAGTAATACGGAAGTTACTACCCAAGCGCGACTGGATGGTTGCGACGTTGATGACTTCTGCATGACGTTCAAACACGATACGGTCGTTTTCGTCACGCTCGCCAGTGGCCTTAAACTCGATAAATAAGGTTGCCATTGGCTTGCCTACATTATCACGCGTGGCCAAAGACATTTTGTCACCACCTGCGCCGTCTAAGGAAATACTTACTTGCGGGCGCTGGTTTTCGTCGAAGCCTGAGCTGGCGTTGACGATGTGGTCACCGGTAAGAATCACGTCTTCACGCAATAAGGTGTTACCACCATTGCGATTCGGGAACAGCTCAGCACCAAAAGGCACACGGCCCATCTCGGCGTCGCGTAAGCTGTTTTCATTGTCAACCAGACGAAACTCCAACGTAGCAGTTGCGCCTAAAATCTCTTTAGCGCGAGCAGTGTCTTGGACACCTGGAAGTTGCACCACGATGCGGTCAGCACCTTGACGCTGAACCACAGGTTCTGCAACGCCCAGTTCATTCACACGATTTCGCAAAATAGTAACGTTTTGAGAAATCGCATAGTCTTGCGTTTCTTTTAATTTCGCGTCGGTCATTCGAAGACGAAGTGTTTGGCTGGCCTCTTCTTCAATCAGTGTATAACCTGGATAACGGTTATCTAAGTATTGCTCTGCCGCCGTATAGTCTTCACTGCTGCGCAGTTCGATCACCACATCACTGTCTTGACGACGAATGTTGGTAGAACGAATACGCTCCTCACGCAGTTCCGTGCGCACTGTGTCACGCATTTGGTCTTGAATTTTACGCGTGGCTTCTTGCATATCCACTTCCATTAAGAAGTGAACGCCACCACGTAAGTCGAGACCCAATTTCATTGGTTCAGCACCAAGATTAGCGAGCCAATCCGGTGTGGCCGGCGCTAAGTTTAACGCCACGATATAATCGGTGCCTAAATCACGCAAAATCTCGTCACGGGCCTGCAGTTGCTCAACGTCCGAGTTAACACGCACCAAGATTTGATCGTTCTCAAGCGTGATGCCCTTCGGTTGTATGTCCAGCCGTTCCAAGGTTTGTTCAACAGTGCCTAGCGTATCGGTCGTTATCGAGGCATTTCGGCTAGCGGAAATTTGCACCGCATAGTCTTCACCGTAAATGTTCGGTAACGCGTACAAGGCAGCCACCGCCAAAATGGCGATGACCATCAGGTTTTTCCAGAGCGGAAACTTATTTAACACGTTAAATCCTTATCTCATGTTACAGAGATTTCATCGTACCTTTTGGCAGTACTGCGGTAACTGCTGATTTCTGCACAGTCACTTCCATACCTTCAGCAACTGCAATCACCATAAAGTCTTTATCTTCAGCGATTTTAGTGATGCGGCCAACGAAACCACCGTTCATCAACACTTCATCGCCTTTGCCGATGTTTGAAATAAGCTCTTTGTGCGCTTTAACGCGTTTGGCTTGTGGGCGGTAGATCATGAAATAAAAGATCAAACCGAACATAACCAACATGAAAATAAGTTCCATACCGCCGCCTTGAGGTGCGCCGGCTTCTTGTGCGTATGCTGTTGGAATTAAGAAATCCATGAATATCCCCTTTCTGTATTTTTAAGTTATTGAGGTTAGAGATGGGGCTAAATGTAGTGCAAACAAGCCCAATTCTCTAATTTTTAATGAATGGCGGGCATTCTAACGAATTTCTGCTTAAATAGGGAGAAAATTGACGTACACTGAGCCTTCAGTGAGCGCAAATAATTGGAAGAACAACGATAATATGGACCTAGCGACGCTATTTTATTGGATTGACCATTTAGGTGTGGCCGTTTTTGCGGTTTCTGGCACCTTATTAGCCTTTCGCAAAAACATGGACGGTTTCGGCGTAATTGTTCTGGCCACCGTAACCGCCATTGGCGGCGGCACTACGCGCGACCTCATTCTCGATATGCCGGTATTCTGGGTATATGACCCCAACTACCTATACACCGTCGCTTTAGCCGCATTAATCACTATTTTGTGGCTGCGCTACAAAGATTATATTCATCAAAAAACCTTACTTTTAGCAGATGCCGTAGGAGTTGGTTTTTTCACCGTTATGGGTGCGCTAAAAGCTTTAGAGGCAGGTTTTTCGCCGTTAATCTGCATTATTATGGGCACGATGACCGCCTGTTTCGGCGGTATGCTTCGCGATGTTCTGGCGCGTGATGTGCCAATGGTTCTAAAAGGCGAGCTGTACGCAACAACCTGCCTGATTGGCGCCACCGTTTTTGTGTTTATTGAACCCTACTCGCAACTGCTCGCAATTGCAGTTGGCGGTGTGACGACCATTTTAATAAGGCTGGGCGCAATTCGTTGGCAATGGTCGCTCATTGTATTCCATGAGCACAACGACGGACACCGTTAACCATGCTAAGTACTGGCGTTGCTATATTACTGGCTGTTGCTTACATCGCAATCCTTTACAGCATCGCCTACCGTGGTGAACGCAAACCACCGAATCAAGTTAAGCCCTATCGTTACGCGCTAGCCCAAGGCATTCACTGCACTACGTGGGCGTTCTACGGCACCATCACACAATCAGCTTATTACGGTTGGTCGGTAGCCCCAACTTATGTGGGTGCCATGCTGGTGTTTCTGTTTGCGCACCGTATTCAGATGCGCTTGCTGCACGTGTGTAAGCAACAAAATCTTACCTCAATTGCCGATGTTATCAGCCATCGATATGGCAAATCACCAACGCTTGCGTTGGCTGTGGCGCTCATCGCCCTTATCGGTATCGTGCCCTACATTGCGCTGCAATTACGTGCGGTAACCGGAAGTTTCGCCGCAGTCACCGGTTTAGCCGACAAACCGCTACCCTGGTTTGGTGATATCGCTGCCCTCGTCGCGTTGGCCATGATGATGTTCGCCATACTCTTTGGGACCCGCCGCATGAGCCTTGCCGAGCAGCATTCTGGACTTATGGATGCTGTTGCATTTGAGTCCGTGGTGAAGCTGCTGGCATTTATGGGTGTGGGTATCTACGTAAGTTATTCATTATTTGACGGTGTGGCCGATGTATTTTTGCAGGCAGCTCAGTCCACCCAAGTCAGTACTGTATTGGAAGGCCAGCCAAGCGGCGGGTTTGTTTACTTGACCCACATTTTATTGGGCGGCATTTCTATGTTTTGCCTACCCCGGCAGTTTCATGTCAGTTACATCGAAAATACGGATCCAGAAGAGCTACGAACCGCACGGTGGGCCTTCCCGCTTTACTTATTCGCGATTAATTTGTTTATCTTACCCATCGCACTTGCCGGTTTACTGCTGGTGCCAGAAGCGGCTCAGTCAGACACCTTTATGATTTCGGTATTACTGCAAGCCGATACCCCGTGGATAACCACTGTTGCGTTCATTGGCGGCTTAGCGTCCGCCACCAGCATGGTGATTATCGCAACCCTGGCTCTCAGTATAATGATGTCTAACGACGTGGTGATGCCGTTTTGGTTGCGTGCAACCAAGCGCAAACTGCGTAATGTTACCTTCACCCCCAAACGTATCTTGCGCATTCGCCGCACCACCATCACGGTTATTATCTTGCTGGCGTTTGGTTTTCACAAGCTCACCGAAGCAAACTTACCCTTAGTGAACGCTGGCTTATTGTCTTTGGCTCTGCTGGCACAACTTGCGCCCGCATTGCTTGGAGGCTTAGTTTGGCAGCGGGGTAACAAAGCGGGAGCAAGTATCGGTATAGCAGTTGGCACGGCTATGTGGTTGTGGTTGCTGTTTATCCCATCTATCCAGTTGAACCGAGGGTTGTCTGACGTTGACTTAAGCTCAGGCGTACTCGCCAGCTTAGGTGCCAACCTCGTTATCTACATCGTATTTTCTTGGCTCATCAAGGCGAGTTCTGTTGAGCAACAGCAGCACCGTTTGTTTACCGATCCAACGGGCGGTCACCCGGAACTGTATCAACACCAAGCAATTTCGTGGGGTCGGTTGCGGCAATTGTTAGCACGATTTTTTGATTCCATTGAACTGGAGCGTTTAAGTGAGCGGTTAAGCCATGACTTAACCACGGCGCCAGCCGATGAACTGGTACCTGGCACTCTTTTGGCGCGCATCGAGCGTGAACTTTCTGCAGTAATCGGCAGTGCTGCCAGCCGCATTTTACTTGATACTGTCACGCAGCAGCCGACTGTACCCATTGCGCAAGTTGTCACTTGGGCCACCGAAGCTTCGCAGCTTTATAAGTTCAACCGTGAACTGCTACAAGCTTCGGTTGAGAATATCCCGCAAGGCATTAGTGTTATTGATCAAGACTTAAGGTTAGTGGCATGGAACCACCGTTATGTTGAAGTGTTTCAATACCCACCCGGATTCTTGCAAGCCGGCATGCCTGTAGCCGACTTGCTTCGCTATAATGCTAAACGCGGCTTAATTCATGCTGATGCGAATTCTGATCTTGATGATGAAGTTGACAAACGCATCAATTATTTACGCCAAGGCAGTGCATACCGCTACCAGCGCCAGCAAGGCGATCATGTCATTGAGCTGCAAGGCGCACCGATGCCGGGTGGCGGCTTTGTAACAACCTATACCGATATCACCGAGTTGGTGCAGGCTCAACGCGCGCTTGAAAAAGTGAACGTTGAACTGGAACAACGCGTTGCCGATAGAACTGCGCAATTATTGGACGCAAAACAAGCGGAAGAGCGCGCTCACCAAAGTAAATCACGCTTTTTCGCGGCCGTCAGTCACGACCTCATGCAACCGTTTAATGCCGCAACCCTATTTTGCGATATGCTGGCCCAACGGCTAACTGACGAGCCCGCGCAACTTGCTCGGCAAATTCAGCAGTCGCTGCACAATGCGGAAGAATTGCTGACCATGCTGCTGGAAATGACACGCCTGGAAGCCGGCAACCTTCCGGTTAATCAGCAATTGGTGGCGTTGCATGACATTATTCAACCCTTGGTGGATAGCCAGCAGGTTATCGCTGCCGATAAAGCCATTCAAGTACGCTATGTACCGACCCGCGCGCAACTAACCACCGACCGCAAAATGATCAGCCGAATCGTGCAAAATTTGCTGTCGAATGCGGTTCGTTACACTGACCAGGGTAAAATTTTAATCGGCGCAAAACGCCGGGCAAATTCACTTCAGCTTAAAGTGATCGATACCGGGCGAGGCATCCCGAATGATCAGCGCAATAAAATTTTCAAAGAGTTTCATCAGGTTAATCAAAGTGGCGATAACCCCGGTTTAGGTCTTGGCCTCGCCATTGTGGAGCGCATGTGCCGGCTGTTGGATATTCCTTTGTCACTGGAATCTCAAGTGCAGCGCGGCACAGTGTTCACCTTGACCTTTCACAACGTTACTTGGCAACGTCAATTATCGCGCACCCGAGCAAACGCCCCAGTGCTTTCTGAAATGTTCTTACAAGATATTCGCGTGTGGCTGCTCGACAATGACGCTAGCGTATTACAAGCCATGGCGCAGCTGTTTCAAAGTTGGGGAGCAACGGTTGCGACTGCAGCGAACCGCGACCAGTTACCGTGGAACTCTGCTCAGCCAGATTTGCTGGTGTTTGATTACCATCTTGATAACAATGATACGGGAATTAACGTATTGCATGCGGTACGCGAACATTTCGGCAATTGGCAGTTACCAGCGATCATTAATTCAGCCGACCCTGACGAGAACGTGCGTGAGCAAGTGATTGCTAACCACGCGTCATTTACGCCAAAACCAATTAAAACCGCCGCACTGAAACGGCTGATTAAACGTCTGCTTCGGCGTTAAACCCTGACGAATTGAGCATTTGTTTGAAGATAATCCCCGCTTGGGTACGGTTAATTACATTCAATTTACGCAAAATAGCCGAAACATGCTGTTTGATGGTGGTTTCTTGAACATTCAATTCATGCGCAATTTGCTTGTTGAGTAAACCGTCTGCCAAGCACTCTAAAACGCGAAACTGTTGCGGTGTAAGCTGCTCAAGTCGCTGTGCGAAATCAACATACTCAGTCGGCGATTCTGCGTCGACTGCATCACGCAAGTATTCAGGCAGCCAGGTGTCGCCTGCCAGCACACTATGCACGGCTTGCTGCAATTCAACCAGTGGCATCGATTTCGGAATGTATGCACTTGCCCCAAAAGCCATCGCTTGGCGAATAGTAGGCACTTGCTCATTCGCGGAGACAATCACTACAAGAATATCTGGATAACGACTACGCAGTGACGTTAGACCAGTCAGCCCTTTATTGCCAGGCATGGTTAAGTCCAATAGCACCAGTTCAATTTGCGGGTGTGCGTGAATTAATTCTAATAATTGCTCAAATGAGGCAGCTTCAAGAATAGGAGCATCCAGCGTTTCTGCCAGAGCTTGTTTTAGTGCAGCTCGAAATAATGGATGATCATCAGCGATGATTGCACGCGCCATGCCTGAACCTGATTGGATTGAAACTGAAGTGGTCATGCTAGCGCGTCCAAAGAAAAAAGTCAGTGGTTACCTGCAATCAATATCAGGTAACCACTGTATGGGGTTAGAACTTAGCGTTAGAACTTATACCCCACAGACAGGGAGATAGTACGCGGATCACCGTAGTAACCAATAATTGTGTCTTCGCCACCAAGGCCTGGCCCCGTGCGGTTTCCGTCAGCATCGCGTGGCGCTGCAAAGTTGTAGCCAGCAAGACGATAAATCTTGTCGCCAATATTCTTCACATGCAAACCAACGTTCCATTTGCCGTCATCAGATAACCAATTCAAACTTGTATTGGCTAAGCTGTAGCCGCCCATATCAAGCATTGAAGGCACTTCGAAAATTTGCGTTTCACTGCGATACGCAAGGTTTCCGTTCCAAACCAACTGGCCAATGCTGCTATCAAATGATTGGCTAAAACCAACATTCGCACTCCACTCAGGCGTATTCGCAAACGACCAAATATCTGATACGTCGGTATTTTCTTGAGCGACTGGGTCAAAGAAAATAACGGAATCAAATTCAGCATTGACATGACCAATTGCGGCATTCACGTTCAGGGTATCGGTAACCGCTAATACCGTTTCAATTTCAAAACCTGAAACCGTCGCTTCAGCAGCGTTGAGCACTTGCGATGCAACACCCGCGGTTACAGCGCGCTGAACCGTTACTTGCATATCTTGATAGTCGGAGTAGAACACTGCAGCATTTAAGCGCATGCGGCCATCCAGCAAATCAGATTTCATACCGAACTCAAAAGTATCAACAATTTCCGGGTCGTATGGGTTTTGTGCGTCAGGGTTCAGTGACACATCCGCACGCATATCTACACCGCCAGACTTAAAGCCATTGCTGTAGCTACCATAAAGCATCATGTCGTCATTCAAACGATAGCTTAAACTTGCGTGTGGCGAGAAACGACTCCAATCAGCTTCAGTTGAAAAGTCTGAATTGACGATTAATGGCGTGCCCCAATCACCCGGCTGATTTAAGAAGTGAATGCCTAAGTAAGTATAGCGGTATACGTCTGCAGCTTTGTCGTCTTTGGTGTATCGACCACCTAAAGTTAGGGTTAGCGCGTCGTTAAAGCGATACGTGCCTTGGCCGTAAAGTGCTTGGCTTTCGGTATCAACGCACCCACCAGTATCCAATGTTAGGCCTAACTGCGGCAATACAGTACCGAAGTCACCACAGGCTTCACCATCATAAAAATACAAACCACCAACGAAGTCGAAATTGTCATTGTTGGTATACAAAGCTTGGATTTCTTGAGTGAATTGCTCATCTTGATAGATAGCAGGCACTAACAGTGCGCCAGCGCCAGTTGAGTCAAAGTCGATGTTGGTGTCGGTATAGCCTTCACGACCCGCAGTGATTGATTTAAGCGTTAGGTTTTCGTTGACGTTCCAATCAACAACCGCTGACCAGCCTTCGGTTTCAACCAAGTTCTCAACTGGCATGGCGATGTTTGAATCATAAACGTCGTCGTATGGTTCTTCACCTGTCAACTGACTGCTGGTTAACCGATAGCCACCTTTGGGGTTCGACTCATCTTTGGTTTTGTCATACGAAAGCTTCACTGACAAGTCGTCAGTTACAATCCATTTGGCACTTAAACGACCGGTCATCACGTCTTTGTTGTAGTTTTCGTCACCGGTATTCACAAATTCGCCGTAACCGTCACGTTGCAACGATGCAATGGCACCGCCGACAAAGAAGTTGTCTGACAAAGCTGTTTGACCAGAGATTTTGATATCGCGTTGACCAAAGGTACCGACAGTGCCTTGCAGATTTAACTCGTTATAGCCTGTTAACTCTTTGGTCACGTATTTCAATGCGCCACCAATGGTGTTTTTACCATAAAGTGTGCCTTGTGGGCCGCGCAGTACTTCAATACGCTCAATGTCGAATACTTCTAATACCGCACCTTGCGGACGCGCAACATAAACATCGTCAATGTAAACACCAACGCCTGGCTCAAAACCCCAAAGCGGATCTTGCTGGCCAACACCGCGAATGTAAGCGGTTAACGTTGAGTTGGTACCACGGCTAACTTGCATGGTTGTGTTCGGTACGCGCTGTTGCAGTTCAGTGATGTCTTCAACACCGATTTCTTCAAGGTCATCAGCACTGAAAGAACTTACTGAAACCGGAACATCTTGAATACTTTCCGATTTACGACGCGCTGTAACTTGAATACGCTCAAGCCCTTTAAATTCGTTTTCATTTGTTTGCTCTTCTTGCTGAGCGTATGCAGGCACCGCCATTACTGAGGCGATAGTGGCTGCAAGCAGCGAGCGGCGAAAAATGGGTTGACTCATGATGTCGTTCTCCCGGATTGTTAAGTTGTTTTGTATGCTGTTGTTTTATTTATATATCAGTGCAACGAAAGCAAACTGTTGTCATGGCTTATGTACCCTAGCTGAAAGTTTTGCTTTTGTATTCTGTACGTTAGTACTATGTAAAAAAAACAGCGATTGCCGCATGATACTTTCCATCACCGCAGCGCTTCAGGTCATGGTACCCCCTGAAACAACCTTCAAAGAGGTAATGCATGTTAAGCATGATTGGACTCGTAGGCGGATTAGTCCTACTTATCATTCTAACTTTGCGTGGAATGAATTTATTTATAAGTGCGCCTTTGTGCGCTGTTTTGGTCGCTTTATGCAGTAATGTTCCGCTGTTTCAAGGTGAGCTCAACTTCGTAAGTGCCTACATGGATGGCTTTGCCAGTTTTGTTGCCGCTTGGTTTTTTATGTTCTTGCTGGGTTCTATCTTTGGCAAGTTCATGGAAGACACCGGTGCCGCCGATAGTGTTGCAAAGTGGATCATTACCAAACTTGGCCGTAAACGTGCCATGTTAGCTGTGGTTTTAGCTTGTGCCATTCTTACCTATGGCGGTGTAAGTGTATTCGTGGTCGCGTTTTCAGTTTACCCGATGGCGTTAGCACTCTTTAAAGATGCCAATTTACCGCGCCGTTTCATTCCTGCCGCTCTCGCATTTGGTTCAGTAACCTTTACCATGACATCAGCTGGCTCGCCTGAAATACAAAATTGGATCCCAATTCAATATCTTGGCACCTCACCTTATGCAGCATGGGAAGTCAGTTTGTTCGTTGCCGTGTTGATGGCCTTGTTCGGTTACTGGTGGCTGAGCAAGTTGATTGGCCGCGCGGTAGCCAATGGCGAGAGCTTTGAAGTGCGCGCTGATGACCCGAAAAATATCGAGCGCAAACTACCGTCCCCTATTAGCGGATTGGTGCCACTGGTGGTGGTGCTCTCATTAAGCTTTCTATTTCACGAAGAACTGAAGCAGAACGCGCTGATTATTGCGCTGTCAGGCGGCGTTTTATCGCTGGCTATAATTAACCACAAATACTTTCAGAATATTTCACAAGCACTGACGGAAGCCTCAACCGGCGCTTTGGTTGCCATAGGTAACACCGCTGCTGTAGTTGGTTTCGGTAGCATTGCGAAAGTAACGCCAGCGTTTGAACAAGCCGTTGCCGTAATGACCAACTTACCCGGCAATGAACTGGTCGGCGCCGCAGTGGCTGTAAGTGTTATTGCTGGTTTAACTGGCTCAGCTTCAGGCGGGCAAGCAATTGCGCTGCCGGTACTTGGCCCGCATTACATAGACGTTGGTGTGAATCCGGACCAATTGCACCGTATTGTTGCGATTTCCTCAGGTGCGCTCGACTCGTTGCCGCACAACGGTTATGTGGTAACAACCATTCGAGGCATTTGTAAAGAAACCCATCAAGCAGCTTATTGGCCGGTCGCGGCCGTAACTGTTGTGGTGCCCTTTGTGGGCTTAGCTGTGGCCATAGGCTTGTTTATTTGGTGGTAGGAGTACCAGGGAACTTATATGTTTGAAACAACAACACAATCGAGTCCGATACTCGCAGGCGAAGCGCAAAATAGTCAGTTGATGATTATTGACTTACTGCGTCATGCCGTGCGGCGCCACCCACAACAAGAAATTGTGTCACGGCGGCTTGAAGGCGATATACACCGGTATACGTACGCCGATTGCTATTCGCGTAGCTGTCAGTTGGCGAATGCACTGCAGAGCCTTGGGATTGAGCCTGGTGAGCGCGTTGCCACCTTGGCTTGGAATACCTACCGGCACATGGAGCTCTATTACGCCGTCAGTGGAACGGGTGCTGTTGTGCATACGGTTAATCCACGTTTAATGGCGGACCAGATTCGCTGGATTCTGGATGACGCCCAAGCCAGCTGGCTATTTATTGATTTGTGCTTCGTTGATTTACTTGATGAGTTCGTTAATGAATTGAAAACCGTAAAAGGTGTGGTAGTGCTGGCGGATACTGATAGACAGCCAGAACTCGACCATATTTGGTTACCCATTCATAACTACGAAACGTTACTTGCTGCGCAACCGACTCATTTTGACTGGCCAACATTCCATCAAGACAGCGCCGCGCTGCTTTGTTATACCTCTGGCACAACCGGCAACCCCAAAGGGGTGCTCACCTCACATCGCTCAACTGTGCTGCATGCACAGGCCACCATAGGGCCTGAGCTACTCGACTTACGTAACGACACCGTGCTGATGCCAATGGTTGCTATGTATCACGTGGGCGCATGGGGTGCACCCTATGCAGCACCGTTAGCTGGCTGCAAACTGGTATTGCCCGGTAATGGCATGTCGGGCGAAGCCATGTATCAGCTTATTAGCGAAGAACAGGTGACTGTTAGCCTTGGGGTGCCCACCATTTGGCTGACGCTGCATAACCATTTGAGTTCCCATAACCTAACCTTATGTAGCCTTGAGCGCGTCTGTGTTGGTGGTGCGGCTTCGCCATTGGGGCTAGTGAAAACCTACGACGAGAAATACGATGTGTACTGGCAGCCCATTTGGGGCATGACTGAAACGGGCCCATTGGCCAGCTCCGCCCCGCCTACGCCGCAACTGCTCGCCTTACCGAAAGCTGAACGTTATGCCATTCAAACCACCGCTGGCCGCGCCTGCTTTGGCGTCGACATGGAAATTTTTGATGCCGATGGCAAGCCGTTACCACATGACGGGGCCACTTCCGGTGAATTAAAGGTTCGGGGGCCCTGGATTACCAAAAGCTATTTTCAACGTGACGATCCCGAAGCGTTTGCCGGTGGTTGGCTTGCCACTGGCGATATCGCAGTAATTGACGCGAACGGCTACATGAAGGTTGTTGACCGGAAAAAAGACGTGATTAAAAGCGGCGGTGAATGGATCAGCTCGTTGGAAATCGAAAATATTGCCAGCCAACATCCGGCTGTTAATGAAAGCTGTGTCATTGGTGTAAAACACCCCAAGTGGGACGAGCGGCCGTTACTGCTATTGGTTGCCAATAGCGGGCATACCATAGATAAAGCGGAGATCTACGAATTCATTGCGGGTAAAATCGCGAAATGGTGGACACCGGACGACATTGTCGTGGTGGAAAGCTTACCGCATACCGGCACTGGTAAACTTATTAAAAACGAACTGCGTAAGCAGTACTTCAATTACCTTGTGGAGCAATCATCATGATTTTGCGAACACTTACAGCACTGCTTCTTAGCGCCAGCCTGGTAGCTTGTGGCGCTGCTCAGGCTGATTTAATGGTCGAAAAAAAATCGTTCACAACCAAAGACTTCACCACAGTAAGTGGTGAAACCATTGCTGATGTTACTGTTGGCTGGGAAGCCTACGGTGAGCTTAATGAAGCAAAAGATAACGTGATTCTGATTACGCATTTCTTTTCCGGCAACAGTCACGCGGCAGGCAAATATACGGCGAATGATCCTCAGCCAGGTTACTGGGATGCGATTATTGGGCCGGGCAAAGCGATTGATACAGATAAGTACTACGTGATTAGTTCAGACACTCTAGTCAACGCTTTCCCACACTTACCGCACGTTATTACAACGGGCCCGGCTTCAATGAATCCTGCAACTGGGAAACCGTATGGGCTGGATTTCCCTGTGGTAACTATTCGTGATTTCGTGAATGTGCAGCATGCCTTGCTGCAAAGTCTTGGTATTGAAAAGTTACATGCCGTGGTTGGTGCATCTATGGGCTCATTGCAAGCTATCGAATGGGCATCAGCTTATCCGGATATGGTAGAGCGGATGGTATCGGTTATTGGTACAGGTGCCATGGATGCCTGGACAATAACTGCCTTGGAGCACTGGGCACGACCTATTAAGCTGGATCCGAACTGGAAGCAAGGCAATTATTATGATGGCGAGGCACCATTAACCGGTGTGACGAATACGCTCGTGATGATCACGCAGCAAGCAATGCATCCGATAGCCTTTAATCAAACGTCACCAAAGCAAGAGGTCTTGCCAAAGGCGGCGCTTGAAAGTGTTATGAACGGCTTACCCGCAACTGATTTTTGGTTTGGCGCAGCTGCAAAAAATGCCCCACTGGCCGATGCGAATCACCTGCTATATCTGGTTAAAGCCAATCAACTCTTTGTTGCTGGACATGACACAGACTTAGCCACCGGCTTAGAGAAAATTAAGGCTAAAACGCTCTTTTTACCGGCCAAAAACGATTTGCTGCTGCAGCCTTATCTAGCCAAGCAGACAGTCGAAATTTTGAAAGCCCAAGGCAAGTCACCCCAGTACGATGAAATTGACGGTACTTTTGGTCACCTTGACGGGGTATACAACATTCAATCGAAAGCAAATGTGCTGGCTGACTTTATAAACGACTAGAGTTTCGGGAAGCCTGTTCAAAAAAAACACCGGCATGTAGCCGGTGTTTTTTTTACAATGGATTACGTTAGTTACCGCCAATTACGCCTTTTAAACGATCTTTGAGTTTGTCTTCAATTGCGCTCTCAAATTTTGCTTTGAGTAATTCCTGCAATTTTTCATCACGCTGTTCGGCGTTGCTAAGCAAATCTGAGATGCCTTTAAGCTCAGCTTCGTTGGCACCTAAGAAGCTACTCGACTGTTCCTGTAGCTGGCTGCGTAAATCGGCCAATTCAGTTTTACCAGCCTCAAGAGCCGATGCTTTTAATGCACTACCAAGCTGGCGGTCGAGATCTGACCGAAACGCAAACTTAGGAGCTGTTAGCGCACCACTGATATCCGCATTGATATCAAGGCGTGACAATTGACGTAGTGCAGAAGCAATTACTTCTGCCCAACGATTCTCCGCAGAAGCGTCTAACTGCATATCAGACAAACGCACCGTACCGCCACCATCAAACATACTGTCACGCAGTGACACGGCACCTTCTGAGTCCAGCAAAGCGGCAACAATGCTTGCCATAAATTCGCTTTGATCGCTCAGTTTTACGCTATCCAATTGAATGCCTTTAACCTGCCATTGTTGTTTCGCATCAATACCTGCCGCAGTGAGAGCTAATTCGCCATTTAAATTCAGTGATTGCCACAAATTGGAGTTGTCGGCTCGCGCCACAAACGTAGTCGGCTGCCCTAACTGTTCATGCTGATGGGTGATATTCGCCCAATTCACATCCAATATGGTCTCGTTCCATGCAAATTCAGTTTTTGCTTTTTTGATAAGAAACGAAGGCGGCTCATTCGCGTCGCTGAAATCAAACCAAACACCCTCACCCCGTTGCGGTTTAACTAATGTTTCATCTGCTGAACGCGCCAACATTGGCGCTAACTGCTCGTACGCCAACAGAATGTATTGGCTCCACTGACGCATTTGTTCACCAAATAATACAGCGGTAATTTCAGTTAAGCCCGCACTGTTAAGCTGCATCAGCTCTTGCGCCCGCTCTAAGTCTTGTCCGGGCGCCGACCTCACAGCTGCAAAGTCAGCCTTCACTTTATCCAACGCTGCTGTTGCTGTTTCTTTAATGGCTTTTATCTGTGTTCTATCGGCCTCGAACTTTTCCTTAAGCGCTTCAAACTCGTCTTTTTTCGCCTGTAATTGTTGTGGTGTCTTAATTTCGGCACTGGTGATTTTCTTCAGTTCAGCCTCATAAGCTTTTAAATCTTCGGCAGTAGGCAAATTCTCGCGAAGCTCATCAATACGTGACTTCTGCTCAGCCAACGTGGCTTTTGCCTGCTCAATTGCTGCGGGAGTTTTCAAGTTCAGTCGTGCCACAATGTCATCGACATTGGGCATGCTAAGATCCAAAGCGGCAAGGCCGTCACTTGCCCAGCCTTTCATCGCTTCTTTGTCAGGCACTTGGTACACATCACCTGTCGACGCACGAGGTTGATGCACCCGGATACCTGTACTCACCACATTCTCAAAGTGAAAGCGCCCCATCAATAGCTGCTCAACATTCAAGTCAGCGGCCACATCCCGAATCACTAAACGGTTAAAATCCGGTTGTGCTGGATCAGTCACTTGAATACCCATAATTGTCACCCCGAGAGGGCTCCAACTGTGGTCAACGGATTCAATATTCACTTCAGCGCCATTTAACGTGCCCACAGTTCGCTCAAGCGTCCATTTAATTATGGTGTCTAGCAACAACCAAGAAAATGCCGCTAACAGCGCGCATATAATCAAGAATGCCGCTAACCCCGGCCAACGTATAGCGCTGCGACGTACGTGAGTTGGGTTGGTCTTTGTTGTCGTCATTTTCATTACCCCCGTATGCCAGAGTAAATGGCCCAAAATCGATTGGCTTTAAGCATTTGCACCAACTTCAATCGGTTGAACCATGCCTGAATGCGCTTACGATATTGCGTGATAATAAAAAAGCTGGCGAACAACAATATAGGCGCAAATGCCAAACTGATTAATACACTTCCCAAGGTTAGGCTGTGTTGAAATTGCAAGACGCGCCAAAACGCCGACTGGTAAAGTGATTGCCACAGCGGCTGCCAGCTTTCATGCGCGAGCAGATAAAATCCAACTTGGTGAAACCAAGGGTCCAGTAAATACGCCACACCGGAACAAATAACAAAGCTCAATATAAAGCCGGTCAAATTAATCCGAAACAATAGTGCAATGAGCAGAATCACCAAGTTGTGCACACGCCAAAGTGGCGTAAAACCCATTATCATGCCGAGTACGAAGGCAAATGCTAATGCCCAAGCGCCAGACTCGGAATTCAGTGCCTTCAAAAATTTTGCCAGTAGTGTAAGCATAACAACGTACTCCGAACTATATTTGTAATAACAAGAATAGCTTACCCACCGTCGTTCGGCTATTTTTGTAACGTTTTTTTGCATTTTAAATATATTTTTCGAAGCCCTTGTGTTTTGATCAAAATAGGAATAAAAAGGCGCGGCAAACACGCATTGGAGCATACATGCAAAACTCAGCTTTGATCATTCTTGATGACATCACCGATTGGCAACCTTACTACCCAAGCCAGTCAACTGTTACTTCGAGTGAGTACTTACTTCAAACATCAAGTAAAAGCCGCACACAAATTTTAAATTTATGCGGCGACTTGAGCTATTTATCCACCGGCTACTACGTTAGTTTACTTGCTGAAGCTCGCGGACAACGTGTGCTCCCATCAGTAACAACAATTAACGACTTGGCGAATTTCAATCATTACCAATTGCTGTTGGCTAATACCGACAAACAGCTCAGTAAGTTTCTCGGTAATGCGGATAAAACAGCCCCTGTGCGTATTCTCATTTGCTTCGGTCAAACCGAAGAGCCACTGCTAAGTAGCTTTGCCCGTCAGATTTTCGATCGTTACCCGTGTCCTATAATCTGGGTTGAGTTTAGTTATCAAGGTCGCTGGTTTATTAATCAACTGGGCGGTGGTGCTTTGCCGGACTTATCCGACGAGCAGCAAACCTTTTTCGGTAACGCGCTGGATAGTTTCAGCAAGCGGGTATGGCGCAAAGCACGCGCGCCGAAAGAGTATCGTTATGACTTAGCTATTTTGCATGACCCGAATGAATTTATTCCGACCAGCGACAAAAAGGCCCTGCAGCGCTTTATCAAAGCCGCCAAAGAAGCCGATATTGATGCTGAGTTGATCACTGCCGACGACTACAATCGCCTGCTTGAGTTTGATGCATTATTTATTCGTGAAACAACGCGTATCAACCATTACACCTATCACTTCGCTAAAAAGGCTGAGGCCAATGGCATGGTTGTTATCGATGCGCCGCATTCTATTTTGCAGTGTGCCAATAAGGTGTTTTTGAAAGAGTTGTTGGATAAACACGAAATACCGACGCCACGCACCGAGCTGCTGCTTAGCCAGCAAGAAATTGATTACGCCAAAATTGGCGAGCGCTTAGGTTATCCGGTGGTACTAAAAATTCCGGACGGGTCGTTTTCGATTGGTGTTGAAAAAGCAGAGTCCGAGGAAGAATTACGACGCGTTGCCAATGAACTATTCAATAAATCGACCATATTATTGGCCCAAGAGTTTGTAAAAACTGACTTTGATTGGCGCATTGGTATCTTAAACAATCGGCCTATCTACGCCTGTAAGTATTTTATGGCGCGGAATCATTGGCAAATCTACAACCATGCTAGCGGCACCAGTCGCTCAAAGTCAGGCGGCTTTGAGACCGTTGGTGTGCATCAGGTTCCTAAAGACGTGGTGAAAACAGCTCTACAAGCCACCAAACTTATTGGTGATGGTTTGTATGGGGTTGACATGAAGGTTACCAGTAAAGGCCCTGTGATTATCGAAATCAATGACAACCCGTCGATAGACTCGGGCGTTGAAGACCTATTGCTTGGTGATGAGCTGTATCACATTATCATGCGGGATTTTGCGCGGCGCTTGGACGAAAAATAGAATGAGCACAGCATGGCAGTTTCGAGAAGCGACACTAAAAGACGTTGATAATCTGGTCGCTCTCGAACAGCGTTGTTTTGATTACAGTCGCATGGGGGCGCGCAGTTTTAAGCGGTTATTGGCCGCTGACAGCGCGCATCTTTACGTGTGTGAGCATCATGGCACTTTGGTCGGTTACTATTTATTACTGACACGTAAAAATAGCCAGCGGTGGCGCTTATATTCCATTGCTGCGGCACCCGAATCACGAGGAACAGGTCTTGGCCGCGCGTTGTTGGAGCATGCAATTGAAATTGCGCGCAATAACGCGGCAATAAGTCTCAGCCTGGAAGTTAAGACAGACAACACAACCGCGATTCGACTCTATGAGAAGCTGGATTTCGCAGTAACTGATTTATTACCGGGCTACTACGACGATGGCACAGATGGCTATCGCATGCGCATAAGCTTTAACGATTAAATTATAAGTCTGGAAAGTCGGTGAAAAAACCATCGACGCCAAGCTCCGTTAACCATTGTTTCAACTGCTGATAACTTTCCACGCCTTCGGGAAGGTCGTCAGCGCGCAGTGTATACACATGAACTTCCAGGCCCGCAGCCTGAGCATTTTTAACCACGTCAGAAAATTTGGGTTTGCCGTTTTCATCCAAACCCAGGTAAACATGATTCACCCACACGCCGATACCCTGCGCATAACTGCGGAGCGTTTCCAAGCCTGCAGCGGTGCGCATTGTGTTGTAGTCGACCTCACTCTCATTCCAACTGTTTTCGGCAATTAACTGAATCAGTGGAATTGAAGTCATAAACTCGCGTTTTAAGCGGCGCAGCACTTCCGGGTCAAAACTTTGCAGGTAGATTGGCGCCGGCGGTTCAGCTTCGGTGAATCCATAACGCGCCAATACACCCATGGTTGAATTCACTAAATCGTATTCATGATTTTTGTGCCAACGGGCACTTTTAAACTCAACATATAAGCCGCTGTTGTGGTCGCGGCTTCGATTGAGCCCCAAAATCAATTCAATTTGCTGCCCAAGTGACATGACATGAAAGTGCCCTTGGTCGCGCGCAAATCGCTTCTTATAGCGCTGTTCACCTTCTTTGTTACTGCGCTCAATCAGTTTCAGTTGTTGCAGCTCTGAAAAACTGAAATCCATGACGTAATAATGCCCATTGGGGCGGTGCTTTTCGGGGAAAACATCACGGACATTGCTGATCCTGTCGAGTACAAGGTCGTGCAGCACAACCGGCACATGATCGCGCGTTAAAACGACGTCTTGTTCGATAAAGTCAGCATTTTGCGCATGGGCAATGGCTACTGCGGCCATCGAATGTTCGGGGGCATAACCAGAGGCCCCCCGGTGCGCAATAATTAACGGCTGCGGAGGAGGCAACAGCGCAGGTGTCGGCTCTACGTTGAGCTCTTGCGCAGCGATTGTCGGTGCAAACATTGTTGCAACTAAGACAACCGAAATTGCCATCGCTAATCTGAACATTATTGTTTGTACCAAACTTTGTCACCTTGCTCACGATAGCGATTCAGCAATGCCTGAATTGGTTCAGCTTCGGTGCGCGCACCACGCTGCGTTAAGTAGTCGAGATTGTAGAGCTTACTGGCGGACCGTTCACCGAGGTCACAAGCAAAGGTTACAATCGTTTTACCCGGCCCGTGCAACAGTGCAGCCTGTAACGCGCCAGCAACGTTCAAACACGAGCTACTACCCAATACCAGCCCTTCTTCTTCAACGATATAACGTGACAATGTCACCAAATCATCATCGGGTAAATTAACGGCTGCATCGATACGCGCCTGTTTGAAGTTTTCAACCAAACGCATAATACCGATACCTTCGGTAAACGAGCTGCCATGGCTAACATATTCACCTGTTTTTAAGAAACTATAAATACCGGAACCATCAGGGTCAGCCAGCCAAATTTGCACCTTTTCATTGCGTTCTTTTAAATACTGCGACGTGCCCGCAATGGTGCCTCCAGTGCCTGCAACAGAAACCAGAATATCGATATTGCCATTGGTTTGCTCCCAAATTTCGGGACCTGTCGTTCGATAATGCGCCTTGGCATTACTGGTGTTTTCGAACTGATTCGCCCACCAGTAATCGTCGCGCTGCTCAGCAAGACGCCGCGCCGTATGATAAAAGTGATTTTCGTTTTTAAAGGGTACCGGGTCGACCGTTTTCAGTTGCGCACCATGCAGCGTGATCATGCGCTCTTTTTCTTTACTTTGGTCATTGGGCATAACAGCTAACATGTTCAAACCAAACGAACGTGCCACCAACGCCAGACCAATGCCAGTATTTCCCGCGGTACCTTCTACCACGGTCATGCCCGGCTTCAGTTCACCGCGAGCCATCGCATCTTGAATAATTTGCAGTGCAGCCCGGTCTTTAATGGAACCGCCGGGGTTTTGTGATTCGAGTTTTACCCAAATATCGCAGCCAGTCAGCTCCGATAGAGAATTCAAGCGCAATAAATCAGTCTTGCCAATTAATTCGGCCGAGCGCTTAGCAACTTGCATGATGACTCCTTATCTATCAGCAGTAATTAGCGTAACGGTTGTTCTTGGTATGCGTCACCAACGCATAACCAGCGCGCTGAACATTCATCGCTGGCGCCTTGTGTACACGAGCGCAGCACAACGCGATTTGCACCCAGCTCAGCCGCAGCTAGTTTCATTCTCAGCAAGGCTTCTTCTTGGGTCGGTTTCTCATTGAAGAATCGCGCCTGGCATGACGTACCCTGCACGTCACCGAGGCTCACAAAGCTCACATCGTTTCGTGATAGTTCGTAAGGGCGCATAAACTCAACAGTATCTGCCGCGCTCAAATCAAAATTGGATTGCTGCGCAGACCCCGCACAACCGCTAAGAACCAGCACTGACAACGCCAACAGTAAATATTTCATAGAGGTACCCTAGTCAATTTTATTCCACATTACGGCGCTACAGGCGCCATGTAAAGTTTGAATCATTATAAGTTAGTTCCAATTAAACCACTTATTAATTTGTGTTTGCTACACTTAGTCTCAAGCTACATCAAAGGAGATTTGCATGGCAAACGCGCAAGCCTTTATCGCAGAGCTACTGGCACCCGCCGATATTCAAATTAATGGAAATCGGCCTTGGGACATGCAGGTACGCGAAACTGACTTTCTCAACGATGTTTTAGCACGGGGTAACTTAGCACTCGGCGAGGCCTATATGGCCGGAGACTGGGACTGCGATCAACTTGATGTATTCTTTTGCCGCCTGTTAGCTCATAAGGTTCATGAGCATATCAAACCGTCGCGGCTGCTCTGGCATCATTTAAAAGGCCGATTATTCAATCTGCAAAGTAAAAAACGCGCCTGGCAAGTCGGTGAACATCATTATGATCTCGGCAATCGGCTCTACCGTGCCATGCTTGATGAACGCATGGTGTATACCTGCGGTTACTGGGAGCATGCACAAGACTTGAACCGCGCCCAACACGATAAACTGGAATTAGTGTGTCAAAAGCTACAACTTAAACCCGGCATGAAAGTTCTCGATATTGGTTGTGGTTGGGGTAGCTTTATGAAGTATGCAGCGGAAAATTATGGCGTTGAATGCGTGGGCGTTACTGTTTCCAAAGCTCAAGTCGAACTGGGCGAACAGCTTTGCCAAGGCCTGCCAATTGAATTCCGTCTACACGACTATCGCCAACTTAACGAATCTTTTGACGCGGTGGTTAGTATTGGTATGTTTGAACACGTCGGACAGCGTAACTATCGCGAATATATGAACGTGGCTGCCAACTGCCTCAACCCTGATGGATTATTTCTATTGCATACCATAGGGCGCAATCGCGACGTGCGCGGCACCGACCCATGGATTAGCAAATATATTTTCCCCAATGGCGACTTACCCAATTTAGCGCACATTGATATCGCATCAAGAGACCTCATGTGTGCCGAAGACGTGCACAATTTCGGTGCCGATTATGACCCGACCTTGATGGCATGGTATCAGAACTTTGAACGTGCATGGCCCGAGCTTCAGCAGCATTATGATGAACGCTTTTTTAGAATGTGGCGGTATTACTTGATGTCTTGCGCGGGCGCTTTTCGCGCCCGCGACTTGCAAGTTTGGCAATGGGTATTCAGCAAAAATGCATATATTGGTGGCTATCGCCGCCCAAACCTTCAGGTTGAATAACGATTAATGCTCGCCATTAAAGTCAGTCATGAATATTTGCCATACGGCCATAAATAGTGCCGCAACCAAGGGCCCTATGACAAAGCCATTAATGCCAAACAGCGAGATACCGCCAATGGTGGAAAACAGCACCACATAATCGGGTAATTTGGTGTCGCGACCGACTAAAATTGGGCGTAACACATTGTCAGCCAGCCCAATAATAATTGCCCCGTAGGCCATCAGCACGGTCGCGCTAACCCACTCGCCCGTGGCATAAAGATACAAGCCGGCCGGAAACCAGACCAAGGCGGCGCCAACGGCTGGAATCAGTGACAGGAACGCCATAATCACACCCCACAACAGCGGTGCTGGAATGTCTAATAACCAGAAGATGAAACCACCTAACGCACCCTGCACAATGGCGACAACCAAGTTGCCTTTAACGGTTGCGCGGGTTACCTCTACGAATTTTTCGAACAGCGCTTGTTCACGATCATCGCCAATCGGTAACGCTTTAATCATGAGTTCTTTAATTGTTTGGCCGTCACGCAACAGGAAAAATGCCAAGTACATCATGAGCGCTAAGCTAATTAGAAAGCCAAAGGTGTTCTGACCAATAGTCAGCGTTTCTTTCGCTAAAAATTTCGACGTTGCTTGCACGCCGCTGATAACTTGGTCACGAATGTCGTTGGGATTAATTCCAAACTCAACTAACAGCTCATCGATAATGGGGAATGCATCGCGCAATTTTATTAGCATCTCACGCGGGTCGATATCACCTGAATCAAGCCGTTGATAGAGCTGAATACCTTCTTGAACAAATGCGGTTGTTAAGAAAATAACCGGTATCACCACAATCGTCATGCAAATCGCGAGCGTCACTAATGCGTTAGTGTTAGGCCGGTGGCCCCAGTAACGCACCAATAGGCTTTGCAGCGGAAAGAAAATAACCGCAACAGCACATGCCCAGAAAATGGAAGACCAAAACGGCTCCAAAATAAAACCAAAAGCTAATGTCACTGCTGCCAGCAATAATAAAAAGGCACGACGTTCCAATTGTTCGCGCATGCGTTGTCCTTGTTCTTTATTAGAATCGCGTTAATATTGACAACAAAACAACAGGTGAGCAAGCCATGAAAACAATTACAGACCATTTAGCCAGTTACGCAGCGTATCATCGCGATCGGCGCAATATTTTGACGCACTTAGTTGGTATTCCGATGATTGTTGTTGCGATTATGATTTTGCTGTCGCGCCCCACTTGGTTGATCAGTGACTTTATTCTGTCGCCGGCAATTATTGTCAGCGCCGTTGCGGCACTTTTCTATTTAAAGCTTGATAGTGTGCTCGGTGTCATCATGACACTGTTACTTGGCCTTTGTGTCTGGCTTGGCAGTCACGTTGCACTGCTTGAAACAACACTCTGGTTAGCGTGGGGCATCGGACTCTTTGTCGTCGGCTGGATTTTTCAGTTTATTGGGCACTATTTTGAAGGCCGCAAACCCGCATTTGTGGACGACATTATGGGCCTTGCGATAGGTCCTTTATTCGTCGTCGCTGAAGTCGTGTTTATGCTTGGTGGTAAAAAGCAGCTGCATCAAGCTATTGAAGCACGATTTAAATAACTGAGTTGGTGGGCGATTAGAAATTCCACATCGTCCACAACCCAATTTCATGTTGCTGCTGGTCAATGATTAAACTGTCAATCTCGGTTTTCTTTGCGACCAAAGCAACAGTGACAAAACGCGTCGCTTTCCAGTCCACACCGAGTTGAAAGTAATCTTGCTTTAACTCAGGGTTTAAGCGCCGACTTGGGTGGCTCACATCATAGCGAACAAACGCCGAATAGCCGGGTTTAAAACCATAGCTGGCCCAAACGCTCCAGCCGTCGCTGGCATCAGGCGCAAGCTGATTAACCCGTGTCCAGTTGTCATTATAAGCGTATTCAACCCCCAAACGGGTGGTGTTAAGTAAATAGCTTAACGCTAAGTTCCAACGCTGTGCATAATGAAACCTAGGGTTTTCGTCCTTATCTTGTGTTCGAGTGCCCTCATACCAGCCCGTCGCAACATCAAGCCCCGGCAAAACGTGCCACACGCCCGTCAACTCGAAGTCGACACGCTCGCCAATGCGCGGCTTCTTGAACCCTCCGCCCGAGATAGCCGCGGCGGCGACGGTGAAATTATCGATATTCATACTGTAGTGAACACCAAGATCTGTCGGCCCAGCGAATTGGTTTTTGGGGTTCAAACTCGGATCGATATAGCGATAACCAACGCGCCGCGCAATATAATCAATCCAAGGTAACTCGGCGACACCAAGTTTTAATGTCTGCTGTTTAGTCACACGGTGTTCAAGGTACGCGTGACGGAACCAAACATCCGTTGGGTCTTGCTGGCGTTGCCACTGAATGTCGGTGGTCAGCTTTAATTTCCAATCGGCGTTAAATTGGTGATCAAAATTAAGATAAAAACGCTTTAGATCAATTTGCCAGCCTTCGCGATCAGAGCGCATATCAGCAACTTGCACGTTGCTAAAATTGGTAAATATTTGGCTTGAAATCTGCGTATCGTCATTCGCAAAAGTTACTTCGCTAACACCTATCCCTGCAAAGACTAAAAAAGCACCTATAATCTTATTACATGCATCGCGTTTCATGCAGACCCCGTACAGTTAATCCCTACTATTTACATGGATTATAGATTAGAATCTTCTAAAATACGATGTTCACCCTACTCTCAAGAGGCAACAGTTCGTCATGAAGCTAACTAACGTTATTTTTATCTGCGCGACCGCAGTCATGACCTTAAGCTTACCAGTCATGGCTGCAACGGATAGCCAGCGTGGCAAGCAACTCGCCATGCAAGGTGATGGCTCCGGTGCACCATGTTTGGCCTGCCATGGCCCCAGCGGTGAAGGAAATGCAGCGGGCGCTTTCCCAGTTATTGCTGGCCTCAATGAAGGCTATTTGTTTCGCACCATGCAAGCCTATCAATCGGGTACTCGGGTTAATCCAGTTATGAGTATGAATATTGATAATTTTGCCGAGCAAGACCTGCTTGATCTTGCCGCCTATTATGCGAATTTACCGTCACCAGCACCCGCCGCCTCTTCTGCAAGCGCTGAGCAATTAGCATTGGGTGAAAAAATTGCGTCGCAGGGCGACTGGGATGCCTACATTCCGCCCTGTGCCAGTTGTCACGGCCCAAACAATCAAGGCGTGAATGAAAATTTCCCTGCTATAGCTGGCCAGCACGCAAGCTACATCAAACAACAAGTTAAGGCATG
Organism: Pseudidiomarina sp.; assembly: GCF_048268165.1. GTDB lineage: Bacteria > Pseudomonadota > Gammaproteobacteria > Enterobacterales > Alteromonadaceae > Pseudidiomarina. Next base: position 83,720 of record NZ_JBLWWA010000004.1, on the reverse strand, counting down.
GCAACAAGGTCAGCGCACGTCAGATCCAGTTCAACTTATGGAAGCCATTGCGAAGCGCCTAAGTGACGAGCAACTGGACGCGGTTGCTGCGTACCTAGCCAGTCAACCCGCAACGCAGCAGTAACAGGAGAGGCACTCATGCACTCAATCAATAAGTTAACGCTCGGTTTTGCCACGCTGTTCGCCACCAGTTTTTCTGTAGCGGTTATTGGCGCGCAGTCGTCGCCTTCTACCGAAGTTAAATTACCCGCCGCGGCAGCGGGCCAATACCAACACACAGCACCCACGCTTGCGGATATCGAAAATGATAGCGATTTACATCCTGAATTGCGCAAAGTGATTCTCAAAGGGCGGGATCTATTCATGAACACCCAACAGTTGCGGGGCGAGTACGTTTTTAATGACCTAAATTGTAAATCCTGCCACATGGGTGAAGGACGTATGGCGTGGTCTGGCCCGGTTTGGCCAGCGGCCACAACCTTACCTGATTTTCGAGGTAAGAATGGTCATGTGAATTCACTTGAAGAACGCATTGCGGGCTGCTTTTCATTTTCAATGAACGGTAAACCGCCAGCCTATGGGAGTGACCTCATGTTGGCCATATCGGCCTACCACCAATACATGGCCAAAGGCGCGAAAATGTACGACAAAAATATTGCTGGGCGCGGCTTCAGCCATTTGGGCAATAAAATTCCTGCAGCTACAAGTTATGCGAATGGACAAAAAGTTTACGAGAAAAATTGCTCAGTTTGTCATGGTAGCAACGGCGCTGGAACCAAGGTTGATGGCGCTGTGGTTTACCCGCCACTATGGGGCGACGGTTCATACAACTGGGGCGCCGGCATGACTCGTGTTTTTACGGCTGCGTCCTTCATTCAGAATAATATGCCGCTGGGTCAACCCGGCCGTTTAAGTGACCAAGAAGCTTGGGATGTTGCCTATTTTGTGAATGCGCACGAGCGTCCACAAGATCCGCGATATACCGGAAACGCCAAAGAAACTCGCGAGAAATATATGAATTTTCATAAAGCTACGCTCTATGGCACTGAAGTTAATGGCGCAGTGTTGGGCCAGCATGATAATACGGGTGATAAGCCATTTTTAAAACCGGACGTACTGAAGCCACGCAGCTTTAACTAAACGGTTGAATGTGCAAAACCGAGCCTGCGTTTGCAAAAGCGCAGGCTTTTTTGCGTCTAATCCACTATTTATTGGTTAAATTACTCACGCGTCGATGTGCGAAAAATGCCGCCCCGGCCGCCAAGCAGCTAAAAGTAAGGCATCAAAGTATGGCCTATAATTTGCATGATGTAACAAAGTAGTTAACTATTAATCATCAACCAATAGGGAAATAACGATGCCAGTTAAATTAGAAGATCGCCCAATTGAGCAGGTTCGCGAAGAGACGGTGGATAAACTCATTGTAAATTACAGCCATGCCATTATTTCAGCTGAAGCGTTTGAGCGCAGGCTTGATGAAGCAATGGCAACGGATTCTCATCAACAACTGGTCGATTTGGCGGCAGATTTACCGCTTGAAGCTGACCCGGGCTACGATGCGAAGAAAGAGCGCTCCTTTACACCAAATTACAGTGCTAGCGAAGAAACTGAAGACGACAAACTGATCAGTATTTTAGGTTCCAACGTAAGAGAAGGTCAGTGGTTAGTACCGAAAAAGATTATTGTGGTTGACGTGATTGGCTCGGCGAAACTCGATTTTACTGACGCAGTTTTTCAGCATCAGCACGTTGAAGTCAACGTAACCAACGTGCTTGGCAGCCTGGAAATCTTTGTGCCCGAGAACGTTAATGTGAAAACTCGTATGTTCAACATTATTGGTTCTTCTGAGAACAATGCGCCTTCCATGGGCGGACGCCAAGCGCCACAGATAACAATTACGGGCTACTCTGTACTGGGTTCACTTGAAGTTTCAGTGAAGCGCACCATGAAAGAAAAGCTGGTCGCTTTCGCGAATAGCATGCGTGAAACCTTCGGTATGGAGAAACTTTAATACATTCAATGAGGTTGTTCATGGGTAAAAGTCTGGTGGTATCGGTATTCGTATTATTAATTAGCGCCTGCTCATCTGGCGATTATCGAACAGCTTCCCGTGAGCCTGCTGGTATCGCACCCAACCCAGCCGTTGAGCAACAAGCCGTTATCGAAGTTTATGCTGCAGATGCTTTTGGCTGGCGTGGCTGGTTTGCTGTGCACACCTGGATTGCAGTAAAGCCTGAGCGAGCTGATGAGTACACCGTGTATGAAGTGGTTGGTTGGCGTTTGAATCGCGGCCAACCCGCGCTATATAGTTATCAAACCGCCACACCTGATCGCTATTGGTATGGTGCTGAACCTGAGCGTGTTCTCTCCATTCAGGGTGAGCAAGCTGCCGCTTTAATTCCGCGCATTATTGAAGCCGCCGACCGGTACCCATGGGCCAATGAGTACGAAGCAGTGCCGGGCCCGAATAGTAATACCTTTCCTGCATGGATAGGCTTGCAAGTACCGGAGCTGGGCTTGGAGCTACCATTCAGTGCAATCGGTAGTGGTTACGCAGACAACGAAAAGTAACCGTTCCGGCCGATTTCCAAGACAAACGCCGTCAAAAACGGGATAATGGCTATCAAGATTTGAAATTCATAACCTCGGTAGCCTGTTCATGGAAATAAAAGTTAACTTTCTCGATAATCTCAGACTTGAAGCCAAGTTTGATGATTTTACTGTCGTCACTGACCAACCTATTCGTTATAAAGGCGATGGTTCGGCACCGAGCCCATTTGATTACTTCCTAGCGTCGTCAGCCATGTGTGCGGCTTATTTCGTGAAGGTCTACTGTGTCGCCCGTGATATTCCCACTGAAAACATTCGGCTGTCACAAAATAATATTGTTGACCCAGAAAACCGCTACAACCAAATATTCAAAATTCAGGTCGAATTACCTGATGATATCTCTGAGAAAGACCGCCAGGGTATCTTGCGTTCTATCGATCGCTGTACAGTTAAAAAGGTTGTGCAGACCGGTCCTGAGTTCCAAATTGAAGTGGTGGAAAACTTAGACGAAGATGCGCAAGCATTACTGATGGGGCACCCTGAAGGTGGCACGCGCACTTTCATTGAAGGCAAAGACCTGCCGCTGGAAGAAACCATCGCCAACATGTCCGCAATTTTGGCTGACCTCGGCATGAAAATCGAGATTGCCTCATGGCGCAACATTGTTCCACACGTGTGGTCACTGCACATTCGCGATGCTGCCTCACCCATGTGTTTCACCAATGGCAAGGGCGCAACCAAAGAAAGTGCCCTATGCTCTGCCCTTGGCGAATTCATTGAACGTTTAAGCTGTAATTTCTTCTATAACGACCAGTTCTTTGGTGAAGAAATTGCGCATGCGGATTTCGTACACTATCCAAATGAGAAGTGGTTTGCGCTGCGCGAAGACGATGAGCTCCCGCAAGGTATTTTGGACGACTACTGTCTGGCCATTTACAACCCAGATGACGAGTTACAAGGCTCTCATTTAATTGATACCAACTCGGGGCGCACAGACCGCGGTATTTGCGCATTGCCATTTACCCGCCATTCCGATGGCGAAACGGTATATTTCCCGTCGAACCTTATCGAAAACCTTTATCTCAGTAATGGTATGAGTGCAGGCAATACCTTGCAAGAAACGCAAGTACAGTGCCTGTCTGAAATTTTCGAGCGGGCTGTTAAGAAACAAATTATCGAAGAAGAAATTGCGTTACCTGATGTGCCAGAGTCGGTACTTGCGAAATACCCGGATATCGTTGAAAGCATCAAAGCTTTAGAAGCACAGGGCTTCCCTGTATTGGTCAAGGACGCTTCGCTTGGCGGGCAATTCCCCGTGGCCTGTGTGACGCTTATGAACCCGCGTACCGGTGGTGTCTTCGCCTCGTTTGGTGCGCACCCAAGTTTTCATGTTGCGTTAGAGCGCAGCTTAACTGAGCTGTTGCAAGGCCGAAGCTTCGAAGGACTTAATGATTTTCAGCCGCCAACTTTTAACTCCATGGCCGTTACGGAACCCAATAATTTTGTCGAACACTTTATTGATTCCTCGGGCTTAGTTTCGTGGCGCTTTTTCAGTGCCCGCAGTGACTATGCGTTTTGTGAGTGGGACTTTTCCGGAACCAACCAAGAAGAAGCTGATTACTTATTTGGCATTCTTGCGGATATCGGCAAAGAGGTTTATGTCGCAGTTTATGAAGATTTGGGCGCGCCAGTTTGCCGCATGTTGGTGCCTGGATATTCAGAAGTTTACCCAATTGAAGACTTGGTTTGGGATAACACCAACAAAGCCTTAGAGTTCCGCGAAGACATTCTCAACCTGCACCGCTTAACAAACGAACAGTTGGCCGACTTGGTGGAACGCCTTGAAGAAAGCCAGTTGGATAACTACATCGATATCATTACGCTGATTGGCATCGAGTTCGACGAAAATACGGTGTGGGGACAACTCACGATTCTTGAATTGAAACTGCTTATTTATCTTGCCTTGCAGCAACATGACGAAGCGTATGAATTGGTTGAAGCGTTTTTACAGTACAACGAAAACACCGTTGAACGTGGTTTATTCTATCGCGCCATGAGCGCTGTACTGGAAATTACACTGGACGACGAGCTCGAGTTGGACGATTACCTGCCGAACTTCCGCCGCATGTTTGGTGAAAGCACCATGGATGCAGTTGTTGGCTCGGTAATTGGCTCTGTACGTTTCCACGGGCTGACACCAACTAATATGCAGTTAGAAGGCCTGGACAAACATCTACGCCTTATTGAAAGCTACAAGAAACTGCATGCCGCACGTGCTGCAAGCGCGAAGCTCAAATGAGCCTCGCGCCGTCCGCATAATTAATCAGCTTGACCGGTCTGCGCCTTAATAAACTGGCGGGTATCTTCAAGTAACGCCTTTCGTGCTGGCTCATGCACATACATCATGTGACCACCATGATAGTAGTGGTAGACGATGTCATCACGCGCAATACCATGACGGTTCAGCGTGTACTCAGCATCAAAGAACGGGGTCACGAGGTCGTAATAGCCCGAGCCAACCATAACTTTCAGGGTCGGGTTACTGCGTAATACCGCGGCCAAATCTGGCGTGGTATTCACGTAGTGCGGCTCCCACGAGCGCCCTTCCGGCAACGGGCTCCAACGCCACTTGCCCGACAGCTCAGGGTCGGCAGGATTCAAATAAGTGCGATTCCAATCAATGCCTAAGTCATTACGCATGTAATGCATAAGCGCAGCCTTGTAGGCTGGCGAAATCGACCGCGCAGCGTCTTCACGCGGGCTTGCCGCAACATCATCGCGTTCGTCTTTAATGTACCGACTATCAAGACGGCCCACGGCAATGCCTTCGTCGCGCCGTAACTCTTTGGCAAAACGAAATGCATTAATACGCAGGTCAACACGCTCAATGTATGTCTTGCTCAAGCCAGTAAAACGGTGCAGTTCATTCACCAGCTCAGCACGCTTATCAGCACTTAGCTGGTTGCCCTGAAACAACGCCGGCAGCAGTTCTTGTGTTGCGAACTCGCGGCTTTGCTGAATAAACGCTTCAAAGTCACCCGAATTATCAACTTTTCCGTGATACCAAGCCGTTGCAGCCATGGTTGGAATGTATGTAATGTAGGAAATAATATTATCATCGATATACGGCGTAGACCCTTGATAATCAAGCGCCTGCGACACAAACACAATGCCGTTAACGTTAATCACGTAGTCGTCTAAAAGCACCTTCGCAACCGCAGCTGCGCGGGTGGTACCAAAGCTTTCACCTAACAAAATCACTGGTGAGTTCCAGCGATTATTCTTGGTGAGCCACTCGGCAATGAAAGCTGCCATAGAATTGGCGTCTTCCATGAGCCCCCAAAAGTCTTCTTTTTTACCCTTACCCACTGCCCGTGAGAACCCTGTACCTACCGGATCAACAAACACCATGTCGGTTACATCAAGAATGGTTTCAGGTGCAGCTTTCAAGGTATATGGCGCAGCGCCAGGGTGCTCTGCATCACTTGGCACTACAATGCGTTTTGGGCCATAACCGCCCATATGCAACCAGTTTGAAGACGAACCAGGGCCACCGTTCCAAATAAAGGTAACTGGGCGCCCTTGCTTACTGTTGGCCACATAGTCGAACGAGAATATTGCGGCAGTTGGTTCACCTTCGGCGTTGCGAATATAGGTTTCGCCAGCGTCAACGGTATAGCTTAATTTGGTGCCATTAAACGTACCTTTGTGTTCCGAGCGAAAGCGCGTCGGTTCAGGCACTGGCTGTGTTGTTTGTTCTGCTTCTGGCTTAGTTTCGGCAGATTGTGCCGATGCACTTGTGGGCACAGCCACCAGCAAAAGAATAGATAAAAACGCGATATAGTTGTTCAATGGTTTCACTGTTTTACTTCCTGTCAGGGCGAGTTCATCAGGTTACCACAAACAGGAAAAGCAAAGCCATGCATGTGCAAAAAGGCGCCAAAGGCGCCTTTTTGTCTAGGGCGATTGAATGCTGCACGCACTCAATCTCTCATCTACCCGTTATTGTACTTCCGAGGTGATATCGGTCGTGATAGTAAATGGTGTGGCAACACTAATATATCCGGTAACACGCAACGTATAAGTTCCTGCCATATCCGTCCAGAACTGCAATACCTCTGGGTTATCTAGTGACGCACTAGAAGCTACTTCTACACCCTCTGGGTTTACCAGATAAAAGTCCAGATCAGCCACCCCCGTCCAATTCAACGTGGAGGTTATACTGACGTCATTTGGATTAATCTCCAACGGGAACTCTTGTATTTCGATGTTTTCAGCTGAAGCACCCATGGTGCCAGAATCAACCTGCTGACTGTATGCGAAGCTGACATCTGGAGACAATAGAGCACCATCCACATCCATCCGGTCAAACATAACTCGTTTATTTAGGATACGAACTTCCAAATCATGGACACCTTCACCGAGATTGCCAAAAGCCACGGAAACATCTTTCGGCGACGCTTCCGATGCGTCAGCTGCGTAGATTGTTTTCGTTCCTACAGAGCGTCCATCAACAATGAGTTCAATTGAGGTCGGTTTGCTGCTACTTGCTAAAAAATGAAACCGCACGCGCTCGCCGCGTATTTTTGCGAAAATTGACGAATTATCATTTTTAGCCGCGGTAATCGTTTGCTGAAATGCTGAATCGTCGTATTTGCTTTGCCAATTGCCCACGTAAGCGAATTCTTCAGCACTGTCATCCGCTTGATTCCATACCCCTTGGCTTGCCCATAACGTATCACCATTCAAAAACGCAATGCGTTCGCCAGTGGTCACTTTTGCGCGATCAACCGCAGCTTTTACATCGATGTAGCCAGCTCCAACTTCGTGGGGAGCGTAATCCATTGGCTCGGCCGTATCTTTCAGTATTTCCTCGATTTGGTCAGGCGACAAATCTGGGTTTACTTCGAGCAATAATGCCGCAACGCCCGCTACGAATGGGGTCGCCATCGAAGTACCACTGATTGTGTGATAATAAGCCAAATATTCTGGATGATCAGGATCTACCAACGGTCCCATCGCGCCAATAGCTGTATTGGGAGCTCGGGTGGAAGTGATATTTTGCCCGGGTGCCGTAATATCCGGTAACTTGTATTGGTCACCCGCTACACCGCGACTTGAAAAATCGGCTAGTTGCTTGTCACTGGTACCTGCTGCAACGTTGATTACCCAAGGTGCCACCGCATACTGGTTCAATGTATCTTCGGCAGGCCCTGAGTTCGACGCTGCAAAACTTACCACCATACCTCTGCTATACGCTTCGAAAGACGCCTTGTTTATCGGGTTATTAGGATCAAATTGAGAGCCATCCCCTCCGCCCCAGCTGTTGGTAATGATATCAATATCGAGGCGATCTTGATTCGCAATGGCATAATCGAAGCCTAACAACGCATACAAGATAGAAAGACCTTCCCCAGCACCAAGACCGACAAGGTTTGCTCCAGGGGCGATACCATCATGGTAGTACGCTCTTCGTTCATCGTTCACAGACACCATACCCGAGCCTGCAACGGTGCCTGCAACATGCGTACCGTGACCTGAAGTCGTATCACTATTCGGTACGCCCTCGACAAAAGCACTACGGCCACCAAGTAGGTCGAGATCGCCTATAATTTTTACGTTTTCGACTGTCTTTGTCTGAAACTCTAGATCGGGGTGTGTTGCATCCACTCCAGAATCGAGAACCGCTATGGTGACGCCATTACCCACTACGCCATAATAGTCGTGCACATAATGGCCTCCGGTAATTTCGCCAGATGTGTAATTACTATATTCCAACGGGGCATTGGCGTAGACACTACTAACCGCTGGGTTTTTCACCAGTGCCTGCAATTGCAGCTTGGTCACGGTAGCGCCGGCCATAGGCATAGTTTGAAGTGCACGGTAAGGAATCCCAAGACTTTGTAAAACGCGTTCGATGCTACTGTGCTCATCAAATGACACAATGACATTGTACGGTCCTGTAAGATTCTGTATATCTTGCTTCAGTTGCGGCCCCAATAATGCATCAGCCTGAGCAGAAGTTGCACCCAACAGACCTGAAGCTAAAAGGCCTAATGATAGAAGAGTTCGTTTCATTATTATATTCTCCAAAAAGATCGTGGTTGACCGTTTCAGATTTGCACAGAACTCAGCAGCTCGATATAGGGGATAACCCCTAATTTTTTATGGGCTCGAACTGTTCAGGGAGATGGTGGCCCCTCCCAGACTTGAACTGGGGACCTACCGATTATGAGTCGGGTGCTCTAACCAACTGAGCTAAGGGGCCATACAGATTGAGGGTGTGCGTTGGCAAACTCGACTGAGTTAACCAAAAGCGGGCGCAAGTATATGAAATTTCGGCCCGCTTGTCATGACCCCGTACGAGGTTTTTTACAGGTTAATGTGATAGAAGTCTGCGGCGTTACCAGCAAACACTTTATCAATTGCTTTTTCGTCACCGAGTGCTTCGCAAACGGTTTCAATGTCACGTACGTTAAATGGGCGCTCTGCACGTGTTGAAGGTAAATCTGTACCGAACATCAAACACGCAGGGTTAATTGCGTACAGTGACTTCACGGCCTTGCTAACATCCACTTCAGTGCGACCGAAGCCACTGGCTTTAATCTTCACGCCGTTTTCAGCCAGTTTCTGAATTTGTGATAGACCTGAGCGTGCCATACCTAAATGGTCAATAGACACTTTTGGAAGCTTGATGAGTTTTGGTGCTACTTCATCCAGCTCACGGCTATCAACGTACATTTCCAGGTGCCAACCGGCTAAATCCCAAATGCGTTTACCAAAGTCGACTAAGTTATCAAGCCCACTCACTACGCCACGTTTTAAGTTCACGCGAATACCGCGAATACGGTGGTCGCGCAGCTTTAATATTTCTGCGTCGGAAACACTGCTCGGTAAGTTAGTGATACCAACATATTGGTCACCCATTTCAGCCAAGGCGGCTTTTAAGTAGCTTTGATCAAAGCCTTGTACTGACCCCGAAACAATTACGCCACCAATGACGTTGAAGTCTTTCGTGCGATGAATATAGTCTTCGATTGAGAATTGCGACGGCAAAAAGCCTTGGTTCTCAATCAAAGGAAATGAATCGTTATAAATGTGAAAGTGCGCGTCGATAATGCGACGCGGATGCTGTCTTTCGGTGTTATTCTGATCAACTGCGATCATATTTCATCCTTTTCAGCGAAGTTAGGCACATATTAACAGATTTTGGGCGAAAAATAAAAAAAGCCCCGCCCGCATGGGCTAGAGCTTTTTTAGACGTTTTTTACATCCTTTCGTTCAGAAAGCGCTTGAGTTTACTCGTCTAGGAACGACTTCAGCTGCTCTGAACGGCTTGGGTGACGCAATTTACGTAGCGCTTTCGCTTCAATCTGACGAATACGTTCACGCGTTACATCGAACTGCTTACCAACTTCTTCAAGCGTGTGATCGGTGTTCATGTCGATACCAAAACGCATGCGTAAAACTTTCGCTTCACGCTGGGTCAGGCCGCCAAGAACTTCACGAACCGCATTGCGTAAACTTTCTGAAGTAGCAGAGTCCACTGGCAAGTCGAGGGTTGTGTCCTCGATAAAATCACCAAGATGCGAATCTTCGTCGTCACCAATAGGTGTCTCCATCGAAATTGGCTCTTTGGCAATCTTCAGTACCTTACGGATTTTGTCTTCTGGCATAACCATGCGCTCAGAGAGTTCTTCTGGCGTTGGTTCGCGGCCCATTTCTTGCAACATTTGACGTGAAATACGATTCAATTTATTGATCGTTTCAATCATGTGAACAGGAATACGAATGGTACGCGCTTGGTCTGCAATTGAACGTGTAATTGCTTGGCGAATCCACCAGGTTGCATAAGTTGAGAACTTATAACCACGGCGATATTCGAATTTATCAACAGCTTTCATCAAACCGATGTTACCTTCTTGGATAAGGTCCAAGAACTGCAAACCACGGTTGGTGTACTTTTTCGCAATTGAGATAACCAAACGCAAGTTCGCTTCAACCATTTCTTTCTTGGCGCGACGTGCTTTGGCTTCACCAATCGACATGCGGCGGTTGATGTCTTTAACTTTGGCAATAGTTAAGCCGGTTTCGACTTCAACTTCAGCAAGTTTGTGAACGCAACGTTCAAGTTCTGGCTGCAATGCAGCGACAGAGTCTGAATAGCTTTCACCGTCGGCAATTACTTTATCTAACCATGCTTTGCTATTTTCGTTGCCGGCAAACGCTTTCATGAACGCGCGCTTCGGCATGCCTGCCTGTTCAACGCACATCTTCATGATTAAACGTTCTTGCACACGCACACGATGCATCATGTCGCGCATGTCTTTTACAAGGCGATCAAACTGCTTCGGCACCAAGCGGAATTGTTTAAACAAATCACTCAATGCTTCAATTTCTTTGCGTGCTTTCGGATTATCGCGACCGTGTTTGCTTATCGCAGTACGGGTTTTCTCGTATTGGTCACGTAATTCACCAAATTTCTGACGTGCAAATTCTGGGTCAATACCGCCCTCATTTGCGTCGTCATCGTCGCTGTCGTCGTCATCCGCGTCATCGTCTTCGTCTTCGAGTTGGTCTTTGCTCAACTCCGAACCAATGTGCGTGGCAACAACGGGCGCTTGATCAACTTCGTTAGGATCGATAAAACCTGAGATAATATCTGTTAAGCGCATTTCTTCCGCTTCACAGGTATCCCATTGATCAAGTAGGAAGTTGATTGCTTCAGGATATTCCGCAACTGAGCACTGAACTTGGTTGATACCATCTTCAATGCGCTTGGCGATATCAATTTCGCCTTCACGGGTAAGTAGCTCAACTGTACCCATTTCACGCATGTACATACGTACTGGGTCAGTGGTGCGGCCTAATTCGCCATCAACACTGGCTAAGGCCTGTGCTGCGGCTTCGGCTGCGTCTTCATCAGCGGTGTCTTCGCTCATCATCAATTCATCAGCATCGGGTGCGTTTTCAAACACCTTAATACCCATGTCATTGATCATGCTGATGATGTCTTCAATTTGATCCGAATCAACGATCTCAGAAGGTAGGTGATCATTCACTTCCGCAAAAGTGAGATAACCTTGCTCTTTGCCTTTGGCAATAAGAAGCCTGAGCTGTGATTGACGACTCTGCTGCATACAGATCTACCACCTGTTATTAAATAGAAAAGTAACCGGTCTTAAACTTACGGCGACTTAGATAATGTGTGAACTTTCACACGCTTTATATAAGTGCGTGAGGTATAAAATTCAAGACCGGAAATTGTAGCAGATACTGTCGTTTTCAGCCAGAATTTAATCAGTTATTGTGCGGAATCCGCGATACGGCCAGCTCGCCGGTGCCAATCAGTTTCCCGTCAGCAAACACCAGTGGTGTGCATTCATCACGTGTGGTGTTGCCGTCTGCATGCACGCGCTGAGTGCGATAATAGAGTACGCGATAGCGTGTGCCATCAACGGTCCACAGGTCTGAAAAATCTGGTGTCCCAAGCTCATGTTGCGCAGCTTGCACCGTCATACCATCCGTAAATGAAGCGATGGTTGAACGGTTATTTTCCTCTAATTTCGAGTAACTGCCTTTATCATCGTAGCCTTCACCATCGCCGTTAACTGCGATTACACACCCTTGTAAGCTTGCAACGCTAATTAACACAGCGCCAAATGCCGCAGCCTTTACAAAACCCATAGCCATCTCCTGATCATTATTTTTTAAGGTTGGTTTAATTCTTACATCACTTTATTACATGACTTTATTACACGAATAGTAATGCAAACAAAATGCCAACTATGTAACAGATTGTTTTTAGGGATTATATTGCGGTCATTGAATCCAGAGTTTGAAGAGAATCACTAAGAGTTAGCGAAATTAGTCACGCAGATTAGCGTTTCCCGCGATCTTTCAAATATTGCAGCAAGGTGAGGTATTCTTGTTTCTCAACCTTGTTCAGCGGTGCCGTGCGTTCTTTTTCCAGCAACTCATTGGCGCGCTGCTCGACAAATTGATCGATAAAATAAGCAAAGATATCAAAAAATTCTTGGGTTACTTTTTCCGAATCTAAATGATGTTGCCAGCGTGCCAGTTGACGCAGTGGCTTTTCTTCAGGCTCTCCGCGCCATAATTCAAGCAACTGCGCGCTAGTGAGTTCTTGGGCTTGAGTTTGCTCGTGCAGCTTCAATAGCAGGTGAATGCCTGGCTGCTTCAACGCGCTTAGTTCATTATGTAGCGGAATTTCCCGCCCTAGCTGAGGGTGTTGTACTAAGAGGCCTATTGCACGACGCATTGGCGTCATTTTTAAACTGTCTTGAGGTGCTTTTTGCGTGGCAGGCGCTTGAATCTGCGCAGCCAGTTGCGATGCCTCTCGGCGCAATAGCCGTGCCAAGCGCTCCATTAACGTGTCACGATAAAACTCGCTGGCCACGCGCTCTATAAGCGGCTTTGCTTGTTTGAGTAATAATGACTTACCTGAGTCTGAGTTCACATCAATGGTGTCGGTCAGGTGTGCGAAAAAATAGTCGGTAAAACTCTGCGCTTTATCAAGGTGTTTACGAAACTCGTCCGCACCTATTTTTCGTACCAAGGTGTCAGGGTCTTCACCATCGGGTAAGAATAAAAAGCTTAGCTCAACGCCATCGTTAAGTAGCGGTAACGCGTTTTCGAGGGCGCGCCAAGCTGCATCACGGCCAGCTCTGTCGCCGTCATAGCAACAGACAATGCGGCGCGTTGCACGAAATAGCATTTGCAATTGATCGGTGGTTGTCGCGGTGCCCAGTGACGCAACGGCATAGCTTATACCCGCTTGTGCGAGCGCCACCACATCCATATAGCCTTCAACAATTACGACCTGTTCGAGCTCACGATTCGCTTGTCGCGCTTCGTAGAAGCCATAGAGTTCGCGGCCTTTATGAAAAATCCGTGTTTCGGGCGAGTTTAAGTACTTCGGGCCATCGCCATCGAGAATACGGCCACCGAATCCAACCACCCGCCCGCGCCGATCGCGAATTGGGAACATCACGCGATCGCGGAAAAAGTCATAGTAACGCCCCTGCTCATTACGATTGATCAGTTTCAGATCAACCAACTGATCTTTACTGCGCTGATCTTTCGCCAAGGCGTTTAAGAGGCCGTCCCACGCATCCGGGGCATACCCAATTTGAAACTGCTTTACAATTTCACCGCTTAAACCGCGTCCCTTCAGGTAATCAATGACCGCGGTAGAGTTTTCATGGCGGCGTAACTGGTGCGCAAAAAACTTCGCGGCGCGTTCCATTTGTTCATAATCACTGGACTCTTGCGCACGTTTCTTTGCATCCGCTGCAGGATCGGCTGTGGTTTCGCGCGGTACTTCAAGCCCCATCATGTGGGCGAGTTCTTCAATGGCTTCGGGGAATTCCAGACCATCAAATTTCATCAAAAAATCGATGGCATTACCGTGTTCACCACAACCGAAGCAATGGTAAAACTGCTTGTCTGGCGCTACCGTAAAACTCGGCGACTTTTCATTATGAAAGGGGCAACACGCTTGATAATTTCGGCCAGCTTTTTTCAGTGGCACACGGCTATCCACAACTTCAACCACGTCGGCACGTTCAAGTAAATCGTGAATGAAGCTCTTAGGAATTAAACCTGCCATGCCCTGCCTGTGTTCGCGTTGCGAAAAATGAACTAAGAAATGAACTAAGAATTGTACCCTGAGTTGAGATTCGTTCAAGTTAGATTAGTGAACGAACATGAAAAAGCCGGAATGAGAAAACTCAATCCGGCTCTTCGAGGTCTGTCTTGTAGTGACACCGCTATCGGCTGTGCCGCTACGGTACCAGTTTTTTAATACAGACGAGTGCGACGTGCATTTTCACGCGACAATTTTTTCGCGTGACGCTTAACCGCAGCAGCTTTTTTGCGCTTACGTTCAGAAGTTGGCTTCTCGTAAAATTCGCGACGACGAACTTCTGATAATACACCTGCTTTCTCGCAAGAGCGCTTAAAGCGACGTAACGCTACGTCAAACGGCTCGTTTTCTTTTACTTTAACAACTGGCATTAAAATCTCACCTCAATGAAAATTCTGTTGTTGGATTAACTGTGGGTTATCAATGCTGATTCATAGAAAATCACGATAGATAACCACTGCAAATAACCACTACGTTTAAATTTGGTGCTGAATTGTAGCGATTTCAGATCCTGATGTAAAGCCTAAGATCGATTTTAATACTGGTATTGGGAAGGAAGCGCCGCCGCTGCGAGACAGGCTGAAAACAGGGCTCGCACGGGGTGCGACGACACTTCCAAAAGCATAATGAAAACAATCCGATACCAGCAACGCCAGGGAGCCGCTACTTTTAACACTATCGAATTGTAAAGAAGTATCGCACAACGATGCGACAGAGCACGTCGTTATGATTTAGTTATTTCTAAATTACAATAAATATCATGAAGTTCCTACAATTAGTTTGTACACTGTACACACTTTACTTATGCTCGGAGCGGCTTCGATGCTAGACACGTTTTTATTTCAGTTTACCTCGCTATTTACCATGATTAACCCCATAGCTGCGGTTCCTATTTATATTGCGCTTACCGAAGCAATGACACCTAAAGCTGCGCGCTGGGTTGCGATGCGGGCTTCTATTACAGCGTGTATCGCGCTTTGTGTCTTTGCGCTGTTGGGTGAAGTTATCTTTAGTTTCTTTAATATTTCGGTAAACGGACTGCGCGTTGCAGGCGGTATTTTATTCTTCGTCATGGGCTTCGAGATGTTGCGCGGCAGAACGGTGCCTAAGCGGGTTGATGGCGAGACAGAGAGTGATTTTGGCTCGGATGTTGCCGTAACGCCAATCGGTATTCCGATGGTTGCTGGCCCTGGCGCCATCACTATGGTGATTTTGTTCATTCAAGAAAGTACGGCAACAGCGAATTCAATCAGTTTGTTCGGTGCGATCATCGCCGTATGCGCATTAACTGCGGTGGTTCTTGCTACTGGCCGTCAGTTGCTGGCGAAATTGGGGCGCAGCGGAAGTAAAATATTAATGCGTTTAATGGGCTTGATAGTGATGCTGATTGCAGTCGAATTCTTCTTTGCCGGCATTAAGCCATACATTCTGGATATTGCCCGCGCTATTTAAGCGCGGGAACGTCCAAATTACGTTTCGCATAAAACGCGGCAACATGCTCTTCCAAGCGATCCTGCTCAATTGCGTCGCGTAGATCTTGCATTACCTTCTGATAGAAATGCAGGTTGTGAATGGTATTCAGGCGTCCACCTAACATCTCATTCGAGCGGTCTAAATGGTGCAAATAGGCGCGCGAGTAGTTTTTGCACGTATAGCAATCACATTCAGGGTCAAGCGGGCCTGTATCGGTGCGATGCACAGCATTTCGAATTTTTACCACGCCAGTACTAATGAATAAATGCCCATTTCGTGCGTTACGTGTGGGCATCACGCAGTCAAACATATCCACGCCACGGCGCACCGCTTCAACGAGGTCTTCTGGTTTTCCCACGCCCATAAGATAGCGCGGCTTATCAATTGGCATTTCAGGCGCAATATGATCAAGAATGCGCATCATGTCTTCTTTAGGCTCACCCACTGACAACCCACCAATAGCATAGCCGTCAAAGCCAATGTCAGTCAGCCCTTCAAGTGAGATGCTACGCAGCTCTTCGTACATGCCACCTTGAATGATGCCAAATAACGCCGACGGATTGTCGCCGTGGGCAGTTTTGGAGCGCTCGGCCCAACGCAATGACAACTCCATTGAGCTGCGCGCTTCTGCCTGAGTGGCCGGATACGGCGTACATTCATCAAAAATCATGACAATGTCAGAACCGAGATCACGCTGCACTTCCATCGACTTCTCAGGCGTGAGCAAGATCTTTTCGCCATTGATAGGCGAGCGAAAGGTTACGCCTTCTTCGGTGATTTTACGTAATTCGCCGAGGCTAAATACTTGAAAGCCGCCTGAGTCCGTTAAGATAGGCTTGTCCCAGTTCATAAAGTCATGCAAATCGCCATGTTGCTTAATGATTGCAGTACCAGGACGAAGCATGAGGTGGAATGTATTGCCTAAACAGATCTGTGCCCCCGTAGCTTTGACTTCTTCGGGTGTCATGCCTTTTACGGTACCAGCAGTACCAACGGGCATGAATGCTGGGGTGTCAACAACGCCACGGGCGAAGGTCATACGGCCTCGGCGCGCTTTGCCCGAGGTTTTTAATAATTCAAATTTCATTTTTTCACCGAAAAATTAACACGGAAAAACAGTCCGAGGTGCACATTATACCCTAGCGTGCTGTTCGGGTCACAAACATCGCATCACCGTAACTAAAGAAGCGATAACGCTCTGCGACTGCTTCAGCATAAGCATTCAATACGTTGTCTCGGCCAGCAAACGCCGACACCAACATGATTAACGTTGACTCTGGTAAATGGAAATTAGTGATCATCGCGTCGACTATCTGAAACGCATAACCTGGATAAATAAAGATATCAGTATCGGCGAAGAATGGTTGTAACTCCTGACCTTTCGCTTTGGCTGCTTGTGCAGCTGATTCAAGCGAGCGCACAGAAGTGGTACCTACGGCAATAACGCGGCCACCACGCGCACGTGTCTCGCTTATAGCCTGCACAACGTCTTCTGGAACCTCTGCATACTCACTGTGCATGTGGTGTTCTTCAATATTATCAACCCGCACTGGTTGAAATGTTCCGGCGCCAACATGCAATGTCACGTAAGCGAACTCTACGCCTTTGTCTTGTAGCTGCTTTAAAATTGCATCATCAAAGTGCAACCCTGCCGTCGGTGCTGCCACAGCACCAGGCTTTTTGTTATAAACTGTTTGGTACCGCTCACGATCGCTATCTTCATCCGGTCGGTCTATATACGGTGGCAGCGGCATATGGCCATGCGCTTCAAGCACATTCAACACGGGCTCAGAGGTGTGAAAATACAATTCAAAAAGCGCATCTTGGCGCCCGAGCATTTCTACTTCGACAGCCCCTTCCAAAATCATGCGCGCACCAATTTTCGGTGAGCGATTGCTGCGCAAGTGCGCCAGTACACGATGTTCATCGACAATGCGTTCAACTAACACCTCAACCTTTCCGCCGGAAACTTTTTCGCCCAACATTCGCGCCGGAATTACCCGGGTGTCATTAAATACCAATAAATCACCAGCATTCAGATGACCGACTATATCTTTAAACTGTTGGTGCATGACTTTACCGCTTGTACCATCAAGGTTTAGCAAACGGCTCGCACTGCGCTCCGCTTGGGGATAGCGCGCGATTAATTCATCGGGAAGTTCGAAACTAAAGTCTTTAACGTTCATATTGGCTTCATCGGTGCGTTGTGAGCGCGTACTTTACCGTTTTTGTGCTGTGAAAAAAAGCACGGGCAAAAAAAAGCGCGCCCATAAAGGCGCGCTAAAACGAGATGACAACCGATCAGGGAGACCGGTTAAAATGAATACGTCACAGCCTTGGCTAAAAGATCACTTACACCGTCATTTCCTTGACAATTGGATAGCGAGCTTTTGCTAAATATATAAATTTTATTCCGTCCGCCAGCTTCTTTGTTGCCAGCACCTTCTAAGACAAAGCTCACACGTTCATTATTCGGTAATGACTTAAGCGTTACGCCATAGTCGCAGAGCGTTTCTGCCATAGTTCGTTCAAACGCAGCAACCTGCTGCTGTAACTTTTCGTTACGTTGCTCACGCCGTTCTTGAATGTTGTTGCGAATTTCTAAGGTTGCAGTGCGCAGCTGTTCTTTTGCTTTATCGAGGTCCGAGCGCGCCGCTTCCAAATCTTTACGCGCAGTTTCAAGCTCTTGCTCTAATTTCTTACGGCCATTAGCTTCCGCAGCTTGAAGTGAATATTCAAGATCACGAACTTTACGGCGATATTCGTGTAAAGCGAGTGTTCGCTCACCAACTTCTTGCCCTCGCTCAGCCACCATTTCATAGGCTTCACCCGGCTCTTGAATAATCTCAATGTCTTCGCCGTCGTCAGTTTTGATAACGCGCTTTTCAATAAATACATTCGGCGTTGCAGGCGGCATTGGCGCGCCTGGAGCGTGCGGGGCATCAACATCAAAGTCGAAGTCAAAATCGAAGTCGAAATCGAAGGCTCGTCCAAAATTCACACGGTAAACAACACCTTGCCCAGCCAAATAATCGTAATTAAGCCGCTGTTGCTGCCAATGCGCCATGCGGCGTTTGCCGGCATCCGTATTTTGTTCCAGTTTGGTATTTAAAATACTGCTCATCACTTCAAGTTGCTCTTTGAGAGCATTACGTTGTGAAGCGTCACTGTCCTGCGATGCCTGAGCGGCAACGGTGGCACAACCTGCGATAACAGCTGCAGCTAAAGACACTGTCAAAATCTGTTTGCGTAACATATTTATCCCCTACTCACGTTTTATTGATTGGTAGAAACCGCTGGTTGCAGCCAGCCGTCCGAAACTTGTTGTAATTGACTGGCAAAGTAGTACTGATCGTCCTGACGTTGTTCGTTCACATAACGGATCAGTTCAGCCAAATCGCCTTCTCGCTCTTGCCGATTCACAGCCAGCATATAATCTGCAAGTTGTTTATTTGCTTGCGCCATTTCAGTGCGGAAATCTTCACGAAAATCAGCGCGCAAACTCGTCGCATAATTAGCGAGCGTTATTTGTTGCTGCGCGCCATATTCGTTTAAGCGCTGTGCCACCATGGTTTCGAGTTTCGCCTCATCAACCCCACCAAATTGCACCGTAAAGCCGTGTTCAGTGCTGCTAACCTGAACTTGCCCCAGCACCAATACCATGGCAAACATGGAAACTGCTAAGGAGCCAACAGGTAGCCAAGGTTTCTGCCACCACGCAGTGTGCTTCGGCTGCGCTGTGTAGCGCGGTCTGAATGTTGATTCCCGCGGCCACTCAGGTACTGATTCTTCATTGAGTTGCGTTGCCGTATCGGCCAGCCAACGCTCAAAGTCTTGTGGTTTACTCATACAACCTCCACCCATTCTTGTAACTTCGTGATCGCGCCATATAGGCGAGATTTTACGGTGCTAAGCGGCACGTCAAGCTGCTTCGATATATCACCCAGCTGCAAGTGCTGAAAAAATTTGAGCTCGACAACCATGCGCTGTTCCACCGGTAATTTTTGCATGGCTTTAAATAACTGCTGGCCCTGTTGCTGGCCGGCATAAACTTGCTCAGGGTTGTGCCACGCATCTTCGCTAACTTGCTCATTAACATCAGAGTCGTCGCTGATGATTTTGCGCCGACGAAAGTGTTCGATACAGCGATGATGCGCAATGGTCATCATCCAGTTTTTAAATGAGCTCTCGCCACGCCAACTTTCTAAATTTCGAAACACCGAGATAAATACTTCCTGCATTAAGTCCAGTGCATCGTCACGATTACCAACCATACGCAAGGCATAGTTATATACCAGCCGCTCATAGCGACTTATTAGCTGCAGCCAAGCTTGTTTGTTGTTATCAAGCGCTCTTTTTATAAGCCGCTCATCAGATGGTGCAAACACGATTGTGGATATCCTTAATTATGGTTACAGCTATAGTCGTACCGCCGTATAAAAAAGTTTTATCACAGGCAAAAAAAAAGAGCACCGAAGTGCTCTTTTTATTTTCATCACATCATTAAGCGCCAAAGGCGGCTTTAATGATGAAGTAAAAGATAATCGACATGATTGCGCCAGCTGGCAGCGTGACAACCCAAGAAACCACGATGTTGCGAACAACACCAAGATTCAAGGCTGCAATTCCGCGTGCCATACCCACACCCAACACAGCACCAACCAGGGTTTGCGTGGTTGAGATAGGTAAGCCAGTGCCCGATGCGATAACAACAGTCGTTGCCGCCGCAAGTTCTGCAGCAAAACCACGGCTAGGTGTCAGGTGGGTGATACCCTTACCAATTGTCGCAATAACGCGGCGACCTAACATCGCCAAACCAGCCACAATACCTAAAGCACCAACAGGAAGTACCCACCATGCAAGTGCGGCTTTAGAAGAAATCTCACCACCACTTTGTACAATGCTAACGACCGCAGCTAAAGGTCCAATTGCGTTAGCAACATCGTTAGAACCGTGAGCAAATGCCATGGCACAGGCAGTTACTATCATGAGTACGGCGAACACTTTTTCGACGTTGGTGTAATGCATGTTCTTGTCTGCCGCCGGGTCAAACTTCAGGCGTGAAATAAGAACTTTACCAAGAATACCAACAGCAATAGCGATACCGATAGCTAGCGAATAACCCTCAAAACTGGTTAATTCGATACCAACGTGTTTTAAGCCCTTTTTGATTGTAACCAGTGAAATCATGAAGCCGGTTAGTGCCATGTAATACGGCACGTAGCGTTTAGCCATATCGAGCGGTTTATCACTGTCAAATATCAGCTTCTGCGCACTGAGGAATATAAAGTACGCAATCAAACCCGCTATCATTGGGGTAATAACCCAGCTACCTATAATGCCGATTACTGAACCCCAGTTTACCGAATCAACACCAACACCAACCGCAGAGAAACCAACAATCGCACCGATAATTGAATGCGTGGTGGAAACTGGCCAGCCCGCCCAAGAGGCGAGCAACAGCCAAGTACCTGCTGCTAATAGTGATCCAATCATACCGAACACCAGAAGCTCTGGTGTGTCGACAAAGTATCCTGAATCGATAATGCCCTTGCGGATGGTTGAAGTGACTTCGCCACCGGCTAAGTAAGCACCGGCAAATTCGAAAATCATTGCAACAATGATGGCTTGCTTAATAGTTAATGCTTTTGAGCCAACTGATGTTCCCATGGCGTTGGCAACATCGTTGGCGCCAATGCCCCAGGCCATAAAGAAACCAAAAGCAGCGGCCAGCACGATCAAGGTCATGCTATATGTGCTAATAATATCCATTGAGTTTACCCCGACTTAGACACGTGCAAGCATGAGTTCAAAACGTGCACCCACGCGCTCGGCTAGGTCTGCGAGATCACCGACCCAATCCAAAATTTGATACAAGAACATTGCGTCAAGCGGATTCATATCCTGCTCAAGCGCGCGCAATTGACGGCGCAACTTCACCTGCAACGCGTCTGTATCCTGTTCGATTTCATCGAGTTCTGAAATCATCTTATCAACGAGATTACGCTCGCGACCTTTGAAACCAACTTCCAGCAAGTCATCAAATTCACCGATGGTTTCTTTTGCTTTATCGGTTGCGTCAAGGCAACGCGACAAATAGGCATCAAATCCTTCAACCATGGAAACTGGAATTTGCATTTCCCGACCCGTCATCAGGCCAGAGATGTCTTTCGCTTTATTTGCGATGCGGTCTTGCTGTGAAACCAGTTCGAGTAAGTCAGTCCGTTCCACCGGCATAAATAAGCCACCAGGAAGGTTAAGACGGATGTCACGTTTGAGATCGTCAGCGGCTTTCTCTTTTTTGACGATTTCTTTGCGGTGAATTTCTGCTTCTCCCCAATTTCCATCGTAAACAGCCTGGAAAAATGGTTTCAGCGTCATAGCGCAATCATGCACTTGGTCGATATGCTCAATCATCGGCTTGATTGGCGACTTGGCAAATACACCAAGAAACGAATTTGCAGACATAAAAGTTCGCCTTTGTTGCTGCGGAAATAAGTGTTTTGTAAACCTGTACTCAGGTGCGCGAATACTAACGAAGAACGAAACGTCGCGCAAAGACTAATTTAACAGTTGTGGTTAAGCATTAACCTAATTATTGTAGTTTACTAAATTATTGTTCGTAAGAGGGATGCACAATGTTCGAATGGATTATGATGCCTGAAGCTTGGCTGGCGCTGCTTACACTAACATTGCTAGAAATCGTGCTCGGCATTGACAACATTATTTTCATCTCGATATTAGTCGGTCGACTGCCCGAAGCGCAGCGCCAAAAAGCGCGACAAGTTGGTTTAATGCTTGCTATGGGGATGCGTATCGGTCTGCTGTTGGCAATTGTATGGGTAATGGGGCTTACCAAACCGCTGTTCGCAATTTTGACGTTCGAATTCTCTGGGCGTGATTTAATTTTGCTTACCGGTGGTTTGTTTCTACTTGCAAAGAGTACGCTTGAAATTCACCATGCCCTTGAAGGCACTGAAGAACAGAAAAAAGGCACTAAGGCGGCTACCTTTGGCGGCATCATTACGCAAATAGCGGTTATCGATATTGTATTTTCATTAGACTCGGTGATTACTGCGGTGGGATTAGTTGATCATGTCAGTGTCATGATTATTGCGGTGATTGTTGCGGTATTAGTGATGTTGTTTGCGGCAAAATCGATTGGCGATTTTGTTGATGCGCATCCAACCATTAAAATGCTCGCTTTAAGCTTCTTAATTCTGATTGGTTTCACGCTTATTGGTGAAGGTTTAGGTTTCCATGTACCTAAAGGCTACGTTTATTTTGCGATGGCATTTAGTTTAGGGGTGGAATTGTTAAATCTGAAAATTCGCAAGCGCCGCGAACCTGTGCATTTGAAAAAACGCTTAGGCGACGGGTAAATCCCGCCGCCTCGCTGAGCTGAATTATTCAGTTATTAAAATGAATAAACCAGTGTTACTGCAGTTTCGGTATCGAGCTTCTCTTTACTTGTGTCTTCTAAGTAAGAGTTGTGCGTACCGGCTACTGAGAATTTAAGAGCCAACGAACTGTTCACGTTTGCCGACACTGAAACTTCAGCACGCGTTTTGGTGTTATCTTCACCAACCTCGGTAGACGCCAATGCATTGAACTTGGAGTTTTTGGTGATATCCCAAACCAAGTTACCCGCTAAACGCATAATCGCACTGCTTTCTTGTGCTTGAGCGACACCGTCAACAATAGGTTTATTTACTGAGTAACCAGGACCTATCTCGTAGTCGGTATAAAGCGTTTCGCTATAACGATAACGCGCACCGTAACCAACCGCGACAGTACCTTGGTACTCATAACCACTAAATTGGTCTTCTTCATAAGAACCGAAGACAAATACCGATGAACGGCTTTCCGGGCTAAACTTGTAGTTACTCTGCGCTGACAAGAAGGTTTTATCGCCGGTAAGAATGGTATCCCCGGTCGCTTGGTCTTGCTGCTCAGAGCGGTAATAGTCAATCACACCCTTGTGACGCCAGTTTTCCACGTCACGAGCGAGGTTTAATTTCGCTTTAAAGGTTTCAGTTTCAGTGTTACCGGAAGTGAAAAGGAGACCAAGTTCCGCACTTGCATCCCACTCCGTTTTTTTCTCTGTATCGAGGTCGCTTGCATCGTCGTACATAAAGATACTAGCTGACGCCGGTACTGTTACGAATGATAATACAGCTACCAAAGCCATAGATGTAGTTGTTAAGCGCACGTGAATCCCCCACTCCTTCCTTTTCAAAACTAAAATTTCCTGCGAAGCCTTGTTGTTATTATACAGACTAAGGCCTCGCGAGCTAAAGGGCTGTTACTTCACTTTAGCGTCTAATTCGCCCCGTTCGTAGCGCATGAACATTTCTTCGAGCGAAAGCGCTTTAATTTTGCTTGCTTGACCAGCACAGCCAAACGCTTCATAACGCGCCTTACAGATTTCGTACATGGCGTCGGTTGACGCTTTGAAATATTTACGCGGGTCGAAGTTACTGGTGTTCTGCGCCAAGTGGCGACGAATCGCGCCCGTTGATGCTAAACGCAGATCCGTATCAATGTTTACCTTACGCACGCCATGCTTGATTCCTTCAGCAATTTGCTCAACCGGCACGCCATAGGTTTCAGGAATTTCACCACCAAATTCGTTAATTACTTTCAGCCATTCTTGCGGCACAGATGACGAACCGTGCATAACAAGATGCGTTGTTGGAATGCGTTTGTGAATTTCTTTGATGCGATCAATCGCTAAGATATCGCCGGTTGGTGGACGCGAGAACTTGTAAGCACCGTGTGAGGTACCGCAAGCAATTGCCAAAGCATCGACATTGGTTGCACGTACGAATTGTGCAGCTTCTTCAGGGTCTGTGAGTAACTGATCGTGGGTTAACTTGCCTTCAGCACCAACGCCGTCTTCTTCACCCGCTTCACCGGTTTCCAATGAGCCCAGTACACCTAATTCACCTTCAACAGATACGCCACACGCATGCGCCATAGCTACTGTCTGTTGGGTCACCTTCACGTTGTAATCGTAATCAGCTGGCGTTTTACCATCTTCACGTAACGAACCATCCATCATCACTGAGCTAAAGCCCAATTGAATTGAACGTTGGCAGACAGCAGGTGATGTACCATGATCTTGATGCATAACCACAGGAATGTGTGGCCACTCTTCAATCGCGGCTAAAATCAAATGACGCAAGAATGGTGCGCCAGCGTAGCTCCGCGCGCCTGCTGAGGCTTGCACAATCACTGGGCTGTCCATTTCATCTGCGGCTTCCATAATCGCGCGCATTTGTTCTAAGTTGTTCACATTAAAGGCGGGAACGCCGTAATTATTTTCAGCTGCATGGTCAAGCAACTGACGTAATGAAATTAGTGCCATGAATAAATTCTCCTAATGTCCTATTGGGTTTGGCCGGTTAGCCATTTAACGCGCGTTCTTCCAGAATCGCGACTGCTGGTAATTTTTTGCCTTCTAAAAACTCTAAGAAAGCGCCGCCGCCCGTTGAGATATAGCTGATTTTATCAGCGATACCATACTTATCAATGGCGGCAAGTGTATCGCCGCCACCGGCGATAGAAAATGCTGAACTATTTGCAATCGCATGCGCCAGCGTTTTTGTTCCTTCTCCAAACTGGTCGAACTCAAATACGCCGACCGGTCCGTTCCAAACAATCGTGCCAGCTTGTTCCAAAATTTTAGCAAAGGCAGCTGCCGTATCTGGCCCAATATCAAAAACCATATCGTCATCAGCAATGGTTGCAACTGATTTCGTCTCGGCCTGCGCTTGCGCGCTGAATTCTTTCCCTGTTACCACATCTGACGGTAACGGAATGTCGCCGCCTTTAGCTTTCGCTGCGGCAACTAAACGCTTGGCTTCTTCAAGAAGGTCTTCTTCGTACAATGATTTGCCGACATTGTGCCCCGCTGCTGCGATAAAGGTGTTCGCGATACCGCCACCAACGATGAGTTGGTCAACAACATTCGACAATGACTCGAGAACGGTAAGCTTGGTTGATACTTTCGAACCGCCAACAATTGCCACAAGCGGCCGTGCGGGGTTCGCTAACGCTTTGCCCAGTGCATCAAGTTCTGCTGCCAACAAAGGACCTGCACAAGCAACATCTGCATACTTGGCCACGCCATGGGTAGAGGCTTGCGCTCGGTGCGCCGTGCCAAAGGCATCCATGACGAATACATCGCATAAGGCCGCGAGCCGTTGTGCAAGTTCATCATCATTTTTCTTCTCGCCTTTATTAAAGCGAATGTTTTCAAACACCACAACTTCTCGGTTATTAACCTCAACACCGTCAAGATAGTCGCGCGCCAAACGCACAGGAACACTCAAAGTGTCATTAAGATAGTCAACCACTGGTTGCAGTGAAAACTCTTCATCAAAAACGCCTTCTTCTGGGCGCCCTAAATGTGACATCACCATAACCTTGCCACCAGCTTCAATTGCAGCTTCAATGGTTGGTATTGCAGCACGTAAACGCGCATCTGATGTCACTTTGCCGTCTTTAATCGGTACATTTAAATCTTCGCGAATCAGAACTCGTAATCCCTTGAGATCTAAATCGGACATGGTAATTACTGATGACATAACTGTGCCTCATTCATGAATTTCATTTTACTGCGCCAACATCACTTGGGCAGTGTCTAACATTCGGTTTGCAAAGCCCCATTCGTTATCGCACCAACACAGCACTTTAATTAAGCGCTTGTCAGCAACACGGGTTTGCGTGCCATCGACGATGCTTGAACGCGGATCATGATTAAAATCAATCGACACCAACGGTTCATCGACAAAGCCGAGAATTTTTGCCAAAGGCCCCCGTGCGGCGTCAGAGAGAACTTCATTAACACGG
The DNA here is from genome assembly GCF_048268165.1 of Pseudidiomarina sp. GTDB lineage: Bacteria > Pseudomonadota > Gammaproteobacteria > Enterobacterales > Alteromonadaceae > Pseudidiomarina. The sequence continues at coordinate 57,172 of NZ_JBLWWA010000004.1, read as the reverse complement.
CTGACATTAACCGCGGTATTTACCGTCACACTCAAGTCCATGGCCGTTACATTGGTGGTTGGAACGCGCACTTGAATGGCCTCAAAGCGGCCTGCAAATTTCGGCAGAATTCTTTCTATGCCGCGTGCTAAACGCGTATCTACCGGGATAATTGAACGTCCCGCTGCGCGCGCCAAACGCAAGTCGGTATGGTATGCATCAATAACTTGCTGATCATGCATGGCTGCATGAATTGTCGTTATCGCGCCACTATCAATACCGAATGCTTCGTCTAAAACTTTAATGACTGGGATAATACAATTCGTTGTGCACGAGCCATTCGATACCCAGCGGTGATCCGGTGTCATATCGTCACTGTTCACGCCATAAATGGCGGTGAAATCCAAATCGGCGCTGCCGGGTTGCGAAAATAGAACCTGTTTAATGCCAATTTTGTCGTAGGCGGCGCCATGCTCGCGGGTTCCATGCACACCGGTACAATCGAGTACTAAATCGACGCCTAGTTCGCGCCAATTGAGGCCCTCAATTTCACTATTTGCTGACACCATGATCGCATCACCAGCTACCTGTAATTGCTGTTCATTCAGCACCACTACCGGACTTTGAAAACGCCCGTGACTGGTGTCGTATTTAAGCAAGTGCGCCATTGATTCAACCGGAGCTAATTCGTTAATTGCTACCACTTGTATATGATGTCGGTAGCCACGCTCGTAGAGCGCCCGCAAAACACTGCGACCGATACGGCCAAATCCATTTATCGCGATGCGTGCGGGCTTGTTGCTCATGCGTTTAATAATTCCTTTGCGGTTGTCACAACATTTTCTACGGTGAATCCAAAGTGTTTAAACAGTTCACCGGCAGGGGCTGACTCACCGAAAGTTGTCATGCCAATAATGCGCCCTTGCAAACCAACGTACTTAAACCAATAGTCTGCAATACCGGCTTCAATCGCGATGCGATTCGCTTGGGTACTTGGCAATACTTGCTCACGATAAGCACTATCTTGCTGATCAAACACATCGGTTGCCGGCATCGATACAACGCGAACCTGATGGCCTTCAGCCTGCAAGGTTTTTGCTGCGCTGACGGCCAAGGCAACTTCAGAGCCTGTCGCAATCAGGATTAAATCTGGGGTGCCATTGCTATCGAGCAATATATAGCCGCCACGCTCAATATTTGAAACTTGGTCATTACTGCGTTCTTGCTGTGCTAGATTTTGACGGCTAAAAATCAACGAGGTTGGTCCGTCTTTGCGCAACAATGCGTACTTCCATGCCACCGCTGATTCAACCTGATCACATGGACGCCACGTGCTCATATTTGGTGTCATCCGCAAGCTCGCCATTTGCTCTACCGGCTGGTGGGTTGGACCATCTTCGCCTAAACCAATCGAGTCATGTGTGTATACAAAAATGCTTTGCTGCTTCATAAGTGCGGCCATACGAACCGCGTTGCGTGCATATTCCATGAACATTAAAAAGGTTGCGCCATACGGTGTAAAACCACCATGCAGTGCGATGCCGTTCATGATTGCTGACATCGCGAATTCGCGCACGCCATAAAAGATGTAGTTACCGCTGGCGTCAGTTTTAGTAATACCTTTCGAGCCACTCCAGATGGTGAGGTTGGAACCTGCCAAGTCGGCAGAACCACCCAATAACTCCGGCAATAACGGGCCATAGGTGTTCAAAGCATTTTGTGACGCTTTGCGACTGGCAATATCAGCTGGCTCAGCCTGTAGCTTTGTAATATAGGCGTCGGCTTGTGCAGCAAAATCCGCTGGTAAATCACCATCTAATCGGCGTTTGAGCTCGGCAGCAAGTTCTGGGTAAGCTTGCGCGTAGTCATTAAAGCGTTTATTCCATGCTTCTTCAGCCTGCGCACCTTGCTGCTTGGCTGACCATGCTGCATAAACGTCCGTTGGAATCTCAAACGGTCCATGCTCCCAGCCCAGCTGTGCACGTGCAGCAACAATTTCATCGGCACCCAATGGTGCGCCGTGGCAACTTTCACTGCCTTGCTTGTTCGGTGCGCCGAAACCAATAATGGTTTTACAAATAATCAAGGTCGGCTTATCTGACTGCGCGCGCGCAGCTTCAACAGCGGCTTTAACCGCATCAGCGTCATGCCCGTCGACATCGGCAATCACGTGCCAATTATAGGCTTCAAAACGCTTTTGCGTATCGTCAGTGAACCAGCCTTCAACTTCTCCATCAATCGAAATGCCGTTGTCGTCATAAAATGCGATAAGCTTGCCAAGCCCCAGCGTACCGGCGAGTGAGCAGGCTTCGTGCGAAATACCTTCCATTAAACAGCCATCGCCTAAAAACGTGTAGGTGTAATGGTCAATAATGTCATGCGCGGGTTTGTTAAATTGTGCTGCAAGTACCTTCTCAGCAAGCGCCATTCCTACCGCATTGGTAACGCCTTGTCCCAGCGGACCAGTCGTCGTTTCGATACCCGGCGCATAACCATATTCTGGATGGCCTGGCGTTTTAGAATGAAGCTGACGAAAATTCTTTATCTCATTAATATCGAGGTCGTAACCGGTAAGGTGCAACAGTGAATAAATCAGCATTGAACCGTGTCCGTTTGATAAAACAAAACGGTCGCGGTTCGCCCAGTCAGGGTTTGCAGGGTTGTGATTAAGGTAGTCACGCCACAGAACTTCGGCGATATCAGCCATGCCCATTGGCGCACCTGGATGGCCCGAGTTAGCCTTTTGAACCGCATCCATGCTGAGTGCACGAATGGCATTGGCGAGATATTTTCGCTCCGATACTGCTGCTGTCATAACAAACCCCGAATTTTAGCGTGTGGAAAAATGCACAAATGGTGCGCGTATTCTCCACATTTCGGGGCTTTGACGCAAATTAGATATCAGCGCGAAGTGCTTCTACCTTGTCTGTTTTTTCCCATGGGAACTCATTACGCCCGAAGTGGCCATAAGCTGCTGTGGCTTGATAAATCGGTTGCTCAAGGTCAAGCATTTGAATTAAGCCATAAGGTCGCAAGTCAAAATGCTTGCGTACCAATGCAATCAGTTTTTCTTCGCTATGCGGGCTGGTTCCGAACGTTTCGATACTAATCGAGGTGGGTTCGGCAACACCAATCGCATAAGAAATTTGCAGCTCGACGCGATCGGCCAGACCTGCTGCGACGAGATTTTTCGCGACATAACGCGCGGCATATGCTGCACTGCGGTCAACTTTGGATGGGTCTTTACCCGAGAATGCACCACCACCGTGACGCGCCATACCACCGTAGGTATCGACAATGATTTTGCGACCGGTTAAACCACAATCACCCATTGGCCCACCAATCACGAATTTACCGGTTGGATTGATAAAAATGCGTTCTTGATTTTTCGGGAACCAGGCTTCCGGTAGAACCGGTTTAATGATGGTTTCAATTACGGCTTCACGGAGGTCTTTTTGGCTAATATCTTGATGATGCTGCGTTGACAAAACGACCGCATCAATACCTACCGGCCGACCATCTTCATAAATAAAGGTCAATTGTGACTTCGCGTCAGGGCGTAACCATGGCAGGGTGCCATTTTTACGTACTTCAGCCTGACGTTGCACCAAACGATGCGCATAAGTAATTGGCGCAGGCATCAGCACATCCGTTTCGTTTGACGCATAGCCAAACATAAGGCCTTGGTCACCGGCGCCCTGCTCTTCTGGGCTCGCACGATCAACACCTTGATTAATATCCGGTGATTGTTTACCAATAGCATTGAGTACAGCACATGAATCAGCATCAAAACCCATATCGGAATGAACATACCCAATATCACGTACGGTATTACGGGTGATTTCTTCAATATCTACCCATGCATTGGTGTTTATTTCACCACCAACTAACACCATGCCCGTTTTTACATAGGTTTCACAAGCAACCCGAGCACGCGGATCCTGCTTAAGAATCGCGTCGAGTACCGCGTCCGAAATTTGATCGGCGATTTTGTCTGGATGCCCTTCTGATACTGATTCAGAAGTAAATAAATGCTGTGCCATGCTTTGCGATCTCTAGTCAAAGTTAGGAATAAAAAAGTGGGCGTAGTTTAACTGAACCATGCCCACTTTTCTACATTTAGACGTCTAAAAGTCTTTATTTCTGTTTTAGTGTTGCCATATCAATCACAAAGCGATATTTCACGTCGCTTTTCAGCATACGTTCGTAGGCTTCGTTGATTTCGTCCATGGCAATCATCTCGATATCTGAGGTGATACCGTGCTCAGCACAGAAATCGAGCATTTCTTGTGTTTCAGCAATACCGCCAATTAACGAGCCTGCCAGGCTGCGGCGTTTGGCGATTAAATTAAACACTGCCGGTGACGGGTGCGATTCAGCCGGAACACCGACTAACGTCATGGTGCCGTCAAGACGCAACAAGGTTAAATAAGCATCCAGGTCATGCGGTGCAGCAACCGTGTTTAAAATGAAATCAAGGCTATTGCGCCACGCTTTCATTTGCTCTTCGTCTTTAGAGATCACCACGTGATCAGCACCTAAGCGCTTCGCATCGTCGACTTTATTCGGAGAGGTAGTAAATAAAACCACTTCAGCGCCCATCGCTTTTGCGATTTTGACGGCCATGTGGCCTAAACCACCGAGACCAACCACCCCAACTTTGTGCCCTTTGGTAACGCCCCAATGGCGCAGTGGCGAATAAGTGGTGATGCCCGCACACAGCAAGGGTGCAACACCGGCTAGGTCTAATTTGTCAGAAACTTTCAATACGAAGTCTTGCGCAACGGTAATCCGGTTTGAATAGCCACCGAAGGTAACGCCACCCATGTGCTTGTCTTCGCCATTGTAGGTACCAACAAACCCGTTATCGCAATACTGTTCATAACCGTCTTCGCAATTTGCACAAGTTCGGCATGAGTCCACCATGCAACCGACGCCGACGGTGTCGCCAACTTTATATTTACTGACTTTGCTACCTACGCGGGTCACTTTACCTACGATTTCATGGCCAGGAACGCACGGGAAAACGGTGCCGCCCCATTCATTACGGGCTTGGTGCAAATCTGAGTGGCACACACCACAGTATGCGATTTCAATCTCAACGTCGTCAGCGGTTGGATCGCGACGCTCAAACTCAAAATATTCGAGCGCTTGGTCGGCTGCTTGGGCAGCAAATCCGATTGCTTTTGGCATTTCTTACTCCTTAGTTTTTGTCGTACAACAAAGCCTCATTAACCGTTTGAGTAAGCGGGTGATAACCCGGTTTTGCCTGCTCGTAAACTTCTCGAGCCCATTTCAGGTTATCAGGTGTCTTCGCTAACTCACGATACAGTGGGCTTACCAACTTATTGCGACCAATAGTTAGCAAGTAACTACGTAAACGCTCACGCGCTGGTTCATATTTTTTCACAATAGATAACTTCAGCCAGGCATGCGCAATTTCACTATTTTTAATCTCGGTAAGATTAAACTCCCGATCCAAGCGCGCCATATTTTCGGCCGAAATATCGAGTGGCAGATTATTAATGAAGTGCAACCATTCGTGCGTTGTCCACTCCTCGGTTTGCAATTGACCGCCTTTAAGCCAGCGCTGCATCTGTTTTTCTACCTGTGCAAACGCGTCCGATGTAGGTTTTGGAGCGTCAGCAGGTAGGCCAGGTTCGTGCAACCATTCATTCACTTTACTGATGCTTACCGCGTCTGGGTTTTTAGCCAAGAGCTCACGCTGCAAATAGGTTTTAAATTGCGCGGTTGAAATACTTTGGAAAGCAAAATCATCGAAATATTTACGCAAAAATTTATCGAAGGTTTCACGGCCAAACTTTTCTTCTAAATACACTAAAAACAACTGGCCTTTAACGTAAGGCACTTGCGAGAACACATCGTCTGGATGGCGTGTTCCTAAATCAATATTTAACACCGTGTCTTGCGGCTCAAGGCGCTCCATATTCGCTAAGAGGTCTTGATAGCCTAGCGCCAGCTCCATTTGAGCGCGCTTTTTACCAAACAGGGATTCCATGATGCGGTTTTCAACATAACTGGTGAAACCTTCATTGATCCAAAGATCGCGCCAGCTTGCGTTGGTTACCAAATTGCCTGACCAAGAATGCGCCAATTCATGGGCGATCAAGTTTATTAAGCTGCGATCACCAGACACCACCGTGGGCGTTATAAACGACAGCCGCGGGTTTTCCATGCCACCGAACGGAAAGCTTGGCGGTAAAATCAATAAATCATAGCGGTCCCAACGATAAGGTCCATACATTGCCTCGGTCGCTTCAATCATTGCCGGCGTATCTGCAAATTCCCACGCAGCGTCATCGAGAATGTACTGCTCAGCAAATACTGCAACGTTGTCGCTGATTGACTTCACGGCTAAATCGCCAGCAGCAATTGCAATCAGATAGGGTGGTATCGGCTGTGGCATAGCGAAGTGATATTCACCGCTGCGTTCTTCACTGAGGCTATTGTCGGCACTCATAACGGCGAGCAGCCCTTCTGGTGTCGTTACCGTCGCGTTGTAAGTTAATCGCAATGCCGGGGAATCCTGAATCGGTATCCAGCTGCGGGCATGGATTGGCTGCGACTGACTAAACATAAATGGGTGCTTTTTACCGGCAGTTTGTGCGGGCGTCAGCCATTGCAGACCACTTGCGGTAGGAGTGGTTTCGTAATGAATACGAACCTTGTCCGCAATACTACCTATATCGACAATCAGCTCTTGCCCTAAGCTAGGATGAATGTCGCCTAGCGTAAATTTAGTTGGCAACCACTGGTCATTCACGCGTATTTCGGTGCGTTTAATTACGAGTTCACTGCTGTCTAAATAAATCTGATTGGTGTCATCATGGCGTTGCAAGGTGTATGTAGCATGTCCTTTTAACTTGCGTGCTTCAAAGTCAACGGTTAAAACTAAATCCAGATGCGGCGTCGACACTTGATCTAAACGCGCATAACTGTGCACATCCTCAGCCTTCACCACGCTGCCGGAAAGTACCGCAGCCAAACTAAAACACCAAATAACTAAAGCTCGCGAGAGATGCATTTATTTTTCTCCTTAATGATCACGCTGCAGCCATGATCGGTCGGATATCTGACAAAATCAAATCTTTTCAAGCTGCCAAAGATTTCAACGCAGTGTTAAGATGTTCGCATATGCATTATTAATGAAAGGTTTAACACGGCATGCGCATTCCTCGGATTTATGAGCCAAGCTCATGCACCTGGGCTGTGGGTAGCACGGTGACACTCTCTGAAGATGCAGCCAACCACGTTGGCCGTGTATTAAGGATGTCATCGGGCCAATCCCTTGAGCTCTTTAATGGTGATGGCAACAATTATCAGGCAACGATTACTGAGGTTCACAAACGTTCTGTTACAGTCTCGCTGACTGCAGTAACACCGAACACCTCTGAATCGTTTGTACATGTGCACCTCGCGCAGGGCATATCGCGCGGTGATAGAATGGACTTCGTACTGCAAAAGTCTGTTGAACTTGGGGTAACCGAAATTACACCTTTGTTCACCGAACGCTGTGGCGTTAAGTTAACCGGCGAACGCTTGGCAAAGAAGCAGCAACAATGGCAAAAAATAGTTATTGCTGCTTGTGAACAAAGTGGCCGCAGTTACGTACCTAAAGTACATGCGCCAATAACTTTTCAGCAGTGGTTAACGCAATTGCCCAAAGGCATGCGACTAACCTTAGACCCCTATGCAGCAAAACCATTGCGAGAACTTGCGGTCGAACCTAAACAGCTTACGTTATTAATTGGCCCTGAAGGTGGGCTAACCGACCTTGAGGTGCAAAGCGCCAGCGACCATGAATTTTTGCCGGTTCGTCTCGGCCCTCGAATTTTGCGCACTGAAACCGCCGCATTAACGGCGCTAAGCGTAATACAATATCAATTTGGCGATCTTGCCTAAGGACATTTGATGAAACTTGCGATGATCATGGACCCAATTGAGTCGGTCAAAACATACAAAGACACCAGTTTTCGTCTATTGCTTGAAGCTCAAGCACGAAATTACGAACTCTATTATTTGACCATGGATGACCTCTCTATTGCAGCGAGTGAACCGATGGGCCGCGTGCGAAGTGTTAAAGTCGTCGACCAACCAACTGATTTTTATACTTTGGGTGAACCAACCGACATGAACTTGGGCAGTTTTGACGTCATTTTAATGCGTAAAGACCCGCCATTTGATACCGAGTTTGTGTACGCCACGTATATATTAGAATTAGCTGAGCGCCGCGGTGCGCTTGTAGTAAACCGCCCGCAAAGCCTTCGTGATTGCAACGAGAAGCTCTTTACTGCATGGTTCCCCGAGCTAACACCACCCACTATAGTGACACGTCGTGCTGAGCAAATCCGTGCATTTCATCAGGAACACCGTGACATCATTTTAAAACCCTTGGATGGTATGGGTGGCGCATCAATTTTCCGCGTTCGTGAAGATGGTACAAACTTAGGTGTCATCATCGAAACACTCACCAATCATGGGCATCAATTTGCAATGATTCAGCGCTATCTGCCAGAAATTAGTGACGGGGATAAACGCATTTTAATCATTGATGGTGAGCCTATGCCTTATTCGCTAGCGCGAGTTCCCTCTGCCGGAGAAACACGTGGTAACTTAGCTGCAGGCGGCAGCGGACGCCCTCAACCACTCAGCGAAAGTGACTGGGAATTAGCACGAAGAGTTGGGCCTGAATTAAAACGTCGTGGGCTAACTATTGTGGGCCTCGACGTAATTGGTGACCGCGTGACTGAAATAAATGTCACCAGCCCCACTTGCATGCGCGAAATTGAATCCGCATATGATATCAATATCGCCGCGAAAGTATTTGAAGCCATCGAGCGGCAGTTGGGTTTGTGCTAACCGGGTAAAAACCGGCGTTTTCTCATTGGAGTTGTAAGAGTCATGGAAACATTAAATAGCCTACAGAATCATTTCTTGATTGCCATGCCGAGCATGGACGATCCGTATTTTGCGCGCACGGTCACGTATATTTGTGAGCACAATGCGGAGGGGGCTATGGGTTTAATTATCAATCAACCGGTGGAATTAAGCGTCGAAGACCTACTCGAGAAACTGGAAATTATCGTACCAGATAATTCCGTTGGCCTTGACGGGCCAGTTTACTCGGGCGGCCCTTTAGCGCGTGATCGCGGCTTTGTTTTGCATTCTACCGATCATACTTGGCGTAGCTCTGTACAGCTTAGTGATGACATTGTCATCACCACGTCAAAAGATATTCTGGAAGCCATGGGCAAAGGAAACTTGCCGGATGACTACCTGCTAACGCTCGGTTATGCGGGCTGGGAAGCGGGCCAACTTGAACGCGAGCTGGCAGAAAATAGTTGGTTAACCATTCCAGCGGATAGTGACATTTTATTTCATACTCCCAGCAAAGAACGCTGGCAGCGTGCTGTCAAAAAGCTCGGCATTCAAACTTGGCAGCTTGGCCCAGACGTGGGACACGCATGAGCCAGGTTATTGGGTTTGATTTTGGTACACACAGTATCGGCGTCGCGGTCGGGCAAACAGTTACTGGCACCGCGTCGCCGCTAACCGCACTTAAAGCAAAAGATGGTCAACCCAATTGGGATGCAGTTGCGAAGCTACTCGCTGATTGGCAGCCTGAATTGCTGGTGGTTGGCTTACCGCTGAATATGGATGGCACCGAGCAACCACTGACTGATCTTGCCCGCAAATTCGCAAATCGGCTACATGGTCGATTTGGGATTAAAGTGGCATTGCAAGATGAACGCCTCACAACCGTTGCGGCAAAGGAAGATTTGTTTGGCCGCGGCGGCTACAAACAATTGCAAAAAGGCAAAGTTGATAGTGCCGCGGCGCAATTAATACTCGAAGACTTTTTGAGTCAAAACGCCTAATTAAAGTTAAAGATTCTCTTCTGCGTACTGCGCCAATGAACTGCGCACTACCCCATTTAAGTTAACCGTTGCACTACCTGGGTAATCTTTAAAGCGCTCCACAATGTAAGTTAACCCAGAAGTCACTGCCGTCAGATAGTAACTATCAATTTGCGCCAAGTTACCTGAACAAATAATTTTGGTTCCGGTACCGCAGCGGGTAATTATTGTTTTCAATTGAGATGCGGTTAAGTTTTGCGATTCGTCCAAAATTACAATCGCATTTTGGATGCTACGTCCGCGCATGAAGTTGAGTGACTTAAATTGAATATTCGCCTTATTCATAATGTAGTTCAGGCTTGATTCCATACTCTCATCTTGTTTGTGCAGCACTTCTAACGAATCGGTAATGGCCGCCAACCAAGGCGCCATTTTTTCTTCTTCGGTGCCCGGTAAATAGCCAATAGACTCGGCAATTTCAGGCGTATTGCGCGTTACAATGATTTTTTCATAAATCCCTTGCTCAATAACCAGCTCCAATGCCGAAGCAAGCGCCAGCAGCGTCTTCCCACTGCCCGCTGGCCCAGTAAGAATCACCAAATCGATACTCGGATCTAATAAGGCATTCATTGCCATCGCTTGGTAGATGTTTTTAGGATGAATTCCCCAGGCTCGGTAACTCATCATGCGTTCAAAACCAATGTCATGCAGCCGAATATTTTCTTTGTCGTAACCCACTACTTTTGCGGCAAAATGCTCCGTATCATCAATAATGTATTGGTTGCGAAATACTGTCGGCAGCACATCGCGCGCAACCTCATGGAAGGTTTCACGCCCCTCTTGGGCGCTGGTAACGTCACCAACGTGTGCCCAAAAATCGCCTTCAACCTCAACAAAACCCTTAGATAAAAATCGAATATCATCGATCAGCTGATCGGTTCGATAATCTTCAACACACTTAACGCCAGCACCCTTTGCCTTCAAGCGCATGTTAATGTCTTTGGTCACCAACACCACTTTCGTGGATTTATGTTTGCGCTGTAGTTCCAATGCGGTTTGAATTATTCGGTGATCATTTTCAGACAAATTTAGCGCTGCATCCTGTTGTTTCAGTTGATAATCAGGATAAATCGCTAAAGTACCTTCTGCATGATGCGCACCTTCCATATTGCTCAGCGGTACGCCTTCAAGAATTTCTTCGGGTGTTGCGTCCTTCAAGGCATTTTCCAGTGACCGAATCGCCACTCTGGCCTCACGGCTCACGTCTTTATGGCGGTCTTTAATGTTGTCCAACTCCTCTAGGACAACCATGGGTATCACAACATTGTGTTCATCGAAGTTTAAAAAAGCGAGGGGTTCGTGCAGCAGGATATTAGTATCAAGTAGATAAAACTTTGGAACGGTTTCGGACATGTTGTACCTCAAGCTACGTTGGTATTTTAATGATTTTGATAACGTGCCATTCATTTCTAAGACTAGCCTAACTTTCGTGAAAATGGTGTGAATATTCAAATAAATTTCGCTACCATGTGCGCCCTTATTATCGACTATGCTGTTAAAGGTCTTATTTGAATGGTAGCGAACACAACGTCAATGCAATTTATTCCGGGTCAACGATGGCTCAGTGAAACTGAGATGGAACAGGGACTTGGTATAGTTAGCCAACTGCAAGGACGAATGGTTACTGTATTATTCCCGGTTACTGGTGAATTTCGACAGTATGCGATAGCTGACGCGCCGCTAGCGCGCTACCAATTATTAGTTGACGAACAAGGCCAGCATGGCGACGGTTGGCACTTTCGCGTCAATCAGGTCGACGAACAAAACGGCGTGCTGACGTATCACGGTATTCGTGAAGACTCCGACGAACCTGTGACCGTTCCCGAAGCACAGTTAGCCGCACAAGTTGCTACCAACCATCCGTTAACACGTATTCTGGCTGGTAAAGTTGATCGCTTAGACATGTATCAACTGCGCCTGCAGGCTCACCATCATTTAAGTGCGTGGCAAACAAGTTCAGCCGCGGGCTTGATTGGCGCGCGCGCGGAATTACTGCCGCACCAACTTTATATTGCTGCCACTGTCGCCGACCGCCACCATCCACGGGTGTTGCTGGCTGATGAGGTAGGTTTGGGTAAGACCATTGAAGCCGGCTTAATTATGCAGCGCAGACTGCTGACCGGACGCAGCGAGCGCGTTCTTATTGTGGTTCCTGACAGTTTGGCGCATCAATGGTTGGTTGAGTTACTGCGTCGGTTCAATCTTCGTTTTAGTCTATTTGATACCGAACGCTGTGAACAAGCTGCACTTGACGGCGGCGCAGTGTTCGCCAGTGAGCAACTTGTGGTTATCCCACAGTCGTTATTGTCGCATCCAATGTGGTCGGCTGAATTAGTCGAAGTGAACTGGGACTTATTAATCATTGATGAAGCGCATCAAATTGCACCTCAGGATCAACGTTTCGCGCTGGTCCAACAGTTGTGTGAGCAGATATCAAGCGTGTTACTACTCACAGCAACGCCTGAACAAGCAGGGTTAGAAGCTCACTTTGCAAGGCTTCAACTGCTTGACCCTGATCGCTTTGATAGCTTTGAAAAATTCAAATCGGATCAAGCCAATTACAAAGCCTTGGCGCCACAAGCTGAAGCGCTTGCGCATAGCGGTGACAGCAAAGCGCTGGATGAGCTATTAGACAGCTATGGCACCGGCCGTGTGATGTTTCGCAATAGCCGTGCTCACATTGGTGGATTCCCTGAACGCCGCGTGCAAATGACACCGCTCGAGGCGGGTGATGCATTAACACGCCGTTTTGCTTGGTTGGTAAACCTGCTGAAAGAAAACAAACAGAACAAGTTTGTTTTAATTTGTCGCAGCGCTGAAATGGTACTCGCATTGCATGAAATGTTACGCATACAACACGGTATTCACGCAGCCGTTTTCCATGAAGGCTTAAGTTTGATTGAACGGGACCGTGCCGCGGCATTTTTTGCCAGCCCAGAAGACGGTTGCCCATTGTTACTGTGCTCGGAGATAGGCAGTGAGGGACGCAACTTTCAGTTCGCCCAACATTTGATTTTATTTGATTTACCACGCCACCCAGATCTACTTGAGCAGCGTATTGGGCGTCTCGACCGAATTGGTCAGCAAGGTGAAATCACCATTCATGTACCCGTTGTTGAAGGCACGCCTGAGCAAGTTTTATTTGCTTGGTACAACGCGATGAATGCCTTTACCCAAACCAACGGCATCGGTGCCAATTTACATCAACAATTTGCCGAGCAGGTTAATGTGCTTATCGACGAGCTCGATACCGGTGATTTTGATTTGGACCAGCTTGAAGAGCTTATCGAAGACACACAGGAAGCCAGCCAAACGTTGCGGGCTGAGGTTGATGCCGGCCGTGATCGTTTGCAGGAACTCAATGCTTTTCGCCCGCATCAGATTGCACAACTGCTAGAGACCATTACCGAAATTGAACAAGCGAGCGAGCTTGAATCTTTTATGGTGTCGTTTTGGGCGCGTTTCGGCATTGAGTTCGACCGTCTCAACGACCGTAGCGGTTGGTTGCGCCCGTCAGAGCAAATGCGCGTGCCGATGGAAGGCCTACCCGACGAAGGCATCACCGTCACTTTTTCACGGGAATATGCACTGACGCACGAAGACGTTGCTTATTTAAGTTGGGATCACCCGCTGGTGCAGCAAGCGTTGGAATTACTAACCAACGACACTTACGGCAGTACTGCTGTTGGACTTATGCAGAATCGCGCCCTGCCTGCCGGAGCTTGGTTTATTGAGCTGCACTTCAGTAGTTTTGCCCTGGCACCGAAACACCTAGTGATGAGCGAGTTTTACCCGCGCCATAGCTTTCGCGTGTTGCTTGATAGCAACGGCCGCGATTTAACCGACAAAGTTGCTGCCGGTGTGCTGGATAAACAGCTACAGTTCATTGATAAAAAGCAAGCGAGGCAGCTGCTCAAACAGCTTCGCAGCGCCTGTCAAAAAGCCATTCAAACTGCTTGGAAACCGGCGGAGCTATGCCAGCAACAACAGCTTGAACAAGCTCGAAACCACGTGAACGAAGCGATGACGGCCCAGCAACAGCGGCTCGTTAATTTACGGGAGCGTAACCCGCTGGTACGTGACAGCGAAATTGAAGCGGTAACATTGCGCCAAAAAGGGCTGCTGGAAGCACTTGAGCAACCAGTTTTGCAGCTTGATTCGGTGCGCGTGATAGTGAACATGCCTGCATGACGCTGCTTCACTACGCGCCACCTACGCAGCCGTTTGTAACCATTGTTTACAGCGATGCTGACCTGGTAGTGGTCAATAAGCAAAGCGGTTTGTTAAGCGTACCTGGTAAAGCACCCGAACACCGCGACTCGGTGTGGACACGGTTAGAACGCGTGATGCCTAATCTACGCGTAGTACACCGCTTGGACATGGCGACGTCGGGCTTGATGGTACTTGCTCGCGACAAGGTAACGCAGGCTGGATTACAGCGGCAATTTGAGCGGCGCACGGTGACAAAACGCTATCGTGCTCATGTGTGGGGACACTTACCTGCTAATCGCGGTTTAATTGAATTGGCGGTGCGCTGCGACTGGCCAAATCGGCCACGGCAAATGGTCGATTTGCGTCTGGGCAAACCTGCCGTGACGCTTTACCGCGTGATTGGCGAACATGCTGCCGGTGATGTGGTTGAGTTGACGCCCTACACCGGCCGCTCACATCAGCTTCGGGTGCATATGCAAGCCCTCGGAACGCCGATTCTCGGCGATAAGTTTTACGCCGGAACCGAAGCCTTTGCGGCAGCAACCCGACTGTTACTGCACGCTGAAAAACTCGCTTTTACACATCCGAAAACGGGTGCTGAACTTAGCTTTAATTGTCCTGCCGACTTTTAATAAGCTCGTACGCGGCCTGAATTTGCTGCGCTTTTGCTTGAGCAGACTCGCGCATTTCAGGCGGTAATCCCTGCGCTGCAAGCTTATCTGGATGATGTTTGTTCATGAGCTTTCGATACGCCTTTTTCACTTCCGAGAAATTTGCTGAGCGAGCAACCCCGAGCACAGCATACGCATCATCGATTTGACTCGCTGAAGCCTGTGCATTTTGCTGACTTGAACGACCACCGCCGCCAAAACGTTGTCCGGCTTGCGCCATTTGCAGCAGAATGTCCAACTGCGCACGACGGAAGCCAAGTGCTTCGGTAACTCTCACCAAAACATCGTATTCAGCTTGCTCGAGCTGACCGTCGTGCAACGCAACAGTGAGTAACTGTTCCAGGAAGAATTGCAGTAGATCACGCCGCCACGCAAGTTGCGCACGCAACTGCTTTACCCGTTGGGTAAGCGGGAAATCAGCTTCTTTACCCTCGCGAAAACTTTCTTGCGCTTGCGCGCGAGCGTCTTCAGAGAGTTGTAAATGGGTCATCAGTTGCGTGACATAATCAATGTCTTGTGCGGTGACGCGTCCCTTTGATTTCGCCAAGTGCCCGAGCACAGCAAATAACGTCCTCACGAATTGCTGAGGCTGTTGCGCTGCACCCTGTTGCATAGCGCGCGTCAACGACTTATCAAACCAATGCCCAATTAAAACACCGAGCAATAACCCTATAAATCGTGCAAATAGAAAACCAAAAAAACCACCAAGAATCTTACCCCAAATCATGGGTACTCCTGTAATTCTGCTAAACGTTCGGGTGTGCCAACATCTGTCCATGCGGCGTCGATGATTGTTGCTGCTAACTGTTGTTGCTGTGCGCCTGCATCTAAAAATGGGCGTAACCGAACAAACTGCTCACTGCCTGCATTATACATGGAGAACATTTCTGGTGAATACAAGCCCATGCCCGTGTAGGTGTAGCTGGTTTCACCTGCTTCTGCGCGCTGCAACAGGCCATTATTCACCGTAAAATCGCCCTGCCGATTGTGAGGGGGATTTTGGGTCAGTAAAAGATGCGCTAAGTGCCCGGCTGACAATTGCTGCGGCAGCTGAGCAAAATCAAAGTCTGTAAATATATCGCCATTGATAACCCAAAAGGGTTCAGTCCCCAAATAGGGTAACGCGCGGATAATCCCACCAGCGGTTTCCAAGCCTCCAGAGGGTTCTGCGGAATACACAATGTTCAAGCCAAAGCGGCGACCATTGCCGAGACGCGCTTCGATTTTTTCACCCAACCACGCATGATTAATTACAACACTCTCGACACCTTGCTCGGCAAGTTGTTCAAGGTGGTATTCAATCAGCGCCTTGCCGTTTACTTCCAACAAAGGTTTTGGTGTGGTGTCAGTTAACGGGCGCATACGTTCGCCGCGCCCCGCCGCCAAAATCATCGCGCGCATCAAATAAGTTCCTGCAGCGCTGGTTGCACCCGCTCCGCCAACCAATGACGGAAGTCTTCAAACTCAGGATAAAACCCAGCAATGTCGTATAGATAATCCACCGTGCGCGGTATGTCTTGTAAGTAGCCAGTTTTGCCATCGCGGTGATATAACCGCGCAAAAATCCCCGCCGCTTTGGTATGCCGTTGCATGCCCATTAAATCAAACCAGCGTTGCCATTGTTCAGCCGAAACGGCTACGGGAAGCAGTTGTTGGTGCTGCAGTTGGCCATATAAGTCGTGGCTCAGCTGTTGCACCAAATCATGCGGCCAGCGCACGTAACAGTCACGCAGCAAGCTGACGGCGTCATAGGTTATAGGGCCACGCACTGCGTCCTGAAAGTCGATATAGGCTAGCTTTTGCTCTGCTTGGACCATGATATTGCGGGCATGGTAATCGCGATGCACGCCAACTTGCGGCTGCTCAAGCGCATTATTGGTTAACGTGTCGCAAAAGTTCGCCCACATCGCTTTTTCTTCATGAGACAGGCTCAGCCCAAGATGGGTGCCGACCAACCAATCATGAAACAAGTCGAGTTCGCGCCGCAGCAATGCTTCGTCATAGTTGGGCAATGAGCCCAATTCGGTATTTTGCACGCGCATTATCGCGGTTAAATCAGCTAATGCTTGCGTGTACCAACCGCGCATTGACGCTTCCGTTAGCTCGCTGAGTAACAACGTTGATCCGAGGTCTGACAACAACATAAAGCCTTGCTTTTCGTCTGCCGCAATAACTTCGGGCACATTTACGCCCTGCTCTGCGTAGGCTTGTGCAATCGCAATAAATGGTTGTAACGATTCCTGCGGCGGCGGCGCATCGACAGCAATCAAACTGCGGTGCCCGTCAGAGGTGCGAAAGTAACGACGGAAGCTCGCGTCACCTGACACCGGCTGCAGTCGCTGTTGACGGTAACCGGTGACCGCTTCACACCAGGCTTGTAATTGTATTTCTCGTTGTTCGTTCACATGGCCCTCGTGGCGATTATTTATTCATCAAATCATGCTGTCGCTGACAGATAAGTGAAAAACCCAGTGTAGCAAATGGCAGCAGAATAAAAATTGCTTTATCATAGCCTGCACATTGTGAAGGAAAACTTGGGTATTTGGCTACATGCATAAAAATTTTCGGACCTCGTTATGGACGATAGCGCTTGCGATCAGCAGCTACTCTGTTCATGCGCAGCAACCAGCGAATGCGAAACTGTCCGAAGTATGCCCAATTCCTGCGCCGTTATTCGATGCCCCCACGCACCCAATCACAGGCCTACCAACTGGCGCCATTGGCGTACGGGCTAACCGCGCAGATATCGACTCAACCACACAGGTTGCATCTTTTTATGGCGATGTTGAAGTACAGCTGGATGCGCAGCAACTACGCACCCAACAAGCACAGATAAATCAGCAAACCGGAAATATTAACGCCAGTGGCGCAACACGCTTTACCAATGGCTATGTGCAGGTCGCGTCTGAAAACTTCCGTTTAAACTCAGGTGAAAATCGGGCCTTTTTGAGCGGCGCTCGATATCAACTCACAGCAACTGGCGCGCATGGTAAAGCCGATGTATTGTCGTTATCACCCCAACGCGTCGTTTTAGAAGGTTCAACATTTACCACCTGCCCAGGTGACAATCCGGCGTGGCAGATGAGCGCGCAAGAGATTTCTCTCAGTGAAGATGAAGAATGGGGTGAAGCTTGGCATGCCAAGTTTGAATTGTTCGGGATGCCGGTTCTTTATATTCCATATATGAATTTCCCTGTGACTGACGCGCGAAAATCTGGATTTTTGTTCCCAACGTTCCGTTCATCACAAAAAAACGGGTTCGAGGTTGAAGCGCCTTATTACATTAATATCGCACCTAATATGGATGCAACTATTGCACCACGATATATGGCCGAACGTGGCTTACAGATGCAAGGCGAGTTTCGCTTTTTAAGTGAAACCAGCCACGGCCAATACAATCTGGCTTATTTAGAAAACGATGACAGCACCGTTGATAACGACGCGCGTTACTTATGGCGTATTGAACAGTCTCACATTTGGGGCGACCATTGGCGCGGTTACATTAACGGCACCTTTATTAGTGACGACGACTATCTGAATGATTTGGGCAGTGATTTTGCTGGGCGCGCCGATGCCCAGTTGTATCGCCATGCGCAGCTCGATTACTTAACCGATGACTGGCAAGTCACTTTGCGCGCGGAAGACTTTGAATTGCTAGGCAATTACCGTTCGCCCTATCGCACCATGCCGCAAATCACCAGTCACTACAGCCATAGCTCACCGCTCGATTTAGATTTCACTTTATTTAGTGAGCTTTCTCATTTTCGAAATCAAGATGACAGCACCGACACGGCCACGCGTGTGCATTTAGAGCCGCAGTTACGCTACCACCTTGAGCACCCCGGCTTTGATTGGTTGGCGGAGCTTAGTTATGCCTACACTTACTACGATCAAGAACAAAATTTAGCTACCGGCTTAACTGCGAACCCAACGCGTAGCTTGCCAACGTTCCGCTGGCGCGGCCGTGTTAATTTAGAGCGCTCGGTGGAAATTGGTGATGAATCCTACCTGCATACTTTGCAGCCGCAGATTCAATACTTGTATACCCCCTACCGTGACCAGTCAGGAATTGGCATCTACGACTCAACCTTGATGCAGGACGATTACCAAGGCTTGTTTCGTGCCCGCCGTTTTTCTGGGTTAGACCGAATTGCCGATGCTAATCAAGCAACGGTTGGAGTATCAACAAGCCTGTTCGATACTCAAGCGCGCGAACTTGCCCGCGTCAGCTTTGGTCAGATTTATTATTTCGAGAATAGCCAAACACAATTGCTTGAGTCGGCAGACGAAAACCTCGCCAGTCGCTCTGATTTAGCTTTAGAAACGCGTTTTCGCATTAACAACAACATGTACTTCAATAGCTCGATTCAATACAACCTGGAGTTACATCGCACCCGTAAGAGCCAAACGACGATTGAATATCGAAAAGACGAATTTAATTTGATTCAATTCAGTCACCGAACAGTTACCAACTTACTTGAAGAAGATGTGGAACAAGTTGGCATGATCGGTGTCGTAGAACTCAGCCCACGCTGGCAAATGGCGTCAAATTGGTATTACGACCTTGCAAACAGTCGTACCAACGACGCGCTCATTGCGTTACAGTACAGTGATTGTTGTTGGGCAATGCGAATTAGTGGTTATCGACGCATTAATCGCAATTTAGAATTTAATACTGGACTGCCGCAAATCGGCGCTCCAGAGTTCGACAACGGTGTAAGCATTCAATTTATAATAAAAGGCTTGGGAAGCGATAACCGCAGCTTGCTTGATCTACTAGAGCAGAGCTTGTTTGGCTACCGTCACCCATTCCATTTAAGCAACTAGGTAGTATTCATGGGTAAAATTGTAAAAGTTCTCGCGGCAACCGCATTGCTCTCGCTAAGTGTTACGGCATGGAGCCAACAGGTGCTCGATCGCATCGCAGTGGTTGTTAACGAAGGTGTTGTTTTAGAAAGCGAAGTTGAACAACTTGTTCAACAAGTAAAACGTAATTCAGCACGAAGTGATACTGCCTTGCCTTCTGACAAAGTATTACGTATTCAAGCAATGGATAGGCTGGTGCTGTCGGAATTACAGATGCAGATGGCCGAACGCATGGGGATAACTATCTCTGATGCTCAATTGCAACAGACGTTAGTCGCAATTGCGCAAGACCAAGGCATCACGGTTGACGAACTACGCGCTCAAAACGAAGCCTCAGGTGTTAACTGGGAAAGCTTTCGCGAATCAGTTCGTAAAGAAATGATCATTGGCGAAGTTCAACGCGCAGCTGTGCGCCGCCGCGTTGCTGTCTCGCCACAAGAAATTCAAAACTTGGTGAATGCCATGGACCAGGCCAAAGAGCAGGAAGTTGAATATCGCTTAGGCCATATTCTTCTTGGCTTTCGCGATGGTGCTTCTGCCGATGAAGTGCAAGCAACCCGTGCACGCGCTGAGCAGCTTATCGAACGCTTAACTGCAGGTGCCGACTTTTCACAAGCTGCTATCACATCATCTTCCGGCCCACGTGCTCTGGAAGGCGGAGATTTGGGTTGGATGAACATTAATGCCATGCCCACGCTATTTGCTGATGCGGTACGCAACAAATCGAAAGGTGAATTGGTTGGCCCACTGCGCAGCGGCGTTGGCTTCCATATTCTGCAAGTCGCTGATGTTCGCGGCATAGAGCAAGTCGAAATTGACGAAGTGAAAGCTCGCCACATTCTTATTAAACCGTCGATTATACTGTCCGAACGACGCGCGCAAGAAAAGCTGGCCGAACTACGTGCTGAAATTATCGCGGGTGATTTGAGTTTTGAAGATGCCGCTCGTGAGCATTCAGCAGACCCAGGTTCAGCAGCCAATGGCGGCGACTTAGGTTGGTCGGAAGCAAGTGCATATGCAGAAGAATTTAAACGTCAAGTTGAGCGTTCACCCATTGGTGAAATTACCGAGCCTTTTCAAACTCAATTCGGCTGGCACATTCTTGAAGTGCTCGACCGGCGCAAACTTGATGCAACCAAACGCAGCAAAGAAAACCGTGCATACCAACTTCTGTTTAGCCGCAAGTATCAAGAAGAGTTAGAGAACTGGCAGCAAGAAATGCGCGACCAAGCCTATATCGAAACGCTGATTGAGTAATAACTATGACTGCAGCGCGAATTGCATTTACACCGGGTGAGCCAGCTGGTATTGGCCCTGACCTTGCAGTGCATCTCGCGCAACAGGATTGGCCGGTTGAATTAGTTGTTGTTGCTGATCCTGAGTTACTTCAGCAGCGTGCTGCGCAGCTCGGTTTACCGCTGCACATTCTTCCCTACAATCAACAAACCCCAGCCCGCAGGCAAACTGCGGGTTCATTAACAGTCTGTCCGGTACCCTTGACAAAGCCAACGGTTCCACAACAACTCGATGATGCCAACTCCAGCTACGTAATCGCCACGCTCAAACGTGCCGGCGAGGGCTGCATGCATGGTGAATTCGATGCATTGGTTACAGGCCCAGTACATAAAGGCATTATTAATCAAGCCGGTATTTCATTTAGCGGGCATACAGAGTTCTTTGCCGAACTAAGTAGTACACCGCGTGTCGTGATGATGCTTGCCACAGAAGGTTTACGTGTCGCCTTAGTGACCACTCACCTACCTTTAAGCGAAGTACCTGCGGCAATCACGCGTGAGCGCGTGGAAGAAACCCTCGAAATTATTGCGCATGATATGAATGCGAAGTGGGGTATCGAACAACCGCGTATTTTTGTCTGCGGGCTGAACCCACATGCGGGCGAACAGGGGCATCTTGGGCGAGAAGAAATTGAACACATTAGTCCAGCACTTGAGAATTTAAAAAATAAGGGCCTGCAAGTTTCCGGCCCCTATCCGGCAGAC
Organism: Pseudidiomarina sp.; assembly: GCF_048268165.1. GTDB lineage: Bacteria > Pseudomonadota > Gammaproteobacteria > Enterobacterales > Alteromonadaceae > Pseudidiomarina. The sequence goes on along the minus strand of NZ_JBLWWA010000004.1, from coordinate 35,506 downwards.
ACCATATTTCAACCTCATTATTTAGCCAATGCCGATGTTATCGTTGCGATGTATCACGACCAAGGCCTGCCTGTGTTAAAATACAAAGGATTCGGCAACGCCATTAATATCACTTTGGGTTTGCCCTTTATTCGTACTTCGGTCGATCATGGCACCGCCCTCGATCGTGCCGGCACTCATAACATAGATGACAGCAGTGCGTTGCTCGCTTTACGTACTGCAATCGACATGGTAAATCGATGACAAAAACACATTTGGGCCACCGCGCTCGCAAACGTTTTGGGCAAAACTTTCTTCATGATCAGTTCGTAATCAACGATATTGTCGATGCTATTAATCCACAACCTGAAGAGAATCTGGTAGAGATAGGTCCCGGCTTAGCTGCTCTGACTGAACCCGTTGTTGAGCGAGCCGGAAAACTGACGGTTGTTGAGCTTGATCGCGATCTTGCGGAGCGGTTAGAACGGCACCCGTTTCTACAAAGCAAATTAACCGTCTTCCGCGGTGACGCATTAAAAACAGACTTCCGCCAATTTGCGGTAGAAAAGCCGATACGGGTGTTTGGTAATTTGCCCTACAACATCTCAACTCCGTTAATTTTTCATTTGCTTGAGCACCTTGAAGTCATTCAAGACATGCACTTTATGTTGCAAAAAGAAGTCGTCGAACGCTTAGCAGCCGAGCCCAACAGTAAAACTTACGGGCGCATTAGTGTTTCTATACAGCAAGCTTGTCAGGTGGAATTAGTTCTCATGGTTCCACCTGGCGCTTTCACACCACCGCCAAAGGTTGAATCTGCCGTTGTGCGACTGATACCTTATAAAGAGTCGCCGTATCCGGTAAAAGATCGGGTGGCACTGCATAAAATCTGCTTGATTGCATTTAACCAGCGTCGTAAAACCATACGTAACAACCTCAAGCAAATTATGAACGACGATCAGCTCGAGGCTCTTGGCATTGATCCTAATGCCCGTCCAGAAACATTGTCAGTAGCGGACTATTGCCGCTTAGCAGACTGGTACAGCGAACAGCAAGGTGACCATGCGTAATATAGATATTGAGGTTAAAACTCATTTCATTGCATCCCATTCCGATGAGACCGTCGGCGAGTATGCTTTTGCCTATTCAATTACCATTACAAATCAGTCGGATGTTTCGGTTCAGTTACTCAAGCGGGCTTGGAAAATAACCGATGCCGACCATAAAATCACACGGGTCGCTGGCGATGGAGTGGTTGGCGAACAGCCACATATAGCGCCTGGCGAAAGTTATAGCTACACCAGCGGCACAGTAATCGCCACGCCGATAGGCACTATGGAAGGCTTTTACACCATGGTTGATGCTACGGGTGACCGATTTGATGTTGAGATACCGTCTTTTCGCCTCGCCATTCCAAACATAATCCACTAAACAGACCATTCGTTATGGCGCGTTATCTGGTTGGTGATATTCAAGGCTGTGCAGAGCAGCTTTCCAAAGTTCTTGAACAGGCAAATTTCAATCCGAAATTTGATGAGCTTTGGTGTGTCGGTGATTTAGTAGGGCGCGGACCTGCTTCATTGAGAAGCCTGGAAATAGTCCGTGAACTTGGCTCCGCAGCCCACATCGTACTTGGCAATCACGATTTAAACTTATTGGCTGTTATGTGCGGCGTACGCGAGGCTGATCCAAAAGATAAGTTAGGTGCAATTCTCGCTTTAACCGATGCAGAAAAGCGTGACTGGATAGGCTGGTTAGTTCAACAACCGCTGCTATTGCGCAGCAGTGATAACTTAGTGATGACCCATGCCGGAATTTATCCTTGGTGGACCATCGATCAAGCTGAAAATTACGCCAATGAAGTGTCTACAGCGCTGCAGACCGCATGGAAAAATGACCAATTGTCGGAATTTTTGCAAAGCATGTATGGCAATGAGCCAAGCCAATGGTCTGATGATTTGCAAGGTGCCTTACGTATTCGATTTATAATCAACGCCTTCACGCGGATGCGCTTTTGCGACACGAGTGGACATCTCAACTTTTCCGTTAAAACTGCGCCGAATGATCAGAACGTGCCAGAGCATCTTATGCCATGGTTCGAATTATGGGATGTCTGTGATACAACCCTTGTATTCGGTCATTGGGCTGCATTGATGGGAAATACGCAACGTGATGATGTGATTGCGCTTGATACTGGTTGTGTTTGGGGTGAGCACCTCACACTGATGCAATGGCCTACTGGCCAATGCATCAGAGCGCCTGGTGTTTAGCTTAAAGTAATTCGCGCGAACTTGCGTTTGCCCACTTGATAAACCGCTGTTGATCCCGATACCACAACCATTTTCGTATCAGTTACCTTATCACCATCTATTTTAACCGCACCCTGTTTGATCATGCGCATCGCTTCTGAGGTTGATGCCACGAGTTCCGCTTCGCGCAGTAAGTTCCCAATAGCCAACTCACCGTTTTCACTGGCAACCGTTAGTTCCGGCATATCATCGGGTATCGCGTTCTTACTGAATCGTTGAATAAAGTCTTGCTCAGCTGCATCGGCGGCAGCCGTGTCATGGAAGCGTGCAATAATTTCCTTCGCCAGCAACACTTTGTAATCGCGTGGATTAGCACCATCGTTCACGGCCTGCTTAAACGTTTTTACTTCATCCAATGGGCGGAAACTTAAAAGCTCATAGTAACGCCACATTAAGTCGTCAGAAACTGACATGACTTTGCCGAACATTTCGTTGGCCGGTTCGGTAATCCCAATGTAGTTACCTAACGATTTAGACATTTTTTGAACGCCGTCAAGGCCTTCAAGTAACGGCATCATCACAACAGTTTGTGGCTTCTGCCCTTCATCTTTTTGCAGCTCTCGGCCCATTAACAGGTTAAAGCGTTGATCGGTTCCACCCAGTTCAACGTCGGCCTTCAATGCGACGGAATCCCACCCTTGTACGAGTGGATACAGAAACTCGTGAATTGCTATCGGTTGCCCAGTGCTGTAACGCTTTTTAAAGTCGTCCCGCTCCAGCATCCGCGCCACTGTTTGCCGCGCTGCAAGCTTAATCATGCCCGCCGCACCAAGGTCGTTCATCCACTCCGAATTGAACCGGATTTTAGTTTTAGCTGGGTCGAGTATCTTAAAAACCTGCTCTTTGTAAGTTTGAGCATTCGCCAATACGTCGTCGCGGGAAAGCGGTTTACGCGTTACATTTTTGCCGGTTGGATCACCAATCATGCCGGTGAAATCACCAATCAAAAACACAATTTCATGACCTAAATCTTGAAAAGCACGCATTTTATTAATCAAAACCGTGTGACCAAGATGCAAATCAGGGGCGGTAGGGTCAAAACCAGCTTTAATTACCAGCGGCTTGCCACTAGCAAGCTTTTCTTTAAGCTCTTCTGCTAAAAGAATTTCTTCGGTACCACGCGCAATCTCTGCAAACGCATCCGCAGCTGATAATTTCATAGTTGGCTTTCTCCTGATATCGTTCAATTTGGCCACGAACCCCGCATTGTATGCTATTTCTCCGGCCGGTTTAAGCGCAATTAAACGTAAATTGACTGGAAAATCGCCATACTTCGTATTATTCTGCAATCAGATCTAACGATACTCTAACAACTAAAGAGCGCTAACACGTCGGAAGGTTATGAAGTCGATTCCAAAATATATGGCAAGATTTATCGCTGCGTTACCGCGGCGTCACCAAGTGCTGCTCAGCTCTGTTTGTGCGGCAACGTTGCTTGTTGTGCTGCTGCCATCTGAATCAGCAACAGCATCTCGTCATGTCAGTGAGCCGCAACTTGGGCAGTCAGAACTTATTCTAGGCCAACGCTATCAATTAGAGATTAGCGTTGAAGCGCAGCAAGGCGCTGCGAACAACAATGCTGAAACAAGCGTGCGTTGGAGCGGCTATGAAGTGCGCTCTGGTGATTCTTTAGCCCGTATATTCGATAAAATGGGTCTTTCTCCACAACAACTTTATCGTGTCACTCAAGATAGCCAAGCCGACAAGTATCTGCGCAAGATTCATCCTGGTGACACGTTGCGCATTGCGCGCGACGAAAACGACCAACTTATCCAGATTGCTTATCAGCTCAACCCAACCGACACCTTGGTTATTACGAAAACAGAACAAGGTTTTGTCAGTGAAATTGAATCCAAGAGTGTTGAGGTTCGCACAGAAACCGCTCACGCACGCATCCAATCAAGTTTTTGGAACGCCGGTATTGATGCAGGTCTGACAGAAGGTCAGATCATGAGTATTGCTGACATTTTCGGCTGGGATATCGATTTCGCGCTCGACTTACGTGAGGGCGATGAATTCAGCGTTATGTTTGAGAAGCAATACGCCGACGGCGAGTTTGTCGGGTACGGCCGCGTGTTAGCCGCCGAATTTGTTAATCGTGGCGAGCATTACCAAGCGTTCCTGCATGACAATGGTGATTTCTACAATGCTGAAGGTCGTGCAATGCGTAAGTCGTTTTTACGCTCACCGGTCAAGTTTACCTACATCAGTTCAAGCTTTAATCCGCGTCGACTGCATCCGGTGACAGGCCAAGTGCGTCCGCACAACGGTATTGATTACGCAGCCAAAACCGGAACACCGATTATGTCGTCGGGTGCTGGCCGCGTTATCGCAAGCGCCTACAACAATTTGAATGGCCATTATGTTTTCATCCAGCACGGCGAGCGTTACGTCACTAAGTACCTGCACCTAAGCAAACGGCTTGTCAAAAAAGGCCAACGCGTGAAACAAGGTGAATTGATTGGTCGCGTTGGGGCCACCGGTCGTGTAACGGGCGCTCATTTACATTATGAATTCCTTGTTGATGGTGTGCATCGCAATCCTCGTACGGTCAAGTTCCCGCAAGCCGAGTCATTGATTGCTGCGGAATTACCGGTGTTCAAAGAGACCGCCCAGCAGCGGCTCGCAGTTCTGAACGACAGCAAACGGTTATACTTGGCGATGCGCTAATGTCGCAACGTGAACTCTATCTAGGCCTCATGTCAGGTACCAGCATGGATGGGCTGGATGTGGTGCTCGTTGAGTTTGAAGATGCGCAGCCAGAATTACTGAGTCATCAGCACTACCCGTTACCCGATAACTTGCAACAACAATTGCATCAACTCTGTCAGCCGGAGGCCGAGGAACTTGATCTTTGGGCAACTGCCGATCGGTTGTTTGGGATGTTTAGCGCGCAATGCGTCACTGAATTCCTGCACAATATCAACGTGTCGCCCAATGCAATCAAAGCGATTGGAAGTCATGGGCAGACAGTACGGCATCAGCCTGATGCAAAGCCCCATTACACGCTTCAACTTGGTGACCCAAACACAATTGCAGCGTTAACTGGTATACCGGTTGTCGCCGATTTTCGGCGTAAGGATATTGCCCTGGGTGGACAGGGGGCGCCTTTAGTACCAGCGTTCCATCAAGCCATTTTTAGCAGTTTTGATGAATCACGGGTTATTCTTAATCTTGGTGGTATTGCGAATATCACATGGCTTCCGGGAACACCCGCGGGAGTTACCGGTTTCGATACCGGCCCCGCGAATACCTTAATGGATCGCTGGTTTAAAGCTTGCCACCCTGATCATGCTGATGAGTTCGACCGACACGGAGCATTCGCAGCCAAAGGCGCCGTACTTGATGATGTGCTTGAAAAGTTAGTTGCAGATAGTTACTTCAGCCGACCGCCGCCCAAAAGTACAGGCCGCGACGACTTCAATTTGGACTGGTTGCGAAGTCACGTGAAGAATCTCGACAGTTATCAACCTGAAGACATTCAAGCAACCTTAGTGGCTTTAACGGCGCGCACAGTTGCAGATGCGATATCACGCTGGCTGCCAGAGCCGCCCGAAACTATTTTCGTCGCCGGGGGCGGTGCCTACAACCCAATTCTTATGAGCGCTTTGAAATCAGCACTTCCACATCGAGGCTGGCATGCCACATCAGTTCTTGGCGTGTCGCCGCAGCATGTTGAAGCTATGGCGTTTGCTTGGTTGGCACGCTGCTATATGCAGCGTACCCCTGGCAATTTACCCGCCGTGACCGGCGCCAGCCGGCCTACGGTGCTTGGTGGTCTTTATTTACCGTGAGTGGTTAAACACCAAGAGCGGCAAAGGCGTCGCGCGTTAGATTTTCATTACGGCCATTTTCACCAACCACAATGCTATCTTCAATACGAACCCCACCATATGGGCGCAACTCATCAATTCGTTGCCAATTAAAGTCATTATTGCCTTGATGCGCTTCCAGCAACTGATCAACAACATAGAGTCCAGGTTCAATGGTGAAAGCCTGCCCCACTTCAACATCACGCAGCAGTCGCAAGAATGGATGGCGCGAGTCACGGGCTATCGTGTCACCCCGGTCATTTGCCAGGAAGCCACCAACGTCGTGAACTTGAAGCCCAATAAAGTGCCCCAGCCCGTGCGGGAAAAATGCGCTGCTATAGCCTTGCTCGTAAATACTTTCCGCCGAACCTTTTACAAATCCAAATTCACTGAGAATCTTAGCAATTTTCAAATGCTGGCTAACGTGCAGTTCATAATAGTTAATGCCCGGCTTAATCTCGGTCAGCAATTCTTGCTGTGCAACGTCCATCGCTGCAATCAAATCGGCAAAGAAACCCGATTTCCGTGCATATGTGCGCGTAATATCGGCACAGTACCCTCGGTATAAAGCACCTGCATCAATTAAAAATGAGCGTGACTCGGCTGGCGCTTGGGTTTCGTATACATCGTAATGCAGCACAGCGCCATGTTCGTTCAAGGCAACAATACTGTTATAAGGAACTTGGCTTTCACGGAAATTGATGGCGGCGAGGTAAGCATGATGAATTTCTAATTCGCTAGCACCGCTCATAAACGCATCACGTGCAGCGATATGTGCTTTAGCGGCAAGTTTATTCGCCTCACGCAGATTCCCGACTTCCCACTCGGTTTTAATCGCACGGTGGAAGTGCAGATGGTCAATCAAATTTGCTGGATTGCGTGCCTTAACTGGCCAACTGGCAACAGGCTCAGCGAAGTCTTCACCAATAAACGCCGCTGACTTCAATTTATCACCAAGCCAAGCTGTCATTTTGTCTTGCTCGTCAATCACAACGAGCTCCACATGTTCCTGCCATTCTTCAACAGGAATCTTGACTTCAGCGTGCCAAAAATCGCGTGGCTTAAACAGGAAAACCACCGGTTTATTACCTGGCTCGTAGAAGATTGCACTTTTGGGGCTTTCAATAACCGGAACCCAATATTTGAATAAAGGGTTTACTTTATAAGGGGCTGGGTTGTCGTCTAGAAATGCAACGCGCGGTTGGCCCGCGTAAATAAGAACTGAGTCGTAACCCGTCGCGATAAGTGCCGCGTCAAAACGGGCACGAACCGTGGCGATATGATCTGCGTATGCGCTCATAAAAACCTCGCTTAGAATGTGTGGGAATATTCTAACCGAAAGCGCGAGTTAACTCATCCTCATATCGCGAAGCTAGACCCACAACCACAGGTAGTGGTCGCATTTGGGTTATCAACGAAGAATCGAGCGCCTTGCAAACCTTCTTCATAGTTCACAGTTCCGCCGACTAAATATTGCAAGCTCATTGGGTCAACCACCAAGGTGACACCATTTTTTTCTATTTCCATGTCTCCCGGATTGGCTTTCTCATCAAAAGTAAAACCATACTGGAAGCCAGAACACCCACCACCTGTTACGTACACACGCAGTTTTAACGCCGGATTTTCTTCTTCGGCGATAAGTTTTTTTACTTTGTTTGCCGCAGATTCAGTAAACTGAATTGGCATCGCTTGTGCTGCGTCGGTCATGATGATTTGGTACCTCTTGAAAATTCAACTGCTATTTTCTCTTACCTGACTAAAAGGGTCAAGTATTGACCCTACTATAACACGTAATTATTCCACCACCTGCTTTGCGCGTTCCTGCAGCAATTGACTCCAGAAAAAACTCCGCGTCAGGGGTTGCTTCGAGCCATTGATATTTACTTCAACATCAATGCGCTCCGGCAGGAAATCATCCGGTAACACAAAGTCGCCTGCCTGAACGGTGAAATAGCGCATACTGAATTGACGATCTTTAGCCTCAATGTTCGCTAAAGCCAGTAAATCGAAGCTGGCTGACTTACCCTCTTTCCGGCCATGCAAGCGAATATTTAACGACCCCTTGGTGAGATTTCGTAGTCGTTCCATTTGCACAATAGCCAGCCTGAAATGAAAGTGATTCGCCGCGATGTTCTTCTGTAGCTCCAGCGAGTCGATAACGACCCCGCTCGCCTCAAGTTCTGGCGCCATAATTTTTTGATAAAAGGTCAGTTCGCGCCGCAGGGCAAAGTTCTCGTCTTGTGCCATGAGCAACTCTTGTTGCAGGCTTTTACTTGCAGCACGCTCAATACCGAGCTCGACAGTCGCAATATGTTGCTGATAGTCGAAGGTTTCTGAGCGTTCATAGAGCTGTTCAATAAGCAGCTCTTTGCGCTCAATTTCATCCTGAAGCGCCAGCACATGCCAGTTGCCACCCCAATATCCGGCCAAAGCGCCACAGGCTATTGCCAGAGCAAGCACGCCCCAACCACCAAAACGGTGAACTAAGGCGCTGATTATGATATTTTTCTTCTCTTTCATCGATTCACTTCTTATCATGAGTTAGCGTCATGCTACGCAGGCGCTTATCATCACGCAACTAAAAATAGTCGAGCACAGGCGGTCGTATGATTCTTTGGCTTAAAGCGTTTCACGTAATATTCATGGTAGCTTGGTTTGCCGGTATTTTTTATTTGCCGCGGCTATTTGTCTACCACGCCCAGAACGACAATGAAAACGTTAGCGAACAACTCAAAGTGATGGAACGGCGGTTACTGTACTTTGTGACGCCTTTTGCGATTCTCACCCTGATTTTTGGTTTAGCTCTCATGTGGATATATGGGGCTGCTTGGCTTAAAGCAAGCGCTTGGTTGCACGTTAAGTTAGTGCTGGTTGCTTTGCTTTATGTCTATCATGGCTATTGCTTTAAGCTTTTGTCGGACTTTAAACACAATCGTAATACCCGCAGCCATAAATTTTATCGCGTATTTAACGAAGTGCCGGTACTCGCTTTATTTGCGATCATCATTTTAGCTGTGGTCAAGCCGTTTTAATGGCTTGACCATTCTTTTTAGGTACACTTTCTGCTAAAGTATCCGTCCAGTGTTTTCCATCACTGTAGGGCCTCTAATCATGAATTTTACCGGTGCCAACATCCTTTCTGTTGACCAATTCGATATTGATAGCATTCAAACTATTTTTGCGATTGCCGATCGTATGCAACCATACGCGCGCCGTCAAAAACGCACGAAAGTTCTTGATGGTGCAATTCTTGGCAATTTGTTTTTCGAATCGTCCACGCGAACTCGGGTAAGTTTCGGTACCGCATTCAATTTACTTGGCGGCGAAGTGCGCGAAACCACTGGGATGGAAAGTTCTGCTCTGGCAAAAGGTGAATCCCTGTACGATACCGCACGTGTGCTGAGTAGCTACAGCGATGTTATTGCAATGCGCCATCCAAAGTCAGGTTCCGTAGCTGAATTTGCCGAGGGTAGTCGTGTTCCGGTTATCAATGGCGGCGATGGAGCTAATGAACACCCAACGCAAGCATTACTCGACTTGTACACCATTAAGCAAGAGTTGGCCTACCATGGCCATACAGTAGACGGCATGCATATATGCATGATGGGCGACTTAAAGTTCGGTCGTACCGTGCATTCCTTGTCGCGATTACTGGCCATGTATAAAAATATTCGTTTCACCTTAATTTCACCACGCGAATTAGCTATGCCGGATAGTGTGTTGGAAGTTCTCGCGCAAGCTGGTCATCAGGTGGTTATTACCGACCAAGTGAGCGGTATCTCAGATGCGGATATCGTGTACCAAACACGTATTCAGCAAGAGCGTTTTACAACACCGCAAGAAGCAGATTTATACCGGGGTAAATTTAGGCTTAATAGCGAAATCTACACCAAGCACTACAAGCCGAACACTGTGATTATGCACCCGTTACCACGTGATTCGCGCGCAGAAGCCAACGAATTAGATAATGATCTGAACCAAAATCCTAATTTGGCCATATTTCGTCAAGCCGATAACGGCGTTTTAATTCGAATGGCCCTATTCGCTTTAACATTAGGTGTGGCGGACCAGGTTGATAAATATGAATGCGATGTGAACTGGTACAGCGAAAAACGCACCGGTTATTAGTCCATCTACAATGAATATGAGGAAACGAATGTCACGTTCTGACGAATTATTTGCCCAAGCACAACATAGCATTCCTGGCGGCGTAAACTCTCCAGTTCGCGCATTTAATGGGGTTGGCGGCTCGCCAATTTTCATCGAACGCGCCGATGGTGCTTATATGTTTGATGCCGACGGCCAGCGTTACATCGATTATGTCGGCTCTTGGGGCCCAATGATTTTGGGACACAACAATACCGCTATTCGCGAAGCCACGCACCAGGCCGTTGATCGGGGACTAAGTTTCGGCACGCCAACAGCCAATGAAATCACCATGGCTGAAAAGATAAAATTTTTAGTACCTTCCATTGAAAAAGTGCGCATGGTGAATTCAGGCACTGAAGCAACCATGACAGCGATTCGTTTAGCGCGTGGTTTTACTGGGCGTGACAAAATTCTAAAGTTTGAAGGTTGCTATCACGGGCATGCTGATGCGTTGCTGGTAAAGGCCGGTTCAGGCGCGTTAACTCTGGGTGTACCCAGCTCACCAGGTATTCCTGAAGACTTTGCCAAACACACACTTACCGTCACCTTCAATGATTTGGATTCGGTACGCCAAATATTCGCCGAATGCGGCGATGACATTGCCACCATCATCGTTGAACCTGTTGCAGGTAACATGAACTGCATACCGCCGGCCCCAGGGTTCTTAGAAGGCTTGCGTGAAATTTGTGACGAGTATGGCAGTGTGCTTATTTTTGACGAAGTTATGTCTGGGTTTCGTGTTGCCCGTGGCGGCGCACAAGAGCGCTATAAAGTACTTCCAGATTTAACCACTCTTGGCAAAGTAATTGGCGGTGGTATGCCTGTTGGCGCTTTTGGTGGTAAACGTGAAATCATGGATTACATTGCACCTGTCGGCCCAGTTTACCAAGCTGGCACATTATCGGGTAATCCTGTTGCTATGGCGGCTGGTTTAGCTGCATTAACCCAACTTGAAGACGAAGCCTTGTATCCAAATCTATATGCCAAAGTTGATCGTCTTCTGGACGGCTTGCAAGCTTTAGCTGATGAAGCAGGTATACCATTTACAACCAACCGGGCAGGTTCGATGTTTGGTTTCTTCTTTAGTGGTGATGGTCCAATTACCAGCTTCAAACAAGCTACGGAGTGCAACATGGCGCATTTCCGTTCGTTCTATCACAGTATGCTAAAGCAAGGTGTGTATTTAGCTCCATCAGCATTTGAAGCTGGCTTTATGTCTGCTGCGCATTCTGATGCGGATATTGATGCCACATTGGCGGCCGCAAAAGTGGCATTCGCAGCGCTAAAATAAGCGCTGCCACCACGACTTTTCTTCAATTTCGCCGGAGCAACCAAGGTCTTCCGGCAATTGTTTTTTGCGCGCCGGTAACAGGCGCGCATTATTACACTCAACCGGAATACGAACACCCAGCGTTGGATGGAATGCGGCGGCCTGCACGTCGGTTGGCGTTTGCAACTCCAGCGGGGTTATAAGCAACTGGTTCAATACCCCTTGCACCACGCGTAACGCACCACTGCTACCGGTTAACTGTACCGGCTGATTGTCGTCACGCCCCAACCACGCTGCAACCACGTGTTTATTGTCATAAGCAACAAACCAACTATCGCGATAGTCATTGGTTGTACCGCTTTTGCCGGCCAGCTTATTGACCCCAAATGCGTCTGCTAATTTACTTCCTGTGCCTTCATTAATCACGCCACGTAAACCGTAATTCACCAAATAACCTGCGGTAGCTGAGAACACTTGCTTCGCGTCTGCTTGTTGCCGTTCAAAGAGTGTTAATCCTTGATGGTTGGTTACCGCGCGAATACTTTGCAGTGGTCGATGGACTCCCTGCTGCGCAAGCATGCTATAAACTTCCGTCACCGTAAGTGGCGACAACGGCACGGCACCTAATGTCAGCGATGGTACACTCGGTATCGGAGTGTCCACCCCGCTCGCTTGCAACAAATCAACAATTCGGTCGATGCCGATCGTTAAACCCAAGCGCACGGCTGGTACGTTGCGTGACTGTGCCAATGCGTCATAAGCAAGCATCGCGCCCACATGCTTTTTATCAAAGTTTTGCGGTGACCACGAAGGCTGCCCCTGCTGTTCGTACACCAGCGGTTCATCAAACAACAAAGAGCCAAGTTCAAAATCAGATAAACTGGAAAAGGCTTCAGCATAAATCAAAGGTTTGATCAGCGAGCCGACAGGGCGCATTGCCGCTACCGCACGATTAAAACCAACGCGACGCGGATTGCGATCACCAACAACTGCGGTAATGCCCGCTTGCTCGTGATTCGCTATCACCACGGCGCCTTGTAACTCAGTGTCTTCGCTTACTTTTGGAAGTTCGCGCGTCAGGGCGTGTTCTGCGGCCTCTTGCGCCAGAGGATCAAGGTAAGTGAACACGCGCAAACCGTCTTGCTGCCAGTTTTCTGGCAAGCGCATGCGTCCTAACTCAAACTGGACTAACTCCATATAATGGGGAATATTTTCGCTCACCAAACGCCCGCTGCCCTGCGGCATAACTGGTTGATTCACGCCGGCCACATATTGCGACTGACTAATTAAGTTTTCTGCAAACATCAACTGTAGAATAAGGTCGCGCCGTTCTTGCGCGCGCTCTGGGTAGCGACGCGGATCGTAATACGAGGGGCCTTTAATAACCCCCACTAGTAGCGCAACATCGGCAGGATCGAGTTCTTCAACTTGCTTGCCAAAATAGAGTCGACTGGCAAGCCCTACGCCATGAATAGCCGAGCCTCTATCCTGACCAAAGTAAACTTCGTTCAAGTACGTTTCTAGAATTTCATTCTTACTAAATCGGTAGTCCAGAACAATCGCCATGAGCGCTTCATTGGCTTTGCGCCATAAGGTGCGGTCACGCGTTAAATACAGGTTTTTCACCAATTGCTGAGTCAGTGTGCTGCCGCCCTGTACGGTTCGCATTGCAGCAAGATTGGCTAATGCCGCACGCCCAATGGAGGTCAATGAAATGCCTGAATGGTGGTAGAAATCACGATCTTCAATGAGCAACAGGGTTTCAATTAGCAAGCTTGGTACACGTTCCAGCCCTACTAATAAACGATCTTCCTTATTACCACCCGATAAACGACCCAAGTAAGGCGGCTCAAGTTCAACTCGGTTGAGTCTTCTACCGTTGGGCAGACTCATCACGGCCTGAACCCGATCGCCAGCAAAATTGACTTGAACGTGCTGAGCCATTTGCGGCCCTTGTGCAAAGTCGAACGGCCGACGGTAGAAATCAATGCCATACTCGGTGACGCTATACTGGCCCGTATCGGCAACCTTGGTGACACGTTGGTAATTTAGTCGATCGAGCTCTGCAACCACCATTTCACGCGAAATTGGCGCAGCTGGCTCCAAGGTTAAGCTACGCCCATAAATAAGCGCGGGGGCTTGATAACGATTACTACTAAAGCGTTCAGTTAGGCTTGCGTCGAGGTAAATTAAATACCCAACTAATAACACGACACCAATTAGCGCAAGCTTGAGCCCAAGCACAAGTAGTCGACGTAATACAGATGGCTTCTTGGCCTTCTTCGTTTTTGTCATTTCAACTGTCTCTTGGTTTTATGTGTTGCTTGCGCTTGGCGTGGGTCATCTGGCCATGGATGCTTAGGATAACGACCTTTCATTTCTTTTTTAACGTGTTGATAGGCATTACTCCAAAAGCTAGCTAAATCGCCGGTGCGTTGCAATAATCTTCCAGCTGGCGAGAGTAAATCTATGGTAATGGTCTGTTGACCATGACAAACCGTGGGTGAAATCGGCTCGCCAAACATTTCTTGCAGCTTCACAGCAACCAGCGGTTGCTCGGCACAATAATCAATTTTTACCTGCCGACCACTCGGAATTTCAAGCTTTTCGGGGCAAGCCTGATTCAATGCATTGTGTTGCGTGTAGGTTAAACGTGCCTGCAAGGCGGCGCAGGGATTCCACGCTTTGATTTTCTGTAGGCTAACGATGCCCTGCCAAAATGGCGTCGCCCAGCTTTCAAGCTCGTTGACTAGCGTGGCCACATCAAAGTTTGGCCACTGTTCTGGTTTAAGTTTTTCTTGGTAGAGATTAACGCGCGCCAGCCACTGTCGGGTTTCGTCGTTTAGTGCAAAATACGCAAGCCCGTGTGAAGCAACCTGACCGCTGACAAAGCGAGTCAAAGCAGCTAAGCGATCAGCCGCTGAAATAGCATCTGGGGCTAACTTCTCCGATAAAATTATGGCGCCGATGGCTTCAACCTGAACAGCTTGCAAGCGCTGTTGTGGCCCTTGCCAGCGCACCTCAGTACGACGTTCCTTCTGCACTGCTGGATGATTTAAGTCACTTTCATTTAAGGCAATAGCCGCGCCTATTATGGCATCGGTTTGCTGCTCGCTAAGCATCATATCAATCACCAACAACCAGGCTGAGCGCGGTCGTTTGTCTTCACGGTGAAAAACTGCGCCGCCGCCATAACTCAAAAGGTACCCTTCACCACCACGCCGTTGCTGCGCAATGCGGTCGCTGTAGCCCCACAGCAACAACTCAGCCGCCAATGTTGCATCAGGCTGTGCCGGCTCGACCTGAAGGCGTCTGCACCAATATTGAAAACGTTGACGGGCCGCAGGAATTAATTGGCTTACTGCGGTTGGAAAGGACTCAGCAGGGCCCGGTTGCTCAATTTGAGCCACCAGCCAGGCCGCGGTCACTCGCACAATGGACGGCTGTTCAGACGCATAAGCCAAAATACGTGCAACGCGAGGTTCGGCACCAAACTCAGCCATCTGAGTCCCTAGGGCCGTTAATCCACCCTGTTCATGGCTGATACCAAGTTGCGTCAATAAGTTATCTGCTGCGGCTAAATTCGCATTATTGGGCTGACTGAAGAATTTCATCTGCGCAGGGGCAGCTCCCCAGCGACGGCATTCAAGCAGCAGTGAGGTTAAATCGGCCGTTTCCAAATCAGGTGCCTGAAACTCACGCATGCCATGCTCTTCATTTTTTGCCCACAAGCGCATGCAGGCTCCAGGCCCTAAACGCCCTGCGCGACCAGCACGTTGCATGGCTGAAGCTTTACTAATACGTCGGGTGAGCAAACGCGTAATGCCATGCTGTGGGTAGAACTGAGCCTGCCGTTCACGCCCACTATCAACCACGACATCGATGTTTGGAATGGTTAAACTGGTTTCCGCAATGTTTGTCGCTATAACCAACCGACGGCGCGATGGGTTTGGCGAAAAGATTTTCTTTTGCTCGGCCAGAGGTATCTGTCGGTGCAGTGGTAATACATCCCAATTCGGAATGTGCTCAAACTTTGCGCACAATTTCTTAATTTCACGCTGGCCAGGCACGAAAACTAACACGCCCAACTGAGCCTTCTGCATCGCTTTTTCAATCACACTGGGTAATTGTTGCAACCATGGTTGACCGGCAGGTACGGGGTGATAGCTAATGTCGACGGGATATTGACGCCCTTCACTTTTCAGAACCTGCGCATCACCCAACCAATCAGCAATGGCCTGTGCAGGTAGCGTGGCTGACATGATCAGTAGGCTTAAGTCGCTACGAAGGCTGGCGCTTTCTAATGCCATGGCAAGACCAAGATCACTGGTCAAATTACGTTCATGGAACTCATCAAATATTACCAACCCGACACCGGTAAGCTCCGGGTCGTTTTGAATGTACTGGGTAAACATACCCTCGGTAACTATCAATAGCCGTGTATTTTGATTGAATTTAGCTTCGCCGCGAATATGGTAGCCAACCGATTGCCCAACAGCTTCGCCGCGCTGACTCGCCAAAAAATTTGCGATTGATATTGCTGCCAAGCGGCGTGGTTGTAAAAGAAGAATACGTTGATTTGCCAGCACTTCGGCATCAAGTAGAGCTAACGGCAAAACAGTTGATTTGCCAGCGCCGGGCGGCGCTTCAAGCACCACACGTGCGCCGGGTAACAAGGCAATCACATCATCAATGAGCGCTGTTACCGGCAGCACCTGTGGTCGCGTCATGGCGTTACTTCAACAAGGTCGCCGCGATAGTACGGAAACCTAGGGCTGTTGCACCCGTTGGCCAGAGGCCATTGGCACTGCCGTGATAAGCACCAGCAATATCAAAATGCATCCAACCCGCGCCATTATTCGGCGCAAATCGCAATAAAAATCCGGCTGCATTGCTCGCGCCACCCGAACCACCACCTTTTTGCGGTCGGCTATTTGCCGTGTCAGCGAACGCGGATGGGCAATTATCTTTATGCCATTGATTCAACGGCAGACGCCACAACAATTCGCGTTGCTGTTCCGCTATTGTTAACGTTTCCTGCGCCAGCTTATCATCCACACTAAAGAGTGCATTGTAGTCAGTACCAACAGCCACTTGCGCAGCGCCCGTTAAGGTTGCGGCATCGATGACAAGCTTCGCATTTACTTCACCCGCATAAAGCAAACCATCGGCAAGAACTAAGCGCCCTTCAGCATCCGTATTCACGATTTCAACGGTTTGTTGGTCTTTATAGGTGATAATATCACCCAGCTTATACGCACTACCGTCAATCAAGTTTTCAGCGCAGCACAAGACCAACTGCACGCGTTTATTGAGCCCTTGATGAATGGCATGAACCAATGCACCTGCAACGGTGGCAGCACCACCCATATCACATTTCATGGCCAACATGCCTTCGCTGGACTTGATGCTGTAACCGCCGCTATCAAAGGTAATTCCTTTACCTATTAGAACAGCCTCAACCTCGGCGTCTTTGTCTTTGCTCGGATTATAGTCCACCACCAACATCAGCGGCGGGCGTTCACTGGCACGGCCAACTGTGTGGATGCCCATGCGGCCATCTTGAATCAAGTCGTCACCGACAATTGAGCGCACTGATATGGCATCAGGCGCAACCGCAGTTAGCTTTTCACTGACCATTTGCGCCAGCGATTCTGGATAGATTTCATTCGGCGGCAAGTTAATTAATTTACGCACCCAAGCAGCCGTATCACGCATCTGCTGAAGGGTTTCGGCATCACTCGCCCACTCAATTTGGTTCTTGCTTAAAGTATCTGTAAAACCGTTCGAAAACGCCCATTGACGCTCGATATCCCAGTCGCTCCCCACTAATTTGACGCCGTTGATGCCCAAATTGTCGAGTTGTCGGCCAGCTTTTTGGATTTTACGGAGGTTATCAGCTTCATTGTCACCAATGAAAATTGTCGCGCCTTGCTCGCCCATAACCGCCGCCGTGCTTGGCTTCCAAGCGGGTTGCTCGGTTTTCTTCGTCGAGACAAATACAGATACAGTGCTAGACATGCGAATATGCTCCCAGTATGTTTTCAGCTTTATATTTCTCTATCGTATCCGAGCTAGATGGGGCTTACAATGAAGTTTCTCAACCCTTTGCGACAAGCAGTGCTATTAAAACGGTACAAACGATTTTTAGCTGATGTTCAATTAGTTAACGGTGAGGTAATCACCATTCATTGTCCAAATACAGGAGCCATGACCGGGTGTGCTGAACCCGGTATGAAAATATGGATGAGTGACTCAAGTAATCCAAAGCGTAAATACCGTTACACATGGGAGTTAGCGCAAACCAATAACGGCGATTTGATTTGCGTGAATACCCATCGAGCGAATCAACTGGCTGGCGAAGCACTTGAAAATAACATCGTTCCTGCCCTGAGCGATCTTGCTAATTTGGTGGCAGAACGCAAGTATGGCTACGACAACCGCCGCATCGACTGGTGCGCCGAAGATGCTGCTGGACAAACGGTATTTATAGAGGTTAAAAGTGTAACGCTGGCCGAAGGTGCGCAAGGATTTTTTCCTGATACGGTAAGCAAACGTGCGGTTGATCATTTACGTAGCCTGCAAGATATGAAGTCTGACGGTCACCGCGCCGTTGTGCTTTATGTTGTTATGCATGAGGGTATAAAGCATGTGCAGGCAGCACATCATTTAGATGCAAAATATGCGGCAATGGCGGCCCAGGCCGAAGCATTTGGAGTTGAGTTTTATGCGCTAAGCTGCGACATTTCAGAGCATGGAATTACACCGACTGGATTACTTCCAATGAATAAATAGTTTGAGTGGGTCAACACGCACTGTTATTTCACAAATAAAATTGCGCACCCCATCGCTTTCTGGTATATGTACCGACCTTTTTAATAACAACGTCTCATACAGGAGATCCATAATGCCTCAAGGAACGCCGAAAAAAGCCCATGGCATTCTGGCGCAAGCTGGCTTGGAGCCTTACGAGCAAGGCTCGAGCGAAGAATACATGAATGAGGCGCAGCGTGCGCATTTTCGTAAAATTCTAGAAGTGTGGCGTGCGCAATTGCGCGAAGAAGTTGACCGCACCGTGCATCATATGAAAGACGAAGCAGCAAACTTTCCAGATCCGGTTGACCGTGCCGCTCAAGAAGAAGAATTTAGTCTTGAATTGCGCACGCGCGATCGTGAACGCAAGCTCATCAAGAAAATTGAGAAAACACTGCAAAAAATTGAAGCCGACGATTTCGGTTTCTGTGATCAGTGTGGCATTGAAATTGGCATCCGCCGACTTGAAGCGCGCCCAACCGCTGACTTATGTGTTGATTGTAAAACACTGGCGGAAATCAAAGAGAAGCAAATGACTGGCGCCTAACATGGTAGCCACCTCTGGTTATTGTGGTCGTTTTGCCCCGACGCCGTCGGGGCCACTTCATTTTGGCTCTCTACTTGCTGCACTCGCAAGCTACCTAGATGCCCGCGCCTGCGGTGGTCACTGGTATGTTCGCATTGAAGATATTGATGAACCTCGCGCGGTATCAGGCGCAGACCAACTCATTCTTGAACAACTTAAACAGCATGAACTGCATTGGGATGGTGACATTTGGTACCAAAGCAGACGCACCGAGATTTATCAAGCGGCCCTACAGCACCTCACTGATCAACAGTTAACTTATCGCTGTGAATGCTCCCGCAAACAAATTAAAGCGCTTGGCCCGTTTTACACGGGAGTCTGTCGCGATAAAAACTTGCGTTCAGAAAACACGGCCGTGCGTTTTAAAAACGATCGCCCAGTACTTTCCTTTGAAGACCAATTACTCGGTCACATTGACATTGAACCCGAATTTGCGGCTGAAGACTTTGTTCTATTTCGCCGCGATGGCCTGTTTACCTATCAACTCGCGGTCGTGATTGATGACATCGAACAAGGCATCACGGACATTGTTCGGGGCGAAGATTTACTTACCGCCAGTAGCTGGCAACTCAATCTCTGGCGTTACTTTACTGACAGAACCCCAAAATTTAAGCATGTGCCACTCGCTCTTGACGAGCACGGCAACAAGCTGAGTAAACAAAATCACGCGCCAGCGCTTGATAAAGATTGCGTGACCGCGCAACTGAATGCAGCCATGCAATTTCTTGGGTTACAGCCAGATACAAACTTAGCACCAGCAGATTTGGTCGCGTCAGCGGTAACGCAATGGCGCGCGAGATACTTCCCTGAAAGGGCCTAGCAGGATACAATATAACCGTTTGCGAAATTAGCCGGAGAACCCCTTATTATTAAACGCATCAAAGCCTTGGCCGAACGCGCACTAAAGCGCACTGCGGACACGTCGAACTTACCGCAGAATATTCTTGCCAAACCACGAATTATTCCACGTGATCAACATCCTATATCGCGTAAGGACATTTCAGAAGCAGCACTGAAGGTTCTTTATCGACTCCATAACTCGGGTTATCAAGCCTACCTTGTTGGTGGTTGCGTACGTGATCTCTTGTTGGGTCTCCACCCGAAAGACTTTGATGTGTCCACCAACGCTACTCCGGAGCAAGTGCGGAAGCTATTTCGCAACTGTCGCCTTGTAGGTCGCCGATTCCGCTTAGCGCATGTGGTGTTTGGCCGGGAAATTATTGAAGTGGCAACTTTCCGTGGGCATCACGACACCAGCGACGATGAATCCACTGATAAAGTAGGTAAGCAAGACGCTGAAGGCATGTTAGTGCGTGATAACGTGTACGGAAGCATTGAAGAAGACGCACAACGTCGCGACTTCACGGCCAACGCGCTTTACTACAATATCGCTGATTTCAGCATTATCGATTTTGCCGACGGCGTGAAAGATATTGAAGCAGGTTTGCTACGTATGATTGGCGACCCCGCAACGCGTTATCGCGAAGACCCTGTGCGGATGCTTCGCGCGGTGCGTTTTGCCACCAAATTGAACATGCGACTTGATAGCAGTGTGGCAATCCCCATTATTGAACACGCACCGCTGCTGCAGAACATTCCGGCCGCGCGGCTATTCGAAGAAGTGCTGAAGTTATTTACTGCTGGCAAAGCGTTAGCGAACTTTGAAATGATGGTTGAGTATCATTTGTTTCAGCAACTGTTTCCGCTGTTAAAGAATTACTTAAAAGCGCCAAATGAAGCCCCGTATCAGTTGATTCGACAAACGTTTTTAGATACTGACACCCGCATTCGTAACGACCAGCACATTACCCCGGCATATCTGTTTGCTGCGTTACTGTGGTGGCCACTCCAGGCCCGCATGGAGCAGTTGAGCGTAGAGAGTGGTTTACCGCCTGTGGACGCACTCAATATTGCTGCCGCCGACGTAATTGGCCGCCAAGTACAAACTATTTCAATCCCCAAGCGTTTCAGTTTGCCGGCGCGTGAAATCTGGCAATTGCAACAGCGTATGGAACGCGCCAAAGGTAAACGCGTTCATAGCCTGTTGTCACACCCGAAATTTAGGGCTGCGTATGACTTTTTGTTGCTTCGAGCGAAAACCGCTGCCCCAATTGAACAAAAAGTATTGGAGCAACGGGCACAGTTCTGGACCAAACTGCAAGAAAATAGCGACGTTACCCCAGCTCCTATACATAGCCCAGACGGAAAACCCGCAGCCAAACGTCGGGGTCGGCGCGGTGGTCGTAGACGCCGCACCAAACCGCCTAAACAGGCGGATTAATGGCAACGGTCTATATTGGCCTTGGTGCCAACTTAGGTAACCCCGAACAAACGCTCAAAGAGGCTATTTTTGAGCTTAGTGGTTTGAGTCAATTTGCGCGACTTCGCGCCAGTTCGTTATATGCCAGTAAACCCATGGGGCCTGCTGAGCAACCGGATTATGTAAATGCCGTGGTGTGCGCCGAAACCGAGTTGGAGCCCTTAGCTGTACTCGATTTACTTCAGGCTATTGAACAGCAGTTCGGTCGCCAAAGAAGTCTTCGTTGGGGGCCACGTACACTTGATCTTGATCTGCTGTTGTACGGCAACGAAACCATTCGGCTCCCGCGTCTGACAATACCGCACCCGGGCCTCACCGAGCGTGATTTCGTTGTGGTTCCGTTAACCGAGCTTAATTCTGAGCTTGTTTTGCCGGATGGTCGCAAGCTCTTGTCTGTGCAGGCCACTATGGCACATCATGACCTGCAAAAAATTACCTGATACAATCCAGAGCTATCTGATTGCCATAAGGAGTTCGCCATGGCGGGCATGACTATTTCTAAATTAACCAAAATGAAGGCCGCGGGCGACAAGATCGTTTCGATAACAGCCTATGATGCTTCGTTTGCGAAACTTTTCGCACAGGCAGGCGTAGACTTTATGCTGGTTGGTGACTCTCTTGGTAACGTTATCCAGGGTCAAGCCACGACTTTGCCGGTTACGATTGAGCACATTGCCTATCATACCGAAGCCGTGCGTCGCGGTGCTCCCGACGCCTTTGTGATGGCAGATATGCCCTTTATGTCCTACGCAACGCCTCAGGAGGCTTGTCAGGAAGCCGCTAAATTAATGCGTGCTGGTGCAAATATGGTGAAACTTGAAGGCGGTGAATGGCTGCTGGAGACCATCCGCATGTTAGTGGAACGCAGTGTTCCGGTGTGTGCGCATTTGGGATTGTTGCCTCAGTCAGTTCATGTGCTTGGCGGTTATAAAGTGCAGGGGCGCGAACAAAGTGCAGCTGAAAATACGGTCCGCCAAGCCATGGCATTGGAACAAGCCGGTGCACAAATGTTAGTGCTAGAATGTGTTCCAACTGAACTTGGTAAGCTGATCAGCGACAAGCTAAGCATTCCTGTAATTGGTATTGGTGCTGGTGGACAAACTGACGGTCAAATTTTGGTTATGCACGACATGTTCGGCCTTAACAGTGACTATCTACCCAAGTTTGTGAAGAACTTTCTGGCCAAAGCAGGCGATCTTGAAAGCGCCGTAAAACTCTATATTGATCAAGTAAAAGAAGGCTCGTTTCCTGGGCCTGAGCATTCTTTCGAGTAGTCGCCTATGCAGCAATTAAAGAATCTGGAAGAATTGCGTGTCTGGCGCAACCAAGTTAAGGGTACCGTTGCGTTAGTTCCAACCATGGGTAACTTGCATAAAGGCCACCTTAAGCTCGTTGACGTGGCTAAGCAACATGCACAACATGTGGTGGTCAGTATTTTTGTTAACCCCATGCAATTCGGAGCAAACGAGGATTTAGATAGCTACCCACGTACATTTGAAGCGGACTGTTTAGCATTAGCTGAGCACGGAACAGCAGCTGTATTTGCCCCCACAGTTAATGACGTCTACCCGCGTGGACTGCAACAGCAAACCTTCATCGAAGTACCGGGCGTATCAGATATTCTCTGTGGCGCCAGCCGACCAGGTCACTTCCGTGGCGTCGCTACAATCGTCGCAAAGCTATTTAACATGGTGCAACCCGACTGCGCTATTTTTGGCGAAAAAGATTATCAACAGTTACAAGTGATTCGATTGATGACGCGTGATCTTAGCTTGCCGGTGGAAGTTTTTGGCATGGCAACGGAGCGTGCACCCGATGGCTTAGCTTTAAGTTCACGCAATGGCTACCTGAGTGCGCAACAGCGGCAGGTCGCGCCGATTATTTATCAGACACTGCAGCAGATTTCACGAGAAATAAAATCTGGCAGTGATGATAGAGCAGCATTGAGCCGCGCCAAAAATACGATTGAAACGGCAGGGTTGAAGCTTGATTATTTAGAATTGCGCCGACGTAACGACCTCGCTGAAGCGACCTTGCAAGACAACGAACTGGTTATTCTTATTGCAGCGTTTTTAGGTAAAACACGGTTAATCGACAATCTGCAGTTCGACCGTTAATTGCCATTTAAGTCACGCACTAAGCCCAACTCTCGTAGCTCGGTATACAACGCACCACGCAAGCTCATTGCGTGCGCAGCAATCTCACGCTGCTCTTGCAGTACTTCCTCAAGCATTTCTAGCGTGGTTAACGGATTCGCTAAAACCACGCGAAAAACGACAGTTGGCTCTCGATAGTACTGTGCGGGAGTCAGTTTTGTTCGCGAAACAAATGACCGCCCCGTCTCACGCTGCCGCTTTTGAATGAATCGTGTCAATGCGTTGAGATGCGGCATTATTCGACGAATTTGCTCTGCGTTTGCCTGCTTTAACAACGGTTTCACTTTCGCAGGAACAAAGCGATAAGTCAGCAAACATAATTGCGGCTCGGTAATCAGTTCAAAGTCATCTTGCTTTGCAATCAAG
This sequence comes from Pseudidiomarina sp., assembly GCF_048268165.1. Lineage (GTDB taxonomy): Bacteria > Pseudomonadota > Gammaproteobacteria > Enterobacterales > Alteromonadaceae > Pseudidiomarina. The sequence continues at coordinate 11,746 of NZ_JBLWWA010000004.1, read as the reverse complement.
TCGGCAAACTTCTGCGCCTTCTCTATACTTTGGTCGATTAACAATTCATAGCCTCGGCGCCCCATGACATGCATGGCTGAATACACCATCATCGCCATACCTGGGCGTGAGCCTTCCATGGTATGCGCACCTAAATCTTTTGATCCGTGACGGATAACATATTCCGCGTGATGCTCAATGGCGCGAACCATGCTGGGATCACGAAATAGCACCATACCGGCCCCCATAGGCACATACATTTGTTTGTGTGCATCAATGGTAACGCTATCTGCTCGCTCCACCCCGTTTAGCAAGCTGCGATGCCGATTCGATAATAAGGTAGCGCCACCCCATGCTGCATCAACGTGGAAGTGAGCGCCCACTTCTTCAGCAACATCGGCAAGCTCGTTAAGCGGATCAATGTGTCCAGTTTCCGTGGTACCGGCTACGCCCACAATAGCGAGCACCTTGCCGCCATCGGTAGCCACTTGATTACAAGCTTCACGCAGTTTATCAATGCGAATGCGGTTGTTATCGTCGGTTGGAACAGCAATGAGGTTACGCCGGCCAATGCCCAGCACATCAGCAGCTTTGCTGAGTGAATAGTGACCGCGCTCAGAAACCATAATGGTTAATCGCTGGTAGTTATAGTGCGCCAAACCTGCTGCTAAACCTTCTGCAGCGATACCGGCAAAGTTACCATCGGGCTTCAAGGCTAAGTTTCTTGCAACCCACAATGCTGTAATATTAGCGATAGTGCCGCCAGAGCACATTGCCCCAAGCGAATGCTGTGCACTGTGCATCCAGCGCCGATAAAAACCCGCATCTTGTTGATAAACCAAATGATGCAGCATTCCTAAAACATTACGCTCTAATGGAGTAAATGCCTTGGATGTCTCGATTTTTACCAGGTTCTGATTCAAACCCACCATTAATTTCGCTAATGGCAATAAAAAGTACGGCAGTGCCGAGGTCATGTGACCAATGAAGCGTGGTGAGGATGTATGAACCGAATGCGCAACCAAATTATTGAGCAAAAATTCAGTATGATCAGAAACATACTGAGGGTCTTCAGGAATTGCGCTGACACTGAAGTTTTGTTCAATTTCATGCAGCGGTTTCTCGCGTGCGACAATATGCTCGCCAAGAAAGCCCATAAGGTTTTCTGACAAATGCTTTTCGATTTTCCCAAGCGTCGAGTCAGGCGCTTCTGGGATAGTAAATATCTTCAATAGCGCTTCTTGACTGACTTCCGCAAATATTTTGTCGCTCAAGCAAGGTTCCTTATTACGGTTGAACGGCGAATCTGTTTATTCTGCCTCTATTGCCGAAAAATATCGACCATCTTCGGGCAGCTCCGCGCGTAATTCCCATAATTGCTGTGCACTGCGCTGGTATTTTCGTTCAAACGGCGTGATGGGTTCATGCCGTGCGAGTAATGGCGAAATATTTGCACTGCAATTTACCAGCGCCAAACTACTGGCCACTTCGGTCAGGTAGGTCACCCAATTTGACCGCATGACCAACTGGCCACCTAAGCCTAACACATAAGGCCATACTGGGCTGCCGTGCCAACGCCGCCCGAGGTGCGCTGCTTTCGGCCAAGGGTTTGGATATAAAATATAATGCTCATGCAGTTGCCAATGCGCCTCCACTGCGAGACGCCAAAAATCATGAAGATCTGCACGCACCAAAATATAGCGCTGTCCCGCTGCTGCGTTTTGATAGTGAACATGCCGCCCGAGTCGATGTGCCGACTTATCTACGCCAATAACAAGCGCCGATGGATTTTGTTCAGCTATCCACGCAGTGCTTTCGCCAACGCCACAACATGAGTCTAAGATTACTGGCCCTTCCCAATCGGCAACCAGTTTTTGCACTTGCTCAAAGGCTTCACGATTGTGCGCTTGAATCGGCTTGCGAAACGGTGAACGTAAATGGCGCATCACAACCGATACAAGATCGTCATGGTTACCATGCTGATTCGTGGTTACAGATTTTGATTCATGATTCACGAACGAATACCCACACCACGATTCAATAATGTATAAGCAGTGATGAACAACACCACGTTAAAGCCAATAATCACCGCAAGTGCCACCGCAATGTTCACATCAGACACACCCAAGAAACCGAAACGGAATGCGTTAACCATGTATAACACCGGGTTAGCTTGCGCAATGTGCTGCCAAATTCCTGGCAGTAACTGAATACTGAAAAACACACCACCCAAATAAGTCAGTGGCGTCAGCACAAAGGTTGGTACGATGGATATGTCGTCAAAAGTTTTGGCGTGAATTGCGTTGATCAAGCCACCCAACGAGAACAAGGTTGAGGTGAGAATAACTGTCGCAACCAAAATCGCAAAGTTATGAATCGTAACGTTTTGCACGAACAAGAACGACACGCACGTAACGATAACCGCAACAATCAGCGCGCGCGCGAGACCACCACCAACATAACCACCAATAATAACCGCTGGCGATACTGGCGCTACCAGCATTTCTTCAATGTTACGTTGGAACTTGGCACTAAAAAACGAAGACGCAACGTTGGAGTAAGAATTGGTGATAACCGACATCATAATCAAACCGGGAACAATGAACTCCATGTAGGGCCGACCGCCCATATCACCGATACGCTCTCCCACGATGCTGCCGAAGATGACAAAGTACAACGTCATGGTAATGGCTGGTGGCACAAGCGTTTGCACCCAAATGCGTAAAAAACGCGTGCACTCTTTTATCCAAATTGTCTTTAGTGCAATAAAGCTTATTGATGACTGCATATTAAGCTCCCGCCGCAGCTGGTTTACGGCCTTTCTCAACCAGATTGACAAAAAGTTCTTCTAAACGATTCGCTTTATTCCGCATTGATAACACCGTTATGTTCTGCGCGCTAAGTTGTTCAAAAACGCGATTCAAACCTTGGCTTTTCTCAACATCAACTTCAATCGTGTGGTCATCCATTGCTCGCCACTTAAAGCCTTCCAGCGTCATCGTTTCAGCAACGGGTGCATCATTTTCGACTGACAAATCAAGCACGAATGTTTCCATGTTTAATGTGGTGAGTAGACGCTTAATGGACGTGTTTTCGATAATTGCACCTTGGTCGATAATGGCGATATTCCGGCACAACGACTCAGCCTCTTCTAAATAATGTGTCGTCAAAATAATGGTAATGCCCTGCTTGTTAATGTCTTCAAGGTAGTCCCACATACTGCGACGTAACTCAATATCAACGCCTGCTGTTGGCTCATCCAAAATCAATAGTTTCGGCTCATGTAACAATGCGCGCGCAATCATTAAGCGACGTTTCATACCGCCCGACAGCATACGCGCAGGGTTATTACGTTTGTCCCACAAACTTAATTGCTTTAAGTATTTTTCTGAACGTTCTTTGGCAACTTCACGCGGCACGCCGTAGTAACCAGCTTGATTAATCACAATTTGTTGAACGGTTTCAAACTGATTAAAATTAAACTCTTGCGGCACCAAGCCAATCTGTCGCTTCAAATCGACCAATTGGGTGTCGAGGTCGTAACCGAATACGCTAACGTGGCCTTCGGTTTTGTTCACCAACGACGAAATAATACCTATGGTGGTTGATTTACCCGCGCCGTTTGGCCCAAGTAACGCGAAGAAGTCGCCTTCTTCAACGTCCAAATCAATGCCTTTTAAGGCAACATGACCGCCTTTATATGTTTTCTTTAATCCACGAATAGACAATGCTTTCATGTGTTATTTGCTCTCCTCGCCATAACCCCAGCGTGGTTGAAGTGTTTGCTCTAGCCCCAGATGGTCAAGTATTCGAGCCACCACAAAATCGACTAAGTCATTAATACTTTTGGGCTGATGATAAAACCCCGGTGCTGCAGGCATAATTGTCACGCCCAGCTGGGCAAGTTTGTACATATTTTCCAGGTGAATTGCTGACAGTGGCATTTCTCGCGGTAGCAAAATTAACTGCCCGCGTTCTTTCATCACCACATCTGCTGCGCGCTCAATTAAGTTATCACTTGCGCCGTGAGCAATCGCTGACAGGGTTCCCGTGGAACATGGGCAAACCACCATTTTCTTAGGCGCTGCGGAGCCTGACGCCACGGGCGAAAACCACTCTTCTTTGCCATACACGTGCAGTTGCTCAGCACTCACACCAAAACGTTCTTGCATGGCTTTTGCCATTGCTTTTGGCGCTGCCGGCAATTGCCAATCAATTTCAGTGGCGAAAACCACACGCGCAGCACTGGACATTAGCAAATGCACTTGCTGATTTTGTGCGAGCAAACATTCTAACAAACGGACCGCATAAGGTGCGCCGGATGCGCCGGTTATTGCTAAAGTCACGCTAGATTGCGCCATGCCTTGCTCCTTGATTACGCAAGCTGAAATAATTAAGAACCGCGTTGCTGCAATGTTTCGAGAAAACGCTGATGGATGTTACCAAAACCACCATTACTCATAATGACGACGTGGTCACCTGCTTGCGTGTGCTGTTGCAATTGTGACAATAAGTCATCGGTGCTATCGCCGACATGTGCCCGCGGCACTTTATCGGAAACCGACCATTGTACCGTTTCTGGTTGCAGCATGAAAACCTCATCCGCTGCGCTCAGTGCATCAGCCAATGCGTCAGCCATGGTGCCCAACTTCATGGTATTCGAACGTGGCTCCAATACCGCGATTATACGTGCATTGCCAACTTTTGCGCGCATGCCCTGCAAGGTGGTTGCGATAGCCGTTGGGTGATGTGCAAAGTCATCGTATACAGATATACCTGCTACGTGCCCTAGTAACTCGAGTCGGCGCTTCGTATTTTTATAGTCCGTGAAAGCCTCGCAGCTGACATTGACGGGCACACCCACATGATGCGCTGCTGCAATAGCCATCAGAGCGTTGTATACGTTGTGATTGCCAATTAAAGACCACTCGACTGTTCCTGCCAGCTCACCGTGATGGTAAACATCAAACACGCTACCATCGGCTTGTTGCAGCTTTGCAAACCATTCGTGGCCTTGCCCAACCGGAACCTGCTCACTCCAGCAGCCTTGTTCAAGCACTTGCGCTAAATTGTGCTCATGACTCGGATAGAAAATACGGCCATACGAAGGAACCACGCGCACCAAATGATGAAATTGACGTTGAATAGCGGCTAGATCAGCAAAGATATCTGCGTGGTCAAACTCAAGGTTGTTAAGCACCAAAGTACTGGGACAATAGTGAACAAACTTGGACCGTTTATCGAAGAAAGCGGTGTCATACTCATCGGCTTCAATGACAAAAAAATCGCTCTCGCCTAAGCGTGCCGACTGTTGAAAATTAGCCAACACACCGCCCACTAAAAAGCCGGGTTTAAGGCCAGCAAATTCAAGCAGCCATGCCAACATACTCGCGGTTGTTGTTTTACCGTGAGTACCGGCTACGGCAAGTACCCATTTACGCTGCAACAACGCGTCATGCAACCATTGAGGCCCTGATACATAAGGGATGCGCTGGTTGAGCACCGCCTCAACCGCGGGGTTTCCGCGACTTAACGCATTGCCTATGATGACTAAATCAGGCCGCGGATTAAGCTGTTCGGGCTGATACCCCTCAACAAGCTCAATTCCTAACTGGCGTAATTGATCACTCATCGGCGGGTATACCTGCGCATCGCTGCCAGTTACGTGGTGCCCCAGCTCTTTTGCGAGCGCTGCAATACCGCCCATAAAGGTGCCACAAATGCCCAAAATGTGAATGTGCATGATTTTACTCGATGAATCAGTGTTTTCGATAGTGTATCACGGGCTTTTGGCGCAGCGACAATCTGGGCAGGCATTTTGCTTAAATTTGCGGTAAACTTAGCCGCGTTTAAAACACGGTTCTCGAACAACCAGCAACTTCATGAGGGTTCCATGCAACGCCTAATTCCGACCTTACGTAACGACCAGGTCGACGAAGCTCTAATTTCCGTCATCAATACATTGCAGATATGCGCCAAAGAAATTTCATTTCGCGTTGGTCAAGGCGAGCTTGCCGGCGTTTTGGGCTCGACACTTTCTGAAAATATTCAGGGTGAAACGCAAAAGAAATTAGACATTTTGTCGAATCAACTTCTCAAAGAAATCTTGCTGGAATGCCAGCACGTGAGAGCGGTTGCCTCAGAAGAAGAAGAAGGCATAGTGCTCGGTACTGAAAGCGGCAAATACCTCGTCGCATTCGATCCACTCGATGGCAGTTCAAATATCGATATCAATAGCATGGTTGGTACCATATTTTCGATTCTGCCAGTACCAGAAGACAATTCTGGTGACGTTGATATGTTTTTACAGCCAGGCCGCAACCAAGTCGCGGCGGGTTACATTTTGTATGGCCCTTCCATTATGATGGCCTTTACCACCGGTAAAGGGCTGCGCATGTTCACACTGGACCAAACCGTTGGTGAGTTCTTACTCACCAAGAAAGACATTACCATTGAACCGGAAACGTCAGAATTTGCCATCAATATGTCAAACTTCCGCCATTGGCAAGAAGGCATGCAACTGTACGTTGATGACTTGCTGGCTGGCACCAGTGGCCCACGCACAAAAAACTTTAATATGCGCTGGGTAGCCGCAATGGTCGCTGATGTTCACCGTATTCTCTGCCGCGGCGGATTATTTGCATACCCATGGGATGCACGCTCCGAGAACAAACCCTACAAATTGCGTTTGATGTACGAAGGCAATCCGATGGCTTGGTTAATTGAGCAAGCTGGTGGTGCTGCGCATAGCGGCGAAGAACGTATTTTGGATATTCAGCCCACTGATATTCATCAGCGAGTCGGCATAATTCTTGGTGCTAAACATGAAGTTGAAACATGTTTAGGCTATCTCAAGGGTTCGCAATCGGATAGCAAGCCCGTATAATACCAATATCTCTTTTATATTTTGTCACACAGGAATACACATGAGCTTAAGTCACGTTAGCGCAGGTAAGAACTTGCCAGAAGAAGTCAACGTAATCATTGAGATACCTGCCAACGCAGATCCAATTAAATACGAAGTGGATAAAGACACCGGCACCTTATGGGTTGACCGTTTTATGTCTACCCCTATGTTTTATCCATGCAACTACGGCTTTGTGAACGAAACTTTATCACTTGATGGTGACCCAGTTGATGTGTTGGTACCAACACCGTACCCACTGCAAGCGGGATCAGTTATCAAATGCCGCCCAGTTGGCGTGCTTAAAATGACTGACGAGTCCGGTGAAGATGCTAAAGTTATCGCCGTGCCAGTTAGCAAGTTAACCAAAGAGTATGACCACATTCAAAACGTGAATGACATACCAGAGCTACTTAAGGCGCAAATCACACACTTTTTTGAGCGCTATAAAGAACTTGAAAAAGGTAAGTGGGTTAAAGTTGAAGGCTGGGGCGATATCGAAGCCGCCAAAGCTGAGCTCGTCTCTTCATTTGAACGCGCGAAGCAGAAATAAGAGTCATGCCCAGCACCTGTATTGAACTCAAACAGCTTGAGTTTCAGTGGCCAGGTGCCACGCAACCTCTGTTGCGTATTCCCGAACTACAGATTTCCCGTGGTGAACGTGTTTTACTGCGGGGTGCCAGTGGTTCGGGAAAATCGACACTGTTAAGTCTTATTGCCGGCATTCATAAAGCTAAAGCACAGCAAGTATTCGTACTCGACCACGACCTTGGTGACATGTCACAGCGCCAACGCGATAAGCTTCGGGCCAATGAAATTGGTTATATATTTCAGCAATTCAACTTATTACCTTATCTTAGCGCCTGCCAGAATGTGCTGCTTGCGCAGCAGTTTTCACCGGCACGACGTCAGCGTTTAAATGCTCAGCAGCCATCACATAAGCAGCAAGCGCAAAACCTGCTGCTCCAGCTTGGTCTGACCGCAAACGACACCGAACGCCCAGCACATCAATTGAGTGTGGGTCAGCAACAACGTGTCGCTGCAGCGCGTGCTTTGTTCGGCAACCCGGCGCTAATCATTGCTGATGAGCCAACATCGGCGCTCGACGCAGATCATAGAGACAACTTCATTCAGGTATTATTTGAAGCCTGTCGCACAAACAACACAACATTGTTGTTCGTAACCCACGATGCCAGCTTAGCGCCTCATTTTGATCGGGCTATAGAACTGGCCGATATTAATACATGCAATGGTGGTCAATCATGATTCACCTTGCCTTCGCCAGTTTAGCCAATCGCAAATCAAGTGCTTGGCTTACCATTTTAGCGATTGCAGTCAGTGCGTTGCTATTAATTGGTGTAGAACGGGTTCGCACCCAAACTCAAGACAACTTTGCCAACACAATATCCGGTACCGATCTGATTGTTGGCGCACGTACGGGGTCGACACAACTCTTATTAAGTAGTGTTTTCCATATCGGTGCCTTGAATAATAGTATGACGTGGCAAAGCTATACGCATATTAAAGAGCTACCCGGCGTTGCCTGGAACATTCCTATGGCCCTGGGCGATAGTTTCTCAGGTTACCCGGTAGTAGGCACCAACAAAGACTTTTTCCGTCACTTCAAATATGCCTCGCAAGTAGCTCTAGAATTTGCTGCCGGCAGTGCTTTTGATGCCGACGATCAAGCCGTATTGGGTGCTGAAGTTGCACAGCGGATGCAACTGAACGTTGGTGATGAATTCACTATTGCGCACGGCAGTGGCGGCATCAGCTTTTCCGATCATGATGCACACCCGTTTCAAGTAACTGGTATTCTGCAACGAACTGGAACGCCTGTAGATCAAGCTGTTTATATCCCCTTGGCAGGCTTAGGCCTTGTGCATGGCGAACTCATCCATGACGACAATCATGACAATAGCCATGACGCACATAATCATGGCCACGCGGACACCCAGCAACAGCCAGTATATACGCTTAGCGCAGTTCTACTTGGTCTCGATAATCGTGCGCTGGCGTTACGCATGCAACGACAGATAAATACCTACCGCGAAGAACCACTTAGCGCCATTATGCCAGGCTTAGCCTTAACTGACTTGTGGCGCACCTTAAGCCTATTCGAGAAGGCCTTGTTTACCGTTTCAATTCTGGTTGTTGCTACAGGCCTGTTAGGGATGTTAACTGCCTTACTTGCCAGCTTGCGGGAACGCCGACGGGAAATGGCGGTCTTACGTTCTATTGGTGCAGGACCTTTTACCATATTTGGTCTGTTAGTCAGTGAAGCCTTTATGCTCGCCTTAGCGGGCGTTAGTTTAGGTGTACTCATGTTGTTTGGGGTGCTGCACTTTGGGGCCGATTGGCTGCTGCTGCATACCGGTTTGCTATTACGTGCAACACCACTAACGATCACCGAATGGAGTCTCGTGGGCGCCATACTTGCCGCCGCAATACTCTTGAGTTTCATTCCTGCGTGGCGAGCCTATCGCAACGCATTAGCCGATGGATTAACAATACGCTTATGATGAAGTTTTTAACCGCATTGCTCGTAGTATCTATTAGCCTCTTTACGCCAGTTCAAGCTGAAGACTACGTGACCACACATTGGAAAGAGCTGGTTCCCGAAGGATATAAGCCGCCGCCAGTGCGCAGTCAAGCGTTCTACGATGCGAATCCAGAGTTAGCAAATCAGCCAGAACTTGATGCACCCATGGTGGAGTCATTAGACGGGAAGAAAATTAAAATACCTGGGTATGTAGTGCAACTCGAAGGCGATGCCGATAAGGTTACCCAGTTCTTGTTAGTGCCCTATTTTGGCGCATGCGTGCATGTGCCACCGCCACCGCCGAATCAAATTGTTTTAGTTGATTTTGCTGAAGGTGTGAAATATGAAGATACGTTTGACGCGGTCTGGGTTGAAGGTACCATTCACGTTGAGCGGGTCGAAGGCGATGTAGCCGTAGTCGGCTATCGTCTGACAGCCGCCACGGTTACGCCATACTATTAAAGCTATTATTTTGCTTAGAAATGGATTTCTAAGCCTAAATAAGGCCCTTTGAACTGCAAATCTGAATCGATGTTATCTAAATCATCCAGCTCAATGGTTACATCGCGGTAACCCAGTTGCAGATTCAGATCGATTGCTAAATTTTCTACAAGACGATACTCAATACCGGCTTCCACATCGCGGATGCTGCTGTCATCAATGCTGACAGCGTTAGCAATACCGTACACGGTTAATGGAGTCGTCGGAATACCCACTCGAAGTTGCGCATAACCCGTTGGTATCCATCCATCACTTTCTAACCGGTTCTCGCTTTGTGCATCGCGTACAGCCAGTAAGCCATCAACTTTTTTGCCCGTAATACCGAAGTCGAAAGACAGCAAATCGTTGTCGAACAACTCATAGTATAACGTGATATCTGTATGGCTTAAGTCAATGGTGCTACCGAGCGTAGTTCCAGCGGTATAGCCTTCACCGTTGTATGTGAAGTCTTGTGATAGCATAACTGAACCTTGTGCCATCAATTCATTTTCACGAATCTTGATGTTAGGTACCAGTGGAATTGGGTGCTCAAGTGCGACATAAAAGCTGCTCTGCTTGTCGTCAGCGAATGCGAATGACTGGTTACCTGAGCCAGAGCCAAAGTTTCCTGTAGTTTCAGTGTCCCAAACTTGCCCACCAGCATAAATACCTAACAAAGTATCTGCTTGTGCAGTTCCAGTTAGCAGTAGCGTTGGTGCAATCAATGCAATGGCGATCTTTTTCATTTCCGGATGTCCTTACTAACGTATTGTTTTTACTTCGGCGTCGAAGCTTACACTATCACCATCACTGAAATGAAGTTCAAATTCAACTTGATCACCCGGCTTAAACGCTTTTTTTACACCAAACAGCATAAGGTGGTACCCACCCGGCTGAAACACGATGGTTTTACCGGCTTCAATATTCAATTCTGGTACACGTCGCATTCGCATCATGCCATCACGCAAGATATGCTGGTGCACTTCAACTGCACGCGAGGCGTCCGTGTTGGCACCTACGACGGTAATCGTTTTAGTACCTGTATTACTTATCGTAAAGTAACCTGCGCCGTTCTCTGAACCAGGAATTGACTCTTTTAACCAAGCATTTGAGATTTCGACCTCAGCTGCAGTTGCCAGCAATGGTATAAAAGCCAAAATTAACGTAGACGTTTTGACCCAATGCATAATCGTCTCCTCAATAAATGAAGATATTATTTTACACAGGTTTAGGACGTTTACGCAGTAGTAAATAGATGACCAGTCCAACTAACAAATAAGGCCACAACCAACTAAAGAGAACGAATGCTAACGTTAGCAGGGCCACAGCTATCGCGAACCCTACACTGCAGCCGACGAAAATGGCAACAGCGAAGGCAACAGCGGCCATTGCAACAATGACCAACCCGGTAAAGCCCACGCTAAAGATCAGTCCAAGTACAGCACCGAGTACTGCGAATATTTCATCTGCAAACAATAAGAAGGCCACGACACCAATGAGTATCCATAACCAATTGCGATCGCTTTTCATACACTAACCTCGTCATAAAATTATACTTAAAATAGTTAATGCAATGATCGTGCCCATTTTGTATATACTTGTTTTTATTGGTTATTATTAATAACTGGAAGTTTGTACTAATGCGTAAAGTGGTGGAAATCACGAAAAATTCGTTATTCGTTAATCGTTACTGGAAGTGGTCTTTCTTTTTTCGAATAACCAATAACGAATAACCAGTAACGCCTTTTTTGTTTTTCAGGCATAAAAAAAACCCCGAGCGTTAGCTCGGGGTTCTCGATTTAAAGCCTGGCGGTGTCCTACTCTCACATGGGGAAGCCCCA
>NZ_JBLWWA010000003.1:0-324353 GCF_048268165.1 Pseudidiomarina sp. | reverse complement strand
GGTAGTGTGGGGCTTCCCCATGTGAGAGTAGGACACCGCCAGGCTTTAAATCGAGAACCCCGAGCTAACGCTCGGGGGTTTTTTATGCCTAAAAAACAAAAGCGTTACTGGTTATTCGTTATTGGTTACTCGAAGTGGTCTTTTCTTTTTTCGAATAACCAATAACGATTAACGAATAACGTTCTTGCCTTCCCATATGTGCGATAACGTACAGACGACTCTCTGGAATAAGTGGATAGTGGCCACCTGACCGATTTCTAATGCAATCAAGGTCGTAAATGCCCGTACAACTTATACCGAGAGGAAATACCTAATGTGTTCTAAATTATCCATATCAAATCGTATCAACAGGTGGCTGATGCTAGCTGTTTTCGGTACGTTATTAGCTGCGTGCGGCGATAACGGCCCTGATCCTATACTCGGTACTGATGGCAACGTGGCGTTACCACCTGTAGTTACTGAGGTCGCTCCAGCGAACAACGCAACCAACGTTGCAACCGTTGATACCGTAATAACGGTTCAGTTTAATGAACCGGTTAGCGAGCTGACCACAACTGACTTTACGGTTAGCTGTACCAGCCCATGTATCAGCCCTATCGGTACTGTTACCATGAATGACACGAACACCATGGCGACATTTACCGTAACCGATCCGGCGGCTCTTGACGCGTCAACGCTTTATACAGCCACTGTACACAGTGCGCAAAGTATTGCGTCAGGCGTTGCAATGGATGGTCCGTATACTTGGACATTTACCACTGGCGATACAGTTGATGAGGTGCCACCAGAAGTAGCGACAACTCACCCACTTACCACATCGCCAGGGCCAACACCCAATATACCGGTGAATACGACAGTTTTTGCAGTTTTCAACGAGTCTATGCTGGCCTCAACCATTACTGCAACAAGCTTTACGGTTACCTGTGAAGCACCTTGCGTCGAACCCGATGGTGTTATTACCTATGATGCTGAAACGATGACAGCATTATTTACGCCAGCTGACGACCTTGAAGCGGACACCACCTATACAGTTACCGTGAATAGCACTGTAACCGACCTTGCCGGCAACGAACTTGATGGCAATCAAGCAGCGACAGCCCCAAGTGACTATATGTGGCAGTTCACCACAGGCCTTATTCCGGATACAACGCGTCCGCGTGTAACCGTAACAGAGCCATTGACTACGAGCCCAGGCCCGACAAATGACGTTCCTGTAAATACAGCGATTACCGCGATATTTACTGAAAATATGTTGCCGACAACGTTTACCGACACCAACTTCACTTTAACCTGTGAAACGCCTTGTGTGTCTCCGGCTGGTGATGTTTCTTACGTTATTGACTCGCGCAGTGCAGTCTTTACGCCTGAAGCAAACTTGGAAGAAGGAACTACCTATACGGCAACCATTAGCAGTGCGGTTACCGATATCGCAGGCAACGAATTAGCCGGCAATCAAGGTCCTGTGGCCGAAGCTAGCGACTACGTATGGACGTTCACGACCGTCGAAGCCATACCGGTTGTGACCTTGTCAGTTGCTTCAACAGACCCAATGAACGCTGGAATGCTGGAAGTTTGTCCGAATGCCAGCATCAATGCCACCTTTGATATTCCATCAAGCACGCGGCTTAATCCAACCACGGTGAATGACTTAACATTCTTAGTGGTAGAAGATGAAAACCCAGCGAATGCAGTTGTCGCTGAGTCGATCACCTTGGATATCGATACCGGTACCATCATGACCTTTATCCCACAAACTCAGCTTGCTGAGGGTGTAACCTTCCGCGCGACTATTGTTGGTGGACCTGATGGGGTGAAAGACCTGACCGTTCCTGGTAATGAAATGCTAGAAGACTATGTTTGGATATTCACCACAGTCCCAGCGGTAGAAAGCTGCTTGCAGCCGGCCGATCTTAAAACTGTAGCACCTTTCGGCTCGTTTGGCGGCACGTCGGGTGCGACTAATGAAGGCTTACTCACAATTATTAACGGTGACTTGGGCAGTACAGCAGTATCAACGTTGATCACCGGCTTTGTATCTGAACCGGGCTGCGAGTACACCATTACCCCGCTTAATGAAGGCCAGGTGAACGGTAAAATCTTCACCGCACCACCACCACCAACTGTAGCATGTCCACAAGACGGCACAGCAGTTACGGAAGCAATCGCGATACAGGCACGTCTGGATGCTGAAGCGGCATACATCTCGCTAACGCCAGCCAATATGCCGGGTGGTTTAGATCCCGGTAACGATAACTTGGCAAGCCTAACGTTAGCTCCCGGTATTTATACCGCACAAAGTGGCGCGTTCCTTATCCAAGGTGGTGATTTAACACTGGATGCACAAGGCAATCAGAATGCGGTATGGGTGTTCCAAATGGCAACCACACTGACTGTCGGTGGCCCAGGAGCAGACTTCCCACAAAGCGTAATCCTGATTAATGGCGCGCAGGCTAAAAATATATTTTGGCAAGTAGGCAGTGCGGCAACTATTAACGCAGCGGGTGGTGGCACCATGAAAGGCACCATTATTTCGCAGGCAGGCGTCAGCATTTCGACTTCAGGCAATGTCAACATCGTGACCTTAGACGGTCGAGCACTCTCTCTGGGCGCATCCGTTACGGTAGTTAATACCGTGATTAATGTACCAGCAGAGTAATAGACAACACCTATAAGGTTTCAGTGGAGAGTATGATGAAAACCAACAAAATTACACAAGCGATTGCGGCTCTGGCGCTTGCTGGCATGGCATTACCGGCGATGGCACAAGCTCAGGACGGATGGTATATCGGCGCTGGCGGTGGCTTGGCTCACACCCAGATTGATCGATTCGAGATTACCGCGGATTTGAATAACGCGGGATATCAAGTGACGGATTTCCAAGAGGACGAGCGAGACTTCGGCTACAAGCTATTTGCCGGCTATCAGTTCACTAAAAACTTCTCCTTTGAAGGCAGTTACTTTGACCTCGGCGAATTCAGTTACCAAGCAACCACCGTTCCAACGGGTATGAATACTGGCGAACTTGACTTTCGTGGCTGGAGCCTTGACCTGATTGGTATGTTGCCGATGAGCGAACGCTCATCGGTGTATGCTCGCGTTGGTGCGCACAACAGCACCTCGTCAGTTGAGTTTGTCGGTACTGGGGCGGTAAATGTCATCAACCCAAGCTTCCGCAAAACCAGCATGGATCACAAACTCGGTCTTGGCTATCAATACCAAATGAGTGATCACTTTGCTATGCGGCTTGAAGTGGAACGTTACAGCATGGATGACGCCGTGGGTAATCGAGGCGATATTGATTTCTTATCATTAAGCCTTCTTTACCGTTTTGGTGCGCCAAGCCATACAACAACCGCACCACCACGAGATCGTCCGGTGTCAACGCCTGTGCAAACGGCGGCGCCAACTGAACAGTACTGCAGTGCTTTAGAAATCCAGTTTGAAATTGCAAACGATGATATCGAGCGCGTGAATCGTGAGCACATGTTGGTGCTGGCGACCTTCCTTGACAAATATCCTGAAACCAAAGCTGTGATTGAAGGGCATACGGATAATGTAGGGAATGAAGCCGACAATATGCGTTTATCTGAGCAACGTGCACAAGCTGCGGTGAATTACTTGGTACGTGAACATGGCGTAGCCCGCAGTCGATTAACTGCTGTCGGTTATGGCGAGTCACGCCCGATTGCAACCAACACCACAGATACTGGTATGCAAGCTAATCGTCGCATTAATGCAGTGATTGGCTGTGCAACGGATATCGAAGGTCTGCATCCGTTACCAGCTCGGATAACTCTGGCGATGGAACTTGAGTTTGATACCAACGAGTCAACGATTGATCCGAAATACCGCGATCAATTGGAAGCCGTTGCGAAATACTTGAAAACCAATCCTGAGTTAACCGCGACGTTAGAAGGTCACACCGATAACGCCAGCCCAGATATCGCGCAACAAGTATCGCGTGCACGCGCACAAAGTGTTGCCGACTATTTAGTGCGGGAATTTAAGGTTGACCGTTCGCGCTTATTTGTTGAAGGTTTCGGCGGAACACGTCGGACAACTTACAACATTACAGCTTCCGATCGTCAGGAAAACCGTCGTGTGAATATCATCATCGGTTATCCAGAATAAGTTGTAGCATCAGCGTGTGTTCGGTTAAATAGATCTGGGCACACGCTTTTTTTATCAATTCTAATCATGAAAATTATAGTCTTCCGGCAGGTAGCTAAGCAGGCGATCACACTCTGCTTTTACCACTTCATAACACTCACAGCTTAACTGTTCGAGCTTTGCCCGATCAATTACGGTGACAACCCCACGGTGATATTCAATCACGCCAAATTTTTGTAATTTACCTGCCGCCACCGAAACACCCTCACGTCGAACACCCAGCATATCTGCAATTAGTTCTTGCGTCATGGTGAGTACATTTGAAGGGATACGGTCTAAAGAAAGTAATATCCAGCGACAAAGCTGCTGCTCAATGGAGTGGTGTCGGTTGCAGACCGCCGTTTGTGCCATCTGCGTCATAAGCGATTGAGTATAACGAAGCAGTAGATCATGCAGTTGATCGTGGCCTCTAAACTCTTCTTTTAATAATCGAGCCGAAAGTTGGTAAGCATTCCCTGCACTTTGCACCACGGCTCGGTTTGGCGTGCTACCGCCGCCCATAAATAAAGGTAAGCCAAGCATGCCCTCATTGCCCACCACCGAAATTTCAGCAGAGTCGCCGTTAAATAGCACATAGACCAGAGAAATGATTGAGTTGGTGGGGAAATAAACATATTTTTGCTCATCACCGGACTCATACAAGCACTTGCCAAGAGGTAATGTGATGAGTTGCAGATGCGGTTTTAGCCGCTCTCTCACGTCAGCGGGTAATGAACTCAGCAAGTAGTTTTGCTCAAGCGACGGTATCGGGTAATTGCCATCCGGTTGCTGCTTTATAGTGTTCATTTAAGACTCCTGTCTTATTTAGCCCGAAAGCAACGAAATAGAATAGCTGATTATCATAAAAATGTAAAAATAATGTCATTAATTAATCTTTGTTTATGAAGTTAATAGTACGTATTTCATATTCTTACGAATAAATAAATCGGGCAGTTATTCTAAAAAATAGAACTCAATGCGCGATATTTACCAATATTCATTTCATAATGTTGGACTAAAATAGCACTGTACCAATTAATGAGACACCAAACTATGTTCACCAACACACCCAAAAGCTATGGCCTTGTCACCATCGTTATTCATTGGCTCAGCGCATTCATGGTTATCGGCTTATTTGCGCTTGGCTATTGGATGTTGACGCTTGGCTATTATGACAGCTGGTATCGGTTGGGGCCGTGGTGGCATAAGTCATTCGGCATCACCTTGTTGGCGCTGACGGTTGTAAGGTTGGTTTGGAAATTTATGAATCCCAAACCAGAACCACTCGGCAGTCGGTTCGAGCAAATCGGCGCACGCATAGGGCACGGTCTGATTTACACACTGTTGCTGGTAACCATGATCAGTGGTTATCTGATTTCGACAGCCGATGGGCGCGGTATCTCGGTGTTTGACTGGTTTGAAGTGCCCGCGCTTATTACCGGTATTCCTCAGCAAGAAGACATTGCTGGCACTGTACATTGGTACACAGCACTGGCACTCGTTATTGCTGCCGCAGGCCATGCGCTTGCCGCATTAAAGCACCATTTTGTAAATAAAGATTCAACTTTGACCCGTATGTTAGTCGCTAAACGTAGTTACCCGAAGAACGGCTAACGAACAACGAATAACGTTTTATCTAAGGAGATTTATCATGAAAAAATTAGCACTCGCAGCAGTTATTTCAGCGTCATTGTTTGGCGCTACGCAGGCAAATGCGGCGGACTATGTGATTGACACTGACGGCGCGCATGCATTTGTTCAGTTTAAAATTAGCCACTTGGGCTATAGCTGGCTATTGGGTCGTTTCAACGATTTTGAAGGCACCTTCAGTTATGACGAAGCGAACCCAAGCGCAGCCAAAGTGAATGTGACTATTGACGTTGCTAGCCTTGATAGTAATCATGCGGAACGTGATAAGCATTTACGTAGCGGCGATTTCTTTAACGTTGAAAAGTACCCACAGGCGAAATTTGAATCCACCAGCTATGCACCGAATGGTGATGGCACCGGCGTACTTAAGGGTAATTTCACGCTTTATGGAACCACCAAAGAAATCGCGATTGATGTAAAAGAAATTGGTTCGGGCCAAGACCCATGGGGCGGTTTCCGTCGCGGCTTTGAAGGCGCCGTAACGTTAACGCCAGCTGAGTTTGGTATGAATTATGACTTGGGACCAGCTTCTGAAACGGTCGAAATCTTCTTATCTATCGAAGGTATTCGTCAGTAACAGCGTTAGGTAG
Organism: Pseudidiomarina sp.; assembly: GCF_048268165.1. Lineage (GTDB taxonomy): Bacteria > Pseudomonadota > Gammaproteobacteria > Enterobacterales > Alteromonadaceae > Pseudidiomarina. The sequence goes on along the minus strand of NZ_JBLWWA010000003.1, from coordinate 317,964 downwards.
TGCGACAAAGGCTTGCGGTTAATCCCGCAAGCCTTCTCGGTAACATTTCAGAGCATTTGCGGTATCACCAAGCGCATCATAAGTTTGCGCAAGGTCAAACAGCACCCGTTGTGAAGGGGCAAGGTCTGCAGCACGACGCAAAGCACGTTGCGCTAAAGCATAATCTTTGGTCTGCAATGCCATCTGGCCTATAGCCTGTAACAACAAAGGGTCGTCCGGCTTTTTCTTTAAGCCGTCTTGCACAATGTCACGTAGCTCAGGGCCCGCCACCAATAAATCTTTCTCTAGTAAATATGCGATATCCAGCTCGCCACGTTTCAGTGCGCGCGCCGCTACTTTATCGGCCGCTGCCGTTGCATTGAAGGTTTTCAAGGCGCGCAAATACGCTCGGCGAATTGCTTTGTTACGCCGTTGATCACGCGTCAACGCCTGCCAATAGTCTTGCAATGCGCTGGCACTGCTGCGCCCGGCTTCCAGCATCATATGAAAATAGGTTTCCTCAACCAACTGGTCAAACTCTGTGGCGTTAAATAAATGCTGTTGCTCCGCGGCGGGCAGTAAACCTGCGATGTCACGATAACGGTGTTTATGACGGAGCCCAACAATCGCCTGGCGAAGTAACTCGGGGTGGCGCGGATAATCTTTTAACAGTGCGCGTAACTGAGTTAACCGACTGTCGATGCTTTCTGGATTTTCGCGCAACGCATAAATCATTTCAGCCACGGCTAATTCAGCTGATTGATCAGTATGCGTAAGCCATTCTCGCGCTTGTTTCACATCACCGGTTTGCTGCGCGGCATAGGCTGCTAACAGAGCATCATTCGGTTGTTTACGAAGTTGCCACGCGCGGTTGGCGGCGCGTGAACTGCCAGCATAGTCGCCGTGATTGAGCCCAACCAGCGCATCATGAAAAGCCGTTTCGGCTTTTTGCTGGCGGCGATTGCCAAACCAACGAACACCCCATTTGGTGCCACGAATAAGGCGCCCGATAAACGCGAAAACCGCACGCAAAATAACCACAGCAATAACGAGCAGGATAAGAGCTGCAACCACGCTGGTTTCCACGGTGTATGACCCCACGGAAATAAGCACATAGCCGGTATTACCGGACCATAATGGGCCCAGCAGTAAACCTGCGATAAATAGAACAATAACAACCAAGGCGGTTTTCATGATTAACCTCCCTGATTAACTTGGTTAGCAAGGCGCTCGAGTTGTTGTATAGCGCTTAATTCTGACGGATATTCCGGGCGTAATTGAGTTGCCTTTAGCGCCTGTAACTCACTGAGCAGTTGCGCGAAGTTCGCATCATTTACCTGCCCTTGTAAGGTATTGATAAGGGCCACCGCTTCGTCAATGCTGGCAGTAAACATTGCTTGTGACGCGGTCATTGCCGCTTGCTGTGCAAGTTGCAGTTGCAGCAACAAACGTTGTTGCAGTACATCAAAATACGCATCTGCAATCATTGGCTCAACCGGTGTATCGCGTCGTTGTACATGAATAAATTGCTGCAGCAAGGTGTTAAAGCTGCGTTGAAGATTATCAAGCCAGGTACCATCCGTTGTTTCCGTTTTCTCGGCGCTCGACATGGCGAATTGCTGATACCATGCGCTGCGTGCAACTTGGTCACGTAAGGTGCCTAATTTTAGGCTTACCGCGTCAATCTGACTTGGTGGTAACTGTTCAAGTACGGCAATGTCGTTGGCTAGTGCTTGACGCGCCATACGGTGAGCTGGGTTATCCAGTGCAATAATGTGTGATTCAGCAAGTTGCAGAAATGCCAGTGCAGCATTTGGGTTGTGTTCAATCCAAAGCTTGGTGGCTGCGCGTTCGGCTAAATTACGCGCTTCATAAATACGCCAGTTCGACTCTTGAGAAATGTCCAAGTTAGCAAGTTCAGCCTGTACCGACTGCACCGCCAATTGATAGTCGTCAACGGTTTGTTGTTGCCGACTTAACTGGGCATCAACACGCCGCTCTAAGCCTTCAACGGATGACTGAACTTGTGCGTTAACAGCTTGTTCAAGTTGGTTTAAACGGCCCTGTAGCTCTTTAATAGCGGTTTGTGCAGTATCTTGCTGCGCGGCCATTTGTGTAATTTGTTGCTGGTGCATCGGCCATACATGGCGATAGCCGAACCATGCCGCAGCTATCATAATTGCGGCAAGCAAAGCGACCAACACCCACGCAATAATACCGGAGCGTTTCTTGGGTTTACTGGGGGCCGGCTTTGTTTGCGCTGCAGTAGGTTTGGTCTCAGCAGTTTTCGTAGATGGTTTCGATGTTACTTTGTCATCAGTCGTTTTTGCCGTTGCTTCAGTAGCTGCTTGATCGTTTGCAGGCTTCTGTTTTTTAGACTCACTCATGAACGTTCCTTATGTGCGTGCTGCTGATCCAAGATGTGTTGCCAAGCATCGACTATCGCAAATGGCGTTGCGCTGTGCGCAACCACAGACATTTGCTGCAGGGTTGGCGGTAAGAGTTGTTTTAAGCGCTCGCTGGCCACAATCCAATAGCATTGCGCTAACCAGCTTAATGCTTGCTTGGGTACTGCCGCAAGAAAATAGCCTAATTGCTCGGCACTGGTCACGACAATACCATTAATTTGTTGCTGCCAGGTTGCATACTCAGCCTCACTGAGGGGCTCAGGCGTGCGCTGATACACTTCAAGATAAGTAACCTCAGCACCGCGTGCGCGCAGCGTATCGGCAACCAGTTCGCGACCACCATGGCCGCGCACTAGCAACCAACGTTGCCCGCTAACCTGGCTTAATTCGGGTAATGCGAGCAGCGCGTCGCTATTGTGTTGGCGCCACGGGCAACACACTGGCCGGCCAACAACTTTAGCAATGGCTGTAGCGCTGGTCGGCCCAACGGCATACCAACGCGCAGCGGGCATGGCGCAGTCAGGTGCCCAAGCACGTGCTTGCTGCGCAAAATAGTTTGCCGCATTCACGCTAACCATCATGGCACCATCCCATTTTTGTTGCAAAATGCCGCGCAAACTATGGTTTGGATCGTCGAAGCTGGTGATCTTCACCATGCTTTTATTGATACACGACAACGAGAGATCTAGCTTCGATGCCCGTTGTTGCAGCAGTCTTGCAAGCTCATGGGCTTGCTCTGATGGGCGCAAAAGCAACAGGCTATGGTTCATGACTGTAATTCGTTCTCCGCATAAACGTCGTTGAGAATTTTACCGGCACCACGTGACAATAAGTATTCAGCAAGCTCCGTTCCCAGCGCTTCAGCATGGTCACGATGGCCTTTAATATCGCCTTCGATAATTTCACTGCCATCAGGGCGCCCAACTAAACCGCGTAGATGCAACTGGTCTCCGTGTAATTCCGCATAGGCACCAATTGGAACTTGGCAGCCACCTTGTAAGCGGCGATTCATGGCGCGCTCGGCAAGTACACAGCTGCGTGTGTCGTTACAGGTTAATGGGTCTAACAAGGCTTTCGTGGCCGTATCATCGCTACGGCACTCAATACCGAGCACACCTTGCCCGTTAGCCGGCAAGCATAAATCAGCTGGAATACGTTGCTTAATCCGCGCGCTCAAATCTAAGCGGATAAGCCCTGACGCAGCCAAGATAATGGCATCGAACTGGCCTTCATCGAGCTTACGCAAACGCGTTTGCACATTGCCACGCAAATCGTGCACCACCACGTGTGGGAAATTAGCCAGAATTTGGCACTTCCGACGTAAGCTACAGGTGCCGACAACAGCGCCTTCCGGCAAATCTTCTAACTGGGCATAATTATTGGACACAAACGCGTCACGCGGATCTTCCCGTTCGCAAATTCCGAACAACTCGAGCCCATCTGGAAATTCAACCGGCAAGTCTTTCATTGAATGCACAGCGAGATCGGCCTGCCCTTCTAGCATGGCGACTTCGAGCTCTTTCACAAACAACCCTTTACCACCGATTTTTGCCAGCGGGGTATCCAAAATTACGTCGCCGCGTGTGCTCATGGGCAACAGCTCAACGGCTAAGTTTGGATGCAGTTGCTCTAAACGCGCTTTGATGTGTTCAGCTTGCCACATGGCCAGCAAGCTTTTACGCGTTGCGATGCGTAGTGTTTTACTCATTATGCTGCTCTATTTTATTTTGAATCAGGTTGTAAGGTAATGGCGGTATCCGCTTGACGGCTTGCCGCGTCACTGAGCAAGGCCCACAATTCACTGCCGGTGCGGTTATCAATCCACTGACCGTCGCGATACTCAAAGTGGTGGCCATTAAATTTTGTTGCCAACCATAATTGCATCAATGGCGGTTGCTTGTTGATAACCATTTTTGTGCCATTCGGGAAGGTTAACTCCAAAATGTCACCACCTGATTCACAGTCAATATCAACACCACAGGCTTCAATGGCCTCTTCAATAGCTAAAATGGTGGCTTCTGCTAATTCATGGTACTCATGTTCTTGCATGTCAACTCCTGATAATGACATTTGTGCGTCTCAATGCGATGATAGACACATCAACAATTTTAACCGTAATTATTAGGTACAGTTTACCGATGTTTAACTTGAAAGTAATGCGTCTGATCATTGTAGCAGGAACGCTAGGTTTTATCGCCGCTTGCGGTCAAAAAGGGCCACTGGAAATGCCGCCTCCGGTTGAACAAAATCAGCCGAGCGAAAACGGTGACCAAGCATGAGTTTTGACTATAAGCGCGGCATACTGCATGCGGAAAATGTTGCGCTTGATCGCCTTGCCGAGCAATTCGGAACACCGCTTTATGTCTACTCGCAGGCCATGATTGCGGCGAATTGGCAGCGTTTTGCCGACCATTGGCCAGCCCCACATAAGCTCTGTTATGCGGTTAAAGCCAATAGTAATTTGGCAGTGCTGAACTTACTTGCGCGTTTAGGTGCTGGATTTGACATTGTTTCTGGTGGTGAGCTGGCGCGGGTGATTGCAGCTGGTGGGAAAGCTAGCAACGTCGTGTTTTCAGGAGTGGCAAAAAGCCGCGAGGAAATGGCGTATGCACTCGAACAGGGCATTTATTGCTTTAATGTAGAATCAGCTGCGGAATTAGAACGCCTTAATGACGTTGCTGCGGCACAGGGGGTTATTGCGCCCGTGTCGCTGCGGGTAAACCCCGATGTGGATGCGCAAACGCACCCGTATATTGCCACCGGATTGAAAGCCAACAAGTTCGGTATTGCCATGCAAGACGCGCGCGATGTTGCGCGCCGGGGGCAGGCATTAGCGCATATCAACATGCAGGGCTTGGATTGCCACATTGGCTCACAAATACTGTCGATGTCACCGTTTTTGGATGCCGCCGATATATTGCTGAACTTGGTCACAGATTTGCGTGCCGAGGGCATAAATATCACGCATTTAGATATGGGCGGTGGTATTGGCATTCCTTATCAGCAAGAAAGCACGCCAGATGTGAGTACTTACTTGCATGCATTGCAAGAGCGGGCTGAAAAGGTCGGTAACTTAACGCTATTACTCGAGCCCGGTCGCGCTATTGTGGGTAATGCCGGAGTATTACTGACGCAAGTTGAATTTCACAAGCCCGGCGCGGACAAAGATTTTTTGTTAGTTGACGCCGGCATGAACGACTTGATGCGACCTGCTTTATATCAGGCGTATCACGACATTATTCCCGTTGCGCAACACGATGCAGATAAAGCGATTGTTGATGTCGTTGGGCCAGTTTGTGAAACCGGCGACTTTCTGGGGCACGCACGGCATTTGTCCGCGAAAGAAGGTGACTTACTCGCCGTGATGAACGCAGGGGCTTACGGGTTTACAATGAGCTCAAACTACAACACCCGCCCTCGTGCTGCTGAAGTTATGGTGCAGGGTGATCATGCACAGTTGATTCGTCAACGCGAAGTGCTTTCCGACTTGTGGAAGGGCGAACAAATCATGGAGATGCCGCGATGAATTTTGCAAAAATGCATGGCCTTGGCAATGACTTCATGGTGATTGACGGTGTGACCCAAAATATTTACGTGAACCCAGAGCAAATTCGCCATTGGGCTGATAGAAATCGAGGGGTTGGGTTCGACCAGTTGCTATTAATAGAGCCGCCTTATGACCCGGATTTAGATTTTCATTATCGTATTTTCAATGCGGACGGTTCCGAAGTTGCTCAATGTGGTAATGGTGCCCGGTGTTTCGCGTTGTATGTGAAACTTAAAGGCCTAAGCAATAAAAGCCACATACGGGTAAGCACCAAGGCGGGCAAGCTGGTGTTGCACCACGAGCGCGATGGCCGCATTACGGTTGAAATGGGACAACCCGAATTCAATCCGGCGGCGGTGCCTTTTAAGGCGAACAAAGAAGAGCTGACCTATATTTTACGTGAGCAAGATCAAACCATCTTGTGCGGAGTAATGGGCATTGGCAATCCGCATTGTGTGATTGAGGTCGATAATATTGAAACCGCACCGGTTGACTCGCTCGGGCAAGCAATTTCCGAGCACGAGCGCTTCCCTGAAGGTGTAAACGTCGGATTCATGCAGGTAATTGACCGCGACCGGGTAAAATTACGTGTGTATGAACGCGGCGTTGGTGAAACGCAAGCGTGCGGCAGCGGTGCCTGCGCAGCCGCTGTAATTGGCATGCGCCAAGATAAACTGAACGACCAGGTGACCGTTGAGCTACCTGGTGGGCAACTTAATATTCGTTGGCAGCCGGGCCAGCAGGTACGCATGACCGGTACTGCAGAACATGTTTATGATGGATACATAAAGCTATGACAACCGAAGCGAACAAAATTCTAACGCCTGTAGTTGATGACACCTTAATTGCGGAATACCTTGAAGAGAACACGGATTTTTTCGAGCGCCATCCGCAGTTATTGCAACAGTTGAGCTTGCGTCATCAAGAGCGTGGCACGGTGTCGTTGGTTGAACGTCAGCAGCAAGTATTGCGTCAGCGTATCATGCAGCTTGAGGAAGAAATCACTGACTTGATGATTACTGCTCGCCGCAATGAAGAACTGTTTCGCGTTTACAGTGAGCTGTATGTTGAGCTACTGGAGTGCACCGAGCTGGCGGATGTGATGGACGCATTACAGCGTACCTTCTCGGAACAATTAAATATGCCAGCACTGTCGTTGAAGTTTTTCGACAGCCCCATTGAGCTGGATGAGCAATTTACCTTCGCTGCAGACACGCATAAAAAATTATTGAGTAAACGGTTTCAAAATGACCCCGTGTACTTAGGCCGGCTCACTGCCGATGAGAAGAAATTATTGTTCCCAGACGAACCGATAGCGTCAGTTGCCCTGCTGCTATTGGGGCATAAAGGTGAGCTGGGTATGTTAGCCATCGGTAACCATGACGCGAGCCATTTTGAGCCTGCTATGGATACCCTGTTGGTTCGTCAGTTGCAGGCATTGTTGAGTCGAATATTGCCGCCGCTGCTCAGTCATCACGCTGCGCACCATGACGCTGTTTGAACTGCGCCAACGCTTTCTTAATCATCTAGCTGGCGAGCGTGGGCTCGCCGAAAACACGCTGACCAATTATGGACGCATTCTCGCCGACGATATGACCGAATTAGCCAGTATTCGGGTTGAGGCGGCGAAGCAATTAACGTTACCGGTGCTTGAGCGCCTATTTGTAGGCTGGCGGCGGCGCGGGCTTGGCGATGCATCGCTAGCGCTACGGTTAGCTGCTTGGCGTACGTTTTGTAATTATTTGATTCGCGAACGATTATTGTTCGATAACCCTGCAGCACAACTTAAAGCCCCACGCAAAGCGAAGCGATTGCCGAAAAATCTTGATGTGGACAGCATCAGCCAGTTACTTAAGCTTCCCCAAAATGACCCTTTAGCGGTGCGCGATGCAGCTATGATGGAATTGCTCTACGGCAGCGGTCTGCGCCTTGCCGAACTGGTAGCTCTTGATATTGATGGCATTCAAACGCGGCATCGTGAGTTGCGCGTATTAGGTAAGGGCAATAAAACCCGCATTGTTCCCTATGGGCGCTGTGCCGCAGAAGCGCTCGAACGCTGGCTGCCTATACGGGCACAATGGCTTGGTGGAAACTTAACCGAAGTGGCCTTATTCATTTCGCAACGTAATCAACGTATTAATCCACGTACGGTGCAACAACGGCTCAATTACTGGGGCCAGCAACAGGGTCTAAAAGGCAACCTGCACCCGCATAAACTGCGTCACTCCTTCGCCTCACATATGTTAGAATCAAGCGGTGATTTACGTGCGGTACAAGAGTTGTTGGGTCATGCTAATTTAAGCACCACACAAGTGTATACGCATCTTGATTTTCAGCATCTTGCGAAGGTTTATGATGGCGCGCATCCGCGTGCTCGCAAAAAGAAATAAAGGGCTTGTTCATGCAGTTTTTTCGCCGTTTGTACCCGGTGCAAGCACTCAGTTTTGATCTTGACGATACCCTCTATAATAACGTGCCCGTAATGCAGCGTGCAGAGCAGGCGGTGCGTGACTTTATGGTGCAAGAGTTTCCCCAAACGGCGCCATGGCAAGCGCAAGACTGGCTGCGTCATCGTCAGCAAATAATGTACGACAATCCAGATTTAGCGAGCAACATGACGCAGTTGCGTTTGACGGCATTGGCCGACGGACTACGTCAATTTGCGGTGGCCGATGACGAAATCGACGCTGGCGTTGAAGCTGCGTTTGCGCACTTTATGCGGCACCGTAATGCTGTGGAAATATCCGCTGAGGTTCATCAAGCGATGCGTCAGCTGGCCGAACACTTTCCATTGGTTGCGCTAAGTAACGGTAACGTTGACGTAACAGCTATTGGTCTGGGCGATTATTTTCAGCATGTGTTTCAACCGTCGGCCAGCCTGCGCGGCAAACCTTTTGCCGACATGTTCCGTGCAGCCGAAGGTAAATTTCCAGATATAGCCCCACAACAGTGGTTGCACATTGGCGATAGCCCCAGTGCTGATGTGTTAGGTGCGCAACGCGCGGGGTGGCAAAGCGCTTGGTTTACCGATGGTTTAGGTCAGGCAGAACACCTACATGTGTTGCCTACGCTGGCATACAGTAGCTTGCCGCAATTGACGCAACAGTTACTTAAACACACGAAGTAACTGGTTGCATATACAGTGGTCAGCCACTACACTGCCCTTTTTATCTGTTGGTGACAATCCATGCAAAACCACCCGTTATTAGCACAACTGAACGACAAACAACGTGAGGCTGTTGGCGCGAAAGAACGCCACATGTTGGTGCTTGCGGGTGCCGGTAGTGGTAAAACGCGGGTATTGGTGCACCGCATTGCCTGGCTGATTCAAGAGCGTGGTTTATCCCCTCAAAGCATTATGGCGGTTACCTTTACCAACAAAGCGGCTGCCGAAATGCGCGGCCGCATTGAGCAATTGCTGGGTAGCTCGGTACGCGCGATGTGGATTGGTACCTTCCACGGTTTGGCACATCGTTTATTGCGCGCCCACTATATGGATGTCGGTTTACCGCAAAATTTTCAAATCCTTGATAGTGATGACCAACAGCGCTTGGTGAAACGCATTATTCGTAGCTTGAACCTTGACGAAAAACGCTGGCCACCGAAGCAAGCTCAGTGGTTTATTAATGGTAAAAAAGATGAAGGCTTACGAGCGCATCATCTGGATGGTTACGATTTTAACGAACGCACGTTCAAAGAAATTTATGAAGCTTATCAAGTCGCCTGCGACAGAGCCGGCCTGGTTGATTTTGCCGAATTATTGCTACGTGCTCATGAGCTTATTCGTGATAATCGCCACGTTCGTGAGCATTACCAGCGCCGGTTTCGCCATATTTTGGTGGACGAATTTCAAGACACCAACTCCATTCAATATGGTTGGATTAAATTGATGTCTGGCGTTGGTCAAGGCCAGCAAAAAACCAATTATGTAACCATTGTGGGTGACGATGATCAGTCGATTTATGGCTGGCGCGGGGCAAAAGTCGAAAATATTCAGCAGTTTTTGCGTGACTACCCTGACGTATTGACCATTCGGTTGGAGCAAAACTATCGTTCCACCAACAATATTCTTACCGCGGCCAACCAAGTTATTGCGAATAATAGTGGTCGTTTAGGTAAAGAGCTCTGGACTGAAGGCAGTTCCGGTGACCCGATTGATTTGTATGCGGCATTTAATGAAATGGACGAAGCGCGTTACATTGCGGGGCGTATTGAGCAATGGCACGAACACGGTAACGCCTTGCAAGACGTCGCTATTTTGTACCGCAGCAATGCCCAGTCACGGGTGTTGGAAGAAGCCTTATTGCATGCACGTATTCCTTATCGAATTTATGGTGGCCTGCGCTTCTTTGACCGGCTGGAAGTAAAAGACGCTCTGGCTTATATGCGCTTAATAGCAAGCCGCAACGACGATGCCGCGCTTGAGCGCGTTATCAACACGCCAACGCGTGGTATTGGTGATCGTACCTTAGGCATTATTCGAGAAGGCGCACGCGAGCGCGGCTTGCCGATGTGGGAAGCCGCCAGACAGTTGGTGCAAGAGAAAGTACTCAGCGGTCGCGCCGGCAATGCTGTGCAAAGTTTCTTAGACTTAATTGATAGCCTGGAAGATGAAACCAGTGATTACCCGTTGGGACGTCAAGTTGACACGGCGATCAAGAAAAGTGGCTTGATGGCTATGTTTGAGTCGGAAAAGGGCGAAAAAGCCGAAACCCGCGTAGAAAACTTAAAAGAGCTTGTGAATGCCTGTGACAACTTCAACACCATGGATGCGGTTATTGAAGACGATATGACGCCACTGAATGCTTTTCTTGCTCACGCGGCGCTTGAGTCAGGCGAAGAACAAGCCGATGAGCATCAAGATGCTGTGCAGTTGATGACGTTACACAGCGCCAAAGGCCTCGAGTTTCCGTTGGTATTTATGAGTGGTGTTGAAGAAGGTTTATTCCCGTCTCAGCAATCCATTGGCGAGAGCGGTCGACTCGAGGAAGAACGGCGGCTGTGCTACGTGGGCATGACCCGCGCTATGCAAAAGCTGGTGATTACGTATACCGAGTTACGGCGAATCTATGGTCAGGAACGGCGCAATATCCCAAGCCGGTTTGTCGGTGAGATTCCCCCAGAAATGATCAATCATGTGCGCTTACAAGCCCGCACAACGCATCACTCACCAGCTATGGGCCGCTTTCACACTGGGGCTAGCCATGAAGCTTTCGAGCAGACCGGGTATACCTTAGGGCAGCGGGTGCGCCACACCAAATTTGGTGAAGGCACCGTACTGAATTATGAAGGTACCGGCCCCCAAAGTCGCATTCAAATTAACTTTGACGACTTAGGCAGCAAATGGCTGGTAGTGGCTTACGCGCGCTTAGAACGCTGCTGATGTACCAAGGTGTCTAAGCTATAGAGGGCAAGCGCCACCCAGATAATGGCGAACGTTACCAGCTTATCAGCAGCCAGCGGCTCGCCATACACCCACACCGCTAAAATAAACATCATTGATGGGCCAATGTATTGAAAGAAGCCTAACGTCGAGTAGCGAATACGTTGGGCTGCCGCATTAAAGCACAACAATGGCGCCGTGGTGACCACGCCTGCAGCTATTAACAAGGTATTAATTTGCCACGTGTTTTGGGTCATGTCTGCGGCACTTGAACTGGCAAAGAAGAACATGTAAATCAGTACTGCAGGCATTAAAATTAAGGTTTCTAACCACAGCCCGGTAATTGAATCTATCGGCAAACGTTTGCGAATTGCGCCGTAAATAGCAAAGCTGCAGGCTAACGCCAATGCCACCCAAGGTACCGAACCAAACGAAATCACCTGAATCAGCACGCCAATAAATGCCAAGGCGATAGCGGCTAGTTGCATTTTACGCATACGTTCTGCAAAAAACGCCATACCGATGGCGACGTTCAAAAGCGGATTAATGTAATAGCCTAAGCTAGCATCCAAAATGTGATCGTTGTTGATAGCCCAGATAAACAAAAACCAATTGCCGCCCAACAAGCAGGTTGCAGCGGTTAAGCGCAGCATTTGCTTTCTATTTTGCAGTACAGGCTTCAACCGATTGCCACGACCCAGCAACACAATAAGCACAAACACCAAAATAAATGACCACAAAATACGGTGCCCGAGAATCTCTAACGCAGGGACAGATTGAAGCCATTTAAAGTAAACAGGTGCAATGCCCCACATGGTGTAGGCGGCAATGGCAAAAAATACACCTTGGCGGCTGCGTGCAGCATCATCGGTCATTTAGGTCGTGTCTCATGTTGAATTGTACGAAAAATCAGCACCCTTAGACAGAATATCACGGATTTACGCGATAGTCGGTGGAGCTTCGGTAGCGGGATGCATACAATAGGGCCTTCAATATGTTCTCGTCAATTGGAGACGTAATTTTGTCTGAGTCTGCGCTGTCACAACTTCTTGCCGATGTATTTGGCTATACCGCGTTTCGCGAAGGCCAACAGCAGGTAATCGAAGCTGTGCAGCAGCACCGCGATGCGTTGGTGCTCATGCCTACCGGCGGCGGAAAGTCGTTATGCTATCAGTTGCCGGCGTTAGCCAGTGACGGGTTAACTGTGGTTATCTCACCGCTTATTAGCTTGATGCAAGACCAAGTGGAAGCACTGCAGACTATGGGTGTGGCGGCTGCTGCACTAAATAACGGACTAACACCAGAACAAAACACCAGCATCATGCAGCAATTGAACAGTAATTCGATTCGTTTGTTGTATGTGAGCCCCGAGCGCGCAATGCAAGGATTCTTCATTCGCTTGTTGCAACAGTGGCAGGTGAGCTTAGTCGCGATTGACGAAGCACACTGCATTTCGCAGTGGGGCCATGATTTCAGGCCAGAATATGGTCAGTTAGGCCAGTTACGCGAAACCTTACCCAATGTGCCCTTTATGGCGCTTACTGCAACTGCAGATGCGGCCACCGAGGCCGATATCATTACCCGCCTGCATTTGCATGATCCTGTGGTTTATAAAGGCTCGTTCGACCGGCCGAACATTCGCTATGTGGTTGAAGAAAAGTACAAACCCTACAAGCAAGTAACGGACTACATTAAAAAACAACGTGGCGCATCCGGAATTGTGTATTGCGGTAGCCGTAAAAAAGTAGAAGAACTGGCCGAAAAATTACAACGCGAAGGGCTGCGTGCGGCTGGCTACCATGCTGGCATGGCGCATAGTCAGCGCGAATTTGTATTACGCGGTTTTGTCCGGGATGACATTGACGTGGTGGTTGCCACCGTGGCTTTTGGAATGGGAATTAACAAGCCAAACGTTCGATTTGTGGTGCATTTTGACGTGCCCCGTAGCGTTGAGGGGTATTACCAGGAAACAGGCCGAGCGGGGCGCGACGGCTTACCGGCTGAAGCGGTATTGCTTTACGACCCCTCCGATGCGGCCTGGATAAAAAGTATTATTGTGGACCACCCAGATGAAGATCGTCGCCGCATTGAACAACATAAATTTGCGGCGATGCAAGCCATGAGTGAAGCGCAAACCTGTCGTCGGTTGGTGCTGTTAAATTATTTTAATGAATACCGCGATAAGCCCTGTGGGAACTGCGATATTTGTTTAGATCCGCCTCGCCAATACGATGGCACTGTAGATGCGCAAAAAGTATTGTCGTGCATTTATCGTGTCAGCCAACGTTTTGGTATGAACCACGTGATTGATGTTCTGCGCGGGAGTAAATCGCAACGTTTAATGGAGCTTGGTCACGATAAGCTATCAACCTATGGCATTGGTGCTGATCAAAGCCACGAATATTGGCTAGGCGTCGTGCGACAGCTGATACATCGCGGCTTGGTAATTCAAAATGTGCAGCAATATGGCGTATTACAGCTCACCGATGCTGCGCGCCCCGTGCTACGGGGCGAAATTGCGCTACAGTTAGCCGAACCGCGGATAAACTTGGTGGTGAGTAAGCCGCGGGTTGCTGACCGCGGTGATTACGATAAAGTGCTATTTCGGCGCTTACGCGCGCTGCGCAAAACCATTGCGGATGCTGAAGAAGTGCCACCTTTTGTGGTATTTAATGACACCAGCTTGGTGGAAATGGCTGTTAATTATCCCATTGATGAAACCGCAATGCTGGCAATTACTGGGGTGGGGCAGAAAAAACTCGAACGCTACGGCCAGGAATTTATTGCTGCCATCAGCGCCTATTTAGACGCCGATGACGAACCGGTTAGCCGATTTTAACGGCTAAGCCGCAGGGGCAAAATAGAAGTACCAAAGGTCAACCACCACTGGCACTATAGAAAGCACCAAAATCAAAGCCATGGTGATATTAAATAAGCGCTGCATAATTGGATTGGTCAGCACTTTTCGCAACAGTGAACCAAACACCAACCACACCCCGACACACGGAAAAGCCATCAGTAAAAATGCCAGGGTAATGGCCAGCACTTCAAGCAACGGTGAGCCTGCTACCGTGGTAAATGCGGCAACCGCACCGGTTGCCATGACCCAAGCCTTGGCATTAACCCACTGAAACAACGCAGCTTGCCAAAACGTAAATGGCTTTTTCTCGCCCTTCTTAATGGCTTTGGGTTCAGCAGTACCGATATGCCATGCCAGCCAGAGCAAGTAAATTATGCCCAGTACCTTAATGAGCTGGTGCAGGTTTGGGTAACGATCAAAGATTACCCCAAAACCCAAACCAACGAGCAAAACCATGACCGGAAAGCCAAAGCAAATACCGAAAAAGTGCGGCAAGCTGGCTTTGACGCCATAGTTCATGCCAGATGACATGATCATGACATTATTCGGCCCCGGGGTTATGGTGGTCGAGAATGCAAAGAATAAAACCGCAATGAAGATTTCTAACATGACAAGACCGTTACTCGTTGTTGGTTATTCGTTTTTCCTACAAGATAAAATCACTATAAACGAAGCACCGACTATACTCCATTAACGATTAACGATTAACGATTAACGATTAACGATTAACGATCGGGAGGCTTTATGTTGTCACTTACTTTGGCGTTAATGCTTAACGCAGACGTACCCGCGAGCGCGCAGGCGACGGTAGAAATTACAGAATGGCAGGTGCCATGGGAAAACTCGCGCCCCCGAGACCCGTTCGTTGCAGGTGAAGACGAAGTTTGGTTTGTCGGCCAAGCTTCCGATTATGCCGCAGTTTTAAACCCTGAAACAGGGGCCATGAAACGGATTGATTTACCTGACGGAGCTGGGCCACATAACATTATTGTCGATGAACGTGGTGCTTGGTATGCCGGCAACAAAGCCGCACATATTGGGAAGATTGATCGAGAAACCTTTGAAATAACGCAATATCCACTGCCTGGCTCAGGCCGTCGCGACGTGCATACCATGGAATTTGATTATAACGGCGACATTTGGTTTACCGCGCAAGGCGCCAATCAAATCGGCCACATGGATGCAGAAACCAATGCCATTCGCTTGTGGGATGTGCCTACCCCAAACGCTCGGCCATATGGCTTGGTGGTGTTTCAAGGGAAGCCTTGGGTTGCTCTGTTTGGCACCAACAAGTTGCTGACATTGGACGAAAACAATACCCCGCAGGAAATTCAGCTGCCACGTGATAATAATCGCCCGCGTCGGTTAGGTGTCGATGCGCAGGGGCATTTCTGGTACGTTGATTATGCGGGTGGTTATTTGGGCCGCTGGAACCCCGCTACCGACCAAATTGATGAGTGGCCGATGCCAGCCGGTGTCAGCTCAATGCCTTATGCCATGGCCGTTGATCACCGTGGCTATGTGTGGGTCGCGGAAACTGGTGTGCGCCCCAACCGCATTGTTGGGTTTGATTCGGTGAGCGAAACCTTTACCAAGCCCGTTGAAGTAGAAAGCGGTGGCGGAACCATTCGGCACATGGTATTTGACCCAGCCAGTCGTGCACTTTGGTTTGGCACGGACACCAATACCATCGGGCGCGCTAAAATCAGCTATTAAAATGCACTAAACGTTGCAACAAGGGCACGAAACAAATATGTCAACATCCAACAATTGGCAGGTTATACGCTTGGCCGAATTCAAACGACCCGACGCACCGGCCAGCACCAAAGTGCAGCAGCTGGCTCAGCATTTTCGAAATCTTTTTCCAAAACGCGATGAAGCGCCAAGTGACGAGCAAGAGAACGATTTTCCAGGCTATCGGGAATTTGATTTAACGCCGGGTGCCGATGCATTAGATAAGGCTTGGGATGAATGGCGGGAAGCGGGTGAACCCGGCATCAAGTTTCTGATTAGCCCGCCTTTTAGCGGTACCGCTGCCATTGCCCGTGAATGGGCCGAACGTCATAACTGGCGCAAAATAACGGCTCCGCAGGAATCTGAACTTGCTGATGTTGATATCGATTCTTGGTGGAAGCCGCAAGCAAGCGCGCAGTGGATAATTGATGATCTCTCAAATTATTGGCGCCGCGGCACAGACGGTTTGGCGTTTATTCGTGCACTGCTGCCTAAGCTTTTTCGCGGGGAGCTCGGTCAAGGAGTGGTGGTTTGCGACAGTTGGTCTTTTGCCTTTTTGCAACGCGCTTGGCCGGTCAATATGCCCAATGTGTATTGCTTTGCGGCGGCTGATGAAAAACTGATGCGGGAGGTTGGTATTCAAGCTGATGAAAAGAAGCTCAAGAGCTTGGCTGCCAGAGCTTTTGGTAACCTTGGCTTGGCATTAGCCTTATGGGCGGTTGAAAAAGACGACGAACATGACCTACCAAGTATGCCTTCGGATTGCCACGATGAAACCGCTTTTGTGCTCTATACCCTGCTATTACACACGGGCCTTTCCGGCCGAACGTTGCAAAAAGTGCTGCCGATGATTGCTGCCGATCAATTGGATGTACAACTGCTGCAGTTGCAGCAAGCGAAACTCATTAGTTATGACGACGAAGTATGGCGCATTACGGTTTATGGTTATTTGGCTGTACGAGACTTTTTGCGTAGTCGTGGATTTTTTGTCGATGCCTTTTAGGACAACAAGTAAGCAGTAGGGTGAACAATGGAAACAGATAAAATTCTCGGGTTATTTAAAACCGTCACCAGTGATGCGGTGATTGAAATCGCGGTTGTGATCACGGTCTCAGTTGCAATTATCTGGTTGAGCCAACGTGTGTTTCCGTGGGTGGCCGATCGGTTGCATGGCAAGCAGCGCCTGTTTGTACTCGCAATGATTCCAACGCTACGCGTGATCGTATTTGTTCTAGCAATTATCTGGATTGTACCGATGGTGATTGAAACCACGGTACAAAATATGGTCGCAATTCTTGGTGCTGCGGGCTTGGCCATTGGCTTCGCCATGAAGGATTATGTTAGTAGCCTTATTGCGGGCATTGTGGCGGTTTACGAGTTGCCATACCGGCCCGGTGATTGGATAGAGGTGAATGGTACCTACGGTGAAGTAAAGCACATAGGTATGCGTGCGGTTGAGATGGTGACGCCAGATGACACCGTGGTGTTTGTGCCGCATTTAAAGCTGTGGACCGAGCTCATTCACAACGCTAATAATGGCGGCCCCAGCTTAATGTGTGTAACCAGTTTCTATTTAACGGCGGATCACGACGCCCACAGAGTTAAGCAGGTGCTTGAAGACGTTGCTTTAACCAGTCCGTATGTGCAACTGAAGCAGCCGATAACGGTCATTATCAGCGAAGAGCCGTGGGGTACCCATTATCGGCTCAAGGCTTATCCGATAGATCCCCGTCAGCAGTTTCAGTTTATGACGGACTTAACGGCGCGCGGTAAAGCTTGCCTGCGCGCCTTGCCCGTTCGTTTTGCTAACCTGTCACCAGAGCACGCTGTTCATGTAAACCCATAGCCAACACATAAGGCGCGTCACTTTGCTGGCGCGCCACAAAGTCGCTCTTACTCGCTAAGCCTTGCCAACGAATATCAATGAGCGCTTGGGCAACCGCGCCCCCCAAACCGGCGCCTGGGCCGAGCAAAATAATGGTATCCGGCGCTAGTTCTTTCACGGCAACTTGTATGGCGCGGCTAAAGTCGTAGGTTTGTGTAACTTGATGCCCTAAGGTGTAGTGCTGCAGCGCTTTGCTGTCTACCACGTGCGGTGACCAGAGATATCCCCTGCCGTCCACTAAAGCTGTCTGTGGGGCCTTGAATGCCGCAGCAGGCCACAGCGATAATGCCTGTTCCGAAGCTGAATTCATAAAGTGTGTATGAAACGCGGCGTGGCCCGGCAGCACCATCGGGAATCGATCATCCACGCGCGGTAATGCAGCAACCGCAGCGTTGCAGGCTTCCGTTGAACCGGCAATTACCGCGTAACCGCCGTACTGAATCGACATCATCAGGTCGCCGGGAAAGCGGGCTAATTGGGCATCAATGGCAGCTCTCAATTCAGCGCTAGGGCGCCATTCATTGTCAACCACGGGGTAGATAAATTGGGCACCTTCACCACCGGCCGTCAGCTGCGCCATGTTAGTGACTAAGCGGGTGCTGGTGTCGATATTCCAACAGCCAGCGCAGGCCATCGCGGTGTACCAACCCATTGAGTTGCCAGTAATGCCGACAATGTCGTACTGCTCGCGATTAATCGCCAAATAATCCAAATAACCGCCGGCATAAATTAATGCAGCTGCGTTTTCTGGCTTTTGATGCAATGACGTTTTAAATAATGGTGCTTGGTCGAGATCAGTCACTGTTGGCAGCCCGAGTTCGCTGCGGATGCCATCAATTTCTTGCAGTATATTCGCCGATAATTGATTATTATCGGCGATATTGGCCGAAATTGAGCCTAGTTCGGGTTTGTTGTACGTGCCGCGACCGGGGCATACAACCAAGGCGGTTTTTTTATCCGCTGTCATCAGTTTGCCTCCAACAAAGCTTTGGCGCCGTCAACAATCTGTGCTGTTGATGGCAACACACTGTATGCAGCTTTACCGAGCGGAATGAAGCTATCTTCCGCGTTTATGCGTAAAACTGTAAACAGACCAGGCTTGTGTTCATGCAGCGCTGTGAATAACTCTTCACTGAGCGACCCACGGCGGCGGCATTCATCCACAATCAGTACTTTTTTACAGCCGCCTAAAGCCGCAATGACTTTATCCACATGCAAAGGCACTAAGCAGCGCAAATCAAGCACCCGCACGTTGTAGCCTTGCTCAGCAAGTTTTGCTTCGGCTTGACGGCTTAAATAATAGCCGTTGCCGTAGGAGACAATCGCCAGCTCGTTACCCTCACCGTAAATGGTCGGCTCGCCCAATTCAGGTATCGGCTGTTCTGGGTCGGGATAATCGCACAACCAGCCACCGTCACCGTCTTGATGCAAGTCGCGTGTCATGTAAAGTGCAATGGGCTCCAACATAATCACCACCCGCTGCTCGCGTGCAGCCAGTGTAACTGCTTGGCGCATCAACAATGCACCTTCACGGCCATTGCTAGGACACAGTAAGATAACGCCCGGAATGTCTCGAAATACGGCAAACGAGTTGTCATTGTGGAAGTGCCCGCCAAACCCGCGTTGATAGGCAAGGCCAGCAATACGAATAACCATGGGGTTGGTGTATTGACCGTTGGAGAAAAACGATAAGGTTGCCGCTTCACCACGAATTTGATCTTCGGCATTATGCACATAAGCCAAAAACTGTATTTCTGGCATCGCAATAAAGCCTTGCTGGGCCATGCCGATGGCTAACCCCAGAATACTTTGCTCGTCCAATACGGTATTTAACACGCGGTTCGCACCAAAGGCTTCCATTAAGTGTTGTGTTACATGGTACACACCGCCTTTCTTGGCAATGTCCTCGCCGCACATGACGATGTTACCGTGTTGCGCCATCAAGTCATGCAGTGCCCAGTTCAGCATTTTGCCCAAGTGTTGCGGCTTGCTGGTATTGTGTTTGTCCCACTTAAACAGTGCCTGGCGTTGCTCGCCAGTAACCGGCGCCGGTAGCGCTTGCGTGCGCACCGGCGGCGTGATTGACGCCATCACTTGTTCGGCAGTTTCTAACTTGGGTTGCTTTGAGGCTTGCGCGGCAATGCGCGCAATGCGTTGCTGCTGTGACTGAATAAACGCAATCAGTTGTTGGTGCTCAAATAAACCACGGCTGATCAAAGCGGCACAACTATGCAGTAGCGGATCACGCTCGCTATCGAGGGCTATCTCTTGCTTGCTGCGATAAGCCACTTCAGCATCAGCACCGGCATGGCCAAATAGGCGAACGGTGCGCAGATGCAATACCGCAGGTTTGCGTTTTTGGCGAACATAATCAGCTGCCTCACGGGCCACCAAATAGGTTTCGGCCAAATTGCTGCCGTCGGCAAAAAAGTATTTTAGCGCTGGGCGTTGGCTCAATTGCTGTTGAATCCAGCCTTTTGGGGTGTGGGTAGAAATGCCCAAGCCGTTGTCTTCGCAAACCAATAACAGTGGCATTGGAATTTGTTGATAGGCTGCCCAACTGGCCGAGTTAATCGCACCAAGCGCGGTCGAATGGTTGGCTGATGCGTCACCAAAGCTACACATAGCAATGGCATCGTTGGGCCAGGTACCTTGATGGTTCAAGCGTTTCGACAGACCAATGGCAAATGCCGTGCCCATCGCCTTAGGAACATGCGAAGCAATGGTGCTGGTTTGTGGTGGCACATTTAAATGCAAGCTGCCCAAAACTTTATGTCGCCCGCCAGCTATAGGCTCGTCGGCTGATGCGGCAAAGCTGAGCATCATGTCATACAGAGGTGTGCTGCCTGGCGCTTGCTTGGCGCGTTGCACGAAAAACGCGCCACTGCGGTAGTGTAAAAACGCCGGGTCGGTGACACGCAAGGCTTTTGCAATCGCCGCATTGCCTTCATGGCCAGCGCTGCCAATGGTATAGAAACTTTGGCCAGCGGCCTGCATCAGCCGCGATTGCAAGTCGAGCAAGCGGCTATCGAGTTGTGACTCAAATAGCTCAAATAAGTCTGCATCACTCAGTACACCGCCGGCTGCATGAGCCGGGGGCAACTGGTTTTGCTCAATACGCTGGATAAACTCAACCAGCCACGGGTGCATTGCTGCAGCCATAGGAAACCTCCTGCGACGTTGCTGGTGTTTAACCGAACGCTTGTAAACCGGTTTGCGCGCGACCTAAGATCAAAGCATGCACGTCGTGCGTGCCTTCGTAGGTATTTACGGCCTCAAGGTTCATCACATGACGAATCACATGGTACTCATCAGCAATGCCGTTACCGCCGTGCATGTCACGGGCCACGCGCGCAATGTCGAGGGCCTTACCGCACGAGTTGCGTTTAATGAGTGAAATGGTTTCTGGGGGCAACTGGTCTAAATCCATCAACCGACCGGCTTGAATACAGCTCAAGAGGCCAATCGAAATCTCCGTTTGCATGTCGGCCAGTTTCTTTTGAATTAACTGGGTGGCAGCAAGTGGACGGTTAAACTGGTGCCGATCGAGCGTGTATTGACGCGCTGCATGCCAGCAAAACTCTGCAGCGCCAAGAGCGCCCCAAGCAATACCGTAACGGGCTTTATTTAAGCATCCGAAAGGTCCTTTTAAACCACTTACATTAGGTAGCAAGGCATCTTCCGGCACTTCCACGTTATCCATGACAATTTCACCGGTAATTGATGCACGCAGTGAGAATTTGCCTTCAATTTTTGGTGCAGATAGGCCCTTCATGCCTTTTTCCAGCACAAAGCCACGAATCTCGCCGTCAAGTTTTGCCCAAACCACAAATACATCGGCAATTGGCGAGTTGGTTATCCACATTTTAGTGCCTTTCAGTACATAGCCACCGTCAACTTTCTTGGCCGTGGTGCGCATGCCGGCGGGATCTGATCCCGCATCGGGTTCGGTCAAACCAAAGCAGCCCACCCATTCACCACTGGCAAGTTTCGGCAAATATTTCATGCGTTGTGCTTCGGTACCGTACGCGTGAATTGGATGCATCACCAAGCTTGATTGCACACTCATTGCACTGCGATAGCCACTGTCAACGCGCTCAACTTCGCGCGCCACCAAGCCATAACAAACGTGGTTTACTTCCGCACAGCCGTATTTCTCTGGCAAGGTTGCACCCAATAAGCCAAGCTCGCCCAGTTCATTCATAATTTCGCGGTCAAAGCGTTCTTCACGGTTTGCGGTCAGCACCCGTGGCATAAGCTTCTCTTGGCAATATTGATGTGCCGTATCACGAATCATGCGTTCTTCTTCAGTTAGCATGGATGAAAATTGAAAAGGGTCTTGCCAGTCAAAAGGGAAACGCGCCATGGGAAATCCTCAGTTTTAAGAGACGTTATTAGTTATTCGTTATTGGTTATTCGAAGAAACAAAAAAACCGTCTTTAGGCGTTTTTTAACGAGTAACGAGTAACCAATAACGAATAACGGTTTTTATTTGTACTTCACTTTACTCCGGTTTGGTGTAAAGTTAAATCATATAAAAACTAAACCAGATATAGCTTTTAACTATGGATTTGCGGCAACTAAATTACTTTGTGGCGGTGTATGAAAACGGCAGTATTAGTGCCGCTGCGCGCGCGTGTCACGTGGCCCAACCAAGCCTTTCAACGGCGTTGCAGCAGCTCGAAGACGAGTTAGGGGCAACGCTGTTTGTGCGGCAATCGCGTGGCGTTACTCCAACCGAAGATGGCGAGCGATTGTATGGCCATGCGGGACGCTTGCTCAGTCAAATGCAATCGCTTAAAGCGTCGTTTCGTCATAGCGTGAAGCGCGTGCAGTTTCGGCTGGGGCTGATTCGCGCCTTGGGCGTGGAGCGAATGAGCCAATTGCTACGTGAGTTTAGTGCAGGTGTTGAAGGGCTGGAGTTGCATTTGGTGGAGCCTGAGGATGATGCTGATGCGCGCATCATCACACCCAAAATGCTAAAAGCCGGCGAACAGTTTTTACCAATATGGGCTGACCGGTTTTTGATTGCCCTGCCCGCAGGGCACCCATTGGCACTGCAACAGAGCTTGCAGCTGGATGATTTTGACGGTTTAGCGCTGATCAAACGAACACCATGTGATGCGTGGTCTCAATTTTATCCAGAGCTTATCCGTAACGGTATTCAGCCGGATATTCGAGCGGACATCCACACTATTGAATACGCACTCGGCTTGGTCTCGGCGGGAATTGGAGCCGCCTTAGTGCCTGACTTTGAGGTACTTCATGATCGTCAGGATGTGGTACTGCGGCCTATTAAAGGCATTAATTTGCAGCGCACCATCGGTTTAGCCTATCCGCGCTCAAAAGCAGGACAGCCGGCTTTGGATTGGTTGCGGGTTTTATGCCAGCAGCGCAGCTACGAATTAAGTGAATAAAAAAGCCTGACTCAAACAGAGCCAGGCTTTTTTCAACACAGTCGCTAATTAATTCAAGTCAAAGCGATCCGCGTTCATCACTTTTGTCCACGCTTTAACGAAATCTCTCACAAACTTCTCTTGTGAATCATCCTGGGCATAAAGCTCAGCGTACGAACGCAAAATTGAGTTCGAGCCAAATACTAAATCGACGCGCGTTGCGGTGTATTTGGTTGCCCCCGTTTTCCGCTCGTTCAGGGCATAGCTGTTTTTGCCAGTTGGCTGCCAGGTGTACGCCATGTCGGTTAAAGTGACAAAGAAGTCGTTGGTTAAACTTCCAACACGGTCCGTGAACACACCGTGTTTGCTCCCACCGTAGTTGGTGCCAAGTACGCGCAGGCCGCCCATTAACACGGTCATTTCCGGCGCAGTTAAGCCCAGCAGCTGGGCGCGGTCAAGCAACAGCTCTTCAGGTTGTACCGCGTAATCCTTTTTGACCCAGTTGCGGAAGCCATCGTGAATTGGCTCCAGTGGTTCAAACGCTTCCACGTCCGTTTGTTCATCGGTGGCATCACCACGACCCGGTGCGAAAGGCACGTCGACATTAAAGCCCGCATTCTTGGCGGCCTGTTCAATGGCATAGTTACCACCAAGAACAATCACGTCTGCAACGCTGGCACCAGTAGCCTTAGCAATGGGTTCGAGTTTACTCAGCACTTTTGCCAAACGCTCTGGTTCATTGCCTTGCCAATCTTTTTGCGGCGCAAGACGAATACGCGCACCATTGGCACCGCCACGAAGATCTGAACCGCGGAAAGTGCGCGCACTGTCCCATGCGGTTGCGGCAAGCTCAGCAAGTGACAAACCAGAGTCTGCAATTTTTGCTTTCACAGAAGCCACATCATAATCGGTGTTGCCAGCCGGTATCGGATCTTGCCAAATCAGTTCTTCGTTTGGTACATCTGGTCCCAAATAGCGTGCTAAAGGCCCCATGTCACGGTGCGTCAACTTGTACCAAGCACGTGCGAAAACTTCTGAGAAGTATTCAGGGTCATTGTAGAAACGCTCAGAAATCTTGCGATACTCAGGGTCCATTTTCATGGCCATGTCGGCATCGGTCATAATCGGATTACGGCGAATTGACGGGTCTTCCACATCAACCGGCTTGTCTTCTTCCTTGATGTTAATTGGTTCCCACTGCCATGCGCCGGCAGGGCTCTTTTTCAGCTCCCATTCATAAGTGAATAACAAGTAGAAATAGCCATTATCCCATTGCGTTGGGTTCGTGGTCCAAGCACCTTCAAGGCCACTGGTTACCGTGTCGCGTCCAATACCACGTGTTGTGGTGTTGTTCCAACCAAGACCTTGCTCATGCACATCCGCGGCTTCAGGTTCGGGGCCAAGGTTTTCCGCTTTGCCGTTACCGTGACATTTGCCAACGGTGTGACCGCCAGCAGCTAGTGCAACGGTTTCTTCATCGTTCATAGCCATGCGGGCAAATGTTTCACGTACATCTTGCGCGGTACGCAGCGGATCAGGATTGCCATCAACACCTTCAGGGTTTACGTAAATTAAGCCCATCTGAACCGCTGCTAAAGGGTTTTCCAATGTTTTGCTGTCGTCTTTTTCATACCGCGCTTTACCCAGCCACTCGGTTTCCGATCCCCAGTAAATATCTTTTTCTGGGTGCCAGATATCATCGCGACCAAAGGCGAAACCGTAGGCAGGTAAGCCCATCGATTCATACGCCATGGTGCCGGCTAAAATAATCAGATCGGCCCAGCTAATCTTGCTGCCGTACTTTTTCTTGATCGGCCACAACAAGCGACGCGCTTTATCTAAATTGACGTTGTCAGGCCACGAGTTTAGTGGCGCAAAACGTTGGTTTCCGGTTCCGCCGCCACCACGGCCATCGGCAACACGGTATGAGCCGGCAGCATGCCAGGCCATGCGAATCATTAGGCCACCGTAATGACCCCAATCGGCCGGCCACCATTCTTGGCTATCGGTCATCAGTGCTTTCACATCGCGTTTTAAGGCTTCAACATCAAGTTTCTTCAACGCATCAGCATAGTTGAAATCAGGGTCGAGCGGGTTCGTTTTACGATCGTGCTGGTGCAGAATGTCGAGATTTAAAGCATTCGGCCACCAAGCCATATTTGATTTTCCCGTGGCAGTATTACCACCGTGGATGACGGGGCACTTGCCTGAATTGTCACTCATAAAATCTCCTCGTATTAATTCGTTTGCATCATCAAAACTGTGATGACCATGACCTCACCCTACGCGCTTTAGAAGTTTAGTCAAAGTAAATAAAAACGACTAACGTAATAGATTTTTCCGATGAAAATGGTTTTAATAGAGCACTATTCTTGCTACTAAGTGACACCATGATGAACAGCCTACGCCAAGCCTATCAGCACGCTGCACGCCATGCGCAGTATTCCATTTTGCGTCATCCGCCGGAGTCTATGGCGGCTGTTTTGCGACAACTCGCTGACAGAGCCGAAGGGGTTGATGAGCCCGACGTGTACGGGAACGGTGCATTAATCGAGGATTTTGAAGCGAAACTTGCGGCCTTGTTGGGTAAACCGGCCGCACTGTTTTTGCCAAGCGGCACGCTGGCCCAGCCGCTGGCCCTAAAAATTCATGCGCTCGCTCGCCAAAATAATCACGTGGGCTTGCACCCAAGCTCGCATTTGGTTCTGCATGAACACGATGGCTATCAACAGCTTTGGGGATTAAAAGGGCACCTTATAGGCCAACCTGAGCAGGTGCCGACGCTCAGCGATTTACAGCAATTAGAGGCGCAACAATTGGCGGCAATCGTACTCGAACTGCCGATGCGTGAAATCGGCGGGCAATTGCCGCAATGGACTGACTTACAAGCGCAATCACAGTGGGCGAAGGAGCGCGGCATCGCCGTGCATTTTGACGGCGCGCGGTTATGGCATTGCCCCGCTTATTATCAGCGTAGCTTAGCGGAAATTTGTGAGTTGGCGGATTCCGTGTATGTGAGTTTATACAAAGACATCGGCGGCATTGCCGGAGCGATACTTGCGGGCTCAGCGTCGTTTATTGCTGAAGCAAAAATCTGGAGTCGCCGCGCTGGAGGAAACTTAATTTCCATGTATCCGTACATTTTGGCTGCGGAGAAGGGGATTGAGGATAACTTAGCTGCCGTTGCTGATGCAGTTGTTTATGCCCGCGAGTTGGGGCTGTTACTTGGCAGTATTGACGGTGTGACTGTGAACCCAAGCGAGCCGCAAGGTGCCATGTTTCACCTGCATATCGACCGTGATGAAGAGGCGCTGATGCAAGCCATCACCGAGTATGCGAATACGCACCGCATTATCGTATTACCATTACCGCGGGCCAATAAAAACGGTCGATGTGTGTGTGAAATAAGTGTTGGCCGTCGCACTATGCAGCAGCCAACCGAATTCTGGCACAAGCACCTGAGTGCTTGTCTTGGCCGTTAAGCGTCAGGTACCAGTGTCATGCACTCAATTGGACATACCGGAATGCAAGCAGGTTGGTCGTAGAAACCTTCGCATTCCGTGCATTTATCCCCATCGACCACATAATGCTGTTTTCCCATGGCTATGGCATCGTTTGGGCATTCAGGCACGCACATATCACAATTAATGCAATCGCTATCAATGACGACAGGCATCGGTCACCTCGACGACAGGAATGGTTGGTTGTGGTTTTACGTCGGCTATTTTTATCAACATACTGAATTGCGCCTCTTCGGCACTGAGTGCCGTGGGTAGGCGCACTCCAACTTGGCGGCCCGCACCCGCAGCGCGCTCAAGTGCATGATGATTGGCGTCCACCATGGCCTGTAAGGTGAAGGTTATGTTACCAGAAGGCTTCATTAGAATGAGCGTGTCGCCGACAGCGAAGGCATTTTTAACCTCAACCGTAGCGCTGGCACCGTCGCACTCAAGTATCTCACCAACCAGTAATTGCTCACCTTGGCTATGGCTGGTGGCGTAATTCTGGGTTTCGCTGGGTACATGACGGCGCAGAAAACCTTCCGTGAAGCCACGGTTGGCCATACCGTCAAGCTCGGTCAATAAGTCACGGTTAAAGGGCTTGCCAGCTGCGGCATCATCAATTGCCTGACGGTAAACTTGTGCGGTACGTGCAACGTAATAAGGTGACTTGGTACGGCCCTCAATTTTCAATGAATGCACGCCCATTTTGGTGAGCGCATCCACATGCTCAATGCCGCGCAAGTCTTTGGAGTTCATGATGTACGTGCCGTGCAGGTCCTCGTCCATCAGCATGTATTCACCAGGGCGCTGTGGCTCAGTCAGCAGCACCGGGGTATCAATCGGGTTGAATTGGCCTACCGCATCTTCTTCTGCGTCGTGCACCTGATAAGGCCAGCGACACGAGTTCGTGCAAGCTCCTTGGTTTGGGTCGCGCTTATTGAAGTAGCCGGACAAGAGGCATCGGCCTGAATAAGCCATGCATAAGGCACCATGCACAAACACTTCAATTTCCATCTCTGGGCATCTTTCTCGAATTTCAGCAATCTCGCGCACTTCGAGTTCGCGCGACACGATGATCCGTTCAATGCCTTGATGTTGCCAGAACTTTACTGCGGCCCAGTTGACGGTGTTCGCTTGCACACTTAAATGCAGCGCCTGGTTGGGATAATGCTCGCGCAACAACATCACAATTCCGGGGTCGGATACAATCAATGCGTCGGGCTTTAATGCAATAACTGGCGCCATATCGTCGACAAAGGTAACCAACTTCGAGTTATGCGGTGCAATGTTTACGACCACATAGAATTTTTTACCTAAGGAATGCGCTTCAGCAATGCCCTGTGCAAGGCGCGGTAGATCAAACTCATTGTTGCGCACGCGCAAGCTATAGCGTGGCTGCCCAGCGTAGACAGCATCGGCGCCATATGCAAAAGCAAGCCGCATGGCTTTTAAGCTGCCCGCGGGGCTTAGTAATTCAGATGGGTGTGACTGCATAAAACCTTTGACTGGGTTAATGGTGCCTAAAAATGGTCGGGTAGTTTATACCTCGGTTGAGTTGGTTTTATTGATTGAGGTCAAGGTTTCCGCAAATTTAGACAGCTTCGCGGAACGGCTTTTCTCTGGCATCCAAACATCGATGAGGTGCGCTTGGTCAGGTTCAGCCCACGCCTTGGCAAATGCTTTTGCGAAGCTTTCCTGATCGTGAGCCCGAATACTTTCAATGCCCATGCCTGCAGCGATGCTGGTATATTGCCAGTGATGCAGTTTGGTGCAGTTTAGATTTGGCGCGAAGGCCTCAATCATGTCCCATCGATGATTATTAATCAGCACAACGATCGGTTTGCAGCCATACCGTAAGCATTGGCCAAGCTCCAGCCCTGTCATCAGAAACGCGCCGTCGCCGACAAGAACAACAGGCCGCCGGCGGGTGGTAACGTAAACGCCAAGGGCAGCCGGTATGGAGTATCCCATAGACGCATAATACGCTGGCGCTAAAAATTTTGTCGGCGAAGCGCGTAATGACGCAAATAAACAATCACCTACATCGCTGACAATGGGAACAATCGTGGATTGCTGTGATAGTTGGCAGTGTATTTCCTGCACCACGTTATCTGTGGAAAAGTGCGGTTCAAGCTGCGGTTCAGACTGTTTTAAACTACGCGTTTCAAACAAAGGCAATGGCTCACTGGCCAGTCGACTGCACCAGCTTTTCAACGACTGCTCGGGGAAATTTACGCGATAAAAATGAGCCGCATGTATCAATGCGCGGTGGGCACTGAAATTACTGTCCGTGTAAACCACGCCTAAAGCAATGATCACGTCGGCATTGTTAAGTAACTGGTAGGCCAAGGTGTCGGTAGCGCCACAAAATACACCGCCATAGCAAGGGTGGTGTGGATTAACGCTGGCGCGGCCGAGCAGTGATGTGACCAGCGGAATATTAAATTGCTCGGCTAAACATTCAACAGCGTGTTGAGCGCCGCTGCGTCGCACATTAACACCACTCAAAATAACCGGCCGGCGGGCGATACTTAATGCTGCAACAACCCGTTGATAATCGTCTTCATGAACGCCGGCTGGCTGTTTGCGCGAGGCGGGAAATGGCAGCAGTGGCACCATTTCAAAATCAACCGCATCGCGGGGCACTTCAATAAGCACAGGACGGGATTGTTCTTTGCAGGTTTGCAGTGCCTCGTGCAGCATTTGTGTCGCGGTTTCAGCGTTATCCAGGCGTACTTGCAAACAGGTAATTTCAGTATAGATGCGGCGCTGAGAATCGATGGTTTTGGCTTGATGATGAATTTGCAGGCCGGAAGCGATCTCGTTGCGGCTGGGGTAACCGGCAAAAATAACTAACGGCACATATTCTTCATAGGCTTGGGCCACGGCATTGACGCCATTCAATGCGCCAGCACCGTAGGTCAGTGCAACAGCGGCCGGACGGTTTGCGCATCGGGCTGCGGCATCGGCTGCATAAACGGCAGCTGGCTCGTGGGTCAGGTAGTAGAATGGCAGCGCGTCGGGTTGTTGTTGCAACTGTTGCAACATTGGCAAAATAAAGTCCCCAGGAATCCCAAAAAGCTCGTTGACGCCAATGTGGCGCAGAGCTTTGGTAATCGCAGTACCCAATTGCATCGCAATACCCTTATCAGAAACTAAACAGCCCACGAGTGTGGGCTGTTTAGTTAGGTAATGCTTTGATGTTGGTCAACAATACTTAAGTGTCTTGATTGACCATCCACACGGCAGCTTCTACACGTGAACGTAGGCCAAGCTTTTTAAGCAGGTGCTTTACATGCACTTTCACCGTGCCGTCGGAAATATCCAATTCACGCGCGATAACCTTGTTGCTCATGCCCTTGGCGATGAGTTCTAAGATTTCTCGCTCACGGTTGGTCAATCCGTCCAGTTTGCTCGCCGTGGGTGCTGAAGGGCGGCGTAATGCAGTGGCTAACACCTCGGTAATGGCTTCGCTTAAAACCATTTTCCCATCGACAGCGCGTTGAATTTGCTCCAGCAACAATTCGGGATCCATGTCCTTCAACAAATAACCATCAGCGCCATTGGTGATAGCAGTGACCACGTCTTCATCAGCATCGGACACGGTCAGCATGACAATACGTGAGGTTACGCCATTGTCGCGCATGCGTTTCAAGGTTTCTAAACCGTCCATACCTTGCATATTAAGGTCGAGAATGATCAGGTCTGGGTCCAGTTCTTCTGCTCGAATCAGGGCATCGGCACCGTTACTGCATTCAGCAACAACTTCCAAGCCATCTTCAAGCGAGATTAATTGTTTCAAACCCTTGCGTAGCAGCGGATGGTCATCCACAAGCATTATGCTAGCGGGGGTGTCAGACATGACGAGCTCCTTGTTTGCATCAACTTTGTTGCGTTCGGTCAGTATTGTTACACATTGTTCCATGACAAAGTATAGGTTAGCGCAATCTAACCCAAAAGGGGTAGTTTTACGTGCCCCTTATGCCCTGCTAGTTATCACTCCCGCTGAATTGTTGTACTGCGCGAGATCACGCATAGTTTACACATTGGAAAATTTTATGGAGCAGCGCGTGAATACGGTAAGAGCGTCCTCAACTGTCGATAAACCAACAGCAATCAATTTGATTGTTGGCATGACGTTGTGGATGAGCTTGAGTGTGCTGGTGGTGCAGTTGTTTTCAGTCGACGCTGGCTTTGACTTCGCACAGCTCTATCGCTTGCTGGCTTTATCGGGGCTCAGTGCAACGGCATGGCATTTTGTGTTTTTCTGGCTGGGTGAGCGTGCTATGCAATCCCGGTTTATTTATCTAAGCACCGCGGCCCTTTTGATCCCGGCCGCTGCCATGGTGTGGTTGCTCATGCACCCGCCATTAAGCTATGCGGCATTGCAGTGGCTCGCAGTAGCTTGTGGGTTTGGCGGTGCACAATTTATCGCCTTCACCCGCAATGACAAAATCGATAAAACTGGCCTTGGTTGGACCCTCGCAGTCAATGCTGGCATTGCCGGTGTGGGCATTGTTATCGCGCAAGCGGCTTTGCCGTTTCTATCGAGTATAAATTTATTCGGCGCGCTTGCTGGCATGCCGTGGGTTTCAACCCATGGAAGTGGTGACATTGTTGGCGTTATTGCCCCAGGTTCGTCGCTGTGGTTGTCGAATATGGGTTGGGTGATTATTGCGGCGATTGCCGTTGCGAGTATTGTTTGGCAAGTGGCTCGGCGCACGCAACATGACCCAGCAAAGCCTTTCGGCACGATTACCGACCGTACGCATTACCGGGCAATATTGCGTAACAAACATACGTGGGTCATGACCTTACTGTACGTGATGGCGTTTGGTTCTTTTATTGGGTTCACCATTACCTTTCCATTAAGTCTGCAAAATTTCAGCGCAACGTATACCCCAAACGCATTAACCTATGCATGGATTGGCCCGTTACTGGGGGTTTTGGCGCGCCCATTTGGTGGTTGGTTAGCCGATTTATTTGGCGGCTCAAAGGTAACCTTTTGGTGTGCCGTGGTGTTGGCGATAAGCAGCGTGGTGGCTGGTGTCATCACGTATAAAGCGACGCACAGCCCACTGCCAGAACAGTGGTTTTTGGGGTACCTGTTGGTGTTCTTGACTATTTTTATAGCAACAGGAGCAGCAAGTAGTGCCATTTTTCGCAGTGTTAGCGTGGTGTTACCGCTGGAGCAGTTGCCGCTGGCGCTGCGCTGGCTCACTGCGGTGGCTAGCGCTGGCGCTGCATATATTCCGGCGCTGTGGTACGTAAATAGCACCACGGCAACCCCAGCTTACGCGCTGTTCGTATTCGCCATATTCTATGTGGTATGCGCCGTGTTGGTTGCTTACATGTACTTGCGTAACAAAGCGGAGTTTTATAACCCTTAAGCCGTTGTTGGGGCATCCTGGCGTTCTAATATGTACTGCGGTGTGAATTCGAAATACACTCCTGTACCACCTGCGGCACGGCGTTGAATGGAAATGTCACCCCCTAAATGGCGACTGCGTTCCTGCATGATAGCTAAACCATAGTGATTCAGTTTTTCTGCGTTTTCTGGAATACCGACACCGTTATCTTCAATGCTTAGGTGAATACCATTATTTTCGTCCTGTGCCAGCTTCACGACCACATCAGAACCTTGGCTATGATGAATGGCATTCTGACAAGCTTCACGAATAATTTGCAGCAAATGAATTTCTTCGTGGGGCACCAGTGGTGTGCTTTCTAATTGGTAATCTAAACGAAACGCAATGTCTGACTGATCGTTAAACTGTTTGATGGTGGTTTGCAGTGCGTGCAACATACCTGCGCCATCCACTTTTAAACGGAACGTTGTCAGCAATTCTCGGAGCTGACGGTATGCCGCGTTCAAACCTTCTTTCAGTTCTTTCGAAACGTCTTCGATAACTTCTCGGTTATCTTTCTCAATGGCTTTGTTTAATCGCGTGACCTGAATCTTCAAATAAGACAGTGCCTGCGCGAGTGAATCATGGAGTTCACGCGCAATCACGGTGCGTTCCTGAATCAGCGCTAAACGTCGCACTTGCTCTTCTTCTTGTTTCAGGCTTAATGCCACAGCAAGCTGGTCGGCCACCGACTGAATGAGTTGCTGTTGCCAGTCGCTGAGTTGCTCACTAGTTGGACAGCGCGCAACCAACACCCCGTAATTATGATCTTCGCGATCGATTGGGAAACGATAAATTCGCAAGCCGTCGATGATTGATACACCACCACCTGCGTTTACGCACTGACTGCAGTCCACACCCTCACACGGGTCGATGGGGGCGCCAATGGGTTGCACTTGTAAATACGGCTTGTTGCCCGCTTCCGTGATTAAACACAGTTCAATATCGTCAACTTCTGAGGCCCGTTTCAGGCCGTTTACAATCGCGGTAAAGTCGTGATAACCCGGCGAATGTTCAATGATGGTGCGTGCTGTGTCGTATAAGAATTGCAGTCTAATATTCGACTTCTGAATCGCTTGTGTCTGCTCGTCGACACGCTTTTCAAGGTTGCCGTACATAAAACCGATCGCTTCATTCATTTTATTCAGGGTACCAGCAAGTACACCCAGCTCGTCTTTCATCGGGTGTTTCACGCGCGCGGTAAAATCACCTTGGCCAATTCGGCGAGCAGCCTGTGTGAGCACTTCCAGCGGGTAGCGTACGCGCGTGCGCAGCCAGTAGAAAATAACCAAGGCCAGGCCAATACTGGCAAATAGCGATAAAACTTGAATGGAGCGAATGGAGCGAATGCGTTGTTCAGCATCTTGCTGAATTGCAGTAACGAACTCGTTAATTTGATCAATTTGTGGGCCGATTGCTGCAACCAATTGCTCGGATGTAATTTCGCCCGTTGCTACTTGCTGCTGAAATGTTTGCCAGCTAGCCATTGATTCGGTGTACAAATCGGTTAGTTCGTTATCTTCAATTTTGAAACGGTTAAAAACGTGGTGATTCCAGCTGTCATTGAGCGCAGTGGCCACAGTCGCCGCATTATCTGGGTCGTGCATGGCATGCCAGCTGTATTGGTAAGCTTGATAGCGTAATGAACCAGCAACATTAATCGCCAGCGCATCATGGTCCGCTTTTTCTGACAGCCAATATGACGCGAGCAACGTCAGTATCGTCAGCGCGACCATGGCGCTTAGGGCAATACCGATGCGTGTAACAATCGAAAATTTATTCATAACACCTAAACTGAGCGTTGTTGCAGGTAGCTGTATAGTTTAACGCCAAATACGTTTGGGTGCGAATAAGGAATTTTATGGCACGGCCGAAGGCTTTTGGTACCCTGCTATACTCTAAATTCAGTTATACGGTTTAGGGAGAATCAATGACAGAATTTATCACCGCTTGGGGAGAATCCGCGTATACCAGTTTAGGCTTTTTCTGGATGGCATTATGGGCTTTTGTATTAGGCTATTTGATAAGTAGTTTAATTCAAGTGCTAATCACCAAGCGACGTATGCGCAACGCAATGGGAAACAACAACCTGAAATCAGTTTCTTTAGGTACGTTTTTCGGATTCATTTCCAGTTCCTGCAGTTTTGCTGCGCTTTCGACCACCCGCGCGCTCTTTAATAAAGGTGCTGCTTTCAGTGCTTCTATGGCCTTTATGCTAGCATCAACAAACTTAGTGATAGAGCTTGGTTTTGTGATTTCTATTTTTCTAGGCTGGCAGTTTGTGGTTGGTGAGTATATTGGTGGGTTGCTGCTGATTCTGTTTGTGTGGCTATTTATTACTTTAACCAATCCACAAAATCTTATTAAGCAAGCCCGCCACGAAGACAGCGAAGACGAGCATCAGCATGAAAGCACGCTATCTGACTTGTTGAGCAAAGAAACGTGGCAGAAGGTCGGCCAAAAATATGTCATGGAATGGCAAATGGTTTGGCAGGACATTCTTATCGGCTTTACCGTCGCCGGTGTAATTTCGGCGTTCGTACCAAGCGCATTTTTTGAGTGGCTTTTTGTTGGTGTTGGCAGTGCCGGTGAACTTGGTTTTTGGTCATTGTTGCAACAAGCCGTGGTAGGGCCAATTGCTGCATTCTTTACCTTTATTGGCTCCATGGGGAACATTCCATTGGCGGCGGTGTTATTTGGTGAAGGCGTCGCTTTTGCTGGGGTTATGGCATTTATATTTTCTGATTTGATTGTGCTTCCTGTATTGAAAATAAATGCACGCTACTACGGTTGGAAAATGGCGCTTTACATAGCCTTGATGTTATTTGTATGCCTAGTTGCAGCGTCGTTGGTGATGCACTACGGCTTGGTTGCGTTTGACTTGCTACCTGATGCATCGCAATGGACTTCGCCCGCAGAGCAGGAGCACTTTCAGCTAAACTATGGGTTTGTTTTGAACCTAATCTTTCTGGCACTTAGCGCGGTGATGATTGTTTATTGGCGTCAGGCACAACAAGCCAGTGAACACGGTCATCACGATCATGACCATAGCGAGTCATCGCTCAGTGACAAAATTATGGCTGGTCTTTGTGTAATCAGTGCAGTTTGGTTAATTGGTGGCACGATTGTTTACGCGACTGCATAATGCAAAAAAAAAGCCCGAGACGGTTGGGAGGTCTCGGGCTAACACTGCCGTGGTAAACCACGGTCAACAACACAAATTGTGTTACTTCAAACTACTTAGCTTTCAACGGTTACCGGTTTAGCGTCAATTTCAGCTTCTTGCTGCTTGCCAAACAGGCCAATAACAACCTGATAGGCAACAGCGAGTCCGCCAATAATGAACACAACGTCACCGATAGTACGAATCCAGCGTAAGCTTTGCAGTAATGGTTGCTGCATAAACGCTTCGCTACGTGCGTACCACAGGCCTTCAGTTGCTGATGCAAAGAACTGAATGAAACCGATAGGTAACAAGCTAGTGAATAACATTAAGCACAGGCCGATATTCAACCACCAGAAACCGGTTTTCATAATCTTGTCGTTAAACGCGAAGTTCGGACGAATGTAGCGCAAGATTAACAGCACGAAACCGATTGCTAAGAAGCCATACACCCCAAACAGCGCTGCGTGAGCGTGAGTTGGTGTGGTATTCAAGCCTTGGATGTAATACAGCGCGATGGGTGGGTTGATCATGAAGCCCAATACGCCAGCACCTAAGAAGTTCCAGAATGCTACAGCAACAAAGCACAGTAGTGGCCACTTGATACGTTGCATCCACTCGGCGCGACGTTGCAAGCTCCAGTTTTCCCAAGCTTCATAACCAAGTACCACTAATGGCACCACTTCCAGCGCAGAGAACGTTGCGCCAACAGCCATGATTGGTGTTGTAGTACCTGAGAAGTACAAGTGGTGGAAGGTACCCGGTACGCCGCCTAACATGAACAGTGACGCTGATGCCAATGCGGCAGCAGTAGCCATACGACGTGACACGAGGCCCATGCTATTAAAGATGAACGCCAATGCTGCGGTTGCAAACACTTCAAAGAAGCCTTCAACCCACAGGTGAACGATCCACCAGCGCCAGTATTCCATCACAGATAAGTGAGTACGTTCGCCGTAGAAGAAGCCCGCACCGTAGAACAAGCCAATCGCAACCACAGAAGCGGTTAATAATGCTAACAAGTTCTTGTCGCCAGGCTGTTTGAACGCGCCAACAACGCCGCGTAGCATCAAGCCAAGCCAGAATACGATGCCAAGGAACTTACCAATTTGCCACAAACGTCCTAAATCGACGTATTCATAGCCTTGGTGACCCAGCCAGAAGCTGAGGTGCTCAGGCATGATTTGCGCAATGGCCAAGTAGTTACCAATAAACGAACCGGCAACAACCACAACCAGAGCCCAGAACAGGATATCAACACCAATTTTTTGGAATTTCGGGTCTTTACCACCGTTAATAATCGGTGCTAAGAATAATCCCGCCGCTAAGAAGCCGGTTGCAATCCAGAAGAGCGCCGCCTGTATGTGCCAGGTGCGAACTAATGAATAGGGGAACCACTGCGACACGTTAATGCCATAGAATTCTTGGCCTTCAACAGTGTAATGCGCGGTAAAGCCACCTAAGAAGATTTGTACGATAAACAATGCCATGACCAAGAACAGGTACTTACCCAGTGCTTTTTGTGACGGGGTTAGATTTACCAAGCTGATTGGATCTTTTTTCGGCGCTTCAGTTTCTTCTTCGTCGTGGTCACGCAAGAAGGCCCAAGCCCAAATCAAGGCGCCGACACCGGCAATAAGTAGAATGATTGACACTAACGACCAAATTAAATTTTCGGCACTCGGTTTGTTGTCAATTAACGGCTCATGCGGCCAGTTGTTGGTGTAAGTCACATCGCTATCAGGACGCTCGGTTGCGGCTGACCATGCTGTCCAGAAAAAGAACTGGGTCATTAGCTCGCGGCGCTCTAAGCTTGGCAATGTGTTTTCTTTCATAGCATAGTTTTCGCGCGTGCTTTTTAAC
Organism: Pseudidiomarina sp.; assembly: GCF_048268165.1. Lineage (GTDB taxonomy): Bacteria > Pseudomonadota > Gammaproteobacteria > Enterobacterales > Alteromonadaceae > Pseudidiomarina. The sequence continues at coordinate 280,835 of NZ_JBLWWA010000003.1, read as the reverse complement.
GACAAATCGTCACTGAAAAGACGTTTGTAGTAATCCGCAGTTTCCGCAATAGCTTGTGCACGCACATCACCGACAACCAAGGTGTCCGTTGCGGCGTCATAAGCTGGGTGACGGTAAGCTTGTTTCAGCTCGAACTGCAGCGAGTTTTGCTGTGCTGCGGTTAGGCTTTCATAGCTTTGTCCGTAAGTTTTTTGAGCGGTTATTTCTAACCAAGCCACTAATTCGCGGTGCAACCAATCGGCTGTCCAGTCAGGTGCTTGGTATGCGCCGTGACCCCAGATAGAGCCCAATTGCATGCCACCGACTGATTGCCAGGCGGTTTGCCCGTCAAGAATCGATTCTTCCGTCATCAAAACTTGACCTGATTCGGTCATGACTTGATCAGGAATCGGCGGAGCGACACGGTAAACTTCTTTACCGAAGTATCCAAGGACACCAAAGGTGATGGCCAAGATGGCTATCAGTATCCACCATAATTTTTTATAACCGGCCATTTGGCACCTCCGGCTGTTGATGTTGTTGCATTGTTGATTCTCCCTTTAATCAAGTTTGCACTGGGTCAGATGTGACTAGCGCGCACGTTGATTCTTATAGCAAGCTCCGTGCCACTTCGTATTTGGCTGAAATCACACGGAAATTTAATCTTTGTGGGTTAAATCAACCCAGCTCTTAAGCAGTCATTTAAACCGCCTTGGTAGAAATTACCCGCGTATAGAATCGCATGGGCCTGTGCTATTAGAAATTGAGCTAAAGAGGTAACTGAAAGGAATCTATGGGGTATACCCATTGGGGGTAGTTTTTATTGATCCAGATCAATGCAGTAAAGCGCGTCGGGTCTATGCTTGATAGCAACAAAACACAATATATAGATATATAAATAAATACACACACAACATATAGGTGTTTCATGTTGCGATACAGCGCAGAGCAAGTGGTTTTCCAAGAGGTACCCGGAGAGGTCTCTCTTGCTTACACCATTACCGGCTGTCCGGTGGGCTGCAAAGGCTGCCACAGTGTGGATAGCTGGCCCGTTGGTAGCGGCGAACAACTAACCGCTGATTATTTTTCTGCGCGCTTGGCCCAATACCGCAACTTAATTACTTGTGTGCTGTTTTTAGGCGGTGAATGGCAGCCTGAAACGTTAATTGCGCGATTACAGCAAGCACGAAATGCTGGACTGCAAACCTGTTTATACACGGGTTACGAGGATGTGTCGCTGCAGATTAAACAACATTTGACCTACCTCAAAACCGGCCCCTGGGTGGCCAGTTTAGGGGGGCTTGATAGCCCAACCACCAATCAAAAATTTTATGACCTACGCACCCAGCAATTGCTGAACTGCCGGTTCCTTGCAAGTTAACCGGATCATTAAAAATATAAATAAGGAGAGTAGCCATGTTGCGCTTAAACCCAGAACAAGTTGACGCGAAAATGGATTTCATCAAACACTATTTAGCAGCACAAAATGCAGCTGATGGCTCGAAGATGGATGCCAATGCGAATGTGACCCAAAAGAACATCGCGACGCTAGAAGCCGAGTTAATGAAAGACTTTTTTGTGCAGGTTAACCGCAAGCAAGTTAGTACAAAAATCAGCGAATTATTTGGCTCGGAACTGGGGCAAGAATACATTCGCCAAATTGAAGACCATGAAATTTATGTACATGACGAAACCAGCTTAAAGCCTTATTGCGTGTCGGTAACCATGTACCCATTTTTGCGTGACGGCTTAACCAAACTTGGTGGTGAGTCGAAAGCGCCTAAGCATTTAGAAAGCTTTTGTGGCACCTTCGTGAATTTTGTATTTGCAGTCAGTTCACAGTTTGCTGGTGCGGTGGCCACGGTAGAATTCCTGGCGTATTTCGATCATTTTGCGCGCCGTGATTACGGTGATAACTACCTTGAAACTCACCCTCATGAGATTGCTAATCATCTTCAACACGTGGTTTATGCATTGAATCAACCCGCCGCTGCGCGTGGCTATCAAAGTGTATTTTGGAATATCTCAGTGTATGACCAGCATTACTTTGAAAGCATGTTCGGTGATTTTGTATTCCCTGACTTTAGTAAAAGCAGCTGGGCGTCAGTGAGTAAACTGCAAGACTTCTTCTTGCATTGGTTTAACGAAGAGCGCAAGAAAACCATTTTAACGTTTCCAGTGGTAACGGTGGCGATGTTGACGGACCAAGGGCAATGCAAAGATCAGGAGTTTGCACGCCATATTGCGCACGAACTTGCTGATGGCAATTCATTCTTCGTATACCTGTCACCAAATGCCGACTCACTGGCTTCATGCTGCCGCCTGCGCAGTGAAATCAGTGATAATACGTTCTCTTACACTCTTGGCGCAGGTGGGGTGGCGACCGGCTCTATCAATGTGATTACCATTAATATGAACCGCTTGGTTCAGGATGGTCGCGATTTGGAAACTGAAATTGAAAAAATCCAAAAGTACCAAGTGGCTTATCGGAAAATTATGGAAGAGTACAAAGCTGCTGGTTTACTCACCGTGTACGATGCTGGATTTATCTCACTGGATAAGCAGTTTTTGACGATCGGTATTAACGGCATGGTTGAAGCGGCCGAGTCACAAGGTTTGGTCGCAAGCAACAATCGCGACTATATCGAGTTTGTGCAGCGGCATTTGAAAGTCATTTATGACGCCAATAAACGCGCGAAGCAAGAATATGGTTACATGTTTAATACTGAATTTGTCCCCGCAGAAAACCTCGGTGTTAAAAATGCGAAGTGGGATCGTGAAGACGGCTATTTTGTGCCACGCGACTGCTATAACTCGTACTTCTACGTGGTCGAAGATGACGCGACCAACTCGCTGGATAAATTCATCATGCATGGCGACGAGCTTATTGAGTTTCTAGATGGTGGCTCAGCATTGCATTTGAATTTGGATGAAAAGCTTACAACAGATGGCTACTTGTCGATGCTGAATATTGCCGCAACAACCGGCTGCAATTATTTCTGCATTAATGTCAAAATCACCATTTGTAACGCTTGTGAAAAAATTGATAAGCGTACGCTTTGCGAATGCTCAGCATGTGGTTCTGTCGATATTGACTACGGTACGCGGGTGATTGGCTATTTGAAGCGGGTGTCAGCGTTTAGCTCAGGGCGTCGCCAAGAGCATGCAGCGCGGCATTATCATCGTAAGCAACAAGACACCAGTATTGCTGGTGCTCGAGCGCAAGCCAATGCGCTCAAGCAAGCAAGTTAAGATTGCTGGCGCCGCGTTACACCACTTTGGAGTAACGCGGTGCAGTGGCTGAATCGTCAAGATAAGCATCAAAGCAAGCACAGATACTGCGTACCCACAGTCGGCCAAGGGTTGTTACGCGCAATTGGTTGGCATCAAGCTCAACCAGGCCATCTTCGATAAATGGTTCCAGTTTGCGCTTGGCATCAGCAAAGTAGTCCCAAAAATTCTCAATGTTCCAGCTGTTGGCAAATTCCTGAATGTCTAAATCGAAATGACAGATCACTTGCGAAATTAACGCCGCACGCAATTTATCATCCGTGTTTAATTCAAAACCTTTTATAATTGGCAGCGTACCGCTACTGATAGCTTTGTAATAGGAAGGTAACTCTTTCACGTTTTGCCAGAGTACCCCGTCAATTTGGCTAATCGATGATGCGCCAATACCCAGCAAAGCATCTTGTCCGGATGTGGTATAGCCCTGGAAATTACGTTGTAACTCACCGCGTTGCTGGGCTTGCGCTAAGGTATCGTCAGTTTTCGCAAAGTGGTCCATACCAATAAACTGATAGCCGGCAGCGGTAAACTTGGTAATGCCTAACTGCAGTAATTCAAGTTTAATCGGCGCGGTAGGTAAGCTTGATTCATCAATTTTACGCTGCCCCGCAAAACGCGATGGCAAATGCGCATAACTAAATAGCGACACGCGGTCAGGGTTTAACTCAATGACCTGATCAATTGACGCCGCAAAAGTTTCTGGCCGCTGATAAGGCAACCCATAAATCAAATCAAGGTTGATTGAGCGAAAACCAAGCTCTTTGCTTAAGGCAATTTGATGCTTGATCATGTCGGTGTCTTGCACCCGATTGATCGCAATTTGCACTTTCGTGTCGAAGTCTTGCACGCCATAACTGACACGGTCAAAACCAAGCTTGCGCAAATGGCGCAACTTATCATCACTGCAGCTACGTGGGTCAATTTCGATCGACCATTCCGTGTTGTCCGTGAAACTAAAGTGTTCGTGCAATAAATCCATCAAACGCGACAACTGCGTTTCACTCAAGAATGTTGGTGTGCCACCGCCCATGTGTACCGATTCAAATTTACGGTTGCCGAGTAGTGCTTTATACATCGCCATTTCTTTGGCTAAGTAGTCCAAATAAATGTCGGCTTTGTGCTGATGGCGAGTGATGACTTTGTTACAACCACAGTAATAGCAAAGCTTAATGCAGAACGGTAAGTGAATGTATAAACTCAATTCGTCAGGGGCGTTAGCAAGCGTTTGCTCCATGGTACTCAATGGAAATTTATTGTGCAGTGCTAACGCTGTTGGATAAGACGTATAGCGTGGTCCATTGATGTTGTACTTGTCGATGAGCGCTTGGCTCCAAACAATCTGGTTTGCGTTATTGGTCATGCTGACACCTTGGGGGTAACCCCTTACCTGTGAATTTCTAAGCGCAGTTTATATGATGCAGATCAGAAAATTGATACACCTGAAGGGGTATAGGAGCGAGCTAATTGGTGGCTGATCACCCCGCTTAGCGCAATTCAGGATTCGCCAAAATCAGCGCTGCCGTTTGTTGGGTGGCGCGATATATCGGTGCTGGTAAGCGCCCTTCCAGTTCAATGGTGTCGAGTAGATTTTTCACTTGAAGCCCTAATTCGGTATCGCCCTTTATCAGGAGCTTGCGGCGGAAAAACAAAGTGTCAGGGTCCACCTGACCACTCATCATGAGTAACAGCGACGCACTGTTACCGCGCATGGTTACGCTGGCTTGTTGGGGTTGCATGGAGGCGCGCAGGCGCGCGCGATGTGCAGAACCAACCACGGTTACCGAAAATATAAGTTCAAGGTCGGGTACCTCAATACGCACCCATTGTTGCTGCAAGAAGTCGAGTTTATGGCGCCGCAGCTCAGCGTCAAGAACGTGGTTGAGCATGCCACTAAGCACATGTTCTAAAAAGGGTTTAGGTACTGCAGACCCGATTCGTTGTAACCCTGAAATAACGCGTGGCCAGTGATCTACTACTTTGGGGATAACCATAAGTTGCCGTCCATAAATGTCCCGGAAATTTTTCAACCTATTATAATGCTCATTACGAATGCATGTTTATCGACGGGATCAATAATTATGGAACTTCTGTGCCCTGCTGGCAGTATGCCAGCCCTCAAAGCAGCAATTGAACACGGTGCCGACGCTGTGTACGTGGGCTTAAAAGATGAAACCAACGCGCGCCATTTCGCGGGCTTAAATCTTGATCAAGCCGGTTTAACCGAAGCTGCACGTTATGTGCACCAGCATGGCAAAAAGCTACACGTGGCAATCAATACCTTTGCCCATGTCGATACCTTTGAAACTTGGCGCAGAGCGGTCGATATGGCGGTTAAGGCGGGTGCTGATGTGCTGATTTTAGCCGACATGGCAGTTCTAGCTTATGCGGCTGAACGTTATCCAAAAATTGAGTTGCACTTGTCCGTGCAAGCGTCTGCAACCAATGCTGCGGCCATTGAGTTTTACAAACAATTTGGCGTAAGCCGGGTGGTGTTGCCGCGGGTATTGTCGATGAACCAAGTGCGCGCCATTGCCCGCACCAGCGACATGCAATTGGAGGTTTTTGCATTCGGTAGCTTATGCATTATGGCCGAAGGTCGGTGTTACTTAAGTTCATATATGACCGGGGAGTCACCGAATACCGCAGGTGCGTGTTCGCCAGCAAAATACGTGCGCTGGGACGAAGCCGACGACGGTACCTTGGAGTCGCGCCTCAACAACATTCTCATTGATCGGTTTGCACCCGATGAAACCGCTGGTTATCCAACCCTGTGTAAGGGGCGTTTCAAAGTCGGTGACGACACTTATCATGCGCTGGAAGAGCCCACCAGCTTGAATACCTTGAGCTTGCTTCCTGAGCTTTATAAAGAGGGAATTGCCTCGCTTAAAATTGAAGGACGGCAACGCAGCCCTGCGTATGTCGCGCAGATAACCCAAGTCTGGCGCCAAGCGATCGACGCAGTAATGGCGGATAGCGAACAATTTTCGGTCCAGCACCAATGGGATCATGTGCTAGCCGGCCTTTCAGAAGGCAGTCAAACAACTTTAGGTGCCTACCACCGGAAATGGAAGTAACTATGAAATTTTCACTTGGAGCAATTCAGTATTTTTGGCCGAAACAAGTGGTCGAAAACTTCTATAAACAAGCCGCAGACTCAGCGGTAGATATTGTTTACCTTGGCGAAACTGTATGCAGCAAACGCCGTGAACTGAAGTTTGAAGACTATATGGCGATAGCCCATATGTTGCGTGAATCCGGTAAACAAGTGTGCTTGTCAACGATGACCCTGTTAGAGGCGCCATCTGAGTTACGTGAGCTGCGCAAATATTGTGACAATGGCGACTTTCTCGTTGAAGCCAATGATGTGGGGGCGATTCCGTATTTGCAGGAGCAAAAATTACCCTTCGTTGCAGGGCCTGCGATTAACTGCTACAACCACCATACACTGCGAAAATTAATGAGTTTAGGAATGAGCCGTTGGGTGATGCCGGTTGAGCTGTCACGTGAATGGCTGGCGAAGCTGCTTCAGCAGCCGATGGTCCACGATGTGCGCGATTGCTTTGACGTGGAAGTATTTGCCCTGGGACACATGCCGCTGGCGTGGTCCGGGCGCTGTTTCACCGCACGTTCTGAAAATCGTCCCAAAGACCAGTGTGAATTGGTTTGCATCAATTATCCCGAAGGGCGACCGGTGGCGAGCCAGGAAGGGCAACAGGTGTTTATTTTGAACGGTATCCAAACCCAGTCGGGAAGCCGTTACAACCTGATTAACCAGCTGCCCAATATGGCAGGGTTGGTTGACGTTGTGCGACTCAGCCCGCAATTGACCGGAACTTTCGATTGGTTGGAAAAGTTTCGAGCCAACACCACCGGCAAGCAACCACAAAAACTAGAACAGAACGACAGCAACGGCTATTGGCTGGCATTAGCCGGCTTAGTCCAACAGCTCGACTAAAAAGGATTCATCATGCTACAAATTACCGATCTTCAGGTCGAACAAAAAATGTGGCCGCTACTGCGCCAAGCGTTTCGGCCCATGTTTTTGCTCGGAGCCAGCTTTAGCGCCATTGCCATGCTGCTTTGGATTCTAACCTTAGCGGGTACCATTTCACTGCCCGTGTACGGCAATGTGTTGGTCTGGCATGCACACGAAATGATCTTTGGCTTCGTGGCCGCCATCGTGGTGGGCTTCTTGTTAACCGCGGTGCAGAACTGGACCGGTATGCGCGCCACCCACGGTCGCGCGCTGGGCATTCTTACCACAGTGTGGTTATTGGGGCGCTTGGCATTTCTGTTTGGGGCCAATTTACCGGTTTGGTTGGTGGCGGGCATTGACTTGCTGTTTCTGCCGCTGTCAGCGATTTTACTTGCGGTGCCGCTAATCAAAGTAAAGCAACAGCGCAATCTATTTTTTGTGCCGGTGTTATTTTTACTGACATTCTGTAACGCTTTGATGCATTACGGTTTGGTCAGTGAGCGTTTCGACATACAACAGCTTGGCAGCCAGAATGCCGTGTGGCTGGTGGCGCTGTTGATGGCAATCGTGGGTGGCCGCGTTATTCCAATGTTCACCGCCAATGGCACCATGACCACCAAAGCTGAGCCCATCGTGTGGCTTGACCGGATTGGCCTTGGCAGTTTGTGGTTAGTCTTTATTTTGAATATCACGTTGTTCAGCGCGCAATTACCCGACGTTGTTATGGCTGCGATTTACGCCATCAGCGCAGTTGCTTTGGGTGTTCGCTGTTTACGTTGGCGCATCTGGATAACCCTGCGGGTGCCGCTGCTGTGGTCGTTGCATATCGCGTATTGGTTTATTCCACTGGGGTTAGCGCTATTCGCACTGCGCGAACTGGGCTTTAATATCAGCAACTCCATTGCGCTGCATGCGATTACCGCCGGTGCTATGGGCAATATGATTTTGGCGATGATTGCACGCGTATCCTTAGGGCACAGTGGACGACCGCTGCAGCCGAAAGCGATTATGTCATTGGCGTTTTTGTTGGTGGCTGTTGCGGCACTTTCGCGGGTGCTATTAACCTGGCTGGTGCCAGAATTTAGCATGTCATGGTTTATGTTTAGTGCCGCCGCGTGGATTCTGGCGTATTTGATTTATGTGGTGGTGTACTTGCCTATCTTAATTACCCCACGACCTGATGGGCGTCCGGGCTAGTCGTTCGATTCGGTTGCGGATGATTTTGTGGGGGCAGCTTCTGGGCGCAGCCACAGCCATACCGCAACCGTTGCCATCGTGCCAATAATGCCAAGTTTAAAGGCGATGTGAACAGGGCTAAAAGTCAGCATGATGGCACTGCCCGCCATCATGATACTGGCAATCACTTTTGGTTGCCGCTTCACCACACCGTATTCACGCCATGCGATAATTTGCGGGCCGTATTTGGGGTGTTCCAGCAGTTTTTGCTCTAATACTGGCCAACCTTTGCCGCCAGCCCAAGCGGCCGCCAGCAAAAAAGGGACAGTGGGCATGATCGGCAGCATTAGCCCGATAACCCCCAGCAGCAATGATAAAACAGCGATGGTGCGCCATACGATAATGCGCAAGATTACAGTCATGCGAAATTCAGCTCACTTGAAAGTTATACCAGCAGTGGAGATATTTACTTGAGCCCTAAGCGGCTTGCAAGTTTGTGCAGGTTACTTGGGTCAAGGTCCAGTATACGAGCTGCTTGCGTCCATTTATAGTCTGTTTGCTCCAATGCTTGCTGAATGAGCTCACGTTGTACTGTCTGCACCGCGGTTTTCAAGTTCAGCGAACCTGCCTCAAGCGTTTCTGTTACGCGTGGCAACGGTAAGTCTTGCGCTGAAATGGTCTGGAGCACCGCACTCGGTAAGTCCAGCAGTTCGGCGTCAATGCTGACAATATCATCCCGCCGAGCACCTAGACTTAGAGCCTTAATGGCCGCGCGGCTAATGGTGTGCTCAAGCTCACGGACATTGCCGGGCCAATCATAACGGTGTAGGGCTTGCTCGGCTGCAGGTGACAACCGTAATGCGCGCACGCCAAGACGGGCTCGGTTGAGTTCTAAAAAGTGGCCGGCTAGCACTGCAATATCATCTTGCCGATCTCGCAGCGGCGGAATCGGTAACGGATAGACCGATAAGCGATGATATAAATCAGCGCGGAAGTCCCCCGACTTAATTTGTTGTTTTAAATCACGGTTGGTCGCAGCCACAATTCGGACGTTTACGGTGTGTGATTTATCACTGCCAAGCCGCTGAATTTCGCCGTTTTGCAACACGCGCAGTAGTTTTGCTTGAATTGACAATGGCAGCTCACCCACTTCATCAAGGAAAATGGTGCCACCGTCGGCACTATCAAACCGACCAGCGCGCTCACCCGTGGCACCTGAGTATGCGCCTCGGGTGTGACCAAACAGTTCGCTTTCCGCGAGTGTTTCGGGCAGTGCGGCGCAATTCACATACACCATTGGCTTGTTGCTACGCGGCGATAAACGGTGCAGTTGGCGTGCGAACAGTTCTTTACCAACGCCGGTTTCGCCAAGTAATAAAACCGGTAGGTCAGAACCGGCAACTACGTCTAACTCTTGTAAAACGGCAATCAACGCAGCGCTGTGACCGATAATATCTTGGCTGTCGGTGCCGTTGCTTGTCAGTGAATACTCACTGTCGCGACGGTTGTTGCGCAGCGCGCGAATGTTTTGTTCGATAAGGCCCATGCGGATGGCCGCTTCAACCAGCAAGCTTGCTCGCTGCAACGCCTGCATGGTTTGCGCGTCGAAGGTACCAGGCTCTAGTGCATCCAGTGTCAGCACACCCCATATTTTGCCCTCAATGTGCAAACTAATGCCCATGCAGTCGTGCACGGCAAGATGGCCGTCCGGGCTATCTTCAATAAGCCCATCATAAGGGTCGGGAAGCGCACTGTCCGGTTCGAAACGAACGGTTTCACGATTGTTTAAAATGCGCGCCAAGCGCGGGTGTTGTTGTACCAAGAAGCGCCGACCTAAAGCTTCACGTCGCAGCCCTATACTTGCGATAGGGCGAAGCATGTCTTGGTCATGTTTCAGAATCACCACAGCGCCACAATTGAAATGGGCGCGCAGTGTTTTAACCAACTTTTCCAGCCGAATTACAGCCGGTAAATCGGTCACCAAATCGGCAATAAGCGTTTCGAGTAACGTGACATCTTGCATGGTATAAACAACCCTTTAGGGCCTAATGACCCGATTAAATATGGGTTTAATTTACCATCCCGACCAAAAACTCGATATAAATCAAAGTGGGTAGTTTTGGCATCTAATTTGCAGTAGTTACGTGGTGTTCAAGCAATTTATATCACCCATTTTAGGAGAGTGACCATGACGACCCATACCATTCATGATGAAGCCTTGGCGGTTTACCAGGCCATGCCAAAGAAAGCACTGACCGAATTCGTTATTGAGCATTTTCACGAAAAACATCGTGCACAACTGCCTAACCTGATTAACTTAGCTCGTAAAATTGAAGACGTGCACAACGATCATGACGAGTGCCCAGCTGGATTAGCCGAGCATCTGCAAGCAATGTATCAAGAATTAGAAAGCCATATGATGAAAGAAGAACAAATTCTTTTCCCAATGTTGGCCGGTGACATTTTTCCAAAAGGCCCAATAGCGGTTATGGAAGAAGAGCACGATCAACACGAGCAAATGGTTGCACAGTTATTGGAATTGACGAATCAATGCAATGCGCCACGCGGTGCTTGTGGCAGCTGGATCATGTTGTATGAAGGCATTAACGAGTTTGTGAGTGACTTGCATCAGCACATTGCATTGGAAAACGCCGTGCTGTTTAAGCAGCAAGAACAAGCCAGTAAAGGCCATGGTAATGGCCATTGCTGTGGCGGTTGTCAGTAAGTAACAACCGTTAGCGAAGCTGGCTCAATTATTGAGCCAGTTCGCGCAAACGGCTGGGTTCAAGCACGTTCACTAACTTGTTTTGTACGTCTATGACACCTTCGACCTGCAGCGCCGACAAGATGCGGCTAATGGTTTCAACCGAGAGCCCTAAATAATTGCCAATATCGGCACGGGTCATGGTTAAGCGGTATGAACGGTTTGATAATCCGCGTTCCTTGAAGCGATCAGCTAAGGTAACGAGGAATTGTGCAAGACGTTGCTGTGCTGAACGATTGTTGAGCGTTCCCAGCAGTTGTTTGCTTGAGAATATTTCGCCACTCATTAATCGCCACATTTGCCGACGTAAGCCAGGCATTTGCTCAGCAAGGTCATCCAACGCGCTGATTGGAATTTCGCATAACATAGCTGTTTCGAGCGCTTGCGTGTAACTGCGATGCTCGCTATTCGCTAACGCGTCAAAGCCAATCAAGTCGCCAGGAAGGTGAAAATCAATGATTTGTTCAACGCCATTGTCATCAATGGTGTACGACTTCAGTGAGCCACTGCGCACAGCATATAGAAACTTCAATGGCGCACCTGCGTTAACCAATATATCGCGTTTTTGCAGCGGTTTGTGACGCTGAATAATCGTATCTAAACGCGCCATGCCCTCTTGGTCGAGTTGATACGGCAAACATAGCGCCGCCATGCTGCAATTTTGACAATGAATGTGTGAGGTCATGTTCGTCATAACGTTTTCCTGATGCAGATCAAAATCGATATGTGATGCATGCAGTATACGCGCTATGTTTATAAATTAACCTTGTGCTGATGGAGTACCCCCGAGATCCCTCTCTAGGGGTATATTGCGTTGTCGGCTTATTCTTTAGGGCTCAGGTTATCTTTTACTTCTTGTGCGCTAAAGCTGTAATCCGTATCCGGGCGCATGCCTTTGCCGAGCTTAACTTCTAATATGCTTTGAATTTCGCTCGATTCATTGCCACCAATGTGTACACCGGCGCTCATACTGGTGCGTGGGTAACTGGTGGTGGTGCATGTCACTAAGCCACAGCGGGTGACCATATCGCGTGAACTGGTATAGCCCAAGCTGGTGTCTGGTTGCACCCGCTCCCGATCAACAAGCGTTTCGCGGTGTGTTACCACAAACCAGTCATACCCATTTTCTAACGTTACTTCAGCCGCGCGAAGCAATGCATAATCCATGGCTTTGGTTTTATCCGAGCCGCGCGCTTTGAAACTGACACGGTACTGTGTATCCGAAATTTTAGTCTCTTGGTAGCCGTAGCCCGAGCCTTCTGCTTTGCGATAGTCGGGTTGTGAACTACAACCTGCAAGCACCAAAGTGAGTGCTGTGAACAACATAATATTCAGTGTTTTCATGGTCGTTCTCCTTCTTTTTGATGCAGCTTCTTAGTCTTTCCAAGCCGCGGTAATTTTTTCCTTTTCCTGCGCCGGCGTTAATGGCGCCGAGCGCATCATTTGGTCAAGTAACGGGTCGAGTACGTGCTGCCCTGACGCCGTTTGATACGCTGCGTTGTTTGCTTGCATTACCATACTGACACTGGCTATTTGGTGCCATTCCCCACTGCGACGGCATTGTATGGCCACGGTGGTTTGCTCTGCCTGGGCAAGCTGATATTGGCGACAGTAATCGCCTTGATCATCCTTAAATGTCAGCTGTGCAGTCAAGGTGGTGTCGGCATCGAGCTGATACGGCATGCCACTTGGCTGCGTTTCAAGCGCTACCGCCACGTCATGATTGACGGCTGAGGGTGCTGAACCAGGCAACCAGTGTCCGAATCCGAAACCGACAATTAACGCGACGCCAGCCGCCAAAGCGAAGTGTTCCTTGAACGCAGAGCGAAGCTGTCGCCAATGCCCCATGGAAACGACCTTGGTCGCTTCTACAGGTTCGTCAAGCAACGCATAAATACGTGCTGGAATTGGCTGTTGCAGCTGGGCGTCTAAGCGCTCGCCAACCTTTAAATCAACCATTGCCAAGGCGGATAAGCGCTCTGCCAAAGCATCGTCGCGCTCTAGTTGTTGTCGAATGGCTTCAGCTTCACTGGGTTCAAGTTCATTGTCGAGAAAAGCTGATAATTTAACGTCATCAATGAACATAAGGCGCTCCCTTTGAGCCGTTATCGCCCGATGAAGGGCTTGGCTGCTGCAAGAGTTCAACGAGTTTAATGCGGGCACGGGCCAGTCGGCTCATGACCGTGCCCGTTGGCACATCAAGAATGTCAGCGGCTTGACGATAGCTCAGGCCTTGAATTGCGACGAGTGCCAATGCAGCGCGCTGATCATCAGGTAGTCCAGCTAATGCCGCATCTATTTCATGCAATTCCATCTGATCATGCACCCGTTGGGCATCGTCTGGGCTGGTCGTTTGCTGCAATTCTTCACGCTGCGTCGCATTTTCACGAACTTTACGTGCGCGATGTTCATCAATCCAAGCGTTGCGGCATACTCTAAAAGCCCAAGCAAGAAGCTCAACGTCATCCGGTATTGGCCGTGTTAGCAAGCGCTCGACGGTGGACTGAAGTAAGTCATCGGCATCGGCAAGGTTGCCGCACAGCGATAACGCAAACCGTCGCAATGCTGGCAGTAGCGAGTTAAGCTGCTGTTTAACTTGTGTTGCTGTCATCGTTATTCCCAAGTTGCGTTAGCTAAAACAAAGAAAATTCATCCTGTGCTACCTTGGTAACGAACGGCACCTATGATTTATTCCATGGATATGGAATTTTTTTTGCTGGGAACCGTTAACCGAGTACATATCGGTTCTTCTGCACGAGGTACAAAGTTATGACTATAAAGCTAGCACAATATGCCACGCAGCGATTACTGCGACTGGCATTATTAACCTTGGTTTTACCAATGGTTGGTTATGCGCAAGTCATTGATAATACGATACAGCCGGCGCTACAAGATATTCAGCGCACCACCCAAACGGTGCGTGATGAGGTACAAAATCGCGTTCAACAAAGGGTGCAAGATCAGGTTCCTGAGTCGGCGCAACGCCTTACGCTAGGCATTAACACAAACTCAGTCACCGTGCTGCCCAAGGTTACCGAGCGCTTAGCCGTGCTTGGTGCAAACAAGCAGGAGCTATTTGCAGAGGTGACGCTGCCTAATGGCAACCGGGTACTTGAACGGGAGTGGCTGATTGTGGCATCTGCGGAAACTGAACAGGCGCTGCAGCAGATAGACGCGCAGGTACTTGCCAAGCAAACATTGGGGGCATTGAACGTTACGGTATTGCGCTTTAAGGTACCCGCCGAACTGAATGATGAAGCGTTGCTGCGAAGTAAATTTTCCAAAGCTGCTGCTGCATCGTTAGTACGCCATTTTGTTTACCATGCGCAAAGCAGTGACGCAGGGGCTTCTCGTATGGACGTTGCGCAGCAACAATGGTGTGAAGCGCCGCTGACAATCGGCATGATTGATACGGCGATAGATACCTCGCACCCGGCATTTGCGCAGCAGACCATTGTGCAGAAAAGCTTTCTTCAAGCAGATGTTGCGCAGCCAACTGCCCATGGCACTGCGGTTGCTGGGCTCTTAATAGGCGCGCATGACGACTATGTAAGCCTTGTTCCTAACGCTAAGCTTTATAGCGCGGCAATTTTTCATCGCCATAATGCCATGCAGCAAGGTGCTGCTTTGTTGCCGTTGTTGGAAGCAATGAATTGGCTTGCGGAGCAGCATGTCAAAGTGATTAATCTGTCCCTAACAGGGCCGGCCAATGCTTTATTGGAGCAAGCTGTAAAGCGAGTCTCTGAACGCAATGTTTTGCTGGTTGCCGCGGTTGGTAATAATGGACCCGCCGCACCGGCGAATTATCCAGCCGCTTATGATGATGTTGTTGCGGTAACCGCCGCAGATGCGCAAGGGCGGATTTATCGGTGGGCAAATCAAGGTAACTATGTTGAGTTTACTGCCCGAGGCGTGCAGGTGAGTACTGCCAGGCGCAATGGCGATGTGGGATATGAAACAGGAACTTCCATGGCTGCACCGGTTGTTACGGCAGCAGCAGCGTGTTTATGGTTTGAGCAGTCCACCGTAACCGCCACGGAAGTGCGTGATCTGCTTCAGCAGCGGGTGGTGGATTTGGGTGAGAAAGGACGTGACTCCGTGTTTGGGTTCGGCCTATTGGCATCCAAATTGTCCATGTAACTTAAAACCTAAAACCCAGCCGAACGCCCGCACGCGTCTCATCATAGTCAACGGCATCAAAGTTTGACTGGTTATCAACATATTCAAGTGTCGGCGTTAACGTTACGGCTGCGGCAAGCGGAATATCCCATTGGCCGCGTACACTGAAGCGTTGTTCTTTACGCGCTTCGCCATCCAATAATTGCATGGGTGCGGCGTA
This sequence comes from Pseudidiomarina sp., assembly GCF_048268165.1. Taxonomy (GTDB): domain Bacteria; phylum Pseudomonadota; class Gammaproteobacteria; order Enterobacterales; family Alteromonadaceae; genus Pseudidiomarina. The sequence goes on along the minus strand of NZ_JBLWWA010000003.1, from coordinate 265,313 downwards.
ATCGCGTTGCTGCCACTGCAAGGCCAACTGCCAGCGATGCGCGCCACCCCAACCCGATGTTTGTGTTTGCCAAGTTAGGCGGTACTGGGGTTCCTGATAACTTAATTCAGGATCAGTGGCAGTTTCGTCATGGTAGGTATAACCCACCAAAATATAACTTTCAGCTGAGGGCGTAAACCAATAGAGGTCGCCGGTGTAGGCACGGGCGGTGGCGTTACGCTCCGGTACCTGGGCAAAGGTTTTATCAATGTCTTGCAGCGCGAATCGAGTGTACCAGCGTGCTCCCCACAAACGGGATAAATAGAATGCGTCTTGCTGGTAATCCATAAATGCTTGATTAGCCAGATCCGCTTGTGCATCGTGGCGACTTAACCCAACCGTGAATGCACTAAAGTCATACGACAAATCGCCATGCAAGGTGGTAATGGCCAAATCAAATTCATCCTGTGAGCGATAGAGGGTTTCACTATGGTTTATCCCAGCATTCCACTGCAAATTCGCCCACGGGTTCCATTTTAATGAAAGGCTCCCGTCCAGCAGGGCGGCTTGGTCTGATTGATTGGTGGTGGCATCAAGTTCACGCACGGTTACATTGCTGTCGTAAACGTAGCCAGCTTCTAATTTACCCTGCCAGCTGAATCGTTGTTCATCAGCATTCACAAGGTTTGGCAGCAAACTGACCACGGTGCAACCAAAAATAAGCGATGTCGTTTTCATGGTGTTTCCTCCTCGAAAAATGTGGAGCTAGCCCCACGGCTAGCCCCACGTTATCAACGCCAATCAGATTGGCTTAGTTACCAATGTTGCCGCGAATGGTATTGCGGACGGTTGCATCAACAGTCGACTCCACTGAACTATTTATGGTGTCGTTGATGGTGCCGTTCACACTATCCGTTACCGCAGTTTCAGAGGCTGTTTCGATGGCGCCAGATACCGTTGAGTCGACGGTGTCATTGACCGTTGCGCTAACGCTACCGGTAACGTCTTGTGCCACATCAACTGCAGAACTAGCTGTGCCATCAACCTCAGACTGAAGGGTGTTCATCGTGTCGAGAGAGGCGTCAGCTTGGTCATTTTCTGTATTGGCCGAAACCGATTGTTGTGCTGCAACAGAGGCGTTAGCGTTTACTGATGCCTCTTGTGCGAAAGCAGCACCTGAAGTGAGAGCAAGTGATAAAGCAATTACGTTAAATTTAAATACGTTTTTCATAATGATTCCTCCGTTATGTCGTAGTGACACCTCGATAACGCTGCGACAACACAAATTATTCCCACCTGGTTTGTAAAGAGATAGCAAAGCTAACTTTGACGCTTTGTTGCCGATTGAAGCGATAGCCGATAAAATGCGCGCCTACTTTATTGAGGAGCCCGACTTGGACGCATTTCTTACCTCAACGCTCACCGTGGCGCTGGCTGAAATAGGTGATAAAACCCAACTGCTCAGCCTATTTTTAGCCGCACGGTATCGGCATAAATGGTCAATTATTGCCGGCATTTTTGTGGCAACAGTACTAAATCATTTCATATCAGCCTGGTTTGGTAGCTGGATTGTTGGCGTGCTGCCAGAAGATATTGCCACTTATATTGTTGCAGCATGTTTTATTGCGGTGGGTTTGTGGGTGCTAATCCCTGATAAGCTAGATGATGATGAACACAACGAGGTGCGCAAGTATGGCGCATTTATTGCCACGACCATTCTATTTTTTGTGGCAGAAATTGGTGACAAAACACAAGTGGCAACTATCGTGCTTGGTGCGCAATACAGCAATGTTCTAGCGGTTACTATGGGTACAACTGTCGGCATGATGATTGCCAATGTGCCTATCGTATTACTGGGTGGCAAATTGATGCAGAAGCTGCCACTAGACTTAGCGCGATACGTTGCTGCCGCTGTATTTATTGTGCTGGGTATCGTTGCACTGCTTTGGTAGGTGCTGGGGTCAGCAAAAAACTTACCTTAGATCATAAAATAGTACAAAATATAATCTATAGTTGATCGCACACTCATGAGTTAATTGGAGGTGTGTGATGCCCCGTCTTGAAGATAAAGTAGCTATTATTACAGGTGGTGCGGCAGGCATAGGTCTTGCCACGGCAGCACTGTTTCTGCGCGAGGGCGCAAAAGTAGTGTTGGTAGACTTAAAAGAAGCCGACCTTGAACAAGCCGAACAGCATTTAGGGCATCCGGAGCGCATGTTCAGTGTAGCCGCGGATGTGTCCAACGAAGACAGTACCAAGAAATATGTCGATGCTGCTTTGCACCATTTTGGTGCAATCAACGTGTTTGTCAATAATGCCGGCATTGAATGCAAACCCGCCCCAACTCACGAGCAAGAAACCAGTCATTTTGATCGCGTCATTGCCGTGAACTTACGCGGTGTTTTTCTCGGCATGAAATACGTGCTCCCGCATTTAATCAAGGCCAAGTCGGGTAGCGTGATTAATATGTCATCCGTGGCAGGGCTAGACGGTTTTGCCAATATGAGCCCCTATGTGGCATCCAAACATGCGGTGGTGGGCTTAACCAAATCAGCAGCCGTTGAAGCGGCCCCATTTGGCGTTCGGGTGAACTCTGTGCATCCGTCACCAATCCATACACGTATGATGCGCGCTATTGAAGAAGCTATGAACCCTGGACATGGTAAAGAAGTACAAAACCAGTTTGAACAAATCATCCCAATGCAGCATTATGGTGAGCCTATCGACGTCGCGAACTTAGTTCTGTTTTTGGCGTCTGATGAAAGTACTTTCATAACTGGGTGCCAGTACCGTGTTGACGGTGGTATGGGTGCCAGCTGAACGCATAACGAATAAAACGAGCAACGATGCAACGCAGTCAAGCTGACAGAAAACGTGCTTATACCGCCTTAGTGGCGGTATTTTGCGTGCTGTTCTTATGTTGGGGGCAGCAAAGCACCTGGGTACCAACACAGTGCCCACAAGCACAGCACGGCCAGCATCAAACGGAAGCTGGAACAAGCTTGGCTGAATGTGACAGTTCATCCCAACTGCTGCAGCAAGCGCACCTAAATATTTTAGACAGCGCGGCGGCCACATCACTCTTTGTCGGCTTTCTTATCCTTGTTAGCATTGGTCTGGTCACAAAAGCGTCTATTCAAACACCTCCTGCGCGGCGGCGATGTCGCTCCCACCTTGTTTTTTGTGTATTCAACGAATAACACACCATGTATTGCACACGTTGTGCTGCCAGAGCTTTTGGCAGTGAAGTAACTGAATACATGGGATAAATTTATGAAACCACATTTAGTCATTTGGCAGCTTGTCACCTTGCTCCTGCTGCTAAGTAGCTCAGCGCAGGCGCAAGTCGCAACCGACTGGCAGCAGCTTGAGTCGCATCAGCCGGTGCAAGTGCGCCTTGTTGTGCCAGGTAAAATCGATGCTGAAGCCCTGACGGTCGATGCATTGTTGCAAGTGAAATTAGCGGACGACTGGAAAACCTATTGGCGAACCCCCGGTGAAGGTGGCGTGCCACCGCAGCTGGCCTGGCAAGCTGAATCAGAAAATATTGCTGCAGTGAATTGGCGTTTCCCCGTGCCTGAGCGTTTCAGCGTGCAGGGTGTTGAGACCGTGGGTTATCAAGGTGACGTTAGTTTTCCACTACAAATTGAAGTGCAGGATTGGCAGCAAAGGGTGTCGTTACAAGGCACGCTAACCTTGGCAAGTTGCACCAACATTTGTGTTATTTCGGATTACCCAATAGCACTGGAATTTACGCCAAGTGACCTGCGCACGGACATGGATGCCATGTTCTTACTGGAGCAGGCGCAGAGTCGACTACCCCATCGTGATCACCCGTTACTACGGGTAGAGCAGTTGATTTGGTCAGCAAGCCAACAGCAACTATCGGTGACGGTTGAAAATGCTGATGGTTGGCAACAACCGCGTATTTTTGTAGATAGCTTGCAACAAGAGTTAACCGATTTAACGATTGAGCAGGTGTATCAGCAGCAAGATGGTAATCGTCTTACCGCACACTTTGCCATTTCACATTGGTTGGAACAACCGAACTTGGTGGGTGAAACGCTGCAAGTGACTATTGCCGATGAGCTTGTACGTGGCGAGCAAAGGGCAGTTGCGACGGCCGGGACGATTCCACACTCAGCTGCGACATCAAGTGTATGGTATATGCTGCCATTCGCGTTATTGGGTGGGCTGATTCTGAATATTATGCCCTGCGTGCTTCCGGTTTTGGGCTTAAAAATGCAGGGGCTGATTGGCGCTGACAGAGCGCGTGGTCAAATTCGCCGTCAGTTTGTTGCTTCTGCGCTGGGCATTATCACGTCGTTTGTATTGCTGGCGTTAATGATTATGGCGCTCAAGCTGGGTGGTCATGCGATTGGGTGGGGCATTCAGTTCCAGAACCCATATTTTATTGGGGGCATGGCGCTGGTTATCGGCCTCTTCGCATTGTCAGTTAGCGGCTTATGGACGCTGCAATTGCCGCACGGTATGCAGCAATGGGTTGCGGCGCGTGGCAATCAGTCAACAACAGGCCATTTTGTACAAGGTATGTTTGCAACGCTATTAGCTACACCCTGTACGGCACCATTTTTAGGTACCGCGGTAGCCTTTGCGTTAGCCGCTTCAAATGTAAAATTACTGCTTATTTTTATCACCTTGGGTGTCGGTATGGCGCTGCCGTGGTTGGTGGTGGCGGTGTGGCCGGGGCTTGCACAAAAATTGCCGAAACCTGGGCCGTGGCTGCAATGGGTGAATCGCGTTTTTGCTGCCTTATTACTGCTCACGACAGCGTGGCTAGTAAGTTTGCTCGCCAACCATTTAAGTCGCGCGGTATTCGTGGCCGTGCTAGTCGGCTTCATCGCGTTTGCGTTCTGGTTAGCGTATCGTCGCCATGGTGGTAAAGGCGTGCTTGTAAGTCTTGCCACAGTGTTGCTGTTAAGCGGTGTAGCATTGGTCGCAAGCAGTTGGACCAGCAGCCCTACGAAGCTTGAGCAGCACCCGTGGCAACCGCTAAAGCCAAGTGCAATTTCGTCAGCGGTGGCGCAAGGGCAAGTTGTGTTTGTTGATGTAACCGCCGATTGGTGCGTGACCTGCCAAGCGAATAAGATAGGCGTACTGCTGCAAGATCCTGTAGCCAGCGCGTTACGCGCTGATAACGTGGTGTTGATGCAAGGCGATTGGACCCGCCCAAATCAGGCCATTACAGATTATCTGCACAGTTACGGGCGTTATGGCGTGCCGTTCAATCAAGTTTATGGGCCGGGCGCTCCGCAAGGCATTCCGCTACCGGTGATACTGACCGATAATGCGGTATTGTCGGCAATTGAGCAGGCTCGCGAATGAAGGTTATCAAGTCGGTTCTGATTTATTTAGTCTTGTTTATCGCAATAAGCTACGCGGTAGATAGCTGGCGCAGTCGTGGGTTACCATCAGGCCCAATTGATGCGTTAACCGTCGTGACTTTAGAGCAGGAGCAAACCGATGTTGTCGCGCTTAGCCATGAGCAGCCCGTGTTGGTCTATTTTTGGGCTACCTGGTGCCCCATTTGTGATTGGGTTTCGCCGTCAATCAATTGGCTGTCAGACAACCATCAGGTGGTTAGTGTGGCGATCCGCTCTGGCACCGATGAACGGGTGCAGCATTTTTTGCGCGAACACGACTATCAGTTCGTTACCGTAAACGATAATACGGGCGAACTTGCGCGTCGCTGGCAAGTAACGGCAACCCCAACGGTTGCGATTATTGCCAACGGCGAAATTGTTTCTTACACCACCGGTGCATCAACACCGGTCGGTTTGTGGTTGCGCCTTTGGTGGGCGCGACTCACACATTAATTGGAGAAGTTATGAAGTACCTTTTAAGTGCAGTATTTACAGTAATGATGGTGTTCAGCGTTCAGGCAAGCGCCCAGCAAGGCGCTCAGCAGGCCCAACAATTGCAGCAAATCAACCAACTTCTGGCTGAAAATCCTGAAGTAATCCCAAGTGTCTTGGCCAGCCTTGAACAGTACATTGCTAGCAAAAAATCGACGCTTAACGCACAACGCGAGCATGGCAAGTGGCTATTCGATAACGACGATGCGCACCCATGGTTCGGTGCCGAAAACGCAGAATTGAGCATTATTGTATTCACCGATTACGACTGCCCGTTTTGCAAGCGCTTAGAGCCACATTTGCAAAAGTTAATTGCAGAGTTTCCGCAGGTAAAAGTGGTTAATGTACTGGTGCCATTGCGTCAGCAAAATGTGCAAGGCGGCAAGTTAAATCCAGCCAATTTCGCTTTGAACGTATGGCAAAATCAGCCTGCTCAGTTCGCGGATGTCCACGAATTGCTGTATGCAAAGAATGGTTTGCATACTGGCACGTCACTGGAACAAATAGCTCGCAAAACAGGTACGCGTTCACAGTTGAACAGCGCCAATGCTACGCCGACTATCATTGAGCGTAATTACCGTGTATTTACCGACTTTCAATTGCGCGGAACGCCCGCAATTATGGTTGGCGGCCGCACAATTCCGGGCTACGTGGAATACGATGAGTTAAAAGCTGTTGTTGCAGAAAGCCTGAAACAACAAAAAGCTCCATAGAGGAAATGATGAATAAACTGCTCATGTTAGTACTTGCGCCAATACTGCTGTGGCAGGGCAAGCGCGTGCAGCGCACAACGGTGCGACTGCCCGAGGCCAGCGGTGAGCGCGCGGGTGTTATGGGGGCAGGTAAATCGTTGCGGCTTTTAGTGCTGGGGGATTCGGCCGCCGCTGGTGTTGGCTGCGCAACGCAAGCGGAGGCTGTGACCGGTCAATTGGTGCAGCGCTTAGCCGAAACGTATCGCGTTACATGGGAATTATGGGCGCAATCAAGCCTAACCTGCGAAGGTGTATGTCAGTTAGCCGAGCAACACGCCGGTGGAATTAAATTTGATGTTGTGTTGATATCTGTGGGTGTCAATGATGTCACCCGCCGCACGGCGCCGACGAAATGGCAACATGACCTAAGTGCGCTAACACAGTTGTTAAGAACCGAGTTTCAGGCGCAGCGCATTGTATTTACCGCGCTGCCACCCATGCATAAATTTCCAGCACTGCCGCAGCCGTTGCGATGGTTTATTGGGCGCCAAGCGCGGGTGCTTGATATTGAGTTAAAGCACCACTGTCGGCGCCACGATTGTGATTATTTAGCGCTCGATTTACCCTTTGCAGCCGACTATATGGCCGCCGATGGCTTTCATCCATCAGCCCAAGCGGCAAGTTTGTGGGCTCATGGCGTTAGCGATCTGTTACAGAACGATTGACTCGGTTGCAACTAAACGCTTTCACCGCAAACCCAGCCGCTGCTCCAGGCCCATTGGAAATTGTAGCCGCCCAACCAGCCAGTTACGTCAATGACTTCACCGATAAAAAACAAGCCAGGTTGCAGTCGGCTTTCCATCGTTTTTGAACTTACCTGATTGGTGTCTACGCCGCCAAGAGTAACTTCAGCGGTACGATAGCCCTCGGTGCCATTCGGCTTAAGCTGCCATGCATGCAGGGTGTCGGCGACGCGCTGTAACAAACTGTTGGTGCAGTCAGCTAGGTTCTTATCAGGCCACTGGTATTGGTCGCATAGTGTTAGCGCAAGGCGCTTAGGGAACCATTCTTGAATCACGCTGCGCAGGCTCATGCGCGGTCTACTTTGGCGCAGTTCATTTAAGCGCGCAAAGCAGTCTTCTTCGGGCAGCAGGTTCACTGAAATTGCTTCACCGGGAAACCAATACGATGAAATTTGTAGCATTGAAGGGCCGGATACGCCGCGATGGGTGAACAATAAGGCTTCTTTAAAGCTGGCGCGCTCATTTTCAGCAATCACATCGACGGCTAGGCCGGACAGCTCAGCATAGCGTTCTTTATCGGCTTCATGCAGGGTAAAAGGCACAAGACCCGCACGCACTGGAACAATGCGATGGCCAAACTGTTCAGCGATTTGGTAGCCGAGCGGCGTAGCGCCGAGTTTGGGCATGGACAGCCCACCACAGGCGACAACCAGTTTACTGGCTTGCAACATACCGGTAGAGGTATGAACCACATAACCATCCGCGGTTGCCTCCACGCGCTGCACTTCAGTACGCAACTGAACTTTGGCGCCATATTTACTGCATTCTGCCATCAGCATGGCGACAATATCTTTGGCGCTGTGGTCACAGAAAAGTTGGCCAAGTGTTTTTTCGTGGTACGCAATGCCATAGTCATTTACCAACCCAATAAAGTCCCATTGGGTATAACGGCTTAGTGCAGACTTACAAAAATGCGGGTTTTCCGACAGGAAATTTTCAGCACTGGCGTACATGTTGGTGAAGTTACAGCGGCCACCGCCGGAGATAAGTATTTTCTTACCGGCCTGTTTGGCGTGATCTAACAACAGTACGCGCTTGCCTCGCTTGGCGGCTGTGGCTGCACAATGGAGGCCGGCAGCGCCGGCCCCAATCACAATCACGTCCAGTGTGCTTGAGTCAGCCATGAATGTGTTTAGCCTTTTTTCAATGCTTCTAACACATGTTCAGCGCTGCTAACGCCGTAGGACTTTTCATCTTCCACAAACAGATGCGTGATAACGCCGTCGGTAATCACCATGGCGTAACGCTCAGCGCGGGTGCCACCAAAGCTACCGGTTTCTTTAATTAAACCGAGTTCACGATGGTACGAAGCATCGCCGTCAGACAACAGCATGACGCTATCGCCAACATTGAGCGCTTTGCCCCAAGCTTTCATCACAAAGGCGTCATTTACGGCAACACAGGCAATGGTTTGTACGCCGTGTTTTTTCAGTTCGGCTGCGTGGTCAACAAAACCAGGTAAGTGTTTTTCTGAACAAGTTGGGGTGAAGGCACCTGGTACAGCAAACAAAATGTGCGTGCCCTTGTCAAAAAGTTCAGCTGGGTTGAATTGCTGCATACCCACTTCACCAAGTGCAGTGAGTGTGCCAGCGGGAATACGGTCATTAGTTTTAATCATTATGTTGCTCCGGAAAATAAATGTCGAATCGATGTTTTTTACTGATCACTTGGCTATCGGGTTTCACCCCAGCCAAAAAATCGGCGTGTTGTGGGCGTTTGACGACAACGCGATGAATGGCCATGCGCATTGCTGCGGATAACAACGCATCAGCATCAGTGTCGCTACCTACAAGTTGTTGAAACATTTGCATGTCTTTTTTTACGGCCGCTTTGGCTTTGCGATCACCCTTTGGATACATTGGGTCTAAATAAATCACGTCATAAACATCAGCGGCTTCTGTTGAAAAACAATCTGTACCCGCAAAGTATAGTCGCTGTTGCCATTCTTGGGCGCTCTGATGTAAACGACGCAGCCCATCTTGCAGCAACAAAGCTACAACAGGGTGACGCTCATTAAGACCAACACGGGCGCCAAGCTGCGCCAGCACAAGGGCATCGCGGCCAAGCCCAGCGGTACCATCAAGAATGTGCGGTTGCTTTATTTTCTGCAAACCACAAGCGCGGGCAATGGCTTCATCTTTTATCCGTGCTTGTGCGGCTCGAAAGGCATGTTTACCGGTTTGAAAATCAATCTGCAGCGGCAACATTTTGGGGTGTTCAAGCCAACGCAACTGCAAACCAGTAGCGCTTAGCTCAAGGTGAAATTGATGGGTACACTGCGCGGCTTCACACAAGGGAATGCCTTGGCTCAGAACAGCCTCACGCTGGGCATTGGTTGTTGACTCGTCCAACACCACCAAGCCGTATAGCAAGCTATCGGCAAGCGCTTCGCTCACGGGCGCAATTCCATATCAATGTGTAGAATGCCGTCTTCTAAGTATTCGGCACTGATTGCGACAAAACCGAAGCTCTCGTAAAACGCCCGCAAATAAACTTGCGCGCCGAGACGAATTGGCAGTTCAGGCGTGTGCTCACGGCAGATATTAATTGCGCGCTGCATCAACTCACGGCCAATGCCCGTGCGCCTTACTGACTGCGCTGTTAACACACGGCCTATACGACTGTATGCATCGCCACCTTGGCCAAGGAATATCCGAGCGTAGGCAATCACCGCCTCGTGGTCACTATCGGCCCAGAGATGCAGGGCTTGGGTATCGGCACCATCCGCATCGAGATACGGGCAGGTTTGCTCCACCACAAACACCTGTTCACGGCGCTGCAGCAGCAGATACAGTTCATTGGTATTTAACGCAGCAAAGGTTTTTAGTTGCCAGTTCATTGTGCACGCTTCCGAAGTTGAGGATTAAGCACGACCACATTGGCGCGGGTGTCATCTTGGTACAAAGCCAGCAGTTCGGCAACTTTGCCACGGCTTTCGCCTTTCGGGCTAATAAACCGCGATACCTGCAAGGTTTCCAACTGCGCCTTTTTGTAAAGTAACCGAGTAAACTCAGTGTCGTGATTACTGATGAGTACCGGTATGCCACGCTTACGCGCTGTCTGTTCAGCACGGCGCGCCAACTCGGTTTGATGATCAATACTAAACCCGCCACTGGCATAGCTGGTGAAATTGGCCGTCAAACTCAGCGGTGCATAGGGCGGATCGCAATACACCACGTCACCTTTGCGAGCCCGACGAAATACCTTTTCAAAGCTCATGCAGGTAAAGGTAGCGCGTTGCGCTTTTTCGGCAAAGAATTCGATTTCAGCACGCGGAAAGTACGGGCGTAGGTATTGTCCAAACGGCACGTTGAATTGGCCCGATAAATTATAGCGGCAGAGCCCATTGTAACCATGACGGTTTAAATACAGGAACAATAAAGAGCGTTCATAGCCATCGGTGCTGGCATTAAATTGCTGGCGCAACGCGTAATAGGCTTCAGGCGTATTATTGGCCATAGAGAACAGTTTGCGTGCGTCTTCGATAAAGCGCATGGGTCGGCGCTTCACGGTTTTGAATAGGGTAATTAAATCTGGGTTTACATCATTCAGTAAGTAACTCGGATAATTGGTATTTAAGAATACCGAGCCAGCCCCAACAAAGGGTTCGATCAGCTTATTGCCTTCTGGCAACACAGCGGTAATCGGTTCGATGAGATTGTATTTGCCGCCAGCCCATTTTAGGAAGGCGCGTTGCTTACTCATGATGCGTGCTCATTCTACAAAGGGCTACGTGCGTCGGCATGACTCATTGCAGCAATGGCTGCGCCAATGGCTTGCCAATCTGAAATAGGCCGCAAACAAGCTGCGCCAATGGCGGTAGGCAGCACAAAACGCAGTGTGCCGCCTTTTACTTTTTTATCACGTTGCATAAACGTCTGCCACCGTTCCAGTGGCATTTTAGGCGCCCGTACGGGCAGCTTGAGGCCATTAAGCAGCGTTTCAATGCGCGTTAATTCTGTGGCGGTAAACTCACCCAGCTGGTGCATTAAGGTTGCAGCGATCATGGTACCTGCAGCAACGGCTTCGCCGTGTTTCCACGATTCATAGTGGGCCGCTTCAATTGCATGGCCAAAGGTATGCCCTAAGTTTAATAATGCCCGCACTGATTGTTCACGCTCGTCGGCCGCAACAACTTCAGCTTTGATTTCGCAGCTGCGGCGAATGGCGTAGGTTAATGCCGCAGAGTCACGCTGATTCAAGTCATGCTGGTGAGCTTCTAGCCAAGCAAAGAAGTCAGCGTCGGCAATGATGCCGTATTTGACCACTTCAGCAAGACCACAGGCATAATCGCGATCGTCAAGGGTGCGCAAGCACTGGGTATCGATAAGTACGCCTTGCGGTTGATAAAAGGCACCCACAAGGTTTTTACCACCGGGATGGTTGATGGCTGTTTTGCCGCCCACCGATGAGTCAACTTGCGCCAATAAGGTGGTGGGTATTTGGTAAAAATCCACACCGCGTTGATACGTAGCGGCAACAAATCCGGCTAAATCGCCAACTACACCACCGCCTAGCGCAATAACCGCACAGTCACGATTAAAATTGTTGGCAATCAGCGTATCGATAATCGCTCCGAAGTTAACTAGGCTTTTGGCGCTTTCGCCATCGTCAATGGTGTGTGTCACCACGTCGTGTGCAGCGAGTTGTGCGCGAACCTGAGCTTCGTACAAAGGCCCCACAACGGTGTTGGTTACAATAAGTAGTTGTTTCGGTAGGTTGTCAAAAAGCGGTGTGCGCGCTAATAATCCGGCGCCAATATCAATCGGATAGCTGCGCTCACCCAAACCCACGATGATCTGCTGTGTGGTTTCCTGCATGAGCGCCTCCGGTTTACAATAAACGTGATGTTTATATACCCACTTTCTCGATAATTTGGTCAATCACAACTTTCGTGCTTTGCTCATCGGTACGAACAATAATGTCAGCAATTTCTTCGTACAAAGCATTGCGCTCGTCAGCCAGCTCTTCAAGCACTTCACGCGGGTTCTCAGCTTCAGCAATTAAAGGCCGACGTTTGTCGCGCTGTGTGCGAGCAAGTTGCTTATCGATGGTGGTTTGCAGATAAACCACAACACCACGTGCCGATAATCGGTTGCGGCTTTCTTTGCTTAAGATAGAACCACCACCGGTTGCGAGCACGATACCGGTATTTTCGGTCAGCTCTTCAATAACTTTTTCTTCGCGTGCGCGGAAACCCTCTTCGCCTTCTAACTCAAAAACCCAGGCGATATCTGCACCGGTACGGCGTTCTATTTCCGTGTCAGAGTCAAAAAATTCGAGGTGGAGTTGGCGGGCAAGTTGCCGCCCTATTGTGCTTTTGCCGGCCCCCATAGGGCCAACTAAGAAAATGTTACGTTTTTCAGCCATATTGATGTGTTACTTCACTTATTTAACTAGCTGTGACTCACGGAATCCGGAGTGTCTCAAGACCTTCCTTTACCCAACCAAAAAGATGCGCGATTATCGCAAGTCACAGCTATATAAGCAAGGTTTACGGATTATTCGTTACAATTCTTGGTGTCACGAATATCAACAATTCACGTTTTTCGTTCACCTGACTATCGGTACGGAACAATACCCCAACGTACGGAATATCGCCAAGCAACGGTACTTTTGAAATATCATTCAAAATTTGCTGTTGGTAAATGCCGCCAAGTACGATGGTTTCGCCATTTTCAACCAATACCTGCGTACCAATTTCTTGCGTATCAATTGAAACAGCAGGACCGGTTGGCGTGCTAACCGTTTCACCACGAGTATTTTGAGTGATGACTAAGTCCAAAATAACACGATTGTCTGGGGTGATTTGCGGCGTTACCTTCAAGCCGAGTACGGCCTTTTTGAACTGCACTGAGGTGGCACCTGACGAGGCACTTTCCACATATGGGATTTCAGTACCTTGCTCAATGTAAGCTTCTTTCTGGTTTGCTGTGGTGATGCGCGGACTGGCAATTATTTCACCTTTGTTCTCGCGCTCTAAAGCAGACAGTTCAAGGTCAAGCAAGCGGCCATCGGCCAGTTTTGCGACCTGGAAGCCAATGGTTGCAGCGGGTGAGGCAATCGGTAAATTAACGTTAAAGTCGCCAGTTACGTTGGTTCCGGTACCCCATGGTGGCGGTGTGGAGGTGTCCAGCGCAGGTTCGCTAATGCCCCAGAGTATACCCAGTTCGTCACTAATATTGTCACGTACGGTTACCATACGCGCTTCAATAATGACTTGCTTAACCGGTACATCCAGCACTTTTACCATGGCTTTAACGGTTGCAATTTGTTCTGGCGTATCACGCACTAACAGAGTGTTGGTACGCTCATCAACGGTTACTGCTCCGCGCGTTGACAGTAAATCAGAACTATCAGTACGCAGAATCTGGGCAATTTCGTCAGCTTTGGCATAGTTAATTTGAATGTATGAGCTTTCCAGAGGCGTTAGGTCTTGCATGCGCTGCTGACTTTCGAGCTGCTCCGCTTCACGTCGGGCCAGTTCTGAGGCTGGCGCGACAATCAAAATATTGTCGTCGTAACGCTTATCCAGGCCTTTAACCCGCAAGATAGTCTCAAGTGCGCGCTCCCATGGCACATTCTCAAGGCGTAACGTGATATTGCCGGTTACGGACTCGCTGGCGACCAAGTTGAGGTTGTTTTCATCTGCCAAAATTTGCAGCAACTGGCGCACAGGAACATCTTGGAAGTTTAATGAAATTGGCTTCTGGCTTGATTGCGCCTGAGCTTCGGCAGCATCAACTTGCGGAGCTTCCGCAAGGTTGAGTCGCAAGTAGCCATCGATTTGCTCAAGCTGATGCTTAAACTTGCGTTTACCGGCAATTTTTATCCGGCTGTGGCGTCCTTCACGGAAAGTTTCAACGTAAGCAACAGGGGTCGCAAACTGGCTGACATCAAGCACATACAGGAGATCTTCAGGCAACTGGGTGTCATACAGAATCAGTTCAAGATCATTGCCTGCCACACGCGCTTCATGTTCAACATTGTCTTTATTCAAGGCAATGCTTAATTGACCGACATCATTGGGCAAGCGGAAGAAATTAATGTTGGTTACCGCTGTTTTGTCTGAAACTTGCTGGCTGTCCGTGCGAACTTCAGCGCGTTTAGCTGGCTCACTTGCAGCTTTTGTTGGCGCAGGTTCGGGCTTAGCTTCAGCAACCTTATCAGCTTTGGCGGGCGCAGGCTTCGCCGGTTGTGGTTTTGGTGCCGCAGGTTTGCTAGCAGCGGGTTCGGTGGCTGCCGTTTGCATTGTCTCATCTTTGCTGGCAACGAACACCATCACCATAACTTCGCCAAAGCGGCTCATTAGATTTTCCAGTGGCTTCTTGGTGTGTACGCGAACGAGCAAGTCTTCACGTTGTTGCTCAATTTCAACGTAATCTAAGAGTGGGTGTTCGCTTAAATTTAAACGGCCATCAGGCATGTTGGCACGGGTGCCTAGTAACAAGAACTCATGCAAGTTAGCGTCATTATTGCGACGGACAACGGGTGACTCGACACGTTTGGAAAAGTGCGCCTCTAAGTTAAAGCGATCTTTATTTAACGCAATCTGCTCAACCCGTAAAAGCTCGTTGGCAGATACCGTCAGCGGCAGCAAGAGCAGGAGACATAGGGTACGGATTAAGTGCTTCATTAGTTCGAGCTCCTTTGCGAGTTCAGCAAGGTTAGCGATACGTCACGTTGTTGCCAGCAGCCATCGCCGGTAGCCAGCCATTCACGAATCGAAATTTGTTGTGGAGTAATAGAGGTGATGCGGCCATTGTCGAGCCCGACAAAATCACCACGTTCTACCCGGAAAAGTTTGCCTTCGTTTGAGACTAACAAGGCAATTAATTGACCATTGCCTGAGCGCATGGTGCCGCTTAAAGCAAGTTGATCAAGCGCGACGCCTTCTAAGCCACCTCGGGGTGACCCTAGCGTTGGCTGCGGGCAATTTTGTCCCGTGGCCTGCGCTGCATCGCCACGCAATGGCGTTGGCTGAAATGGGTTACGAATGTCCGCACCGGTATATTCAATGCGTTCCAGTAACGGCAACTCGGGTGGTGGGCTAATGCCAGGCTTGGCGCGCTGTTGCACTTCGGCCGTAAATTGTTCCAAATCTTGATGACCGGTTGGTGCGCAACCAGCCAGCAAACTCAGTGCGACAATTGAGAGCATAAAACGCATCATGGTTGTGCCCTCAATGTTTGTTGACGATAGGTTTCAGCATTTACTGACAGGTTCAAGGTGCCTTCATCATCTTGTAACTGCATTTTGAAATTCTTGACGCTGATAATGCGGTCAAGCCCAGACATCTGCCCAACGAAATCACCAATTTGGTGGTAGGCCCCGCGCAATTCAATCCGCATAGGTAGTGCTGTATAGAATTCGCGTGGCTGCGGGTTAAGCCATTCAATGCGATCAAAACGCAGCCCGCTGCGCGTACCAATTAAGCTGATGTCATCAAGTAGCTTCGGCGTTTCGTCATCATTGGGCAGCATATTTAAAAGCGTTTCAAGGTCGCTATTTAAGCGAGCTAACTGTTCACGGTACAGCGGCAAGTTGACCGCCGTTTGATACTTGGTTTGGTAATCTTGCTTAAGCTGGGTTTCTCGCGCCACCTCACGTTTATAGTTGGCCCATTCGTCCGCCAAGATAAAGTGATAGCTTAACCCCAGTACCGCAACACCAACGACGGCAAGTATCGCCATCCGAAACGGGCGCGGCCAAAACGGCAGCTCGTTAATGTCGAGTTCACGTAGGCTGTCCATACTCATGTTATTTCTCCGCCTCCGTGGTTGTTGGCGGCACAATGGTAACCACCAAAGAAAATGCATCGTAATCGGAATTCGCTTCACGTGAACCACTGCGGTTACGGTTGCCGACTGTGGCTGAGGTAACACTGCGTAATTCTGGGTTTTCAAATACCGGTGAATCTTTCAGGTCGCGTAAAAATTCAGACACGCGATTATTTGAAATACTGCGACCGCTGACTATGAGTTGCAGATCACGTTTTTCGAGTGAGTGCAGGTAAACACCATCAGGGGTGCGTTCAGTTAATTCATTGAAAATGGTAATTGCAGTGTTGCGGTCTTCATGCAACGACTGAATCAGTTTAATGCGGTTTAATATTTCTTGTTTTTTCTTGTTAATGTTGCTGATTTCAGCAATCTGGCTATCTAAAACTTGGATTTGTGACTGCAAAAAACCATTGCGACGTTGCTGGTAGCTTTTATAGTCACCGATCACCATGTAAGCGGCGCCAAATAAAACGCCCGCAATGCCTATAGCAATACCGATATGAATGCCGAATCGTGTTTTTGCGCGCTGGCGCGCCGTTTCGCGCCATGGAAGTAGGTTTACATGTGCCATGTTGCGAAACTCCGAAGCGCCAGGCCAATCGCTTCAACAAAGCGCGGGCCGTGATTTTGAAGGTGCGACAGTTTGCTTGGCAAAATAAAATGCTCAAACGGATTTAGCGCATGTACCGGGTACTCAACTTGATCGCTCAGTGCTTCAGCAACCATCGGCAGCATGGCACCCGTGTTGATTAACAGAATTGCAGAAAAACCTTTATCGGCCGCATTGCTTTGGTACATCTGCACACCGCGACTAACTTGGTTCCACAAATTACTTAAGAAGTCTTGAATAATCAGTGATGGAAAATCGTCGATGTCTCCGGACCGCAATTTCGCCATGATTTCGCCATGGTCGATAGTGCCGTCCTCGTCAAGCGCAGCAAGTAGTTGTGCTAAACCACCTGACTGGAAGCGGTTAAACGCAACCTCGCCATGATGAATAACAACAATCTGAATGGCGCTGGTGCTGATATCGAGAATTAAATACGGCAATTTACTTTCTAGAATTTCTGGGTGCATGTGCGGCAGCAAATGACCGCAAGCACGGGCAATGGCCTGATTGTCCACATCCATAATGCCTACCTTGTAACCGGCACCTTCAAGCGCTTGCACGCGGCTGTCGACGCTTATGGTGCGCGTGGCCGTAACTAATACACGTTGCTGGCCTGGTAGGGTTTGGTGCTCGCCTAAACTTTCAAAGTCGTAACGCACTTCATTAATGGGGAAGGGAATAAGTGCTTCGGCCTCACTTTCAATTTTTTCCGCAATGGCTTCGTCATCAAGGTCGAGGCTCATTGGTACTTGTTTCGAAATTGCTTGGTTACCAGATACCGCTGCAACGGCAACACGGGTGCTGCCCATACGCTTACGCACCTGCGTAATTGTCTTCGCAAGTTTCTCGATATCGGTAATCTCGTCATCGGTAATTAAATTCTTCGGTAGTGATGCTTCCGCCACATGTGTAATGTCGTAAGTATCCCCGCTGGGCATCAGCTCAACGGCTTTAACTGCATCCGAAGCAATATCAATTCCAAGACCTGGCTTTTTTCCCAGACCAAATAGCCCCATAATGCTCCCCTGAAGTGAACCGATTTGTACGGCATTATATTATTAAAATTGTTCTATGCCGAACCTCATATTAAGCAGAAAGGTAAGCATTGTGCAAAGTTCTTTGCACTTTCTAAATAAACATTACGTTTCTTACCTTATCTTTCTATAATATGAGCGTAAAATGCGCAACCTGTAAAACAGTATAGTCGAAAGGAAAAAAAGGGGTTTTCATTGAAAATTTTTAAGTGGGTGCTTGGAGTATCCGTAGCGCTAGCTATTTTCGGGACGATAATCGTTGCTGGCTTATACCTTTATTGGGAAGACGAGCTTCCAAGTGTTGCCGAGCTGAAAGAAGTGCGCCTGCAAACCCCTATGCAGGTGTACTCGTCAGACGGCGAACTCATTGCACAGTTCGGTGAAATTCGTCGAATTCCGCTGCAATTAGAAGAAATACCCCAGCCGTTAATCAACGCTTTCTTAGCCACCGAAGATCAACGCTTCTATGATCACTTCGGCATTGACCCCATCGGCGTGGCACGTGCTTTCTTTTTAATGGTGAGTTCTGGCGAAATTCAAGGCGGCGGTAGTACGATTACGCAGCAGTTGGCGCGAAATTTCTACTTAAGCTTTGATCAAACGTGGACGCGAAAAATTAAAGAAGCATTTATTTCGCTGCGCATGGAAAAAGAACTGACCAAAGATGAAATTCTTGAATTGTACCTGAATAAAATCACCTTCGGGCACCGCGCCCACGGTGTTGGCGCGGCTGCGCAAGTTTACTATGGTAAGGATGTTGCCGACTTAAGTTTGGCCCAAATGGCGATGATTGCCGGCTTACCGAAAGCGCCTTCCACCATGAACCCAATTTCGAATCCTGAGCGTGCGCGAGAGCGTCGCGCTGTGGTGTTAGGGCGTATGTTGGCTGAGCGGGTTATCAACCAGCAGGAATACCGTGATGCGTTGGCTGAGCCAATCGAGACGCGATTGCATGGCGCTGAAGTAACCATGAGCGCACCTTATTTGGCGGAAATGGTGCGCGCAGACATGGTTTCTCGCTATGGTGAAGACGCAACCTATAACGGTGGCTTTAAAGTGTTCACCACGGTGAATGCGAAACAACAACGTGCCGCCCAACGTGCTGTTCAGCTTAACTTACATGAATATGACGAGCGTCATGGCTATCGAGGTGCTGAGCAAGTGTTGTGGCAGCCCGAAGAAAGCGCGTGGGAACATGATGCCATTCGCGAGTTTTTGCGTCAGCAAGAGGCTATCGGTTTAACCGTGCCGGCGGTTGTTCTGGGTGTAACGGAACGCGCCGCTTTGGTGCTAACTGCGAGTGGTAGTCCACGAGAGTTACCTTGGCAAGGTATTGCTTGGGCTCGCCCCTACATGCATGCAGATCGTCAAGGTGCGGCGCCGAGCACCGCGGCTGAAGTGTTAGCGCCGGGCCAGTTGATTCGTGTACGCGCTACAGAGAACGGCTTACGCTTGGCGCAAGTGCCTGAACCGAGCGGTGCAATTATTTCATTGCGCCCTCAAGATGGCAGCATTGCTGCGGCTGTTGGTGGGTACAGTTTTGCCATTAGCCAATACAACCGCGCCATTCAAGCGGAACGTCAAGCTGGTTCGAATATCAAACCGTTTATTTATTCAGCGGCCTTAGAAAATGGTTTCACGTTAGCTACCTTGGTGAATGACGCGCCAATTAACCAATGGAATCCGGGTAGCGGTATCGCCTGGCGCCCCCGCAACTCGCCTGATGTTTATGAAGGGCCGATACGAGTGCGCCAAGCTCTGGCGAAATCTAAAAACGTGGTTTCTGTGCGTTTGATACGCTCATTGGGCATTGATACCACCGTTGAGTACCTCACGCGGTTTGGTTTTGCGATTGATGAATTGCCACGCAATGAATCCTTGTCGCTGGGTTCTGCTTCGATGACACCGCTTGAAGTTGCGCGCGGGTATGCGGTATTTGCCAACGGCGGCTATTTGGTTAATCCGTACTTTATTGAACGCATTGTGGATAACAATGAGCAGGTGGTATACACCGCCCGCCCAGCTGTTGCCTGCGTATTGTGTGAAGATGAGGAACGCGAAGTGGTGCAAGCACCACAAGTAATCACGGAGCAAAATGCATACTTGGTCACCCAAGCCATGAACTCAGCAGTGTGGGGTGGCGGTAGCTGGCAGCATCGCACCGGTTGGAACGGCACCGCATGGCGTATTCAACGCTCAAAACCCATTGTTGATTTAGCGGGTCGCAACATTGTTGGCAAAACCGGTACTACCAACGACAGTAAAGATACCTGGTTCTCAGGGTTCGTTAGTGGCTTGGTGACAACAGCATGGGTCGGGTTTGATAACTTAGAGCGCGCGCTGGGTAGCACCACCATGAATGAAAATCTGGATAGCAGTGAACAGCCAATCAGCGGCGCTGAAGGCGGCGCAAAAACGGCA
This sequence comes from Pseudidiomarina sp., assembly GCF_048268165.1. Taxonomy (GTDB): domain Bacteria; phylum Pseudomonadota; class Gammaproteobacteria; order Enterobacterales; family Alteromonadaceae; genus Pseudidiomarina. The sequence goes on along the minus strand of NZ_JBLWWA010000003.1, from coordinate 245,115 downwards.
TTGCCAATGTGGATAAATTACATGGAAATCGCGCTTGAAGATGCAACGATTGAACCGTTTCAAGTGCCGCCAGGGCTGGTTATGGCACGTATTGATTTAGAAACCGGCAAGCTGAGTCGTAAGAGTGATTACACCACGCGATTTGAGTATTTCTTGCCGGGCACGGCACCGACTGAATACGCAGATGCGAAATCGTCTTCAAAGGATATTTTCTCAGAAGACGATTCTATATTCTAAGCGTTGAAAGCCTGTGCGTTATTAACCTTGATGCCGGTTACTGAGGCGACTCAGTAACTGGTTCAGGTCAGATTGCACACCGCCTGCTGTCACTTCTTTACCCGCACCAGGACCGCTAATAACCAGCGGCATTTCATGATACCAATCGGTATAAATGACAAAAATATTCTCACCTGGAATCAGGTTGGCGAGCATATCGCCCTCTGGAATATATTCGATGCCAACCCGAGCGCGCACCTGATCATTCTCCTGCACTGCGAAACTGGCGAGCAATCGCGGCACTTTGCCAGTTTGCTGTGCATCCAGATACAAGTGATGCATGGCATCATCGAGTTCAGGCAAGCGCTGCATAAATTCATCCAGTGGGATATCTTCGAGCTGTTCGGGCAGCAAACTCTCAACGTCGATGTCTTTCCAGTCCAGCTTCAAGCCAATTTCACGCGCCAAGATAAGTAATTTACGTACGATGTCCTGGCAGGTTAAATCTTCACGTGGATCCGGCTCACTCAAGCCACGCATTTTCGCTTCGCGTACTAAGTCACTGAATTTCACGTCAGCGTTAAAATTTTCAAACAGCCAACTCATGGTGCCTGAGAAGATACCGGAAATACTGCGAATGGTGTCGCCTGAGTTGCGCAAGTCATTTAACGCATAATTTAACGGCAATCCGGCGCCTACCGTGGTGTTGTAATACCACTCGCGTTCGTACTCGCGCTGGATAGTGCGTATTTCCTGATACTGCGATTCACCGGATGCGCCAGCGCGTTTGTTGGCACTGATAATATGCAACCCGTTGGCAAAAAAGCTCGGATACAGCTGAGCAACCCCTACGGAGTCGGTTAAATCAAGCATCACCAATTCATCATACGGGGCATTCGGCAGCTCAGGAATAAGTTGGCTCAGCTCATACGGGCGTGCGAACTTATCGAAACTGGCCTCCCAGTCATCCAGTTCAACGCCGTTGTAGTCCAGCCACATGCGGGTTGAGTTCAAGATGCCAATAATGCGCACGTCCATTTGCTCGTTAATCCGCTCACGTAAGCGACGGTAGAGCGAAAGCCAAGCGCTACCAATATTACCGCGGCCAACCACTAACACGCCCAAACTGCGGCGATAATTAAAGAGTTGGCTGTGTAAACGGTTTAATAAGCGGTTATCAAGCTTTTGCTCCAAAATCGCAATAACGGAGTTGCTGTCGGGCGAAAATGCCAAGCGACGCAAGTTCTGCGCGCTCAGTTCGGTTTTAAACGTCCCGTATTGGTCGCTTTCCTGAATGCGTGCGCCAACCAGCGCAATCATCGAGTACCCGGCCATTTGCACCACATGGTCCGCTTTGTCGACTTGCTCCAGCCACCGCTCCATAAACTCTAAATGGTTTTGATGGTAGGCATAGTAGGCGTGGTGCTGGGCGACTTCGTTCCAGCTGATTAACGGCGTTAATTCAAGAGCTTCGAATTGCTCAACTAATTTTGGATCGCTCAAATCAACTCGAAATAGCACTACATCGGCTAGCGAAGTCAGCACCTTACCCTTTGGCTCAGTGTCGTTGTATTGGCCAATGCGGGTTTGTTGATTTTCAACCTTCAAACTGGAGCGTACAGCAATTACCATGCGCTCGCGGTTAACCGGTTGAAAAGTGCGTGGATGCAGCACAGGGCTACCCAAGCGCGCCAGTTCTTCGGCTTCTTGCCAATCAATAGTCGGTAAGCTCACCACCCGTTCAACTTTACGCGGGTCAGCGGAGTAAACACCGGCTACATCTTTCCAAATAGTTACTTGCTTAGAGTCAATCAGGCTGCCGACCAGCGTAGCTGAATAATCACTGCCGTTACGGCCTAGAATAAGCGAATTACCGTCAGGATCGGCACAAATGAAACCAGTAACAATGAAGCGTGTGCCAGGGTGCGGTGCTATGCGGTTGAGTAAACCGGCACGGGATACGTCAACGCGAATGTGTGGCTCAGGGGCGTCATCGGCAACTAAAAACGTGCGGGCATCAATGTAGTCTGCAGTTACGCCTTGTTGCTCGAGCAACGCGGATAATAAACGTGCACTCCATAACTCACCATACGAAAGCAATTCTGGGCGACGTTTAATTTCTTCCTGATCGTTTAACCACGCGTACCAACGTTTAAAGTCGGTTTGCGACTGCTGCAACACGCGCGCTTGCACGTCACCGTTGAGCAGTTCATGAATCAGGCCTTGCTGATATTTTTCGAGTTGCTTTAGTAGAACCTCGGCGACACCTTTGTCGTCCGATTTCGCATCAATAATTTCGAGAATGCGGTTGGTGGTGTCACCCGCTGCCGAAACCACAACCAAATCGCTGGCGCCGGCATATTCGGTAACGATACGTGCCACACGACGGTAACAGTACGCATCAGCCAAGCTGCTGCCACCAAATTTGTGAACTTGAACCGTATCGGCCACGGCTTGGATTTGCTCTGGGGTAACTTGAACCTCAACCGTCATGATGCGCGTGCGTTCTCCTGTAAGAAACCTAATTAAGAAATTGATTATACTGTGCGTTTTTGTGCCAATAAAGCGCCATTACGCAAGGTTAGCACAAAAAGACGTATAGACAGCTATGCGTATAAAGTTGACTGTGCCAAATTCGCCAGTACAATTCACCACATTGTGCAGGGTTTTTTTAGTCACGCAGCAACACTTAGCAAGTAAAGGGGCGCAGTATGGAATGGGACGGCGATTACATCTACCCGTATGTGGAACACGGTAAGAAAAGTGAGCACGTGAAGAAAATAACCGTGTCGATTCCCACGCGCGTACTCAAAGTGCTCACTGATGAGCGTACCCGTCGGCAAATTAAAAACTTACGCCATGCAACCAATAGCGAATTGCTTTGTGAGGCTTTTTTGCATGCGTTCACCGGGCAGCCACTGCCAACCGATGATGACTTACGCAAAGATAACCCTAACAAAATACCCAAAGCCGTGCGCGAAGAGCTAACGCGCCGTGGCCTGCCAATTCCAGACGACGCTGAGTTCGACGAGGTCGAATAAGCAAAAATACTGCTGTAGAAAACCCTACAGCAGATATTCCAGTGCCGTTTCGTCGCAATTGTCTTTGCGTGGGCACAATTCACAGTCCTTCATGACTTTCTCCGGTAACTTTTCTTTCAGCGTAATGCGGAAGTTAAGTTTGCCAAAAAATTCAGGTACCCGAGTCAGCACAATGGTGCGGGCAATGCCGAGTTCACGTGCTTTCCAAAGCAAAAATGCCACCAGCTCAGCGCCTAAACCCTTGCCTTGAGCATTCTTAAATAGGCCAAGACTGCGAATCTCAGCCAAGCCCGTGCTGTACACATACAATGCCGCACAGCCGACCACCTCGTCATTGATTTCGGCCACGGCAAAACTTTGAATCGCTTGCAGCACGTCAGCTTTATCACGCGGCAAGTTTTCGCCTTGATCAGCCCAGTAAGCAATTAGTTCACAGATTTTATCTGCATCACTTAAACGTGCTTGGCGCACATGTTTGCTGGCGGCCTCGGCAGCGTGCAACCAATCTTGCGCATGTTTTACGGCAACTTTTACAGCCTTAGGCGCGGTACCCCCCATGGCTTGGCGTTGATTTAAGCCATACTGCAAATCCAAGCTGGCATACACATCCGCATCGACAGCTGGACAAACCCGTTGAAACTGCTCAAGCGTAAGCTGCTCTAGCGCGATACCAAGTTGTTGCGCGTTCACCACCAAGGTGCCGGTCATATGATGTGCGTCGCGAAAAGCGACACCCTTGCTGACCATATAATCGGCCAATTCAGTGGCGTTGCTATAGCCCAAAGCCGCCTGCAATGCAGCATGCTCACGGTTCACGGTGAGTTCTGGTACTGCAAACGCAAGCATCTGCAGGCATTGCAAGTAACTATGCAGGGCATCAAATAGACCCTCTTTGTCTTCTTGCATGTCTTTGTTATAGGCCAGCGGCAACCCTTTTAGAGTCACTTGCATGGCATGTTGATGGCCCAACACGCGGCCTGTTTTACCGCGCAGCAATTCAAACAAGTCGGGGTTTTTCTTTTGCGGCATCAACGATGAACCACTACTAATGCTATCGCTCATGCTGAAGCAGCCAGATTCACCGGAGCAATAGAAAATAACGTCTTCAGCCAGACGCGATAAATGAATCATACCGGTGCTGGCGGCGTTCAATAGATCCAGTACAAAGTCACGATCCGACACTCCGTCGAGGCTGTTTTCACTGGCATACCGAAACCCGAGTTCATGTGCGAGCGTTTCGCGATTAATGCTTGCAGTAGTACCCGCCAGGGCACCACTACCCAGAGGGCTAACATCCATGCGGCGCACTGCTTCACGCAGCCGGCTAACATCGCGCTGCAACATGCTGACGTAGGCCATAGCCCAGTGCCCCGCTACAATCGGCTGTGCCCGCTGCAGATGGGTATAGCCGGGCAACATGGCATCTGTATACTGCTCTGCAAAGATGAGCAAGTTTTCAATGGCGGCCAAATTGGCCTTGATCAGATGCTCAGCGAACTGTTTACAGAACAAGCGTAAATCGGTTGCCACCAGGTCGTTACGACTACGTCCGGTGTGCAGTTTTTTGGCTGTTGTACCAATGCTTGCTATCAGCTGCGCCTCGACCCAGCTATGAATGTCTTCTGCGTCTGTCTGCAGCGGCAACTCGGGCTCAGCAGCAACGGCTTTGGCCAACGCCTGCAGAGCTTGCTGCAACTGCTGGTTTTCTTCTGTTGAAATGAGCCCGGCACTTTGCAGCGCGCCTGCCCAGGCTCGTGACGCTTGAATATCAAACGGTGCCAGCACATAGTCGAACCGCAGCGAGTCGTTAAATTGTTTGAATTCAGCAGCGCTCGGCTGACTGAACCGTCCACCCCATAAACTCATGGTCTACTCCTTGCCGCCGTTAGTGTGTGCATGCAACGCACGAATACGGCTGGCCAAACTGTAGAGACGAATAAAACCTTCAGCATGTTGCTGGTTGTACACGTCATCTTCATCAAAAGTTGCGAACGCATTCGAGTATAGACTGTTTGGGGAGCGCTTCTGGGTGACTGTTGCTTGTCCCTTGTACAGCTTCACCACAATGTCACCGGTCAGAGGTTCGGCAACTTTGGTTGCAGCAGCCAGCATGATGTCTTTGAGTGGGGTAAACCAGCGACCGTCATACATCAGCTGGGCAAATTCATTGCCCAAGCGAATGCGATAGTCTTGCGTGGTGCGATCAAGCACCAAGCTTTCTAAGCCTTGTAGCGCAGTATAGAGTACTTCACCGGCTGGCGTTTCATAACAACCCCGCGACTTCATGCCAACCAAGCGGTTTTCCACCATATCCAATCTGCCGACACCATGTGCGCCAGCTAACTGGTTCAGGTGCAAAATAGCTTCGACCGGTTGAAATGGCGTGTCATTAATCTGAGCGAGCTCACCATGCACAAACGAAAGCTTGAGGTATTCAGGCTGGTCAGGTGCTTGTTCCGGTGCAATAGTCCACGTCCATACTTGTTCGGTTGGCTCATTCCAAGGGTCTTCCAATTCACCGCCTTCGGTAGAAATGTGCCAAAGGTTGGCATCGCGGCTATAAATTTTGGTCGCCGATGCACTGCAGGGAATATTGCGCTCAGCCAAATAAGCTAAGAGTTGTGGGCGCGAACGCATGTGCCATTCGCGCCACGGGGCAATCACCCTGAGTTCAGGTGCTAAGGCAGCAAATGCAGATTCAAACCGAACTTGATCGTTACCCTTACCAGTGCAACCGTGTGCCAGCGCGTCAGCACCCACTTCACGAGCTACTGCAACCTGTGCTTCAGCAATAATCGGACGCGCCAGCGCGGTTCCCAGTAGGTACTGTCCCTCATAAATCGCGCCGGTTTTAAGCGTTGGGTAAATCACCTCACGGGCAAACTTGTCTTTTAAGTCAACGATGTGGCAGCTGCTGGCGCCTGAAGCAATAGCCTTTTCTTCAACGCCAATCAGTTCATCATCGCCTTGGCCAACATCAGCGACAAAGGCGACCACTTCACAGTCGTAGTTTTCTTTCAGCCACGGCACGATGGCCGAGGTGTCTAAGCCACCTGAGTAAGCTAAAACAACTTTGTGAACGGACTTACTCATGCGTGATCTCCTTCAAATAATGTAACTAAAATAGCGTTTTGGGCGTGTAGCCTATTTTCTGCTTGGTGCAGCACCAAGCTACCGGCACCATCAATCACTTCAGTGGTAACTTCCCGTCCACGCGAAGCTGGCAAGCAATGCATAAAGAACTTGGCACCCAGGCGTTGCATTAAATCGTTGTTCACTTGGTATGGCGCAAAGTCATGCATCACGGCATTGTTGTCTCGCGTTTGCCCCATTGAAAACCAGGTGTCGGTGTAAATGGCATCGGTTGGCTGCAATTCGCTCAAATCATGTAGCACGGTAATCTGCGCCCCTGTTTGTTGCGCTTGTTGCTGTGCTGCCTGGAATTGTTCGGCATCCGGTTCATAACCGGGAGGTGTAACCACCTGCAGTGACATACCCACCAGCGCAGCGCCGGCTATTAATGCTTGGCACACATTATTGCCGTCGCCAATGTAAGTTAAATGCACCTTGCTTAAGTCGCCAAATTGCTCTTGCAGGGTGAGCAAGTCGGCTAGAGCCTGGCAAGGGTGACAGCGATCACTTAGTGCGTTGATCACAGGCTTATTCGAAGCCTGCGCCAATTCTGTCAGTGTGTCTTGTGAATACACCCGCGCGACAATGGCATCGTGCCACAGTGCTAAATTCGCACCCACGTCGCTGGCGGGCTCGCGTTCGCCAATCAGATGCTGGGCGTCAAGATAGATGCTGTGGCCGCCAAGCCGGTTAATACCTGCAGCAAAGCTGGCGCGGGTGCGCAGCGATGGCTTTTCGAACAGCAGGGCAATACTTTTGCCTTGCAAATAAGTAGACCAAGCCGCTGGACGTTGTTTCATAGACTGCGCCCGCTGCAATAAATCTGTCGCTTGTTGCGGATTAAGATCCTGCAATTGAAGTAAATCGTTCATCTGTTTAATAACCTAATAAAAGAAAATGAAAATCAGCGGCTACTTAGAGGTGGATGCGGGTTCCGGCTGCTTTACCCTGTGCCAATCGGGTTAGCGCTTTGGCGTTTTGCCAGCCGGCCACCGCGATGCTTCGTCGCGATGCTTGCGCGGCTTGAACCGCAGCGTTGAGTTTGACCAGCATGCCATCGCGCACTGTGCCGTCGGCAATGAGTGCTTCGGCGTGATCGATAGAGATACTGTCAATGAGCGCACCGTGTTTATCTAAAATTCCGGGTACATCGGTGAGTAAAACTAAGTCCGCGTCGAGTAGTTGGGTGATAGCCGCTGCAGCAAGGTCTGCATTGACGTTAAGGCGTTGGCCGTCAGCCGACACGCCGATAGAACTCAAAATGGGTACATAGTTATGCGCTAATAGCAGCGTGAGCAACGCGGCATTGTTCGGGAAGGGCACGCCGACCGCACCGCGGCTACTATCAATATCACAGCGTACGGACTGTCCGTCGGCTAAGGTAAGGCCCACCGCATTTAACTGGTGCTGTTGTGCCAGCGCAACCAACTGCGAGTTAATATCACCCGCTAGAACACCCGCAACAATTGGCATCTGCGCAGTAGGCGTGATGCGTTGTCCGTCTACTTTTAAGCTGGTGTGCCCTAACTGCAGCAACATCTGTTCAACTTGGTCGCCACCACCATGCACCAATACCAACGGACGTAATTGGGCAAGTTGCTGGACTGTGCTGAGCAATGCGGAAAGATTTTTAGCGTTTTGCAGCACACGACCGCCTAACTTGAGTACGAGTGTGTTCATACCACACCTCCGCGCGAGGTCAGGCCTAAGGTTGCTGGTAATTTAAAGTAATTGTTGGCCAGTTGAACCGCCTGTGCTGCAGCACCTTTGAGCAAGTTATCAATGGCGGCGCACAGAATAAGCTGTTGGCCATGAACAACGGCATGAATGTCACAAAATGCGGTACCCACAACGTCGTTAATAGCTGGAGGCTGCTGGCGTATGCGCACCAGCGGATGTGCTGCATAAGCGGTTTGAAAAGCTTGTTCAACTACCTGCTGGGTTACATCTGGGGCTAGTTGTGCATAAATAGTGGCCAAAATACCCCGCTTAAAATTACCGAGGTGGGGCACGAATAGCACGTCACTGCCAATACTTTGCGCAATTTCAGGTTGATGCCGGTGCTGTGCTACGGCATAGGCAGCCAGACTCACTTCACAAAAGCTGGTGTGAGCCGCTGCTTTTTTTCCTGCGCCCGAAACACCGCTAACGGCATTCACAATGGGCGTTCCCTGAATAAATTCCATCACAGGCTTTAACGCAAGTGCGGCAACCGTTGGGTAGCAACCGGGCACCGCAATAAGCTGCTCGCAGCCCTGCAACGGCGTCCATTCAGCTAAACCATAAGGAATATGTTTGGGCGTGTCAGCCGCACGCTTAAAGCCGTAGGCCTGTTCATGCACAGCGTTATCGTTTAAGCGAAAAGCACCGGAAAGATCAAATACAACCAGTCCAGCTTTAATTAATTGGGGAGCAAGCTGTGCGCTTGCTTCATGGGGCAGCGCTAAAAAAACCACCCGAACTTGCTGAGCGAGTTGGCTCAGCAAATCCGAGTGCCAAGGTTGCAGAATGACATCAAGCTGTCCCGTTAACTGGGGATACAAACTAGCAATAGGCTCTGCTTCTTCACGTGCGCTAGAAGAAAATGCATGGATAAGTGTGAATTGTGGATGGTTATGCATTAGCCAAACCAGCTCAACGCCACTGTAGCCACTTGCGCCAAATACTGCACACGGTATTGTATTGCTGTGCTCCACTAAAAAACCCACTCAACCATTTAAGAAATAACTTGGTTGAATAATAGTGCATATAAATTCATAAAACAAGAATAAAAATACATAATTCGTTATTCGTGTTTCGTATGCTTCGCTGTTCGTCCGCTCGGCTTCGCCTCACTATTCGTTGATATTACGAACAGCGCGAAGCGCGGACGAACAGCGAAGCGCACGAATAACGATCAACGCTCTTGATCTTGAGGCCCTTGGCGCTTATAATTCGCGCCCTAATTTGCTGCGTTGATTAATAAAGCAACGCATTTTTTAAACACAATTTGTATGGTATCCGGCAATAGATCGGATGGCGATGCAGCCTAACGAGGTAATCCCATGAAAGCAGGTATTCATCCAGAATATGTTGAGCTGAGCGTATCATGCTCTTGTGGTCATTCTTTTGTGACCAATTCAACCAAAGGCGGCGAGTTGCACTTGGACGTATGTTCAGAGTGTCACCCATTCTACACTGGTAAGCAGCGTATTATGGACACTGGCGGTCGTATCGAAAAATTCAACAAGCGTTTCGCAGTGTTGGGTGGCAAGAAAGAGTCTTAATTCAGGCACTTCTGCACAGATTTACAAGAAAGGCGCCAGAAGGCGCCTTTTTTATTTCCAACTTTCCCTCTAGCCAGCGGTTTCATTGAAAAAACCGATGGTGTCAATTTATACAATCCAAAATCTTCAAAGCTTTTAATAAGCTATTATCAGGTAAGATGTCTTATTGAGTGGATTCCCTCTACAATGTGGAATATTCATAGACGTTATTTTCTCTATTCCTGTTTTCTCTATATCTAAAATAGGTATGCTCATATTATGACCGACTTTCGCAAGCAAGCTTTGGATTATCACGCATATCCAACCCCTGGAAAAATAAGTATTGAATTGACCAAGCCGGCTGAAACCAGCAAAGACTTGGCGCTAGCGTATAGTCCGGGCGTAGCAGAGCCGGTTCGAGCCATTGCCGAAAACCCTGACGATGTTTATAAGTACACCGCCAAAGGCAATATGGTCGCGGTTATCTCTAACGGTACGGCAATACTCGGATTAGGTAATCTCGGACCCATGGCCTCCAAGCCAGTTATGGAAGGCAAGGCGTTATTGTTTAAGCGCTTTGCGGGGCTTGATTCGATTGATATCGAAGTAACCCATCGCACCACCCAAGACTTTATTAACACCGTGGCCAACATCGCGGATAGTTTCGGCGGTGTTAATCTGGAAGACATTAAAGCCCCGGAATGCTTTGAAATTGAACAAGCGCTGATTGAGCGTTGCGAAGTGCCAATTTTTCATGACGACCAACACGGTACTGCCATCGTCACTGCGGCTGGCCTTTTAAATGCGTTGGAGATTCAGGGTAAAGATTTGCGCAAAGCTCAAATCGTTTGTCTGGGTGCTGGCGCTGCGGCCATTGCATGCATGGAATTGCTGATTAAATGCGGTGCGCAACGCGAGCATATTTATATGCTGGATTCCAAAGGCGTAATTCATACCCGCCGGGAAGACCTGAACGAATACAAAGCACTATTTGCCAACAACACCGATAAGCGCACGCTTGAAGAAGTGATTACGGAAGCCGATGTGTTTGTTGGCGTGTCGGGGCCTAACCTCTTGTCACCAGATGCGTTGAAACTGATGGCTGCCAAGCCAATCGTTTTCGCCTGCTCGAACCCTGATCCGGAAATTAAACCAGAACTTGCCTTGGCGGTACGCGACGATTTAATCATGGCCACCGGCCGATCAGATTATCCAAACCAAGTGAATAACGTGTTGTGCTTCCCGTTTATTTTCCGCGGTGCACTGGATGTTCGTGCAAAAGCCATTAACGATGAGATGAAACTTGCCGCAGTTGAAGCAATTCGCACCTTGGCGAAAGAGCCTGTTCCAGAGGCGGTTATGAAAGCTGCGGGCGTTGATAAACTGGAATTTGGTACCGAGTACATCATTCCAAAACCACTTGATCCGCGTTTGCGCACACGGGTTTCACGCGCAGTTGCTGAAGCCGCAGTAGCTTCTGGCGCCGCCCGCATCGCGTTACCCAAAAATTATATGAAGGATTAACGTCGTTCTTCGTTACCGTTCTTCATTAGTAACTCAATCACGAATAACGATTAACGATCAACGATTAACGCGGTAAACTCTGGCGCATGGCATTTATTATCCAAATCGCGCTGCCCGTTCCATTGCCGCGCCTCTTCGACTACGACAGCGATACCCTTCCTGCGGTGGGTGCGCGTGTGCGCGTACCGTTCGGCAAACGGGAATTAGTTGGCGTTTGCGTGGGTGAGGCCAGTGCCGCTGATGATAGCTACCAACGCAAGGCAGTTATCGAAGTTATCGATGAGCATGCCGTATGGCCCGCACCAATGTGGCAACTGCTGAACTGGGCATCTGACTACTACCATCACCCTTTGGGTGACGTAATTCAAAACGCCTTACCCGTATTGTTACGCCAAGGCGAGCGTGCCAGCTACCAAGCCACCACCCGTTACCAAGTGACTGAACAGGGTGCGGCGGTTGCGTTGAACGATTTAAAACGCGCGGTGCAACAGCAGCGACTATTGGCGGCATTGCAACAACAAGCATTGCTGAGTCGCGATATCCGCATGCAAGAGTATTCGCCATCGGCTCTCAAAGCGTTGCAAGAAAAAGGCTGGGTTGAAGCGGTTGAGCACATTCCTGCTGCAGCACAAAGCTGGCAATTTGAAATTGCGGCTGAACCGTTGCAACTCAACCCTGAGCAAGCGCTCGCGGTGGCAGCTATCGGCGCGGCCAAGCAAGCGCAAACCTATTTATTGCAAGGGGTAACCGGCAGCGGCAAAACCGAAGTTTATTTGCAAGCTATGGCAGACGTTCTGCGCCGCGGCAAACAAGTGTTGGTGTTGGTTCCAGAAATTGGCCTTACGCCACAAACATTGCGTCGCTTCCAAAAGCGATTTGCAGTGCCTGTGGTGATGTTGCATTCCGCCTTGAGTGACCGCGAACGCCTTGATGCATGGCTTGACGCGCGTGCTGGCAGTGCGGCCATTATAATTGGTACGCGTTCGGCAATATTCACACCCTGCAAAGCGTTGGGCATGATTATTGTTGATGAAGAGCATGATGGCTCGCTCAAGCAGCAAGATGGCTTTCGCTATCACGCCAGAGATATTGCTGTGATGCGCGGCCATGAAGAGCAAGTCCCGGTAATTTTAGGCACGGCCACCCCTTCATTAGAAAGCCTAAACAATGCATTGAATAAGCGCTATGCGCACCTGCAATTGAGCCAGCGCGCGGGGCAAGCAATCGCCGCCAAGCATGTGCTGATGGATATTAAGAATTTACCGCTGAAAGCGGGGCTATCACAGCCATTGATTCAGCTGATGGGCGAGCACCTTAAGGCTGGACAACAGGTGTTATTATTTTTAAATCGGCGCGGATTTGCGCCCGCTCTGTTGTGTCATGAGTGCGGATGGCTGGCGCAGTGCCGACGCTGTGATGCGTATTACACGGTGCATCAAGGCAAGCGTCAGTTGCAATGCCATCATTGCGGCGCGCAGCAGCCCATTCCAAAGCAGTGCCATGACTGCGGCTCGACCCAGCTGATTGGTCGTGGCGTCGGCACGGAGCAGTTGGAACAAACCCTGCACGAGAAGTTTCCTGACTATCCGGTATTGCGCATCGACCGCGACAGCACCCGCAAGAAAGGAAGCTTGCAGCAGCACCTAGAAGACGCGCGCGACAATAAATATCCAATTCTGGTGGGCACTCAAATGCTCGCCAAAGGCCATCACTTTCCGGATGTCACCTTGGCGGCGCTGCTCGATGTAGACGGAGCACTTTACAGTGCTGATTTCCGCGCGGCAGAGCGACTCGGGCAAATGTTCACCCAAGTTGCGGGACGTGCCGGCCGGGCCAGTAAACCGGGTACCGTGGTGCTGCAAACGCACCATCCTGAACATGAATTGATTCAAGATTTGATCAACAACGGCTACAGCCACTTTGCAGAAACCGCGCTGCGGGAGCGGCAGCTAACGCATTTGCCGCCATTCAGTCAGCATGCTTTATTTCGCGCTGAAGCAAATAACAGCGAAGTGGTTATCGCCGCTTTAGAAGGCATTGCAAAGTTATTCCCAGTGCGTGATGACGTGATTGTGCTTGGCCCAATACCCGCGGTGATGGAACGTCGTGCCGGGCGCTACCGTTATCAATTGCTGCTACAAACTGAGCAACGCGGCTTGCGCGCGCAACTATTGCGCTATGTATTGCCCCACTTAGAAAAGTTACCGGAACTGCGAAAAGTACGTTGGTCGCTAGACATCGACCCACAAGACTTCAGTTAGTCCGCAAAAGCATATAAAATGACGAGCAAATGCGCTATCAGCCGTTAGCTATCAGATATTAGCTAAAATGACTGCAGCGCCCTTACTAGTATCCAATAGCTAATATCGCTTTAAGGTTTAAAATTCAATGAAAGAACAGCTGGAATCCTTACTTGCCACCGCCGTGGCCACCCTGCAACAACAAGGCACGTTGCCGACTGACGTGCACGCTCGGATTCAGCTAGACCGCCCCCGCGATAAAAGCCATGGCGATTTCGCGACTAATCTCGCACTGATGCTGGCAAAGCCCGCGAAAATGAATCCACGTGCGTTGGCTGAAGCGTTAATCGGTGCGTTGCCGGAAAACAGCCTTGTGGCCAAAACAGAAATTGCCGGGCCGGGCTTTATCAATTTCACGATCAGTCAGCAACAGCTGATTGATCAGCTTGAACATGCCTATACCGATGCCCGTGTGGGCGTGCAGCCAGCTGCCGAAACCCAAACGGTGGTTATCGACTATTCATCACCTAACCTTGCCAAAGAAATGCACGTAGGGCATTTGCGTTCAGCCATTATTGGCGATGCGGTTGCTCGCGTTAAAGAACTGCTTGGCCACAAGGTGATTCGCCAGAATCACGTGGGTGACTGGGGAACGCAGTTTGGTATGTTACTGGCGCACATGGAAGAACTCGACAACGCCGAACTGGACATGGAGTTGAGTAACTTAGAAACCTTCTATAAAGCGGCAAAGAAACGTTTTGATGAAAGCGAAGAATTTGCAAAACGCGCGCGTGAGCTCGTGGTTGCGCTGCAATCCGGCGAACCGAAATGCCGAGCGCTATGGCAACAGTTTATTGATGTGTCCTTGAGCCATTGTCAGGAAGTGTATGATCGCCTTGGGGTGAAACTGACACGTGCAGATGTTATGGCCGAGAGCGCTTATAACGATGACTTAGCGCAAGTGGTGGAAGACCTAAAAGCACAAGGTCTCTTGGTTGAAGACCAGGGTGCACAGTGCGTATTTTTAGATGAATTTAAGAATAAAGATGGCGAGTCATTACCGGTTATCGTGCAAAAGTCAGGCGGTGGTTATTTGTATGCCACGACCGACCTAGCCGCTGTGCGTTATCGCCAAAACGTTCTTAAAGGCGACCATTTAATATACTTTGTCGATCAGCGCCAAGGGTTGCATTTCCAGCAGATTTTCACGCTCGCCAAAAAAGCAGGCTTTGCCCGCGAAGATTTGCAAATGGACCATTATGGTTTCGGCACGGTGATGGGCAAAGACGGGCGCCCATACAAGAGCCGTGACGGCGGCGTAACCAAGCTTGCCGATTTGCTCGATGAAGCAGAAAAACGCGCGTTGGAACAAGTGCAACGTAAGAACACCTCACTAAATGCCGAAGAACAGGCCCATGTGGCAAAGGTGGTTGGTATTAGCTCAGTGAAGTATGCTGACCTATCTAAGAACCGCACCAGTGATTACATTTTTGATTGGGACACCATGCTCAGCTTTGACGGCAATACTGCACCTTATTTGCTTTATGCGTTTACACGAGTGAATAGTATTTTTGGTAAAGCAGGGGTAAACCCAGATAATATCAGCGGTGAATTTAGTTTGAATGACGAGCGTGAAATTGCGCTGGCCAATATTCTTGTGCGCTTTAACGAAGTGATACATAACGTGTCCGACAAAGCCATGCCACACTTCTTGTGTGGCTACCTGTATGATGTTGCTGGTGCGTTCTCAAGCTTTTACGAAGCGTGCCCGATTCTGCAGACCGAAGATGAACACTTACGCCAAAGTCGCTTGAAACTCGCTGCTCTTACCGCGAAAACCTTGCGCCAAGGTCTTGATTTACTAGGCATTCCAACGCTCGAGAAGATGTAAGCATGGATTACGCAAACAGGAAACGTCCACCAAAACGTACGCCGCCTAAAAAACAGAGCAAGAAAGCAGCGAAGCCCTCAGTATCTTGGTGGGTTGTGCTGTTGGCTGTAGTCTTGGTGGCAGGGTTTGTTTGGTTTCTGGTGACTATTTCCGGTAAATCCAATCAAACTGATCCGGCGCCAGTCGTCACGGATGTGCCAGAAAAACAGCCCCAGCAAGAAATTAAACCCATACCTGATATGCCAGAAGAGCGTTACCAATATCCAGATGTACTGGAAAATCAGGAAGTGATTGTGGATGTGCCTGAGCGCGAAATTGGTCCGCCTAAACTGATGCAGTGCGGCTCGTTCCGTAATTTAAGTGATGCGGAACAAATGCGTGCAATGATTGCCATGATTGGGCTTGAGTCATTAATCCGCACTACTGATGGCGGTAACGGCGTCTGGCATCGCGTGGTATTAGGCCCCTATGAAACGAAGCGCGATGCCGAGCGCGATCGCCATAAACTTGAGCGCGGCAACATTCATGGCTGCCAAATTTGGAACTGGAATTAACCCCGCCCCATTGAATTTCGCAAATACGGCCTCATAACTGGAGCATAGCAACCAAGAGGACGTATTTGTGACTACTATCGTATCTGTCCGTCGCGGTGACAAAGTTGTCATCGGTGGCGATGGCCAAGTTTCACTTGGCAACACTGTCATGAAAGGCAATGCACGCAAGGTGCGACGCCTATATAACAACCAAGTATTGGCCGGGTTTGCCGGTGGTACTGCGGACGCATTCACCTTATTTGAACGCTTTGAAAAGAAACTTGAAGCACACCAAGGCAACTTAATGCGTGCTGCAGTCGAATTAGCCAAAGACTGGCGTACTGACCGCGCTTTGCGCCGGCTTGAGGCGTTATTAGCTGTGGCTGATAAACACACCTCTTTGATTATTACCGGTAATGGCGATGTGGTTCAGCCTGAAAATGATCTGATCGCTATCGGTTCAGGTGGCCCTTTTGCCCAAGCTGCCGCAACGGCACTATTGGAAAACACCGATTTAAGCGCACGTGAGATTGTTGAAAAAGCCCTGACCATTGCAGGTGACATTTGTGTCTACACCAACAGTTTCCAAACTATTGAAGAACAGGAGTCAGTAAGCAATGTCTGATATGACCCCCCGTGAAATTGTTGATGAGCTCAATCGCCACATTATTGGCCAGAACGATGCTAAAAAAGCTGTTGCTGTTGCGTTGCGCAATCGCTGGCGCCGGATGCAATTAGATGATGAATTGCGCCAAGAAGTAACACCGAAAAACATCTTGATGATTGGTCCAACCGGCGTTGGTAAAACAGAAATTGCGCGCCGCTTAGCTAAGCTGGCAAACGCACCATTCATTAAAGTAGAAGCCACGAAATTCACAGAAGTTGGCTATGTTGGTAAAGAAATTGAATCGATAATTCGCGATCTTACCGACACTGCGGTAAAGCAAACTCGCGAGCAAATGATGCAAAAAGTGCGTCACCGTGCCGAAGATGCAGCCGAAGAACGCATTCTGGATGCCTTGTTGCCACCCGCTCAAAAGGCGGGGTGGGCAGACGAGCAGGATGAGCCGCGTGAACAGTCGAATACCCGCCAAGTGTTTCGCAAGAAACTGCGCGAAGGGCAGTTGGACGACAAAGAAATTGAAATAGAAATTAGCGCTGCCCAAATGGGTGTGGAAATTATGGCGCCACCGGGTATGGAAGAAATGACCTCGCAGTTACAGAGCATGTTCCAGAACTTAGGTAGCGGCAAATCAAAACCGAAAAAAATGAAAATCAAAGATGCGTTTAAGCACTTGATTGAAGAAGAAGCAGGCAAAATGCTGAACCCGGAAGACATCAAGGAACAAGCGCTGCATTCGGTTGAGCAAAATGGCATCGTGTTCCTGGATGAAATTGACAAGATTTGTAAGCGTGGCGACGTATCAGGCCCAGACGTATCGCGTGAAGGCGTGCAACGTGACTTGCTGCCATTGGTTGAAGGCACCACAGTCTCAACCAAGCATGGCATGGTAAAAACTGACCATATTTTGTTTATTGCCTCGGGCGCATTTCAGATGTCAAAACCTTCTGACTTGATTCCCGAGTTACAAGGGCGGTTACCTATTCGCGTAGAGCTTCAAGCATTAACCAGCGGTGATTTTGTGCGTATTCTGACCGAGCCGAATGCGTCGTTGACCACCCAATACAAGGCATTAATGAACACTGAAGGGGTTGGCATCGAGTTTACCCGCGACGGAATTGAGCGAATTGCAGAAATAGCGTTTCAGGTAAATGAAACCACCGAAAACATCGGTGCGCGCCGTTTACACACAGTGCTTGAGCGACTGATGGAAGAAATTTCATTTAATGCCAGTGACTTACAAGGCCAACAGATAGAAATTGACGGGGCCTATGTGGATCGTTATCTAGGCGAACTTGCACAAGACGAAGACCTAAGTCGGTTTATTTTGTAATCGCTTGTGCCGCGTCGCTTTTGCAGTTGCGCATAAGGGGCTATACTGTGGCTTAACATTCAAGACGTTAAGTCACAGTATGGAGTACGGCAATGGAATACAACACGTCAGAACTTTGCGACTTATACCCTGACATGGTCGATGTGGTTGAACCTATGTTCATCCATTACGGCGGTCGGGTTTCGTTCGGCGGTCAGTTAGTCACCGTGAAGTGCTTCGAAGACAAAGGCATCATTGAAGAAGTGGTGCAGCAGCAAGGTACCGGCAAAGTATTGTTAATCGATGGCGGCGGTTCAACCCGGCGTGCGTTGGTTGATATTGCGGTAGCTGACTTAGCGTTTGAAAACGACTGGGAAGGCATCATCTGCTACGGCGCCGTGCGCGACGTTGATGCTATCGACGAGCTCGATTTGGGCGTTATGGCGATTGCTTCAATTCCGGTTGGTGCAGCCAATGACGGCATCGGCGAAGTGGACCTTGCGGTAAACTTTGGCGGCGTAACTTTCCTACCCGAAGACCATTTGTATGCGGACAGTACGGGTATCATTATTTCTCCAGAGCCGCTTGATATTGAATAATCTGTTATGTTTCTAACTCCGATAGATGCCGCTGCGTGGGTAACACCCCGTAGCGGCGAGGTTCGCCTCGGTCAAACCGTCAACTGCCTACCTGAAATTGCTGATATACACGCCTATCATCAGGCGATCCAGCAGGCTTGGGAGAATGGTCAACGCATTGCCATCGTCGGCGTGCCCGAATCCATTGGGCCACGCGCAAATCTAGGCCGTGGCGGCGCTGAACATGCGTTTGGGGCAGCGTTGAAAGGCTTGCTGGCATTACAGTCGAATCCGATGATCGCCGACCATGAATTACTGATGGTCGGTCAGGTGCAGTGCGATGATTTACAGCAGCAAGGCGATGCTCTGCGTAACAGCGACAGCGGCGAGTTAGCCCTATTGCGTGAACTCTGTGAACGTTTAGATCAGCGTGTCAGTCAAATTCTGTTGCCGCTGTTTGAAGGCGGCTTTGATGTGATACTTATTGGTGGCGGGCATAATAATGCATACCCGTTGCTCACTGCTTTGCAACAAGCATCAGGCGAATCGGTTGGAGCAGTGAATCTTGACCCACATGCTGATTTCCGCGCTCGCGAAGGTCGCCACAGCGGAAACGGCTTTAGCTATGCCTATATGGATGGGGCCTTGGCGCATTATCATGTAGTGGGCTTGCATGAAGGGAAAAACAACGCCGAAAGTTTAAAGCAACTGGTTGATGCAGAATTTACATATCGCAGTGTTCACGAACTCTATTGCACTGATTGGACGTTAGAGCTTGAGGCAACGGCGGCAAAAGCCGAAGCTTGGCACGTACCATTAGGAATTGAAATTGACGTAGACGCGCTGCACGGTGTTCCTGCCAGTGCCATAAACTTCAATGGATTACCGGTAGCAAATGCGTATAGCCTAGTCGAGAAACTCGCGAGCTTGCCGCGCACCCGCTACCTGCATTTGGCCGAAGCAGCACCGAGCTTGCACCCTGCCGGCCGTGAAGCCGGCGATATGGCCTGTGCTCAATTGCTGAGTGAGTTAGTACTTGCTTACTTGCATGGGTTTCAGCGCCGCGCACCGTGATGCCAGCATGCTACCAACGGATTGGTTCCGAACTGGTAGGTAAGCGCAGCTGGGTCATCGACATCCCATAAGCACAAATCAGCACGTAAGCCTTCGCGTAATTGCCCACGGTCATTCAGCCCAAGAGCCTTTGCTGCGTTTACGGTTACGCCACGTAAACATTCTTCTGGTGTCATTCGGAACAGCGTTGCGGCCATCTGTAACATCAGCTGCAAGCTTAAAATTGGCGATGTGCCGGGGTTTGCATCCGTCGAAATCGCAATGGGTACACCATGCTCCCGCAAAAGCGCAAGTGGGGGTTGTTTGGTTTCACGTAAGAAATAAAACGCGCCAGGTAACAATACCGCCACAGTGCCAGCTGCCGCCATTGCTTTTACCCCAGCCTCATCAAGGTATTCTAAATGATCACACGAAAGTGCCTGATAGCGTGCTGCAAGCGCGCTACCGTGCTGGTTACTTAATTGTTCAGCGTGCAATTTAACGGGTAAATTAGCGGCTTTGGCTGCTTGGAATACACGCTCTGTTTGCGCGGGGTTGAACCCTACCGATTCGCAAAATGCATCAACAGCATCTGCTAAGCCTTCTTTGGCAAGCGTAGGAATGATGCAATTTACCACCTCATCAATGTACGCATCTGCACGGTCTTTGAATTCGGGCGGTACGGCGTGTGCTGCTAACAGCGTGGTTGCAACGCTTATTGGGTGTTGCACCGCAAGTTGCCGTGCCGCACGCAGCTGCTTGCGCTCGTCAGCAAGACTAAGACCATAGCCTGACTTGATTTCAACGGTTGTTACCCCTTCGCGCATCAGAGCTTGCAGTCGCGGCGTGGTCACTTCCGCTAATTGTTGCTCTGTGGCGGCACGCGTTGCGCGGACGGTTGCCGCTATGCCACCACCTTGAGCGGCAATATCGGCATAACTGACGCCATGCAAGCGTTGGGCGAATTCATCGGCACGTGAGCCAGCCCAGACTAAGTGCGTGTGGCAATCAATCAAGCCTGGGGTCAGCAACCCACCGTGCCCATCAATTTGTTCTGCCTGTGGGTACTCGGGCGCTTCAGCACGCGAACCCGCGTAATGAATTTGGTTGTGATCAAAAACCACCACACCGTCATCAATGAGCCCGTAACCGGCATCTGTCATGGTAGCGAGGCGCACGTTGTGAATGCGCTGTAAAGGCGTTGTCATAAAAATATCCCCGCGACTACTTGTATATACAATTCAATATGCCTACACTTTATCACAATCTAAGAACTCTCGACAGTAAGTAGTCGACAGTGTCACTCGCAGTGAGGATTTCTATGAAATTTTCCAAGATAAAGCAGCATCTCTATAGCAAAATTGCGACCGGAGAATGGCCGGAAAATCATCCGGTAAGCTCTGAAAATGCACTAGCGACGCAGTTTAAAGTAAGTCGCATGACGGCTCGCCGTGCGCTGCAAGAGCTCGCCGACGAAGGGTTAGTGATTCGTAGCAAGGGTTCTGGCACTTACGTTGCGCCGCTTAAATCACAAACCTCGTTTATGGCAATTCGCAACATTGCAGACGAAATTCGTGCCCGCAACCATGATTATGTTGCCCATGTGCATGTGCTGAAGCAAGTGCCAGCCAGTTTACAGGTTGCCGAACAATTGGCGCTAGAGCCTGATAGCCCCGTGTTTTATTCGGTTATAACCCATTTTGAAAATGGTTTGGCGGTGCAGGTTGAAGAGCGCTACGTGAACCCAGCTGTGGCTGCTGATTATTTGCGCCAAGATTTTACCTACATTACTCCCCATGAATATTTAAGTGCTTCGGCACCGCTTACCGAAGCGAGTCATCAAATTGAAGCGGTCACCCCTAGCGCTCACGTTTGTGAGTGGCTTGATTTAGCCAAGCCCGAGCCATGTTTGCGAATTATTCGCCGCACTTGGAGTGACGCGGGCGTGGTGACCTACGCAATTCTAACCCACCCAGGCTCACGCTTTGTGCTGGGTGGGCATTTAACATTTAAGCCTTAAGCTGTAAGGATGGACAAGGTTATGAGTTTTACCCGTTTAGATAAAAGTAGAAAAATCCGTGCCGACCACGGCAGCAAGCTGACTACTGCTAATTGGCAGATTGAAGCGGCAAAGCGCATGCTTATGAACAACCTCGACGATGAAGTTGCCGAGCACCCACAAGCATTGGTTGTTTACGGCGGCATTGGCCGGGCTGCACGCAGCTGGGAAGCCTATGACAAGATTGTTGAAGTATTGGAGCGCCTGAAACCTACCGAAACTTTGTTGGTGCAGTCGGGTAAGCCGGTTGGGGTGTTCCCAACCCATGAAGATGCGCCGCGGGTACTGATTGCAAATTCAAACCTGGTGCCACAGTGGGCAAACTGGGAGCATTTTAACGAACTCGATAAACAAGGCCTGATGATGTACGGCCAAATGACCGCAGGTTCGTGGATATACATTGGCTCGCAAGGCATTGTACAGGGTACTTATGAAACCTTTGTCTCCGTTGCGCGCCAACATTTTAATGGCACCACTAAAGGCCGTTGGATTGTCACCGGTGGCTTAGGTGGCATGGGTGGTGCGCAGCCATTAGCAGCCACTATGGCTGGCTACAGTATGTTGGCTGTGGAAGTGGACGAAACACGAATCGATTTTCGTTTACGTACCCGCTACCTTGATTACAAAGCAACGTCACTGGACGAAGCGCTGGAGTTGCTCGAGCAAGCCCGCAGTGACGGCCGTGCCATTTCTGTTGGGCTACTTGGCAACGCCGCGGACGTTTTTGCAGAACTGGTTAAACGGGGCGTAACCCCAGATGTTGTAACCGATCAAACCTCGGCACATGATCCGCTACACGGCTACTTGCCACAAGGCTGGAGCCTCGCTGATTACCAAGCGCGTCAAGAAACTGACGCAACAACAACAGTGCGTGCTGCAAAAGAATCCATGGCCGTGCAAGTGCGCGCTATGTTGACCCTGCAAGAGCGCGGCGCTGCCACGCTGGACTACGGCAACAACATTCGCCAAATGGCGAAAGATGTGGGTGTCGATAATGCCTTTGACTTCCCGGGTTTCGTACCCGCTTATATTCGCCCGTTGTTCTGCGAAGGCATTGGGCCGTTCCGCTGGGTTGCGTTATCCGGTGACCCAGAAGACATCTATAAAACCGATGCCAAAGTAAAAGAACTGATTCCGGATGACCCTCATTTGCATAACTGGTTAGACATGGCGCGCGAGCGCATTAGTTTTCAGGGGTTGCCAGCACGTATTTGTTGGATTGGTTTAAAAGACCGCGCGCGCATTGCACGTGCCTTTAACCAGATGGTGAAAAACGGCGAGCTCAAAGCGCCGATCGTCATTGGCCGTGATCATCTTGATTCCGGCTCAGTTGCGAGCCCGAACCGCGAAACCGAAAGCATGTTGGACGGTTCCGATGCGGTTTCTGACTGGCCATTATTAAACGCACTGCTAAATACGGCAGGCGGGGCTACGTGGGTAAGCTTGCACCATGGTGGCGGGGTTGGCATGGGTTACTCGCAGCATTCGGGTGTAGTGATTGTTGCAGATGGCACAGACGCTGCTGATCAGCGGCTAAGCCGAGTGCTTTGGAATGACCCAGGTACTGGCGTGATGCGTCACGCAGACGCCGGTTATGAGATTGCACAAAACTGCGCACGCGAACAAGGTCTCGACTTACCAATGTTGGAGGGCAAGTCATGAGCAACGCATTTGAATTACAACCCGGTACGCTGTCACTTGGTCAATTACGCCAATGGTGGCAACAACCATACCAGTTGAGCTTACATGCTGACGCGGATACAGTCATTACACGCTCGCATCAAACCGTTGCGAACGTGCTTGCTACCGGGAAAGTGGTGTATGGCATTAATACCGGTTTTGGCTTGTTGGCAAACACGCGTATTCCGCCAGAAAAACTTGAAGATTTGCAGCGACGCATTGTGTTGTCGCATGCCGCTGGTACGCAAGAACTCATGAGCGACACCGTAGTGCGGCTGATGCTACTACTAAAAATTAACTCGCTTAGCCGTGGTTTTTCAGGTGTGCGGCGCCAAGTTATTGATGCGCTTACCGACATGCTGAACCATGAAGTGTACCCATGTGTGCCAAGTAAAGGTTCGGTAGGTGCGTCGGGTGATTTGGCGCCACTTGCGCACATGGTGTTGCCACTGCTTGGTGAAGGCGAAGTGCGTGTTGACGGGAAAATTTATCCTGCCGTGGAAGGCATGGCCAAAGCTGGTTTGAAACCGCTAGGGGCATTAGCGCCAAAAGAAGGCTTGGCGTTGCTCAATGGCACGCAAGCATCCACCGCGTTAGCGCTGCATGGTTTGTTCCAAATTGAGCGCGTTTTCAATGCTGCGCTAGTGACTGGCGCGATGGCGGTAGAAGCCGCAATGGGTTCGCGCTCACCGTTTGACGCGCGCATTCACGCCGTGCGCGGCCAGCCGGGGCAAATCGCTGTAGCACAAACCTTCCGTAATTTGCTGGGCGAAAGTTCGGAGATTGGTGCCAATCACAAGAACTGTGAAAAGGTACAAGACCCATACTCACTGCGTTGTCAGCCACAAGTAATGGGTGCAGTGTTTGATCAGATGCAGCACGCCAGCAAAATACTGGTTCGTGAAGCTAACGGTGTTACCGATAATCCATTGGTGTTCAGCGACAATGGCGACATCATTTCAGGTGGTAACTTCCACGCCGAACCGGTGGCTATGGCGGCCGATATTTTGGCCATTGCAGCCAGTGAAATTGGTGCGCTGTCAGAGCGCCGCAGTGCGCTGCTTATCGATCATCATTTAAGTAACTTGCCACCATTTTTGGTGAACGACGGCGGTGTGAATTCAGGCTTTATGTTGGCGCAAGTTACCGCAGCAGCACTTGCCTCAGAGAATAAAACCTTAGCGCACCCTGCATCGGTAGATAGTTTACCGACGTCTGCCAATCAAGAAGACCATGTGTCCATGGCAACCTTTGCCGCACGTCGGTTGACCGACATTGCGCGCAATATTCGTGACATTGTTGCTATAGAGCTTTTGGAAGCTTCACAGGCGCTCGACTTCCGCCGTCCACTAACTGCAGCGGCTGCGATTGAAGAAGCGCATGTGCGGGTGCGCGCGCAAGTAAGTTTTTATGATCAAGACCGTTACTTTGCGCCGGATATCAAAGCGATAGCAGATTTGATTGAGCAAGGTGGCTTGCACAATCTCGTGCAGGAAGGGGCAGTGCTTGAGGACGCTTAAGCGTCCTCTTCTTCGTCTTTCAGTGCTTGGCAGTCGACACATAAAGCCACTTCAGGTTTAGCGGCCAACCGTGCGGCGGAGATTTCTTCGCCGCATTCCACGCAATACCCATATTCGCCGCTGCGCATGCGTTGCAAAGCGGCCTCGCAATGGTCCGCGCGGCGAGTGCCGGCTTGCTCCGTCACGATGGTTTCAAGTTTACTGCGAATACGTAACAACTGCTGGGCGGATAAAGAATCACTCATGTTAACGTCCTTCTTATTTTTCGTTTTTGGCTAGCACAACAAACTGGCCGGTAAATTCGGCGACTGGTTTATCTCCGTCAAATACTTGTGACTTTAAAGTAACCCGTGCATTTTTTCCCATCGTTAGCGCCGACAAGTCGCCGGTCATTGCGGATAAGCGCGCTACTGCGCGTGGTTCACGGCTTACTGGTTTATGGTAGTGAATTTGCCCATCGGCCAATACCACTGCACCTTCAAGTTCGCGCTCGCGCAATTGTAAATGCAGTAACCCCCAGCACGTCAAGGTGGCGAGCGAATAAATACTGCCAGCAAACATGGTGCCGTGCACATTGATGTTGCGCGATAACGTGGCCGTTGTTTCAAAGTCGCGCCCAGTGTATTGGGTAATGCGAATGCCCATGGTTTCGGAAATTGGAATTTCTTCATGCCAGGTTTTTTGCAGTTCAGCACACCAGCTTGGTCGATAGATAATCCGGTTGAATTCGGTCAACGTTTTACGTAATTGATGTTCCGCTTGTGGATTTTTAACGCGATCACCTTCTTCCACCACTTCGTAACCACACTTAATGTAGAACCCTAATGTGTTGTCGCGTGAATTAATGACAATGTGCTTAGCACCCTCTGCGCGCGCAACTTTTTCTAATTCATAAACAATCGCCACGCCGTGGCCTGCGCCACGGTGCTCAGGCGCCGAGGCCATAAACCGAATCTGCCCTTCATCGGGGCTATTAAAGTGCAGGCGGCCCACCGCAACGGCTTGGCCGGCACTGTTGACCACCATGCGATGAATGCCGACTTGGTCATATTCGTCTTGTTCTGAGCCGCGTGGGCGCTGAAAAGGCTCGCGCAGAACACGCCAGCGTAAATCATAATAGGTTGCAAATTGTTCCGGGGTTTCCGGTGCGATAACACGATACATGCTTAGCCCTTGTTATTTGAATGCAACATAAAGGTGACGGGTCCGTCGTTGACCAGCGCGACGGCCATATCAGCGCCAAATTCGCCAGTAGCGGTCGTGATGCCCTGGTGTTGCAGTGCGCTCACAAACGCACGATAAAGTGGTTCGGCGTGGTCCGGCGGTGCCGCTGACGAAAAACTTGGGCGACGGCCCGAGTTGGTATCCGCCGTCAGGGTAAATTGTGAAACCACCAACACGCCACCAGCAATATCGTGCACGCTTAAATTCATTTTGTCGTCGGCATCCGCAAACACACGGTAGCTTGCGACTTTGTTCGCCAGCTTGGTGACATCGTCTAAACCGTCGTCGCGTTCAATGCCCAGTAACACCAATAGCCCCTGCTGTATTTCACCCACGCGCTTGCCAGCAATTGTCACTGATGCTTCGCTAACGCGTTGAATCAATGCTTTCATTCAGTGCCTTCTTTTATTTGTTCTTCGCCCGTTTCTGGCGGGTCAAAAAATTCCTCAATGCTGGCGGTTAATTCGGCGCCAAGTAACACAATATTCCAGGACACAAAAATCCACAGTAGCAAAATTGGAATCACTGACAATGCGCCATAAATGGCTTGGTAACTTGGAAACGCCGTAATGTAGGCAGCAAAGCCGCTTTTGCTGAGCTCAAATAAAATAGCCGCGAGTAACGCGCCCCAAAACGCATGTTTGGCGCGCACTATACGGTTTGGCATCATGATGTACAACAGCATAAAGGCAACCAACGAGGTCAGCAGGGGCACAATACTTAACAACGTAGTACGCAAACCGGACACGTATTCTTCGGCCACAGCTGTTAATGAAATCACATAAGACGTAACCGCCATGCCCGAGCCCATTAATAGCGGGCCAAGGGTTAGAATCATCCAATATACGGCCAAGGCTACAACCATGCGGCGGCGTTTGTGGTTGCGCCAAATGCGGTTCATGGTGGCATCAATGGTGCTAATTAAGTTCACCGCCACCACAATCACGAAAATCACCCCAACAGTGGTCATTTTCGAAACATTGGTGACAAACTGATCAAGGTATTCGCTGATCACCTCGCCCGAGGTAGGAAGTAAATTGGCAAACAATAATTTTTCGAGCTCTTCTTTAAGCTGCTCAAACATAGGAAACGCAGAAAATACCGAGAACATCACCACCAGCAACGGCACCAGCGCGAGCATGCTGACAAAGGTTAAATGCCCAGCAACAATAGTTACACGGTCATCCAAGCAGCGTTTGCCGTAATATTTTAAAAAGCGCCAAGCCTTGCGGGCGCGCTCTAACCAGCGCTCTTGAGCTGATTGTTCCGCAGATTCTTCGGTCATCGTACCCTCATTTTGGTGCAACTTATGCCACCACTATAATCCCAAACCCAGTAAATTGCGTAAACAACATACCTTGTTCTAATTTGTTAGCCAATAAAGGATTGCGTCAGCAATACCCTTTCGGAGACGTGTCATGCAGGTATTAGTGATTGGTGCGGGCGGAGGTTTGGGCCAGGCGTTGGTGCGTTATTACGCGACCCAAGGCGCTACGGTGCAGGCATTAAGTAGGCAGCACCTAAGCGATCAGCCGGGCCAGTGGTTCACCGTAGCCGATTATAGTTTGGAAAGTTTGCAAGCCATTCGCCCGCAATTGCAGCAGCCCGACGTGGTGATTAGCACGCTTGGTCTATTGCACACCAACGGCTTTATGCCTGAGAAGCGCCTTGCTGACGTGAACCTTGAACAGTTAGAGCACACCTTTCATGTGAACGCGGTACTGCCGATTTTGCTGTTACAGCAATTGTTGCCAGTGTTACCGAATAAAACCCCGTGTGTTTGGGCGCAGCTTAGCGCCAAGGTTGGCAGTACCACTGACAATTACCTTGGCGGTTGGTACAGTTACCGTGCAAGTAAATCCGCTTTGAATATGCTGCTTAAAACTGCCTCGATTGAATTAAAACGAACTCACAAACAATTATGCATTGCGGCAATTCACCCTGGCACCACCGACACTCAGCTATCGAAGCCATTTCAACAACGCTTACCAGCAGGGAAGTTGTACACGCCTGAGCAGTCAGCAGCGCGCATTGCGGCGGTAATTCACAACCTAACTGCTGAAAATTCAGGCGGATTTTGGCATTGGGATGGTTCGGCTTTACCCTATTAAGCTATACTGACCGCTGATAAGTTCAGGCATCGGCCTGTAAAATAAGCGAAGGAGTGGTTATGCGTAAGCTATTAACCTTGGTAGGGGCACTTGCAATAGCCATAGTACTTACTGGCTGTCAAAGTGCTTACTACGGCGCCATGGAAAAAGTAGGCGTACACAAACGCGATATTCTCGTTGGCCGGGTTGATGATGCGCGCGACGCGCAGTCTGATGCTCAGGAAGAATTTAAGTCTGCCCTGCAACGCTTAGACGAGCTGTTGCAGTTCGATGGTGGCGAATTGGAGGCGCGTTACAACGCGCTGAATGACGACTACGAAAGCAGCAAAAGTGCAGCCGAGCGCGTTTATGATCGCATCGAAGCCATTGATGACGTTGCCCAAGCTCTGTTTGATGAATGGCAAGATGAACTGGAACTGTACAGTAATGACGCAATGCGCCGGGAAAGTGAGCGCTCACTGCGTGAAACCGAGCGCCGTTACACCAGTTTGTTGCAAAGCATGGAACGTGCTGCGGCCACCATGGATCCCGTTTTGTCCAAATTGCAAGACAACGTGCTGTACTTAAAACACAATTTGAACGCTAAAGCTGTGGACGCTATTCGAGGTGAGTACCGCAGTTTGAGCAGCGATGTTGACGTATTGATTCGTGAAATGGAAACCGCAATTCAAGAATCCAATGCCTTTATTGAATCTATGCAGGAGGGCTCGTAAGTGAGCGTACTTATTTTAGCAGGAAGCAGCCGTACCGAATCACTCAACCGAAAACTACAGCAACGCATCGCTGATGTCGCAGAGGCGGACGGCCGTGCATGTTACGTGTTTGCCGCAGAAGAGTTGGACGCGCCTATTTACAACGGCGACGATGAACAAGAAAACGGTGTACCGTCGAACACGCAAAAACTAGCAACCGCTATTTCCGATGCCACCAAAATTGTCATTGTGACACCAGAGTACAACAGCTCGATTCCGGCGCTGTTAAAAAACGCCATTGACTGGACCACCCGTTTAGAACAAAACCCTTGGGTTGGTAAAAATGTGTTGTTAGCAGGCGCCTCGCCGGGACGGTTGGGTGCCATGCGCGCCATGACTCACCTGATGGTGGTTATGGGCGCGGTGCAAAGTTGGGTGGCCCCTATGTTTTTAAGTTGCCCACAGGCAAGCGCACAAACGATTAACGACTTTGATGAAGAACAAATCCGAGCGTTTTTGCGCCAGGGCGATTAACCGCAATACAGGTTACGCGCCGCGTGGTTTTAACCCTGCTAGGTAGGTATCAATAGCCTGAGTGGCTGTTTGTGACAGGTCAAAATAATCTTGATCAAGCAGCCAGTTGTACAGCAAACCGTCGACCAGGCTAAATAGCCCAATAACGGCTGCTTTCGAATCGTACTTTTCGTCCACTAAACCTTGAGTTTTGGCTTTGTCGGTCAACAAAATGCACTCTGTAATGCAGGCGTTACGGCCACCTAAATGACGTAGATGTATCGGCAAGGCGTCGTCAACGTATTCGCACTTGTGCAGCAATATATTCACCAGCGCTTTAGTGTGCGGATCGTCCTGCACTTGGCCAATAATGTGCAGGCAACGAGCGCGAAGCAAGGAAATAGGGTCACCTTGATAGGTTTGCGCCAGTTCATCACGCATTTCATCAACGGGCAGGCGCACGCGCTCCATTAGCGCGTCGATTAAGTCGAGCTTGTTTTGAAAATGATGATAAATGGCACCGCGTGTTACCCCGGCAGCTTCCGCAACTTGGTTCATCGATGTGCTGGACACACCTTTTTCACTAAACAAGCGCTCGGCCGCATCAAGCAGCTCACCACGCGTTGTTAAAGCATCTTCTTTTGTACGACGAACCACAAGTCACCTCATTACGTAGTAGTGGTTGTATTATAATCGAAATTAAACAAACATGCATGTATGTATGTTTGTTTGAAGAAAGATCAACAATTACACGAATAAACGATGTTATGCTGTAGAAGTCTCTTATATAGGAAGGAGGTCGACTATGAAAAATGATATTGACCAACGGCTCGTGCTTGATGCGTTTGAAACCATCCATGAGTACGGCAAAGTGGACGACGAAGGGCGTCGAACCCTTGAGGGTATAACCGGCTATACCGATTTTGATGGGTATACGGTGTACTTGGAAGGGCAAGGTGTAAAAATGCGACTTGAGTTTCATAACAAGTATCATTTGGACTATGACAACGAGCGTCAGTTTGAAAACTTTATGAAAGCGCTCGAGAATATCAGTAAGGGGCATTACACCCCAGAGCGTGGCGAAGAATAGGTGGGAATGAATTGTGAGTAATTCAGAAGGTTACAGCGTAGCAGAAGAAGTGGCGCATGCGCTTACCCACGGTGTTGGCGCGATAGCTGCTATTGTTGGTTTGGTGTTTATGTTGGTGTGGGCGATTAGCTATGGCGACACTTACCATGTGGTCAGCGCCAGCATTTACGGTGCCAGTCTTATTCTACTCTACACCTCATCCACCTTTTATCATGCGTTCCCATGGCCGCGCGTAAAGGCGTTCTTTCAGCAAATGGACCACGCTGCCATTTACGTGCTTATTGCCGGCACCTACACCCCGTTTGCGTTGATCAGTCTGCGCGGTGCATGGGGCTGGTCATTGCTCGGCGTGGTATGGGGCATCGCGATTATTGGTGTGGTGCTCGAACTGGCTATTGCCGATCGTAAAAAATGGTTGTCGCTGAGCCTTTACCTGGGCTTGGGCTGGATGGCGTTGATCGTGATTAAGCCGATGCTTGAAAATGTCGCAACTGGCGGTTTATTGTTACTACTGGCTGGCGGCCTAGCTTACACCGTTGGCGTTATTTTTTATGTATGGAAATCGCTGCGCTTTCACCATGCTATTTGGCATCTATTCGTGTTGGTGGGCAGCGTTTTACACTTTCTTTCAGTGTTTTATTTTGTGTTGCCGCAGTCTAAATTGCTCTAAAACTTTCCCTAGCTTATTCAGCTTGCCTTTCCGATCGCGAAGGGCTATGGTTGCCTCCAGATTAAGAGGACCACCATGTTTAAGTACGATTATTCAATTTTGAGTACCGCGCTCACCTTTCCAAATTAAGCCGATTGCATTCCTGCAGTCGGCACATGTCTGTATTCCCAAAAAACCATATTTTAATTTTCGTGTTTTAGTTCGGTAGGAGAAAAGCCGTGCTTGCGCGTGTATTGGGTCATTGTGACTCATCGCAATGTTTTAACCATCGTATTTTCCAATGTCAGCAGTATCGCGTTTTACACGATCCCTTGGTTTTGGCGGAGCTTTTTCAACGCCTAGAACTTGCCGAATTACCCCGTTCGAACATGAGCTTACGCGTGCGCGTAGGTTCGTCGGTGGTGATTCGTCAAACCCACTGTGATAACGCGCCCGCCGTTTTGCGTTTTACCGTGGTCGAGCCAAGCAGTGCCAACCCCACACAAGGAAAAGTTTCTTACCTTTCTCCTATGGGGTTGGCGTTGCTTTCAGTGCCCTTGGGCGCGGTATTCACAGTCACTGTTCGTGCCAGTGAAAGCCACTGGTGCTTAATCGCACTCAACTGATGAGGAGAGTAGTCATGAGTAAAGAGAAGCAGAAGAAAAAACCACAGAAGACGCTAAAAGAAAAACGTCGCGAAAAGAAAAACAGAAGCGACTAATATGAAAAGAGCACCTGAAAAGGTGCTCTTTTTTTGGTACGTAAGATTGAGCTAAGGCTCAGCAAAAATTAATCGTCTTTGCTGCTACGGCCAGCGCGCTTGCGGTCGTTCTCAGTGAGTAAACGCTTGCGAATACGAATCGATTTCGGCGTGATTTCCACCAGCTCATCATCATCGATAAACTCAAGTGCTTGCTCAAGGGTTAAGCGAATAGGCGGTGACAAGGTCAATGCATCATCCGTTCCTGATGCTCGCACGTTGGTTAGCTGCTTGCCTTTCAGACAGTTCACGGTTAAGTCATTACCACGGTTATGAACGCCAATGATTTGTCCTTCGTAGACTTCATCACCGTGAGCAGTCATTAACTTGCCACGTTCTTGCAAGTTGAAAAGTGCATAAGTTAACGCTTTACCGGTGGCATTTGAGATCAAGACACCGTTGACGCGTTGACCAATTTTGCCGCCTTTATGCGGGCCGTAATGGTCAAAGGTCTTATACATTAAGCCAGAGCCTGAAGTGAGCGTCATAAATTCAGTTTGGAACCCAATCAAGCCACGGCTTGGAACGGTAAAGTCGATACGGACACGGCCTTTACCATCTGGGGTCATGTTGGTCATTTCCGCTTTACGGATGCCGAGTTTTTCCATGACTGAACCTTGATGCTGTTCTTCGATATCAATGGTCAGGTTTTCAAACGGCTCAAGCGTTACACCGTTTTCTTCTTTCAAAATTACTTCTGGACGAGACACCGCCAATTCGAAACCTTGACGACGCATGTTTTCAATCAACACACCCAAGTGCAGTTCACCACGGCCTGAAACACGGAAGCGATCAGGGTTGTCAGTTTCTTCAACGCGCAACGCTACGTTGTGTCTCAATTCTTGTTGCAAACGCTCAAGAATTTGGCGCGAAGTTACGAACTTACCTTCTTTACCGGCAAACGGCGAGGTGTTTACCTGGAACGTCATGGTTACGGTTGGTTCATCAACGGTTAGCGCTGGCAGTGCTTCTACAGCACCTGCTGCACACACGGTGTCAGAGATTTTCAATTCACCCAAACCGGTTACCGCAACAATGTCACCGGCACTTGCGTGGTCGGTTTCAATGCGGTCAAGACCCAAGTAACCAAAAATCTGGCCTACTTTGCCGTTACGTTTCGAGCCATCAGCACCCACAATGGTGACCTGCTGGTTAAGCTTTAAGGTACCACGCTTAATACGACCGATACCGATGATGCCCACGTAGCTTGAGTAATCAAGCTGTGAAATTTGCATCTGCAACGCACCGTCACGGTCAGCATCAGGTGGTGACACTTTGTCCAAAATGGTTTCGAACAAGGCGGTCATGTTGTCGGTTACGTTGTTGTAATCAAGTGTCGCCCAGCCGTTTAACGCTGATGCGTAAACCACAGGGAAGTCGAGCTGTTCGTCGGTTGCACCTAAGTTGTCGAATAAATCGAATACTTGGTCAACAACCCAATCAGGGCGTGCGCCCGGACGGTCAATTTTGTTCACAACAACAATTGGCTTCAAGCCGTGAGCAAACGCTTTTTGGGTTACGAAGCGGGTTTGTGGCATTGGGCCGTCAACCGCGTCAACAACCAACAATACTGAGTCAGCCATTGACATAACACGCTCAACTTCACCGCCGAAATCGGCGTGGCCTGGAGTATCCAGAATGTTGATACGGTAGTCGTTGTAGTTTACCGCTGTGTTTTTCGCCAAAATGGTAATGCCACGCTCTTTCTCAAGATCGTTGGAGTCCATGACGCGCTCTTCAGCGCCACCGCGGCTTTCGAGCGTGCCCGATTGCTGCAGAAGGGTATCAACCAAGGTTGTTTTGCCATGGTCAACGTGCGCAATAATTGCAATATTACGCAGCTTGGAAAGTTCTGTTGCTTGAATTGTCATTGATAAAGCCTGTTAAAACGCGAGGTGTGTACCCAAAAGTAGAGCACCGCGGGTGGTGGTCCACCATTGGTTAAAATAGCGGCGTATTATACGCGTGCAGCCGCTCACACGCTAGCTTTTTTACGTGAAGTAACCTGCGAGAGGGCTCAGAGAACGCTTTTGTTAAGCGTCTTCGGGTGGCTCTTCTTGCTTGAGGCGCTTGTCCCAGCGCTGTTGCGCGTAACGGCGTAGACTCGGAATGGTATCGGTTTCATCCATAATTGGTTGCCCCAATATGGTTTCAATAATGTCTTCTAGCGTCACCAAACCCATCCATGTGCCGTGTTCGTCGAATACCAAGGCCATGTGTTGGCGTTTCTGAATCAGCAGCGTCATGAGTTTCTCAACATTGACAGTTTCACTCACCACTTCAACGTTGCGGCTCAATTGGTTGACGGTTTTATCGGTTTCCGCTTCTAATGCCTCGTTACGTAGAATAATCCCGTGCGGAACTTCGTCAGCATCAATCACCGGAAAGCGCGAATAGGGCATGGATTTGGCGCGGTACAAGAATTCGCTGATAGTCTCATCAGGACGCACCGATTCACATACCGTACGTGGCGTCATCACGTCGCGAACACGAATGGTGTGCAAGTCGAGAATATTACCAATCACACGGCGCTCGTCGGTGTCGATCAATTTTTGCTCATGCCCCAGAATTGCCAACGCTTTAATTTCTGAACGTACGTCGATGTTTTCTTCACCACCAATGCGTTTGGTGATTTGATCAGATAGCCAAATGAACGGCAGCAGGCTATTGATTAAGAAATTCAAAATACCTGGCAAAACAGGCGCTAACTGGCGCCAGAATTTCGCGCCAATAGTTTTGGGTAGAATCTCTGAAAGCACCAAAATAAGCACGGTCATAACCGCCGAAGCCACAGCCAAATAGCCGTCTCCAAACACCACGCCAACTTGCGCACCCACACCCGCCGCGCCAGCCGTGTGTGCCACGGTATTGAGCGTTAAAATTGCAGCCAGTGGGCGGTCGATATTGTTTTTGAGCTTAGCCAGTTTGGCGTGCAACTTGGGGCGTTGCTCACGAAGCTGCGCAACATAACTTGGGGTAATAGACAATAAAGCGGCTTCAAGAATGGAGCAGATAAACGAGATGCCTACAGCAATAAATGCAAAGACAATTAATAAGAACATGAGGCTCACAAATGGTTAATTCGATGCTGAATTCTCGCAAAGAGTCGCCGATTTCACAATAACAACGTAATGATTTTCGGCAGAGCTGAGTTTACGTTAACGTTAGCGCGAATAACTATTCACTTAATGGTTGGTTCTATTCATTGTAATTTAATGCATAGTTCGACAACTTTTTTTTCGTGCCCCCCTAGGCTTACGAAATTTTCGCAGAAAATAACAAGTTAAACCGCCATTCATCGCCTACCAAGTTGACTATACAACCACGCTGTATGCCTTAAAAATAGACAACTTGCGATATTTTCCACTTTACAGCTTACAAAAACTAGTTATGTTGTAGATGTATAGACAACTCAGTTGGGCTGTCGGGTTTGTCAATAACGACCACACTCAATAACAATGAAAATATATTCAGGGGACACCATGAACAAATTCGCCTTATCAGGTGTGGCAACCGCACTAACTGCGTTGCTATTACCAACTCAAACCATAGCTCAAGACACCCAACAACAAGTTGAAGAAGAAAAAGTAGAGCGCGTGACCGTAACGGGTTCGCGATTGCAGCGCACCGAAGCTGAAAGTGCCGCGCCCGTTCAAGTTTTCACAGCGGAAGATCTTGAAAACTCCGGTGTGAACTCGTTAGAGGTTATTTTACAGCGCATGTCAGCTTCAGCAGGCGCGGCTGGTGGGCAAAGCAACGCTTACTGGACCAGTAATGGCTGGGGAACCGCGCAGGTCAACTTACGTGGTTTAGGTATTAACCGCACGCTGGTTCTTCTTAATGGTCGCCGTGTCGTCAACGGCGGTACCGGTGCGAACAGCAGTGTTGACCTGAATATGATTCCTGTTGAGATGATTGAGCGCATTGAAGTACTTAAAGATGGTGCGTCAGCTATTTATGGTGCTGACGCCGTTGCTGGCGTGGTGAATATTATTACGCGTAAAAGCTATGAAGGTTTTTCAGTTGACGCTCGCATTGGTGCCACCGACAGCGGTGATGCCGAAGAAAGAGCGATTAATACGGTATTTGGTGCAAGTACGAATCGTGCCCGAATTGTGGGTACCGTGGGCTACCGTTCAAGTGATGCCTACAACATGCAAGAGCAAGCCGGTTGTGCATTAGCTGAAGTTTCTCCAGGCGAGCTAGGTTGTTTCGGCAGTTCAAGCACCATTGGCGGTCGTGCAACAATATTAACTGGGCCTGATGCTGGCAGCCGTATCAACTTTAATCAAGAACCAGGTGGTGACAGCGATTTCTATGAGGCGTACGACCCAGCCAAGCATAACTTTGATTTCTTTTCTCAACTGAATTCAGTTAACCCAATTACTAACTGGAACTTCTCAACGTTTGCAGACTATCGCCTAACAGGTGATACCTACGGGTTTGTCGAAGTCCTTTACAACAATCGCCGCTCAAACCAGTTAGCGACTTCAGGAACAGTTGGTGGTATTGAGTATGCTGTTGATCATCCGGACAATCCGACTGGCGAGACTATTCGTTTAGATAGTCGCCGCTTGCTTGAAGCCGGACCTCGTGAATTCTTCCAAGACGTGAACACTTGGCGTTTTGTGGGTGGCTTAAATGGCACTATTGCCGCGAATTGGAATTGGGAAGTTGCTTACAACTTCGGTCGTACTTCAGGCATTGATGGTGCAACTAATATCGCTAATATGGAGCGACTGAATCGCGCTATTGACCCTGACCAATGCGGAGATGCAGGCATTCCATGCCTCGACTTACTTGGTTTTGGCGGTTTTGGCCAAGATGCGGTTGATTATATTATGTTCCGTATTGATTCCGAGGGTGGTAACGAGCAGCGCTCAATTACAGCGAGCATTACTGGCGATTTGTTTGAACTGCCTTCTGGTTACGTGCCAGTCGCGTTTGGCATTGAGCATCGCAAAGAGAAGGGCTGGCGTAATCCAGATTCAGCGGTTGTTGCTGGCGTTATGAATACCAACCAGGCCGATCCAATTGATGGCAGCTATAGCGTTGACGAGGTGTATGTCGAAACTGCGCTACCGTTGTTATCCGATAAGGCCTTTGCGAAGGATGTTAACTT
Organism: Pseudidiomarina sp.; assembly: GCF_048268165.1. Classification (GTDB taxonomy): domain Bacteria; phylum Pseudomonadota; class Gammaproteobacteria; order Enterobacterales; family Alteromonadaceae; genus Pseudidiomarina. The sequence goes on along the minus strand of NZ_JBLWWA010000003.1, from coordinate 208,308 downwards.
AGAGCTGGCATACCGTTACAGTGATTACGATACCTTTGGAAGTGACGGTAACTATAAAGCAAGCCTGCATTGGCAACTCAATGACTCATTGAAGTTTCGTGCAACCCGTTCTACAGCGTTTCGTGTACCGAATATTCCTGAATTATTTGGTGGTGTGGCTGAAGGTAACTTAACCACAACTGACCCGTGTGACGGCTGGGATCAACCTGGAAAAGATTCAACTGTAGCAGCAAACTGCCAAGCTGCTGGCGTGCCATCTGGGTATACCCAATTAGGCTCAACTGTACTGACAACGGTTGGCGGTAATCCAAACCTTGAACCGGAAGATGCCAAAACCTTTACCGCTGGAGTGGTATGGGATGCGCCATTTGCAGATAATCTGCAGTTCACCGTCGATTATTATAAAATTGACATCGAGAACGCGATTCAGCGTATTCCTGGGTCAACCAAGTTATCGGTATGTTACAACTCAGAAAACCTATCGCATCCGTTCTGTAACGACAGTCAGTTCACCCGGGACAGTTTAACGGGCGAGATTAACTTTCTCTCGGCACAGCCAACGAATGCAGCAACGGAAGAAGTGTCGGGTGTCGATGCGGCCGTATTCTATAAAACGGATCTTTCTGGTTTCGCAACAACCATGAACTGGACAGTTAGCTATTTAGATGAATATACCGTTACGCCATTCGCTGGCGGAACACCTATCGCATATGCTGGGAAGATCACCGGTGGCAGCGGTAGTTACACCAACTGGCGCTCAAATGCCTCGGTAACGGTTGACCATGACCATTGGCAGGCACATTGGAGTGTTCAGTATATTGGCGGCGCAGATGATATCAATGCGGCACCAGGCGATGTAGGTGACCATGCACCAAGCGTGTTCTACCACAACGTACAAGGCACTTATTTTGTTAATTCAAATATGAGCTTAGTGGGTGGTATTAACAACGTATTTGATAAGAAACCTCCATTTATACAAAGCTGGACTGATGCGAACACTGATACCATGACATACAACCTCTTGGGGCGTCAGTTGTTCGTTAAAATGCGTTATACGTTCTAACCCTGGACGTTTAATTGCGGGAGGGCTTAGGCTCTCCCGCAGTTTTTTATAGAATTTTGTGGAGAGTTTTATGGCCGTAAAAATAGCCAGTAGCCGCTGGCGTGTGTGGCACCGCTGGATGGCGTTGATTGTCGGCTTACAAATGGTAGTTTGGAGTATCAGCGGCGCGTACATGGTTTTCTTTAAATTACCATTTATTCACGGTGATCACTTGGTTCACCAGCATGATGCTGTGATCCAACATGCGAACCACGTGGCGCCATTCAATGATGTCTTAAAGGCTTATCCGGAAGCATCGCAGATTCAACTTACGTCACAGTGGTTAAATCATCAGTGGCAACCCGTGTATCGCATTAGCCATCATGGTATGGCTGAGCTCGTTGATGCGCAAAGCTTAGCGGTCGTTGAGCTTAGCCAGTCAGACGTACAAGCTATTGCGGAAAAAATGTATGCATTGGGTGAGCAGCCAGCAAGCCGAGTGCAATGGTTAACCGAAAACCCTCCAAGTGAGCTTAACCCTGATCACTTGCCGGTGTGGCGGGTAGATTTCGATGACTTTGGTAGCACCAGCCTTTACTTTTCACCATCAACCGGCGAACTAGTAACCAAGCGTCACACCTTTTGGCGTGGTTTCGATATTATGTGGATGTTGCACATTATGGATTACGAAGAGCGAGTGGATATTGAAAGTTGGTTGTTGCGCGGGTTTATTATAGCCAATTTTATTTTCTTGATGACTGGCGCTGTATTGTTGGTTTACACCTTGCGTAAGCCGAAGCCGACACTGAAAACCACCACGGAGGGTTCAGCATGATGCGCTTTTTACAATGGCTTCATCGATGGACGAGTCTGATTATTATTATTCAAGTGTTGTTGTGGATAATCAGCGGCTTCTATTTTTCACTGCAAGGCCATCATGCGATGTCGGGCCATCAATATCACCAAATGGACCATAGTCATGCGCCGCTAACCTCTTCGCAAACAATTGACTGGCCGCAGATAGCAAACCAATTTTCCGGTATCAGCGGTGTTGATTTACGCACCGTCGGTGGGATTCCGCAATACGTGGTGACGCATCTTGATGGCGTTAGCTACCTTGATGCAACGACGGGTGAGCTGTGGTCAACCTCGGAAGCCATGGCGGCTAGCTTGGCACGAGCAACCTATTCAGGCCCAGGGGCGATTGAAAGCGTCACCCCACTTACCGAAGGAAGTAGCGAAGTTAACGGTTGGCGTGAGCCGGGCTATCGCGTTGATATGCGTGACGATTTAAATACACGGATTTATGTCGACGCAGCTTCGGGCACAGTGATTGATCATCGCAATACCCCATGGTTATTAGCCGACTGGGCGTTCAAGTTGCACTTTATGGACTACAGCGGCGAGCGTAATTTTAACCATCTACTGATTGTCAGTGCGGGTGTTGTAACACTCTGGTTTACTTTGTCAGGTTTGATCTTGTTAGGGCGTAACCTTGCGCGCGGTGATATGAATCCTCGCCGTAAGCAAACTTACCTAGAGTTTTACCAAGCGCAGCAGCAGCCAATTGCAAGCGCATGCGGCGGGGGCGGAACGTGCGGGTTGTGTAAAGTGCGTTTTCGCGGCGTAGTGCCCAGCCCCACGAAAAACGATCGCGCCATGCTGACCGAATCCGATCTGAGTGATGGATTGCGCTTAAGCTGTCAACATCGTATCAGCAAGGGCCACGAGGTTGATATTGCTGCAACCGACGCGCGTCAGATTAAGCTTAAGCTTGTGCATAATCGCGTTTTAACCCCGAGCATCAATGAACTGACGTTTCTGCCTCAAACGGAATCGGGCTTCAACTATCAAGCTGGACAGTTTATGCAGTTTCTTATTCCGTGCAGTACCGGCAATGAAGCCGTGGTGTTGCATCGAAACTATTCGTTCGCAACTGCACCAGGACAACCGGAACTGACGTTCACTGTGCGTAAAATGCCAGCGCCGAATACGAGTTGTCAGCCTGGACTTGGTTCAACTTATTTATGCAGCATGAAACCTGGCGATACGATAGATGCGATGGGCCCTATGGGCGACTTCTTGCTCAACAATGAAGCGGCGAATGAGCGTCGACAAGTGTTTATCGGCGGTGGCGCGGGTATTGCACCATTGCGTGCACTTATCCAAGCTGAATTGGAATCGGCACAGCCAAGGTGTCCAATTCAGTTCTTCTACGGTGCACGCAATAAATCTGAGCTTTGCTATTACGATGAGTTTATGGCGTTACAAAGCGAAGAACGCTTGCAATATCACCCCGTTTTATCTGAGCAGGATGAGCATTGGCGTGGCCTGAGCGGTTTTGTTCACGAAATTGCGCAGGCTTGGATTCAAACACAAGATGTGAAATCGCTCGATGTATACGTTTGCGGTCCGCCTGCTATGTTAGCAGCAACGCAAGCTATGCTGCGTGCAATAGGGGTTCCGCAAGCGCATATTCGATATGATGACTTCGGCATTTAGAACCTTATTTTAGATAAATACGAAATAAATCATTAACAGACTTATTTTTTGCTCTATAATTTCAATAAATACCATATTGAAGTTTGGCAATGATAAGTCTGGAGATGATGATGTCTATCTACAAATGGGTCTATCTACTCGTTATTTGTATTGCTGGAGTGGCAAATGCTACTGCCGCCGAATTGTCGTTGAAGCAATCAACGATTGCGGAATACTTGCGCTTGCAGGGCTTGGTAGAGTCAACCAATAGTGCCACCGTATCAGCGCAGGTGTCTGGCCGCATTGAACGTGTGCTGGTCGATGTGGGTGATGAAGTGTCAGCTGGTGCAACGTTGCTGACCATTACCTCTGTTGAGCAATACCAAATGCTGACTCAAGCGCAAGCGCAAGTAGCTGCGGCGCAAGCCACACTGGTGGCGGAGCAACAAGAGTACGATCGTATTATCAGCCTGGTTGAACGTGAGTTGATTCCGGTTGCTGAGCGCGATCGCGCCAAAGCGCGACTCGATAATGCGAAAGCACAACGGCGCTCAGCCGAAGCAGCCGTCGAACGTGCTGAAGAGCAGTTGTCATACACCGAAGTGAAAGCACCTTATGCCGGTATTGTTAGCGCGCGTATGGTTGAACCGGGTGAGTTGGTGCAACCCGGCACCCCGTTATTGTCAGGTTTTGACCCCAGTGAGCTGCGTCTGCATGTCGACCTGCCAGCGAGCTATGCCCAAGCGGCAAAAGACTATCAGTGGGCTCGTATCAACGGCTTGACGCCAACGTCTCAGCAAGTGTTTCCAACCGTGCACAGCCAGTCCAGTACCGTGCGCATGCGGTTGATATTGCCCCATGACAGTGGGCTGATGCCTGGCCAGTGGCAACCGGTGTTGGTGAAAGTTGGTGAGCATCAAGGCGTACAAGTGCCAGTAGCTGCGGTTTACCATCAAGGTGAGTTGACCATGGTACGAATGCAAGACAATAGCTGGCGCGCGGTGCGTTTAGGTCTGCAGCAAGACGACCATATCGAAATCGTAAGTGGCTTGCAGGCGGGTGAGGTGATCAGCTATGAGTAACAAACCCCTCGGCATCGCAGGTAAAATTGCGGCGTGGGGTGAACGCTCGCAGCTCACCCCGCTGCTCGCTATCTTTGGTCTAATGCTCGGCATCATGGCCGCATTAATCACGCCGCGTGAAGAAGAACCGCAAATTGACGTAACCATGGCGGATGTCATGGTGGCGTTTCCCGGCGCCGATGTAAACCAGGTTGAAGCGCAGCTGGCTACCCCGTTAGAGCAACATTTTGCCCGCATGCAGGGCATTGAACACATTTACTCGGTATCGCAATCAGGCCAAGCGCTGGTGACGGTTCAGTTTGAAGTGGGTGTGCCGCGCGAAAAAGCGCTGGTTGAACTGTTCGATAGCTTATCGAGCTGGCAAGTACGCCACCCCAGCTTCTCTCAACCCTTGGTGAAAGCCCGTGGTATTGACGATGTTCCTATACTTGGGTTAACCATCACCTCAAATGGGCTTGATTTGAAGTCGGTCGCTGACACCTTAATTGAACCGCTCCAAAATGTGAGCGGTGTGCGTGAAGTGGTTGTAATTGGTGCCGAGCCAGAACAGATCAATGTGACTCTGGATAACACCGCCTTAAGCCGCATTGGCCTCGACTTTAATGCTGTCAGCCAAGCACTTTCAGGGCAAAATCAAAGTGCTCAGGCCGGCTATCGGTTGCAAGACGGGCAAAAAATTCCGGTGCAAGCCAGTAGTTTTATCGACAGCGTTTACACTCTGCGTAACTTGATTGTAGCGAACGTTGATGGCAAACCCGTGCGCTTGGAGCAAGTTGCTGAAATAAGTGACAGCGCCGTGGTGCCGTCGCGCTACGTGTGGTCGCGCCCCGCAGGCGGAGAAGCACAACCGGCAGTGACCTTAGCCGTCACCAAAAAGGCGGGCGAAAACGCCGTTGTGGTGGCCCAAGAAGTGCTGGCCCGATTAGACACCCTCAAGCAGCAGTGGCTGCCCCCTGAGATCACCATCGACGTGACCCGGAACTACGGGCAAACCGCGGATGATAAAGCGTCCAAGCTGATTCAAAAGCTCATTTTTGCAACCATCTCGGTGGTCGCCTTGGTGTTGTTAACGCTGGGCAAGCGCGAAGCCATCGTGGTTGGTAGTGCCGTGGTACTGACCTTGGCCATGACACTCTTTGCATCCTGGGCTTGGGGTTTTACCCTGAACCGCGTGTCGTTATTCGCGCTGATATTTTCAATCGGTATTTTGGTCGATGACGCCATTGTTGTGGTGGAAAACATACATCGCCACCTTGGCCTCGGGAAGTCACTAAAAACAGCAATTCCAGCTGCTGTTGACGAAGTGGGTGGACCAACAATTCTGGCCACCTTCACCGTTATCGCCGCATTGCTACCTATGGCCTTCGTCAGCGGACTGATGGGCCCTTACATGAGCCCAATCCCGATTAATGCGTCGTTGGGTATGCTGCTCTCGCTGATTATTGCGTTAACCGTGACACCGTGGCTGGCCCGTCATTTACTGAAAGACGAGCACCACCAAGGCGAAGCGCATAGCAGCAAGCTGCATAACTTCTTTGAAAAAATCATGCAGCCGCTGTTAACGCACCGCAAGCGTCGCTACTTTATGGGCTTTGGCTTAATTGCCCTGATTGTCTTGATGATGGGGCTGGCCGTGGTGCAAGCCGTGGTCATGAAAATGCTGCCATTTGATAACAAAAGTGAAATCAAACTGGTACTGGATATGCCAGAAGGCAGCACCTTAGAAGACACCAATGCCGTATTGATGCAATTGGCGCAGAAGCTGGATGAAGTGGACGAAGTTGTCGGCACCCAGATTTATGCGGGAACAGCATCACCGATCGGCTTCAACGGTTTAGTGCGCCAATATTACTTGCGCGAAGGCGCCAATATGGGCGACATACAAGTTACCCTTGCTGACCTTGGCGACCGTGATCGCGCCAGCCATGAAATTGCCCTAGCGCTTCGTCCCATGCTGACACCTATTGCTGACGCCGTAGGCGCTTCATTAAAACTGGTTGAGGTACCGCCAGGCCCGCCCGTACTGGCACCGATTGTCGCCGAGCTCTATGGCCCGTCGGCCAGTGCCCGCGAGCAGGGCGCCCGTGACGTGCTTGCGCAGCTTCGCGCAACCGAAGGCGTGGTGGACATTGACAGCACCCTCGTGGCCGATGCCACGCAAGAGATTTGGCAAGTAAACCGCGAACGTGCGGCACAACTTGGCGTTTCGGCTGGGCAAGTGGTGCAAGTTTTACAAACCGCACTAGCCGGCATGGATGTCACCTTTTTGGCGATGCCTGGGCAAACCCAGCCAGTACCCGTAAAACTGCGCTTGCCAGCCGATTGGCAAGGGCAATTGGCGCAATTAGAAAGCCTGTCGGTGACCAGCCAAACCACCGGTGAGGCAATTCCAATTGCTGAACTGATTGAACGCGAAGAACTTGCCTATGCGCAGCCGATATATCACAAAGACCTGCGACCGGTGGTGTATGTGACCGCCGACATGGCCGGCGAACTCGACAGCCCGCTGTACGGCCTGTTCGACGCCGCAGGTCAGATCGACATTCCACAAACCTTTATTGCGCAACCCGATATTTGGGATCAAACGGCGCTGAAGTGGGACGGCGAATGGCAAATTACTTACGAGACATTCCGTGACATGGGCCTCGCCTATGCGGTCGGATTGCTGCTGATTTATGTACTTGTGGTCGGCCACTTCGGCAGCTATATGACGCCGCTGGTGATCATGGCGCCAATACCACTTACTTTAATCGGCATCATGCCAGGCCATGCGTTATTGGGAGCGCAGTTCACCGCCACTTCAATGATCGGCATGATAGCCCTGGCCGGTATTATTGTGCGGAACTCGATTTTGCTGGTGGATTTTATTCGTGAAGAAGTCGCTGCCGGCAAAGATCTCAATACCGCCGTAATTGAAGCTGCAGTGGTGCGCGCCAAGCCGATTACCCTGACCGCAATCGCCGCAATGATGGGTGCGTTTTTCATACTCGACGACCCCATTTTCAACGGCCTTGCAGTGAGCCTTATATTCGGTATCGCGGTGTCTACGGCATTAACGCTAGTGGTTATTCCGTTGTTGTACGCGTCGCTTCTACGCCGCCGAATGGCTAAAGAGCGTTAATCGTTAATCGTTATTGGTTGTTCCGAATAACGAATAACCAATAACGAACCACGCCTTCAAATCCTTTGCACTTCCGTGGTGCATTAATTTGCACTATAATGGTGCAAATAGAGCCATTAGCTAGTACCATAACCGCACCTGAATCAAGTTAACCTATTGAAAAATTTGCCAAATCTAATATTGGCATCGTTTTTGCTTTAATTTGGTGCAAAGAAGCAAGCACAACAGTCGATGCTTGCTATACTCATTCTGAACCTAGTACATGCACGATCGCGGAGGATCACATGGCAACACCACAAGACGTTATGGCTTACATTGAAGAACACGATGTCAAATTCGTGGATTTACGCTTTACCGACACTAAAGGTAAAGAACAGCATGTGACCATCCCGGTTTCGCAAATCAACGAAGAGTTTTTCGAAGAAGGCAAAATGTTTGATGGTTCGTCCATCGGCGGTTGGAAAGGCATCAACGAGTCAGACATGGTACTTATGCCGGATTGTGACTCGGTGGTATTAGACCCGTTCACGGATGAAATCACCATGAACGTGGTGTGTGACATTCTTGAGCCAGACACCATGCAAGGTTATGACCGTGACCCGCGTTCAATTGCGCGTCGTGCGGAAGAGTATCTGCAAAGCATGAACATTGGTGATTCTGCATTTTTCGGCCCAGAGCCAGAATTCTTCTTGTTTAACGATGTACGTTTTCATACCGATATGAGCGGCTCGTTCTACAAAATCGAAGCTGACGAAGCGAAATGGAACTCGGGCAAAGAATACAAAGAAGGTAACTTGGCGCACCGTCCAGGTGTGAAAGGCGGTTACTTCCCAGTGCCTCCAGTTGACTCGGCGCACGACATTCGTAGCACCATGAGTACGGTTATGGAAGACATGGGCTTAGTTGTTGAAGCGCATCACCATGAAGTTGCAACTGCGGGTCAAAACGAAGTGGCAACACGCTTTAACACCTTGGTGAAAAAAGCGGATGAAATCCAAATTTATAAGTATGTTGTGCACAACGTGGCGCATTCATACGGTATGACGGCAACCTTTATGCCGAAGCCAATTGTTGGCGACAACGGTTCAGGCATGCACGTACATATGTCGATTAGCAAAGACGGTAAAAACTTGTTTGCTGGCGACCAGTACGGTGGCTTGAGCGAAATGGCGTTGTATTACATTGGCGGTATCATCAAGCACGCACGTGCATTGAATGCGTTCTGTAACCCAACCACCAACTCGTACAAGCGTTTGGTGCCAGGTTACGAAGCACCTGTTATGTTGGCCTACTCGGCGCGTAACCGTTCTGCGTCAATTCGTATTCCGGTTGTTGCAAGTGCAAAAGCACGTCGTATTGAAGTGCGCTTCCCTGACCCGGCGGCAAACCCGTACTTATGTTTCGCGGCATTGTTGATGGCTGGTCTTGATGGTATTAAAAACAAGATTCACCCTGGCGATGCGATGGACAAAGACTTGTATGACTTGCCAGCGGAAGAAGCGAAAGAAATTCCGACGGTATGTCACTCGTTAGAAATGGCGTTGGAAGCGTTGGACAAAGACCGTGAGTTCTTGACTGCTGGCGGCGTGATGACTGACGCGATGATTGATGCGTACATTAAACTGAAGCACCAGGAAGTGATGAAGTTAAAAATGACCACGCATCCAATTGAGTTTGACCTGTACTACAGCGTGTAAGGTTTGGAGCAACGATGAAACCACTGGCGTTATTGGCAATTTTATTAATCTTTTTGATAGGCGCTGCGTTGCACGTTGAACCAAGCGATGCGCAAGTCTATAAGAAGCGCAATGCCGATGGCTCAATCACCTACACGGACAAGCCGCTGCAAGGCGCTGAAAAGGTAGAGATTGAGCAGGCGCCAGTGACTGAATTTGCGAAGCCGGTTGTGGCGACACAACCGAGTGAACCTGAAGTTTCAGCGACCGGCGGTGACAGTACCGCCGAAGCTGAGGCGATTCCCACTGAGTTTTCGGTAGCGATTACCTCGCCTGAGCAACAACAGCCGATTCGGGCCAACAACGGTCAGTTCGATGTGTTGTGGCAGTCTGATCCTGAACGCCTGCCAGAAGGTTACGTGTATGAGTTGTTCGTTGACGGACAACCAGCATGGCGTGGCAGCGACAGCAATCAGGTAACGCTGGCGGAAATTAGTCGCGGTGAGCGCCGTATCTATGTGCGTATTGTTGATGCACAAGGCAATCAAGTTGCGCGCTCGGATACCGTGGTCGTGTTTGTATTGCGCGTCGCCATCAATGGTGCAGGCGCAGGTAGCGGTGGCAATGGCGGCGGAGCCTGATCGCGAACTAACGTCACCCAGCGATTGCACCAACTTGGTGCAACCGCATCTTGACCAGTTGCTTACTGCGGTCGTGCTGCTGGACGACCAACTTCGAATTCAATATATGAACGCTGCGGCTGAAGCTATTCTAGATGGCAGCCTGCGGCGTTTTCAGTTGCAGCCATTTTTCAGTTTATTCCATTTCAGTAGCCTTGACCCCATGGTGATACAACACGCGTTGCGTGATGAGCAGTCGGTTTCCGACAGCGACGTGACGCTGGTGTTGCATGACAGTCAACGCATTACCATTGAGTTCATTGCGCAGCCGCTGCGCCAACCTGACGGGCGCTTGAGTATCTTGCTTGAGCTGCGCCAAATTGACCAAATTCGCCGCATTAATCAGGAAACAACACAGCAGCAACAACTGCAAGCTGCGCAAAGTATGGTGCGTGGGCTGGCTCACGAAATTAAAAATCCGCTGGGTGGTTTGCGCGGTGCAGCGCAATTGCTGGCCGGTGAATTGAACGACAGCGCCTTGCAAGAGTACACCGACTTAATCATTCGCCAAGCTGACCGCCTGAGCACCTTGGTGGACAGAATGTTGGGTTCGCATCAATTGCCCCAACGCAAAGAAGCCAACCTGCACGCGCTGCTGGAGCAAGTGATCAAGGTGGCACGTTTAGGCGCGGGTACCGGTATCGAATGGTTGCGTGACTACGACCCAAGCCTGCCCGAACTGACAATGGCCCCTGAACAATTGGAACAGGTGTTTTTGAACTTGGTGATGAACGCTTGTGATTCACTGCTGGAGAGCGAAAGCACCAGCAACCCAACTATCACCGTACGCACGCGTATTGCGCATCAGCAGACCATTCATGGCAAGCGCTATCGTCAGTGTGCCGTGGTGGTTATTCAAGATAATGGCCCGGGCATTCCTGTGGCGCTGCGTGACACCTTGTTCTATCCAATGGTGAGCGGCCGGGCTGGCGGCACAGGTTTGGGGCTGTCGATTGTGCAAAACTTGGTGCACCAGCATGCCGGTAAAATTGAAGTGCAATCTGAACCAGGCCACACCGAATTTTGCGTGTACCTGCCTTATAGTGAAACCCTTTGCGGTGACAAAGCAAACGGTGATAGAGCATGAACTCGATTTGGATTCTGGACGATGACAGCTCGATTCGATGGGTGCTGGAACGCGCCTTGGCGCGAGCCGGGTTAAGCTGCACCAGTTTCGCTGATGCACAAAGCCTTTATACTGCGCTGGGCGAAACGCAACCGAAAGTCTTGCTGACAGACATTCGTATGCCGGGCGATGACGGCCTGGCAGTATTGCGCAAACTGAATCACGACTATCCACAGATCGCGGTGATTGTGATGACCGCCCATTCCGATTTGGACTCCGCTGTAAGCGCCTTTCAAGGTGGTGCGTTCGAGTACTTGGCCAAGCCGTTCGACATTGACGAAGTGGTGCATACGGTCAGCCGCGCGCTCGCGCGTGAAACCGAACACACAGCTAGCCCGGCTGATGCCGCTGAGCAAGCCAACGACGTGCAAGAAATCATCGGCAATGCGCCCGCTATGCAGGACGTGTTTCGCGCCATTGGCCGTTTGTCGCATTCCAGCGTAACCGTGTTAATCACCGGCGCATCCGGCAGCGGTAAAGAATTGGTTGCTCGCGCCTTGCACCAACATAGCCCGCGCGCAAAGAAGCCATTTATTGCACTGAACATGGCGGCAATTCCTGCCGACTTGATTGAATCAGAACTGTTTGGTCACGAAAAAGGCGCCTTTACCGGCGCGACCCAAAAGCGCCAAGGCCGCTTCGAGCAAGCTCACGGCGGCACGTTATTCTTAGATGAAATTGGTGACATGCCATTAGCAGTGCAGACACGCTTACTCCGGGTATTGGCCGAAGGGCAGTTCTACCCAGTAGGCAGCTACCAGCCAGTGAAAGTTGATGTGCGTATTATCGCCGCCACCCATCAGCATCTCGAGCAGCGGGTAAGTCAGGGTGACTTTCGTGAAGACCTGTTCCATCGACTGAACGTAATTCGTCTGCAATTGCCAACGCTGGCTGAGCGCCGTGAAGATATTCCGCAATTGGCGCAGCACTTTTTACAAAGCGCGGCGCAAGAACTTGGCGGTAGCCCCAAGCGACTTACGCCTGCCGCAGAGCAGATGCTGGTGAACGCAGCCTGGCCCGGAAACGTTCGACAACTTGAAAATACCTGCCGTTGGTTAACCGTCATGGCGCCAGGGCAAACTATCGATGTTGCTGATTTACCTCAAGATTTATCAAACGACAAGGTAAAAAATACCCAAGCAAATTCCGCCGAATGGTATACACTGTTACGTAACGAAATTAAAAGTCGGTGCGAAGCAGGTGATACCCACATCTTAGATAACCTGTTGCCCACCATTGAACATTTAGCCCTTGATATTGCCTTAGAGCATACCGACGGGCATAAACAAAAAGCAGCCGAATTATTAGGTTGGGGACGCAATACCCTTGCCCGTAAACTGAACGAATCTAAGTGACTAATTTCAAGTGACTAAATTCAAGTAAAAGTTCAGTAAACAGGGTATGCAGCCGCGGCTTATCTTTACATAATTAAGACCACCTATTATAAGCTGTAACGAATGACGCAGGACAACATCGAAATGACCAAGCTTTTACTTGTAGATGATGACGCAGAACTAAGCAGTATGCTGGAACAAATTCTTACCAAAGAAGGCTACCAACTTACCTTGGCGCCGGATGGTGAAATTGGCTTACAACGCGCGTTAAGCGGCTCGTTTGATTTGATTCTACTTGACGTGATGTTACCCGGTATTGACGGCTTCCAGCTGTTGCAACGTCTCCGCCAACAAGCCCGTAGCACACCAGTATTAATGCTAACCGCGCGTGGCGATGACGAAGACAGGGTGCAGGGTCTTGAACTCGGCGCCGATGACTATTTGCCGAAGCCGTTTAATCCACGTGAACTGGTTGCCCGCGTGCGCGCTTTGTTACGTCGCACCCCGAACACCTCAGTACGCCCAGAACCGCTAGAATTTGCCGGCTTCCACGTTGATCCGTTGCAAAACGAAGTACGCTGCGACGAGCAGGTGTTGGAACTTACCCCAACGGAATTCGATATTCTGCGCTCCCTAGTGCAAGGCAAAGGTCAGGTGGTCAGCAAAGATCAGCTCTCCGTGGCAGCTCTTGGCCGCCAGTTAGCACCATTTGATCGCAGCTTAGACGTGCACATTAGTAACATCCGTAAAAAAATCAATCATAATCCAGAGCGTATTCAAACCGTGCGCGGTCGAGGTTATCGCCTACTTCAGTTAGCTTGAGGTATGCATGCAAATCCGCTGGTACCATTCGCTAACACTTCGCTTGTTGCTGCTGTTTTGGGCGCTGCTTTTTGCAGTGGCCAGCAGCGGTTTCCTATTGGCGATTTGGTATGCGCAGCCGGAAACAGCTAAACCACTCTCTGACGATGTGCGTGAAACGCTATCGCCCTTACTGACTGACCAAACTACCTTCAGCTCATTAACTCCAGGCCGTTTACTGGCGGGTAACTATCGGGTTGCGGCGGCGGTTACGCCTGAAGAAGGGCCAAGTAGGCTGCAATTAGAACCCAACCTCGCCAATACCCACCGACGCGAGCTGATGCGCCAACTCGACGCCGAACAGCCGGAACAGTTGCGCATGCCCAACGGCATGTTGTTAGGTCCATTTGTGTTGGACGAGCAGCGTATTTTGCTCATCCGACCGTTAACCGATGACGAACGTCAGCAGCAAATCATTTCGCAGAAACAGTCTGATAAAGCACAAACCATGACGCTATTGTTTGGCTCGTTGCTGATTGCGGTACTGCTTGGTTTCTGGCTGGTGCTACCGTTAAAACGGTTGATTCGCGCAACCCGTGAAATTGCGGCCGGCGCCGATCACCTGCACCTGAAACGCTTACCGCGCCGCACTGACGAATTAGGTGAGCTGGCGCGCGCATTAGAAACCGCAGCCCATGACTTAAAAGTATCCCGTGACGCCCAGCGCCGACTCTTAAGCGATGTGTCACATGAACTGCGCTCGCCGCTGGCGCGTATGCAAGTTGCTTTAATGCTTAGCCAAGACGAAGACAATCTTGATGCCAACCCGCACTTAGTGCAAATGAGCCGCGACGTGGACCGCCTAGGTACCATCATTGAACGCATTTTGTCGTTGTCGCGGTTGGAAAATGGCTTGGTGAAAATGAACCCACAGCCGGTTGATACCCATGCCCTAGCCAAAACACTGGCCGCCGATTTAGCCTATGCTGACGCCAAACATGGCGAACGCGTGATTGTTATGGATGGCGGTTGGCTGGTGACAGGTACTGACGAGGAGTTATTGCGACTGGTCATGGAAAACTTAGTGCGCAATGCGCTGCAATACACCGCAGGGATTATCGAGCTAAGTTGTGAGCGTCACGATGACGCCAATTTCACCATTATTGTGCGTGACCATGGCGACGGCGTGCCAGAAGACCAACTGGTGCAATTATTTGAACCCTTTTTCCGTGGTGACCCGTCACGACATCACAAAGCTGGCGTTGGTTTAGGTATGGCATTAAGCTTAAGGGCAGCAAACGTACTTGGCGGTTCGGTTACAGCGCGCAATCATCCTGAGGGAGGGCTCGAGGTATCCATACACCTGCCAGTTGTGGCCATCGACACGTTGCAACAGGAGCAACAGGAGCCCGCTTAGATGTACACGGATGATGATCCGCAGTGGATTCGTTTTTACACCCAACAAATTGAACCCTTTTGGCGTGACCACGTTGAGTCGCATCAGTTAGCGCGTCCCGACGGCGTGCTATTGCATTGGTACTTGCACCGGCCCGTGCATCCGCAAGGGCTGGTGTTGATTTGCCCGGGCCGTATTGAAGCCGCTTTAAAATACCAAGAATTAGTCTGGCAACTGGCACAATCTAATTATGCAGTGGCTGTGGTCGATCATCGCGGGCAAGGCTTCTCTGATCGGCTCAGCAATAATCCACATCATGGGCATATTGATCAGTTTCAAGACTTTGTCGATGACCTTGAAGCCGTGGTACAGCAAGTAACCAGCTATTACCCAAAGGTACCTCAATATCTACTTGCCCACTCCATGGGGGGCGCGATTGCAGCATTATATCTAGCGCAACATGAACACCGCATTGAAAAAGCCGTATTGTCGTCGCCCATGCTGGGTGTACTCACCGGTAATAAGCCCAAGTGGTATGCGCAAACTATGGTCATTGCTGGTGCCTTACTGAACCGTTTGCTTAGCCCACGCAAACCCTGGTACTTCTTCGGCATGACTGACTATCGGTACGTGCCGTTTGACGAAAATGAACTGACCCATAGCGAAGCCCGCTATCAAATGTTTCGTGACGCCTACGAACAAAATCCTGAAGTGCAATTGGGTGGGCCAACGTTTAATTGGCTGGCGCAGGCCTTCGCAGCAATGCGCGCAGCGCAGCAGCAGGCCGACAAAATTGACATACCCGTGCTGGTGTTGCAGTCAGGTGCCGATAGCGTGGTTGACAATCAAAGTCACCACCGTTTTTTAGCGCGTCTGCAAGACGAACGTAGCCAAATAAAATGCATTGATGGTGCAAGACACGAACTATTTATGGAGTCTGATCGCTACCGTCAGCCGGCTCTTGATGCGGTATTGCGCTGGTTTCAGCCGGACGCGTCTCAGTAGGAAGCTCTTTGGGTACCACCGAGAGTGGGTCCATGTGAATGATCACATCGGTATGGTCAAACAAGGCTTCAACCCGCACCTCAACCATATCGGCAATGTCATGCGCTTGGCGCAGGTTTAAATGATCATCAAGCTCAATGTGTGCTTGCACAAAGCGCATAGGGCCCGCAGAGCGCGTGCGTAACCCGTGCAAGCCACGTACGCCGGGCACTTCCTTAATGGTGGTAATCACCAATTGCTTTTCGGCATCGGGCAATTCGCGGTCCATTAAACTCTGAAATGCATGCCAACCAATACGAATGGCACCTTGGGCCAAAAATACTGCAATTAATATTGCGAACACACTGTCGGCCCACAGCATGCCATAAGCACTTAAAATCAGCGCCACAATAACTGCGCTGTTCAGTAGCAAGTCTGAGGAAAAGTGCAGGGCATCGGCGGCAATCGCCTGCGAACCTGTTTTGCGTATGGCAATGCGTTGCAAAATCACTAGCGCTAAGGTAAGCGCAATGGCTAGCAGCGACACATACACCCCAATTTCAGCTTGGCTTACAGGCGTGCCTTGTATCCATTGTTGCACACTGTGAATAACCAGCAGCATCGCTGAGCCAGTAATTAATGCTGACTGCACCATAGCGGCTAACGACTCGGCCTTACCATGACCAAAACGGTGTTCATTGTCGGCCGGCTGAATGGCGTAGCGCACAGCAAAAAAGGTAAACAAGCTAGCCAGGCTGTCGAGCATAGAGTCGGTAAGTGAGGCCATCATACTGGCCGAATCTGTTATCAGCCATGCCACAACTTTCACAGTGATTAATACGAACGCAACAGTCACCGAAGCGCGCGTCGCCAGCTTTACCCAAAACGCATAATTTTCTTGTTTTGATTGCTGTGAGGTTGACATACCTGCCCTTGATTTCGCTCTGTATTCACCGTGCCAATAAGATAGAATACACCCTTTAGAACCGATGGAGAAATTAGATGTTTCATATAGCGCTGTTCAATCCAGTGATGCCCGCCAATACTGGCAACATCATTCGTTTGTGCGCCAACAATGGCTGCGCGCTGCATTTAATTGAACCCTTGGGCTTTGATTTTGAAGAAAAGAAGCTGCGCCGCGCTGGGTTGGACTATCATGACCTAAGCCGTGTGGAGCGCTATCCAAATTTTGACGCCTTCAAGCAAGCCATGGGTGAACGGCCAATTTACGCCATTACCACCAAAGGCACGCGCAGCTACGCATCAGTTGCTTTTCAGCCAGGCGATGTGTTGTTATTCGGTTCTGAAACGAGTGGGCTCGACCCTGATGTGATGGCACAAATAGAACCCGGTCAACGCCTGCTGATTCCCATGATGCCAAATAACCGTTCACTGAATTTATCCAACGCCGTGGCGTTGGTTAGTTATGAAGCGTGGCGACAGCAGAACTTTATGACCGAGCTCTAACTACTTAACTACTTACTGAAATTTCTTTAACGTCTTTCTTTTTGCCAGGTTTCTTGCTCAAGTGAACCTGTAGCAAACCATGTTTACACTCCGCTTTAACGTGGTCTTGATCGACATAGTCGGGCAGACGGAAGCTTCGTGCAAATTGGCCGTAGCGACGCTCGATACATAAATAATTGTCGTCTTTATGTTCTTTTTCGTATTTTCGTTCACCACGAATAACTAATGCGCCGTTATTAATTTCAACGTGAATATCCTTATTTTCCATGCCCGGCACATCCATTTTCAGCACCACTTCTTTGTCATTTTCAATGATATCTAACGGTGGATTCCATTTTGACTCAATTGGCGCAGGCCATGAGGTGTTAAACACATCATTAAACGCATCAAAAATTGAACTTGCACCATTAAAGGGGTCCCAACGGGCAACTTGACTTTCATTACGTAATTGCGGGAAAAAGCTCATGATAATCTCCTCTTCGTATGAAAAATTACAGAATCGCAGGCGTGTGAGCGTGCGAGCGATGCCTGCAAATAGATGCTAGTGTATTTGCCACTTCGTCAGCTTTTACCTGACGGCCTGAATCGCGATGAAAAGCGACAGCGATATCGCTGAGCGATAAAATTCCGATTAGATGTTGACTGGAATCAAGCACTGGCAGACGGCGTATTTGCTCTTTTTGCATAAGCTCTTCAGCTACAGTGAGTTGATCGTCAGCGTTAATACTGAAAGCCTTCTTCGACATGGCATCAGCTACTGAAATTTCCTTCAGCGGCTGCCCTTTCCGAAATCCGGCTAAAGCAATATCACGATCGGTTAGCATGCCAACCAGCTGGCGCTTTTCGTTCAGAACAGGCAGCGCGCCGCAGTCGGCCTCCAACATTAATTTCGCAGCGTCTTGCAAAGTTTCCTTTGACTTTATAGTGCGTACGTCGGGTGACATATAGGTTTTCACTTTCATAACGTTCTCTTCAAAAGCGCACAATGCGCAAAACGCCTGATAAAACTAGTTATCAAGACGAGATAAAACTGTAGGGAGGAGTCGGTATTGCGGATAGGGAAATTGCTGATAGACGATTACATGATTACTTTTCAATGCTCCATGTAAGTGCTCGGCGCAACAACATGATGTTGTCGGTAATTCCAAGCTTCTCTTTAATATGTTCTTTATGTGAATCTACCGTTTTGGGACTAAGGTGTAGCTCGTTGGCAATTCGCTTGGTTGTATAGCCTTGCCCAAGTAGCATGTACACCTCCATTTCGCGATCAGTAAGCTTACTCTCGCTGGGCAATGGGTCGGATACGTGACCGTGTAAATGCGAGCGCAACAACCTATCCGACATACTTGCACTGAGGTAGAGCTTACCTTTCAGAATTTGCCGCAGCCCAACCAGCAAGTTCGCGCCTGTCTCCGACTTATGCATGTACCCATTTGCACCAGCACGGATAACGCGCTCAGCAAATAGTATTTCGTCGTACATGGAAACGACAAGTATGGGGAGTTTTTGGTGCTGTGCCCTAAGGCTGTGAATAAGTTGTAACCCGCTACCTTGAGCAAGTTGTAAGCCAAGCACCAGCGCATCAGGGCGTAATTTTTGTACGAGATGCTGCGCTTCATGTGCTGAATCGGCTTCACCACAAACGCTCAAATCGGTCACACTCTCAATAAGTGTCGCTAAGCCTAATCGGCAGATGGGGTAGGCATCCGCTAAAAGTATTTTATACATGGTTGGGGCTTACTCCCCACAATTTGGCGATACAGGCTATGAGTATAGTGTATAGATACGATTTTTCCTGATGCCAATTTCATCCATTGTCTGAATTCATGACCACCATGGCTGCGGTATGCTTTAGTTCTATTTGAATCTTCAAGGTGATTTCATTATGGCGCGCGTGCATTCAACCCAGACAATAAAAGGAAAGCCTCGTGTATGGAGGCTTGATGACGAATCAAGAAAGCTGACGAGCCCGTCGCGCTGTAAGCAGTGTGGCGCCGAGTTTCATGATGGCCGCTGGTGCTGGCCAAGTGAAGCAAGTGCAGAAGCGGCAAGCGTCGTCTGCCCTGCTTGTCGGCAAACAAATGAACAAAGCCCCACAGGCGTGCTGAGTTTAAGTGGTGATTATTTTTTCGCCCACAAAGATGAAATTATGCATTTAATTCAGCATCAGGTTGACCATGAGAATAAGCAGCACCCGATGAATCGAATTATCCAAATGGACCAGAAGCCGGATGCTGTTACATACAGTTTTACCGATATGCACTTGCCGAAACGCGTGGGTAACGCATTAAAGCATGCGCACTCAGGTGAGCTCGACATACAGTATGATGAGGCCATCTGCCGGGCCACATGGAAGCGCTAGCGGTTGCGGTCTTGCGGTGTCGTGGACGGCGGTAAACTGTGATAGAGATACGAACGCCGCAGCGTAGCTTGGTCAAATATTTCTCGAATTTCACCGCTGTGCACCAGCTCTCGCATGCGTTTGTCGAACCAGTCGCGTAATTCGCGACCGCGCGGTGTGTCGTGAAACATGACGTGAATCGGGTAGGCTTCACGCAGCTTGTGTTCTATATATGGCGTGGTGTTCCAGTCCGGCGTATTGTCATTAAACGTTATTACCGCACCTACTCGCTTCATATCCAGCATGGCAAAGCAGTCCAGCGAGTTGTTCGCGCGGTAGTAAGTCATCCCTTTTGGAAAAAAGGTGTCGTAATCATACCCTGCAACAAAACAGACTGGCCGTTCCAACTTAGCCTTTAACAGCTCATCCATGGCTTGTTGCGTCAGCGTAAATGCATGCACATCGCGGTCGTAATCAAAGTGCGTGTATGACGCAACACCCTTAATAGATGACTGTGTTTGGGTGCCGCCAACTAACACGTCAAAGCGGTTTTCATTTAAACCCAATACGGCCCGCTGATAACTGTTGGTATGCAATTCAAGCTTATCGGTAACTGGCTCAAACACGCGTTTCATCAAGTTCCAGTAGCTCCCGCTGCCGTCAACATGGGTGCGATCACGCATTAACCCTGCAGTGACGGAAACCGTGGGATAAAAAGGAGTCTGTTGAAATAAACTCATGCGCTCAAACGTCACGCCGTGTTCACGATAAATCGTGGTTACCCGGCCTTCTGCATGCATGCGTTCAAGTTCTTCGTTTAGCCTTGGAATTAAATGCGCATAGTTATTATGCAAATAATGGTAGCCAATCTGCGACAGCATGGGCGTAATGATAAGATGTGGGTTGTCGTAGTAACCCAGTTGGCGCGCCTCAAAGTCATTCATCAGCACGGCATTTACGCGGTTATTGATGAACATTAGATTCAGTTGCTGAATATCGAGTGCTTGCACCGTTGGACGGCTGAAGTTGTTGTCTTTTAGCAGTTGCATGACAGTTTGCATACCGCTGATAAACGCTAGATTTTCAACGTTGTTAATACTGCATAAACCGCAGTTACGCCGGTCGGCGACCAGCACAATTTCAAATGCAAATAACGGAAATGGCACGCGCTGAAGATTTTTGAAGGCGTCATCGAGCTCACCATAACGACCCAGCTCGCCAGCAATACGCCCGTTATTGGCTTCCACCAAGCTGCGGTTACGCGGCATATCCACATAGCGCAGGGTAATACCCAGCGCCGCATAAGCTTCTTCAAGAATTTCTTGCACCGCGTAAACGACGGGCCCAGCGTCAGGTTGGCGAAAGGTTAGTGTGGATGTTTGATCAGACGCACTGCTGGACGATGGTTGCGCTTGCGCAGGCATGTAAAAGCCAACTGCAACCAGCACCGAGAGGATATAAACCAACTGTTTTGTCATGTCACGCAATACAACTTTCCTTTCGCTTTAAACCTTTAGCAGTATATCAGGTCATAAAACTTATGAAACTAAACTAGAATTGACTGTAACGGTTAATGCCGTTAGGTTGAGCGCCTTAAGTTGTAGGAGAAAATAATGAAAGCTTCCATTTTTGCTGCACTCCTAGTGGGTGGCGCCGCTGCTTTTACCCCAGCGCAGGCGCAGACACAGCAACCAGAACCTGCCAAAGCGAGCGGGCCAGAGTATCAGTTGTTCTTAATGGGCGATGAAATGGCGCTATGCTCGAGCATGGCCTGGACCCATTGTAACGACACCGATTGGCTAGACGGCGAAAGCATGCGTACCGATCGCTACATTAACCTGAGCGACAGCTACGTGACGCCCATGCTTGATGATGCACTGTGGCCTGCGCATCGTCGCAAAACTCGTGATGACGTGAAAATGGCCATAGAGATATTGTATGAACGCATGCGCTCTGAAGTAGTGCCTGAGCGAAGCTTTCAAGAAGAGTTTACCCGCCGCGCCACGCGTCATTTGTACGACAGCTTGTCAGAGCGTGAGTGGAACCTCATTGTTGATCATTTAGAAATGCCAGCCCCAAAAGGTAAGCATGACACCGCACGCATTAACCTGACCAAAGTACGCGCCAAACGCGATATTTTGCAGGCTATGTTGGTGCAAGCTGACCAAGTGCGCAGTGGTGACGACATGCCGCGTATTGCCATCGCTGCTGCTGGCGCACGTGACCCTATTACTGCTGCTGAGCCGTTTATCAGTGCCTTTGTTAGCTTAGGGGCAGAAGTGCGTTGGTTGCCGATAGATGCGGCGGTAAACACCGCGCAGCGCACCGGTAAATGTGACGAGCTTGATGAAATTCGTGAACAAGAACTTGGCACCTGGAAGCGGGCGCGGGTATTTCCGAATCAGCATAAAGAGCAAGTTGAATTCTGCAAAGCACCCTTGCAAGGCGCCAAAATTGTCGACTGGGCCGACGCGGTGCTGATTGTTGGGAACCAGCCAAATTTAGTGCGTAAGGCCTTTTTAGACCCACTCAGCCAACCAACGGATTTAATGACTAGCATTTATTTGAAGATGCGTGCCAATAAACTGGTAGTGGGCGCAACCAGCGATGCCATGAACGCTATGACTGCACGTTCTATGGTGGCCAGTGGCACCAGTGCTGAAGCGCTGCGTGCTGGCGCAATTGCCGGCGAAGCACCGCCGTTTGCCTGTGGCAAAGACGACAGTTGCCCGCGTAACATGAATGCCGAAAGCGCCACCTATCACCCGTTGGGAGGCGTGGGCTTATTGAGCCAGGCAACGCTTGACGGACAATTCTCAGAGTTAGGCCGCCATGGTCGTTTATTGCGCGTTGCGGCAACAACCAACACCCAACTGGCAGTGGGCATTGATACGCGTACAGCGTTAGCCGTGAACGTGCTGAATGGGAAATTTAAGGTGCTTGGTGAGCGTGGTGTGTTCTTTGGTGTTGGCGCTCAGCAAACGGAAACTGCAGTTGCTGCAACCTTCCACTATTTAGTGGGTGGTGCGTCGGGTCAAATGACCGACAACGGCGTGCGTAACATTGAATTTGCCGAAGGTGAAGGCGTGGTGCAAGAAGCACCGACCACGCGCTTCTTAAACAATCGCGGCATGGTCGACTCATTGCGGTTGTTGTGCCAAAAACGCGACAGCTTTAACTTGGTACAAAACGAATTTCGCTTAATGGTGGTGGGTGACGAGAGCACCAAGCGCCAAAAAGCAGGCGGGGAATGCCAAGTGACCAATGCGCGCATTGGCGTGTCTTGGCAACCCGAAACCTGGTAAGCCGTTAGCTTACTTGTTATGCAACACCATATTGGGCGCGGTAAGCAGTTACCGCGTCCAAATATTCAGCAAAGTCTGTTGAATTTTGTAAGTAAGCAATCACGTCATTGAGCTTCACAATGCTAATAACCGTGGCATTGTAATCACGCTCAACTTCCTGAATGGCACTCAATTCACCTTGGCCTTTTTCTTGCCGGTCGAGCGCAATCAATACGCCCGCTAGCTCGGCGCCATTGGCTTGTACAATTTCCATCGACTCACGAATTGCGGTACCGGCCGTTATCACATCGTCAACCAACATCACGCGGCCTTTCAGTGGCGAGCCCACCAAGTTACCGCCTTCACCGTGGTCTTTTTTCTCTTTGCGATTAAAGCAATACGGCACATCTTTCTGGTAGGTGTCATACAAGGCAATTGCCGCTGCAGTGGCAATTGGAATGCCTTTGTACGCTGGGCCAAACAGCAGGTCATACTGCACGCCGCTGTCTTGCAGCGCAGCAGCATAAAACCGACCAAGGCGGGCTAAGTCAGAGCCTTGGTTGAACAGTCCCGCATTAAAGAAATACGGGCTGGTACGGCCCGACTTCAGCGTAAATTCACCAAATTTCAGTACGCCACGTTCAATGGCGAATTCAATAAATTCTTTTTGATAAGCTTTCATAAGTACGTTTCTCGTTATTCGTGCGCTGCGCTGTTCGTCCGCTTCGCTGTTCGTTAGGCGAGGGCTTGCTTTTGCAAGTCCATGAGCTCGCGGATGGCGTGCTTGGCCAAGTCCAGCATTTCGGTCATGTCTTCACTTGAGAAAGGTTCGCCTTCTGCGGTGCCCTGCACTTCAATAAATTTGCCAGCTTCGGTCATCACCACGTTCATGTCGGTTTGCGCTTTAGAGTCTTCTGGGTAGTCCAAATCCGCTACTGCATGACCGTTATACATGCCCACAGAAACCGCAGCCACCAAACCTTTTAACGGGTTGGTTTTAACAATGCCTTGCTTGCGCATCCAGTTCAGGGCATCCACCAGTGCAACACATGCGCCAGTAATTGACGCAGTGCGCGTGCCACCATCGGCTTGTAATACGTCACAGTCGATGGTGATGGTGTTCTCACCCAATGCCGCCATGTCGACACAGGCCCGCAGTGAACGACCGATTAAGCGCTGAATTTCAACGGTACGGCCACCTTGCTTGCCGCGCGCCGCTTCACGGTCCATGCGCGAATGGGTAGAGCGTGGCAGCATGCCGTATTCAGCGGTGACCCAGCCTTGCCCTTTGCCTTTTAAAAAGCGCGGTACATTTTTATCCACACTGGCGGTACACAACACTTTGGTGTCACCAAACTCAATAAGCACCGAACCTTCGGCGTGGCGCGTGTAATTCCGAGTAATAGTTACCGGACGAATCTGTTGAGCTGTACGACCACTTGGACGCATGATGTATTCCTCTGCTGTTGGCGCTAAATTTGTGGCGGCAATTATATCAGAAGTGCTGGCGAAATTCCGTTGCTATGCGAGAGGTGCTAAACTAGCCGCAATTAAAATTTAGAGGAATACCAATGATTCAATCAATGACCGGCTACGCGCGCCACGAACTAAAAGCCGAATGGGGCACAGCAACGTGGGAAATGCGCTCGGTAAACCAACGCTTTTTAGAAACGTACTTTCGTTTGCCAGAACAGATTCGTTCTATGGAAAACAGCTTGCGCGACAGGCTGCGTAAGCAACTGCAACGCGGCAAAGTGGAGTGCAACCTGCGCTTACACATTGAACAAAAAGCCGAAGGCGGCCTGAGCTTAAATGAAGAGCTGGCGCGCAGTGTAATTTCATCAGCCAATTGGGTGGCCAACCAAAGCTCAAGCGCCCAACTGAACCCGTTAGACGTATTGCGCTGGCCTGGCGTGGTTGCCCAGCAAGAAGAAGACATGGACACCATTCAAGCCGACATTTTGAGCGCGTTTGAAGCCTGCCTACAAGAATTTATTGCCAACCGAGGCAGTGAAGGCAAGGCGCTAGAAGGCATGATTGCAACCCGCCTGGAAGGCATTTCTGAGCAAGTTACCTTCGTGCGCGGCCACATGCCAGAAGTACTGCAATGGCAGCGCGACAAGCTGTTCGCACGCTTCGAAGAAGCGAAAGTAGAGCTTGACCCAGCACGCCTTGAAGCTGAAATGGTGATGCTGGCGCAGAAAGTGGACGTAGCCGAAGAGCTAGACCGCTTAAACGCCCACGTTGTTGAAACCCGCAAAATTCTGCGCAACGGCGGCGCCTGCGGCCGCCGTTTAGACTTCATGATGCAAGAATTTAACCGCGAAGCGAATACCTTGGGCTCGAAGTCGATTAATGCGGATATCACTGCCGCCGCGGTGGAGTTGAAGGTGTTGATTGAGCAGATGCGGGAGCAGATTCAGAACATCGAGTAGCGTGATCCGTTACATGGCCGTTCACAAAGTTCGTGACTCTAACGGAGTCGCGTTATTGCCGGGAACGCATTACTTGGTGGTCGTCGGAGATAGTGAGTCGAGATAAAGCTAGAAAGATTGGAGGTAAAGTCTTCTCTCAAATCGACTATAAAAAATTTTGCGGGTCGGAGCATGCTTTTGATGAAGAGGAAGAAACGATCACTCTCAAATTAGGTAACCAAGTATTGATGCGTTCTGACTTTGCAGGCGACCATTATTACGGAACCATCGATATGGCGAGAAAATCCGGCTTCGTGGAGTCAATAGAAAAACCAACGAGACCCCTCGGTTGGGCTTCAACGTTGATGGTGAATTTTGATGGATTTCGTAAACAGTATCGCATTTTTCGATTTATTGACGCGTCAGGGCATATGATGCAATTGGGGTGGTCTTATTGTATTGAGAGAAAAAACGGTATGCTGACCGCTAAACCCATCCGAAGAATAGACCCTGATCAGGTTGAGTGGAACGGTCCGGACCCATAAATAGCAATTCCGACCTCACTCGGCAGACCAAACGCCTAGATTAACTTGCGTAGTATCTTGCTATATCAACTATTATGGATTAAAATTACTAACCTAATAGGTTAATCTTTTTATATGGATATAACATTCTCCAGTAAGAAAGTTCAAAAACAACTCAGTGAGGCTAAGGTCATGGCACGAACCCATGGTCCTAGACGAACTCGACTTTTAAAAATTGTAATGACGCAATTACGAGCGGCTCCGAACTTAGGAGCTTTTGCACCACCGTACAGCCCTCCTAACCGTTGTCATGAACTTAAAGGAAATAAAAAAGGGCAATTGTCGTTGGATTTAGATCATCCTTACAGACTGATTTTTAGACCAATAAATGATCCATTGCCAATGAGAGCAGAGGGTGGTCTTGATTGGTTTCGAGTTACAGCAATAGAAATTATAGATGTGGAGGATACCCATGGTTGATATAAGAAATGAATTTCAACCCGATTATGCGGTTTCACCTGGTGATGTTCTAAATTTTGAGTTAGATCTACGAAAAATGACTCAGCAAGAATTATCAAAACGCACTGGCTTGACTCCCAAACACATTATCTCAATATTGAAGGCGAAAGCTGCGATTACTCCGGAAACGGCGATAAAGCTTGAAAGAGCATTGGGTATGCCGGCTGAATACTGGCTAAATCTGCAAGCACATTATCACGAAATTCGAGCCCGAATTGCAGAAGAGGAACAGTTAGAACGGGACTTAGGTTGGCTTAAGAGAATTCCCATTGGAGCGATGATAAAGCTGCGCTGGATCGAAAAGTACAAGGATAAAAAGCAACAACTAATCGAAGTGTTGCGGTTTTTTGGTATTGCTAGCGTCGAGCAATGGGATGATATGTGGCCTAGGCTTAACGTGGCATATCGTCAAAGTCAGACTAATGAAGTTTATGCTGAAGCTTTATCAGCATGGCTGAGACAGGGGGAAATCGAGGCATCGAATATTGAGTGCGCTCCTTATAACCGAGCACTTTTTATTAAAACGCTAAACGATGTCAAGAGTTTAACGACTACAAAACCGACGCACTTTGTGCCTGCAATGCAAGAGTTATGTGCTTCAGCCGGTGTTGCTGTAGTTTTCGTCCCTGCATTACCGAAAACCGGTGTCAGCGGCGCAACTCGCTGGCTTAATAAGGAAAAAGCAGTTATTCAATTAAGCCTTCGATACAAAACAGATGACCATTTATGGTTTACATTTTTTCATGAAGTTGGTCATATCCTGCTCCACGGGAAAAAAGAACTATTTCTGGAAGGTAATAACGGTATGGATAAAGAAAAGGAGGATGAAGCTAACATTTTTGCAGAAAATGAACTGATTCCTCAAAAGCTATTTTCCTCATTCATTGCTGAAAAGAACTTTAGTAAAGCCTCAATTTCTTCATTCGCTGAATCAATCGGTATTGCTCCAGGAATAGTCGTAGGCCAGCTTCAACATAGGAAGTTATTGGACGTTAGATTCTGCAATGATCTAAAACAACGGTTCAAATGGGCGCATGAATAATATCTCAAATGAAATAAATATAAGGATTCCGGTTCTAGTTAAATGAACAAGCTGTAATTGAAGCCTCGGTTGCGGTGCGACAAATAATTATTGTGCCTCTCTCTTAAGTATGGCTAACCCCTAATGCAGACAAATCAGTCTACTGATTAAGGCATCGTTGTAATCCGGGCATGGCGAAACTGATAGGGGCTTGCGCTAACTTTCAGACCATAACTCATTGTAAAGCTATTCATTTCGATCGTGCCATTTTCATCATTCTCCAACCGTAACTTGCCCGTTCATTAACATCGGAAGTAGCCAGTCCCGCAACGATATGAGCATTAAATTCTGCTCGTATAATCTGGACGACTGCGCAAAACAAGAATTTAGCGCCTCTACAAAGCCTAATTTCTTGTTTATCGGAAGAGGTAAATAGATATCCTCGATATCTCCTTTTGTTATGAATTTGACTATTGAACCCCTAGATCCAGATGTAAGTGTTTTTACCTTATCATGGACTGCAAAATACAATGGCGCGTATAATTCGCCTTGTTTCGGGATTAACACATAAGTTCGTTGGTAGGCGTTGAACTTCCCCTCATATCGCTTTACTGAAAAAGAGCCATTTCCAGCTAAGAGTACAGCCTTACCCTCAAATACAAAATCATCACATCTGAGCGCTGATACTCCGCATGTAAAAAAATGGTATTTACCACTCTCTGTTGCGAAGTTAGCGTCTTCTTTGCCTGTCTTTATATCGACTATATTCCCTATAGAAATAGCTTCCCACCCCTCCGGGATCTCGCGCTTTAGGGTTGGGTTGAAGACCATTTTGCCGCCGGAGGTTTTGTAGGGTTTGCCGTTGGCGTCGGGGAAATCGAACTGTACAAACCAGTAGTTGTACAGGGTTTTGGCCATGGCTTCCAGTTCGGCGTTGATACGGTTATTGAGTTCGATTTTTTTGTCGATCGCTTGTAAAACAGTAGCCGCTTGTTTTTGCTCCTCGAGAGACGGTAACTTTACCGGAAACTCACGAATTTGTTTTAAGCTTATGTGCGGAACCAATGAACCTGTGGTAATTCTTTTGATGTAACTTGTGAACCAAGGACTACCAATAATATATTTTAAATAGCCTATATCCAAGTTACTACTGCCACGTAATCTTGCAGTTCGCTGAACTAATAACGCGGGCAGATCACTCTTAATTATTTGACTGTACTTTAACCCTGCGGCTATCCACGGACGGTCCATTGCTAGAACAATGTCATCCTCTTTTAGCTGATATTTTTCATATTCCTCAAGCTGTTCGGCAGGCCACTTCTTTGCGTCACTCCAGTCCATTGCCCCCTGTGAAATGTTGTCCCCTCGTAAAAGTCTAATATCTTGAAGACCATCAGAATAAAATTCACTTCGAAACGGATGGCCAGTAAAAACATCAGCAACCTTTCCTAGGGTAGTTTCATGCCAATCACTCATATTTTAATCCCGTTAAATGCTCTTTAATCTCAGCTTCTAATTCACGAGACTGGCTAAATAAGCCATCTAAATCATTGGTAAAGTTCTGCAGCTTTTGGGCAAACTCCTCGGGGCTAATATCCACGTATTCGATTTTGACATCGAAGTATTGGCCCGCACTTAACGAGTAGTTTTTTGCTTCGATGTCGTTATAACTCACCGCAACGGAAAAATCTTCTACCGCCTTTCTGGCGTTAAAGACATCAATGATCTGCTGTTCTTCAAATGGCGTTAATACGGTTTTTTGGTTTTTGCCATCTTTGACTTTTTGACCCAAGTTTGAAGCATCTACCAGTACCACATCGCCATCGTTACTGGCGTCGATAAACAGGATCGACACGTTGGTGCCGGTGGTGGCGAAAATATTGGATGGCATGGAGACCACGCCCGCCAGCATTTTATTTCTTACCAAGTGCTCACGGATTTTTTTATCGATACCCGATTGCGCGGTGATAAAACCCGTTGGCACCACAACAGCGGCTTTACCGTTTGGTTTAACTGACGCAATGATGTGCTGTAAAAACAACGAGTAAATTGCCATTTTGTCTTTAGCTTTAGCTGGCGCCTTTGGAATACCGGCAAAGAATCGATCTTTGTTTTCTTTGCTGTCTAGTTTGCTACGAATGTCGCTGAAATCTAGCTTGAATGGGGGGTTGGACACTATGTAGTCAAATTTCTTCAACTGCAATCCGTCCTTATGGTGAGGGTGAAGTAAAGTGTCGCCTTCTATAACGTTTGGTATTGAGTGTACGAGGTTATTTAAAATTAAATTTAGCCGAAGAAGATTGGACGACTTCTTTGATATATCTTGTGTGTAAATGCTACAACGATTTTCCCCAATAGCGTGAGCGACATTCATCAGTAGCGTGCCAGAACCAGCAGACGGGTCATAACAATTTACGTTCTTGACTTTTCCCTGTACATCTTTTGGCACGAGGATCTCAGCCATTATACGAGCTACGGCATGAGGCGTGTAATATTCAGCGTATTTCCCACCGGAGTTGCTGTTATAGTCTTTGATTAGGTATTCAAAGATGGTGGCGTAAAAATCAAACTTTTGTGTAAAGATTCTTTCGAAACTGAACTCCACTAATTTGTTAATAATTGCCCGACAGAATGCGTCTCGCTTTGATACCGTCACATTTTCACTGATGCGAGTAAAGAGTTGAACTTTTTCTCCGGAATCAGTCATTACAGCAAATACATCATTGTTTTCGATCGCAATATCTATAAGTGTGTCATCAAATAATCGAGCGAAATCTGGCGCGTATTGCTGCTTAAATAAATGGCTGAGAAAGTGATGAGGCTTCAAGCGCGCGGTATCTCCACCCATTTGCAGTTGCAGCATCTCTAGCTCGTCCTCACTCATGGAAACGAGGGCTTCCTCCCATTTCTCGGAGCTTGCCACTTTCGAGTCAATTTTTTTTGCTTCAAATGCAAATTTATCGTTAAGAAATTTATAAAGAAAAACTTGGGTAATAATCTCAAATTCTCCCGTACTGTTTCCTAACCCATTACTTGCACAAATGCTCTTCAGACTATCAATAAGAGTTTTGGTTTTTTGCTGAAATTCTAACTCAACCATTTTCTGTTTATTTCCTATTTGGTTTTACCGGCGCTTATTTTCAGTAGTCAATAAATAGCCACTACCACGCTTGGTTACCGGTATTAAATTCTTTTAAATATTCGGCGACGACCAAATGATTGATATAACGTGAGGCATCGGCGTTGAGTTTAATGTTTTGTTCTTTCATAAAGCGCGCGATCACGAGCGGCATCATCTGACGCTCGAAGTAATTTTCGTTATGAAGCACTTGGCTGTTGTTGAGTACCTGTTCGTCAGCATCTTGCTTCACGCCCGCTAGGGCTTCAAATATTTTACGCTCGGACTCGCTGATATCGCATTGGCTCCGTTGGCGCTCTTGCAGGCGCTTGTGAATACGCGTGTATTTAGTATCGCCGAGGTACTTTTGCCTTAGCAGGTTGTTTTCGCGGTTTAGCTCTTTGACATGGTCATGAATTTTATTCAGGGCATCAATATTGGCAACCATTTCGTCTTGCGTGACTTCGCTTAGGTTTTTCTTCTTAAACAGTCGCTCTAATTCTTCTTTTAAGCTAATAAACCGCGGATCTTGCTGGTCAAAGTTACTTGCTAAGGCTTCGCGTGTTTGGCGCAGGGTGTTTTTAAGCTTGTCGGCAAGTACCAGTTCTTCTTCGCCAATTTTAACAAACTTAAAAATAATGTCTTCCAAGGCACGGTTAAGCAGTGTTGACGTGTCTTGGCCGCTTTCTAAATCATTTTTAAGGTTGAGTAAGTCTAGGTGGTTGCTGGTTTCACGGTAAAGCACATTGAGTTTGGCAAAGTCCAGTTCATCCAGAAAGTCATAATCACCTTGCAAGCGGATCAAATTATACAGGCTGCGAGCATCGGCGAGGGCCTTTTTCAACGTTAAAACGGTATCACGGTCTTGAATTTGGCTGATTTGGTTGCAAAACTCTTCCATGTTGTCGGTATTAAAACGAAACAGAACGTCTTTGATATGCTCAATTTATTGTACGATCTCTTCTTGAGATTTAAATAGGTGTGAGTAATGCTCCATCTCATCGCCTAACTCCGACTGTAGCTCTTCAAAATAGGCTTTGTTCGTTGCATCAAATTCTTGTCGAATATCGGCAAAATCTACCACATAGCCATAGCGGAAATCTTTGTAAGTACGGTTTACCCGAGTGAGCGCCTGTAGCAGGTTATGTTTGCGGATTACGCGGCCAAGATAGAGTTTTTTAAGGCGCTTCGCGTCAAAGCCGGTGAGTAGCATGTTGTATACAAACAAAAAGTCGATTTTACCAGCCTTGAAATCTTCAACCCAGTCTTTACGCTCTTCTTTGGTGCCTATGTCATGAAGAATTAGTGCGGCACTTTTTACCTTATTCGACTGTTGACCAAAGTCTGCGTAAGTGACTGGCGGCGCTTCGGCCGCTTCTAACATTTCTGAGCGTTGGTCTCCATATTTTTGCGGTAAGATAGGCGCTTTTGCATATTTCAAATTGAAAATATCAAACATCTGTTTGGCTTGGTCTGAACTATCACAGATGACCATCCCGCCAATGCTAGAATCGTTCAAAGCACCTCTGCTTTTTTCAAAGTCATTCACAATATAAGCTAGCATGGGCTCTACAAAGCTTGGGTGAGCGTATATTAATTTACGGTCCACATCTCCCATTTGGACTTCGGCTTCTTCAAGGGCTTGCTGTAGTTCGATTTTGTACTGTGTGCTGATTTCTTCGCGAATTAAGCGCAAAGTGTAACCATCGGCTATTGAAGCATTGTAATAGTACTTGTGAATGTATTCGCCAAACAACGCTCGCGAGTTGTAGTCATCACCCAATAATGGTGTACCAGTTAAGCCAATTTTGATGGCGTTTTTGTCTGATTGACTTAAATTCGCTAAAAAGCTGCCTTTGGGATTGTAGCTGCGATGCACTTCGTCTAAAAAGTAGACGCGCTGTATTGCGACGTTGTAGTCATTGGTACTAACCACATCCGGATCATCTTTAAACTTTTGAATGTTAACCACAGTAATTTCTGGTTTCCCAGAATGGTTATGGATCACCTGTGTGGCTTTAATATCACGTGTAAACGCATCACGTGAATTAATGATATGCACGGTTAGGCCACGCCCAGTGAACTCCCGTTGTGCTTGTTGTAGAAGGTCTAATCGGTCAACGATAAAGTAAAACTTTGGAATTATCTGTTGTTTTTGGAAGTAGTCGGTTAAATAGCGAACACTATAAAAGGCTAAAGCGGTTTTACCACTACCTTGAGTGTGCCAGATTATGCCCTTTTTGATACCTTCGCTTAGTTTGCGCTCAATGGCCTTGGTTGCGAACAACTGCGGGTAACGCATGATATGCTTTTGTAAGCCATCTGATTCCGTTACATAAGCTAATGCATAACGAAGAATAAAGGCGAGGCGTTCGCGGCTTAGCAAAGAGGTACAGATTCGGTTTGTCGGGCGTTCAGGTTGCTTGTTAGTTTGAAATTCTGGGTTACTGCGGATTACTTCCAGGTTATTGTCTTTTAGGACTTTTAGCTCCTCATCATCCGATACCGGCTTAAGTAACGCTGTTAAATTTAAAATTTCTTCCTCGCGGAAATAGTTAAAAACAGGTTTGTGATACGAGCTACTCGCATAAAAGGCTCCTTGCACGGGTTCAGGGTCGCCGTCGTCGTACTCCATGTTATTGGAGAAAATCATAAACTGGGTGATGTTGGCGAAACGCTTGAACTTGGGGTTTTGAAAACGTTTATTGATGCGGTCACGCTCGGCCAGAATACCTTCGCGGTTATTGGGCTTTTTCACCTCAATAAACACCAGCGGCATTCCGTTAATCAACACAGTGATATCTGGGCGGAACTCTTCATCACCATTCTGACAAGTCAGCTCGGTTACAACATGAAAACTGTTATTTTTGAAATTCTCGAAATCGATCAGTTTGGTGTTTGAACGTTCAGACAATCGCTCAAAAAAAGCACGACCAAGGTCTTCGTTATCAAGCAGTAGTTTGACATCGTCGAATAAACGGCCTACTTCGGCATCTTCAATACCGGGGTTAATTTTTCCAATAGCCGCTTTGAATAAATCCGGGAAGATATTGGTATCTAAGTCCCAGGTTTGACCCTTGAGTGATAGATACCGATAGCCTAAGCGCATCAGGTGCAGTATTGCTGGTATTTTGACCCGGCTATCCTCATTGAATTTATTCGTATTGAAGGCCATGACATTCCTTGTAATCGTTTTTATTCGGGGTCTGTTCAAGCAAATTGCTTCACGCGCATATTAATAGTTTCGACTAGGATATTAAAATCCCGTGTTTCCGCCTAAGAGATTTCCATACTATAACGATAAGTAAACAATTATGGTAATAATCTGACTCGCATTTGTCAGGTTGTCGCACAACGACTTGCGACTTAACTCTGCAGACATTTGAGTGTCTAAAAGGTAATCTGCGATAACTACGAATGTTATGAGAGGGATATCGATGTTTGAAGTTGGGAAAAGTTACCGACGTGCAACTGATATACATGAGCAGTTTGGAGGTCAGCAACGGGGCGGCATAGCCACACCAAAAGGCCACCGAGCTGTCTTTTTGTTTACTTCTCCTGGTGGCGAAGAACATGGGTATATCGATGGCTTTGTAGGTGGGGTTTTCATGTATACCGGCGAGGGGCAGGTCGGTGATATGAAAATGCAAAAAGGGAATTTAGCGATAAGAGATCACCAAACGAACGGGAAAAAGCTGTATATATTCGAAAAGCAGGACTCAAAAAGCCCATTTGTCACTTTTGTCGGCGAGGCAGAGTGTATCGACTATCACGAAGAGAAGAGGCCTGATCGAGATGGTAACCTAAGAAACGCTTTTGTATTCCATCTTGCTGTTGATTCGATTCTTGATAAAGAACAAGTTCATGAACCTAAGAAGATATATGGCGATTACACTGATACCAAGTTGAGAAACTCTAGTTTGAAAGAGTTGAGAGAGCTTGCACTTGCGGCAGCATCAGTCTCACCTGACCCAACGCCAAAAGAGCGAGCTTCGATCACTCAGCTTCGTTCAGAAGCGATAAAACAATATGTGCTGAAACGTTCAAAAGGAATCTGTGAGGGTTGCGGAGAACCGGCGCCTTTTGAAACAAAGGCAGGTCCATTCCTTGAATGCCATCATATGACGCGCTTAGCCGATGGTGGCCCTGATCATCCTGAGAATGTAGTTGCCGTTTGCCCGAATTGTCACCGGCGGGCTCATTACGCGACGGATGGAAAAGAATACAATCAGATTTTAAAGGATAAGGTAAGCCTCATTGAGGCTGAACTTGCTCTATAAAGCATTCTAATTTGGTGACAATAGTGGTGACTAATCAAGTTGAGTTTAAAGCATTTATTATGTTTATCAATAGTATGGGTTATTTATAAATATTCAGATCCAAAACATCGAATAGCCACCACAACTCCTCCGCACGCAAGTGTTGCCGCTGTCAATCTGCTTATTCGGCTCATACATTGAGCCGAATAAGCACGATAAACAGCTCATCAGCCACACTGATACAAAAACTTACACACTAAAATTGAGCATTCGTGCGCACCTCCCTATGATGAATCAAATAAAATCAATAACGAGGCAATCCATGCACACCAACGAACTCAAAGTGAAGCTCTATGAAGGCCTTGTGCTGCTGGCGCTGCACGATGAAAAAGGCACTACCGAGGGCTGGTACGTTGAGTACAGTGTGGCTGCTGCAGTGTTGGCGGAATTGCTGTTGCTTAATCGTATTCGCGTGAACCGCGGCAACAAAGACAAAGTTGAAGTGCTCGATGCATCACCAACCCACGATGCGGTGCTGGATGAAGTTTTGCAAAAAATAACCGATAAAAAGCGCCCCGACACGCTTAAAAATTGGGTGATGCGTATTGGCCAGATCCCTAAGCTCAAGCACAAAGTTGCAGAGCAACTGGTAGCCGACGGCATTATTAAAAGCGACGAAAAGAAAATTTTGTGGCTGTTTACCCAGAAAATCTATCCAGAAGTTGACCCTGAACCAGAGCGCCATTTGCGCCATGAAATGCGCCGTTTAGTGCTCGACAAACCGCTTGAGATTGACCCGCGTGTGGCGCTAATGGTCGCGCTTGCGAAAAGTGCTCATGTGCTGAACGATGTGTTTAGCAAAGAGGAATTGAAAACCCACAAGGCGCGCATTGAACAAATTTCCAAAGGCGAAGAGCTCGGTGCGCTGACAGACGATGTGATCAATGCGGTGCAAGCCGCCATCATGGTCGCTGTAATGTTGCCAGCAATCATGGCCGCCACCACGGCGTCCACATCTAGCTCCAGCAGCTGTTAACCGAGATATCATATTTTATTAAGCTTTAACGAGAGCTCAAAGCCACAGGCGTGTGCATACTTCAAAAGCGTTGACCAGCTTGGGTTTGAGTTGCCATGCTCTAGACGGCTTATATTACTTTTTTTCGTTCCCATGCGCTCGGCCACTTGCGCCTGGGTGAAGCCAGATTTCGAACGCATAGTAAGTAGTTGATCAATCAGATTGAACTCGCATTCAAGCTTCTCATATTCAGCCTTTACTTTGGGATTACTTAAAGCGCGCTTTTTTAATTGTTGTAAGCTCATTCTTTGGTTACCTTTTTTCCTTATCTACACCTTTATAAAAACTGATTTTCCATGTCATCAGGTAACTCTCCGTGTTATCAAATATGATAACCTCGTAAATCTTGATTGTCTAGTTTATATACAGTTCAGATATGAGCCATTTTCTAACTAAGAATCTAACCAACAGCAGAAACCTCGATTTATTGAACAGTTCCAGCTAACACCTTGCCGCAGAGTTGCGGCGATTCACCCCAAGCCCAGCTGCGTAAATAGACCACTTAGTTAGTATGGTGCTAAGCTAAGGTCACTATAACAATAAGGAGACAACCGATGTCTGATTTAAAAATGAAGCATTTAGCATTAGCGGTGACGCTAGCGCTGAGCGCAGCGGCATGTTCTGATGCGAAGAAACCTGAAGCGACAGCGCCTGTCGCAGAAAGCCAAACGGCAACGACTGATCAAGCCGTTAGCCAAGCTGAAATTCAGGCGGAATCAGAAAAAGCCAACAAGCTGTTTGAAGACATTTTCATGGAAAATGTTATGCGCAGCCCAATGTACCAGTCGTACTTGGGTATCAAGCAAGACCAAGACAAGTGGGACGATATTTCTGAGCAACGCGCTGAAGAAGATTTAGCCCTGCAAAAAGAACAGCTGGCGCGCGTTATGGAAATTGACGAAGCCAAGTTGAATGATCAAACCAAGGTGAGCTGGTTACTAATGAAGCAAAATTTGGAGCAAGAGATTGCTGACTTCAAATGGCGCCATTATAACTATCCGGTAAACCAAATGTTCGGCATGCACTCAAGTGTTGCGTCGTTGCTTATCAATCAACACCGCATTAGTGAAGTTGCCGACGCTGAAGCCTATGTTGCGCGTTTAAATGGTTTACCAGAATTGTTTGCGCAACTGAGCGAGAACTTAAAAATTCGTGCTGAGAAGGGCATTATCGCACCGAAGTTTGTGTACCCGTATGTTATTAGCGACAGCCGAAACATCATCTCGGGTGCGCCGTTTGAAGACGGTGAGCCAAGCGTTTTCCTAGACGACTTCACCAAGAAAGTGGATAACCTCGACATTGATGAAAACCAATACAACGCACTGATGAGTGCTGCTGAACAAGCTTTGGTTGAATCCGTTAAGCCAGCCTATGAGAGCTTGATTAGCACGGTTGAAGACATTGCCGCGCAAGCTGACACCAAAGACGGTGCCTGGAAATTCCCAGACGGCGAAGCCTTCTACAATAACGCATTGCAACGCACCACCACCACCGACTTGACCGCTGAAGAAATTCACGAAATTGGTTTAAGCGAAGTGGCGCGTATTCACGACGAAATGCGTGTCATCATGGAAAAAGTAGGTTTTGAAGGTACCTTGCAAGAGTTCTTCGTGCACATGCGTAACAACCAAGACTTTATCTACCCTGACACTGCCGAAGGCCGTCAACGCTATTTAGATGAAGCCACTGCGCTTATCGACACCATGCGCGAGCGCTTAGACGAGCTGTTTATCACCAAGCCAAAAGCCGACATGATTGTGAAAGCGGTTGAACCTTTCCGTGAGAAGTCAGCTGGCAAGGCGTTCTACCAGCAACCGTCAATGGACGGCACACGTCCTGGCGTTTACTACGCGAACTTATACGACATGGCATCTATGCCAACTTACCAAATGGAAGCCTTGGCTTACCACGAAGGTATTCCGGGTCACCACATGCAAATTGCTATTCAGCAAGAGCTTGAAGGCATTCCGTCGTTCCGTAAGTTTGGTCGATTCACCGCATACAGCGAAGGTTGGGGACTGTACACCGAGTTCTTGCCAAAAGAGATTGGCTTCTATGAAGACCCATACTCTGATTTCGGCCGTTTAGCGATGGAACTTTGGCGTGCAGTGCGCTTAGTGGTTGATACAGGTATTCATGCGAAGAAATGGACGCGCGAAGAAGGTATCGATTTCTACGTAACCAACACGCCAAACGCTGAAGCGGATGCGAAGAAAATGGTTGAGCGTCATATCGTTATGCCAAGCCAAGCTACAGCTTACAAAATTGGTATGCTGAAGATTCTTGAGCTACGTGAAAAAGCCAAAACTCAACTGGGTGATGCGTTCGATATTCGTGAGTTCCACGACGCCGTGCTAAAAAATGGTCCAGTGCCGTTGAATATTCTCGAGCAGTTTATTGATGAGTACATCAGCGAGACTAAGAACGCCAGCTAATATTACTTTTTTAAAGGGTATTAGTTCCTAGTTTCGAAATAAAAACAGCCGCTCAGTTGTATCAATTTTGACGCAACTGAGCGGCTTTTTGTTTCCTTCACCGCGGAGGCTTCTATGTGCGGAAGGCTCAATGTTGTTACTGACCCGCTGTGCCGGTTGGTAACCGAACAGCTTGGCCTGAAATTTCATGCGCCGACCAATCACGACTTGCGCCCCACCCAGCAAGTCGAAGTGATCACCACAACCCAGCGTCACGATTTGTTGCATCAACTCAGCACAGAATGGGGTATTCAACCGAGTTGGGCAAACCGTATATTGATTAATGCACAAGCTGAAACGGTTGCGACCAAACGCACCTTTCAACTAGCGTTTAAGCAGCACCGTTGTGTGGTGCCTTGTAGCGGTTGGTATGAATGGCAGCAACAAGAAGGGCAATCGCGCAAAACCAAGTACTTATTCAGCGAGGCAAACGGTCAGCCGTTGTATATGGCTGGTATTTACTTCCCACATGTCGACTCGCGCGCGCAACTAGTGACCTTGACCACGGCGCCGACTGAACAATGCGCTGAGTTTCATCATCGCATGCCGCTGCTCATTCGCCCGAATGAAGTCGGATTTTGGCTCAACAGCGAGGCTGAGGCGTTAACGCCCCTGCTTGGAGCTCCCGAAGATATCGTTTTGAACATTTCCAAAACCTAGTTATTTAAGTTAGTAGCTTAACGTCAACACCAGCCGTCTAGCCCCACCATGGTCGCGATGTTCGCCCAAATACACGCCTTGCCATGTGCCAAGGTTCAAACGACCTGCGGTTACCGGAATGCTAACGGAGCTGCCAAGTATGCTGGCTTTAAGATGTGCTGGCATATCATCTGGGCCTTCATAGGTATGGCGATAGTATGGCGCATTCTCAGGCACCATCTTATTGAAATGGCTTTCAAAATCTTGCCGCACCGTTGGGTCAGCATTTTCGTTTATGGTGAGCGATGCTGACGTATGCTGAATAAAGACATGAAGTATTCCAGCCTCAACCTTACTTAGTTCAGGTAACCCGTGTTCAATTTCGTCGGTAATCAAATGAAAGCCGCGAGGTTGAGCTTTTAACGTAATAACTTTCTGAAAAACTGCCATGATATCGAAGATAGCTGTTAGGTGATGGGTTTAGCTTAATGCTAATCTATGGTTTATGAAAATCATTAAAGCACATAAAGTCACATGAAAATATATGTAGATGCGGACGCGTGCCCAACCGTGATTAAAGACATTTTATACCGTGCGGCAGAGCGCAGGCAGCTTTAATTAATCTTGGTGGCGAATGAGCTCGATAAAATTCTGGCGAGGAGTTCGAGATGAAAATTACCCCAGGTAAATATCAGCACTATAAAGGCCCTATGTACGAGGTCGTTGATACCGTGCGCCATTCTGAAACTGAAGAGTGGATGGTGCTGTATCGGCCGTTATACGGCGACGAGCAAGGGCTATGGGTACGCCCGTATGACATGTTTTTGCAGTCAGTCAGCGTAGATGGCCTAGAGGTACCGCGCTTTAAATACTTAGGCGAAGAGTGGGGTGACGAGCAGGAGGTTTCAGAATGAGATATTTATTCGTTGTCTGTGCTTTATTGCTTACCGCCTGCGCCTCGCCGACGACCACCAGTGTTATTGGTACGAAGCGCGCAGCCATTGCACCTGAGCAGGTTACCGTTTACTTGCAAGAGCCCGAGAATTACGAAGCCATAGCTTTTATCACCGCTACTAGCGATGCGTCGTTTAGCATCGGTGATGAAGCCAAAATGGAAGCGGTGTTGCGACGATTAAAAGAGGCAGCTGCAGCGGTTGGCGCCAATGGCGTGTTGCTGCGCACAACCGGTGAACGCCAAGACGATTCAGTTCACGTTGGCACAGGCATTGGCCGTAGCACCGGCAATTTAGGTTTTGGCATCAGTCTAGGAAAGTCGTTCGGCCTCACGGATAAAACTGCCGAAGGCGTCGCAATTTACGTTCCAAAGCCTGTTACGGACTGACGCCAGGCGTCATCTCTTGCCACAGTTGAATCGGGTTGCCTTCTGGGTCAGCGAGGCGCGCAAAACGCCCGTTGGGGTGGGTTTCCGGGTCAACTTCAACCTCAATGCCAGCTTGGCGTAATTGCGCCACCATGGCGTCAAGATCGCGCACGCGAAAATTGAACATAAACTGCTGATCGTCCGCACCAAAATAACTGGTTTTCGCATTAAACACGCCAAATACGGTGCTACCGCCAGCTTGCACCCACGGCTGCTCTTCGTAGGTGGTGGGTGTTTGCTTCACGCCGAGGTGTTCTTCGTACCACTTGGCTAATACGGCTGGGTTTTCCGCTTTAAAAAATACGCCGCCAAAACCAAGTACGCTTTCGCGTTCAGCTGCCATAGCAGAGCCTAGGCTTACGAATAAAATAAAAATAATGACTACGTGTTTCATGGTTTTTCCTATGTGCGTGAAAGCGTTTTAATTAAGTGCCATCCGAACTTGGTTTTTATGGGGCCATGCACTTCCAGCGTGGGCTTACCAAATACTACTTTGTCAAACGCCGGTACCATTTGGCCACGTCCAAATTCACCCAAGTCGCCACCTTTTTTGCCTGAAGGGCAAAGCGAATGCTTCCGCGCAAGGTCACCAAACTTTTTGCCTGAAGCGAGTTGCTTTTTCAACGCTTCGGCTTCTTCCTGAGTTTTCACCAAAATGTGTAATGCGTGGGCGCGTGCCATGAATTTCTACCTTAATTAATTTGCCAGTAAAACATACGTGATTCTTTATTCAGTGCGTATACGGTGGTTGCTTGGTCGCAAGCGCGCTCGGCAGCACCATAGCACACGTGCAATGGTAATAAATGTTCTTCGCGCGGATGGCAAAAGCGCGCATGGGGAGCTTGTTTCCAGTTAATCAGCAACTGTTGGCGTTCTGGCTCTGAAATATCCGTTGCACTGCAGGTGTGCTGCAGCCACGCTTGAAACTCGGCATTTTTATTATCGGCATCGCTGGTATCGGGCGCAAAAAACGCGCGCATGTTGTGAAACGAGAAACCAGAACCAAGAATCAATAAGCCGTCGTGGTCAACTGCTTGTAGCGCCTTACCTAGTTTAATGTGCGCTTCAGCATTTAATGTGTTTTGCAGCGATAATTGAACGCACGGAATATCGGCGGCTGGATACATAATTTTCAACGGTACAAACAGGCCATGGTCAAACCCGCGTTGGGGTTCACCGACAGCTTTCAGACCTTGGTTGGTTATTGCACTAAGCACTTTTTCGGCGAGCTCGGGGGCGCCAGGGCTTGGATACTGAATAGTGTAAGACTCAGGCGGGAAACCGTAATAATCATAAATGAGCTCAGGTTGCGATCCCGTAGTTACGTGGGGTACGTCGGTTTCCCAATGCGCGCTGACCACGATAATCGCTGTGGGTTTTGACATGCGGGTAGCAGCTTTGCGCAGCGCATTGTTCAAATCGTCGTGG
This sequence comes from Pseudidiomarina sp., assembly GCF_048268165.1. Classification (GTDB taxonomy): domain Bacteria; phylum Pseudomonadota; class Gammaproteobacteria; order Enterobacterales; family Alteromonadaceae; genus Pseudidiomarina. The sequence continues at coordinate 166,641 of NZ_JBLWWA010000003.1, read as the reverse complement.
CTTCGGTCACCAAGTAACGGTATGGGTCCGCCACCGTGAGCAATATACAAGATTTGTTTCACCTATGAATCTCCTTATCGATGCACTTGTTGACCGGTGGATTTAGACTACACTTTGTAAATTCTGTTGAAGCGGTAAAACAGGCCATATCAAAGAGATAATACAACAAGGAACTCAACATGCGAACTTCATTACTCCTTCAAGCCACTATTGCCAGCCTGCTGCTTGTGGCGTGCAGTAAGCCAGCGCCAGAGCCAACATCATCAGCTGCGGAGCCTGTGCAGCAAGCCGCGTCAGAAGTGACGGTGCCGCAATACAGTGCCGAAACCTTTTTCGATACCACCACGCTGTATGGTTCATCCATTAATCATGACGGTACCGCAGTACTGGTAACCAGTGACGCATCTGGTATTTATAATGTTTACAGCTACCCCGTAGACGGCAGCGAACCGACCCAGCTTACTAATTCAACCACCAACGCCATTCGCGGCATTAGTTGGTTTCCAAAAGACAATCGTTTGTTGTACACGGCCGACCAAGGCGGTAATGAGCTAAACCATGTGTATGTGCGCCTTGAAGATGGCACCACGCAGGACTTAACACCGGGCGAAGACTTGAAAGCCATGGTGGCCGGATGGCATGAAGACGACACGCACTTTTATGTGATGACGAACGAGCGGGATAACCGTTATTTCGATTTATACCGCTACAGTGCTGACGATTTTAGTCGCACCATGGTGTTTGAAAACAACACGGGTTTCAACATTGAATCAGTAAGCCCTAATGGGCAGTATTTGGCACTCAGCCGCACCAACAGCAATGCGGACTCCGATCTGTTTTTAGTGGATTTGCAGGCGGACACGGTTGAACCGAAACTACTGAACCCAACCGAAGGCGCTATTCAACACAGTGCATATACCTTCACGGTTGACAGCAACAAGCTCATTTACGGCACCGATGGCCAAGGCGAGTTTTTTCAAGCCTGGGAGTATGACATCGCCAGCGACACCCACAGTGAGCGCTATGCCGCAGATTGGGATGTGTCGTTCTTGTACTTCTCAGAGTCTGGTCGCTATCAGGTGGTTGGTGTCAACGCCGATGCACGCACAGAACTGAGTATTTTGGACCAGAGCACCGGTAAGCAAGTGCAACTTCCGGAACACCCACCGGGTGACTTGCGCGGCGTGAATTTCTCCGATGACGAATCAACCATGGTGTTTTATGTGAATTCGGATGTGTCGCCTTCAAACCTGATGGTATGGCAGGTCGGTAGTGATTCAGTGGTGCAGCTTACCAATACACTGGCTGAAGGTATGAACCCTGAGCACCTGGTGCAAAGCAGCGTGGAGCGGTTTGAAAGCTTTGATGAGCTGAGCGTACCGGGTTTGCTGTATAAACCGCATCAGGCCAGCGCCGATAATAAGGTGCCCGCAATTATCTTTATTCACGGTGGCCCGGGTGGGCAAACGCGTCAGGGTTACAGCGCGATGGTTCAGCACTTGGTAAACCACGGCTACGCGATGTTTGGTGTGAATAACCGGGGGTCGTCGGGGTACGGTAAAACCTTCTTCCATTTAGACGATAAACGTCATGGCGAAGATGATTTGCAAGACATTGTTTACGGCAAAAAATACCTGCAAACGTTGGACTGGGTCGACCCTGATCGCATTGCAGTCATGGGTGGCAGCTATGGTGGGTATTTGACCATGGCGGCGTTGGCATTTACCGATGAATTCGATGCCGGTATCAATATCTTTGGTGTCACCAACTGGGTGCGCACACTGGAAAGTATTCCACCATGGTGGGAAAGCTTCCGTCAGTCGTTGTACGACGAATTGGGTGACCCTGCGGTTGATGGTGAGCGCTTACGCGCAATTTCGCCGCTGTTCCACGCCGACCGCATCAAAGCCCCTGTGTTAGTTGTTCAAGGCGCCAATGACCCGCGTGTGCTGCAGGTTGAAAGCGACGAAATGGTCGAAGCGATTCGCGCCAACAATGTGCCAGTGGAATATGTGTTATTTGATGACGAAGGCCACGGTTTTGCCGTTAAAGAAAATCGCATTGAAGCGCAAGAAGCCTATTTGAAGTTCTTAGAAACTTACCTTCAAGAATGAGCTTGTTGGTCGAAACCGTTGCGTAAAGGAGCTATCTAATGATTAGAAGCTTAAAATGTGTGTTTGTGCTGTTATTGGCGTTGATGTGTTTGTTTTATGCATCACAAAATATCGCAAACATTGATGCCTGTTACAGCGCCATAGCGTATGTTTTGTCAATGCAAGAGCATGCGGTTTATCCAAACTCCATTATGCCCGAAGTGACCGCTTCGCCGTTAGTTTGGACGGCTGTTTTGGTGATTATTGCAACCGAAATATTGGCGGGTATTGTGTTGCTAAAAGGCTGTTGGGACATGTGGTCGGTGCGGCAGGCAAAGGCTGCGACATTTAATGCATCGAAGAAGTATGCATTGGTCGGTGCAAGCATCGGAATTATTGTGTGGTTTGGTTATTTTGGCGTATTTGGTGGTGCCTTACTACAAATGTGGCAAACCCAAGCAGGTGCAATGTCGTTAAATGGCGCATTTCAGTACTTCGCCAGTTGCGTGTTTATATGGCTGCTTGTAAATACCGCAGATGTTTAAGAAATGAAGGGGGCAGTCCCAGGACTGCTCTTTCTTCTCAGCTTTCAAGCTCAAGCATAAAAATTAAGTTGCGCTGAGGGTCGGTGCCCAGCTAAAGCTAATTCCAATTGTTAAAAAATCAAGATAAAATGTAAAAAAATTAGGCGATTTCTACACATGAAGTATTGGCGAAAGTACCACCCCGATATCGACGCAGCCGATCCGCGCTATAACCAAGTTTCGCTTATTTATAGCGTGCTACTTATCATGGTGGCTTACTTTGGCATTATTGGGGTGCTGAATATCACCTTGTTCGATGCTGCGGATATCGCTTTTTACGACTTCATTGGCCTTGCTCTCGCTGTTTCTATCTATCTTTTCGTAAGCCGTGGCGGTAATTTCCGGGTGGCCAGCTGGGCCGTTATGGCCACCTTAATCATTATTCTTTTCGCGTTTGTGCACCTTGCAGAAGGCCGTAATTATTCGCTGTTATGGGCAACCATGCTGCCACCCATTGCGTTTTTCTTATTAGGCCGTAGCGGTGGTAGCTGGATTAGCGGTTTGGTTTTTCTTTATTTCAGCTGGTATTTGTACCAATTGTTAAACCAAGGGGTTACAGCAAACCTCTCACTAGGCGCCTTATTTAACTTTGTTGAAGTGGCCACGGCGCAAATATTCTTATTTCGCTTTTATGAGCGCTCCCGTCAAGAAGCCTATGAACAGCTGCAAAAAACCTCAATTACAGACCCATTAACGGGCGTGTTTAACCGTCTATATTTAGACAATACCCTGAAAAAAGTTCTGTCGTTGGCCAGTCGCAACAAGCAGCCCGTTTCGGTGTTGCTGCTTGATGTGGATCATTTCAAGCGCATTAATGATGAACACGGACACTTAGTGGGTGACTTGGTGTTAGTTGCGCTGTGCAAAGTATTAGAAGAGGCAACCCGTGAATCCGATTCGGTTGGGCGTTGGGGCGGCGAGGAATTTTTAGTCATTTGCCCGAATACCGACAAGGCGCAAGCCAAGGCCTTAGGTGAACGCATTATTGAAAAGGTTCGCGAAAAGGCTGTTAATGGCGGTATTCACGTCACAGTAAGTATTGGTGCGGCAACGTTCAGTCAAGTTGATGAAAAGTCGGTTGAACGCTTGTTGCAGGTTGCGGATAACAACATGTACAAAGCCAAAGCGGCTGGCCGCAACCAAGTGGTTAGCACCGCATTGGTGACCAGTTAGCTTGGCCGCTTACTCAATGTTCACCCGAATGATGAACTTGAGGAATGAAAATGCTGCCACCAAAAACAACCACAAAAAGATCAAGCTTTCGTCATGTGCAAGCTTGGTCCAAATGCTGTTTTTTAACATGATGTCTTCTGACTTATAGCGTTGTATGACACCCACATCGCCTTTGCCGTTGTAGGTGATGTTGATGCCTGGGTTCTCATCGATATAGATAAATCCAGAACTTTGCACCGAAGGTTCTTTAATAAAGAACTTGTCACCCAACTCTAACGGGTACGGATCTGTCTGATAATACTGCCGTGAAAGTGCGCCCTTGTCGGAAATAGTAACAGACCCCTTGTGAAGTATGGGTTCACGCACTGAAGCTTCTTTTACCTCACCGCCTACTGTCATAATACCGTCAATGGGTAAGGTGTAGCTTTGTGTGTTTGAAGCTGACAGTTCAAAGGCTTCGCAGTCACTAAGTTCAATGCGTTCGTTGCTGTCGGTGAGCAAATAGCCAACCGGTGCTAGCGAATCTGAACTCAATGTAATCCAAAGAGGCCCCGACCCAACGCGTTCAATATACATTGATGTGTCACGCGCAATGCGCAGCTCACCACTCATGCTGGATGTCTCGCTTCCACAGGCCGCATAACGTTTTGCAGACTCTAAGCGCCATGGCACAAAGGCACTGTCTTGGTATGAATCGATGGTGATAATTTCAGAGTTAGCCGTGACGTTGTAGAGGGTGTCAGGGGTTGCTAAAAATCGCGCTGAAATGAATAGAATATAAAGTAACAGTAGCCAAAACAGCCCAACCAATACATGAATGAATAACTTAAATCGGCTAAGAGAAATACGGTCGCGAAACTCAGTCGCGGTATAGGGCAAATCCTCATTGGTTAAGAAAATACCCAGCAGGGCCTTGGCGCACTTTTGGAAGAAGCGTTTAATTTTGGATAATGCCATTAGTAAAACTCGATAAGTTCATCTGGAATGGCGCGCAGGTTGCGGCGTTTAATAATAACGCGCTGCAGTTCTTCGGCCATAACATCAGTGATTAAACATTCTTTGTCATACGAAACACGGTAGTTGCTGCGTAGGTCTTGGCACTTAACTGCTGCGCCGGGCTGCTTGTCACTTTTGAGCAGCGGCGTTGCAATATCGCGTCGTGCGTTACTGCGTACAAAAATAGAAATGGCATTGAGAGAATTGGGCTTGCCCCATGCGCTGATCAAATAGTCGCCGTTTAGCTGTGCGCAATTCGGCTGTGCGGAGGTTAATAATCCGAGTTCGCCGGCGGAGAAATCTTTCAGTTCAGCAGTGTATTTAGTGGGGAATTCAATTGGCACAACCCCTTCAACGTGTTCGGTAAAGGTATACTGATATTGGGATTTGTAGCGGCCGTCGGCACTACTCACAAACACGCAAACCGAACCCAAGTAGGCACGCGGAAAGTAGATATGCGGCGTAATTTCGAAATTTACGTCCGTGAACTGAAGCCCTTTTAAGAACTGCCCCGATACCTTCACGGTGTCGCTGTATGACTCGCTGAATTCACTAACTTGATTGGCATTGGCAGTATTGCTGACAATACTACCAAGCAAATGGGTTGAAAATGCTAGCCATAGACCCATGGCGAAAATGTGTTTAGTCATAATCAAACAACTTAAAGTAGAAAGTTCCATGCCGTTGCAAGCCGGTAATACGGATGATGTGCACGTCGGACGAGAGCGGCGTGAATACAAAGCGACTGTTATTGCGTGACCAGAAGTCATTGGAATAGCGAACTTCGCCGGTTTCATCGACAAGTTCAATCAGAAACTTAGTATTGGGTGATTGCGATTCAAGTTTGAAGTCGATAGGAGCGTTAGCAGTCATCATCATGCGGTACTCTGCAACCGCGTTGTCCGCAATTTTGTTGGTGACGATGTCGCCCGCCGCAACGACATTTTGTGCGCCGGTTAATGCAGCATCTGTGTTCCATTGGCTTACATTGATATCGGTTTGTCCGTAACGCTGAATGCCTATCAACCTTATTGTATATTCGCCATTTTGCTGAGGCGTAAAGGCAAAGGTATAATTGTTATTCGACCAGAAATCATCTTTGTATAGAGCATTGCCTTCGCTGTCGATGATGTGAATCGCGTATTTAAATTCATTACCTTTTACCTCATTGAGAGAGAGTTCTATCGGGCTATTTGCTTCGCCATGAAATTGGTATTCAGAGATTGCGTCCGGGGCAATTTTGACACTGATGTTGTCGGGCATTTCAAGTTTATTTCCGACACCGCGTAACTCAGCATCAAACGAAAAATCATTCATTTTGACGTCAAATTCACCAAAGCGTTGTAGGCCGACCAAGCGGACAGTGAATTCATCGGTTCGCGGTGGTGTGAACGCAAAACTATAATTATTGTTACTCCAGAAATCGTCATCAAATAATTCATTCTCGCGTTTATCCAGAATCTGAATTGCGAATTTCATCTCATCAGCATCGACGCCGGTGAGCACGAATTCTACTGGGCTGTTTTCCAGCATTTTGACGCTGTAATCTTTGATCTGGTTGGTCGCTAAACGCCCTGTTAGGTGCGAATTTGTGGTGGTTTCGGCGTCGTCTTCAGCAGCTTTATCAGGAGTATTCTCAGAGGCTTCTTCATTGCTACTGATATCAAAATGTTCGTTCAGCATTGCTGTTAATGCATCGGCGCGATAAACAATACCGCCTGCGTCGTCCACCTCAAGCAAAACTCCCGCCGCCTGCCCGGCAACGAATAGAATACTGCCGCTATAACCTTGCTTAAACGGCTCATCGGCACGTTCGGGTTTGATCGCTAAAAACTCACTGTCATCCACAGCGCTTATGACTATTTTCGTTTGCAACACGCTGCCGTCAGCCAGTCGAGTTTTTAAAACACCGTTTTGGTAAACGCCAAGCAATTTGTTTAAATCACTCACCTGCAAAAAGGTATTGCGGTTGCATTGCGCTGCCGGAATATCAGCTTTCAAAATGGCCATGTCCACATCGAAAACATGCGCAACGTCGGCCGTGTGATATTGGCGCGTGGGTAACATTACGTTAGCAGATGTTGCGGTGCCCATGACATGATTTGGAGTTAATACGTAACACTGGTCGTCAACAAGGTAGTTAAACCCTTGCCCAACATTGAAATCTGCAGAAACCAGCACATCTGAGGCAAGTGCTGGGGTAGTCAAACAGCATGAAAAAACAAAAAATGATGCAACAGTGCGATTTGTGAATAGCTTCATAACGTTTTTATTATTGGGAGTTTCCCCATTTATAGTATTCTTTGTTAGCCAGCGTCAACAATTTTGAAACAACATGGGCACCTTAACGGGTACCAAAAATCTTGTCGCCTGCATCACCAAGCCCCGGAACAATATACCCGTGTTCATTCAAGTGAGAATCTAATGATGCCGCGTAAATGTGGATATCTGGATGGGCTTCTAGCACTTTATCCACACCTTCAGGGGCTGCAACCAAAACCAGCACACGAATATGTTCGCAACCGCGCTGTTTAAGCATGTTGAGGGTGGCAATCATCGTACCTCCCGTGGCTAACATCGGGTCAATGACTAATGCCATGCGCTGATCAATGTCACTGACAAATTTCTGGAAATATGGAACCGGCTCTAACGTTTCTTCATTGCGATACAACCCAACAACGCTAACTTTTGCGCTGGGCATCAAGCTCAATACGCCGTCGAGCATGCCAATCCCAGCTCGCAAAATGGGCACAACAGTCATTTTTTTGCCTTTGAGCTTCTGCACGTCAATCGTGGCACCGCTCCAACTAGTAATTGCAACAGATTCCAAGGCAAAGTCGCTGGTGGCCTCATAGGTAAGTAAATTGCCAAGCTCGTTGGCAAGCTCGCGAAAGCTCTTGGTCGAAATTCCGGCTTCGCGCATTAAGCCAAGTTTGTGCTGAACAAGTGGGTGTTTGATGATATGAAGCGGCATAGTGGGGCTCGTTATTAGTTAATCGTTGGTCGTTATTAGTTAATCGTTGGTCGTTATTAGTTAATCGTTAAGATTGTAGCTGGGTTTGGGGTTTGCGTCTTTGTTGCAGGCCATGTTTCTAAACACCATGATTAGACAAGTTAGAATATTCGGGTTATCAAATAGGTGTTCACCCGCTTGAATTGCTAGGGATTAGCTATGACAAAGAAATATAAATCAGTATCGCCTCTAACAAGTAAACCTCTGCGAAACCCTGGCGAATCTCTTGATCACAAGATAATCGACATGCTCGATAAGTCGGTGATTCACGTATTAATAATCACCGTGTTTGTTACGACAATCGCGCAAGCGTGGATAGCTTGGTATCACCAGGAAATAGCTGATCCGGTAGTAGTTTCAATAGTACTCTCACCGGTTATTTTGTTTTCAATTGTGCGTATTTTTTTAGCAGTCCGCGAGTCGAAACGGATCAAGTTAGGGCGTGATGGTGAAAAAGTGGTGGGTCAGTTTCTTGAGCGCTTACGCCTTGATGGCGCTCAAGTATTTCACGACATTGAAGGTGAAAACTTTAATCTTGATCACGTGGTAATTCATCGTTCTGGGGTTTTTGTGATTGAAACAAAAACCATGTCCAAACCCGAAAACGGCAAGTCTGTTTTGTTTTACAATGGCAAACAGATCTTACGCGGCGGTAAACCGATACAGAGTGATGCCGTGACGCAAGTCAAGGCAGCTAGCTCATGGTTGCATAACCTCTTGTATGAAAGCACCGGTAAGCGGTTAGCAATAAAAGGTATTGTTGTGTTCCCTGGGTGGTACGTAAAAACAACGGAACTTGGGAAGTCAGCGGAAGTTTCGGTTTTAAACCCACGTGTATTGCCAAACTATATTGGCAAGAGCAGGCAACAGTTGCGTGAGGATGAGTTGCATATGTGTGCGTACCATTTGAGTCGCTATATTCGAACGAAGTAAGAAAATTATTCATGAATTATGCGGGAAAATAGAAAATCCGATTAATCTAATCGAATCTTCCCGCTATGGTTCGCCTCGCAGAATCGGTTATTTCTACTATAGTCAAAACGACTCGTAGAAAGTCCTTTTTCGGAGGAAGCATCAATGTTTAAGAAATCTATTCCAGTGCTATCTGCAGCCGCGATAGCCGTTACCATGGCGTTTTCGTCAGGCGCAATGGCGCAGCAAAACGAAGCCAAGTCAAAAATGTTTTGGTGGCCAGATCAACTTGATCTCTCACCATTGCGCGACCACGACGTAAGTTCAAACCCGATGGGTCAGAACTTTGATTACGCTGAGGCGGTTCAAAACGTCGACATCGAAGCAGTTAAAAAAGAAATTGAAGCGCTGATGACCAGCTCGCAAGACTGGTGGCCAGCGGATTATGGTCACTATGGTCCATTCTTTATTCGTATGGCTTGGCACGGTGCTGGTACCTACCGTATTCATGACGGTCGTGGCGGCGCAGGTGGTGGTCAGCAGCGTTTTGAGCCGCTTAATAGCTGGCCAGATAACGTTAACTTGGACAAAGCGCGCGCGTTGCTTTGGCCAATTAAACAAAAGTATGGCAACAGCTTATCGTGGGCCGACTTAATGGTTCTAACCGGTAACGTAGCGCTTGAGTCGATGGGTTTCAAAACCTATGGCTTTGCTGGCGGCCGTGAAGACGATTGGGAACCGGACACGGTCTATTGGGGCCCTGAGAAAAAATGGTTAGCAGATGAGCGCTATAGCGGCGATCGTGAACTTGAGCGTCCGCTTGCGGCCGTGCAGATGGGTTTGATTTACGTGAACCCAGAAGGCCCGAACGGTAATCCTGATCCGTTGCTTGCAGCCAAAGACATTCGCGATACGTTCGGCCGCATGGCTATGAACGATGAAGAAACCGTGGCATTGATTGCCGGTGGTCACACCTTCGGTAAAGCACACGGTGCGCATAAGCCTGAAGAATGCTTGGGTGAAGCCCCTGCGGGTGCAGCGGTTGAAGAACAAGGTTTAGGCTGGAAAAACAAATGTGGAAAAGGTCACTCAGAAGACACCATCACTTCAGGTCTTGAAGGTGCTTGGTCAGCGAACCCGACCGCATGGACCATGCAATATTTTGATAACTTGTTTGGCTTTGAATGGGAACAAACACGTAGCCCAGCCGGTGCAATTCAGTGGATTCCAAAAGACGGTCAAGCGTCTAACTTGGTTCCTGACGCGCACATTCCTGGCAAACGCCACGCGCCAATCATGTTCACCACCGATTTGTCGCTGAAGTTTGATCCTGAGTACCGCAAAATCTCAAAACGCTTCCACGAAAATCCAGAAGAGTTCGAGTTAGCCTTTGCGAAAGCTTGGTTTAAATTGACGCACCGTGACATGGGCCCGCGCGCTCGTTATGTTGTGGATACGTCACCCGCTGAGCCATTAATCTGGCAAGACCCAATTCCAGAAATCGATTACGATTTAGTAAACGACCGTGATGTTGCCAACCTGAAGAAGAAAATTTTAGATTCAGGTTTATCAGTGTCTGAATTGGTTCGCACTGCTTGGGCATCTGCAGCTAGCTTCCGTGGTACGGATATGCGTGGCGGTGCAAACGGTGCACGCATTGCATTAGCACCGCAAAAAGATTGGGCGGTGAACAATCCAGCGCAGCTACAGAAAACCTTAGCGACCTTGGAAAAAGTTCAGAAAGACTTTAACCGTTCGTTACCACGCGGTAAGCGTGTTTCACTAGCTGATGTCATTGTATTAGGCGGTTCAGCGGCAATTGAAAAAGCGGCGAAAGATGCAGGCTACTCAGTATCTGTACCATTTGCTGCAGGTCGTAACGACACCACGCAAGAATGGACTGACGACTCGTTTGATGTATTAGAGCCGAAAGCGGATGGCTTCCGGAATTACTACACACAAGACGTGAAAATGTCTCCGGCAGAAGCATTGGTTGAACGTGCTGACTTGCTTACCCTCACGGTGCCAGAAATGACAGCATTGGTAGGTGGTATGCGCGCTCTTGATGCAAACTACGGTGGTGCAGATCACGGTGTATTCACCAAGCGCCCTGGCCAGTTAACCAACGACTTCTTCGTGAACTTGTTGGACATGGGTACCGAGTGGACACCAGCGAAAGACCAAGCGGGTGTGTACGAAGGTCGTGACCGCAGCTCCGGTGACCTGAAGTGGACGGCAACGCCTGTTGATTTGATCTTCGGTTCAAATTCAGAGTTGCGCGCGATTGCTGAATTCTATGCGCAAAGCGATTCGGACGAGCGTTTCGTTCAAGACTTCGTTGATGCATGGGTGAAAGTAATGCGCCTTGACCGCTTTGATTTGAAATAATTAAGATGTTTTTGAAAAGGGGGCCACTGGCTCCCTTTTTTTATGGAATAAAAAAGTAGAGTATTATTTATTATTCTATAATATCGAATTTAATGTTTATTTTTATCCATTTTTATAAAATCATATCTCTGACTATACTATCTCCAACGACATGATGCGGTGGTCGTTGCGACCCGTAAATTAATTTGGAGATAAAATCATGAAAGAACTATTCAAGAAGTTAACGGCAACAGATGCCGGAATCGGCGCACTTGTTTTGCGCGTTCCAATAGGCATTATTTTTATTGCACATGGTGCTCAGAAGTTGTTTGGTTGGTTTGGCGGCTATGGCCTGGAAGGCACGGGCGGTTGGATGGAGAGCATAGGTTTAGCACCGGGCGTGCTGATGGCATTTTTAGCCGGCGCAGCTGAGTTCTTCGGCGGCATTGCTTTAGTTCTGGGGTTACTCGTTCGTCCAGCAGGCGCAGTATTGAGCATCGCGATGCTAGTGGCCATTTTTTCGGTTCATATCGGTAATGGACTCTTCATGAGCAACAATGGCTATGAATTTGGTTTATCCTTACTCGCTGCAAGCGCTGCTTTGATTTTCACTGGAGCCGGTAAAGCTTCCGTTGATGCTTGGCTGCAGCAGAAACTAGCATAGTATTAACACGGAGATTCACCCATGGCGCGTTCTACCATTGAGCAATGGCGTATGTTTAAAGCAGTGGCAGATTTTGGTGGCTTCCAGCAAGCCGCTGACCATGTTCATAAAAGCCAGTCAACGGTGCACCATGCGGTGAATAAGCTTGAAGAGCAACTGGGCGTTCAGTTAATTGAAGTCACGGGGCGAAAAACGCACGTTACACATGCGGGTACCCAGTTGCTGCGTCGTATAAACTACCTGCTGGCGGAAACCGAGCGTCTGGAAAACGTCGCTCAAAATTTGAAGCAAGGCGTTGAATCAAAACTCGCCATTGCGGTTGACGAAGCTTTTCCGAAAGATGTGCTTTATCAAGCGCTCGCAGAAGTTTCAAATGAGTATCCGTTGGTGCATCTTGAAGTAATAGAAACTATTTTGACGGGCGCCAATGAGTTACTTAACAAAGGCATGGCCGAAATTGCTTTGTCGCCGTTTACGCTGGCCAATGAACTCAGTGAAGACCTCTGCCAACTTGAGTTTATTGCAGTATGCGGGGCAAAACATCCGCTCGCGCAAAAAAAGAATGTGACCCCCGATGACCTAAAGCAACATCGGCAAGTGGTGTTGCGTGACTCGGGTTTAGAAAAGAAAACCGACATAGGCTGGTTGGGCTCTGATCAGCGCTGGACAGTCAGTCACTTATCAACCTCGATAGAGCTCATTCAAAAGAATTTGGGCTTCGCTTTCGTACCACGGCGCGCCATTGCAGATGCCTTGCAGTACGGTTTGTTGGTCCCCATTCAACTCACTCGCGGTGGCACGCGTACAACCAGCTTCTATTTAAATTTTCGTGATGCTGAAGCGCTAGGGCCTGTAGCCCGCAGTTTCATTGGTCACGTGAGATACTTAACCACATAAATAAAGCTATTGCGAATCATTCGCATTTGCATTAGGATCGCCCCCATAATCTGTTTAATTCAATTCACAGGGGTATGGACGTGATCAAATTTTCCGCAGTAACTTCCGCATTAATTTTAGCTGGCATTCCAGTTGCCAACGCAGCAGCAGCTGAGCCACAAACCACCGAAGCTATCGAGCGCCTTGAAATTCGAGGTGAACAACAAAGTGGCTATCTTGCTAACGATCAACAGTCGGCCAGCAAGTTGGATATCAGCGTAAAAGAAACGCCTCAAACGGTTACTGTGATTACACAGGAAAAAATCCGCGATTTTGCTCTGAACGATCTCAATACAATTCTTGAAAACTCTGCCACGATTAATGTTGAACAAGTGGAAACTGACCGCACCTATTACACGTCACGCGGCTTTGAACTGAATAACTTTCAGGTTGATGGCCTCGGTTTGCCACTTATTAACAGCAATACCCATGGGCGGGTTGACTCGGCGCTGTATGAGCGCGTTGAAGTGGTGCATGGCGCCAACGGGATTATGACTGGCGTGGGAAGCCCTTCAGCCACAGTCAACTTGGTGCGCAAGCGGCCCACCTCTGAAACCAAAGGTGCGGTAACTGCAAGCTTGAGTTCGTGGTCTGGAAAACGTGTTGAAGGCGACTTTTCCGGAGCGTTAACGGACTCATTGCGTGCGCGTATTGTGGTTGTTGCAGATGACCGCGCGTCTTATCTTGATCGTTATGAAAATACCTCAAACGTCTTCTACGGTGTACTAGACTACGCACCATCATCAGACACCTTAATTACCCTTGGCCACAGTGAGCATCGCAGTGATACCGATGGCAACATGTGGGGTGCATTAACGCTGCATTACGGCGATGGCACACCAACTGATTTCGACAGTTCAGTAAATATTGCGGCCGATTGGTCACGTTGGAATGTCAAAGAAAGCCGAAGCTTTGTCGACGTCGAGTCAGCCCTAACCGACAATTGGACATTACGCATGGCATACAACCGTGTGCGCACTGATGAAGATAGCCTGCTGTTCTACACCTACTTACCTGATCCTGCGACCGGGCTCGACCCGGAAACGGGGCTGGGGCTACTGGGATACGGCAGTGAATATGATTTAGATGATAAACAGGACATGTTTGATGCGTATGTTAGCGGCACGTTTCAACTTGGCGGCTATGAGCATGAATTGGTTATAGGCGCAAATTACGCGCGTTTAGATTACATCGACACCTCGCTGTACGATTTCCACACTGGCAATGGCTTCCCAGCGATGCCAGCGCTCGAAGACTGGAACGGCAACACGCCATTGCCTGAGTTCACCGACGGTTTGGCGGGCAGTGTGATTGATAACACGCAAAAAGCCATTTATGCACAAACCCGCTTAAGCTTAAGCCAGGACACCAAGCTGTTGTTAGGTGGGCGCTTTAACGAATTCACCACTGAAGGCGTGGGGTATGGGGTTGATCAGTCGCGCGATGATGCTGAATTTATTCCTTATGTGGGCTTAACTCACAACCTGAGTGATGCCACCACGGTGTATGCGTCCTATACCGAAACGTTTCAGTCACAAAACCTGCGCGATCGCGACTTTAATCGCCTGCCGCCACTGACTGGTGAAAGTGCTGAGGTGGGTGTGAAAATGGAATTGTTCAATGGTGGCGCGTTGCTTTCAGCAGCTTATTTTGACGTGACGCAAAAGAACCTCGCGGTTGGTGATGGCACGGTGACCAATCCGAATACCAACGCACCCGAAACCGTTTATCGCGCCGCCGATGGGGTGACCAGTAAGGGGGTTGAAGTGGAGTTGTCGGGCGAAATTGCGCCTGGCTTGCAAGGCAGTATTGCTGCCTCATCATTTGAACTGGACGGCGATGCAACGGTTGAAGAATATACGCCAGAAAACCTATTCCGTGCTGCACTGACGTACCGCCCAGCTTTTGCTGAGCAGTTAAAACTTGGTGCGAGTTTCCAATGGCAAGACACCATTTCGCGCATACAGGGAACCGTTGGGGAGAGCTATAGCAACGCCGGTAACACCATTGTCACCACACAAAGTGCCTATGGCCGCTTGAATCTGATGGCCGGTTATCAAATCACCAGCGCCGTGAGCGTGACGTTGAACGCCAACAATGTTACCGACAAGAAGTACATCAACAGCTTATTGTGGCCAACTCAAGGGTATTACGGTGCGCCGGCCAACTACTCAGCAACTTTGAACTGGACATTTTAAGGTTTAACCAACAATGCGAAAGACTCTCCATAAATGGCATGGTTGGGCGGGGATCATCTGTATGGTCCCCTTTCTTGTTATTTGCCTTACCGGCAGCATCTTAGTGTTCAAAAAAGAAATCGACGGCTGGCTAATGCCCGATATCGCGGCATTGCCGGTAACTGAACAACCGCGTTTGCCACTCAAGGAATTGACGGCTCGCATTAATCAGCAGCTTCCTAACTTCGAGATTGGTAGCTGGGAAATATTTCCGGCGGGTCATGACGAGGCCGATCGGGTGTTTGTGATCAAAAAGGGTACGGATACTTGGCACAAGGCGCATCTGAACCCACAAACAGGCGAGTTACTCAGTCAGCCAACTGAAACTGGGCATTACTTAACCGACTGGCTAGTCGAGTTACATTACACGCTACTGTTGAACGACTTAAATAACCTGCCGGAGCATTTGGGGCTGATTATTGGCCTCATACTGTCCTTGTTTTTGCTCTTTATGGGCGTGTCCGGACTGATTATGTACCGCCGCTTTTGGGCGCGACTGTTTACCTTGCGTTGGAACCAGCGGCTGCTGGCGGTATTTAGCGATCTACACAAAATGGTGGGCACTTTTGCTTCCCCTGTTTTGCTGATTCTTTCGATTACCGGGGGCTACTACAACATTCTTATTTTTTATGAAGAGTGGATAGAGCACGCGGACGGTGCGGAACACCACATTATGAGTGAACGCTTGTATAACGATAATGTGAACATTGATGAATTGGTTACGGACAGCCAGCAGCGCATTGAAGGTTTTAAGGCGACATTTTTGCTGTTTCCTTATGAACCTGAATTGCCATTTACGGTGTTTGGTCGAGCGCCCACTGCGAATCCGTTACTGAGCAATTATGGCAGCGTGTCGAATTACCATGCGCAAACCGGTGACTACTTAAGTACCTACAACTTAAATGAACAAGGCATTGGCGCTAAAACGCTCGATAGCTTCCGCCGTTTACACTTTGGTACGTTCGGCGGATTACCGATTAAAGTGCTCTGGACTATTGTCGGTTTAACGCCGTTATTGCTGGCGATTACCGGCACTTATGTGTGGTGGCAACGCCGCAAGAAACGCCTGCGCAGAAAGTAAATACTCTATGCTATTTATTGACTTGCGTTAGCTGACAAGTTGTTTCATTGTGTGTTCTATCACTTGTATAGAACACGCAGGAAACCCCCAATGAAAATCTATGAAACTGCTACTGCTCCCAACCCGCGCCGAGTGCGTATGTTTTTGGCCGAAAAAGGCCTGCTTGATCAGGTTGAATTTATTGAAGTTGATATTGCGAAGGGCGAAAACTTAACCCCTGAATTTGTTGCTATGAACCCCATGAAAAAGGTGCCCGTTGCCGTGTTGGACGACGGCACCAGCTTAGCTGAAACCATGGCGATATGTCGCTATGTTGAAGAAGCGCACCCAGACACTCCCAAGCTACTTGGCGACTCGCCCAAGCAAAAAGCGCTGATTGAGCAGTGGTTACGTTGGGTTGATTTTTACTTAATGGCACCAGTAGGTATGTGTTTTCAGCACACCTCAGGTTATTTTAAAGACCGTATGAATTGCTTCCCTGACTATGGCCAAGATTGCTTTGGTGCTGCAGAAAAGTTTTTAGCGTTTTTGAATGATCACCTAAAAGATAAAACCTACATCCTGGGCGATAATTTTAGTGCTGCAGACATTAATGCGTTTGCCACAGTCGGGTTTGCACGGGTAGTGAAGCTGCGCATTGGCGCTGATCAAGAGCACCTGCAAGCGTGGTACGACCGCATTAATCAACGCGCGTCAGCGAAGGTATAGCCTTGGAATCAACCGCACAGCAACCGCTTGAAGTCGCTATTATCGGCACCGGATTTGGCGGACAAAGCGCCGCCATTAACCTGTTAAATCAGGGTATCCAGAACTTTGTTATGCTTGAACGGCGTGACTTTATGGGTGGAACTTGGTGTCAGAACAGCTATCCGGGTGCCCAAGTGGATGTGCAATCACCGCTCTATTCGTTGGCGTGCGAGCCTTATGTGTGGTCACAAATGTTTGCCACACAACCTGAACTTGAGGCCTATACCAAGCAGGTAATCGCCAAGTACAAACTGCGCGAAAAAGCGGTTCTGAATTTCAACGTTACGCGCCTGACATGGCTTGAAGATGCATTATGTTGGCAAATTGGTAGCCGCACCGGGCAGCAGTTGTTCGCGCGCTCGGTTATCAGTGCCCAAGGGCCCTTAAGTAATCCGGTTATTCCAGATTTTCCAGGGCGCGATGAATTCAAAGGCAAGAGCTTTCATACCAATAACTGGGACCACAGCTTTGACTACAGCAATAAGCGTGTTGCGGTAATCGGCAGCGGTGCCAGTGCTGCGCAAGTGATTCCTACCATTGCGCCGCAAGTTAGCCACCTGCATGTATTTCAACGGTCGCCGCACTGGGTGTTGCCACGTCCTGACCGCATCTTTTCGCCATTCACGCGCAAGTTGCTGGGGATTAAGCCGATTTATCAGGCGCTACGAAAAACCATTTATTGGGGTCTTGAGTGGCGCGTGTTCGCGTTTAAATATGCTCACGGGTTGATGCGCTTTTTCGCACAGCGGCCTGCGCTCAAGCACCTGCGCACGCAAGTGCCCGATGCGGCGCTGCGTCAGAAGCTGACGCCTGATTACACCATCGGCTGCAAACGTATCATCGTATCGAATACGCTATACCCAGCCCTTGGCCGTGAAAATGTGACCTTACACGATAAGCTCGATGGCATTGCACGCATTACTGAAACCGGTATTGAAACCACGAAAGGAACCCACATTGAGCTTGATCTGATTGTCTATTCAACCGGATTTGACGCCACTGATGGTGCGGTGGGTTACGACATCATTGGCCGCAATGGCCAGCATCTGAATGCGTTTTGGCATGAATTTCCGCGAGCCTACCTAGGCACGACGCTGCCGGGCTTCCCAAATCTATATTTGGTGACCGGCCCCAACACCGGTATTGGCCATACATCGGCTATATTTGTGATTGAGTCACAAATGAAATACATCATGAAGTTGCTCAATTATGCCAAGCAACAGCAGGCGCAAGCGGTTGAAGTAACGGCAGAAGCCGAAGCTGAATACACCACCATGGTGCATCGTGAAATGCGTAAAACGGTTTGGCATAGTGGTGGGTGTAACAGTTGGTACAAAAGTAAAAGTGGGCACGTTATTGCGATGTTTCCCGGTTTTAGCTTTATGTATCGGCTATTGGCCAGTCGTTTGAAGCCGAAGCATCATCAGCTTTATAAGCAGGAACGGGTATGAAAAAATTTATTATCACCACGCTGGCACTGCTGTTTGCTGCATGGCTAGCAACCTTGCATCCCCGAGTTGGGTTGGCTGTTTATGATGCGGTGGGCGCACTTGAAGCGCGCATTTATGGGTTCCAAAAATCGTCGGTAGACATTGGCGACATGCAACTCTCAGTGTATGCGCGGAACTCAGAGCAGGCGCGGGAAACGGTTATTTTGTTGCACGGATATACCGCCTCAAAAGAAATTTGGTTGCGCTTTGCCAATCGCCTGAACCCTGAATACCGTGTGGTGATTCCAGATTTTGCGGGTCACGGTGAAACTGGCTTCTTCAGTGGTTGGTCGTATCGCGCATCAAGCCAAGCAAAACGTGTTGCGCAATTGATGGATAAACTTGAAATAGAACAGGCAACGATTATTGGCAACTCCATGGGCGGCATGATTGCGGCCAATTTTGCGATTATGTACCCACAACGAACAACCGCTATTGTACTGTTTAATCCGGCTGGCGTAACGCCACCGCAACCGAGTGTCACGGAAGCGATGTTTGCAGCTGGTGAGTCACCGTTCGAAATTGACACCCAACAGCAGTTTTTTGATTTTTATCAGCTCACTATGGCTAAGCCACCGGTTGTACCTGATTTTGTGTTACGCGGTATGGCGCTGCGATATAGCGAACGTAAGGCAGATTATGCGCAGATTGCGCAAGACTTTCGCTTTCATGATCAGTTAGATGGGCGGCTTCATCAAATCAAAACCCCAACATTAATTGTTTGGGGTAACCAAGATAATATCTTAAGCCCTTCAGCAGCCCCGGTGTGGCATCAGGGAATTACCGGCAGCCAGTTGCATATTTTTGACGGCATTGGCCACATGCCGATGGTGGAAGTGCCGAATGAATCGGCACAACGGGTGCATGCTTTTTTAGCCGAGTAGCGTTTTAGCGAACTATTCAGCCGTGCGGGTAGCATTCCAGTTCACGGCTTGCCAACGGTTATTGCGTTGCACAAACACCCCACTATTCAAGAAGGTTTGACGTGAATAACCGGCATCTGTTTCGGTGTGGCCAACCAGGGTAAAGTTCACTACCGCCGTTGGCCCAAAAAACCGAATTTCTATATCTTCTGCGGTGTAATAGCTGGTGAGTGGCTGTTCGGTAATTTCACCAGACGCGTGCACGCCGCTCATCAACTCAGCCTTGCCAAAACGTGTGCCCGACGAACTGGTGTACACCAACTCGTCAGCCCAAAAGGCGTCATGAATCGCTGCACTGTTTATACTGGCGCCTTCCATGAAGGTATGTAAAGTTTTGGTAATGTCTTTACGTGCTTGTTCGTGTGACGGCTGCTCGGCCCAGCTAACTGTGCTGCAGAGCGCTAAAAATAAGGCGATTAGGGTTTTCATGTTTTCCTCAAAACGTCCTGTGATTTAGGAGCTATAGTTAATAGCATCATTTTTAATTGAATGAAACTGTGTTAAAAAGGTGTTGTAAAAATCATAGGGTGCCACAGGGTGAAACAAAGTCCATTTAATCACGAAGAGTTGATGTTGTTTTTCAAACAGCTCTGGAAGAAATCACTGAATCCATTTTGGGTGTGCAAACCCATTGCGGACGATTTCGAAATGATTATCGCGAACCCTGCGGCACAAGCACTCGACCCGCGGCAAACACCAGGAACCAAGTTTTCTGAACTGATTGCCTATTCAGGTTACTCAGACGACATTCTTTCGGGTTATTACCAATGCTTGGCTACCAAAGAGCCGGTCGAATTTGAGCAAACCGCAAAGCATAATGGCAAAGAATTTCTCTTCCGTACGTTTTTGGTTCCAATTCTTGATGACGATGACAATGTTACGCATATTTGGGGCACCTCGCACAATTTAACTGACTTTCTTGATCCGCAGCGTGAGTTGCTGGCGCTCAATCAATTGCTCGACGCGAAAGTGCGTGAACGCACTGAGCAATTAAATCAGGCCATGGAGAAATTAGAAAAGTTGTCGATCACCGATGAGCTGACCCAACTTGCGAATCGTCGGTATTTTGATAAGGCTTTGAAGAAGGAAATTGCGCGGGCAAAGCGTGCAGCGGGAACCTTGGCGTTGATTTACTTTGATATCGATTACTTCAAAACCTTTAACGACACCTATGGCCACAGTGCAGGTGACCGTTGCTTAAAGCAAGTTGCGAAGGTTTTAACCGCGCATGCGAAACGCCCAGCAGACGTCGTTGCGCGTTATGGTGGCGAAGAGTTTGTGATGTTGCTACCGGACGTGAACAAAGAGCAGGCACTCGAAGTGGCAGAGCTGGTGCGTCGTGATATTGCCAAGCTAAAACTACATAACGAGAATGCGCCGAAGGGGCAGGTTACCATGAGTGCGGGTATTGCAGTTGTTCAAGACAACTTTACCGCTGATGACTTATTGAAGTTGGCCGACGATGCCTTGTATAGAAGTAAAGCTGACGGGCGCAACCGAAGTTTAGTGGCCGACTAGTTTCAGCGAAACTAGCCGAACCACGTTCACACCTTTTTTAGAAGCTGTATTCCAAACCAACAGAAACCGTTTGCGGTTTATTCGGGCGAGCACCGTGCGGGGTGCGCGACACAATACGTTGTTGGTCAAACAAATTATCAACTTTTAAGAACACAGTTGCCTGTGAGCTAAGTGGATAACGGCTGATCAAGTCCACCACAAACACTGATTCGGTGTAGCTAAAGGGGTTGGTGTTACGGTTACAACCAACGCGCACGCAAGTTTCGTCCATGTACTTTGCGACCACATAGTTATTCCAACCAGAAGCATGCTCAATACCGGTTCTGAAGCTCATTGTGTGCTCTGGAATATCCGCTAAACGGTCACCATCTTCCACGCCAGTCAATGCGTTGTCGGCACTGATTTCGGCGTTGCTTAGGGTGTAGTTGAAGTGCGCTGGAATCACGAATTCGCCAGTTTGCCATTCATTACCAAGCTGAAACTCAATACCTTGTACCACGGCTTCGCCCGTTACGTAGGTTCCTGACGTGGCGCCATTGCTGCACGGGCTAGCAAGTGAGCACACTTCGGCTTGGTTGTTGAAGTCGCTACGAAACGCGAGGGCTTCAACAAACCAACCGTTGCTGTAACGCACACCTGCTTCATAGTTGGTGCTGGTTTCAGGCTCGTCGGTTTCGGTAGCCCCACCGCCAATTGGCGAAAAGCCGCGGTGAATACCTGCAAGAACCTGCCAGTTGCTGTCGATGTCGTAAGTAAATGATGCGCCTGGTAACCATTCTTTGGTGTGATTTGAACGGAAGCTGCCGGGCTCTGAACGATCCGCAACGCCAAATTGCTCACGGAAGCTTTTAACGTCTTCGTAGCGCAACGCAAGGTTAACGAGTAAGTCTGTAGTCACTTGCCACTCGTCTGTTACCCAGAAACTACGCGCATCACCACCTTCTAGTCGGTTGTCGCCACCGGTTGGTTCAATAATGCTATCGAATACCAAGCTACCATTTACTTGGTCGTATACTTCAATCGGTTGGAAGCGATCAAGAGTGTCGTTGTGATCACGCACACCCACGTTCAAGGTATGGTCGGCTAACAAGGTAGTTAGGTTCAATTCAACGCCATAAGATTCATAGGCACGATTACCATGCGTGTAGCGCAAGTCTTGCACGTCCATGGTGCCGTCTAAAATCGCTTGGGCAGTCGCATCACCGGCATTGGCAGCATTGATAAACGAGCTGGTGCTGGTTTTGAACCAGTCACGTTGATATTCATTGCGATAGGCAATTGCACGCAGGCTTGAGGTGTCCGTTACGTCCAAGCTGTAAGTTAGTGAGAAACCTTTGTGGCGATTCGCCATTTGATCGATTTCTGATAAACCGTAGCGACGGTTCGGGCTTTCGGCAAAGTCGGCGTCAGTTAGGCCGGCGTAAGTTTCGTTCGATACTTGTTCTGAATATTGTACTTTTGCTAATAAGCTTTGGCGTTCGCCGGTCCAGCTAAACTTGAACAAGTAGTCTTCGATGTCGAAACCTGCGTCACGTGAACTGCGATCAATCTCTTTAAAGCCCGCACTGCTGCGCTGCACAGTATCAATCAAGAAACCAAAATCACCAGAACGTCCACCGTAGTAGGCATGTATGTCTTGGCTGTTAAATTCACCCATTTTTGCCACAATTCGGCCGCTGTTTTCTTGCGGAATTGGGGTGGTCAGCATGTTGATTACACCACCGGTGGTTTGTGGACCATAGCGTAACAATGGCGCACCTTTTAGTACTTCAATGGTGTGCATGCGGTAGGCTTCAGGGAAGTAATATGCCGCAGGGTCAATATAAGGAGCCGGCGCAATCATGACACCGTCTTCCATGAGGGTTACTTTACTGCTACGTCCGCCTGCGGCTGCGCGAATACCGATGTTAGGGCGCAAGCCTTGACCGTCTTCTTCACGGATATAGACGCCCGGCACGGTTTTTAGCAACTGATTGATGTCGGTGTTTGCTTCAATAACCAACTGCTCGTTATCAATCACCGCGCTGGAACCTGCGAGCTTACGGGCATCATCTTTGCTGCCCACAATTTGCAATACTTCGTAAATTTTTTCGTTGGTTTCAGTTTCAGAATCAGATACTTCAGCAGCGTAAGCTGTTGATAATGATAAGCCAAGCGCAGCGAGTAAAGCGGTGGCGACATACGTAGGTTGCATTGAGTTTCCCCCAAAAGAAGCGATTGATTAGGGTGCGAAGTATAAATAATAACGATTCGCATTTGCAACCCCAAATTTTATATGGGTTCTGTTCTTAATCAATTGGTAACGCAAATACGCTATTCTTAAGTCGATGTTTTGCTGCCATCTTTGTTAGGATGCTTGGTAAAATAGCGATGCATTCATGAATGGGAGCTCAGATGGCAGTACTTTCTGTATTAGATTTAGCGCCAATCACGGTCGGTGGAAGCGCTGCAATATCATTAAACCATTCGGCAGATTTAGCTGAGCATGTTGAACGCTGGGGGTACCACCGGTTTTGGATGGCAGAACATCACAACATGACAGGTATCGCCAGTGCAGCCACCGCAGTAGCCTTGGCTTATGTGGGTAGTCGAACTCGCTCGATACGCATCGGTGCCGGCGGAATCATGTTACCTAATCACGCGCCGTTAATAGCGGCTGAACAATTTGGAACGCTCGCGGCACTCTACCCCGGTCGTGTTGATTTAGGTTTAGGGCGCGCGCCAGGCACTGATGGTGCAACTTTAAGAGCGTTGCGGCGCAACTATGACAGCGCAGATACTTTTCCTGCTGATGTGCAAGAGTTGCTTATGTATTTGGATGAGCCAACGCCTGATCAGAAAATTAAGGCGATACCCGGGATGGGCTCGAAGGTTCCTGTGTGGTTACTGGGCTCAAGCTTGTTCGGTGCTCAATTGGCTGCGCAAATGGGGTTGCCCTATACCTTCGCCTCGCACTTTGCCCCCGACTATTTACAGTTGGCGCTAGAGGCTTACCGCAGCAATTTCCAACCATCAAAATACCTGGATAAACCCTATGCGATGGCGGCAATCAACGTTTTTGCAGCCGATACAGAGCAGGCGGCCAAGCGCTTAAAAAGTTCCATGCAGTTACAATTCATGGCATTGCGCCAAGGCAACCCTGGGCCGTTACCTGCGCCAATTGATGCCATTGAAAAGCAGGTTGACCCAATGGCTTTGGCAGCCGCTAACCATGCACTGAAATACACAGCTACGGGTACGCCTGAACAGGTGCATCAGTACATGCGCGATTTTGTTGCGGCCACCGGTGTAAACGAGCTGATGTTAACCTGTCATGCCTTTGATCATAACGAACGTTTGAGAAGCTTTGAAATTGCAAAAGACTGTCATTTTTAACCCCAAAACTGCTTAGGAAGGATAGTAAACATGGCCGATCACCAACAGTTAGTGCGCAGCACCGCATTAGGCGGCGCAATTTTACTGGGCTTGGGCTCGATTATTGGTACCGGAGCTTTTGTGAGTGTCGGCTTTGGTGTTGAGTTAGCCGGGGCTTGGGTGGTTTGGGCCATCTTAATTGCGGCTGCTGTGGCAACCTTTAATGGACTATCCAGTGCACAACTGGCCGCTATCCATCCGGTTAGTGGCGGCACCTATGAATACGGTTATGAATTCTTGACGCGTCAGTTGGGCTTCACCGCCGGCTGGCTGTTTGTACTGGCTAAAAGCGCGAGTGCCGCTACGGCTGCGTTGGCGGTAGGCTATGCATTACAAAGTTGGTTTGCAGGCCCTGCGTGGTTGGCTCAAGTAATTGCCGCACTTACTTTGTTGGTGTTTACACTTTTTGTATTAGGCGGCTTGCGCCGATCGAACCGCGCAAACGCTATTCTGGTGCTGCTTGCCATCGCGGCCCTGGTTATATTCATAGTTTCGAGCGCCCAGTTGCCCATGCCTGTTGAAAAATTGGCGCAAGCAGAACCAACCTGGCGCAACTTATTTGCCGCGGCAGCCCTATTATTTGTGGCGTATACTGGCTATGGGCGCATTGCCACAATGGGTGAAGAAGTTCAGAATCCACGCCATGTTATTCCGCGCGCAATTATTGCTACTGTGCTGGTGGTTACAGTGCTGTATGCTGCTATCGGCTGGGGCGTGTTGCACTACGTACCTTTAACTACCACGGCAGATTTTGTGCTCGCCACACTGATGCCACGTGGCATTTGGCAGCAGTTAGTTGCGGCTGGCGCAGTGGTGGCCATGTGCGGCGTTATTCTTAATTTGATTCTAGGGGTATCGCGCGTGGTGTTGGCGATGGCGCGCCGCAACGATTTACCTGTGGCGTGGGCAACATTGAATGCCGAGCGCACCTCGGCACCTGCAGCAGTTTGGGTAACCTTTGCGGTCATGCTGGTGATCGTTTTGGTGGGTGATTTACGTATTGCATGGTCATTCAGTGCATTTACGGTACTGGTGTATTACAGCATTACCAACCTTGCTGCACTGCGCATTCCAACAGAAAAACGCTTTATACCGCGCTGGATTTCAATTTTAGGGCTTGCCAGCTGCCTTGGTTTAGCCGTATTTATAGAGTTACAGATTCTTTTTGTTGGCCTCATTCTTATTGGCCTTGGTCTACTTTGGCATGCTTACCGAGCGGCGCCAAAGAAGGCGTAGCAACGTAACCGAAAGGAAGGCATCGCGTGATTGAACACTGGGGTTTTGTTTCGATCATCAGCGGATTAATGTTGGTGACAGCGGCCGCATGGGTGCTGGCTATTATATTTTGGCGTCGTGCTCGGCGCCAGACTAAACACCTGCAGGCCTTTATTGAAGCCGAGTACGACACTTTAAGCTCGCTGGCACAAGACCGATCACTGGCTGAAAAGCTGACCGATATTTGTGAGTTGGTTGAACTTCAAATCAAAGACTGTTTTGCATCCGTAATGATGGTCAACCAAGAAGGCACAGCGCTCAATGCTGTCGCGGTTAACACCTTACCGCCGGAATTCACCAAGGCGCTGCAAAATATTCCGATTATCGATGGCGTTGGAGCATGCGGTACTGCTGCCGCGTTGAAACAGCCCGTTATTGTCGAAGAT
Source organism: Pseudidiomarina sp. (assembly GCF_048268165.1). Lineage (GTDB taxonomy): Bacteria > Pseudomonadota > Gammaproteobacteria > Enterobacterales > Alteromonadaceae > Pseudidiomarina. The sequence goes on along the minus strand of NZ_JBLWWA010000003.1, from coordinate 140,832 downwards.
ATGCATCGCGATGCGCGGTTTGAATTATTCACCACCCTTATTGAACACTACAAATTACGAGCCGCTTGGTCGATACCGGTGTTTGCGCCAGGCGATAAACATCTATTGGGAACGTTCGCACTTTACTCTTCGCAGGCACGCACCCCAACTGATGCCGAACTAAAACTGATTGAGCGCAGTCGCGACTTAATCTCATTGGTGATTACGCAACATAACGATCGGATGGAGCGCGAGCGCAGTGAACAACATGCGTTGTCGTTGTTTACGCACAACCCCGAGGCGGTTTTTACATTGGATCGTGAAGGGCGCTTTATGAGCTTGAACAGCGCCGGTGAGCAACTGCTTGAATTAACCGAGCAACAGGTGGTTGGTCAGCATTATGAAGTTGTGGTTTTGGAAGAAGACAAAGAACGCACCAAAAAGCACTTTGAAGCCACCAAACGCGGTGAGCCCCAACATTATGAAATTCGAGTCTTTAATAGCCACGGTCAGGCTCGGCAAATTGAAATTACCAACATGCCGATAATTATCCATGGCCAAATTACTGGTGTGCATGGCATTGCGAAAGACGTTACCCAACAGCGTGACTACGAAGAGCGCTTACAAATACTCGATCGCAGTGTAGAAGCCAGTACCAATGGCGTGGTTATTAGCGATGCGCGCAAAAAGGGCTTCCCTATTATTTATGTAAACCCAGCGTTTACGTTAATGAGCGGCTACAGTGCAGACGATATGGTAGGGCGCAACTGTCGTATCTTGCAGGGGCCAAAATCCGATCCGAATACGGTGAAAGAAATTGCAAGTGCGTTACGCGCGCAAACCGAAATTCGTTGCACCATTCGTAATTACCGAAAAGATGGCACGCCTTTTTGGAATGAACTTATCATTTCACCCGTGCGCGACAACCATGGCGAAGTAACCCACTTTGTTGGCCTGCAAAACGACATTTCTGAACGTGTTGAGCGCGAAGAAAAACTGGCGTTTCATGCCGAACACGACGTGCTAACAGGGCTACCAAACCGAACTGCTTTAGAACGTTTTTTACAACACGCGGTGGCAACGAGCGAGCAGCGCGTTTATGTATTGTTCATTGATTTGGATGGCTTTAAACCGGTGAATGACAGCTTGGGGCATGAATGTGGTGATCACATTCTTGTGCAAACGGCCCAGCGCCTTCATAACGTGACTTCGGAATTTGATTTGTTAGCGCGTTTTGGTGGCGACGAATTTGTAGCGGTTGTGCAAAGCCTGCCTGATGACGAAAGCGTTATGGACTATGCGCGCACAATTTTGGCGCAATTTGATCGTCCGTTCGTTTATGAAGATGCAGAAGTGAGCCTGTCAGCGGCAATTGGTATTGCAAGCAGTGAGCTGGAAGTTAAGAATCCCAATGAAATGATTCAACATGCCGACGTGGCCATGTATGAAGCGAAACGCCGTGGTAGCAATACCTTTCAATGGTTCTCCCCTGATCTTGATTTGGATACACAGCAACAAATCACCCTACGCGCACAACTTCAGGAAGCGATTCAAACGCATCAGTTTGAGGTGTTTTATCAACCCATAGTGTCACGCAATGGTGCGGTGGTGGCGGTTGAGGCATTGTTGCGTTGGAAGCACCCTGAGCGTGGCTATGTTTCACCGGCTGACTTTATCCCACTTGCTGAACGCACAGGACAAATAGTTGCGATGGGGCATTGGGTGCTTGAGCAAGCGTGTAAAGATGCAGCGCGATTGCGTGAGGCAGGTATTGCTCAGGTCAGTGTGAATTTCTCACCCATGCAGTTTTATCGCGACGACTTTATTGAATCTGTGGCCAAATTGGTGGCTAAGTACAAAATTCAGCCCAATCAGCTGATGGCAGAAATCACCGAGAATGTGTTGTTGCGCGACTCTGCTAGCGCGCTAAAAATGATGGCTGACTTACGCGATTTAGGCTTGGAAATCGCCCTTGATGACTTCGGTACGGGCTTTGCGAGTTTGAGCTACTTGAATGTAATACCGGCTCAAAAATTAAAAATTGACCGTTGTTTTGTGCAAAATATTGAAAGCAACGCGCGCAATGCCGCCATTACACGTGGGGTGCTGACCATGGCCGCCGAACTTGGCATAGCGGCGGTTGCCGAAGGTGTTGAAACCGAAGCAGAGCGTGATTACTTAACGCGTTATGCATGCGACTTTATGCAGGGCTATTTGTTTTGTCATCCCCAGCCTCTCGACAAACTACTGGAGTGGCTAGACCACAAATAAGTTTCGGTACATCCGTTCGGCGTAGTCGTCCGTCATGCCGGCAACGTAGTCACACAAAATGCGGTCAGCTGCGGCTTGATTCTGTTCTTGCTGCGCATTCTGCCAACGTTCGCGGGTATTGCGGGGCAACAACCGTAGCGGCTCAGTATGCAGTGCAGTAAACAAATCAAGCAGCATATTTTGGCTACGATAACGTAATTGCTGAATTGACGGTTCGTTAATTACGTGCTCAAACACCACATCTTTTAAACTTTTAAGTAGGTAGGCTTCGTCCGTTGGTAGGGTGGCGTTAAATCGAATAAGCGGCTCTTCCGCCTCTGGCAGCACCTCTTCAAGGCGCACTGTGGTGACAAAAATATTCACCAACGCGCCTATCGCGTTTTTACGCAAATGGTGTTCACGCGCAAACAACTGTTGTCCAAGTTCTTGCATCAATTGCGCGAGTTTGTCCGGCAATTGATTAATCACGGTGTCAACGTGAGCGTGCCACTGGCCTTCGCTTAACGTTCCGGTAACCACTGCGTCTTCTAAATCATGCACGCCATAAGCTATGTCGTCGGCTAATTCCATCAGTGAGGCATCTAGGGCTTTATGTATCGACTTTTGCCAAGGCGCTTTGTTTAAGGTGGTGATTGCTTGAAACAACTCACGGTCTGCGCTTGAAAGCGGGTCCAATACCCAGTCCAGTAAATCAGCGTCGCAGGCAAACAGTGCTTTGGCTGGCTTCCACTGCGCCAAGCTGCCGGGGTGCTCAAGATCTTTTGGCGCCTGCAGTTGCGGCATCAATACCGGGTACTTGAGTAAACCGAGCAATGAACGGCGGGTTAAGTCCATGCCGTGCTCAGGATGGTAAGCCTCGAGTTTGCCAACAATACGAAATGTTTGTCCGTTACCTTCAAATCCGCCGGCACCTAGCATTTTAAAATGAAGTGCGGCTTCACCACCATGCCCAAAGGGTGGGTGACCAATGTCGTGTGCCAAGCACAAGGTTTCCATCAGGTTCAAGTCAGGCAACATGGGGGTTAGTTCTGGTGCGCAAACTTGCTGCAATTGATTAATTAGTGAAGCACCAATTTGCGCAGCTTCTAAGCTGTGCGTGAGTCGGGTGCGATAAAAGTCGTTTTCACCCACGTTCATGATTTGAGTTTTAGATTGTAACCGCCGAAATGCAGCCGAATGTAAGACACGGGCACGGTCTCTTTGCCAAGGGTTGCGAAGATCACCAGGACGATTTGCTGGGTCGCCGGAGCGGCGTTGTTGCCAATGAGATGTCATGCGTTGCTATCCTTGGTCATGCGGTTTTCTAAAAATTACCACATCGCGTGGGTAAATAGTCAGTTCAAGCGCAAACTTTGTCGCTAAGGAGCGAAACGTTCGCTCGTGGAAAAAGCTAATATGGGTTGGGTCATTTCTATATGTCCAACTTTTGAATCGTTCAGCGTCAAGCCAACGTTGGGTCATGATGCCAAGATAACCGCCAGGCTTTAAACATCGGATTAGCGTGGCAAAAACTTCGAGCGGTGCTGCGATATGTTCAATGACTTCGGAACACACCACATAGTCATAGCGATGTTGAAGACGCTCCGGTCGGTTGTCATAGTAAATATCATACGTTGTACAGGGCATTCCGGCTTCAGTGAACATGCTGCTTAATGTTGGGCCTGGGCCACTGCCAAAATCTAACCCACTCGCTCCAGCATCGAGTCGCTCAAATATAGGTTCAAAAATTCGCGCCAGAAACTGTCGATATTGCGGGTCATTCGGATTGTTTTCATGCAAGTCGTAAACCGACTTTTCGGCTTTAGAATCAAGTTGAAACCTTTGTGGTACATGCACCAATTGGCACTGCTCGCAAAGATAGTACTCACGGCCGCTAAGCAGTCCACGATGCTGCTGATAAAACAGCGTGGTGTGTGAATTGTTACACAGCGGGCACACCGGCATTGCGCTAGTCGCGGAAGTTCTCAAACTGCAGCGGCAACTCAATATCGGAGTTTTTCAACAGTGCGATAGCTTGCTGCAAATCATCACGTTTTTTGCCGGTAATGCGAACCTTGTCACCTTGAATCGATGCTTGCACTTTGATTTTACTTTCTTTGATTTTTTTGGTGATTTCTTTGCCGAGCGGCTGATCAATGCCTTGCTTGAAGGTCAATGCGAGGCTATACGTTTTGCCACTATGGGTTGGTTCATCGGGTATTTCGATACCAGCCATGCTGATGTTGCGCTTGGCACAGTGGTTGTTAAACACGTCTTGCAGCTGGCGCACTTGAAAATCTGACTCGGAGGTTAGGGTAACCGTTAGGTCATTCAATTCGATAGTGGCTTCTACGCCGCGAAAATCGAAACGCGTGGTGATTTCACGGGTTGCATTATCAACCGCATTTTTCAATTCAACTTTGTCGACTTCAGAAACAATATCAAAACTTGGCATGGTTGTTTGTCACCTGATTATTAACTTACATACTTGGATTATCGCAATAAGTTGCGCGTTATACAAAAGCATATCAAAAATTATGAGTTTATTGTTTTTAGACATCTAAACGGCCATATTGATATTATTAGGAAAAGCCGATACATTAGCGTCATTCAAGTTTAATGAGGCTTACTAATGACCCACGCATCAATTGCACCAGCTGTTACGCACCGCTGCCCGGTGCCAGGCGGCGTGCTGTATCTAAATGAACTAGGTGATGGCCCGCGGGTACTGGTGTTGGGGGGCATTTCGGGCGACCGCGATGCCATCACGGACACTGAAAACGGATGGTGGCAGGGCCTTGCCGAGGCGGTGAATCCTCATAAATTTAAGATCATTACGGTTGATTATGCCGGTGGCAATGGCGCATCGGAAGTTTCCGCGCTGCCGACCACAATTGCTGAGCAAGCCGCCTACATCAGCACTGCGTTGCAGGAGCTTGACTGGCTGGAGTTTCACGCGGTGGTGGGTGGTTCTTATGGTGGCTTGGTCGCCCTTGAGTTGGCACAAGATAAACGCCTGAAGTTTAAGCGTGTGGCAGTGATTGGCGCGGCCCATCGGCCGACAGCTCAAGCGGTTATGCTACGCGCGCTGCAACGTGAATTCGTGCGCTTGGGTGATGCCGCTGGGCAGCCGGAACGTGGCGCGCAACTGGCGCGTGCGCTTGCAATGCTAAGCTATCGTAGTGCAGATGGCATGGATCAATATTATCCCAACCCAAAAGACGCTGTTGCCTACATTGAAAGTCGAGGTCTTCGTACGGTCGAGCGTTCATTGCCGCGTGCGCGGCAATTGTTTGAAGTTTTCGGGCCCGCCCTGGATGATTATCGAATTGAGCCCTATCACATTGAACAGCCGACACTATTGATTGGCTTTGATAGCGACCAATTGGTTCCACCGAGCTTGCTGCATGAATTTCACGCAGCCCTGCCAGACGGGCGCGGTTGTCATATTTTGCCCTCCACTTATGGGCACGACGGATTTATTAAGAACACCGCCGATTACGCAGCTGTTCTGGCACAATTTTTGGAGTGCGAATGCAACTAATCCAAGCCAACCAGCTCGCTATTATAGTGGTTGGGTTGGGTAATATCGGCCAAACGTGGTTGCGCGACTTTGCCCACCGGTTGCCGGCCTCAGCCTGCGTGCACGCAGCAGCAAATTCGAAACAGCTATGGTTGTGGCCCTTACCTGCTGACTGGCAGCAGCACGTTACTCCAACTGCAGTAAATCAAGCTATCGTGAACGAAATCAAAACGTTAAGCGCGCACAGTCGGCCCGTTGTTGTGTTGGACTTAACCGCATCGAAGGCAGTCAGCCGAGCCTATCCGGATTGGATAGCCGCGGGAGCGCACATTATAAGTGCCAATAAATACGCTGGCTCAAGCCACCCTGACTACTACCAGCAAGTTCGGCAGGCGCTAACCGATAACCAGCGACACTGGCTCTACAACACCACAGTGGGCGCTGGGCTACCCATTCAAAAGGCTATTCGCGAACGGTTGGATTGTTACGATCAAATCACCGCAATGGAGGGCAATTTTTCGGGCTCTTTATCGTGGATATTTCAACAGTATCGCCCTGGCGATAGCCTTTCGAGTTGGTTGCGCAAAGCGGCCGAGTTAGGTTTTACCGAACCGGATCCACGCACCGATTTGAGCGGTATGGATGTAGCCCGCAAGCTCCTGATTTTGGCGCGCGATGCTGGCTGGGCACTTGAGCTTGCAGACGTTAACCTTCAGAACTTGGTACCGTCGGCACTGCGCGAATGCACTGTTGATAAGTTTTGGGAACAAGGCGAGCTATTTGATCATGCTTTTGACCAATGGCGCTTGCAGACCTACCCTGAAGCGACGCAATTTTGTTACATCGGCAGCGTAAAACAAGCCAGCACTGGGCGTATTGAGGCCGAAGCCAGCTTGCTTCCCGTTAGCACGAATTCACCCTACGCACATCTGCCACCCGGTAACGCGAATTTTATTATCCGCAGTCAACAGTACCAGCAGAACCCGTTGATCATACAAGGGCCCGGGGCAGGACCTGAAGTAACAGCCGCGGGCGTGCACAGCGATATTCTTGAGCTACTTAAACAAGTTTAAATAATGCTTGCACCCTGATGACTTTTAATTATTATAGACGTCCAAACGTATAAGCATCTATACTTAATCCATTGGAAGAGGCCGTCATGACTGCAACCTATCAACCCGCCACATTAGCTATTCATCATGGCTATGAAACTGACCCCACCACCAAGTCGGTCGCGGTACCGATTTATCAGACCGCGGCTTACGAATTTGATAGTGCTCAGCACGGTGCGGACTTATTCGACTTGGTCGTTCCAGGGAACATTTATTCGCGCATTATGAACCCAACCAATGACGTGCTAGAGCAGCGTGTAGCAGCCCTGGAAGGGGGTATTGCCGGGTTGGCGGTTGCCTCGGGCATGGCTGCCATACATTACACACTGATCACGTTAGCGAAGCAGGGTGACAACATTGTCACCACGCCGCAAATTTACGGTGGAACCTATACGTTATTTGCACACCAACTGCCGGCCTTGGGCATTGAAGTGCGGTTTGCAAAAGACGACTCACCGGCTTCGTTAGCGGCACTGGTAGATGACAAAACCAAGGCTTTATATTGTGAAAGTATCGGCAATCCCGCCGGCAACATAGCCGATATTAAAGGTCTTGCTGCGGTGGCTGAGCAGGCGGGAGTGCCCTTGGTTGTCGATAATACGGTCGCAACCCCTATCTTATGCCAACCGCTGGCGCTGGGTGCGCATATCGTGGTGCATTCATTGACCAAGTACATGGGTGGTCACGGCACCACGGTGGGTGGCATTGTGGTAGACGGTGGGCGTTTTGACTGGGCTAAACATAGTGAAAAATTCCCACAATTTAGCCAGCCAGAGCCGGCTTACCATGGGGTGATTTACAATGAGGCCTTTGAAGCGGCCGCGTTTATTGCACGGACACGCACCGTCGCGCTTCGTAATACTGGTGCAGCGTTATCACCCTTTAATGCCTTTTTAATCTTACAGGGCCTGGAAACATTAGAACTGCGGATGCAACGCCACTGCGAAAACACGCAACGGGTGGTCGACTACTTACGCCAGCATGAAAATGTGGACTGGGTTAACTATGCCGGTACCTCTGATCACCCCCATTATCAGCTCGCTCAAGCGACAATTAAGGGCGGGTTACCTGCTTCGCTGCTAACTTTTGGGATCAAAGGCGGCTATGAAGCTGGGGTCAAATTTTATGATCAGTTGCAGTTGTTTAAGCGGTTAGTAAATATTGGTGACGCGAAATCACTGGCGTGTCATCCCGCATCGACCACGCATCGTCAGCTAACCTCAGAAGAGCAAGCTCAGGTTGGCGTCAAGCCAGAAGCGATACGCTTGTGTGTCGGCATCGAGCATATTGACGATATCCTCGCTGACTTGGCGCAAGCCCTCGGGTGATTAACTCAACGTAAAGACTGTTGGCGTTACGTAAAGAAGTGATATTATCGGGGCATATATCAATTGTCAGATAAGCATGTTGAGGTTCCCTGATGTATCGCAAGTTGTGGTTTGGATTGCTCGCTGTCACCCTGTTACAAGGCTGTGCTACCTACGTTGAGCATAAATTATTAAATCGGGTTGAGCCTTTGGGGATTCCTGCCAATATGCCGGAAATCATTACGGAACTTGGTGGTGAGTCGCGTCAGTTTTGCATGCCCCATCTGGGCGGCTGTACGGAGTATTTGTATGGTGCGCCAATTAAGGATGAAACCGGCCACAAATTTTCGTTTACTGCCGTTGGCGAAGATAAAACCATTGAATACAAGTTAGCCCTAGACCGCAAACAAATTCCTGAAGCCCGCCGTGGCACCATGGTTATGCTGCACGGTTATGGCGGCAGTAAAGAAACCATGTTTTTTCTTGCGGAATACTACCGGTTTATTGGCTTTCACGTGGTTATTCCGGATTTAAAAGGTCATGGCGGTTCGTCGCATGATGCACCCGGTTTTGCGGTAGAAGATGCAGAAATTATCACCACCTTAATTGACTCACTGCCGGCGCGGGAACGGCCGCACCCTATCTATTTGACCGGTTTTTCGATGGGTGCTCTGGCTGCCGTGCATGTGGCGCGGCAGCGCAACGATATTAGCGGTATGGTTTTATTAGCACCAATGCGCCAATTTGAAGATGCGGTTTATGAAGTCACTAAGATGACCTACAAAAACACCAGCAAAATTGTCTCTGAAAAATCGATTCGTGAAGGTGTTCGTAATGCGCTTGTTACGAAAGAAATTGATCCGTCTTCTTTAGATTTGCACCAGGTGTTGCCCCCAGTAAAAATTCCTACACTAATTCTCGCCAGTGATGTCGACCCGGTTGGGCCATATGACTATTTTGAACCACTGAATTCGCGCTACGTGACCGTAAAATTGATTCAAGATCGGCACCATTTTTTAATGGGCATTATGGACCCCAAAATGCATGAGCATTTGTACACGTGGCTGCAAAAACAGCGCTAAGCTCACTTAAGAATTAGCGTATTGGCCAATCAGCAGCATCGCTATGATCAAGGTGCTGCTCATGGTCGTCGCCTTGCCAGCGTTCTATAAAGGTTCGCTCCGGGTCATACATCGCTGTTTGCTTGTTCAAATCAAACCAACGGTGGCCGCGCGGGTCGGCGCCAACTCCGGCTAAGTACTGCCAATTACCCCAGTTCGCAGCAACGTCATAATCAACCAGCTGTTGTTCAAAGTAGGCCGCACCGTAACGCCAATCTAAGCCAAGTTCATGGACAAAACAGCTTGCAACGAGTTGTCGGCCACGATTTGAAATATAGCCAGTGGCATTGAGCTGCTTCATGCACGCATTCACAATTGGATAGGGTGTATTTCCTTGGCACCACTTTTGGAAGCGCCCCGGATAAAAACTCGTTGTTGGTCGTCGGCCTTGAATGCCCCTTGCGACAAATAGTTGGTTGCCGTAATGCTGTGCAGACCAATGAAAATATTCGCGCCAGAGTAATTCAAAAAATATCCAATAGGTACTTTCATTGGCGCCTTGCTGGGCTTCATGATGATCTAAATGCGTCAGAATTCGTCTTGCCGATACCGAGCCGTCCGCGAGCCATGGCGAAAACTTGGTGGAATGCTGCCAGGTATCCAGGGCATTGCGGGTGGTCTTGTAGTGCTGTGCAGCGTTGCTCTTGAAATAGCCCTGAACATGCTGTTGACCCGCCGCGCTTCCCCCACTGAAAGGGCTGTTTTTGTTGGGCGTTGCGGGTGTCTGAACAGCCGAGCAATTTAAACGGGTTGGCTTCGGTGGTAACGACGCGAGGGCCGGCAACGGCGCTTTGATAGCTGGCCGTAAGTTGTTGCTTTCGACATATTTGCGAAATTTCGAAAACGATGCCGGAAAGCTCTCAGTTTGCGGCGGCATGACTTGTTGTAGTTGTGCGCGCTCAAACAAGGTGGTGGTGTCGTCTTGCACGTAGTCTAAAAAGGGGTAGCGCTCGCGCACAATATCAAAGTAGTGGCGCTCGTAAGCGCCCGATTGGTGGCTGCGATAGATGGCATCAACACCAAATTCTGCAATCAGTTTAGCCACTGCATGCAAAGGTGCTTCATGGGAAACAAATAAACGCTGGCCGAGCGCCTGCAGTTGAGCGTCTAGATTAGCTAGGCTTTGTTGTAAAAATTGCCAGCGCAATTCGCCCATACTGCGCAACCCGTATCGATTCGGTTGAAACCATTTCGGGTTCACACAGTACAAACAAATGAGCTGCTGGCATTCTTGAGCAGCCTGGTGCAGCAATGGGTGGTCGTCGGTGCGTAAATCATTTTCAAACCAAATTAAACCCACCCGATGCTTGGTCATAGGCTACACCAGTTCTTTCAATGCGGCCTTGCTGAATGCTTCCACTTCGTCTTCGCGGCCATCACGCATTTTTTGTAGCCAATTGGGGTCTTGCAACAGAGCACGGCCAACCGCAATAAGTTCGAATTCGTGATTGCCCATACGTTTAACAAGCTCATCGATACCTGATTTTTCTACCGCTGGCTTATCAGAAGCAAAGGTACCGCTGATGAAGTCTTCAGTAAGACCAACACTGCCCACAGAAATAGCAGGTTTGCCGGTAAGCTTCTGTGTCCAACCGGCTAAGTTCAGATCAGAACCTTCAAATTCTGTTTCCCAGAATCGGCGCGTTGAGGCATGAAAAATATCCACACCGGCATCAATTAACAGGTCCAGCAATTCCTTCAATTGTTCGGGTGTATTCGCGAGCTTGCCTTCGTAGTCTTGTTGTTTCCATTGCGAGAAACGAAATACGATGGCAAAGTCTTCGCCGACAGCGGCCCGCACTGCGCGTACAATTGCGCACGCGAATCGGGCGCGGTTTGCGAGTGAACCGCCATAGCTATCGTCGCGTTTATTGGTGCCTTCCCATAAGAATTGGTCAATTAAATAACCGTGAGCACCGTGAATTTCAACACCGTCAAAACCCGCTTCCTTGGCCTGTTTTGCTGAGTCAGCGAAGGCGGCAACCACATCATCAATATCTTGCTGGGTCATGGTAACGCCGTTAGGTTTGCCGGGTGCGAACAACCCAGACGGGCTGTAGGCTGGCGCTGCATTGTCATCTTCTGGCTTGCGCACGCCACCGACGTGCCATAGTTGCGGAATAATTTGTCCACCCGCTTGGTGCACGGCATCAACGACCTGTTTCCAGCCTGCCATCGCCTGTTCACCAAAAATATGGGGCACGTTCGGGAAGCCGCTGGCACCGGGATGATTGATTTCAACACCTTCGGTAATGATGAGGCCCACTTCGCCCTCGGCCCGACGCTGGTAGTAGCTCACAACAGCGGCGTTTGGCACGTTGCCGGGAGAGAAGCTGCGCGTCATAGGCGCCATAACAACGCGATTGCGTAGGTTCAGCGATTTGCATGAAAATGGTTGTAACAATGGGGATAAATCGGTCGACATGATAACTCCTTGAATCAGTCTGGTGATGGCAATACGGAATAACTCAGCGAAACGATCGCTGCTACGCGTTATTCAGCATTTCATCGGGAAGGGGTTCCTCAATGCAGGCGCACAAAGTGGCAACAAGTTTGCGCTCGGTATCTGAGATATGTTGGTCTGCCGTGACAGTTTCAACCCATTTTTCCACCAATGGCTGTTTGGCGCGTGGTGACCAGCTCTTGCAGGTATTTAACGCCTGTTCAAGTTGGCGAAAGTCGATAGCTTCTTTTTGCTCGGCCCTTTTCAAGGCAACAACCGTTACTGCGAATGCTTCAGCGTTATCGAGCTTCACATGAAATCGCTTATCTTTTGTTAGTTGTCGAGCAAGCAGTTGATACAGGCACCAATGAAACAAGTCGTCGCTTTGATCAAGGCGCTCCAAATCTTGCAGCAGTGCGAGCCGGTCGGAGTCTTTTGCGACGCGTAGTGCAGGTATTGAAAGTTCAACCAATGCCAATTGCTGCGCTGGTGTCAGTGCCGTTAAGTTCGGGTGGCTTTCACCGAATAGCTGACCCACTACCATATCGCGAATAAACTGCGGCGCCTGTTGTGGCGACCGAGCACGCTCAAGTAACAATGCTGGCAACGCTAACATCGCTAAGCGATTCAACGCGGATGGTTGCGATTGGTTGGCTTGCTGTTCAGTTTCAGACTGGGCCATGGCTTGTTTGGGTTGTGGGTAGCGGCCATTCCAGCTGGGTTGAATACGCTTAATGCGTTTATCCAGCGGTGGATGCGTGGCCATCAAGGTCAGCCACGAGCTCATTGCTTGGCCAAAAAACAAGTGGGCGGTCTCGTCCGCGTTGGTATGGGCAATGCGGCTACCATGCTGGCGTGCGCCGATCTGTTGCAGCGCTCCGGACAATGCTTCAGGGTTACGTGTGAACTGCACTGCAGCTGCGTCAGCCAAATATTCACGCTGTCGACTTACCGCGGACTTAATTAAATTGCCAAAAAACACACCAATGTAACCGATGATAAATAGCGCTAAGCCCACCAGCGGCAACGCATTGCCGTTACCGCGCCTACGGGCGCTGCTAAAACGCGCCGAATGGAGGAATATTCTGCCCGCATGCGCAATCAGCAGAATTCCTGCAAGTGCCGCGATTAAGCGAATATTAAGACGCATGTCGCCATTCAAAATATGGCTGAACTCGTGTGCGACCACCGCTTGCAGTTGTTCACGTGAAAAGGTTTCGACTGCACCGCGGGTTAAGCCGATTACTGCATCTTTGGTTTCATAACCGGCTGCAAAAGCATTGATGTTGCTTTCATTGGGAAGCAAATAAACCGCCGGAACCGGCATGTTTGCAGCAATAGCCATTTCTTCAACGACGTTAAGAATACGTCGCTCCAATGGGTCTGTGGTATCCGGCGAGATACGCTCCCCGCCTAAGCTTTCAGCAACCACATGGCCACCGGGTTTAAGGCTGAGCCACTTAAACAACATTGCCAGTAAAATACCACCGCCAACCAACAGTACCACCCAAGCTATGGGCTCCCAACTGAATTGGTATTCGCCGTTTTGTTGCACCGCAACGCCACCAAAAATAGCGGCAGTAACCACCGCAACAAAGCCAATAATCAACGTAAAGGCAAGCAGAAACAGCACAACCAGCAGGCCGGTATTGCGCTTGGCCTGCTGCTGGTGTTCAAAAAAATTAACCATACTTAATCACTCGCCTTAAAAATTAACTTTCGGCGCGGCTTGAATCTCGGCGCTGTCAGCAAATTCAAGCAAGTTGGCGTCTTTGCTATGCCCAAAGAAGCTTGCAAAAACCACTGGCGGGAATGACTGGCGATAGGTGTTGTAGGTCATCACCGCATCGTTAAACGCTTGGCGCGAGAATGCCACGCGGTTTTCGGTACTGGTTAACTCTTCACTAACCTGCATCATATTTTGGTTGGCTTTTAAATCTGGATAGGCTTCCATCACCACGTTCAGACGACCAAGTGCACTGCCCAATGCCGATTCGGCGCCACCGAGTTGTTGCATGGCGCTCGCGTTGGTTGGATCTTTTGCCGCACTCGGCAATGCCGCGGCAGCTTGGTTACGTGCCGAAATAACGGCTTCTAATGTTTCACGTTCGTGGGTTAAGTAAGCTTTTGCTGTTTCAACCAAGTTAGGAATCAGGTCATAGCGACGCTTCAGTTGCACTTCAATTTGCGCAAAGGCGTTTTCAAATTGATTTTTAAAGCGTACTAGCTTGTTGTAGATGCCAATTAAGTAAACCAGCAACACTACTACTGCAATAATAATAATCCAGCCTGTAGTCATCCCGTTTCTCCGCTCTAGTTATTTGTCTATGCAACATGCTATGCTTTGCCGTTATTAGCAAGCCAATCAATGTAATTATTCATGAAAACACCAATCGCCAACGGCAACTTGTTTATTTTGGCTGCTCCAAGTGGGGCAGGTAAATCCAGTTTAATTCGTGCGTTGCTGGAACGCCATAGCCATGACAGCATGCAAGTGTCTGTGTCGTGTACTACCCGTGCACCGCGCCCTGGTGAAGTTAACGGTGAGCACTACCACTTTCTTACCGAAAGCCAATTCAAAGACAAAATCACCAATAACGAATTTTACGAGTGGGCACACGTGTTCGGTAACTACTACGGTACCTCACGTACTTACATTGAACAGACCTTAGCGCAAGGCATTGACGTGTTTCTTGATATCGATTGGCAAGGTGCACGTCAGGTTCGCGAAGCGCACCCAAGTGCCCAGTCAATTTTTATTGTTCCACCAAGCCTTGAAATTCTTGAGCAACGCTTGCGCGCCCGAGGGCAGGACAGCGACGAAGTTATTCGCTCGCGTATGGCAAAAGCTAAGGCGGAAATGTCGCATTATCATGAGTTTGACTACCTGTTGGTCAACGACAAATTTGAGCAAACGTTGGCACAACTTGAGCATATTGTATTTGCGCAGCGGCTTAAGTTAGGATTACAACAAGTGCGGCATGCCGCTAAACTCAAAGATCTCTTGGCGAATGGCGGGTAAATCCGTATAATTCCTGACCCGTTTTGCACATAGTTGGAGTAAACATGGCTCGCGTAACTGTAGAAGATGCTGTTGACCGTATTGGCAACCGATTTGATTTAGTACTGGTATCAGCACGTCGTGCTCGCCAATTGGCAACCCAAGGCAAAGAAGCTTTGGTACCTTGGAAGAACAATGAAAAAGCCACAGTTGTCGCCCTGCGCGAAATTGAAGGCGGATTTATTGACGCGAAGCGTTTAGACGCTGAAGAGCGTACTGAAATGGCGCAAAAAGACGCCGAAGAAATGGCGGCGGTTGACGCAATTCGTGGGCTTGAGTAAATCGGGTGTATTTGTTTGAAGGCCTCAGGCAACAGCTAGCTGAGTATTTGCCACCAGAAGAGGTGGAGCGCGCTGCTGCGGCCTTCAAATTAGCCGCCGACGGACACAAGCTACAAAAACGCCATAGTGGCGAACCTTATATTACCCACCCTGTGGCAGTTGCAGGCCTATTGGCTGACATGCGGCTCGACCACGAAACCATCATGGCGGCGTTGCTGCATGATGTGATTGAAGATACCCAATACACTCAAGAAGACCTTGCTGAACAGTTTGGCTCCACCGTCGCCGAATTGGTTGAAGGTGTGTCTAAATTGGATAAGTTGCAGTTTCATTCGAAAGAAGAGCTGCAAACTGAAAACTATCGCAAAATGATCATGGCGATGGTGCAAGACATCCGGGTGATTTTAATCAAGTTAGCCGACCGCACGCACAATATGCGTACTATCGGGCATTTGCGTCCGGAGAAGCGGCGCCGAATTGCCCGCGAAACGCTGGAAATCTACGCACCACTTGCCCATCGTTTAGGTATTCACGATATCAAGAATGAACTTGAGCTGCTTGGTTTTCATGCCTTGCATCCGTGGCGTGCAAAACTACTTGAATCAGAAGTCAAAAAGGCCCGCGGCAACCGACGTGAATTGGTTGAGCGGGTGCAAGAAGAAATTGAAAAACGTTTAAAAGACGTTGGCATTAAAGCGCGTGTGCTTGGCCGCGAAAAACACCTCTACAGCATCTATCACAAAATGCGCGACAAAGAACTGAAGTTTGAGCAAGTGATGGACATTTACGCGTTTCGGGTGATTGTTGATGAGCTCGATACCTGCTATCGCGTTCTCGGTGCGTTGCACAACTTATATAAACCCATTGAAACGCGCTTTAAAGATTACATAGCTATTCCAAAGTCGAATGGTTATCAGTCGCTGCATACCTCGTTAAAAGGCCCACATGGAATACCCGTTGAAGTTCAAATTCGTACCGAAGAAATGAACTTAATGGCGGATCGTGGTGTTGCGGCTCACTGGCTTTATAAAACTGACGAGAGTACCGGCACTACCGCACAGGTTCGTGCACGCCGCTGGATGCAGAGCTTGCTTGAACTGCAACAAAGCACGGGCAACACCTTTGAATTTATCGAAAACGTGAAGTCAGAGCTGTTCCCTGAAGAAATTTATGTATTTACGCCAGAAGGGCGCATTATTGAGTTGCCGCAAGGCGCTACACCGGTTGACTTCGCCTATGCGGTGCATACCGATATCGGTAACACCTGTATTGGTGCGCGCGTCAATCACAAGGTGTATTCGTTGTCCAAGCCATTGGAAACTGGGCAAACCGTCGAAATCAAAACGGCTCCCGGTTCTCGGCCAAATATTGCATGGCTAAACTTTGCGGTTACCGGCAAAGCGCGGGCTAAGATTCGCCAGTACTTGAAAGGCCAAGAGTCACGCGAAGCGGAACATTTAGGCGAACGCTTGTTACGCGCAGCTTTGGGCCCCGTGAACTATGATGAGATTCCTGCAGCAGACTTCAAACGTGTGCTTAAAGAAGTGAAGCTCGACGACGTGCCGGCACTGCTGCGTGAAATTGGCCTCGGCAATATGATGTCGATAGCCATCGCAAAACGATTACTTGGGGAACTGGCTCAACTCAAAGACGAGCAAGCTGCATCGATGGCGAAATCCACGTTAGCCATTCGTGGTGCCGAAGGCTTGCTGGTTAGCTTTGCAAAATGTTGCCGACCCATTCCTGGCGACGATATTATTGCCCATGTAAGTCCCGGTAAGGGGCTGGTTGTGCACCGCCGTGAATGTAAAAACGTGCGCGGCTATGAAGATGAGCCTGGCCGCTATTTCCCGGTGCAGTGGGAAACCAACATGGACGCAGAATTTACGACTGAAGTGCGGGTGGAAATTGTGAACCACCAAGGCGCTTTAGCTAAATTGACGGCATCAATTGCGAGTACGGGCTGCAATATTCATGGTCTGAAAACTGAAGAGCTTGATGCCAATATTTATTACATTGATATCGCACTGAGTGTGCGCGATAGAAAACAACTGGCCGATGTGATTCGCCACATTCGGAAAATGCCGAATGTGCAGCGTGTATCACGACTAAGGAAGTAACCATGTCAAAAGTAATCATTAGCACTGAAAAAGCACCTGCCGCTATTGGAACCTATTCGCAAGCTGTGAAAATAGGTACAACGGTTTACTTGTCTGGCCAAATTCCATTGGTGCCTGAAACCATGGAGTTCGTGAGCGAAGAGTTTCGTGCGCAAGCTGTACAAGTATTTAAGAATTTAACTGCAGTGTGTGAAGCTGCGGGCGGTTGCTTGCAAGATATGATCAAAGTTCAGATTTACCTGACTGATCTTGGCAACTTCCCGATTGTGAACGAAGTGATGGCAGAATTTTTTGAGATGCCATACCCAGCGCGCGCCGCAATTGGCGTAAAAGCCTTGCCAAAGGGCGCGCAAATAGAAATTGACGGTGTGATGGAGATACCTAGCACCAACTAAGCAACGGCTTCGCTGGTGCGGGCCTCTAACGGTCTGCGCCAGACGATCATCGCAATAGCAACACCCGCTAAAATAAAGCAATAGCCTGTGTGAACACTTACTTCGAGTGGCGAAAGGCCGAAGCTAGCGCCCATTAACAAAGCTTGCGCGCCGTACGGCAATGCGCCTTGCACAACGCATGCGAAGATGTCCAGCAAACTGGCACTTTGGCGGGGCGCGAGATTTCCTTCTTCGGCTAGGCGTTTGCTGACTTCACCGGATAGCAAAATGGTCACGGTGTTGTTGGCAACGGCGAAGTTGGTGAGCCCGGTTAACGCGGCGATACCAAACGCAGCCCGCTGCTGTTTATGTTTGAACAAACGGCCGGTGACTGCGCTGACGGTATTGGCTAAGAACTTCAAACCGCCTTGCTGACGGATGAGTGCTGACAGTCCGCCGATAAGTAGCGAGAGCAAGAAGATTTCTTGCATGCTGGTGAAGCCTTCGTACACGTCTTTGCTAAATGCCACCCATTCGTAGCCAACCGTGAACATACCAAAAGCAGCCGCTAGAATAATACCCAGAGTGAGCACAGCAAATACGTTCAGCCCCATTACGGCGAGTACAATGATGAAGAAATATGGAAGGCTCAACCACAAATTCGCTTCAGGAATTTTAGGCGGCACTGCGCCGGTATCATAGGTAAGTAACCAAATAATGGTGATGGCGGCAGCTGGTAATGAAATTTTAAGGTTGGCTTTAAATTTGTCACTCATCTCACAACCTTGTGTGCGCGTGGCGGCAATGGTTGTGTCAGAAATAAAAGATAAGTTATCACCGAACATGGCACCACTGACTAAAACCCCTGCTAGCAGGGCCAAGTCGATTTCCGCAGCTTCACCCAAGCCAAGTGCAACGGGTGCGAGCGCGGCCAGTGTACCCATTGATGTGCCCATAGCGGTTGAGACCACTGCAGCTATAATGAATAAGCCAGGCAATAAAAATTGTGGCGGAATGATGTTTAGGCCTAATGCCACCATTGCGTCGACACCACCTGTAGCCGCGGCCACCGTGGAAAAGGCGCCAGCTAACAGGTAAATCATGCACATGGTGACAATGTTGCGTTCACCCACACCTGCTACAAAGGTGTCAATGCGTTGCTCGAACGCCTGTTTGCTCAACAACACGCCCAATATAATGGCTGGTAGAATAGCAACAGGACTGGCGAGTTGATAAAACGCATAGTCGACACCCGCTTGTTGGAAATAGATCCCGGTGCCAAGAAACAGCGTAAGAAATAAACCAAGAGGCAGTAGGGCCTTGGCACTAGCAGGCTGTGTCATAAAATTCCTTGCAATGGTTATGTTGTTATTTAGACGTCCAGAAGTTTATATGTCTTATCTTGACGTTGCAAGCACCGCGTAGAACGCTTACCTTTATTCAAGTTGTACACAGAACACCAAAGGATGTCTATGAGCCCGGATGAACTTCATTTACAGTTGCGTAATCTTCGCAAAGACGATTACCCCCAGTTAAAAGCATTAATGGATAAAGTTTATCCAGACATTGGTGGCGCTTGGGGCGAACACACGATTTTAAAATTAATCAATGAGTTCGCAGAAGGACAAATTTGCCTGGAAGATAATGGGCAATTGGTGGGCGTTGCGTTAACGGTGAAAGTTAAATACGCACGCTTCAGTAACCCGCATACCTATGATGATTTGATGGATGCGCGGGAAAATATTCTTAATGATCGCAAAGGCGATGCGATTTACGGTTTGGATGTACTGATTCATCCGGACTATCGCGGCTATCGTCTCGGTCGACGCCTTTATGATGCGCGTAAAGAGTTGTGCCGACAATCAAACCTAAAAGCCATTTTGGCCGGTGGTCGCATTGTCAATTTCCATAAATACGCCGATGAAATGACACCAGGGCAATACATTGAGGCCGTGCATCGTCGTGAAATTTATGACCCGATTTTAACCTTCCAACTCGCTAACGATTTCACCGTGAAGCGCTTGCTGGGTAAATACTTACCTGAAGATAAACGCTCGGTAGGTTTTGCCACCTTGTTGGAGTGGAATAACTTCTTGTATGAGCCCTCCGATAACATTCTCGGATCACGTATCCGTAATGTGCGTGTGGGTGCGCTACAGTGGCAAATGCGTGAAATTGACTCGGTTGAAGAAATGCTGCGCCAAGTAGAATACTTCGTTGATGCCATTTCAAGCTATCAAAGCGATTTTGCGGTATTCCCTGAGTTCTTTAATGCTCCGTTAATGGGTTTAACCGACCAGAGCCAGCAAAAGGATGCGATTCGCTTCTTGGCCGGGTTCACCGAACGTTTTAAACGTGAAATGTCGCAAATGGCGGTGAGCTATAACGTCAATATTATTACTGGGTCGATGCCCATCAATGAAGACGATGTGATTTATAACGCATCGTATTTGTGCCGTCGTGACGGCACCATTGAGGAGCAGCGCAAAATTCATGTTACGCCCCATGAAAAACGCGATTGGGTCATTGAAGGTGGCGATCATGTGCAGGTATTTGATACCGATGCCGGCAAAATTGGCATCCTGATCTGTTACGACGTGGAATTTCCTGAACTGGGTCGTCTGATGGCCGATGAAGGCTTAGAAATTTTGTTTGTGCCGTTTTGGACCGATACGCGCAATGCTTATTTACGTGTTCGTCACTGTGCACAAGCGCGCGCCGTAGAAAACGAATGTTACGTGGTTACTTGTGGCAGTGTGGGTAATTTGCCGCAGGTTGAAAGTTTAGACGTGCAGTATGCGCAGTCGGCAGTATTCTCACCGTCCGACTTTGCGTTTCCGTACGATGCTATCTTGGCTGAAACGACAGCCAACACGGAGCAACTTATATTCTCTGATCTCAATTTAGATGAATTGCGTTACCTACATCATGAAGGGTCGGTCACGAACCTGAAGGATCGCCGCACCGATATTTATGAAGTGACACGAAAGTGGTAGAACAATAAAAACAAGAATACATAACAAGAATACAGAACAACAAGGAACCATTATGCCGGTAAAACTCTTAAAACCGACGGAAGACGCCTACGAGTACCCGTTACTCATTAAGCAATTGTTGTTATCAAGCCAGCGTTACGGTGGTGACAATGAAATTGTAGGGGGTAACAACGGCCAGCGTTTCAGCTATCGTGAATTTAATGAGCGTGTGTGCCGTCTTGCTAACGTGTTGACAGAAGCGGGTGTGAAAGCCGGCGATGTGGTTGCTGTACTCGACTGGGATACGCCACGTTATTTGGAATGTTTCTTCGCAATTCCAATGATTGGTGCGGTTCTGCATACGGTGAACGTGCGTTTGGCCCCAGAACAAATTGTGTACACCATGAATCATGCCGAAGACAAACTGGTGCTGGCGCATGACGACTTCTTGCCGTTATTGGCGAAAGTTAAGCATGAACTCATGACGGTTGAGAAATTCATTCAATTAAGTGATTCAGATACCCCCAGCGAAGCACCGCTTAAAACAGTTGGTGAATACGAAGCATTATTACGTAAAGCGTTGCCCGAATTTGATTTCCCTGATTTTGATGAGAACGCAATCGCAACAACGTTTTACACCACCGGCACCACCGGAAATCCGAAAGGAGTTTATTTCTCCCACCGTCAATTGGTGTTGCACACCATGACCTTGGCTGCCACCACGTCAATGAATGACAACATGCAATTGATGCAGTCGTCCAGCGTGTACATGCCAATAACACCGATGTTTCATGTGCATGCATGGGGTGTGCCTTACGTGGCGACCATGATGGGATTAAAGCAGGTTTATCCGGGACGCTACGAGCCAGCGACACTGTTGAAACTGTTCATGACCGAGAAGGTGACTTTCTCGCACTGTGTGCCAACTATTTTGCAGATGGTATTAAGCAGCGAAAAAGCCAAGGCCATCGATTTCAGCGGTTGGCAGGTATTGATAGGCGGCAGCGCATTAACCGCTGGGTTGGCAAGTGCAGCGTTAGAACGGGGTATAGAAATTTATACCGGTTACGGCATGTCAGAAACCTGTCCGTTGCTGAGCACAACCTGGATGCCGCTCAATGCATCGGAGTTCAGCCATGATCAGCAAGTTGCTGAACGTATTAAAACTGGCCGACCGGTACCCTTTGTGAATATGCGTATTATTGACAGCAACGGGCGCTTTTTACCGCACGATGGTGAAGCCATGGGTGAGGTTGTGGTGCGTACGCCATGGCTGACTCAAGGGTACTTGAAGGAACCGGATAAAAGTAAAGAGCTGTGGGCAAATGGTTGGATGCACACTGGCGATGTTGGAACCATTGATAGTAGTTACACGCTACAGATCCGTGATCGCATTAAAGATGTGATTAAAACCGGCGGCGAGTGGGTATCATCGCTAGACATCGAAAATTTAATTAGTAAGCATCCGGATATTGAATTAGCGGCGGTTATTGGTTTGCCCGATGATGAATGGGGCGAGCGTCCACACGCTTTAGTGACCGTTCGTGCTGGCGCTGAAGTTGACTATCAAGCGGTCGTGGCGCACATGCAGCAATATATTGATGAAGGATTAATTGAGAAGTGGGCTATTCCAGACACGGTAAAAGTCGTGGATGAAATTCCACGTACCAGCGTCGGGAAAATTGATAAGAAAGTGATTCGAGAAATGCTTAAGAAAAACGCCCAATAAAGGGCGTTTTTTCTTTGTGTCTTAACGAGTGTTTTGCTTACTTGGTGTTGGCGTAGTCAAACACCCAGTTCACATAAAGCTCGGTACCTACTTTAAGTGCATCTTCGTCCGCGTAAAAGTACGGTGAATGGTTACTTGGTGCTTCAGCTGGGTCTTGACCTTCAGGCGTGATTCCCAAAAACACGAATAGCCCAGGCACTTCAAGAGCAAAAAATGAAAAGTCCTCTGCGCCAGTAACTAAGGCATTCACCTTCACGTTATCCGCACCAGCGACGCGTTGCATGGTTGGTAGCATTTGACGCGTTAGTTCCGGGTTATTA
The DNA here is from genome assembly GCF_048268165.1 of Pseudidiomarina sp. Lineage (GTDB taxonomy): Bacteria > Pseudomonadota > Gammaproteobacteria > Enterobacterales > Alteromonadaceae > Pseudidiomarina. The sequence continues at coordinate 118,237 of NZ_JBLWWA010000003.1, read as the reverse complement.
ATAGTTACTGGGTAGCCTTCATCAATGTGCACGTGCGCTTCAGCACCACTCGCTTTTGCGGTCATTTCTGCGGTGGTTTTCAGATTTTCAAAAATCTGTGCGCGATTGCCCATGTCAAAATTACGAATGGTTCCTTCCAGGTAGACCTCATCTGGAATAATGTTGTTGCGTACGCCGCCTTCCACAATGCCGAAGCTCACCACTGCAGGTGCTTTGGTGATATCCACTTGGCGAGAAATGATGCTTTGCGTGTTACTGATAATCTGACCCGCAGCGACAATTGGATCAACTCCACCCCAAGGGCGTGAACCATGGGTTTGGCGGCCTTTCACATTAATCTCGAAGCGGTCAGAAGAGGCCATTAATGGGCCTTCACGATAACCAATTTCACCGGTGTTACCAGCAGACCATACGTGAATACCAAACACGGCTTCAGGAGCATATTGCTTGAATAAGCCTTCTTTCAACATCAGCTCTGCACCGCCTTCTTCATCGGCAGGCGCACCTTCTTCGGCGGGCTGAAAGATAAACACAACGTTTCCAGCAAGCTGGTCACGCATGGCTGTTAATTTTTCGGCGGCACCCATCAACATGGCCACGTGTAAGTCGTGCCCACATGCGTGCATAACGCCAACCTCTTTGCCGCGGTATTCAGACACCGCCTTTGACGCGAACGGTACATCGGTGAGTTCCACAACCGGTAAGGCGTCCATGTCTGCGCGTAGCGCTATGGTTGGGCCGGGTTTGCCACCTTTCAGCAGGCCAACAACGCCGGTATGGGCAACACCAGTTTGAACTTCAAGGCCTAACTCTTCTAAATGCGCCGTGATTACTTTTGCAGTGCGAAATTCGCGATTACTTAATTCTGGATGTTGGTGCAAGTCGCGACGCCACTCGATGATCTTCTGTTCAAGTTGCGCATTAATTTTAACGGGTTCTTGTGCTTGGGCGGCGCCAAAAAGCGAGCTGGCTGCGGCGACGAGCGCCAAGCTAATTGCTGTACGTTTCATGAAGTGATCCCTTTGGGTTTGGAACGATGTGTATCAATGAGTATGCCGCTTTTTCCACCACAATGCCAAGCTACACCTTGGTCGAATATCGCGCAGGTAAGTTAAAACGTCGAAATGGTGGTGGGCAAATCTAGAAAATGCTCGTAAGCGGGCCACGGTACTTCAACATCGATTACCGTATTGGCGTAGGTGAACTGTAACTTCCAGGCATGCAAATGCAAATACTGCGCAGCTTCACCGCCGTAGCGTTTATCGCCACATATGGGAACGCCTAAACTTTTTAAGGCCACGCGCAACTGGTGGGTGCGCCCAGTAATCGGCTTTAAAACATAATAACGATAACCAGGTTTCAGCGAGTAACTCATAAATCGGGTTTGTGCCGGATTGTCATGGGTATGCAGCAGCCGCCAGTTGCCGCGACGCACGTTCTGCATGTCGCCACTTACCAAACCTTGCTTCTTCTTGGGTTTACCGACACTAATGGCCAAGTAAAATTTTTGCACGGCGCGCTCAGCAAAAAGCTCACTTAAGGCAGCTGCAGCGGCTTGATTGCGTGCTACCAAAAGGGCGCCAGACGTGGGCGTATCAAGCCGATGCACGGGCCACAGTGGCTCGTTCATGTGCTCGCTGAGCTGATGCACAACACTGGGTTCGTCGTTGTTGGCGTGCATAGGCGCACCGGCGGGTTTATCCAGCACATAGAAATCTGGATGGTGAAACACTATGGTTAACTCACGCATGCCGTTATACTTGCCTTAAGTTTGAGTGAAAAACTGTTGGAAATCATCATGTCGCCGGAGCGCTTCGTACGAATTTCACAATTGTTAGATAAGCGTCAGGCTGATCTTACGTTGTGTTTAGAGAGTGTCCACAAAAATCATAACTTAGCTGCGCTTGTGCGCACTGCGGATGCTGTTGGCATCCATGAAGTACACGCTATTTGGTACGCCGAGGCACTGCGTATTAAGCGCGGTGCGGCCGTTGGCAGCGAGAAGTGGGTAAAAGTTCATCATCATGACGGGCTTGCTCCTGCTGTCAACCAACTTCGCGCTGAGGGCAAACAAATTCTAGTCACCAACTTGTCGCAACAGGCGGTAGACTTTCGGGCCATTGATTATACCAAGCCAACGGCAATCATTATGGGCCAAGAGCGCCGCGGTGTAACGCCAGAAGCTATTGCCGCCGCAGACCATCAAATTATTATACCGATGGTAGGGATGGCTGAATCACTCAACGTGTCAGTGGCGGCTGCAGTTATTCTGTACGAGGCGCAGCGCCAACGCGAAGCGGCGGGCTGCTACCAGCAGCCAACGGTTAGCGCAGCTGAGCGCGAACGCGTATTGTTTGAAGGCGGTCACCCTATTTTTGCCAGATTATGTCGGCTCAATGACATTCCGTACCCAAGCTTAGATGAAACCGGCCAAATTGTTGCCGATGAACAATGGTGGCAACGCATTCGGAGTGCAAAACGATGAGCGGCGACGGCCTGCACCGCATTCCCATAAGCACACTGAAAGGTGTGGGGCCCAAGCTACAAACCAAGCTGGCGAAGCTGGGCCTGGTGAATGTGCAGGACGTACTCTTACACTTACCGTTGCGTTATGAAGACCGCTCACGTATCTATCCAATTGCTGCTCTACAACCGGGTACAAGCGCGACTGTTATTGCCGAAGTACTGAAAGCTGAGGTTGCCTATGGCCGCCGCCGCATGTTGAAGGTGCGGGTGCGCGATGCAAGTGGCGTGTTGAATTTGGTGTTTTTCCAGTTTTCTGCCGCCCAGCTTAAGCAATTTGCACAAGGCACGCGCCTGCAGTTATTCGGCGAAGCACGTCGGGGCATCAGTGGCCCTGATATGATTCACCCCGAATATAAAATTATCGATGACGAAACTCCAAGCCTTGGCGAAGAGGCCTTAACGCCTGTTTATCCAGCCACTGAAGGCGTGCAGCAAGCTACGTTGCGCAAACTTAGTGAGCAAGCGCTCACCTACTTGAATGAACAAGCCCTTCCCGAGTTGCTGCCCGAGCAATTGCGCCCAGGGGGCTTGAGTTTGGCGCAAGCTATTCGCACCTTGCATCGGCCGCCATTGGATGTGAGTTTGCAGCAATTGAGTGAGGGCACTCACCCTGCGCAAACACGACTTGCTGCAGAAGAACTGCTGGCGCATCAAGTGAGCTTACTCAAGTTACGCGCACTCAAACAAGCGCATCAAGCGCGGGCGCTGCACATCAATGAAGAACTGCAGCAGCAGTTTTTGGCGCAATTGCCCTTTAAGCCAACCGCAGCGCAACAACGGGTGGTGCAAGAAATTCAAACCGATCTTGCCATGGATTTGCCGATGATGCGGCTGGTGCAAGGCGACGTCGGCTCCGGCAAGACATTGGTTGCAGCTCTGGCTGCGCTGACCGCGATTGGGCAAGGGTTTCAAGTCGCATTAATGGCTCCTACCGAGATACTTGCCGAACAACATGCATTGACGTTTCGGCAATGGCTGCAGCCATTAGGCATTCAGGTCGGTTGGCTGGCAGGCAAACAAAAAGCCAAAGAACGTCAAGAAAACCTAGCTGCTGTGGCAGCGGGCCAAGTCCAGCTGGTGGTGGGCACGCATGCTTTATTTCAAGCCGAAGTAACCTACCACAATTTGGCGCTGGTCATTATCGATGAACAGCACCGGTTTGGGGTGCACCAACGCCTCGAGCTGCGTCAAAAAGGTGTTGATCAAGGCTACCAACCGCATCAGTTAATTATGACCGCAACCCCAATACCACGCACCTTAGCGATGACTGCCTATGCTGATTTAGCCACCTCAATTATTGACGAACTGCCGCCTGGCCGAACGCCGGTTAAGACAGTAGCCATTCCGGACACACGGCGCGACCAAGTGATCGACCGTGTAGAACACGTGTGCTCCGATCAAGGTTTGCAAGCGTATTGGGTATGTACGCTGATAGAAGAGTCCGAAGCTTTGCAATGCCAAGCGGCTGAAGATACTGCCAGTCAGTTGCAAGAAGCGCTGCCGAATCTCCGCATAGGCTTGGTACACGGGCGCTTAAAAAGCCAAGAAAAAGAAACCGTTATGACTGCTTTTAAAGCGCATGAACTTGATTTATTGGTCGCGACAACGGTTATCGAAGTGGGCGTTGATGTGCCCAATGCAAGTTTGATGATTATTGAAAACCCAGAGCGGTTAGGCTTGGCACAGCTGCATCAATTACGTGGCCGTGTTGGGCGCGGTGCTGCTGCCAGCCATTGTGTGCTGCTGTACCATGCACCGTTGTCTAAAACAGCAACGCAGCGGTTGGCGGTGCTGCGTGATAGCAGTGATGGATTCGTGATTGCCCAGCGCGACCTGGAGCTGCGCGGACCGGGCGAGCTGCTCGGCCAAAAGCAAACCGGATTGACTGAAATGAAGGTGGCTGACCTTGTAAAACACAGTCATTTAGTGGACCAAGTGCATGAATTAGCGCAGACCATTTGGGCGCGTTATCCACAAACTGCAGATGCTTTGATCTTGCGCTGGTTACCGCGCCGCGACCACTACGCCCAAGCATGATTTCGTAGTACACTAGCACCAGATGTTCAAAAAGGTTTAAACATGAAAGATTCCAATCAAGACACAATCGATTTTGGTTACAAGCAGGTGGCGAAAACCGAGAAGCAAAACCTGGTTGCTAACGTATTCAATTCGGTAGCGCAAAAGTATGACGTGATGAACGACTTGATGTCGTTTGGAATTCACCGTTTATGGAAGCGCTACACCATTGATTGCAGTGGTGTTCGTAGCGGCATGAAGGTGCTCGATATCGCCGGTGGAACAGGTGATTTAACCGCGCAGTTCTCACGTCGCGTGGGGCCAACTGGTGAAGTTGTCTTGGCAGATATCAATGATGCCATGCTGGAAGTTGGGCGGGATAAACTGCGCAATCGCGGTATTGTTGGCAATGTGCGTTATGTGCAAGCGAATGCTGAAGAGTTGCCGTTCGCGGATGATAGTTTTGACATCATTACCATCGCTTTTGGGTTACGTAATGTCACGGATAAGCAAAAAGCATTGGAATCAATGTTTCGTGTATTGAAGCCTGGTGGTCGCTTGTTGGTATTAGAGTTCTCGAAACCCATTCAACCGATGCTTAATCAAGCTTACGATTTCTACTCATTTAATATTTTGCCCAAAATGGGACAAATGGTCGCTGGCGATGCAGAGAGCTATCAGTATTTAGCTGAATCCATTCGTATGCACCCCGATCAAGCGACGCTAAAAGGCATGATGGAGCAAGCCGGCTATGAGCAGGTAACTTTTGACAACTTAACCGGTGGCATTGTGGCTTTGCACCGCGGGTTTAAATTCTGATGTTATGGACCGTACTGCCGACGGGCGCGGCTGAAGCCTTTGCCAACCACCTGTTAAGCCTTGACGCGCAATCGTCGGAGCGCTTTAAAAAAGTTGCCCACAAGCGAGTTCGTGTAACTTTAACAGAGCTTGGCAAGCCGTTTACCGTGCAAGCGTTGGACGATAGCTTACGGTTTAGTTGGGTCGATAATGAGCCGGTAGACTGCCATATTATAACCCGCATTGCGGTGCTGCCAGAATTACGCGATACCGCGAATATTACCCGCTTGATCAAAGCCGATGCGCTAGATATTGACGGTGACCCATTGTTGGCACAGCAGTTTAGTCGGTTGTTTGTGGAGCTTGATATTGATTGGCAGGAACAGCTCGCTCAGCGTTTAGGCGATGTACCGGCACATTTTTTGAGTCAGGCATTTGCGCGCAGTCGCAGTTGGCTTGAGCAAGCACTCGATGACCAAAAAAATTGGGTGCGTGATGTTTTAATTGAAGAAAAACAACTGCTTGTTAGTGCGACTGAATTTGATGTATTTAAACAGCAATTGCAGCAACTGCGGGCAACTGTTGACCGTTTAGAACGTGAAATTGGTAAAAGGAAATCGAAGTGAGTCAGCGCATCCAGCGAGCCTATCAAATCACGAAAACCTTTTTAAGTTACGGTTTGGATGAGATTATCCCTGCCCGCTGGTTACCTTGGAGTATACGGGTAGGGCGCTATGGGCTGTTCTGGATGCCGAACAGGCACAAACAAAAATCAGCTGGAGAGCGGCTGCGGTTGGCGTTAGAGTCACTCGGGCCGGTATGGGTCAAGTTTGGCCAAATGCTGTCAACACGGCGCGATTTATTGCCGCCTGACATCGCCAACGAACTGGCGAAGTTACAAGATAAAGTTAAAGCTTTCCCGGGTGAGCAAGCCCAACAACTTATTGAAAAAGCGCTGGATTTGAAGTCGATTGATGATGCGTTTGATGATTTTTCCGTGCATCCGTTGGCTTCAGCCTCGATTGCGCAAGTACATACCGCGCGTTTGAAGCGTGGTGACGATGCTGGCGCGGATGTTGTGATTAAAGTTATCCGGCCGGACATTCGCACCTCAATTGACGCCGATTTACGGCTCATGGAAACTCTGGCCGGTGTGCTTGCAAGACATCTGCCAGATGGTCGCCGACTAAAGCCGAAAGAAGTGGTCAAAGAATACCGTAAAACACTCCTTGATGAGCTGGATTTGCTGCGCGAAGCTGGCAACGCCATTCAGTTAAAACGCAATTTTGATGATTCACCGCTGCTATATATTCCTACAGTGTACAGCGACTATAGCCGTCATAATGTGATGGTCATGGAACGCATTGATGGCATTCCAGTCAGCGACGTGGACACGCTAATGGCCATGGGCGTGAATATGAAAATACTGGCTGAGCGCGGTGTGGAAGTATTCTTCACGCAAGTATTCCGCGACAGTTTTTTCCACGCGGACATGCACCCAGGCAATATTTTTGTGTCACGTGACAATCCGGATAATCCGAGCTATTTAGGTATCGATTTTGGCATTGTTGGTACGTTAAACCGTGATGATAAACGCTACTTGGCAGAAAACTTTCTGGCGTTTTTTAATCGTGACTATCGCAAGGTGGCAGAGCTGCATGTGGATTCAGGTTGGGTGCCAGCGCACATAAATGTGGAAGACTTTGAGTCGGCCATTCGTACCGTGTGTGAACCCATATTTAATAAACCGCTAGCAGATATTTCCTTTGGCCACGTGCTGGTTAATTTGTTTAATACGGCGCGCCGCTTTGAAATGGAAGTGCAGCCGCAGTTGGTACTGTTGCAGAAAACCTTGCTGTATGTTGAAGGTTTGGGCCGCACCTTGTATCCGCAGTTGGACTTGTGGAAGACCGCAAAACCATTTTTAGAGAAATGGATGCAGGAGCAACTTGGTTGGCGTGCAGTGGTGCGTTCGGTAAAAGAAAATGCACCGTTTTGGGCAGAAAAGCTGCCCGAGATGCCAACCTTGCTTTATGATTATTTGAAGCACCAGCAGCCACATGCTCAGGCTCAGCAGCAGCTGTTAGCAGAGCTACGCCAGGCGCAAAAGTTGCAAACGCGGCAAACCTGGTGGGCAACGATCACGGGCGGCTTAATTATTAGTACAACATTATTATTTGTGGCAAACCAACCGGATTGGTTGGTTGCGCTAGCGGCAGCGACGACAGTAGTGAGTGGCGTTGTGGCTTGGCGACGCACTAACTAAAACCAAACGAGGCAAATTATGGGTGGCGTAAGTCTTTGGCAATTATTGATTATTTTGGTGATTATTGTGTTGTTGTTTGGCACCAAACGGCTTCGTAATATCGGTTCTGATTTGGGCTCAGCGGTGAAAGGCTTTAAAAAGTCGGTAACTGATGAAGACGCCGAAAAGAAAGAATTGGACCAAAAAAAAGAACAAGCACCTGATCAAACAAAAGATAAATAAGCACTATGTTTGATATTGGTTTTTGGGAACTCATCGTGATCGCCGTTATGGGCTTGATCGTGCTGGGGCCTGAGCGGCTGCCAGGGGCGCTACGTGCGCTGCAACGCACCGTGCACAATGTGCGTCAATTCTCTAGCAATGTGCAAAATGAATTAAAACATGAGTTGCGTGTAAAAGAGTTGCATGAGCACCTGCAAAAAGCTGAGCAATTGGATATGGACAAGTTGCCGCCGGAACTACAACGCTCAGTTGCGGAGCTAAAAGCTGCTGCACAACAAGTTCAGCGGCCTTATGCATCAAAACCTGAAAAAAACGACAAAGACAGCCATGAGTAGTCAATCCCCGTTGCTTGATCACTTACTTGAACTGCGCAATCGATTACTTCGCAGTATTATCGCGGTGGGTATTGTGTTCGCGGTCGCGGCGACTTTTGCCGGCGACCTTTACCATTGGCTAGCAGCGCCAATGTTAGCAAGTTTGCCGCTTGGCTCAAGCATGATTGCGACGGATGTCGCGACGCCGTTTTTCACCCCATTTAAACTTGCCTTTGTGGTGTCAATTGCCATTGCCGTGCCGTATTTGCTGTGGCAGTTATGGGCGTTTATTGCTCCAGGACTATACCGCAAAGAAAAGCGCTTAGTCGTACCGTTGTTAGCAAGTAGTACATTATTGTTCTACGCAGGCGTTGCGTTCGCCTATTTTGTGGTGTTGCCTTTAGCGCTCAAATTTTTGGCCGGAGCAGCACCTGAAGGTGTTACTGTTGCAACAGACATTTCCCGTTATTTAGACTTTGTACTCACCATATTCATGGCATTTGGCATTGCATTTGAAACGCCAATCGCCATAATTTTACTTTGCTGGAGTGGCGCAACCAGTGTTACATCACTACGTCGCAAGCGCCCCTATATTATCGTTGGTGCTTTCGTGGTGGGAATGTTGTTAACGCCACCCGATGTGATTTCACAGACACTGTTGGCAATACCAATGTGGCTTCTTTTTGAACTTGGCTTGCTTATTGCGGGTCTATATCGAGCTGAACCCAAACCAGAACCAGAACCAGAACCAGAACCAGAACAAAACCAGGATTAATGTATGACGAAGCAGTTAATGATTACTTCAGTAGTTGCACTTGGCGTGTTGCTGAGTGCAAATTCTCCAGCGCAAGCGCAGTCTTTAGATGAGCGCTTAGCCGCGTGTAAACGCATTGAAAATGCCCTTCAGCGGTTAGTTTGTTTTGATGAAGTCGCGGCAAATGTAACAGGCGGCTCAGTGGCTTCAAGCCCCGTAGCGGGAACGCCAGCCTCGGAGCGTGCGCAGAGCGTGGCAGGTAAGAAAGATGGTTCAGCCAATTCGAAGCGTGATAAGTTTGGTTTTGAACATATTCCCGACGAAGAAGCTGAAAAAGCAAAACCCGATCGGCTCGCTATAAAAATCGCGAATTACTCGGTAAACCGAGTTGGCGCACTGACGATTGAAACCACTGATGGTCAAGTTTGGGAGCAGATAAGTGCTGAGCGCTTTAATATTGACGAAAGCGCAGACTATTACCTAGAACGCGGTCTGTTTGGCAGTTACTTTTTCCTCGGGCGTACCGACGGAAATCGCCGGACACGCGTGAAACGCATCAAATAATGCGCGGTTAAACACTGGCAATGGACTGGTTCGACTGCGGCGTAAACTTAACCAACGGAAAATTACTGCGCGATGTTGAGGGCGTGATACAACGCGCTCAGCAAGCGCAGGTAAATAAGCTATTGGTCATTGGCACCAACCTATCAGAAAGTGCCGCGGCAATCGCATTGTGTGAACGTTTTCCTGAGCAGTTGGTAGCTACCGTCGGCGTGCACCCCCATGATGCAGCTGATGCCCCCACAGACGTTATTAATCAGTTAACGCAGTTGGCCAGTCATCCGAGTGTTGTTGCAATTGGTGAGTGCGGTCTTGATTTCAATCGTAACTATTCACCGAAGCCGGCTCAACTTGAAGTTTTCGAAAAACAGTTACAGGTAGCTGCAGAACTCAAGCTGCCCGTGTATTTGCATGAACGTGATGCACATGATCAGCAGTGCGAATTACTCGAGCGCTATAAGCAATATATACCGCGAATGTTGGCGCATTGTTTTACGGGCGGAAAAAAAGAGCTTGCACGTTACCTCGAACTTGGTTGTTATATAGGCATTACAGGTTGGCTGTGTGATGAACGCCGAGGGCAAGAATTGCAAAATGCGGTTGTCGACATTCCAGCAGATCGTCTGCTTTTGGAAACTGACGCCCCATTTTTATTACCCCGCAATATCCGCCCGCGTCCATCGTATAATGAACCGTGTTACTTACCTAAAATAGGTGAGTTTTTGGCGCAGCTTCGACACCAGGAAGTCAGTGAAATTGCTGCCCTAACATGGCAAAACAGCCTTACTTTTTTTAAAAAATAGGGACGCTATGACAATCAAAACTATCCATCGGTTGCTACTGCTTCTGGTGGTGCTGTGTTTTGGGGATGCGCTAAGTGTGGTTCAAGCCGAACCACTTAAACCGACTATTTATTATCAGCAAGAAAGCGAAAATACCTCGCTTCAGCAACTGATAGGCTCATCCCTGCAGCAATGGCAAACAGTGCCGGAAAACGAAGCCGTTTCATTCGGGTATACACCTGAAGTTTATTGGTTCCGGGTTCAGGTTGGTGCTAATGCTGCTGATCGTATCCTCTACTTAGGCTATCCGTTGCTAGACAGTATCGATGCTTATTTCGTGCAAGAAGGCGAAGTAATTCGGCACTACAACATGGGCGACCAGCAACCCTTTAGTGCGCGTCCAGTGCACAATAAAAACTTTGTTGTGCCGGTACCGACCCATGCCGAGCACGAAGTTTATATTCGAGTGAGAACCGAAAGTTCGCTGCGCTTTCCGTTAGAGGTATGGGAGCCGCTTGAGTTTATGGAAGCGAACCAATACCAAGTGGCGGCCACAGGGCTCTATTTTGGTTTACTGTTGTGCATGGCCATTTATAACCTGTTCAACTTCCTTGTCACACGTGACATCAGCTTTTTAAATTATTCCGCGTACACCCTTTCAATTGGCCTGTTGATGGCAGGGCTTGACGGCGTTGGTTTCCAATACTTATGGCCCAACTGGATATGGTTGCAAGACCGAATCGTCACCATGATTGGTAGCATTATGATTATGTTCGCGACGCTGGTGACCATGGGAGTGCTGCAAACAAAAATTCACAGCTTCACTATTCATACGTGGCTACGTCGGTTTATGGTGGTATACGGCATAACCTTTGTGCTGAGTCTTTTCTTACCCTACGCGATGCTGATTCCATTCGTATTGATCTTAGCCGTAGTTTGCTCCACTTTCTTGCTCGGCAGCGGCATTGTGTTGTGGCGGCGTGGCTTAATTTATGGCCGAATATATACCCTTGCGCTCAGTGCGCTATTGGCAGCAATTTGTATTAATGCGCTGGGTTACCTCGGCTTATTTGAGTCAGTATTTGTGCAACGCTATGCCATCATGGCAGCCTCGGCATTTGAAGTGTTATTGCTGTCGTGGGCATTGGCAATTCGCTTCAATGATGGTCGCAAAGAGCAACTCGCGTTAAAAGAACAGATGAATCATCAGCTTGAAGATATGGTTTCGCAGCGTACTGAAGAGCTTGAGAAAGTGATGATTCGCCTGCAAAAAGCCAATCAGGAGCTGGAACAGCGCAGCAATGAAGATGGTTTAACGGGCTTATACAACAGACGATTCCTGAACCAAGAGTTTAAACGGGAATTTCGTCGTTGTCGTAGAAACGGTACGAATTTGACGCTGATGATGCTCGATATTGATCATTTCAAGGCGCTCAACGACAGCTACGGCCACTTATTGGGTGACCAGATTCTGATTGACCTGTCCAATTTGTTGAAGCGTAATTTGCGTCGGGCGAGTGACACCCTTTATCGCTATGGTGGTGAAGAATTTACCTTGTTGCTGCCTGATACAGATGAAGTTGGCGCGCGCGATTTGGCGGTGAGCCTGGCGAAGAAAGTTCGTGAGCATGCTTTTGATACCGATCATGGTCCAATGCACATCACCGTGAGTATTGGAGTTGCGGTTGCTAGCCCTGACGTCTATGATCAGCCCACGCAATTATTAGCCACCGCAGATGAGGCCTTGTACCGCGCCAAAGCCGCGGGTCGTGACCAGATTCGGGTGATTGCTGAGCGCGAACGCTCAGTGTCAAGTTCATAGCTTTAGCGAAGGACAATCTATGCAGCATGTCAGCCACTTTCCTTTTCGCCGTATGCGTCGCCTACGGCGCCACGATTTCAGCCGTCGCATGGTGGCCGAGCATCAACTTAGCGCCGCTGACCTGATTTATCCGGTGTTTGTTTTACCCGGTGAGCAAGCGCGCGAAAAAGTTACCTCCATGCCGGGTGTGGAACGACTATCCATTGATTTGCTTGTTGCTGAGTGCCAGGAAATTGCGGCTCTTGGTATTCCAGCCGTTGCATTATTTCCAGTAACGCCAGCATCAGACAAGTCGTTAACAGCGGAAGCTGCATGGGACGATAACGGTTTGGCGCAGCGCGCTGTGCGCGCAATTAAGGCTGCGGTGCCGCAGCTGGGGGTGATTACAGACGTAGCACTTGACCCGTTTACCACGCACGGACAAGACGGAATCATTGACGATAACGGCTATGTGCAGAACGATATTACAACCGAAGCACTAGTGCGTCAGGCTTTGTCGCATGCGCGAGCTGGTGCCGATGTTGTTGCACCGTCAGATATGATGGATGGGCGTATTGGAGCGATTCGTGAAGCGCTTGAAGAGCACGGTTTTATTAATGTACAAATTATGGCCTATTCCGCAAAATATGCATCGGCGTTTTATGGACCATTTCGTGACGCGGTTGGTTCGGCGGGGAACCTAAAAGGTGGTGACAAAAAAACCTATCAAATGGATCCGGCCAATACCGATGAAGCCCTGCACGAAGTAGCACTCGATATTGAAGAGGGTGCCGATATGGTCATGGTAAAACCGGGCATGCCGTATTTAGATATTGTACGGCGCGTAAAAGACACCTTTAAAGTACCAACGTTTGCCTATCAAGTGAGTGGTGAGTACGCGATGATGCAGGCCGCTATAGCGAATGGATGGTTGAGTGAAGCGGTTATCATGGAGTCGTTGTTAGGCTTTAAACGCGCGGGCGCTGATGGCATTTTAACGTATTTTGCTAAATACGCGGCGCAGCAATTGCGCAATAGCTAGCATCTGAAAACGTGGTCTAGAAGTTCGGGCGGGTCAGCATATTGATGAGCAGGCCCTCCCGAAGCGCACCTTCGGCAATGTTTACATGCTGAATGTTCAAATGCTCCACTAATGCGATCAAGATACACAATCCACCAACAAACACGGCTTGCCGATCACGCCGAATTCCAAGTTGCCCGAGTTTCTTTACATGCCCAAGTGAAATAGCGCGCGCTAACACGTCGCGCAACCACGTTTCACTCATTGGTAACTGCTCATAACGGGCATTCATGTCATGTAGCGCACGAAACGTCCCAGAAGCGCCGCTAACGTGTTGCCAACCAGCCTGCACAAACTGCTCAGCGTGCGGACGAATAAGTGATCCTGCGGCTGTTATGGCCTGTTCGCAGGCATCATGGCTAATAGCTTTGGCAGGAAAAAAACGGTTTTGCCAAGTTACGCAGCCCATATCGAGGCTGACAAGGTGCTGAGGTTGCGTGCCTTTACCAACAATAATTTCGGTGCTTGCGCCACCGATATCTAGCACCAAAACGGCCTTATTGCTATTTATCAGGTGTTGGGTTGCGCCCTGATAAATGAGTTCAGCTTCACATTCGCCGCTGATGATATCAATTGAATGCCCAAGCGCTTGCTCGAAGCGGGGTAAAATTTGTGCGCGATTGATGGCTTTGCGTAACGTGGCGGTAGCCACGCAGCGAACCCGTTCTGCGGAGATATTCTTGAGTTTGTCGGCAAAGCTCTGAAGGCATTCGATACCGCGTTGAATGGCAGCTTCACTAACTTCTAACTGCGAATTGAAGCCGTCAGCCAACCGCACTTTTTGCCGGTGTCGGCTCAAAATGCGGTAGCTGCCGTCACGCTTTACCGAAGCAATAATCAAGTGGAAGCTGTTTGAGCCCAAATCGATTGCGGCGAAGCGTGCGTCCTGCGTCATGTCGTTGCGTTACCTTGACGGCTTGCGACCACCACCGCCACTGCGGCGTTGCTGATTACCACCGCTACTTCGGCGGCCGCCACGTGGCGAGCGTCGCTGGCTTGGACGAGGGGTTTTCAGGTCACTAAGAAGCGCAGTAGGGTCGTATTTCGTTACCGGAATACTGTGCCCAATGTACTCTTCAATGGCTGGTAAGTTATAAACATACTCTTCGCAAGCAAGGTTAACGGCTTTACCGCTAGCCCCAGCGCGACCAGTACGACCAATGCGATGCACGTAGTCTTCAAAGTCGTCTGGTAAATCGTAGTTGTAAACATGGCTTACTTCAGGAATGTGTAAGCCGCGTGCAGCTACGTCGGTTGCGACTAGAAAGTCGAGTGAACCGTCGGTGAACTCTTCAAGAATTTTTAAACGCTTACGTTGCGGTACATCGCCAGTCAATAAACCAACTCGATGCCCATCAGCTTCAAGCCAATTGTAGAGCTTTTCGCACACATGCTTGGTGTTCGCGAAAATAATCGCTTTTTCTGGCCAGTCTTCTTCAATTAACGTAAGCAGGAGTTTAATCTTGTCTTGTTTTGATGGGTAGAATAATTCTTCGGTAATACGCTCACCGGTTTTGCGAAGTGGCTCGACTTCAACTTTTGTTGGTGAGTTCATATGGTCATAGGCGAGTTCTTGCACGCGTTGTGATAACGTTGCTGAGAACAGCATGCTTTGGCGATCACCTGGGGGTGGCATTTTATTAAACATGTAGCGAATATCTTTAATAAAGCCTAAATCGAACATACGGTCCGCTTCATCTAATACCACAGTTTGGATTTTATCGAGTTGATAAATCCCCTGCTTGTAGTAATCGATAAGTCGCCCAGTTGTTCCAATTAAGATATCGACGCCGGCTTCAAGTTTTTGCCGTTGAGATTCATAACCTTCGCCCCCATAAACAATACCAAGCTCCATGTCGCAGTGCTTAGCAAGCAATTCGGCATCGTTAGCTATTTGTATGGCAAGTTCTCGCGTCGGCGCCATAATAATGGCACGCGGGTAACGTTTATCACCGACACGCGGGTTTTTCAGCAACGTTGTAAACGTTGCAATTAAAAACGCCATCGTTTTACCAGTACCTGTTTGGGCCTGGCCAGCAACGTCTTTTCCGATTAATGCAATCGGTAAGCTCAATGCTTGTATCGGTGTACAATATTCAAATCCAGCACTTTCCAGTGCGGACAATACCTGCGGGTGCAGGTCGAGATCGGCGAAGCGTGTCTCTGTTAAGTGTGTTTTACTCATGGCGTAAGCATATCAGTTTGCGCTAACATTCAAAAACAGAAATAATAGGGTTTTATTATTTCACGCGAATTCAGCAGCGGAGATTATCATGAGTGACAAAATTGTTCAGCTAAGTGATGAAAGTTTTGAGAGCGATGTTCTTAATTCTGACAAGCCAGTATTAGTAGATTTTTGGGCCGAGTGGTGTGGGCCTTGCAAAATGATCGCGCCAATCTTGGACGACATTGCAAATGAATACGGCGACCGTATCACTGTTGGTAAACTGAACGTTGACCACAACAACCAAACCCCACCGAAGTACAACATTCGTGGTATTCCGACCTTGTTGTTGTTTAAAAACGGTGAAGTTGCAGGCACCAAAGTGGGCGCATTGTCAAAAGCACAACTAGCTGAGTTTATTGAGCAAAATATCTAAAAACTAAGCAGTTGCAGCGGGTTGTTGCGGATTGATCCACAACAACCTTTGCTGTGCTTTCACACAATTAATGCTGAAAAACTGGACGTTTTTCAATTTAAGTGTTACTTTTCTCTGCAGAACTTTTCTTCAGGATGCCAGCCTTCCGGCGCCCGTGCAGTCAAATCCCGAATTGATTTAACTTAAAAAACTTTAACTATTTCCATTGGCCAAAAAAGTCATAACCCCCCTATGAATCTAACAGAATTAAAAAACAAACCTGTCAACGAGCTGGTTCAGCTTGCCGAGACAATGGGCCTCGAGTCCATGGCGCGCATGCGCAAACAAGACATTATCTTCGCCATCTTAAAAGCACATGCCAAAAGTGGTGAGGACATATACGGCGACGGTGCCCTAGAGATTTTGCAAGACGGCTTCGGCTTTTTGCGCTCGGCCGACTCGTCCTATTTGGCTGGGCCCGACGATATCTATGTATCGCCGAGCCAAATTCGTCGGTTTAACTTACGCACCGGCGACACGGTTTCAGGAAAAATCCGGCCGCCGAAAGAAGGCGAGCGTTATTTTGCCCTCCTGAAGATCCGCGAAGTTAACTTCGACAAGCCTGAAAACTCCCGTAATAAAATCTTATTTGAAAACTTAACCCCTCTGCACGCAAATGAGCGATTGCGGATGGAGCGTGGTAACGGTTCCACCGAAGACATTACCGCGCGGGTACTGGATTTAGCCTCGCCAATTGGTAAGGGTCAACGTGGTCTTATTGTGGCGCCACCAAAAGCCGGTAAAACCTTGTTGCTGCAGAATATTGCCCAGTCGATAGCGGCTAATCATCCGGATTGCGTGTTAATGGTTCTTCTGATTGATGAACGCCCGGAAGAAGTTACCGACATGCATCGCTTGGTTAAAGGTGAAGTTGTGGCTTCAACCTTTGATGAGCCAGCGAGTCGCCACGTTCAAGTTGCCGAAATGGTGATTGAAAAAGCGAAACGCTTAGTTGAACACAAGAAAGATGTGGTTATCTTACTCGACTCGATAACGCGTCTTGCACGTGCCTACAACACCGTAATTCCAAGTTCAGGCAAAGTACTGACCGGTGGTGTTGACGCCAACGCACTGCACAAGCCGAAACGTTTCTTTGGTGCTGCACGTAATGTTGAAGAAGGTGGTAGTTTAACCATCATCGCAACAGCGCTGATTGATACGGGCTCAAAAATGGACGAAGTCATTTACGAAGAGTTTAAGGGCACCGGTAACATGGAATTGCACCTTAACCGTAAAATTGCTGAGAAGCGTGTATTCCCAGCTATCGACTTTAACCGCTCTGGTACACGTCGCGAAGAACTTCTTACCAGCCCAGAAGAACTTCAGAAAATGTGGATTTTGCGCAAAATCGTTCACCCAATGGGCGAAACTGAAGCAATGGAATTCCTCATCGACAAGCTTCAGATGACCAAAACCAACGACGAATTCTTTGAGGCGATGAAACGCCAAAAGAGCTAAGTTAAGTAACGGCCTTACTTTTTCTTAAAAGTAAGGCCACTATCTCTTCGTCTTACCCCTGCTTAAATTACTCTTCTCGCTTTAGCGCGAGCTCGGTCAGTAGTGCAAAGTGATCAGAGCCAAACGGCGGTAGCCGTTTGAGTTCTACTAGCATGAAATGGTCGCTGTGAAATACATGATCGAGCGGCCACCGCATAATTGGAATTTTTGCGTGAAAGGTATTGTAGATGCCACGGCCCATACGCGGGTCGAGCAACTGACTTTCTTGCAAAAATGCCCGGGTGGATTTCGACCACGCAACATCGTTGAGATCGCCGGTGACAATCACTGGCCCGTGTTCTCCGCGCGCACGCTCAGCCACCAGCATGAGTTCATTGTCACGTTGCTTGGACTTCTCGTTTTCAGTGGGGCTTGGCGGTGCAGGATGCACACAATGCATACGAATGGTTCGCGTCGGTAGCTGCAAGTCAAAATGCATGGAAGGAACACCTTCTTGCACAAGCTCGGTGACTTCAAGGTTGGTAACGGGCCACTTTGAGTAGACCATCATCCCGTATAAGTTATTTTGCGGTCGGCGCACAACATTCGGTAAATCGTCTTCAATATCGCGAAATTGGTCTTCCCACCATTCGTCGGTTTCAACCGCGACAATGACATCGGGGCGGTTGTTATTAATAATTTGTGTAAGGACCACACCATGTCGGTTATGCTCCAGCACATTCACGGTCAATAAACGAATGTGTTCGTCCACTTTTTTTTCGTCACGCTTACGCTTGTAACGTTTCACGGTGCGTGCAGCAAATGGTGTGTAGGGGAAAATCCACCAGAACTGCCAGGCGCCGCATAACAGTTGGATACTCACCAATAGCCAAGTACTGTAAGCGTCGGCGGGCAGGAAAAATGCACTATTAATCAATAGGATTAAAGCGACAGCACTTTGTTGCAAACGGGGAAAGTCCCACACCCGTACCCACCATACGGTGCGATTTGATCGCGGTAATAGGCTCGTCAGAGCTAATAATCCAGTAACAGCAGCTATGATCCAAAACGCCAGCATGGCGATATCCCTATATGTTCGTCGAGTCAGCGCTGAAAACTATATCAAAAACATTTATACTGCGCGCTTACTTATTGGTAATTGATTAATCAAAGCGAGAGCGATCGTGAAATATCAAGACTTACGCGATTTCATTCAATTGTTAGAAAAGCGCGGTGAATTAAAGCGCATCCAACAAGAAATCGATCCTTACCTTGAAATGACTGAAATTGCTGACCGCACGCTAAAAGCCGGCGGTCCAGCGCTGTTGTTCGAAAATGTGAAAGGACATGATATTCCGGTATTGGCCAACTTATTTGGCACGCCCGACCGTGTCGCTTTGGGCATGGGACAAGAGTCGGTTGAGGCTTTACGTGATGTCGGTAAGTTACTCGCGTTTCTGAAAGAGCCTGAACCGCCGAAAGGCTTTCGCGATGCCTTAAATTTATTGCCGATGTATAAAAAAGTTTTAAGCATGTCGCCCAAGCAATTAAAAAAGGCGCCATGCCAGTCGGTAGTGCTTACCGGCGACGATGTTGATCTCACCAAGCTACCCATTCAGCATTGCTGGCCGGGCGACGTTGCGCCGCTGATAACGTGGGGGCTTACCGTTACACGTGGGCCGCATAAAGAGCGTCAAAACCTCGGTATATACCGTCAGCAGCTACTCGGCAAGAACAAGGTAATCATGCGTTGGCTATCGCATCGTGGCGGCGCGCTTGATTTTCAAGAGTGGCAACGCGAACATCCAGGCGAGAACTTCCCAGTGGCCGTTGCACTTGGTGCTGACCCAGCAACCATCTTAGGTGCCGTAACGCCGGTACCCGATACCTTGTCCGAATATGCGTTTGCGGGCTTGCTGCGCGACGGTAAAACGGAAGTGGCAAAGTGTCTGAGCAACGACTTACAAGTACCAGCGCACGCTGAAATTATTCTTGAGGGCTATATCGCCCCAGGCGAAACGGCTCCGGAAGGCCCTTATGGTGATCATACCGGTTACTACAACGAGGTTGATACGTTTCCGGTATTCACCGTGACACACATGACCATGCGTGATAAGCCGATTTACCATAGTACCTATACTGGCAGGCCGCCCGATGAGCCAGCCATTTTGGGTGTGGCGCTCAACGAAGTATTTGTGCCCTTGTTACAAAAGCAGTTTCCGGAAATTGTTGATTTTTACTTGCCGCCAGAAGGGTGCTCGTATCGGGTTGCTGTGGTGACCATGAAGAAGCAATATGCAGGGCATGCAAAACGCGTCATGATGGGCGTTTGGAGTTTTTTACGCCAGTTTATGTACACCAAATTTGTGATTGTTTGTGATGACGATGTGAACGCTCGCGATTGGAAGGATGTCATTTGGGCCATGACCACCCGTATGGATCCGGCCCGTGATACAGTTCTGATAGAAAATACACCAATCGATTATCTGGATTTTGCGTCGCCGGTTTCCGGCTTGGGCTCGAAAATGGGTATGGATGCAACCAATAAGTGGCCAGGCGAAACCGATAGAGAGTGGGGTGTTCCGATTGTGATGGACCCCAAGGTTAAGCAACGTGTCGATGATATTTGGGATGACTTGGACATTCTCTAATTGCACACCAATGAGTTAATTTAAGGATTATTTGTTGTTATGAAAGAGCTGCTGTGCCGTGTTGCTGCCATTGAAAATTTAACGCCATCGGTGTTTCGTGTTTTGCTGACTTTACCTGAGCCTATTGAGTTTTTGGCGGGCCAGTATGCGCAGGTAATTATGGGCGAACGTGATAAGCGCCCGTTTTCGATTGCGTCCTGTCCGTCGAAAACGGAACAGCTTGAATTACATATTGGCGCAACAGCTGACAACAGCTATGCGATGGAAGTACTTGATAAGATGCGTGCTACTGGCGAGGTTCGCATCGAGGTGCCTCTAGGAAACGCATGGTATCGCGAGGATAGTGAGCGCCCACTCATATTGATCGCCGGTGGCACAGGCTTTTCCTATACATGGTCTATTTTACAGGCACATTTGCGAAGCAACTCGACACGGCCTATAACTTTATATTGGGGCGGTCGGAAGCCGGAAGACTTGTATCTTGATGCGCAGTTAAAGAAATTATCAGATCAGCATACGAACATGCACTACTGCCCAGTTGTAGAGCAAGCGCCTGAAAGCTGGCATGGCGCACAAGGTTTAGTGCACAACGCAGTTATGGCTGAACAGTCAGACCTGAATGAAGCAGACATTTATGTGGCCGGGCGTTTCGAAATGGTGCGCGTTATTCGCGATGCATTTCATGCGCAAGGTTTACCACTTTCACAACTTTACGGTGACGCGCTGGCGTTTATCTAACCAGTTCTGTTATACTCGCCGCGCAATTTTTACCAAGGGGTGCCACAGCGACATCGAATTTGATGCCCAGATGGCTGAGATGCAATTTGCAAACCCTTTGCACCTGATCCGGTTAATACTGGCGTAGGGATGGTAGCAATCATACTCCATTTTAAAACCTGCCCGACCGGATTGTTTCTGACCCTGTGTTTGAGGAAATGATCCATGATTTCAACTGTTGTAAGTTTAGTAGCGCTAGCCGCAATTTCTCCCGATGAGCCCATTGAACGTATTGCTGTTCAAGGTCAGTACCGCACGCTTTATGTGAATGAAGCACCCACCAGCGTGTCTGTATTAACGGCCGATGTCATGGGACAACGCCACGGCACACACATGGAAGACGTGCTCAATGTTATTCCCAATTTAAACTTTTCGAGCGGCAGTTCGCGCGCACGCTTTATGCAAATTCGTGGCATTGGTGAGCGCAGTCAATTTGTTGACCCGATTAACCCATCGGTGGGTATCTTAATCGATGGCATAAATTACAGTGGCCTGGGCCAGGCCGCACAATTATTTGATATTAGCCAAGTTGAAGTGTATCGCGGACCACAAAGTGGTCGCTTCGGCGCTGATGGTATGGCGGGTATGTTGGTGCTTGAAAGCACACAGCCGAACACCGATTTCGATGGTTTTTGGCAACTAGGGGCTGCAAATTATGGCGCTCTGGAAGGCGGTTTCGCAGCTGGTGGTGAGCTTGCTCAGTTTGGTCGAGCGCGACTAAGTGTGTATCAGCAGCGTGATGACGGTTTCACGGATAATATCTATCTAAATCGTGATGACACACAAGCGCGCTCAGAACGTATCGCACGTTTAAATGTGTGGACAGAATTAAGTAGTGACTGGCAGCTGCGCAGCACCTTGCATGCCTACCGCCAAAACAATGGCTATGACGCATTTTCGTTAGACAACACCCGTGAAACCTATTCAGATGAGCCGGGTGAGGATGATGTAAGCCTGCAAGCTGCGCGCTTTGAGTTAACATATAGCGGCGCGGATACTCACCAGACGAGCGTGAGTTACAGCGCTCTTAGTGCGGATACGCTCTACAGCTATGATGAGGATTGGAGTTATGTCGGCATTGCGCCCGGCTGGGAGTATTCTTCGACGGATGCCTATTGGCGCGACCGCCTTGATCACACCTTGGATATACGTTGGTTAAGTAGCACCCCGTTTGATTTGTTTGGGTTGCCAACTGACTGGGTTGTTGGTTGGTACCACTTGCAACGTGACGAAACGCTCGAGCGCGAATTTATGAATTGGGATTTAGGTGCGGAAGATCGTTTTGTTAGCGATTATGAAAGTATGCGTAATGCCCTGTATGGCGAATTAACGCACTATTTTAATCCACGCTGGAAGCTGACAACGGGCTTGCGTTTAGAGCGCTATCGTAACGAATACAGTGACACCAACGCAGTAAACGCGCAGCCACGAAATACCATGGCGGGTGGCCGGGTTAGTGTGAGTTACACGCCTGAAGTAGGTCAGCTATGGTATTTCACATGGTCACAAGGCTATAAAACAGGCGGTGTAAATGGCGATGCGCTTGGAAAAGTAACGGACAACCCCGAACTTGAAACCTTTTTATTGCAGCGCGCCACGTTCGCACCCGAATATTTAGAAAGTTTTGAGGTGGGTTATAAGCTCGTTAACAGCGACGACACTATGTCGATTAACTTGGCGGCGTTTCATCAAAATCGCGATCAAGTACAGTTAAAGAGCTGGGTGAACAGAGCGCAAACATTTGTAGGGTACATCGAAAATGCGGCCGCAGGGACAACGCGGGGCATTGAGGCTGAATTGAATATGCAAATTCAACCGTCGTTGTGGTGGTTTGCCAACGTTGGTTTACTCGATAGTGAAATTCGTGGTTTTATCACTGAAGACGGGATTGACATGACCGGGCGTGAGCAAGCCCAAGCACCAAGCTATCAAATCAATACAGGGTTAAACTGGCAAATCACAAATAGTTTGAAGGCCAGTATTCAGGTGGATGCCAAAGACAGTTTTTACTTTTCGGATTCACACAACAGCCAGAGCGATAAGTTAACTCTGCTGCATGCGAACTTGAACTGGCAACTCGATGCGTGGCGTATCACGGTATGGGGGCGTAACTTAACCGATGAAGACTACGCAACCCGTGGGTTTTATTTTGGTAATGACCCACGCGATGGGTATGAGCCGACCACTTATGTACAATGGGGCGAGCCGCGTCGATTCGGCATCACCTTTAATTACAGCATGTAATAGGGAACTTTAAATGGAAGTTACCGCTATTGTATTTGCACTTATTTACCTGTGGCTGGCTGCGCGCCAATCGCTGTGGTGCTGGCTCGCCGGTGCAATCAGTTGTGCAATCTATACGTACTTAATGTTTGGTGTGCAGCTCTATATGGAAGCAGGGCTGCAGGCTATTTATGTGGCTCTGGCCCTATATGGCTGGTGGCAATGGCGATACGGTGTGGCGCAGGCACCAGCCAGTGAGCAAATGGAATATTCGTGGTATTGGCACGGTGCTGCGATTATAGTGCTAGCATTGATTGCTAGCCTTTGCGCGTGGTTGTTGACGCTCTATACGGACGCTGATCAAGTTTGGTTGGACAGTTTTACAACCGTGTATAGTTTGTTTGCAACCTGGTTATTGACCCGAAAATTATTTTCTAACTGGCTCTATTGGTTAGTTATTGATAGCGTATATATATATTTGTATGCCATTAAAGGGTTTGAAAAAACCAGCGGGCTTTTTGCCATTTATGTATTGTTAATAGTATACGCCATGTGGAATTGGCGTCGGAGTCAAAAGGATTTATGCAGCAGCACTGGTTAACGAACTTACCAATACACGGCGTGATGAACACGGAGCCTTTGCTGCGTGGTGTCGCCAATGACGTGTATAAAATAACTGCAACCAACGGTACCTATGTACTAAAGCATTTTCGTTTTGATCACCCTTACGGCTTAGATCGTGATCAAGAAGTGGCTGTGCAGCAAAAGTTAGCCGAGCATGGTGTGGCACCGGAAGTGCTTCATTATGACGCTGTGCAAGGTTTAATGCTGCAAGCTTTCATTGATACCCCTGATTTGTCCCATGACAAAAAATCGCTTGGCACTAAAATTCAGCGTTTAGGTGAAATTAGTGCGCATATCCATCGTTTGCAAGTGGAAGTGCCAGTTTGGTCTTTGCGAACGCGTGTGCAGCGTTATTGTGACAATCTTGCACAGTTTGAACCTGACCGTGCGCGTCAGTTTGAGAAGCGCCTGCAACAACAGCGTAAGTTACTAGATAGCTTTGGGAATAATCCGGTTTTTTGCCATAACGATTTAGCTTTCCATCATGTGTTTTTAAGTAAGCCTCCCCTAGTTATTGACTGGGAATATGCTGGTTTAGGGGAACGTTATTTCGATTTAGCCAATTGCATTCAAGTCAATCAATTAGAGCGCGCTGAACAACGTGCGTTTATCAATGCTTACGAAGGTGCTTCTGGGGAGCGAATTAATCCCGCCGTATTGCAAAACTGGCTTGAACTGTCGAACACCATCAGCCAACTCTGGTATGAACTGCATCACCACTTACAGCACAATCACTAGTCGGGCGTAACGAAACAAGGAGACTTCATGTCCAAGCTAACTGATCGCATGTATGGCTATTTAGCTGAGGATGAAGATGCTCGAGTTTGTAAGGACATTCCTGAGAGTGCCTGTAACGACCAACCGCAAGCATTTCTAGCGCACCTGTGGTCTTTAACATTAACCAAGTTGGGTGACTCGCTGGTTAGCGCGCGTTTGGTGTTGCCATGGATGCTCACCGCGCTTGGTGCACCGAGTATTTTTATCAGTGCTTTGGTGCCGTTACGTGAATCTCTTGCGCTATTACCGCAGTTATTTATTGCGCAACAAATGCGACAAACAACTGTGCGCAAATGGTTCTGGGTTATCGGGAGTGTGGGTCAAGCATTCGCTTTGGTCGGCATGGTTGTTGCTGTCCTAATAACCCAAGGACTAACGTTGGGCTGGGCGGTTGTGATTCTTCTCGCGCTGTTCAGTTTATCGCGCGGGGTGTGCTCGGTTGCCATTAAAGACGTGCAAGGCAAAACCATCTCAAAGACTCGCCGGGGAAGGCTGTCTGGTCTGGCGGCATCGATTGCTGGTTCACTATCGTTAGTAACCGCGCTGGTGATTATTTTCGCACCCGAAGTAACGAATACAGAACGCGATGGTGAAGTCTGGGTTTTTGTGGTTTTACTGAGCTTTGCGGCTGCATTGTGGCTGATTGCGGCACTTATTTATGCCCGAGTACCGGAAGTGCCAGGAGCAACCGAGGGTGGCGGCAATGCCCTGATTGAGGCATTAAAATCAATTCGCTTGCTATGGACCG
This sequence comes from Pseudidiomarina sp., assembly GCF_048268165.1. Classification (GTDB taxonomy): domain Bacteria; phylum Pseudomonadota; class Gammaproteobacteria; order Enterobacterales; family Alteromonadaceae; genus Pseudidiomarina. The sequence continues at coordinate 93,240 of NZ_JBLWWA010000003.1, read as the reverse complement.
ATAAGAATTTTGGTCAATTTGTACTTACGCGCGCGCTGTTGGTCGCTTCAGCATTTGCGATACCCTATATTGTGGTAATGATTCAGCGCAGTGGCGATGGCAATTTAGCCGGGCTCGGTGGGCTGATGCTGGCGAGCGGTTTAGCCGGCATGCTAGCTGGCCGATTTTGGGGGCGTTGGTCCGATAGTGCCAGCCACCATGTCATGGCAGCAGCTGCATGTTTAGCGACATTCATTATGGCAGTTGCCTTAGCGCTCTATATTTGGAAACCGGACTATTTAGCGCAACAAGGGATAGCTGGCGCCCTGATTTTTATGGCTGCAGTTGCGCATCATGGTGCACGGGTAGGTCGTAAAACGTATCTGGTTGATATGGCCACGCAAGAAACGCGTGCTCAATTTACCGCAGTTTCCAATACTGTCATTGGTCTGGTATTACTGCTTGGGATTCTTCTGGGCGTGCTGGAAGCTTACGCAGGTGTGGAAGCTGTTGTAGGTTTACTGATTGTGTTAGGTGCTATTGCGGCAATTCGAGCACTGCGCTTGCCCAATGTTCAGCGTGACTAATGCAGTAAGAACCCATGAAAAAGGCGAGCCAACGGCTCGCCTTTTGAGATTAACTTTTCAGGTAATCGGTCAATTTATTATTTACCCCGAATTACACCATACAAGCCAACGATAACAGCAACTGCGCCACCAATTAAGTACCACATTGCCTCGTCAGTTGTTTCGCCAGTGACAGCCTGAGACGCTTCAGAAGCCATAGAATTATATGCTTCCCAGCCGAAATATAACAAAATGACACCGACCACCAGTAGAACGATTCCAATGACTTTGTTCATAGTATTTTTCCTTTTTATTTTCATGGATTAAGTTACTACTTAATCAGCATAGCAAACTTCCTGCAATTTGCGAAAAGCATAAAAAAACCGCGCCGAATGGGGCGCGGTTTTCAATGAGCTAGCAGCAGTGATTAACCAAGATACGAGGTGAGCATCCAAGCAGTTTTTTCTTGCTCTTTAATGTAATCGCTCATTAATGAGGACGTACCTTCATCATTCGATTCACCAGCAAGTTCAAGAATTTCACGTTGTAAACGAATCACAATTCGGTAACTGTCGAGAATTTCGCGAACACAAGCTTTACCGTCATGAATGTCTTTTGCTTCTTGAATCTCACTTGCCTTAATGTAAGTGGAATAAGCATGAAGAGGACGTTGCCCCAACGTTAATATACGCTCGGCGATTTCGTCGACCTTTAATAACAAGTCATTGTAGGTTTCTTCAAACTTAGCATGCAATTCAAAGAACTCTTGGCCTTTGATATTCCAGTGGAAGCCGCGCGTGTTCATGTAAAACACTTGGTAGTTTGCCAATAGCTGATTTAAGCGTTCTGCTAATTGCTCAGCATGATGTTGGTCCATACCAATCACGTTTAACTGTTGCATGTTTAACTCCTTGTTTGGATTTAATTTCTAACTTGTACTTGGGGTTCAGTATAGACCAATTCAAGTAATAAGTAGCAATGATTAAACCCGATTAAGCTCATCGACTTTGCCATCACGGATATGCGCTTCGCCGCGTTTCTTTGCCAATTGGATTTGTTTTTCACGTTCGGCAAAACGCTCTTTTTGCTCCGCAGTGGTTTTGTCATGACAGTGCGGACAACTCACACCTTTCACATAGTGTTCAGATTGTTTTTCGTCTTCCGTAATTGGCATCCGGCAAGCATAGCATTGATCGTATTCACCCGGTTGCAGGCCGTGACGGACAGTGACCCGCTGGTCAAATACGAAACAATCGCCGTTCCAGGTTGTGTCTTCTTCGGGAACTTCTTCTAAGTATTTAAGAATGCCGCCTTTTAGGTGGTAAACCTCGTCAAAGCCGATTGATTTCAAGTAGGCTGTGGACTTTTCGCAACGAATACCGCCGGTGCAGAACATGGCAACCTTCTTGTGTTTTTCCGGATCAAGATGTTCTTTCACGTATTGCGGGAATTCTCGGAATGAGTCTGTTTTTGGGTTTATTGCACCTTCAAAAGTACCCACCGCAAATTCATAGTCATTGCGTGTATCGATGAGTAACACTTCCGGATCGCGAATCAGATTATTCCAGTCTTTCGCTTCAACGTAGGTGCCAACCACATTCTTCGGGTCAACCCAGTCGATACCCATGGTAACGATTTCTTTTTTAAGTTTTACCTTGGTGCGATAAAACGCTTGTTTGTCGCTTGGAGATTCTTTGTGTTCAATATCGGCAAACGCATCGCTGCTGCGAATAAAACGCAGTACATTATCGACCCCTTCTCGGGTACCGCAGATGGTACCGTTAATGCCTTCACGAGCTAACAGCAAAGTACCTTTAACTTCATTTTCAATCATGCAGTTGTATAGCGGTTCGCGGAATGCTTCAAACGCATTAAACTCAACGAACTTATACATTGCAGCGCAAATATACATCAGTTATTTCCTTCTTTTGGCGAATCGGATCGCAAATCCGAGGTCAAAAATTGCGCACGAATTTTAGCATAACTTTATTCGTTGAGCAGCTTTTCCACGTGTGTTTGTAAGCCTTTTAAACCATATTCTCGGCCGATTGCGAGCGCATCTTCGGTGTTCGCGTCTTGGTGCCATGCAGCACGCAATGCCATCATGGCACCCACGCGGTTGCTGCTAGAACAATGTAAAAGTACTGTTTCGTTCGCGGTAAGTGCTAACAGACGATCAAATTCGGCAACATTTTCGCGGGTTAAGTCAGCACTGCCAGCGACAGGAACACGATAATAATCTAGGTTAAGTTCTTGTGCCCAACCGGCTTCATCATCGTTGCCTATGTCTGCATCAGTAAGTAAATTAATTACGGCTGTTACCCCCTGATCTTTAAGCTTGATAAGGTCCTCTTTCGTGGGTTTACCTGAAGTAAAATGTTGCGCTGTTGGATGGTGGATATTGGGTACATCAGCAACATCCATGGGAATGCGATTAACCGTTGGTTCTGCATCACAGGCAGTGAGTGCTAGTGCCGCAAATACAATTAGAAATAAGCGAGATAACGCGCGCATCGGTGACTCCTTGTTTGGTTTTCTAATGCAATGAATGTGCTTGTTACTATAGATAAAATTGGACAGTTCACAATATCACTATACGCGACGGAGATTGGTGTAATCCGCTGGTTTAAGCTGCGGTATTTCGTTAGGATGAGAACTAGACATGCAGAGGAACAGTCATGAGCGCGCTTACCCCAGGATTCATAGTTGCCCACAGCCATCGGTTACAGGACTTAACCGACCTTGTGGTATCGATTAGCAAACAGTATCCGCTCGCGCCGCTGGCAACTGAAACCATTTTAGTGCAGTCCAATGGCATTGCGCAGTGGTTAAAACAACACTTAGCCGCTGGGTTGGGAATAGCGGCGATGGTTGATGTCACCTTGCCAGCACGATTTCAATGGCAAGCATACCGCGCAGTGCTGGGTGATGACTTACCGCGCCATTCGCCGTTCGACAAAGACCGACTCACTTGGCGTATTTTGCGTGTATTACCCGCACACCTCAATGAACCGGAATTTGAGCCATTACGGCGTTACATGGCCGATGATACCGACCAACGTAAATGTTTTCAGCTAAGCGAGCGGCTTGCTGATTTGTACGATCAATATCAAATATATCGGGCCGATTGGTTAAGTGCTTGGGCTGAAGGTGACTTCAGCACGGTGCCCGAGGCGCAGCACTGGCAACCATTGTTATGGCGTTATCTGTTGGCGGATGTTGGCGACTCGCGTTGGAACAACCGCGCTTACTTGCATGAACAATTCGTCGACCAATGCCAGCAATTGACTGTTACGACGCGGCCCTCGAAGATTCCACAACGGGTGGTGGTATTCGGTATTTCAAGCTTACCCAAACAAACTTTAGAAGTTCTGCAGGCACTGAGTCGTTTTACGCAGGTGGTGCTATGTGTGCATAACCCTTGCCAATATTATTGGGCGGATATTATTGATGGTCGGGATATCTACCAGCAGCACATAAAGTCACGGCGCCAGAGTCGCCACCAGACGGAGCTTAGTCCGGCTGATTTACATGCAAACAGTCATCCATTATTAGCATCATGGGGTAAACAGGGGCGCGACTATATTCGGTTACTTGATCAGTTTGATGAAACCGAACAGCTACGTGGCGAGTTTCCAACCTTAAAGCTGGATATGTTCGAGCAAGAGCTATCATCAGAACCCAGTGTGCTTGAAGCATTACGTTTTGATATCTTGCAGCTCAATGCAACGGTCGATGCCAAGCAACAGTGGGCAGATATTCAACTGCACGATGAAGCACTGCAGTTCCATAGTGCACATAGTCCGCAACGTGAAGTGGAAGTATTGCATGACCAATTATTAGCGCAGTTTGCGCAAAACCCCGATTTAAAACCGCGTGATGTGATGGTTATGGTGCCTGATATTGATCGCTATGCGCCGCATATCGAAGCGGTGTTCGGTCGTGTAGAACGCAGCGACCCAAGATATATTCCCTACAGCTTGGCTGACCAAGGTGCGCGCCATCAACACCCGATGCTGATTGCGTTGGAATACGTTCTCACTATAGGGCAACAGCGCGCCAACGCGAGTGAAGTTTTTGATTTGTTACAAGTTAACGCAATTCAAAATCGTTTTGCGATGCAACCCTCCCAATTGGCAACATTGCAACATTGGATTGATGCAGCGGGTGTGCGCTGGGCACTTGATGAGCACCACCGCCGTCACTTGCAGTTACCCGAAACACACCCCAATACGTGGCTTTTTGGCCTGCAACGCATGGTACTCGGATACGCAACTGGGGATGTGGAGTCGTTGGATTCAGCCTGGCAAGAGATTGAGCCGCTCGTCGATGTCGGCGGGCTAGACGCCGATATTGTGGGTGCGCTACAGCAATTTGTGCAAGTGCTAACTGATCATTTTGAACATGCAAGCCAAGCGTATACGCCGCAGCAATGGGCCACGTATCTGAACGCACTTTTGTCGCGGCTATTTGCTCCTGAAATAGATGCCGACGTGGTATTAATGAATCGCCTGCAGCAGCGCTTGCAGCAATGGCTGGAGGCAACGCAAAGTGCTCAGCTTGATACCCCAATTTCGTTGGCTGTGGTGCTCGAAAGCTGGCTGAGCAGCGTGGATGAACCAACACTGAACCAACGGTTTTTGGCAGGCAGCGTTAATTTCGCCACCTTGATGCCAATGCGTGCGATTCCATTCAAGTGTGTGTGCCTATTGGGAATGAATGACGGTGATTACCCGCGCACGCAAAAGCCGTTTGATTTTGACTTGATGGCGCACGACTATCGGCCCGGCGATCGTTCCCGCAGAGAAGATGACCGCTATTTATTTTTAGAAGCCATCCTGTCAGCGCAAGATTGCCTTTATATCAGTTGGCAAGGCCGTAATATTCGCGATAACAGCGAAAAGCCGCCGTCGGTGCTGGTGAGTCAATTGCTGGAACATATTCAACATACCTATGGCGCGCGCCGCAATGGTAAACCATGGGTGTTAGAGCACCGCTTGCAACCGTTTAACAATGCCTATTTTTCGGCTGCAAAACCGATATCTCAAGGGTTGTTTACCTATGCGGATGAATGGCATTTAGTGCATCACCAGGTTGCAAAAACGACCGAGAATGCTGCAGCGCTGCCGCTATGGACGCCTTCGCGTGCGCTGACGGTGAAGCAGCTGGCCGATTTTATGAAGGAGCCGGCAAAGCTATTCACGCAAGTTCGTTTCAACACCTACCTCAGTGATCGAACCATGAACTTGCGTGACGAAGAACGATTCACACTTGATAACCTCGAACGTTGGCAGCTATTGCAGCCAACCCTCGAGCAGGCAATACAAAGTTTGCGCGCGGGCCATGACGTAGGTGCTGCCGCTGCGACCATTGCAGCAATGTTAGAGCGTTTTCAGCGTGCTGGCGAAATACCGCAGGGGGCGGCGGGCATTGCCATGAAGCAAGCGCTTTATGACGACACGACCGGATTGTTAGAGCGTGCGGAAGAGCTATTTGCAGACTACCCTGAGGCCGTGGGTAGTGTGCAAATTCAGCGGGACTTTGAATCCGGTTTGATGGTAGAAGCAACGTTTTCGAACCTACAACAAAGCGCAACAGGTGACTGGCTTTGGCTGCATGTTACGCCGTCTGTGGTAGTGGATAATAAGGTTAAAAGCTATAAACCTCGGCCTAAATATGCCGTGCAAATTTGGGTTGAGCATTTATTACTAAATAGCCACCACGCCACCCATAGTAAAATATTGGGACGCGAGGGCGTCATAGCTTTTGCAGCAATGCCAAAAGCAGACGCTCAGTATCTTTTGGATAAACTCATGCGCTATGTCGCTATCGGGTTGCAAGAGCCATTACCTATGGAGCTTGAAACCGCTTTTGCGGGCATCAAGGAAAACCATAAAGATTGGTCAACATCGTTCGACTTTGAGCAAGTAAATGCTGTTCACCCCAAAGCGCAAACGTTCTATGAAGAAAGCACACAGAATCATACCGCGCAGATACTGCGTGCGGTGTATACCGCACGGTATTTTCCTAGCTATCAGTGTCTAACACAAAGCGAACGCTTCAATGAGTTGGCGCAAGCGTTGTATCAGCCAATGATGCAAGCACTGTTGTCGAGCTCGGTGAGTAACGAGGCGGCCCTATGACAACAATTAATACGCTGCAACCACTTACGTTTCCGCTGTACGACAGTCGTTTAATTGAGGCCAGCGCCGGTACCGGTAAAACCTATACCATTGCCGCTTTGTATTTACGTTTGGTGTTAGGGCACGGAACCGGCCGTCGTTACACCCCTGACGAAATTTTGGTGGTGACGTTTACCGACGCCGCAACTGAAGAGCTGCGCAATCGTATCCGCGCGAACTTAAGTGAAGCTGCAGCTTTCTTCCGCGGCGATATAGAAGCAAGCGATGCATTTTTGCGTAAATTGAAAGCTGAATTTCCCGTTGCTGAGCATACGCAACATGGTCGCGTTTTGGATTTGGCTGCACAAGCAATGGACGAAGCAGCGGTGCACACCATTCATGGTTGGTGTAACCGCATGCTACGTGAACATGCGTTTGCCAGTGGCAGCTTATTTACACAACAGTTAAATACCGACACCCAAGCGTTGTGGGAGCTCGTCAGTGAAGATTATTGGCGAACTTATGTGAGCCCATTGGCTGATCACGAATTACCTCATTATCGGTTAATAACCGCAGAGTTCAGTGATCCCCAACGACTGTTTCAAGCAGTACGTTCAATTTTGAATCAAGGGCAGTCAGCGACGTTGCTAGCGCCGACTGAACTGTTGCACCAACAGCTTGGCGCTGAGCAACAGGTGCGTGAACAATTTAATCAGTATCCTTGGGCGCAATGGGCCGATGAATGTGAGCAAATGCTGCATGAATTGCGTACGCAAAAACTGGTTAATGGGAATAAACTGCGGGCAGATTCCGTGCAGAAATGGTTTGCTCAGATACGGGATTGGGCGCTCACGATTTCTTCACCAGATGCGGATTTATTGCCGCCTTTAGATCCCGTGTCGGGCTGGCAAAAACTAACGGCTGACGATTTGCAGCATAATTCATTAAAGACCGACCTACCCGCGCATCCATTATGGGATAAGCTCGCGGCCTTAAAAGGTGCCGTGGATGGTTTGCCCAAGCCGCGCGCAGGTTTACTGCAACACGCTGCAAAGTGGATGCAACAACGTTTTGCTTTTATCCAGCAGCAACGCGGTGAAATGGGCTTTGATGATATGTTGACGCGGTTGCGTTTTGCTCTGCATGGAGAGTTTGGGGATGCCTTAGCAGACACTATTCGAAGCCAATTCCCGATTGCAATGGTGGATGAATTTCAAGACACAGACCCCGTGCAGTATGCAATTTTTGACAAGGTATACAACATTGAGAAAACCTATTCTGATACAGGTATATTTTTAATTGGTGATCCGAAACAGGCGATTTACTCCTTTCGCAATGCGGACATTCATACGTATTTAAAAGCCCGTTTAGCAACCACGGGCCGCCACTATACACTGGCCACCAATTACCGTTCGACAGCATCCATGGTAGCGGCCAGTAATAGCTTGTTTTTACAGGCGAAAGACACGCCTCGCGGAGCGTTCTATTTTCGAGATTTAGACACGGGGAATGACCCTCTACCTTTTATACCAGTTCAAGCAAATGGTTTAAAAAGCCGCTTCAGTGTCAATGGTGACGTGCCATCTGCCATGCAGTTTGATTGCTACACTACCGATAAGAAAGTTGATAACTATTCGCTAAATTCAATTTTGGCTGAGCATCAAGCTGAGCAAATTGCGCAGCTACTGAATAATCCGGATGCGGGCTTTGAATACAATGGTGAACTCACGCCAATTCAACCAAGTGACATAGCAATATTGGTAAATAGCGGTACCGAAGCCAAAGTAATTCGCGCGGCTTTGCGCGCGCGCGAAATTCAAAGTGTGTATTTGTCCGACCGCGATTCCGTATTTGCCAGTTCACAGGCGGTTGAGTTACTTCGTATTTTGCAAGCATGCGCACAGCCACGCGATCCGAGCTTGTTGCGTGCCGCGTTGGTGAGCCGTTTGCTGGGTTTATCATTGCACGACATCGATGCGGTCTTGAATGACGAATTGAAATGGGACGGTTTTGCTGAGCAGGTGTTGGATTATCACCATCGCTGGCAACAGCACGGTGTGTTAGCAATGATTCAACGCATGTTACACGACTACGATGTGCCAGCACGTTTGTTGTGTGTTGCAGACGGCGAAAGGCAATTAACCGACTTGTTGCATATGGCAGAATTATTGCAGCAGCATGCCGCTGTAAGTGAGGGGATGGCGGGGCTGCTGCGCTATCTGGCGGAGCATATTGAGCTGGCGCATGAAGGGAATAGCAGTACCGACGCGAAAGAGCAGCAAGTTCGACTCGAAAGTGATAGCCAATTGGTGCAGGTGATTACCATCCACAAGTCAAAAGGGCTGCAGTACCCGCTGGTATTCTTGCCGTTTATTGCCTGCACCAAAACGTTGGACAAACGGGTCAGGTACCCAGCGGTTTATCATGACGCGGATGGCAGCATTAAAGTTGCATTGGATAAAGGTGATGATGCAGTAGCAGCAAAACTTGACCAAGAACGCCTTGAAGAAGATATTCGAAAGTTATATGTGGCGGTAACGCGCGCTCAATTCGCCACCTTTATTGGCTTGGCACCCTTTAAAACGTTGGCAGACACTGCGCTAAATTATTTATTGAGTGCTGGCAACCAGCTTGATTTGGCTCAGTGGACGCCACCAGATAATTGTTCGGTTTCTGTTGTAGCAGACGACGTGGCTGTCACAAAATATTGTCCAGAGTCGTCGGATGCTGTGGCTATTCAATACTGCACAATGCCAGCTGAGCATCGATTTGAGCCGTGGTGGGTAGCAAGCTATAGCGCACTAAAATATGGTGACTGGGTCGCTGCTGATGATGCTGATAGCGAAAATGCACTTGAAGAGCAACGTGACACAACACCGCAACCGCAAGCTGCGCCGTTGCAAAATACCATTCATAGCTTTCCGAAGGGCGCTGAAGCCGGTACTTATTTGCACAATCTGTTAGAAGATGCCGCCGAAGAAGGTTTTGCAGCGCTTGCGAAGCAACCCGCATTGGCCGACGCCTTTGTGCATGAACGCGCGCAACTTGCACCGTGGGAGCCGCATCAAGCGGTGTTAACGGGGTGGTTGCAGGCGATGTTAACAACGCCGCTAGCAGTTGCTGACGAGAGTATTTGTTTGGCTGACCTGAAGAATTACCATGCGGAGCCGGAATTTTGGTTTCCAGCCCATAAGATTGATGCCCAGCAGCTTGACCTGCTTGTTCGGCAATACGTATTGCCCGAGTTGGATCGGCCGAAAGTGTTACCGATGCAACTCAACGGAATGCTCAAGGGGTTTATTGATCTTGTTTTTGAACATAATGGTCGTTATTACGTTGCAGATTATAAGTCGAACTACTTAGGTGCTGATTTAGCCGCTTACACGAACGCCGCCATGCGCGATAAAATACTCAGCAGCCGCTATGATTTGCAGTATGTGATTTATTTGGTGGCATTGCACAAGTTATTACAGTCTCGCTTAGGTGCAGCGTATGATTATGATACCCATGTGGGCGGCGCTGTGTATTTATTCTTGCGTGGTATAGAGGCACCCAATGCCGGTGCTTTTTATGATCGACCACCACGCCAACTTATCGAACAATTGGCTGAGTGGTTTGTAGCACAGGGAGCAATGGTATGATTTCTGAGCTTCAACTGTGGTACCAACACCAATGGATTCGAGCTATTGATGTGAGTTTGGCAGAACAGCTGCAACGCCAACTTGGTGAGAGCAATGAAGCCGTCGCACTCATGGCGGGCTTGGTGAGCTATCAACTGGGGCTGGGGCATCCGTGCCTTGATCTGACCCAATTGTACCGGGACGCTAACGCGACTTTGGCGCTCCCACCAGATCATGCACAGCCGGAGAGTTTGGATCAATGTCAAAAGCCAGCCCAATTATTATCGGGAATTGCCGGTTTAACCTCATTAGAACAATGTCAGCAGTTGCTGAGCCAAAGCGCTGCCGTAAATACGCCCAACAGCCCCTTGGTGTTGGATGGAACGCGACTATACTTACGCCGCTATTATACCTATGAGCAGCGCATTAAAACCGATTTAGTACAACGAATGAACGCGCAACAAAACGTTGACACCGCGCTACTGAAACAGGTGTTAGATGCATTGTTTGGCACCCAGAGCGAACTAAGTTGGCAGCGTAATGCCTGTGCAATGGCTATGCGTAGCCTGTTTACGATTGTTACTGGGGGGCCAGGTACTGGGAAAACCTATACGGTCGTACGTCTATTGGCCACATTACAACAACTTCGTGAACAAGCAGAACCGTTGCGTATACGGCTTGCCGCGCCAACGGGAAAAGCTGCCGCACGAATGAGCGAATCCATTGGCGATGAACTTGGGTCATTACCCGCGGGCAGCGACCTGAGTAAAAATATTTCCACTGAAGCGGTAACATTGCACCGTTTACTGGGTACCCTTCCCAATTCGCGCGGTTTTCGGCATAACCGCACGAATCCGTTACACACCGATGTGTTAATCATTGACGAAGCATCCATGGTGGATATTGAGATGATGGCAGCTGTTGTTGGAGCATTGCCCGCCCACGCTCGGCTTATTTTACTTGGTGACAAAGACCAACTGGCTTCGGTAGAAGCTGGCGCAATTTTAGGGCAGCTGTGTGATCAAGCCGAGAACGGTCATTACACGCCGGCAGTCGCAAGTTGGCTAAATGCCACGTCAAATTTCCCGCTACCGGATGACAAAATTGATACCAGCGGCGAGCTCTGGCCTTACCTGCAACACACCACCATGTTTCATGAAAGCCGTCGCTTTGACCCGAATAAGGGCATTGGTAAGTTGGCCCATGATGTGAACGTTCAGCATACCGACTGGTTGGCTAGCTGGCTGCGCAACAGCAAGGAGATTGCTGCCGAACAACCGGAGTTTGATAACATTCAGGTGGTACAAACTCAGCAGCCTGGTCATGCATCGATTAAACACTTAGTCGAGACAGGGTATGCGCCTTTGAAAGCTTTAATTGAGGCTCGACCTGATGGTGACGATGATCAGCAGCTAGACCAATGGGCAACCGACGTTTTAAATCAGTTGGCCCAGTTTCAGTTATTGACCGCGATACGTGAGGGTGACTGGGGCATGCATCAGTTTAATCAACGTGTCGCCTATTGGCTTTACGGTGATAAAGTTACTGAGCATGGTTGGTTCGTTGGCAGACCTGTTATGGTGACGCACAATGACTACAGCATGGACTTGCGCAACGGGGACATTGGGATTGTGCTTCAACGGCGTGAAAATGATCCGTTGCGGGTAGCATTTCAAACCGCCGATGGCGCTATTCGTTGGATACTGCCAAGTCGATTGACGCAGGTGGACACAGCTTATGCAATGACCATACATAAGTCGCAAGGCTCGGAGTTCACCCATACAGTCATGATCATGCCAGAGCACGATGTGCCCATTTTAACCAAAGAGCTACTGTACACCGGTATCACGCGTGCCAAAGAACGCTTTACCTTGGTGACAGCGCAACCACAATTGGTATTAAAAGCAGTAAAACGACGTATCCAGAGAAGCGGCGGACTTGCTTATGGTTGATATTGTGATCTCCCAACGTGTGACTATCCCTGAACGGGAAGTTGAATGGCAATTTATTCGCTCATCGGGTGCGGGTGGGCAAAACGTGAATAAAGTGTCGACGGCAGCCCAGCTAATTTTTGATATTCGCGCGTCGTCCTTACCAGAGCTCTATAAAGAACGTCTGTTAATGCTGCGTGACCATCGGGTAACTCAAAGCGGTAAAATTATTATCAAATGCCAAGAGTCACGAAGCCAATTAAGTAATCGCGAGTCGGCTTTGGCGCAGTTCGTCGCATTAGTTAAGAGTGTCGGCGCAACGCGGAAAAAGAGAATTCCAACCAAACCTTCCAAAGCAGCCAAGCAACGGCGGGTGGATTCGAAGAAAAAGCGCAGTTCAATCAAAGCGATGAGAGGGAAAGTTGATTAATTATTGAGCTTGCAGCTCCGACCAGTTCGAGCCATACTGCTGTTGATTTACATATTTGCAACAAAGCATAAAAATAGGAACAACAAGTAGGTAAGCTCATGAAAAATAATTTATTCAAACGTAACTTGCTGACATCGTTGATGTTGTCTAGCAGTGTTTTACTGCTTGCGGCGTGCGGCAACAGCTCAAGTGATACACCTCCAGACGGTGGCGGGTCGACCACGCCACCACCAACCGGCTTAGTTGCTTTTGCGCCAAGTGGCGAGCTCAGCGCGGATATCACGTATACGGATTATGGTGTGCCGTATGTAAAAGCAGACAATATGGAAAGTTTAGGGTTTGGCGTTGGCTTTGCATTTGCGCAGGATAACCTTTGCATACTGGCTGACCAAGTTGTCAAATTCAATTCTCAACGCGCCTCATACTTTGGCCCAGATGCAGTTCCAGGTTCTGGTGATTCAGAAAACCTATTAACCGACTTTGGTTTCTTGACCTTAGGTATTCGTGCTAATGCGGAAGTAGGGTTTGAGCAAATCAGTGAGAACGCTCAGGCACTCTTAACCGGTTATGCTGCGGGCTATAACAAGTATATCAACGAAACCGAAACCGCAGATATGGACCCAGCTTGCGCGGGGCAACCATGGGTTCAAGACATTACCCCTCTTGATGTAATGACCTATGCACAGGGCGTTGCGTTGTTGCCAGGTGCGGCAAACTTTACCGGGCCACTGTTTTTGGGGGTACCGAACAATCAAACCTTCGTGACCTCAGAATCGGGCGAGCCGTTGGCATTAAACTTTGATGCTTCAACTGTTGGCATTCCCGATACGAACCCAACTGAAGCGGGCTCCAACGGGTGGGCAATCGGGAGTGACTTGAGTGCTACCGATAAAGGCATGCTGATTGCCAATCCGCACTTTCCTCACACCGGCAACCAGCGTTTTTGGCAGTTTGGTATTGAAGTGCCAGGCCACTTAAAAGTTGTGGGCGGCTCGTTATCAGGTATGCCGGGTATCATTAACATCGGTTTTAATGAAAATGTTGCGTGGACACACACATTCTCGACGGCTTCGCGCTTTACCATTCATCGCCTAACGCTTGACCCTGAAGATGAAACAGGCACGAGCTATCTGTTGGACGGTGAAAGTGTACCGATGACAACAAAAACACATGATATTCGTGTTGCGACGGGTCCCGATTCATTTCTCACCATGCGTAAAACCAGTTACTACAGTGAATTTGGTCCAGTGATTGTTATCCCAAATGCATTGCCATGGGGCACTGATCAAACAGGCCAAGACGTTGCATTCGCTTTGCATGACGCCAACTTACCGAACTATGACCTATTCGATCATTGGTTAGGTATGAATATGGCGGAAGATATTGCCGCTTATAAACAAACCTTCGTGGATTTTACAGGTACGGTCTTTAACAATGCGATGGCCGTTGATGCGGATGGCAATGCCTTCTTTACCGATGGCTCATCGGTGCCGAATATCCTACCTGAAGCGCTCGCGCAATGGGCCGAAAACCCGTTATACCAAGCGCTCACACAGCAGGCGGAGTTATTTATATTCCCTGGTGATGACAGTGCATTTATTCCGCAAGGCACCGTACCTTTCGAACAGGCACCACAGCTTGAGCGCACGGACTTTGTTCAGAACTCAAATGACAGCTTTTGGTTAACCAACCCTGCAGCACCTATCGACGGCCTTTCGCCGTTATGGGGACCAGTTGGCAATCAGCAGTCACTGCGTTCGCGTTTGGGTCAAAAAATGCTCGCAGAAGGCGGTTCGGTCGATGGTCGGTTCAATCGCGCTGACTTGGTTGACCGCCTAATTGGCAACCGTACTTTCTTAGGTGAAGCGGTGTTGGCTGACCTGCTAACCTTGTGTGAAAGCCAGGGTGCAACACCCGTTGATATGCCCGACTCAAGCCAGGTAGTGATTACGCCAGCGTGTGATGCGTTGGCACTGTGGGACGGGCGTATGAATCGTGCCAGCCAAGGCGCCATGATGTTCCGTGAGTTCGCATTTGAATTTAATCGTGCACCACAGTGGCAAGTAGCCTATGACCCAGAGTTGCCAACGACAACCCCAAATACATTGGCAGCAAACAACACAGTACTTCAGCAATTGGCTACGGCGCAGCAACGCATTGTTGATGCAGGCCTTGACCCTGCTGCAACTTTAGGCAGCGTACAATTCGTTGAGCGCAGCAATCCTAACGGCACGGCATCTGGTGTTAAGCTGCCTTGGGCGGGTGCGCACAATATTGAGGGTGGCTTTAACGTATTCCGTAGCAATATGGGCAATGACGGTACGCTCTTACCACGCCATCGTTATCCATTATTGCCAGGCAGCGACCTGAGTGCAGAAGCCGGTGGTTACCACATCACTTATGGCTCTAGCTGGATGTTCGCGATGGAATTTACTGATGAAGGTCCGCAGGCTGAAGGCTTGTTAACCTACTCTCAGAGCGGCAATGTACTCTCTGATCATACGCTTGATCAAACCATGCTGTACTCAGCAGAACCGCAGTTGCGTCCACTTCACTTCACTAACGAAGATATTGAAGCGAATGCAATTAGCACACTTAATTTAAGTGGCTCAAGTTTAAGATAAACAGCATCTCGAAAGCTAAGGCGGTCTGCGATTGAATTGCAGGCCGCCTTTTTTTGTTTACAGACAAATGTAAATTTTTTTGATTTAGTAATTGACGAAATACTGTTGTCGACTCATAGTTAATGGACAAAAATCATGCAACTCTAGGAGTTTAAAATGGCTCGTGTGACAGTTGTTGGTGCTGGTCTGGGTGGTGTTTCGGTGGCTTTTGAATTGCGCGAAAAACTCCCCAAACAGGCACAAATTACGGTGATTGGCGAAGGTGCTGAATTCAATTTTGTTCCTTCTAATCCATGGGTCGCATTAGGTACGCGCAAGCGTGACGACGTGGTGATGCCAATCGGCGATTTTTTTAGTAAGCGCGATATTGAGTTTTCGCCTGCGGGTGTTAAAGAAATTCACGCTGCTGAAAACCGTCTAACTTTAAATGATGGCAGTCAACACGACTATGACTATCTGGTTTTGTGTACTGGGCCGAAGCTTGATTTTGCCGCTGTTGAAGGTGCTGGGCCCGAAGTCGGCGGTTCACAGTCTATTTGCACCGTCGACCATGCTGTAACGTCGCATCAGGACTTTCTAAAGCTCTGCGAAAATCCGGGTCCTGTCGTCATTGGGGCCTTGCCGGGCGCAAGTTGCTTTGGTCCTGCTTACGAATACGTATTAACGCTTGAGTATGAACTCAGAAAACGCAAAATCCGCGATCAGGTACCAATTACTTTTGTAACGCCTGAACCTTATATCGGGCACATGGGATTGGGGGGCGTTGGCGACTCGAAAGGTTTAATGGAACACAAATTCCGTGAGCATGGTATTAAATGGATTTGCAACGCAAAAGTGACAAAACTTGCCGGTGGTCATTGTCATTTTGATGAGATTAATGAACAGGGTGAGGTGGCTAAGCAGCATGACTTAGACTATGTGCATTCAATGTTTTTACCGCCATTCAAAGGCTCACCGGCCGTTGCTGCGGTGCCAGATCTTTGTAATCCAAAAGGGTTTGTGATCACCGACAAACACCAGCGCTCGCCAAAGTATCCAAATATATTTGCAGCGGGTGTATGCGTAGCTATTCCGCCTATTGAAGCTACCCCGGTGCCTGTTGGAGCGCCTAAAACAGGCCTCATGATTGAGTCTATGACGACCGCTATAGTAAGTAATATTGAGTTACTTGAAGCCGGTGGTACTGACTTTGTTGAGCCAACGCTCAGCGCATTATGCTTAGCTGATATGGGCAATACAGGTGCGGCATTCTTAGCTGTACCACAAAACCCGCCACGAAATCGTAATTGGACGGGCAGTGGCCGCTGGGTGCATTGGGCAAAAGTAGCTTTTGAAAAGTACTTTATGTACAAAATACGGCGCGGAACATCTGAGCCGGTCTATGAGCGCGTATCACTGCGCTTTATGGGGGTTGAACGACTGAAATCGAAGAAATGATCAGTCGTTGGCGAAGCTGAAGCTGCCTTCTAAACGCTGGAGGTGGTCTTCGGCACCGCAAATTTGGTAGTGACCGCCATTTTTCCCTTCATCAGCCTCAGGCTTTTGCCATAGCACTATTTTGGCTGGCAAAGGTACCGGGCGTTTGAAATTCACATCAATTCGGTCAATCGGTCTGCCTGCGGCACGTTCAATTTCGGCTTGTGCGCGCGCTGACATATACATACCGTGAATGATCGGCTGATCAAAGCCAAACCAGCGTGACAGTAATGGATGTAAATGAATGGGATTAAAATCACCGGACAGCCGCGCGTAGTCGCGTGCAATTTTTGCTTCGATGTGCCACGAATTAACACGAAGCCATTCACTGTTGGGTGCTTCGGCGACCTTTTGTTCACGCGGTTTGCGGGCGCCTTCCGGCTGCTTTGGCATGACCTGATATTCACTTACGCAGGTTGCTACCCGTTCGCTATCTTGCCAAAACTCAACAGTAAACAACGGGCGTAATCGACGCGCTGATACCTTCGGGCCGCGCGCTGGGATTTTGATGGACGCTTTGAGAACAAAATCGACATCGGCAGCAATGGCTTGATGGCGTTCAACCCGATTGCTTACATGTACCAACCCAGGTGCGGGCCATGGGAAGTGCTCGCCCAGCATTTGTGCCAAGTGCACGCGTTGTGCCAAACAATAAATGAGCGTGATAGGCACTTCACTAACAAAGCCCCCAAAGGCTTCGTGATAGCGTTTTAACTGATCAGGCGTAAACGCAGGTGCGCTGAACTCAGCGTCCAGAACATTGGCATCAGCGGGTTCTTGTTCATTCCGCGCAACAGTAAACAGTGAGCGAAACAACATACCCGGAAGGTTCGGTAAATTAACCGGTTGTTCGACGTGCATTAGAGCTTCATCCTTAAATCAACGCATCGATGTCGACTGTACATCGTCAATTACGTGTTTATGTATACCATAAAATGATGGCTATTATATAACAATGCGGTGATTAAACAGAACATACCACACAACGGTTTTAAGCTGTTAATAGGCTGTATAGTATGGTCCCGACAAAAGCTGTCAATAGCAGCATCAAGTAAGCAAATACACATAAAATAAAGTTCAGAATTGTGACTGGCCAAGACTGCTGATAAAAGTTTTTTTGCGTTAATAATAGGTAAACAAATATCCACAAGAATAAGCCAGTATCAAACCAACTGCCCAAATCACCTAACCAGGCAATGCTGCTTATTACAGCCAGGTAATCGAATAACTCAGTGACTAACGTTATACCTAACAGAGACAGCAAGATAAAAGCGTGTGTATGCAGTGCAAGCGTTAAATGTTCAAGGTAATAATGCGAACGATAGATATAAAGCAACTTAAGAAATAGCGCCCAAAACGGCAGCATTAACAGCATCATTTGGGGTGCAAGTTGGGTCAGGCGCTGCGCAAAAATGTCTGGGTTGGCGGTCAAGTATTTAATGCGCTCCTTGAGTGCATTCTGCTGTTCTACGTCAAGAAACGGAAAATCAACCTGCATTTCCTCTATTTGGATTTGATTATTTGGGTCGGCAGCCTTCATTGTTTCGGGGGTAAAACCTATTTCAATAAAGCTCGAGAATACAATGAATGCGAATAAGGAAATGAAGAAATATAAACGTAACGGCGGCACATAAGATGCGTGACGGCCGCGCATAAATTCAAGTGTTAGAAAACCAGGTTTAAGGAAGAGACCGCGCAACGTGCGATAAAAGCGTGAATCCCAATGACCGATTTCCCCCATGAGATCACCAAGAACAGCAAAAATACTTCGTATATAAACACGGTGGTGTTGCCCACAATGGTGACAAAACTCACCTTCTAGAGGTGCGTTGCAATTTAAGCAATTCTGGTTTTGCCAAGCTTGGTCGGTCATAGAATCTCTTCATAAGATAATGAATTAACGACTAAGTTTAGCTGAGTTTAAAAAAAATGCCGACAATAAATGTCGGCATTTTTTGCGATTAGATGAGCTAACTACGATTAAAAATTGTCACCGTTATCGCCTTTCTTTTTCTTTGGCTTATCTTTCAATTTATCACTTTGTTCATTACGTTCTTTTTGTAAAGCTTCCTTTTCGGCCTTCATTTTGGCACGCAACGCTTCACGTTGTTCGTCCTTATCTGCAGCCTTTTCTTTCGCTTTTTCAGCGGTTTCCTGACCCTTTTTTGCGTTCTGGTCTTGCGCCACAGCGATACTTACTGTGCTCAGGGCTAATACCATAGCCAATACGAATCGAATCATGACGACCTCCTAATAGGTGGTTTGGGGCAGTAGTTTGACGAGCGGATTGGTTTAAGTAAAGCTCTAGTGTCGACAATATACAATGTAGCATAGTGTTATTTTGCTGTAATTTTACAAAAATGAAATGCTGCGACATGATGTGTCGCAACTTAGGGTTAAGCTAGAGCCCTGGCGCCAATGACAAGGAGCATGTCAGTGCAGAGTGTTTTACGGTACCTTATGATGTTGCAGCACGTGCCGAGGCAACCCCATAAAATTGATGCGAAGACATTGCAACAACGTTTATCTGAAAAGGGTGTAGAAATTAGTGTTCGCACCATTCAACGTAATCTGAATGAATTATCTGAAGTGTTTCCGCTAACCACGGATGAACGCTCGAAGCCCTATGGCTGGAGTATTGCGCAGGGTGCGCCGCAATTGCCTTTTCTAAATTTGGCACAACACACGCGCAACGGCGCCGTGGCTAAAGTGAGGTTGAAGTGCGCAGCGAAGTTGTCCAACCTGATCGTCAACAATCCACTGCATCCTGAACAGAAAATAGACCATAACGGGTCGCATTTTCACTTAACGGTAGACATGCCTATTAGTAATGACTTGGTTGCGTGGATACTGAGTTGTGGTGAGCATGCAGAAGTTCTTGAGCCCCCAGCCTTACGCGAAGAAATTGAAACGCATGTAGCGCGAATGCATGCAAGCTATAACAACGAGTGCTAACTTCAGAGAGCTCTTTCATGGCGTAGTAGCCATTCTTTCTTATCCAAGCCTCCGGCATATCCTGTCAGCGTACCATTGGCACCAATAACGCGGTGGCAAGGAACCACAATCGCGATAGGATTTCGGCTATTTGCCATACCAACTGCACGCACGCCTTTGGGGTTATCAATAGCGCGCGCAATATCGGCGTAACTTGCGGTGTTGCCGAACTCGACATTTTGCAACTGCCGCCAGACTCGCTGTTGAAATACCGTCCCTTGCGCATTTAATGGTAAGTCGAAGTGATTGCGCTGTCCCGAGAAATATTCTGCAAGTTGTTGCTGCGCGGTTGCTGTTATGGAGCAAGAAGGATATTGCTGCGGCTGCGCAAATGAAATATCGCAAATGCTGACACCGTCACGGCTTGTGATCGTGACAATGCCAAGGGGGCTGTCTAAATAATCTTGAAACATAGTTAGCGTAAAATAAGCAGTGGGCTGTCACTATTATTTAGCATGTTGGTGGTGGTACTGCCAACTAAGAATTGACGAATTCTTGAGTGGCCGTAAGCCCCCATAACCAAAACGTCGAGCTCATGTTCACGTTGATAGCTGTGTAGAGTCGGTTCTACATCGCCGGTTAACAAGACGACATGAACTTCATGACCCTGTTGCTCAAGGTTGTCTTTCGCCCATTCAAGTTGCTCTTGATTGGCTACCGTATCAGCATCCACCATAACAACATGAATAGGTAGCCCTTTGAATAGCGGGCTCTGTGCAACCATATCCACGCCTTTGCGTGTTGTTTCACTGCCATCATAAGCAAGCAATACACTTTTAGGTTGGCTGTAATTTTCAGGCGTGAGTAATATCGGGCGGTGTACACTGCGGATAACAGTTTCCAAATGGCTACCAATATGGTTTTTGCCACTGTCTAGCTCGCTGGTCTCTTCGCCGTGAATACCCAATACAAACAGCCGTGTGTCGGCCTCCATACCGGTCAGGGTATCCGCTAGGTCGCCATGGCGCTGGCGCAGGGTAACTTGCTCTGCACCATTGGTACGCACGCGATTTTGCGCAGCTTCAAGCATATGGTGCCCTTGCTGCAAAGCCAGTTTGTTGCGCTGCGCATCGAGTTCAGCGAGCTCATCAAGTAGCATTTCGCGACTACCGAGGCCGATATTACCTGTCATATCGGTATTAACTGGATAACGGCCTTCATCAAGCACATGCAGTAACGTCAGCGGCGCTTGCAGTTGCAAGCTAGCCCACGCGGCATAATCACATACCGCTGCAGTTGCTTTTGAGCCATCAATACAGGCGACTACGCTTGTCATTTTTGTTCTCCTTAGTGGCCCATAATGTTGTCGGCGGGGTCCGGTTTATCGTGCACACCAAATCGATCAACGATGGTTGCGCTGGCTTCATTGAGCCCACGCACTTCGACTTCAGCGCCTTCGCGACGGAATTTAATGACCACCTTATCGAGCGCTGCAACCGCCGTAATGTCCCAAAAGTGGGCTTTGTGAAGGTCGATGATGACATGATCAAGGGCCTCTTTGAAGTCGAACGAATCAATGAACTTGTCAGCCGAGCTGAAAAATACTTGGCCAATAACTTCGTAAGTTCGCTCAGAACCTTCATCATTGATGCGCGATTGAATCACCATAAAGTGGCCAATCTTGTTGGCAAAGAACATCGCCGCTAATAGCACGCCAACACCAACCCCCAGTGCCAAGTTGTGTGTCGCAACAACGACCACGACGGTAGTGACCATCACGATATTGGTTGAAAGTGGATGTTTCTTCAGGTTGCGAATTGAATCCCAGCTAAACGTACCGATAGAAACCATGATCATCACAGCAACGAGAGCTGCCATTGGGATGATTTTTAGCCACTCGTCAAGTACAAGAATCATAACCAATAAAAACACCCCGGCAAGCAATGTAGATAGGCGTGTGCGCCCGCCTGATTTGATGTTTATCACAGACTGCCCAATCATGGCACAACCAGCCATACCGCCCATTAATCCAGCACCGATATTAGCAATACCTTGCCCGCGGCATTCGCGATTTTTGTCGCTGGTGGTGTCGGTTAAATCGTCAACAATGGTGGCCGTCATGAGTGATTCGAGCAAACCAACAACGGCCAACGCAGCTGAATAAGGGAAAATAATTGCTAAGGTTTCGAGCGTTAACGGCACTTCAGGCCATAAGAACACCGGCAGTGTATCTGGTAGTTCACCCATATCCCCCACGGTGCGTATATCAAGGTTCAGCATGACAGCCACAATAGTGAGCGCAATGATGCAAATAAGCGGTGAGGGTACTAAGCGGCCAATCAGCGGCACATAGGGGAACAGATAAATAATACCTAAGCCAGCAGCGGTCATTGCGTAAACATGCCAAGTTACATTGGTCAGTTCCGGTAGCTGTGCCATAAATATCAAAATGGCGAGCGCGTTGACAAAGCCAGTGACAACCGAGCGTGACACAAAGCGCATTAATGAGCCGAGCCTTAGCACGCCCATAACAATCTGCAATACACCTGTAAGCAAGGTGGCAGCGAGTAGATACTCTAACCCATGGTCTTTTACCAAAGTGACCATTAACAATGCCATCGCACCTGTTGCGGCACTGATCATGCCTGGGCGCCCACCCACAAAGGCAATGATAATTGCTATGCAAAAAGAGGCATAAAGACCAATTTTAGGGTCAACGCCAGCGATAATGGAAAAGGCAATAGCTTCAGGAACTAGGGCCAACGCCACAACGAGTCCTGCCAGCACGTCACCACGAAGGTTCGAAAACCAGTTTTGGTGTACAGACTTTAGCATGTAGTATTCACTTCTTTGCTTGGGATCGGTTTTGTTTATAAAGTAAAACAAAACTATAGACGAAGACTGACTCGCTGTTGCGAGAAGCCGCGGATATTACAGGAAATAGGTGAATAATGAAACAAAAAGCACGATTCACGATGGGCCCTGCGGCCCTTGTTGCGGCAGCATTTATCGGGCCAGGAACAGTTGTTACGGCGTCGTTAGCGGGTGCTAATTTCGGCTACGCTCTGTTGTGGGCATTGGTGTTTTCGGTTATTGCTACCATGATTTTGCAAGAAATGGCAGCGCGTTTAGGGGTGGTCACGCAGCAAGGTCTGGGTGAAAACATTCGTGCGGGAATTTCACGACCTTGGCTGCGGCGGATGGTTGTGCTGCTCATTTTTGCTGCAGTTATTATTGGTAACAGTGTTTATCAGGGGGGGAATATCAGCGGTGCGCGGCTTGGTTTAGCCGACTTGTTGCCAATTGATGGCCATTATATTCCCGTTGTTCTCGGGGTACTAGCAGCAGTGGTTTTATGGCAAGGCAGTTATAAAGTTATCGAGAAGGTGCTTATTGGCCTTGTGCTGCTCATGAGTGTCGCGTTTTTGGCAACTTTTCTACTGACTCAACCCGATTGGAGTGCCTTATTAGGTGGGCTTTTGGTACCGTCGGTGCCAAGCGGCGGCATATTGATGGTGGTGGCGCTTATTGGTACCACTGTTGTGCCATATAATTTGTTTCTCCATTCTTCAAGTTGTGCGCAAAAGTGGCAATCTGCGGACGACCTTGGTGCGGCACGTAAAGATATTTATGTATCGATTCCTTTGGGTGGACTTATTTCAATGGCGATAGTGGGGGCTGCCGCTTCGGCATTCTTCGGTAAGGCGATTACTATTCAAGGTGCGGCTGACTTGGGGCAAGCTCTACAGCCTCTATTTGGCGACAGCGCCACCACCTTTATGGCATTAGGACTTTTTGCTGCGGGGTTATCTTCGTCATTGACGGCGCCACTGGCCTCAGCTTATGCCTTAAGTGGTGTACTGGGTTATTCAAACAATCTCAAAGATAAGAAATTTCGGGCCACTTGGTTCACGATTCTTCTCGTGGGTGTAGTTATTGCCTCGTTGGGCTTGAAGCCGATTGAAGTGATTATTTTTGCGCAAATTGCCAATGGTTTGTTGTTACCTTTTATGGCGCTATTTTTGGTCTGGGTATGCAATCAGCCGCGCTTAGCGCAGCACCGTAACTCACTGCTGCAGAACATCCTTGGTGGGTTGGTTTGTGCGGTAGCTATCGGACTTGGCGCCCGCAGTATTGCTTCGGCAATGGGATGGTTATGATTCTATTTGCCGAACAACATTTCCACTTCTAAGCCGATAATCCATCGCGGCTTACGTGTTTCAATGAGAGTTTCTCGTGGCCAATGGAGTCCAACCCAGCCCTCGATAAACAGCCATTCGCGTTTAAATCTGCTGCGATGGAGTGCCCGCAGGCCGTAATCTCTGAGGGGCACCTCATGTTCCGATTCACCTGACCACCAAACTTCAGCGCCGACAGCGCGTTCATAATGATAAATATAATAGAGCTTTTGTGATGTATTCCAGCGGACGCCTTCTGTTCGTTCGGCAAAGGTTGCTCGGCCCCAAACTTTCGCAAACCAGTTGGGTGCCAAAATAAAGTCAAACGCTGCAGTTTGAGCAATACCAAAGCCGTCGCTATCGCGCCAAAAACCGACACTTTGCAGCGATGCTTCTGTGCTTTCACCAAGAATCGACTCGTAGCGGTAGCGGGCTCGAAGGTAAGGATCAAGCTTTAAGCCTCCACGAATACCGGCGCCAAAAGACAAGCTGTGTTTCTGGCTTAAGTTCGGGTCGAAACCCAAGCCAAGCATCCATTCTTCGTCAGATTGGTTGCGTCTTATGATTGAAGGACGGGATTGCTGAGAGTCGTTAATGAAATCATCGAAGTCGCCGCGCCCGATGATTGCTGAGAATTTTCGTTCTGCATGAGGAAACACCACAGCGGCACGAAAGCTTGAATCCAATTTAAAGCCATCATATTCATCCCAAACGGGTGTAAGGGTTAGGCTTCCCGAGGCAGTATCGTATGCCTCTGGATCAATATTTTCGGCAAAAAAGGAGTCTAACCAAGCTGCAGTGGCATTCACCGAACTGGTTAAGCCAGCTCGGAATTCATCAATTATTGCCTCCTCTTCCGGTGGCTGCTCCTCGGATTCTTTGGCTTGACCAAGAACAGCAGGGCTGAGGAGCAGACACAGGCAAAAAATGCTCCAGCGCATTCGACCTCCTTGCGTCATGTTGTATTGAACATACAAGGAAATAGGTCGATTCGCTAGTTCGATTAATTAAATACTTACGCGTTTGTAATGGCGATACTCGGGGCTCCAAAAGTTAGCCTCAATGCGTTCCTTTAAAGTATCGTCACTCACTTCGAGGGCAAGACCTTGCTGCTGGGCGACTTTAGCTACATTAAAGGCAATTTTTTTACTTAATTCAGCGATGTGGCTAATTCGAGGCAGCAGACTATCACTTTCGCCGTTAACTCGCGGTGATTCATCAGCAAGCGTATTGCTTGCTGCCATCAGCATCTCGTCGGAGATAATGCGCGCCTTTATGGCGATAACGCCCAGCCCAATACCTGGGAATATATAACTATTATTGCATTGCGCTATCGCATATTCCTGGCCTTTATATTTTATCGGGTCAAACGGGCTGCCTGTTGCAATGATGGCCTCACCGTCAGTCCATTCGATGACATGTGCTGGATGCGCTTCAATTTGCCGTGACGGATTAGACAACGGGAAAATAATCGGTTGTTCGGTATATTGATGCATGGCGCGAACGACTTGTTCGGTAAATAAGCCAGGTTGTCCGGAGACACCAATAAGAATACCAGGCTTGGCGCAGTGCATGACATCAAGCAGCGAGGCATATTCCCCACTGTGCTGCCAATCGGTTAGTTGGTCGAGGGGTTGTGCTAGGGCTTGTTGGAAGTCACGCAAATCGCTCATGCCTTCAGTCAGCAAACCGAAACGATCGACCATGTAGATTTGACTGCGAGCTTGGGCATCGGTTAAGCCTTCAGCGACCATTTGCTGAATAATTTGTTCGGCAATACCGCAGCCAGCCGACCCAGCGCCAACAAACGCGACCTTTTGATCTTTTAGCTGCATGCCCTTGCTGCGTGACGCGGCCAGTAATGTGCCAACAGTAACCGCAGCGGTGCCTTGGATATCATCATTGAAACAGCAGTACTCATCACGATACTTACGTAGCAATGGCATGGCATTGGGTTGTGCGAAGTCTTCAAACTGCACCATGGCTGCAGGCCAACGGCGACGTACCGCTTTCATAAAACGGTCAACAAAAGCTTTGTATTCGCTCTGATCGATGCGTTTATGCCGCGCACCCATATACATTGGGTCATTGAGTAGCTTTTCATTGTTGGTGCCCACGTCTAAGCACACAGGTAAAGTGTATGCAGGGCTGATACCACCGCAGGCGGTGTAAAGGCTAAGTTTACCGATAGGAATGCCCATCCCGCCAATACCTTGGTCGCCTAAACCAAGAATGCGTTCGCCGTCAGTTACAACGATCACCTTCACCTTTTGCTTGGTTGCGTTGCGCAAGATGTCTTCCATCTGATCACGGTCTTCGTATGAGATAAACAAACCGCGTGAACTACGATAAATATCAGAGAATTGTTCGCACGCATCGCCTACTGTTGGGGTGTAGATAATTGGCAGCATTTCTTCAAGATGCTGCTGCAGGAGGCGATAAAAAAGTGTTTCGTTATTGTCTTGAATTGCGCGCAAATAAATATGTTTGTTGATGGCGGTATCAAAACTTGAATACTGCATGTAACAACGCTTTACTTGCTCTTCGATAGTTTCATAGCGCGGCGGTAGCAAACCGGTTAGATTGAACGCAGTTCGCTCTTCGCGAGTAAACGCGCTACCTTTGTTAAGTAACGGTGTTTCAAGCAAATTTGGGCCTGCATAAGGAATATACAGCGGATTCTTCATGAATCATTCTCCTCGCGCGACGTTATTAAGTGGCAGTTTGGTGACTGAATCCGCAATTATTGCAGAAAAATGGGAGGAAGGCATGGGAAATCCGGCGTTTGAAGTGAAACTTAAGTTAATCGACAACTATAAGTTTGAGGTTGATTTTGGCGAGTTTGGACAGATCATCACGGATGAACCTGAACCTGTTGGGCATGGCGAAGGGCCGGGGCCGAGTCAAATACTTGCGGCATCCGTTGCCAACTGCCTTGCCGCAAGTTTGATGTTTGCTATTCGAAAATTTAAAGGCGACCCGGGTATGGTGACAGCTAAGGTTCAAGGTGACATGGAGCGCGTTGAGGGCCGACTTCGTATCGGTAGCATGCAAGTCGAGTTAAATCTTGGTCAAGCAGCCGCTAGTATCGACAAACTTGACCGCGTTTTGGACCAATTTGAGAATTTCTGTGTGGTCACTCAAAGTGTTCGAAATGGCATCAAGGTTGATGTAACCGTATTGGATGACGCCGGCCAAGTGCTCAAATCAGCCGAATAATTGCTGTCCCGGGTTGAGCAATATCCAACTGGTTAAAATGAACTTATCATTGGATTTTGGCACCGTTCCGCGGTGGGTGTGTGTGAAATAACCGGGTGCTATAACCATGCGGCCACGCTTTGGCTTGATGCTTTTATTTTGATAGTAGAAGTCGGTGGTGCCGCCGTCTTCTACATCGTTTAAATAAAACATAAATAGCAAGCTACGATGCAGCGCTTCAACACTGTTTTTTTCCGGATAAACTTCACAGTGCCAGTAATTATAGTTGCCCTGATCTTTTAAATATTTTTGAGCTTGAATAGGGCCAAGGCGATATAGCAATTGCATGTAGGCCTGTTCTTTTCCCGCTGCAATTTCGTCAAAATTTTCATGGGTTAAATTTACCGGCGCTCCGGTAACGGGATGTTTTACTTTCAAAGCAACCGGCGCGATCAATGCGAAATGATATTTCTTAAAATACTCCAGTGCATATTTAGTGGTTATATCGCAAATAGTCTTTAACTCGTTGGCATAATCTTGATGCTGATTTAAATAAAGGTCTTCACTTAATTTTTTGTCTTTATCCACACCACCACCAGTGCGGCCAGGTTGCTTATGCGGGCTGTTTTCAAATAACTTGATAAATTTGTCACAAAACTCTGCTGAAAGTGCATCATCATAAACTTCAATAAAGTCGTTACTCACAATTATCCCCAGTAATTAAAATCTTTACCAAAACACACAGCCGAATTGAACTCATTGCCGTCAGCTTGTTGGTCTTCGCGGTTAAGGGCCTGTATCACAGCATGTTTTAACACTGGCAGGTGAGAATGTTCAAATTGTTTAACTGCGCTTAACAAGGTAACCGGGCCCTCGCGTAGCCGCTGCATGATAGGTACAAGCGCTTCCGGATGGTTTTCCAATTCAGAAAAATAGCGTTTAGCGAACGTCGAATAATCAATATCTCCGGCATGGTATTGTTTGCGTAACTGGTTAGAGGGACAAGCCTCTTTGCACCAGATTGAATGCGCGAGTTGTTCTTTTTTGATACCACGCGGCCATAGCCGATCAACCAATATTCGTTCGCCGTCAGTTGGGTCTGTAGCATCATAAACACGCTTAAATTGAATGAAATATGCAGCCATTACAATCCTTCAAAGAGTCAACTAAACTAGCTTTACTTAAGCCAAAAGCTTTTTTTGCGCGTAGATTATAGTTAGTGTGATTAGCTAGTGTGATCAAGAGGTCGCCAAATTTCTACCCTTTTTACGACTTAAGGACAACCGATGACATATATCCGTAACACGATTGAACAACTGCAGCAAACCAGCCCAGCGCAAACTGAATTTTATCAAGCAGTTGAAGATGTTCTGGAGAGTCTCGAACCCTTATTAGAACAAAACCCAAAATACCGCGAGCAAGCCATCATTGCCAGACTCGTTGAACCAGAGCGCCAGATTATGTTTCGTGTGCCTTGGATGGATGATAATGGTCAAGTACAAGTCAATAAAGGCTATCGAATTGAATTCAATTCAGCGCTTGGTCCATACAAAGGCGGTCTGCGCTTCCACCCCAGCGTAAATGGCTCCATCATTAAATTTTTAGGCTTTGAACAAATTTTTAAGAATGCGTTAACAGGTCTACCTATAGGTGGCGGTAAAGGCGGTGCAAACTTCGATCCGAAAGGGAAGTCGAATGCCGAAATTATGCGATTTTGCCAATCCTTTATGTCGGAATTGTTTCGCCATATTGGGCCACAAACGGATGTTCCCGCGGGCGACATTGGGGTAGGTACACGTGAACTTGGCTATTTGTTTGGTCAATACAAACGCTTGGTCAATCGTTTTGACGGTGTTTTAACGGGCAAAGGCTTATTATGGGGCGGCTCTCACGCGCGAAAAGAAGCCACAGGGTATGGGTGTGTGTACTTCGCCAATTATATGATGGCAGATCGCGATGTCGAGCTCGACGGTAAGCGGTGTGCGGTTTCGGGCTCAGGAAACGTAGCTATTTACACCATGGAAAAACTTTATGAGCTAGGTGCGAAGCCGGTAACGTGCAGCGATTCATCAGGCACAATTTATCATGAGGCCGGTATCGATCTGGACCTGATAAAGCAGCTAAAAGAACAGCAACATAAGCGACTTGAGCAGTATTTAGAAACACACACGGGTGCCGAATATACGCCGCGTGACGATTATCCTGAGGATGGCCATCAAGTATGGCGCTATGACGTTGATTTGGCGTTTCCTTGCGCCACGCAAAATGAAGTGACCCGGGCCGATGTTGAGTGCTTGCTGGAGCATGGATGTCTCGGTATCGCAGAAGGCGCGAACATGCCACTTACCGAAGCTGCTTTTGATGCAGTACAACAAAGCTCTATTGCCTATGGACCCGGCAAAGCTGCTAATGCCGGCGGTGTGGCGACGAGCCAACTAGAAATGGCTCAAAATGCCAGCATGCAGCGTTGGAGCTTTGAACAGGTTGATGAACGTTTAAAGCAAGTCATGAAGAATATCTACACAGATATTTCCCGAACAGCTGACGACTTTGGTCAACCGAGAAATTTAGTGTTAGGCGCTAATGTTGCTGGGTTTAAACGTGTTGCCGACGCCATGATTGAGCAAGGCTTGGTTTAATTTCACCAATTTTGTCGTTATAACTCAACCTAAAATGCTAGTTAATTCAGTTGGCTAGCATTATTTTTACCTATCTTTACAAAAAACTAATAATTCTACGCAACTAAACTGTGCAAAAAGGCGACTAAACTAATATCTGATAGCGGTTGTTGCTATCTGCCGTTTGGAGGCAAGAAGCATGCAAAAATTTAATTTAAAAGCCCGCCTGAGTGCGGTTGCTTTACTTGGCTCAGTCTCAATGATGGGCGCTGCGTTGGTTCCAGTTGCTGCGCACGCCGAGCCAGTGCAAGCAGAATCCGTTTATTATTCGCAGGCTGAACTTGATAGGCTACTGGCGCCGATTGCGCTGTATCCCGACAGTTTGCTTTCACATGTGCTGATTGCAGCAACCTACCCGTTAGAAGTAGTTCAAGCAGAACGCTGGGTAAGTAAAAACGACCATCTGCAGCCACAGGAAGCTTTGGAGCAGGCAGCAAACGAGCCTTGGGATGCCAGCGTGAAAGCGCTGGTGGGTACGCCCGAGGTGCTGAAGCAAATGAGCGATGACCTGGAATGGACGCAAGCCGTTGGTGAGGCTTTTCTTGCTCAGCAAGAAGATGTGTTAGCGCGCGTGCAAACGTTGCGTGACCATGCCTATACGGCAGGTAATTTGCGGTCAAATAAGCACGTGAGCGTTGAGCGCGAAGACAAAACGATTGTCATCGAAAACGTTCGCCGTGAAGTGGTGTATGTACCTTATTATGACACACGCGTGGTATACGGACCTTGGTGGTGGAATAGCCATCCGCCAGTGTTCTGGTCGCGCCCATCGTTAACTGTAAGTATTGGCTCCGGTATCTATTGGGGCATTAGCTACAATGTGCCAAGCCATTATTACTACAGTCATTTCTACTGGCCACAACGTTATGTGGTGATTAACAATCATTATTACCAAGCACCGCCGAAGAAGCGCCGTGATTATTGGATGAAAGGCCAAGATGCCAAACGTTGGTATCACAATCCGAATCATCGACGTGGTGTGGTTTATCGCCACCGTGATTTACAGCCGGAGCGGCCGAAGTACTACATGGTAAACAATGGGCAACAAGTAGTCCGTCCAACGGTTAGCTCACGCGCGATGCCTGCCAAAAGTGTCGCGGCAAGAAATGTCACCAGTTTTGATCAACGCCCAAGCAAAGAACGGGTGATCCGCACATTGCGCGGTACTGAGGTTAAAAATGTTCCAACGCAACGTCGTGTTACACAGTCGAACTGGCGTGATCCGGTTGTACGTGAAACGTCACGGCCAAAACGCGATGCTATCGTTCGCACGCCAACAGTACGCGAACCTGCAGTGCGGAAAAATAATGTTCGCCAGCCTTATATGGGCCAGCAAAAAATGAGTAGTCCGACACCACAGCGCAGTCAACGCGCGGTGCCACAGGTAAAAGCGCCACAGCGTGCTGTCACGCAGCCCAAAGCACCGGTTTATAAACCGGCGCAGCAGCCTAGCTATAACCGTACACCAACGTCACGGCCGCAGGTGGGTGCATCGCCTCGAGCGAATGTGCGTACCCCGACTACACAGCCAGCCCGCAGTGGGCAAAACCGCATGAAGGACTTTTAAAAGGCCTTGTGTTAAATACCGAAGTCGTCGAAGCGAATTCGCGCTGAGTCGACATTGAGTGAGGCCAGCATCGCCAATGTTGCTTGCAACATGGCGGGCGGGCCACACACATAAAAGTCATAGTCACCCGGATGGTTTTGTAACCATTGCGCGGCCGCCACATCAATATTTCCTAGTTGCACCTGCTCAATATCTTGATCTGTTGTGTCAGAAATGACCGGTACATAGTGCAAGTTCGCCATGGCCACAAACTCATCGCGATAAATTAATTCAGCGCTGGTGCGCGCGCCATGGAATAGGTGCATAGCGCGTCCCTGAGCAGACTCAGCTTGAACGAGTGCTCTTATCGGGGCGATACCTACGCCGCCAGCAATATAAATCTGCGGGCGAGCGGACACAGTTGGATCAGTTGTTAAGAAATCACCAAATGGGCCAGTGGCGCACACCGTGTCGCCAGGCTGTAACTGACACAAATAGCTGGAGCCAATACCAACTGGAACATTTAACGAAGGTGCTGGCATCGTGCGTATCAAAAACACCAATTCGGTTCTATCAGAACGGCCCGAATCAGGTGTCTTGGCAAATGAGTAGTTTCGCATCAGGTAGCTGGATTCATGTGGAATTTCGAATTGCATGAACTGCCCAGCCCGATATTCAAACGACTTGGCAACGGTAAATCTTAGCTCAGTGATCAGTGGCGACAACGGTTGCCGCTGCGTGAGAGTCAGTTCATACCGTTTGGCGTCGCTGTTCAACAGTTGTACAGCCTGCCCGTGGTCGCGATGCTGGCATGCCAAGCGAACCCCGCGAGCGAGTTCGGCGGTGCCGATCAATCGCTGCTCAGCGTCGGTTATCGGCGTATTTGAATCGACAATAACTTTACACAACCCACAGGTACCGCCGCCACCGCAGCCGCTGGCAATGGGTTGGTGTTTGCGTTGTAGCGCTTCCAAAATGGACAGCTTACGACGGGGGTTCAAGTCGCCTCGCCGAATATTTCGTATCAGCAAAAGCAATCCGGACAAGGTAAACCACAGCGCTAAAAATGCTGCGGTATAGTTCAGCAGGTGATTGAAGTTACGGCCACCCGAATAATCCATAAAGTGCAATTTGAAAGCCCAATCAGCAAGCAACCAAGGGGTATTTCGGTGGTCAAGCACGCGGCCGTTACTGGCGTCCACGTAGATTCGGGTATTTAGGTCATCGCGAAACTGAATGCGGTAACCTGTACCTTGCCACCCGAAAATTTCCGCTGTGGTTGTGATGGTGCTGGTTTGTTCAAGTTCACCTGGACCATCATAGGTGGCCAGAGCAAGTTGTTCCGCTTGTTTCGCGTTGGTGAACCAAGGTTCACCTGAGTTGCCATCAAGGAATAACTGTTGCTCAGGCAAATTAATCTGGTACTGAGGATTTTGGCCAATACGGTACAACTTTATCGATAAAGCCTGAGGATACATTTCCCACATCTCGTGGATATCAATTTGCGGCCGAGACTGTCGTATGACCAGCCCTGTTGGGTTGGTCTTATATTGATGCCCAGACATGGCGTGGTGACCTTGCAGAGCAAAATAAAACCCCGACACCAACCATAAAATTACCTGAACGAGCAACACTAAGCCTAGCCAGCGGTGCAGCCATTGCATAAAACGCATCATGAGGCCACCTTCGTAGGCTTTTGGCGCAAGGTAAAAATGAGCAGTACCATGCCGGTAACCATCAACACACCAGTGCCTAAAATAAAGATGCGAAGTAACCAAGAGGTGATGTTTTCGCGCGTTTCATAGTCCATGATGTGTAGCATCCACATGAAGTCGAAACCGCGCCAAAAATCATGACGTTTTGTTAACAACTCACCGGTTCTTGGGGAAATATAGAAACTGGTGTTGGCAAAATCGTCGTAGTTAACCTGCCACACAGGCAGCAAGCTGGAGCTGATCTCACTCGGCGCTTGGCTCTCGAGATATTCAACCGATCGAATTTCCGGTGTGTCAGTAGCGGCGTAATAAGCATTGGAAATTGCGGTGATATCTGCTTGTGAAAACTGCAACAGCTCAAGCGTTTGTGCATTTATAAGTTGTGTGGTTCTATGCCCAAAAATTTTATAGGTGGGTACCATGCGGCCATTTATTAACGTGCTTTGTAGGGTAATTTCGCGAGCTCGCGGGAATGCTTTCAACACGTCGTTTAAAGGGGCTGGCTGAGCTGTTACGGGTAACTGTTGAGCCACAGGCCGGACTAAATGGTCGCCATGAATAAAACTTAATTCGAAAAACACCATATACGCGCCACTGATACTCCAGAGCACCATCTGCACGCCGAAAAATAACGATAACCAGCGATGCCAAACGCGCCAGCGGCCTGAGCGCTGTGTTAGTTTTGTTGACTGGGTTGGCTGTGACATTTCATTCCTATTGCATGCAACTGGTGTTGTCTTCTTAGTGTAATCGACGAATACTATAGAAAGGTTTGTTTTGATTCAAAGAATAATCAAAAAGAGAACATCATGAAGTTTAGCTATTTTTACGAGCGTGCGGTAGCTCGACAGGGCAGTGAGCAAGCATTGCTAACGCGAATGCCGCGACTGGCTTCACCTGAGGCGGTGAGCCGCCTATCGGATGATCGATTTTTAGCGGAAATGACGCGCTGTGTTTTTCGGGCGGGTTTTGCTTGGCAGGTCATCGAGAGCAAGTGGGAAGGTTTTGAGGCAGCGTTTGCTGGATTTCTGCCAGTTTACTGGCAGCAAGTGCCACCAGAACGGCTTGATGAATTGGCGCGCGACGTACGTATTGTGCGCAATCCGCAGAAAATTGCTACGGTGCCTATTAACGCTCGCATGATTGTTGAGGCCTCTGAGCAACACGGTGGGTTTGGTCGGTTTTTGGCGAATTGGCCGTCAAGCGAGCAAGCTGATTTGCTGCGCTATTTTAAAAAGCACGGCGCGCGATTAGGCGGAACCGCCGCGCATCATGTGTTACGCCGCGTGGGTTGGGATGGTTATATACTGACGCCAGATAACTTAACCGCGATGCGTAATCACAATTTGCTTGATGCCTCGCCGTACAGTCAACGAGGCGCCAAGCAAATTCAGCAGGCCTTTAATCAATGGCATGCTGAGACAGGATTACCCTACAGTCATTTGTCACGGATATTATCAATGACAATTGACGTTAAAGGTTAACGCAGCGTAACAAATTCCTCAGCGCTGGTTGGGTGCAGTGCAACCGTGGCATCAAAGTCAGCCTTGGTTGCGCCCATCTTCATCGCGACTGCGAAACCTTGCAGAATTTCATCCATACCCTCGCCGATGCCGTGAATACCTATAACCCGTTCTTCTGGGCCGGTACAGACAAGCTTAAATGTGCTTAGGGCGCGGTGCGGTGTAACCGCGTTGTACATTGCGGCAAATTGCGAACGGTAAACTTTTACATCATCACCGTGCACTTCGCGCGCTTCAGCTTCAGTTAAACCTACGGTGCCTATGGCTGGGTGACTAAAGACGATGGTCGGGATTAAGCTGTAGTCCATGTGCGCATCTGGCATGTCTTTATTAAACAGGCGTTCAGACAGCAACCGGCCAGCTTTAATGGCAACAGGCGTCAATTGGGCTTCACCGGTTATATCCCCAACAGCATAAATACCTTTCACATTAGTATTCTGGTATTTGTCGGTGCGAATAAAACCGTGTTCATCAACTTCAACACCGGCCGCTTCAAGGTTTATTTTATCGGTGGCTGGTTCACGGCCAATGGCCCAAACCAGGCAATCAACCCCATCAATGCTTTGACCATTTTCGCAATGGACTGACAAAGTGCCATCGCTATTTTTTTCAACACGCTCAATAATGCACCCAGTATGAAGCTCTGGACCGTCTTGCTTAAGGCGTTCCAGCAGTGCATCGGTAATGTCATGGTCAAAATAACGTAGTGGGCGGTCGCCTCGCACCAGCAAATGCGCATCAGAACCAAGTGCATCAAGTACACCGGCAATTTCTACGGCAATGTAGCCTGCGCCCACCACAACCGATTTCTTGGGGCGTTCGGTTAATGCAAAAAAGCCATCCGAATCAATCCCGTATTCAGCGCCAGGTACATCGGGAATCATTGCCCGACCACCAACTGCAATGGTAATGTGGTCAGCGGTAATATGCTCGCCGTTAACTTCCACAGTATTTGCATCAACAAAGCGCGCAAAGCCTTCAATGTAGTCAACGCCATTGCCTTCAAAGCCACGCTTGTAGCCGCCATGAATACGCTGAATGTAAGCTTCACGATTTTTAACCAAGGTGCTCCAGTCGAATCCTTTTTGTTCAAGGTCGAAGCCGTAGGCCGAACTGTATTTAATCGCTTCGGCAATATGTGCGCCGTACCACATAACTTTTTTTGGTACACAGCCGACATTGACGCATGTTCCGCCCACGGCCTTCGCTTCTACCACCGCAGCTTTAGCACCGCGAATAGCTGCGCGGTTCGCTGAGGCGATGCCGCCGCTACCAGCACCAATGGCAAGATAATCGTAATGTCGGGTCATGTGCTCTACTCCTGTGACATGCTAGAGTGTTGTATCTGCTAAATGAATGCGCCTATGATCGCTGAAAACGCAGATGGGTGCAATGCGCGCTCCGACGGATACAGCCAATTAACCGACGAAAATACCGATGACCCTTATCTATCAAATCAATCGCAGTAAGCGGCGACGCAACCTGGCCATCAAGGTGGCGAAGGGAAAGCTTGAAGTTCAAGCGCCTTGGCATATGTCGGAGGCGACTATTCGCGCCTTTGTGAATGATAAGCACGCGTGGATAGATAAGCATTTGCAGCGGCAACGGCGGCAGCTTGATGCCTTGGCTCCGCGGTTGTGGGAATCTGGTGAGCGCTTACGTTGGCTGGGTGAGCCGATGACCTTGAAAGTTGCTACTGCAACACGAAAAAGTGCTGAGCGTTATGGTGCTGAATTGTTTGTTACGAAAACAGCGCGAAGTCAGGCGGATAAAGAGCCACGCTTAACTGTTATTGGCTGGTATAAACGACAGGCCGAAGCCTGGCTTGACGATTTTTTTGCAACATGGCCCGAGCACCACGGATTAACTCCCAGTACCTGGAGTATTGGTGATTTCACCAGCAAGTGGGGGCATTGTACCCGTAAGCAAGCTTTGAAATTCACATGGAAGTTATGGATAGCGCCGCCGTGGGTGGTACGTAACGTGGTAATACATGAACTGTGCCATTTAAAAGAGTTTAATCACAGCAAGTCGTTTTGGCGTTTGGTTGCGCAGCTCTCACCGGATTATCAGGCAGCTGAGGCATGGTTGCGTCAGCACGGAGTGACCGTGCTGAACGCGGATTACCTGGATTATTGCGACGAAGGTAGTGATTAATTAGTCGGTAGGTTTTGCTTTAAAAACTCAACCATCATGGTGCGCAAATGTTGCGTGGTTCCTTCACCTTCGCTAATCCCATGGGTGCGGTTAGGGTAGGCGAAATAATCAAATTGCTTGCCATGTTTTATCAGTTCATTAACGAGCCGTTCTGAACCTTGAAAATGAACATTATCGTCGCCCGTTCCATGCACCAGCAACAAGTCACCTTGTAAACTTTCGGCATGGGTAATTGCCGAAGTTTCACGATAACTATCGGCGGCTTCCGGCAATAATCCCGAGTAGCGTTCCTGATAAATTGTATCGTACAACGTTAAGTCCGGTACAGGCGCCAGCGCCATACCCGCATGGTACGAGTCCGGATAGCGGAACAGCGCATTAAGGGTTTGCGAACCACCACCACTATGCCCCCAAATGCCTACCCGGTCTTCATCAATAAAGTCCCAGCGGTCGAGCATTGCCTGCAAAGCGTCATGCTGATCGCGAACGGTAACGACGCCTAAATTTTTGTAAATTGAACGTCGCCATTCAAAACCCCGTGGTGAACGAGTACCGCGGTTATCAACAGAAGCGACTAAATAGCCTTGTTGGGTTAAGTAGGTATGAAACAAAAAGCGCTCACCACCCCAACTGTTTGCCACCGTTTGGCCCCAAGGTTCGCCATAAACGTAGTAGACGATAGGGTATTCTTTGTTCGGATCAAAATCTGCTGGCTTCATGAGATAGCCATCCAGTTTCAGACCGTCTTGCGCTTCAACTTGAAAGAACTCAAACGCACCACGCTTGAGCTTGTCAAACGCATTCTGAGCCTCATCATTGGTTTTGATGACGCGAATACTCTTATGCTCTGGCAGCGTGATCATATCGACAATCGGCATCGTTTCGACATTTGAAAACGTATGCACCGCATATTTCGCATCCGCTGAAAGTTGGTAGCTATGCGTTCCCGGTTGATCTGGCGTGAGCCTTTCAAGCTTGCCGCTACCATCTAAACTTGCGCGGAACAAATAACGCTCAAGTGGTGTTTCGGGTGAAGCAATAAAGTAGACCCAACCGTCTTTTTCGTTGATTTGAAGAACCTCAATAACGTCCCAGTTGCCTCGGGTGATGGTGCTGAGTCGTCCGGTATCCCGTTGTACGACATAGATATGACGGAAACCGCTGCGCTCACTGAGCCATGTAAATGATTTACCGTTGTCAATAAACTGCAGGTCATCAACATATTCCGCCCAGCTCTCGGTGACTTCTTGTAAAAGCTGTTGCACGGCTCCTGTTTTCGCATTGGCTAAAAAAGCTGTATTAACGGCTTGCGAGCGAGTGAGTTGCTGAATGAGCAGCTGTGAGCTGTTGCCAGCCCATTGCATGCGCACTAAGTAATTCTGACGTGGGTCACCAGGAACTTTCATCCACGTTGTATCGCCACCTTGGGCAGGCATTACACCAATTCGCATTGCGGCGTTGGTCTCGCCAACTTTTGGATAAGGGAATTGTTTTAACGTTGGGTACAATTCATCAGTGTTATTAATCATGGTAAACAACGGGGTGCCTTCGGTGTCCAATTGCCAGTAGGCAATTGAGCTGCCGTCAGGGCTCCAACGAAAACCATCGCGCAAGAAAAACTCTTCTTCGTTCACCCAGTCAAAGGTGCCGTTGACGATAGTGTCGCTGCCATCTTTTGTCAGTTGCGTAATACGTGATGAGTTAAGATTCTCAACATAGATGTTGTTTTTCATCACATACGCTACACGAGTCGCTTGTGGGTCGAACTTGGCAAACTGCAATGTTGACGCGTCAGCATTACCGCCCAGTTGTTGTAACTTCTTGGTGGATAAATCAAATACCCAGTAGTCACCAAGAGTATGGGTGCGCCATGAGCGCTTCGTGTTGGTGAATAGGAGTAACTTACTGCCATCATCTGACCAGCTGTAGTCGGCAACCTTGAGTGGGTCAGAATTATTATCGGGGCGTAAATCTTCAGCATTCACCAACACAGTTCGCTGCTGGGTTTGTGGGTGGTATCGTACAATGTGGTGACCACCATCCTCGGCGCTCTCTAACACGGTGTAGCCGCTGCCGTCAGCCAGCCAACGTGTTGGGCCAACGCCACGGGCATTATATTTGCCTTCTTGATAGAGCGCGTCAAATTCAACAGCTGCTGTACCTGTCGATTGATTCGTGTCCTGTTGTTCTCCGTTACCCGGAAGTGTGCTACAACCTGCTATAAAGGCAACGGAAGCGACGCCAATAAAGGTTTGACGTAGCCATGATATTGATTGTTGTGTCATTGTAATTCCCTGTTGTGAGGGCGGTGTGACCTTGAAAAATTGCACGACGCCCATACTTATGCAGAAGACGAAAGTATCCACGCATTATTCAAGAGGATGTTCCATGAGTCAAAACCCTTTGCTCACTGATTACCATTTACCCCCGTTTGAGGCAATAGAGCCGCACCATGTTATACCGGCTATTGAGCAACGGATTAAAGACTGTAAGAACACAATCGAGGCGGTTGTAGCCGCAGGTGACTACAGCTGGGATGGATTGGTGGAGCCTCTCGAGCAGGTTGATGACTTGTTGGAGCGCAGTTGGTCGCCGGTATCCCATTTAAATGCTGTGGTCAGTTCGAAAGAACTGCGAGAGGCTCACGATAACTGTCTGCCACAACTGTCTGAATACGGTACATTTGTGGGCCAACACGAAGGCTTATACAACGCTTTTAAAACATTGCGAGCAAGTGACAACTTCGAGCAGCTTACCGAGGCCCAGCGTAAAGTTGTGACGGACACGCTGCGTGACTTTGAATTGTCAGGCATTGCTTTACCGACCGATAAGAAACAACGCTATGCTGAAATTCAAACGAAGCTATCTGATCTGTCTTCTCAGTTCAGTAATAACTTACTCGATGCGACCGACGGCTGGCACTACCTCGTAACAACCGAAGACATGCTGGCAGGGCTTCCAGAAAGCGCTATTGCGGCCGCCAAAGCTGCCGCAGCAGAGCATCATCAAGAAGGCTGGCGCTTTGGCTTAGACTTCCCTAGCTATTTGCCGGTAATGACCTATGCGGACAACGCTGAACTGCGCCGTATTATGTACGAAGCATTTACCACGCGCGCATCTGATCAAGGTCCGCAAGCTGGGCAATTTGATAACACCGCCATCATGGCTGAAACCTTAGCGCTGCGACATGAGCTAGCAGAGCTACTGGGGTTCGCCAACTATGCGGAATTGTCGTTGACGACAAAAATGGCTGAGTCAGCAGATCAGGTTGAACAGTTTCTACAGGACTTAGCCAAACATTCATTGTCGCAGGCCCATGCAGATTATCAGGATGTTCTGAAGTTTGCCGCTGAAAACTTTGGTGTTGATCATTTAGATGCCTGGGACGTTGGCTATTTCAGCGAAAAGCTGAAACAACAACGTTACGCTATTTCCGATGAGCAGTTACGTCCCTATTTTCCAGAACAACAGGTTGTGCAGGGTTTATTTGCCGTGGTTCAAACATTGTTTGGAATACGTATTGAGGAGCAAGAGAACGTTGCAGCATGGCATCCTCAGGTGCGTTATTTTGTTATCACGGATAACAACGGCGATGTGCGCGGTAGTTTCTTTTTAGATTTGTATGCGCGCGCAGGGAAACGCGGTGGAGCATGGATGGCAGAGTGCGCAGTACGTCGAATTACCGCGACGCATGAACTGCAATTGCCGGTGGCTTATTTGACCTGTAACTTCAATAAACCTGTAGGCGACAAACCTGCGCTGTTTACTCATGACGAAGTGCTAACATTGTTCCATGAATTTGGCCATGGCCTGCACCATATGTTAACCAAAGTGGACGTTGCTGGTGTGTCAGGAATTAACGGTGTGGCTTGGGATGCGGTTGAACTGCCGTCACAGTTTCTTGAAAATTGGTGTTGGGAGCCAGAAGCACTGGCCATGATCTCTGGCCATTTCGAAACCGGTGAGCCCTTACCGCAAAATTTATTAGACAACATGCTGGCTGCGCGTAACTTCCAATCAGCGATGCAAATGGTTCGACAGCTCGAATTTAGCTTGTTTGATCTGCGTATTCATCGCGATTATGCCCCCCAGAAGGGCGATCAGATTCAAGCCATTCTTGATGCAGTGCGTGATGAAGTCGCGGTAAGAAAACCGCCTTCG
This sequence comes from Pseudidiomarina sp., assembly GCF_048268165.1. Lineage (GTDB taxonomy): Bacteria > Pseudomonadota > Gammaproteobacteria > Enterobacterales > Alteromonadaceae > Pseudidiomarina. The sequence goes on along the minus strand of NZ_JBLWWA010000003.1, from coordinate 52,402 downwards.
TACAATCGCTTTCAGCATGGCTTTGGTCACATATTTGCTGGCGGCTATGCAGCGGGCTATTACAGCTACAAATGGGCCGAGGTATTGTCAGCTGACGCCTATTCGCGCTTTGAAGAAGAGGGGATATTTAATCGCGAAACAGGGCAAGACTTTTTGCGTGCCATTTTGGAGCGCGGCGGCTCACGTGATGCGATGGAGCTATTTAAGGAGTTTCGAGGCCGTGAGCCAGACGTTGAAGCTTTGTTGCGTCATACGGGTATTACGAGTCTGGAACAACCCAGCTAACCAACAGCACCAGAGAAATTACGAATAGAATGACAAACACAGCGCCAACTGCGACGTAAATTGCGGGATTACCGTGATTAAAGTCGCGTTGGCGATTTTTGTCTGATTGCACACCAAACAGTGCCGCAAGCACACTAATTACGATATCGAAAAAACCAGGTTTTGAAGTTTGGTCTGAAGTTTTGTCCGAATGTTTTTCTGAAGACATGGCTACTCAGTGCTGTCAATTAGCGGGTTAACCACCAATAGGTTGATTGTAATCGCGCTTTTTAGATTCAGCTGAACCAAATAGCAGTTCGAATAAATCGAGGAAATGGAATTGAGTTGAGCGACTTTTACCGCTAAACCAACTGGTCCATGTCACACTTTGTTCAGGCGCTTGGCAGACGGTTTGAGCGTTGGGTTGTTCGCTGTTATGCATCATAGCTTTGCATTCTTCGAGCGATTTAGTCGATTCATTTTGCCACGCAGCAGCACTCACTGCGCTAATTAGCACAATGCTTGCAATCAATAAGACTGACATAACTGACAGCTTCATGGACTACTCCGCTTAATAAATGAACTACTAAAATAGCAGGAAATAAGCTTATCTGCCAAGTCTATTGCATTATTTTTTTGACTGCCAAGCCGGCGAACCTTTGCTACACTATGGCCTCTTTTTGACTGGCGAGGTGATTATGCGCGAATTTTTAATCGCACCATCAATATTATCGGCAGATTTTGCGCGGCTTGGTGAAGAAGTCGACCGTGTATTAGGCGCAGGTGCTGACGTCGTTCATTTTGATGTGATGGACAATCATTTCGTCCCTAATCTCACCATTGGACCGATGGTTTGTAAGGCGCTTCGCGATTACGGTATCAAAGCACCGATAGATGTTCATTTAATGGTGCAACCGGTCGACCGCATGATCGATGACTTCGCTGCTGCGGGCGCCTCGATTATTACTTTTCACCCCGAGGCATCGACACATATCGACCGTTCTTTGCAGCAAATTAAGGCAGCAGGGTGTCAAGCAGGCTTAGTGTTTAATCCGGCTACGCCTTTGCATTATTTAGATTATGTACTTGATAAAGTTGATGTAATCTTACTGATGTCGGTTAACCCAGGATTTGGTGGTCAGTCATTTATTCCTGCAACATTAGATAAATTGCGCCAGGCACGTAAAATAATCGACGCTAGCGGACGCGATATTCGATTAGAGATAGATGGCGGCGTTAAAGTAGACAATATCGCTGAAATTGCAGCAGCCGGTGCCGACATGTTTGTCGCAGGCTCCGCAATATTTAATCAACCCGACTATGCCAAAGTAATCGGCGAAATGCGGAAACAATTAGCAACTGTAGCTTAATAACGGATATAAAAATTTATGAGTAAACCCATTGTATTAAGTGGCTGTCAGCCGTCAGGACAACTCTCGATTGGTAATTACATTGGCGCCCTGCGTCAGTGGGTAAAAATGCAAGAAACTCATGATTGCCGTTTTATGTTGGTTGATTTGCATGCGATTACGGTGCGTCAGGATCCAGAAAAATTGCGTGAGGCAACACTAGACGGCCTTGCGCTTTACATGGCCTGTGGTTTAGACCCAGAAAAAAGTATCATTTTCGTACAATCGCACGTGCCTGAACATGCTCAGCTGGCTTGGGTCTTAAATTGTTATACCCAGATGGGTGAGTTAAACCGAATGACCCAGTTCAAAGACAAGTCGGATAGGCACGCGCATAACATCAATGCTGGTTTGTTTACTTATCCAGCATTGATGGCGGCAGATATTTTACTTTATCAAGCAAATGAAGTGCCGGTTGGCAATGATCAGAAACAGCATCTTGAATTAGCGCGCGATGTGGCAACACGGTTCAACAACATTTATGGCGAAGTGTTTACCATACCGGACCCGTTCATTCCGGAAGTTGGAGCGCGGGTTATGAGTTTGCAAGAGCCGACCAAGAAAATGTCAAAGTCTGACGAGAACCCAAATAATTATATTGGGTTGTTGGAAGACCCGAAGAAAATCACAAAAAAATTAAAACGTGCAGTAACAGACTCGGATGAGCAAGCCCGCATTTATTTTGATACCGAAGAAAAGCCGGGTGTATCTAACCTGCTATCAATCTTGTCCGCCGCAACAGGCAAGCCAATTGCTGATTTGGTGCCTGCATACGAAGACAAAATGTATGGCCATTTGAAGGGTGACACGGCTGACGCCGTTGTGGCCATGCTGGAACCCGTTCAACAGCGATACCAAGAGTTGCGCAATAATCGTGATTACCTGAATCAGGTTATGGCTCAGGGGGCCGACGCTGCAAGTGACCATGCTGCGAAAACGCTCCGGAAGGTTTATGACGTTATTGGGTTCGTTCCGCGGCCATAACTTATGTTGTTAATGATCGATAACTATGACTCGTTCACCCATAATGTTGTGCGTTATTTTCGTGAACTAGACGCACAGGTGCATGTTGTTCGTAACGATCAGATATCCCTTGAACAAATCAGCGAATTGCCGCTAAGTGGTATTGTTATTTCTCCCGGCCCTTGTACACCGAATGAGGCTGGGATTTCTTTGCAGGTAATTCGCCATTTTGCCGGTAAGCTACCCATACTTGGTGTGTGCCTTGGGCATCAAGCTATAGGGCAGGTTTTTGGCGCTCAGGTGGTACGTGCCGAGCAGGTGATGCATGGCAAAACGTCTGTATTGCATCATGGAAATGAAGGGTTGTTCAAAGACTTACCAAGCCCATTTCAGGTCGCCCGTTATCACTCACTCGTTTTAGCGCCCAGCTCTATACCCAAAGAAATTATCGTGGACGCATGGACTGAAGCTAAAGATGGTTCGCGTGAAGTGATGGCAATTCGCCATGTGGATATGCCAATCTGGGGCGTTCAATATCATCCCGAGGCAATTGAAACTGAATATGGGCATGACGTTTTCCGACAATTCTTGGCCTTTTGTGCGACCAGGTAAGCGTCATTTTTGCGTTAACTATTCACTCAAATTTGCTGCTTCATGCATACTTATGCAGGCGTGTTGCAAAATAAACTAACTCTCCGAAATCCCCCGCTTTTTCTAAGCTTCAAGCACGACAGCGATGCTTTTTTCTGCAATAATATGCGCACTCAATACGGCTATTATTCAGCGGCCAAACTAAACTAATTTGCATGGCAACGAGGGAACCTTATGACTGCTAAGATCAACGTTAATCGCGCTTTATTTGATGAAGTGATGGTGCCGAACTATAACCCGGCAAAAATGATTCCAGTGAAAGGTGAAGGGTCTCGTGTTTGGGACCAAGAAGGTAAAGAATATGTCGATTTTGCTGGCGGTATTGCGGTTAACTGTTTAGGGCATTGCCACCCAGCAATGGTTAAAGCATTAACCGAGCAAGGTAACAAGCTCTGGCACTTGAGCAACGTATTTACCAACGAGCCAGCAATTCGTTTGGCTAAAAAATTAACAGATGCGACATTCGCTGATCGTGTGTATTTTGCCAACTCAGGCGCCGAAGCCAATGAAGCAGCATTAAAACTGGCACGTCGCTGGGCATTGGATAAATTTGGTCCAGAAAAGAATCAAATTATTGCGTTCAATAAAGGTTTTCACGGCCGCACGTTCTTTACCGTTACCGTGGGTGGTCAACCTGCGTACTCAGAAGGCTTTGGTCCGAAGCCTGGCGCGGTAGAACATGTTGATTATAACGATCTTGCTGCACTTGAAAAACTCATGTCTGAACAAACCTGTGCGGTAATGATGGAACCTCTGCAAGGTGAAGGCGGCGTTATTAGCCCTGATGCAGACTTCGTAAAAGGCGTGCGAGCGCTGTGTGATAAATACAATGCGTTGTTGGTATTTGATGAAGTTCAAACAGGTTTTGGTCGTACAGGAAGCTTGTACGCATACCAGCAACTTGACGTGAGCCCTGATATTCTATCAACCGCTAAAGCGCTAGGCGGTGGTTTCCCGATTGGCGCAATGTTAACAACGGATGAAATTGCCCAACACCTAAAACCTGGCACGCACGGCAGCACCTATGGGGGTAACCCATTAGCTTGTGCTGTCGCTGAAGCCGTATTTGATGTTGTAAATACCAGTGACGTACTTGAAGGTGTGAAGGTTCGTGAGCAGTTGTTCAAAAACAAACTGCATGAAATTAATGAAAAATACGGCATTTTCAAAGACATTCGCGGCAAGGGCCTGCTGATCGGTGCAGAGTTGAATGACAAATTTGACGGCAAAGCACGTGATTTTCTCAACGCCGCAGCCGATGAAGGCACCATGGTGCTTATCGCTGGGCCAAGTGTTATCCGTTTTACACCGTCGTTGATTATTCCCGAGCAAGATATTGTTGAAGGGCTGGCGCGATTTGAGCGAGCAGTCGCAAAGCTTGCTGGCTAAGCTAAACGGAGACACCTTATGCTAGTGGTTCGTCCGATTAAACCGCAGGACTATGCGGCGCTCTACCGGTGTGCAGTTGAATCAGGTCACGGGTTTACCTCATTGCCTGTTGACGAAGATTTATTGCGTCGCCGCATAGCTCGGGCTCAAGAAGCCTTTGCTCGTGAACAGGTGAGTGAGCCCGGTGATGAGGGCTATTTGTTTGTCATGGAAGAAACGGACACCGGAGAAGTGGTTGGCTGCAGCGCTATTGAAGCTGCAGTTGGCCTATCCGATGCCTTCTATCATTACCGTTTAGGCAAGGTGACACACCATTCAAAAGAATTGGATATCTACAACGCACTTGAAACACTGACGTTGTGTAACGATTACACCGGGTTCAGTGAGTTATGCACGCTATTTTTACGCGAGCCATTTAGAAAGAATATGAATGGTCGCGTGTTGTCGCGCTTTCGTATGTTGTTTATGGCTGAATTTAGAAACCGATTTAGCGAAGTGGCCATCGCTGAAATGCGCGGCGTTTCTGACGAAAATGGGCAATCACCTTTCTGGGGTTGGTTGCAGCAACACTTTTTCTCAATGGATTTTACGCAAGCCGATTACTTAACAGGTATTGGCGAAAAAACGTTTGTGGCTGAGTTGATGCCGCAATTGCCTATATACGTGAAGCTACTGCCACCAGAGGCGCAAGCGGTGATTGGTCAGGTGCACGAGAATACGCGCCCAGCATTAAAAATGTTGCAAAGTGAAGGGTTTCGCTGTCGCGGATATGTAGATATTTTTGATGCGGGCCCTACGGTAGAAGCTGAAGTTTCTAATATCAAGAGCGTACGGGAAAGTAAGCGCTTACCAATACGGATTGGAGATGTTGCGAAAGAACAGCCGCGGTTTATTGTCTGCAACACACAAGTGGCAAACTTCCGTGCCGCACAAGCACGCCTTGAGCTCGCTGATGATCATGTGGTGCTTGATGCGAAAACGGCTGCAGCACTGCAAGTACAAAATGGCGATAACGTTCGATTTGTCACATTGACAGGAGCAAACTAATGTCAGACCAGAATTTATTTATTAATAACAATTGGATTGCCGGAGAAGGCGAATTATTTAAGTCGGTTGACCCAGCCCGTAACGAAGTAGTTTGGGAGGGTAAAGCAGCCACCGAAGAGCAAGTTGACGCAGCTGTAATGGCAGCTCGAGCAGCTTTCGTTGATTGGGCCGATCGCAGTTTTGAAGACCGCCTAGCAATTTGTAAGCGATTTGCCGAACTGTTGGAAGAAAATAAGCAAAAATTTGCTCATATCATTGCCGAAGAAACCGGTAAGCCTATTTGGGAAACACTAACAGAAGTTGGTGCAATGATTGGTAAAGTCGCCATTTCTGAACGTGCTTATCACGAGCGTACCGGTACCGTCGAAAACCCAATGCCGGGAGCTAAAGCATTTATACGCCACAAACCACATGGTGTGGTTGCTGTGTATGGTCCTTATAACTTCCCAGGCCACCTTCCAAATGGGCACATTGTGCCGTCATTGTTGGCGGGTAATACCGTTGTATTTAAACCCAGCGAAATGACGCCTAAAGTGGCAGAGTTTACTGTCAAAATGTGGGAAAAGGCAGGCTTGCCGAAAGGCGTATTGAACCTTGTTCAAGGCTTGGTTGATACCGGCAAAGCGCTATCGGCTCACCCACAAATCGATGGGCTTTTCTTTACCGGTTCTTCGAATACTGGGCATGTACTTCACAAATTGTATGCCGGTCGCCCAGATAAAATTTTAGCTCTTGAAATGGGTGGTAATAATCCACTCATCGTAAAAGATGTCGCGGATATCGACGCCGCAGTGCACGACATTGTGCAATCTGCATTCATTACCTCCGGTCAACGTTGTACGTGTGCACGTCGCTTGTTTATTGAAAAAGGACCGCAGGGCGATGCCATATTGAAACGCCTGATTGAAGTGACAGAAAATATTCAAGTTGGTGATTATGAAGCTGACCCGCAACCATTTATGGGAGCAATGATTTCAGCTAAAGCAGCCACAGATATGGTCAAGGCGCAAAATGATCTGATTGACGCTGGCGCTAAAATCTTATTAAAAATGCTGCAAAAAGATCACAATCTTGGTTTTGTGACGCCAGGTATTTTGGATGTAACGCATGTTGAAGAAATGCCGGACATTGAGCATTTTGGGCCGCTTTTGAAGGTTTACCGTTACACCGATTTTGATGCGGCAATTAAAGAAGCCAATAATACCAAGTACGGTCTATCAGCGGGCATTCTGTGTGATAGTGAAGAAACCTACCGGTATTTCTTTAAGCGCATCCGCGCCGGCATTGTGAACTGGAATAAGCCGATTACAGGTGCAAGTAGTGCGGCACCATTTGGTGGCGTGGGCGCCAGTGGTAACCACCGTGCCAGTGCTTATTATGCCGCTGATTATTGCGCATATCCGGTTGCATCAGTTGAAGCTGAGCATGTTGCAATGCCTGAGAAGCTCGCACCAGGCCTTAAATTTTAGTTAAAACATACATTCACGAAGGAGCACCTGATGGCAGCAGCAATGCAAGCAACGGTTAACTGGCGCGACGGATTAGTATTTGAAGCCGAGTCGGGCTCGGGCCATTCAGTGACAATGGACGGCAATAAAGCCGAGGCTGCAAGCCCAATGGAGTTGGTATTGATGGCCGCTGGAGGCTGCTCCTCAGTGGACGTGGTGAGTATTTTAGAAAAAGCTCGCCAGCAAGTTTCTGCGGTGCGTTGCGAAGTGAAAGGTGAACGTGCTGATGGAGTGCCTGCCGTTTTTACCAAAGTGCATTTGCATTTTATTGTGACTGGCACTGATGTTGCGGAGAAGCATGTTGAACGGGCCGTCGCGTTGTCGGCGGATAAGTATTGTTCGGTTGCGAAAATGCTCGAAGCATCGGTGCAACTTACCCACAGTTACAGTATTGAGAACGTGTAAATGAATTATCGGCATAGTTACCATGCTGGCAATTTTGCCGATGTGCTCAAGCATGTGCTGCAATGTGTAGCACTTGACTACTTGCAGCAAAAAGAAAAGCCATTTTGGTTACTCGATACCCATGCAGGTATCGGCATGTACGACCTGACCGGTGAACAAGCGCAGAAGACGGGCGAAGCGATCGAGGGCATTGGGCGCTTATTGAACCGTAGTGATCTACCAGAATCAATTAAGCGATACGTTAATTTGGTTCGTGAGGTAAACGACCCGAATCAGCCGGAACAATTACGCTGGTATCCGGGCTCGCCATGGTTTAGTGCCCAACATTTACGCGAACAAGACCAACTCACCTTATGTGAAATGCACCGGGAAGACAGCGGCGCATTGAGCGAAAATGTGCGTAATGAATTTCCGGCGGCCAAGCAAATCAAGGTACTTGAACATACCAACGGTTATGGCGCATTAAAAGCTCTCCTACCGCCCCCACAGAAACGCGGCATGGTGCTGATTGATCCGCCGTTTGAGCAGCGTGACGAGTTTGAGCAAGTTGTTAAAGCTCTCCAAGAAGGCGTTAAACGCTGGGCCACTGGTATTTATGCAGTGTGGTACCCCATTAAAGACCCATTAACTGTCGGTGATTTCCATCAAAAGGTGAAATCTATACCGGGGGTGGAAAAACTATTTGCGGTCGATTTATTAATTCGTGCGGCAACAGACTCAAGCAAGTTAAATGGCTGCGGCATGCTGTTTATTAATCCACCCTTCGGATTAACGCAGCAGATAAACGACATTATGGATTATCTAACCCCGATTCTTGCCCAAGACCGCGGTGCTGAATATCAAAGCCTCTGGCTGTAAATGCGTGAAAAGCTTTAGGCGCCTTTGCGCTGTTTATCGAGGATTTCCTCAATAAGCGGCGCTAAAATTAACTCCATAGCGAACACCATCTTTCCGCCCGGAACCACCAACGTGTTCATCCGTGACATGAATGACCCATCTATCATGCGCAGATAATAGGGGAAATCGACATTTTTCATGCCCCGAAACCGGATAACGACAAAACTTTCGTCAAGTGATGGAATGTCTTTGGCGCTAAATGGATTTGACGTATCCACCGTAGGAACACGTTGGAAATTTATGTGGGTACGTGAAAATTGCGGCACAATATGATGGATGTAGTCTTCCATACTACGCACAATACTTTGCGTTACGGCTTCGCGAGAGTGACCACGTTCAGAGGTGTCCCGCAGCAGCTTCTGAATCCACTCCAAGTTGACAATTGGAACCATGCCGATGAGTAAATCAACATGTTGAGCCACATTGTAACCATCGCCTGACACACCGCCATGCAAGCCTTCGTAGAACAGTAGATCAGTCCCTGCCGTGAGTGGTTCCCAAGGGGTGAAGGTGCCGGGTACCTGGTTGTAGGGAACAGCATCATCAAAATTATGCAAATAACGACGAATCTGTCCGTTGCCAGTCGCCCCGTATTCGCGAAACAGTGCTTCTAAGCGCGTAAAATCGTTAGCTTCCGGGCCAAAATAGCTGATGTGACGCCCTTGTTCTTGAGCTTTTCGAATTGCCAGTTCCATTTCCGGCCGTGAGTATCGATGGAAGCTATCGCCCTCAACACACGCAGCTTCAACGTCCAAAGAGCGGAAAATATGCCGCAACGCTTGGCTCGTTGTGGTGGTCCCAGCTCCTGATGAGCCGGTGACTGCGATGATTGGGTGTTGTACCGACATGAAACCTCCGAAAACGTAGAAAGAATGTTATACGGGGTCAGTCACATCGGGTCAAGTTTTGCGCATGTTAGTAGTGTGGAGGAACTTCCTGAGACGGGTCATTGGAAGAGGAACCTTCGGGATCACTTATTTGTTGGAACTTTTCACCCAATAAACGCATCTGATGATGCAAGAGTTGAAGTTCGCCCGCCTGTTGAGTGACTAGCTGGTTCAGTGTTTCAATTGTATCTTCTTGAAAAGCTAGTTGGCTCTCAAGGTCTGCAATACGTCGCGATAATTCATCATCGTGTTGCGCAGCCATAGGCAAACACCCCTATTTATGTGTAGTATATTCAGCGCGACGAATTACAACTTACTCTGACACAGAATTCAATCCTGGAGACAATAAATGAAGCAATTTAAAAAGCCATTGGCGCTGGCTGTTGTAGCGCTTGCAGTAACTGGTTGTATGCAACAAGAGAAATTCCCTGTGAGCGAAGCTGCGCCAGAGGCAGAACAGGACAAAATGGCCTACGCTTTTGGTTCTACACTCGGTGAATATGTTGGTGACACATTGAATCGCCAAGAAGAAGCTGAGTTTGTATTGAATCGTGACCTCGTTATTGCCGGTTTTGTCGATGCAGTGAAAGGCGAAGCGAAAATTTCACAAGCAGAAGCAGAAGAGTTAATCACTGCTATGCAAACGCAAATTGCAGAACAACGTGCAACTGTGGTCGGCGGTAAAGCATTGGAAGAAGGCGAAGCTTATCAAGCAGAAAACGCCAAAAAAGAAGGTGTAACAGTAACTGAGTCTGGGTTGCAGTATGAAGTATTGCAAGAAGGCCCTGAGGGCGGTGCACAACCTACAGCAACAGATTTAGTTGAAGTTCATTATCATGGCACGTTGATCAGCGGCGAAGTTTTTGACAGCTCAGTAGATCGCGGCGAACCGTTGGTTCTGCCATTAAACCGTGTTATTGCTGGTTGGACTGAAGGTGTTCAATTGATGAGCGTTGGTGATAAATACCGCTTCGTGATTCCTGCTGATTTAGCCTACGGTGAACGCGGCGCTGGTAATGGTCAAATTCCACCGAACGCCACCTTGGTGTTTGAAGTTGAGCTTCTGAATATTGTTAACCCAGAAGCAATGGAAGAACAGCCAGTTGAAATCGAAGCTAAGCAATAATTGGCTTTGAATGCAATGACGTTAGAGCAGCTTATGCTGCTCTAACGTATTTAATAACCTATCTTCGAACTCCATACGCAGTTCAAGCGCCTCACCTAAATTCGATAAGTCACTGTCAAAGCCGTTCAACTTCGTTTCCGGTGTCACGTCGGCGTAGCTATCATTAAAATCTAGTGCAATTTCCGTGGTGTCACTAATTAACGGGAATACTTCTTCAGCTAATGCTCGGGTTGATTCGGGTGCATTCTTACTGTTGCAAATAATTGAGTCGTAAACTTCGAAGTGACCGGACGAAACGTAATCCATCAGTAACCCGCAAAAATTAGATATGTCTTGAGCTGCAGGTAGAGCGTGAGCATCACGCTCATAGGGCGGCAATCCAGCTAGCTTAAAATATTCGATAAGCAGCGCTTGCCGTTCTTGTAACCAGGTGTCCACTGCAGCCTGGGCTCCTCCCCAACGTTGCTTGGCCTGCTCGCTACGTTTTAACATGTTCATCTCCGTTTGATTGATAGCAACCAATCTACTGATGATGCTAAGCTAGCGTCAACTGTTTTCGATTAATCGCGGGCTAATTTACATGAATAAACCCTATCAACGTCCAGCTCAGGATGAACCGGTGTGGTGGTTTGTTATTTCTGGCGGTGAAATTCTTCTTACCGAAGAAAAGCAAATTCCTCATGGCTTGTTGGATGAAATGCCATTTCCTGATCTATCAGAATATAAAACGGTATTCATCGGTGAATTAAGAGAACGTCATTGTTATCTGGTCGTCGCTGATTTTGGTGACACCAATTTTTCTGCGGTTGGTGAGTTTCTTAGTGTGCGTGAGTTAATTATTGGCACCGATACGGAAATGTTTGCTATGGCGGCACGCTCAAAACAAGTTGCAGACTTCCTGTCCACGCACCGATTTTGTGGGCGCTGTGGCTCGCGTATGCAAGCTGTTGACTGGGAAATCGCAATGCATTGTCACAGCTGCCAGCACCGCTGCTACCCACGTATTTCACCATGTATCATTGTGGCCATACGAAAAGGCAGACAAATATTGCTGGCCCGTGGCAAAAGGCATCCAGAGGGACTTTATTCTGTTTTAGCTGGCTTTGTTGAAGCTGGCGAACCATTGGAGCAGACCCTTGAACGTGAAGTGATGGAAGAAGCAGGCGTGCGAATAAAGAACGCCCGATATGTGAGCAGTCAGTCGTGGCCTTTCCCGAACTCGTTAATGATTGGTTATATCGCCGAGTGGGCAAGTGGTGATGTGCGCATTGACCCCTTTGAACTGGAAGAAGGAGGTTGGTACGACATCGATAAATTACCGCGAATTCCTGCGGAAGGCACCATCGCAAATAAATTAATCATGCGGTTAAAAGCTGAAATTGATCAGGAAAGCAAATCCTAATACTGCTAAAATGCGCGCATTAATTAATGGTTAAATTGGATAATCATAGACATGTCTGAATTAAAAAATGATTTGTATCTTCGGGCCTTATTGCGCCAGCCGACAGAACGCACACCTATTTGGATGATGCGCCAGGCTGGGCGTTATTTGCCAGAGTATCGCGAAGTTCGTAAACAAGCCGGCGACTTTATGGCTTTGTGCAAAAATGCTGAGTTAGCCTGTGAAGTGACTTTGCAACCGCTGCGTCGTTTTGCTTTGGATGCAGCCATCTTATTTTCAGACATTTTAACCATTCCGGACGCGATGGGGCTGGGCCTTTATTTTGAAGCTGGAGAAGGACCTAAGTTTGCGCGCCCGGTACGCGATTTAGAGAGCATCAAGAAGCTGGGTGTACCAGATCCTGAGCAAGAGTTGCGCTATGTGATGGATGCCGTGCGCACTATTCGGCGCGAGCTGAATGGTCAAGTGCCACTGATTGGCTTCTCCGGCAGCCCTTGGACACTCGCGACTTATATGGTTGAAGGCGGTAGCACTAAGAATTTCAGTGAAGTTAAAAAGCTGATGTTTAGCGAACCTCAAGCCATGCACATGTTATTAGACAAACTGGCGCAGTCGGTAACTAGTTATTTGAATGCGCAAATTGCTGCAGGTGCTCAGGCGGTTATGATTTTCGACACATGGGGCGGTGTATTAAGCCCACGCGATTATCGCGAATTTTCATTGAATTACATGCAGAAAATTGTCAACGGACTAACCCGTCACGCAGACGGGCGTCAAGTACCCATTACGTTATTCACCAAGAACGGTGGCGCTTGGTTAACAGACATGGCTGCAACCGGTTGTGATGCGCTTGGTGTCGATTGGACCACGGACTTAGGCACCGCTCGCAAAGCGGTAAATGACAAGGTCGCATTGCAAGGCAACATGGACCCAAGCGTGCTGTACGCTCCACCGGCACGAATAGAGGCCGAAGTAGCCACGATACTTGAAAGTTATGGATCAGGTACTGGCCATGTATTTAATCTTGGGCATGGTATTCACCCCGAAGTAAACCCTGACCATGCAGGTGCATTTATTGAAGCTGTCCACAAGCTAAGCCCTGCGTATCACAAGTAATTTACTTTATTTGCGGTAAATCCCGCTTATTGTCGGATAAGCGGGGATGCCCCATCGAATCCCTAGGTTACAATAGTGTCAGACCATGACATGAAGCCGACGTAGTAACCTGAGGGATTTATGGCAGCACGAAATCTTTTTAATCCAATAACTATTTTTGTGGTGATCGCAATCGCTGCGGCCGCCTATTTCTTCGGCTTTGCCGACCCGAATGCCGGCAAAGAAGAGCGCCCACAAAACCCAGTACCTGTTCGTGTGCAAGCTGCGCAAATTAGTGAATTTCGTGATGTTATCGAAGCCCTAGGTACGGCTCAAGCGAATGAATCCATTGTGGTGACCGCTCAAGCACAAGATATCGTTATGGCCGTGCATTTTGATGATGGCGATGTGGTTGAAGCTGGCGACTTGCTAATTGAGCTTGATTCACGTGAAGAAAAAGCTCGTGTGCAAGAATTGAAATTCCGCTTAGCAGAAGCCAATCGTCAATATCAGCGCTTGGTTGATTTACGTCGTCAAAATGCTGCGTCACAGCAACAATTAGAAACTCAAGACGTGCAAGTTAAAGAAATTATCGCAGCGCTTGAAGTGGCCGAAACACAGCTTGCGCAAAAGCGCATCATTGCACCATTTGATGGCCGCCTTGGCATCCGTCACGTCAGTGTCGGTTCATTGGTGTCGCCAGGTGAACAGATAACAACGCTTGATGACGTCACACCAATCAAACTTGATTTCAACGTACCTGAATTGTTTTTTGCTAGCTTGCGCACTGGTCAAAGTGTCGCAGCAAGAAGCGGCGCCTACCCGGGCGAAGAATTTCGTGGTGAAATTTTAAGTATCGACTCTCGCGTCGACCCGTTAACGCGCTCCATTTTGGTACGCGCAACCATTCCCAATGACGATAATAAACTGCGCCCGGGCATGTTGTTACGTGTAAACCTTTTGCGTAGCGTCGATGAGACGATGATTCTGCCTGAGAAGGCGATTGTACCGATTAATGATCGCACCTACGTTTACATCATTGATGCCGAGAACATCGCACGCCAAGTGCCTGTCACTATCGGGCGTCGTAAGCCAGGCATTGTTGAAGTACTGGACGGTATCGAGCCAGGTGACAAGGTGGTAACCGAGGGGATGGTTCGTCTTCGTGACGGTGTTACCGTAACCGTTCGGGAGGGCTAAACGCGATGTTGTTGTCAGATATTTCGGTAAAACGTCCGGTTTTTGCCTCCGTTGTTAATATTTTGCTTATCGTGTTTGGTATTGTTGCCTTTACAATGCTGCCGCTGCGCGAGTATCCAGACATTGATCCGCCGGTTGTGTCGATTGATACCAGTTATACCGGCGCGTCGGCTGATATTGTGGAAACACAAATCACGCAGGTGATAGAAGATCGTATTAGCGGTATTGAAGGCATTAAGAACATCAACTCGAGTAGTCGTAATGGCCGCTCGCGTATCAGCATCGAATTCACTCTAGAACGGGACATAGATGCCGCAGCCAATGATGTTCGTGATCGGGTTTCACGTGTAGTCGATAACTTGCCAGAACAAGTTGACCCGCCCGAAGTTTCCAAAGCCAACTCCGATGAAAGTACGATTGTTTGGTACAACTTACGCAGTGAAACCATGTCGGTGCTTGAACTGACGGATTATGCGGACCGCTATATAGCCGAGAGATTGTCGGTGGTCGACGGTGTTGCTCGCGTCAATTTAGGTGGTGAGCGCCGTTACGCGATGCGCGTTTGGCTCGATCGTGATGCCATGGCGGCTCGTAATATTACAGTTACCGATATCGAAAACCGTTTACGTTCTGAAAACGTTGAATTACCAGCGGGTGAAGTTGAATCAATAGACCGCGAATTCACTGTACGGGTTGCACGTACATATCTAACGCCTGAGCACTTTAAACGCTTAACCATCAAACGTGGCGACAACGGCCAACTGGTTCGCCTCGCAGAAGTAGCTCGTATCGAAATGGGCGCCGAAAACGATAAAACCGATTTCCGTGGTAACGGCATCAACATGGTTGGTGTGGGTATCGTGAAGCAATCGAAAGCGAATACGCTGGAAGTTGTTGAAAATGTTCGTCGCGAAATTGACCAAATATCCCAGACGTTGCCGGAAACAATGTTTATTGTGCCCAGCTATGACTCGTCGATATTCATCAAAGGCTCAATTGACGAAGTATACAACACCCTTGGCATTGCAATGGGTCTGGTGGTTATCGTTATCTACATGTTCCTTGGGAATATTCGCGCTACGTTGATTCCCGCGTTGACGGTACCTGTTGCCATCATCGCATCCTATATCGCGCTGTTCGCGATGGGGTTTTCAATCAACTTATTGACTTTGTTGGCGTTGGTTTTGGCTATCGGTTTGGTGGTAGATGATTCCATTGTTGTACTGGAAAATATTTATCGGCGCATAGAAGCTGGTGAACCGCCGTTATTGGCGGCATATCGTGGGGCGCGTGAAGTCGGCTTTGCTGTAGTTGCCACGACACTTGTATTAATTTCAGTATTTGTCCCACTTGCATTTTTAGACGGTAATATCGGTCAGCTGTTTACCGAGTTTGCGTTGGCGATTGCGGCAGCAGTCGCGTTTTCAAGTATCGCGGCGCTAACCTTATCGCCCATGCTCAGCTCGAAAATTCTGAAAAAGAAAGAGCGTTCCAGCAAATTCGGACTCGTCATCGATAAGGTGTTTGCCTGGGTTGAGTCCGGTTATGTGCGTGTTTTAAAACGTACGCTCGCCTATCCGTGGATGGCAGGCTTATTGGTTATTTTGGCCGGCGTGGTTTCGTACGGCATGATGCAATTTATCGAGCAAGAGTTTGTTCCGCCTGAAGATCGTGGCACCTTTTATGTCATGGTACGAAGTGAAGAAGGAGCCAGCTTCGAGTCGAACTCTGCCAATATGCGTGAGATTGAAAGTATCCTGATGCCGTATATTGATCAGGGCAAAATCGACCGTTTAATTATTCGTTCACCGGGTTGGGGCAACTCGGCGGGGGTCGCGATTGTCGGCGCAATTCCGTTTGAAGAGCGCGAATGGTCCACTTTTGAGCTCATGGATGAAGTTTCAGAACAGCTAAACAATGTTACTGGGGTGCGGGCATTTGCCTTTATGCGCAGTGGAATAAGTGGCGGTAACGGTCGCCCTGTGCAGTTTGTTCTGCAAGGGAATACTTACGAACAGCTCGCTGCGTACCGTGATATTGTCATTGAAAAAGCCAGTCAAAATCCGAACTTAATGGACTTAGACAGTGATTACAAAGCGACTCTACCACAGTTATTAATTCGTATTAATCAGGAGCGGGCATCAGACCTTGGCGTGTCAGTGGGTGATATTGGTCGCACCCTTGAAACCATGTTAGGGCAACGTCGTGCGACAACCTATTTGGACCGCGGCGAAGAGTACGACGTTATCTTGGAAGGCGAACGCGCGGATTACCGGAGCCCAACGGCAATTGACAATATTTATGTGCGCTCGAACAGTTCAAGCCAGTTAATTCCGTTATCGAACTTAGTAACGGTGGAAGAACAAGCCACGTCAGGATCGCTGAATCGGTATAACCGAATGCGCAGCATTACCATTGAAGCGAACTTGGCAGAAGGCTATTCGTTGGGTGAAGCATTAACGTATTTGGAAGAAATCGTGCGCACAGAGTTACCTGATGACGTGAGTATCGACTACAAAGGCGAATCACAGATGTACAAGGAGAGCGGCAGCTCGGTCATCTTTGTCTTTGTGCTGGCATTATTGGTTGCCTATTTGGTGCTTGCGGCCCAGTTTGAGAGCTTTGTGCATCCGTTGGTGATTATGCTGATGGTACCTATCGCATTCTTGGGCGCTATTATTGGGCTGTATGTCACCGGCATGACCATCAATATTTACAGCCAAATTGGTATCGTCATGCTTATCGGTTTAGCGGCTAAGAACGGTATTCTAATTGTTGAGTTTACCAACCAATTGCGTGACGCCGGTATGCAATTTGATGAAGCGATTGTAAAAGGTTCTCAGCAGCGCCTGCGCCCAATTGTCATGACAGCATTCACAACGCTAATGAGCGCTGTTCCGCTGATTCTGGGTTCAGGGCCTGGTGCCGAAAGCCGTATGGTTATTGGTACCGTTATTTTTGCCGGTGTGGCGTTGTCAGCATTTTTAACGATATTTATTATTCCATCGTTATATTCCCTGCTGGCACGAAATACGACTTCGCCAGAGAAAGTTTCTAAAGAGATTGCAGAGTTAGAAGTAAATCATCCAGATACTAAGGGTAACTTAGACGCTTAATCGAGGTGATTTGATTCGCGGGCGTCAACAAAAAGCCCGCTGATCACATTTCGCGCCAGTGATGGGTGGTTGGTGAAGATACCATCAACGCCCATCGCTTTTAAATCACGCATGTCATCCGGCTCATCGACAGTAAACACCAACACTTTCAAACCGCGCTGATGCGCATCATCGACGAATTCTTGTGTCACAAAGTCAACATCGATATGTACGGACCAAGCTTGAAGGGTTTGTGCGAATTGTGCGTAGGTTAGTGGGCAACTGGTCGTGAGCGCACCGATCAGTTGCAGCGGGTGATCGTGCTTGAGTTGGGCTAACCAATGATGATTGAAGCTGGAGACAATGAGCTGTTCGGGCTGGAAATTCGCTTGAGCAACTGCGCGCCTTAAATGGCGGGTTAATCCACGTTTTATATCGGCACCTTTCAGCTCTATATTTACGTGGCAGCGTCCACCAATATAGTCCAATACTTCGTCCAGTGTGGGTATCGTTTGTTGGCCAAATACTTTCAGGGTGCGTAACTGGGCAAGCGTCAAATCTTGTAACCGCCCTTGATGGGCGGTTAAACGTGCTAGATATCTATCGTGAAAGACAATCCACTCGTCTTCAAGAGGATAAACGTCAATCTCAATGCCGTCGGCTTGAGCGTCAAGCGCTTTACTGAATGCCGCTATCGTATTTTCCGGGGCCTCAAAACTCGCACCGCGATGGGCAAAGATTAGCATACTTAGTCGTCGCGCTTACCGAGAAGCTCACCCATACGGGTTACTGATCCGGCTTTCAGGTCATCTTCGAAATCAATGGCATCGTTGGGGAACAGCAGAATGACTGTGGAACCGAGTTTAAAATGCCCCATTTCCTCGCCCTTTTTAAGTGCAATAGCCTGATCACCTGATGCCGGGTATTCCCAAGCATGAACACTGGAGCCACGCGGTGGAGTAACCGTTTCCGACCACACGGTACCAATACTGGCAACAATGGTCGCACCAACCAACACCATTGCAAACTTACCAAATTCACCATCAAAAATAGCGACAACCCGCTCATTGCGGGCAAATAAATTCGGTACATGCGCAACCGTAAGTGGGTTAACTGAGTACAGGTCACCGGGTACGTAAACCATTTTGCGTAAAACGCCATCGCATGGCATATGAATGCGATGATAATCTTTGGGGGCTAAATAAATCGTTGCAAAATCACCTTCGCGAAACGCATGAGCATCGCGCGGGTCACCACCAACTAATTCAGTAAGGCTATAGTCGTGACCCTTCGCTTGAAATATACGGCCTTCTTCAATATCGCCAAGCTGGCTAATCGCACCATCAACAGGGTGAGCGAACTGATTGGCCTTATCGGCTTTAAGAGGTCGCAATTCCGGTTTCAAGTGTCGGGTAAAAAACTCATTGAAGGTTTTGTACGCGCGAGGATTTTCATGCACCGCCTCACTCATATCAATTTTGTACTGACGAATGAACCAGCGAATAAACATTTGTGTAAACCAACCAGCACGAGCGGCGGCAAATTTACCCACCAAGCGTGAAAGGGCATGTTTAGGTAGCCAATGTTGCAATTGAATTTTCGCGCGATCCCAGTTCACGTTTTTTTACCTCTAGACGTTGCTCGCGATGGCTTCTTAATGGCCATCGACTCAATAATTTTGTGGAAATTGTACAGCCGAAGCGCGTGCAGTTCACCTGATTCTAACCCTTCTTGGAGTGCACAGCCTGGGTCATCTATGTGTTTACAGTCGCGAAACTTACATTGGCCTAAGTATGGACGAAAATCTTTATAGCACCAAGCGACCCGTTCTGGGTCCAGATGCCACAGGGCGAACTCTCGAATACCCGGTGAATCGATCAGTACACCGCCAGTTGGAACAACATAACGGGTTGCCACTGTGGTGGTGTGCTGACCTAATCCTGAATTATCTGACACCGGGCTTACTTCGGCGTCAATGTTTGGTAATAACGCATTAACTAACGAGGACTTACCTACGCCTGATTGGCCGACAACAATTGAGACATGACCATCGAGCAATTGTTGCAATGCGCTTAACGACTCTGGCTGTTTAGCACTCACTTCCAGAACTTCGTACCCGATGGCTCGGTAAACGGCGAGAGCTTCAGCAATGTCGCGCTGCTCTTCAGGTGTGAGTGTTGCTGTTAAATCAGCTTTATTGAGCACAATAACAGGGGTAACTTCTATGTCTTCGCAGGCGACTAAATAGCGGTCAATAATTTGCGAAGAAAAGGCAGGCAACACGCTCGAGATAATTAAGATCTGATCGACGTTTGCAGCAACAGGTTTAACGCCGTCGTAATAATCGGGGCGGCTTAATAGCGAACGCCGAGGCTGCACGGCCTCAATAACGCCAGCAATGTCATCTGAGCGCTGTTTAAAACGACGCCAAACCACCTTGTCACCGCACACCAAGGACTCGACAGCACGTCGAATGTGGCAGCGCAGTGCGGGCTCGGAGTCGGTACAAATGATCGCTTGCTGACCGAATCGACTCACGACAATACCGGCTTCAGAATTTTCTAGCACGGCATCTGGAACGTCGAGCTCGTTATCCGAACGGTGAATTCGCTTCTCTTGATTCGAGCGAATGCGACGCAATTGTCCTTTATTCAGTTTTCGCTGTTTTGCCATCAATTAAATTCCAGTTCATACTGGCAACGATCATACATTATTAAGCACAATAGTGCCTGAACTTAATTGTAATCAAATAAGGTACCTTGAATGAGCGCAAGCGCAGAACGGCTGATTTGGATTGACTTGGAAATGACGGGCTTAACGCCTGATTATGACCATATTATTGAAATTGCGACAATCGTAACCGACTATGATCTTAACGTACTGGCCGAAGGACCCGTAATCGCGGTACATCAGTCGGCCGAAAACTTGAAAAAAATGGACGACTGGAATGTTACCACGCATACTAATTCTGGACTGGTCGAGCGCGTTCAAGCGAGCAAAATTGATGAGCAAGCAGCGAGCACTGCAACCATCGAGTTTTTGCAACAATGGGTAACGCCGGGAAGCTCACCAATGTGCGGCAACAGTATTTGTCAGGACCGCCGTTTTTTGGCGAAGCACATGCCCGAACTTGAAGCTTATTTTCATTATCGTAACCTTGATGTCAGTACCTTAAAACAGCTCGCAAAATACTGGGCACCAACAGTTGCAGAGGGTTTGACTAAACAAGGTGCGCATACAGCATTGGCAGATATTCGAGAATCTATTGAAGAACTAAAGTATTACCGTACGCACTTATTTAAATAATAATAACAACAACAAGGAAGCTTAAGCTCGTGTTGAAACTTCTTATTGCTGGAGGTTTGGTGGTAATCCTAGGGTTCACCTTTGGCCCGCCGAAATACGTGGCTTTTGTTGATCATCAAAAGCGCATTGAAACAGTTTATGGCGAGCAAGATGCTTATCTTGCTTGGCATGTGAATCGTTGGCTACCGGTGCAAGCCTTTGCGGAATTGGTTTGGTACGCACCTTCGGTTGACAATGAGCAGCCACTAACAGAGTTGGAAATAAAACAAGCAGCTGTACCTTTTTCCTTGCCGGGTAGCTGGTTTTCAAACTACATATGGTGGTTGCTTCCCCCATTGTTGTGGGGCGGGCAAAGACTCTTTGGTTTCGGTTTTTTTGCTTGGCGGCAGGTACGCTCGCATCAACGTCATTTCTATTTGGCTGAACGACGCAATACCATCATTGCGTATGAATCCTTTTTAAAACAAACCCAAGATGTTCCTCACAAGCCTTACCGTTTGCGCCGCAAAGCCAAGCAAGCACGCGAGCAACTTTACGATCTCTACATTGAATCACTGGTTCGTGCATCCATGAATGACGAAGAGCGTGTATTAAATGGTGTTGTGGCCAAAATGCTGGCGTTCAATCGTGACCATAATCAGCGGTTCATGCCGCTGCAATTGCATATGGAACCCGGTTTCAAGGCGCAGATGCGCGGCACGCTAACGCGGTTTAGTAAATTCGAAGGCTATTTTGAAGAGCGCATGAGCCAATCGGCGAAACAATGGTTGCTCGAAGTTCACGGCTCAGGCGTACCGAGTATGTCCGAACTTTATGAGGATTGGGACGGCAGAGCACGAAATTGTGCTAAGGCTATATTAACGGCTCGGAAGTGGCAGCCACTAACCGCGCTACGCGAAAGCTTCAGAGATTATGCGAAAGATACGATTTTACGCGTGTTAGGAAAGGCCGCGTCAGCACGAAATCGTGATGATCTGGCGCGGATCGCCGAGGCGTATATGACCTATTCGGTGTACCGATATTTACCCGTTGATGCGAAATTAAATGATTATGAACAGGACTACAAACGGCTCATCGGTAAACGTATTGCTCAGGTTATTTCGGCTTACTTCCCACAAGAAATAACCACCAATGGCGTGAAACCTGATTTGTTTTTGAATCCATCTTTTCGTCATGACAGTCATATGGCCAAATTGAGCATTGAGTTGGTATTTGAGAACAAAGTGATGCCCGATGGTATGCCTTTAGTAAGTAATGCATTTTACATCAGTATGCCAGGGGAAGAATTGCAGCGCTTAGAGGGGCTCGAACATAAACTTTCGGCAAGTAAAGAAAAGGAGCACAAGTCATGATTATGCGCATGTTCTTGCTGTTATTTTTCGTTTTGGTATCAGCACCTGTCGTCGCACAAAGTCCTGAGAACTCGTCGTTACAGCAGTTGCGCTGTGAACTTCACCGGTGGATTGTGCGGTTTGATGTCATCACCAATTGGCTGACTGCAGTTGAGAAAAACGCGTTAGTTTTCGTAAATAAACAAGGTGATGCTGTTGCTGCTCCATTTCCAATAGCTTGGGAAATGGCTGAGGGGTGCTCCGCAGGTGCTCAAAAACCGAGCGGACAAACGCAAAACAATAAAAAATAGGTTGACGAAAACAGGTGAATCCGTAAAATACGCCCTCGTTAACACATGCGAGAATAGCTCAGCTGGTAGAGCACAACCTTGCCAAGGTTGGGGTCGCGAGTTCGAATCTCGTTTCTCGCTCCAAATTCTAAAAAACCCGAAAGCTTAAAAACTTTCGGGTTTTTTATTGCCTATTAAATATATTCGTTTTACCGTATATATGAAAAATCGAATGTATAGGTAGCGCAATATCATGAAAATTCTATTTTTATGCACGGCTAACTCAGCACGCTCAGTCATGGCTGAAGCAATAACGCGTCAATTTGCAGGTGACGCGATAGAGGTTTACAGTGCAGGAACTGCACCCACCCAAGTTGAGCCAGAAGCTTTAGCAGCGCTGCAAAGTTTGAACTTAAACACTGAGGGCTTGCGCTCAAAATCAGTTGATGACCTACCAGATATTCGATTCGATTACGTGATTAGTCTTTGCGATAGAGCACGAACTGAGTGCCAGGCAAGTTTTCAAGGCATGAATTTTATTGCGTGGGACTTCCCTGATCCAGTTGCCAGCCCCAGTGCTGATGCGTTTAAGCGGACAGCGCAAGAGTTAAGCGAACGCATTCGTATGTTTTTGCTGATTATACGTAAGCGCATGCAGCAGCCTCATCTGTTTAATACGCCCGAAGATTTTTTCAAGATTATGGCAGACCCGCTGCGGCTGACTATGATCTTAATGTTAGACAAACATCATGAACTCTGTGTTTGTGACTTTGTGGATGCAACGGGAATGTCACAACCCAAAGTGTCTAGGCACCTTGCCCAACTGCGGGAATACGGTTTACTGATTGATAGAAAAGAGCAGCGCTGGGTGCATTATCAATTAAATACAGGAATGCCTGATTGGATGCGGCGGGTTATTGCACTGACCGCGCAACACAATCCTCACCTGCAACAGGACGTGAAAAATGGGTGTATTTGAATACTGTGAAGACCATTAAGGAGTAGCACATGACAATTAAAGTAGGCATAAATGGCTTAGGGCGTATCGGGCGGTTAGCCTTGCGCATTGCATGGGAAAATCAAGCACTAGAAATAGTCAAAGTGAATGATCCCGGCGCAGACGCAGCCACGTTTGCCCATTTATTGAATTTCGATTCGGTGCACGGTCGTTGGCAGCACGAAGCTGCAGCTGATGGTTCCGAATTGGTCATAGGTAATAAACGCATCGCCTTTAGTCAGTGCAAAACCATTGCTGAAAATGACTGGAGCGGTTGCGATATCGTGCTGGAAGCGTCTGGCAAAATGAAGACAGTGGAAGTTCTCAATACCTACCTTGAGCAGGGCGTAAAGCGTGTTGTAGTGTCTGCTCCGGTGAAAGAGGCTGGCGCGCTTAATATTGTGGTTGGGGTAAACGATCATCTGTTTGATCCAGCTAAGCACCGTATTGTTACAGCGGCGTCGTGTACCACCAACTGTTTGGCGCCGGTGGTTAAAGTATTGCAAGACAAGATTGGTATTAAACACGCGTCAATTACTACGATTCATGACTTAACCAACACCCAAAGTATTCTTGATGCGCCGCATAAAGATTTACGCCGAGCACGTGCGTGCGGTATGAGTTTGATACCGACCTCGACCGGGTCAGCCACCGCAATTGTGGAAATATTCCCTGAACTGAAAGGTAAAATCGACGGCCACGCCGTTCGCGTGCCGTTAGCGAATGCCTCACTGACTGATTGCGTATTTGAAGTGAAGCAGCCAACCTCAGTGGAAGAAATCAATGGCTGGTTGAAAGAGGCTGCAGATGGGCCACTAGCAGGTATTCTCGGTTATGAAGAACGGCCATTGGTTTCAATTGATTATAAAACAGACCCGCGTTCGAGCATTATTGATGCGTTGTCGACCAAGGTAATTAATGGCACGCATGTGAAAATATATGCGTGGTATGACAATGAATGGGGTTACGCCAACCGCACCGTTGAATTGATTGAGATGGTTGGCTGATGCTGGCCAACTTATCCCCAGCAATTCGCCAGTACATGTTAGTAACGGGCAACTATTGGGCGTTTACATTAACCGATGGTGCGCTACGTATGTTGGTGGTTTTGCACTTTCACCAGTTGGGTTATAGCGCGCTTGAAGTGGCCATGCTGTTCTTGTTTTACGAATTCTTCGGCATTGTAACCAATCTGTTTGGTGGATGGCTAGGGGCTCGTTGGGGCCTGAACCGCACCATGAATATCGGCTTAGGCGTGCAAATCGTTGCGCTAACAATGTTACTTGTGCCGAGTTCCATGCTAACCGTGGTGTGGGTCATGATTGCGCAAGCGTTGTCGGGAATCGCCAAAGATCTCAACAAAATGAGCGCTAAAAGCACCATAAAGTTACTGGTGCCAGATTCCCAGCAGGGGCAATTGTATAAATGGGTTGCACTGCTAACCGGCTCCAAAAACACCTTGAAAGGCGTTGGCTTCTTCCTAGGTGGGTTGCTGTTAACACTTATTGGTTTTCAAGGCGCAGTGTTGGCGATGGCCATTATGTTGGCGTTGGTTTGGGTGAGTAGCCTGATCTTTTTAGAAAAAGAAAGTGGTAAAGCAAAGTTCAAACCCAAATTCACAGATCTACTCTCAAAAAGTAAACCCATTAATATTTTATCAGGCGCACGTTTCCTATTATTTGGCGCCCGTGACGTTTGGTTTGTGGTTGCTCTGCCGGTATTTTTAGCAAGTCAATTGAATTGGAGTCATTGGCAGGTAGGCAGCTTTTTGGCGTTATGGGTTATCGGCTATGGTGTTGTGCAGGGGCTAGCACCCAGATTTACCCGAAGTGGTGAGACAGCGCCGCGCAAACAAGCTGTAGTATGGGGAGCCTTACTCACGTTAAGCCCATTTTTATTGGCGCTTGCGTTGTGGCAAAGCTTACCAACTGCCAGCAGTATCATGGTCGGTTTGGGTCTGTTTGGGGTGTTATTCGCGATTAATTCGTCATTGCATAGCTTTCTGATTGTTTCATATTCGCGCACCGATGGCGTGTCCTTGGATGTGGGTTTTTATTACATGGCGAACGCGGCAGGCCGTCTTCTTGGAACCGTATTATCGGGCTGGGTTTACCAACAGTGGGGCTTAATGGCTTGTTTGATCATTTCGTGCGTTTTGTTGCTTTGGTCAACCATTGCGATAAGCTTCTTACCTGACCGTGAGCAACGCTTGACATCTTGAGGCCAATGTATAGAATGCCCCCTCTTAATTTGATGCGAGAATAGCTCAGCTGGTAGAGCACAACCTTGCCAAGGTTGGGGTCGCGAGTTCGAATCTCGTTTCTCGCTCCAAAATTCAAAGCCCTGAATGCACTGAGTGCTTCAGGGCTTTTTTATTCCGGCTTATCCAGATTTATCCAGATAATTAACACGGGTTTACGCCACGGTTGCAGTTCGGTGCGCCCGCTTTCGATATGCACAGTGGTAGCAAGAAACTCGGTGCCGTGTGCCATAAAAGCATCGGTTAGTATATGGCTTACGTTCGTAGTGCTTGCATGCTGGCGCAATGCGCTAAAACCCTCGGTGGCGATTAAACCCTCAACTTCTTTTGGCGTTGGTAAACGCCAATGACTGTTTTCTCGTAACATTTGCCTGGCATCGTAAGCCGACAACAGCACAACAGTCCCCTGACAACCTTGCGCTGTTGGCTGTTGACCGTGCCAGCACGATTCCCAATGCGGCGTGCCAGCCCAAGCGACGGGCATACAAAGAATCACCCCTAATGCGCTCAGAATTGTCTTCATTAAAACTCCTTGAGCATGGCCCAAAAAATCCAAATCCAAGCCACAATAAAGCAGACACCACCAATGGGTGTAATGGGGCCAAAAAACTTGATGCCGGTTAGCGCAAGTAAGTACAGGCTACCTGAGAACAAGATAATTCCGGCCAACATAATCCATCCTCCGGTGCGCAGGCCTGAGGCGTTCGGGTACGGAATTAGCAGTACAGCCACCATGAGTAACCCTAAGGCATGGTAAATTTGGTATTGCACGCCAGTTTGAAACACTTGGAGCATGTCAGGACTAATAATTTTCTGTAATCCATGTGCCCCAAATGCGCCAAGAATTACCCCTAACGCCATATTGATTGCACCAAGCATAACGAATACTTTCATACTATGTTTAAACTCAGGTTTGTGAATGACCGTTAAAATGTACCCCAAAAGGAATCACTATGCTCGTTCAAAGTGCGCATGAAGCGTTGCAAATTCTCGAAGACAACGATGTTATCTGGTGTCAATCAATGGCGGCCACGCCTTACAAATTGCTTGATGGACTGGCTGACGTTGCGATGCAACGAGAAAACTTAACCTTGCTGCAGTTGCACACTGAACACAGCGAAGTATTGAATAATCCACAATTAAAGGGGCACTTGCGCCAACGTGCTTTTTTTGTTGGTAAATCAACACGATCAGCGGTTAATGAAGGCTTAGCCGATTATGTCCCCATGTTTTTGTCAGAAATTCCTAAGTTATTCCGTTCCGGTGAGCAAAAGCTTGATGCCGTATTAATTCAAGTGTCCGCGCCAGACGCACACGGCAATTGCAGTTTAGGTATCTCTGTTGAAGCAACACGCGCAGCGTTGCAAGTAGCGCGCAAGGTTATTGCTTGGGTTAATCCGCGCATGCCGCGTACGCATGGTGATTCATTTATTTCACTGAAACAGATTGATCGTTATTTTGAATTCGAAGCGCCGTTGCCACTGCATGCGCAACCAAAACAATCAGACGTCACCACACAGATAGGCCAGCGCGTTGCCTCGCTGATCAACGATGGTGACTGTCTGCAAATGGGTATTGGCGCGATTCCAGACGCGACATTGCGTTGTCTCGGTAACCATCGCGACTTGGGCATTCATACCGAGATGTTTTCGGATGGGGTACTGCCGTTAGTCGAGAGCGGGGTGATTAACAATTCGCGCAAACGCAAGCATCGTGGGCGTATTGTCACCACGTTTGCAATGGGCAGTCAGCAATTATATGACTTTGTTGATGATAATCCGTTAGTGGCATTTTTGGATGTTGAATATACCAATGACACTTCGGTGATTCGACAAAACAAACAAGTGATGGCAATTAATAGTGCGCTGCAGATCGATTTAAGCGGTCAAGTTTGCGCCGACTCGATGGGAACTAAAATATATTCAGGTGTGGGTGGGCAGATGGATTTTGTGCGTGGCGCTAGCTTATCTGAGGGGGGACGCTCGGTGATTGCGTTACCTGCAACAGCTTGTGGCGGCAGTGTGTCGCGTATCAGCAGCATGCTGAATCCGGGAGCGGGCGTGGTAACCACTCGCGCGCATGTGCACTATGTGGTGACCGAGTATGGAGTTGCCAATCTTCGCGCAAAAAGCTTAACCGAACGGGCTGAAGCATTGATTAATATTTCAGCACCGCAGTTTCGCGAAGTATTAGCCAAGCAAGCATGGAATGACTGGGGTCTAAGAGTGCGTACCTCCTAAGAGGTACTCACTAATGCCCAATAGCCACACCCCCCTTAGTGACATAGATCAAAATTTAATCATTGGCTAGGCTTAACATCAGACAGGGTAGTCCCATATCGAGAGTGTCCAGAGGAGGACGTCTGATGAAAACTAATGTTGTTAGAAAGCTGTACCCGAAATTATCTATGCTCGCAGTAGCAACCGGGATGCTTCTGACTGCCGGAAGCACGGTTGCTTATGCGTCGGATGATGGAAAAAAAGCTTACGAGGCGAACTGCCAAGCTTGCCACCAGCTAACCGGCAAAGGTTTGCCGGGCGCTTTTCCCCCACTTGCAGGTAACCCAAATGTTACCGGCGACAAATTGCATGTGGTGCGGACCATTCTGCAAGGTATGTCCGGGCCACTTGAAGTAAACGGCCAAAAGTTCAATGCAATGATGCCACCCATGCAACATATTAGCGATGACGATATTGCAGATATTGCTAACTATGTTCTAAGCAGTTGGGGCAATAGTGGCGGCGAGGTTAGTGACGACGACGTTGCAAAGGTTCGGGCTGACCTTGGTTTGAAAGATCGTGCAGAAGGCCAGCCTCACCAAGGGTCAACGGCAGCGGAAGTATCATACAAAGGCGCACCTTCAGCAGTTTCAGGGGGCAAAATGATGCGCACTCCGGGCGCGCCAGATATCAGTGAAGAAGAGTTCGCAAAAGCCCAGGAAATCTATTTTCAACGCTGTGCGGGGTGTCATGGTGTATTGCGTAAGGGCGCTACAGGCCTTCCGTTAACCACCGATATCACACAGCGAAAAGGCACCGACTATCTGAAGGCGCTGATTAACTTCGGTTCGCCCGGTGGTATGCCGAACTGGGGTACGTCGGGTGAATTGTCAGAACAGGACATTGATCTGATGGCGCGCTTCCTGCAACACGAGCCACCGACACCTCCGGAATGGGGCATGAAAGACATGAAAGGCTCGTGGGTTGTTCATGTGAAACCAGAAGACCGCCCGAAGAAGCCGCAGCATAATTACGATGTCGATAACATGTTTGCGGTAACTCTGCGCGATGCCGGTGAAGTTGCCATCATCGATGGTGCGAGTAAGAAGGTACTCAACTATGTGAAAACGGGTTATGCCGTGCACATTTCGCGCGCATCAAGCTCGGGTCGGTATTTCACGACGATAGGTCGCGATGGGAAAATCGATTTGATCGATTTATACATGAACCCACCACAAGTGGTTGCAGAAATTAAGATTGGCCTGGAAGCGCGTTCAGTTGAGAACTCACGCTACAAGGGCTACGAGGACAAAATTGCCATTGCTGGCGCCTATTGGCCACCGCACTATGTTTTGATGGATGGTCAAACGCTTGAGCCGCACAAAATCGTGTCGACTCGTGGCATGACTGTGGATACTCAGGAGTACCACCCAGAACCTCGTGTTGCAGCGATTGTTGGTTCGCATAAGCACCCTGAATTTATCGTGAATGTTAAAGAAACCGGGCAGATTAAACTGGTTAATTATTCAGACATCGATAACTTGCAGGTAACCACTATTGATGCTGCGCCGTTCTTGCATGATGGCGGTTGGGATCGCTCAGGCCGTTACTTTATGACCGCAGCGAATGAGAACGACACCATCGCTGTAGTGGATGCGCTCGACCGTGAATTAGAAGCATTAATTCCGGTTAAACGTATTCCTCATCCAGGCCGCGGCGCGAACTTTGTCGATCCGAAATACGGCCCTGTATGGGCCACCAGTGCATTAGGTAATGCGGATATTACCTTGATAGGCACGGACCCAGAAAAGCACAAAGACAACGCTTTTAAGGTTGTCCGTGTACTTGAAGGGCAAGGTGGTGGTTCGTTGTTTATCAAAACCCATCCGAAATCTACAAATCTTTGGGTAGATACGCCGTTTAACCCTGACGCGAAAGTTTCTCAGTCTGTTGCTGTGTTTAACATCAACGATTTAGAAGCCGGTTACCAAACATTGCCAATCGCCGAATGGGCAGATTTAGGCGAGGGCCCCAAGCGCATCGTGCAGCCAGAGTACAACATGGCAGGTGACGAGGTGTGGTTTTCTGTTTGGAGTGGTCAGGAAGAGCAATCGGCCATCGTTATCGTTGACGATAAAACACGCAAACTGAAACACGTTATCAAAGGCGAGAGAATGATTACGCCAACAGGCAAATTCAACAATTACAACACACGGAACGAGGTGTATTAAGCGTGAAACTTACAGCAATTGCTGGTGCTGTGGCTGGGGTATTTAGTTTGATACCCCAGTCAACACTGGCTTTACCACAAGACGTGAACGAAGCAGAAGTAAACCAGCAAGAAACTGTAATGGAAACAATCACCGTGGTTGCCCACCGGCAACCACGTCAACTTTCAGAAGTTGCAGGTACCGTGAGTATTATCAGCGAAGAAGACCTGCAACGTAATATAGTAATAAATGCCGCCGATTTAGTGCGGTATCAACCAGGAGTAGACCTCGATGACGATAATAGCCGGTTTGGTAACAGCGGTTTTCGTATACGCGGTATTGGCGGTAACCGCACCGCAGTCGTAATTG
The DNA here is from genome assembly GCF_048268165.1 of Pseudidiomarina sp. Taxonomy (GTDB): domain Bacteria; phylum Pseudomonadota; class Gammaproteobacteria; order Enterobacterales; family Alteromonadaceae; genus Pseudidiomarina. The sequence continues at coordinate 22,082 of NZ_JBLWWA010000003.1, read as the reverse complement.
ATCAAGTACCGGTAGCTGACCATTTTTCTGTAGGTAGCTATTCAAATACCGGACGAGGATTACTCGAACTCGGTTTAGCCAGCCGTGTGGAAATATTGCGCGGTCCGGCTTCCACGATGTATGGCAGTAAAGCCCTAGGTGGCGTTGTCGCTGTGCATTTATTAGATGCACAAGACGTTTTACGTGACGGAAAACGCGGCTCACGCCTACAAGCCGGCCTGCATAGTGATAGTCATCGCGCGAATATCATGGGTGCTACAGCGTTCGCAGATGGTGGAACGAGCTTATTGCTTGCAGGAGCAGTGCAGTACGGAGAAGATGTGCGCTCGGCTGATTTGCCTGCGGACAAACGCGATGCGCAACATCGACGCCAACAAGCCATATTGCTGCGTGCAGCAACCGATACGCAGTTTGGCGAATGGCAATTTACATTGGATGCGTTAAATGAGTCCCGTGATACTGACATCCAATCGATCATCGGTAGTGGCCGACTTGCGGCCACCACGAGTCTAATAGGCGATGACAGCCGTCAACAACACCGTTTGCTTGGTGAATTAAATATGGCCCCGCTGGGCTGGATTGATCGCGGTAGTTGGCGCATTTATTACCAAGAAAGTGACATTGAGCAAGACTCATTCGAGCAGCGTATGTTACTGCCCGAACCCCTTGATATAGAGCGCTTATTCGATTTCGAGCAGGTTACCGCTGGGGCTGGTGCTGACTTAGAAAGTGATGCTTATATTGCAGGAACGCGTCACCGTATTGGCTATGGTTTTGAGTTGGCAAGTTCAACACTTGAAGACCAGCGGGATGCGGCGCAAACCAATTTAACCACGGGCGTAACCACCAAAACGTTACTTGGGGAAACCTTCCCATTACGTGATTTCCCGCGCAGTCGGGTGACTGAATTGGGTGTCTACATTCATGACGAATTTGAATTGTGGAACGATGGGCCGGTTATAAGCCCTGGTCTGCGCTACGAACATTACCGCTTGCGAACTCAAGACGATCCCTTATTTGCAGAGCGCTACCCAGATTCAGAAGTGACTGACTTAACGCATGACGCTTGGTTGCCCAAGCTCGGTGTAATCTGGTCAGTGAATAACAACAGTGAGTGGTTTGCGCAGTACGCTCGCGGTTACCGCGCACCGCCGTTTTCTGATGTGAATATTGGACTCTATTACCCACAGTTTAATGTTCTGGCTATTGCCAATCCTGACCTCAAGGCTGAACGTGGGTATGCCTTTGAAACCGGGTTCAGAGGTCGGGCTCAAGGTAGTTCATGGTCATTGACTGCCTATCACAACCGTTACAGTGAATTTATTCAAAGTCGCGCTTCATTGGGGTTCGATCCAGTGCGGCAATTATTGATATTTCAATCGATTAACCGCGAAAAGGTAGTCATAGAAGGTATTGAAGGGAATTGGGAGCAACGCTGGAACTCATCGTGGTCAACGGCAATTAGCGCTGAATACAGTCGCGGCGAAGACCGTGAATCCGGTCGCGATATTGCTGATGTTGCTCCGCCGCGCGTTATTGCAGAACTTCAGTATCAACGCAGTACTTGGGATACACGCCTGATTGCAACCGCTGTGCGCGGACAACGTCAATTATTCGATGAGTCAGATGCGCTATTATTTTCGACACCTGGGTATGCCACCATCGATTGGCTCTCCAGTTGGTATCTGAATGATGATTTAAACATAACCGTTGGACTGTTTAATCTGACCGACCGTAAATATTGGCGCAATGCGCGTGTCAGTGGTTTATCAGAGCACGATCCATCGTTACCGGTATTGGCCGAGGCGGGTCGGAGTATAGGTTTTTCAGCCTATTATCGGTTTTAATTATTGGTTTTAAAAATATAAATTTTGCGAAAAATTGTTGACAACATAGGCTTTCGCCTCTATATCGTCAGTGACGCAATGAAGCGTTACCCTTTACCTGTAGTTGTTGGTCTGGAGGATGGGCACACAATGGCAACAATGAACCGTGATCAAATTATTATGAAGGCGTTTAACGACTTCAAAAACTACCCGTATGGCTTTGCTCGTTCGGGCGACTTTTCAATTCGCGAAAGTGAGCTGTTGGCAAAACACGGCAGTTTGATTGCGGCGTTGATGAGTGGTGAGCTTGAACCAGAGTCAGCAGAAGAGCAGTCTCTACTTGCAGTAGCTCGTGGCGAAAAAGCTGCAGATACAGCTGTTGAAAAAGCATGGTCAAAGTATCAGGCGCGTATCAATCGTCCGAAAGTTGGCAGCATGTACGGCCGCAGTCGTTATACTGATGATGCGTTTGAAGTGACTGTTTCTGACGACGACGATTTAGTTGTAGAAGACTAAAAAAAACGCGCCTTTCGGCGCGTTTTTTTATTGCTGTTCTCGTTTAATCGCGCGATGTGCAATATCCGTGCGATAGTAAACGTTATCCCAGTTAATTTTCTGCACCGCAGCATAAGCCTGTTGCTGGGCTTCGGTAACACTGTCACCGATTGCCGTAACGCAGAGAACGCGACCACCGGAAGTGACTAAATCGCCATTATCGTTAAGTTTTGTTCCGGCCTGAAATACTTTAGCACCATTGGCTTCAGCAGCATCGATGCCAATAATGACATCCCCTTTGTTATAACTCTCTGGATACCCGCCAGCAGCCATGACAACACCAACGGTTGCACGTGGGTCAAAGTCGATTGACTTCCCAGCCAGTTCACCCGCACAAGCAGCCTGACATAATGCGACTAGATCAGAGCGCAGGCGCATCATAATCGGCTGTGTTTCTGGGTCACCAAAACGGCAGTTAAATTCCAGAACTTTTGCTGTACCATCGGGTGCAATCATCAAGCCCGCATAGAGAAAGCCTGTGTATGGATGCCCTTCAGCTGCCATACCACGCACAGTTGGCTCAATAACATGCTGCATCACCCAGTCGTGAACCAGAGGGGTCACAACTGGCGCTGGAGAGTAAGCACCCATACCGCCTGTGTTTGGCCCTTTATCGCCGTTATCACGAGCTTTGTGGTCTTGGCTGGATGCAAATGGCAATGCTGTTTTGCCATCAACCATGACGATAAAGCTAGCCTCTTCACCAACCAAAAATTCTTCAACCACAACGCGGCTGCCAGCATCACCAAAACGGTTGCCTGCCAACATATCATCAATGGCGTTAAAGGCTTCTTGTTGCGTTTGAGCGATAATTACGCCCTTACCCGCAGCCAAGCCATCGGCCTTGATAACTATAGGCGTGCCTTGTTGCTGAACGTAATGCTTTGCAGCTTCCACCTCAGTAAAGGTACCGTAGGCTGCCGTTGGAATATTGTGGCGGGCCAAAAAGTCTTTACTAAATGCTTTTGAACCTTCAAGTTGCGCTGCAGCTTGAGTGGGTCCAAAAATCGTTAGCCCTGCTTCTAAAAAGCGATCAACCACACCCAGCACCAATGGCGCTTCAGGTCCAACAATTGTCATTTCAATCTGTTTATCTTTGGCGAAGGCAAGCAAACCCTCAACATCATCTGCGGCAATAGCTACATTTTCCAGCTTCGCTTCAGTTGCTGTTCCGGCATTGCCAGGGGCCACATACACAGTCTGTACATCAGCTGCTTGCGCAGCTTTCCACGCCAAGGCATGTTCGCGGCCGCCGCCGCCAATAACCAATACGTTCATGAACTCTCTCAGTCAGTTTTAGGTTTCACAAATTTCAGGGTAAAACGGTCACTTTCACCAATGGCGCTATAGATATCTCGGTCTTCATCACCTAAGCGTAGAGTCGGTGGAAGTGTCCAAACACCGCGCGGATGGTCAGCAGTGTCTTTCGGATTACTATTAATTTCGCTACGCTCAACAAGCTCAAATCCCACGGCTTCAGCCATAGCTACGGCAAAGCTTTCTTTCATGTAGCCAGAGCTCGCCATATCAGCATCTGGACGGTCTTCTGGTAGACGATGATCAACAACGCCGAGTACGCCACCAGGCTTCAACGCCGTGTAGAATTGTAAGAAGGCATTTTGCACCGCGTCTTCGCCGCCGTTCATATACCAATTATGCAAATTACGAAATGTAAGCACCATATCCGCGCTACCCGGCGGCGCAATTTCTGCTTCGCTAAACGGAGCAAACTCTGTGACAACAATGTTGGCAAAATTAGCATCGTTGGCAACCCGCTCTACAAAAGACTCACGCGAGCGCGCGTAATAGCCACTCGAACTGTCAGCTGGGAAATGAGCAGCGTACAGCAAGCCATTTTGCTTTAAATAAGGCGCAAGAATCTCTGTGTACCAGCCGCCACCCGGCGATATTTCCACAACGGTCATATCTGGACGAATGCCAAAGAACGCTAAGGTTTGCTCTGGGTTTCGGAATTTATCCCGCGCTTTGTTCGTGTCTTGTCTGGATTCAGCTTGCACAGCTTGTTCCAGTGCATTGTCTTGAGCCATCGACGAAGAGGTCGGCTCAGAACAGGCCACCAGCCCCAACACGGTAATGGGAATAACGAGGAAATTAAACATACGGCTGTTAACAGTCATTGTCTTGCTCCTTATATGAAAGATGCTTTCATCCTAAACCGTGTCGGCACATTGGGCAAACGAATCCGACTAGTGACGGAAGTGGCGCATGCCGGTAAATACCATCGCAATACCATGTTCGTTCGCAGCGGCAATAATTTCTTCGTCGCGAATTGAACCACCAGGTTGAATAATTGCCGTAATACCGGCTGCAGCGGCGGCATCAATACCATCTCGAAACGGGAAGAATGCGTCTGAGGCCATCACTGAACCGGGCACTTCTAAATTCTCGTCGGCAGCCTTGATTCCAGCAATTTTCGCACTATAAACACGACTCATTTGTCCGGCACCAACGCCTATTGTCATGCCATCGCGGGCATACACAATTGCGTTCGATTTAACAAACTTGGCAACTTTCCAGCAGAACAGTAAATCTTGCATTTCCGCATCGCTAGGCTGCTTGTCGGTAACTACTTTAAGGTCAGCTAGCGCAACTTCGCCGTGATCGCTGTCTTGCACGAGTAAACCGCCGTTAACGCGCTTAAAGTCGAGACTATTTGCGCGCTCAGCTGGCCATTGGCCACACTCAAGTAAACGCACGTTAGCTTTTGCCGCAACAACGTCGCGTGCCGCAGAGCTGACCGTTGGCGCAATAATCACTTCAACAAACTGACGCTCAACGATTGCTTTAGCTGTTTCAGTATCTAATTCGCGATTAAATGCAATGATGCCGCCAAATGCCGAAGTCGGATCGGTTTTAAAAGCCCGTTGGTAAGCATCTAACGCATTTTCACCAATCGCAACGCCGCATGGATTTGCATGTTTAACAATAACGCAGGCCGGTTGCTGAAATGACTTCACGCACTCAAGTGCCGCATCGGTGTCAGCAATATTATTAAACGACAGTGCTTTGCCTTGAATCTGAGTTGCCGTTGCAACAGATGCTTCGGCTGGCTTTGCTTCAACGTAAAAAGCGGCTTGTTGATGGCTGTTTTCGCCGTATCGCAAATCTTGTTTTTTCTCGAACTGTGCATTGAACGTGCGTGGAAACTTGCTTTCTTGTTGTGGCAAGCGCGCGCCGAAATAATTGGCAATCATACCGTCATATTGCGCGGTGTGTTCGAATGCCTTAATGGCAAGGTCGAAACGCGTATCAAAGGTAAGGCTATTGTTGTTTGCATCCATTTCCGCAATTACGCGGTCATAATCAGTCGCGTTAACAACAATGGTTACATCGCGATGATTTTTAGCCGCAGCGCGCACCATGGTCGGCCCACCAATATCAATATTCTCAACGGCATCGGCATGGCTGCAATTGGGGTCCGCCACTGTTTCTGCGAACGGGTAAAGGTTCACCGCAACCAAATCGATGGGGGCGATATTTTGTTCGGTCATCACCTGTTGATCGATATCGCGGCGCCCTAGAATACCGCCATGAATTTTCGGGTGAAGCGTCTTCACACGGCCATCCATGATTTCAGACTGCCCTGTATGCTCCGACACATCCGTTACGGGAACTTGGTTTTCACGCAATAATTTTGCTGTTCCGCCAGTTGATAAAATTGCGACGCCACGTTGCACGAGCGCTTGTGCGAAAGCGACGATGCCGGTTTTGTCAGAAACACTTAAAAGGGCGCGTTGAATGGGACGATGTTGCATGGTTGCTATACCTTTTCGATGTTTTCAAAGAAAAAAAGAGCACACCAGGCGCTCTTTTTCAGGGGCAATTAGTTCATGCCGTACTTTTTCAGCTTTTTACGCAGCGTGCCGCGGTTGATGCCAAGCATTGTCGCAGCGCGGGTTTGATTACCACGCGTATAGGTCATGACCTCTTCCAAAAGCGGAGCTTCGAGCTCAGCTAACACCAATTCATAAAGCTCTTCAGGGTCATGCCCATCAAGTTGCTTTAAAAATGAGTTCAATGCCTGCTTAACCGAATCACGTAATGGCTTCGGTTGAGCGTTATTACCAAGAGTGGTAAATGGAGAAATCGGGTCACGATTTGCGTTTTGATCAAACATAGGTGCGCTCTATCTCTTCTAGTTTACTGTTGCAAAAAACTTCGTCAGGGCTTCGATTTGTTCATTAGCATGTTCAATACTAACAAACTCCCTACGAAATGCTGACGCGGGCTGCTGCTGTTGTAAGTACCAGCCCACGTGTTTTCGGGCAATCCGAATGCCGGTGAACTCGCCATAATGCTGATGCAAGTTATGAACATGTCGTAGCACGACAGTTCGAACTTCGTCTGCACTTGGCGCCGGTAGTTGCTCGCCAGTTGCCAAATAATGCGCAATTTCGCGAAACAACCATGGATTTCCCTGAGCGCCTCGACCAATCATAATGGCGTCGGCGCCAGTGTATTCAAGAACCTGTTTAGCTTTCTGTGGCGACGTTATGTCACCGTTGGCAACAACTGGAATACGCACTGCGGCTTTAATCGCCCGAATGGTGTCGTACTCAGCATCACCTTTGTACATGCATGCGCGAGTTCGCCCGTGCACCGCTAACGACTGAATGCCAAGCCGCTCAGCAAGTTTAGCAATTTCGATACCATTGCGATGCTCAGGATCCCAACCGGTACGTATTTTCAATGTGACTGGCACCTCAACTGCTGCAACTACTGCGGTTAAAATTTCCGCAACCAATTCGGGGTATTGCAGCAAAGCTGAGCCAGCCAGTTTTTTATTCACCTTCTTGGCAGGGCAGCCCATATTGATATCAATAATCTGCGCGCCATTCTCGACATTATGAACGGCTGCGGCAGCCATCAATTCAGGTTCAGACCCAGCAATTTGAACTGCACGGATACCGGGTTCATCGGCGTGTTCCATTCGGTCACGTGACTTTTTGGTATCCCAAACTAGCGGATTACTGGAAAGCATTTCAGACACCGTCAAGCCAGCCCCAAGTTCACGACATAAACGTCGGAAGGGGAGGTCTGTTACTCCCGCCATTGGCGCGAGTATTACCGGATTTTCTAAATGATATGGTCCGATCCGCATCGGTTAAAAACTGTCCAACTTAAGGGTGGGAAATTTTAGGGAATTTGGCGGCTAAAGAAAAGGCTGTAATTTGTACAAAAGCCGTCTTTTTTGTACTTTTTGCTCTTGACAAACTGCTGGATTATTACTGTTTACGCTTTGCGTGCAGCATAACCCAGCCTTCTTTGATGCTGGGCGGGCTAAATACGAATTTATCTTGATACGCAGCCTGAACAGCAGGTATCTGACGCTCAAGAATACCTGACATGACCAATTCACCATTATCTGCAACATAATCGGTGATCACATCAGCGAGTTCTTGCAAGGGGCCAGCAAGAATATTGGCAACCACAACATCCGCTTTCAAGGTGGGTTGGTTGCTGGGTAAATAAACTTCGAGCTGTTTAGCAACACCGTTGCGCTGCGCATTTTCTTTACTCGCAATCAACGCCTGCTGGTCGATATCGATACCGACTGCGCGCTTTGCGCCAAGCAGCAAGGCTCCAATCGCTAGAATGCCAGAACCACAGCCAAAATCGACCACGGTTTTTGCACTTAACTCTTGTCCATCAAGCCAGCCTAAGCACAGCGCTGTTGTTGGATGCGTGCCGGTACCGAAAGCCATGCCGGGGTCGAGCATGATATTAACTGCATCTGGTTCTGGGATTTCACGCCAGCTTGGGCACACCCATAAGCGTTTACCGAATTGGATAGGATGAAAGTTATCCATCCACTCGCGTTCCCAGTCTTTGTCTTCAAGTTGGTCAGTTTTGTAATTGAACCCGTCTTGAAAATAACGCGATTTTTTGAGGTTCGCGACAATCGGCGCTAAATCCGTCTCGGCCGGAAATAACCCAGTAACTAAGGTTTCCTGCCAATAAATCAATTCGCCAATTGGGGGTTCAAAAATAGGATTGTCTTGTGCATCACGATAAGTGACCGCCATTGCACCATTGCCCTCAAGCATATCCCCAACCAGTGGGGCATGCTTTTCGGGCGCAGAAACGGTTAGCTGAATCCAGGGCATGGGGGTTAGTGACCACCCATGCCTAGTTTCTTCTCAAGGTAGTGGATATTCGTTCCACCATGCTGGAAGTTTTCATCAGCCATAATGTCTTTTTGCAGTGGCACGTTGGTTTTAATGCCTTCAATAATCAGTTCGCTGAGTGCATTGCGCATGCGTGCAATTGCTACGTCACGGTTTTCACCGTAAGTAATCAGTTTACCAATCATCGAATCGTAGTTTGGTGGCACTTTGTAGTCAGCATAAACATGAGAGTCCCAACGAACACCCAAACCACCCGGCGGATGGAAACGACTAATCAAACCAGGTGACGGTACAAACGTATCTGGGTCTTCAGCGTTGATTCGGCACTCAATGGCATGACCACGAATAACGACGTCTTCTTGCGAAATTGATAACGGACGACCGGCAGCAATACGCAGCTGTTCTTTAATGAGGTCGATACCGGTAACCATTTCCGTTACTGGGTGCTCTACTTGAATTCGTGTATTCATTTCGATGAAGTAGAACTCACCATTCTCGTACAAGAATTCGAACGTACCTGCGCCGCGATAACCGATCTCAATACACGCTTTTGCACAGCGATCACCAATGAACTTACGCATTTCAGGGGTAATGCCTGGCGCTGGGGCTTCTTCGACAACTTTTTGATGACGCCGCTGCATTGAACAGTCACGTTCACCTAAGTAGACGGCTTTGCCTTGTCCATCAGCAAGCACTTGAATTTCGATATGGCGAGGATTCTCTAAAAACTTCTCCATGTACACCATATCGTTGCCAAACGCCGCACCCGCTTCCGCTTTCGTTGTGCTAATGGCACGAATCAATTCATCTTCTTTGCGTACCACGCGCATACCACGCCCGCCACCGCCACCGGCAGCTTTTACAATCACTGGATAGCCGATACGTTTTGCGGTTTTAATATTTGCCGCTTCATCATCACCAAGCGGACCGCCTGAACCTGGCACACACGGTACACCAGCTTTCTTCATGGCTTCAATGGCGGATACCTTGTCACCCATTAGGCGAATGACATCAGCTGTAGGCCCAACGAAAATAAAGCCGGAATTTTCAACTTGCTCGGCGAAATCAGCATTTTCAGCTAAAAATCCATAACCTGGATGAATCGCAGCCGCATCCGTAATTTCAGCAGCACTGATAATGCGCGGAATATTTAAGTAGCTGTCGGTTGCTGGCGCTTTGCCGATACAAATTGACTCATCGGCCAGCAAAACGTGTTTTAAGTTGCGGTCAACTGTTGAGTGCACAGCGACCGTCTTGATACCGAGTTCTTTACATGCGCGCAGAATACGCAGCGCAATTTCACCTCGGTTTGCAATTACTACCTTATCTAACATGACGATGTCCTGTATCGATGCGTTTATTCGATGACAAACAGAGGTTGATCAAATTCGACGGGTTCGCCGTTTTCAACCAAGATTTGCTTTATTACGCCGCCTTTATCAGCTTCGATTTGATTCATCATTTTCATAGCTTCAACAATGCACAGCGTTTCGCCAGCTTTCACCTGTTGGCCAACGGTTACAAAGTCTGGTGAGCCTGGCGCAGGAGCTGCGTAGAAAGTACCAACCATTGGTGACTTCATAACATGGCCAGAAATTTCTGGCGCTGCTGGCGCTTCAGATGCCGGGGCGGCTGCAGGAGCCGGTGCTGGAGCTGGTGCGTGTTGCATTTGTTGCGGTGGGAATTGGTAGTGCATAGGCGCACTTTGACTTCCGCCACGGTGAATACGTACTGATTCTTCACCTTCGGTAATTTCTAACTCAGCGATGCCTGATTCTTCGACCAGTTCGATCAGTTTTTTTATTTTACGAATATCCATGATCTATGATGACCCCAATGTTTAATTAGATTTATTGCTTAGAAAGATGTTGTTTTGCTGCTTGCAGTGCGAAGTCGTAACCTTGCGCACCTAAGCCGCAAATCACCCCGTTAGCAATATCTGCCAAAAATGAATGCCGACGAAACTCTTCGCGGGCGTGAATGTTTGAAAGATGCACTTCAATAAATGGAATCGCGACGCCTGCAAGCGCATCACGCAGTGCAATACTGGTGTGCGTATACGCGCCGGGATTAATAAGAATAAAGTCGACATGCGAAGTTCGGGCTTCGTGCACCCAATCAATGAGTTGATGCTCACCATTAGACTGTCGACAGTCTAAGGTAATGCCGATGGCTTCTGCATGTTCACGTAAACGGTGTTCAACCTGATCAAGTGTGTCGCTGCCATAAATATGCGGCTCACGCGTACCTAACAAATTAAGGTTAGGGCCGTTGAGCAAAAGAACTCTATATTTTTTATCGTTATTTGTTGTCATATTGCTGCGATCTGCTGCGAACGTATCAAGATTGATATTAGAGGCCAATTAGCCCCCCTAATTCAACACCTATTTCAGCATTATAGTGAAAAAATGTAATAACGCAGCAAAATACTGGTCTTATCACCGCTGATCGCAGCAAGATTTAACGTGTTTTTAACTCTTTAATGTGGTCAGTAAACTTTTCAGCATTCATAAAACCCGTTACGCGAGAGCGATTAAGCTCCTGCTGGTTTTTGAAAAAGAGGATTGTGGGTAAGCCCAGCACTTGGAATTCATTTAGAATTGCACTGTTTTCAGGCGTATTAGCCGTTACATCCGCTTGTAGCAGCACCATGTCTGATGTGATCTGTTCAACGTTGGCAGCGCCAAATGTTTCACGCTCAAACTCTTTGCAGGCGACACACCAGTCCGCGTAAAGATCGAGCATCACCAGTTGGTTATTACGCGCGGCAGAATCTAGCTGTTGCTGAATTTCTGTTACGCTGGTTACCTGTTGAAACGGCAGCGTGTGATGCGCCTGTGGCCACCATAGATAAGTTAATACCGCGCCAGTCACCAGCCATACGGCAGCAAAACGCTTCGCAGTTGAGCGCGGAAGTTCGCGTATATCAGCAATTATTAAGTACAGCGCGCCGACAACAATAAACACGATCCATAGCCAGTCAGCAAGGGTATAAGGGATAAGGCGCTCAACCAGTACTAAAGCAACACCCAATAACACCACTCCAAACACACGCTTGATGGTGTTCATCCACGCCCCAGCTTTGGGCAGTAATTTGCCACCAGTAACACCAAAGGCGAGCAATGGCAGGCCCATACCAACGCTTAACGCATACAACACAGCGGCGCCTACGGTTAAGTCGCCCGACTGTGCAATAAATAGCAACACGCCAGAAAGTGGCGCAGTGGTGCATGGTGAGGCGATAAGGCCTGAGATCGCGCCCATAACAAAAACGCTGCGGTGGGCTCCGCCACGTTGCGATTGGCTCAGCTGATTCAAGTAATTTTGCCAACGCTGCGGTAACTGAATGGTGTATGCACCAAACATACTTAACGACAATAATACGAACACAATCGCTAAGGTAATTAGAATGATTGGGTGTTGCAGCATGGCCTGATAGCGAAGACCGGCCAAGGCAACCACCACGCCCAAAATCGAATAAGTAACTGCCATGCCTTGCACATAAGCCAAGCTCAGTGTGAACGCTCGTCGGGTACTTAATTGCTTTGGCTGCTTAGAGCCTGCACCTGAGTGCCCCATGATAATTGCCGAAATAATTGGATACATGGGCAATACACATGGGGTGAACGCAAGGCCAATACCAAGTACTACAAACAGCAACAACACGAGCCATAGCGGTTGCTCAGTGATCATATCGAAGAAGTTTGAAGACGTTGTTTGTTGTGAATTCTCAGCAATCTGTTCAAAGGCAATAGCTTGTGAGCCGTCACCCGCTACTGCGCTTAGATAAATTGTTTTTTCGGTTGGCGGATAACATAGGCCAGCATCGGCACAGCCTTGATACGAAATGGTAAATTCTTGATCGGGGCTGGCTTTATTTAGAACGTACGTTAATTCAACGCGATCGCGATAGACAACGGTTTCACCGAAAAACTCATCGAAATGCGCTTCCCCCTCAGGAAGCATTGGTTGCTCAGCAAGTTGTACCGGTGTCTTCAATTTAAAGCGATGCTGATACATGTAATATTCATCAGCGATAGTCCAGCTAAGCGTTAGCTGGTTACCTTGTTGGCGAAAATCAAATTGAAAGGCTTCATCAACGGGTAAAAATTGGTTTTGTTGGGCGAATGGGTCGTTTGAATTTAATTCAAACTGAGACTGCGCATAGGTTGGTGCCGTTATGCTTGAAAACAATGACAACCCAACTACGAATACCGTTAGTAAACGGCATAACACTGCTATCATGATTGTGTGACCTGTTTAATCCAACCTAAATACTCCGCCGAGCCTTCGGTAATAGGTACGGCGATAAGTTCTGGAACATCATATGGGTGCGCAGTTTGAATGAGTTTGAATAACTCATCAAGTTCACTTGCCGTAGTCTTGATCTGCAACAAGACTTCTTCGTCTGCGTGAATGTGGTCGTCCCACCAATACATTGACGTAGAAGGTGCCGAAATGTTCACACAGGCAGCGCGACGCGCTCGCAATACTTTGTCTGCGATGGCTTTGGCGACATGTTTATCCGGACAGCTGCAAATGACTAAGCGATGTTCTGAACTCATATAGACACCTTTTATTGGTTTTTTTCAGTATACGAAAACAAAAAAAATTTATCAGAAAACCTTGATATCAAATTTTTACCCCCCATAAACAGGGACACAACAAATTTTTTAACAGCTTCGGCTCATCACTGAAGCTGAATTATCAACCACAACCAATAGGTTTAGGAGTTATCAACGATGAAACTTCGTCCTTTACATGATCGTGTGATCATTAAGCGTTCAGAAGCAGAAACCAAATCTGCAGGCGGTATCGTGCTGACCGGTTCAGCAGCGGAAAAATCGACGCGCGGTGAGGTTGTTGCTGTAGGCAATGGTCGCATCTTAGAAAACGGTGACGTGAAAGCGTTGGATGTAAAAGTTGGCGACAGCGTGTTGTTCAACGAAAGTTATGGCGTGAAAACTCAGAAGATCGACGGTGAAGAGTACCTGATCATGAGTGAGTCAGACATCCTAGCAATCATTGAAGGTTAAGAGGGAAACGAACATGGCAGCTAAAGAAGTTAAGTTTGGAAATAACGCACGTCAGCGCATGCTTAAAGGCGTTAACATTCTTGCAGACGCAGTGAAAGTAACGTTGGGACCAAAAGGTCGCAACGTAGTTCTAGAAAAATCATTTGGCTCACCGGTTATCACCAAAGACGGTGTTTCTGTTGCGAGAGAAATCGAACTTGAAGACAAGTTTGAAAATATGGGCGCACAAATGGTGAAAGAAGTTGCGTCTAAAGCCAATGACGAAGCCGGTGACGGTACAACAACTGCAACTGTTCTTGCACAATCAATTGTAAACGAAGGCTTGAAAGCTGTTGCTGCGGGCATGAATCCAATGGATTTGAAACGCGGTATCGACAAAGCTGTAATTGCAGCTGTTGCTGAATTGAAAGAATTGTCGCAGCCATGCAACAACTCAAAAGCCATTGCTCAAGTAGGTACTATTTCTGCAAACGCTGACAGCACCATTGGTGAAATCATTGCAAAAGCAATGGATAAAGTGGGCCAAGAAGGTGTTATCACCGTTGAAGAAGGCCAAGCACTGCACGACGAACTGGAAGTAGTTGAAGGTATGCAGTTCGACCGCGGTTATTTGTCACCTTACTTCATCAACAACCAAGAAAACGGCACTGTTGAACTTGAAAGCCCGTTCATTCTGTTAGTTGACAAGAAAGTTTCTAACATTCGTGAATTACTGCCAGTACTTGAAGGCGTCGCGAAATCAGGTAAGCCGTTGTTGATCATCGCTGAAGATGTTGAAGGCGAAGCCTTGGCAACGTTGGTTGTGAACAACATGCGTGGCATCGTTAAAGTTGCTGCAGTAAAAGCACCTGGTTTTGGTGACCGTCGCAAAGCAATGTTGCAAGACGTTGCCGTATTAACTGGCGGTACAGTGATTTCTGAAGAAATCGGCATGGAGCTTGAAAAAGCTCAGCTGGAAGATTTAGGTTCTGCGAAGCGTGTTGTAATTAACAAAGACAACACTACCATTGTTCACGGTAACGGCGACCAAGCGGCAATTGAATCTCGGGTTACTCAGATTCGTCAGCAAATTGAAGAAACTTCGTCTGACTACGACCGCGAAAAACTGCAAGAGCGTTTGGCTAAATTAGCTGGCGGTGTTGCGGTAATCAAAGTCGGCGCAGCAACCGAAATGGAAATGAAAGAGAAGAAAGCCCGTGTTGAAGATGCATTGCATGCAACACGTGCAGCAGTTGAAGAAGGCGTTGTACCTGGTGGTGGTGTTGCCTTGGTTCGCGCAGCAAGCAAGTTGAGCGAATTACGTGGTGACAACGAAGACCAAAACGTAGGTATCAAGTTGGCATTGCGTGCAATGGAATCACCATTGCGTCAAATCGCTACCAATGCTGGCGCTGAAGCTTCAGTTGTTGCAAACAACGTTAAGAATGGCGAAGGTAACTACGGTTACAACGCGGGTCAAGACGTATACGGCGACATGTTAGAAATGGGTATTTTGGATCCAACCAAAGTAACCCGTTCAGCCCTGCAATTCGCATCATCTGTGGCCGCATTGATGATCACAACTGAAGCGATGATTGCTGAAATCCCTAAAGATGAACCTTCTGCACCAGACATGGGCGGTATGGGTGGCATGGGCGGCATGATGTAATCCCGCTTAATGCAGCTTTATGAATGTAAAGAAAAAGGAAGCGCCTCGCGCTTCCTTTTTTTATTGGTCATAATTGTCATATATTCCAGTTGAATTCGATCTATACTCTTAAGTACTTGTACGTAAGACACAAACATCCATCGGAGGTGACTATGAAAACTTTACTAGCAAGTGTAACGGTCGTGGCAGCCATGCTGATTGCGCCAGTGCATGCTGCAAAAGTTGAAGTGAAGTGGGACGAAGTAAAGTCGTTCTCTGACTTTGAGGCGGTCAACGAGTTGCAAAGCCGTTTTGAAGAACGAACTAAAACGAAGTTTGAAGAATATGTTGCTGAATTAGGTGCCAAATTACCTGAGAGCAATACGCTGCAGGTAACCTTTAATGATGTTGATTTAGCGGGTCGTGTTGACGCAACTTTTGGAGCGACTACCAGCGGCTTTCAGCGCGTATTGGACGATGTTTCGTATCCCGAGTTGGTTATTTCTTACCGCTATACAGACGCTCAGGGTGCTGAACTGAGCAGCGCGGATATGGTTGAATTGAAGTCGTTAGCGCCACCGCGCAATATGCGAAATATTCAAGGTTCAAGCCACGATAGCCTGTATTTCGAAAAACAACTGATGATGGAGTGGTTTAACGAAACCTTTCCGAGCGCAAAACGCTAAAGTGGAGTCTTGCTGGCTTCACCAGCTACTTCGCGCACCAATTTAGGGACTAAAAACCCTGGTAACATGGCCCGCAACTGTTGTTCAAGGTTGCGGGCTTTTTCGTCGCTTATCGAAAAATGGCTGGCCCCAGCTACTTTGTCGAGCTGATGCAAGTAATAAGGCAAAACGCCTGCAGCAAATAATGCTTCGCTTAACTCAGCCAAGGTTATCGCATTATCGTTTATCTGGGCTAATAATACGCTCTGGTTCAATAGCGTGATGCCGGCATCAGACCAGGTTTTTAACGCATTCATTAGCGCTGGCGTTATCTCATTTGCATGATTCGCATGCAGCACCAGAATAGCTTGTAACCGGCTTTGTTGAAGCCGCTTTGCAAGCTCGTGGGTGAGTCGCGAGGGGAGTACAATCGGCAGGCGGCTATGAATTCGAATTCGCTTCAATTGCGGTAATTGCTCAAGTGCCGTGAGCACCGTATCAAGTTGCTGATCATTGGCCATCAATGGGTCGCCGCCGCTTAGTATCACTTCATTGATATTGGCGTCAGCTTCGATTAGAGCAATCAGTTCGTTGAGCTGCGCCCGGCCAAAATGATGTTCGTCGTAGGGAAAATGGCGGCGAAAACAATAGCGACAATTAATCGCACAACCACCTCTTAGAATGACTAAAACGCGTGATTTATACTTATGTAAAATGCCAGGATGGTCATTGTCCTGTTCTTCCAGCGGGTCGGTCACGAACCCTGGTTGCTGCGTAAACTCGTCAGCCTGTGGCATGACTTGCAGTAAGAGTGGGTCGGCGGTATTGCCACGCTCCATTTGGTCAACAAAGTATTGCGTAACGCGCAGTGGAAATAGTTTGCGCGCGCTGAGGTGTTGCTCAACCCAGCTTTGCGGTAACTCAAGCTGCTGAGCCAACTCAACGGGGTCGGTGATGGATTGTGCGAGTTCTTGCTGCCACTGTGGACGAACGCGTATAAAATTTGTTTCTGGCACTGCTTCTCCACATTTTTGTTGCGAAACATGAATTATTTTACCTGATAATTGATGCGTTATGGTTTATTATTGGCGCCGAAATCGCTTAATTTGAAAGCATACGAGGAAGCTATGGCGAATTACAGCACAAACGAATTTAAAGCCGGTTTAAAAATCATGCAAGATGGCGAACCGTGTAACATCGTTGACAATGAAGTTGTTAAACCAGGTAAAGGCCAGGCCTTTAACCGCGTAAAAATTCGTAAACTTATCAGCGGTAAAGTTGTTGAAAAAACCTTTAAATCAGGTGATTCAGTTGAAGGCGCAGACGTTATCGATGTAGAGCTTTCTTATCTCTATAACGATGGTGAGTTCTGGCACTTCATGAACAACGAAACCTTTGAACAGCTTGCAGCTGACGCAAAAGCTGTTGGCGATATGACCAAATGGTTAGTTGAGCAAGACACATGCACGCTGACTCTTTGGAATGGCAACCCAATTGCGGTTACCCCACCAAACTTTGTTGAGCTTGAAATCACTGAAACTGACCCAGGCCTGAAGGGTGACACCGCCGGTACAGGTGGTAAACCAGCAACACTAAGCACGGGTGCAGTTGTACGCGTACCTCTATTTGTGCAAACGGGCGAAGTTGTCAAAGTTGACACGCGCTCAGGCGAATACGTTTCTCGCGTTCAGAAATAAAGCAGTTACCGATGCAGCTCTCTGATGACTGGCGTCCAAGTGCCACACTTGATGTCTTAAAGCGGCGAGCTGCATTGTTGCAAAAAGTTCGTCAGTTTTTTGCCAAGCACGATGTATTGGAAGTCGATACCCCCATATTGAGCCGCTTTGGCGTTTCTGATCTTCACCTTGAAAATCTCACCTGCCAGTTAAGTCGTTTTCCACAGCGTGACTTTTACCTGCAAACATCCCCCGAATATGCAATGAAGCGATTGTTGGCCGCGCACGGTCAGTCAATCTATCAATTGGGTAAAGTATTCAGAGACGATGCTGTTGGGCGACACCACAATCCAGAATTCACACTACTTGAGTGGTATCGCATCAACTTTTCGATGGAACAGCTCATTAGCGAAGTGCTTGAGCTGTTGGTATTGGTGTTAGGCGAGCGCCCAGTTATTCGGCTCAGCTACCAGCAAGCGTTTGAACAATTTCTACAGATAAACCCACTGCAAGCTTCAGTCATCGAATTACAAAAACGCTTGAGTCGCTACCCCCATATCAGTGATCTTGTCGCGCGCGAAAGTGACCGTGATACATTGCTACAACTGGCAATATCCGTAGTCATTGAGCCACTCTTTGAGAAGAACGCGATTACCGTGGTTCATGATTTTCCTGCCAGCCAGGCAGCACTCGCTGAACTCAATGAAAATGACGCGCGTGTGGCCTACCGATTTGAAGTTTATGCCGGCGGAATTGAGCTTGCTAATGGCTATCAGGAACTCACTGACGCTAAACAACAGCAAACTCGGTTTGTTCAGGATAATCGGTTGCGTAACCAGCACAATAAACCGCAGAAACCAGTCGATTTTCGTTTAGTTGCAGCACTCGAAAGCGGATTACCGCGTTGTTCTGGCGTAGCCTTAGGTTTTGACCGATTGTTCATGCTTGCCGAAAATTTAGATGATATTCGTCAAACACTTCCCTTTTCTATTACTTGCGCCTAAAAAAAGTAATGTTATACTATAACACTCTTAATTTGGTATGACTTTAGCGGAGCAAGTACAGTAGTGACTCAGCGTTCATTAGATAAAACGGGTATGTGGGTGACCACCTTGTGTGCGTTACATTGCTTACTGCTGCCTGTGATTCTTCCACTACTGTCACTGATTGGCTTATCGTTTTTGGGTGAAGAGCTACTTGAACGCTTGATTCTAGGTACGAGTATCGTACTTGGGTTAGTTGCGTTGGTTTCTGGTATGCGCCAACATGCCCGCATGTACCCGCTGGTTCTGCTTGTTGCTGGTGGTTTTGTTTATTGGCACAAAGATAGTCTTGGTGACATGGGCGAGCCGTTGATAATTTTGATCGGTGCCGGTCTTATTATAGCGGCGCACTGGGTCAATTTACGCTTGGTCCGTTCAATTAACCCGTTAGCACCAACCAGTTAATTCTTACTTTCTCTTCAATACAACACCTGCTTCCATATGATCTGTATACGGAAACTGATCAAATAAAGCTGCACGCTCAACTTCATGCGTGTTAGCCAGTGCGGTTAAATTGTCAACCAAGGTCGTCGGATTACAGGACACATAGATAATAGTGTCGTAATTGCGAACTAACGCCACGGTATCATCATCCAGCCCTGCTCGCGGCGGGTCGACCAATACAGTTCGGCAGTCAAAGTCAGTTAAATTGGCTTCATTTGCTCTACGAGACTCTTTTTCACCAGCCATAACCGCGCTGAAGTCCTCTGCTGACATACGCACCAAAGTCACATTATTGATAGTGTTGAGTTCACAATTGTACCGCGCCGATGCCACTGATGTTTTACTGATTTCAGTTGCCAGCACACGCGGGAAGTTCTGTGCTAACGGCAGGCTAAAGTTGCCGTTACCACAATAGAGTTCAAGCAAGTCGCCGGTTGCGTTGGTTGTGGCATCGAGTGCCCAAGTAACCATGTGTTGATTGACTGCCGCGTTGGGCTGAGTAAAGCTGTTCTCAACTTGCTGAAAATGATATGGCTTACCCTTAATCGTAAGCGTTTCAGTCACCCAGTCTTTATCAACACAAATTTTTTGTTTGCGCGCGCGACCAACCAATTCAATGGCCCCATATTGTTGCAGATGTGCCTTCAAGGCACGGGCTTCGCGTTCCCAGATTTCATCAAGTTGACGGTGATAAAGCAAAGAAACCAATGCCTGGTTTGTTGTGGTTGAAAGAAACTCAACTTGAAACAGCTTCTGCCGTAGAGCTGGGCGATCACGCACGTAATCCAGTACAGCCGGCATCAGTTGGTTGATAAGCTCGTTTGCAACTGGGAAAGCATCAACACGTATCTTCTCACGAGTGTCAGGATCAAACATGATGTAGTACAAATCATCGCCGTCATGCCACACCCGAAACTCAGCGCGCATGCGATAATGGGTGGCGGGTGATTCAAACACTTCAAGTTCCGTTGTTATAAACGGAGCCAGCATTATTTTTAAACGCTCAGCTTTTTCGCTGAGTTGTGCTTCGTACTGGTCTGAATCAATCGCTGAATGCGTCATAAAAACTCCAAAACCTAATCAAGGTGCGCATTGTAGCGGGCAGCACATAAAAGTCTAGTCAAGCAATCTTTAAGTTCTTTACAATTTACTCACAATATGACGTTGCGCATAGTCATAAAATATTAGAGTATGGGATATCGCGAATTGAATAAGGTCGGTATCGCGAACGAACAACATATTAGAAAATATAATAAAAAAGGGTCAATTTCATGTCGAACACTACCAAAAACAGTGCGCTAGTATTAGCGGCACTTTCGCTTGCAGTAAGCACTGCAGTGAATGCACATGGGCCAGCTCATGCGAACAACGACAAGGAACGCGTTATTGTCGAGTTCAAACCAGGCTCGAAAGATCAAATCGAAGCTTTTCTGCATTTAGATGATGACGGTTATCTCGATGAAGATGAGAAAGACGGCGGTGGTAATAAAGAGAATAAAATTCTTCAGCGTTATAAGCGTTTTAATGCGATGGCCATTCAAGTTCCTCATTCAGCCATTCATGGCTTAATGAACAACCCGAATGTTATCAGCGTAACCCCAGACGAAAAACGTTATGCAATGAATACGCAGTGGGAACCTAACAAGCCTTATGGCATTGAATTGGTTCAAGCTGACCAGGTATCAGATGCTGGAGCAGGCTCGCGTACTGTTTGTATTATCGATTCAGGTTACGACTTAGGTCACCCTGATCTTCAAACCACGGGTGTAACCGGTGTCAACGATAGCGGTACAGGTACATGGTATACCGATGAGAACGGTCACGGCACCCATGTTGCTGGAACTATTGCAGCCTTAACCAATGGTGAAGGTGTTGTTGGTGTGTTACCAAGTGGTCAAGTTAACTTACACATCGTTAAAGTATTCTCAGCATCAGGTTGGGCATACTCATCGTCGCTAATGGCCGCTGCAGAGCAATGTGCAGATTATGGTGCCGACGTAATTAACATGAGCTTAGGTGGTTCACGTGCAAACCGTACTGAAGAGCGCGCTTTCGCACAATTGAACGACGCAGGTGTGTTAAGTATTGCGGCAGCCGGTAATGATGGCAACACGCGCCATTCTTATCCTGCATCATATGACGCAGTTGTTTCAGTAGCAGCAGTTGACGCAAATGAACAAATTGCTTCATTCTCACAACAAACTGATCAAGTTGAACTTGCCGGCCCGGGTGTGAGTGTACTTTCCTCAGTACCACGCGGTATGGGTGAAAAAGTAGACCTCGTTGTTGCGGGTACAGCTTTTGAAGCTACCGGCATGGACGGCACTGCGCGTATCGAAGCGACTGGTGCACTGGCAAACTGTGGTATCGGCGACGCACCATGTAATGATGCTGTTGGTAAAGTTTGTTTGATTGAACGTGGCGTTATTTCTTTCGCTGAAAAAGTTCAAGCCTGTGAAGCTGGTGGTGGTGTTGGTACAGTTGTTTATAACAATGAGCCGGGCGCACTACTAGGTACACTCGGTGGTTACAGTGCTTCTATCCCAGCTGTGGGTGTGAGCGATACTGACGGTGCAGCAATGTTGAGTCAGGTTGGCGCATCAACAACTGTTGGCGTTACCGATAGTGACTGGGCATATTTTGACGGCACATCAATGGCTACTCCACATGTTGCAGGCGTTGCTGCCCTAGTTTGGTCACAACATACAACATGTACCAATAATGACATTCGTAATGCATTGCATGCATCAGCGAAAGACTTAGGTGCAGCCGGACGTGATAACGCATATGGCCATGGCTTAGTTCAAGCTAAAGCTGCAGTAGACTATTTAACAGCGAATGGCTGTGGTGGTTCTACCGGCGGTGGCGATACTGGCGGTGATACCGGTGGCGGTAACCCAGGTAAAGGCGGTCCTAAAAAGTAATATGGCCGTAATTAAACCAAAAAAGCTCGCTTCGGCGAGCTTTTTTTATACACATTGATTACAAAACCAGCAGTCAGCAAAAAAACACCTAAAAATGTCAAAAAGGCGCTTGACGCAGCGAGTTAAATCTCTAAAAT
>NZ_JBLWWA010000002.1:0-338885 GCF_048268165.1 Pseudidiomarina sp. | reverse complement strand
CACGTGCTGAACCACCGTAGGTTTTCGCCAATACCGTGGTGATCGCAGCGGTCAGAGTAGTTTTACCGTGGTCAACGTGGCCGATTGTACCTACGTTAACGTGCGGTTTGGAACGTTCAAATTTTTCTTTTGCCATGACAGCCTCTTTTTGGACAACGTACGGTGGTTAAACACCAACAATTGAAAATCATTAACCGACAATTATGCCGAATTTAGCGAGACAAGGGAAGAGTTGGACCGGATAAGTGGTGCTGATAGGCGGATTTGAACCGCCGACCTCACCCTTACCAAGGGTGCGCTCTACCAACTGAGCTATATCAGCACGAATACAGATTATTGGAGCGGGTAGTGGGAATCGAACCCACATCATCAGCTTGGAAGGCTGAGGTAATAGCCATTATACGATACCCGCATGCCTTGAATCGGGCCACCTCAAACCATTCTGGACTCACCGCATTCTACAGATAATGCAAAAATGGTGGAGGGGGCAGGATTCGAACCTGCGAAGGCTGAGCCGTCAGATTTACAGTCTGATCCCTTTGACCGCTCGGGAACCCCTCCATAACCATATTTTGAGTTGGTGCCGGCACCAAGAGTCGAACTCGGGACCTACTGATTACAAGTCAGTTGCTCTACCAACTGAGCTATGCCGGCACCCCGGTTAGGTGGAGCGCATTCTATTGTATCGATTTTGATGATGCAATAGTAAATACCAATTTTTTTAGGTTTCTTGGTCCGTTTGGTTAATTTGCGAACGGATGACGCAAAATAATGGTTTCGCCACGGTCTGGGCCTGTTGAAATAATGTCCACAGGAACGCCAGTTAAAACTTCGATTCGCTTGATATAAGCCATCGCTGCAGTTGGCAAATCTTTATGCTCAGTGATGCCCACTGTGCTGTCTTGCCAACCTGGCATTGACTCATAAATTGGCTCTACTGTTTCGTAGTCTTCAGCGGCCATAGGTGGGTAATTTACCACGTCACCGTTTGGCAGCTTGTAGCCCACACAAATCTTCAGTTCATCTAAACCGTCTAATACATCAAGCTTGGTCAAACAGAAGCCGCTGACAGAGTTGATCTGCACTGCACGACGTGCGGCTACCGCATCAAACCAGCCCGTACGGCGTTTGCGCCCTGTTGTGGCGCCAAACTCATGCCCTTTAACACCTAAGTGTTGGCCAACTTCACATTCCAGTTCAGTTGGGAACGGGCCGCTACCGACACGCGTGGTGTACGCTTTTACGATACCCAGTACATAGTCGATATAACGCGGACCAAAACCCGCGCCAGTAGATACACCACCGGCAGTCGTATTCGACGACGTCACATACGGATAGGTACCATGGTCGATGTCTAACAAGGTGCCTTGAGCGCCCTCAAACATGATGTGCTGACCAGCCTTACGAGCATCATCAAGCAAGGTTGGAATGTCTGCGATCATATCTTTTAACTGGCCGGCAATTTCACGGCAGTAATTCAAAACGTCTTCAACATTTACCGCTTCGACTTTGTAGTAATTCACCAAAGTGAAGTTATGGAATTCGACCACTTCACGCAATTTTTCTTCAAACCGTGCGAAGTTAAATAAGTCACCTACACGTAAGCCTCGGCGCGCTACTTTGTCTTCATACGCTGGACCAATACCGCGCCCTGTAGTACCTATAGCTTTAGCACCCCGAGCAATCTCGCGCGCTTGGTCAAGTGCAATGTGGTAAGGCAAGATCAGTGGGCAGGCTTCGCTAATAAGCAAACGCTCGCGTACTGGAACACCACGCTTTTCTAGCATGGCCATTTCTTCCATTAGCGCTTCTGGAGATAGCACCACGCCATTACCGATAACGCATTTCACGTTGTCACGTAAAATACCTGATGGGATAAGGTGTAATACGGTTTTTTCACCGTCAATCACTAAGGTGTGACCTGCGTTGTGTCCGCCTTGATAGCGAACCACAAGTGACGCTTTATCTGTCAGCAAATCAACGATTTTGCCTTTACCTTCGTCACCCCATTGTGTGCCTAGAATTACTACATTTTTACCCATGATCTCGTTACCAGCGGTTACTGTTGAAAAAACAGGCGGCGATTTTAACAGGTATTTGGCAGCGACGGTAGCCCGATCAGTCGCGACTCAATGCATTTTTTAAGCGTTGGTAGTCCGCCGCATCGTGATAAATTGCAAATCCAAAACGCAATCGTTCCCCTCGATAATCAGTTTCGACACCTGCGGCACGCAAACGGCCCGCCAACTCCTCAACAATTTGAGCGTTTTTAAGTTTAAAGGTAAGAAAGTGACCATGATGGGCAAGATTCTCGGCCAATAAATGCGTTCGATTAATCTGTGGGTGGTTAAGTTCATCCAACACCACAAGAAATTCGGTTTGCAACTGTTGCACATAGCGATGCATGCCAGCTACCGTCAACGCATCTCGCTGCCACCATAGTAAAACACTCTCGAGCCGGTACAGCGCTGAAAAATCCATCGTCGCACCGGCAAAGCGCATGCCGTCGTCAGCGTAGCTTACCGTTCCAGCTTGTGGCTTAGCGAGGTTTGCAAAATCAGCAAACCAGCCCGTGTACTCTGGACGCAGCTGGCAGCCTTTAGGAACCGCCATAAAACAACAGCCCTCTCCAGCCTGAAGGTATTTATAGGCGCCAGCCAAATAAAAAATACGGTTAGCATAAGAACTCAAATCGGTCGGTATTGCGCCGCAACCGTGGTAGCCATCCACAATGATTTGCGTGGCGGCAGGTACTTCGTCAATCCAAGTACTTAAGTCCGGTGCCAATACACCGGAATTGTAAAAAACTTGGCTGGTAAATATTAGGTCAAACGTGCCTTGTTCAATTGCTGCCAACCAGCGCCGCGGGAACGTTTCATAAGGTTCGGTTGGCACGGTTATTAGCTCGACATTTTTACGCTCTTGCAGCCGCTTTATCTGGCGGGCAAAACTATGAAACTCGCTGTCAGTGCTCAACACACGTAGCGGCTGCTTTGGGTCAAAGCTGGTAATCACCCGATACAGTAATTCATGCGTATTACTCGCAAATACAAATTGCTCGGGGTAAGGGTGATTCAGGAGCTTCGATAACAACTGCTGCACCGACGGTACACGTTCGCCGAAAATGATGTCCCACTTGTGATCCACACCACGGGCACTGTCGTCCCAATATTGCAGTTGAGCATCGCGCGTTACATCAGGCCAATAGTGGTGGCTGTGCGGCGCACAGTGCAGCGCATTTGGATGCTCAGCGAGATAGCGGCTGTAATGATTTTTATAAGACATCTGTTTGTTACTCATTGGACTTTTTTAGAAGACTATATACAAAAAACCCGCGGCACAACCGCGGGTTTTTATTAGCAATCAATAACGAGCTTTTAATTGGTTGCTGTTGAGTTCTTCAAATATTTAAAGAAATCACTTTCCGGTTCAAGCACCAGCACATCGTTGCCAGTCGCAAAGCTCTTTTCATAAGCTTGTAAGCTACGAATGAATGAGAAAAACTCGGGGTCTTTGCTGTACGCATCAGCATAAATTCCTGCTGCCGCAGCATCACCTTGACCACGTAGTTCGCGTGACTCACGCTCAGCGTCTGCAAGCATAACCGTTACACGTGCATCAACATCAGCACGAATAAATTCTGCCTGCTCACGACCCTCAGAACGGTGCTCCATGGCAACCGCTTGACGCTCAGCACGCATACGCTGGAATATCGACTGGCTGACTTCGGTTGGCAAGTTGATTTGCATCACCCGCACGTCAATTACTTCGATACCTAATTCTTGGGCACTATCAGCACCGCGAATTAGCGCTTCACGCATTAAGTTGTCACGCTCGCCAGAAACAATTTCTTTGATGGTACGGCTACCGAACTCAGCTCGTAAACCACTGCTAACTCGACGTGTTAACAATGCTTCTGCTTGAGCTTGGTTACCACCATTGGTCGACAAATAGTACGTTGCAAAATCAGAGATTCGCCATTTCACATACGTATCAACGATTAAGTCTTTCTTCTCGCTGGTTACGAAACGGTCCGGATTCCCATCAAGCGTTTTAAAACGTGCGTCAAGGCGCTTAACATCTTCGATAAACGGTAATTTGAAGTGCAAACCCGGTGTATAAACAGTCGCTTCACCGGTGTCCGCATCACGCAATACTTTACCAAACTGAACCACGATGGCGCGTTGGCCTTCTTTTACAACAAAAATTGAAGAGAAGCCGAGCACCACAGCGACGATAACTAATACTGCTATAAAGTTTTTCATCGTTTACCCCCGGCCATCGTTAAAGCGATCGCTAGTGCGAACGCTAGTGTCATTGGTATTACTGCGCGACGAGTTACCATTTGGAATATTACTTGAGCTCTGCGTCGGACGTGAATTAGTACTCGACGCTTCGCTGCGCACAGGTTCTACCGAACCGCGCTGCTTCTCAAGAATTTTGTCCAGCGGCAAATACATCATGTTGTTGCTGCCTTCTACATCCACCATAATTTTAGCGGTGTTGCTGTAGAGTTTTTCTAATGTCTCAATGTATAACCGTTCACGCGTCACAACTGGTGCTGCTTCATATTGCGGCAACAGCTCCTTAAAACGGGCTACCTCACCTTGAGCTTTTAACACAACTTGTTCACGATAAGCCTGCGCTTCCTGCAGAACACGGCGAACCTGTCCACGAGCCAGCGGTTCAACTTGTCGTGCATAGGCTTCAGCTTCACGAATGAAACGTTGCTCATCTTCTTGCGCCGAAATAGCGTCATCAAAAGCGTCTTTAACGGCTTCTGGTGGGCGTGCTGGCAACAAGTTAATATCCACAACTTGAATACCTAATTGGTAAGGTGCAATAACATTTTCCAATAGCTCAAGCGTGTTTTGACGGACATTCTCACGGCCCACGGTTAACACCTCATCCATGGTCGTGTGGCCAACAACGTAGCGCAATGCGCTATCGGTTGCTTGCGCTAAACTACGATCTGCGTTTTCTACCGCGAACAAGTAGTCGCGCGGATTCACGATACGATACTGAACGTCAAGCTCTACGTGCACCACGTTTTCGTCTTGGGTCAACATAAAACCTTCAGACTGGAACTGTTGTACGTTGCTCACGTCGACAGTTTCGACAGAATCGACAAAAAATGGACGCCAATGCAGGCCAGACTCGACCAAATTGTGGTATTGACCAAAACGCAATACAACGCCTCGTTCGGCTTCTTTAACCGTATAGAAACCGGCAATAAACCAGATAACTACGATTAAAATCGCGATAACGCCAAAACCACGTGATGGGAACCCACCACTGCTCTTGTTGCCGTCACCGCCTTTGCCTTTGTTTCCGCCAAGACCTAACTTGCCAAGCAAGTTACGAATCGCTTCATCGAGATCGGGCGGGCCTTGATCGCGGCCGCCTTGATTTTTCCATGGATCACGGTCATTGTTATTGCCGTTTCCCGGTTGATTCCAGGCCATTGATTACTCCAACTCTGGGTGGTTTATAAATACATTATTGTTAATTTGTTACAGCTATTCTACAAATCCTTGCAACGCATCGCCATACTCTTTGGCGACATGTTTGCTTAATCGTTGCCAGTCAACAGCTGACATTCTAACTTTCAATGCAAGCTGCCCGTCTTCACGGGTTTCTTCTGCTGTAACACTCTTCATGGCGTAAAGCTTACCACGTAACTTACCCATTGAGGGTGGAATTCGTAAGGATACGTCAACCATCTGTGGGCGCAAGCGTTGCACTAACGCTTGTTGTAACAAATCTATTCCGGCTCCTGACTGTGCTGACAGCCATACTCGAATCGGCATCCCTTGGTCATCGGTATCTATACGCGCAAGCCCGTCATCCAGTTTATCAATCTTATTACAGATAAGCAGTTGCGGTACTTCGTCGGCGCCAATTTCATGCAGTACTTCCTGCACTTGATGCATGTTTTCTGCTTGACGCTCATCGGCCACATCAATGACATGAAGCAATAAATCTGCCTCTTGCGTTTCCTGCAACGTGGCTTTAAATGCTGCAACAAGCTCATGTGGTAAGTGCCGAATAAAGCCAACGGTGTCAGCCAAAATAATTGAGCCTACATCAGCAAGCTCCAGCTTCCGCAGAGTTGGATCAAGTGTCGCAAATAGCTGATCGGCAGCGTACACATGGGACTCAGTAATTTTGTTAAACAAGGTTGATTTACCCGCGTTGGTATAACCAACCAATGATACTGTTGGAATTTCAGCACGCTGCCGCGCGCGGCGCCCTTGTTCGCGCTGCTTTTGCACTTTTTCCAAGCGCCCAAGAATGTTTTTGATACGGCCACGAATAAGGCGTCGGTCAGTTTCAAGCTGGGTTTCACCGGGGCCTCGTAAACCGATACCACCCTTTTGGCGCTCCAAGTGGGTCCAACCACGCACTAATCGCGTCGAAATATGCCGCAACTGAGCCAACTCTACTTGCAACTTACCCTCATGGGTACGTGCACGCTGTGCAAAAATATCAAGAATCAAACCGGTACGGTCAAGCACACGGCATTGGCATAACTTTTCTAAGTTACGTTCCTGCGTTGGGCTTAAGCTGTGATTAAAAATGACAATATTGGCGTCTAGCAGTTTAACGTGATCAGCAATTTCTTCTGCTTTGCCTGAGCCAACAAAATATCGGGAACTTGGGGTGCTACGCGATGCTGTCACCACACCAAGGGTTTCCACCCCGGCGGATGACACAAGAAGTTTTAACTCAGAGAGATCTTCACGATCGATTTCGGCTGGGAAATCAACGTGGACCAGGATAGCACGCTCACCACTTTCAAACCTATCAAACAAGCTATCACTGCTCCTTCATCATAGTATTAGTCAATCGCCTCTTCGCTATTCTCTGCTACTGGCAGATAATTTTGCGGAATACGCGCTGGAACAACAGTTGAGATGGCATGCTTATAGACCATCTGGCTTACTGTATTTTTAAGTAAGATAACAAACTGATCGAACGATTCGATCTGGCCTTGCAGTTTAATTCCATTTACCAAGTAAATTGACACCGGAACGCGCTCACGACGCAGCGCATTCAAAAACGGATCCTGTAATGTTTGCCCCTTAGCCATACTCTGTTTCCTTTTTTTGTTATTGTTCGTGTCTGGCGGCAACATACTCAACCGCTTTTACCAGTCACTTTAACTATAGTTTAAATGCCACCATTTGGCAGCTTTGTCTAATTTATTTCAGCTTATACTGAATATAAGGTGAATCTTTTAGTTTTCAAGGCTGCCCTGCGCAAATAACTGCGGGGGTTGTGCGCAAAGCTCTAAGGCCTGTTCCAGCAAATTCGGTGACTCACTTTCTAGCCACTGCACACCAGGCCACTTGCGCAACCAAGTAAGCTGACGCTTGGCCAACTGCCGCGTTGCAAAAATACCGCGGTCAATAAACTCCTCGTAATCATAGTCGCCATCTAGGTATTGCCATGCCTGACGGTAACCAACACAGCGTATAGCTGGTAAATCGACATGTAAATCAGACCGTTGTCTTAGTTGTTCGACCTCATGAAGAAGACCTTGTTCAACCATTTGACGAAATCTTAACGCAATACGTTGGTGCAAGGTGGCACGATCACGTGGGGCAACTGCTATTTGAATTAAGGGGTAAGGCAATGCACCGTGACGTGCAGCCGTTAAATCCGTTAATGTCTTACCAGAAATACGATATACCTCGAGCGCTCGCATTACCCGTTGAGGGTCATTCGGATGAATTCGCGCTGCGCTCACCGGATCAATTGCAGCGAGCTCAGCGTGCAATTTGCTGCTACCGCCTTCTTCTAGCTCGCGGCCGATTTGCTGACGAATACTTTCATCGGCTTCAGGCAACTGCGACATCCCTTCTAACAAAGCTTTAAAGTACAACATAGTTCCACCCACCAACAACGGAATACGACCTTGTGCAATGATTGCATCGATTTCGCGCCGCGCATCGGCGGCAAACTGGGCGGCGGAATAACTCTCGGCAGGATCACAAATATCGATTAGCCGATGCGGAGCCTGCGCTAACTCTTCGGCGGTTGGCTTGGCTGTACCAATATCCATCCCCCGATATATCAGCGCCGAATCGACTGAAATAATGTCACAAGGGAGCTGCTGTGTGAGCGCGATCGCCAAGCCAGTTTTGCCGGCAGCGGTGGGACCGTACAAGCAAATAACGAAGGGTTCATTCATCGCAGTGGCTCCGGCATAGCTGGCAAAGTAATAGCGGTAAGCCATTGCGGATTTGAATGCAGTTGTTCTTGCCAGCAGCGCAGCCAATGTTCGGCTTGCGTCAGTGAATAGTCGGTTTGAACCTGATGAATCGCCAACCAACTAAATACATCTTGATTGCTCTGCAGTCGTTCAACCAATGCCGCAATGCTCGTTGCGATGTCGGTTTGACGTAAAACTGACGGCACATCAAGTATCGTCACCGCGCGCTTAGACTGCTCATAACGCACACCCAATCGCGCAAGTTGTTTAGTATCTACTTCGACCAATGAGCGCAACAGCGCGGCATCAGTCAATTTCACGGGTATTAGCAATGGTTGTCCAGCTAACCCGACGTGTGCCTGCTGCTCCAGTTGCTGCCGCAAATAGGCATGTTGCACCCGCTGCAAATCAAGCAGTGCTAACGGTTCTGACTCAATGAGAGCGAAGCGCTGGGCCACCACCTGCAGCACGGAGTGCGGTAACGATGATTTTGGATTCGGCGTTGCTGGCGCCGTGGGTGCCGTTCGCGTTGGAAATATATCACGATGTTGTGGTTGCAGCTCCCTAACTTGCTGGGTCAATGCTTCGCTGCTGGCTGTGTAGCCGTGCTGCGTTTGTTCAGCTTCGGCTGCTGAAGTAGCGGGCGCTGAGCTTAGCGCTTGGCGCGCACAGTGCAATACAAAATCGTGAATTTGCCGGGCCTGATGAAAGCGCACTTCGTGTTTTGCCGGATGCACATTTACGTCAACATCTTCTGCCGGTAACTCTAAGTACAACACAAAGCTTGGCGTTCGCTCATCGTTTAATGTGTCGCCATAGGCTTGACGCACAGCGTGCCCCAATAAACGATCGCGCATCATTCGCCCGTTCACGTAAAAATACTGAACATCGGCTTGATGGCGGCAGGCATGAGCAGGCGCTATCCAGCCCCACAAGCGCACGGGGCCCGTTTGTTCGTCGAAGCCTAGTGCCGAATCGGTAAAGCTGTTACCGCACACCTGTGCAACACGTTTTATGGCGTGTTCCGGGTCTTGCACTGCGTTGTATTGGCGTACAATTTTGTCATTGTGCGTTAAGCTAAAACGCACGCCAAAGCGCGCCAGCGCAATCCGCCGCAATACCTCATCAATGTGAGCAAACTCGGTTTTGTCGGTGCGCAAAAATTTGCGCCGCGCGGGTGTATTAAAGAACAAGTCCTGCACATCAACGGTTGTACCCTCGGGGTGGCTCGCCGGTGCAAGTTCTGCTTGCATATCGCGCCCTTCAACCCACGCTTGCCATGCTTGCTCTTGGCTTACCGTTTTTGAAGTCAGCGTTAAACGAGACACTGAGCTAATGCTGGCTAAAGCTTCCCCCCGAAATCCGAGGCTTTGAATCGCCTCCAAATCACTTAACGAAGCAATTTTACTGGTGGCATGACGACTAAGCGCCAGCCCAAGTTCTTCCTTAACAATACCGCCACCGTTATCGCGCACACGAATACGGCGTCGCCCGCCTTGCTCAATATCGACGCTAATTTGCGAAGCACCGGCATCAAGACAATTTTCAACCAGCTCTTTGACAACAGATGCGGGGCGTTCAATCACTTCCCCTGCTGCTATCTGGTTGGCCAGACTTATTGGCAGCAACTGAATCGGCATGTGTAAACCTAACTTAAGATGATGGAATTTCGAGCTTTTGCCCAACATACAAAACGTTGCTAGACAAATCATTGCGCTCTTTTAGTGCTTTTATCGATGTATTATAGCGTTGCGCAATCACTGACAGCGATTCACCTGAACGAACCACATGGGTGCTGTTACGATTGGTCGCAAACAAAGTACCATCGGGTGGACGGCGTTGGAAATAATTGCGAATGCCCTGATAAATTGCACGCGCGAGTTGCTGTTGATGCTTGTTGCTAAGCAGCTGCTTTTCTTCTTGATGGTTGGAGATGAATCCAGTTTCAACCAACATAGACGGTACGTTACCTGAAGTTAACACCGCCAAACTAGCATGCTGCGGTTCTGTTTTATGCATGTGCGCTACTCGTTTCATTTCCGCAATCACTTCACGCGCCATTTCATAACCGGTGCTCATAGCGTGGCCCATGGTCATATCAATCAACGCTTTGTTGAGGTAACCGTAGGTGTCATCTTCTTCAATGCGCATGTCGACACCACCGAGCACATCCGACAGGCGTTCTTTGTCCTCGAGCAAGCGACCCATTTCGTTATTCGCCCGCCGTGTTGATAGCACCCATACTGAGGCTCCGCGTGGCTGTGGACTGGTAAAAGCATCTGCATGCACCGACACGAGCAAGTCAGCTTTTATTTCTTCTGCTTTGCGCGTACGCGCTTTTAAGCCAACGTAGTAGTCATCGGAGCGAATCAAATAAGCTTGCATGGCGCTATCGCGGTTAATTATATCTGCCAAAGCCTTCGATATTTTCAGTACCACATGCTTTTCGTAGGTCCCACTTGGCCCTATCGAACCGGGGTCATCGCCACCATGACCAGCATCTATCGCAATCGTGACTTTACGCTCCTCAAGCTGGTCAGCGCGCAAAGGTTCATTTTTGCGTGCAATTGAACGCCCGGGCAAATCGATGACCAACCGCTCTCCATAGCGATCATTAGCCGCTAACGGGAATACATTGGCATCAATTTTATCTGACAGCTCAATAACAATTCGAGTGGACTGTTTATTTTTTGGCGTGCTGGTACGAATTTTTTTTATCAGCAACGAGTCGTTCTGCACCTTGTTTAGGTCAAGGCCTAGCTGGGTACCATCAAAATCGATGACGAGTCGGTATGGCGTAGCTTGATAGAGTGTGAAATAACTAAATTCCGGGCTGTCACTAAGGTCAAATACCACACGTGTGTTGTCCGGTGCTGGCCACACCCGAACGTTCACAATCTCATTGGCATGAGCCGCGCCACTGAAGAGCACGCACATGAACACCACTGCAGCATAGATATTTCGCATTACATTGTATCGAGCAATACTCGACCCCGTTCTGTTCGCGCATTTAAAGTGATTGATCGCGCTGTACCCGCATAATCAATCGTTATAATTATATCTGGCTGTGGAAGATACCCTTCACCGCGTTGGGGCCACTCCGCTAAAATAATTCTATGGGATCCAAGGTAATCACGGATACCCATAAATTCAAGCTCTTCTGGGTCGGCCAAGCGATACAAATCAAAATGGTTGATTTGCCAAGGTGCCAAGTCATAGCTTTCTACCAGCGTGTAGGTCGGGCTTTTTACGTGCCCCTGATGCCCTAACGCTTGAATAAAGCCACGGCTAAACGTTGTTTTACCCGCACCCAACTCACCTAATAAATACACCGTCAATGCACTATTGCATAGCTTTTTTTCTTGAGCTGACACCGCTTGCGCTAAGCGCTTTGATAACGCCAGTAATGCCGCTTCATTTTCCAAATAAAGAGTCTGACTTTGCATCAATTATCCACTGTAAAAATCTTAGCTGCCACCGTTGGTTACCCGGGCTGTTGGGTCGGGTTTACAAGCGCGCGCAACTGCATCAATAAATCGCTTGCTAGTGTACCACGTTCTCCGTTTTGCGCAGCATTCTCACCCGCGACAGCATGCAACCACGCACTCACTGACAATACGTATTCAGCATCAACATGCTGTGCAATCATTGCCCCGACAACGCCACTTAGCACATCGCCGCTGCCCCCCGTCGCTAATGCTGGGCTGCCGCGACGACATACCCAGCGCATGTCACTGCCGTAATTTTGAATTAATGTGCCTGAACCTTTGAGTAACACATGTGCATGAAAGTTCTGACAAAGTTGTGTAAGGGCCTGCATCCGGTCTGATTCAACATGTTTTGCGCTACTTTGAAGCAAACGCCCAGCTTCGCCGGGGTGCGGTGTAAAATACCACGTGGCTCCTTCGGGTTTACTGATAGGTTGCTCTGCAAAAATATTGAGCGCGTCGGCATCCCAAACTACCGGGCCCTCCCAAGTCGCCACCTGCTTAACCAGCTGTTGCGCCCATGCCGTTTGGCCAAGCCCTGGCCCAATGACGACCACCGAAGCAAGCTTCAACAAACGACTTAGATCATCATCAACATGATGCACCATGAGCTCTGGCTGGCTAACGGCCACCGCGAATTGGGATGACGCATGGGTCGCCACCGAGACCTTGCCGGCCCCACATCGCAGTGCTGCGCGCCCGGCTAAGGTTGCTGCGCCACTCATCCCAGGAGCACCACCGACAATCAACACATGACCGAACATGCCTTTGTGCGATGAAGGATCTCGAGTTGGTAAGCACTCACGTACTACATTTTGACTTATCGCTCTTAACGCAGGCTTCGCTTGAAAGAATGTGCCAGCGACACCTAAATCCGCAAGTTCAACGGTTCCGCAGAAACTGGCGGCCTGACCGGTAACCAACCCAACTTTAATTGCAACCATCGTTACGGTTTTGTTCGCTCGCACTGCTATTGGCTTAGGGCAACCCGTATCACTGTCTAATCCAGTAGGCACATCAACGCTAAGCACCCAACAGCCACGGCTTTTATGATTTAACAACGCAACCACACGTTGGTAAGTGGCATCTAAATCGCGGGAAAGGCCATTTCCAAGCATGGCGTCTACCACAATATCGACCCCCTCAAAATGCTGACTTTGTAAATCTTGGAGCGCCATCGACGAGCCGCCATGATCATGCCATGCTTGCGCGGCGGCCTTAGCTAAGTCGGAGCTCGGTTCCGCAGCCGCTATAGACACCCGATAGCCAGCTTGCTGGGCAAGTCGTGCTAGTACCCAGCCGTCGCCGCCATTATTGCCAGGGCCACAAAGTATCAGCAGCTGCGCGCCAGTAGACTGCTGTTGCTTGATCGCTTGCAAGCATGCCTGCGCTGCGCGCTGCATTAACTGCGCCATACTTACGTCATGTGCCGCAGCGGCATTTGCCTCGCCGCTGCGAACTTGTTCGGTGGTGTAAATCATCGCACTGAAATCTCGAAGCATCGGTGCATCCTTGTATGTTTTTTGCTATGTTAGCGCTGCTCTC
Source organism: Pseudidiomarina sp. (assembly GCF_048268165.1). Classification (GTDB taxonomy): domain Bacteria; phylum Pseudomonadota; class Gammaproteobacteria; order Enterobacterales; family Alteromonadaceae; genus Pseudidiomarina. Next base: position 325,634 of record NZ_JBLWWA010000002.1, on the reverse strand, counting down.
TATCCTAGAGGATAAATCGAATTGTATGGATTATCATCAACTCGCTGAAGATATTAAACGTTGGGGTACCGAACTTGGCTTTCAAAAAGTCGGTATTACCGATGTTGATTTAAGCACTGAACGCGAACATTTGCAGCGTTGGCTTGACCAAGGCATGCATGGCGATATGGAATGGATGGCGCGTCATGGTGACTTGCGTACTCGCCCCGATCAACTGCACCCGGGCGCTGTGCGCGCTATATCCGTGCGCATGAATTATTTACCGGCCGAAGCCGGTTTTGCTAAAACGCTTAAAAACCCTCGCCTTGGCTACATCAGCCGTTACGCTCTCGGCCGCGACTACCATAAACTGATGCGAAAACGCCTCAAACAGCTGGGCGATAAAATTCAATCAGCTTGTGCCGAGTTGGATTTCAGGCCGTTTGTTGATTCCGCACCAATTATGGAAAAACCTCTGGCCATAAAGGCTGGGCTTGGTTGGCGTGGCAAACACACTTTGGTGCTCGACGAAGGCAGTGGTTCGTGGTTTTTCCTTGGCGAGCTGCTGGTTAATTTACCGCTACCTATGGACAGTGAAGTTCAGGAAAAATGCGGTACCTGCAGCGCTTGTATCACTATTTGCCCCACCCAAGCCATTGTTGAGCCTTACGTGCTTGATGCCAGACGTTGCATTTCCTACTTAACGATTGAATTGCGTGACAGCATTCCGGAACAGTATCGACCACTGATGGGCAATCGCATTTATGGTTGTGATGACTGCCAACTCATCTGCCCTTGGAATCGTTATGCCCAGTTAACGGATGAAGACGACTTTGCGCCACGCAAAGATTTACACGCACCGGAATTACTAGAATTATGGCAATGGGATGAAGAACAGTTTCTGAAGCGTACCGAGGGCTCACCCATTCGGCGCATTGGCTATGAATGCTGGCAACGTAACTTGGCCGTTGCCTTCGGTAATGCGCCAACAGATACCGATATTATTGCAGCGTTAGAGCAACGTTATCCGAGCAGCACACCGATGGTACAAGAACATATCGACTGGGCATTAACACGCCAGCGGTCAGGCGCTGTTAAAGTTGAAAAGCAGGTGATTCGACTTGTGCGCGCGGTCGAGAAGGGGCTAAAGCGTGATGCGTAGCACCTTTGTTTGATTGTTGAACGGCAGGAAGTTCCTTCACAAAACTTTCTTGCTCCTGCGGGCTGCAGGCAACCAAAACCACCATAGTACTCATAATTAAACCCAATAAAAACTTGTACATGATGCCGCTCTCCCACAGTCAACGTTACGGCAGCTATGGTAGCGAGCTGCATGACGCCGCTCAACAAGTTAAATGAAAGGATTTCGTAAAAGCACTATAAAAGGTGCAGGAGATTACAAGCGCCAATTAAATAAACGGATTCGTACCTGCTTTTCTGCCTCAACAACCAGCAACAATGCAACACCTATCGCAAGTACCAGTAACCCGTCGCGCCAACCGATTGCCGCTGTGCCCAATAACTGTTGGAACGCGGGGACATACGTCACAGCCGTTTGTGCCAATAAAATCAATACAATTGCAGTCCATAGCGGGCGAGTACCGCGCAGTGAGCGCAGTGTCAGCGATGTGCCGTAGATGTTGCGGATAAAGAACAGATGAAATATTTCTAATATTACCGCGGTATTTAGGGCCAAGCTGCGCGCCAACTCAAGTGTGTAACCTTGCCCTAATGCATATTGGAAAATACCAAATATACCCACCATAAAGAGCACTGAAACCAGCACAATGTGCCAAACCAACGAGGCACGTAATAGCGGTTCGGTGCGCTGCCGCGGCGGCCGTTGCATGCTGTAAGCTTCAGTTGGTTCAAATGCAAGCGTCAACCCCAACGTGATGGCAGTGACGAGGTTAACCCACAATAACTGAACTGGCGTTATAGGTAATGCCATACTCATGAGTAAAGCAACTATGATGGTCATGGACTCGCCCACGCTAGTAGGAATGTCCCAACTGATGACTTTTTTCAAATTGTCATAGACCGTGCGGCCCTGACGAACTGCTGCAACAATGGATGCAAAGTTATCATCCGTTAACACCACGTCAGCTGCTTGTTTGGCCGCCTCGCTGCCGCGAATACCCATGACTATGCCCACATCAGCCCGTTTTAAAGCGGGCGCGTCATTCACGCCATCTCCTGTCATGGCAACGATATGCTGTTGCGCTTGCAGCGCTTTCACTAACCGCAGTTTGTGCGCGGGGCTGGTACGGGCAAACACATCGGTTGTCGCCAATGCCGCATTAAATTGCTGGTCGCTTAATTTATCCAACTCCGCTCCAGTGAGCACTTTATCTGTATTGATAATGCCAACTTGCTGCGCAATTGCTCGGGCTGTACCTGGGTGGTCGCCCGTGATCATTTTCACTCCAATTCCAGCTTGCTGGCATTCTTTTACGGCAACAATTGCCTCAGCGCGTGGCGGATCAACAATGCCGACCAAGCCTAACAGCACTAAATTTTCAAGGTGATTTGACGAGTCCAGCAATACAGTGTCTGGCTCCACACTTAGCTGGGCAAGGGCCAAAACCCGCAGACCTTGTTGCGCCATACGTTCAGCTTGTTGTTGCCAATAGTTTAGGTTCAAAGGTTGGATATCATGGAGCGTTTGCTGCTGTGAGCACATCGATAACACTTGTTCAGGCGCCCCTTTTACATGAACGAAACTCTGCCTATCTTGGCTGTTATTCAGGGTCGCCATGTAACGACATTCAGCATCGAACGGGCGCAAGTCGTCCCGTCGCCAATGCTTCCGTCCGTGTTCAACTGAGCTGCCAATTTTTTCAGCCAACACCACCAACGCCCCCTCCATTGGATCGCCGCTTACGGCCCAGTCATCCTCCTGTTGCTGCAATTCTGCGTCATTACACAACAACGCAACCCGCCCAAGGTGCTGTAACACCGAATGGCTTTCAATTGCATTGACGTCGCTGATTTCACCTGCCGGATTATACCCCTCACCCGTAACCTCAAACTGTTCATCGGCAGTCACAACTGCTGTCACCACCATTTCATTTCGGGTAAGCGTTCCGGTTTTATCGGTACAGATGACTGAAACTGCGCCTAACGTTTCGATACTTGGCAAATGACGAACGATGGCATTGCGCCGCGCCATGGCTTGCACCCCAACCGCTAGCGTAATCGTCATAACTGCCGGCAGCCCTTCGGGAATAGCTGCTACAGCTAAACTCACCATCACCATGAATAATTCGGCGAACGGCAGCAGCTGCAATAGGCTCGCATAAATGAGTAGCAACAATGCCAACGCCAATATGATCAGAGTCAACCATTTGGAAAACCGCGCGGTTTGCACCACCAACGGGGTAGTCAGCCGCGTCACTTCCGTCAGCATGACACCAATTTCGCCAAACTCCGTTGCTGTTCCTGTCGCCACCACAACGCCTTGCGCTTGTCCGGTGGTTACCCAAGTGCCCAAATAAGCCATGCTAGCGCGGCTACCCAACGGGGTGTTCACCGCAACTGGCGCAGTTTGCTTGCTCACAGCCGCAGACTCACCGGTAAGCACCGCCTCCTGTACTTGCAGGTTGTGACAGGTAATCAACCGCACATCTGCCGGAATTCTTGCACCGGGTTCAAGCAAGACAATGTCGCCAACAACCAAATGTTCAGCAGGCACTTCAATGCGATTACCGCTGCGTAAAACAACAGCTGTCGGCGCCAACATATGTTGCAAGCTCGCTAGTGCTGACTCGGCTTTACCTTCTTGCACATAGCCAATGATTGCATTAATTAGTACCACAGCGAAAATAACCACAGCATCCACATAGTGCTGTAGCATCAAAGTGATAACCGTTGCGCCTAAAAGTACGTAAATAAGAACGTTATGGAATTGCCGAATAAATCGTTTAAGTGCTGAAGGTGACGGTGGTTCAGGAAGTGCATTTGGCCCATTGTTAACGAGACGAATTGCCGCCTCGGCTTCGCTTAAGCCTGTTTTAGATGCGTTAACAGCACGCAAGGTTGCGGCTGCGTCTTCAGCGTGCCAATTGGAACGCATGAGGCCTCCAAAAAACGTGGTTTTGCGCTAACCGTTAGTCCTTTAGCGCTTTAATGTCGGCTAATATTTTCTCAAAAAAGGCCGCACCTTTTTTTGTTGCGAACTCAACATTTCGTTCGGGAATACGTTCCGGTTTCGCATAACTCGCTAACGCTGCGGTTACCCCGTCCTCACGCAGCAAATGCAACATTGGGTAAGGCGATCGGTTGGTATAATTTGCCGCATCATTCGCATCACAGCCGGCAAACTGATAGTGCGGATGAAAAGTCGCGAGTTGATAAACTCCCGTATAACCCTCCAGTTCGAGTAAACGTTCCGCGTAATCAACAAGTTCTAGGTAGTCGTTAAAATCGTCAACGCCCGAAGGTAATATGAGTATAGCGGTAGCGATATTTTGGTTGTCATCAAGCTTTTTGCAAAGGTTTAACAAGCTTTGCAATTGTTCTGCGGAAGCATCGCTTGGCTCAACCTGGTAATCAATGGTTTGCCGCTCTACTTCTTGCCGTGCAAATGGGCACAGATTAAATCCAACGATGACTTGTTCTACCCACGCTGCTGTTTGCGCAATTAATTTCTCAGAGTTTTGATTCATAGTTTCGGGTTGTAAACCACTTCCCATAAATGTTGTTCGGGGTCCATAAAGTAACCGGCATAACCGCCCCAATCGGTTGCTTTCGCGGGTTTAATCCACTGTGCACCTGCTGCCTGAGCTTCTTTCAGTACAGCATCAACTTCAGCTTCAGAATTCACATTATGGGCGAGCAATACATGAGTTGGCGAGGCTGGAGTTGCTGGTAACCCAGCGTCCTTTGCCAGACTGTCACGCGGCCACAATGCGAACATCAGGCCACCGTCTAGCTTGAAAAAAGCGGCAGCACCATGTTCATATTCTTCGCCAATTATTCCTTCTGTCGCCCAACCGAGCCCGTCGCGGTAAAACGCGACGGCTCGCTCCAAATTACTTACTGTCAGTGTAATAAAGGAGATATGGGGCCGCATGAATTAGCCTTTAGGGTTCGGGCCAAAGCGGTTCTCGCCTGGTGTGCCGTCTAACACAAAAAATACTAACAGTACGATGCCACCAATCAGCGGAATAAGGCTAATTAGCAACCACCAACCTGACCGATCGGTATCATGCAACCGCCGAACACCAACTGCAATTGATGGAATTAAAACAGCTAAACCGTAGATAACACTTAGTAAACCTATACCCGCTTCTGGATCACCGAGACCCAAAAAGCCATCGATAAATCCTAAAACTAAAGAGATGATGACGTTGAATAATATGAAGAACCAATATTCGGAGCGGCGCGCACGACCACTAAACACAGCATATTTCTTGAGTACGGTAATATACCAATTCATGTTATTTTCCTTTTTATAATGCCCTTTTATTATCGGCCTGTCGCATCGCTGGGCTCGATGCGACAGTACTGCATTCCGTTTGCAAAAATAACCTAAATACTCTTACTTATGCTTGCGCAGATACTCAATTGCGCCTGTTACTGCGGCGACTTGTGCATCAATACATTCTGCTGGCGAAGCGTTTTCGCTATCGGGATAAACCTCGGTTGTGCTGACATAAGGCGCATCGGTTAACCCCATACATAAACCCAGCTGTTTACCGGCGTAATGAATAACGCCTTCTTGCTCAATGGGTGCTCCAATCAATTTGCCATCTTCATCTGCTGGCGCAATATGGGTAACTTTACGCACTGAATCAATAATCGCTTTTTGGAAATCAGGCGTTGGTTTTTCAGAGTTCCCAACGGTATAAAATCCGTCTGGAATATTCCAATTGGTGTTCACTGTGCCGTCGCGCGCAGCTAAGGCAGGTCTAAATTCAGAGTTATCCGTATCGGTTGTTTCATGCAAATCAATGTGCATTAGAAACTCTAAGTTGTGCCGCGCAAGATAGTCCATAATAGCTGCGCATTCACCCGCAGGGCTGTTTTGCTTAAACGAACGATTCGGATCGATAGCGAATGGATTCCAGCGATTAATGGTTTCGTAACCCCAAGGACTGATGCACGGTGCAACGAGAATATTAAACCACTGGCTGTAATGCTCCGCCTGTTGTTTAACGAACGCCAATGCGCCATGTACGCCTGAGGTTTCGTAACCGTGAACGCCACCAGTGACCAGAATATTCGGTTTAGTGCTGTCCCATTGACGGGTTTTAACTAAAAACAACGGGAACGTATTGTTGGAATAATCCAAGGCACCGTATTGCTCAACATCAAAACGATCGTGCAATGTATTAATTTGGCTGACAACATCTTCAAAGTAAGAACGCTTCACTTCTTGTGCGGCAAGCCACTGCTGCTTTTCTTCCGCTCCCCAAGGTTTTCCTGGAGTTCCAATTGGATACTGCTGGTTTGTCATGCATTTACCTTTTACGTCACACTTAATTTATTAAGCCACTAAATCCATGGCGATTTGCACCAACACAACAATGTTGGCGATTACACCAATTATGAAAAAATAGCTGCGCGGGCTCGGATTGCGCTCGGTCGCTATGCCGTAATACAACAACATGTGGACAATTCGTGCGAAGGCAAACGCCCATACCGAGATGGCAAACCATTGTGAATCAACGCCAACGAAAATCGCTAAAAATGCTGCCGCAATAAAAAACGGAACGTTCTCGAGACTGTTATGGAAGGTGCGGTGTGCACGAAAAACGAACGAATTGTGACCGAGAGTTTCATCAATCTTTCCGGGGACGGCACCTGCTTGTTTTGCTTTTGCGCCACTGGCAATAATCCATTGCACCATCACCGTGGTCAAAATAACCCACAAACCGCCGTAAACTAAATGACTCATAACTCGCCCTTGCACTGAATGAAGTTAACCTAACAGTAGCGGGTTAGTGGGTAAGGTGCAATATCCCGTTACTCGGGTTTGAAAATCCCGATAAGACCTTCTTGATTTACCGTGCCAGATGGTTTTTCGGCATCAGCTTTGGGTGCCGCAGGAGGCTTGGCGCCGCGCTCCGAAAACTCATGCCCACATTGCACACAACTCACCTGCTCTTGCTCACCTTGAATGGTTAACATGAGGGTGTCTTGCGCATGACACGCTGGGCATTCTGCGCCAGCGATAAAACGTTTACGAGCTTGAGTCATATTCACCTCTGTTGCTATCAGGTATAATTGTCGCAGAAACTTAGCAGAACACCAAGTCAGGGCTTTCTATGATAAACATTCGCGCGATGTCGTTAATGCGCGGCGGCAAGTTGTTGCTCGAAAATGCAGATATTACCATTTTCCCAGGCCATCATGTGGGCTTGGTTGGCCGTAATGGCACTGGTAAGTCGTCATTGTTTGCATTACTTCGCCATGAATTAACTGTAGAGCAAGGCGATTGTGAGGTGCCACGGGGCTGGCGTATTGCTAGTGTAAAACAAGAAACGCCTGCGCTTGAACGCTCGGCACTTGAGTATGTGCTTGACGGTGACGAGGAGCTAAGAAGCCTTGAAGCGCAATTGGCACAGGCCGAACAAAGCAATGATGGCCATGCCATTGGTGCCTTGCATGACAAACTCGCCACCATCGGTGGCTATGATGCACCTTCGCGCGCCGCAGCACTGCTAAATGGTCTTGGTTTTCAGCCAGAACAAATCTACCACCCCGTTAAAGCGTTTTCCGGGGGATGGCGCATGCGCTTAAACCTGGCGCAGGCTTTGATTGCTCGCGCTGATCTGTTGCTGCTGGATGAGCCCACTAACCATTTGGACGTCGATGCAATTTTCTGGTTGGAAGACTGGCTCCAACGCTTTCCCGGAACCTTGATGGTTATTTCGCATGATCGGGACTTTCTCGATGCCGTTGCCCAGCAAATTATTCTCATTGAGCATCAAACCGCGACCACCTATAACGGTAATTACAGCAGCTTTGAGCGCCAGCAAGCCGAACATTTAGCCCAGCAAGAAGCGCAGTTCGAAAAAGAACAGGCTCAGCGCAAGCATTTACAGACTTATATTGACCGTTTTCGCTATAAAGCCAGCAAAGCTAAACAAGCACAAAGCCGAATTAAAGCATTAGAACGGCTGCAGGCAAGTGCGCCGCTGCGCGCAGCGAGTGGATTTAATTTTAGTTTTCGTGCGCCCGAGCAGCTGCCGAACCCGCTGTTAACGCTTGAGAAAGTGCAAGCGGGTTATGGCGATACGGTTATTTTAAAAGGCATCAAATTCAACTTAGTTCCCGGCAGCCGTATCGGCTTGTTGGGCCGAAACGGCGCTGGTAAATCCACCTTGGTTAAATTATTAGCGGGAGAACTCAAGGCGCAAGCCGGGGTGGTGGAACTCAACCCAGGCGTTAAACTTGGCTATTTTGCCCAGCACCAGTTGGAAATGCTCGATATCAATGCCTCGCCACTTATGCATGTTCAACGCCTTGACCCAACCGCAACAGAACAAGCATTGCGCGATTTTATTGGTGGTTTTGGCTTTTCGGGTGACGCTGCAACCGCGAAAGTTGCCCCTATGTCGGGCGGCGAAAAGGCACGCTTAGTATTGGCTTTAATTGTTTATCAAAAACCCAATCTATTGCTGTTGGACGAACCGACCAACCATTTGGATAGCACCATGCGCGAAGCGCTGGTTTATGCGCTACAAGACTTTACCGGTGCAATGGTTATTGTGTCGCATGATCGCCATTTACTGCGCACCACTGTGGACGAGTTTTATTTGGTGGCAAATCAGCATGTCGAGCCCTTTGCTGGTGACCTAGACGCTTATCACGACTGGTTGAAGCAGCACACCCAAGCTGCCGCAATAGCTGACAACGCCAGCAGCGGGAAAGCCGATCGCAAAGCCGAAAAACGCCAAGCCGCCGAACAACGCCAAGCGTTGAAGCCGCTAAAAGACAGGGTGCTTAAAGCAGAAAAGACCATGGCTCAGCTTGAGCAAAAATTGGCGGACTTGAACACGAAACTTGCCGACAACGGACTTTACGAAGAAGCGCGCAAAAACGAACTGACCGATTTGCTCAAACAACAGGCCTCCACACAAAGTCTGTTAAATGCTGCGGAAGAAGACTGGATGGCCGCGGAAGAAGCGCTGCAAGAAGTACAGAACGAGGCAAGTAACTAATGGAGATTCCGTGGCAACAAGTGAACCCAGAAACGTTAACCGGCATTATTGAAGCTTTTGTTCTGCGCGAAGGTACCGATTACGGTGACCACGAAAAATCGTTGGAACAAAAAGTGGATGATGTTCGTGCACAATTAGAGCGCGGTGAGGCGGTATTAGTCTGGTCTGAATTGCACGAAACGGTGAATATACTCCCAGCTAATCACCGCTTCGATGGTGAATGAAAACACTCTGCCACGGCACCGCTGGGTCACCTAAAATAATAAAATTTGGGTTGCCTAAATCAGCTTCTTGGTTGTAGGTAAGTGGCTTAAAGTTCTCATCGACAATACGCCCACCAGCTTCTCCTACAATAACTTCTGCGGCGGCTGTATCCCATTCCCCTGTTGGCCCTACACGCAAAAAACAGTCCGCCTTGCCTTCGGCGATCATGCACGCTTTGAGCGAGCAGCTGCCGGCAGGTAGCATGGCTAACTCGCGATCTCCGGTCATGCGTTGCAACACCCGCTCACGCGGCTGACGACGGCTAATCGCCATATGAATCACGTCTTGGTCAGGGTCAGCAAGTCGCCGTATGTGAATTCGCTGCTTGCCATGCACATCTTCTCGATACGCACCCTGCCCACTTTGAGCAGTATAGAGCACATCGCCGGCTGGCCAATAAATGACGCCCAGCACGGGCTGGTTGTGCTCTACCAACGCAATAATAACTCCAAAGTCTCCACTACGGGCGATAAACTCCTGCGTGCCATCAATAGGGTCAATAATCCAATAGCGTGGCCATTTCTTGCGCTCCTCAAAAGTCAGGTGGGTGCCTTCTTCTGACAAAATGGGAATATCTGGCGTGAGTGCAGCAAGGCCATCGACAATCAGACGGTTGGCGGCGAAATCGGCACTGGTAACGGGTGAGTCATCGGCTTTTTCGTAAGTTTCATAGGCTTGTTCTTCGTAGAGTTCAAGAATTAAATCGCCCGCTTTCAGCGCCACTTCCGCGGCCCCTGCTAACCATTGTTGCAACTGCTCAACGGAACTGTTTTCATTCATTTCTGCAATTCCCTTAAAGTCATCAGAAGCGCGGCAATACTGCGCGCTTCGGTAAAGTCTTCTTGCTCAAGCAGCGCATCCGCTTTACTAATCAACCAGGGTACCGGCTCGAGCGGCTCTGGCTCATCTCCTGGTAGACTTTCAGGGTACAAATCACGCGCGATAAAAATATGCATAGTAGCTGAAAAAAATTGCGGTGCCATGGTGACACTTTTCAGCGGTATTAATTGCCTCGCGCCATAACCAATTTCTTCTTTTAGCTCACGGTTGGCGGCTTGTTCAGGTGTTTCACCGGGGTCAATCAAGCCTTTGGGGAAGCCAAGTTGGTAATTATGCAGGCCGGCCGCATACTCGCGGACTAGCATTAGTGTGTCGTTATCAACAAACGGAACAATCATCACCGCGCCACGGCCACTGCTGGCCATGCGTTCAAATTGCCGCTCGACACCGTTGCTAAAACGAAGATCGATCGCCTCAATACGCAACAACCTACTGGTTGCTACAATTTGTCGCGTCAAAATTTCTGGAATGGGTTTGTGCGCCATGACGATTCCATTAAACTGGCTGAATACATCATCTTTCCGTTACTATAACGGCAAAGAAGCAAGCGGTACAACCAGAAGGAGCAGTTGATGAGCCCAACAGACCTGCAATTTGACGCAGTTGTTATTGGAAGTGGCCCCGGCGGCGAAGGCGCAGCAATGCAATTAGCTAAAAACGGACGCAAAGTTGCGATGGTTGAAAAACACAGTTCCATTGGTGGTGGTTGCACCCATTGGGGCACCATTCCGTCGAAAGCTTTGCGCCACTCTGTTAGTCGTCTCATTGAATACAACGCCAACCCATTATTTGCAGCGGAGCGCATTCAGCGCGGCTTAACCTTTGCCGAAATACTCCGCCATGCACAAGGCGTCATTCGCAAACAAGTTGGGTTGCGCAGCAGCTTTTATGAACGTAATGGTGTTGAGGTGATTCATGGCACCGCTGAGTTCGAAACAGCGAATCGTTTGAAAATCACGCAAGCTGACGGCACCACAGAATACATCACAACGAAACAGGTGGTGATTGCGACCGGCTCGCGCCCCTACCATCCACCTGACGTTGATTTTAGTCATGAGCGAATTTATGACTCGGATACCGTACTGAACTTAACCCATGAACCGCGCAGTATCATTATTTACGGTGCCGGTGTGGTTGGTTGTGAATATGCCAGTATATTTCGCGGCCTTGGCGTAAAGGTCGACTTGATTAATACCCGTAACCGATTGCTGAGCTTTTTGGATGCTGAGATTTCTGACGCCTTGAGTTATCACCTGCGCAATAGTGGTGTGGTGATTCGCCATAACGAAGAATACGAACGCATTGAAGGCCACGAAGATGGCGTGACCTTGTATACGCAATCAGGTAAACGTATTGATGCCGATTGCTTGCTTTTTGCTAACGGTCGCTCTGGTAATATTGAAGAACTCAAGGTGGATAATGTCGGTTTAAAACCAAACCATCGCGGTCAGCTTGAAGTGAATAAACATTATCAAACCAAAATCGACTCAATTTATGCCGTTGGCGATATTATTGGTTACCCGTCTTTGGCAAGCGCGGCCTATGATCAAGGTCGTATTTGTGCAACCGCGATGTTATTTGATGAGTGTGATCAACGGTTGATAAGCGATATCCCAACTGGGATTTATACCATTCCAGAAATCAGCTCCGTGGGTAAAACCGAAGAAGAACTGACTGAACAAAAAGTGCCATATGAAGTGGGTCGTGCGCAATTTAAACATTTAGCGCGCGCTCAAATTTCAAATATGGCAGTAGGTAACCTGAAAATTTTGTTTCATCGCGAAACCAAAGAGGTGTTGGGCATCCATTGTTTTGGTGAGCGCGCCTCTGAAATTATTCACATCGGCCAAGCCATCATGGAACAAAAAGGTGAAGGCAATACCATTGAATATTTCGTAAATACCACGTTTAACTACCCGACTATGGCTGAAGCCTATCGAGTAGCCGCATTGAATGGTCTGAATCGAGTGCGCGGTTAACGCGCACTTTCGGCATTTACCTCAAGCGGCAGTTCGACACGCACACACAAACCGCCGAGCCGCTGGCTACTGCCAAACAGCACGCGACCGTGGTGCCGTTCCACAATGCGTTTCACAATCGCTAAACCAAGGCCAGACCCCTTGGTAGAACGCGCTTTATCGCCTTGCGTAAACGGTTGCAATACGTGCTCAATTTGATTGGCCGGAATACCCGGACCATCGTCACAAACCTTAAACCAAGCCATTTTCCGTTGCTGGTCATAGCCCGTTTCAACAAGTACTCTTTCATGCCCATAACGCTCGGCATTTTCCAGCAAATTAATCAAAACGCGCTTGATTGAAATTTCCCGTACCGGCACGTCCGGCATCTCGTTATAGATGACTTCTATTTTGGAATGCCACGAATCTGGAACATGGGCAACCACATCTTCAACCAAGTAATTGAGGTTTTGTTGATCATTGTCAGCAGAAGTGTCGCTGCGAATGTAATCAATAAATTGATCGATAATGGCGTTCATATCGTCAATATCGCTGATGATACCTTCGGCCAAATAATCTTCATTCGGTGGCATCATCTCGGTCGCCAAGCGAATACGTGTCAGTGGTGTACGCAGGTCATGCGAAACCCCAGCCATCAACAGCGCCCGATCTTGCTCGAGTTGCTTGACCCCTTGACTCATCTGATTAAAAGCTCGCGTTACAGCAATCACCTCGCTGGAACCGCGTTCCGGCAGCTGGTCCGGATAGTCGCCTTTACCAATCTGCTTGGCGGCGGCCTCGAGCGCTTTCAGTGGTCGGTTTTGCCAATTGGTGAAAACCATACCGCCGAAAACGCTGAGTGCGCCAATGAGTACTAAGTAAAACAGCAAAGGTGAGAACCGGGCTTCGTCAAAGCTATCCAGCTCTATCACCAACCAATAGCCGGGCAGATTTTCCGTACGCAACCACACCTTATAGACAGTGCCTTGCGAAATGCGCACTTCGGTGTTGGCTTGCAAGAGATCAGATAGTTGCGCCGAGAGGAAGTTGTAGGTGGTGGTATCGGCCAGCCCTTGCTTAACTGCATCATTAATACTGACACCACGGATTCCTGTTGCTTCAGTGTAGCTTGTTACCAGCGTTTGTTGCTGTTCCGCGGTCAACTCAACCTGATCAATCCATTGGTCAAGTGCCAAAATACCCTGCACCTGTCGCGCGACCACACTACTAATTTGTTGCATGCTTGGTTTCACCACATACAAACCAATCATGATGTAGGAGACAATTTGATTGATCAGTAACAACGCGGCAATTAACGCGACCGTACGAGCAAATGCCGAACGCGGAAATAAGTGCATATTAGTTTGGTTTACCTGCTGCCTGTTTACCGTCTGGAACAAACACGTATCCCAGCCCCCAAACCGTTTGGATATAGCGCGGGTTGGCTGGGTCGGTCTCAAGCATACGGCGCAAACGCGAAACTTGCACATCAATGCTGCGTTCTAAAGCACTGTAGTCACGGCCGCGTGCTTGGTTCATCAGTTTGTCACGCGACATGGGTTGACGCGGGTGAGTCACCAAAGCTTTCAATACCGCAAATTCGCCGCTGGTGAGCGGCATGGGTTGATCACCACGAAACATTTCCCGCGTGCCTAAATTAAGATGAAACTCCCCAAAGGAAATTTCTTGATCTTCCGCACTCGGTGCGCCAGGAATCTCTTTGCCGCGACGACGCAACACTGCGCGGATTCGCGCCAGCAACTCACGTGGATTGAACGGTTTGGCCAAGTAATCGTCGGCACCAAGCTCAAGACCAATGATGCGGTCTACTTCATCGCCCTTCGCGGTGAGCATAACAATTGGAATGTCATTGTTTTGCTGACGCAAGCGCCGACAAATCGACAAGCCGTCTTCGCCCGGTAACATCAAATCGAGCACGAGTAGATGAAAGTTTTCACGTTCAAGCAAACGATTCATCTGCTCGCCTTCGCCTGCAGAGCGCACGTAAAAGCCCTGTTCTTGCAAATAGCGATCAAGCAAACTGCGCAACCGCGCGTCATCATCTACAACGAGAATTTTAAAGGTTTCTTGGCTCATAGTTTTATGCTCAGTGAAGCTAACTTTTGCACTATATGCGATGCAAACTCGTTTGCCAACAAAGGCTTGTAACGAAAGGTTTCAGGCTTGCACAATGCAGTTGCGACCATTGTGTTTAGCTTGATATAACGCGCGATCTACGCAGCTCAAAATACGCTCTCGATCATCATCTTCTTTAAGCATGGTTACCCCGATACTCACGGTTACTTGTCCGTGTTTAAAGGTATGCGCTTGCACGCTGTGACGAATTCTCTCCGCCGTGGTAAATGCGCCTTCACTATTAACATTTGGCACAATAACGGCAAACTCTTCGCCACCCACTCGTGCGACCGTGTCAATGTCACGAGTCAGGTCGCGCAATAATTTCCCTATACACCCCAGCACCTCATCGCCCGTGCTGTGCCCATGACCATCATTGATTTGTTTAAAATGATCCACATCAAGCAGGAGTAAGCCCGCGGTACTTGCGTCGCGTTTAACCAACGCCAAATGATTTTCCAGTGCGGCTTCAAAACTTCGGCGGTTATCTAATTGGGTCATTTCATCTGTGGTGGCAAGTCGCTGCAGTTGTTCGTTCAGTGCAAGTAGCTGTTCTTGTTTCGCTTCTAAATCTACTTGTGCTAATTCCAGAGCATCGGTGGCCTCGCGCTCCGCGGCGAACGCTTGCTCTGCTTCTATACGGGCGCTGAGCAGTTGGTCTTCAAAAATGAATCGCCGCTGAATTGGCATCATAGCGAACAAGTAGAGTAACTTGCCATCCCTTTCAACCGCAGTGGCGTTCATCAGCACAGGTACTTCGTTGCCTTTTTTATCGCGCAGCCGCAAATACATTTCGTCGACATTGCCATGGTGTTGCAATAAGGGGAAAACGTGTGTCAGAAAGAATAACTTGCCCGACCGGGAAAATAGCAAGTTAATGCTTTGCTCAATCAATTCGTTGCGCTGATACCCAAGCAAATTCAGTAGCATGTCGTTAATTTCAACAACATGATTATTGTCGTGAATGGCAATTAGCCCAACCGGTGCGTGACTGATCCAATGCTCAGAATTGATCATAAATTTGCCAGTATCTCCTGACTAACATTTTCCGGGGCGCTCAGGTGTGGGTAATGTCCGATAGCATCAAGCCGCACCAAGGTTACGTGTGGAATTTGTTGCGCCATAAAGTTAATCACCTCAAGCGGTACAATAACATCAACGTCGCAGTACAGTAAGGTGATGGGGACAGGTATCTGGCTGAGTTTGTCACGGTTGTCCGACAAAAACACCGCCTCGGCAAATTTACGCGAAATAACCGGATCGGCATTCGCAAAACTTTTTCGTAATTCATCAGCGAGTTCAGGACGGTGGCTGTTTTTCATCACTATTGGCGCAAGATAACCTGCCCATTCAAAATGATTGCGCTCCATCATGGACAATAATTCGATAATATCTTCGCGCTCAAAGCCGCCTTCGTAGTCACCGTCATTTAGGTAGCGCGGCGAGGGCCCAATTGCGATGATTTTCCCAAATAAATCAGGTCGCTTAATTGACGCGAGCATGGCCATCATGCCGCCAACAGAATGCCCAACAAAGTCGATAGCACCGCAATTAAGGGCCTCAATGACTTCGATGAGATCATCAACATAGCCATTAAGATCACTGTATTTCTTCAGTGTATAAGCACGAAAGTCTGAACGTCCGCACCCCACATGGTCGAAGGTTATCGGCGCGATAGTTGCGGGCATGAAAGAAATGACCGGCTCCCAAATTAATTGGTCACACCCAAAGCCATGCCCAAATAGCACCGGACGGCCCTGCTTGCGGTGCTCTATAATATGATTCCGTCGGCGTATATCGACTTTCGGCATGGTTTACTCCGCAGCTGCAATTGATCGAAAATAGGATCTTTGCACCTGCATTTCCAGTCTTTTCTTGCCACAATAGCGTTTGAACGTCACTCTGGTTCGATATTTTCTTTAGTGATAGTGCTTAACTAAGTCAATGAGCAGCAACATAACCTATGAAAACAAATCTAATTAGCCGTACGGGTTATCTTAAACTTCAGCAAGAATTGGACCATTTATGGCGGGTAGAGCGGCGCGAGACCACCGAAAAAGTAACCTGGGCAGCCAGCCTTGGCGACAGAAGCGAAAATGCAGACTACAAATACAACAAACAGAAATTGCGGCAGATTGATCGTCGTATTCGCTTCTTGCGCAAGCGCCTTGAGCAGCTAAAAATTGTCGACTATTCCCCGCAGCAAGAAGGCAAAGTGTTCTTCGGTGCCAGTGTTGTCATTGAAGACGAGCATGGTGAACAGCGCAGCTTTACGATAGCGGGGCCAGATGAAATCTATCAACGCGACGATGTTATTTCGATTGATGCCCCCATGGCACGTGCCGCACTTGGCAAGCAAGTTGACGATGAATTTGTGGTGCAAACACCCAACGGCCCCAAGCTGTGGTTTGTGAACCAAATAACCTACCACTTTACGCGATAACAACACCTAAACGCACACAAGCCAGAATCAGCCTGATATACTTGGGCACATTTTTTGGTTCACAAGGACAACATGAGAGAAGCTATGAGCTCGATTACTCAGCAAATCGCGAACGAATTAGCGGTCAGTTCGCAGCAAGTACAAGCTGCTATCGCGCTACTTGACGACGGTGCTACGGTGCCTTTTATTGCCCGCTACAGAAAAGAGGCAACGGGCGGTTTAGATGACACGCAACTGCGTAATTTAGCGCAGCGCTTAACTTACTTGCGTGAACTGGATGACCGGCGCGCAGTGATTTTGGCAAGCATCCGTGAACAAGGTAAGCTGACGGCTGAACTCGAGCAGTCGATTTTATCAACCGAGTCAAAAACCGAGTTAGAAGATTTATACCTCCCGTTTAAACCGAAGCGTCGCACTAAGGGGCAAATTGCTATTGAAGCAGGTATCGAGCCTCTTGCCGATGCTTTATTTGCTGACCCGAGCTTGACTCCTGAAGCAGAAGCGCAACAGTTCGTTAATGCCGATGCCGGCTTTGCTGATGAAAAAGCCGTGCTTGATGGTGCCCGTTTTATACTAATGGAACGTTTCGCTGAAGATGCTGCGTTGCTGAAAAAAGTGCGTGACTATTTATGGAATAACGCTGAAATCACCAGCACACTAGCACCCGGCAAAGAAGTTGAAGGCGCAAAATACCGCGACTATTTTGAATTTCATGAAGCCATTAAAAAAATACCTTCGCACCGCGCATTGGCATTATTTCGCGGCCGTAATGAAGGCATATTACAGCTCAAACTAAACGCTGATCCGCAGCAAGAAGACCCCAAAGCACGTAGCCATGGCGAGCATTTGATTGCGGTGCATATTGGCTGGCGTGATCAAGGTCGCGCCGGCGATGCTTGGTTACAACAAACGGTTCAGTGGACATGGCGCATAAAAATACTGCTGCATATGGAAACCGAATTATTTGGCGCAGTTCGCGAACGCGCCGAGACTGATGCCATTCAAATTTTTGCCAACAACTTAAAAGATTTATTGATGGCTGCACCTGCCGGCGACAAGGTAACCATGGGGTTAGATCCAGGCGTTCGTACTGGTATCAAGGTTGCTGTGGTAGACTCAACCGGTAAAGTACTTGGCACCAATACGGTATTTCCATTCCAGCCCCAAAACCAAGTCGATAAAGCCATGCGTACCTTGGCTGGTATGTGCAAGCAACACAAAGTTAAACTCATTTCGATTGGTAATGGCACGCATTCGCGCGAGACAGATAAGCTGGTTGGCGAAATGCTAAAAGCCAACCCAGAAATAAAAGCTGCAAAAGTGATCGTTAACGAAGCGGGTGCATCGGTTTATTCTGCGTCTGAACTTGCAGCCCAAGAATTTCCAGATTTGGATGTGTCGCTTCGTGGCGCGGTATCGATTGCTCGTCGGTTACAAGACCCACTGGCTGAGCTGGTGAAAATAGAGCCCAAATCAATTGGGGTCGGCCAGTATCAACACGATGTTAGCCAAGCGCAACTCGCACAAAGCCTAGATGCTGTCGTGGAAGATTGTGTGAATGCAGTCGGTGTGGATATTAATACTGCTTCAGTAGCTTTGCTGGCACGCGTTGCGGGTTTAACCAAAACGCTCGCGCAGAACATCGTTACGCATCGGGATAGTCACGGTCGGTTTACCGCACGCAAACAGCTACTTAAAGTTGCCCGCATGGGGCCTAAATCATTCGAACAAGCTGCTGGCTTCTTGCGCATCATGAACGGTGATCAACCGCTTGACGCTTCTGCGGTTCACCCCGAGGCCTACCCGGTTGTTGAGCGCATTGCTACGGCTAATGCGCGCAAAGTGAACGACATAATTGGCGATTCCAGTTTCTTGAAGAATTTAAACGCCGCTGATTATACCGATGACACCTTTGGGCTTCCAACCATACAGGACATCTTGCGCGAGCTTGATAAACCAGGTCGCGACCCCCGCCCTGAGTTTAAAACCGCCAGTTTTAAAGACGGCGTCGACGACATCAAAGATTTGAAGTCTGGTATGACCCTTGAAGGCGTTGTTAGCAATGTCGCTGCCTTTGGTGCTTTTGTGGATATTGGTGTTCACCAAGACGGCTTAGTGCACGTATCAGCGTTGGCTGATAAGTTTGTTAGTGATCCACGCGAAATTGTTAAGGCTGGCGATATTGTTAAGGTTAAAGTGCTTGAAGTTGACGTGCCACGTAAACGTATCAGCTTAACCATGCGCTTGAATGATGAGCCAACGGCGCAATCACCCGCTGCGGCGAACACAAAAACTTCAGGTAAGCCACAACAACCTAACTCAGTGAAACCAAAGGGCAAACCGGCGGCACCAGCGAACTCAGCTATGGGGTCAGCCTTTGCTGATGCGTTTGCCAAAGCAAAGAAATAGCGCCCATAAAAAAACCGACCGTAGCATTGTTACTGCGGTCGGCTTTTCAATTCTTATTCATCAATTAAGCGCTTTGTGTACCTTGAATATTACCTTGAACCGCTCGTTGCAATAGCTGGTGGAACTCTCGTTTGTGCGCAACGAATGCCTCACGCATTGAATCCGCTTTGGCCTGCAGCTCTGACAAGGTGGGCACATGCACGCTGTCTACCAATGCTTTCGTTTTAATGTCCAACAGTTGCTTGCGTACCTGATAATACTCGCGCAATTTGGCCACCATAACGTCAAATTCATCATGCAGTTTCGCCATGGTTGTTTCACACGAAACTTCTGCTTTCGCAGTGGCTTTCTTAAACTGCATTTCTAAGCGCGCTTTTTCAACTTGGTAACCGTTTGTGCGTTTTAAGTTACGCGTTAAGCCAACCCACGAACAGGCACGAATCAACCACTTGGTTGGGTCGAAGTGCCACCAACGAATTCCATTGCGATAATCCGCTGAAAAAATGTGGTGGTAATTGTGATACCCCTCACCAAAGGTCAAAAATGCCAATACACCATTGTCGCGGGCCGTGTTGCGATCAGTATAAGTTTGCTTACCCCAAATGTGCGCCAGCGAGTTAATAAAGAATGTTGTGTGATGATTTATCACTAGGCGAGCAAAGCCTACTAAAATGATTGCACCCCATACATCACCAAGCATCAAACCCAGCGCCACAGGCCAACCAAAGGTGGTTAGTAACGTGAGGGTTAAATAATTACGATGCTGCCACATCACAATTGGGTCTTTTTGAATGTCTTTCACGTTGTCGTAGTTGGTGTACCGCGACGCTTGATATTCACGCAGCATCCAACCGATGTGCGAATACCAAAACCCTCGTTTCGCTGAATACGGGTCTTTGTCGTTGTCGTCAACATGCTTATGGTGTTCGCGGTGATCAGACGACCAATGCAATGCACTGTTCTGCACCGCAAGCGCGCCACCTAAAGCGAATAATATACGCAACGACCAATGTGCATCATAAGTACGATGCGCCCATAACCGATGGTAACCGGCGGTAATTGAAATACCAGCGAAGCCAATCGTCGCAATTAAGCCAACAATGAGCCCCGTGGAAAAACCTTGGGTGAAGCCGTACCAAGGTACGCCGATAG
This sequence comes from Pseudidiomarina sp., assembly GCF_048268165.1. Classification (GTDB taxonomy): domain Bacteria; phylum Pseudomonadota; class Gammaproteobacteria; order Enterobacterales; family Alteromonadaceae; genus Pseudidiomarina. Next base: position 305,283 of record NZ_JBLWWA010000002.1, on the reverse strand, counting down.
CAGCAACCAAAAAAGTAATGGCAAAAACACTTAGGTTAAGCCAAAGAATCGGGGGCTTTTCAGCGGCAGCTGAATTTTGATGTGACGACATAAATATAAACCAACTTAACTACGTAAAAGAAATACACATTCATTTCAGTGAACACGTGTTCGCTCAATTTACCTACACCAATCGCTCAACGCAAGCATTATCGCTCAAAAAACGATGAATTGCGTGAACACACGTTCACTGACATAATCAGCTTTGACGACATTTAGAGTAGAGAGTTCCATCACTATGGCAGGCGTTCGAGCAGCCCAAAAAGAGAAAACCCGCCGCGCACTTATTCAAGCGGCCATGAACCAGTTAAGTGCGGAACATGGATATGCCAGCTTAAGCTTACGAGAAGTCACCCGCGAAGCCGGTATTGCGCCGACGTCTTTCTACCGCCATTTTCAAAACATGGAAGAACTCGGCTTAACATTGGTCGACGAAGGTGGGTTAACCTTACGCCAACTTTTGCGCCAGTCTCGCCAGCAAATTGCAAAAGGTGGCTCAATCATTCGTGCTTCAATAACCACCTTTATGGAATTCGTCACCAACAACACCGCTATTTTTCGCCTGCTGTTGCAAGAAAAGTCTGGGAATTCACGAGAATTTCGACTGGCTGTGACGCGCGAAGTAGAACATTTCACGGCGGAGTTGGTTGATTATTTGGTTGATGAACAAAAATTTGAACGTTATCTTGCTGAGCTGCAAGCCGACGCGATTGTTCGTATCGTTTTTAGCGCAGGTGCCGATGCACTCGATGCCGATGCAAAAGAACGGCATCGGCTTGCTGAACAAACAATTGCGCAGTTGCGCATTGTAGCGCTTGGAGCAGAGGCTACCCGTGCAGCGGCCAAAACCAAAGAATAAGAGGTACTGTTGCAGCGGTTAGAACCAAAGTCAGCGGCAGCCCTAACTTCCAGTAATCACCAAAAGCATACCCGCCGGGGCCCATCACCAAGATATTCGACTGGTGTCCAATTGGCGTAATAAATGGCAACGCAGCGCCGATCGCAACCGCCATCAAGAATGGGTCTGGCGCGACTCCCAAGCTTGCTGCCATATTCAATCCAATTGGTGCCATGAGTACGGCTGCTGCAGCGTTATTTACAATATTTGACAAACTAATTGTCACCACCAGTAGAATTGTCATTGCAACCGCAGCCGGGGCATCGCTACTCACAAGCAACGCCCATTCAGCCAATGTATGTGCCGCCCCGCTTCGTTCTAAAGCGCCACCGAGGGGTATAGTTGCACCGAGTAGCACAATAATTGGCCAGTCGACGTTCTCGTAAAGTTCGCGTAACGGAATAATATTCGTTAGAACCATAGCGCCCGCTGCGGCGGTAAACGCAACCGGTACCGACAATAACCCCAATGCACTCGCTAAAATTGCAACTGCAAAAATTGCTAACGGTGTAAACAGCTTTTTCACACCGCCAATACGCATGCTTCGCTGCGCTAGCGGGAAGCATCCAAAGCGACGAAATACGTCGGTAAGAATTTCAGCATCTCCTTGCAGCAGCAATACGTCGCCCGGTTTAAAGCGAATATTAGCTAGATTAGGCTTTACTGGTTGCCCCTGCCGCGCAACTGCGAGTACATTCACGCCAAAACGGTGGCGCAGGCGTAAATCGGCTGCAGAGCGACCAATGAGCCGGGAATCAGGGCCCACAACGCCTTCCACCACTTGCACTTCGGCAGAAATTAAAAATCGATCGGCGAGCTCTTCGTCAGCATTGAGCTCCAAGCCGGTCGCATCAATAATTTGCTGCAACGTTTCAGTATCGGCCTCTACAATAAGCACATCTTCAGCCTTGATACGATAATAACGTGGCGGCGCCGTGGTCACTGCCTTTCCGTGTTTGACCGCAACAATGGCAAAGTTGTCTTTGATTTTGCTTTCGAGTTCAAACAAGGTTTGCCCGACACAATTTGCTTCTTGTGGAACCCACAATTCGGTTATATACGAACTCATATCGTAAGGTGAATTGGCTGCATCGCGGCTATTGGTACTCGGCACTAGCCAGCGACTGGTTACCCACATAAATACCAAACCAATTGCAGCTAAACTTAAGCCTACAGGGGTAAAGTCAAAAATACCGAAGCTACTACCCAACGCGTCTCGACGAATGTCCGCAATGATAATATTTGGCGGCGTACCGATCATGGTGATGGTACCGCCTAATAGTGAACCAAAGGCCATAGGCATCAGCACTTTGGAAGCATGTCCAAGTCCACTTCGAGATAATTGCAGCGCAACTGGAATCATAATGGCCATGGTTCCCGTGTTGCTTATAAAAGCGGAGCATATGGTGGTGATGGTGGTTAAGGCGATCATTTGAATCCACGCCTTATCACCAACTCGCTTCATTAATGAAGCAAGCGCGTCGACCACCCCGGATCGCCACATGGCGTGGCTGATAACCAACACTGCCGCAACCGTAATAACGGCTGCATTGCCAAACCCAGAAAAAACATCTTGGGCAGGAACCAACCCCAACGCGGCTGCAATTAATAACGCCAGCATTGCGACAATGTCATAGCGCCACTTGTCCCAGACAAATAGCACCAGCGCTCCAATTAAAATTGCGCCTATTAATAGTTGGTCTAGCATGGGTTACTCAAAGCTTAAAATGTTGTTAACAGATTGGCGTTATTTCGTGGGAAGTCAATAATTTTACTGGTAGTATTAGTAAAATTATGTGAATAAATCTTGAACAACAAAGCAACGAGGAGTGCATTATGCTTCGCAGCATTGGCATCATTATAGTCGCGGCGGTATTAACCGTGCCCGGTTTTGCGCGTGATATCACGTTGCAAGAAACGGTAACCGTAAAATCAATTAATAGTGCGGCTCTTGCCGCCGACGGCCAGTTGGCAGCATTTACCCGCGTGGTTCCACGTACCCCCTATAAAGATGAAGACGGTGGTGCCTACATTGAGCTTCACACCGTTCACGGCGATGGGACCAGCGTGCCGTTTATTACCGGTAAAGAATCGGTACGTTCAGTAAGTTTTAACGGACAAACCATTTATTTTTTAGCTAAACGCGATGACGCTAAGCACACCAGCCTATACAAAATGGCAACCACCGGTGGCGAAGCACAGCTCGCTTTTAGTCATGAAGCCGCCATTAGTAGCTACGCGGTGAGTAATAACGGACGCTATATTGCTTTTCGCGCCCGCTCTAAAGCCGATGAAACCAAGAGTAAACTCGCTAAAAAAGGCTTCAAAGCAGAAATTTATGAAGAACAAAACGAGTTTACACACCTTTGGCTTTATGACACGCAAGCCGATGACGCGAAGCCGGTTCAGTTAACGGCTGACAAGCAGGTGTTGTCCGTTGCGTTTCGCCCAGAGAACGACCAGTTGCTAGTTCGTGTAGCGCCAACACCCTTGGTTGACGACAATTACATGAGCACACAGTACCAACTGCTAGATTATGACGGCAAACAAGTCAGTGCCTTTGAATCAGTTGGTAAGCTCGGCAAAGCTGCATTTTCACCTGATGGCCGCTATTTGGCAGTGATTGGTGCTGCGGATTATAACGACCCAGCCTCTGGCCGGTTGTACGTGTATGACACCAGCAAAAATAATGAGAAAACCAACGTATTGCCTGATTATCAAGGCCATGTGCAAGACATCGCTTGGCGCCGCAATGATGAGCTTATTTGGTTAGGTCATCGTGGCACGCAAAGTGAAGTGCAAGCGTTGACTATGCAGTGGTTTGAAAGCCGCATACTCATGGAGCCAAGTAAACTGGTTGCGGTCGACATTGAAGTTACACCCGGTAAAAGCGATGTCCTGGTGCGGGCGCACAGCAGTGCCCATCCAACAGAGTTATTTCGCATAAGTGGACAAACCATTACGCGCCTAACCAATTCCAACCCATGGTTAGACGATGTCACTATGCCCCGCCAAGAAACCATCAGCTATAAGGCCCGTGACGGCCTAGAGCTGGAGGGTGTAGTGGTTTACCCTACGAATTATACCGAAGGTACGCGTTACCCTCTTATCATGGTGGTGCACGGCGGACCAGAGGCCCATTACAGCAATGGTTGGCTTGATCGCTATGGCAGCCCGGTAAAATACGCTGCGCAACAAGGTTATGCGCTGTTTTTCCCGAATTACCGTGGCAGCACGGGTCGCGGTGTCGAGTTTTCCAAGCTTGGCCAAAATGACTACGCAGGGAAGGAATTTGACGACCTTGTTGATGGCAAAAATCACTTGGTAGAAATAGGTCTTGTCGACGAAACCAAAGTCGGCATCACCGGTGGCTCTTACGGCGGCTTTGCTTCAGCTTGGGGCGCAACTGCACTAACCGAACATTTCGCAGCAAGTGTTATGTTCGTTGGTATCAGTGACAACATTTCAAAATTCGGTACCACCGATATTGCCAAAGAAATGCACGCGGTTCATGCACGCAGCTATCCGTGGGAGAAATGGCAATGGTACCTTGAGCGCAGCCCCATTTATCATGCTGAAAAAGCCCGTACACCTATTTTGATCATGCACGGCAAAGAAGACACACGTGTGCACCCCAGCCAGTCGATGGAGCTATATCGTTATTTGAAAACGCACGGTAAGGTTCCGGTGCGCTTGGTTTTATACCCAGGCGAAGGGCACGGTAACCGCCGCGTTGCTGCACAACTGGACTACTCGATGCGTCTAATGCGTTGGATGCAGCACTTTTTGGTTGAAGGCAACAAAGAAGCTCCAGCGCATGAGTTACCTCACGCAGAGCAGCTTTAATTCAACAAGGTAACCTCGCATGAGCTGGCAAACTTTGCGTACGTTAGTTCATAAAGGGTGGTGGGTTATCCACCACCCTTTCGAACGTCAAGACCCACGCTACTGGCGTGTACAATTAATGCAAAGCTTGCTGTTTATTTTGCAAGTCTACTCGGGTGCCTTTGTGGTGCTCAATCTCACATTATTTGGCTATTTCGACATAGCGATAGCCAACTTATGCGTATTCGTGGCGATTTTAAGCATACAAATCGATTTACGTAAAAACCTTAATTTAGAGCGCAGCGCCATACTACTTACCGGTACAATTGTCGTGTTTATGGCTGTTTACTTAGCTATTGCACAAGGCAGAAACTATTCGTTTATCTGGTTAAGTTTAATACCAACAATTTCGTTTTTCTTATTAGGTATTCGCCGGGGGCTATACATTAGTGCGTGCTCTTTAACTGCAGCCATAGTCTTTATTGTCGTTTTTTCCCCAGACTGGCCCAGTTACGAACTTAATATGCCGAGCTACTTTAACATTGCGCTTTCGCTGTTCGCCTTGCTGACTATTAGCCGTCACTATGAAAAGTCTCGTACCGAAGCCTTCGCATTTTTAGCAAAGCGTAATCAGGAGCTGGAAATTTTAGCGGTTACCGATCCGCTCACCCAACTGTTCAATCGTTCACACCTTGATGCAATGTTGGAAATTGAGATTCGCCGCGCAAAACGTGACAGTTTCGATTTATCTGTATTGATTATTGATGCCGACCAATTCAAAACGCTTAATGACAGTTACGGACACCTAGTTGGTGATGAGGTACTCGTTGAGCTGAGTGGTTTACTGCAAAACAGCACGCGTGCAACTGACGTGCTGGGGCGTTGGGGCGGCGAGGAATTCCTTATTATTGCTCCTAAAACCGATCAAGACGGTGCCGTGGAATTAGCAGAAAAAATACGTGTGGCCGTTGGTCGGCACCGTTTTACTCATGACGATTTGCATTTAACCCTAAGTATCGGCTCGGCAACACTCTCTCCTAACGACACACCAGTATCAATTATACAACGGGCCGATGAAGGCCTTTATCAAGCCAAACACGATGGACGCAACTGCACACGCCTTGGAAAATCAACGGCCTAACTCGCAGATACTTGTTGTTACATTACCTTTACATTAGTATATTCCAGTGCGCTTAGTTCATAAGGCTCGTTTGTGAACTTTTTAGTCAGGTAATCCTCTTTTTTATAGGCAACCGCATGGATGTAGACGTAAAACGATTCACGGAATCTCAACCACTTGAGTACAGTCAAGGCTACTTGCTTGAACGCGCCGTTCAGTCAAGCATCAACAGTATTGTGATTATTGATGCACTGGTTAGCGGGCGTCCCTTAGTTTATGCCAATGCCGCTTTTTACCGCACCACAGGCTATCATCCGACGGAAGTTCTCGGTCGAAGTCTTCATTTTTTGCAGGGACCTGAATCTGACCAGGCAGCAATAAATTCTGTAATTCATGCGCTGGAGCACCATCAAGAGTTAAAAACGTCAATACTCAATTACCGCAAGGACGGCAGCAGCTACTGGAATGAGGTGCATATCTCTCCTGTTCTTGATGCGGCCAATAAAGTGACTCACTTTATTGGCGTGCTGCTAGACATTAGTGACAAACGAGCCATTGAAGAACAGCTAATATATAATCAAACGCATGACCCGTTGACTGGCTGCCTAAATCGAAGCCACCTTGAAGAGCGGGTTACGCATGATTTGATACTCGCAAAGCGACAGCGCCAAATGCTTGCGTTGTACTATATTGATCTGGATAAATTCAAAGCCATCAACGATGCTTTTGGTATCAACTGCGGCGACAACTTACTGAAGCAAGTCGCTTCACGTATCCGTGAACTGCTTGATCCGGGTGACACCTTAGCTCGGGTTAATGCCGACGAGTTTGTATTGCTGGTACCTGAAGTGGATGATGCCGATGAGGGGCACCGCATTGCACAGCGGCTTCAGTCTGTATTTGTACAGCCATTTGAACTCGGTGAGTTCTCAATTACAGTTACTGCGAGTATCGGTATTGCGGCTTACGAACCGCAGCACAACGTCAAACCTCTCCCGGCCGCAGCATCGCTGATTCAAAACGCAGACATGGCTATGTACCAAGCTAAATTAGCAGGACGCAATACGGTGCATTGGTTCTCGCAACAGATATCTTCACAACTCAGCGAGAAATTGTTACTGCGCCAGCAACTGCATGATGCGCTATTCCAAGAGCAACTTGAGCTCTACTATCAACCCATTCTTTGTTCTGACAAACAATCGGTGTGCGCGCTTGAGTGTTTGTTGCGCTGGCACCACCCTGAACGAGGTATGGTTTCGCCAGCTGAATTCATTCCACTTGCTGAGGAATCAGGACAGATTGTGCCTATCGGTAACTGGGTTCTTGAGCAAGCCTGTCGTGACATCATGAGGATAAACGAAGGCCGCGAAATACCACTGTCGGTTGCGGTTAACATTTCGGCCGTGCAGTTTACTCAAGTAACTTTTCTGCAAACCGTTCGCGACATTATGACCCGCACGGGAATAAATCCCGAATGCCTTGAGTTAGAAATAACCGAAAGCGTATTAATGGCCGACGAAGAGCGCGCTATTGATACGATTCATACACTCGATAGTATGGGAGTGCGTGTGTCTCTAGATGACTTTGGAACAGGGTATTCCAGCCTTGCATACTTACGTTTTCTGCCTGTACATAAAATTAAAATCGACAGAAGTTTTGTGCGCGAAATTGCTCACAATAAACGCGACAATGCAATTCTTTCAGGCATCGTATCAATGGCGCACAAGTTGAATTTAATTGTGGTTGCCGAGGGTGTTGAAGACGAGATACAAGCGCAGCTACTGCGCGAGTCAAACTGTGATTTGCTACAAGGGTTCTTATATGCAAAACCCCAGCCGCTCGCGCGGCTGGTTCTTAATTAACGTTTAGCGTTGATTACAGCTGAGGGCCAGCAGCAACCAAAGATTTGCCTTCTTCGTTGTCGGTGAACTTTTCGAAGTTCGCGACGAAGCGATTAGCAAGATCTTGTGCTTTCACATCCCAATCACCCGCGTCTGCATAGGTGTTGCGTGGGTCCAAAATATGTTGTTCCTGAACGCCTGCAAGTGCCGTTGGCATAGCGAGATTAAAGTATGGCAACTGGACAAATTCAGCATCTTCAATGCTGCCGTCCAGGATAGAGTCAATAATGGCTCGGGTTGCCTGAATAGAAATACGCTTGCCCGTACCGTTCCAGCCGGTGTTAACCAAATACGCTTCAGCGCCAGCTGCTTCCATACGCTTCACTAAAACCTCAGCGTACTGGGTTGGGTGCAGAGTCAAAAATGCCGCACCAAAACAGCTTGAGAAGGTTGGCGTTGGCTCAGTGATACCACGCTCTGTGCCAGCAAGTTTTGCGGTGAAGCCTGACAGGAAATAATACTCAGTTTGCTCTTTCGTTAACTTGGAAACTGGCGGTAAAACACCAAAAGCGTCCGCTGTTAAAAAGATAACCTTTTGAGCGTGGCCCGCTTTAGAGACTGGCTTCACAATGTTGTCGATATGATAAATCGGGTATGAAACACGGGTGTTTTCAGTTTTCGAGCCATCATCAAAATCTACGCTGCCATCTGCACGTACGGTGACGTTTTCAAGCAACGCATCGCGACGAATCGCATTGTAAATATCAGGCTCTGCTTCAGCTGACAAATTAATTGTCTTCGCGTAGCAACCGCCTTCGAAATTGAATACGCCGTCGTCATCCCAACCGTGCTCGTCATCACCAATGAGTTGGCGTTTTGGATCGGTTGAGAGCGTGGTTTTACCCGTGCCTGACAAACCAAAGAAAATTGCCACATCACCGTCTTTACCTACATTGGCAGAGCAGTGCATGGATGCAATGCCTTGCAATGGCAGGTAGTAGTTCATGATCGAGAACATGCCCTTCTTCATTTCGCCGCCGTACCAGGTACCACCAATTAACTGAATGCGTTCAGTTAAGTTGAAAGCGACAAAGTTTTCAGAATTCAGGCCGTGCTCTTGCCATTTATGGTTGATGCATTTTGCACCATTCATCACCACAAAATCTGGTGTAAAGTTTTCCAGCTCTTCTGCAGAAGGACGGATAAACATGTTTTTCACGAAGTGGGCTTGCCATGCAACTTCGGTAATAAAGCGAACTGCTAAACGTGTATCTTCGTTCGCACCGCAATATGTATCCACAACAAACAAACGTTTGCCGGATAACTGACCGGTAACAGTTTCCTTTAAATCAGCCCAGATTTCCGGGGTAATCGCTTTGTTATCATTTTTGCCCTGATCAGCCCACCACAGCGTGTCTTTCGTGGTGTCGTCACGCACAATGTATTTGTCTTTTGGCGAACGACCGGTAAATATACCTGTATCCACTGCAACAGCACCTTGGTCAGTCACAACGCCTTTTTCATAGCCTTGCAAATCAGTGCGTGTTTCTTCTTCAAACAATTGTTCGTAAGAAGGATTGTGGACAACTTCAGTGACGTCTGTGATGCCGTAATGGCCTAGATCCAGATCAGTCATGTAACGGACTCCTGCGGGTCTGGTTTGAGCATAAAATTTGAAAAGTAAACTTGGGGCGCGATTCTAACTTGAAATCGTCAAAAATAATAGTCTTACGTACCCGTTAGAGGCTAGAATGGCGGCTTTTACCGCAAAAATAATGGCTTAATTATGCGCGATAGTTTTCATACACGACTCGGTTTTATTCTCGCTGCGGCAGGTTCTGCAATTGGGCTAGGCAATATTTGGGGGTTCCCAACTCAAGTTGCAAACCACGGCGGTGCAGCGTTTTTGCTCGTGTATTTAGTGGTGATTGTGGTACTGGCTGTTCCCGCTCTGTACACCGAATTAAGTATCGGCCATGCCGCACAGGCAAACCCGGTTAAAGCCCTTACCGTGCTGAGTCAAACCAGTCGGCCCATCACTGCCGCAAGCGGAAAAACCATTGGTTACCTCAATGTTATTGGCGCGGTGTTAATGCTTAGCTTTTACCACTTAGTTGCCGCTTGGATGGTGGCTGAAGGCTTAACATCACTGCTTACTGCGCTTAATTTAACAGCACTAACCCACTGGACAGACACGCCATCAATCCTACGCGACATCATCCTATTGTTGGTATTTGTCGCCTTTACCTTCGGAATTGTGATTAATGGCGTACAAAATGGTATCGAACGCTGGGCACGCAGACTAATGCCGCTACTGGTTGTTTTGTTGCTTGGGCTCATTGCTTTTATTGGTACCTTGCCGGGTGCAAGCGATGGTTTTCGCGCTTATCTGGTTCCGGATTTTAGCAGCATGTGGAGCGCTGATCTGATCGTATCAGCCATGGGACAAGCATTTTTCTCGCTCTCTATCGGCTTGGGCGGCATGATGATTTATGGCAGCTATTTAAGCAAAGGTACGCGCTTAGGCCGACTCACGTGGAGTGTTGCGGCACTCGATACCTTGGTCGCTTTTCTGGCCGGTCTACTTATCATTCCCGCACTTTATGTGGCAATGGCGCAAGGTCTGTCCGTTACCGAAGGTGAACAACTAATTGGCGAGGGCCGCCTGATTTTCCAAGTACTACCTGACTTATTCGAGCAGCTCGGAGCCGCCGGCGCTTGGCTTGGGTTTGGTTTCTTTGCCCTGCTCAGTATCGCAGCATTAACATCAACCATTGCCACAGCCGAAGTTCCTATTGCCTATGCCATTGAAACGCACCAAGTATCGCGCCGCAAGGCAGCAGGTATCATTGCAGGCTGTATCAGTTTGATTGGTTGTGCATTAGTGATTTGGTTTGAACCGCTATTTACTTGGGTTGTTACCTATGTGACTCAATTTCAGTTGCCCCTGTCAGGGTTGTTCTACTTTATCGTGCTGGGTTGGTTTTGGCAGCGCAGTAATCGTGTGCGAGAACTGGCCAGCACGCAGTGGCGCTATCGCCTACTATTTTGGCACTTACGCTTGGTGTGCCCACTGCTGTTGGCTTGGGTTTTCGTTGACGTCGCGCTATGAGCTTCCGCTCATTCGCGCGACTTGATCTTGGCCTCTAACGCAGCGGCAACCCGCGTGTCGGTAAATTGGCGAACGTCTCCGTGGTGAATGGCAACTTCTTTGACCAGCGTGGATGAGATAAACGAATTTTCCTCTGCGGGCGTTAAAAATACGCTCTCCAGCACCGGGTATAAACGTCGATTCATATTGGCGAGTTGAAATTCGTATTCAAAATCCGAGACTGCCCGCAAACCGCGTATAAGCACCGTTGCCCCTTGCTCCTTGGCAAAGTCCACCAGCAAACCGCTGAAGCCAACCACCGTGACGTTGGGTAGGTCTGCCGTAACTTGGCGCACCAACTCAACGCGCTCATCCAACGTAAACATTGGCTTTTTGCTGGGGCTATTCGCGACACCAACTACAATTTCACTAAATAGATTGGCAGCACGCTCAATTAAGTCGGCGTGTCCGTTGGTAATCGGGTCAAAAGTGCCCGGATAAATAGCGCGTTTATGCATGAAATTTCTCCAGCCGTAGAAATGAGGATGCGCAGCCCCCCGCTGATCAGGTAAACTATGCAGTATCTTAACGGCTTAAGTGCATGAGCTTAAGTCTACCCGTAGGGTCCGAAGCACGGAGAATTACATGAAGCAAGATTTTTATCAACAACTTGAAACGCAGCTAGACGAGCTTAAACACGAAGGTTTGTACAAAAATGAGCGCATCATTTTAGGCGACCAAGATGCGGAAATTGAAGTCGGTGACGGTGAATCAGTACTTAACTTCTGTGCCAACAACTACCTCGGTTTGGCGAACAGTCCTGAACTTATCAAGGCAGCGAAGCAAGGGCTTGATGAGCATGGCTTCGGCACTGCATCGGTGCGCTTTATTTGTGGTACACAAAATATTCATAAAACGCTTGAAGCAAAATTAAGTGCGTTTTTAGGCACTGAAGATACTATTTTATATTCATCATGTTTTGACGCAAACGGCGGCCTTTTTGAAACATTAATGGGTCCGGAAGACGCGATTATCAGTGATGAACTGAACCATGCCTCAATTATTGACGGCATTCGTTTAAGTAAAGCCAAGCGTTATCGTTACAAAAACAACGACATGGCAGACCTTGAAGCGCAACTCAAACAAGCAAAACTTGACGGTGCGCGCAATATTCTGATTGCCACAGACGGTGTTTTCTCAATGGACGGCGTTATCGCCAACCTGAATGGGGTTTGCGACTTAGCTGACGAATACGGTGCGTTAGTCATGATGGATGATTGTCATGCCACTGGATTTTTAGGCGAAAACGGGAAAGGTACCCACGAATACTGCAATGTATTGGGCCGCGTAGATATTATTACCGGCACATTAGGCAAAGCGTTAGGCGGCGCATCAGGCGGCTATACCTCAGGTAAAAAGCCGGTGATTGACTGGTTACGCCAGCGTTCACGTCCTTATTTATTCTCAAACTCAGTAGCACCAGCAATCGTTCAGGCTTCTATTCGCGTATTAGAAATGCTGGAAAATGGTCACGAGTTACGCAAAAAATTGTGGGACAACGCCAACCATTTCCGCACTGAAATGACCAAAGCTGGCTTTACCCTGAGTGGCGCAGACCATGCCATTATCCCGGTGATGATTGGTGATGCACGCTTGGCGTCAGAAATGGCGGAGCGGATGCTCAAAGAAGGCATCTATGTGGTCGGCTTTTCGTTTCCTGTGGTACCACGCGGTAAAGCGCGGATACGCACACAAATGTCAGCTGCGCACACACGCGAACAACTCGACCGGGCAATTGATGCGTTTACTCGCATTGGTAAAGACCTTGGAATTATTTAACGTCGTCTCTGAAGGTAACGAATCATGAAAGCACTCGCGAAATTACATGCAGAACCCGGTATTTGGATGACCGACGTTGAGAAACCTGAATACGGTTACAACGATCTGCTCATCCGCATTAAAAAAACCGCGATTTGCGGCACCGATGTGCACATCTACAAGTGGGATGAGTGGTCACAAAAAACCATCCCTGTGCCCATGGTGGTTGGCCATGAATACGTGGGTGTTGTTGAAGCCATGGGCGAAGGCGTTCGTGGTTTTGAACAAGGTGACCGCGTTTCCGGCGAAGGCCACATTACCTGTGGTCACTGCCGTAACTGCCGTGCTGGCCGGCGGCACTTGTGTCGAAACACCGTTGGCGTTGGCGTTAACCGCCCAGGTGCTTTTGCTGAATATTTGGTGATTCCTGCGGACAACGCATTTAAATTGCCCGACGACATCAGTGATGATTTAGCGGCTATTTTTGACCCGTTTGGTAATGCCGTGCACACCGCGTTAGCCTTTGATTTAGTGGGCGAAGACGTACTGATCACCGGTGCTGGCCCTATCGGTATTATGGCCGCAGCGGTTGCCCGTCATGTTGGCGCGCGCCATGTGGTGATAACCGATGTAAACCAATACCGCTTAGATCTAGCCAAGAAAATGGGCGCAACACGCGCTGTTGACGTCAGCAAAGAAAACTTGAAAGACGTGATGAATGAGCTTGGCATGAAAGAAGGCTTCGACGTGGGCCTTGAAATGTCTGGTGTGCCTTCAGCTTTTGCACAAATGCTGGAGACTATGAATCACGGTGGCAAAATCGCTATGTTGGGTATTCCCCCACAAAGTGTCGCAATTGACTGGAACCAAGTTATCTTTAAGGGACTCGTTATTAAAGGCATATACGGTCGGGAAATGTTCGAAACCTGGTACAAAATGGCAAGCTTGTTGCAATCAGGACTCGATTTAACCCCAATTTTGACGCACAGTATGCCTGTAGATGATTTTCAAAAAGGCTTTGATATTATGACTTCAGGTCAATCCGGCAAAGTGGTGTTGGACTGGAGCTAATACAGCTCGACGAGTAAGGACACAAAGAATGGCTGATTTTAAGCGCATTAATGCAACGACCGCGCACAGCGTGTGGCAACAAGGCAACGCGCGTTTTGTCGACATTCGTGACCAGCGTTCATTTGAAGCGGGCCATATTCCTGGTTCGCTGCGCTTAACCGATGCGAACGTGCAAGAGTTTTTGGCTGATCTTGACGACAACGCTGAAGTGGTGGTTGTTTGTTACCATGGCAACAGCAGTCAGGGTGCCGCCGAGTACTTAGCCCATCAAGGGGTAGACCCTGTAAGCAGTTTAGATGGCGGAATGACAGCCTGGGCGCAGTCGTTTCCCGATGCGGTGGAGCGCGGCTAAATGCAAAAATTACTGACCACCCGCGATGCGGATATGATGGCAAGCCTTTATCGCTACTTGCAGCAGAACGGGGTTCCCGTCACGGTCAGTGAACACGGTAATCAGTTGGAGTTGTGGCTAACAGTTTCCAGCTACCATGCCCATGCAAAAGCGCTTATCCAAACCTTCAAAGAGAACCCACAGCTGGCTGAGTTAACGGTGCAGGAAAACGCACAACACGAAGCCGATACAGTGGCGCCGCCGGTCAGTTTTTTAAGTACGCTACTGCAGCAAGCGGGTTGGTTTACCGCCAGTTACGCCGCGGCAGTAATTATTGTATTTATTGGCTTAATGACGCCATTGGCTGAATCAGTTCTGAGTAGTTTGCTGTTTAATCCGAATAATTTCGAAACCCTACCTTGGACACAGCCGTGGCGATTTATCACGCCTGCCCTGCTGCATTTTAGCGTTTTACATATCGTGTTTAACGTGTTTTGGTGGTGGTATCTGGGCGGGCGGTTTGAACGTTACTATGGCAGCAAATGGCTTATTTTAGCCTTCTTGTTTTGCGCTGTTATGTCGAACACGTCGCAATTTATTGAAAGTGGCCCCTACTTTGGCGGCTTATCCGGTGTCGTGTACGGTTTATTTGGTATTGCTACCGTGGTTGGTTGGAACAATCCAAGGCACCCACTGTTTTTGCCCAAGGGTTTAATCATTTTTATGCTGGCTTGGTTGGTGCTTGGATACACTGGCCTACTGTGGGTAAACATTGCCAATACCGCCCATACTGCAGGCTTAGTTGCCGGCTTACTGGTTGGTGCTGGCATTCGAACGTTAACCAAGTACAGCCGATAGTATTACCTTATGCGCTTTCCTGAATTAGCGAACTTCGACTTTCCTATAGTCAGCCAAGGGCAGCAAGCCGATTGGCGGCTTGCCAATGTTGACAGCCTACCCGACAATTCGATTATTCGGAACTGGTTGCTTGACCCGGATTCACTCACAGCAAAACTCAAACGCCATTGCCAAACATTCAGCGTTGAGGTTCTGGGACAACATCCCGGCGTTATACGTCCCGATGAAGCTCGTTGGTTAGGCAACGTCAGCGAGGCAACCATTCGCGAAGTTATCTTATGTTGTGATGGCCAACCCTGGGTATTTGCGCGTAGTGTATTTCCACAAAGCGCGCTTGACGAACAGGCATTGAAATTGGGCCAATTGGGAAATCAACCGCTGGGGGCACACCTTTTTGCCCAACCTGATTTAACGCGCAGTGACATTGAAATTTCGGCCTTTACACCGCAGTCTCGTATTGGTCAGTTGCATCAGTGTTTGAATTATCCAACGCAAACGCTGTGGGGCCGTCGTAGCTGTTTTACTGCTGCGGGTCAGCGCGTACTGGTTGCTGAAGTGTTTATCGGCGACTCCGTGCCAGCACAACTTACACGCCTAAAGGAACAACAGCTATGATACGAGCAGGTCAATTTATTAGCGCTTGTTGGCGCTTAATGCGTGCTGATCGTCCTATCGGCAGCTTACTGCTTGGTTGGCCGACATTGGTCGCCTTGTTGGTAGCGGGTAACGGCAACCCGCCGCTGCGCACTGTGGTGTTGTTTATGCTCGGGGTTTTTGTGATGCGTTCAGCCGGCTGTGTGATTAACGACTATGCTGATCGCAACATTGACGGGCATGTGGCGCGCACTAAATTACGTCCCTTGGCGACGGGCGAACTGAAGCCTTGGCATGCGCTAGCACTATTTACCCTGTTGTTATTGCTGGCATTTATTATTGTGCTGCAGTTTAACCAAGCGACCATTTTATTAAGCTTCGCGGCCGCGGCTGTTGCCACTTTGTATCCGTTTAGTAAACGCTTCACGCAACTGCCACAGGTCATACTTGGAATAGCATTCAGTTTCGGTATTTTGATGCCCTTTACGGCGCTTGACCAAGGCTTGCCGCTGATTGCTTGGGTGCTTTTTTTCGCGAATATTGCCTGGACTGTGGCGTATGACACGGAGTACGCAATGGCTGATCGCGCGGATGATTTGAAAATTGGGGTGAAGTCCACCGCAATTTTGTTCGCAGGACACGACACCTTCGCCATTGCGGTGCTGCAGTTGGCGACGCTTGCACTGTTGGGTTGGCTTGGGTATTTGTTATTATTTAGCTGGCCCTATTGGGCAGGACTGGGCGTTATTGCGCTATTGTTCTTATGGCAGCACTACCTTATCTGGTACCGCGAACCACAGCGCTGTTTTCAAGCCTTTTTGCACAACAACAACGTAGGCTGGGTACTCACCCTTGCTGTTGCTGCGCATTATTGGTTTTAATAATGGCTTGGCTTAGCTCGCCGCACTCACGAGTTGCTGCACCGACTGCCTAATGGTCTGCAATACGGCCGGTTCCAGTAACAAATCAACAGCGTCGCTTAGTTCACCAACACGATGGTCTGCGACCATGTCACCTGAGTCCGATACGGTAAAGTAGCCTTCCGCTTTCAATGTGCCAATGAGCGTGCTGAGCACTTTCTTGTCAAAAAACTCCGGAGCATTTACGCCGTGAACCGCACTGAGGCGCTCCGCTAACTGCACCGAATTCTGCTCAAGTTCACTACGGGAAATCGGTTGTGCTTTTTGCAGTAACTCCAAAACAATTGCGTAACGCTGTGCCGTTTCACCGGCGCTTCGAGCTAATAAAACGAGCTGTGAATAGGCTTGTGAGTCGCGTTTAGCAACTATAAATTCGCCAGTTTCAAGCTCACTGAGCAAGCCACATTGCACATATTGTTCCAGCAACGCACTAACCCACAGTTTCATATCGGCCTGAGAATGACTGATAAATAATTCACTGCGCAACAACGGATGCAGCTGAGCCAGCAACTGGCTTGCCTGTTCACCGCTAAAGCGTTTATGCCCCAACGCAAAGGCCGCCAACAGCGCTGGCACAATAACCATGTGCATAATATTATTTCGGTAGTAGGTCATCGCTATCGCGTTAGTACCATCAAGGCGAATAAGCTCACCAATACCGTCTGACTCGACGATGAACTTGTCGTGTTTTTTCGCCAGTTGCCATAGTGCGTCGCCATCTTCCTCTGGCACATAAGCGTCTTTGCTGTACGGCACTTCGCCTAAAATCTGGGTGTAGAGGTTTAACTGGCTAACCAATTCTTCGCGTGTCAGCGCATGCTGCTCAGAACTCAAAATAGCTAGGGCTGTTAAATTCACGCTGTTTAATGCCGCTGAGTTATTGATTCGACACATAATTTCATCAGCCAATAAATTAACGGTTGGCGTTAACCATTTGGGCCGCTCCGGCTCTTCTGCACCAGTGGTAATTGCCTCACGCCAGTTAGGCTGTAGTTTCTCAAGTGCTTCGCCTAGGTTAATCGGCTCGCCAAAACTCACATAGCCTTGGCCAAAGTTACGCAAGTGACGCAAACTTCCTATCACCTTCCACACCGATTCTTTTTCTTTTGATTTGCCTTTAAGTTCTTTTAAGTATGTACCGACTTCCATGACATGTTCGTAGCCAAGGTAAACCGGAACCAGTGACATCGGCCGCTGCTGACCGCGCAACATTCCCTGAACGGTCATGGCAATCATACCGGTTTTGGGTGCCAACAAACGGCCCGTGCGGCTACGCCCACCTTCAGTAAAGTATTCCACCGGATAGCCTTTCTGGAATAGCCGGTTAAGGTATTCCCGGAACACCGTTGAGTAGAGTTTGTTGCCGCGAAAGCTGCGACGTATAAAGAATGCACCACCGCGTCGAAATAACGGGCCGGCCGGAAAAAAGTCCAAATTCACACCAGCTGCAATATGCGGTGGAACTAGGCCTTCTTTATAAATGACATAACTCAATAGCAGGTAGTCCATGTGCGAGCGGTGGCAAGGTACGTAAACAATTTCGTGACCTGCCTCAGCCAATTCGCGGATGCGCTCGCCGCCTTCCACATGAATACCGTTATAAATACGACTCCAACACCATGACATGAATCGATCGAGCAAACGAACCAAGGTATCGCTGTAACTCGCGGCAATTTCATGCAGATACTTTTCCGCTACTTTGCGTGCCTGTTGTTGCGTTATTTTCTTGCTGCGCGCTTCATCCGCAATGGCTTGTTGTAACGCTGGGGTGTCGAGCAAGTCTTGAATAACCACTGCACGCTCGGTCATTTTAGGTCCGGCAATTGCGTGCCTTAGCCGCACAAAATGCACCCGTGCAACGCGCGCTAATTTATGCGCAAGATCTTGCGTAGAGCCGCGCTGTTCAGCCATTTCTCGCAATTGCACTGGCAAGCTCGCTCGCAGCAAAATATGCCGTCCGGAGAACATTACCAGCCAAAATTTACGCCAACGACCGGGGTTATCAATATCAGACACCATGGTATGCCCTTGGCGAGGCTCTTGTCCGGGCTTACGCCCCCAAAATAAACCAATGGGCACAACTTTAATGTTCAACTGACTGTCTTTTTGATGCGCTGCAATCAGCTTTTCAAAGTCTGCGATGGCCCGTTGAGCTGAACTGTGATCCGTTTGATCAAGAAACATGACACGAGCGAGCTGCTGACCGTTTATAAACAGTTCATCCGTAGGGTCCGGCAAGCCGGCTTGCTTCAGCGCCCGCTGCGCCACCAACATGTCGGTAGTTGACGTAGAACGCATCACATAGACAACATTGTTGTCACCGACCACTTGCTGGGCGGTGTCATCCAAAATAATTTCGAAACGCGTTAACCAACGTACTGGCCAGTACATAATCGCGCGCCAAAAGCCTCTTAGACTCATCGAATATCCCCACTAATTACAGACGTATAAAGCATACCACTAATGATAAAAATTGTCTGACTGAAAAATTTTTGTACAAAAAAGTTGCGAAACCAAAACACCTGTATATACTCACAGTACCACTGTATAGATAAACAGGTATTCAGATGCGTCCATTAACACCGAGACAGCAAGAAATTTTGACCCTTATTAAAGATAATATCGATGCGACCGGCATGCCGCCTACCCGGGCTGAAATTGCCCAACGCTTAGGATTTAAGTCGGCAAATTCTGCCGAAGAGCATCTCAAAGCGCTCGCTAAAAAAGGTGTGATTGAAATGATGCCGGGCATGTCGCGTGGTCTCCGTTTAATCGGTGTAGACGTCGAAGAGCTGCCAGAAGGCCTTCCATTAATCGGGCGCGTTGCCGCTGGTGAGCCTATTTTGGCGCAGGAGCATATCGAAAGCCACTACCAAGTTGATCAGAATTTATTTAAACCACATGCCGACTTTTTACTTCGCGTAAACGGCATGAGTATGAAAGACATCGGGATTCTTGACGGCGACCTGCTTGCAGTACATAAGACACAAGAAGCACGTAATGGCCAAATAATTGTAGCGCGCGTTGAGGATGACGTAACCGTCAAACGTTTTGAGCGACGCGGCAACATCATTTTATTGCATCCGGAAAACGAAGAGTTTTCCCCCATTCAAGTCGATCTTACCCACCAGTACTTCACCATCGAAGGTTTGGCTGTTGGCGTCATTCGAAATGGAGCATGGTTATGAGAAACGAATTCACAAAACAATTTAACGACCTTGGTTTTGACGTATGGTCAGCCGTTCCAGCGCTGGAAACAACCACGAATAATTTGGACGATATATTGCCGCGGTTGCATGCTTTGTCATTACGGACAAACCAATGGATTACCGTAATTGGCGCGCGTCGTGATCTTATTGAACAGCTGGTCAGTGCGGGTATTAGCCGGTCACGCATTCGTTGGGTTCATGGCCGCAATCAAGATGAACGTGAATGGGCAACGGAGCAAGCTCTGTTAGCCGGAACCAGTAGCCTTGTATTAAGTTGGCTCGGTGAATTATCGCCGCGTATGCAACAACGTTTAAAAATGGCGAGCAAGGTTAGCCAAACGCACAGTTTCGTGTTTAATGATTTACCTTCACTCACCCCACTCCACTAAACCTGCTTGTGAAGGTTGTCAGTTAGGGCTGCAGTTGCAGCCCTTTTTTTATACTTAGATGTAAAAATTCTTCGAATAGGCGGTTTCTTTTTCACCAGAAAATGGTATTTTGAATGCGCATTAACTGCTAACACAATAAACAAAAATAAAATTTGATACATAACAACAAAGGGTTAGTGGGAAAAAGATTTTCATTTGAAAAGCTGTTCCTTTTTCTACTCACCTCGTTGTTCTTCAGGCTCGCACTTCGGTGTATTCGCGGCCAACCCGCGTCGGAAGAATGAGAGGAGATTTCGCGTGAGCATTAGACTCATCACTGCGCTAATAGCAAGTATTCCATTTGCTGCTAGTGCGCAATCGCAGTTGAACCTGACTCAAGGTGTTACCGAGATCAGTCAACGCGTTTACGACCTTCACATGACGATTTTTTATATTTGCTGTGTGATAGGTATTATCGTTTTCGGAATCATGTTTGTTTCCATGATTATCCACCGCAAGTCCAAAGGTCATAAGCCTGCTACGTTTCATGAAAACGTGAAGGTTGAAATACTTTGGACCGTTATCCCGTTCCTGATTTTGGTCGGTATGGCGATTCCAGCAACTAAGACGCTATTTGCCATGGAGGACGCGTCCGAAGCTGAAGTCACTGTTCTTGTTACCGGGTCACAATGGAAATGGCACTACAAGTACTTCGAGCACGACGTTGAGTTCTTTAGTCTGCTGGCCACACGCCAAGACCAAATTAACAACCGCCTCGAGAAAGGTGAAAACTACCTGCTTGAAGTTGACCGTCCATTGGTTATTCCAACTGATACTAAAGTTCGTTTTCTGGTCACATCAGATGATGTTATCCACTCGTGGTGGGTTCCTGATTTCGCCGTGAAAAAGGACGCGAACCCAGGCTTTATCAACGAAGCTTGGACCAAAGTTGATGAGCCAGGTATTTATCGCGGTCAATGTGCGGAGCTGTGTGGTAAAGACCACGGCTTTATGCCGGTCGTTGTTATCGCTAAAGAGCCTGCGGAATATCAAGCATGGATAAGCGAGCAAGAAGCGATTGCAAAACAAGCAGCAGCAGAAGAACAACGTTTGCTGTCTATGTCGATGAGCAAAGACGAGCTCATGGAGCTAGGCGAGCGCGTATATTTGGGTAGCTGTGCTGCATGTCACCAACCTAGCGGTGAAGGCATTCCGGGCGTATTCCCAAGTTTGAAAGGCACCAACATGGTCCTAAACGACAAAATGGGCCATATCAACATCGTTGTTAACGGTAAAGCAGGTACAGCCATGCAAGCATTTAGCAATCAGCTAAGTCTGCGTGAACTGGCGGCTGTTATTACCTATGAGCGTAACGCTTGGGGCAATGACACTGGCGACCTGATTCAGGCCGCTGATGTAAACGAATTTTTGAATCAGTAAGGGAGACCCGATATGAGCACAGTTGCTGGCGAGATGGATCATAACGATCATCACCACCACGCGCCATCGGGTATTACCCGTTGGTTTTTCACGACGAACCACAAGGACATCGGCTCGATGTACCTTTGGTTTAGTTTTATTATGTTTTTGGTTGGCGGTTCAATGGCAATGGTTATTCGTGCCGAGCTATTCCAACCTGGTTTGCAGTTGGTTGAGCCACATTTCTTCAACCAAATGACCACCGTTCACGGCCTCATTATGGTATTCGGTGCAGTTATGCCAGCTTTCACCGGCTTGGCGAACTGGATGGTACCGATGATGATTGGTGCACCAGATATGGCACTGCCGCGGATGAATAACTGGAGCTTCTGGATTCTGCCATTTGCGTTTGCAATCCTGCTGGCTTCATTGTTCATGGAAGGTGGCGGCCCAGCGTTCGGCTGGACCTTCTATGCTCCACTTTCAACCACCTACAGTAGTGATTCCACTGCACTGTTCGTGTTCTCGGTTCACATCATGGGTATTTCGTCGATTATGGGCGCAATTAACGTGATCGTGACCATTATGAACATGCGTGCACCTGGCATGACCTACATGAAGATGCCGCTGTTTGTGTGGACATGGTTTATCACAGCCTTCCTGTTAATCGCTGTAATGCCTGTATTAGCCGGTGCCGTAACCATGGTGCTCACGGATAAATACTTCGGCACCAGCTTCTTTGACGCGGCAGGTGGCGGTGACCCCGTATTGTTCCAGCATATTTTCTGGTTCTTCGGGCACCCCGAAGTGTACATCATGATTTTACCGTCCTTCGGAATCATCTCAGCGATTATTCCAGCGTTTTCCCGTAAACGACTGTTTGGTTATTCGTCGATGGTTTACGCCACGGCGGCCATTGCTGGCTTGAGCTTTATCGTTTGGGCGCACCACATGTTTACCACCGGTATGCCTGTGGCGGCAGAGATATTCTTTATGTATGCCACCATGCTGATTTCGGTGCCAACAGGGGTGAAAGTATTTAACTGGGTAGCCACCATGTGGCGCGGTTCAATTAGTTTTGAAACGCCCATGTTGTTTGCCTTGGCGTTCGTGATTTTGTTCACAATCGGCGGCTTCTCTGGGTTGATGCTTGCGATTACCCCGGTTGATTTCCAGTATCACGACACCTATTTTGTGGTTGCGCACTTCCACTACGTGCTCGTTACAGGTGCCATTTTCTCGATTATGGCAGCTGCGTACTATTGGCTACCGAAATGGACTGGCCACATGTATAACGAAACCTTGGCGAAATGGCACTTCTGGACCTCTTTGATCTCGGTCAACGTGTTGTTCTTCCCAATGCACTTTGCAGGCTTGGCAGGTATGCCACGCCGTATTCCGGACTACTCGTTACAGTTCGCAGATATTAACCAAATTGTTAGTATCGGTGGCTTCGCGTTCGGCTTATCGCAGCTCATCTTCTTGGCGGTTGTGATTAAGTGTGTACGCGGTGGCGAAAAAGCACCGGCGAAGCCATGGGAAGGTGCAGAAGGGTTGGAGTGGACTGTACCGTCACCGGCACCGTACCACACTTTCGAAACACCGCCTGAGGTGAAATAGAAATGACTGATAATAATCCGACTCCTAACCCGCGCCCAGACAACGCGCGGGTCATTCGTCGCCTACTGTTTGTTGTTGTAGGCATGTTTGGTTTCGGGTTCGCATTGGTGCCATTGTACGAAGTGTTTTGCGACATTACCGGGTTTAACGGCCGCACAAAAAATGAACAAGCGGCCGTTAACACACGCCAGGTCGATACTTCGCGCACCATCAATGTACAGTTTATTACCCGGGTCAATACAGGTATGCCGTGGGGGTTCAAGCCGGAAGTAACATCCGTGCGAGTTCATCCAGGCGAAACGAAAGTCGTTAACTTTTTGGCGAATAATCCAACTGGTCAAAACATGGTGGCGCAAACTGTGCCTTCAGTCGCGCCAGGTGAAGCCGGTTTGTATTTGAATAAAACCGAATGTTTTTGCTTTAACCAGCAGCCCCTGGCAGCCGGTGCCAAAACAAAAATGCCAATGCAGTTTTACTTAGACCCGGATATTCCTAAACATATACATACGTTGACTTTGTCATACACGATGTACGATATGACAGCCAATGCTCAACCTGATGTTCTCGCAACCTTTGAAGCAACATCAGCAGACTGAGGATTAGTTTTATGGCACAACAACACGAAAAATATTACGTACCTGCTTCAAGTCCGTGGCCGATAATTGGAGCTATTGCCTTAGGCTTAATCGCTTTTGGTGCAGGCCACACAGTAATCGACATGAAGAACGAAGCCACCGACGGCTGGGGTGTCAATGTACTCCTGGGCGGCATTGCTGTGCTTCTGGTGATGTTATTTGGTTGGTTCCGCGACCAGATAAACGAATCGATGGCCGGCATGTATAGCAATCAATTGGGGCATTCGTACCGTCAGGGTATGAGCTGGTTCATCTTTTCAGAGATCATGTTCTTTGCGGCATTCTTTGGAGCTTTGTTCTACGCCCGTGTTATTGCGGTTGAATGGCTCGGCGGCGCTGGCAACAACGCGATGACCAACGAGGTGTTATGGCCGGCTTTTGAAGCCCATTGGCCGCTCACGCAAACGCCAGGTGGCACAGAGTCTGGTGCAATGGGCTGGATGGGTTTACCGCTTTACAACACAATTATCCTGATTGTTTCAAGCGTTACCTGTCATTTCGCACATGTTGGTTTAGAAAAAAATAACCGTAAACAGCTAACTATTTGGCTGGCTATTACCATTATTTTAGGCTGTACCTTCTTATACCTTCAGGTTGCGGAGTACATTCACGCCTATGAAGAGCTAGGGCTAACGCTCGACTCGGGTATTTACGGGAATACGTTCTACCTGCTTACCGGATTTCACGGTATGCACGTAACACTTGGCACCTTGATGTTAATCATCATGTTCCTGCGTGTTATCAAAGGTCACTTCACCCCAGAAAAGCATTTTGCCTTCCAAGCAACAAGCTGGTATTGGCACTTTGTTGATGTAGTTTGGGTGTGTTTGTTTATCTTCGTTTATATTCTATAAAGCAGTCGCGGCCGTATTGAGGTTCCAGATTACGAGAACATCAATACGGTCGCGGATTTGGTGTCAATACCCCAGATGCCAGTAGTATCACGATCACCACAATGGCTATAGCGGAAAACAACACCCGCTGCCCCAAGTATTTGGTCATGGAAGGTTTGGTCGGGTCGTCGCGGAGCATGGCAAATAATGCTCGGAACAAGTTTACGACCATAAATAACATGAGTAGTACCAATATGATTTTTGCAGTAATAACCATCACAGATTCCTATCGAAATGTTTCGTACGGAGCTCGACATGCGTAAAGGCAAACTCCTTGCTACGCTGCTCACTGTGCTGGCAATTGCAATTTTGGTCAAGCTTGGATTTTGGCAACTTGATCGTGCCAACGAAAAAGAACAACTGTTTGCGGATTACGCCAATCGCTCTACCCCAACACTTTCGTTAAACACGCATCGCGCACCTGCAACCGCGATACCGCGTTTTGCGGAAGTTTCGGTGCAAGGCGAGCTGCTTGAAAATTACCTATTGCTCGACAATCAAATCATGGATGGCCAACCCGGCTACCATGTGATCGGCTTGCTTGAAGCGAATTTAGCCGACGCCAGGCAACATATTATTATGATTAATATGGGCTGGGTACCCTGGGGCGAAACGCGGCAACAACGCCCAGAACTGCAGTTACCCGCTGGAAAAGTAACCATAAACGGTTACTTTTATGAACCCAACATCAGTAAAATCTGGGGTATGGGCGATACCTTGGTGGAAAGCGACCAATGGCCGGTACGCGTGCAACAACTTGATGCCGACGCAATTCGGGCAGCAACACAACTTCCCATTCAACCCTATGTGGTGCTACTCTCAGAATCTGCTGAACTGGGTTGGCCGCGCCAATGGCAACCGCAAGTTATGAAACCAACCAAGCACCGTGCTTACGCATTCCAATGGTTTTCTCTCGCCATCGCCTGCTTGTTGGTTTTCTGGTTTGCCAGCCGTTCCAAAAAAATAAAAACAGAGGAATGACCATGACCACTATCAAAAAATCGCGCGTTACCCTTGTTGGTGTTGTACTCGCGTTTTTAATTCCTGTCATCGGCGCTAAATTAGTGCTGGATCAAAATTGGTACCAAGGTGCAGCAACCAACAAGGGCACCATGATGGTGCCACCGGTTGAACTGCGTCAGCTTAGCAACAGCTTACCGGAAGGGTGGCGCGTCGCGTTACGTGATGACGGCAATTGCGATCAAGCATGCGTGCAAGGCTTGTATGCCATCAATCAGCTTGATATTGCCTTGGGTAAAGAAACCGACCGCGTCAGTCCTATTTTAATTAGCGCCAACGGTACCCAACTCGACTTGAATCAAGTGCCATTGGTTAAGCATGTGCAAGACCTCGCGCTGGCTCAAGCCGTTGCAGATATTCCGGCACATCACTTATTCATTATTGATCCACTCGGTAACGTCGTTCTTTATTATCCAACATATGAAAATGAAGAAGCGATGCGCGCAGAAGCGAAGAATCTACTTTCTGACCTGCGCACTTTGTTAAAGCTTTCTAAGATAGGTTAGTCGCATGCGCACATTCGTTAAATTAACTGTTGTTTTAGCTTTTGTGGTGATTGTTCTAGGTGCATATACGCGCCTAACTGACGCGGGTTTAGGCTGCCCAGATTGGCCGGGCTGCTACGGCGAATTGACCGTGCCAAAAGACTCCAACAAGGCCGCAGCGTTATTCCCTGATGCTCCGTTGGAATCCCAGAAGGCCTGGAATGAAATGATTCACCGCTATGCGGCAGGCACACTGGGCTTGTTCATTTTAGCCCTTACTGTATGGGCGTTTATTCGCAAACGTAAACACCCCGAACAACCGGTATTATTGCCTGTTGCGCTGCTGTGTTTGGTGACCTTCCAGGCGGCCCTGGGTATGTGGACCGTAACCATGAATCTGCAACCCTTAATCGTTATGGGGCACTTACTGGGCGGCTTTACGACGATATCGCTACTGTACTTGTTATCACTTCGGCTCAAGCGCGTACACATGCCGCTTGGCGATGCTAAGATGAGAACGCTGTCGGGCTTTGCGCTGTTTGCTTTACTGGTCGTGATTGGACAAATTGCCTTAGGTGGCTGGGTTGCTGCCAATTATGCGGCAATGGCCTGTACCGACTTGCCATTTTGCGAAGGCAATTGGAGCGAGCGCCTCGACATAGCGGGCGCATTCTCGGTACCTGAAGCAAACACCTATCAATATGGCGCTCACGACTACGCTGAACGCATGACCATGCACGTCGCGCATCGATTTGGCGCATATTTCACCGCTATTGTGGTGGGTTTGTTACTCTGGTTTGGTTTTAGACGCACACAAACCAGCGTAATTCGCAGCAGTTTGAACTGGGTTGCATTATTTTTAGTTATTCAACTGGTGTTAGGCTTCAGCAATGTAATTTTCATGCTGCCGCTTGGCGTTGCAGTGGCGCACAATGCTGTAGGTGCACTTTTGTTACTTAGTTTAGTTGGGTTAAATTACAAGATCGCCCGCAACGCGTGATGACGTATCAACGCGTGAAGTACATAATGACAACGGCGAGGTAAATTCGAATGTCAGAACAAGCTCAAATGTCAGGCGCCGATAAGGCGCTTGCTGAAACCTATAAAAAACATGCCAGCTGGCGTGACTACTTAACCCTGACCAAACCCAATGTGGTGCTCCTGTTATTACTGACCGCATTGGTTGGAATGTGCCTCGCCACGCCTACTTGGGTACCGTGGCAAATCATGGTTCCAGGCCTTATTGGTATTGGTTTAATGTCAGGCTCAGCTGCTGCTGTTAACCATCTGGTTGATCGCCACATTGACGCACGCATGGCTCGTACGCTGCGCCGCCCCTTGCCGTCGGGCGCCTTGTCGCCTAAGCGCGTACTCACCTTTGCTGCTGTTATCGGTGCGTTAGGGTTCGCGGTTTTGGCTATTTGGGTGAATATGCTTACCGCTTGGCTAACGTTTGCCAGCTTGATCGGTTACGCCATGGTTTACACCATGTATTTAAAACGTGCCACCCCACAAAACATTGTGATTGGCGGCTTAGCTGGTGCTGCGCCACCGCTGCTTGGTTGGACCGCTGTAACCAACGAAATCCACCCATTTGCAATTTTGTTGGTCATGATTGTGTTCACCTGGACACCCCCTCATTTCTGGGCGCTTGCCGTTCACCGCGCGAAAGATTATGCAAAAGCCGAGATTCCAATGCTACCGGTAACACATGGCATCGAGTTCACAAAAACCTGTATTTTGCTGTATACGGTGCTGCTCGGTATTATTTGTTTGCTGCCCTACATTGTTGGCATGTCCGGCGTTATCTATTTAGTCGGCTCGAGTATTTCGAGTATTTGGTTTTTAGTTTATGCTTGGAAGCTGAAGTTCGCCCCAACCAAACACACTGCGTTTAATATGTTCAAATTTTCAATCTGGCAGTTATTCGCGCTGTTTATTTTGTTGCTTGCAGATCACTACTTAGTCTCACCCGCATTGGTCGGGTTATAGTCACAGAAGGGAGTTCTACAATGCAAAAGCTACTTGTTAGCATCGTCGCGCTCATTGCTTTGGTATTTGGTGTTGTTATCTACAACAACCTACCAAAGCCGGAGCCGCAAGCGCTGGTGTACGACCCGCCGCGCACCTTGGAGTCATTCACGCTACAAAGCTCGCTTGGCAACGACGTGACCATTAGCAATTTACAGGGGCAGTGGACACTGTTGTTTACCGGCTACACCTTTTGCCCGGACATCTGTCCCACCACCATGGCGAATCTACGTAAAGCCATGCCCGACCTGCAGAAACAAGCTGAGCATCCGGTAAACGTTTGGATGATTTCAGTAGACCCACAGCGCGATACAGTTGAACGGGTGACCGACTACGCGAGCTTTTTTGGTCCTGAATTTGTAGGCGTGCGTGCCGAGCATCCGCAGCTGTATCCGTTCGTAAATGGTTTAGGCTTGATGTACTCAATCCCTGACGAAGGCGCTACTGATTACCTCGTGAACCACAGTGCAGCGATTGTTTTAGTGAATCCTGATGGGCAGCGCCAAGCTATTTTCAAAGCCGAGCACGTGATGGGTGAAATTCCTTCGGTAAACATGACGCAATTGATCACCGACTTCGCAATCATTGCGTCACAATTTGATTAACGATTAGTCCGGCCAGCGTCCGCGTTCATCAGCGCGGATAAACGGGTGCGAATACCAATAAAAACGGCCTGCTTGCGATTTACTCGGCACCGTGCAATTTACCCGTGACCGCCCAATCGGCAACGGCTGCTCAAGTTGAACCGTAAAGGTATTCCCGTCCCACTCAGGTTGCAACACTTGGCCGCCTGCAAAACAGTTCATTTGGCCTGGGTTAAAGTCGTCGGTTGTTGCAACGCTAACCGTGAAGCTCGGGGTGAGTTGCCCTTCAGAAACTAACATTTCCTGTGGTTTATAGTCAGTTATCGGTAAGCCTAAACTCTTCATTTTTGTGCCCAGCGTTTCTAATTTCGCATACTGAGCCGACGCTGGAAATCGCGGAATTGCGGTGGCCGGGCTGTGCGAAGTCCACGGTCCGGAGTGCTGACCAAATGCTATAAAGCCATGCTGTTGCAACAAGGCCTGCAATGCCACATCGTATTCACCGTATGGATAAGCAAGGTGGCGGGGCTGCTCGCCGAGGTTTTCGTCAATCTCGCGCTGGGCATCAAGCACATCAGCAACCACCCGCTCACGCCACTGTTGTTCCGTTTCGTCTTCATAACGCCAGGTCATGTGCCAGTGACTATTGGTATGGTTCGCAATCTGCGCACCATGTTTCTGCAGTTCGCGCAATTGTTCCCAACCCATATATTGGCTCGAGGCTTCTCGCATAAGTTTTGGGTTCACAAAAATGGTGAAGGGATACTGGTATTCTTTGAAAATCGCCAACCCTTCGCGGTAAACATTGCGCCAGCCATCATCGAAGGTTATTGCCGCGGTGTATTCCGGTAACGACTCGCCAGCGTCAAATCGGCGTTGAATTTCACCAACGGATAGTACCGTAAAGTCGTTCTCTTTTAACCACGCGAAGTGCGCCTCGAGCTCTTCGGCTGTCACTGAAGTCACCCGCGGTGTATCATCCCCAATGTGGTGGTATTGCAACACAGCAACACTGCCCGGTGCAGCCCACGACACACAGCTCATTAACCCAAGAACAATAAGCATGAAACGCATAAACAAACTCCCGTTCAATTTTGGCAAGCGCGCTGATCATCGCACTATTTTTGCGATTGCTTTGCCCATGATCATATCAAATATTGCCGCACCTTTATTGGGTTTAGTGGATACCGCAATTATTGGGCATTTACCTCAGTCGATTTATCTCAGTGCTGTCGCGCTTGGTGCCATGATTGTCAGTTTTATTTATCTACTCGCCATCTTCTTACGCATGACAACCACAGCCGAGATCGCGCATGCGTTTGGCGCTAAAAATAATGCCGCGGCGCAGCAAGTGGTGGTGCATGGCATGGTACTGGCGGTAGGCATCGGACTTTTTCTGTTGCTGGTTACACCGTGGATTATTGATTTTTCATGGTGGATCATAAATCCCAGCGCCGACCTGCAGCACTATGCTTCACAATACATTGGTATCAGGCTCTGGGCGGCACCTGCAGCATTGATAAACTTACTGGTACTTGGCACCTTGCTTGGCCGTCAGCAAAGTCGCGCGGCAATGGCCTTGGTGATATTTACCAATGCCGTGAATGTTATTGCTGACGTTGTTTTAATTTTAGGATTAGGGATGAATGTTGCTGGTGCCGCATGGGCATCAGTGCTGGCCGAAGTGTCGACTGCGTTGCTTGGGCTTTGGTTGATTCGTGATGTGTTACCCGCACCCCACCTTTGGCGCATTACACCCAGTTATCTAAAACGCTTTGCGGCAATGAACCGCGATGTGTTTATCCGCTCACTGTTGCTACAGCTTTGCATGGCAACAATGACCGGTTATGCTGCGCGCTTCGGCACCGTCGTGGTGGCTGCCAATGCCGTACTGATGCAGTTTTTATTGCTTATTTCCCTGGGCTTGGACGGCATTGCCTATGCAGTAGAGGCTCTGCTGGGGGCCGCACGCGGGCGAAAAGACACCGCCAAAATTCGCTACTGGATGCGCCTCACCTTGTTCTGGTCGATGCTGTTCGCACTGGTTTATAGCCTGATATTTTTTGTACTCGGCGATTGGATAATTCGCATGCTGACCGATTTACCCGACGTGATTTCAGTTGCGCAGCGTTACTTGCCCTGGTTAATCGTATTACCTCTGCTAGGGCACTGGAGTTACTATTACGACGGCGTATTTATTGGTTTGGGCCTCACACATGCCATGCGCAATACCATGGCGGTAAGTGCCATGGGCGTGTTTCTGCCGGTGTGGTTACTCAGCCAATGGTGGCTTCCAAATGAAAACGCCAACCACGGTTTGTGGTTGGCGTTAAGCTTATTTCTATTGGCCCGTGGTTGCAGCCAATGGGTTTACTTACGTCAGCGCGGGCTTACATTGCTGGTGCAAGATCGTCCATCAGAATAAGTTGTGGCGGTAAGCCGCCGCCAGTAGCGTCTACCGCAACAGCAGTGTAAACGCCAGCGCCTTCTAAGGTCAGTTCAATTGGGCCGATTGCAGCAGTTTGTGTACCTGCCGCCGTAACGGTCACAAAGTAGGTGCCAGGCACCAATGAAACATAACCGGTTGATACTAACGCAGCGGCGTCAAAAGGCACGTCGGCAAATGCTGGCGTTGCGTCGCTAATGTCGCTGGTTGCTGTTACATAAATATCTACTGGACCCGCACTTGGCGATGCATGCACCAATTGCACTTGGGCTTCAGTGGCAATGCGACGCGCATCGTCTTCTACCACAGCAAGGGTCAGCGAGCCGTCACTTAAAGCACCTACAGCATAAACACTAACGCGTTGGCTTTCGGCCAATGTTAAGGCAGCATCATCGATAACCACCGGGTCACCGCCCGCAGCAGCAACATCAACCAAATAGTCATCGCCCGGCAAGTTGATAAAGTCGGTGAATTCCAAAAAGGCCAAATCTGCTACTGCTGGCGTTGCAGCGTTATTGACGGTTATATCTACCGCAGGCGCGTCGGCGCTGGCATGAATAATACGTAACTCACCGCCGGCATCTGCTGAAGCCAAGATTTGCGCACCTTCACCGTCCGCCACTTGCAACATAATTGGCGATGGGCCAGTGCCAGTATTGGTTACTGCCGCAATAACAAGGTCTTCGCCTTCCGCAAACTCAGCAGAACCACTGTCGAATACCACCGCACTCGGATCTCCAGCCGCAGTAACGCGCACTTGATATGCACCAGCAGGTACATCAAGTTGCGCCGTGTAGTCGGTGAATTCTAGTGTGGCCGCGGGTTGTTCTGTCGTTAAGTCTGCGCCTACCGCAGTCAAATAAACATCAACAGCAGGAGCGCTCGGTGCAGCGTGAACAACTTGCAGTCGGAAGTTTCCTGCCGCAATATCACTGACAGGATTTTCAATAATTAACGGGGCTATCGATTCGTCGGCAACAGCACCTACCGCGAAGATTTCATAGCGTGTATCTGCGGCGAAAGCTAAATCAGCTGGCCCAATGACCGTGGCTACGCTCTCGTCTGGCAGAATGCCATCTACTTGAATGCTATAGCTACCTTCATCAAGTTCCAGTACGCCTGAAGAGGCACCAAAAGGGACAGCTTCGAGGGTTGCCGTACCATCTACCAGTACATTCACGTCAGGCGCATCTGCTACGGAATGATGAACGCGTACAAAAGTAGATGCTGGTGTAACCGGGGGTGTCGCGGTATTATTGTCTTCAGTAGAGTTATTACTGCTACCGCAAGCAGAGACGAAAATCGCTGCCGACAGAGCTAAACCAAGTTTAGTGATCCCATTCATAATATGTTCCTCATTGTGTGTATTCGCAAATCACACTACGAAAGAATATTTAGGATGGGATCACTTCCCCGATCTATACAAGGTTAAATTTTACACAGCTTTAATAGTACGAATGTTCGCCAGCTTGGTGCTCCGTAACGTCTCGAACGCCACTTAGCTCACCCGGGAATCGTTGTACAAGTTCTTTTTCAATGCCTTCTTTTAGCGTCACATCTACCATACTGCAGCCATTACAGCCGCCACCGAATTGCAACACGGCAATACCGTCTTCAGTAATGTGGTTCACAGAAACCTTACCGCCGTGGTTAGCCAACTGCGGGTTAATGTCCGCTTGAATAACGTATTCAACACGCTCAATTAGGGGCGCATCGTCAGCCACTTTTCGAGCTTTTGCGTTAGGTGCCTTCAGCGTGAGCTGCGAACCGAGATCTTGCTCTTCAAAGTCAATCGCAGCATCTATCAAGAATGGCGCGCTGCCAGAGTCGACCACCGCATCAAACCCGCTAAATGGCAGTACTTCATCGTCCGGCTCAATCGCGTCGGGCGGACAATATGAAACACCACATTCGGCCGACGGCGTACCCGGGTTCACCACGAACACGCGAATATTTGTGTTATCCGGTTGTTCGGCAAGCAACTTGCGAAAATGTGCTTGCGCACTTTCTGTAATACGAATCATGGGTTAACCACCTCACTGCTATACCTGAGTAATTTAGTAAGGTATATCTTATCGCAAATTTCACGCATTGCATAGTAATCAGCTTGGGCATTGTAGCTAAGTTTGCTAGCGTGGCAGCACTTAGTTTGGCTATGCAACACAGGAAAACGTCATGGTTCGTATTATATCGATTGCCCTATTTTGGTTAATCACTTCAGCAGCGGCGCAAGCCACCACGCTAGAAGACTATTTACCAAAAGATGTGACTTATAATCCAGATATTCCAACACCGAAAGAAGTACTTGGCTACGAAGTCGGTGAATGGCATGTGCGCCCAGAACAGTTAGCGCAGTACATGGAAATTTTGGCGGAAAAGTCTGACCGCTTTACACTAGAGCGTACCGGTTACACGCATGAGCGTCGTCCGTTGTTGCTAGCAACGGTTACCACGCCAGAGAATCATAAAAATATAGATAGCCTGCTCGACCAACATCTTGCGCTTGCTGATCCAAACCGCAAAGGTGACCCTGAGAACGCACCTTTAGTGCTTTATATGGGCTACAGCATTCACGGCGACGAACCGAGCGGCAGTAATTCTGCGCTGTTGTATGCCTATTACTTAGCGGCTGCCGAAGGTGACAAAATTGAACAGGTATTACGTGATTCAATCATCTTACTTGATCCGAGCTATAACCCGGACGGTTTAGCGCGATTTGCCCAGTGGGCGAATCAGCACAAGAGCCAAAACCTTGTTGCCGATACCCAGCATCGCGAACATGTGCAGCCAATGCCACGCGGTCGTGTTAACCATTACTGGTTCGACTTAAACCGTGACTGGTTGTTATTGCAACATCCTGAGTCACGCGCACGCATCGCGAACTTCCAAAAATGGAAGCCGAACGTTTTAACTGACTTCCATGAGATGGGTACTGATAGTACGTTTTTCTTTCAGCCTGGTATTCCATCACGGAAAAACCCGAACACCCCTGAAGAAAACGTTAAGCTAACCCAAACCTTGGCTGAAGGCCATGCTGCGGCATTGGATGAACAAGGCCGTTTGTATTTTACCGAAGAAGCCTTTGATGACTTTTACGTTGGTAAAGGGTCAACCTATCCAGATGTGCAAGGTGCCATCGGCATCTTGTTTGAACAAGCGTCTAGCCGTGGTCACGCGCAAGACTCAATTAACGGTCTGGTTGAATTCCCTTTCACCATTCAAAACCAGTTCACCACATCACTGACCAGTATGTACGGTGCGCACGCTAACAAACGCTGGTTCTTAGACTACCAGCAGCGTTTTTATGACAACGCATTGGCTGCCGCGAAAAAAGCTGGCTTTAAAGGTTATGTGGTGAGTGACCCTACTGACCCTGCGCGTGTTCAAGAGATGCTAAACATTCTTGCCCAACACGGCATTAAGAGTTACGCGTTAGAAGACTCCGTAAAGCTCGATGGCGTTACCTACCCTGCCAACGAAAGCTATTACGTACCGCTTGAGCAAGAGCAGTATGTTTTGATTCGCGCTATCTTTATGGACCAACAGAGCTTCAAGGATAACACCTT
Organism: Pseudidiomarina sp.; assembly: GCF_048268165.1. Lineage (GTDB taxonomy): Bacteria > Pseudomonadota > Gammaproteobacteria > Enterobacterales > Alteromonadaceae > Pseudidiomarina. The sequence goes on along the minus strand of NZ_JBLWWA010000002.1, from coordinate 270,601 downwards.
CTATGATGTCTCCGCGTGGACATTCCCGCATGCCTTCAACGTTAACTTTGCCAAGTTCGACGGTTGGAGTATCGATACCGCGAGCGAAGCTTGGCAGGCACCACAACCGAAGCAAATCAGCTTCGCTAAAGACGCCTATGCCTATGCGTTCGAATGGCACAATTACTTTTCGCCACGTACGTTAAACCGCCTACTACAAGCTGGCATTCACGTGCGCCAAGCAAATCAGGAGTTCACGGCGAAAACGACGAATGGCGAGTACAAATTTAGCCCTGGCACCGTGGTTGTAACGCGCGCTTATCAAGATCATGATTGGGCCGACGTGCAGGCGAAATTGTCTGAAATTGCCAACGTCAATCAGGTTGACGTGCACGCGATTACCTCAGGCCTTACCCCAAGCGGTATGGACTTAGGCAGCCGCAACTTGTCACCGGTTGAGCCAGTCAATGTCATGATGCTGGTTGGTACTGATGCCAATATGTACGAAGCCGGTGAAGCTTGGTACTACCTTGACCGCCATGTTGGTGTTCCAGTGTCTATGGTCGATACAGACCGTTTGAACTCAGCTGATTTGTCACGATATACGCACATTATTATGGTTGATGGCCGGTATTCAAAACTGAATAAACACAGTGCCGAACACCTGCGCAATTGGGTTAACCAAGGCGGCGTAATTATTGGTCAGCAAGGCGGCTCAAAGTGGCTGAGCAAAAACGATATTTTGGGCGCCAAGTTTGTTGAAGACGAAACGTTCCGTGAAGCCTTCGAGAAAGAAGAACTCACGTATGGCGACATGGATGATTTTTACGGTCAACGTCGTTTAGCTGGCGCAATTTTCGAGTTACAGCTGGATACCTCGCATCCGCTAACCTTCGGCTACCCGCGCGCAACGCTGCCAGTATTTAAAGACAGCGTGAATGCTATGGTAGTACCCGAGCAGCCGTTCGTAACTGTTGCGACCTACAGCGAAAAAGAACCGTTGCTTGCCGGCTTTACTGCCGCAGCGAACCGCGAAGTATTGGCCGACAAAGCGGCAATTATTGCGCATCGCCAAGGTCGTGGGCGGGTTATCGCGTTTACCGACGACATGAACTTCCGCGCGTTTTTCTGGGGCAGTGCCAAGCTTCTTAGTAATGCGATTTTCTTAGCGCAAGAAGTTCGTCCAACAATGAGCGATGAAGAAAACGTGGAAGCCGCAGCTGCCGAAGCAGCTGAGGCCGCTCACGCACATTAATCGCTAATCACCGGTTGGTGCGGCTCGGCATACGCCAGCGTCCACGCATCAACCGCTCGTGCCCCACGGCGCAACAAGGCATCTGCAGCAGCAGATATTGATGCGCCCGTGGTCAGCACATCATCAATAATCGCTAACTTCAAACCACTAACATCACGGCTGCAATGCATGCTGCGGTGCATATTTTGCCAGCGCTGCCCTGCTGCCGCATGGTGTTGCGCCCCGTCGTCATCCCGAATACGACGCAATAAGCCAGTCGCTACCGGCAGTTGTACCAACTCAGCCACCTGATGGGTTAACAAACCAGCTTGGTTATAACCACGCTGGCACCAGCGTTTATAGGTCATCGGCATTGCCACCAACATATCTGGCCAAGCGTCATCACGCTCGCGGTAGCAGTGGTGCACTTGCGCCGCCAAAAATGGCGCCAGGATACCAGCCAGTTCTGGGCAACGTTGAAATTTAAAGCGGTGGATAAGGTGTTGTATGTCGGCTTGCCAGCGGAACGCCGCAAACCAATAGCGCCCTTGTGCCCGATCGGGACGTTGACAGCGCCAGCGCAAACACGAAGGTGGTAACCGCGGTAAATCATGTAAACACACGTGGCAGAGCCCACTTGATTCAGCGATTCGTAATGATTGATCACATAGCCAGCAATACCCTAACATAGACGCATCCTTTCGCAGTGATAGAGAATCTAAAATGGTAGCTTCGGTTTGGCGTGCCGTCAGGGGCACAGGGACGGATATTGTTGTACTCCATGGCTGGGGCTTGAATGCTAATATCTGGACCCCAGTCATTACGCCATTAGCGCAACTTGGTACCTTGCACCGACTAGATTTGCCGGGCTATGGCGAGTCGCCGTGGCCGGATAATCACCCACTTGACTTCAATAGCCTGTGTGAATTCACTCTGGCAGCCTTACCTGAGCGCTGCCACTTGATTGGCTGGTCGTTAGGTGGGTTGGTCGCAACTGAGTTGGCACTGCGCCACCCTGAGCGCTTTCATAGCCTAACAACGGTTGCGTCATCGCCATTTTTTCCCGCGCAAGCAGACTGGCCTGGCATTGAACCACATGTACTCAACACCTTTGCCAAGCAGCTCAGCAAAGACTTTAAGCGCACGGTTGAACGGTTTTTGGCGCTACAGTCGCTGGGCTCGCCGCACGCGCGCGACGACGTAAAACAGATTAAAGAATGGTTGTTTGCCAAGCCGATGGCTTCCGTTGAGGTATTGGATGCAGGGTTGGATATGCTGGCTACGGTTGACTTGCGGGAACGTTTAGCGGGGCTTGAAGTGCCGCTGTTACGCATTTACGGGAAGTTGGATGCACTCGTGCCAACAACAGTCGCCGAGAAAGTCAGCGCGATTTTGCCGTCAAGCATCGCGCACATCGCACCCAAATGCAGTCATGCTCCCTTTATCAGCGACCCGCAAGGCTTTATCGCAGCCATCACACCCTTTTTGCGCCAGCACATGCCTTAGCGTTGGCAACTGGGGCAATAGACCGTGCTACGTTGCCCCAGCCGTATTTCTTTCAAACGCCCTGAGCATTGCATGCACAACTTGCCGCCACGGCCGTAAACCATCAGCTCTTGTTTAAAATAGCCCGGCTGACCGTCCGCTTGGGTGAAGTCTTGCAAGGTGGTGCCGCCTTGCTCAATCGCTTTGGCGAGCGTGGCCTTAATAATGGGCACCAATTGCTCATACCGGCGCTGACTTATCTTCCCAGCCGCACGTTTTGGATGAATACCGGCCTTGAACAGCGCTTCATTGGCATAGATGTTACCCACCCCAACCACCACATGGTTATCCATAATAAAGGTCTTAATGGCTTGCTGACGCCCTCGTGACGCTTTGAACAAATAGGCTTCGTTAAACGCATCGGTTAGCGGTTCCGGTCCCAGCGCGCGCAATAGCGGATGGTTCTCGCTTGGGTGCTCTTTCGAAAACAACCAGCAGCCAAATCGGCGCGGATCGTTAAAACGCAAGCACTTACCTGATTCAAGCACCAAATCGATATGGTCATGTTTTACGGTAGGTGTGTTGGCTGGAACCACGCGCAGTGCGCCTGACATACCAAGGTGAATAATCAAATGCCCCGCCGAAGTATGCACAATTAAATATTTGGCGCGCCGTTCCACCTTGGTAATTAACGCGCCAACAACGCTATCAATCTCTTCAGGCACAGGCCAACGCAAGCGCCGGTCACGCACAATAATTTGGGCTATTTTTTGCTGCTGCAGGTGCGGTGCTATACCACGGCAACTGACTTCTACTTCTGGTAACTCAGGCATAAAATTTCACTCATTGGTTACGGCTTGCGTGAACGAATAATTGTATGAAAATTAGTGCACGCACACTACTTGTGTTTCACTGTAGCCTCATCTATATTCGCGCCACTTCGCACGAATTTGGCTTTTGGGGTGAAATACAGGCAATGCAGACAGCTCCATCGACGCTTGATCATACAGTTTTTAAAACCTCGGCGATCGACTTTGCGCAACTCGCTGAACGCGGCTATGTGGTCGTTTCAAACTTTCTCGCACCGCACTACTGCCAACTGCTCTTCAACTATGCCCAAAACTTGGCGGCCACCGACTGGCAACAGGCGGGAATTGGGCGTGCTGATCAATACACCACGAATACGGCGGTGCGCCAAGATAAGATCCGTTGGTTGCAGCGAGATTTTGCGCCTGAGCGTGCCTACCTTGATATGATGGACGGCTTGCGAGTACAAGTGAATCGCGAATTGTTTATGGGGCTATTCGATTATGAATGCCATCTTGCCCACTATCCGCCCGGCGCTTTTTATCGGAAGCACCTCGATGCCTTTAAAGGGCGCAGCAATCGCATTCTTACCACAGTATTTTATTTAAACCCACACTGGCAGGAAGCCGACGGCGGTCAACTTGTCATGTACGACGAGCGCGGGCGGGTGTTAGAAACTATTTTACCGGAAGCTGGCAAGCTGGTTATTTTTCTTAGCGATGTATTCATGCATGAAGTGCTGGCAGGTAATCGCGATCGGTTTAGCATTACCGGATGGTACCGTCATAACACCAGTATTAACGGCGTGATTGATCCTACGCGCTAACTATTTGAAATAATTCAGTGCTACAGATACAAAAAAACCCAGCCAGGCTGGGTTTTTTGTGCTCAGAAGAAGCTTACTTAATTTTAGCTTCTTTGAAAACCACGTGCTTACGAACCACTGGATCGTATTTTTTGATTTCCATTTTTTCTGGCATGTTGCGCTTGTTCTTATCGGTAGTGTAGAAGTAACCAGTACCGGCAGAAGAAACTAGACGAATCTTATCACGCATGGTTCAGCTCCTTACACTTTTTCGCCACGAGCGCGCAAATCTGCGAGCACCGCGTCGATACCATTTTTATCAACAATACGCATACCTTTAGTAGAGATACGCAACTTAACCCAACGCTTTTCTGATTCTACCCAGAAGCGGTGAGATTGCAGGTTCGGCAGGAAACGACGCTTGGTCGCATTGCGCGCGTGTGAACGGTTGTTTCCGCTAACCGGACGCTTTCCTGTAACTTGACATACTTGTGACATCGTTTATTTACTCCAAAATTGCTTCAAGCTCGCCTGTCGCCCATCGCGGCCTTGCCTTGAATCCGAGGGCGCATTTTATACAGCAAATTGGCCCGGCAATCAAGTGATCGCTGATATTTTTTGATCATTATGATCCTGTAAACGGCGGCGCTACTTTACTACAAGAGCCCCCGTTCGGCAAATGAAACTGGTGTTCCCGAGCCAATAACGAAATGGTCCAACAGAGCAACGTCGATCATACCTAGGGCCCGTTTTAAGCGCTCTGTTACACGCTGATCTGCCTGACTGGGTTCAGCCACGCCAGAGGGGTGATTATGCGCTAAAATCACCGCCGCTGCATTATGTTGCATCACTAATTTTATTATTTCTCGCGGATATACCGGCGCGGCGTTGATTGTTCCTTGAAATAACTCAACATATTTTAATAGTCGGTGTTGGCTATCAAGCAACAGCACCACAAAAATTTCGCGTTGCTGATGCCGTAACTGCGCCGTCAGATAGTCGCGCACCATGGCCGGTTGTGTGAAACCATCATCACGACGTAATTGCCACGCCAAATAGCGGCGCGAAATTTCCATGACCACTTGCAACTGCATCACCCGCGCTGGCCCAAGCCCAGGTTGCTCCAACAAAGTTTCTGCATTGGCAGCCAACATGCCACCTAAACCATCAAATGCACCCAGTAAGTCACGCGCATAGGCCACCACGTCTTTGCCGCGAATGCCGGTACCGAGTAAAATAGCGAGCAGTTCAGCATCGGTTAATGTTGCCACCCCAAGCTCTGCCATTTTTTCGCGGGGCCGTTCGGTTACGGGCCAGTCTTTTACACTTGTCATGATCGCTCCTTGATCCTTGCTGTTGCTCATTAAGAATGAAAATTTAGCATACGGCGGCGCAGCACCACTTAAATTGCGCTGTCGCCTCTGCTTAAGAGCGGCAATAACGCACCCCTGTATAAAATTTCTATATCGCGAAAATCGGGTCTTCGTGGTATTGTAAAAATAGTTAAAAGGTAAGGACTTACTATGAGTACAAGCCCCAAGAAGCCATTAGGCGGCCGACGCATCGTGCTCGGCATAACCGGTGGTATTGCTGCCTATAAAATGCCCGATTTGGTGCGCCGGCTGAAAGACTACGGTGCCGATGTTCGCTGCGTAATAACACAAGGCGGTCAGGCGTTTATTACCCCGCTAACACTGCAGGCAGTTTCTGGCAATCCGGTTCACCATGATTTGCTTGACCCAGCTGCAGAAGCGGCGATGGGCCACATTGAGTTGGCTAAATGGGCTGACTTTGTGCTCATTGCCCCCGCGTCTGCCAATACCATTGCGCAACTTGCCCACGGGCATGCCGCTGATTTGCTAACAACCCTTTGCCTTGCAACATCAGCCCCGGTAGCCGTTGCACCAGCAATGAATCAACAAATGTGGGCACACACAGCGGTACAGGCGAACTGCGCATTACTGCAAAGTCGTGGTGTAACCGTTATAACTCCAGCGAGCGGCGCGCAAGCGTGCGGCGACGTTGGTGCGGGCCGCTTACCAGAACCGCTTGAATTACGCGAAGCTGTCACCGAATTATTAACGGCAACCTCGAACGAGCTAGCAGGTAAACACCTTGTTATTACCGCTGGCCCCACGCGGGAAGCCATTGACCCTGTGCGTTATTTAAGTAACCACAGCTCGGGCCGCATGGGATTTGCCCTGGCAACAGCAGCACAACGTATGGGCGCGCACGTCACCTTAGTGGCCGGCCCCTGCCAATTGCCAACACCCGCGGGCGTAACTCGTATAGACGTGGTGAGCGCGGAGCAAATGAATGCTGCCGTGATGGGCGTTATTGCCGAGGCCGATATTTTTATTGGCTGTGCCGCCGTGGCCGATTATCGTCCTACGCATGTTGCCGATAATAAAATCAAAAAAGATAATGACGCCATGCATATTGCGTTGGTTAAAAACCCCGACATACTCGCCAACGTTGCAGCGCTTGCCAAAGCGCCGTTTACTATTGGCTTTGCCGCCGAGACCAACGATGTTGCACACTATGCGCAAGGCAAGTTACAGCGCAAAAAGCTCAACATGATTGCAGCCAACGACGTCAGCGATACCAGCATTGGCTTTAATAGCGAAGACAACGCGATGCTCCTATTTTGGCGTGACACAAACAACACCTTGCAACAGCAAGCACTCGCGCGCGCCAGCAAATCAGCCATCGCCCAACAGATCCTGCAACAAGCAGCAAAGCTTCTATCGAATAACCAATAACGATTAACGACCAACAGAAGGAGTTTTGCGTGGCCGCGAAACAAGACCGTAAACAAGAAATTTTAGCTGCCTTAGCAACCATGCTAGAAACCAGTCCGGGACAACGCATTACTACGGCGCGTTTAGCCACTGAAGTTGGGGTGTCAGAAGCAGCACTTTATCGTCACTTCGCATCGAAGGCGAAGATGTTTGAAGGGCTTATCGACTTTACCGAAGATGCCATTCTGTCACGCATCAACCAAATTTTGGACAATGAAAAAGACACCGTAATCCGCTGTGAAATGATTGTACGTTTAATACTGACATTCGTTGAGCGCAACCCAGGCATTACCCGCATTTTAACGGGCGACGCCTTGCTTGGTGAGCACGAGCGCCTGCGTGCACGTGTACAGGGGATTTTTGAGAAAGTTGAAGCGAACTTAAAACAGGTATTACGCGAGCGTCGCTTGCGTGAACAGGTTCGTGGCGTCCTTGACGAAGGCATGCTCGCTAACCTCGTGATGGCCTATGCCGATGGCAAGGTCACGCAGTTTGTGCGTTCTGAGTTTAAACGGGCACCCACTGAACATTTTGATGAGCAATGGCAAACCATCGCTCAGCAGTTATTGAGTTAACAGTTATTCCGATGTGCGGGCGCGGCTCAACAAGTTAATCGCAGCTTGTTGAGGCGTGGTGTCACCGTAGAGTACGTCGTAGAGTTGTTCGCAGATGGGCATTTCTACGCCGTGCCGTTTTGCTAACGCAACCACTTCACGGGTATTTCGATAGCCCTCAACCGCTTGACCAATTTCTTTCATGGCTTGCTCAACGCTTTTCCCCTGCCCCAATGCCAAACCAAACCGTCGATTACGGGATTGATTATCGGTACAGGTTAATATCAGATCACCTAAACCTGCCATGCCGGTGAAGGTTTCAGGTTTTGCACCAAGCTTTAAGCCCAGCCGCGTAAGTTCCGCTAAGCCGCGTGTGATCAAGGCCGTTCTGGCATTCGCACCGAAGCCGATGCCATCGGCCATTCCTGCACCAATTGCGATCACGTTTTTAACTGCACCACCAAGTTGCACACCAATGAAGTCGTCGTTGGTATACACCCGGAAACTGCGGTCGCAATGCAACAACTCAGACAGTTCGTCAACAAACTGTGGGTCTGTTGATGACATAGAGATTGCAGTTGGTAGGCCTTTTGCCATTTCCATGGCGAAGGTTGGCCCTGACAACACAGCCAATGCGTGTGAGTCACCTAAAATTTCTTGAGCAACTTCAAACAATAGTCGCCCTGTTTCGGGTTCTAACCCTTTGGTTGCCCATGCAACCCGCGCGTCTTCGCGCAAATGCGGCCGCATGTCTTTTAGCACTTGGGCAAACGCACTACTGGGTACTACCACCACAATATTATGGCTATCAGCTACTGCTTCAGCCAAATCAGCAGTGACATGCAAAGTATCAGGAAGTTGAATGCCTGGTAGGTAGCGCGCATTTTCACGTGAGGTAGCCATTGCTTCGACTTGCTCAGCATCGCGGCCCCACAAACAGGTATGCGTACCCTTACGGGCAAAACAAAGCGCTAGGGCGGTTCCATAAGAACCGGCACCCAGCACTGTTACTTGCGAATTACGCATTGATGGCGCTTAGATTACGCGTCAGCTTGCTCAGCAGCTTGTTGTTGCTGGTGCTGCTGTACGTGTTGTGCGAACACCGCGTCAAAGTTAACTGGCGCTAAGTTCAATTGCGGGAATGTTGCGCGGCTTACTAAGCTAGACAAACACTCGCGAGCATATGGGAACAAAATGTTCGGGCAGAATGCGCCAAGTAATTGGGCACGTTGACCTTCTTCAATTGCGTCAGTAATTGTGAAAATACCTGCTTGATGAACTTCACCAATAAAGGCTACCGTTTCGCCAACTTTATTTGTTGCAGTTACTTTCAAAACCACTTCGTAAACACCGTCTTCAATCTTGGTGTTTTTAACGTTTAGGTCAAGGCTAAGCTCTGGTTTCCACTCTTGGCGGAAAATATCTGGAGCATTTGGCGCTTCAAACGAAACGTCTTTGGTATAAATGCGTTGAATCTGGAAAGCTTGCTGTTGTTGCGCATCGTTTTGAGCGGCGCCGTTTACTTGCTGTTCGTCAGCCATTTTTTACGTCCTATTGCTAAAAGTTATACTTATTTTTTAACCAGTGGGAAACTGGCGCCCTGCCAGGCTGAGATTCCACCTCGAAGTACGGCAACGTTCTCAAAACCAGCTTTACTGAGCGCAGCTGCTGCTGAACGCGCAGTCATGCCTGTTGCACATACAACAACGATGGGGGCAGATTTGTATTTCTCAAGAGCCTGCACCTCATTTTTTCGAATCTTATCGGCAGTTACATGAATAGCATCTTGAATGTGGCCTTTACGGTACTCGTCCGTTGAACGAATATCAACAAACACACCGTCGTTACGGTTAGTCAGTAGGGTCGCTTGTTGCGGCTCTAATAGCTTAACCTTAGAAGTTACGCCTTTCAGGTAGCTTACGATAATCGCAATCAAAAGGATGACCCACAACAGGCTCATAAAGTAATGGTCCATCGCGAAAGCGAGAAGTTGATCCATGGGGTTGCCTACTCCAGTTGAAAAAAACAAGCCACAGAGTATACCGACTGAAACCTGTGTTGCCAGTAAAATTTTGCCAGAAGCACCAAGTTAGAAAGGATGCGTTGCGCGTCAAAATCGCATAAAATAAGGTCAATTTTCTGAATTTACTGAAAAACCACTGAGGATGTTATGGCAAAGCCACATACACCATTGGCTCTTTTAATTTTAGATGGCTGGGGCCACCGTGAAGCCACCGCTGATAATGCAATTGCTGCGGCGAACACACCAACCATGGACAAACTATGGGCAACCTACCCACACACCTTGGTGGACGGCTCAGGTATGGCCGTTGGCTTACCTGACGGGCAAATGGGTAACTCTGAAGTGGGTCACGTGAATTTAGGGGCTGGCCGCGTCGTTTATCAAGACTTTACCCGTATCAGCAAATCCATTGCCGATGGCGACTTTTTCGAAAACGCCGAGCTTACAGCTGGCGTTGATGCCGCTGTAGCCAAACAAAAAGCCATTCATATTATGGGTTTGTTATCACCAGGCGGCGTACACAGCCATGAAGATCACCTCATTGCCATGGTAAATTTAGCGGCGCAACGCGGCGCCAAGAAAATTTATTTGCACGGGTTTCTGGATGGTCGCGACACCCCGCCGCGCTCTGCAGCACCGACTATTGAGCGCTTTGAAAAGCTCTTTAGCCAACTTGGTGTTGGCCGCTTTGCCACTGTTTGTGGGCGTTACTTTGCAATGGACCGTGACAAACGCTGGGACCGCGTTGCACAAACATGGAATGCCATGATTCATAGCAAAGCAAGCTATCACGCTGACAACGCAGCAGTTGCCCTGACCGCCGCTTACGAACGTGATGAAAGCGATGAATTTGTGAAGCCAACACTGATAGCTGATGCCGCGCCCATTCAGGACGGCGATAGCGTATTTTTCATGAACTTCCGCGCCGACCGCGCTCGCGAGCTAAGCCACGCATTCTTAGACCGTGACTTTGATGGATTCGAACGCGGCAAGGTACCGCAGTTGTCAGCCTTCGTGATGCTCACAGAATACGCAGCTGACCTAAAGGGCCCTATCGCGTTTCCACCGGAAAGCCTGACCAACGTGTTGGGTGAGTGGTTGGCGAAAAACAACTATACGCAACTGCGCATCTCAGAAACTGAAAAATATGCCCATGTAACCTTCTTTTTTAGTGGCGGGCGCGAACAAGAATTTGACGGCGAAAAACGCGTTTTGATTCCATCACCGAATGTGGCTACGTACGATCTGCAACCGGAAATGAGCTCTGAGCAACTCACCGACGCGCTCGTTGAAGCAATTCATAACCGCGAGTTTGACGTGATTGTGTGTAATTACCCGAATGGGGACATGGTTGGCCACACCGGCAATTTTGCTGCCGCTGTGAAAGCCGTAGAGGCGGTTGATAGCTCAATTGCTCGCGTTATTGAAGCCTTGCAAGAGGTAGGCGGCGAATGTTTGATTACGGCCGACCACGGCAATGCTGAACAAATGCAAGACCACAGTACCGGCCAGTCACACACAGCACACACCAGTGAATTGGTACCTTTCATCTATGTAGGGCGTGACGCGAATGCCCGCGACGGAGGCACGTTGTCAGACGTCGCACCAACCATGCTGCATTTGCTCGGCCTTGAGCAACCCGCTGAAATGACCGGCAAACCCATTGTGACGCTGAAATCGTGAAGCACTGGCTGCTTGTTCTCATCTGTTTGATGCTGGCTCCAGTTGCCTGGAGCCAGCAACCGAGTGCCGATGAACAGGCAGCAACGGAAGCACAGTTGGAGCAAATCGCCGCTGAATTAAAACGTCGCGAAGCCGCTATTGGCCAACGCGCTGAACAGCTAAGCTTGACTGAACGGGAACTAAAACAGCTTGAACAGCAGATGGCTACGGTTGCCAGCGAGTTGAATACAACAACCAATCAACTTGCTGATATCCGCGCACGCATTACTGATTTACAAAGCCAAGAACAACAACTTGAAAGCGATTTACAACAGCAACTGCATTTACTGGAACAGCAGTTGGATATGGCTTACCGCATGGGCAAACACGATTACCTTAAGCTTATATTGAAGCAACAAGACCCCGCCAAATTTGAGCGTCTACTGGGCTACTATGGGTATTTTAATCGTGCGCGTATTTCAGAACTTGCAACCATTCACGCAACCCAACAGCAACTTGAGCAGGTGCGTACAGACGTACTTGACCAACAACAACAACTTGAACAGCGATTGCAACAACAACGTCAACAACAGGGTGTGTTAAAAGCGCAACAAACCGAACAACAACAGCTGGTTAAACGCTTGCGTCGGGAGCAATCTGCTGATCAACAACGCATTAGTGAACTCAAGCGCGACCAAGAATCTCTTGAGCAAGTTCTTGCTGCTATTCAAGCGGCGATGCGTGATGAGCCTCGGCTTGAAGGGCTGGCCGCACTAAAGGGCAAAATGAACTGGCCTGCTTCAGGCCGCGTACAACGGGTATTTGGCCAACAACGCAGCGGTGGTGTTATTTGGAAAGGCGTTGTTATTAAAGCTGAGCCTGGCGAACCGGTAAAAGCAATTGCCGATGGCCGTGTGCTCTTTGCCAACTGGTTGCGGGGTTACGGCCTCATCATTGTGCTTGATCATGGTGACGGCTACATGAGTCTTTACGGGCACAACCAAACAGTTTTACCTGCAGTTGGTGACGTAGTGCGCGCGAATGAGACCATCGCATTAGTTGGTCAGAGTGGTGGTCGTGAAGATCCTGCTGTATATTTTGAAGTTCGTGTCAAAGGTGATGCGGTGAACCCTGTCAATTGGTGTCGTTAATGCGTGTCTGCTTAAAGGTAGTTACTAGTCTAATACTCGGCCTCATGGTTTTTTCTGCACAGTCAGAAGAAGGCCCTTTGCCGCGCATTGCAATTGTTATCGATGACCTTGGGAATAGCCGTTTCCAGCAAGAGTTTGCCAAGTTACCGGGCGCACTGACGTTAGCCATGTTGCCACACACGCCTTATGCCGAGCGCATTGCCCGTAATGCGCAAGAAAGAGGGAAAGAAGTCATTATTCACATGCCCATGCAACCAGGAAGCAATGCTGACGCTGGCATTGGTATGCTCACCACGGATGAAGATAAAGCGCAGTTTATAATGCTGATGGAACAAGCCTTTGTGCAGTTGCCGCAGGCCGTGGGCATGAACAATCATATGGGTAGTCAGCTGACCGCCCTTATTGAACCCATGCAATGGGTTATGGAGCAACTTGCGCTGCGTAACTTTTATTTTCTGGATAGCCGCACAACGGCGGCCACCCAAGCTGAAAATGTTGCCCGCGAATTTGGTATTCCTGTTGCGCGGCGGCATGTGTTTTTAGACAACGACCCGCACGCCGATGAAATAGCGCTGCGCTGGCGTGATCTTATTCGCCACGCGCACAAACACGGTGAAGCCATCGCTATTGCTCACCCGCACCGCTCTACGCTGGAGTTTTTAAAAAACGTGCTACCCGACTTGGCAAATCAATACGGTGTTGAACTTGTCGTTGCTTCCGCACTTGCAGAAACGCGCACCGCCCAGCCAATTCAACTTACTGAGCATAAAAAAACGCCGGCGAATTAGGCCGGCGTTTTTTTATTCGAATTTATTCGAAGTCGGTATTTAAGACATCGCCATACGAAGTTTCTTCATGGCATTGGCTTCAAGTTGACGCACACGCTCAGCAGATACCTGATATTTATCGGCAAGTTCTTGCAGCGTGGTTTTGTTGTCATCGTCTAACCACCGCGCGCGCACGATATCTTGGCTACGCTCATCAAGGGTGTTAATCGCCGACAACAAACGTTTTTGGGTATGCGATTCCCACTGCTCGTTTTCAACTTCTTCAGCTAAGTCTGAACGTTTATCTTCTAAATACTGAGCTGGAGAATAGGTGCCACCGTCTTTGGCGTCATCGTCATCTGAACTGAGTTCAAATGCTTGGTCGTGGGCACTCATACGAGCTTCCATTTCCATCACTTCCTTTGTGCTTACGCCCAAAGTTTCAGCAACAGTGCTCACTTCTTCATGCGTAAACCAACCCAAGCGCTTTTTCATTTTGCGCAAGTTAAAGAACAACTTACGTTGCGCCTTGGTTGTCGCAATTTTGACCATGCGCCAGTTTTTCAGCACATACTCGTGAATTTCAGCTTTGATCCAATGCACCGCGAATGAAACCAATCGTACACCCACGGATGGGTCGAAACGACGGACCGCTTTCATCAGACCAATATTTCCTTCTTGAATCAAATCAGCTTGAGGCAGGCCATAACCTGAGTAGCCGCGGGCAACATGCACAACAAAACGCAGGTGCGACATAATGAGCTGACGAGCAGACTCTAGGTCGTCCTGTTCTTGTAAACGCGTAGCCAGTTCGCGCTCTTCCTCAGCCGACAGCATAGGAATGCGATTTACTGTTGAAATATACGCTTCTAGGCTGCCACCCGACTGCGGGACAGCTAACGCCATACTGGTAATCTCAGAGTTCATGCAACAACATCCTCTCTTACTGGTGTCTACACAACATTATCCAGACACTCATCAGACCTTTTTTCGGTCTGGAAGTTCCCTCATTCTAGCAAAACTGGCGCTGCTGACAATGACTGCTTTGGGATGATTTTTTTGTCTCACTATTACCCATATGGGGATAGTTTATTGTGGTTCAATAGTGCGTACATGTTTTCTTACTGCAATGTACGAACCCAATAATCCCAAACCAATCGCTAACAACCATAACACCAGCATTTCATTAAAAGTCAGCCCTACCAAGGAAAATTGACTCTCATACAATTCACTAATATCGGTCACTGCGCCAGAAATCCATAAAATCATTACGGCTGTCGCCAACCAAGCGATCAACCCACCAACAAAACCATACCACACTCCGGTGTATAAAAACGGGCGTTGAATGTAACCATCCGTTGCGCCAACCAATTTCATCACCATGATTTCGTCGCGCTTACTGTTAATATTGAGCCGAATGGTGTTACCAACAATTAAAACCACCGCAATACACAACAATGCAGCCAATGCTAACAACCCGTCACGTACCAAGTTTAAGAGCGCTTCAAGCCGCTGCAGCCAGTCTAAGTCAAGCCGAACTTGCTCAACTTCGCGTTCATTGCGCATTTGCTGTGCCAGTTGCTGGGCTTGCGCTGTACCGCGTTTATTGGCTACCGGGGTAACTAACAAAACGTCGGGGAGCGGGTTATTACTCAGGGCATCTAAGGCCTCGCCAAAACCTGATTCCTGACGAAATTCTTGCAAAGCTTCGTTTTTGTCTATCCAGCGAACACGTTCAATGTCATTCGACAAACTAAGTCGTTTATGAAACGTAGATACTTCTTGCTGGCTTAAATTTTTACTCAAAAATAGGGTTATTTCTGAAGCGTGCTGCCAATCGGCACCAATGGCTTCGGTGTTTTTAACTACAACATACAAGGTTGCCGGTAAAGTCAGGCTCAAACCAAGCACGGCCATCGTCATCAAACTTGCCATTGGATAACGGGCCAGCTCGCCTAAGCTTGCCACAGCTTGTTGCACATTATGCACCCAGAACATGACAAAACGGCGAAAGCCCGAAATTTTTACCTGTTTGGCGCCTTGCTGACGTGAGCGGAACAGTAAACTCATGGTTTAACTCTCCTGCAAGCCATCGTTGATCATCCGTCCGTCACGCAGAGTTAGCGTGCGATAGCGCAGCCGCGCAATCAAACCCAAGTCGTGGGTTGCAATCAGTACCGACACGCCCACTCGATTAAATTCTTCAAACAAGCGAATAATTTCCATCGACAACTTCGGATCTAAATTACCGGTAGGTTCGTCGGCCAACAATAACGGCGGCTTATTCACCACCGCGCGGGCAATGCCAACGCGTTGTTGTTCGCCCCCAGAAAGCATCATCGGGTAATGGCGCAATTTGTCGCCTAACCCTACTTTTTCTAGCGAAGCTTGCACACGCTTGCGCGCTTCTTGCATGCTATACCCTTCAATTAGCAGGGGCAGCGCTACATTATCGAGAACGGTTTTGTCCATTAACAGGCGGTGATCTTGAAAAATCATACCAATGTCACGGCGGGCATAAGGAATCTGGCGTGCGTTGATGCGCTTCAAGTCGTGGCCGTTAATTAACACGCGCCCAGCCGTTGGCCGTTCCATCATGCTTATTAGTTTAAGCAGGGTACTTTTACCCGCGCCGGAGTGGCCGGTTAGAAAAGCCATTTCGCCGCGCTCAAGGTGAAAACTCACATTGTTGAGTGCTTGAAATCCGCCTGGGTACGTTTTACTAACCTGCTCAAATTTAATCATGACGATTGCGTCTCGTTAAGTTCGCGTTGGAACAAGGCATCAACAAACTCACGTGCCGCAAACGGCCTTAAGTCATCAATGCCCTCACCCACACCAATATAGCGGATTGGAATGTTAAATTGATCAGCAATGGCAAAAATAACACCGCCTTTTGCAGTGCCATCCAGTTTGGTCAGGGTAATGCCACTTACACCAACGGCTTCAGTGAATAATTTCGCCTGACTAATCGCATTCTGTCCGGTGCCAGCATCCAGGGTCAGCATAACCTCGTGGGGTGCGGACTCATCAAGTTTGCGCATAACGCGCACAACTTTTTTCAACTCGTCCATTAAATGCGCTTTGTTTTGCAAGCGCCCGGCCGTATCCGCAATCAATACATCAACACCGCGCGCACGCGCTGCTTCAACGGCGTCATAAATAACCGATGCGCTGTCTGCACCTGTATGCTGG
Organism: Pseudidiomarina sp.; assembly: GCF_048268165.1. Lineage (GTDB taxonomy): Bacteria > Pseudomonadota > Gammaproteobacteria > Enterobacterales > Alteromonadaceae > Pseudidiomarina. The sequence continues at coordinate 254,138 of NZ_JBLWWA010000002.1, read as the reverse complement.
GCAACAACTGGAATATCATTGCGCTGCCCCCACACTTGCAATTGTTCCACCGCTGCGGCACGAAAGGTATCGCCTGCGGCCAGCATCACTGACTTTCCTTCACGTTTAAATTGCTGAGCCAGTTTACCGATGGTGGTGGTTTTACCCACACCATTCACACCCACCATAAGAATAACGAATGGGCCTTTCTGGTCACGCGGAATTGCAAGCGGTTGCGCAACGGGCACTAAAATTTCGGTCATGTTTTCTTGCAATAGCTGATACAGCGCGCTGGCATCGTGCAGTTGCTTACGGCTGGCTTGTTCGGTCAAGCGTTCAACTATTTTTAATGTGGTCGGTACACCAATGTCTGCTGTTAGTAACTGCGTTTCCAGCTCTTCAAACAGCTCATCATCTATTTTTTTATCTTTGAATATACCCCACAGGCCGTCACCTATTGCAGAAGAGGTTTTGCGCAGGCCCGAGGTCAAACGGTTCCATAAATTTGCTTTCGGCTTAACTTCCGCAGCCTTAGACTCAGCAGTTACCTGTGCACAAATTTCTGCAGCATCCGGCGCGGCAACTTCCGCCATAGAGGGTTCTTCTGGCAATGGGTGAGCCGAGTCGGTTTCAGCCTGCTGTTCGGTGTCATTGGACTTGTTTTTACGAAATAGAGAAAAGAAAGATCCTTTGGCCATGCCTGCTTTACCTTTGGAAGTTCGCTGCTGCTCGGTTTACAATGCGCACAGTTTAACACGTCAAATAAAAGAAGGCTTACTTTAGCATGCCGCGAAGCTCGTACAAGCAGAAAAGCAAGGCTGCCAGTTCACGCACCCCTAGCGTTAATAAAGGGCGCGGTGAATTACGAATCATTGGTGGCCAATTGCGCGGCCGCAAACTGGCTATCGCCGATGTGCCTGGGCTGCGCCCCACAACTGACCGAGTGCGTGAAACCGTGTTTAATTGGTTGCAGTTTGAGCTTGCTCAGCAGCGTTGCCTTGATTTGTTTGCTGGTAGTGGTGCACTTGCCTTTGAAGCACTTTCGCGTGGCGCCAGCGAAGTGATTTTGATAGAGCAAGATAGCCAGGCCGCACGGCTATTGGCCCATCATGCACAAATACTATCTGCTGCGGTTACCGGACAGGCGCTGGTGCAATGCACTGACACCTTAGCTTTTTTGCAACAGCGGCCAAGCTCACCCTTTCAGGTGGTATTTATTGACCCGCCCTTCGGAATAGGCCTCGTCGACCGCAGTATAGAGCTACTTGAGCAAAACAATTGGTTGGCTGCTGGCAGCTGGGTATACATTGAAAGCGAGCGGGATTTAACACCCACCGTGCCCAGTCATTGGCACTTGCACCGTGAAAAGCACGCTGGGCAAGTTACCTTCCGTTTATATACGGTTTCATAGTTTAACAATTTGAGGTGATGCACATGGGAACAGCCGTTTGGCTTGGCCGATTCGTTTTCGCAATTATTTGGGGCGTTATGCTGGCCAATTTGGTGGCGCCATTTCCAGATAAGTTATTCGCTTTCTTTCTATTCTTAATGGTGCTGTTGATTGCGCTGCACTTGATTCAGCTGCTGATGTTCGCAACCGTTTATAAAGACCACATGCAGTGGCGTCGTGGCGACTATTGGCAGATTGTGCTGTTCGGTGTGATTGGTTGGCTTGCTATCGTGCGCGCGCAACCGGCACGCACACAACAGCAGACACCAAAAACTTAGTCTTCTGAGACGTTTTCGTCTGACATATTCACGCCGATGTTGGACACACCTTCATCGGTAACCATTGCGCGCACTTGGCTCACCAATTCTTTGGTGGGTTTGTCCGTGGCTGCGGCAACGGTTTCAAGATAATTAAGTATCGCTTGCTGCACTTCTATTTCGTATTGCACCAGCGCATGTTCGCGCAATAGTTTACGGCGTTCTTGAGCATCAAGCTCAGCACCTTCAGTGAGCTCGAGAAACTTAGCAACTCCGGCTTGAGAAACCTTAGCAACACTCACCAAGTCGGCGCTGTTTTGGTCAAGCAAGCCCTGCAATAAAGTACTTATTGCCGTGCAGGCATCCATAGCGGGATACACGCCCAGCATGTCGTGCCCGTGTTCGCTTGGGGTTACGTCATCGACCTTTTCTTGCCAGCGCGCGAAATTAACTTTCACGCTTTTTTCCTGCCATACCCAGTCCCAGCAAGCATTGAGTGCGCCGTGCAGTGGCTTTGGATCACCGAAACCAGTAACATGGTGAAATAGCTCATAATTAGGCACCATGCGCTGGCACAGGTACAAGGCCATCACGGTTTGGTAGGCCATGGGCAGAGCACGAATGCGATCGAACGTGTTTAAAACCATAATAACCCCAAGTTCGTTATTAGATAACAGATATTAGATATTAGATATTAGATATTAGTGGTTAGCATCGAGGTTTTTAACGAATATCCAATAACTAATATCGAATTTGCTTTGAGGTAGTATACGCTTTATGACTTCGCAACTCGACTATTCTCACATTGTGACAGCCGCTGAGCGCCTTGCACCTTTGGTGCGACGCACCACGGTGCTTGTCAGCTTAAAGCTTAACGAGGCACTGAACGCGCAAGTTTGGCTCAAATGTGAGCACTTGCAGCACACTGGTGCATTTAAGTTTCGTGGCGCATGCAATGCCCTGTTGCAGCTCACTGATGAAGAACGTACGCGCGGCGTGTACACAGTGTCTTCTGGTAATCACGGTGCCGCGCTTGCTGCTGCCGGTAAACAGTTAGGTATTAAGGTTCGGGTTGGCGTGGCAGCAAATGCCTCTGCCGTAAAGCGTGCCAATATGGCCAAGTATGATGCTGAGCTGATCACCATCGAGCCCGGCATGGCAGCCCGCGAAGCTTTTGTTGCTGCACAACAGTCAACCGGCAGAAGCTTTGTGCCACCTTACAACCACCCACACATTTGGCAGGGTCAAGGCACTGCGGCGCACGAACTTTTAAACGAACAACGTGATCTTGATTGTATCATCGCGCCATTAGGTGGCGGTGGGCTGCTGAGTGGCACCGCCATTTCGGCAAAAGCCAACGGCGTTAAACGGGTTTATGGTGTAGAACCGGAGCTGGCAGCCGATGGCCATGCGTCGTTCCAAACCGGTGTGCTGCAACCTGCTATGCCACCGATGAGTATTTGCGATGGTTTACTGACCAGTGTTGGTGACAAAACGTTTCCGATTATTCGAGCATTAGTGAATGATGTGTTGGTGGTTTCTGACAGCGAAGCTTTGGCTGCGCAAAAGTTGGTTTTTGAATTGACTGAGCAGTGGATTGAGCCTTCATCAGCAACCGTGATTGCCGCGATAAAACGCTATCCAGAATTATTTGCGAAGCAACGTATTGGGGTAATCATTAGCGGCGGCAACATTGCGCCACCAGCCGCTTAAAGCTATTTTGCGAACAACTGGCCAAGATCATGAAAGGCTTTGAATTCAAGCGCATTGCCACTGAAGTCATAAAAGAACATGGTGGCTTGTTCGCCAGGTTGGCCTTTAAAACGAATGTGCGGCTCAATCACAAACTCTATACCCGCGGCTTGAACGCGTTCCGCTAGCTGGTGCCAGTCGTTCATGGTTAATACCACGCCGAAGTGCGGTACCGGCACGTCGTGACCATCCACCGGATTCCGATGCGCAACCCCTGCGCGTTCAGGTGCTAAATGCGTCACAAATTGGTGACCAAAGAAATTCCAATCTACCCATTGTGCGCTGCTGCGCCCTTCTGATAAACCGAGAATATCACCATAGAACTCACGAGCCTTGCCAATGTCATGCACTGGCACGGCCAAATGAAAGGGTTGTAAAGTGGTTTGCATAAACGGCTTCGCAAATTCCTAATCAGATAATGTTTATTTAACGGGTACCATGGGTGCTGACTTGCGCCACAGGCGCATTCCAACCGTAACCATTAATATCATCCAGTTAAGCGGTGGCACCAGACCACACGCTAATACGGCAAGCATATTCCACAATGGTTGGCGCTGATACTGCCCGACCAACACATAGAACAACAACGCCGCCAATAACCCTTGTAATAGAAAAAGGCTTATAGGCATATTATGTTCCCTGTACTTTTGTTTTTGTTGTGGGAATTAGCCTACCGTATCTTCATGAAATTGTAAAAGAGTGTTAATGCGCCTGAAATATCAGGCGCTTAGAGCACGATCTAAGTCCGTAATCAGGTCATCAATGTCTTCGATACCTACCGAAATACGCACAAAGTTATCCAAAATACCCAACTTTTCGCGATTTTCTTTAGGAATGGACGCGTGTGTCATAATCGCTGGATGTTCAATCAAGCTTTCCACCCCACCCAGACTTTCTGCCAACGCAAAAATTTCAACGGCTTCTAAGAAACGGCGCGCTTTTTCAAGATCACCCTTCAACAAAATTGAAATCATGCCACCAAATCCGCTCATCTGCTTTTTGGCAAGTTCGTGCTGCGGATGGCTTGGTAAGCCTGGGTAAATAACTTTTTCTACTTGCGGATGTTGTTCCAGCCACTGGGCTAACTGCAACGCCGCTTCGTTGTGGTGCTTCATACGTAACGCCAGTGTTTTAACGCCCCGTAACGCCAAATAACTGTCAAATGGCCCTGCTACTGCGCCCACCGAGTTTTGCAGAAAGAGCATTTTTTCGACCAGCTCATCATTATCACCAACAACCGCGATGCCGCCGACCATATCTGAATGGCCGTTCAAGTATTTGGTGGCCGAGTGCATGACAATGTCAGCACCAAGCTCTAACGGACGCTGGTTAAATGGCGTGGCAAAGGTGTTATCAACCACCACAATAATATTATGTTTCTTCGCAATTGCCGCAACTGCTGCGATATCAACCAACTTCAACATTGGGTTGCTTGGTGTTTCAATCCATACCATACGGGTTTTCGGTGTGATAGCAGCTTCAACAGCTGCGAGATCAGTTAAATCCACGTACGAAAACTCAAGCCCTGCGGAACGGCCACGCACCTTATCGAATAACCGGAACGTGCCGCCATAAAGATCATCCATGGCAACCACATGATCACCACTGTCGAGTAATTCCATGATCGTCGACGTTGCAGCCATGCCCGAAGCAAACGCCAAACCTTGCTGGCCACCTTCTAAATTTGCTACCGCGCGTTCCCAAGCAAATCGGGTTGGATTGTGTGAGCGCGAATATTCAAAGCCTTTATGCACGCCTGGGCTTTCCTGAATATAGGTTGAACTGGTGAAAATTGGCGGCATAACAGCGCCAGTTGCCGGTTCAGGTGACTGGCCGCCATGAATGGCGCGTGTTGCGAATTTCATATTTTTTGCATCTGCCATGTTACTTCTCCAGCAAGTTTTGAGCGGCCATCCACTCATCGTTATAAAGTTTTGAAAGGTAGCGATTGCCGGTGTCGCACGCGAGTGTTACAACCCGCTTCGGCTCAGTTTGCTCGCGGCAATAACGCAATGCAGCGGCGATCAGGGTGCCACTTGATGAACCGACCATAACGCCCTCGTTCACCAATAATTCACGGGCGGTATTGAAGGCTTCTTTGTCGCTTATTGCATAAGCTTTGTTGGCAAGTTTGATTTCACAAATATCTGGCACAAAGTCTTCACCGATGCCCTCAACCAACCAGCTGCCCGCTTCGACTGTTTCGTTGCGGTTAATCATCGGCTCGAGTATTGAGCCGTCAGGGTCAGCCAGCACCAAATCAATGTTGGCATTGTGTTCGCGCAAATAACGACCGATACCGGTGAGCGTGCCGCCCGAACCGACACCACAAACAAAGGCATCTAAGTTGCCTTCCATTTGCTGCCAAATCTCTGGCCCTGTACTGGTGTAATGCGCTTCAACGTTGGCCGGGTTGGTAAACTGGTTGACGTAAAAGTAACCATTTTCTTCCGCCAAACGCGCAGCCATATCCTGATAGTATTCCGGATGCCCCTTTTGCACGTCAGAGCGCGTACGCACTACGTCTGCACCCATCGCTTTAAGGTTATTCACTTTTTCGGCGGACATTTTATCCGGCATGACAATTTTCAACGGGTAGCCCTTGCTGCCCGCAACTAAAGCAAGGCCCAAACCGGTGTTGCCAGCCGTTGCTTCAATAATGGTCATGCCCGGCTTTAACGCACCTGACTTTTCGGCCGCTTCAATCATACTCACTGCAATGCGGTCTTTAATGGAACCACCTGGATTCATCAGCTCAAGCTTCAAGTACAGCTCGCAGGGGCCGGTGTCGGTGTTGGTAACTTTAACCATCGGTGTGTTGCCGATCATTTCCAGAACATTTTGGTAAACATGCATGATTATCGCGTCCGTTTCTTTAAATTCGTTAAAATTTGCGCTCAATGGTCAGCATTATCGCACGATGCCCTGTTTTATAGCAAAGAGACCTGTGGCAAAGTAACTACACATTTTCGAATATCAAATAACAGGAAAGCATGATGATACGCACTCCTTTTGCAATTGGTTCAACGGGTATGGCCACACTAGCAATGAGCACATTGTTACTGGCGGCATGTGCACCAGCAGAGCAAACACCTGCAACGCAGGACTATGTTGCTGAGCAAACGGCGTTCATGGATGCTTTTCGCCCTTACTGCGGGCAAGCTTTCGCTGCTACGATTGTCGAAGATAACCAACCCAGCGCGGCTTGGGATTATCCATTAGTTGTGCACGTGCGTGATTGCGAAGACAACGTGGTGCGAATGCCTTTGCATGTGGGTGATGACCGTTCACGCACTTGGGTGTTGACGCAGCATGGCGGTTATATCGATTTTCAACACATTCATTTGCATGAAGACGGCAGCGCAGACGCCGTTTCGCCTTATGGCGGACAAACACTTGCCGCTGGCAGCGCAACCATGCAGGCATTCCCTGTTGACGAAGCAAGCAAAAAGCTATTCGTAGAAAATGGCCTTGATGTGTCTATCACCAACACCTGGACCATAAGCTTTGTTGACGATCAAACCATGAGCTATAAACTCTCGCGCCCGGGCCGTATATTTGAGGTGCATGTGAACTTGAGTCAGCCCATTGATGTTCCGCCACCAGCCTGGGGCTATCAGCAATAGCTTGGTAAACGTTTAAACATGAATTTGAACCTAGGAACCCTTTTGTATGATCGATTTACGCAGTGACACGGTAACCCGGCCGACGGCCGCAATGCGAGCCGCCATGGCTGCTGCACCGGTTGGCGATGATGTGTTTGGTGACGACCCCACAATTAATGCGTTGCAACAGCGCATGGCTGCATTGGCCGGAAAAGAAGCGGCGCTTATTGCCAGCAGTGGCACGCAAACCAATTTATTAGCACTACTCAGTCACTGTCAGCGGGGCGAAGAATATTTGGTTGGTCAGGAGTACCACACCTACCGCTACGAAGCAGGCGGGGCAGCAGTGCTTGGCGGTATTGTGCCGCAACCGTTTGAGGCCGAAGCTGACGGTACGTTAAATTTGACGGCCGTAGAAAAGCGGATTAAACCGGATGACCCACATTTTCCAATCACCCGTTTGCTGTCGCTTGAAAATACGCATACAGGCCGCGTCATTCCGCACGACTATATGCTTAAAGCGCGTCGCTTATGTGACAAGCACGGGCTAAAATTGCACCTTGATGGCGCACGTGTATTTAACGCCTGTGTTGCAACGCAACAGCCTTTAGCTGAACTGGCGGCGCCCTTTGATAGCGTGTCTATTTGCTTTTCAAAAGGTTTGGGCACACCCATAGGGTCGGTTCTGGTTGGCTCAAAGAAATTTATTGAGCGCGCGCACCGCTGGCGCAAAATGCTTGGGGGCGGCATGCGTCAAGCGGGTATTATCGCAGCGGCAATGGACTATGCCTTGGACCATCATATTGAGCGTTTAGCTGATGACCACAAGCATGCCCAGTTACTGCATGACGGTTTGAGCCAACTTGACGGTATTCGCGTTGAACCTGCGCAAACCAATATGGTTTACGTGAACTTCGACTCGCTAGAACAAGCACTAAAAGTGAGTGATTACTTACTTGAGCATAACGTAATAACTGCACGCTCAGCGCGGATGCGCCTTGTCACCCATCTTGATGTGCAGTCGGATGACATTGACCACATTGTCTCGCTGTTTAAACAAGCCCTACAACGTATTTAATTGATGCAGCAACCGGTCCAGCGCTCGAAAACTGAGCGCTTCGGCCAAATGTTGACGTGAAATCGTATCCACTTCCGCCAAATCTGCAATGGTTCGTGCCAAACGTAACAACCGGTGATAAGCGCGGTGTGAAAGTTTAAACTGCTCAATAGCTGCGACCAAAAAACTGTGGTCGGCATCTTCTAATTTGCAGAACTCTGCCAATTGAGAGGGCTTTAATTCGCTGTTTAAGCAGCCCTGCCGCTCGAGTTGTGTTGTCCGTGCTTCATCAACCCACCCCCGCCAGGTTGGTGTTAAGGGCTCTTGCTGCTGGTGTTGTTGCCTCAGTACATCCGGTTGGCGCGGCACCTCCACTTGCATGTCGATACGATCTAACAACGGCCCAGAAAGCTTGCCAAGGTATTTGGTAATTTGGTCGGGCGTTGCCCGTGCGCTGGCTAAGTTGCCATCAAAATGTCCGCATGGCGACGGATTCAAAGCGCATACCAGTTGAAACTGCGCTGGATACGTTACTTGATGACCAGCGCGGCTAATGGTCACTACGCCTGATTCCAGCGGCTCGCGCAAGGAATCCAGCACATGACGGGCAAATTCCGGCAGCTCATCAAGGAATAACAGCGATCGGTGCGCAAGTGATATCTCGCCCGGTTGCGGCGGCGAGCCACCGCCAACCAGAGCTGCCGCTGAACAGGAATGGTGCGGCGCTCGCAAAACCCGTTGTTGCCAATGGGTGCTGCGCAAGGTGCCACTAACCGAACGAATTGCTGCTACCGCAAGTCCATCACGCTCATCCAGTTGCGGTAACAGCCCGAGCAAGCGCTGCGCGAGCATCGTTTTCCCGGTGCCCGGCGGCCCCACAAATAATAAATGGTGCCCACCGGTTGCAGCCAACAGCAAGGCGCGTTTTGCCTGCTCTTGCCCGATAACGTCAGCGACATCGCCACAAGAAAGGTTCGGCTCTTGTTTCGGTTGTGCTTGAATGTAAGGTAATTTAGAGGGGCTGGTTAGGTGCTCGAAAACATCGCGCAAACTAATGGCTGCAACACATTGCTGCACGCTGAGAACCGCAGCTTCTTCAGCATTGTCGAGCGGAATAACCGCTTCACGCCCTTCGTCGCGACAGCTCAGCACGGCCGGAAGTATCCCCATCACTTCACGCAAGTCGCCGTTAAGTGTCAGTTCACCATAGAATTCACGCCCAGCCACTGAGCGCTCTGAAATTTGACCATCAGCAACTAAGATTCCTATCGCGATAGCTAAGTCATACCGAGCTCCGTACTTGGGTAAATCCGCCGGTGCTAAGTTCACCGTGATTTTTGTCGCTTTGGGAAAACTATACCCGCTAGCCAGAATTGCAGAACGCACCCGATCACGTGCTTCACGCACCCCTGCTTGCGGCAACCCAACCACAGCAAACCCCGGTAATCCGCCTGCCAAACAAACTTCTACCGTCACTAACGGCGCATCAATGCCTTGCGTGGCGCGTGTAAACACACGCGCTATTGAAACAGCTTTACCTGCCATCACTGCCCTCCCTGGCTCTACTAGCCAAACTATAGCAGGTCGGTGATGTTGATGGGGTCGCCTAAATTCGTATATTGGTGTAGGCGCGCTCTTCTTTAAATCAATGCAGTTTAAGGCGCGGGCGTAAGCGTCGGTTAATGCCCTGCGCCAGCATATACAAAAAGGTTTTGAAATAACCGTGCAAGGCCACTTGGTGCATACGGTACAAGGATTTGTACATAAACCGCGCCATCATGCCTTCAATCATCATGGAGCCGCGGGTTAAATTCCCCATCAGGCTGCCCACGGCCGTGTAGTTTGACAAGGACACAAGCGAGCCGTGATCTTTGTAAGTAAAGCGTTTCAGCGACTGACCTTTCAAACTGCGCACAATATTTTCATAAACACAGTCGGCCATTTGATGTGCAGCCTGCGCGCGAGGCGGAACCCTGCTGCCGTTTGCTTGCGTAAATGCTGCGCAATCACCTAACGCAAAAACATTTGCGTCGCGGGTGGTTTGCAGAACATCCGTCACCACCAATTGATTACCGCGATTCGTTTCTAATCCAGCAAAGTTTGCTAGAAAGTCAGGTGCACGCACTCCGGCGGCCCAAACTTTGATGGATGCCTCAATAAAATCACCAGAGCGCGTCACAAAACCTTCTTTGCTAACACTTTCAACTGCAGTATTAACGCAAATTTTAACACCGAGTTTAGCCAGCTCGCGACTTGCGGCAGCGGCGATTCGCTCGCTTAACGCTGGCAAGATACGTTCGCCAGCTTCTATTAATACTATTTCAAGCTGCGTTAACTCGAAGTCGTCAAAGCCATAACTACGTATTAATTCCGCCGACTTATGAAGCTCTGCTGCCAGCTCAACACCGGTTGCGCCCGCGCCAACAATACCAACACGAAGTGGTCGCGGATAACGCTCAGCCTGCAACGCCAAAAAGGTGTTCATGAGGGTGTGGTGAAATTTCTTAGCTTGCTTCACGCTATCTAAAAAATAGCAGTGTTCTGCGGCACCGGCGGTACCAAAATCATTCGTCACCGAGCCGATGGCTAACACTAAGTGATTATACTCAAGGGTTCGCGCCGCGACGATTTCATGACCCGCATCATCACAAATGGGGGCTAAGGTAAGCGTTTGTGAATCGCGGTCAACCTGAGTTAGTTCGCCGGGTTGAAACCGAAACCCTGCCGCGGCTGCCTGCACACGATAGTCAACACCATCCATATCTGCATCGAGCGCACCCGCAGCAACTTCATGAAGAAGTGGCTTCCAAATATGGGTTAAATTTCTGTCAACGAGTGTGACTTTTACGGTTCTGCTTGAGCCGTATTTGCGCCCTAGTTTGCTGGCTAATTCCAAGCCACCGGCACCGCCACCAACTACGACAATATGGTGTTCTGACATGCGTTCATCCTTTCGTAGTATTACCAATAATGTTCCACGGTGACATTGCCGGGTTTGCGGCGTAGGTTTTTCGGTAAGCCCATGTCATTCAGCAATACTTTGGCATCACGAATCATTTCCGGATTGCCGCACAACATAACCTGTGCCCGCTCGTCGAGCACATCCCCAACGGCGCGCTGTAACTCGCCAGACTTAATTAGGGCAGGAATACGACCACGCAATGCGCCCGCGTGGTCTTCGCGGCTCACAACCGGTTGATAAGTCAGTTGGCCAGGGTGCGCTTTAACCCACTCGAGGATTTTTGCGCTGTAGGCAAGGTCTGCAGCGAATCGTACGGCATGAATCAGGTGTATCCGTTTAAAGCGCTGCCAAGGAATATCCGTACTTAACATCGACAGGTAAGGGCCAATGCCGGTACCCGTTGAAATGAGCCACAGGCTGTCGCCGTCGGGCACTTCGTTGAGGGTAAAAAAGCCACTGGGGGGTTGCGAAACTTCTATCGATTGCCCGGCGCGTAAGTCATGCAACATGGGTGAAAACAAGCCGTCGTGAACCCGATTCACGAGAAAGTCTAACACCCCGTCATCGGGCCCATTCACCAACGAATAAGCGCGTTGTATGCGCCCGCCGTCATGCTGAAGGCCAAGTCGAACAAATTGCCCTGCAATGAATTCAAACGGTTGGGTGCGCACGCGCACACTGAATAGCTCCTGATTCCAAGCATAATTCTCGATTACTTCACCCGTTATCCATTGCGCCATTTACATTCTCCTTGCACCATCAGTGATGTGTTCATAGTACGGGCTGTGTGTGATTATTTCTAGTTATGCAGCTGCATTTACCGCAAAGCAAGTGTTACACTCGGTGTACATTTTGAGGAGCTTGTTTGTGTCAAAAAATTTTAGCCCACGCCGACCAACTCTAGCCGTGCTTATGGGTTTTGTTGCGCTGTTTACGTTAACTGGCTGCGACAAAACAGCACCGCAAGGCATTGAAACGGTATCTGAAAGCGCGGTAGCACCGCTGAGCGATGCGCGCGTCTGCAACTTTGCCCAACGCTTAGCCGCATTACCACAGCAGCCGGTTGATACGGCAGAATTGCGTTATTTGAATGAGCAGTGGCGTGAGTTAAACCGAACGGACGATGCATTTAGTATTGCCGAGGCGGCAGCCAGCCGCGCTATTTTGTCGGTTCTGAATATTGAGCTTGCCCATGAGTCTGCACAACTAATTGAGCAAGCTATTGAAATTACTGCTGAAACTTATGAACAAATTGAAGGGCTGCGACGTTATGCAAGTGACCCCGACAATATGAAGGTACCGGATTCAATTACGCGCACTTTGGTGAACCGCTTAAATGACTGCTGCCTCAATCAACTGAACGGCAATGCCACCGCACTAGTCCGTGAAGAAAAGTACTCACCGCTGTATAACATTGGCAGTATCGCTTATTTTATTAATCGCGATGTGAATCAGATTTTGCGTAACGAACTTGAGATCGACAGTTATCGGGCCAGTTTGGCGGCCGCAAAAGCGGCACTGCCGGCACCACAAAACGTTTCAACAGCAGCAACGTGGGCGCAATGTAAACCCGACGCTTAGTGCTTAACTGTCTTGATCACGCTTCATTGCTGCGACTTCTTGCTCGAGTTGATCAACACGTTGGCGTAAGCGCAACAAGAGCTGATGTTGCACATCGAGTTCTTCGCGACTTACCACATCAAGCTTACCAAGCTGTTGCTGCAAAACAGTTTTGATGCGTTGCTCAAGATTGCCAGCGAAGTCTTTGACACCCGCTGGAATGCTGTCATTAATTTGACGGGCAATGTCTTCAATTTTTTTGGCGTCCATTTTTACATCCATCACTGATTTTAAGATAAGTTTTAATTACCTTTTAGCTTAGCAGGACTTTACGGTAAAATCTGCGGCCAAGTTTAGGTGCTCCATTTTATTTAAACGCTTCATTGCGAAAGGTCATTCAATTTCATGTTACTCAATCCGCGCCAACAAGAAGCTGTAAAAGCAATTGAAGGGCCAGTGCTTGTGCTGGCCGGCGCTGGCAGTGGTAAAACACGTGTCATTACCGAAAAGATTGCCCACCTGATTCAGCGCTGCGGTTACCCAGCGCGACATATCGCTGCAGTAACCTTTACCAATAAAGCGGCGCGCGAAATGAAGGAACGGGTTGGGCAAACGCTTGGCCGTCAATATACGCGCGGCCTTACGGTATCAACCTTTCACACCCTTGGGTTGACGATTATTCGTAAAGAAGTCACGAAATTGAACATGAAGCCGGGCTTTTCGTTATTTGACGACCAAGATTCCTTTGCGTTGTTGAAAGCGCTGACCGAACCCGAACTTGATGGCGACAAGACCCTATTAAAGCTACTGCAAAGCCAAATCAGTAATTGGAAGAATGCCATGCTCAGCCCAGAGCAAGCACTTGCTCAAGCGCAACAGCCAGACGACCAAATGTTTGCTGAATTTTATCGGCGCTATCAGCAAAATATGAAAGCCTGCAATGCGATAGACTTTGATGATTTGATTCTATTGCCAACCTTGTTGCTGAAAACGGACGAGCAGTCGCGAACGCGCTGGCAAAACAAGTTTCATTATCTGCTGGTTGATGAATACCAAGACACCAACACCAGCCAATATGAGTTAGTGCGGTTGCTGGTGGGTGAACGGGCTAATTTCACTGTGGTGGGTGACGACGACCAATCGATTTATTCGTGGCGGGGCGCCCAGCCACAGAATTTGGCGTTGCTGCAAAAAGACTTTCCGAAACTGAAAGTGATCAAGCTTGAACAAAATTACCGCTCGCACGGCCGCATTCTGAAGGCCGCCAATATTTTGATTGAAAACAATCCGCACGTGTTCGATAAGAAGCTATTTTCGGAAATGGAATACGGCGTACCGCTGCGCGTAATCTATGGCCGTAATGAAGAACACGAAGCTGAACGTGTGATTGCGGAAATTGTGCGCCGTCGCTTTTTAGAACGCACCCCGTACCACCAGTTTGCGCTGCTCTATCGTGGCAATCACCAAGCTCGTGTGTTCGAAAAGGCGCTGATCAGCAACCGTATTCCTTACCGCATGACCGGTGGACAAAGCTTTTTTGCGCGCGCAGAAATTAAAGACATTATGGCGTATTTGCGGTTATTGGTTAATCCAAGCGATGACACAGCTTTTATTCGTATCATCAACACCCCCAAACGCGGCATCGGCCCACACACGGTAGAGCGCGTTGGTGATCTTGCCCATGAGTTGCACGTTGGCTTGTATGAAGCGGCTGACCACCAAGCTTTAAAAACACGCTTGGGCGCACGTGAATACCAATCCGTGCAGTACTTTGTCGACTTTATGAAGCGCGCGGCACGCCGCTGCGACCATGGCGCCGATGCGGCTTCAGCTTTATTCGACTTACTAAAACTGATTGGCTACGAAGAATGGCTGTATGAAAGCAGCCCCAGTGTGAGTGCGGCCGAAATGCGTTGGAAAAACGTCAACGAATTGATGCGCTGGATAACCGAAATGCTCAAAGGTGACGACGATGCTGAACCGCTCACGCTTGAACAAGCCGTTGCCAAGTTGTGTTTGCGTGACATGCTGTCGCGCAATGAAGAAGAAGAGCAAGGCGATCAAGTGCAGCTCATGACCTTGCACGCGTCTAAAGGGCTGGAATTTCCACATGTGTTTATGGTGGGCATGGAAGAAGGCTTACTGCCGCACCAGTCAAGCATTGATGAAGGCATGGTTGAAGAAGAACGCCGCTTGGCATACGTCGGTATTACTCGCGCGCAACAGTCGCTAATATTCACAATGGCGCGAGAACGGCGCCAATATGGTGACGTTATACGACCCGAACCCAGCCGTTTTCTGTATGAGTTACCGCAAGACGATCTCGAGTGGGAAGAGCAAGCTGCGGCCAATGAAGCAGCCCGCGAAAACGCCCGCGCAAGTGGCTTGGAACTGCTACGTAAAGCAATGGAAGATTAAGAAGAGGTTACGCTGTTCCGGCCGACTGCATGTGCGCCGGTTGTGCCTGCAATAGTGACTTTACCTGCTCGGGTTCTCCAAACAGAACGCCCTGCCCGACATTGACCCCGTTATGTACCAACGCTTTTTGTTGATCCAGCGTATCAATGCCCGCCGCTGAAATTTCGATGCCAAGATCACGGCATAAATGCACAACATTTCGCACCATGGTTTGCGCGCGCTGGCTGGTAGCAATATCGGCTACAAAGCGCGGGTCTAATTTCACATGTGTGAACGGGTAGTTGAGTATATATTGCAGGGCACCGGCACTGCGGCCAAATTCATTCAGTGCCAGGCCCACACCAAAATCAGCGAACTGGCGCAAGCAGCTCAGTTGGCGCTTGGAGTTGTCGTTGAGCTCGGTTTCACTGAATTCAAGAATCAGGCGCTCTGGTGCAACGCCTGATTTGGTAATAATTTCCTGCAATGCTTTCACAGCGGCCAACTTAAACAAATGCTTGGCAGAAATGGCCACATACACCGGCAGTTCATTTTCATCGTTGGCGAGCAGCTCGCAGCAACGAGTCAGCATCCACTGATCAAGTGCCATGGTCATGCCAGTTTTTTCAGCAATAGCTAAAAACCGATCTGCTGGCAATAAAGTATCGTCACGTTGCCAGCGCAATAACAACTCTTGCGCAATGGGTTTGTTTTTGCCCAGTTCATGCACATCGAATTTTTGCAGAATAAAGTCTTGGTCAAATTGCGCATGTCGTAGTTCGGTTTCGCGGTTTAATGAAGCGACCAAGTCTTTGTGAATACTTTCATCGAACACCACATAGCGGCCACGGCCCATACTTTTGGCTTGATACATGGCAGCATCAGCATCACGTAACAGGCGCTCAGCTGAATCATTGCGTGATTTGCACTCTGCGATACCGACACTGGCGCCGGAGTAATGTTCACTTTCACCGAACACAAACGGCTGCTTCATTTGTTCAATAATGCGTGATGCAATATCGCAGGCGTCATCAACATGACGAATCATGTCGAGTAAAATAACAAATTCATCACCGCCCAACCGCGCTATGGTGTCGTTATCGCGAATGCATTCGCCTATACGACGGCTGGCTTCTAACAAAAACTCATCGCCCGCTGAATGCCCAAGGGTGTCGTTGATGTCTTTGAAACGATCGAGATCAACAAACAACACGGCAAAATTATGGTGCGGATAACGGCGTTTATGTTTTAGGGTTTGTTGCAGGCGCTCAGTAAACATTGAGCGGTTCGGTAACCCGGTAAGCGCATCATGGTGTGCGTCATAGAATAATTTTTCTTCAACCTTTTTACGGCGTTCAATTTCACTAACCAGCTCTTCCGTACGCTCGGCAACTTTGCGCTCAAGGTAGGCGTTAACGCGTCGTACTTCGTCCGCGTTGCGGCGGCGCTCAATTGCAACGGCGACGTGCTGGGAAACGAAGTTGAGCAATTCCAGGTCATCTTGTTTGTAAGTGGTTTCTTGACTGTACGTTTGTACGGACAACACACCGATGACTTCATCGTCAACCAGCAGTGGTGAACCGAGCCACTGCGTTGGCTGAGTGCCATAATAACTCGTAGCACCTTCCACTTCGCCAGATTCAATCAGCCCACCGTAGGTGTAGCGATCAATGAATACGGGCTTTTTATGGCGAATAACGTACTCTGTCATACCGCGCGCAATCGGCCTTTTTTTCTGCAAATTGTTATCGAAAGCGTCAACGTAATATGGGAATTCCAAGAACTTTTTGTCGTCATCTAATAGTGCGACAAAGAAGTTATCATTATTAATGAGCTGCCCAATGTGACGATGCAATTGCTGATAGAAACTCTCCATTGAGTCTGAAGTATTGGTAACTTCAGAAATAGCAAATAACACCGAGCTAACTTGTTGCGCTCGCTCACGTTCAGCAATTTCTACCTTCAAGTCATCGTTAATAAGCCGTAATTTTGCGGTTTGATGTTCAATTTCGGCCTGCATGAGCTCGCGTTGACGAACACGTTCCAAAGCGTTAACAATATGCTGTGAAACGAACATAAACAGTTCTTTATCCGCTTCGCTGTAGCGCACATCTTCGGTGTAACTCTGAACAACCATGGCCCCAATGACGCGGTTATCAGAATGTAACGGCACCCCAAGCCAATCAACCGGCGCCGCACCTAAGTCACGAATCTCACCCCTTTTTTTCAGCCGCTCAAATACTTGGGCGTCATAAAGAAAGGGTTTTCCGGTGCGCATTACGTACCCAGTTAGTCCTTTACCCAATAACTCAGCTGGGATGGATTCAAGCGAAGGAATGTCGTCATATTCATCGACAAAATAAACAAACTTCACCATATCTTCCGTTTGGTCGTACAAACAAATGAAGAAGTTTTTCGCCACCATTAAATCGCCAATGATGTTATGTACCGATTGATAAAATTGCTGCATATCGGTTACAGACGACGCTAGTTCAGAGATTTTGAACAATGCTTTTTGGATGACTTCAGACTGGCGATATTTAAGGGCGAGTTTTTGCAGACGTGCAACTGCCTTGCGCAGGCGCGCAATTTCTTTTTGCTTTTTAACGAGCTCATTAGGCTGATGCATTATTGTGAATGTGTTCGCGCTTTTATTATTAAAAAATATGTTCGCGTACTTTTAGAACAGCTTGTTTAGTACAAGACAATGTAAACTTTTAGTAAACTCAACGCCAGAGTATAGCTTTCATAAAAGATTTAGAAAAGCGTTTTGCTTAAATTACGCGCACAAAAAAACCGCCGAAGCGGTTTTTTCAATATAAAGCTTATGAATAGTAACGAAAAATTCGTTAAATTTCGGCAACCATATAGTCAATTGCAGCTTGAATTTCTTCTTCGCTACAGTCATTACATGTGCCTTTAGGTGGCATTGCGTTATAACCTTCTACAGCATGCTTCAATACAGTATCCATACCCTGTGCTAAACGAGGCTCCCAATCGGCCGCATCATTTATTTTTGGCGCACCCAACACACCCGAAGTGTGGCACGCAGCACAAAACTTGTTGTACACCGCATCACCCGTTCGGGCGCTAGCACTTTCACCGCCACTTTGCGCGGCATTCGCGCCAGCAACACGTACTTGTGCGATTGGTGCGATACGTTCTTTTATGTCGTCGTTGCTTTGTTGTGGCAGCATTGCGGCGCTTGCGCTACCAACAGACAATGCTAATGCAGCAACCCATATACGGCTAGATTTTACTACTTTCAGTACGTTCACAGTGGACTCCTGTATAAGCTGTTGAGCTTGCTTGCTCAGTTAGTTGTTGCGATTATAGCCAGATTCCGTCCAAGGTTAAACACTTCTGTGCTATGTCTGATATTACGCGAAAAATAGCCCTTTTAGATCTCGATGCTTTTTTTGCCAGCGCCGAGGTTTTACGCGATCCTGCCCTGCGCGAGCGTCCCTTTGCTGTGGGCGGTGGTGGTGAACGCGGGGTTGTCGCAACCGCAAATTATCTTGCCCGGCAATACGGTGTGCGCAGCGCAATGAGCGGCGCACATGCACGCCGACTGTGTCCCGAGCTTCATTTTGTCACGCCTGATCACGGCTATTATCGCGACATTTCAAAAAAAGTGCTCAGCATCTTACAAGAAACCACGCCTTTGGTTGAACCAGCTTCCATTGATGAATTTTATTTGGACTTAAGCGACAACACGAAGTACCACGGCAGTGCCAGCGTAACCATGGAAAGCATTCGGCATGCACTTCGAGCATTTGGGTTAACCGCTTCCGCAGGCATTTCGAATCAAAAAATGGTGGCAAAAATAGCCAGCGAAGAAAACAAACCCGACGGCCAATTTGTAGTGCCACCAGAGCGCGTCTTAGATTATTTGGCCCAGTTAAAGCTTAAGCGCATTCCGGGCGTTGGCCCGAAAAGTTTAGAACGGCTCAATTATGCGGGGTTCTTTTTAGGCCGCGACATTCAACACGCTTCAATTGAGCGCTTACAAGAGTTGCTGGGGGACAAATCCGGTTGGCTACTCTATCAGCGCTGCCAAGGTATCGACCCCCGCCCAATCGTAACTGAGCGAGTGCGAAAAAGTGTTGGCGTGGAAGAAACGTTGCCCAGTGACTTCAGTCAACTACGCCAAGTTGAGCAATTTGTTGATGAAGTTTTACTACCTCAATTACTACGCAGAATGCGCGTTACGCGCTGGCAACAAACTCATATTAAGAGCCAAACTGTTAAGTTGAAGTTCAGCGATTTTCAGCAAACCACTGTATCGCGAACTACCCAAACGGCATCACCAAGTTTGTTTTATCATTTAGTTCGTGAAGCCTGGGACCGCAGGAACCATCGCGGCATTCGGCTTATCGGCATTAGCGTGGCGCTGCCTGACCCCGATGATCAGTTGCAGCTTGAATTAGAACTTGAGTAGGTATAACTGCCAAGCTCAATCACGCGATTACGTAATTTAATTGCACTTAATGCGGCCTGTACTTGGCTATGCTGTAAGTGACCTTCAAATTCGATAAAGAAATGATATTGTCCAAATTTTTGGCCCGTTGGACGTGAAACCAAAGACAACAAGTTGACTTGATGCACTGCAAACGCCTGCAAATGCTCAAGGAGCAGGCCGGGATGATCCGCATCGTCGACGATAACAACTGCAGATTTGTATGCGGTTGCATGGTTTGGAAGTGCGAGCGGTTGCGCTGCTTGTAACGCCACGAACCGCGTCACGTTATGGGCGACATCCGTCACATCGTGCACAACCTTCGCATAACGCTGCGAACCCGTGTTTTCATTGGTGAGCAAATGCTCAGGTATAAGCGCAGCGGCGGGTTCATTACTCGCCAACAATAACGCCAGTGCCTCGGTATTGCTTGCGGTTGTCACTACATCTGACGCATGACCGGCTAACCATTCACTGCATTGACCTTGTGCCACAAATTGCGCGAATAGTCGCTGCGGCTCAGGGTGGTTCATGACAACCGAAAAACGCACCGGAATAGCAACTTCTGCAATAATCTGCAACGGCCGACGCACAAACCTATCCACCACCGGTGCGACAATTCCTTCTACAATGTTCTCAATGGGCACCACAGCAATCTCAGCGCCCTGATCAAGCGCATCAATGGTACGGCGAAGCGTTGGATAAAAGAGAATATCGCTGCTTTGAAAGCGTTTTGAAAAATCGCGCGCAGCAAGTTCAGAAAATGTGCCGGCCGGGCCGAGTGTGGCAATTCTATTGGTCACTGCGTGCTTCTCTTTCTTTAATTAGCGTCAGGATTTCCTACAACCTACAGCGTTTTTTATAATGACGCCAGCACCAGAAATAAATACCACTTAACGGCAAAAACTGATGGCTTAAGGCGCATGTGAGCTGCAATAGCGTTAGGGAATTTTCTTGCTTAATGCCATAATTAAAACCAAACAATAACAACAAAAGGCCATTTTTATGGGTTGGATGTCTGTGTTACCGCCACTCGTTGCCATTTTGGTGGTTTTCTGGCGTAAAGAAGTCATTGTTGCATTGCTGCTTGCCATTGTTACCTCCGAGTTATTGCATACCTGGCAAGGTGGCGAGCCCCTCATTTATACCTTTGTGGCGACAATAGAGCGCATCATTGCGGTGTTTGGTTCGGCCAGTAACACACGTATTTTGGTATTTAGCTTAATGGTTGGCGCACTGTTGGCCTATATCCGTGAGTCCGGAGGCGTTGCAGCTACTGTTGAAGCACTGTTGTCGCGTGGGCTTGGTAAAACCAAGCGCAGCGCCAGCTTAATGACGGTATTCACCGGCATTTTCGTATTTATCGAATCGAATTTAAGTGTGCTCACCGCGGGTATTTTGTCGCGCGGACTGTTTGAGAAGCTCGGCATGAGCCGCGCTCGGCTGGCTTACCTTATTGATAGCACCAGCGCCCCTATTTGCATTTTAATTTTGCTTAATGGTTGGGGCGCCTATGTACTCGGCATGATTGAGCAGCAAGGCCTGCCGGGTTCATCCGTAAGTACCTTGTGGGCGACGATACCTTTTAATTTTTACGCGCTTGTTACATTAAGTATCGTGTTTTACACGGCCTTTTCGGGCAAAGTATTTGGGCCCATGCGCGCCGTTGAAGAAAAGCCGCAGCCGCATCAAGACATTCCAGAACATGTACCCAGTAACAGCAAAGCCCGCTACATGCTGGTTCCCCTAAGTGTCATGGTGTTTGGCATGGTGGCCTTTATGTTTGGCACCGGCGGCGGTGATATCACCCAAGGTGATGGTTCAAAGTCGGTGCTGTATGCCACGGCTTTAGCCTGTGTTGTTGCCTACATTATGCTGCTAATTAGTCGGCGCAAAAGCCACCAGCAATTGGTTGATATTGGCTTTAAGGGCATGAGTGAGTTGCTACCGTTGGTGAGTATCGTATTATTGTCATTAGCACTTGGCAGCAGCTTACGCGAGCTTGGCACTGGGGTATTCTTGGCAAACTTAGTTGGTGACTTTTTGCCGCTATTTATGATTGCACCCATGTTATTCTTGGCAGGCGCGCTCATTTCATTTACGACCGGTACCTCATGGGGCACATTTGCGATATTGATCCCTATTGCGGCGCCAATGATTATTGCGCTGGACTTACCGGCGCCATTGCTGCTTGCTGCGGTACTTGGCGGCGGCGTATTTGGGGACCATTGTTCACCAATATCTGACACCACCGCGGTATCTGCGCTGGCATCAGGTTGTGACTTACTGGAACATGTGCGTACGCAGTTACCCTACGCCCTAACGGCCGGCGGAATTACCTTGGTGCTCTATATAGTCACCAGCCTCATTATGATTTAAGGAACGGATTTTATGGCTAATGGTGTGCACTTTCGCCCAACCCGCGCTGAAATTAATCGCGACGCTTTAAGCCACAATGCAAAAATAGCACGTCAGCTAGCTGGCAAGTCGCATCTGCTCGGCGTGATTAAAGCGGACGGCTACGGGCACGGCGTATTAACTGTTGCCGAGGCTATCAGTGCGCATGTTGACGCCTTTGCTGTCGCATTTATTGATGAAGCTATTACCATCCGCAATGCTGGCTTCCAGCAGCCTATTGTGCTGCTTGAAGGTTGCTTTAGTGAGGCCGAATTGCCTGTTTGTGCCCACTACAATTTTCAACCGGTCGTGCACCAACAGCAACAACTTGATGCGATTTTAACGGCGCGCATGGTGCGCCCATTATCGGTTTGGTTGAAAATCGATACGGGCATGCACCGCCTTGGTTGGTCAAAAGCTCAGGTGCAATCGGTATACAATGACCTCAAAGCATCGGCGCAAGTTGGCAGTGTAACCATGATGTCGCACTTCGCTAATGCCGAAAATCAAACTCATCCATTAAATAACCACCAATTGGCGTTGTTTGAAGAAGTTTGTGCGCAAACAGAGTCCAAGCTCGATAGCAGCTTGGCCACATCGGCGGCACTGGTTAGCTCTGCAATCGACATGACGCAGAATGACGGCCACTGGATACGCACTGGTATTTTGCTCTACGGTGACAATCCGGTTGGCAACTCAAAGCCATTGCCCGAACCATTGATTGCTGCAATGCGCTTGGTTGCGCCGGTTCTTGCGCTGCGCGAAGTCAAGGCCGGTGAATCGGTGGGCTACGGTGGTACATGGACCGCAGAGCGGCCAAGCCTTATTGCAACAGTTGCTATCGGCTACGCCGACGGCTATCCGCGCCACGCGCGCAATGGCACCCCGGTGATGGTCAATGGCCAAGAAGCGCCACTCGCTGGCACGGTGTCGATGGACATGATCACCGTGGATGTAACGGACCTCGATGCGGTTGAAATTGGCGATGAGGTTGAGCTTTGGGGACCCAACTTAAGTGTTGCACGGGTTGCCGAGCACGCCGAAACCATTAGCTATGATTTGCTAACCAGCATTACTGCGCGCGTACCACGGGTTAGCACTTAGTCGTCTTTGGATTTGCGCGTCACTTTGTCTAAATAACCCATAGCGAACGCTGACCCAACAAAGGTGAGATGCATAATCACGTACCACTTAATTCGGGACTCATCCAAATTTTGGGCATTCATGAATACTTTCAGTAAATGAATTGAGGATATTGCTACGATTGAAGCGGCGACTTTATTCTTTAATCCGCCCGAATCAATTTTACCTAACCAAGCAAGTTTTTCGGTGTCGTTATTAATATTTAATGTAGACACGAAGTTTTCATAACCACTCAACATGACCATAACCAACAGGCCACCCACTAACGCGATGTCGATGAGCGTTAAGGTTAAAAGAATTAAATCGACTTCTTTAATTGATAAGATTTCAGGAAAGACATGATAAATTTCTTGGAAAAACTTAATCCCCAGCAACAACACAGCCAAACTCAAACCCAGATAGATAGGCGCAAGCAACCAGCGTAAGCTGTACATCAAATTTTCTAGAATTCTTTCCATGGTTAAAACCTACCGTTAGAAACACACTAAAGTTGCGGCATGATATCAATAATTATCTTGCCGCAACCAGTGTTTCTTAGTTCTTAATTGCTATTGGCCTCTTTATGGTAAAGCTTGAACCACGCCAAGGTGTGCTCAATTTTTGCAATCATATTCGAGGGCCGTGCCGTTACACCATGCGATGCATCAGGTACGCGTACCATAGCTGTATCCACTTTTTGCAGTTGCAGCGCTTGATAAAATTGCTCAATTTCAGACATTGGCACGCGGCGGTCGTTTTCACCGCTAAATAACATCACCGGCGTCTTCACATTACCCGCCATCGACAGTGGCGAACGTTTCCAGTAGTGCTCATAGTCTTCCCACGGCTTCGCCGGAAACTGGTTATGAATTTGCCCTAGATAGCTATCGGCTGTGAGTGTTTTGCTAATCCAGTTAATCACCGGGTTCGTTGCTGCTGCCGCGTTGAAGCGATCCGTTAAACCGACCGCATAAGCCGTGGCGATGCCCCCTGCTGAACCGCCTGCGATAAACAAGTTGTTCTCATCAACCATGCCTTTATCAATCAACACATCGATACCCGCCATGTGGTCGGCATGATCGCGCTCTGATGAATAAAAACCATCAAGTTTCAAAGCATGCTCAGAACCGTACGACGTACTGCCGCGGTAGTTGTTGTAAAACACGATATAACCCTCAGCTGCATAGCGCTGTTGCTCTGCGGCAAACATTGGGCCATAAGCTAAATGCGGACCACCGTGAATTTCTAATAACAGCGGGTATTTTTTGTTCGGATCATAATTAGGTGGCGTGATGTACCAACCGTGAATTTCGGTGTCATCAAAGCTCGAGGTGTAGGTAAATTCATGCACTTCACCCAATTGACGATGACCAAGCACGTCGTCATTTAATGCGGTTAAGGTACTTACTTCGGCGTTACCGCGTTTCGGTACGTCAAACACCGCTACATCGGCTGGACGGTAGCTGCTACCTTGCGTATAAGCCACTTTGCCACCCTGACGGGCAACCGAGTACATGCCACTCATATAAGGACGACTGACCGATACGCCACCCACATCATTTATCCAATCGGTCTTTTTGCCGCTCAATGTCACTTCCGCCAACTTGTAGCGGCCGCGATCAGCATATTGAATGCTCAAGCTGTCGTTGCTTAACCACATTGGGTTGCCTACCGAGCGGTCAAAATCACTCAATAGTTCACGCTGCTTTTGGTTACTCAACTGCATAATACGAAGCTTGGAATTGTGGTACGGAATGGCTTCGTTGCCGCGGTGTAAAAACGCCAGCTGCTTGCCGTCAGGCGACGTTGTCGGCGCATATTCACGGCCCGGAAAATCTGTCACTTGTTTCAATTCGCTGGTTTGCACAGCAACTTTCCACAAGTCCGATTCATTCACTTGGTATTCCCAATCGGTGTTGCGGTTGGCGCTAAATACCAATGCGCTGTCGTTTTCAACCCAAGCCAGTGGTCCGCTATGGCTAAACGCGCCTTCGGTAAGTTGGCGGGCATAGCCGCCGTCGCTGGGCACAACAAAAATCTGACTGTAGGTGTCCGGCAATACGCCAGCGCCATCACGCTGGTAGTAGGTGCGCTCTACCACGATGGCTGGCTTCGCCCATTTTGCATCTTTCGGTTTTTTGGGCTTTTTGACCGCTTTTGCGAACGCAGTTTTCTCTGCTGCAACATTCATTAGAAATGCCAATTGCTTGCCATCGTTTGACCACGAAAACTGACGTGGGCTTTCAGTCACTTCAGTGATTGCACTCGAGGTTTTAGTCGCTAAATGGTAGACATGAATTTGATTGCGCCCATCGCGATTTGAGCTAAACGCTAAGCGCGAGCCGTCTGGTGACCAGGTTGGATTGCCATAACTGTGTTGGTCATCAAACAACGGGGTATGGCTACCAGTTTTGGTGTCCACCAACCATAGGCTGCGGTGCGTATTGTCCTTCATGATGTCGAAACCGTGACGCACATAAACCACATAACGGCCGTCTGGAGAAATCTGTACGTCGTTCGCCCACTCAAGCGCAAAAATATCTTCGGCTTGCAGGGTCATCGTTTTTTCGACAGCCACCGCAGGCGCTGAGGCAAATTGCAAGGCTACTGCCGACACACCAATAAGTGCGGGAATAAGCAAATGTCGCATGTTTTATACCTTTTATAGTTGTTCTGCTGTTCTGAATTTATTGTTACCTAGCCTAAATCATTTTTACAGCCGTGCGTGAGTTAATCCGACTAGGACGTCAGTTTGCGCGATAAACAACCCGACGCCGGGCTCAAAATTAAACTACAATTGGGCAATCTTCGTTCAAAAGGTTTCGTTATGTACAAATTAATATCGATTGTTTTCGCTGCCTTAATTGCCGCTGGCTGCGGTCCGCGTGCCGAAAATACGGCCAATGCCGAGCCCGCGAATGCCGCCCCACCCAAAGGTTACGCATTCCATAACGTGAATGTCGTGCATCTGACCAAAGACGATGCCGAAATTACCGCTGGGCAAACGGTGGTGGTGGTTGGTGATCGTATTACTGCGGTTGCGGACACCGCAGCGATTACCGTGCCCGCAGATTATGTGCATGTTGATGGCACCAATAAATACATCATGGCAGGCATGGCCGAAATGCATGGACACGTACCTCCAGCTAATGGATTGGGTCAGTTTCCTGATCGGTATTTAGATGATGTACTGTTTTTGTATGCCGCCAACGGCGTAACAACTGTGCGCGGCATGCTCGGCTACCCGCATCAATTACAACTTAAGCAAGACATTGCCGACGGCAAACGTATTGGCCCTACCCTTTATTTGGCTGGGCCAAGCTTTAACGGCAATAGCATTGAGTCACCCGAGCAAGCCACGCAACGGGTTATCGACCAGCGCAGCGAAGGCTGGGACTTACTCAAAGTGCATCCGGGCCTTACCATGGCCGAATACCAAGCCATGGCAACAACCGCCAACAATGCGAACATGGATTTTGGGGGGCACGTGCCCAGCGATGTTGGCCTTGAGGCCGCTTTGGCAGCAGGACAACGCACCATTGATCACCTTGACGGCTACCTTGAAGCCATTGATGCCACGGATCGCCCCGCGTCACGTTATGAACTGGATTATTTAGTGGATTTATCGTTGCGTCATAATGTTGCGGTAGTGCCCACGCAAGCGCTTTGGGCCACCATTATTGGCGCCTCCGATGCCGATGCTTTGCGTGCTTACCCTGAACTTGTGTACGTGCCACAGAGTGTGCGCGACGGGTGGCTGGGGTACCTTAATGAGCCGACGTTAGGTTACTTCAATGCAACCAACGCCGAAGTACAGCAAGACAACCGACAACGCCTCGTGAAAGCACTCTTTGATGGCGGTGTGCCGATGATATTTGGCACCGATGCGCCGCAACTGTTTAGTGTGCCAGGCTTTTCTGCGTTGCATGAAATTCGCATGCTGCGTGATGCGGGCATTCCCGTGGCGGGAATTTTACATAGCGCCACTGTGGCGGCTGGTGACTATTTCGCAGACCGCGATAGTTTTGGCAAAATTGCCGAAGGTCAGCGTGCCGACTTTCTTTTACTTGGCGCCAGTCCATTGACAAACCCTGAGGCCATTCGCTCACATCACGGTGTCATGGTTGCCGGTAAATGGTTGAGCCGAGAAGCGATTGATGCCCGCTTGCAGGAAATTCGTCAAGCCTACGCTGAGCCCTCAGCTGAACCCGTGCAATAACCCTAGAATAAGCGCATAACGAGCGGCTTTACCGAGTGTTGTTAGTATTAAAAATACGCCAACGTGAAGCCGCATGATGCCAGCCAACAGGGTAATCGGATCGCCCACCACGGGCATCCAAGCCAATAACAAACTCCACTTGCCGTAGCGGTTAAACCAGCGCTGGCCTTTTTCAAGTTGCGCCACAGACACAGGAAACCAGCGGCGGCTTTGCCAATGCAACGCGTAACGTCCCAACGCATAATTCACACACGAACCCATCGTGTTACCAAACGTTGCCACAGCCCAAAGCGCCAGCATATCGTGGCCCTGCATTTGCAGCGTAACCAGCAATACCTCTGACGAACCGGGTAACAATGTTGCCGATAAAAATGCTGCCACAAAAAGTGTCATCAACATGATTTAATCTCATTGCCATACTTTTTGTATGGGCGCTATTAGAAATGGTCTTAGAGAAACCGGGTAATTTACCCAAAATACTGATCAAAACGACCTATACTGTAAAAAATTACTGCTAACGAGGTTCGTCATGTTCGAAACGTGGTTCTCTCAAGCCGACGCGGTACTATTGGCACGTTTTCAGTTTGCCTTCACCATCGCATTTCATATTATCTTTCCAGCATTCACTATCGGTTTAGCCAGCTACCTTGCCGTGCTTGAAGGGTTATTCCTAAAAACTCGCAACCCAGTGTACCAAAAGCTTTATCGCTACTGGCTGAAAATATTTGCCGTGGCGTTCGGTATGGGCGTAGTGTCTGGCATTGTTATGAGCTATCAGTTCGGTACCAACTGGTCGGTGTTTTCCGATAAAGCTGGCCCTGTTATTGGCCCACTCATGGGCTATGAAGTACTAACAGCGTTCTTTTTAGAAGCCGGTTTTCTGGGGGTTATGCTGTTTGGCATGAACAAAGTTGGTGAGCGCTTACATTACTTCGCAACCCTCATGGTTGCAGTGGGTACCGCCATCAGCGCCTTTTGGATTTTATCTGTGAATAGCTGGATGCAAACCCCAGCGGGTTTTGCGATGAATGAGCAAGGCCAGTACGTCGTTACCAGTTGGCTGGAAGCCATCTTCAACCCGTCTTTCCCATACCGCCTTGCGCACATGTTATTGGCGGCATATCTCACAACTGCATTTGTGGTGGGTGCCGTGGGTGCTTGGCATTTACTGAAGGATAAGAGCTCACAAGCGGCGCGAAAAATGTTTTCTATGGCAATGTGGATGGCGTTGATTGTGGCGCCGTTACAAGTGTTTGTGGGCGACTTACATGGCTTGAATACACAAGAACACCAGCCAGCGAAAGTTGCCGCTATGGAGGGGCACTTTAAGTCTGAAGCTCAAGCACCGCTGTACTTATTCGGCTGGCCAAACGAAGCAGAAGCTAAAGTGGACTACGCCATAAAGATTCCAGGCTTAGCCAGTTTTATTTTAAAACACGATGTGAACGCCACCGTAACCGGCTTGGATGCTTTTCCTCGTGACGGTTGGCCGCCTGTGCCGATCGTGTTTTGGGCATTTCGTATTATGGTTGGCATTGGCTTGCTGATGGTGCTGATTGGGCTTTGGTCGGGCTATTTACGACTGCGTAAGCAACTTTACGAGACGCCGCTGTTGCATCGCGCCGCAGTGTTAATGGGCCCGCTAGGCTTCGTTGCTGTAATAGCTGGCTGGGTTGTCACCGAAGTGGGTCGGCAACCTTGGGTGATTTATGGGCTGTTGCGAACCAGTGACGCCGCATCACCGATTGATGCCGTAGGTGTAGGTTCCAGTTTAGTTGCCTTTATTGTGGTTTACTTTTTAGTGTTCGGCGCTGGCACCGTTTATATGCTGCGAAAAATGGCCGGCAGCCCGGAATCGACTCACATTCCAGACTACGCCCGCGTGCCAATGGCCGCAGAGCGCCTTTATCACGAGGAGGGTTAAGGTATGGACTACGCATTAATTTGGGCAATTCTTATTGCCGTTTCGGTATTTGCTTATGTCGCCTTGGACGGCTTTGATCTCGGTATGGGCATACTGTTCCCATGGATTAGAGAAGAAGCGTACCGCGACCGCATGGTGAATAGTGTTGCCCCGGTTTGGGATGGCAATGAAACCTGGTTAGTACTTGGCGGTGGTGGCTTACTTGCCGTGTTCCCATTGGCGTATTCGGTATTAATGCCAGCGCTCTATATGCCAGTAATCGCCATGCTGCTGGGGCTAATATTTCGTGGTGTGGCCTTTGAGTTTAGGTTTAAAAGCAAAGCCAACAAACATTGGTGGGATCGTGCCTTCATGCTTGGCTCTATGGTGGCAGCCTTTAGCCAAGGCGTGATGCTTGGCGCCATGCTGCAAGGTATTGAAGTAACCGACCGCGCTTATTCTGGCGGGTGGTTTGACTGGCTGAGTCCATTTACTGTTTTTGCTGGCCTGTCTGTGTGTGTCGGTTACGCTTTGTTGGGTGCAACCTGGCTTGTTATGAAAACCGATGGCCCATTGCAACAACGTGCATACGAATACGGTCGTAACAGCGGAATTCTGCTGATCATGGCCATTGCAGCCGCCAGCGTGTATTTAGTTTCGTCGTTCGAGAACGTTGCCGAGCGCTGGTTAACCTGGCCGGGTTCAGCGGCATTATGGTTGGTTCCTTTTGTGCTAGCTATTGTCGGTGGCGGTTTACTCACCTCACTCACAAAACAACAAGAAGGTCGGCCTTATTTGTGGGCGTTGGGTGTGTTCTTGATTGCATTCGTAGGCTTTGGCGCCAGCATTTTCCCATACCTTATTCCCTTTGAAATCACCATTTGGGAAGCGGCTGCGCCTGACAATAGCTTGGTATTCTTGCTGGTTGGTGCGGCTATTCTCTTACCAATAATTTTCGCTTATACGGGCTACACCTACTGGGTGTTTCGTGGCAAAGTAAGTGAAGACAGTGGCTATCATGAGTAATTCGACATGGCGACGTTGGCTATGGTTTGTCGGATTGTGGGCCGCCGGCGTGCTGTGTGTGACTTTAGTGGGTTTGTTGATACGTGCAGTGATTATGTAATGCGAACGGGAAGATTTAACAATGTTCAAACTCATGCAAATTGGAATTGCGGTGGCTGTATTGTTGTTAAGTGGGTGTGGCGGCGGGTCGTCCGATAGTAACCCACCCGATGGCGGCGAACCGCCGGTATCAAATAAACTAGAAACCGTGCTAAGCGGTGATTATACCGTCGAATATATCCGACAAGACGGTAGCGCCCAAATAGCTGGAACTACCGCAGGTGTGTATTGGCGCGCAGATACCAGCGCTGATTGGCAGTTACGCTCGCCCACCACCACCGCGGTAACTGGCATTATTGTGCTGAGTGAAGGCCACTATGTGATGGCTACTGAACCAACAAGCGGTGATGCAAGCGAGCCGTACCTGCTATTTAGGAGTCAGGACAGTGGCGCTACGTGGGAGCCGATAACTCACAATTTTGGCCGCGAGTTTAACACTAGAATATTCAACCTCGCCTATGACCATCGCACCGATCAGGTATATGCGGTGGGTGACGCGTCACTTGCTGTGGCAAGCCCAGCCGCCGAAAATTGGCAACTTCTAACAGGCAGCTGGGACGGGTTTGCCGCTGGTCTACACCTGTTACTTATTGATGACGTGAATCAAAGCGTTTGGTTTGGTGGGCAGGGTCCTGTTGAAAACGGCTATTTCGGTCGGTATGACCAAACAACTCAAAATATCACCGAATGGCATGACCTATTACCCCGCCCTTCAACGTATGTAGATGGACTGATTCACCCCTTAGATACTTCAACAGTCATTCTCGGTGGTGAGGGTGGCATTGTATTGAGCAC
This sequence comes from Pseudidiomarina sp., assembly GCF_048268165.1. Taxonomy (GTDB): domain Bacteria; phylum Pseudomonadota; class Gammaproteobacteria; order Enterobacterales; family Alteromonadaceae; genus Pseudidiomarina. Next base: position 223,099 of record NZ_JBLWWA010000002.1, on the reverse strand, counting down.
CGACTATGGTGAAACATGGAGCACCCCCATGGGCGACGTTAACTACCGATTTTACCGGGATATTGTTAGCACGGATGCGGGTATTTTATACACAGCGGGTTACGATAAGTTAAGCGCCGAACAGCCTCTGATCATTGAATGCAGTATCGACAATGGTCAAACATGGCTAAAGCATGACTTCTCGCATGAAACGTCGCGTGGTGGCGTGCGTAGTCTCATGCTTGTATCCGATGGCGATCGCGAACTGCTTTATTTAGGTTTGCGTGACAACGGTATCAAGGCTATCGCGCTAAACGATTTAGATTGCTGAGAAGAGGCAACATCGAGCAACATATGTACATTCATCTGCCAACCGTGATCATTACGACCATTTTGCTCAACTTCCTGTTGGGCGCAGCCATGTTTGTTATCTTCAATGCTTTAAAATCACAGAAAAGCTTTCGTACCTGGGGCATCGCGTGCTTCATTTTCGCTATAGCAAATATTTTGGCAGGGCTTCGGGTTTCCTTGGATGCGCCTTGGTTGACGGTTTTTGTTGCTGACTTGCTCATTATTCTGGTGCCCTTGCTAGCTTTGCATGGCCTACGCCAATATCAGCTGCAGCGCCCGGTATCAAGCCGCTGGACAGCGCGCATCATGCTCATCAGCGCGGTGTCGTTATATTTTCTGTACCAATTTCCATTGCAGGCGCAAGTGCTAACCGCATCAATTTGCGCCGCGTTGTACATCTATTCCGGTGCCTACGTTCAAACCATTAAGCCAACCCCTAAATTTACCCGCCGAGCCTTGTCGGTTTTATTTCTCGTTCATGGCGTGTTACTGCTCACTACGGCCGTTGTCGTTGCAGTTGAGTCCAAGGCGTCGCTGGTTATCAGCAGTGAGCAGCTAATTACGGTGCTATTAATTGCACACCTGTTGCTTACCACTGCCACCACCGTATTGTTTCCAGTATTCGTGTTTTCCTTGAATGAGCGACGTTTACTTGAAGTGGTTAACGTTGACGAACTCACGCAACTGTTTAACCGCCGCGGATTCTTCGAATTGGGGAGTGAATTATTAGTTAAAAACCAAGCGCAAGCGCGGCCTTCGTGCGTGTTAATGCTAGATTTGGATAGATTTAAGTCAATTAACGACCGCTATGGCCACGCGGCAGGTGATGCTTGTTTGCGTGATGTTGCCGTTATTATTCGCAAACACATGCGCGAGCATGATATTGCTGCAAGAATTGGCGGGGAAGAGTTTGCAATTGCCTTGGCCGATGTAAACCGCATGCAAGCCGAACAAGTAAGCCGAAGGTTAGTTGAACGCGTTGCACAGAAAGCTTTTGAGTTTGAAGGTGAACGCATTGATTTGACCGTTAGCGTTGGCGGCATTGTCACCACCGCCAGCCAGCGCGATTTAAGCGACCTACTTAATGATGCCGATTCTGCACTTTACGAAGCAAAATCCAGTGGTCGCAATCAATTCCGCTTTGCTTAATCGCAACACTAGGGCCGTTTGCACTAGACAATGAACGCGATTTTACCTAGAATCCCCGCCTGCTTATTCATAAGCACTTTCCCAATTAGCACCCGTAGCTCAGCTGGATAGAGCGCTGCCCTCCGGAGGCAGAGGTCACAGGTTCGACTCCTGTCGGGTGCGCCATTTTTTACAACATCCAATAACTTAGAAACATCAGCAACCGAGTAACCATTTTATCACAACGAGCTGCCAACCTTATGGGCCAGCTGATTACTCAGTAAAAGTAGGCAGATAATAATGACTAAAGTTTTCTCCGCGCTCTGCATAATCTTATTGTTGAATGCATGCGCCCAGATCCAACCGCAACTGTCAGCTGATGTACTAATCACCGACGTGGATATTATAGATGTGCGAACCGGCGAGATTCATACTAAGAGGCAGGTGGCAATCAGTGGCGATAGAATTATTTGGGTCGGCGACAAATCTGAGCACATTAGGACCACAACCCATGTGGATGGTACCGGCCAGTATCTCATGCCTGGCCTATGGGATATGCATGTGCATTTTGGTGGTGGTGATCAGCTAATTGAGGAAAATCGTAATCTTTTACCCCTATATATTGCTTACGGTGTGACAGCAGTCCGTGATGCCGCGGCTGATCTGAGTGAGTCTGTGCTAGTTTGGCGAGCAGCTATAAATAACGGTGATTTGATTGGACCCACAATATTCACGTCAGGGCCCAAGCTTGAAGGCAAAAATTCAATTTGGCCGGGCGATCTTGAAGTCGAAACTGAGACTGAAATGAATCTAGCTTTAGATCAATTACAGGCCATGGCTGTTGATTTTATTAAGATAACCGATAGCGCTCTCACCCCAGAGCTCTATCTGAAAGCCGTGCGAGAAGTAAAAAAGCGCGGTTTACCAATTAGCGGGCATATTCCATTTTCACTGTCGGTGACTGATGTCTCCAAAGCAGGACTCGATGGCATTGAACACATGCCGTACCTCCTTAAAGCAGCAGCTCGTAATGAGGCGGAGATTTCCCTCCAGGTAAGCAACGGTGAGCTTAGCTATTGGAGCTCTCTACCTATCATTCGCGCTAATTTCGATGAGCAAATTGCATTGAATAAATATCGCGTGTTGGCTGAAAATGGCACTGCAGTATTTCCTACGTTAATTGGCAGTCAGATTATTGCTTTCATTGACGAGGACGACCACAAAAATGATCCGGAGCTTGATCTGCTGGGCTCAGGTCTTAAAGCGACCTACGATTGGCGCGTCGACCGTGCAAACCAAAAAGCGAAGGAAAACCCAAATGAAATCCGCGAGCGCAAGGCTCGCTTCGCCGCCACCCGCGACTTAATTCCTCTGCTGGATGAGGCTGGCGTTAGCATCATCGCTGGTACTGACACTGGTTTTCTTAACTCTTATATTTATCCCGGCAAAGCGCTACATGACGAGCTAGCGATTTATGTCGAGGCCGGTCTTAGTCCTTTGCGCGCGCTGCAAAGTGCGGTTCTTGCGGGCCCTCGATGGTTGGGTAAAGAACAACAATATGGCGCCGTGGAAGCAGGCAAATTAGCCGACTTACTTCTGTTGGGCAATAACCCTCTAGAAGACATAAATCACACCCGTGATATTCGTGCCGTAATCAGTCGAGGTCAGGTCTTTGACTCCGAGCAGTTGCAAGAAATGTTGGACAATGCCAAAGCTCAAGCAGCCATACCATAAGGATCACTCCTAGCTCGTTACGGCATTTAGCTTACCGAGCTAAGGCGTATTAACCGCTGCACTGTGTTCGAATTATTAAGCGCAACGATACTAATTATTATCTTGAGTCCTGCGTTATACGTACTATTTAATGGTTCGTATTTAACAAACATCAATAAATAAGTTAGTTATGATTCAGGTGATTTTGACTCCAACCAAAAAGCCATAATACCAATTAACCGGTTGTTACAAATAGCTTTAGCGATTTACTTCCTCGACCAAGTGTCCATCAGGTTCAAACATTCCGAAGTTCAATGCTTTAACGACTGCCAGTTGGAGTCTTCAAAATAAACGGGATACTCTTGTAATGACTGAATAATAAGAACAACACCTTGCTTTTGATTATCATCAGACTTTATTTGCTCTACACCGTTCATTATTCTAGCAAGTAGAATATGTAGCTGAGCATCGGCTTTTGGTTCTAGTTTGCAGTTTTTGAATAGAAAATTTAAATGGTCATTTAAGCTTCCCGCCAATTCTTGATACTGAACAGCAGAAAACTGATTGTTATGAATCGCTTCTAAGTTTATTTCTATTTCACGCTTGAGGCTCGTCATGCCGATGTGCAGACTCTCATCAATAGTCCATCTTTTGCCTTGATTCAACTCTAATTCAAGTTTGTGAGTTTGACCGTCATGCTCATGCTCTTGTGCAATCACAGTTGAAAGTTGTAAAACAATGAAAGATCCAATAAACGCTGTGATATAAATTATGTTTTTCATATTCATTTCCCGTATGAAACAATTTACTACTTAATCAATATTTGCTCGTGTAACGACATTTTATAGCCTGCCGCTGAGTAATTATTGTTCTCGAGCAATAAATACATTTTCTTTGAATCTTCATCCAACTAAATATTAGCGTTGTAATCCTCTGAAAGCCTGCTCTGATGCAACATCAAAAATCGCCGTTAAGTTTGAGGTAAAATCGTCAATGACCGAATCCATAAGCACGGCATCTTAGCGAACACCTTTTGCGTTCCCTCCCCAGAATATTATGCCCATGGCTGTGCAGACAATACCTCAGAAAAAGGTGTTAATCGTTAGGTCTTGGGCATTAGCGCTAAGCTAAACTTTTAGTATGTCCTCCTATGGTGGAATAAAACCAATACATAGCCGCGCTGACATCAATGTACATTTATGAATACAACGACATAAAGAAGTCGTATGTCAATACTAAGTTATTACGGTAACTAACGACGCGTATGGATCCCTTGAATAGACTAAACGTCATGATTTCAATTCGAAATCATCTTTGGCTCAAGAGGTTCGTACGACGTTACCTTTGCCGTCAACTTGAATACGAACTGACTTATGACAATTGCGGCAAGTACCAACGCCGGTTCCACTTTTTGACACTCCTGTCTTGAAAGTCGAAACTGAACCACATTTTGGGCATGGAATTGTAAAAGTTGCAGACATAAAGGACTCCCCGTTTTTATAACTCGTTGAAAAAAATGGATTCATTCAAATTAAATAAAGGGAATCCATCCGAAAGTCAAGCGTCAATATCATGCATCCAAAGACTAAATTAAGAGCGCCTTATAGAACATAGCTATTTTAACCGGCGATTTAAGGAGTTTATATGTCATAACTTTGGACACCAATTACTGGCATTATTTGTATTGCATTGGTGATACTAACGCGTCTCTATTTGAGTAGCCGCGAAAAGTTTAAGTTGGACGAGACGCTGCAGCAACATCTGCAAAACGGCGGTCAGTTGTCACCATTGCTACTGCGGCAACTTGGCGTAAACAGCGAACAATCTCAACGTGATTTACGCAGAGGTTTGCTACTGACTGCTATTGGAGTTGCATGCTTTGTCTGCGGCTTTATCACTGGAAGTGTGGTTATGGGTGCGGTGTGCTATCGGGAGCAATCTATACCGTTGCGGGTGAAGTGAATAGTTTTGTTGTCAACCTCGGAGCTACTTGCCGCACAATTAAATTTGAAAAGAAGCCTACAGGAGGAATAACACTATTCAACGGAAGCCTCGAATACCATATGATGGAGTAACTGAAATACCAAAAATTTGCAGAATAAATAGTCAGCAGATTATTAGAAAGGTGAGCTGTGCTCAAACCAAAAATCGTGATTCCTCAGCAATTCATACACGAGCAACCTATTCATCATGGCGAAGAATTTGGTGTGTTGTGTTGGAATACTCAGAAACTTACCGAAACGCCAGATTTTCAACGTGTTTTGGCTGGCGTTTTAGCAAGCTACCCCTGTCTATTTTTGTTGTTCCAAGAGGCAAAGCTGACAACGAAAAATGACTGGCTACTCCCGCAATGGTCTTATGCTATTGCTCCTAATATGCAGACACGTCGCTCTGTTTATGGCGTACTCACCGCAAGCCAGTATGCTTTTACAGAAGCTCATACTCGACTGAGCAGAAAGCGCGAAGGAATGTTCGCAACACACAAAAGTTACATGCTCTCGTATCATGCGTTAGCCGAAGGCGGCTCATTATTAGTCGTCAATGTTCATGCGATGAATTTTGTTCGTGCGAACCAATTTTCTCAAGAAATAGAGTTCATCAAAGAAGAGATATTAGGACACAGAGGACCGCTGATTGTGGCCGGCGATTTTAACGTTTGGAGCCGTCAACGCCGCTTGCGGTTGCTGCAATTTTGTCGCAGCGTGGGTCTACGACAAGCTATTATGGTCGACCCTCATCATATTAAAACCTACCGGCAGCACCCTCTCGACTTCATCTTCTATCGCGACCTGTCGCTGCAAGGAACCTCGGCGATCGATACAAGTAAAGTTTCTGACCATAATCCTCTTTACGCACGATTTAAGTTATAGCGAAGCATTCAGCTTGGCTTACAGGTGCTCAGCTAGTTCGCTCACGAATGTTTTTTTGCCAGCTTCGTGCTATATCACTTATGTCGCATGTCCAAATTTAAATGAATGGCGCTGGATAATATCTTGCACCTCGTCGTCACTTACTTGCGAAAAATCTTCATACCAATAACCGATAGCCACGAATGGATGCGGTTGCGCCAGACATACGAACCTATCAATATTCCGTTTTATTTCAATTGCCGTTTCGCGAGCTGCAATGGGCACTGCTACGACGATAGTGCCAACTTTCGATCGTTTGAGCACTTCAATAGCTGCCTTCATGGTTGCTCCTGTCGCCAACCCATCATCAACTAAAATGACAGTTTTTCCGCTAAGCCTGGGCAATGGACTCCCCGAACGATAGCATTGTTTACGGCGCTCGAGTTCCTTGCGCTCACGTTGCTCAATACGCGCAATTTCAAGGGCATCGAGCGCCAAGGCTTCCACTATCTCATTGTTAAGAACACGAACATTATTTTCAGAAATTGCGCCCAGCGCCAGTTCGGGTTGACCAGGAACACCCAGTTTTCGAACGAGCAGAACAGATAGCGGTGTGCCGAAGCGTTGCGCAATTGGCTCTGCTACTGGAACACCACCGCGCGGCAGTGCCATGACAAGTACATTGGTGGCATTGATCATCGATGCTAATTCGCTAGCTAGCATCTCTCCAGCGTCTCGACGATTTTTAAATGGAAGTTTCATAGGTGCCACCCAACACGTATAACAAAGGTCATTTCGCTATTAATTTAGTTGATCGGTGGCAAAGCGCATAAAAAAATCCGCAACACGTTAACGTGTTGCGGATGAAAAATTTTAAACTCACTACAAAATTGAATTAGTTTTTAGCTTTTTTGCCACAAGAACTTTTAGCTGCCGCTTTTTGAAGCGCCGTGCCTTCATCCTGTGTCAGTAGCCCAATATTCACTTGATCATTTTTAGCGTGAGCCACACAGCTAACGTATTGGCCGTGATTTTTCCAGTCAGAATCACATGCGCAAAGATTGGCTACATTCTGCGTTCCAGAACAACCAAATTGATCAACTGTTGCGCCATCAACTGTTGCTGGGCAGCTGTCATCGATATCAAAGATGCCGTCGCCATCAGCGTCAACGACTGGGAAATCATTCCCGTCATTTGGGTTGGTACCTGCTGCAACTTCCTCACCATCATTAAAACCATCGCCATCGCTATCAGGATTTAACGGATCGGTCTCGGTAAGTACTTCTTCAGCATCCGTTAAACCATCGTCGTCATTGTCAGCAAAGACTACCGTGGTATTGGTTTCGAGTTGGAACATACCACCCGCTAAACCGCCACCATCAAAAATCAGAAAATCGAGTGTATGTGTACCATCAAGATTGACTGGATACTTTGAGGGAGTCGATGTTGCAGCTTGGAAGCCAACTAAGGTTCCATCAACATAAATCCAAGAGCAGTTATCCGCCAACAAATTCAACAAGAACTGACCGTTTCCTGTTACCTCCGTAGTATAACGGGTCCAGCTATGACCTGAAGGACCGCGAGAATTCAAATCACTCCACGCGTTAATCCAAGATGCATTTAAACCAGAACCTGACTGCCAAGGATGAGCATTGGTGCCAAACGAAAAACTTGCGTGTGGATTTTGCCAATTATCTGAAAGATTAACAGCAGGGTTCACTGAACAGGCTTGAGTTGGCCAATCAACAATGGCTGCCGACGGGAAAATAGGATCCCAAGCTGTAACTGACGAGTCACTGGTATAAACATTTGTATTCGCTTGGGCGGCATGCATGCTTAATGCGGCAATGGCGACAATTGATAGTTTTTTCATAGCTGACTTCATGGTGTTACCTTTTTAAGTAGTGTTATATTTACATCAGACATGAACTAGAACGCCGATAAAACCGCACTTATATAGCAGCATCTCCATTCATTCAGAGCTCCAAAAGAAATTCAGGAAATAAGTTATATTAACATTGTTAAATTTAGGCAAATATCATTTGATATATTTAATATCGAATATGCTGTATATCCGCATTAAATTATTGTTGAATTCAATGTGGACATATGGTCTGAACATCAATTTTCATGGTGTGGTCGACGCCCAGTGTTTCCCTACTCATTGTCGTACTCGAAGGTGTATCACTTTCGCAAGCGGTTCATTAATTCTACGAATGACCGCTGCTTAAAATGGGGGGGGACAAGTGGGCTGATAGCAACAACTCGTTGTTGCTGACGTCGCCGATTCGGATACGTCAACGCGTAAGACAGAGATCACAGGTTCGACTTCTGTCGGAGTGCGCCATAATCGCTATGCGCGAACGAGTATGCAGACTTTGTAATACTGTCTATCTGATTCTAATTGGAAGCTAGTAAAACTTGTTGGTTCGGTGATGTTCTTTTATAGCGGCTTTGTCTTCATACATTCGCGTATCAGCAAGCTTTAACAGGCTGTCTACTGAGTTTACCTCTTCGGTGCTGCCGGCTACACCTATACTGATCGATAGATGGATAGGAAGGTCATCGACCACAAGTTCGCTACCCTCTACAGTTTGACGAATTTTAGCTACGAGTGTATCGGCTATTTTGGAGTCTCTGATGCGGTTTAAAACTACTAGGAATTCGTCACCTCCCATGCGAGCTACTAAATCAGTGCCGCGAACAGCCGCTTGCAAACGTTGCGCCACACACCGAAGGACCTCATCGCCAGCATAATGCCCTAGATTATCATTGATCTCTTTAAAATGATTGAGATCGATTGCAAGCACAACAAAGTCGTCTTTTGGATTTTTATTTGCAAATCTTCGGTTTAGATAGTCTAAAGTAAACCTACGGTTGACAAGATGGGTCAACGCATCAGCATTTGCTCGTTGTCGTTCAACGAGATAATATGCCCACAGCAGCATGATTAGGCCAAATAACAGTACATAGACAAGTAGACTCCCCCAACGTACCAATGCAAGAAATAGGGTTTGATTCTTCTCCAGTATCGGAAAAAATTCAGCCGCAACCCACCACTCGCCATTCGGGATTAAAAGCTTTCCGCTGTAATCGGCCACATTAAATAACGCTTCGTCTCCTTCAAAAATTTGACCGGACTCCCCAGTACCATTGATGCCACGTATTGCAATTTTGGTGTTCTCAATTCTGAACAATCCGGCGTCATTAATCAGTTGCTCATAATCAATAACAACGCTAACCGTGCCCCAGTAGTCTAAATTGATCGGATAATCGTTAAAGACCGGGATTCGTGCGATAAGCCCTCGTCCACCTTGCACAAGATTGACGGGCCCAGCAAGATATATATCCCCCCTGTCCCGGGCGGCAATTATAGTAGTGTATTGTTCGGGAACTGTTCGGAAGTCGAGGCCTATGGCCTTCTCGTTGCCTTCAAGAGGAATAACATCAACCAGCACATCGTTTGGTCCCATGCCTATGCTGCGAACATGCTTTGATTTTTGTAGTAATCTGCTAGCGATTTCGACGAAGTTTTCTGCCGCACTCTTAGGGTCAATGTTAAAAACTGTAGCAAGGCTATCGACCAAAAATACATCACGGAACAAATTTGACTCTAAGTTAGACTTAGCAAGTAAAAATTCACTATTCAACTCGTCTGTTCTATCGCGCCTGAATCTATCGTCAAGGAGCGTAACAACGGAACTCGTAAGGTATATAACAATAAGGATTCCGATCCCAAATAATGACAGAATTCCAGCGACAGTGCGCTTGCGTAAGTTCAAAAATAAGTCCTGTGTCGCTTTTTATCCGATTATTTTATAGGTTTACCTTAAAACTCATAACCGTGCAATATGCAAAACTTAGGGATCGCTTACTAACATAATTTTTATTATTGTTCGGCCAGACTCTGTTCCGAGTGTCGTCCAAATAGACGCGACTATATCGGAATAGCCTAGTACGACCAACTTGTACCCTTTACAAATAAAAGGTTGCAACCACTCACTCGTAACTGTATAAATATACAGTGTTTTTTAACTATCCATAAGGATGAACTATGGCGGTAGTAACTCAATACGTTGTTGTGCGAGACGGAGAGGAAAAGATGACATTTACCACGAAAGCTGAGGCCGATGCCCACGACAAGATGTTGGACATGGTCGATGGGCTGCTTCCCCTGCTCGAGCGTAGCGAAACAATCACCGATGAGAAAATGCTTGAAGACCTTGCCGTTTTCCTAGCGCGCGAACGCGAACATGTATTAATTGCCTTAGGCGCAAAAAAACCGGCGAAGAAAAAAACCTCGAAACCTGCGGACGTGCCGGCTAAATGATATTAAGCTGTTATTAAAACGCAAGGCTTCCTCTCAGTGTGGTGGCAACTTGAAATCAAGGCGGTTACCGACTTATGACTCTAGATCAGTGGCTTATTCTCGCAATTCTTGTGGCAACCGTGGTGATGTTTTTGGTAGGTCGCTGGCGGCACGACATGGTTGCGTTGGCGGCACTTTTAGCCTGCGTTATTGCGGGGCTTGTTGATGGTTCGGCTGCATTCAACGGTTTTGGTCACCCAGCTGTCATAACCGTGGCCTGTGTACTCATATTGAGTCAAGGATTACAAAACTCTGGTGCGGTTGATGCTCTAACACGAGTCGCTTTGCCCGCCAATGCGGGTAAAACCCTAAGCATTAGTGCCCTGATTGGTCTAGGCGCCCTGCTCTCGGGCTTTATGAATAATGTTGGCGCTATGGCGTTGTTAATGCCAGTTGCCGTACATGTGTCGAAACGGCTTGAGCTCACCCCGGGCCAAGTATTGATGCCCCTCGCTTTCGGTACCATTTTAGGTGGTATGACAACGTTGGTGGGAACACCACCTAACATCATTGTGTCAGGCTTTCGAGCCGAAGCGGGCTTAGGCAATTTCGGTATGTTCGACTTCACGCCTATTGGAGTTGCCGTTGCTGCAGCGGGCGTTATTTTTACGGCAGTGATTGGCTGGCGATTGGTGCCCGCACGCAAACAAGCGGGCGTCGAAGGCTTTGAGTCCGGTGCGTACATCACCGAGGTTCGAGTTGAAAAAGGGAGCAAGTCTGACGGCTTATCGTTGTATGAAATTGAGGCTGAATTGAAAGATGTCGATGCACAGATAATCGGGATTGTGCAACACGACGTAAAAATCATTGCCGCAAACCCCGGGCGTCGTGTTCATGCTGGCGACATATTGATGCTGGAAGCAGAAGCCGATTCGCTCAAGGATGTATTATCCATACTGGGGCTTAAGCTGGAGGAGTCGGTAGAAGATGACGAAGAAGAGGCTGACTCGAACGATCAAACGAAAACCGACGAAGACGACGACAACGACGAGAGCAAACAAAGCGAAATTGTTCTGCTAGAGTTAGTCGTTCAACCGAGCTCTCGACTCGTAGGGCACTCTGCGAAAGACATCCTACTGCGCACGCGATATGGCATTAATTTACTCGCATTTTCACGCGAGGGTAAACGCTCAATGAAGCGGCTCCGAGCCATCAACTTCCAATCTGGTGATTTACTGCTAATGCAAGGCCCACCTGAGGCTATCGCGGAGTTTGCCGCGGACAACGGCTGCGTACCGCTGGCACAACGCGAGCTTCGTATTCCAAGCAAAGCCAAGATTTGGCAAGCCAGCTCAATTATGTTCGGTGCCATCGCTGTGGCTGCGCTTGGTTGGCTACCAGCCGCGGTGTCGTTTGCTCTTGGTGTACTCGCCTCGATGGCATTGGGAACGGTGTCGCTACGCAAAGTTTATGAAGCGGTCGATTGGCCTGTTATCGTTCTCTTGGGCGCATTGATACCCGTTGCAGGGGCAATGGAGTCAACCGGAACTGCGGCGCTCATCGCCACATTCCTCGTCGATAGCGTTGCGCAAGGCAACGCTATCATTGGTTTGCTTGCTATTTTGTTGGTAACGATGTTTTTGTCTGACTTAATGAACAATGCCGCCACCGCAGCGGTAATGTGCCCCATAGCAATCAGTATTTCATCCGTACTCAACGTCAACCCAGATTCATTTCTGATGGCCGTTGCCATTGGTGCTTCGTGTGCGTTTCTAACGCCAATTGGGCATCAAAACAATACGCTGATATTAGGGCCTGGCGGATTCCGATTCGGCGACTACTGGAAGCTGGGGCTACCCATTCAAGTGCTCGTGGTTGCCGTTTCCATGCCGCTGCTTCTGATCGTGTGGCCGCTCTAATAAAACGATTAATTCGTCACTCTACATATCAGAAAATCGATTCGCTGTTTGTACCATTCTCTTTATTTCGTTTTCTTCAACACCTTTAATGGTTTCAAGCAACTCTTTCGCGCTGTCGGTATCAACCCGAGAATAGAGGTGTTCAAAGAGTTCAATCACGTGCTTATGATTCGCGACCGTTCTTTCCATAATATGTGGCATATCCAGCTCTTGATATGGGGATTCACAGTGACCGTGCTTAATAATTGGATGTTTGTCCATATAGTCATAACACCAAGTATTCAGAGCTTTTTTATCCGCAGTATTTACAAACCCCTGAACAATGCGGGCAAGGCTTCCTTCATGATCGGCCAAGTAATTCAGGATCATTCTCGCACGTTCATCTTTGTTCAAATGAGCGCAATGCTTTAAGCAATCCTTTAAATTCTTATGGAAAGAAACGGTCCAATTCAATACATCTCTAATCGTTTCAACTTGCATGTGAATTGTCCTAAGGTTAGTTAATTTTTATTACGCCACGATGACAAAAATTCTCGGCGCGCTGTAACGCTACCATCATGGAACTTAGACACTCCTGCGTAATATCAACAAACTCGCTTAACCATTTTCTTTATTACCGTCATTTTGTTTCCAAGGACCAAACGCGATGAAATACAGCAGGACAATATTTGCGAAAGGCACCAAAATTAAAAGCGCTAAAGGGCCCGCATAGCCAATACGTTGGCAAATTCGCCAAACAGGGATAACTACAATAAGACCAACCACCAGCAACCATAAAAGCCCCATACCACCATACATTTCGTGATTCATGTGTACGTGCTCCCATTTAAGAATACTCATTAATGACGCTAGACCATGTTTTGTCAATTTGCAAAAGAGTAGGTTGCGCAACAGCAAGCGAAGCCAAAAAATAAATAGTTGCATTTTTACTATGCGTCACCTAGTATCGTTACTATGCTTCATACAGTATGTGTTGCACAGTACTTATTAGGATTCCATATGACAACAGCACAACTGGATAAACTTAAGCTTGAACTGAGGCGTGGTGTGTTAGTTTTGGCGGTGCTCGCATCGTTAAAAACACCGCACTACGGCTATTCCTTGCGCAAACAATTGCACGAAGCAGGTGTCGATATTGACGAAGGCACGCTGTACCCGCTTATTCGCAGACTGGCTGACCAAGGCTTACTTGATAGTGAGTGGCAACAAGGTGAAGGCCGCGAACGCCGTTACTATCAATTGTCCGAACTGGGTGCTGAATTACTTGAACAACTCATTCAAGAATGGCAGACATTAAACGGTGCTGTTACCCCCTTGCTAACCGGTAACAACGATAAGGAACAAAACTAATGGATATGGTAGAACGTTATATAGCAGCAGTGCAGCGCGAGCTTCCTGAAGACAAACGCGACGATATCGGCCGTGAGTTAAAGGCCAATATTCTTGACCAAATCGAGGCTCTCGAAGCGCAACAGGGTCAGTTCAATGATGCTGATGTGTCCAGTTTGCTCATTTCCATGGGGCACCCTCGAGACGTTGCTATAACCTATTACCCACCCAAGCCGCTCATTGCGACTTCTTTAATGCGACTCTATGCAAGTACCTTATATATGGTGCTTGGCGTACTCTTTGTTATCTCCGTGATAGAAGTAACCAGCAACTGGTTAGGCGGTAATAGCACGGGCATAATTCGCTTTGTTCTAGCTATTGCGAGCGACTTTATCAATAGTGCCTTTTTCGCGTTTAGTGCGATCACTATTTCGTTTGCTGTCATGTCTCGCACTCAAGCCAACGAAAATAAACCTCGCACGTGCCGCTGGAGTCCAGAGAAACTGCCGACTGCCAGCAAAAGCTGGCAACATATCGGCTTAGACAACATTTTCACTGACTTAGCGACCCTGCTTTTTTTGATTTTACTCATATGGTATCCACTGTGGCGAAGCGATAGTAACTCGCTATTCTCAGCAGAGGCGCTAGAAATTTTACGGTGGTTCACGCCGGTGATTGTTGTGGCGGTTGTGCACAGCCTGTGGCAACTTCGTGTGCGGTTGTGGAGCGCCAGCATGTTATGGCTGAATATAGGTGTGAATGCGGCATTTTTAGCAGTTTCACTTATTCTGATGCAAACTGAAGTGCTGCAAATCGAGGCTTCGCCAACCCTGGGTGATTGGGGAATAAACGTTGCCCAGTATGGCATTAATACAATTTTAATTGCGGTTGCGGTTATTTCTTCCTACGAAGTTATTCGTGATGCGCGCCGAATTCGGCGCTTGTGAAAGTCATCTGAGCGCGCAAGCTAAGCGCGGCAATCGCCACAAATTTCGGTTGTTGCCGCGTAAGCGAAGCTTTTTGCCAGCAGGTGCCGCACTGATTCATCGCAGTAATGCTTGCGGGTTACATGCGTATGTGAACGCAAGCGTCCTTTCAAAACATTATTGCCAACGTCTGTCAGTAATGGATTATTTGGATCGGTTGTTGGCCCTGAAGCTTTTGCTTTCAGTTCAGGTGGCAAAGCCAGAACCGGCACTGTAGCTGAGAGTTGCGCGGCCATGAAAAAAGCAATCGAATACCGTTCAACGCCGTGTATGGGGCTCTCAACTTTATGATTTGTCGCTTTCAATAACCCATTGGAAGCGAGCTCCAAAAGCTCACCAATATTGACAACCAGCGCACCAGGAATAGGTGCGACGTCAATCCATTCATTACCACGTTCAACTTTAAGTCCACTTTGTGAGTCTTGCATAACCAGCGTGAGGTATCCGGGGTCTTTATGCGCGCCCACACCTTGCTGCTGTGTCTCCTGCGCGGGATAACGAATCAGCTTGGCGTGTGTATAGGGTTGTCCACCAATCGTATGGTCGAGTGCATTGCGATCTACCCCTAACGATTCGCAGAGTTTCTGCAATAAATTGACTGTTATCCCGCTTAACTTACGTTGCAGTGTCGTTAATTCAGGTTTGAGCGCGGGCATGGCGGCAGGCCATAAGTTCGGCCCAATGAGCTTTTGCCAAGGGTACTGCAACTGTTGCTCAGGCAGGGCCTGTTCTTCATTCATCCAATCAAATTGCTCACGGGCATCAAGGCGGCCTGCGGTCATTTCGTTGCCCATGGCGTTATAGCCACGAAAATGGGGCGACTGAATCATATCAACCGTTTGTTTTTCTTCCGCCGAGAGCTGAAAGAACGCACGACTCAACGCAAGGTATTCTTGTTGAGCGTCACGCGTTATGCCGTGATCAACAAGATAGAAAAAGCCGACTTCGCTGGCAGCGTGGCGCAATTTATTCAAGCCATCGTCGGAATCGAGCGATGCCATCGAAATAATCGGTAATGTAGCAGCGTTCATAAGCGTCTCCTATTCGCGTAGTGGCGCTCAATATATGACACTCGCTATAATTTATGAACGAACGAATCCGTCTATGTTAGATTGTTTCGCTATAGCGAGAGGCTAAAACAAAAATTAGGACACAATCATGAAATTATCGCTTCGCTCACTCGCCGCTTTAGCCTGCGGCACTTTAGTTTTCGCAACAGGCCCAGCCTTCGGGCAGTCGGCCGATAAAATTCGTGCCACCGCCAACGAGGCACTTGAGGCATTTAATATTCCGGGGCTGGCCGTGGTTGCGGTAAAAGATAATAACGTGGTGTTAGCCGAAGGATTCGGTTTGCGTGATATAGGCAACGGCGAACCGGTCAATGCTGACACCTTGTTCGGGGTAGCCTCACACACCAAAGCGTTTACCGCTGCAGCTATTGCCACGTTGGTGGAACAAAACAAGTTGGCTTGGGACGACAAAGTAATACAGCACATTCCTGAATTTCGCTTGTCCGACCCTACTCTTACCGCCGAGCTCACCATTCGCGATTTGCTAAGCCATCGCTCAGGTCTTGGTCTAGGCGCTGGCGATTTAATGATTTGGCCGAATACAGATAAGTCTAACGCTGAAATTTTAGCCGGGCTTGCCCACGTGCCGATTGCGTCAGGCCTGCGTGAGCGATTTGCCTACAACAACCTAATGTTTGTCACCGCCGGTGAAGTCATTAGCCGTGTTAGCGGCATGCCATATCACGACTATGTTCGCAAAACCCTACTTACCCCCCTGGGCATGGATAGCACGGTGATAGGTTTTTCCAACATACCCTCAACGACCACTAATGTGGCCATTGGCACCATTGAAATGAACGACACGTTACACCGTTTTCCCCTAGATTATTTGGAAGACTTTGCAGCAGCAGGTGCTATGGCCAGTAACGCAAACGACTTTTCAAAATGGCTGATGGCGCAAGTGGCCGAAGGTAAAACAGCGTCCGCAGAGCGCGTATTCAGTGAAGCCGCACAGCGCGCTATGTGGCAAGTGGTAACCCCGCTTCCGGTAAGCGCAAGCGCGGCCGAAAATGGCACCCACTATCGCGGTTATGGCCTTGGCTGGTTTGTCAAAAATGAGCACGGTGTGAAACACGTTTATCACAGTGGCGGTATATTGGGTATGCTCTCGCTCACCACGATTATTCCAGAGCATAATTTTGCCATTACTGTTATGAGCAACCAACAAGCGTTTGGCGCACTAACAGCGATTACCCAAGAAGCAATTGAAAACCTTTTAGAGCTGCCAGATCGTGACTGGATAGGCGAAGAACAAGCAAAGTACAAAGAATTTATGCAGGAAAAAGCTGAGTTTTCATTGGCTAAACCTAGTTTGGTGCGCAACGCATTGCCGCTTGCGCGGTATGTTGGGAGTTATCATGACGCATGGTACGGCGACGTGGACATTGGCATGGCGAATAACGCGTTACGCATCAACTTTACCCACACTCCGATGCTTAAAGGTACGCTGGAACATTACAATGGCGATACCTTCGTTGTACGTTGGGACGAGCCATTACTTGAAGCGGATGCATTTATTGATTTTGCGGTAACGCGCAAAAATGAAGTGACTGGCGCAAAGATGGAAGCCATTGCACCTTTTACCGATTTCAGCTTCGATTTTCATAATTTACAATTGAAACGCCAACCGTTGAAGTAACCCCAAAAGTTGGCGTTCCCTGGTCTGCGCAGGCTAGTCCTGCGCTTTATTCAAGGCCTGAATTGCGAAGCTTCCTAACCAATGCCCACCTTCGTAGTTGTCACCTATCAAGTTCGGGTACGAATACGCCATATGCGCGTCAGCGACAGCGCTTAAATGTGCGTATTGCGGGAATTCGTTTGCCAAGGCATAAAGGTTCCAGGCACGGCTGAAATTTAAACCGTCTAAATGCACTAGCTTACCGTCCGTGCGGTCGCTGACTTTACCCACTTCTAAGCTGTAGTCTTTGTTCGCTAATTGCGGCATAAATGCGTTTAACCATGTCAAAAACTCTTGCTTAGGCAACACCCGTTGCATCAAGCCTATTTCTTCAAGACACGGTGAAATAAAATCATAACCACTCGGCTCCCAGCTAATTGGGCAGTTTTTATCCGCAATAAAGTAGCTTTTTGCGCGTTGCTCAATCAGTGTCTGCAATTCGCTCAGCTCATGATTGACTGCGTAGTCATAGGCGAAGCTTAAACCAAAAGCAGTATTGGTGTGCTCACCCACGCGGACTGGATAGAGTAGTTGCGGCAAAAACTTGAGATAGCGATCAATAATCACGTCCGTTAATGGCTGTAAATTAGCAGCCAATTCTTGTCCAAGCGGGTCTTCCCATGCGTTCAACTCGTCCGAAAGCTTTAACAGCCATGCCCAGCCATACGTACGCTCGAACGTTTTATTAATGTCCTTGCTAAAGAATGCTGCTTCGCGCAACCCGTTTTCTTGCGTGATATTGCGTTTTAGGACTTCCCGCGTCTGTTCGGCGTGTACCATATCTGGAAATTGTCGCAACAAGGTTACCAACGACCAGTAACCATGTGCTGCGCTGTGCCAGTCAAAGCAACCGTAAAATATCGGATGATGCTGCGAAGGTTCTTGCAAATCTTCAGCACTGCCAAGCACAATGCCGGTTTTATAAGGGTAAGGCGTTTCAACACAATGTAGGGGTAGCGCCACTAACTTATCTGCTTCGCTTAGCGTTAACTTGTGCTCCGAGTCATTGCTGGCGAACGCTTGGCCAGAAAACCCCAATGCTATAAACAGTGCACTGCTGATAAGATAGCTTTTGTTCATCTTATTTCCTTTCTGAAAGTTGAGTTAATTCTGAAATATGGGATACAGCTTAAAACAAATGACCTGGCAATGCTGACATTAATTTTGCGGTTCGGCGCCGCGCCCAGTAAACTCGATATACAACCAACAGAACAAACAACTGAGTGAAGTTATGGCTGCTTTTGGTAGTGTATTTATGCCTGAAATGGCGCTGAGCACCTTCAATGGTGAACGCTGGAGCGCAGCGCATTACGTTGCGGCGGATAAAATCAGCCTGCACCCGGGTGCCCATGTACTGCATTATGCCAGCACCTGTTTCGAGGGGCTAAAAGCGTTTCGGCATGAAGACGGGTCGATTAATATTTTTCGAATGGATGCGAATATCAGGCGCTTAGCTCAAAGTACCCAGTTACTTACGTTGCCTAAGTTTTCCCCCGAGTTAATTGAAGAAATGATTATTGGCATCGTCAAACGCTTTGCCTCTGAAGTGCCTGCGCCTCCGGGGTCAATGTACATTCGCCCCACCCATATCGGCACTGAGCCAACGATAGGAAAAGCGGCAGCGCCAAGCGCGACATCCATGCTTTATGTGCTGCTTTCGCCTGTCGGTGACTACTTTAGTGGCGGTGCAAAACCACTGCGTTTGCTATTGGAACAAGACGGCATGCGCTGCGCGCCGCATATGGGCATGGTTAAAAGTGGTGGCAATTATGCCAGCGCCTTGCAACCCATTCTTAAAGCGAAGCAGGCGGTAAATGCCGATCAGGTTTTGTTTTGTCCAAATGGTGATGTGCAAGAAACTGGGGCTGCGAACTTCCTCTTAATCGATGGCAATGAAATTATTACCAAAGACCTCGACACCAGCTTTTTACACGGTATTACGCGCGACTCATTGTTAACGCTCGCGCGCGATATGGGCATGCAAGTCAGTGAGCGAAAGCTGAGTGTGGATGAGTTGCTGGAGCGCGCCAGCAAGCCACACACCGAAGCGTCGCTGTCAGGCACGGCTGCGGTGATGACGCCTGTTGGCACCTTAATCCACAACGGCAAAGAGTATGCTGTGGGCAGTGGTGGCGTGAAAACGCCCACAATTGATAAGCTTCGCAGCGCGTTAAACGCGCTGCAATGGGGTAAGGTGCCTGACCCTTACGGCTGGTTGACCCGCGTTTAAGTGCGGGGCTTGCGGTAGAGGCTTGTTAGAGTTGTTGCCGCAGGTAATCGTCATAAGTACCTGAAAAATCGCGCATGCCCTGGTCAGTAAGCTCAATAATGCGCGACGCCAGCGACGACACAAATTCGCGGTCGTGGCTAACAAACAACAAGGTGCCTTCGTAATGCTCAAGCGCCAAGTTGAGCGCTTCGATGGATTCCATATCCAAGTGGTTGGTTGGTTCATCCATAATTAAAATATTCGGCCGTTGCATAATCAACTTACCAAATATCATTCGGCCCTTTTCGCCCCCCGAAAGAATCGTAACAGGCTTTTTAATGTCGTCTTGGGAAAACAACATACGCCCAAGCACGCCGCGTATAGCTTGCTCGTCATGGTGCGGTTGTTTCCATTGGCTCATCCAGTCAAACACGCTGATTTTGTCTTTGAACCAGTCTGCATGATCCTGCGCATAGTAACCAATACTGACGTTTTCAGACCATTTTATAAGGCCACTTTCCGGCGTGTGTTGGCCGACTAAGCATTTCAGCAAGGTGGTTTTGCCAATACCGTTGGCGCCCAAAATTGCGACTTTCTCGCCAACTTCAATCATTGTGCTCAGGTTTTTTAGCACCTTCAAATCATCAAAAGACTTATTCAACCCTTCTATTTCTAGCGCCAGACGGTAGAGCTTTTTCTCTTGCTCAAATCGAATGAATGGGCTGACGCGGCTCGAGGCCTTGACCTCAGCGAGCTGAATTTTTTCAATTTGCTTAGCGCGCGAAGTGGCTTGTTTTGCTTTTGAGGCATTCGCAGAGAAGCGGCTCACAAACTGTTGCAGCTCGGCAATTTTCTCTTTCTTTTTAGTATTTTCATTCAATAACTGTTCGCGTGCTTGAGTGGCTGCAAACATGTACTGATCATAATTGCCTGGGTACACGCGCAATTCGCCATAGTCGATATCCGCCATATGCGTACACACGCTATTTAAAAAGTGACGGTCATGCGAAATAATGATCATGGTAGCTTGACGCTCATTCAGCACATTTTCGAGCCAACGAATGGTATTGATATCCAAGTTGTTGGTTGGTTCGTCAAGCAGCATGATGTCCGGCTCAGAAAACAGCACTTGCGCCAGCAATACCCGAAGCTTAAGCCCTGGTGCAATATCACTCATTAGCCCAAAGTGCGCCTCCAACGGTATACCAACGCCAAGCAATAGTTCGCCCGCACGCGATTCTGAGGTGTAACCGTCCATTTCTGCAAACGCGACCTCAAGATCTGCAACACGCATGCCGTCGTCTTCACTCATTTCGGCCATGCCATAAATACGGTCACGCTCAGCTTTGACCTTCCACAGTTCTTCGTGGCCCATGATGACCGTATCAATGACACTGTATTGCTCATAAGCGAACTGGTCTTGGCGCAATTTACCGACGCGCATATTCGGCTCAACCGAAACGTTACCAGCCGACGGCTCGAGTTCACCACTAAGAATACGCATAAAAGTGGATTTACCGCAGCCATTTGCGCCAATCAAACCGTATCGATTGCCTTCGCCAAACTTAACAGAGATATTTTCAAAAAGAGGTTTTGCACCAAATTGCATGGTGATATTTGCAGCAGAAATCACGTTGTACACCCGAACAAAAAATAGGCGCGTAATCTACGTGTTTTAGCGGCAAATTACAAAGGAAGTTTACCCTATACTGATGAGTAAAAGTTTGTTCACCATGCTCGCATTGATTTCCTTGTGTTTTTCCCTTTACCCACATAGTCTTAACGTCAGGCGCATTAAAGGATCCAACACCCATGGCCGAGCCAATTGATAACAAGGTTTTTGAGTACGCTGTTGAACAGGCCTACGACTCTGTGCTCATTACTGATGCTGCTTTAGAGAGCCCAGGCCCTCGAATTCTGTATGCCAACTCGGCGTTTTGCCGAAAAACTGGGTACACCTTGAAAGAACTTGTTGGTCAATCACCACGAATTTTACAAGGCCCGCTTACTGACAAAAACGTGCTCAACCGTTTACGTCAAAATCTTATCGATGGGGAGCGCTTTGAGGGGGCCACGGTAAATTATCGCAAAGACGGCTCGGCTTATATCGTGCGTTGGAGCATTAGTCCAGTTCATAATGCGGCAGGTAAGATTACGCACTTTGTTTCCATTCAACGTGACATTACCCACGAGAGCGAACTTGAAAAGTTTAACGAGCAAATTCTTGATAGCCTTCCTGAAGGGGTTGTGGGTATTGATATCAACGGCTTGTGCACTTTCGTCAACCCTGTGGCACTGAAAGCTCTTGGCTATGATGATGAGCAAGATATTATTGGCAAGCCAAGTCATGCGCTGTTTCATCACAGCCACCCGAACGGTGAACCATTTGCCCTCGCTGATTGCCAAATACACAAAGCGATAAAAGCACACCGACCTTTAAAAAACTGGCGTGATACGTTTTGGACAAAAGCAAACACCTGCTTTCCAGTTGAGGTTTCTGTAACCCCGTTGATGAGCGAAACAAATACAGACTTCGGCGGTGTTTTTATCTTTAGAGACATCTCTGAACAACTAAAAATTGAACAAAACCTGAAACGGGCTGCTGAGCATGACCAACTGACAGGCGCTTATAATCGCCGCTTCGGAGACTCTATCTTAAGAGCGGAACTGGAGCGTTCGCAGCGTTATGGGGTGCCAGCATCATTATTGATATTTGATATTGATCTTTTTAAAGAAGTAAACGACTCTTTTGGCCATTTAGCTGGCGATGCTGTATTAAAAAATCTGGTGACTTTAACTCAAAATAGACTCAGAGAGTCTGATGTCTTAATTCGGTGGGGTGGCGAGGAGTTCCTGGTGCTTTTACCAAATACGGATTTATCAGGTGCCATGCAATTTGCCGAGTCGTTGCGTAAATCAATTCATGAAACAACGTTTAGCGATGTTGTGACCAACATCTCTGTGTCTATTGGTGTTTGTGCCGCAAGCTCCGGGGATGATTTGGATGCTTGGATATTACGCGTTGACAAGGCACTGTATAAAGCGAAAGAAAATGGCCGCAACCAAGTGGTTGCGTGCTCTTAACACCATCAGCAAAGAATTTGACGAGGACGATTTGAAGCCAACCCTTCCTGTTATTGTAATACCAGCCTTTAACCCTGATCAGCGGTTGCTGCATTTAGTCACTACGCTACAAGAGAGCCGAGAACTCTTCGAGGCGATAGTGATCGTGAACGATGGAAGCGAAAGCCCCAAGTTGTTCACTGCCATCAAACCTTCGGAAAATTTACATGTGCTTAGCCATGATAAAAACTGCGGTAAAGGTGCAGCATTAAAAACCGCTTTTCGTTGGGTAGTTGACCATAAACCGAGTGCGCCAGGGGTGATCACCGCGGATGCCGATGGCCAGCACTTACCGGAAGATATTGTGAAGGTTTTAGAAGCCTTTAAGCAACAGCCTCAAGCCCTCTGGCTAGGCAGCCGTAATTTCAAAGAAAAAGGTATTCCACTTCGATCATGGCTTGGCAACACCTTTGCTCGTTATACCTTTCAGCTTGGGTTGCGAATAAAAGTACCGGATACCCAAACTGGGCTTCGCGGTATTCCTTATACGCTGCTGGCTGACCTTATCGAAACGCCCAGCAACCATTATGAATTTGAACTAGACATGCTGATTTTGGCGAAGCAACAAGGCCTTCAGTTTTCGAGTGTTGAAATTACCACTGTATATGAAGAAGGCAATGCCAGCAGCCATTTTAAACCGTTGCAAGATTCGATAATTATTTACAAAAAGTTCCTCAAATTTTCTAGCGTAGGTATCGCATCGGCCAGCATTGATTACGGCTTGTTTGCGCTAATCTATGGCTTAACTGGCGAAATTTTAGTCGCTATCGCCGCTGCCCGTATGGTCTCAGGTGTGTTTAATTTCACTTTAAACCGGCAATGGGTGTTCGGCCGCGGTAGCTCCCTAACCCGCGATGCAACAAAATATACGCTGCTCGCTGTCACTTTAATTGGCCTAAACTATATTTTTACCAAGAGTCTTTTATGGCTGGGCGTTACACCATTCATTGGCAAACCGCTGGCAGAAGTTATTG
Organism: Pseudidiomarina sp.; assembly: GCF_048268165.1. GTDB lineage: Bacteria > Pseudomonadota > Gammaproteobacteria > Enterobacterales > Alteromonadaceae > Pseudidiomarina. Next base: position 199,482 of record NZ_JBLWWA010000002.1, on the reverse strand, counting down.
TATTCCTGCTGAGCTATCGCTTTCAAAAGAAACTTGTTTTTCGCAGTAGCACGCACTAAAACCCCATTACCTTTTCTTCCGTTTTTGTTCTATAAATAATTCATTGTCCGCTTACAATGTGTAAGCGGCTTTCATGCGAGAAGACAATTATGCTCAATGAATTTAAAAAGTTTGCCATGAAAGGTAATGTTGTCGATATGGCGGTAGGTATTATTATCGGAGGCGCCTTCAGCACCATCGTAAAGAGTTTTGTAGCCGACATTATCATGCCGCCTATTGGCTTGATGTTAGGCGGTGTCGACTTCACCGATATGTTTATCGTATTACGCGAAGGTGTTGAAACCGCAGGCCCATATGTCGCTCTTGCCGATGCCCAAGCTGCTGGGGCTGTCACCATTAACTACGGTGTATTCATTACCAACACCATCAGCTTTATTATCGTAGCCTTTGCGGTGTTTTGGCTCATTAAAGGCATGAACAGCTTACGCACGAAAGAAGAGCCAGCGCCAGTCACGACTAAAAACTGCGAATTTTGCTGCTCTTCAATCCCTTTGGCCGCAACGCGCTGCCCTGCCTGCACGTCTGAACTGCCGACCCAAAACTAGAGTTGTGTGGCAAGAAACGGGATATAAACAATCACGTTCAACGGAAACGTAACCCCCAGAGATGCCAACATTGCTTTACTGATGTTGGCATCCGGAATTGCCGCACGAATGGCGGCGGGCGCAGCAATATAAGAAGCACTCGCCGTTAGCGCAGCCAAAATAAGTACACTACCTGACTGCAGTTCCAGATAACTACCAAGCAACAGCCCCGGCCATACCAAAGCTAACGGCGCTAACGCCGCAAATATAACCAAACGCCAATGTGCCAGCGGTAAAGGACGGCAAATTCGCGCAGTTGTTAATCCCATTTCCAGCAGGAATAACGCCAACAAGACTTTGAACCCGTCAACGACCAATGGTGCTATTGCATTGAGTCCGCTCGGGCCATACAGCCAACCCAATGCAACGCCGCCCATCAACAGAATGACGCCGCGACTGGTAAATGCTTCGTGCCATATGGCCAGCATATTTGTATTTTTGCCTTCCGCCCCCAGCTTCCAGTGATACAACGCTAACATTAAAATAATTGCTGGCAATTCCAGTATCACTAAATACAGTGTGGCATCAGCCGATATTGGTAAGTTAAAACTTTCCGCTAAAGCCCAAGCGACCGCGAACGTTCCCGCACTCACTGAACCGTAGTGAGCGGCAATACTAATCGCATCAACGTGAGCAAGACGCACCAATTTTTTCAATACGGGCAACAGGAAAATTGGAATCACCAAGCCAAGCAGCATGATGGCAGCCAGGTGCGACCAAACGATGGATTGCTGCTCACTGTTTAACGCTAACCCACCTTTAATGCCGATACTTAGCATCAGTAATATCGAAAGAATTTCGTAGATTTGGCCGGGAACTTTCAAGTCTGACTTGACCACGCCCGCGACAAGACCAAGGATAAAAAACGCAATGACAATATCTGGCATAAGAAGTCCTGTTGTTTAAATTGCGCGCCAGTATGCAAAAATATGTGTATTATTAAAAATAAATAAATATACCGCTATACATAGACAATTATCTATACGTTAATTTTAGGTTCATACTATGGATATTCGCCATCTCAATTTCCGACTGCTTGAAGTATTTACGCAGGTTGTTGAACAGCAAAGTATCTCCGGCGCTGCGCGGCGGTTATACCTGACTCAACCCACCGTGTCGTCCCAAATTCGCCGCTTAGAAGAAGTTTTTGACAGTAAGCTACTACTGCAACAGGGGCGACGTATGGTACCGACAGCCGCGGGTCAAGAGCTATACAAAGCCGCCGGAGATTCCATTCGGCGGTTAAGAGATTGCGGTGAAAAATTGTCAGCCATAAAGGGCGGATTGGCTGGCCAGTTAAATATTGCACTGGTGAACACCGCCCAATATGTTCTTCCCCAGTTGGTTGCTCAATTTAACCGTCAGTATCCAGATATTCAGGTAGAGCTGAGTATTGGTAACCGCGAGTCCACGCTGCAGCGCTATTTTTCAAATAAAGACGATATTTATTTGTTTAGTCATCCGCCAACCGACCAGAATGCTGAAGCATATGCCTTCATGCAAAACCAGCTGGTGCTAATTGCGCCGCCAACACATTGGGCAGCAAAACAGAAAGACCTTGATTTTCATGCCTTGCACAATGAACGATTTTTAATTCGAGAAAATGGCTCAGCAACCCGTATGGTTTTCGACACATGGCTTGCAGGCCAAGGTATTCAGCTCAGCCATCGTACGCAAATTGAAAGCAACGAGGCTATTCGATTAAGTGTTGCCTCAGGCAGCGGCTTAGCTGTTCTTTCTCAGCATATCGTTGAGCACGGTAGCGACCCGGTTGCTACGCTTAATGTGAAGGGTTTTCCACTTCCCGGACAGTGGTATATTGTGAGCCGTCGTGACAGCATGCGGCAGCAAGTCATTGAGCACTTTCGCGATATTGCACTCGCGAACGTGCATTCGCCGCGTTAAGTTATTCACTGAACCGTCGAGGAGTTCTACATGCCGGTAAATCAAAATGAGTTAAGCGCCCAGCAAACCCCGTTCTTGCTCATTGATCATGCGCGGTTTATGCGTAACCTTACTTACCTTAAGCAGCGAATTTCAGAACGTGGGTGTCATCTGCGGCCTCATCTGAAAACGTTACGCTCCGTTGACGCTGCTCATGACATACTGCCCAATTTGAATTCACCGGCCACCGTATCAACATTGGCGGAAGCTGAGGCATTTGCCGATGCAGGCTATACTGATCTGCTCTATGCCGTTGGTATTACAAGCAACAAATTGGAACGGGCAGCCGCTTTAATACAACGGGGCATTAGTCTCCATATTTTGCTCGACAGCCTCGAGCAAGCGCAAGCAGTTACTCGGTTCGGCCAGCAGCATAACGTTGTGTTTTCGGTATTTATCGAAATTGATAGCGACGGCCACCGTGGCGGTCTCGCACCTAATAATCCGTTGATTGGCAAAATCGCTACACATGTTCATGCCAATGGCGCGCAGTTGACCGGTGTTATGACGCACGCCGGTGGCTCATACTCCTCGCATTCTGTCGACGAAATTCGAACCGCCGCGGCACAAGAATGCGAAGCCGTTCGTCATGCAGCACAAGCTATTCGTGCTGCAGAAGTGCCCTGCCCCATTGTCAGCGTAGGCTCGACACCCACAGCGCATTTTGCTGAGGACTTTACCGGCATCAGCGAAGTTCGTGCTGGCGTTTATACAACGTTTGACTTGGTGATGCTGAACCTTGGCGTTTGTAGCCTTGATGATATTGCCATGTCGGTGGTAACAACTGTGATTGGTCATAATAAAGAGAAAAACTGGGTGCTGATAGATGCGGGCTGGATGGCGTTATCGCGCGATCGCGGTACTGCAAGCCAGCGTATTGATTATGGCTATGGCTTCGTTTGTAATGATTCTGGCGCCCCCTACGAAGGCGTTTGTGTCACGGCGGTCAATCAAGAACATGGCGTTATTGCATTACCGGCAACACACACCGTTGATGAGTTTCCTATCGGCGCCCAACTACGGATACTTCCCAATCATGCTTGTGCAACAGCTGCCATGCATCAACATTATATGGTGTTAAAAGACGCCGGTGAGCTCGAAGTTTGGCCTCGTATATTGGGCTGGTAAAACAACGTTAGCGTTTGTACTGCGTTGGGCAATACGCGCGTGAAACAGCCGGGTCTCTTAACTGTTCATGTTTGGTCGCCCGGCCTTGCACGCGTTTACGCCAAAGCTTAAATGAGTTGTGCTTTAGTTGCTGACGCATCAGTCGAATAACTTGCGACTCATTAAGTTGATACAAGCGCTCTATTGCTTCGAATGCGGTGCGATCTTCCCAAGCCATCTCAATAACACGAGAGATATCAGTCTCGGTAAGGTTTTCAAACGCAGATCGCTTCATAACGAGCCCTCTACGACGGCTAGATGGCCGGTTTTCACGTAGATAATGGTTTCTTCTTCTACGAATGGTGTATGCGCACTATTGTGTGGGCTACGTATCCATGTGCCGGTGGGGTAGCGGCCGTATTCATCCATGAACTCACCACTAAGTACGAGGATTTCTTCGCCGCAAAAGTGACGATGCGGCTTAAATACTTCGCCTGCAGGCCACTTAACTAATGCACAATGTTCTGTCTCAAAACTGTGTAACGGCATGACTTGCAGCCCACCTTGGCCCTGTAGCCACGGGCTGCTGTTGGTATTTATTCGCACCGTGGCGTCATCAGAACTGGAAAACTGGTGCAACTTCACAAATAACGTGCAGCCTTCATTGCTGTATGGGGCGTGTTGTGAACCTGGTGGGTTTCTAATATAGGTACCCTCTGGATAGTCTCCCATCTCGTCAGAAAACACCCCCTCAAGTACAAAGATCTCTTCGCCCAACGGATGCTGATGCGTCGCGAATTTGGCTCCCGGTGCATAACGGACAATACTGGATGCGCGCCCACGTTCTGCGTCTTCCCGTTCCAATGGTTTGCGCTCAACACCTGCAGCAGGGCTTGGCTGCCAGTCGGCTTCGGCGCTGCGCACTACAATTCGTTTTGAGAAATCCATATTAATCATGGTGCTACATATTCCAGTTCAATTCGGCTTATTTACGTCTCATTAATACTAAAAAAGGCCGTTTACAGATCGCTACGATGAAAATTTGGCGCTATCAACAGTGATAAGGCACAATGTTTATCTTTGTAATGTTAAAGCCCATGTAAAACAGCTTACATAAAGTCCTTTTATAAACTAATTTATAGTAGTGAATAATCGATTCACAATGGAGAAATATTTTATGAAAACTTCAAACCTAGCTGTTTTACTTATGTGTTGCGCATTTGCTTTGCCAGCAGTTGCACAACAAACTCAGTCAACTAAACAAGAACAGGCTTCAGAACAAGCAAAAGAGCAATCGAAAATGATGACCGAAGCCGAGCGTGAAGCGCGCATGGCCGAAATGGAAGCGGCGCGCGAGCAGCGCAAAGCAGAAATGGAAATGCGTAAAGAAGCGCGAAAATCCAATTCTGACATGGCTAAAAATGAACGTAAGAACTTGGAGCAAATCCACAAAGAAGAGCAGAAAGCACTTCAGCAAAAGCATAAGGAAGAGTGGCTGATGATGCGCGACATGCACAAGCAAGAACGTGAAGCCCAGAAAGAAATGGAAAAAGCTGAAAAAGAACGCAAGAGCTCAAAAGACCGTAAGAAAGACAACGGTAACTAATATTAACCTGCATGCGGTTTCGCTAAAGATGAAAATATACGTGGATGCGGATGCATGCCCAACAGTTATTAAAGACATTTTGTATCGTGCGGCTGAGCGAAAGCAGCTTGAGTTGATACTTATCGCCAATCAGCCGCTACGGGTTCCGCCTTCGCGGTTTATTTCGGCACGCACAGTCAGCAGCGGGTTTGACGTTGCCGATGATGAGATTGTGCGTTTGTCTGAAGCGGGTGATTTGGTGATTACGGCCGACATACCGCTTGCTGCAGAAATTATTGAAAAAGGTGGGCAGGTATTAAGCCCGCGCGGTGAGCTGTTCACCAAAGAAAATATCCGCGGGCGGTTAAATATTCGCGACTTTATGGACACCATGCGTGCCAGCGGCGTGCAAAGTGGCGGCCCGCCCCCGTTAAATCAGCGTGACCGCATGCAATTTGCTAATCATTTAGACCGAATTTTGGCGCGCGCTTAAGCGACGTTCGCGTCATAGTGGCTCAACAACAGTTGCTGCGCCTGCGCCAGCGGTTGTTGAGCGTCAATAATCTCGGCCTCATGGCTTGCTAACAAGTCCATCATCACTTCGTTATCTTCGCGGCCTTGCCACATTTTAACGTAAGTACCCTGCTTATAACCGCGCTGTTGGCGCAGATTATTCAATGCATTTTTACCAATGTAGGTTAAATAAACGGTATTGGCATCGCCGTAAGCATCCACTAACGCAGAAAACAATTTATCGAAAAATGCTGCGCCGCATTGCAATGGTTTTTGGCTGTTGCCGTCTTGTGCCAGTGCCACGATCAATTCCTTGCCGTCAGCAATGGGTGCTTTGCCGGTTGCGCCGGCCAGTACTAACGCGGCAACCTCTTCAGCTGCCTGCTCGTGGTTTAAGCCGCGAGCGCATGCATTTTCAACAGCATCTGAAATTGCAAAGTGCAGAATATCAATCAATTCCATATTGGCTTGCGCCCAGTCGGCCGATTGCTTTTTCCACCATTTGTAAGCGGTGTGTTCAAAGTACTCGCCTAACTCCACCAAAATAGCTTTCACATCATCACGCTTAACTTGTGGATTTTCAGGGTAGGCAGGGTCAATTACCTGATTGAAGGCAATCTGCATTTCAATCAATTGTTTTGCTTGTTCTGGGGTCATGGTTTGCTCATTTTCTGAGTGATCATTGGTCTGAATAGAGACAAGATTACCATCGCCATGGTATCGGTTAAAGCGCCTATTTTTATTCCGCGAAAACCAGCCCTTCAGCGGTGGCTGTTACTTCACGAAGTAACGTATCCGGCTTAGCGTCTTCGGTATAGCAGCACAACATATAACCGTTGCTAAGCGCATGCTCAGCACGCTGTTGATAGTCATGTACCGGGCGCTTTAACGTGCTCAGTAACAACCCCTGCTCTGCTTTCGTGACCGCTTCTGCGAGCGTCCAGCGCTGATAAAACAGCTGCCAGTCTGAGCCGTCTAGGTTCGAAAAAAAACCGTCTTGGTATTGTTCCACCAACTCGACTAAGCGCCTTCGCGGCTTCACAACTTCAATATCAACCCCGACAACATATTCTGGACTTGCGGCGACCAGAACACCGCCCTTGGTATGGCTAATCGAGCACTGCCACTGCTGCCCGCCAACACTCAGTAGTGGCGCGCCATTGTCTTGACGCGAAATCGCAACCGCACCGGCGGCACAATGCCACTGCTGACAAACAAGCCAACGTAAAAAGCCACGCCCAGCAAGAAACTGCTGTTGGCGTGGCTGTTGTCGATAAAGCAACGCAGCTTCTTGTTCAGCCGAAGTTACCCACGCATCAAGTGCGGGCAATACGGTATTAAAGTCTGTCGAAAAGGCTGTCGCTATCATTCATCTTAAGCTGCTATTTGTTTACGCTAGTGTACCGCAAATACGGCTTAACTGTTTTAAATCCTTGCGGGAATTTCTTCTCAGCTTCTTCCATAGAAACACTTGGAGGAATAATCACATCACCACCAACCTGCCAGTCCGCCGGGCACGCCACGCCGAATTGATCACCGGTTTGCAATGCATCAATAACCCGTAAAATCTCGGTGAAGTTACGCCCGACACTCATTGGGTAAGTCATGGTTAAGCGAATCTTGTGATTCGGGTCAATAATAAACACTGAGCGAACGGCGGCCGTTTCGCTTTCACCAGGGTGAATCATGTCGTACAAAGCCGCAACCTTGCGGTCTTTATCCGCAACAATTGGAAACTGAAGGTTGGTATTTTGGGTTTCATTCACGTCTTTGATCCAGCCCTTATGGGCTTGAACGGTGTCTGTTGATAACCCTAACGGCTTCACGCCACGCTTCTCAAATTCGCCGGCGAGCTGCGCAGTGCGACCCATTTCAGTGGTGCACACTGGTGTATAGTCTGCCGGGTGACTGAAGAAAAACACCCAAGAACCTTTCGACCAAGCGTGAAAATCAATTTCACCTTGGGTGGTATCAATTTTAAAATTTGGTGCCATATCGCCGATACGTAATCCCATGTTCATATCCTCACTTTGGGTTAAAACTTATTTGTATTTCGTATTTAACTAAATTAATTGCTATGCTGGTATTTATCAAGTTATGACAAGCGATAGCTGTAATCGTTTATTTCAATGATAGTTCATTCGCTGCTAGGTGCTTACACTCAGCTACAAATCAGAGGTGAATAGTGTGATTCAGGCAATTTTTGGTGCTGTACTTATCGGCTTAAGTTTAGGTATTTTTGGCTCTGGTGGGTCTATTTTAACCGTTCCGGTTTTACTCTATTTAGCTGACATGCCTGCCAACTTAGCTATCGCATCGTCTCTGGTTATTGTGGCCTTTATCAGTTTATTCGGTGGCCTGTTGAGTGCCCGCAAAAAGCTTGTTTCGTGGCCACACGTCTGGCTGTTTGGTATTCCCGGCATGATTGGTGCGTACGCCGGTGCTTGGGGCGGTACTGCTGTTGATCCGCGCATTCAACTGCTGGTATTTGTGGTACTCATGGCGATTGCGGCGGTCATGATGTGGCGCGGGCGTAGCACTATTAAAACGCCAAAAGACGTGAAGGTGGTACGGGTTATTATTGATGGCCTTATTGTTGGTGCCATTACTGGATTTGTCGGGGTCGGTGGCGGTTTTCTAATTGTTCCCGCTTTAGTGTTATTGGGTGGGGTACCCATGATACTGGCGATTGGCACCAGTTTAATGATTATCGCTTTAAAATCCTTTGTTGGATTTGCAAAATACTACAGTGCATTAACTGTGCAAGGTTTTGAATTTGACTGGACAGTCATCGCGATAATTACTGTGGCCGGAATAGTGGGCAGTTACGCAGGTGCGTGGATTGGCGCCAGGCTACCACGCCAAAAGCTACAAAAAGCCTTTGCTGTATTCTTGCTGATTATGGCTGTGGTTGTGCTTAGCCAGTCCGTATTGTAAGCCAAGTCAACGAAAGCGTTGCAATGAGCACCCATAACAAAACAGCGAGCAGAAGTGGTCTTGGCCCAGCTGCTTTTAACCGGGCGACGGTGATGCTGGCGCCAACCAAATAAAGGCAAAATACCAAAAGGCCTTTGCCTGCGCCGAACGTCACGCTGTAAAGCTCATGAAACTGAGGCCATGCTGAACTAACCAGCATGGCAACCACATAACCTATAATAAACAGCGGTATCTTCACCGGCGTTTGCGTTTCAGAGTGGCTAAAACGTTGGTAAACCAATGCTGATAGCAGCGCCAGCGGTACAATCCAAAGCGCGCGCGCTAACTTCAATGTGGTTGCGGTTTGCAGCGCTTCATCGCTGTAGGCCTGCGCAGCACCAACCACCGACGACGTGTCATGAATTGCGATAGCCGCCCAGGCGCCGAATGTTTGATCATCCAGTGCCAAGGCGCGGCCAATCAGTGGGAATATGAGCAATGCAACGGCATTTAGAGTAAAAACGCTCGCTAACGCTAAGGCTATTTGATCATTACGCGCGTGAACTGCAGGGGCAACCGCTGCAATCGCACTGCCGCCGCATATCGCTGTACCTGAACCGAGTAAATGGCTCGTGATACCATCAACTTTCAGCAACCGGCCAAGTAACAACGCGGCGCATAGCGTTACAACAATACTGGTTACCATGAGGCCGAAATAGTCACTTGTAACTTGCCACGCGACATCGAGCTGTACCCCGAAACCAAGCGCGACAATGGCTATCGCAAGTAGCTTTTTAACCCAAACACTGGGCTGAATAGACTGCGGCACCCAGCCCAAACTTGCCATTAGAAAGCCAAGCAAAAGCGCTATCGGCGCACTTATCCACGGGGAAAGCGTGATTGCGCCGATTATCCAAAATACGAACGGTCCAACTTTTGTCAAAATGTACTCTTTGGGTTTATTGCGACCACGTTAAAGTTGATCGATAGGCAGCTTTAGATACACCTTGCCGTTCTCATCTGCAGGCGGCATATGCCCCGCACGAATGTTCACCTGTATTGACGGCAAAATTAACCGTGGCATTTCAAGGCTCGCATCGCGCTCTTCGCGCATCTTAACAAATTCAGCCTCACTTACGCCATCATGCACATGTTTACTGTGTTTGCGCTGCGCTCCCACTGTCGTTTTATACTCATGCCCACGCCCAGCTGGCGGGTAATCATGACAAATATATATTTCGGTAGCCTCTGGCAGCGCTAATATCTTCTTGATCGATTGGAACAACGTGGCGGCGCTTCCTCCTGGGAAGTCACACCGCGCTGTGCCAACATCGGGCATGAACAAGGTATCGCCAACAAATGCCATTTGCTCGTTTACGATGTAGCATAAGTCAGCTGGTGTGTGCCCCGGCGTGTGCAGTACCCGAAAGTTTAAGGCCCCGACGTTAAAGGTTTCTCCATCTTTAAACAGGTGGTCGAATTGATGACCGTTAGGCAGAAACTCTTTTTCTAAGTCAAATACGTCTTTAAAGATTTTTTGTACGTCCTTGATATGCTCACCAATTCCGATATGCCCGCCAACTTGATCTTTTACAAATGGCGCTGCTGAGAGGTGATCTGCATGAGCATGCGTTTCAAGCACCCACGCGACTCGCAATCCCTCAGTATTTACGAAATCAACTATCCGTTGAGCCCCTTTAGTATTTGTGCGCCCTGATTTGTAATCAAAATCTAAAACAGGATCGATAACCACGGCCTGTTTCTCGTCTTGGTGGTACAACACATAGCTAAACGTTTCACTATCTTCGTCAAGAAAGGCTTTTACTTTTACTGCGTTATCTATCATTAGTGCTCCTAATTCTTTACTGGGAAGTATTTGCTTAATTTGTTTTGAAGCGTGCGACGGTGCATTCCCAAAGCTCTTGCTGTCGCCGATATATTGCCTTGATGTTCGTGCATCACGCGTTGAATGTGTTCCCACTCCAACTGAGCGGTTGTCATTGGTTGCGCACTGGCTAGTCGCATCACGTCTGATTCTGGTGTTAAACAATTCAGCAACACAGCAGTTTGTATTGGTTTTGCCAGATAATCCGTGGCACCCGCTTTGATAACTGCTATCGACGTGGCGATGCTGGCGTAACCCGTCAGAACAATAAGGTTTTCTGGCTTGAACCGGCGCTTCAAGGGGGCAATCAGTTCTAATCCGTTGGTTTCGCCAAATTTTAAGTCCAGCAATATGTGTTCTACGCCGCGGGCATCAACTTGACTCAGTTCTGTATTTGTTGCAGCCGTGCATACGCTATAGCCCGCGCGCTCAAGACGACTTGCGAGGGCCTGCAATAAATTAATGTCCTCATCAATAATCAGAACCGTTTCAGCCATGAATCACCTCTGTTGGCATGCATAGTTCGGTTACCGTATTACCTTGTTCGGTACGCCAAGAGACAACACCGCCAAAACGCTCAAACGTTTCATAACTTAACGTCGCACCTGCACCCATGCCACCACGAATCGACCGCAGTTCACCACCTAAACCTTGTTTACGAATGGTCATACGCCATACCTGTTCATGAACTTCCGTGCGCACTTCAATTTTCGAATCTCCTGGTGCAGCATCGGCGGCATTGTGAAGTAAACTCAGGATAGCCGGAATGAGTGTTCGGTCTGCGCGAATAACGTGACCCGGCTGCTCATCGTCGCGCCACATAACCCGAATATCAGGGCGCACTATTAATAGTGCATCTCTTACTTGTTGCACCAAATCATTGACTTGAAGCTCCAATATTCGATTGGTTCTGACATCTTCCGCAACTTGCCGCCAGTCTAGCAAGAGATTGTGAATGCGCCGGATTTGTTGCTCAGCGCGTTGCAAGTCTTCGTCATTCGGGTAACGTTGTCGTACGTCTTCTAGCATAAACTGAATGGTTTGAATCGGTGTCGCAACTTCGTGGCTGAACTGTGCGGCGGCAGTGCCAATAGTTACAAGCTGCTCATCTCGATGCTGACGTTGATGCTGCCCCCGAATTGCTTGCTGCTGACGAACTATAAAAACTCGTAACAAATGTAAGGTAATCGCCAATAACAATGCCGCGAATACTTGCCCGTAAACCATCGCCCGATAGTGGTTGTTGATTTGGTCAGCAGAAGGTAATGGCGCTTGCAACTGCAACAGTTGGCCCAACATACCCACCACCATCACAAACCACGCCAGTCGAATTGGCAGTAGGAGCATCGTCGCTGCCATAGGCACGATTATCAGCACGGCATAGGGATTCATTGCTGCGCCGTTTAACCAAATAAAAGTATTGGCAATAACGATGACAGTCAATAGCACCAGTGCTGTTAAAACATCCCGTATGGTCACGTGATTTAGCTCCTTTCGAAATACCTCTTAAGTATGCATGAGTTTGACCATATTTCCAGCCGTAACACATTGCATCATCCCTTTTGAAATCATGCTGGTAATGCTATTTCTGAGCTTGAACAAACCACACAGGTCAACGAACCTGACCGTACTTTCTGGTTTAAGCTGGATTATCACCTGTAACTGGGTATAAAATTGCCACCTTTGTCATTAACCAGCAACAAACGAGAGCAATTTATGGGTCGCGCGTATCAAAACCGAAAAGAGTCGATAGCAAAAACCGCTGCTGCAAAAAGCAAGGTATATAGCAAGTACGGCCGCCAGATTTACGTGGTCGCCAAACAAGGAGGTGTCGACCCAGACGCGAACTTGCAACTACGCAGCCTGATTGATAATGCGAAAAAAGACCAAGTACCCGCCCATGTTATCGATAAAGCACTTGATAAAGCGAAGGGTGGTGCGGGCGAAGATTACTCACCAGCAATGTACGAAGGTTTTGGTCCTGGCAACTGCATGGTGATGGTTGATGCGTTAACTGACAACCCAAACCGCACCATTGGTGAAGTACGTAATTGCTTTACTAAAACCAAATGCAAGCTTGGCGCGCCAGGCAGTGTTTCGCACATGTTTGATCACTGCGCAATATTACGCTTTGCCGGCGACGATGAAGAGGCCGTGTTAGAAGCCCTGATGATGGCTGATGTGGATGTTACCGACATGGAAGCCGACGACGGATTCATAACCGTATTTGCACCACATACAGAATCTCACAAGGCCAAACAAGCGTTGCAAGACGCCTTTGAGGGCCTGGAGTTTGAAGTTGATGAGGTTCAATATTTACCGCAAATGATGACGACGCTAAGCAGCGAAGAAGACATTGCCCAAATGGAAAAGCTTCTGGAAATGCTTAATGACTGTGATGATGTGCAAAACATTTATCACAGCGCTGAGTGGTAAGAACGAAAAACGTTGATCGTTATTCGTTGTTCGTTATTCGTTGAAAAGAAGAAACAAAAAAGGACGAGACCTATTGCTAGGTTTCGTCCTTTTCATTAACGATTAACGAATAACCATTAACGACTAACGATTACTCCAGTAAATCCAGGATAAACGCGTATTCTTCCGCGACTTCCTTCATGCGTGCGAAGCGGCCACTGCTGCCACCGTGCCCCGCAGTCATAATGGTCTTGTACATTAACGGGTTTGCATCGGTTTTATGCGTACGCAGTTTTGCGACCCACTTTGCTGGCTCAAAGTATTGAACTTGTGAGTCGTGCAACCCCGTAGTAACCAACATGGCTGGGTAATCCTGCTTCTTCACTTGGTCATAAGGTGAATAAGACAGCATGTAGTCATAGTAAGGTTGATTTTTGGGGTTGCCCCACTCGTCAAACTCATTCGTCGTTAACGGGATGCTCTCATCCAACATGGTGGTCACTACATCGACAAAAGGCACATGGGCGACTAATCCGCGATAATGCTCCGGAGCCATATTGGCCACAGCCCCCATCAACAGGCCACCGGCGCTACCCCCCATACCAAACACTTTGTCAGGGTGTGCATATTTTTCTGCAACGAGGTGTTCGGTTACATCGATATAATCGGTAAACGTATTGATTTTTTTGAGTAACTTCCCATCTTCATACCACTGACGGCCCATTTCCTGACCACCGCGAATGTGCGCAATGGCATACACGAAACCGCGGTCAACTAAACTGAAAATGGTTGAGCGAAAATACGGGTCAGAGCTTGAGCCGTAAGACCCATACGCATATTGATAAAGCGGTGCTGAACCGTCTTGCTTAAAGCCCTTTTTGTATAACAACGACACGGGTATTTTTGTGCCATCGTTAGCGGTCGCCCATGTACGTGCTGTTTCATAAAGGCTGGCATCAAAGTTCGGAACCTCTGTTCGCTTTAACAGCTCTTGCTCACCCGTCGCCATATCATAGGCATAGACAGTTGATGGTGTGGTTAGCGAACTATAGGTATAGCGCAATACATCGGTATTTTGCTGAACGTTGCGCTCAAATACGGTGACATAAGCTTCTTCGTCAGATGCGATAAACTGGGCTTGTTCGGAGTTCTCCCACGGCACGATACGAATGCGACGCAAACCGTCGCTGCGCTCGTTAATTGCAAGGTAGTTGGTGAACACCGTGAAGTCTTGAATAAACACGTCGTTGCGATGTTCAATAAGTGGCGTCCACTTTGACTTGTCACCAATATCACTGTGGGCAACAGTCATAATTTGGAAATTAGGCGCATTTAAATCGGTACGAATTATCCAGCGACCATCAAGGTGATCAGCGCTGTATTGAAAGTCACGTTCACGCGGCGCTAAAACCTGGAACTCGCCGTCAGGTGAATCCGCATCCAATACATGCACTTCGGTAGATACCGTTTGGTCTAGGTTGATTTGGATGTACTCGCCGTCTGTGGTGTTATTTACCCACATATAAAACGTATTATCCGTTTCTTCGTAAACAAGTTCGGCGCTTTCGGCTGGCTCACCGATGCGGTATTTCATAACGCGCGTCGACAGCAATGTTTGCGGGTCGTTTTCAATCACGAATACGGTTTTATTATCTTTTGCCCACGCAATTGCTGGCGACAAACCCGTTAATTTTTGTGCATAATCTTCACCCGTTTCCAAATTACGAATGCGCAATTCATATTGACGCCGCCCAGTATTGTCGACCATATAGGCCATTAAGTTCTGATTCGGGCTCACCTCTAAATTGCCGACGTTCATATAACTCTGGCCTTCAGCTAATACGTTCACGTCAAGCATGAGCTGGTCATTGCCCTCTTTATCGGTGCGCACATGAATGGGGTACTCTTTACCTGCTTCATATTTTACCGAATAAAGGTAATCACCTTTCTGATACGGCACTGAGCTGTCGTCCTGTTTAATTCGCCCAATAATTTCCTGCTCAACTTGCGCTGTCAGTTCGGCATAGTCAGCTCTGTAACTGTCGTAATAAGCATTCTCTGCTTCTAAATATGCGAGCATTGCAGGATCGCTACGCGAGTCATCTCGTAACCAGTAGTATGGGTCTTGCCGGTTACCTTGTGGCGATTCGACCACATACGGCCGTTGCTCAGCGATAGGCGGATTGCTTGTCGCAGTTTGCCCATTTTGCTCTGAAGTGATTGGCCCACAGGCGGTTAACCATAAAGCCGTTAACGCTAAGCCACTTAGTTGAAAGCGATTTTTAAATGCCATGTTCGAGTTCCCAAATTGGTGGAAATTTAACTATACGATGCATCAAATTTTAAGCAAAAAATCTATGTTACAAGTTGTTACACTTACATCTTAAATGAGGTATCATCGAGATAACTACACATTAGGTTAACATTTCGTCATACGAACGTTCATAGCGCGCAATTTAACGCAATTCGGAATACATGTCCGACCAGTTATGTCAGAGTGATGAAGTATTAAATTAAGTTAGCATATTCTGGGGGGGCGGATGCCGAAGATTACGTTTCTAATTGCGCTCGTACTGAGTGTTTTTGTCTTCAGTGCGCACGCACAAGAAACTACAGCGCCAGCTGTTGATCAAAGCATCGAAGATAGCCTTGATGATGTGCTGAACGCCGCCAATACCGAAACTTCAATGCAGCAACTACAAGACATTTATGCATCACTGACGCCAGACACGCCAATTATGAGCCGCGTGCGAACACTAAGCTATATTGCGCTTGATCACGCCTACCTTGGCAACTACGAAGATGCACAAAAGACCATTGCTGAAGTACGAATGCTCGCTAACCAAAGCGATTTGGCCGATGCAAAAGCAGAAGTTGAAGCAACTGCACTTTTAATTTCTGCCATGCAAGGCAAAATATCGCAGGCAATGGCGAACTTAAACGATGCCCTGATACCGTTAGAACAGGCCCAATTGCCCCGCGTTAAGTACTATGTGCACAATTTAGCTGCTTATTTATATGGGCAACGTAGTCAGTTTGATCGCTCACTCGAGCACTTGATTTATGCCGCAGATGCGGTGGCAGAAACCAATGATGGCCGTACCTTGATTCGGCTGCTGTCAACCAAAACACAAATTGCCAATTTATACGGGCGCCAAAAAAACTATGATTTAGCGATAGAACAACTCGACGATGCGGAACGCATTGCTGAAGAAAATGGCTTGCTGGAAGATTTTCAGCAAGAGTTTTTGTTCGAGCGCGCTTATATTGAAAGCCAACGCAATAATTACGATGCGGCTTTGGGGCTTTATCAACGCCTGCGCGACATGCTAAAAGATAACCCAGATCAAATTGCGAGCTACCTAACTGTATTGAACAACATGGGTGATGTGGATATTCGCATTGGCCGGTATGAAGATGCCCGCGCTGCACTTACTGAGGCCTACAACATTGCGCAGCTCAACCAGCAACAATTTAATCCAGAAATCATTTTATTTAATCTTGGCTATGTTGATGTGTTTTTAGGCGATGTTGATAAAGGTTTAGCCGCAATGCGCAATGTCATTGATGACGCGCGGGGAACTTGGTCACCAGCCGAACTTGAAGAGTTATTAGGCGAATACGCCGAAGCATTGATGCATTTAGAACGTAACGAAGAAGCAATACAAGTATTGCTGGAGCAACGTGATTTGCGCAATAAAGCCTACCAGGGCGACCAGCAAAAAAGCATTGCCGAACTGCAAAATTTATATGACAGCAAAGACAAAGCCATGCAAATTGAACTGCTGTCACAAAAGAACGAACTGAACCAGCAACTGATTGAAAATGAGAGCCAAAAGCGCACCATTTTGCTGCTGTTTGTCATCGTTGCAGTGTTTGCGATGGTCTTGGTGGCGTTGCTCTATCGCGCTGCGCGTCGCAGTAATCTTGAGCTGAAAGTAGCCAATAGCAAGTTGGCTGAGCAGTCGATGCGCGACCCGTTAACCGGCCTATTAAACCGCCGCGCGTTACAGGACAAGCTGAAAAGCCCGCATCCCGCCAGTCAAGACGCCATGTTGTTGCTAGATATCGACCATTTCAAACGGATTAATGACAATTTAGGACACGCCGTTGGCGATGATGTACTGATTGAAGTCTCCAAACGCTTGCTGCAGGTATCACGTGAGTCCGATTTAGTTGTGCGTTGGGGTGGCGAAGAATTTTTGATTTACATCAGTAACACCGAGAAATCAAAACTGCCTATTATGGCCAAACGCATGATTGATGTGATTGGCGCAACGCCAATCAAAGGCGGCGACCGTGAAATTTCGGTCACCGCTACCGCAGGATTTATTAGCTACCCGTTTGCTGATTTGCATGAAAACCAAATGGACTGGGAAGAGACTCTGCAGCTCGCTGACATGGTTCTTTATGCAGGTAAAGTTCACGGCCGAAACCAGGCTTGGGGTGTCATGGCGCTCAATAAACCCTTCGCGGATGTACAGAAATTATTAGAAACTGACTTGCCTGGTGCAATTGAGCAAGATGCCATTTCGGTGGAAATAATTCACGGTCCAGAACAGCAAAAACACAAATAAAAAAACCCGATGCAGCAGGTGCTGCATCGGGTTTTTTATTTTATTGTGGCTTAATTAAGCTCTTTAATACCCATATTCCAAAGCGTAAATCCATAGATATCCGCATATTGCTCAATGGTTTTTGAAACCGGCGTACCAGCCCCATGACCCGCATTGGTCTCAATACGAATCAATTGTGGATTCGCGCCAGCGTCTTTCGCTTGCAGCTCAGCAGCAAACTTAAATGAATGTGCTGGCACCACGCGGTCATCGTGATCGCCTGTTGTAATCATGGTAGCCGGATAGTGTGTACCCTGCTTCACATTATGAACTGGCGAATACCCTTTGAGATATTCAAACATCTCTTCGCTATCTTCGGCAGTACCGTAGTCGTAGGCCCAACCCGCGCCAGCCGTAAAGGTGTGATAACGCAGCATGTCCAAGACACCCACAGCAGGCAATGCCACTTGCATTAATTCAGGGCGTTGGGTCATCACTGCACCAACCAGCAAGCCACCGTTTGAACCACCACGTAAAGCCAATTTGTCATTCGACGTATAGCCTTCACCAACTAAATACTCAGCTGCAGCAATAAAGTCATCAAACACATTTTGCTTTTGCATTTTAGTACCGGCAATGTGCCAGTCTTTACCGTATTCGCCGCCGCCACGTAAGTTGGCAACCGCGTATACACCGCCCAATTCAAGCCACATGGCGTTGGTTACGCTGAATGACGGGGTTAGGCTAATGTTGAAGCCACCATAGCCATAGAGAATGGTTGGGTTGCTACCGTCCAGCTCAGTCCCTTTTTTGTAGGTGATGATCATTGGTACTTGGGTACCGTCTTTTGAGGTATAAAAGACCTGTTTTGACTCATATGCTGAACTATCAAACTCGGCTTTTGACTCGGCATACACGCTTGATTCACCCGCATCAGGTTCGAACGCGTAGATGGTGCCCGGCGTGTTGTAGTTGGTAAACGTGTAGTAAACAACATCTGCCTCACGTTTTGCGCTAAAACCACCGACACTGCCAACGCCTGGTAATTCGATGTTGCGCACCCGCTCGCCTTCGTAGTTGTATTGCTCAACTTTCGCAATCGCGTCAACCATGTACTCGGCAAAGATATACCCGGCGCCCGTTGACGGGCTTAAAACGTGCTCAGTTTCAGCAATGAAGTCCTGCCAGTTTTCCGCTGTCGGATTCTCGGCATCAACGGTAACAACGCGCTTGTTCGGCGCATCTAAATCAGTGACCAAGTAAAGTTTTGAATCAACGTTATCCAACACATAGGTATCAGAATCTGTGTGATCAAGTACTGTAACAAGTTCACTGTCAGCTTGGCTTAAGTCTTTAATAAACAGCTTATTGCCCGAGGTTGATACTGCCGCAGTAATCACCAAGTAGCGATCATCTTCAGTCACTTGGCCGCCAACGTAACGATGTTTTTCAGCATCTGTACCACCAAAAACAACGGTATCTTCAGCTTGAGTCGTACCTAACTTATGATAATACAGTTTGTGTTGATCGGTTTTAGCAGAAAGCTCGCTACCTTCAGGCTTGTCGTAGCTCGAGTAGTAGAACCCATCGTTGCCATACCATGAGATGCCGCTAAATTTAACGTCAACTAATGTCGGCTCAAGTTGCTCTTTAGTTTCGACATCAATCACAATGATTTTCCGCCAATCACTACCGCCTTCCGAAATTGCGTAAGCTGCTAATGAGCCATCTTTTGAGAAGCTCAACGTTGCCAGTGACGTTGTACCGTCTTCGCTAAAAGTATTGGGGTCTAAAAATACTTCTGTATTGCCGTCAGCGTCGGTACGGTAAACCACGTATTGGTTCTGCAGGCCGTCATTCTTATAAAAGTAGGTGTAATCCCCCTCTTTAAATGGCGCACCAACTTTCTCGTAATTCCAAAGCTGCGCAAGGCGGTCTTTGATTTGATCGCGATATGGGATTTGCTCAAGGTATTCAAATGTCACCTCATTCTGTGCTTTTACCCACGCCTCAGTTTCTTCTGAGCGATCGTCTTCTAACCAGCGGTATGGGTCAGCAACAACATTTCCGAAGTATTCATCGGTGACGTTACCGCGCACTGTCATTGGATAAATTATCTTGGCATCCACGGCGGTCTCCGTGTGGGTGTCTTGTTGTGGCGAACACGCGCTTAATAACGCGACGCCTGCCACTGCAGCTATGTATTTCATGTAGGTATAACTCCCCTGCTATTTTTATTTAGGTTAATGCTGGATGTGTATTCGCAAACCAAGGCTGACTGTTCAACGCCAACAAAAATTGCTGCAAGTTTGGATAGTTTTGAATGTTAATACATTCACGAAACTGTGCCCAACTTAAGAAGCACGCCAGACGCAACTGCCCATCACTGTATGGCGCTTGCGTTGGCCATTCTTGTTCATTCAACAACGCCAATATAGAGTTCACTCTGCTCTGTTGGCGAGTTAGATACTGACTTTGTTCGCCAGTAATACTATCACGCTGCAATAAAAATAAATTCACCGTGGTATCAAGCGCCGTATTCGCGAGGCAAAACAAATCAAAGTCTTGCACGTTGTCACAAAACGCCTGTTGATTGCGCTCACGCAGATGTCGAACAATGGAGGCTGAGTCGTACAGCGTAATTTCGCCATCCTGCAAAAATGGTACGCGCTGAGTCGGCGATTGCTGGGCACTTTGACCATAATCTGTCGGAATAAAATCAAAGGTTTCACTATTTTGTGCCAATACAATGCGGCAATGGCGCACGTAAGGCGAGGTGTAACTGCCAAATAACTTCATAATATCCCCTAAAAGACGTTAAGCTATGCACACATTGTGCTTGAGATTACCAAAATGAAACGCGTAATACATTATTTACTAAAGGGCTTAACAATATTACTGCCTCTTGTGATGACCATCGCATTGGTTCATTGGTTTCTAGTCACTATCGAAACCTGGCTGCGGCCCATATGGGAGTCGATTCTTGGCACCCAATATTATTTTCCAGGTCTGGCGTTCTTGAGCTTTGTGGTGATTGCACTGATTGTTGGTTATAGCGCCCGCTGGCGCTTCATCAATAAAATGTGGCAACTACCTGGCAGCATCATGGAAAAAATGCCGCTACTGCGCAGCCTGTACGGCACCATTAATGATGTGTTCGATTTAATGTCTGGCAAAAGCTTTTCGGATGAGTCAGTAGTTTTGGTTACCCTTCCAGGAGCTGACGTTAAACTTATAGGTATTGTGACCAAAAGGTCTGGCGAAAAGAATGACCGCCTTTCGGCCATGCTGGATGACGACCACATTGCCGTATTTTTGCCAATGAGTTACAACGTTGGCGGCTACATGTTAATTGTACCGCGAACCAGTGTGGAAACCCTTGATATGTCACCAGCTGATGCTATGCAACTGACTATTAGCGGTGGTTTAGGTAAAAATCGTAATAATGTTGAAGATGATTAAACGGAGTATTCATGTCGTATCTTCCCTGTGTAGAAATAGAACCCAAACAACCCGCCACCCACGCTATCATTTGGTTGCATGGCCTTGGTGCCGATGGCAATGACTTCGCGCCATTGGTGCCGCATTTGACGCCGCCGGTTCCGGTTCGCTTTGTATTTCCACACGCCCCTCAAATTCCAGTTACCATTAACGGCGGCGTGCGTATGCCCGCATGGTATGACATTTTGAGTATGACTATTGAACGTGAAGTTGATGAACGGCAACTGCGCGCCTCTGCAGCAGAAGTACACAAATTAATAGAGCGCGAAATAGAGCGTGGTATTCCGGCCGAGAATATTGTGTTGGCTGGATTTTCGCAAGGTGGTGCGGTGGCGTATGAAGCGGCGCTGACGTATACGAAGAAGCTACGCGGACTATTAGCCTTATCAACCTACTTGGCCACACACACAAGTATTCAGCCACATCAGGCAAACCAACAGCTGCCCATTTTAATCCAGCATGGCACACAAGACCCTGTGGTTGCAGAAATACTGGGTAAACAGGCACATCAATGGCTGCATCAGCATGGGTATACGGTGGATTATCAAAGCTTCCCAATGCAACATCAGGTCTGCGCAGAGCAAGTACAGGCCATTAATCTTTGGTTGCAGAAGGTTCTGGCTTAATCGGCCAGAACCTGTAGCTTTTCAGCCCACTGGGCAACCCAGGTAAGTGCTGTATCGCGATTTGCAGTGCGAATATTCACGTGCCCAACTTTGCGGCCAGGGCGTGGTTCTTTATTGTACCAATGGCAATCGGTGTCGGCGTGATGCCAAAGGCCGGCTGGAATTTGCTCGGCACCGATAACATTGATCATTACGGTAGGCTCTAATCGCAATAACGGCAGAGGCATCCCAGTTAAAGCGCGAATGTGTAGGTCAAACTGACTCGTATTTGCACCCGTCATGGTCCAGTGACCCGAGTTGTGCACACGCGGTGCAATTTCGTTTACCAAAAGTGTCGCGTCGTTGTCGGTACCAACCACAAAAAACTCAATAGCTAACACACCCACATAATGCAGTGCGTCGGTTAGGCGACGGAAACATTCCTCAGCTTGCTGCTGCAATGCTGGGTCAACTGGGTCAATAGCGCCAAGGCTATAACTCAAAATACCACGATCGTGCACGTTCGTAATTAATGGGTAACAGCAAATACTCCCGTCTTTGCTGCGCGCGCCAACCAGTGATACTTCGCGTTCAAACGGAATCATATGCTCCGCGATGCCTGGTGCCTGTCCAGCTTGTTGCGCGAGCTCCTGCGGACTATCTGCCATGCTAAAACGCCATTGACCTTTGCCGTCATAGCCGCCACGCGCAGCTTTTAACACCAGCGGTTGTTCGGCATTATCGAGAATCTTCTTCAGTTCATCGGCGGTGCGGTAGGTTTGCCATGGTGACGTTGGTACGCGGCAATCATCGAATAGCTTTTTTTCTGCGCGACGATCAGTCAGGCTCTTAATTCGCGCCGGATCCATCAAAAACTTGTCGTGTGCAGCGGCTAAAATATCTGCGGGAATGTCTTCATGCTCCCAACTGACCGTATCAGCCCAAGCAATTGCCTCAGCCAACGTCATGGTCAAATCGATTTGCGCAGACAGCGGTTTAACGGTGTTGGTGCGCGTGCTAAATAGCAAGCACTCATGGCCGTGACTGATGGCGCTAGCGCCCAACATCTGACCTAGCTGTCCATCACCGATAAACAAAATTTTCATGACTCCGGTAACTCCAACTTTGGACCACTCATAACTTTGTCTCGCTGTTGCTCACGGAATACATGAACACGCTTGCGCACATCAGCATCGAATGAACCGATAATTTGTGCGGCTAATAACCCTGCGTTGGCAGCACCTGCGGCGCCAACCGCTAATGTACCTACCGCAACACCTTTGGGCATTTGTACGATAGATAACAGACTATCAAGGCCCTTCAATTGTTTGCTTGGTACCGGCACGCCCAGCACTGGAATTGCTGTAAACGCTGCGAGCATGCCAGGTAAATGCGCAGCACCACCGGCACCAGCAATCACCACTGGCACACCATCGCGCTCGGCTTGTTCCATTGTGGTTTTAAGCAGATCTGGTGTGCGATGCGCAGAAACAACTTCCGCGCGCCATTCAACACCGAGGTCTTTTAGCATTTGTGCTGCATTTTGCATGACGGGCCAATCAGATTGTGACCCCATTAAAATCAAGACAGGTGCCATTGGATGCTCCCTTTTTCAAAGGAGCGAATTGTAGCTAGCTGGGGCTCTAGGTGCAAATTTATTGCGCAATTCTCAGCCGGTTGCGACCTTGGCTTTTGGCTTTATCCTTCGCTGTATCAGCGTTCTCGAGCCATTGCCCCCAGGTTTGACTCGCCCGCCACTGGGCGACACCTGCACTTGCGGTTACTGTGGTCATCATACTTTTTACTGCAAAAGGCTCATGGCGCAAGTTATCGAGCATTTGCCCAGTTAGCTCCGCAGCCTCTTTGACGGATGTGTTTGGAAACACGACTAAGAATTCAGCGCCACCATAGCGCACCATAACATCGTTTTTACGGCATACACGGGCGATTCTATTTGCTGTTTCACGCAACACTTCGTCGCCAAACATGTAGCCGAATTTGTCATTCACATTTTTAAAAGAATCGAGATCAAGCAACATTGCACTCACCGGGTGCTGCTGCCGCTGCGCACGGTCTAGTTCGCGCTGCATCATATCAGCCACGTACTCGCGTCGATAAAATCCAGTAAGCGGGTCAGTCGCGTAAAGCTTCGATAAGTTACGTTGCATATAACTCATCATGATAAGAAATACGGCGCCGACACCAATCAAAACCAACATGGAAAGCGCAATTCGCCACGCGTAGTCAAACGGTAAAAAGTTATACATAACCGCTGCAAACAACGCGTAAATTAACATGATAACCAACACAAAAATGGTGCGGTCGAACATAAAGAATACCATCGCCAACACTGGGTACATCCAATAGACGCCCA
The DNA here is from genome assembly GCF_048268165.1 of Pseudidiomarina sp. Classification (GTDB taxonomy): domain Bacteria; phylum Pseudomonadota; class Gammaproteobacteria; order Enterobacterales; family Alteromonadaceae; genus Pseudidiomarina. Next base: position 175,437 of record NZ_JBLWWA010000002.1, on the reverse strand, counting down.
TCATGCCGCTGGTTTTCATTGACACGCTAACGAGGGTTCCCAAGGCACAAATAAAGAGAAAGTTTATCCACTGCGGCGCAAGCTCATTACGATAGATAACGCCAGTTAAAATAAACGCAAGAGCAACACTGACTAAGGCCCCTGTTTCGAGCCATTGCCCTTGTATGGCAACGATGCCGGCTAAAACAAATATCACCACGCCGACACCAAAGTATATGGTACGCATAGCAACAAGACGGAACTGCTGCCAAAGGTTCAATGGAAGGGTAGACGTCATTGACGCGCTTGCTGTATTCATATTGATTGGTTTCTCGCTATGCTATTCGCCTAAATTAGTATTCTGCGGCACATACTTGGTCACGCCCTTTGCGCTTTGCCTCAAGTAAAGCAGTATCTGCGGTATTTATCCATTCTGCCCAGGTTTGCTCGGCTCGCAGTTGGGCAACGCCGACACTAACGGTTAACCGTACCTGTGCTTCTTTGCCATCAAAAGGCGTATTCGACACTATTTGTCGAATTTTTTCAGCTACCTTTACGGCCTCTTTAACGTCTGTTTCCGGCAATACAATTAAAAACTCTTCACCGCCAACACGAAACAACTGGTCATTCACGCGCAGGCTTAATTTCAGCCGTCGCCCCAATTGCTTCAACATTTGGTCACCAAATAAGTGCCCATATTTGTCATTGATGAGTTTAAAGTGGTCGAGATCTAACATAATAAGACTCGCAGCTCGATGATACCTGCGGAAATTATTAATTAAGTCGCTTAGTACGCTATTAACTCGGTGGCGATTCTGCAAGCCGGTTAAAGTATCAGTTACAACCAACTGGTGCAGTAGCTTCTGCATACGCCCAAGCATCACCACAAAAACGCTGCCAAGGGCCAAAATAACCGACAATGTCGCGGCTATGCGCCAACCGTCATTAAATGGCATGTACGCTAGTGCCGCTATGCTGAAGATCACGGTAATGGCAGCAGCAAGTGCGATGGCGTAGCCGTCGCGAAACATAAAAAAGCTTGCGACGAGTAAGGGATACGACCAATAAACCCCAATAGTGCCGTTCTCGCGAATAGACATGACACAAATCACGCTAAGCAACACCATAAATACTAGACGCCAATAATTGGGAATGCGCTCATGGCGAAATGTGTAAGCAATAGCGGCAAACACGACACCCGCCGTAAATATAATCGCCGATTGCATATAATTGCCAAGCCACAACTGTGCTCCTGCGAGCAGCAATTCAGTGATTGCTCCGGCCCACACCATATTGCGCGTAACTTTGTTGCGAAAGCTTTGCAGTAAGGTATCTGCAGAGTTATTTGGCATGGCCAGCTTCCTTCTGACGTACCGGACTAAAGATGAAGTTATTCTGCTCAAAATATAGTCTAGCATTGGGAATAGCAAATGCTTTACGGCATAATCACGTTAATACACCGTTTAAGTCAACGTCCCGAAGGAGTTGTTGCCATGCTTATGCAAGCCAACCAAAGTGTTCTGGTTATTGTCGATGCCCAAGAAAAGCTCGCGCCTGTTATCCATCAGCGTGATCAACTCATTGCGCGTATGCGTTGGCTAGGGGAAATTGCCAACGAATTAGACGTACCTGTATTGGTCACCGAACAGTACCCCAAAGGCCTTGGCCTTAGTGTTGATGCGCTATCTGGTGTCATTGAAAACGCACAGGTTATTGAGAAAATGCATTTCAGTGCGGTGCAAGAGCCGAATTTCACGAATGCCTTGAGTGAATTGAATCGCTCTCAAGTTATCCTGATGGGTATGGAAACACATGTTTGTATTCTGCAAACTGCACTGGATTTAATAGCTGATGATTATCAAGTTTTTGTGGTAGAAGACGCCGTCGGCTCACGCCGCGATAGCGACAAACAAACTGCATTAAACCGCCTTCGACAAGAGGGAGTGGTTGTTATTTCATCTGAAATGGCGGCTTATGAGTGGCTGCATCGTTCAGGGACGGACCAGTTTCGTCATATCACCAAAAATTGGATTCGCGCCTAAGACTTAAACAAGCGTTAATAAATCTTTAATTGACAGGGGTTAAGATCAGCGTATACTCATCGTCGCTAGAAAAATTCGGCTGTCTAATTGTGGCCTGTTACGAAGTCAATTGCTGTACCTCGTTTTGTAAGTCCCCAAGTAATACACGTAATTTTTATTAGCAATACCCTAGATTTTCACATGCAATACGAGGAATCACAGCATGTCTACAGTAACTGGTAAAGTAAAATTCTTTAACGAAGCTAAAGGTTTCGGTTTCATTGAACAAGAACAAGGCGCAGATGTATTCGTACATTTCTCTGCTATCCAATCAGACGGTTTCAAAACCTTAGCTGAAGGCCAAACTGTTCAGTTCACTATCGAACAAGGCCCTAAAGGCCCACAAGCTTCAAACGTAGTACCTATGTAAGACGTTGCCTTCGCAACGCTATTAGCGAAAAGATTTCAAAAAGCCGCTCAACTGAGCGGCTTTTTTTATGGTTCCATGCCTTGGTAGCTATACCAACCCGCTTTGTAAGTGCCCTTGGTCGCCGATAGCCGCGCCTCTTTTAAACCTCGCTCCAACACCCTCTTAGCACGCGCTGTATCGCCCCTCGCAGCATGCACCCTAGCCTGGCCCCAATACGCTTCATGTACATAAGGCGCAGATTCTGCAGCCTTGCTATACATTGCTAACGCAGTATCGAGCTCACCTTTTTCAAATGCCCTTTCCGCGAGTGCTATCCAAGTATATGGGTTGCTATCCGGTATCGCCTGAATACGTTGCGTTAACTCGTCCACCAATACGTTGCGCTGCTGGCGTTTGGCCAAGGTTTGATAATTGTGTAACACATTTAAATTATGTGGGTTTTGCTGTAAAGCATACTGATAAAGCGCTTCAGCGGTTTGATCATCGCCCGCGCGGCGGTGCAGCAATCCAATAATGTTTAACGTGTCCGCATCTTTCGGCATATAACGTAGCGCTTCTTGTGCATAAGCGAAGGCTTCATCTGCTTGCCCCGCCATCATTAACTCTGCCGCACGATTCCGATAATAGAGTGCGAGAAATTCCTCATTACTTATTAAGCCTGAGCTCCGAGTGTCTTTTGACGGGAAATAATCAACGACAATCCATGAGCGCTGAAAAATGAACATTTTACTCTCACTTCCAGCTTCAGGCTCGGGCTTATAGAGCCGCGCGCGAACATGGTCAGAAACCATAACCACGTCATTGTTTCGGTCATATACGGGCGCGTTCGTTACACGTTGAAATTTGATCTCTACGCCAACAAGATCGGCAAGCCCCTTCGTCAATATTGCTAACGCCATACAATTACCAGCACTCAGCGCAAAGGCCTCGCTTGCCATGTAGGTTTGCTCTTTGTAATTAAACCCGTAGGTTAAATCTTGCAGGTATTCGCTAATTCGCTGATGTTCTGGGAGGCTTGCTAAACGGCCATTAAAATCAAATAAAAAGTCCTGTTGCTGCTCCGCTGTTAGAGCGAACAGTTGTTGTGGTTTCACCAAGGAGTTTCTTGGTTCAAATAGCGCTGTATTAAACTGGGGTTGGCTTAGTTTTACTGATGTATCAGCACTGGCTCGCTGGCTCGCATCAGGAGCACTTGCGCAAGCTGTCAGGGTTGTCAGTAGGGTTATGAAAATAAGTCGTGATGCTAGCATCTTTAATTACCTCCGCTAGCAACTGTCCAATCGTCAACTAATGATCGCTCTCACCTTGCGACTTCTTTTGTTGGTCTTTTTGGCGACGTTCAGCTGCTTCCTGTTCTGCAGTGAGGAAGTCCATATCGTCTAATTCAACTTCCGGTATTTCTTCACATACATTACCGCCAAGTTTATTTACTGCGCAACATAAATCGCTTACTTTTTGGTCAAGGAGGTGAACGTGATCCAGCATACGACCAATAGCAGTGGCGACTGGATCGGGGTTGTCGGCTGAAATCGCATAGGCGTCAAATCCATATTGTTTCGCTATTTCTTCGCGGCGTTTTGTCACCTCTTTATTCTCTGTAGTGTTGGCTACACGCGCAGGAATACCCACCACAGTCGCTTCGCTCGGCACATTTTTCACTACCACAGCGTTGGAACCAATACGGGCATTCTCGCCCACTTCGATAGGACCCAACACTTTAGCGCCAGCACCAATCACCACGCCATTACGTAGCGTGGGATGGCGTTTGCCCTGGCTCCAGCTGGTTCCGCCTAAGGTTACCCCGTGATAAATGGTTACATCATCGCCAATTTCAGCTGTTTCACCAATAACAACACCCATACCGTGGTCGATAAAGAAGCGGCGGCCAATTTTAGCGCCCGGATGAATTTCTACGCCGGTGAACCAGCGCGATAAGGTAGAAGTAAATCGAGCAAGCCAAAACCAGCGCCAACTCCAGAGCTTGTGACTGATGCGATGCCACCAAATAGCATGCAGGCCTGGATACGTGGTTAGCACTTCAAAAGCGTTGCGCGCCGCAGGGTCGCGGGCGAAAACGCTCTGGATGTCTTCTCGAATACCTTTAAACATGAAACTTAAAGCCTATAGGTGTGAAAGATGCTTAGTATACCAAGAACTCGCAGTTCTTGCGTTAATTCACTCATTATAAGCGGTTAAAAGCCTGAAGCTTCATTGACCGCTTAGGACTTTGCTCTGTACTGTGGTCACTATAACAAAAAACAGAGAGGTGCTTGTTATGCGAAAGTTTCTTACATTATCTATAGCGCTAGGCTTAGCGTCTACTGCGCAAGCTGATACGCTTATTCACGCAGGAACCCTGGTTGATGGCACTCAGGCTAATCCTAAATCGGAAATGACGGTGGTTATTGACGGTAATACCATCAAGGCCATCGAGAGCGGTTATCGCGAGCCACAACAAGGTGATGTGGTAATTGATCGTCGCAATGGCACCGTAATGCCTGGCTTTATTGATATGCATACGCATTTAACGTCGCAGCTTGGTCCTGGCAGCTATATGCATAAATTTACCCACAGCGCTGCTGATGTGACCCTCAACGCCGTAAACTACGCCAATAAAACCTTAATGGCTGGTTTTACGACCGTACGAGATCTGGGCGATTCCTATAACGCCAGCATCGCGTTGCGTAATGCCATTAACGCCGGCAAAGTGATTGGTCCGCGCGTTTATACTGCCGGTAAATCACTTGCGACAACGGGCGGACACGCTGATCCTACGAATGGCGCACATAGCGACTTGTTTGCGCCACCAACGCCTTATGAGGGCGTATTAAATGGACCCTACGAAGCGCGCCAAGCAGTTCGTGCGCGTTATCAAGATGGTTCCGACCTGATTAAGCTAACTGTCACTGGCGGCGTTTTGAGCGTAGCAAAGAGCGGTCATAATCCACAGTTTATGAAAGACGAGCTTGATGCTGTTGTGGCGACAGCGAAAGATTACGAGATGAAAGTTACAGTTCACGCGCATGGTAAAGAAGGTATGTTGCGCGCGATAGAGGCTGGCGTAGACTCCATTGAGCATGGCACGTACATGGACGATGAAGTGATGCGCGCCATGAAGAAGAAAGGTGTGTATTACGTACCTACAATTACAGCCGGCCGCTCAGTTGCTGATCGCGCAAAAATTGACGGTTTCTTCCCTGAATTGGTGCGGCCGAAAGCTGCTGCTATTGGTCCTAAAATTCAAAGTACCTTTGCTGCAGCCTACAAAGCTGGTGTGAAAATTGCCTTTGGCACCGATGCTGGCGTATATGACCACGGCGAAAATTACCGTGAGTTCATCTATATGGTTGAAGCGGGTATGCCGCCATTGGTCGCTATTCGTAGCGCGACCGCCGAAGCCTCGAAGCTGCTTGGCGTAACCGACATTGGCACGCTCGAAGTTGGTAAGCGTGCAGATGTGGTTGCTGTACAAGGTAATCCGTTAGATAACATTGAGTTACTACGCGATATTAACTTGGTCATCAAAGACGGTACCATCTATAAACAATAAGGCTTAACCGAAGTCTTTCAAAAGCTGGCGGATGTCATTTAAAATGACATCTTCCAGCTCTTGCTCATACCCTTCTCGTTCGAGATCCATCTTGCGAATTTCGCCTTTCGGATACTGCTTGCGCGCTTCATGTGTTGGCATGTGCTTAATACGTTCGTACATATCATGCAATGCCGGATAGCGATTGGCGTAGGCCGCTTGTTGCGACTCCACCCGCAAATCAAGTAACACGACCAGCCGTAACGCACCTTCCGACAGTGGGCACTGTCCTTGGTCCATAGCTTTGGCGATAGTGACAATGCTTTCATAGAGGTTTTCATTGCGCTTCTCGAGGGCTTTATCACGACGTTGATTTTGTTGTTTCAACCGCCCCAGTAAACGACCTGCATAAAAAGCCAAGCCAAGCACTACAACTAAACCAAGTACTACTACTACCCAACCCAAAGTTGACAAATTAATCTCTAGCATCATCATCCTCGTCGTCAAAGTCATCATCATCGTCTAGGTCTATGCCCAGCAAATCGGCAAGCTGCGCAAATCGCTCGGTGCGTTCTTCCACGTATGTAGCTTCGGCTTTGCTCAACGTCTCACCTGCGTCAACACGGTCTAACAACTGCTCTAAGCGCTGATCATTTTCAAGCGCTGATAATTCAGCCAAAGCAGCCTTACGGTCGAAAGCTGGTTGCTTAACTTGTTGTACGTGTTGTTGGGCTGGATCGATTAATGTGATTGGCTTTTTACTGCCATGACGCGGATCATGCAATGCGCTGGATTCGATTTTGGCCGAGCCTTTCGCGCTACCTGTAACCGGATTTGACCGACTACCCGGCTTATGTCCTTTGGTTTTATGCGTCGTTTTAGGTGGTACCGTTTTGCCTTTCGGTTTGTCCCAATCGTTTTGGGGCTGCTTCGCAGGCGCTAGCGGTCCAGTTTTGCGGGTCTTCTTAACGCGGGTCATGTGTGATTCCAGAACAGGTGAATGTGAAACTTTCGCTACTTCCAATACTGAAGTGATGCGTAAAGTATCGCATAGTTTACCTTATCTAGCGGGCAATAAAAAAGGCGATGTTTCCATCGCCTGATTTATTCTCAATTTTTCACACAGCGCACGTGCGATTTCGAGAACGGTTGTCATTATCTTCCATGTTTTTAATTATAACGTCCGTGAGTTTTTTTATTATTATTGTTATTAGTTAAGTGTTTTAGCCGAGCTCTATTGTTTTTATTTTGCTTGACTAAAAGGTGGCCTCCTGGCCGTATTTTTATTCCCTGGATTTTTATCTTTCAACTCTGCAAAGCCTTATATTATCTGGCTTTGCGAAAATCTAATGGCATTCAGAGTACTCATCCGTGCCGAATTATCAATGATTTTTATCTTCTAAAAATGAATTTTCTTATAACTTTTTTGTCAAGCCCGCGTTTTTATAGGGCTTTTTTTACAGTTTTTTTTCAACAAATAAAACAAAAAAGGCAGCTCCTGCTGCCTTTTCTCTGGGGTTTAGTACAACCCTTGAACGTATTGCGACAAGATTTCGATATCCTTGTCAGTCAATTTGCTCGCTAAATCGCGCATCATATTATTCATATCATTAGCGCGCTCGCCGCTGCGGAACAGCTCGAGTTGCTGCTTGGTGTAGGCTGCATGCTGCCCCGAAATATCTGGGAAGTTTGCCAAGCCCATACCGTCTCCGCGAGGGCCATGACATGCTGCGCACGCTGCAATTCCGCGTGCCTCATCGCCTGCAACAAATAATTTTTTACCGGCCGCTATGACATCTTCTGGTGCAGATCCACCTTCCATTTCTTGTGAAGCAAAGAATGCTGCTAAATCTGCCATGTCTTGTTCGCTCAACATAGCCACTTGGCCCTGCATAATCGCGTTAGCTCGACCCTGCTCGCCACCTGTTTCGTGGGCTAATTTATAGTCTGTTAGCTGTTTAAACAGGTAACCTTCATGCTGGCCAGCAATTTTCGGGTACATATCAGATGGTGCATTTCCATCTTGCCCGTGACACGCAGCACAGACAGCGGCTTTTTGTTGTCCTGCTTCAGCATCACCAGTGGCTGCCATAGCAACACCTGTTAAGCCAATGTACAGGCCTACGAACATTGCGATTTTTTTCATCATCGATATCTCTGCTCTGGGTAGTTGTAACAGACGCTATTTTACACAAAAGTTGTAAGGATTAAACGTCTAATCATGATACTATGTCGTTTCAATTGAGGTCCAAAAACACGTCTATGAACACCACGTTGAATTTTCAACCCACAAAATTTATCACGAGCGCGGCAAATATTCGACAGTTGCCTGACGATACCGGCGTCGAAATTGCGTTCGCTGGCCGCTCAAATGCGGGCAAATCAAGTGCACTCAACACGATAACGCGGCAAAAAGCGTTAGCACGTACGAGTAAAACACCTGGCCGTACCCAGCTCATAAATGTATTCGAGGTGCAGCCTGGCAAGCGTCTTATTGACCTACCCGGCTATGGTTATGCCAAGGTTCCAATTTCTGTCAAAGAAAAATGGCAGCAAGCACTCAGTGAATACTTGCAACAACGTGAGTCGCTTCGTGGCCTCGTATTATTGATGGATATTCGCCATCCCTACCGTGATACCGATCAGGATTTGTTGCATTGGGCAACGGAATGCGAAATTCCAGTATTGGTTTTACTCACCAAAGCAGACAAATTGAAACCAAGCCAACGCAAAAGTACGCTGCTTCAAGCACGTGAAGCTGCGCTTGTGTTCGGTGACGGCGTTCAAGTTGAAATGTTTTCGTCGCTGAATAAACTTGGTCTGCCTGAAGTTGAAGTTATCTTATCCGAGTGGCTAAATAGCGTGCCCAAGACAACGGTTAACGCCGATGCAGCAGACTGAGGCCCCACCACTAAAAGCTTGGTTACTGCTGTTACTGCTCGCATTAATCTGGGGCAGTTCATTTATTCTAATTAAGAAAGGCCTCATTGCCTTTCGCCCCGATCAACTCGCTGCAATTCGTATTGCATCTGCAGGTTTTTTTCTGCTTCCATTTCTCATGCAACGTTTCAAAACAGTGCGGCGCCATCACTGGCCTAAATTAATTTCGGTTGGTTTAGTCGGTAGTTTTATTCCTGCATTTTTGTTTGCATTCGCACAAACGCAATTAGCCAGTGGTGTTACCGGTGTACTTAATACCTTCACACCGTTGGCAACGTTAATTATCGGCGTTTTGGTATTCCGACAAATGGTTGCTATGCAACAATGGGTGGGGGTATTGATTGGCTTGGCCGGTACTTTTGTATTGATAACAGCCAGTGCCAGCGGTGAGCTACAGTTTAATTCATTTGCACTGCTAATTATTGTTGCAACTATTTGTTACGGCATTAACTTAAACTTGATTAAGCACCATATACCTGACCTTGGCGCGTTAACCATAACTGGGGTGAGCTTATTCCTCGTGGCACCACCAGCTTTAATTTACTTGCTTGTTGCAACGCCGTTTACCGAGCAACTTACAACGCAACCTGACGTGTTGTTTTCGCTGGGGGCTATTCTCGTATTGGGTATTGTCGGTACCGCTATGGCGCTGGTTATTTTTAACACCGTGGTGAAAATGACAGACACGACCTTTACCAGTTCTGTTACTTATCTGATTCCTATTGTTGCACTCATTCTTGGCGTCTTAGACGGCGAACCGTTCTTGATAGAGCATGCGGTTGGTATGGCGGCTATATTAGTTGGTGTATTTATTGCGAATCGCCGGGCTCGCAAGCCACGCGTCGCTCCCACTGTTTGAATTCCAGAAAAGAAAAAGCCCGGCATAAAGCCGGGCAAAAGTTCTTACAATCCAGGGAGAGAACATCTCAGAAAGGTAATGACAAACGAACTCGAATCGTTTAATGCGCCTTTCACAGATTCTGACTGACCCTTTAAAAATTAGTTCAAAAAAATTTTTAATTTATCTAATTTTTTTTAGTGTGCCTCGTCCCAGTTATCCCCAACGCCAGCTTCTGCAATAAGCGGAACCTTTAATTCCGCGGCTTGCTCCATGATCTCCACCAGTTTTTGCTGGTACTCAACTACTTTATCTTCACGCACTTCAAAAACTAATTCATCGTGAACCTGCATGATCATCCACACTTCTTGATCGTGCACATTTTCGTTGAGATATTTTGCAACCGCTATCATTGCCCGCTTAATAATATCAGCTGCAGTACCTTGCATGGGTGCGTTGATCGCGGCCCGTTCGGCACCCTTGCGACGCATGCCATTTTGCGATTTAATTTCAGGTAATTGTAGACGACGTCCATAAATCGTTTCGACATACCCGTCGCGTTTTGCCTGCGTGCGCGTGTCTTCCATATATCTTAATACGCCTGGGAAGCGGTCGAAGTATTTATCCATGTAGTCTTGTGCTTCATGGCGTGGAACATCCAATTGCCGCGCCAGACCAAATGCCGACATGCCATAAATAAGCCCAAAGTTAACTGCTTTTGCGCGGCGGCGTTGTTCACTCGAAACCTGATCAAGAGGCACGCCGAACACTTCGGACGCCGTCGCTTTGTGAATATCCCGGCCCTTAGAAAAGGCCTCCACCAGCGCGGGGTCCTGCGACAGGTGCGCCATGATTCTCAATTCAATTTGGCTATAATCGATGGCTAATATTTTATAGCCAGCAGGCGCTGTGAAAGCTTGGCGAACTCGGCGCCCTGCTTCTGTTCGTATTGGAATATTCTGTAAATTCGGGTCACTTGAAGACAATCGACCGGTGGCTGTAACTGCCTGATGGTAAGAGGTATGGATACGATTCGTTCGTGGATTCACCATTTTGGGCAGTTTATCTGTATAAGTCGATTTAAGCTTGCTTAAGCCACGGTGCCGCATGATGACGTCAGGTAATGGGTAGTCGAGTGCTAGTTCTTGTAGAACCTCTTCAGCGGTTGATGGCGCGCCTTTAGGCGTCTTTTTGCGAATCGGTAACTGAAGTTTTTCAAATAAGATGGTTTGCAGTTGCTTTGGTGAGCCTAAATTAAATTCTTCACCCGCAATGTCATAAGCCGCCTTCTCCAACTGCTGCAATTCTTTTGCTATTTCATGACTTTGTCGCGCCAATAATGGGGCATCAATCTGCACGCCGTGCTGCTCCATATCGACCAGCACTGGAAGCAAGGGTAGCTCAATTTTTGTTAATACATCCAACAGGGCTTGCTCTTCGCTTACTACTTTCCATAACTTGTTATGCAAACGCAGGGTTACGTCAGCGTCTTCGGCAGCATATGGCGCGGCTTGCTCTAAACCAACCTGGTTAAACGTTAGTTGCTTCGCGCCTTTACCCGCAACTTCTTCAAACCCTATCGGCTTATGCCCTAGGTACTGCAGACTTAAACTGTCCATATCATGGCGTGAGCCTACGCTGTTATATACGTACGAAGCCAGCATCGTATCGTTGTGAATGGCACCTAAACGAATGCCATAACGACGCAGAATATGACTATCGTACTTCAGGTTTTGGCCAATCACTTTTGCCGACGGCGATTCCAACAGCGGTTTAAGCTGCGCCAGTACCCAATCTCTATCGAGCTGCTCCGGAGCGCCCGGATAGTCATGTCCAACAGGGATGTAACAAGCATGCCCCGGTTCAATGGCAAACGACAAGCCAACTAATTCAGCCTCCATGTAATTGAGGCTGGTGGTTTCTGTATCAAAGGCATATGAGCGGGCATTTTTTAAGGCCTCTAACCACGTTTCGAAGCTCTTTTTATCGGTTACCGTTTCGTAGTGTTCATGGCTTACCGGCGTGTCCTCAATTTGCTGACTCACCGTGTTAGCCTTGCCCTGAGCTTGATCGGTTGCGGGCCCTTCCTCTAAAACTTCGGCTAGCCAGCGACGAAATTCACATTGTTTATATAATTCAATCAGCTCATCACGATTCGCAGGTTCAATCGTCAGTTCGTCAGGCTTGGTCGTCAACTCAACATCCAGTTTTATCGTAGCTAACTCGCGTGACATCAACAGGATATCTTTATGGTCACGCAATTTAGCCGGCATTGTTTTCGCACCACGAAAGTCCAACTCTGCAAGCGCATCTGGGTTAGCCAACATTGCATCAATGGATTCGACGCCTTGTAACATTGCCAACGCGGTTTTTTCACCCACTTTTGGCATACCAGGAATACCGTCAGAGCTATCTCCCATCAGCGAGAGAAAATCGATGATTTGTTCTGGTTTCACACCATATTTTTCAATCACACCATCATAATCGAGCAACGTATCGGTCATGGTATTTATTAACATGACATGGTCGTTTACCAGCTGTGCCATGTCCTTATCACTGGTGCTAATGAGTGTGAAACGCCCTTCATCGCCAGCTTGCTGGGCCAAGGTACCAATAACATCGTCTGCTTCGACGTTGTCGATACACAAAAGAGGTAGCCCTAAGGCCTTTACAATTTTATGCAGCGGTTCAATTTGTTGCCGCAGGTCGTCAGGCATCGGCGGGCGGTGCATTTTATATTCATCATAGATGTCATTGCGAAACGTTTTACCTTTCGCATCAAACACAACAGCCATATGAGAAGGTTTATATTTTTTTAGCAAACTACGCAGCATATTCACCACACCGTAAATTGCACCAGTTGGCTCGCCTGACGAATTGGTAAGGTGAGGCGGGGCATAAAACGCACGAAATAAATACGAGGATCCGTCCACTAAAACAAACGGATTTTCAGGTACTTTGGGTGGTGCTTTTCGTGGAGATTTTGGTGACGAATCGGCCATGGCTGAGATCTCGAATTTTAGCTGCTTTAAATTGCCTTGTAGCATGCCACAGCTCACGTATATTCGCTACTCGATAAGTTGCGTAACCTGTGCATACGTTGTGGATAAGTCTGTTGAAAACGAGAAAATATGCCAGCTCAAGATAAGATATCTCTGGCGATGTATTACTTCATAATGTCTTGAATAACAAGGGTTTCGTAGTAATGCTGAAGCCCTGACAGCGTTTTATTCTTATTTTTGTTCAGTTGTGGAAACTGATTTTAAACACACATGCGGGAGTCACATTGTGTTTCGTCAATTCTTATCAGAATCGAATTAGAAGACTAACACATTACTAATGGATTGCCAGCCACAAATTCAAATTTCTTTAGAACAATTTTTACGCGATATTAAAAACCATTATGCGTAAAAGGAATCAACATTGTCTTACTTTTTCTATATACTGCTTGTCATAGTTCTTGCAAATGTAATCTGAACTAGTGTTGAATAGGCAATGTGCTTTGCGCTAAAACAATGGATGATCCCTTTAACCTAACGTGGTCCTATGGAAACAGAATCGATGAAGCTGACAAAAGATGAGCTGCGCCAACTCGAAGAGTTCGAGCGCCGACGCATCGCTCTAAATCATTCTGAATGGTGGGACAGACTGTCGATGGATCAGAAGTTTGGCGTGTACCAATTGCAGAAATTTGGTTTCGACCTCGCATTTATTCGCAACACGGAAGACGGCCCATTGGCTGTGGTTCGCCGTGGTAGCGAATTCGCAACCGTTAATCACGAAGGTGATGTGGATTTAAGCCCAGATATTGTTTTACGCGACTAACGAGCTTTCTGCTGCGCTCGCAATTCACCCAGCACGGCTTGAGTATCGAGTTCAGCACCTTCATGCCACAACGTAAACGCTACCCCTGCTTGTTCAACTAACATACCAAGTCCATCAAACACCTCACCCACACCCGCCTGTTGTGCCTGCTGTATAAATGCAGTTGGATCTGCACCGTACATCATGTCGTATACAGCCCCAGCTCGACCGAGTTGTTCGGCCGCAACGGCCACAGTTTGCTTGGCTAACGATGCACTGGTCGCATTGATAACCAAGGCTCCTGAAGGAATCACAACATCATTTAACCGCGCTGCAACGAGTGTTCTATGATTAAAAACCTCAGCAATAGCATTCGCTTTTTCGAGCGTCCGGTTAGCAATAATAAGCTGTCTGGGTCCCTCTGCGAGCAGAGGGCCTACAACGCCTCGTGCTGCACCTCCGGCGCCGAGTAAGACAATGTCTCGCTGCGCAATAGCTTGCTTTAGGTTCTGTGTCAGATCACGCACTAAGCCAATGCCGTCGGTATTATCACCCAGCAACTGTCCGTACCCAAGCGGTACAAATGTATTCACCGCGCCCGCTTGTTTCGCCCGTGCTGTAACATGCGTCACCAACTCATAAGCTTCTGCTTTAAAAGGCACTGTGACGTTTGCGCCAGCCCCCCCTTCACGAAAAAACTGGGCAACCGCTCGGCGAAACCGGCTAACCGATGTTAAACTGCGCGTATAGTTCAGCTCCACTCCCGCTTGCTTGGCAAAAGCTAAATGTATTTGCGGAGACAAGCTGTGAGATATTGGATTACCAAAGACAGTAAATAACGCCATGTTTAATTTCCTTCGCTCGAGCAAAAAGGCTAACGGCCCACAATCAATCTATGACCAACTTGGTGGTGAAGTTGCTGTGCGTGCCATTGCAGAACGTTTTTATGATGTCATGGAGAGTGACCCGCGCGCAAAGGATTTGTTAGCCATTCACCCGCAGCCAATGCATGGCATTCGAGAAAAATTCTTTGAATTTTTAAGTGGTTGGTTCGGCGGTCCCGCGTTGTTTGAAGCTAAGTATGGGCACCCTCGGCTGCGTGCAAGGCATCTGCCCTTTACCATTGACGTAAAAATGCGCGACCAGTGGTTACTTTGTATGTACCAAGTACTCGATGAGCAAGTTTCAGAGCCGCTGCTAAAAATGCAGTTGCGCAGTCAATTTACGCAACTTGCTCACCACATGATCAATACCGACTAAAGTTCTTGTAGCCAATCGCGGGGCCGCAGATAGTCAGCATACAATTTCGCTTCAGCACTATTTGGCTCTGGCTGATAACCGTACTCCCAGCGCGCCAGCGGTGGCATCGACATGAGAATGGATTCGGTGCGCCCGCCGGTTTGTAATCCAAACAATGTGCCGCGGTCCCACACCAAGTTAAATTCCACGTAGCGCCCACGGCGATATAACTGAAAATCACGCTCGCGTTGACCAAACTCAGTGTGCTTGCGCCGCGCAATAATTGGCAGGTAAGCATCTAGATAGGCGTCACCGACCGCGCGCATAATTGCAAAACTCTCTTCAAAACCGCGCTCATTCAAATCATCAAAGAACAAACCGCCAACGCCGCGAGTTTCATCGCGGTGTTTTAGCCAGAAATAATCATCGCACCATTTTTTGAACTTCGGGTACAGGTCATCACCAAAGGGTTTTAGCGCATTGCAGGCCACTTGGTGCCAATGTTTTATGTCATCGTCAAACGGATAAAACGGGGTAAGGTCGAAACCGCCGCCAAACCACCACACTGGCTCCGCACCTTCTTTTTCGGCAATAAAAAACCGCACGTTGGCATGGCTTGTCGGCACATATGGGTTGTTCGGATGCATCACCAGTGACACACCGCAGGCATTAAAATTTCGCCCCGCTAGCTCCGGACGGTGGGCCGTAGCCGAGGCCGGCATTTGTTCACCAAATACATGTGAATAGCCGACGCCACCTTGCTCAAGTACCGCTCCATCACGCAACACGCGCGAACGACCACCGCCGCCACCAGGACGTTGCCATACTTCTTCTTTGAATGTTCCAACACCGTCAGCTTGTTCGAGCGCCAAGCAAATACGATCTTGCAAATCTTTTAAGTAATGATTGACCTGATCGAGCATGTTTTCTTGCATAGCTAGTCTCTAAAAATTTCTTGGGTTAGCGGGTCGATAATACGTGACGGCTTCGTTGCGCCGCCCGTTGGGGCATCCATCACCCACGCAATACTGTCACCAAATGTTTTACGCACGTCTTCCGCAGTAGTAAGCGCTGGCTGTCCTGACACGTTCGCACTGGTCGAAACGATAGCACTGCCAAGTGCTTTACATAATTGCCGAGCAGGCTCATGCGCGGTGACACGAACTGCAATTTTATCATGGCTTCCACGTAACCATTCGGGCACATTATCCGCCGCAGGTAATAACAATGTCACAGCGCCTGGCCAATTGGAAAACACACTAAAGCGCTTATCTTGAGGTATTTTTGCGTCTGCAACAAAGCCAACTAACTGACTGTAGTCGGCCGCGAGTAAAATGAGGCCTTTTTCCTGAGGGCGTTGTTTCGCCTGCAACAATTTCTGCACCGCGCTCTCGTTGCGAGGGTCACACCCTAGTCCAAATACCGCTTCAGTTGGGTAGGCAAGAAGTTCGCCTTGCGCAAACGCTTGCTTTGCCGGCAACCACGGGTCGGTCTGCTCAGTCATGAATTCATCTCTTTTACAAATAATGGTTAAGTTGACTAATGCGCGCTATTTTATCGAAGATTTATAGTCACAGGAATCATCTGCGCAAATCCAACGCTCACCGGCGGCGGTTTTTTTCTTCAGCAATAAAGGGAAATCACATTTCGGGCAGCTTTCCGGCACCGGCGGCAGGTTAACTGAATATTTGCATTTGGGGTAATGGTCGCAGGCATAAAACGAATTACCAAAGCGGCTTGTCTTTTGCACAAGCTTACCTTGTTTACAAATTGGGCATTGAGCATCTGTACCGGGGTCAAAATCAGCAGCCGTCATATAATCGCAGTCGGGGTGACCGCTACAACCAACGTAAAGGCCATATCGGCCTTTTTTTAGCTGCAGATCGCGCTGACACCGGGGGCATGGTACGCCCAGTGACTGAGGCTCCAAAAAGTTATCGGTCATTTAATGCAATAAACCCTCGGGTTCCTCAAACAGCAAGCCTTCCATTTGATCGTAGGCTTCTTCATGGCCCGGTACATTAAATAGCACCATCAGCACCACCCACTTCAAATCGTCCAGCGTAAACTGAGGCATGTCGAGTTCCATCACGCGATCAATAACCATTTCGCGGGTTGAAAAATCAAGCACACCAAGGTTTTCGAGATACATTAAAAACCCACGACTGGAACAATCCAGACGCGCAACTTCTTCGGCCGTAAAGACCCGTGTACTGCTGTTCGGAGACTTATTCAAGTACGGTTTTAACTGACTGTCCTGCAAGTCAGCCAGTCGCTCTAACCAAGCGAGTGCCTTATGAATCTCTTGGCGATGGAAACCAGCGCGCGTAAGTTCATCAGTCAGCTCATCATGGTTAACTACAACCTCCATGTCCGAATGAATATAGTTCTCGAACAAGTACATGAGGATATCAAACATCGTTAGCGCCTCCCCATTTTTATATAACCGCCTGCAATTGAGGTCACGCTCCCCTCTAACTCAAGTAATACCAACTGCTCTGTAACAATGGCAACCGGCAGCCCGCTGCGCGCTACAATGGTATCGATTGATGTGACCTCTGATCCCACATTAGCCAACAATTGGCGGTTTGCCAAGCTTCGGCTTGAATTAATTTGCCCTTGCCCTTGTTCATCATTAAATGGGGGTAAATCAGGTAAATTCAACTCGTGCAGAATGTCGCTTACAGAAACCGCCAACCCTGCGCCTTCACTGAGTAACTTGAAACACCCACTGTGAGCTGGATCCCAAATCGAACCAGGCACCGCCATGACAATTCTCTGCTGCGATTGGGCTAGGCTTGCGGTCACCAAGGTACCGCTGCGAAGCTTCGCTTCAACCACCAAAACGAGCTGGGCAAGTCCACTAAGAATACGATTCCGCCGTGGAAAGTGATCACGTTTACCCGGCATACCTGGGGGAAACTCACTGATCACAAGCCCTGCCTGCATAATTTGTTGCTGCAGTTGTTGATTGCGTGGCGGGTAGTAAATATCAGGCCCAGTTCCCAATACGGCCAAGGTGCGTCCCTCAGCAAGCGCGGCGCGATGCGCAGCAGCGTCAATGCCGGCTGCTAATCCGCTACTGACAATAACACCTGAACGCGCCAAACCTCGCGCAAAATAGTCGGCTGAGTGTTGACCTACCGGTGAAGCGTTGCGACTGCCAACAATAGCAACACAGGTGCCTTGTAAGCAGCCAAGGTCACCCCGTGCAAACAACACCAAAGGCGGGTCGTGAATGTGTTTTAACCGCTCTGGGTAACGCGAGTCACGTATAGGAATAACATGGCTTTCCGGTTGAGCGAGCCAACGCAATAGTCGGTTTACGTGTGCGGGTACAATGTTGCAGTCTGGAAGTCGGGCATGATGAAGCATCTGCTCGAGTGAACTTAAGCTGCGTAAAAACTTCCGATGTTTGCTCGGCGCGCTGGCAAGCGCCAACATCGCTGTTGCGGTTTCAGCGTCCATGCTGAAAACCTCCGAATAGTTAGTGAAGCTATATTTAGAATTGCTTCGGTATGAAGTAGTCGCCTACGGATAGCCATTCTCGCGAACGCAACACCATGGCAAAGCTCGTTGTTTCTTGCACTTCTAACACCATCATTTCAGCGGTTGCAGAAACCGGCAATTGCACCGTATTGCGCCATAACCTAGACAGATCGTCCGCAGGTTTGTAAAAATTAACTAACTTGATTTCTTCGCCTTCAACAAAAACCGTCGAACCCGGGCGTATCGCTTGGTACATTTGGCCAACCTTGACGCCATCTGCACTGCCTTTATCAATCATAACGACGTCGTACTTGCCCTGCTCCTTTCTGCTGTTCAGCGAAGCAATAACTTGACCATCTATTGCGTTACCTGGCATGGGCGTAATAATTTCAGGTATGTTTAACGGGCGCGTATCCATGAGGTAATCGCCACGGCGAATCTCGCGCTGAATGCGACTCAACTCTCCCTCAGCCAACTCACCACTGTTAAAGGTCACATCAACGTCACCAACATAGCGAAGTAACTCGCCTTGCGGCAGCTTTTCAATTGGCGTAAATATACTATAAGTCGTTTTCTCAACATTACCTTTGATAAACACTGGTAACATGCCATTGACTCGCGGTGCGCCGCGGTTATCGCCAAGCACCTGGGGCAACTTCGTCTTCTCCGAAGTCGTAATCAGGCGGTGCTCTGTAAGCAAGGGAGCCAGCATTTCACGCGAAAATGTCGGAATCGGTTCACCTTTATCTTTAATTTCACCTTGCGGCAATAGCGCAACATATTCTTTGCGCGTAAGTTGCGGTTTACCGTCAATCCAAACCAAGGTCAGTTTGTCACCCGGATAAATCAAATGCGGGTTGGCTACGTCTTCGTTAATTCGCCACAACTCAGGCCAATACCATGGGTCATTAAGATACATCTCCGAGATATCCCAAAGCGTATCCCCTTTCTTCACCACATATTCTTGCGGTGCATTGTCACGCAAAGTAAGCACATCGCCTGAGGTTTGTTGTTCCGTGTTCGATTGCGCCACGGCTACATGCTGTGGTGATACCAACAGAAAACCGATTAGCGCAATCGCCGGTAGTTGCCATTTGGTCATCGTAAGCTCCATTGTAAAACCGTGTGTTCATCCCCAAATTACGTTAAAATCACGCAATATGAAACTAGCGAATGATAGGTTATGAGTAAATTAACAATTTTAAAATATCCCGACGAACGATTACGCACCATCGCACAACCAATTAAGCTTGTTGATGATGCCTTGCGTGCCGACATCGATAATATGTTCGAAACCATGTACGAATCCAATGGCGTAGGTTTGGCTGCAACGCAAGTTGATATCCATCGCCGTTTATTCGTTGCTGACTGTAGTGAAGATCAGAACGAAGCACTGGTATTTATTAACCCAGAGATTACAGCACAAGAAGGTCACTTCACCAATGAAGAGGGCTGCTTGTCTTTTCCTGGAGTTTACGCCAAGGTTGAACGTGCTGGCAAAGTTACCGTCACCGCACTTGACCGAAACGGTGAACAGTTTTCTTTAACCGCCGAAGGATTGCTGGCCATTTGCATTCAGCATGAAATCGATCACCTCAATGGTAAGCTGTTCGTTGACTACTTGTCGCCGCTTAAACGCGATCGAATTCGTAAAAAACTCGAAAAAGAAGCGCGTGTAAATGCCGAATCCTAAAAAGGTGGTGTTCGCGGGCACACCAGAGTTTGCCGCCGAACATCTCGCTGCATTGATAAATGATGAGCAAACTGAAGTGGTCGCCGTGTACACCCAACCGGATCGCCCAGCGGGACGCGGAAAGAAACTTCAGGCCAGTCCGGTTAAGCAACTCGCATTGCAACACCATTTGCCAATACACCAACCACAATCATTGCGAACCCCAGACGCTCAGGCAGAATTAGCCGCTTATCAAGCCGACGTTATGGTTGTGGTGGCGTACGGAATCTTATTGCCACAAGCTATACTTGATGTGCCGCGCTATGGTTGCATTAACGTACATGGCTCGCTACTACCGCGTTGGCGTGGCGCCGCACCAATTCAACGTGCCTTGTGGGCGGGAGATGCCGAAACTGGCGTGGCGATTATGCAAATGGAAGCTGGCTTAGATACAGGGCCTGTGCTGCTTGAAGCGCGCTTGCCCATTACTGCCGAAGACACCTCCGCAACGTTATATGACAAGCTGGCAAAATTAGGCCCACCTGCATTACTCGAAACATTGCACAATCTTGACGCGCTGCAACCCCATGCAAAAAATCAAGATGATGCTGCAGCCACCTATGCAAAAAAACTGAGTAAAGAAGAAGCAAAGCTGGATTGGCAGCAACCTGCAGCTGCGCTGGAACGCTGGGTGCGTGCATTTAATCCGTGGCCCATTTGTTGGCTAGTAGCTGGCCAAGGCGATATTGTTAAAGTATGGCGGGCTGATGTGGTGCCGGGCAGTAACGCGCCTCCAGGTACCGTATTGCAAGCCGATAAGCATGGAATTGTCATACAAACCGCTGATCAAGCATTACGTTTGCTCGAATTGCAGCCTGCTGGCAAAAAAACAATGCCTGTTGCCGACTTTTTAAATGGTCGCAGTGACGGGTTCGTGGTCGGCAGCAAGCTGCCTTTAGGTATTTTATGACTCAAAACAACCTGCGCCCGGGCGCCGAAAGTCGTGCTGTAGCTGCACAAGCAGTGTTTCAGGTGATTGAGCAAGGTCGTTCGTTAAGTCAGGCATTACCTGAATTAAACCGCAAGCTTTCCGTACGTGATCGTGGCATGGCGCAAGCGCTGGCATATGGTGTTTTGCGCCACCTACCGCAATTGAATTTCTTTATCGGCGCACTGATCGCAAAGCCGCTAAAAGGCGAGTTGAAGATTTTACATTCGCTGCTATTGGTTGGCGCGTATCAACTAATCTACATGGGTTCAGCCGAACATGCGGCTGTTTCAGCAACCGTAGATGCAGCAATACTGCTAAAACGCAGTAAACAAAAAGGTTTGGTCAACGGTGTATTGCGCAACTTGCAGCGTCAATTGCCGCAATTGCAAACGCAACTGCAACAAAAGCCCGCCCTTACACACGGGCACCCTCGCTGGTTAGCTGATCGTATTCAAAACCAATATCCAGATAAAGCGACAGCGATTATGGCTGCCAATAATGCACAAGCACCTATGTGGCTACGCATCAACTTGCAGCACACCAATCGTAACAGCTACTTGGCTCTACTTGATGAAGCAGGCATTGCCGCACGTGCAGACTCACCATTAGCTAGCGCTATTTGCTTAGAACAAGCCGTGGATGTGCAGAGCCTGCCACACTTTAACGATGGCTGGGTTTCAGTGCAGGATATAGCAGCGCAACATGCAGCTTGGTTACTTGATGCCCAAGCCGGGGAATCGGTACTCGATTGTTGTGCGGCACCAGGCGGAAAAACTGCTCACATTCTCGAACAGCAGCCGACTATAAAGATGCTTGCGATTGACTCCGACCCGCAGCGCCTGCAACGTGTACACGATAACTTAACCCGATTGCATCTGGAAGCCCATGTAAAAGCCGCTGATGCGAGCGATGTGGATGCGTGGTGGCATGGTGAGTTGTTTGATCGCATATTACTTGATGCGCCGTGCTCAGCTACTGGCGTGATTCGTCGCCATCCAGACATTAAATGGCTACGCCGTGACAGCGATATTGCTGATTTAGCGCGCACGCAGCAAGATATCTTGGATGCCTTGTGGCCAACCTTAAAGCCAGGCGGTACCCTTCTTTATGCAACTTGTTCTATACTGGCGGAAGAAAATACACTGCAAATAGAAGCATTTAAAAAGCGCCATGCTGACGCTATTGCCGTTGCAACCAACCCCAATGGCGCAGTAGAGTGGCAATGGCTGCCGGGCGATTTTGACGGTGACGGTTTCTATTACGCAAAACTGGAAAAGCGCAGATGAAAATAGTGATTCTTGGTGGTGGACAAGTCGGCGGTACGTTAGCTGAAAACTTGGTGGGCGAAGACAACGATATTACGGTAGTCGATATTGATTCGACACGCCTTGAGTCACTGGCCGAGCTGCATGACATTCGCACTATTGAAGGGCACGCTTCACACCCGCGCGTATTACGCCAAGCTGGCTGCGAAGATGCAGACATGCTAATCGCCGTAACCCCCAGCGATGAAACGAACATGCTTGCATGTCAGATTGCGTATACCTTGTACCGCACGCCAAAGCGAATCGCACGTATTCGCTCGGAAGAGTACAGCGATTACAAAGATAAATTGTTCCACAAAGATGACATTCCAGTTGATTATCTGATTTCACCCGAGCAGCAGGTTACCGATTATATTAAACGTCTGGTTGATTATCCTGGTGCTCTGCAGGTTATGGAATTTGCTGGTGGCCGTGCCAGCTTGGTCGCAGTGCGAGCTTATTACGGTGGTAAATTAGTCGGCCACGCAATTTCTACGCTGAAAAGCCACATGCCGAATGTTGAAACGCGCGTTGCAGCCATCTTCCGTCAGGGACAAGCGATAAAGCCAATGGGTACCACCATTATTGAGGCTGGTGACGAAATTTTCTTCATTGCCGATACCCGCTATGTGCGCATGGTGATGGAAGAAATGCAAAAACTTGAGCATCAGTACCGCCGAATTATGATTGCCGGCGGCGGTAATGTGGGTGCAGGCTTAGCCGCACGATTGGAAGAAAACCATCGCGTTAAACTGATTGAACGCAATAAAGACCGTGCAGAGATGCTAAACGAGAGCTTGCAAAATACCACCATTCTTAACGGCGACGCCTCAGATGAGCGCTTACTGACTGAAGAACACATTGAAGACATGGATGTGTTTATTGCGGTGACCAACGACGACGAAGCGAACATCATGTCGGCGATGTTGGCCAAGAAACTGGGCGCTAAGAAAACCATGGTGCTGATTCAGCGCCAAGCCTATGTTGATTTGGTGCAAGACAACGTTATAGATATTGCGATATCACCGCAACGCGCGACAGTTTCTGCGTTACTCTCGCTAATTCGCAAGGGCGATATAGTGAATGCTTACTCACTGCGAAAAGGCGCAGCCGAAGCCATTGAAGCCATTGCTCACGGCGACGAGAAGACCTCAAAAGTCATTGGTAAAACCATTGATGAGATTAAGCTTCCGCCGGGTACCACTATTGGTGCCATTGTGCGCGGTAATGAAGTTCTGATCGCGCATGACGATACCGTGTTGCAGGCCGATGACCATGTCATTCTATTTTTAGTGGATAAAAAATACATTCGCGAAGTAGAGCGTCTGTTCCAACCAAGCGCCCTGTTCTTCTAACAGGGCTGTTAACTGCGCCAGAATGTGGGCGTTAGCAATACTAATATAGTGAACACTTCCAAACGCCCAAATAACATCGCAACCACCAACAGCCATTTAGCCGTGTCGGAAATGCCAGCATAATTCGCCGCCACTTCACCAAGACCCGGACCAAGGTTATTCAGGCACGCCGCCGTTGCCGAAAAAGCCGTGATGTCGTCCAACCCCGTCGCCAACAAACCCAACATAATCACCACGAAAACCAAGGCATAAGCCGCAAAAAAACCCCAAACGGCTTCCACCACCCGCGGCGGCACAATGCGCTTGCCGAGTTTTACGGAGTACATACCTTGCGGATGTACCAGGCGATTCAGTTCGCGCACGCCCTGACGGAACAGCAGGAGCACACGTACAACTTTGAGTCCCCCGGCCGTTGAACTGGCGCACCCACCAATGAAACTGGCGAAAATAAGTAATAGCGGCAAAAAGAGCGGCCATGATGCAAAATCAGTGGTGGCAAAACCGGCGGTTGTACTAATAGAGACGGATTGGAATAAGGCCTGATTGAACGCTATTTCGGTTGTATCAAATACTTTGTGCACCAATACCGTCATAAACACGATAACAACCAGCACTGTTTGAATAAGTATAAACCCGCGAACCTCTGGATCTCGGAAATAGCTCCACAGAGAACGCCCAGTGATTGACGCATAATGCACTGCAAAGTTAATGGATGACAACAGCAAGAAAACCACACAAATCATATTAATGGTGGCGCTATCAAAAT
The DNA here is from genome assembly GCF_048268165.1 of Pseudidiomarina sp. Classification (GTDB taxonomy): domain Bacteria; phylum Pseudomonadota; class Gammaproteobacteria; order Enterobacterales; family Alteromonadaceae; genus Pseudidiomarina. The sequence goes on along the minus strand of NZ_JBLWWA010000002.1, from coordinate 151,080 downwards.
AACCCATGCTGGCATCGTAGGTACTGAAGCCGCCTACCGCGATAGTCGAAAACGCATGACTAATGGCATCAAACCAACCCATTCCAGCAAGCTTATAGGCAAAGGTGCATACCAGAGTTAATGCGACATAAATATACCAGAGGTGCTTCGCCGTATCGGCAATTCTGGGCGTCATTTTGGCGTCTTTTAACGGGCCAGGAATTTCCGCCCGGTACAGCTGCATGCCACCGATGCCTAACATGGGCAGTATTGCCACAGCTAACACGATAATACCCATACCACCGAGCCATTGCAGTTGCTGGCGGTAGAATAAAATACTGTGCGGTAAATGCTCGATTCCCGTTAATATTGTAGCGCCAGTAGTCGTTAAACCAGAAAAAGATTCAAATGCAGCATCGGTAATCGACAGCGGCACTTCAGCAGTAAACCAGAAGGGTAAAATACCCACCGAGCCCAATACAGTCCAGAAGAGTACCGTGAGCAAAAAACCGTCGCGTACTTTCAAGTCTGAACGCTCGTTGCGATTTGGATACCAGACCAGAAAGCCAACAATAATACTCACGATGAACGACAACAGGAACGCAACACCGCCACCGTCTTCATAGATAAGCGCCACAATACCTGGCGGTATCAAGGTGGCACTAAACAAACAAATTAATAGTCCAAGAATGCGAAGAATGCCGCGAAAGCGCACTAGGAGTCCTCATTTATAATTGTTAGTGCTACGCGCCCATGCGTAGCGTTTTTTATTTCGATTTTGAGTTCTAAGGCTGTTTCCGCCACAACGGCGAGCTGCGCTGCGATACGTTCCGCAAATTCCTGCTGTTCAATTTTGGCATGATAACGCTGCAACACATGTGAAATCACATTTTCATCTGCGTAATCGTAGTTTATCTGTGCCGCTTTGCGTAGTATTTTTTCTTTTGTTGGCAGAACTTTAAGCGCTTCAGCGGTAGCTTGGCTGTATGCACGCTGTAAGCCGCCAGTGCCCAACTTGGTGCCACCAAAATAGCGTATCACTACCGCCGAAACCTCACCAATACCACTGCTTTGTAGCACATTAAACATCGGCTTCCCAGCCGTTCCCGATGGTTCACCGTCATCACTCATCGCGTATTTCTGGCTATCATTCGGCGCTCCCCATAGTGCAGCCGAACAATAATGGCTTGCCGCAGGCCATTGCTGCTGACACGCTTGAATATGTTGTTGATGCTCTTGTGCGGAACAAACCTGCCGTACCGAGGTAATAAAACGGCTGTTTTTAACCACTATTTCTATATCTGTAATGCCAGTTGGCACCAAGTATCCGCTCATGACTGTCCTATTGTTTTGGTCCAGCGATACTAATCTGCATCGGCAGCAGTTCGTTAAATACATCAGCTTGCTGGTTTTCATTACGCAAAGTGCGATAAATCTGTTGGTAAGCCAGCACATTTTTTACGTAATTTCGCGTTTCTGCATAAGGTATAAGCTCCACCCATCGGTCAGCTTCAAGCGGTTGGGCTGGCAGCCAATCATAAACGCGATAAATACCTGCATTGTAAGCAGCTGTGGCTAACAACCAGTTATTCCCTAAACGCCTCTGTAAATCAGCCAGGTAGCGCGTACCTAAGCGAATATTGTACGCGGCATTAAACAACTCGTGGGTGCTAACGTCTCGTCGCTCAACCAAATTCGCGGTGCTGGGTAACAGTTGCATAAGTCCATAAGCACCGGCATGAGAGCGCGCGTCATCACGAAAAGCACTTTCACGACGAGACACGGCCAAGGCCCAGTTTACATCTATTTTTGCAGCGTCCGAAAAGCGCTGGTGATCGTCCATATAGGCTTCTGGAAAGCGCTGAGCAATCGCATCATATTCACCTAATTTACCAAGCGTATAAATGGCCTGATCATGCCACCCCCAGTCGCTGGCAATCATCGCTAATGCACGCTGGTCGGCGAGCGGAACATGCTCAAGTAATGCGTTCCATTCACGTCGCGCATCAAGATCTCGATCTAATGCGCGCAGTTCGAAAGCTCGCTGAACTCCAGGCAACTGACTCACTCGGTTTAGGTGTTCCGGATCAATGACCATGGGTTCTTTCGTCAGTGTTAACGGTTGACCTAACTGAGCCGCTGCTAAAAATCCATAATAGCTGCGCTCTTGCGCTACGCGCTGCCAAACCTGCTTGGCCACTTGCTCATGACCAAGAGCTTGCAAAGCGCGGGCGAACCAATACTGCCACTGGCCAGATTCCCGCTGAGCATCTGGCAGCCGCGGAACCAGCCCCATGACTTGCACCCAAGCCCCCTGCCGCAACCATTGAGCCAACTGCCAATGCAAGGTTACATCTGTGTGTTCCGTCGGATCAAGCCGCGCCAACCAGCGGCCTGCTTGTTCATGTCCTTTTAAACTGAGTGCAACGGCAAAGGTTTGGCGCAACTGCAAATATTGTTCGGCAGTAAAATTTATATGGGTCGGCAAGGTGTCGATCACCCGAAGTGCAATGTCGGGGTCACGCCAGATTAAACGCCCGAGTCCGTAGGCAACAATTCGCGTTTCGTGCACAGGATAATCGCCAGAAAGCCATTTTGTATCAGCAATTCGACTTGGGTCACGCCGCACACGCCGGTAATGCTCTGCCAAGTAATGCATTGGCTGCGGCAACATTTTTTGCAAGTAAGGAATGAGCGTATGCTGGCCCCCTTCTGCAGCCAAGGCAATCCTCTCCCAAACCATGTCATCGGTTCGCAATCCAGCGTTTTGCCAAGCTTCAAGCACAGGGTCACAGGCATCTGGAAGTGACTCACCCGTAAGCCAAATATCATTAACTAAACGTAGTATTGGCTTTGTCTCACCCGTTCCCGTTGCCAATTGCGCGTAGATTGAAAAACACTGATGGCGAGTTGACCCGGGCGCATCGTACTCGCGTAAGAACTGTTCGTAATGATGCCCCGCCATCAATTTATCAAGCCACATAGCTCGCGTCTGCCACTCCAGCGGCGACTGCGGGTGGGCCTGTAGAAAATTTAATACATCAGTTTCCTGTTCGGGTTGCGCAAATTGACGCAAGTAAAATGCATCTAAGTAAGGTGTTAAAGGGTAACCGTGAAGTGCTTCGCGCAGGCGCTGGTAGTCGTCAAGCTCGCGTCGCTTTAACGCCACTTCAGCTTCAAGAAAGAGTTCGCGCTGTTGCGCGCGCAAATCTATATCGGCATTTTCGGCTGAACGGGCTTGAATTACACCTGTCATACCAATTACCGCAACAATTCCGAGCGTTAGATACCGTAAACCATCATTTAACTTCGACATAATTCAAACGCACGTTTAAAAAACCATTGAAAAATTGCCCTAATAAGGCCAAACTCTAGGGCGACTATAAGAACCACTTTAACCGAAAGCAATCTGATTATCAGTAAACGCTTAAGGAGACCGAATATGATTTATCAGGGTGATAGCATTCGGGTCGAATTTGTTGAAGACGGCATTGCCGAACTTCAGTTCGCAGCCGCAGGCTCCGTGAACAAGTTTGACCAGAAAACCTTGGAAGAATTCAGCCAAGCGCTCAAACAACTGGCAAACACCAAAGATTTACGCGGTGTTATTGTCACCAGCTCAAAACCTACCTTCATTGTAGGCGCTGACATTACAGAATTCCTTACTTTATTTGCCGATGTTGAGCAAACCAAGGTATGGGTTGCTAAAGCGTCACGTGTGTTTGACCAACTAGAAGACCTGCCAGTACCTACCGTAGCAGCTGTTACAGGCTTTGCTTTAGGTGGCGGTTGCGAAGCAGCGTTAGCGTGTGATTACCGTGTTGTCGATACCACGGCTGTTATCGGTTTGCCGGAAGTTAAACTTGGTTTAATTCCAGGCTTCGGTGGCACCATGCGCTTACCGCGTATTATTGGTCCGGATAACGCACTTGAACTCATTACCACCGGCAAAAATAACAAGCCTGATGATGCACTCAAAATCGGTTTGGTCGACTCGGTAGTGGCGCCTGAAAAATTGCGCGACGCAGCGTTAGCGATCGTAAAATCGGCTATAGCCGGGGATTTGAATTGGCAAGCCAAGCGCCAACCAAAACTTGAGCCACTGCAAGCCAACGAAACAGAATCGACGATGACCTTCGTAACTGCGAAAGCGATGGCCGCAGCGCAAGCCGGTAAACACTACCCGGCACCGCATGCAGCTATAAAAGCGGTTGAAGACGGTGCCAAACATCATCGCGAAGAAGCCTTAAAGGCAGAGAATGCGGCGTTTGTTGAGTTAACGCAAACCGATGCATGCCGCGCCCAAGTGGGCATCTTCATGGCCGACCAAATGGTCAAAGGCAAAGCCAAAAAAGCGGCTAAATTGGCAACGAAAGAAATCAAACGCGCAGCAGTACTCGGTGCTGGCATCATGGGGGGCGGCATTGCCTACCAGTCAGCGTACAAAGGTGTACCTGTTGTCATGAAAGACATTCGTCAAGATGCATTAGATCTTGGCATGAATGAAGCCAGCAAAATTATGGGCAAATTGGTTGACCGCGGCCGCATGGATCATAAGAAAATGGCCAAGGTGCTGTCGTCTATCACTCCAACTCTGCTTGATGAAGGCGTAAAAGGCGTCGACATTGTGGTTGAAGCTGTGGTGGAAAACCCAGATGTGAAAGGCAAAGTGCTTGCGCAGATGGAAAGTATTGTAGATGCCGATACCATTTTGGTATCAAACACCTCTACCATTTCCATTGACCGCTTAGCGAAAAACCTGAAAGACCCGTCACGTTTCTGCGGTATGCATTTTTTCAATCCTGTGCACAAAATGCCACTGGTTGAAGTTATCCGTGGTGAAAAAACATCTGAAGAAACTGTTGCAGCTGTTGTTGCTTATGCCACACGCATGGGCAAAACGGCAATTGTGGTCAATGACTGCCCAGGCTTCTTGGTAAACCGCGTATTGTTCCCGTACCTAGCTGGTTTTGCCGGTATGGTCGATGAAGGCGTAGATTTCGCTGGCATCGATAAAGTGATGGAACGCCAGTTCGGTTGGCCGATGGGTCCAGCTTATTTATCCGATGTTGTAGGTATCGACACGGCGGATCATTGCACGGTTGTTATGGCTGATGGTTTCCCAACCCGAATGCCGCGTGATACCAGCAGCGCGATTGCAAAACTAGCCGCTGCAGAACGCTATGGCCAGAAAAATGGTAAGGGCTTCTACAATTATGGTGTGGACAAGAAAGGCCGCCCAGCGAAAGAAAAGGCACCCGAAGTTTATGAAATGTTGGGTGTTACAGATAAGCAACTCGAAGCTGACGAGATTATAGCGCGCTGTATGGTGCCTATGGTCAACGAATGTGTTCGTTGTCTGGAAGAAGGTATTGTCGCAAGCGCAGCAGAATGCGATATGGCGCTGCTATACGGCCTTGGTTTTCCACCATTCCGCGGCGGTCCGTTCCGTTACCTCGAAACGGTCGGCTTAGAAAAGTTTGTAGCCTTAGCAGACAAGTACGCGCACTTAGGTGAAATGTATCAAGTAACCGATGGCCTGCGTGAAATGGCCGAGTCAGGCAAATCGTACCTGGCAGGTTAATCAATAGCGCAGCGCTAACGGAGGAATTTATGAAAGACGTAGTGATTGTCGATTGTATTCGCACCCCAATGGGGCGTTCAAAAAATGGCGTGTTCCGCAATGTTCGCGCCGAAGACCTTTCAGCTCACTTAATGAAAGGGCTGCTTGAGCGTAATCCACAAGTTGATGCGAATGAACTTGAAGATATTTACTGGGGCTGTGTTCAACAGACCCTGGAACAGGGCTTTAATATTGCCCGCAACGCATCGTTAATTGCGGGTATTCCGCACCACGTTGCTGCAGTTACGGTTAACCGCCTGTGCGGTTCATCAATGCAAGCGATTCATGATGCTGCCCGTGCCATTATGCATGGTGATGGCGACATCATGATTGCTGGTGGTGTTGAGCACATGGGTCACGTGCCCATGACGCATGGCATCGATTTTCATCCAGGTATGAACATGTCTGTTGCGCGCGCAGCTGGCAGCATGGGTATGACTGCGGAGCTGCTTGCTCGTAAATTTGGGATTGATCGTGCTGCACAAGATGCATTCGGTGCACGTTCACACCAACGCGCACATGCCGCAACCCTCGAAGGCCGTTTTGCAAAAGAAATTTTAGCGTTAGAAGGTCACGACGCTGACGGTATTTTGCATTTGGTTAAAAACGACGAAGTAATTCGTCCAGAGACCACGGTAGAAGGCTTAGCGGCACTTCGACCGGTGTTCGACCCGGTGAATGGCACCGTGACTGCGGGTACCTCGTCAGCGTTGTCTGACGGCGCTGCGGCATGTTTAGTCATGTCTGCCGAAAAAGCGAAACAACTTGGCTTAACACCGCGTGTACGAATTCGTGCGATGGCGGCGGCAGGTTGCGATCCGTCAATTATGGGTTACGGCCCTGTTCCGGCAACGCAGAAAGCACTTAAGCGTGCCGGTCTCGAAGTGAAAGACATTGACCTTTGGGAACTTAATGAAGCATTTGCGGCACAATCCCTGCCAGTACTCAAAGGCTTGGGCTTGCTGGATGTTATGGATGACAAAGTGAACTTGAACGGCGGCGCAATTGCCCTCGGCCACCCGCTTGGCTGCTCGGGCGCACGTATCTCCACCACGTTAATTAACTTGATGGAGAATAAAGATGCGACCTTAGGTGTTGCGACCATGTGTATTGGTTTAGGCCAAGGCATCGCCACCGTCTTCGAACGCGTTTAAGTAAAAAACGTTGTTCGTGCGCTCGCTAGAGCGAGCTGTTGGTCCGTGCTTCGCACTGTTCGTGTTTCGAATAGTAAGCGAAGCTTACGGACGAATAACGAGTAACGCTTTTGGTTTTAAGGGCCCTTGCGGATTAGGTAGCGATAAGGCTTCGTGTCTGTTTCTGCCAGCAGTAACTCATGCTCCATAAAACGGCAGAAGCTTGGAATGTCGCGTGTTGTTGCTGGATCATCAGCAATAACCTCAAGCGTGTCACCAGGGTTTAGCTTGCGCATTGTTAAGCGCAGCAACATCACAGGCTCTGGACACCGCAGCCCCAAGGTATCTAGCTGAGAAGTCGCTTCACCCGTCATGCTCTGTTTCCCGTTCCACGAATAACAAGTAACCAATAACGCCTAACGTCGGTTACAGGTATTTCTGCCAAAACTCTGCGTTACCCATTTCCGCATCAAGTTGGTAAGGTTTAAAACCAAACTTTTCATAGGCAACTTTCGCCGGCTCGTTGCCTTGGATAACTTCCAAGGTCAGTTTGCAGCAGCCACGGAATTGCGCCAAAGTTTCTACTTCCTGAAGTAGACGCTTGGCAATGCCTTGACCACGAAAATCTTTGATCACAGCAATGTCGTGAATGTTCATCACAGGTTTTGCTGCAAACGTCGAAAACCCTTCAACGCAATTAGCAAGCCCCACAGGTTGGTCGTCAACAAAAGCCAAAATAGAAAACACATGGTCACGCTTGGCCATCTCGTCAATAAGATTAGCGCGCGTGCTTTCTGGTAAAGCTTCGCCACCGCCCATTGGGTCTTGCGCGTAATCGTCCAGCATATCGACGACCGCTTGACGGTGTTTCGGGTTGGTATAATCGGCAAGCACAATTTCTAACATGACAAACTCATTTTAAAGTGAAAAACGACGCATTGCTTCGCTTGTTGGTTCATAACAATGGCAGTCTACGACATGGTCGTTCACCATGCCCACCGCCTGCATAAAGGCATAACAAATGGTTGTACCGACAAAGCTAAAGCCAGCTTTTTTTAAGGCTTTTGCCATATTATCAGAAACTTTATCTGATGTGGGGATATCACCACCCTGTCGAGCGAATATTCGCGGCTGCCCGTCGCTAAACTTCCATAAGAATTCGTTAAATTCTACACCTTGCTCTCGCAAGTTCAGGTAGGCCCGCGCATTTTTGAATATTGACTCTATTTTTAATCGATTGCGAATAATTCCCGCGTTTTGCATAAGTTCTGCTTTGTAGCTTTCAGGAAGTTCAACGATTTGCTCAGGATCAAATCCACAAAATGCTTTTTCGTAGTTGGCCTGCTTGCGTAATATCGTAATCCAACTTAAGCCCGCCTGCTGGCCATCCAAACACAACTTTGCGAACAGCTCTTGGCTGTCAGCCACCGGCCGCCCCCACACTGTATCATGGTAATGAATATAGTCTGGGCTTGAGCCGCACCAACTGCAGCGGTTAATTGTTTCACTCATTTCGCACGGTATCCTGTAACCTCGCTTCAACACAGGGTATAATTTACGCCAATTTGGTTTAGAAATCAGCATGAGATGACGCATGGCTAGCTACGACGTAAAAACGTTTCAAGGGCTTATTCTTGCCCTACAGGATTACTGGGCGCAACAAGGGTGCGCGGTTGTCCAACCGTTGGACATGGAGGTTGGTGCTGGCACCTTCCACCCGATGACATTCTTGCGCTCTATCGGTCCTGAGCCGGCTAGCTTTGCGTACGTTCAGCCATGCCGACGCCCAACCGACGGCCGTTATGGTGAAAATCCGAACCGGCTGCAACATTATTATCAGTTCCAGGTACTATTGAAGCCATCGCCTGACAATATTCAGGAACTCTACCTTGGCTCGCTAGAAATGCTTGGTTTCGACCCTTTGGTGCACGATATTCGCTTTGTAGAGGATAACTGGGAGTCGCCAACACTAGGTGCATGGGGTTTGGGCTGGGAAGTCTGGTTAAATGGCATGGAAGTAACACAGTTCACCTACTTTCAACAAGTTGGTGGCATCGAGTGCAAGCCAGTTGCTGGCGAAATTACCTACGGCCTTGAGCGCTTAGCCATGTACATTCAGGGCGTTGATAGCATTTATGATCTGGTTTGGACTGATGGCCCACGCGGAAAAATTCTGTATGGCGACGTGTTTCATCAAAATGAAGTTGAGCAGTCCACCTATAATTTCGAGCATGCTGATGTGGATGTATTGTTTGGGCGTTTTGACTCCTGCGAAAAGGAATGTGAGCACTTACTCTCGGTAAACCTCCCGCTCCCTGCTTATGAACAGGTTATGCGTGCTTCGCATGCGTTTAACTTACTGGACGCTCGTCATGCTATTTCCGTGACCGAACGTCAACGCTATATTCTTCGCGTTCGCACCATGGCAAAGGGTTGTGCAGAAGCTTATTACGCTGCCCGCGAAGCGCTGGGCTTTCCGCTTGCGCAATCCAATCAAGAAGTACAGTAAGGAGCTTAACCGTGCAACATCAGACATTGTTGGTAGAAATTGGTACAGAAGAATTACCGCCCAAAGCACTTGGCACGTTAAGTCATGCATTTACCGAAGCCCTCAGCACACTATTACGCGAAAACGACTTTGCTTTTGACGCCGTAAAATCATATGCAACGCCGCGTCGCCTCGCCGTTCAAGTTTCGGCGCTGGCCTCTCAGCAAGCCGATAAAGTTGTTGAGAAGCGCGGCCCGGCGGTTAACGTCGCTTTTGATGACAACGGCAAGGCGACCAAAGCCGCCGAAGGTTGGGCGCGGGGTAACGGCATTACCGTCGACGAAGCCGAGCGTTTAGTTACCGACAAAGGTGAATGGCTGCTTTATAAAGCTGAGGTTAAAGGCCAAGCGCTTGGGGAAGTCCTTCCTGAGTTGGTTCAGTCAGCACTTAAAAAATTACCTATTCCAAAGCCGATGCGCTGGGGTAACGGTACCGCTCAGTTTATTCGCCCTGTGAAAACTATCACCATGATGTATGGCGACACGCTGATTCCTGGGGTCGTTCTTGATGTAGCGTCAAACAACCATTTATTAGGGCATCGATTTCATGCACCTCAGGGGGCAACCTTATCCCATGCGGATGACTACGAAGCTGAGTTGGAAAAGTTGTGGGTGATTGCGGACTTTGCTGAGCGTCGCGAACGGATTGTTCATGGCATTTCGCAGCTTGCATCGAAACTGGGTGGCCAAGTTATTGAAGACAATGATCTGGTTGATGAGGTGACGGCGTTAGTGGAATGGCCGGTCGCGTTGTCCGCGCATTTTGATGAGCAATTTCTAGCTGTACCGAAAGAGCCGCTTATCGTAACCATGAAAGACGACCAACGGTATTTCCCGCTGGAAGACGGGCAAGGCAATTTGCTGCCCGCATTTATATTTATTACTAATATCGAATCAAAAGACCCACAGCAGATTATATCGGGTAATGAAAAGGTTGTGCGCCCTCGCCTTGCCGATGCCCAGTTCTTTTTCGAAGCGGACAAAAAGATCCGGTTGGCAGACCGAGTTCCGGGCTTAGCAAATATTCTGTTTCAGAAGCAGCTTGGTTCCATCAAAGACAAGTCTGATCGGATCGCGCAAGTTGCGTCAGTAATTGCTGCGCAATTGGGCGCCGACTCGAGTATTGCAGAGCGCGCCGGTTATTTATGTAAAGCTGACTTAGCCTCACAAATGGTGCTTGAATTTCCTGAAACCCAAGGCGTTATGGGTATGCACTATGCACGCAATGACAATGAGCCTGAAGGTGTGCCTCAAGCAATCTTTGAACACTACTTACCTCGCTTTTCTGGTGACATACTTCCTGAATCAAAAGCCGGTGCTGCGGTAGCTATAGCCGATAAGCTCGACACGCTGGTTGGTATATTCGGCATTGGCCAAATACCTAAAGGCGACCGAGACCCATTTGCGCTGCGTCGTTCGGCCATTGGCTTACTGCGAATTATGGTTGAAGGAAAGTATCCTCTTGATCTGAATAAAATCGTGGGGGAATCGGTAGCAAGCTTTGGCGGGTTGCTTAGTGCGGCGAGTGTCAAAGACGACGTTGTTGATTTCTTACTGGGCCGATTCCGCGCTTGGTACCAAGAACAAGGTATTGCCGTTGATGTGATTCAAGCCGTGTTGGCGCGCCGCCCAACCACGCCAACGGACTTTGACCAACGTGTTCACGCCGTAACCGCATTTCGCTTATTGCCGGCCGCAGAGGCTCTTGCGGCAGCTAACAAGCGAGTTAGCAACATACTTGCCAAAGTAGAGGGCGAGCTTCCGACTCAAGTTAAAGCTGAACTGTTAAGCGAACCTGCTGAGCAGGAGCTCGCAAGCGCTATTAAGCAGGCGCAAGAGCAATCAACAACTGCGCTTGCGGGTAACGATTACACGCAAGCTCTCAAGGCGTTGGCAAGCTTGCAAGAACCGGTTGATAGCTTTTTCGAGAGCGTGATGGTTAATGCTGATGCTGCTGAAGTAAGGAATAATCGGCTGGCAATGTTGAATACATTACGTCAATTATTCTTACAAATTGCGGATATCTCAGTTTTAAATTAAACTAAGGAACATAAGATTCAGGTTACTTGATAACTGGCCTCGTTTCTTTGTTTCCAAAAATAAGAAAGGGAGCCAATTGGCTCCCTTTTTTATTGTTTGGCTTTTCTGCCAGCTAAACTATACGTCTAAGTTCGCAACACGTAACGCGTTGGTTTCAATAAACGCACGGCGTGGTTCAACATCGTCACCCATTAAGGTTGTGAACAATTGGTCCGCTGCAATACCGTCTTCGATGGTAACTTGCAACATACGGCGAGTTGCCGGGTCCATAGTTGTTTCCCACAATTGGTCTGGATTCATTTCACCCAAACCTTTGTAACGTTGAATATAAATACCACGTTTTGACTCGTTAATAAGCCACTCAACAGCTTCTACGAAATCACTAACCGGCTTCTCTTTGTCGCCCCGTCGAACAAATCCACCCACTTCAATTAAGCCATTGATTTTTTCGCCAATTGATACAAGTTGATCATAGTCACGCGACATTAAGAACTCGTAGCTTAACGGATATGGGGTATCTATTCCGTGGCGGCGCACAGTTACAACGGGTAGATACAAGTTGCGTTCTTCGTCGTGCTGAATATGCAACGTGTAGGTCGCTGAATTTACTTCACGCGACGTTAAGTCCTTCTGCAAAACCTCTGCCCACTCTTCCATAGCTGATTGATTTTTAAGGGTTTCATCAGTTAATCGTGGTGCATAAACCAGGCGTTGCAAGAAATCTAACGGCATACGTCGCGAAAGGCGTTGTTTAATAGAATTTTGAGCTAACTGATAGTCGTTAACCAAAGTTTCCAAATGGGCACCACTGATACCAGGCGCATCTTTCGTTACATGCAACGAAGCATTATCAAGTGCAAGACTGGTTAGATATTGAATCAAACCTGGGTCGTCCTTGATGTATGTTTCTTGCTTGCCTTTTTTCACTTTATAAAGCGGCGGCTGCGCAATGTACATATAGCCGCGCTCTATCAATTCTGGCATTTGACGGTAGAAGAAGGTCAACAGCAATGTACGAATGTGCGAGCCGTCGACGTCGGCATCCGTCATGATAATGATGCGGTGATAACGTGTTTTATCTGGGTTGTATTCATCACGCCCAATACCACAGCCAAGCGCGGTTATCAGCGTCGCAACCTCTTGTGATGACAGCATCTTGTCAAAACGCGCTTTTTCTACGTTCAGAATCTTACCCTTAAGAGGCAGAATTGCTTGGAACTTACGGTTACGCCCCTGCTTCGCAGAGCCGCCCGCTGAGTCACCCTCCACAATGTAGAGTTCAGACAAGGCTGGATCTTTCTCTTGGCAGTCTGCCAATTTGCCCGGCAAACCAGCAAGATCTAACGCACCTTTACGGCGTGTCATATCACGTGCTTTGCGAGCTGCTTCTCGTGCGCGCGCAGCATCAATGATTTTACCAACGATGATTTTTGCGTCACCAGGCTGCTCTAACAAATAATCAGAAAGGCGCTCGTTCATCGCTTGCTCGACCGCTGTCTTCACCTCTGATGAAACGAGTTTATCTTTTGTTTGCGAAGAGAACTTCGGATCAGGAACTTTAACCGATACAACTGCAGTTAAGCCTTCACGGGCATCATCTCCAGTCGCATTCGTTTTGTATTTCTTATTAAGGCCTTCTTTCTCCATGTACGCATTCAACGTACGTGTCAGCGCAGCGCGGAAGCCGGCCAAGTGGGCACCACCGTCACGTTGTGGAATATTGTTCGTGAAGCAATAGATGCCTTCCTGGAACGAATCGTTCCATTGCATGGATACTTCGACAGCAATACCGTCATCACGCTCGTTACTAAAATGGAAAACATTTTGGTGTATTGGCGTTTTATTTTTATTCAAATATGCAACGAAGGCTGAGATACCGCCTTCATATTTGAAATGGTCTTGACGTTCATTTCGCTCATCTTTAAGGATAATTGAAACGCCAGAGTTTAAGAATGACAACTCACGAAGGCGTTTCGCGAGAATGTCATAATGGTATTCAGTATCCGCGAAAATCTTAGGGCTCGGCCAAAAACGGATTTCTGTACCCGTCTTCTCTGTATCGCCAATTTGCTTCATCGGCGCTACTGGGTCGCCAAGATTGTACGTTTGCTGATATATGTGTCCGCCACGCTGAATGGTAAGCAAAAGCTTGTCCGACAGAGCGTTAACGACAGAAACACCAACACCGTGTAAACCACCTGATACCTTATAAGAGTTATCATCGAATTTACCACCTGCGTGCAATACGGTCATAATAACCTGTGCGGCGGAAACTCCCTCTTCTTCATGAATATCAACTGGAATACCACGCCCATCATCTCGAACCGATACTGAGCCGTCGGTATGAATCGTCACTAAAATATCAGTACAATGCCCAGCTAAGGCTTCATCGATTGAGTTATCGACAACCTCAAAAACCATGTGGTGAAGACCGGTTCCGTCATCGGTGTCACCGATATACATACCCGGGCGTTTGCGTACTGCATCAAGCCCTTTTAAGACTTTAATACTGGACGAATCGTAATTATTTTCTGCCATAATCAGCTTCTCTATTGTTCCTTGACGGTTCCATGTTCCACGTGGAACATCTTCGTATCTTTGGTTTTTAACTGTGTATGTACTTCCTCACCGTTAATAGCCGATACAAAAACCTGTGAATTGGATGCAACAAGTGCACCGCAAAATTTTTCCTGACTTACCGAATCCAATTCGGCCGTAATGTCATCTACCAAGTAGATACATTGTACGCCAGTTTGCTGCTGAAGATACTCGCCTTGAACTAATTTTAAGGCTGCTACAAGTAACTTCAGCTGGCCACGGGAAAGCAGATTTTTTACATCTTCCCCGTTTGCTAGAATCTTCAACTCCGCTTTATGCGGGCCGACTGTCGAATGACCATATCGGAGATCCTGTTCGCGATGCTTGACCAAAGCATCGCTTAGCCTAATTTCTTTATCCCAACCTGAACGAATATGAAATTGAAACTCGTACGATGGTAAAAATGATACAAGTCGCTGCTTCAGTACCGGAAGAAACCCATCAAGATATTCAGTACGGTGCTTATGGATACGCTCCCCAAATTCACTGAACTTCTCATCCCAGTACTGGTGCTCCTGATGAAACCGTTTCATTTTGAGCAAACTATTACGTTGCTTAAGCAGTTTTGAAAATCCAACCCAGTCGCTATAGAACGAATGTTCCACGTGGAACACCCCCCAATCTATAAACTGACGCCGAACTTTCGGGCCACCTAATACCAACTCAATACTCTCAGGTGTCATTAACTGTACCGGCACTAATCGCGCTAATGCTGAGAATCGTTTCTCCTTCGCATTATCAATGCGCAGCTGCACTTCACCCGTTGTATTTCTCTGATACCCAACCTGGTGCTTCGTGCCGTCCTGTTCAGTAACCCGTGCAAAAACCGTAAACTGGCTTTCATCATTCCGAATCAATTGTCGATAGGTTCCTGGTCTAAACGACCTGCCGAACCCAAGACAATAGATAGCCTCAATCAAACTCGTTTTACCGCTGCCATTCACACCCGATATGATATTAACGGTTTTACCTGGCGTGATTGCTGCCGAGGCAAAATTGCGAAACTGTGTAATAGACAGCGATTCTAAAAACATACTCGTTGCTGACGCACCCTATTAAAGGCGCATCGGCATCACAACATACAATGACGAGTCGTCATCATTGTCTTCAATAAGCCCGCTAGCATCCGGTCCAGCCAATGTGATCTTCACTTTGCTGCCTTGAATCGTATTGAGTACATCAATGAGGTAGCTTACGTTGAAACCTATTTCTAAGGAATCGCCTTGGTATTCAACTTCAAGTACTTCCTCAGCTGTTTCTTGTTCTGGGTTATTCGCGGTCAAACACATTTCGCCCGAACTGAGATTCAACCGAACACCACGATATTTTTCGTTCGACAAAATAGACGCGCGAGAACAGGCTTGCTTAAGCACGTCTCTCTCTGCAACGACAATTTTATCACCACCGCTTGGTAGTACGCGGCGATAGTCAGGGAACCGACCGTCGACTAGCTTACTCGTGAATCCGATACCGTTTGTTTCTATGCGAATGTGGTTGTTACCGATTAATACTTTTACTTCATTGTCGGCATCATCTAACAAGCGCAGTAATTCCATAACGCCTTTTCTCGGCACAATGACTTGGCGTGATGCAAGATTCGGTTGTCCAATATCGCAACTACTCATTGCTAAGCGGTGTCCGTCGGTTGCAACCGTACGCAAAATACCGGCATCCGTCTCAAACAACATACCATTCAGGTAATAACGCACATCCTGATTAGCCATCGAGAAATGCGTACGCTCCATGAGATCCTTAAGTACCGCTTGGCTGGTTATCAGCTGAATATCACTGTCCCAGTCATCAATATTTGGAAAATCTTGAGCTGGTAAAGTGGCCAAAGTGAATTTACTACGGCCTGAGCGAATCATCGCCTTATCCGCCGAGGCGCTGAATTCAACCGTCGCGCCTTCTGGTAAGCTACGCACAATGTCTACTAGCTTTTTGGCTGGCACAGTCACTTCGCCCGCGTCACCACCTTCAATTGCACAGGCAGAAACAAGTTCAACTTCGAGATCAGTGCCAGTAAGACGAACCTCATCCGCAGAAGCCTGAATAAGCACGTTAGATAAAATTGGAATCGTGTGGCGACGTTCAACGGCCCCACTGACAACTTGAAGTGGCTTTAAAAAAGCATCTCGACTGATGGAAAATTTCATGCCCACATTCCCCTGTTGTTTGGTCCTTGCCCGCTTACTATTTCGTGACTATGCAGAAAGCGTACGGATTAAGTTTCTGTAATCTTCTTTCAAATCATTCTGCGCATCTTTTAATTTAGCTATAGTGCGACACGCATGTAAAACTGTTGTGTGATCACGCCCACCAAAAGCATCGCCAATTTCCGGAAGGCTATGATTTGTAAGCTCTTTTGCTAACGCCATCGCCATCTGACGAGGACGTGCAACCGAACGACTACGACGCTTTGAAAGCATATCTGACATCTTGATGTTGTAGTACTCTGCAACGGTTTTCTGAATATTGTCAATTGTGACCAGCTTTTCCTGCGCCGCAATTAAGTCGCGTAACGCTTCGCGCACAAAATCGATTGTTATCTGACGGCCCGTCAGATTGACGTTCGCAACAAGCCGATTCAACGCACCCTCTAACTCTCGCACATTTGAGCGTAATCGTTTAGCAATAAAAAACGCAACTTCATGAGGAAGCGTAATACCGCGTTCCTGTGCTTTACGAATTAATATTGCTACGCGCGTTTCCAATTCAGGTGGTTCAATCGCTATAGTTAAGCCCCAACCAAAGCGAGAACGTAAACGGTCTTCTAATCCTTCAATTTCTTTCGGGTAAAGATCGCTCGTGAGAATGATTTGCTGGTTCCCTTCAAGCAACGCATTGAAGGTATGGAAAAATTCTTCCTGCGTGCCTTTCTTGTTCGAGAAGAAATGAATGTCATCAATTAGTAAGGCGTCTACCGAACGATAATAGCGCTTCATTTCATCGATGGTTCCGTTCTTGAGCGCGTTAACCATGTCTTGTACGAAACGCTCTGCACGCATATAAAAAACCTTAGCGTCTTTTTTATGAGTGCGAATCGCATTACCGACTGCATGCAATAGATGCGTTTTACCGAGGCCTGTCCCGCCATAAACAAATAGCGGGTTGTAAACACCGCCTGGGTTTTCAGCAACTTGGTGTGCTGCTGCTAACGCAAGCTGATTCGATTTACCTTCAACAAAATTATCAAAGGTATATTCTTCATCAATATTACACTCAAACGCAGGTGCCGGTGCGTCATTCTGATTCCACGGTGTTGCTCGTGGCTGATTACGCTGCGCGGTTGCGGCTGGCCGTGATTGGTGGCTCGAACCTGACGAGCCTGATGATGCCTGTGCACCATTTCTCTCTGGAGCCTTCTCAATACCACCAACACGAAACGAAACGCGTGGGCTCTTCTCGCCACGGTCATTAGCAATTTCACTCAAGTAGTCATTTATGACATTCAGATACTTGTCTTTGATCCAGTCGACCACGTAGGAGTTTGGTGCATAGAGTGTCAGCAGGTTGTCGTTTAATTCTGATTGCAGGGGACGGATCCAGGTATTAAAATTCTGCGCGGTTAATTCGCTTTGCAGTCTATCTGAGCACATTTGCCAAAGCGATTTATTCACACCTGTCTCCCGAATTTATCAGTTATAGTTATTGGTTAAGAATACTAATTCTAGATCTGTAGCGATCCTTTATTTTTAGTATCTGCTAGACTGTTTTGATTGTACTAAAAGCACCTGCTGATCGCTAGCTTTTGCGGTAAATTAACTACGCTAATTAAGTATGCTTATCCACAATTAGAATCATTCTCATCTATACTTTGTGGATAGCTTTTTGCGTTGACTTTGATCCTTTTAACCGTTAGAATTCGCGCTCTAAATTTTTAGGTAACTCGACTACGGAAGTAACGTCATGAAAAGAACATTTCAACCAAGCGTATTGAAGCGCAAGCGCACTCACGGTTTCCGTGCTCGTATGGCAACGAAAAACGGTCGTTTAGTTTTAGCGCGCCGTCGTGCCAAAGGCCGTAAAGTTCTGTCTGCATAATATTGAAGCAGAGCTACTGTTACGGGCGGGAGTTACGTCTTTTAACTCCCGCGCACTTTCAAAAAGTCTTCGATAATCCCCCGGTGAAAGCGGTTACGGCCGAACTCACCATGCTTGCTACCCCAAATAATCTCGGCATTCCTCGACTTGGTGTCACGCTGTCAAAAAAGCGAGCCAAACGCGCTGTTGATCGAAATCGAATAAAACGTAAGATCCGCGAGAGTTTTCGATTAAAACAGCATAAAATACCGGCATTCGATATTATCGTGATTGGAAAGAACGGGGTTGTTAACCTTTCTCAGGAAGAATTACAACAACGTTTGGATTACTTATGGCGAACCTTAAGCAAGCGTTGCGCGCAATACCTATCGGCATTATCCGACTCTACCAACTGATCATTAGTCCGTTGTTAGGGCCGCGTTGTCGATTTACGCCAACATGCTCACAATACGCCATCGAAGCAATCAAAAAGCATGGTATGATGCGAGGCTTCTGGCTTGCCAGTAAGCGTATTCTGAAATGCCACCCGGGACATCCAGGCGGCTTCGACCCAGTTCCAGGCTCTGAGCCCTGTGAACCGGACACAACGAACCAAAATAAAACAGAGACGAAGGACTTATGAATTCGCCACGTTCTATCTTGTTTATTGCTTTCTTGGTAGTAACCTTTTTCCTCTACCAAAATTGGCTCATTGATACCGCGCCGGGCACGCAAAAAGCGGCCTCTGCACAACAGTCACAAACAAACACCGACTCAGGCATTCCTGAAGCGCGTATGGAGCCAACCGCAACAGAAAGCGCGGTTCCACAGGCATCAAGCGGTGATGTTTCGAGCACTCCAGTTACCTCAGGTAGCCAACGTGTACGTGTTAAAACCGATGTACTTGATGTTCTCATCGATACCAACGGTGGTGATGTAGTCAACGCACAGTTGCTCCAGTTTGCACGCACCCAGAACTCAGATGAACGCTTTGAGTTATTGCACGCAAACCCAAATCAGTTATACATCGCACAATCTGGTTTAGTTGGTGCAGACGGCACCGATTCAGCGAGCGGTCGCCCAATGTTCCACGTAGAACAAACCAACTACGAAATGAATGGCGATGATACCCTTGAAGTGCCTTTGCATTACACGCTTGAAGACGGCAGCCAGGTAACGAAAACATTTGTTTTCAAAAAAGGTTCTTACGCAATCGATGTGGTTTACACCATTCGTAACGCAACAGCCTCGCACAAACAAATGCAGTTTTATGCACAGCTGAAACAAGTGATGACCGAAGGTTCAGGCAACATGATGATGCCAACCTATAAAGGTGGCGCTTATTCATGGGACGAAGACCGTTACGAAAAATATGCTTTCGACGACATGCGCGATCAACGCTTAAACCGCGCAACAGAAAGCGGTTGGGTCGCAATGCTTGAACATTATTTCGTATCCGCATGGATTCCGCGCGGTGAAGGCAGTAAGCAATTGTTTTCTCGTATCCTTGGTGGTGACCAAGCAATTATGGGCATGATGTACCCTACTGCTACTGTTGCACCAGGTGCTGAAGCACAGATTCGCTCAACCCTATTTGTGGGTCCGAAAGACCAAGATGCAATGGCTGTTGTCGCAGAAGACCTTGAGCTGACTGTTGATTACGGCTTCTTGTGGTGGTTAGCGCAACCGATATTCAAACTTCTTCAGTTGGTGCAAAGTGTGCTTATCAACTGGGGTCTGTCGATTATTGCAATTACCATCATCATTAAGGCGTTGTTGTATCCATTAACCAAGGCACAATATGTGTCGATGGCGAAGATGCGCATGATTCAGCCTAAGATGACTGCCCTGCGTGAACGTTATGGCGACGACCGTCAGAAAATGTCACAAGCCATGATGAAGATGTATAAAGAAGAAAAAGTAAACCCGCTCGGCGGCTGTTTACCTATGCTTCTGCAGCTTCCTATCTTCCTAGCGCTTTACTGGGTATTGCTTGAAAGTGTTGAATTGCGCCATGCACCGCTGTTCCTGTGGATCAACGACTTATCCGCAAAAGACCCTTACTACATACTGCCTGTGTTAATGGGTGCGTCTATGTTTATGATGCAACGGTTGCAGCCAACCCCAGCAACTGACCCAATGCAGCAAAAACTGCTGCAATACATGCCAGTAATCTTTACCGTATTCTTCCTGTGGTTCCCTGCAGGCTTAGTACTGTATTGGTTAAGCAGTAACTTGATTACCATTGGTCAAATGCAGTGGATCTATCGTGGCCTTGAGAAAAAGGGCATGATGGAGCGCCGCAAAAAGAAGTAGACCATGGACTTTGAGCTAACGAATGACACGATTGTCGCGCAAGCCACGCCCCCAGGGCGTGGTGGCGTCGGCATAGTCCGAGTTAGCGGGCCGGCGGCAACCACTGTCGCCGAGCGTATGCTAGGCCACTGCCCAGCAGCACGAAAAGCAGAATACCTCCCGTTTGTAGATCTTGATGGCAACCTTCTCGACGAAGGCATTGCCCTATTTTTTAAAGGCCCGAATTCATTTACTGGCGAAGACGTACTCGAACTGCAGGGGCATGGTGGCCCTGTACTTATCGATATGATCATTAAAGCCATTCTCGATTTCCCTGAAATAAGGCCAGCCCGCCCAGGTGAATTTAGCGAACGTGCGTTTTTAAACGACAAACTGGATTTAACCCAAGCAGAAGCAATTGCTGACCTTATTGATACAACGTCTGAGCAAGCAGCAAAAGCGGCGTTACAGAGCCTGCAGGGGGGCTTCTCGCACGAAATTGACCAACTTGTCGACCAAGTGATTCATTTGCGCATGTATGTAGAAGCCGCAATTGACTTCCCTGACGAAGAAATAGACTTTTTAAGTGACGGTAAAGTATCCGGCGATCTTGAAGCGATTCTCGACCGCCTGCAGCAGGTGATGGTACAAGCCAAGCAAGGCTCGTTACTTCGAGAAGGCATGAAAGTAGTCATTGCTGGGCGCCCCAACGCTGGCAAATCTTCATTGCTCAATGCACTCGCTGGCCGCGAGTCAGCAATTGTAACGTCGATAGCTGGCACCACACGCGATGTGCTGCGCGAGCACATACAGATTGACGGTATGCCCCTGCATATCATCGATACGGCCGGGCTACGTGACAGCCCTGACGAAGTAGAGCGTATTGGTATACAACGCGCCTGGGATGAGATTCGGGGCGCTGACCGCGTGTTGTTTATGGTCGACGCCACAGAAACTAACGCAGTACACCCTGCCGATATCTGGCCAGAGTTTTTTGAACAGCTCTCTGACGACCTGCCGTTTACCGTTATTCGGAACAAAGTTGACCTCAATGAAGAACCCGTAGCCATTGAAGACATTCACGGCATTCCAGTTCTTCACTTAAGTGCAAAAACTGGGCGTGGCGTTGAACTGCTGCGCGAACACCTAAAACACTGCGTTGGCTATACCGCGACCAGTGAAGGCAGTTTTATGGCGCGCCGCCGCCACCTCGACGCGCTTGAACGCGCACAGGAACATCTGCTAACCGGTCAAGAACAGCTGGAGCAAAACCTCGCTGGCGAACTGTTGGCGGAAGAGCTCCGGCTGACACAACAACACCTGAATGAAATAACAGGTGAATTCACCTCTGACGACCTACTGGGCAAAATATTCAGCAGTTTCTGCATCGGCAAGTAAGCTTTATTTTAGCCAGTTTGGATTGTTTTTGCTCAACACATGCTTCTTGGTATCAGGCTCTATAGCTAAAATTACCTTGTGGTCGTCAATTTCCTTAAATACCTCAGCAACGGTTAGCTCGGTTAACTCCATCAGGCCACAATCAGCATGGCCATTGATGTGGATATAGCTTTGACCGCCATATGTCACATCTTCTGTTTGTTCCATAGGCAGCACTTTCAGTTCGCATTCAGCATTAACAGATACAGAGCGGCCAATAAATTCAGCGATGCGCATATCAACATTCATACCCTTCTCACCTGACAGGGAAGGAACCAAGGTTTCTAAATCATGCTTGACCAAACGCCACTGCCAGGCAAAACCATTTTTATGATTCTCCACTTCGCTAACTACAAAAAAGCTGGTACTAAAACGATGCGCAGCGCTGGGCAACGAAGCCCCTAAAAGCACCAAGCAAACCATTACTATTATAGTTTTCATTCTCATAACTCCTTCGCAGCATCAAGTAAAACAAGATCAAATGGTTCACGCGATACCGACACAGTTAAGCGCGCCCAATAAAGCGCAGCGTCAGCATCTTTCGAAATATAGGCGTGGTAATAAGCTAAGTCTGCTGTGTGCAGCTCATCGTGCCGTAATTCGCGAATATAGATTCGCTCAGCGGCTAATTGACGCCAACAGGTCAATGCACTTTCGGCTTCCAGTTCAGCCCGAGCGAAGCGCACAATCAAACTGTCTGGCAACAATGAGTCGTTAGCTGGGCATTCAGAGGTTTGCGAAAGTACCTGCTGAGGTCTGTTCTGTAACAACCACACATCAATTATCTGCTTCTGCACAACAACAGGTTGCGCCGCGTAATTGTCACTTTGTAACCAATTTAATGCGGCTTCATAGTTGCCCAATAAATGGGCCTGTTCGGCAAGTATTTGACGGCGCCACAACACGATGGCGCTGGTGCGCGTTTTATCTTGGTCAGCTAATCGATTGAGCCCTTCATAAGCTAACTTAAGCTCACCAGCACGGCCTTTCACCTCCAGTTCGCACGTGCCCCATACATCAACTGGCGCGAGCCCACGTAGCTGTTTGCAGGCTATTGCCGCCCGCTCAACTTCGCCTAGCGTTAATAATATTCGGGCGCGCATCAATAATGCACTGCTCATCAATGTACCTGTCGCTTCAACCCGCTTGAGAGTGTCCAGAGCCTCGGCAAACTGATGACCGAATTGCAAGTAGTCAGCCCGTGCCAAATACCACTGTGCACGTTCTGTTGTGTCTAGCGAGGGTATACGTGCGCTGACCGAGCGCCACAGCTCTTCAGCTTCTTGATGGTAAGCATGTGTTGCTTCCTGCTTGCCCTCTTCAACCAATTTCGCATAGTGCTGGGCTGAAGAAAAAGGGGCTGCGGCAGCGCCGCAGCCCAACACCAACAACACCATGAGGAACGGTGTATAAGTGTTTACTTTACTCATTGCCTGCTACCTCTCCAGCAGCAATCAGATCATCAAACTCCGCAGTTGTTGTTACATCCTGCTGATAATCGCGACCGTTCACCGCCAAAGGTTGGGCGTCAAAATTCTGTCCAATCGCATTACGTACCGAAGCACGAAACGAAACCGACAGTAATTCCACCGTAATACTTACTTTCGCTCGTGACGAAAACTGACCATCAGAAACACTGAACATAAACTCGTCATTACCTACATATTCAGCATTTGGCACATAGGTAAACGAACCATCTGAGTTGACCGAAACGCTTCCTTTTAACGGCTCAGCTTCCAACGCATAGGTCAACATGCCCTCTTCACTATCAGCAGCTAACAATTGACCTGTTACCGGCGTATCGGCGGTTGTGGTGATTTGCGTCGATATTGCTTCGGGCGCAGTGTTCAGATTCGGATCAGAATCTAAACAACCGCTAACCATGAAACTCACACCAAGTAGCATAGAAATTCGAACAATCATGTTCATCATGATTCATCTCCTTATTGCGGTGAACCCGCAAGCGGTGTTAACAAATAAGGGAAGCTCGTATTAAAGAAGCTACTATCTAGTGGCGCGCCATCGGTAAATGGTGCCGTACCAACATTTGCATCAGCAGGCTCACAGAAGCCTAAGTTTGTTGGCTGTCCATTTACAGGAATGTCATGGCACAAAGCTCCCATCACAACGCGTAATGCAATATCGACCACATCATCGCCAGGTCGACGCCCATTCGGAAAACCCGCGAGGTCATTCCCTGCAACACCAAAGTTAGACTGTAACTCGGCTGGAGTGGCTGGAATCGCAGTATTTAACCTGAGCATTTCTGAAGGTGTAACCGTAGCTTGTTGGTTAACGCCTTGAAACCCTGTCAAAAATGCAGCAACTAAATCAGCGCGAGGATAATTTGTTGGTGCGATAGTTTCAAAGCTCGTGCCCAATGTTGCATTTACAGCATCACGGAACAAAATGTCCAAAATAATCGGCAATGTTGGATTCGTCACATAAGTAGCAAATTGTCCATCGTTTGAAGGATGCGCGGACGAAAAGCGATCTTTATCATCAATGCCAATCACGAGCTCATTCACTAATGGCGAGCCTAATCGTGATACTTGAACCAAAGCACCACCATTAACTTCTGGTTTGTCGGCTACTGCATTCGGGTTCAAAATTCGTGCTTGCGGCAAACTTGCTGTGGTCCAAGCGCCGATGACACCATTACCGTCACCCACTAAACACGACTTAGGAACTTCAAGCGCAATTGAATTTGTGTTTTTATCGTTCAAGTCATCATTATCCGTTGACTGCGTGATTCCGCCTGGGAAACCACCACCATCACCCGCACCTGGTGCACTGTCGCCCTCAACGGGAACATAATTCACCAAGTCAAAGGTTTCGCCAAGATTAACCGTGAACGGGTCTTTTCGCTGACCCACAAAAACGCGACCATTCGCACTGCAGTTTGGAATACTCACTTCATAAACATATTGGTTAGCGTAGGCTTCATAGTCGGCACTTGAGCCAAACGTCTTTTGCCCCACGTAAGCGTAAGGCTTCACGAATTCCATTTCTCCGCTAGCGCCTGTTACTGGACTGCCAGCGCCCTGCGATCCTGAAACTACCGATAAGGTATATGTTTCGTTGTAGTTGAGTGCTGCAGAATTACCTGCGGCAATGGCGCCAACATGTTTTAAAGGTACGCTCACCTCAACACCATCGGGACCCACAGGCAGCTTAACGCCTACAATTTCGTTGCTAAACCGAAATTCAAAAGATAAGTCTTCGACTGCATCGCCATCAGAGTCGATGTGTAGCGCGTAAACAGCGGCGGGGTCCATCGCAAAATAGTTTGGACCACCGTAACTGTCTTGCAATGGAATATAGTTAGCTATGAGCGTCACATAGTCTTCACGACCAGTTTCATAACTATTGAATAGGTAAAAATCCGTTGAATCAACGGTCGGTAAGCGAGCTATATTCGGAGCCTCACGGTGGCTCGAAGCAAACGCTGCCGAGCCAGCAACAACAGCACTCAATACTGCCGTAGCAATCAATGTCTTATTGTTCATTATAATGCCCTCTCAATCGTCTATACATGGTTTCTAAACCCGTTACTGCGTTGTGGGTCTCGAACAAGTAACGATTGAGTGGGCATATTGGATGCAACTTTTTTTAAAGCGCCACGAAGTCTGTCGTATAAACAACTGGGCCAGATGGCACAGCGAGTGGCGAACCGCCTAATGGCTCACGGCTCACCGCCAGCGCTGCAACATCATTCAAGTTGATAGTAGCCGCTATTGTGAGCGAACGATCGCCTTGTTGTGGTAACAACCCAAGAGAGATTGGCGCACTACCCGATTGCGGCAACATCCACAATTGGTAATCGTTATCTGCTCGCACTTCGATGTTCCCAACAGCGCGAACACTTAACGTCTGATCATTTTGTTGAATCAACCAAAGTGTTTGTGCGTCATCATTTTGAATTACCGCTACACGCTCGAAAACTTGAGTTTTTTGAGGCTCATCCGGACTAATAACCAATAGATTAATCAGCAATAACGCAGCAGCTAAGCGAAATCCCCACGACCACCAAGACGACTTTACAGGGTCCTTCGGTAGCCACCCCAAGCGCTGTTCAAGACTTTTCCAAATGCGCTCCGGAGCTTGGCGTTCTGGCAAGGTCTCAGTTAACGCATAAAGGTGTTCCTCCCAAAAGGCAACTTCATCGCGTAAACTTGGAATCGTCATTAACAAGCGTTGAAAACGTTTTCGGGCAGAACCACGCATACTTCCAATAACGTAACGCGCGGCTAGCTGATGCTTAATTTCAGTCGTTGAATAGTTCATCGCTTTAAGCACCTCTTTAAGCTTTCCAATCCACGGCGAATCCAGCTTTTTACTGAGCCCAACGCCTCACTTAAATAGTCGCTCACTTCTTGATGGCTTAGCCCGCTGATATAAGCAAGCTGCAAACATTGGCGCGTTTGCGGTTGCAATTCTTGCAAACATAACTTCAGTTGGTGGTTCTGGTTTAATTGATCAAGAGACTGCTCGAGGGTATCGATAGCCGGTAACTCATCAACGTTATCGTTAAAGTTAATCGAATTATCTTTACTACGTAACAGATCGATAGAACGATACCGAACCATACTAATTAACCAACTCATCACCGAACCTTTAGCGATGCTGTAATCACCGGCGCGGTGCCAAATTTTAATGAAAGTATCTTGAACGGCATCTTCTGCCCACGCTTCTCGGCGAACAATGGCATAACTGACGGAGTACAACTTAGCGGACGTGGCTTCATACAAGCGTCGGAACGCAGCTCGGTCACCTAATGCGATTTGCTGGAGTTCCCGGTCCAGCGACAATGGTGACGACATAATGGTAGGTCCTTTTTTATTGAATGACATTTCAAGTACGATAGTACCTGCTATTTAGATTCACTTTTTGCAACGAATCGCTTTACACTAACACCACACACAGTAGCCGCAACGACATTACAACAAGAGAGAAAAAAATGGGATTGATCATAAAGCTAGTGCTCGGCATTGCCGCGGGAACATTAATAGGACTGTACACACCACTTTGGCTGGTTCAATTATTGATTACCTTTAAAGAGATTTTTGGGCAATTACTGTTTTTCACCATCCCACTGCTCATTCTATTTTTCATCACTAGCGGTATAGCCGGGTTACCACAAAATTCAGGCAAGCTGCTTGGCCGAACCCTTGGCATAGCCTATCTATCAACTATTGTTGCTGGTACCGTTGCTTACTTTGTCGCCAGCGTTGTGGTCCCACTTCTAACGAGTGCTGCCGCGCGCAGCCAGTCAGCCGACGCCCAACTCGTAGAACCATTTATTACGTTGGACATGCCACCAGTATTTGGCATCATGACCGCCTTGGTATTAGCTTTTATCTTCGGTTTAGGCATTGCGGCAACCCGTGCTGAACAGCTCAAACAACTGTCTGACCAAGGTCGCGACATTATTGAGTTGTTGCTCAGCAAATTTATTATTCCGCTGTTACCATTTTATATCGCTGGGGTTTTCGCCGAAATGGCCGCCGCGGGTACGGTGTTTGGCACCTTAAAAACCTTTGGTATTATCCTTGTGCTGGCGATTGCCTTGCACTGGGTGTACATCATTTCAATGTTCACCGTGGCAGGCGTAAAAGCAGGTATCAGCCCAGTAACGCTTATTAAGAACATGTTACCGGCTTACTTTACTGCGTTAGGAACCATGTCGAGCGCCGCAACCATTCCGGTGACATTACGCAGTGTGAAAAACAATAAAGTGGATGAAGACGTTGCCAACTTTGCTGTACCGCTTTGCGCAACCACGCATTTAGCCGGCTCTACCATTACCATTGTTAGCTGCACGCTCGCGGTGATGTACCTGCACAGCTCACTCGCTATACCGTCGTTTCTGACTATACTGCCATTTATTTTGATGCTGGGTGTCGTGATGCTTGCAGCACCGGGCGTACCCGGCGGTGCGGTGATGTCAGCGGTAGGTTTGCTGGGCTCGATGCTCGGCTTTGGCGAAACGGCCATTGCATTAATGATTGCGCTATACATGGCGCAAGACAGCTTTGGTACGGCCTGCAACGTGACCGGTGATGGCGCTATTGCTATCTTGGTTGATCAAGCCAATAAAGCCAAATAGGCTAGTTGCTTGAGTCTTTGTCTGCGGCAGTCTCGGCTGCCGCAGCATTTACAAACGGAATACGCATTAACCCCCACAGCGTGGTTGTTTGTTTCGCCTCGCGGTAATTACTCAAACCGATATCCACACCATCAGAGCCAGCTTCCGGTTTATCGGTATAGCTGCCGAAAACGTGGTCCCACCAACTGACACTAAAGCCATAATTGCTATTGGTTTCTCGCGGCACGGTACTGTGGTGAATACGGTGCAACTCCTGCGTTATTAGTATTTTTCGAACCCAGCGTTCGATACCGTTGGGTAGCGACACATTGCCATGATTAAACAATGAGCAGGCATTTAGCAGCACTTCGAAAATAATAATAGCCAAAGCCGGCGCCCCTAAAGCGATCACAACAACAGCTTTAATGCCCAAGCTCAGCACAATTTCTAGGGGATGAAAACGCAGCCCGGTTGTGACATCAAAGTCAGGGTCGGCATGATGCATACGATGAATGCGCCACAATAGCGGTACCCGGTGAAACAGCCGATGCTGCCAATAAATGGCGATATCCAGTGCCACCACAGCTATCACAACTGCCAGCCACGCCGGTAACTCTACCTGATGCAGCAATCCCCAATTATGCTGCGCCGCATACAGCGCAATACTCACTAAGCCTGCCGGTAATAACAGACGGGTAATAAGCGAATCAATCACTACAATGCCCAAATTAGCTGGCCAGCGCTTGGCGCGGCTGTAACGTGGCTCACGTTTCGGTGCAAAAACCTCCCAAGCGACCATGGCGACCATCACACCTAAAAATATACTCAGCCGAATGGTTGCTTCGTTCATTATTTAGCCTCGCTTAGGGTTCGGTAACCAACCACAATGCGTGTAATGGCTGTAATCCAGCACGCAGCTGCAAAAATGAGCGCCAACAGTTCAAAGTGTTCAGGCCACACGCAAAAAGCGACAAAAGCGACAATAGTTTCAAAGCCTTCGGTGAGCCCACCCATATAATGCAACGATTTATTCGGATAGCGCGGATTTTCGATGCCGCGTTTCGCTGCAATTACGGCAAAAGCTAAAAAGCTTGCGCCCGTGCCCATAAACGTGACCAGCAGTAGCCCTGCTGGTAATGCATGTTCAAAAGGGCTTGCTAACAAGAAGCCAAACACCACCGCGCTGTAAAAAATAAAGTCTAATACAATGTCCAAAAAACCACCCGCATCCGTGGCGGATGTACGACGCGCAACTGCACCGTCAAGTCCGTCGGCAAGGCGATTTAATAAAATAAAAATTAACGCAACTTCGTACGCTTGCGCAGCTAAAGCCGGTACCGCCAGTAAACCCACCAAAAACCCTGCTACGGTAACTTGATCAGCAGATACTTGTCGCTTCACCAACCACCGTGCTGGGTAATCTAAAATTCTTCGGGTGATAGGTGTCAGTAATGGGTCAAGCATGTGTGAGCTCTTTCATTGAAATAATTGTTCCGGGTGCGTCTTCTTTGTCGTGCGTTACCAGCAAAACAGGTATATTGCGCTGCTTAAGTTGCGCAAAAACCCACTCGCGTACCGTGCCGCGCAACGCCGAATCTAACGACGAGAAGGGCTCATCCAACAATAACGCCTCAGGTTGAGCCAGCAAAGCCCGCATTAATACAACGCGCGCCTGCTCACCACCACTTAATTGATGGGGCCACGCATTTGCCTTATCCGACAATTGCATCGCCTCTAACGCCTCTAAGGCCGCTTGATGGCGTCTCGGATCTTTGCGCGGCAATGCAAATAAAAGGTTTTCCAGCACTCGCAAATGCGGAAATAAATCGCCTTGCTGATGCAACAACCCTATTTTACGTGCATGGATAGGCAGTTGATCACGTCGCTTGCCGTTCAACCACAACTCGCCGGTTATCTGAAAATCAGGTAGTGGCTCACCCAACAACCATTTGAGCAGCGTTGATTTACCACTCCCACTGGCTCCCATTAAAGTCAGAACCGAACCACCTACTACGTGCAAAGATTCGATACTAAGAAACACATGCTGTTGCTGACTTATAGTTAAGTTTTTAATTTCTAACATGCTGTCGTTTCCACCTTTGCTCATTACCTTGCTGGCTAGCCCAAACCAATAATACAACTGGAAGAAGCGCTTGTAACAATGCATAAACGCTCGCCATGCGCCAATCGCCACCTGCGGCCAAGCTTACAGCTTCAGTTGTAACTGTCGGATAACTCACACCAGCTAACCATAGCGTGGGTATATACTGGGCAATACTCACCGCAACGCCCACCGCAAACGCTAACGCAACACTGCCGCGCAATTGGGGGAACAACACAAGCAGCCAAGCATTGAAGGGGGAATGCCCCAAGCTTTGTGCCTGGTACAGCCAGCGTGACGGAAAACTCATATACGCGCCATGCAGCACCAAGTAAGCGTATGGAAACGTAAAGGCCGCATGCGACCACAGTAGCCATAGCCAGCCTGCATCTTGACCAAGAGTACGCTGCCACCCCAATACAATTGGAAGCTGAGGAACTAATAGCAACAATAACGGCAGCCAAGCCAGTGCCTTTTTCCGTTGGCTACGTTGCCGTTCAAGCACCAACAAGGCACAGCCAACACCCACCGCCGCACTTGCTAGTGCAAGCCAAAGACTATTCTGTAATAACGGCCACGCATAAGGCCACTCACTCGTCCAACGTTCCAAACTCCATTGCTGAGGCCACAGATTTGGATAGAACCACGCGCCCGAAACACTCTGGACAATTAAAGCAAGCACGGCCGAACCGCACAGCCAAAGCAACAACTGGCTACCAAAGCCGGAACCTATACGCTGTACCGAATGACCAAGCGGGCGACCCATTGCATTCAAACTAAATCGCCAATACACCGCTTGGTTCATTGCAATCACGACGAATAAAATCACCCCTAGCGCAATCAGGAGCCACTGCCCGAGCCAGGCCTCAACACTTGCCAAATCGGAGAAGCGTAAACTTGCCTCGTGCACTCGCGGCGCAAGCAAAGGCGGCGTATTTGGCCCGACCATAAGTGCGATATCAACCACGGACAGGGTATAAATAGCAACGGCAACAAGCGGAAACTTCAAGCGCGGTAGCAACGCGGGCACCACCACCAACCACCAGCAGCGCCGCTCTGAATACCCCATACTTTGCGCCTGCGTCTGCCAGCGCTGAATAGGCAGCTGATCACGTTGGGCTGCAATCATTAAGAGTAAGAATGGCACTTCTTTTATGATTAACACAATGGCCATGGTGATTAAGGATTTGTCGGCTATCCACCAATGTGCAGGGGGGCTCGGGAATAACTCAAATATGCTGTGAACAAGGCGCACCAACCAACCGCTCGGGCTTAATAGAACCATCAACCCCACCGCAAGCGCCGCATGAGGCACAGCCAGCAACGGCGCGATGCGTGAACTTGATAAACCAACAGTGATGCGCTGACCTAACCACAGGCTCAGATAACAGACTGCTAGTATTACACCTACCGTAAAAGTGAAGCTCGCAAACGCTGACTGCAGCCAGCTTTGCCACTGCAGCTGTTGCACTAATTCTTGGGAGAATACCGGCAACTGAAATAACGTGCTGCCGCCCACACCGAGTGGCAACAACACTAAAAATAGGATAACTGCTAGTGAAAGCGCGCGGCCCACTGTTTCTCCAAATAATTGTGCCAGGTTACATGAAAGTCGTTTGCGGCCGGTAATAAGTTTGCTTGTTCAACTTGTTGAATAACGGCAGGGTCACCCCAGCCTTGCAGATCAGCTTTTTTTCGCTGTGCTGTTTCACTGAGTAAAAACTCAATCACCTTAATCGCTGCTTCAGGGTTCTCAGCACTGCGAGGCACCGCTAAATAGTGGCTGTTGGTAATGGCTGCATCACCAATCATGACTGCTTTACTGGTTGCGGGTATGCGTCCTTGGTTCGCTAACGTAAGCACCTCATTCGGGTTGAAGCTAACCGCGTTATGTAATTGCGCATTGGTGAACAGATTCAGTTGCTCCGCAGCACTTGCTGGAAAGGCCTCGCCTTGCTGCCATAGATGCGGATGCAGCTGCTCCAAATAAGCCCAAAATGGTCGCATGACGGACTCGACATCAACCGCTGAAGTGCGCTTCTGGAAAACGCCGGTATCGGTAACCAAATCGAGGGCCAGCATTTTTAAAAAAGTGGTGCCATGAAACTCCGGCGGTCGCGGGTAACTGATACGGCCGGGGTTAGCTTTTGCATAATTCAGCAGCTGTTGCGTGGATAGTGATGACTGCGTAACACAGGTACCGCACATGAGAAGATGAAACTGGCCTATACCCCACGGCACTTCCAAGCCATCGACTGATTCACCAAAATCAATCTGCCAACCAATGTCGGTGCGCACATGCTCTATTCCTTCCACCTTCTCAGCAACAGCAAGTAAAGCGTCACTGTGTTTTAAGGCGTGAAAGTTTTCGCCATTTATCCAGATTAAATCGGCATTACTGCGACCAGAGGTTATCTGCTTTACCACTTCAGCAATATCTGCAACCTTAACGTGCTGCAAGGTTATGCCTTCAGCTTCAAGCTCGCGCGCGGCCCAGCGCAAATAATCATTGATAGCGGGCTGCCCACCCCATGCGTAGAAGTTTACTGGTACCGGCTGCGCATGCGTCACACTCGTCGCCAGCACACACGCAGCCAAAGCGAAGATTGCGACCAAGCCTCGAAAGGTTTTCATTTAGTCGCCTCCCCGGCGCCAGCGATGAAATTTAGCAACCCAGCGCAATAAGGCTTCTGGCGCATGGGCACGTTTCCAGTTACCAGCCACATACTTATTTGCCTCCGCTAGCGTCGGGTAGCTATGAATCGTACCCAAAATAGCATTTAAACCGATACCCTGCTTCATCGCTAGCACATATTCGGCCAACAGCTCACCGGCTTGGGGCCCGACAATATTCACACCCAAAATCTTGTCTTTGCCAGGCTTGGTTAACACTTTAATGCGGCCACTGTCTTGCGTATCTGCTATTGCCCTATCGAGATCAGAGAAATCGTATTCGGTGACTTCATAGTCAACGCCTTGGCGTTTCGCTTCTTGCTCGGTTAAACCAACGTTCGCAATTTCTGGTGACGTGTAAGTTACCCAAGGTATGACGGAGTAGTCCACGCGGAAGGTTTTGTACGGCCCAAACAGTGCATTAACCGCAGCGTACCAAGCCTGATGTGATGCAACATGGGTAAATTGATACGGCCCTACCACGTCTCCGCATCCATAAATGGATGGATAATTGGTTTGTAGCAGCGGGCTTACATTCAGCGTTTTCGCAAACTCAACGCCAAGCTCTTCCAAACCAAAACCGGTCAAGTTTGCTTGCCGGCCCAGTGCGATAAGTACGGTATCAAACTCAATCGGAACTTCCTTCTCATCGTTTTCAGCAATCAACTGCGAACCCTGTTCGGTCGCTTCAAATCGCAGCGCTTTATGCGATAACTTCAGGGCTACGCCGTCGTGTTCCAATGCCTTGGCTAAACGGCTTGCTGTGTCTTCGTCTTCATTGGCAAGCAAGCGATCGGCCATTTCAACAATCGTCACCTGCGAGCCCAATCGCGCAAATGCTTGCGCTAATTCACACCCAATGGGTCCGCCGCCCAATATGGTCAAACGTTTCGGCAGGTCGGTTATCGACCACAACGTATCCGACGTCAACCAATGCACCTCATCCAGCCCATCAAATTCCGGCACGAAGGGTCGTGCGCCAGTTGCCACAATAATCGACCGCGCACTAATACGCTTGTTTTGCCCGCCGCGCGTCACTTCAACTTCCCACGGTGACACGATTTTCGCATCACCCAGCTCCACATCAACGCCTAGATTGGTATAACGCTCAATGGAGTCGTGTGGCTCTATCTTGGTTATAACGTCCTGCACATGGTTCATTACCTGTGCGAAATCCACTTTAATACCATCAACGTGCACGCCCATCTGCGCGCCTTTGCGAGCTTGTGCAACTGTTTTAGCAACGTTCAACAGCGCTTTCGAAGGAACGCACCCGGTATTTAAGCAATCGCCACCCATTTTTTCACGTTCAACCAATGTGACTTTGGCCTTTACCGCCGCCGCAATATACGCACTCACCAGCCCTGCTGAACCTGCACCAATAACAACGAGGTTAGTATCGAATTTTTTGGGTCGTTGGTAATCACCAAGCAAGCGGCGCTGTTTAATGCGACTCAGCAACCATTTTGCAATCAGTGGAAATACACCCAGCAGCACAAAGGCTAAAATAAGATCAGCAGAAACCACATCCCCCAGTGAATCAACTTGCGCTAATTGCGTGCCTGCGTTCACATAAACAGCCGTACCAAGCAACATGCCTACCTGACTTACCCAGTAGAATGTCCAGCCCTTAATTTTTGTTAACCCCATGGCAAGGTTAATCACAAAGAACGGAAATAAAGGCACTAACCGTAAGCTCAGCAGGTAAAACGCACCGTCACGCTGTAAGCCCTGATTAATCGCCTCAAGACGTTTTCCAAAACGGGCCTGTACCCAGTCGTGTAATAGAAAGCGGGCACTTAAAAATGCTAATAGCGCACCGATAGAACTGGCAAAACTGGCCAGCAATAGCGCCCAGGCAAAACCAAATATGGCCCCCGCACCTAATGTCATAATGGTGGCGCCAGGTAAGGACAACGCTGTAACCAACACATAAGCGGCAAAATAGACTAAAAATGTCTGTACTGGGTAATCAACAAACCACTGCTGCAGCGCGGTGCGTTGCTCTTTGAGTGTTTCTAACGTCAGGTACTGGGTTACATCAAACGTAACCGCAAGTACCACCAGTAAGGCAATGACACTCACAACAACCCATTTTTTCAATGACATTTTCGGTCCTTTTTAAACTGCAGGTTAAAAGCTAAATTCCAGTCGCATGCGGGCGTGTCGCGGTTCTACCGGAAATGCCAGCGTTGAGCCAAAGTAGCCGCCTTCGAATACCGGCGACCAATTGTCTTGGTCGGTCAGGTTGAGCACCTCAAGACGCGCATTAAGCGCCGGTGTTACCTGCCAACTCAGGTTCATGTTCACCAAGTGCTGGTCGCGAATCATGACAGTTTGCAAATAGTCCAGTGGGTACGATTTTGTATACGAGATATCACCGCCTAATTGCCACTGACTGACGAAGTTCCAACCCCAAGCCGCCGACAGCTGCACCGGAGGAATACCCTGAACGCGTTGTTGTGAGGGAGCAAAGGCAGCAAAGTTCGGTGCACCAACGCCAGTACCTTCAATAATATCCGGCCGCGAATCATCAAACGCGTCTGCAACTTGACGGCTGTCTTGAAATGCTGCTGAGTTGTCAAAACGTGCATCAATATAGGTTGCTGCAAGTGTCACCCAATAGCCGGCCTCGTGTCGATAATTCCATTGTGCCTCGACCCCTCGAGTAAAAATACCAGAGTTTGAGCCATCTCGGTTACGCAAACTGCGTGTTTGCTCAAATACTGCCGCATCCGCATACCAACGTTCACCTTCTGGCTGATACTTCACCCCGACTTCATACAGGGTATTTTCGGTCGCAAAATTCTGCGAATCAATTTCTCCCGCAGCATTGAGTACATGCCCTCCAGCCATTGAGTTCGAGGTGGAATCGCTCCAATAAGCTGTCGCATACACATTCATGTCCGGCGTCAGTGCAAAGCGTGTATCCGCATGCCATGCAAACAGCCAGTCCTGGTGCGTGTCGGCAGCTGGTACGAAGCCAACTGGGGCTATTGGGTCTCGCGCCGAAACATCATAAAAATCGGCGCGGGCACCCAACCGTGACGACCACGAATCGGTAAACACAAACTCCTGCTGAGCAAATACACCCAGCTGAGTACTTTTCGAATTCGTTGTATCCGATAGATTGAAATCGCCAACACCGTCGCCATCACGATCATACTGGGCGCCAGGCGACACAAACAGGCCGGGCCGCAATTCAATCAAGCGAGCTTGTTGCGCTTCAGTGAGCGGAATTCGACGCGCCTCTAAACCTGCGGTTAGGTCGATAGGTAAGTCGGCCTCAGTAGTGAACTGGCTGTATCCGAGTACGTCGTTAATACGCACATTTGCACCGAGGGTTGTGCCTTGCTGCCAGTGAAGTTCCAACCTGTTTTCAAAGGTTTCCGCCCCATCAATTATCTCAACGAAACTATTTTGATTGATGCCGTCACGGTTAAGGTGCTGGTAGTAGGTTCTGTTGACTAACGTTAGGTCGTTACTCAACTGGCGCGAATAGGTCGAATGCAGCAACCATGTTGTTGCCGTATTGGTATCAAGCGGATCAGTAAGCACTTGTGAGCGCGGAATTCGCACTTGCCCAGTAGGGCTGATTATTGCAAACGCACCTGGCACTTGCGAGTTATTCGGTTGCACACCTATACCGGTAATATATAGGTTATCGTCAATTAACGCTTGTGTAGGCCGATTAATACCCGCGTTGTCTGTCCATTGCGCGTCATAGTATTCAAGGCTAACGGCCCAGTCACTTTGAGCATTCGGTTGATAACGGTAGGCAACAACAACACTATCACTGCGCAAACCGCTGTAGTCGTAAAAGCTCCCCTCATCAACATACTCGGCGCTAACGCGCAGCGCTTGCCGATTCGGTGCAAGCACCCAGTTTTGGTCAACTTGCAAACGGTGTTGCTGCCATTCACCGGTGCGCCCGACCAATTTTGTCGCGGCTTCATCAGTGTGCGCCTGCTTTGGCTGCAAATCGACAAACCCACCAACACGCTGCGTGGTTCCCAACATGATAGGTGGCGCGCCGCGGGCTACCACAATACGCTCGATACCATTTAATGAAAGCGGCACGCCCAGTCCATTATTACCTGCCTGCCGCCGCATACCTGCTTGAAATAGCTCGCCCAGTTGGCCGCGAATGCTCGGCAATGAAGGGGTGCCAAATCCACTCGGTGCGTAAGCACTCGGTGCAAACCGCGCAATATCATGCAAATCATCGATTGCCGCTTCTCGCATCAACGACTCATCAATAACCGTCACGCCACGCGTAATCTCATGTACCGCTTCGGATAAGCCAAAAATTCCTGATACAGGTTGCTCATGGGGCATGACCGTTTCATTGGCTTCACCAATAACATCAATCACTTCAATTGGTTGGTCTTTTTCTTGCGCAAAGACTGTCAATGGCGAGAATGCCAGTAAAACCCAAACTTTCATTTTTGTTCCTTAAACTAAAGACAACTGAGCTGTTACCCGAAATGCCACCGAAAAGATCACCAACCATAGCATACTGATTGCTTTACCACGCGCGTTGGCCGTGCTTTACTCGTACTTTATCCTAGCGCTTTTTAAGAAAATTCCTATGACCAAAACTCGCGACCAAGCAACCAAAACTTCGGATTCACTCAACGATTTGCTGAACCACATTGCGCGTGACACCGAACTTCACTTCGAATCTGGTCTTTGTGGCGCTTGGACACTCGCAATGACAAACCCGCAACATGTTGGCTTTCACCTTGTGACTCGCGGTCACTGCTGGTTTGGCTTAAGCGAAGACCAGCAAGAATTGACGGCACAACGTTTGGATGAAGGCGCAGCAATTTTTGTCAACCGCGGGATTTCTCATTTTTTAAGCCATACCCGGGTGCCGCTTGAGCTTAGTCACAACCAACTGAAGCAACTCTGCGAACCTGCGCATATTAATTCAGGTATGGTTTGTTACGATGTTTTAGCCGAAGGGCAAGCCATCGACTTGTTCTTTCAACTTCTACCTCGGTATGTCATCTTCACCAGCGCTCAACAAACCGATACCTTAAAAAGCATTATTCAGTTAATTCGAACTGAAGCCCAGCTTGGACAACCAGGCGCTAAAGCGGCGATTCAGCGTCTTAGCGATGTATTCACGTTACACCTTTTACGGCAAATGTTAGGCTCAAACCAGCTGTTAAATGGTCCTTTTGCCGCTCTACATGACAAACATCTCAGCGCCGTTCTGGCAGCCCTTATCGAACATCCTGAACATAATTGGTCCGTGCCCGACATGGCGAGCCGCGCCTTTCTATCCGAAAGCGCTTTTGCCGAGCGCTGCTATCGCATCACTGGGCTCACTCCCAAAAAGTTACTTGATCAGGTGCGCTTGCATATCGCGACAACGTTATTGCAACAGCCAAACCTGCAACTCGATGCCATCGCGACCAAACTGGGCTACCAATCCAGCACTGCTTTCTCACGTTTTTTCAAAAAATACATGGGTGTCACCCCCTCATCATTCCGGCAACACAACTAAAACCCTTCATTGCGCAACAGAAACACGGCACTTCTACCGTTGCCCTATTATTTTCATTCGTTCGGTCTAAAGTTGGCATGACGAACAGCAACTTTGGAGACCAACCATGTCAAAATTTACCCTTCACACTATCGAGTCAGCTCCGGAAGCAGCCAAAGATTTACTTCGTAACTCGGAGAAGTCGATGGGTATGATTCCTAATCTACACGCTGTAATGGCCACTTCACCGGCATTGCTCAACGCCTACCAACAACTGCATGAACGCTTTACGAACAGCAGCTTTAATGCAGAAGAAATGACTGTTGTGTGGCAGACTATAAATGTGTTTCACGACTGCCATTACTGCGTTCCTGCGCATATCGCAATCGCGAAAAGCATGGGCGTTGACGACGACATCACGGCATCGATTAAAGCAGGTAATGAGCTCGACGACGACAAACTTGAAGCGCTACGCCAGTTTGTACTGAGCATGTTAAAACAGCGCGGTAATGTGGCCGACGACGTATTAGAAAGCTTCTATTCCGCTGGGTTTAGTCAACAACATGTGCTGGATGTTATCGTGGGCATTGCTCAAAAAACAATGAGTAACTACACCAACCACATTGCGCATACCCCAATTGACGAACCCTTCAAGAAATTTGCATAAAGGCGGCAGACTATGAATCAACTTGAAAAACGACTGGTTTGGTCCCTGCTAACGCTACGTTTGAGTGTGTTTATTGTAATGCTCATTTGGGCGCTGGATAAATGGATTAACCCTGCGCATACCGCTGCAGTTTTCGACAACTTCTATGGCATTAGTGGACTTGGCGAAATGGCAGCAGCCGTTCTCGGCGGCTTACAGATCATCTTATGTATCCTGTTTGTGCTTGGTGTCGCTAAGTTTGTGACTTACGGGATTATATTCATCCTGCATGGCGCCTCGACATTGTCGTCTTACGCGCAATATCTCGATGCTTTCAATAATCTCTTGTTTTTTGCCGCATGGCCAATGTGGGCAGCCTGCTTCACACTCTTTTTTATGCGAAGTTATGACAGGTTTACACTCGGTGGCTCAAAAAACTAACGGTAAACCGCCACGCATAGCGCGTGGCGGCAATTCCTCGTGCATCTAGTTTTCTAGATGCGCTAAAAACTCGCGAATACGATCAGCATTTTTACCCACATCGCTGCGCCCTACGCGCGACTTGCTGCGAATATCTAGCTGGGTTTCACCTGCCTGAGCACTTATGCGAATCACCACGTCGTCCTTAAAACCAAACCATGTTGTGGTGTCAGTCGCTTCAATACGGCCTTCATCACGATCACCCGCAACCAGCTCCCAACCCATATCTTTAACAGCCGTTAGAGCTTTGTCATAAAGCTCCTCTGTTGCAAGGTCTGTGCGATACGTTTCAAGGTCCGGGTAAGCTTTAAGTTGTTGCTCGGCAGTTTCAGGCCCGGCGTATTCAACTGGGTTTGGCGCATCAGCGCGCAATGAAGCAATGGCAACAAACTCTGGTGGGTTCTCTGTATCGGTTGTTATGTCATGAATAGGCGGCACACTGCGCGCCTTCTGCAACTGGCTATAGGGCATCCAAACTGCAACCGCTGCAGTAATGAGTGCAATAATTGACAAGGTTGCACGCGTTCCTTTGGGGCGCTGCCATACAAGCCATACAATCAGCAACACGCCCGCACCAATTCCAATGTATGCAGCCCAACGTAGCAACAAAAACGCCGAGCCTAGCTCAAGCACCTCAAAACGGTACAACGGCCCGGCGACCAATAGTAGTAAAAGGGACAGAATGCCAAGGGCAATCAATAGGTCATTAATTTTTTTCATGGTTATAAACGCCTAGTTAGTCAACTGGATCAGTTAGTTTAGACTATAGCTACGAAAACAAAGCGTAGCGAGATCTATCACAACAAAAAAGCCCACCTAAAAAGGCGGGCTTTTACGAGTATTCCGTGTCAGCTATTACGCTTCGTTTGGCACAATTCGTAATTCGACGCGTCGGTTTTGTTGACGTCCGCCAGCGGTACTATTGTCAGCGACCGGCATGGTTTCGCCATAACCAACGGTTGTGACGCGGCGTTGATCGACACCATTGCCAACCAAGTGATTTCGCACTGACAATGCCCGCGTTTCTGACAAACGCTGGTTATAATCCGCAGCGCCTGTGCTATCAGTATGGCCTTCAACTAACATCGTTGTTTTTTCGTACCGGTTTAGCACTTTCGCCACATCAATAAGCACTGGGTCAAAACTTTGCGCAATGCTGGCGCTATCTGTCGCGAAGGTCACATTACTTGGCAACTGCAAACGGATATTGTCGCCATCACGAATGACTTCAACGCCGCTGCCGGCAAGCTCCTCACGAAACTCCTCTTCTTGCCTGTCCATATAAGCACCAATTGCACCACCCGCTATGGCGCCTGCTACAGCACCCCAAACATAACGACTTTTGTCATGATCTCCAGTGCCTTTGCCAATTACAGCGCCCGCTATGGCGCCAATGGTTGCGCCTTTCTGTGCATTACTCATACTTTCACAGCCCACTAAAACAAGCGATGACACTGCGACTGCTAAGATTAATTTTTTCATAATGCTAAATGTCCTTTTCTACTCAATGATAGATAAAATTTAGCACAGTAAAAATTCGCTGCGCTGCAGTTTGCGCCAATTTAACTTTCGAAAAACCGACTATTTCTGGTTTCGAACAAAAAACGCGACAACAGCCGAGGTGATAACACCCATAGCAACAGCACCAATAACAGCCTGCATCATGTAACTTTGTAGTGAAAAGTATTCTAATGCCTGCGCCTCAGTCATATTGCCACTACGCACTGCAAACTCGACCATATTGGTAAAAAAGTGAGGTGACACTATGGTGTGCGCCAACCACTGCGTTAGCGGTGATAAAATAGCAACCACAACGGTAATTCCCACACCACTCATAAAGCCCTGTTTCCAGGTCATACTACCGTTCAATTCTTTATCGCGTTTTTGGCGAAGGGCAAATACATACACAGCAATGGCAACAACAGCGAACAGATTCGTCCACACCATGTGGTATTCAATGTAGGTGCTATGCAAGCCAACAAGGCGTTCAACAAGCAACCAAAGCAACATCGCCACGCTGAAAATAAAGCCCCAGCGGATCTCAAGTTTATAATTATTCATCAAGCACCTTCTTCGTACTTTGTTGGATGGTTACGCGGCAACTCGAGAACGAATACGTTTAATCGCTTGGCTATGCAGTTGCGATACCCGTGATTCGGTTACATCCAGTACTGCGCCGATCTCTTTGAGGTTTAACTCTTCTTGATAATAGAGCGTCATGACTAATTTTTCACGCTCGGGAAGGGAATCTATTGCATCCATGAGCAAAAGTTTAAGCTGCGCAGCACCAATTTGTGCTTCGGGCTCAGCTTCTTCAGCATCATTTGACTCAGCGCCCGGGCTTTCGCCGACAACTTCGTCATAAGACAATATAAGGCCATTATTGGTATCTAGCAACAGCTGATGATAGTCGCTGAGCTCCATACCCAGTTCCGCGGCAATTTCGCGCTCTTCCGGCATGCGACCAAGCTGCTGCTCTAAACGACGAATGCTTTGCTCCAACTCACGTCCACTTCGACGTACACTTCGTGGCAGCCAGTCTCGACTGCGAAGCTCGTCAATCATAGCACCTCGAATTCGCTGATGCGCATAGGTTGAAAATGCGACACCCGACTCTGGGTCAAAGCGATCAACACAGCCCAGTAAACCTTCAACGCCTGCTTGAATCAGATCATCGACATCCACCCCGGCTGGCAGCTTTACTTTTAAATTAAAAGCCTGCCGCCGAACCAGTGGATAATACTGTTCGATTAAGCTGTTTTTGTTGATTTTACCTTCCGCTGTGTACATAGTTTTCAGCCTGAAAATACCAAAACATCAATGTCTAAATAAGCCTGCGCCACGTGTTGAATATTATTCAATAAACCTTTGCGTGACGTCATGGGTGGGTGTAATGCAATAACGCGCTTTGGTCCACCGGCTTGTTTCATGGTTTTAAGCGCGTCATAGGCGCGTTTAAAACTATTTATATCGTTGTCAATCCATACGGCCCATCGAGGGTAAGTGCTTACCAACTTATCCATATTCGGATAATCGGACGCTACCGGAATAACCCGCCATCGCGCTGGGTCACCGACCCATTTCTTACCTTGCTCGGCCCATCGATGAAATACATTAACTGCTTGCAGGGCTTGTTCTTGGGTGAGCGTGTTTAATCCTAACACCACAACTTGCTCAACGTCAGCTTGTTGCTGATCGGGTGACGCAGGTTGGGTCACTGATTCCGTTACCGTATCACCGTCGTTACGTTTCGCGGCCCACTGCCGTAAGCTCGCTGCTTGATCACTCATGATTAAATTCTTATGCCTCTACATCGCGGCCAGCGGCCACCAAAGACTCATAGGCCTTAACAACATGCAAAATAGCAGGTACCAACTTATCACCCTGCACGCGGCCACGCTTACCACTTAAGCTGAGCAGGTCGCCCCGTAACCCTGCAAAATTCGCTGCACCCTGA
Source organism: Pseudidiomarina sp. (assembly GCF_048268165.1). Taxonomy (GTDB): domain Bacteria; phylum Pseudomonadota; class Gammaproteobacteria; order Enterobacterales; family Alteromonadaceae; genus Pseudidiomarina. Next base: position 108,466 of record NZ_JBLWWA010000002.1, on the reverse strand, counting down.
TATTCAACGTGCATTGCTATCACCGCTAAAGCCGCGGCTAAACCTAAATGGTAGTGTTCCATCGCTACGCTATCTGATTGCGGTTTTACCTGTTCCGCAAGCGCTCGCCAAGCCAATCGCGTTAAACGCGCGTACTCTTCGGTTTGCAACATCATGCGTGCACGCTCGCTAACTTGCTCTGCAGTGCAATTTCCGTCTACCAACCAATAGCGTCGTTGAATGGGATTCTTTCCCGTTCCACCGTGCAGCTCACCAGCAATGACCTGATATACCTGTTCGCTTTGATCCGACTGAGCGGCCGCAATGGTTAGTTCAAGCCGACGCCGTTCACCGCGATAATTGATCGTATGCTTGGCGAGTGGGATACCGTGCACTTTAATCAGCTCACTCACACTATAAGTGCGCCCATTCGCTTGCATTCGATGATTCACGTTCAATGTCGCCAACCAGCCGGTTTGATGCTCGCCAAAAATATCTAACAGCGTGGTCTCAGGTAAATAATCAAACAATTGCACAGGTGCGAGCGCCATGTCTGGCAATATTGGCCTATCGCGGTGCTGCAAAACCGGTGGCAACAGTGGCAAACCCTTTTTATCTAACCCCAAATGCGGCGTTAAATGCCGCCAACCTTGCAGTGGCTGCGGAGCTGCCCAACGAATCACTTCCAGCTGGTCTGGAAAAGCTGAGGACTGCCATTGTTCCGGCAAGGCTCCTGTTTGCATGGCTTCAATAAACATGTCGAAGTGCGGTATCTGTGCACGCAGTTTCTGCATACTGGCTTGAATTAAATGCCCATGGGTAAATACTTGGCTGGGCTCTAACTGATTCCCGGACGCTTCCCACTCACTGGCGGCCAGGATCGATTCGTTGAGTTCAAGCGTCAGCGTATCTGCAATGAGCTGTTCAATGTCAGGCACGCGTAAGTCTTCAGGTACCCGCTGCCCATCGGAAACGGCTTGCACCTGCAAGTGGTGCCGAATCACGGTATCCAACACGCCACCCATGCGTGCCGTTTCATCCAATTTGGTCAGTATACAATCACTAATCGCCAGCTCACTTTCCTGCGCGATACGCTTATAAATGCGCGCAACTTCATCTAAGGTTTCTTGTTGTGCCGCAGCATTCAATAGCAACACAATGCGGGTCGCGTCACTATAATCGGCACTCCCTAACGCAGCAATTTTTTGCGCAAGTCGCTGGTCACGTTGGCTCATTCCCACAGTATCCACCAATACTAGACGCTTGCCCTGCATTTTTTCCGCCAGCGCATCCAAGCTATCGCCGTCCGCCAACGCATGCATTTCAACGTCAAGCAGCTCCGCATAAATTGCGAGTTGCTGTTGTGCACCAATGCGATAACTGTCGGTGGTCACGAGCAGTAAACTGTCGTTTCCATGCTGCATCACATAGTTCGCTGCCAGCTTTGCTGTGGTCGTGGTTTTGCCAACACCGGTGGGGCCTACCAGCGCCATAACACCTTGGTGTTGTAATAATTCCCAGTCCGCAGGTTGCATGTTGGATTGGTGCGCCACGCGCGCCAATAATTGTTGCTGAAGCCACTTCAGCGAATCGGCATAATTCTTGCTCGAATGGTTTAAAGCACTAGGTAACAAAGCAACCAATTGACGCGCCAGTTCGTCACTAAAACCTCCAGCACGCAGCTGACGGTATAAGCGTTTACGATTATCATCCGGCACTTTTACGCCCTGCTGTTGGCTTAACAAGGCACGCATGTCTTGCACATCGCTTAACAACTGCTCTGCAACACTCGAGAAGTCTGAATTTGACTGTGGCAACTGCGTTTGGGGTGCTTCATCATTATGTAATTGCGCTAAGTCGGCCTCACCGATTGCAAACACTTCGGCACCGTTGGCCACTTTTCGTGAAGACACGATCACTGCATCCTCACCCAGTGCATCACGCACTTTGCGCATCGCATCTTTATGGCTGGCTGCGTTAAAGCGCCTTATGGTCATGCTGACCCTCCGATTACACTCACTACTTTAATCGTTCGATCATCTGGAATTTCAGCTTGCGATAGTACCACCAAATCGCGCAATTGGCGTCGCAAGAAATGAGCTAATAACGGCCGCAAGTGATGTGGTACCACAACCACAGGCGCCAAGCCCATTGTTTCAGCGCGTTGCATCGCTTGTTGAGTTTGCTCTTGCAGTGTCATGGCAAGGCCCGGCTCCAACGAACTGTTTTGTTGCAAAGCTTGGCTCAACATGTTCTCGAGTGACACATCAAGACCAATAACTTGTAATTCACGTTCGCCACCAAACCATTTCTGAGTAATATTACGCCCCAAAGCCATACGCACCCGCGCAGTTAACTCGTGCGCATCGGTTTGCTGCCCTTCAAACTCCGCTAACGTGTCAAAAATAGTTCTTAAATCACGAATTGAGACATCTTCGTCCAACAAATTTTGCAATACCCGCTGCAGGGTCGTCACGGTAACACATTTAGGCACCACGTCTTCAACCAAGGCTTTGTTTTCTTCTGAGAGCTTATCAACCAACTGTTGCACTTCTTGCCGCCCCAGCAAATCCGAAGCAAAACGTTGCAATAAATGATTTAAGTGGGTGGCCACCACGGTGCTGGCATCCACCACTGTGTACCCATATATTTGGGCATGTTCGCGTTGATCTTGTTGTATCCAGATGGCTGGCAAACCGAATGCCGGGTCGGTGGTCGCGATACCGTCAACTTCCCCACTCACCTGACCAGGGTTTATCGCTAACCAGCGGTCAGGGTAAATTTCAGCACGACCAACTTCACCACCTTTCAAGGTAATGGTATACGTGTTGGGTTGCAGTTCTAGATTGTCACGAATATGCACCACCGGCGGCAAGAATCCGACTTCCTGTGCGAATTTCTTTCGGACGCTTTTTATGCGGCCAAGCAGTTCACCTTGCTGATTGTCATCAACCAATGAAATCAGGCGATGGCCCACTTCCATGCCCAGCGTATCCACTAATTGAACGTCATTCCAGCTTGCTTCGGGGGCGCTGAACGAAGGTGCAGGTACTGCGGTATTTGCTTGCGCATCCACTGCTTTCTGCTTGCTTTGTTGTTGGTGCAAGTACCATGCAAAGCCACCTAACATTACGGTGAACAATAAGAAGATGAAATTCGGCATGCCCGGCACCAGACCCAACATACCAATAACACCAGCTGCCAGCATTAACACCTTCGGACTAACAAACAGTTGCTTGATTAATTGCTGTCCCACATCTTGTTCAGTGTTCACGCGCGACACTGTTACGCCGGCAGCGGTAGAAATGATCAACGCTGGAATTTGTGCGACCAAACCATCACCAATGGTCAATAACACATATGTTTCCGCGGCCGCACCAGCGCTCATGTCGTGTTGCATAACGCCAATTAATAGGCCCCCGATAATGTTCACCACCATGATGACCATACCGGCGACAGCGTCACCACGAACAAACTTACTTGCGCCGTCCATAGAGCCATAAAACTCTGCCTCTTGCGCAACTTCCTGACGGCGGCGGCGCGCTTCTTCTTCACCCACTAATCCAGCGTTAAGGTCAGCGTCGATTGCCATTTGTTTACCGGGCATTGCGTCCAAGGTAAATCGCGCACCAACTTCCGCAATTCGCCCTGCACCTTTGGTAATTACCATAAAGTTGATAATCACCAAAATCAGGAATACCACCAAGCCGACGGCAAAGTTACCGCCCACCAAGAACTGTCCAAAGGCCTCAATGACTTTACCGGCCGCATCGCCCCCATTGTGACCTTCCATTAACACCACGCGTGTTGAGGCTACGTTCAGCGACAGGCGTAACAGCGTTGAAAAGAGTAAGACTGCCGGGAACGCTGCGAACTCGAGTGGCTTTTCGGTGAACATGCTCACCAACAAAACCATCAAAGACAGGGCGATATTGAAAGTAAACAAAAAATCCAAGGCGAACGGTGGCAATGGCAAAACCATCATCGCCAAAATAAGCAAGATAAGCACTGGGCCGACAAGTACTTGATACTCTGCTGAACGCAGGCTTGAGGCTAAACCATTTAAACTTAAATTCATGATGCCGGCACCTCAAAATCTGAAGGAACGGCAATTTCTTTTGGCACCGGCGGAGTCATCGCAGCCCCTTGTTGAGCTCGTTTTAATTGGAAGGCCCAAGCCAAAACTTCTGCGACAGCAGTGTACAACGGCGCTGGAATTTCATGCCCTAAATCAACATGCGTATGCAAGGCGCGGGCTAGCGGTGCGGCTTCAAGGCGGGGAACATTGTGCGCGTCGGCAAGTTCACGAATTCGCTGAGCCACTAAGTCCGCCCCTTTGGCGACAACGCGCGGCGCCCCCATACCATCCTCATCATACTTTAGAGCAACAGCATAGTGCGTTGGGTTGGTCACAATCACGTCGGCCTTGGGCACTTCGGTCATCATCCGACGCCTCGCCATTGCTTGCTGTTGTTGCCGAATCTTTCCTTTCACGTGAGGGTCGCCGTCTGTTTCTTTATTTTCACGCTTTACTTCATCTTTGGACATGCGCAGTTTTTTCGTGTGGGTGAATAACTGAAACGGCACGTCAAAGGCAACCACCACCAATAGTGTTAACACCATCAAGAAGCAGGCCATCGCCGCCAAGCTCATCGCCTCAACCAAGGCTTGTTTAACTTCAAGACTCATAAGTCGCAAAAACGTGGCTTTTTGCTGCCATAAGAACAGAATCAAAACACCACCAACTAAAACCGTTTTTGCAATTGCTTTACCCAGTTCAGCCAGTGCTTGTGAAGAAAAAACGCGCTTTAACCCTTTAATAGGGTTTAATTTTTCAAGTTTTGGTGCCATGCCTTTGGCAGAAACTATCCAACCGCCAAGTAACGCAGGTGCCACTAAAGCAAATACCACCATAGCGGCGAATAAGGGCAATAACGAGAACAATGCGGACTGGCCAAGCTCAAGCACGTTTTGCAGCATCGGGCCCGACTCAGAAATTTGAGAACGGTCAAACAGAAATGCCTGCTCCATCACCAAACCAAGGTTCTGGTACATGGAGCTGCCCATCAACCACAGCATAATGACGCCACCAAACAGGATCACAAACGTGGTCAGCTCGCGCGAACGCGCAACCTGACCTTCTTCCCGAGATTTGTCTAGTCTTCGGGCCGTGGGTTCTTCTGTCTTTTCCTGATCGCTGGATTGCTCGTCTGCCATTTGCGCTTGTATTTAAGTGACACGTTGGGACCATGCCGACAAGTATGCCGCAAAGCAAATGGCGTTGAAGGGAAGAAAAGGGGGGTTAGAACCCCTTATTTCTGTTTTGTTTGATCGGTCGCTTGAGCTTCTTGTTCAAACTGCTGATCAATAAGTTGTTGCTGCTGCAGTTCAAATTCTTCTTGGTCTCGTGGGAAGTAGCCCTGACGCTTGATAAAATCAGCAGATTCAGAGGTATGCACAACAATGGTTATCCGCCGATTGCGGGGGTCTTCTGGCTCGGTGCCATCGAGCGGAATTCTGTCGGCAGCGCCCATCACCAATAACAAACGGTCAGATTCATAACCTCCAGCTAATAACGCCTTGCGTGACTCATTGGCGCGGTCTGCAGAAAGCTCCCAATTGCTATAACCCGTCTCGCCGCCCGCGTAAGGCAAACTATCCGTGTGTCCGCTGATGGTAATCTCGTTGGGTATTTCGTTTAACAACGGCGCTAAGGTGCGTAACAACCGCTCCATGTAAGGAGCAATACGGTCACTCCCTATTTCAAACATTGGTTTGGTTTCGGTGTCCAGCATCATAATGCGCAATCCCTCTCGGGTTACATCAAAACGCATCTGTGCTTTGAGTGCTTGTAAAACCGGGTCTGCCTCAATAGCAGCTTCAACGCGCCGCCGAATTTCATTAAAGTGTCGGCGAACATCGGCCGGACGAGTCTCTCGGCGCATATCAATTCGTGCTTGCTCGCCATCCATATGTGTTGGATCAGCGCCACCCCCTTTTATGACACTCGCTGCATTACTCGATTTATCTCCGCCAGCCATAGCTACAAGTAATGGCGTGCGAAAATATTCAGAAATACTTTGCCGCTCCTTTTCGCTCGACATCGCCAGTATCCACATCACCAAAAACAGCGCCATTAGTGCCGTCATAAAATCTGCTAAGGCAATTTTCCAGCTTCCGCCATGATGTTTTTTGACAATCTTTTTGCGGCGAATAATGATTGGACGCTGTTGATCAGACATGATTACGACTCCGCTTTCGCGCCACGGACATGTTCTTCAAGCTCAGTAAAACTAGGACGCTCTGAGGTATGCAGCGCTTTTCTGCCGAATTCAACAGCTAACTGCGGCGCATAACCATGCATACTTGCCAGCAAGGTTACGCGGATTACCTGCAGCGCTTTTACCATTTCAACCACTTGCCGTTCGATACGACTGGCCAACGGATTAATAAAACCATAACCGAGCAAAATACCAAGGAAGGTACCTACCAATGCGTGGGCAATCATGGTGCCCATCACGTCCGGCGGCACGTCAGCATTACTTAATGCGCGAACCACGCCTAAAACCGCGGCGACAATACCAAACGCAGGCATCGCATCACCAACTTTGTGCAAAGCATCCGCTGGAATTTCAGCTTCTGCCTCAAACGTTTCGATTTCATGAAGCATGAGCTCATCAAGTTCTTGCGGGTTCATGTTACCGCTAATCATTAACCGTAAGTAATCGGCAATGAAATTTAGCATCATGGGGTCTTCGAGAATTTCTGAGTGCTCTTGAAAAATCGCGCTCTCCTCGGGGCTTTCGATATCTCGTTCTACCGCCAGCATACCGTCGCGTCGCATTTTATTGAGCAGTTTGTAGATAACCGCGAGGAGTTCAAGGTAGGTTTCACTATTGTACTTGCTCGATGCTTTTAGACGTTTTGATGACTGCATGGTCGCCTTGATGGCCTTGCCGTTATTCGCAGCAATAAATGCACCCAAGCCAGCGCCACCAATAATCATAAACTCGAGCGGCTGGAATAAGGGGCCGAGAGCACCACCTGCAAGCGCGAATCCGCCAAACACGGATACCAGAACAATTATAAAGCCAAGAGGGATTAACACTGCCGCTTCCTTATCCAATAAAACACATCTATAGGGTTTATCGGCGCGGAGCGCGGCAACTTAAATTTCTTTTAGTGCTTTTACCGAATTCTTTCGCAGTGGTTTACCTGCACGGGACGGAGGTTGGCACACACCACACATGTAGTCTGTATCTGGCGTGTGCGCATGATTTACGAAGTTTAGGCCACAGCAAGTACATTTAGACAACTGAAACATGTCGCTTTCAAAAAAACGCACTAAGGTCCATGCCCGCGTGAGGGCGAGCACTTCTTCTTCGCCACAGATTTGAATGTGTTCTTGATACAGTTTGTAAGCCTTGATAAAAGCTTGCATCCGCTCTAATCGCTGGCCTTCACGCAATCGAATATAAATATTATAAAAAAAAGATGAGTGCACATTTGGTTGCCAGGTCATGAACCAGTCGGTAGAGAACGGTAGCATGCCTTTTGGTGGGGATTTACCCGCAACCTCCTTATACAACCTAACTAATCGGCCCCTATTTAAACTAACTTCAGATTCAAGTACTTGTAACCGAGCGCCCAACTCAATGAGCTCTATAGCCAACTGCACCTGATTCAGTTCTTCAAGAAGCTTCGTGGTACTCACCAGAGCTAATCCTTGTGGTTAAGCTAGTTAAGCCGATGCCATATGCATTGCTAAATGAGTTGCTTGCATGCCGGTATCACGTTTATTAGTCAGGATAGCTTTTAACTGACTAACGGAGCCTAAATTAGGCTGCAAAAAACTGTGTGATTGCCGAGCTAACATGGTCAGTTCTCGAGCGGACATTTCTGCGATGAGATCAGCTAGATCATCATCTATTTTCAAACGAAAAATTGCTGTATCGCGATCTTCAACGATTAATTTCTGAACTAACATCAAGTAACTCAAGTTTAGTTCCTGTAATTCAGAAATTGTTTTGTTCTGACTCATGAGGGGTATTTCTCCAACACTACCGATTGTTTTTCGTTCTTAACGCGATCTTTAGCAAATCTTTACAGTGTCGGTCAATGAAAACTTTCAATCTTTACAGTATGTAATGCATACATGTTTGTATCTATTTTGTTGCCATTAAGGGCGTTAATTGCAAGCTATCAAGGTGTTGCGTCGACCCCTTTTGCCCATATCAACAACTCTGCAACAATTAACCAAAGCGTTTGTGGTACATAATCATCAAGGTCAATCTGCGATAAAAGCGCGACGAGTTCTGGCGAATCATGTACAAACACACCGTGAGCTTTTGCCGTTGCAATGATTTTATCCGCAACCAATCCGTCCCCTTTTGCAACCACTTTAGGTGCGGGTTCAAATTCTTGATAGCGTAATGCAATTGCTTTTTTATTTAACTGATCATGGTCACTCATTGTGGCAACCTTCTTACTGGTATTTCGTCAATTTCGACACCAGCCCCAACACGCAACCGAGCAATCAACCTTGATGTTGCTTGTTGCAACGAGGGTACCAACGGCTCAGCACACTGCAGCTGCATGGTTAGACGCTTTTGCTCAAACCGCATTTGTGCGCGTATCTCGCCGACATTCGGCAAGCTTAATTTAAGTTCGCTGGTCCAGGCCGGAGGTTCTGGTGGCTCGCCTTGTTGCTTACGCTGTTGATCGCGCCATCGCTGTACCAGCGGGTTTACATCAGGTTGCACTAACCATTGCAAGTGAGCCTGTGGCCATAACTCTGTTTCCATACGCAGCATACCTGAATTCAAAACCTCAAGTTGTTGACTGAGAATCTTTTGAATTTGAGGTGCGTTTGCTTGAAATTGACCAAGGTTCTGCGGTTGCTGTCGCACTTGAAGGAACGGGATTTTGTCCGCCGCCCATCGCGCCAATAGCGCTTCGTAAAATACGCCAGAGTCCTTCACTAAGGTCTGTAATCGACTCATCAACGTCAATACGTCGAGCTTTTGTGCGGTTTGAAATAACGGAGTATCTGGCTTTATTAAACCGCCAGCACCTTGATTAAGGTGTTGCTGCGGAATCTGTTGCTGAAAGGATTGGATTAAGCTGATAAGTCGAGCAACCTGCTGACCGGCCTGACTGAATTCAGTGGTACTTGCAGCTGCTTGAATCGGCGTCACCGGCAGGGTATGACGCGGCAATAACTCCACTGTCGAACGTTGCTTGGCAACCTGATGGACCAACGTGTCCAACAGTGGCGTGATACTGCTCAATTGCGATAGCTGTGCTCAAGCTTCTGCTTTTTCTGCATGCTGAGCAACGTTTGCTCCAACATGGCACGCCGTGCGACAAGTCTCTCGCGAACTTCTCGGTCTTGGTCCATGATGGTGCTCAAAAGTTGTAATTTATCCAACTGCTGATCTTCCGACAGTTGCACTTGGGCTTCGGCATGACTCAACCGCTCTACCTCGCGAACATACTCAACTTCAGCTTCTATCAAGGTATCCCAATCTTCATTGCGCACACTGGCAAGCATTTTGTTCGAATGCTCTAAAAGCATGTGATACGACATTATGACCTCCGTCGGTGTCATCACGTAATCCGGTTGTACTTGCGGTTGCGCGGCCACAGCCTTACGCTCCCTCAACCTGTGGTTGAATTTCTCGCCATGCTGAGCCGATTTGCTCCAGCAATCCAGCAGCTTCATCAAGCTTGGCCACATCATTTTTTAGGTTGGCCTTGAGCAGTAAGCTGGCAACGTACTCGTATAGCGCTTCCAAGCGTTCGGCGAGCGCTCCGCCTTGTTGTTTATCAAGCGCAGACAATAGCCCTTGATTGACAATATCGAGTGCCTTCGCAATCGCCACCGACTTTTGCGCAAGATTGTTATTCTCAAGGTGCAACTTGGCTGCTTTGATTTGCTTTTGCGCACCGTCAAATAACATGGCGATCAGTTTGTGTGGGCTGGCAGCCAACACATGACTTTCGACATCAACACGGCCATAAGCCGCAGCACCTCTCATTCCATACATAATCCAAACTCCTGCTCGATGCGCTACGATTTATTCAGCTGTGCATTTAACGAACTAAATTGCTGCGTCAAATAAGCACTGGTGGAATTCATACTCGCGATCATGCTGTCCATTTGTGCGAATTGCTTGCGATAGATAGCTACCGTGGACGCAATGCGTTGCTCTTCACGAAAATAACGCTCATCAAGACGCTCCATAGTGCTTTCAAAACCTTTAAGACGACTCTGTATCGGTCCGTCATCAGCGAGCAGGTTTGTCAGCGTCGTTTTTGCTTTTTCAGCAAAACCTTGAACCGTGTCGGAGCCGGCTAAAAACTCTTGCAGCTTCGGTAAGTCATTTTGCACCACTGCCGCGAGTTTGTTTTCGTCAATTTTCAGTTGCCCGCCTAACTCACGGGAAATACCAATATCGCTTAGCATTGAAAACTGACCGGTAACCGTTTCCCCCAACAGGGTACTCATGCGCGACTGAATGGTGCGCACACCACTGTCGCCTAACAACTGACCGGGCGTGTCTGAGCCAACATCGTAGTCAGTCATTTTTGTGACAAGCGTTTGCAGCTCATTATAAGCCGTCACAAATTCTTCAACTTGCCCCGTTATTGCTTCTGCATCGCGGGTTATGCTCACTTGTGCTTGACCCGGTTTCGCTAAAGACAAGGTAACGCCTTGAATCGCATCTTCCACAACATTGGTCTGGCTGGTAATGGCAATGCCGTTGACGGTCAGCTCAGCATTTTCTGCTAAGGTTTCGGTTGCTGCATCGCTGGCTAAATTGCCTGCCAACGCTCCGCTATAAGTAATGTTTGTAATACTGGCCTCAGTCCCCGTAGTCGCTGAGTTTAGAACTAAACGATATGGCGTGCCGCTGCCGTCATTAATAATCGAGGCTTGCACGTCTGACTGGCCGTTGTTAATGGCATTACGTACATCTTCCAAAGATGTACTGCCGTCGGCTAAATCAATGCTGTGACTGGTGCCATTGGCGAGGGTAAAGCTGACGTTGCCCGCTCCAGTTCCTAGCTGCGCCGCACTATCAGCTACCCCTTGGGTTGCGATGGTATACGCGCGCGCCATTCCTGTTACGTCAACGTTATAAGTGCCGGGCGGGGTGTTGCTGGCCGCAGCAACGGTTAAGGCGTCGCTGTTCACTGCGCTTTTTGTGGCTTTATAAGTCGTGCTTAGATTTAAGGCACTGGTAGCATCTTGAAATTTCGTTAACGCGCTTTGCAGTTTGCCATAGGCTGAAATACGTGCTTCGAAGCTACGCTGCTGCTGGGTAATAGGTTGCAGTCGCTGCCGCTCTGACGCTTCGAGCTGATTCAGCAAGCCGTTCAGGTCTAATCCTGAACCAATACCTAATGCTGCAATAGATGCCATGGTGAAAACCCCTACTCTTGATACAAATCAGTTTGCCTGAACAAATTCAAATCAAAACCGATAAAAGGCGACGCTAAACCCGTCTTTTCATTTTATCGGCCGCAATTTGAACAACTTTAGCTTTCTGGAATTAAAACTTCACGAATGCGCCCTAACTCCGCCATGGCACTGCCTTCGAGCGGCGGACCAAGCTTGTCATCTGGGGCTGATTTATGAGGGGAAACACGAACTCGATTGACGCGTTTTTTTGCGTCTAGGCCAACCACCCAGGCAAGGTTTCCTTTTTCAAAGCGCAATAGTGTACCCACCGGTAATGGCCCGAAATGTGCGTTGTAGCGCTTAACCCAAGCTTCATCAAATTGTTCCGTGCGTGTTTGCATCGACTTGCCCGCCGCAACCGTTGAAATCGCTGGTCGGTCTGGCCGGTTGCGTTGCATGGCATCCACTGCATCAACCACCGCGGCAGCGCGCGCAAGCTGCCCTAAATGGGCACCACGTAAACCATTCGGATACCCAGAACCGTCCAGCCGTTCGTTAATCTGCGCTATCACGTTTTCCCGCACAACCGGTGCAAGCCATTTCACGCCATCAAGCTTTTCTAAAATCGCTTCAACATGCGTTTGCATTTCTTCATAAACATCGGTGCTTAAGGTTGTTGCACGCCAAATTTCAGGTGGCAAAGTCCCTTTCCCGAGGTCGTGAACCATCGCACCAGCAACCACTGCTTTGCGCAGATCACGTGGCATTTTCGCAGCGTTTAATAAGTCGGCCAGTCGCACTGCAACCGCTAATCCATGTTTTACCCAGCGCGATTCGCGATGAATACAATGCACGGCAAATAAGGTTTCTTGCCGATCATCTTCAAGCATGTCGAGCACGCGATCGGCATGCAATGATAATTGTGACGAGTTAACTGGTTGCCCTTGCTTCATCACCACCATTTGACTGTCTAAATAGCCAGCGATGCGCGCCAACCTTCGCGCCATAGGGGTTGCATAGGTGTGTGCATGGCGACGGCTAAGTTTTTTATCATTTTCATCATGAACTCGGAATAGTTCAGATTCGCTGCGGCTCTCACCGTTGCCGGCACTACGCGACGCTTCACGCTCTATCTCGCGCACATAGCCCCAAATTTCGCGCTCTTGCGGTTTACTCACATCTTCAAACTCGAAGCCTACCGCAAGCACTTGCCGATCATTGTCCGTTTTCAAGTGGCGCACTTTGGCTTTTACTTCAAACGATGTGCCATTCGGAAAGTACAGCTCAATCTCGGTGGCAATATCGGGTAATACCCGCGACACGCCATCTTGCATAAAAAATTCCGCCAGGCAGCCAGTAGCCGACAAGTCTTTTAAGTCACCTTGCAGCTCGACCAACTCGTCTTTGTCGTTATCTTTGCTGCGTACATGTACGCCAACTTCCATACCGATGCGTAGGCTTGCGCGAAAACTTGCCCGACGTTGCTTCACAAATATTTCAGTGGGCCAGTCTGCGTAGGCTAATAGGCGACTTTCAACCGTTGTGAATTCACGAATCGACATCGGCCCGCTACGAACTAGCCCGCCCGGTGTAAACCCTGACAAAATGAATTTACCCCCGCGCCGCAAGGGTGGCGCCACATCGCGAATGGCGGTGAGATCAAACAATAGGTAATCTTCTTCGAGTTGCTCAACCAGTACCACTGGATGATCTTTCTCAGCCGGGCCTAACAACGTCAGCACAGCTACGCCAGGCTGGCTTAACGAATCATAGTAAGTCGCTAATTCAACCACGCTATTTATAGGCGTAAACTCATTTTCGGACGTTTCAGTGGCCTCGCTCACGCGATGCTCCTTTCCATTATTGTATTTTTATATATTCCGTTTATCGGCAGAGCGCCGACTGCCTTTAATATAGCAAGCGCCAGATAAGCTTTGAAAAAAAAATTCAACTTTCTGAAAAAAATTTCTAAAGGTTTTTATGAAGTCACCGATAACCCTCTGTGACGGCAGGCCAAACATGGCAGCCTAATTTGGAAACAGAAGGAATAAGACTATGTCAGTTATCAATACCAACATGACCTCGCTGATTGGTCAGCAAAACCTCCAGAAGTCACAGTCTTCACTGCAAACTTCTATGGAGCGTCTGTCTTCAGGCCTGCGTATTAACAGCGCCAAAGACGATGCAGCTGGTCAAGCAATTGCAAACCGAATGACTGCACAAATCACCGGTATGCGCCAAGCACAGCGTAACGCAAACGACGGTATCTCTATGGTGCAAACCATGGAAGGTGGTTTAAACCAAATCAATGACAACTTACAGCGTATCCGTGAGTTGGCTGTTCAAGCAGCGTCAGATACCAACAGTGCCGATGACCGCGCGTCAATCCAAACTGAAATCACTGAACGTGTTGCAGAAATCGATCGTATCGCTGGCGGCGCAAGCTTCAACGGCACGAACTTGCTAGATGGTAGTGCCTTAGCTCCATTGCAAATCCAAGTTGGTTCAAACACCACCGTAAATGATTCAATTCAAGTTGCAACAGTTGATGCAACGTCAGCAACATTAGGCGTGAACGCGCTAACTGTTACTGATGCAACAACGTCTCAAGCGGCAATCGATGCAGTTGATACCGCATTGTCAACCATCGACACGTCACGTAGTACCCTTGGTGCCACGTTAAACCGTTTCGATTCAGTTGTTGAAAACTTAGCAACAACTTCAACCAACTTGTCTGCTGCACGTTCACGTATCGAAGATGCTGACTATGCAGTTGAAGTATCGAACATGACCCGTGCACAAATCTTGCAACAGGCTGGTACTTCAGTATTAGCACAGGCGAACCAGGTTCCTCAATCAGTCTTGTCACTGTTGGGTTAATTTTCGCTGAGTAAGACGATTTAACAGGCTCCCTCGGGGGCCTGTTTTGTTTCTACCAACCGTCCGCAAGAGCACGATTTATGAACGCTACAGGCTCACGGATATCGTCAGAAAACCTCATTAACGACGTTATCCCAAAATTAAAAACTGTCGAATTTATTCTCGACACCAAGCTTCGCGCAATTATTGCGAACAGCAAAGATGCATCGCAACGCAGCCGCTATGAAGTTTTACAACAAGAATTCCAGCTTGAATTGATGATGATTCAAATGAACCTTGAGCATCTATTAAATCGTTATGCAGACATCTTACAACCTGCAGGTAAACGCCCCGAAAACACCCTGCTTGATCTGGATGATAGTGAGCAAGTTGCGCTTAACGCTGTTGGCAATTTATATAAAAAAGTCAGTGAATTCGCGTCACAATTATAACGCACCTTAAACGCGCCTAAAGTTTGTACAGTAGCTGCCGATAACTTGAATGAAGCGAAAATTGTTTCGTCTATTTTGGAGATACTCTATGGCCTCGCCTATCAATGAAGCGACTACAAACTGGCCCGTAACCCATGCCGCGGCAGAACGCCAGCGCTTAGACCGTGTGTTACAACAGCTTCCCGCCGTTCGCCAAAGCGAAGTTCAACGCGAATTAAAACGTGATGAGCTGATTAAACCCGTGCAGCAAATCAACGAAGTAATGAACAACTACGGCATTCACTTTGAATTGCACGATGAGGCAGGGAAAATCGTAGTGAAAATTGTCAGTCAGGAATCCGGAGAAGTTATTCGTCAAATTCCAACTGAAGAAGTCATCCGTGTTGCAGAACATCTTCATACCATGTCAGGATTGCTCGTAAGAGAAGAGGCATAACGCCTCTTCTGTGAGCAGCCATTAAACTTGCATATTCATAATGTCTTTATAAGCACTTACCAATTTATTACGCACTTGCACACCCATTTCAAAGGCAAGCCCTGCTTTTTGCTTGTCGACCATAACCTGGTTTAACGACACGTTTGGATCACCCAACTGAAACGCCGTGGTATTCGTTGCTGCGGTTTGCTGCAGTGCATTGATGCGATCAATCGAGTTCTTTAATTCACCGGCAAAACCACCCGTTTGCACGCCAGGCTGCACATTTAAATTCACCTGCGTCGCAGGTGCCGCCACTTCTGCTTTCATCGCCTGCATTTGCTGCAAAGCGGTTTGTATGGCCGGTACGCTCATGACCCTATCCTTCTTCTGACAATCTTCAATGGGATTTTTAGTGCCACCAAATTTAACAGCATCAAGGTTAACTGAAGCGATCAAAAGCGCATAAAAAAGTGCGCTTATTGTCCCTTTGAGTTGCATTGCAGTGGGCATAATGTGCACTAGATAATTCCCCCTGCTTTCAGCGCAACAGTGCTTAGGCAGGCTAGGTAATGACTGATACAGCAGCCGAGACAATTCATGGACGCAACGCAAGCACAACCGATAAACAACAGCACGCACGCGCAGCCAGCGGCGCCGCAGTGGCTGACAAAACTCAAGCAAAGTGGGTTGGTACCGCTATTGGTGGGTGGTGCGGCGTTTATTGGTTTGGTCTTTGCGCTAGTGCTATGGGCCAGTGCTCCGGAATATCGGGTACTGTATAGCAATTTAAGTGAGGCCGACGGTGGTCGCATCATTAATGAACTTGATACACGGCAAATACCTTACCAACTTAATGGGGCAGGAACGATATTAGTCGCCAGCGACCAAGTGCATAAACTACGGCTGCAAATGGCTGAGCAAGGCCTGCCACAAGGTGGTAATGCCGGTTTCGCGTTAATGGACAACCAAGCCTTTGGTATCAGTCAGTTTGCCGAACAAGTTAACTTTCAGCGCGCATTGGAAGGCGAACTTGCTAGCTCAATGGAGTCTTTGGGCCCAGTGCAAACCGCTCGGGTTCACTTGGCTATGGCGAAAGCTTCTGTATTTGTGCGTGAACGAGAGCCTGCAAAAGCCTCCGTCATTCTAACCTTGCAACCCGGCCGAAAGCTCGGTGAAGGCCAAGTGCAAGCAATTATTCACATGGTATCAAGTAGCGTACCCGAGCTGGCTCCAGACAACGTTACCGTTGTTGACCAATACGGCGCGCTGCTGTCGAAAACAAACGGTGAAGACGCGTTGAGTGGTACCAAGTTGGACTACATTCAACAAGTCGAACGTTCTTACCAGCAACGCATCGAAAGCATCTTATTGCCAATATTAGGCCGCGAAAACGTGAAGGCGCAGGTTGTTGCGCAAATTGATTTTGCCAAGCGCGAAGCGACAGCTGAGCGCTACACGCCTAACCAAACGCCTGACTCCGCAGCAATTCGTAGTATTCAGCGCAACCTGAATCTGCAGGGTACTGGCAATGGTGCTATGGGCATACCGGGCGCACTTACAAACACACCGCCAGGCGTTGAACCGTCGCCAATTGAAGCAACTGAAGGCGACGAAGCCGCTACTGAAACTGCGCAAGGCAACCGCGCCGTGCAGCAAGACCAAGTGGTGAATTATGAAGTTGACCGCTTTATTGAGCATGTTGACCACCAGCGTGGCCAGCTTGAGCGTTTGTCGGTAGCGGTTGTGGTTAACCACCGCACGACCATTGACGAAGAAGGTATCGAGCAACTGGTGCCACGCAGCCCTGAAGAACTCGATTATATCAACCGCTTGGTGCGCCAAGCCATGGGGTTCTCCGAACAACGCGGCGATGAAATTGAAGTGGTTAATAGCCCATTCATTCAAGATACAGCTGTTGTTGATGACATCGCATGGTATCAACAACCGGCCATGCTACAACTGGCTCAGAATAGCGTGCGCTACGTGTTGGCTGGTCTAGGTATTTTACTGTTATACCTGTTGCTACTACGCCCGTTACTCAAGCGCTTTACCCAGCATGATCCGTCTGCAAATGCGACGCCTACCTCCAATCGAAATGGCAATCTACGCGCCGTTGTTGGTGATGACGATGATTTGGATGAGTTACCAATAGCCCGCCGCCGTCGCACGGAAAATGACTCTATGGATGACGATGAAGGCAGTGATTCAGGCGAGTCCTTCCATTGGCCACAGCAACGTCAGAACAAAGGTTATACCCAGGCGCTGGCGAAAGCCAAAGAGGTTGCGCAATCAAACCCTCGTCAGGTAGCACGTATTTTACAAAATTGGATGAACGAAGATGACCACGTCTAACCCAACCGAGAAAACAGCTAAAGAGCTGAGCGGTTTGCGTCGCGCTGCGTTGCTACTACTTATGCTTGAAGAAGAATCAGCGGCGGAGGTTTTTAAACACTTTGCGCCCAATCAGATTCAGAAAATCAGTAAAGAAATGACCAAACTCAGTGATATTTCGCATGCAGACATTAAAGCTGTGCTGGAATATTTCCACCAAGACCTCGCCGATACCCCGTCGCTGGATAAGTATGACGACTATGTTCGCTCAGTACTAACTAAAGCCTTGGGTTCAGACCGCGCCAACACACTCATTGAAGACGTGCTGGAACACAAGGTCGGCGGCATTGGTATTGATGCGCTGAACATGATGGATGTGCCAGAAGTTGCTGAAATGATCAGAGATGAACACCCTCAAATCATTGCAACCATTCTTATCCACCTTGATCGCGCGCAGGCCGCCGGTGTGCTCGAGTTATTTGACGAACGTTTGCGTAATGATGTGGTGTTGCGTGTCGCTACGTTCACTGGTGTGCAGCCAGCAGCACTGCAAGAGCTAACCGAAGTGTTGGGCGGTATGCTCGACGGGCAATCACTTAAACGCAGCAAAATGGGTGGTGTACGCACGGCCGCAGAAATCCTCAACCTACTTAGCGCAGGGCAAGAAGACACAGCGCTGGAGAATGTTCGTGCCTACAACGACGAGTTGGCACAGAAAATTGTCGACGAAATGTTCCTGTTCGAAAACTTACTCGAATTGGACGACCGCAGCATTCAAGTATTGCTGCGTCAAATCGAAACGACATCATTGGTGGTGGCTCTCAAAGGTGCGCATGACCAGCTAGTTGAGAAATTCTTACGCAACATGTCACAGCGTGCTGCGCAACTTATTCGCGAAGAAATGGAAACCCGCGGGCCGATACGTGTTTCACAAGTGGAAGGCGAACAGAAAGCTATTCTGCAAGTGGTGCGTCGCCTTGCCGATTCGGGCGAAATCGTGTTGAGCAGTGGCGACGATGCCTATGTTTAAGCCTTTTGAGCAACCTGCTAAGCCGCGTGCAACTGCCCATGGCAATGATGATTGGCAAAGCTGGGACATGGAGCCACTGAGTAAAGGTTCTAAATCCAGCAAGTCCGAGCAAACCACAGCTGCCGAACAAGAACAATTTGAACGCCATAGTGAGTTGCAGAAGATTCGTGAAGAAGCACGTCAGCAAGCCTATCAAGAAGGCCTGCAACAAGGGCAAAAAGAAGGTTACCAAACAGGTTTGGAACAAGGGTTAAAGGAAGGCCGCGAACAAGGCTTGGCGGAATATACCGACCAAACAAAGGGTGCGATTGCTCCGCTTGGGCTCCTAATTAAAGAAGCCGACACAGCCTTGCAAGGCGTCGAAACACACATGGCGGAAAGCATGCTACAACTCGCTTTAACGGTAGGGCGTCAGCTTGCAGGCGAAGCATTGGCGGCAAATCCAGAACAAGTTTTGGAACTGATTCGCGCCATATTACACGAAGACCCAATGCTCAATGATAAGCCCGTGTTGTTGCTGCACCCTGACGACTTAAAGCTGGCACAGCAGCATTTAGAACAAGAGCTTGCCGCTATTGGCTGGAAGCTACGCGCCGATGAACGACTAGAACGCGGTGGTTGTCGCTTAGTAAGTGCCGATGGGGAGCTTGATGCCACCATAGAAACACGCTGGCAACGCATTATTCATCAATTGCGAGGACGTCATGGCTAACGCCCAGCACATACTCGAGTCTTGGCAAACGACACTTCATCGTGTCGATCAACGCCTGCAAACAATGCCGCAGTGGCATATGTGCGGGCGCCTGGTGCGTGCCACCGGCATGGTGCTCGAAGCTGTTGGTTTAAAGTTGCCCGTTGGCAGCAGTTGCGTGATTGAATTACCCCAACATGGTGAAGCTTTGGTTGAAGCTGAGGTGGTTGGTTTTGCTGGCGACGTCACCTACCTGATGCCGCTTGATGCGGTGCAAGGACTTGTGCCGGGCGCGCGGGTTATGCCGCTCAGTGATGGCGCGCATGACAGCCGTCGCTTCCCATTAGGTGAAACACTGCTGGGCCGGATACTCGATGGCAGCGGCCGACCGCTCGATAACAAACCATTGTCAAAACAAACTGAGTACGGTTATTTAGCCACAAAAACAATTAATCCAATGCTTCGCGCACCCATCGATACCTCGATTGATGTTGGTATTCGTGCCATTAATGGCCTGTTAAGTGTCGGTCGCGGCCAGCGCATGGGCTTGTTCGCCGGTTCAGGCGTTGGTAAATCAGTGCTGCTGGGTATGATGGCGCGCTTCACCAAAGCCGACGTGATTGTGGTTGGTCTAATTGGTGAGCGTGGCCGTGAGGTTCAGGAGTTTATCGACCACATTCTCGGCGAGCAAGGTATGGCACGTTCAGTGGTGGTTGCCGCGCCAGCCGACTCGTCACCGCTGCAGCGTCTGCAAGGCGCTTCGTATGCCACACGTCTGGCTGAAGATTTCCGCGACAAGGGCAAACACGTATTGTTAATTATGGATTCACTCACTCGCTTTGCCATGGCGCAGCGAGAGATTGCTTTGGCCATTGGTGAACCCCCCGCAACCAAGGGTTATCCGCCAAGCGTTTTTGCAAAAATCCCAGCCTTGGTTGAACGCACTGGCAACGGTTTGCGCGGTGGCGGTTCCATCACCGCATTCTATACAGTGCTCACCGAAGGCGATGACCAGCAAGATCCAATAGCCGACGCGACGCGCGCAATTCTCGATGGTCACATTGTGCTGTCGCGTGATTTAGCAGAAAGCGGTCATTATCCGGCTATTGACGTAGAGGCCTCGATTAGTCGGGTTATGCCGGCGGTGACCTCATTAAGTCAACAGCAACAAGCGCAACGGTTGAAGAAACTGTTCTCGGTTTACCAACGTAACCGTGACTTAATCAGTGTTGGCGCCTACAGCCCAGGCCACGATCCGCTGCTTGATCAAGCCGTACAGAAATTTCCACAGGTTGAAGCTTACCTGCAACAACAGATGCTCGAACAAGCTTCAATTACCAATGCGCAGCAGCGTCTAACCGAACTTGTTGGAGGGGCAGCATGAACAGCGTCGTACTCGCCCATTTAACCGAGCAGGCTGAAAAAGCGCGCACTGAAGCGGCACAATTATTAGCTGAAGATCGCCAAAACAAACAGAAAATTGCGCTGCAACTGCAAACCTTGCAGCAATACCGAAACGATTATGCTGAGCAGCTTCAATTGCATATGCAACAGGGCATCGCGAGCCATTTACTCAACAACTATCGACAGTTTTTATTAAGCCTAGATAACGCTGTTTCGCGAGCACAAGACGCCCTTGTTGATCAGCAAACCAAAGTTGATCACAGCCAACAGCAATGGATGACTAAACAACGCAAATTAGCATCTTACGAAACGCTCCATGGCCGCCAGCAAACCGCTGCACAACGCGTCATCAATAAGCGTGAACAAAAACTTGCCGACGAACTTTCGTTGGCCATGCACATGCGCCAGCGCGCAAGTCGATAAAGGTGAACAGTATGGTTACGATAAAAGGCCTCACACCAACAGCTCCTGCCGCTGCCGGAACACCACAAAACGCACCAGCCCAAGGGTTCGCGGCGCTGTTTGCTGCTGTGCAAGCAAATCCACAAAATGGTGCGCAGAGTTTGGACCCGCAAGTACGTGCTCTGCAACAGCTTGAACAGCGTTTAGCTGGCGCAGGGGAGCCAGCCTTAGAACTTGATGAATTGAGCCCTGAAGCGCTTCAACAACTGGTCACCCAACTTGAACAACTGCGCGAATTATCCGCAGATGCAACACCAACGGCTGAACAACAGGCGCTGATGGCGACTGTGGCACAAGCGGCGACGATGACGACTAATGCCTCTGCGCTTTCGCAAACTGTTACAACCGAAAACCTTGTTAAGGTTGCGCAACCCAAAGTGTCGGCGCTAAATGAACAAACGGCGCCAGCAACACCGGCTGCACCGCAGCCGGCTCAGCTTGATAGCAACCGGACCAACCAGCACGCTCAACAGCAACAGGTTATAGCTGCGCTACCCGAGCAAACCGCAAAACCAACACCAGCAACATTTGAAACGGTGAAACTCAAGTTAGACCAAACTACCCCGGTTGAAACACCGCGCACGTCTGCGCCGTTAACAGCAACGTCAATGACCACGCAGATAGTCATGATTGATGCTCCGGTGGCCACACCGAACACCACGGCAGCAACGGCCACCCAAGCGCCACCAACCGCAGCATTAAGTGCACAAGTTGGCAGCACGGCTTGGACCAACCAATTGCAGCAAAACGTGTTGCAAATGGTTGTGCACAACCAACAAGAAATGACGCTGCGCTTGCACCCGGCCGAACTTGGCCCGTTGCAGGTGCAATTGCGCGTGGACGAACACACCGCGAAGCTCAATATTTTAACCCATAGCCACCAAGTTCGCGGCGCGTTAGAACAAGCATTGCCGCTACTTCGTGATGCCTTAGCCAACCAGGGCATCCAACTTGATGATTCTCAGGTTAACGACAATGCGCAGCAATTCGCGCAACAGCAAGAGCGTCAGCAAGCTCAACAATGGGCCATGAACCAACAAAAAACCGCTAATAATTCCGAAATTAATGCAGATAGCGCTGTAGAAAATTCAGAATCGGCCGAAAATACTGACATGGGGTCGAATTCTCGGCATACTGCCGCGCCCCTGAACGGTCAGGTAGACACATACGCTTAATCTGAGGCCGTTAGCAGCAAGCGAATGAACGAAAAAGGATAAATTATGGCGCGTAAAAACGATACACAGCCTGCCAACGCAGGAAAGACACCGCCAGTTTTAGTGGCGTTATTAGGGTTAGTTATTGCCTTGATTGGGTTAAATACTTATTTATTATGGGAAACCCGTAATTTAGCGGCTGCGACAGCCTTGGGTGCGCAGCCTATCGAGCAGGAACCCACAGACCCGGTTTTCGTAAACATTTCACCGTTTACAGTTAACCTGCAAAGCGATCAATTTGGGCCGCGCTTACTTTACGCAGGCCTGACCTTGGAAGTGCCTAGCGAAAAGGTGAAAGCAACCTTAATTAAAAACATGCCACAGGTACGCAACCGTTTGTTGGTGTTGTTATCAGGGCAAAATGCCGAAGGTATTACGCAATCGGAAGGCAAAAAAGTGCTGGCAAAAAGCATTATGGACTCGCTTGTCGCGCCTTATAACGGTGATGAAGAAATAGCTATTAACGACGTACTGTTCACCGAATTCATCGTGCAGTAATTAACGGGTTAAGTTGAAAATTGAGAAGCCATGAGTAACGGAAATCAACTGTCACAAGAAGAACTCGATGCCCTACTTGCTGGGGTAGCTGATGACGATGGTGATGCTACTGAAGCAGCAGCAAGCTCCGCTGATAACATTGGCATTGACGCACTTGGGCAACAGCCGAAACAACGCAAAAAGAAACAACAACCGTTTGACCCAGGTTCACAAGCGCGGATTGTTCGTGAACGTTTACATACCTTAGAGGTTATCAACGAGCGCTTCGCCCGACAGTTTCGCATGAACTTATTCAATTTATTGCGACGCAACGCAGATATTACCGTTGAGTCGGTGCGCTATCAGCGTTTTAGCGATTTCGCTGACGCCACACCAACGCCCAGTAATCTCAATATTATTTCAATGAAGCCCTTGCGTGGAAGTGCATTGGTGGTGTTCCCACACGCGATGGTCTCGATGATTGTCGAAAACTTATTTGGTGGCGATGGTCGCTTTATGACGCGTAACGAAGCGCGGGAGTTTACCGGCACCGAGCAGCGAATTATCAATCGCGTACTGAACTTAGCCATTGATGCTTATCAAGAGTCGTGGCGCGCAGTGCACCCGCTAGAAATCACTTTTGTTCGCTCAGAAATGCAGCCTAAGTTCGCTGCAATTACCAGCTCACCGAGTGAAATTGTAGTTACCACGACGTTCCATTTAGAAGTGGGTAACCTCGACAGTAACTTTAAGATTTGCATGCCTTACGCCATGGTCGAACCGCTGCGCGACAAGCTCACTAATTTGCGCGCAGACATTGGTGGTGGCTCGTCTAATGATAAAGCTTGGCGGCAGCGCATTACCCATGAACTGCAGGCGTCAAGCATTGAACTGACTGCTGATTTTGTCGAAATCCCGCTGCGCATTCCACAAGTGATGTCGCTCAAACCTGGCGACGTGCTTCCCATTGATTTACCGGACACGGTAACCGCAACCGTTAACTCATTGCCGATTATGGAATGTGAATTCGGCAGTTTAAACAAGAATCGCGCTTTGAAAGTGAAGCGGCTATTAGAAAACCATCGCTTCCCGCAATCAATTTTGCGTGCCCGAAGCAAAGGTGGCGTATTTACCCCAATGCGCTCAAAGGAGTCTCACGATGACGAATAAAGATACCATGAACCCAGATAACGAACAGGACCCCTGGGCAGACGCGCTTGAGGAAGAGATGAGCCCAGCTGCCGACGAAAACACCAATAGTGTATTTAAGCCGCTCGATAGTGCCGTTGACGCCAGCACCATGAATGAGCTGGATATCATCATGGATATTCCAGTAAAGCTTAGCGTTGAGCTCGGTCGCACACGTATTACAATCAAGCAGCTGCTGGAATTAGCACAAGGCTCTGTGGTTGAACTTGACGGCTTGGCCGGTGAGCCAATGGATATTCTGATTAACGGCTACCTGATTGCCCAAGGTGAAGTGGTGGTATTGGACGATAAATATGGCATTCGTATCACCGAAATCGTCACCCCTTCAGAACGGGTACAGAAGTTAAACCGATGAACGATACCGCACCTGCAGAGCTTGGCAACGGGCTTGCGCTTTTAGGCCAAGTGACCGTAGTTCTATTGCTGATTATCGGCATTATTTTACTGTGCGCGTGGCTATTTCGAAAAATGGCGGGTGTCACCCAAAGTGGCAGTAGCTTATTGAACGTGGTTGGCGGCGTGGCCGTTGGCCAACGCGAGCGGGTGGTTATCGTTGAAGTAAACAAAACATGGTTAGTACTTGGCGTTGCCAATGGGCAAGTCAATAAACTGCACGAATTGCCTGCACAAGAGCAACCCGAGAAACATCTGAGCGGGTTTGCTGCACGTTTACAACAAGCGATAAAAGGCACTTCAAGCCAGAACGGAGCAAAATAAATGCGCGTATGGCTACTTGCTCTTGCACTGATAACTGCCGGAGTTTTAATTCCGCTTGATGCGCTTGCGCAAACCATTCCGGGCGTTATCACCAGCCCGACAGACGATGGCGGTCAGCAATGGTCGCTGTCACTGCAAACACTGCTATTTTTAACCAGCCTGGCGTTTTTACCGGCGGTTATCCTGATGATGACCTGCTTTGTTCGAATTATTATCGTATTTGGTTTGCTTCGTACGGCCATGGGTACGCAATCAGCCCCACCTAACCAAGTATTATTGGGGCTCGCGTTATTTTTAACGTTCTTTATTATGGCCCCTGTATTTAACCAGATATATGACATTGCGTGGCTGCCGTTCAGCCAAGACAGCATTGATTTCCCGCAATTTCTCGAGTTAGCTTCAGGCCCTTTGCGCGAGTTTATGCTGGCCCAAACACGCGAACCTGATCTCGCGTTATTCGCTAACTTAGCCAATGTTGGCCCCCTAGAAAGCCCGCAAGACGTGCCGTTTCATGTGTTGGTTCCGTCATTTGTCACCAGCGAACTAAAAACAGCATTTCAAATTGGTTTTACTATTTTCATTCCATTTCTGATTATCGATTTGGTTGTTGCCAGTGTGCTCATGGCTCTAGGTATGATGATGGTTCCACCAGCAACCATTTCGTTGCCGTTTAAACTCATGCTCTTTGTGCTCGTGGACGGTTGGCAGCTGCTCATCGGTTCACTTGCGGCAAGTTTTTATGTGTAGGAAGAAGCGATGACACCAGAACAAGTCATGTCCATTGCTTACCAAGGTATGCTGCTGAGCTTGTATTTGGCAGGCCCTTTGTTGCTTACTGCCTTGTTGCTGGGTCTGTTGATAAGTCTGTTTCAGGCGGCCACCCAAATCAATGAAATGACACTTAGCTTTATTCCAAAAATACTCGGCGTGCTGGCGGTATTGGTCATATTAGGGCCCTATCTATTACAGCTACTTATCGATTTTACCTCGCGGCTATTTACCAACATCCCCGCCATGATTCAATAACGGGGCGCGCATGTTAACAGTTACTTTTGCGCAACTTCAGGAATGGGTTAGCTTATTCTTATGGCCCTTTTGCCGCTTCACCGGGCTGCTACTCATTGCGCCGGTATTCAGCCACTCAAGCGTACCCAATCAAGTTAAAATTGGTTTGGCCCTGCTTTTCACGATTATCATCAGCCCCGTACTGCCGCCGCTACCAGATATTCCGCTGTTTTCGTGGGCGAGTTTCGGCATCATGGTGGAGCAACTGATTATTGGGGTGACTATAGGCTTGGTGGTACAAGTGGTTTTTGCCGCCATACAGGCCGCTGGTGAGTATATTGGCCTGCAAATGGGTCTCGCCTTCGCTACCTTCTTTTCGCCTGACAGCGGCGCAAACACAATGATTTTGTCGCGGCTGTTTTATACCTTTGCCATATTAATGTTCGTCGCCATTGACGGACACCTCATCATGTTGGAAATACTTGCGCGGTCGTTTCAATTCTTACCCATTGGCACGCTCGGATTAAACGCAGGTGCGTTTGAGCAAGTTGCGCGATTTGGTATGGTGGTGTTTAGTTCGGGAATTTTGCTGGCGCTACCGGTATTTGGCGCGTTATTGATTGTAAATCTTACTCTAGGCATCTTGAATCGATCAGCGCCGCAACTGACTGTGTTTTCAGTTGGTTTCCCCATGTCGTTAACCCTGGGGCTGGTCTTAATGACAGTATTAACAACTGAGCTGGGTGGGTTTTTACAGCGCTTATTTCGTGTGGCGCTTAACATGGTCGAACAGGTACTTGGAGCCTTCTAAGGGGAAGGCTCCAACTACACGCGTTCTATAAGAAGTTAAACAGACTTAGGTCTTTCATGTCGACAAACGCTTTTTGCGCCGCTTGCAAACCAACCATACGCACGCTGTATTGTGATGCAGCTTCCACGTAATCCAGATCGACTAAGTCTGACAATGTTTGTTCATACGCCAGCATGCGATTACCACCAATGGTGTCCAACGCATCCAATTCGTTAAGGCGTGCACCCACTTCGGCGCGCGTCGTCAACACGTTGTCCATACCATTATCAAACTCCCGCATCACGGTACGTAATGTATTCGTACGTAACGTGCGCTTTGCTTCGGTGTCAGCTGGGTTATCTAGCACGGCCAGTGCTTTCTCAAATGAACGGAACATATCCGTATTGCTGTCTTGCCCACGCGCAACGCGCAGTGTGTCACCGGTAACAGGCTGCCCCGCTATTTCAACTTCAACACCCCCCAACGCAACCGTAGTTGGGTCATTGTAATCCACCCAGGCACCGCCATTAACGCGGTACTGCATTTGACCCGCATTATCAGCGAAATCGAGATCAAAGGCTTGGCCAAACGCTGGATCATTGGGGTCAACAATGTTGATACCCTTAAATTGCATGGAACCTTGATTGTTCATGCCCGCATCGGCCATGTAGGTTGCGCTGCTGTGCACTGAGCGGAAGATATCATTGCCCGAATGGCCTATTTCCATACGACGTTCACCGTCTATTTGCTGCTCACGCACGTTCGGGTTACCGACAAAATTAACCTGACCATTCACGTCTCGTACAAATGGCGCCGTATCATCTTGATAACCACCAAACAAATAACGCCCGTTACCATCACGAGTATTTGCCAAGCCAATCAAAGATTCATACAATCCGCGCAACTCGCTTGCTACTGAGGCACGATCTGGATCCGACAACGTATCGCTTGATGCCTGAATCATCAGCGTGCGCGCACGCGAATACATATCATTCACACTATTTAGCACGCTTTCTTCCTGCGAAAGCGCATTTCTTACTCCAACACGCGCCTCACCAAACTGACTCGAAACAGCTTTGGACTGCCCAATATTAATTGCTTGGGTCATCGCTTGCGGATCATCAGAAATGTTCACAATGCGCTTACCGCTCGCGATTTGCTGGCCTATTTTCATAAACTCGCCTTGTTGGCGGTTCATGGAAGAGACATTCTGGTTGTACATGGTTAACGTGCTAATTCGCATGGTATAACTCCGGCGCTTGTTGTGCGCTTAGCGCAGCTGCAAAATGGTATCGAGAATGGTCGAGCCCGTCTCAATCACTTTCGCATTGGCTTGGTAATATTGTTGAAACCGAATCAAATTTGCCGCTTCTTCATCTAGGTTAACCCCAGATTCCGACTGCTGCAGCGCGTCCAGCTGTTCCGTAAGCCCTTGCTGGGCCGCCAAGTTGGCCTGCACCACATTAATTTGGTTACCCAAGGTACTCACCATCGTTCCATAAGCCTGATTAAAGGTG
Source organism: Pseudidiomarina sp. (assembly GCF_048268165.1). GTDB lineage: Bacteria > Pseudomonadota > Gammaproteobacteria > Enterobacterales > Alteromonadaceae > Pseudidiomarina. The sequence continues at coordinate 80,504 of NZ_JBLWWA010000002.1, read as the reverse complement.
CCACGCCCTTCAACCAATAACTGGTTCTGCAAGTCCAGTAGGGCTAAACCGTTACGGTTATCACCACTAGCATTAGACTGTGCTGCCGCTAATTGCGAACCTTCGGTAAGCAGCATTTCAAAATTCTGCGCTTGATTCACCAACGGCCGCACACGGAAGCTATCCCCTTGCTGCGCTGTACCGGTCATTTCAACGGAAAGCCCGTTAAAGGTCAGTGTATTGGTCGCACCGTCAAAGTTTGCTGCAACCGGCTTGCCGTTGTCCAAGCGCGTCACTTCATAGCCGGTGCCCGTCATGCGAATCTCAAAATCTGAAGCCAGCAGTGCTGTGCTATCGGTGATTTGTACGTTCGCTGCACCATCACCGCCATTATCGGCGTTGCTGTAAGCTATTGGGGCGCCAGTTGAGAAAACCGCTTGGCCTGGGTTCTGATTTAAGTCAGTACCTTGTTGATGCTGCGTATTAAACGCATCCGCAAACACGGCAACCATCTGCCCCAGCTGATTACGCATGGTGTCGAGGCTTTTACCACGAAACTCAATCAAACCGCCCAAGCTGCCTCGGGTAAATACGTTATCTTTCAACTGCAGCTGATTACCGGCCACATCATTGTAAAAGACAGCCGTGCGGGTCGGGTCGCTGTTGTCGGTACGAGCTTCTAACGTGTAGGCGGTGTCACCAGAAACCAGCGGCGAACCATTGTTTAATGAAATGGTATACGACCCAGATTTTTGCTCGTGCACACGCACATCAATGCGCTGTGATAATTCATGCACAAGCTTATCGCGTTGGTTTAATAAACTGTTTGGCGCGTCACCGGTGCCTGATCGGGCAATCAAAATTTCACGATTTAGCGAGCTGATTTGGCCCGTTAACGCATTGACCGAGTCCACTTCGAACTTCATTTCCGCATTGACGCTGCGCTCGATGTCTTCAAGGTAGTTATCGAACGACTGAAATTGACTGGCCAAAGTCGTGGCGGTACCAAGCACACCAGCTCGCGCTGATGGGTCAGCCGGATTGCTGTTCATTTGACCAAGCGCGCTGAAGAATTTTTGCATCACTGGCGCAAGCCCAGAGCGCTCATCCGAGAGCAAGTTATCAATTTGACGAACTTGGCTGTAATAGGTATCAAGCGAGGCAAGCGAACCACTGGCTGCATTCAGTCGCGTTGCGACAAACTGATTGAACTGACGTTCAGAGCCGTCGACTGACACACCATAGGAGCGATTTTCGCTCAACTGCAATAGCTCACGGTTATAGCCCGGCGTGTTAACGTTACTGATGTTTGCACTGGTGGTGTACAACCCAGATTGCGCCGCGCGCAACCCACTTAAACCAATGGAGAAAATACTCATGCTTGTTCCCTTCTGATGTTACCGAAGGTTATCGGCAACTGCGGCAAATACTTAACGCCTTTACTTAGTTTTTATGCCCGCTGGTGTTTGCTGCAGCTCATGCAGCAATTGTTGCGCTAAACCAATGCCTTTGCCGGCCATCTCGGTAGACATTTGCTGATCAAACATTTCGGTATAGGTTTTCATGGCATTGCTGTTAAACATTTCCGATTCGCCACCTGCTTGGCGCATGGTTTTCATCATTTGTTGAATGAATAACGCTTCAAACTGACGAGCAGCCTCCGCAGCGGCTTGTTCGGGCTGCTGCTGACTTTGGGTTTTGAGCTTACTGAGCTGTTGGGTGTCGAGTGCAAGGGTGTTGCTGGGTAAAATAGAACTCATTAGATAATCTCCAATTCAGCACGTAATGCACCTGACGCTTGCAACGCTTGCAGTATCGCCATCAAGTCACTAGGCGTGGCACCTAAGCTATTTAAAGCTTGCACCACTTCCATTAATTCCACCCCTTCAACCATCTGCAGTGCACCCTTTTCCTGGGTGATATTAATATCTGTGGTTTCACCCACCACCGTATCACCACCGCTTAATGCTGGCGGCTGGCTGACAAACGGGCGACGATCAATAGTTACTGATAAATTACCGTGCGCTACCGCCGCTTGGCGTAAAGTAACAGGCCCACTTAGCACAACCGATCCTGTTCGCGAATTTAAAACCACCCGTGGACTTGCAGCCGCTGGCGTTACATCAATATTCTCTACCCGCGCCATAAATCGCACACGCTCACCGGTATCGGTTGGGCTTTGCAGCTGAATGCTGCCGCCATCAAGCGGCTGTGCTACGGCATAACCAAATTCGTTATTAATGCGGTTCACCATGTTTAAAGCGGTGGTGAAGTCCGCCTCTCTTAAGTTCAGTTGCAGTATCCCGGCGGTGCGACCTAAATCCAAAGCGACACTGCGCTCAACGGTTGCACCACCACTAATGCGTCCACCGGCTTGTTGGTTAATAGCCGCCGACGAACCCTGCGACTCTGCACTGGCGCCATTGATCAATAAATTGCCCTGTGCAAGAGCATACACTTGGCCATCGGCACCTTTAAGTGGCGTCATCAAAAGCGTACCGCCGCGCAAGCTGCGCGCATTACCCATGGATGAAACAACCACATCTAACTCTTGTCCCGGGCGTGCAAATGCTGGCAATGTTGCAGTGACCATGACCGCTGCCACGTTGCGTAACTGCATATTGGTGCCTGGCGGAATGGTCACACCCAGTTGCGCCAACATGTTGGTCATACTTTGCCCAGTAAACGGCGCCTGCATGGTTTGGTCACCGCTACCATCAAGCCCCACCACCAAACCATAACCAACTAAACTGTTGCTGCGCACTCCGGCAAAATCAGCGAGGTCTTTAATACGCTCCGCATGCGCGGGCGCTAACCCAGCACTTAGGGCTGTGCTGGCGATAAAAAGTAGCGTAATAATTGCTCGCAACATATTCACAAACCTCTAATTAAAATGGTGCTACGTAGTTGAAGAAACGTTGTAACCAACCTTGTTTCTGCGCATCATTAATGTAGCCGTCACCAATGTACTCTAAGCGCGCTTCGGCCACGGCCGTCGACATCACACTGTTTTGACCGTTGATACTGCGCGGGTTAACCACACCAGAAAAACGGATGTACTCGGTGCCTTGATTAATGGCTACTTGTTTCTCGCCGCGCACGCGCAAATTGCCATTCGGCAGCACTTGCACCACTTGCACTGTAACGATGCCTGAAAATTGATTGGACGCACTTGAGCCGCCAGTTCCAGAAAAATCATTCGCGCTGCCTACCGTAAAACCGTATTCCGCTAACTCTTGCAAGGCATCGGGCAGGCCCTCTAAATCAAGACCCATATTGCTCGCGCGCGACGATTGCGAAGAAGAATTTTTTGTGGCACTCACCTGTTCTTCTAAAACGATGGTAATAATATCGCCAGCCCGACGCGGGCGTTGGTCTTCAAACAGCGGGATATACCCGTGGTGCGCCTGAAAAATTGCGCCATTGGCTTCAGCTTGTTGATATTCAGGAATATCTATTGCCGTGTAGGGCTCAACGACCACAGGTGGTGGCGGTGAGCTGCTGCACGCAGCGAGAACAAAAACCGAAACTGCCGCTGAAAGTAAGCGCCGCATCACATCACCTACTGTTGTTATAATTGACTCAAACGCGCCAGCATTTCATCGGCACTTGAAACCGCGCGGCTATTAATTTCATAAGCGCGCTGGGTTTGAATCATGTTCACCATTTCTTCCACCACGTTCACGTTCGAGGCTTCAACAAAGCCTTGAAACAGAGTGCCTGCGCCATTCATGCCCGGCAGCGACTCAGTTGGTGCACCTGAAGCTTGCGTTTCAACATATAAGTTGCCACCACGCGCTTCCAAACCTGCATCGTTCATAAACATTGCAAGCGTAATCTGCCCAACTTGGTTATTTTGGGTGTTCCCGGGCTGGGTTACGGTAACAATACCGTCCTGTCCAACCGTAACGCTCATTGCGTTGGCGGGTAAAAATATAGCCGGCTCAAGCGGAAAGCCATTTGCTGTAACCAGCTGGCCGTCTTGGTTCACCTGAAAGCTGCCGTCACGGGTATAGGCAACCGCGCCATCAGGCATCAACACCTGAAAATAGCCTTTGCCACTAATCGCTAAATCACGCGAGTTCTCTGTGTTGTTTAAGCTGCCTTGCGAATGCAAACGTTCTGTTGCCACAGCGCGAACACCAGTACCAACTTGTAAGCCAGAAGGCAGTGTGTCTTGCGCGTTATTCATGGCTCCAGGTTGACGCATGTTCTGGTATAAAAGGTCTTCAAACACCGCGCGCGAACGTTTAAACCCGGAGGTATTCACGTTCGCCAAGTTGTTGGTTATCACATCCAGCTGCTGCTGTTGCGCAGTCAAACCTGTTTTTGCAGTCCATAATGATTTAATCATGGGTTATATCTCCGGTTAGCCTCTTACAGAGAGCAAGCTGTTCGCGCTTTGTGCGGTCTCATCGGCTTTTGAAATGACACTCATATTCAAGTCGTAACGGCGCTGCGTATCAATCATCGCCACCATGGCCTCAATGGTATTCACATTGCTGCCTTCCAGTGCGCCCGAAACTAATTGGGCATTCTCATCACGCGCCAAAGCTGCGCCTACGGGTGAGCGAAACCAACCGTCTTCACCGCGTTGCAATTGATTGGGCTGATCAACACGCACCATTTTGATTCGGTCAAGTGGCACTAATTCATTCGCATCACCACCCATACCAATACCGCTAACCGTGCCATCGTTACCAATGCTAACTTGCGTGCCAAGCGGCAATAATATGGGTCCGCCATCACCCAGCACCGGCATGCCATTCACCATTAGTCGGCCATCTGCATCAAGCTGTAAATCGCCGCGTTTGGTGTAGGCTTCGCCGCCTGGGGTCTGCACCGCCAACCAGTTGTTTTGATCCAATGCTACATCCAGGTCGCGTTCGGTGGTCTGAATTGCGCCGCCGGTGGTATCAAACAGGCCCGTAGTGGTTACGGCCGCAACACGCGTTGCATGCACTCCGGGCCCATTCACTGGAACAGCCCGTGCCGCAGCAAGCTGGGCACGAAATCCGGTGGTGGATGCATTGCTCAAGTTGTTGGTCACCACAGACTGCTCATCTAGCGTCTGCCGCGCCCCATTCATTGCCGTGTATAAAATGGCGTCCATACTAAAGCCCCGTTATGCCTATTTCAGCTGCATGGTGGTTTGCAATGCTTCATCTTGTGACTTGATGCTTTGCGCGTTAGCTTGGTAATTACGTTGCGCAATAATCATTGCCACCAGCTCTTGAGTTAAGTCTACGTTTGAAGCTTCAACTGCACCGGCCATGATCGAACCAAACTGACCTTCACCTGGGCGCGATAATATTGGTACGCCAGACTTCTTCGACTCTATCCATGCGTTATCACCAACTGGCTTTAAACCTTCCAAGCTCTGGAAGTTAGCTAATGCGATAGTGCCCAATACCACCTGTTGTTCATTGGAATAAGTGCCAACCACTTCGCCGTTTTCCGCTACGGCAACCTGCATCAAAGTGCCCGATACGTAACCGTCTTGCTCCATTGCCGTTAATTCAAATTGGTTGGCAAACTGGGTCGTACCGGTTACATCCAAGCCAATCGACATATTCGCAGCACCTTCACCCGGTACAAACGAGAACGCATCCATATTAGTTTGAGTGACCAACAAACCATTGTTGTCAAAATCAAGTTGCCCCACTTCCGGCGCTAATTCATTACCGCGAGACATTCGTACTTCCCACTGGTTATCAGCGGTTTTGGTGAAATACATCATGCTTGGGTGCGGGTTACCGAGTGAATCAAAGAGAGTAACTGAGTTTGCATACGAGTAACTGTCAGCGTCGGCTTGATCAAACGGAACTGTTGCGCGATCAACAACGCCTGTGCTGGTGTCTAAATTAAACACCCCAGTAATTCCGGTTGATGCATTGGCTGCCAAGCCAGCGGCTGGCACGCGCAACACTTCCGGCTGACCACCGAAGCCAGCGGCTTGCGGGTAACCTGTTAACTGGGCGCCTTGCGCGTTGACAATATAACCACTCTTATCAATGCTCAATTGACCATTGCGTGAGTACTGAACCTGTCCTTGCTGTTCAAAGCGAAAAAAGCCTTTGCCAGAAATTGCCAAGTCCATTGAGCGGTTCGTTGTTTCAATGTTGCCGTCACTAAAATCTTGAAAAACACCGGCTACCCGCGTACCCAAACCAACCTGTGCATTGGCATAAATATCAGCAAACTGCGCCCGAGCGCTTTTGAAGCCGACAATTTGTGAGTTCGCAATGTTATTACTAATAACGTCAAGATTGGTCGCTGCTGCGCGTAAACCTGATAGTGCTTGTGAAAAACCCATGATTGAGCTCCTTAAATAATCTGCCGAATGTCTTCAAGACGAACGGGCTCTAAAATACCGCCTAAATCCAAGCGAGGGCCGTCATCGTGACCCATACTAACCGCGATTACCTGTGCATAATTGAAGCGCTCTGCTGTGACAACATCGTCACCATTGGTTGCTTCAATGGAAAAATTGTAGGCGCCAGCTGGTGCTTGGCTGCCATCTTCCATAACACCGTCCCAACTGAATTGTTGTGGCCCGCTGCCAACGGCACCGAGATCCATACGCCGCACTAACATGCCGCTCGTGTTATAGATGTTTACTTTCACGCTTTCGGCCGGTGCGCTAAGCTCCATGCCAAATGGCGTGGCGTCACCTACGCCTTCATTGCCCACCAGAATGCGCTCTCCAGGCACTAGAACTGCGCGCCCAATAAGCGCTGAAGCTTGCATGGTTTTTGCCGCTTCCATTTGCCCATTGATGGTTTGCATGGTGTCGTTCAACGACTCAATGCCGCTAACGGTATTGATTTGTGCCAGCTGCGACGTCATTTCGTTGTTTTCCATTGGATTCAATGGATCTTGATTGCGCAACTGCGTGACCAACAGGGTCATAAAGTTGTCACGCATCTCTTGGCTACCCGAAGCTATTTTTTGATTAGCTCCGGCTTGGTTGGTTTGGTTCAATACTGCGGTATCAATTGTATTCATCTGCTACCCCTTAGCCTTTGCCGATGCTGAGCGTACGCATAAGCAAATCTTTACTGGTGTTCATTACTTCCACGTTGGCTTGATATGAACGCGAAGCTGAAATCATATTTACCATCTCAGCTACAGGGTCAACGTTAGGCATAGTGATATACCCTTGTTCATCCGCAAGCGGGTGCCCAGGAGAATACTCACGTCGTGCCGGCGCTTCAGACTCAACCACTTGTTGCACCTTGACGCCACCCACGCCATTGGCTTGCATTTGCTGTTCAAAAATAACTTGCTTCGCTTTATAAGGCTGACCGTCTGGCCCAGCCACGCTATTCGCATTCGCCATATTGCTGGCAGCCACATTCATGCGCTGCGACTGCGCGCTTAGGGCTGAACCTGAAATGTCTAAAATTGAAAAGTTAGCCATCAGCTAGCTCCTGTTATTGTTCTGGCTGCATGGCTTTACGTAAGCCGGTTATTTTGTCATCCAAAAATTGAATGTCTGCCTGATAACGCAACGAGTTATTCAAAAACTGCGTGCGTTCCATGTCCATATCGACCGTGTTTCCATCTAAGCGGTTTTGTGCGGGCGTGCGGTATTGCATATCAACCGCATTGGCCGAGCTATTTAGCTGCATATGCCCTGCATGTGTTGCTGCTAACTTCACTGGCCCGCCTTGATGCGCGGTGGCACGTTTTAATTCAGCTGCGAAATCAAAGTCGCGCGCCTTGTAATTCGGTGTATCGGCGTTTGCAATATTACCCGCGAGCGTTTCTTGACGCTGCTGCCGCAGTGCTAGCGCCTGCTGTTGAAACTGCAACGCATTACTTAATTTGTCGATCATGGTGCAGACCCTCCTGTTCACGTTGCAGAGTACGCGCACTTCTGTAAATACAAAGCGACGAAAAAGCATGTTTTTTAGCCCCAATTCTGACGATAGGATTTTTCTATGGTGGCTATAATTCAACCAATGGTTTGAGGGGGTTAGCGAGTGCTAAACATAACAGCAAGCAAATACAGCAGGCTTTTTCTAAGTGTAGCCATCGCCTTGATAGGCATCGTTGCGTCAGGTTCTGTTGTGGCTCAATCAAATTGGCAACAGACACTGAATGCCTTTGTTGCACAACAACTACCACCCACCACAACATCTCATACGGTAACTGTTTTAACCCCGACGGCTGCGCTGGCAGAGCTAGACCAGTGCGCCCGGGTTACCGCACGGTTCAATCGCCCCCCGCAACGCTTGTCTGGGCGCATGATGGTGCGCTTGCACTGTGCTCAAACTGGTGCCGACCACTATGTTCAAATTGATGTTTCTGCAACTGGCGAATACCTTGTTGCAGCACACGACTTATCCGCGCAACAACTGCTGACCCGCAATGACGTTGTGGCAATGACGGGTGATTTGCAAGGTTTGCCGCGGCATGCGTTGTTGGCTACCCCTGAGAATATTGCGCGGGTAGAGGGCTCTCAGTTACGCCGCGGTTTGAACGCTCGCTCGGTTTTGCAAGAAAATTTATTGGTCAAACCCACTTTAGTTAACTACGGGGATACCTTGGTGATTGAAGTTCATGGCGAGGGCTTTCAAATAAACCGCACGGGCGAAGCAATGGATACTGGTGCGATTGGTGATATAATTCGTGTACGATTAAATAATCGACAATTGTTACGGGTTGAAATTATTGCGGCAGGTCGCGCAAAGCCGGCGCAGTAAGTGTTAGATTTACGCAAATAAACTTAAAGATTTTTCTGCTGGTGCCGATAAATCAATTAGCACAGTCATAGAATGCGAGGAATTTCCCGTGAAAATTAACGGTTATCAACCACCTAGCAGCGTCACCCAGTCTGACTCCAGTCGTTCGCAAGCGACTCAAAAATCAGACGGCGCAAAAGCAGGTGCAGCAAATCAAGCAGACGTGGTGACCCATTTAAGTCAACTGCCACAAGATGCTAGTCAGGATATAAACAGCGCGCGGGTTGAAGAACTTCGTGAAGCGATTCGTGATGGTAAATTGAACATGAATACTGACAACATTGCAGAGGCGTTACTGAAAAGTTTAACCGACGGTTTATAACGGCATATGAGTTTACTCCAACACCTGACCGAACAAACTGAACGATTGAGCGAACTGCACACGTTGCTAGATCAAGAACAACGGCTGCTGGGCGATGGCCAAATTGACGGCGACAAACTGCAGCAGCTCGCGGTTAAAAAACAACAATTACAAACACACATTGAAGCCAGTGAAACAAAACGACGTGCGGCTCAAGTTAAACTTGGGTTCGATGATAGCGCAGCCGGTGCACGCGCTGCGGCAAAGCAAGCGGGCTGTGAAGCTGTCTGGCTAGAGCTGTTAGACCGCACCCAACGCCTCGCGCAACTCAACACGTTAAATGGCGAACTGATTCAGCATCGCCTGCACCACAATCAGCAGATGCTGAACATTTTACGTGACGCTGCAGGCGGCACCGCCATGTACGACGCCGAAGGCTCTCAGGTAAAAACCCCGCAACGAATAAATTCAAAAGCCTAAGCTGTTATTTATACAGCCCGTCAAGCACTGCCGCTAAGCGCTGTGCTCCTTGTTGTATACGTTGTTCTAATACGGGTCCCCATTGTGCCGTATAGTCTTCACCAAGTTCCTGATTCTCGCGGTACTGCGAATAAATTCGGCGGGTAATTGCGGCCGACTCATTGGCCCAACTCAAGGTTTGTTCTGGTGTTACCGTTAGTGGCGACAGCGATACAACACCGCGCACGAGCTGTTCTGCCTGCTGCACACCACTGTCACCGCCGCGCTGCACCAACATGTCGGTATCCCACAGTCGGTGCAAATTGGTCGGCTGGTCAAAATACACCACTGGCGCTCGGTTACCGCCAAGGTCGTCGGCAAAGCTAACATGCAGAGGTTGATGCAAGTCACCAATAAAATGCGCCAAAAAGGCCAATGCTATCCAATCAGTTGGGTTGTGCTTTAACACATCGTAATGATGCTGAATCGCGCTCAGTATGCAGCCGCCTTGCACGGGGCAGTCCTCAGCCGTGACTTTGGCGCGCTCATGCGGGAAATTCACATAATGGTGAGGTTTGGCCCAGTCCCATTTGTCGTCACTTTTAATGTGGTCGGCCCAACTGCACAGCGCACCAAAACTATCGTAGTCAGGATGCTGCACAACCATCGCATCAATTTTATCTTGGGTGGCAGGCGCAGCGAATTGATATGCTGCTTCACAAAAAGCTGCGTGCCCGGTTCCGCCATATGCCTTTGTCGTAGTAGGCCAAAGCATCGTTGTTAAACCAGCTAAAAGCAGAAACAGCCCTAGCAAAAATGATTTCATATACGCCCCTAACCTATAAGTTTTACTCAAATATCACTTCAAGTAATTGACCTTCATTGCTGTCTGTTAAAACCAACACTCGGCCCGAGGGGCCAACGTAGACAGCGCGTATTCGTTGATTTAAATCCGCCAAGTAGTCGCCTTCTAATTGCCACTCATTAGCTATTAACCGAAGCCGTTGTAAACGTTTTCCGGCTAAGTGTGCGATCAGAAGATCACCCTCATACAACGCCAACCCCGCAGGCGCTAAAGACGGTGTCCATTGGTACAGCGGCGTTTTAACCCCAGGCAGATCAGTAAAAGGCGAAACTTTTGCCCCGGTATAATCGATGCCATAGGTCACAATCGGCCACCCGTAGTTAGCCCCTTTCTCAATACGATTTAGTTCGTCGCCACCACGCGGACCGTGTTCATGCTGCCAAATGGCGTCGCGATCTTTATCATAAATCAATCCTTGCACATTGCGGTGACCATAACTAAAAATTTGCGGGGCTTTAGTATGCGTATACGGGTTATCTTCTGGTGTAGCGCCAGAACGTGTTATGCGGACAATCTTACCAAGGTGGGAATCTAACAACTGTGCTTGCTCGCGATACACAAAACCATCGCCAAGCCCCACCAACAAGGTGCCATCCCCAAGCCACGTCATGCGACCACCATAATGAGCGGCGCCGTCCTTTTTCGGTAACGCAGTAAATATATTCTGCGTATCAATCACGCTATACGGCGGCTGCAACGACAGCGCTCCACGAATTACACAGGTGTTATTAGCGTGCTTGGTGCCGCACGAATAACTGATAACCAATTCGCGTGAACGCAAAAAATCAGGGCTCAATAGCACTTCAAACAATCCGGCTTGGGCTTCAGCGTACAAATCCGGAATGCTCAATGTCACCGCTTGCTTGGTGCCATTTTCGGCAACATGAACAAGCTTGCCACCGCGCTCTGTCACTAAATACCCGCCTTCCGGTAGCTCAGCCACAGACCAAGGAAAGTTAAGCTTCTGAGCAATGACTCGCGTTTCAGCGCTATACGCAACAGCACAAACGCCATACAGAGCTATACACAGTAAAAATTTAAGCGCCCGTTTCATTGCATCAACTCCTCAGCAAGCTCCCGCGGCTGAGGGTGCCACAGGCGATCAAAAATCCAGCCGGCAAACGCGCCAGTAATACTCATTAAAGCGAAGCCAAACGGGCTACGATTGGCAGCTATTAGTGTTGGCATTGGCGCCAAACTGTCCACAACCACAAATGCTAGTGCCAGCGCCACGCCGCCACCAACAATAAACAGCCAACGCTCTAGGCTTGGTAGCTTTTTCGCGACAAGCGCTGCAATTATAAATGCTAGGAACAAGGTCGGGGTAAGTATGAGCGCAAACAGTGGCCCAAAATGAAGTAAATCGTGAAGAATGGTATTCATGCGGGTTGGCATATCAATGACAACCGACAACGCTGTGAGCTCACTTAAATTAAACTGAGTTTGAATCACGGTGCCAACTAACGCGGCACCAATGATTGCTGTCAAAAACGCGATTAACACGCGAGCCATAGGCTGCCTCCAGAATTAGAAGCGTACCTCAAGCCACTCGTCTTGAACGGTAAAGGTAACGCTTTGTATAGGTCCATTACCTTCAACATTAACCAAATTTTGCTGACTGCGCCAAATATCTTGCAAAGCGTTGTTACGAATTCGCAGCCCAGCCAACCCTTCAACGATTGGTGTTTCTTGGTAGACCCAAAAATTAGTTCCATCAATTTCGTAGCCAACCTCTTTAAGAGGCAACGGCTTTTCGTTCAAACTTTCCAGCTGAAAATGCTTCTGCACATACGCGCTAAATTGCGAACGCGAACTTTCGAGCTGATGAATATCTGCCTTTTTGTCGAACAGCTGTTTTACCGCGTGCTCTGCATCATGTAGAAAAAAGCGATGCGCCACTTCTATATTGCCGGTGCGCTCGTTGAACAACACGGTGGTACTAGCTGTACGAAGTTGGTGAGCGCTAGCTGCGCTCACCCCCACAATTAGCAGCAATGCAATGAACAACTGTCGCATTTTTACTGCTCCTGGTTATCTTCTTTATTCTCTTCTTCGTTGTCATCGTCAGATTTCAACTTGGTTTTTGCATCTTGCATCAAGTCACGTGACACATGATCGTGCGTACGCTGCCACTTAAACGCTTCAATGCGCGATGGCATGATACGACGCGGATAGAAGTTGTTTTCAATATCAACATCCGCGGTTTCCCAATTCGGGTCAACCGCAAATTCAGAGACTTCTTTATCCGTAACAATCAATTTGCTCACAGACTTGGCATTACGACGCCAAATTTCCGCCGGGATATGCAAATCTTCTTGGGTGCCGTCGGTATAGGTTACTTGCAACAAGATAGGCATCACTAAACCGCCAAGGTTGTTGAAATCAAGCACGTAATAATTTTTGTCTTCAGCAATAGCACGATCAAACACGCGACGTTCCCACGGCTCAAGTTTATCAAGGAAGCTTTGGTACGCATTGCGTTGTTTGTTCGTTACCGTGAAACGATCATTTTCATCATGGTAATCGCGAATCTCTGGGTTCATTTCAACCCACGTTTTACGACCCTCGGCTTCATTACGCTGAACAAAGTAAGACGTTGGTTTGTCCGCTTCTTCTTGACGACGACGTTCCCAGTCAATATCTGGGTCTTTGGTATCAAGGCGTAACTTATAAACGCGATCTAAGCTGATATCAACGTGATCGGTTGAGTAGAACCATCCGCGCCAGAACCAATCGAGATCAACCCCTGAAGCTTCTTCCATAGTACGGAAAAAGTCCGCTGGAGTTGGACGTTTAAAGGCCCAACGCTGGGCGTATTCTTTAAACGCAAAGTCAAACAACTCGCGCCCTAGAATAACTTCTCGCAGAATATTTAACGCTGCCGCCGGTTTGGTATAAGCATTGGGGCCTAAGTTCAGCACACTATCAGACTGCGTCATGATAGGTACTTGGTTGGTCGATTTCATGTAATCAACAATTGAACGCGGCTCAACACCCCACGGAATACTCGGATCCCATTCACGTCCGGCAACACCGTCTAAAAAGCTATTTAAGCCTTCGTCCATCCACGTCCATTGGCGCTCATCTGAATTCACAACCATTGGGAAATAGATATGCCCAATTTCATGAATAACAACGCCGATCAAAAAGCGCTTTTCAGACAACGAATACGTGCGGCTACCGTCATCTTGTAAAATAGTACGCGGCCCATTAAACGTGATCATTGGGTATTCCATGCCGCCCACAGGACCATTAACGGACTGTGACGTAGGGTATGGATAGTCAAATGAGAAGCGCGAATATACTTCCATGGTATGAATAACCGACTCGGTCGAATATTTTTCCCACAGCTCACCGCCTTCTTTCGGATAAAACGACATGGCCATAACTAACGGCTGCACGTCGCCACCTTGCTGGTAGCCTTGCGCGTCCCATATGAATTTGCGTGACGAAGCCCATGCGAAGTCGCGAACATTTTCAGCTTCAAACTTCCATACTTTGCGTTTGTCAGTGCCTTCTTTCTCGTTCTCTAGCGCTTCTTCTGGCGTAACTACGAACACAGGCTTGTCTGATTTTTTCGATTTTTCAAGGCGCTCACGTTGCGTTGGCGTCAGCACTGAACGTTCATTGGTTAATACACCCGTGGACGAAACAATGTGATCGGCAGGAACGTCGATTTCAACGCTAAAATTACCAAATTCTTGAGTAAATTCACCGCGGCCTAGAAACTCTTTATTGGTCCAAGCTTCATAATCTGTAAACGCAGCAACACGCGGGTACCACTGTGCGAGCAAGAAGATATCATTACCGCCTTCGCGGGCATCATCGGCAAAATGCTCATAGCCTGAACGCGCACCAACTGCATCTTCTTCTACTATGTTGAAGCCGAAATCAATGGCAAGCTCGGTTTTCTGTCCCGGCTTCAGTGGGGTTGGTAAATCAACACGCATGTTGGTTCCAACCACCACAAATTCAAGCCCACGGCCACGGCCATCGGCAACCTTATCAATGCTAAAACCAAGTTCGTTATCCGCCATAAACTGGTCACGGCGTAGTTGGTTTAAGCTGATTCGGGCTGGCTTATCAACACCACCTAAGTTTTGGTCCGGTTTACTATTGAATGTGGCAGTTCGTTCAGCAATGGAGTCTGAACGGAAAATATTTTGGTCCAACTGAATCCATATATATTTCAGTGTATATGGTGAGTTGTTGTGATATTGAATGGTTTCTTCCGCATCAATGCGGCGTTTATCTTCATCTAAACGTACTTTAATGTTGTAATCAGCTTGCTGTTGCCAGTATTGCTCGCCTGGCTCGCCGGCTGCACTGCGGTATACGTTGGCCGTTGGTAACACTTCATCTAACTGACGAAATTTATCAACAAAATTTCCTTTGGTTTGGGAAACAACAGAAGCGTCTACAACTGAAATATTAAACGTGGCTATCACCCCGGCGGTGAGCCAAAACATCGTCTTTTTCATAGTTTTTATCTCTTTATATGTGCGCACATCGCGTTACTTTAACAAGTTCTAAACCACGCGACCATTACACTGAACGCGAAAAATAACCATTGGTCGCTTTCAGCCCCCAACCGGCTGACTTGTAAAAGATACAATATTAATGCAAGAATCCAATTATTAAGGCTTTTAAGCTGTGATTTGAAAGGGAGAATAAATCTTTTGCGAAAAAGCGCATATATACTTATTTTTTTCCTCTGGCTTGGGGCATTTCATGCTTCAGCAATTCTTGCTTACTCCGAGTTCATCAGCTTGTGGTATCTGCCCGCTGGCGTATCGATGGCCGCCTTTCTGGTTTTCGGAAAGCGCGCTTTTATCCCTATTTTTCTTGCTATTTGGGTAGAGTCTTTTAATTTTTCAGCGTTTTTTGAAAAAGGGTTTGACCCAACCCTTTTAGCGACATCACTTTTGTTTTCACTGGCACATTCGGTCTCCTATGGCTTAGGCGGTTTAGCCACTCGCCACTGGTTAAGCCATTTTGTACAAAAAAATATTCCAACTAAAATTGTTGGTTTGCTTGTTATTTATGCATTGTCTGCCGCTCTTGCAGCATTTTGTGGTCTTTTGGTGTGGGAGTTCGCAACTGAAAATTATACCAACATTGTAAAAGATGGTTGGTTCGCTTGGTGGCTTGGCGATTTGGTTGGCGTGATGGTGCTGGTGCCGTTTTTGTGTTTGTTTTTACCCAAATTAAGCACCTATAAGGTGCCTTGGATAGACGTATTCTATGACCACGATCGCGGCATGCGCCATTCCAAGAAACAATTTATCGGTAAATTAGTCGTCGCGCTGCTTACAATTATTGGCATTTTATTGCTCGATAGAGCCATCGATCATCCGGGCGTAGCCTATTTCGTGTTCTTTGTGAGTATTCCACAAGTATGGATCGTGTTTACCGAACGCACAGCTTACGCGTCCACAAGCCTACTGGTCATTACCGCTTTGATCGCCTTTGGCGTCGGCATTTTCGATGTAACCGATCAAGCAATAACTTACCAGTTTGCGCTTTACATAACTGCGGCTACTTCATATTTTGCAGTCGCTGTTCCGGCACTCGTTCAGCAAAATAATACGCTTAAAGAACTCGCCATGCTCGATACGCTGACGCAACTGCCTACCCGCTGGTTATTCAAAACATTAGTGGAGCAAGTCGTTAAATCATCGCGCCCTAATCAGAGTCACTGCATTGCTCTGTACAATATCGATAATTTTTCGCGCATCAATACCGACTATGGCTACAGTGTTGGTGATCAAGTACTTCGTGAATCATCAAAGATCATGCAAAACGAAATGCGTGATAGTGAAATTCTCTGTCGCTGCGAACACGACAACTTTGTTATATTTATGCCGAATTTAGATTTAGATAGCGCCATTGAACGCGCTGACGAGCTTCGCCATCAACTACCCGTATTACAATTTGATGATTTAATTTTGCCAATTCGTGGCAGCTTTGGTGTGGTGCACGTACAATTTGGTGAGTCTTTTGAACAAAGTCTGGAACGCGCGAACCGCGCAATGCAAAATGCTAAGCACCAAGGCCGCAATAAAGTTATTGCGATAAGCTAAGAGAATTCATCATGCAAACTATCAACATCCTAGTTGCTACCACGTCTGGCAACACTGAATATTTGGCTGACCAACTTGCTAACGAACTGCAACAAGCAGGTTTTACCACCACAATGCATTACGAGCCCGACTATTCTGATTTAATGGAATCACTAACCGATAATTCTATCTGGTTATGTTGTGTCGCAAGCCACGGTGCTGGCGATTATGCCGACTCAATGCTGGATTTTGCCGAAGAATTACACACCCATAAGCCAAATTTATCGACCTTAAAATATGGTGTTATAGCAGTGGGTGATAGTTGTTACGACACCTTTTGTTCCGCAGGTCGTGATTGCGATGCAATGTTAGCTATTTTGGGTGCAAAACGCCTGATCACACACCTTGAAATTGACATGTCACAAGATGATCCGGATGAAAAATCATCAACATGGTTACAATCTTTCATTAAATCATTGTGAATAAAGATTGAATAAGTAGCGATCTAACCTGTACATACCCACTTAGTAAATCTGTGTATAACTACACCTGTGTATAAGTGACCCAGTTATCCACCGTTTGATCACCGGAAGGATCATGCTCTGATCACATCTTTACAGATCGTTGTGATCCACGCTGAATCTAACCTACGCTTGGTTATCCACAGAAATGTCAAAGCTAATAAGAATAGTAATAAAAGATCAAAAGAAAGATCTTAATTAAATGATTAGATCCTTAAAGAACTCAAGACTAGAATTTAACCGTTTTGATCTGAGCCAATTCAGGTTAAAATATCCGGCTACGTTTTACATTCACACAGAATTTGAATTCTAGGATACGCACTGTATGCCAAATACCAATTCTTACCACCAGCATTACGACGTCATCGTCATTGGTGGTGGACACGCAGGTACCGAAGCAGCCCTTGCCGCAGCACGCATGGGTTCTAATACCCTATTGCTTACGCACAATATCGACACCCTCGGGCAAATGTCGTGTAACCCTGCAATTGGTGGGATTGGTAAAGGCCATTTAGTTAAAGAAATTGACGCCTTAGGCGGAGCAATGGCTATTGCTGCAGATAAAGCTGGCATACAATTTCGTACACTGAATTCATCAAAAGGGCCAGCTGTTCGAGCAACACGGGCACAAGCTGATCGCGCACTTTACAAAGCAGCGATTCGTCATACGTTAGAAAATCAGCCCAATTTAAGTTTGTTCCAACAAGCCTGTGACGACTTAATTGTTGAACACGATCGCGTGGTTGGTGTTGTCACCCAAATGGGCCTTAAATTCTCTGCGAAAACGGTTGTGTTAACCGTTGGTACATTCCTTGGTGGGCAGATACACATTGGGCTTAATAATTACCAAGGTGGTCGAGCAGGCGATCCTCCAGCTAACAATTTAGCGAAGCGGCTGCGTGAATTGCCGTTACGTGTTGATCGTTTAAAAACCGGAACACCCCCGCGCATTGATGCGAAAACTGTCGACTTCAGTGTCATGCAAGAGCAACCGGGTGATCAACCAACACCTATTTTTTCGTTTATGGGATCACAAGCCGATCACCCACAACAAATTTCGTGTTTCATTACCCACACCAATGAAAAAACCCACGAAATTATTCATGGCGGTTTAGATCGTTCGCCCATGTACTCTGGCGTGATTGAAGGTATTGGCCCACGTTACTGCCCGTCAATTGAAGACAAAGTCATGCGCTTCAGTGACAAAAATTCGCATCAGATTTTTGTTGAACCGGAAGGGCTTAACACCAACGAACTTTATCCAAATGGTATTTCAACAAGCTTACCGTTTGACGTGCAAGTTGAATTGGTACGTTCCATAAAAGGCTTTGAAAATGCACACATTACACGGCCTGGTTATGCCATCGAGTATGACTATTTTGATCCGCGTGATTTAAAACAAACCTTGGAAACAAAATACATTCACGGTTTATTTTTTGCTGGCCAAATAAACGGTACCACCGGTTACGAAGAAGCTGGTGCGCAAGGTTTAGTTGCAGGTTTGAATGCTGCACGTCAGGTTCAAGACAAAGAAGGTTGGGCGCCACGTCGTGATCAATCCTATATGGGTGTATTGATTGATGACTTAAGCACTTTAGGCACCAAAGAGCCTTACCGTATGTTCACCTCCCGTGCCGAATATCGCCTTTTGTTGCGTGAAGACAATGCCGACATGCGTTTAACAGAAAAAGGCCGTGAGCTTGGTTTGGTTGACGATGCTCGTTGGGCTGCATTTAATATAAAAATGGAAGCTATAGCGCAAGAGCAACAGCGTCTTCGCAGTACCTGGATCCATAAAGATCACCCTGCAGTTGCGCAAGTTAACGAACTGGTTAAAACGCCAATTACTCGCGAAGTGAATGGTGAAGAGTTATTACGCCGCCCAGAAATTACTTATGCTGACCTGATGACCATCGAAAGTATAGGGCCTGGCTTAACAGATAAAATTGCGGCCGAGCAAGTTGAAATTCAAACAAAATATGCGGGCTATATTTCACGTCAACAAGATGAAATAGCGAAGCAACAACGTCATGAAAATACCAAATTGCCGCTAGACTTTAACTATGCGAGCATAAAAGGCTTGTCAAACGAGGTGGTGGCGAAGTTAAATCAACATCAACCCGAAACAGTCGGCAAAGCGTCACGTATCTCTGGAATTACACCAGCTGCTATTTCAATGTTGTTGGTTCACTTAAAAAAACAAGGACTACTGCGTAAAAGCGCGTAACTCATGCTGGCACAATTAAAAAAATTACTCGCACAAACCACGCTTTCATTAAGTGACGATCAGCAACAAAAATTAGTGGTGTTGGTTGAACAACTGCATAAATGGAACAAAGCGTATAATTTGACGTCAGTGCGTGATCCTCAGTTAATGTTAAGTCGCCACATCATGGATAGCCTTGTTGTATTGCCCCATTTGCAGGGGCAACGTTTTATTGATGTTGGCACGGGCCCAGGATTACCGGGCTTACCGCTAGCCATTGCTGCGCCAGATAAAGAATTTGTATTATTGGATAGTTTGGGTAAACGGATCCGTTTTATTCGTCAAATTTGCCATGAGTTGAAGCTTAAGAATGTAACAGCTGTGCAAAGTCGTGTAGAAGATTATCAACCTGACATAAAATTTGATGGTGTGATAAGTAGAGCCTTTGCTTCGCTTAATGATATGCTGACTTGGTGTCAGCATTTACCAAATAGTCAGGGTAAGTTTTATGCGCTCAAAGGCGTTTATCCTGAAGCTGAACTGGCTGATTTGTCGGCGCAGTTTAGTGCTGAAGAAATAATTCGATTACAGGTTCCCGAGGCCGATGGCGAGCGTCATTTGGTGATTATAACAACGAGAGGTTAGTCCTGTGGGCAGAATCATTGCGGTTGCAAACCAAAAAGGCGGCGTGGGTAAAACCACCACGGCGGTGAATTTAGCTGCATCCATGGCTGCCACGCGTCGAAAGGTATTATTAATTGATTTAGATCCGCAAGGTAACGCGACCATGGGCAGCGGCGTTGATAAATACGACGTTGAGAACACTGCTTATGAGCTATTGGTTGAGCAAAAACCGATTGAAGAAGTCATTATTCGCGAAACCAGTGGTAAATATCATCTTGTTGCTGCAAACGGTGATACCACCGCAGCAGATATAAAACTGATGGAAGAATTCGCGCGTGAGCAACGTCTGGCAACAGCATTAAAGCCAGTTGTTGATCAGTACGACTTTATTTTCATAGACTGTCCGCCTTCGCTAAGTATGTTAACGGTTAATGCGATGGCTGCAGCAGACTCCGTATTGGTACCCATGCAATGTGAATACTTTGCATTGGAAGGGCTTACTGCGCTTATGGATACAATTGAACGGCTTGCGGACGCAGTAAACCCGCGCTTAGCAATCGAAGGCATACTGAGAACAATGTATGATCCGCGCAATCGCCTGGCGAATGATGTTTCCGAACAATTAAAAAATCATTTTGGCGAAAAAGTATACCGTACAGTCATTCCACGTAACGTGCGCTTAGCTGAAGCGCCTAGCTTTGGTTCGCCAGCCATGTATTATGATAAATCATCTTCTGGCGCGAAAGCTTATCTAGCTCTTGCTGGTGAATTAATCCGCCGTGCTGAACAACTAAAAAAAGCCGAAGCAGCGGCTGAAGCTTAAGGAAAAACGCTTTATGTCTGCCAAAAAACGAGGACTTGGACGCGGTTTAGACGCGTTACTGACTACGAGCAAAACAGCTCGCGATAAAGAACAGCATGACGACACACCAGCCGTTGATTACACGAAGGGTGAGCTGCAAAAGCTGCCTATTGAGTGGTTGCAGCCGGGTAAATATCAGCCTCGTAAAGACATGACAGCTGAAGCTTTAGAAGATTTAGCCGCATCAATAAAAGCTCAGGGTATTATTCAACCTATTGTTGTGCGCGAAGTTGGCCACGAAAAATACGAAATTATTGCCGGTGAACGCCGTTGGCGAGCATCGCAAATGGCTCGTTTAAGCGAAGTTCCTTGCTTAATAAAGCAAGTACCTGATGAAGCAGCGGTTGCCATAGCGTTAATCGAGAACATACAACGCGAAGACTTAAACGCAATGGAAGAAGCGACAGCCTTGCAGCGGTTGCTTACGGAGTTTCAACTAACCCACCAAGAAGTAGCTGATGCGGTAGGTAAATCACGCGCAACAGTTACTAACTTGCTGCGCTTAAATAATTTACAACCAGAAACGAAAACTTTGTTAGAACGCGGTGACATAGAGCTTGGTCACGCCAAATTATTGCTTGCCCTAGAAGGTGAACCTCAAGCTGAGATTGCGCGGCAGATCGCGGCCAAAGGCATGACCGTGCGTGAAGCTGAAAAACTTGTGCGTTTAGCCTTAGAACCTTCCAAAGAAAAACCTGAAAAACCGCAGCCTGATGCAGATATTCAGCGGCTTGAAACCCGTTTAAGCGAACGCCTTGGCGCAGCCGTTGCAATCAATCACGGTCGCAAAGGAAAAGGTAAAGTTGTCATCAATTACAGCAGTTTAGACGAGCTCGATGGCATTCTTACCCACTTCCAGCTAGAGCAGGACAGCTAACCATCCCAATTTGTTTGCAATTAAACGCCAAATCTTTATACTATCGCGGGCTTTTAACCGAGGTTTTTAGCCTGTGAATAAAACGCTAACAGCAAATGGAAAACAACTCGCAGCGAAGTTAATTCGCGCGCAGGCAGGCGCCATATTTTTATTGGCATGCGTGTTCTCGTTGGTACAACCTATTGCTGGATATACATATTTTTGGGGTGTTGTTGGCGGCGGAATGGCCGTGATGATTCCAACAGCACTTTTTGCGTGGCGCGCCTTTGCACAAGGTGGTGCCCGTGCGGCGAAACAAATCGTCAGTAACTTTTTTGCTGGTGAAGCTCTGAAAATAAGCTTCGCTGTGGCCTTGCTCATTGGCCTGTTGGTGTTCACAACGCTCCCGCATAGCGCGGTTGTTAGCGGTTACATCACAGCCTTGTTTGTGCAATGGCTAGCACCAATTTTATTTTTAAAATCAACTTAAAATTGTGGGAAACAACATGGCTGCAGAAGAGTTAACGCTCCAAGGTCATATCCAGCACCACTTAACCAACGCCAAGATGTGCTCTACCGAAAATGGTATCGCCTTCAATAAAGCGTGTAGTGAAGCAGGGTTCTGGACATGGCACATTGACACACTGGCTTGGTCGATCGGACTTGGCATCCTGTTTTTAATGATCTTCCGCTCCGCGGCGAAAAAAGCAGATACCGGTGTACCGGGTAAATTCCAATGCTTTATCGAAATGATCATCGAGCTCGTTGCAAGCAACGTGCGCGACACCTTCCATGGCAAAAGCAAACTTATTGCTCCACTGGCACTGACCATCTTCGTTTGGGTATTCCTGATGAACTTGATGGACTTAGTACCGGTTGACTTCTTACCTGCATTTGCAGGCTGGGCAGGCGCAACCTTCTTCGGTATGGATTCACACGATGTGTACATGAAGATAGTGCCAACCACAGACGTAAACATGACTGCTGCATTAGCGCTGGGCGTGTTCTTACTGATGATTGGTTATTCTATTCGTATTAAAGGTGTGGTTGGATTCATCAAAGAATTGACCCTGCACCCATTTAGCGCGAACAACAAGCTTGTTCAGGTTCTCCTGATACCGTTTAACTTGTTACTCGAAACTATCGCCTTGGTTGCGAAGCCATTTTCACTGGCGCTGCGTTTGTTCGGTAACTTGTACGCCGGTGAAATGATTTTCATCCTAATTGGCGCAATTGGCTTGATGCAGTTACCACTGCACTTTGTGTGGGCGGTATTCCACATACTGGTTATTGTGCTGCAAGCGTTCGTATTCATGATGCTGACCATTGTTTACTTAAGCATGGCCAGCTCAGAAAGCCATTAATTTTTGTTTTAGTTTGTTTTTTAATTTTTACTTTTTAACTCTTAACATTTATTGGAGAAAACAATGGAACTAGCATTAGGTCTTAAATATATCGCTGTAGCTTTGTTGATCGGTTTCGGTGCAATCGGTACTGGTCTTGGCTTCGGTAACATGGGTGGTAAATTCTTGGAAGCGTGTGCACGTCAGCCAGAATTAGCACCTTCACTGCAAGTTAAAATGTTCATCCTGGCAGGTCTGATCGATGCGGTAGCAATGATCGGTGTTGGTATCGCCATGTTCTTATTGTTCGCTGCTTAATAAGTCATTCAACTTTCGAACAATAGAACTTATAGGAGGGGGGGTTAATGAATTTAAACATGACCCTGATCGGAGAATTAATCGCGTTCATCGTCTTCGTACTATTTTGTATGAAGTTCGTATGGCCTCCGCTTAATAATGCGATTGAAGCTCGTCAGAAGAAAATTGCTGATGGTCTTGCAGCCGGCGAACGTGCCGAAAAAGATCTCGAGCTTGCTCAGGCAAAGATTGCTGACGAACTTAAAGATGCGAAAGCGCAAGCTGCTGAAATCATTGCTCAAGCGAAGAAACGCGCTGAGCAAACGGTTGAAGAAGGCAAACAACGTGGCGAAGCCGAGCGCGAAGCAGTTATTGCTGCCGGTCACGCTGAAGTTGAAGCTGAACGTAATCGCCTACGCGAAGAATTGCGCAAGCAAGTAGCTGTATTAGCTGTTGCTGGTGCAAGCAAAATCATCGAGCGTGAAATTGATAAAGACGCTCACAGTGACATTGTTGAAAAACTCGTCGCTGAACTCTAACCAAAGGGGTTTGTGCAAATGTCAGAATTGACTACGGTTGCTCGCCCCTATGCAAAAGCAGCATTTGATTTTGCAGTAGAGAACGGCGCTATCGAAAAATGGCACGAAATGTTGGCATTCGCGACCGCGGTTGCGAATGATGCAACAATGGCTACGTTTTTGAGCAGCGCCGAAACGCTAGACAAGAAAGTTGAAGTTTTCATCAACGTTTGTGGCGAACAATTGGACGAAAAAGTTCAGAATTTTGTTCGTCTGATGGCCGAAAATGGCCGTTTGAAAGCTTTATCTGCTGTGGTAGCGCTGTTCGCTGAACTGCGCGCCGACTACGACAAAGAAATTGCTGTTGATGTTACTTCAGCAGTGAAATTGACGAAGAAACAGCAAGACAATCTAGCGAAAACGTTAGAAAAACGTTTTTCACGCAAAGTTAAGCTGAATTGCACTGTCGATGCAGCGATTGTTAGCGGCTTATATATAAAAGCTGGTGACACGGTAATCGACGGCACGGTGCGCGGTAAGTTAGATCGACTTGCACACGCACTGCAATCCTAATTGGGGACTTGAGCATGCAACTGAATTCAAATGAAATCGCAGAGCTGATCAAAAAACGAATTGAACAGTTCGAAGTGGTCAGTGAAGCTCGTAATGAAGGTACTATCGTTTCTGTAATCGACGG
This sequence comes from Pseudidiomarina sp., assembly GCF_048268165.1. Classification (GTDB taxonomy): domain Bacteria; phylum Pseudomonadota; class Gammaproteobacteria; order Enterobacterales; family Alteromonadaceae; genus Pseudidiomarina. The sequence continues at coordinate 56,164 of NZ_JBLWWA010000002.1, read as the reverse complement.
TATCATTCGTATCCATGGCCTTGCTGATTGTATGCAAGGTGAGATGGTTGAACTTCCTGGCAATCGTTATGCAATCGCCTTGAACCTTGAACGCGACACCGTTGGTGCCGTTGTAATGGGTCCATACGCTGATTTGCAAGAAGGCGTAAAAGTTAAGTCTACTGGCCGTATCTTAGAAGTTCCGGTTGGTCGTGCCTTATTAGGCCGCGTGGTAAACACCTTGGGTGAGCCAATTGACGGTAAAGGTCCGATTGATGCAGACGGCTTTGAGCCAGTTGAAAAAATCGCACCGGGTGTTATTGAGCGTCAATCAGTCGACCAACCTGTTCAAACAGGTTACAAGTCAATTGATGCCATGATTCCAGTTGGTCGTGGTCAGCGTGAGCTGATCATCGGTGACCGTCAAACCGGTAAAACCGCTTTGGCAGTTGACGCCATCATCAACCAGAAAAACTCTGGTATTAAGTGTGTGTATGTTGCGATTGGTCAGAAAGCTTCGACCATCTCATCTGTAGTACGCAAACTTGAAGAGCATGGCGCACTGGAAAACACCATTGTTGTTGCAGCATCAGCTTCTGAATCTGCAGCACTACAATACTTGGCAGCCTATTCAGGTTGTACCATGGGTGAATACTTCCGTGACCGCGGTGAAGACGCATTGATCGTATATGATGACTTGTCGAAGCAAGCTGTTGCTTATCGTCAAATCTCATTGTTGCTGCGTCGTCCACCAGGTCGTGAAGCTTACCCAGGTGACGTTTTCTACCTTCACTCCCGTTTGCTTGAGCGTGCAGCACGTGTAAATGCTGACTACGTTGAGAAATTCACCAACGGTGAAGTTAAAGGTAAAACCGGTTCATTAACAGCGTTGCCAATTATCGAAACCCAAGCGGGTGACGTATCAGCGTTCGTACCTACCAACGTGATTTCAATCACCGATGGTCAGATATTCTTAGAAACTGACTTGTTCAACGCCGGTATCCGCCCTGCAGTAAACGCAGGTGTGTCGGTATCGCGTGTAGGTGGTGCAGCACAAACCAAGATCATTAAGAAACTTGGTGGTGGTATCCGTTTGGCATTGGCACAGTATCGTGAATTGGCAGCATTCGCTCAGTTCGCTTCTGACTTAGATGAAGCAACGCGCGCGCAGCTAGAGCACGGACAACGTGTTACCGAACTGATGAAACAGAACCAATATATGCCTATGAGCGTGGCCGATATGGCCGTATCTATCTTCTCTGCGGAAAAGGGTTACCTGAAAGATGTAGAGCAAGATAAAATCCTCGACTTCGAAGGTGCATTAATTGCATACATGCGTAGCGAGCACGCTGAACTGATGGCGGATATTGACAAAACTGGCAACTATAACGACGACATCGACGCTAAGCTGCATGAAGGCCTGAAAACCTTCAAGAAAACGCAGTCTTGGTAAGCGGAGCGTGGCTGCACAAATGTGTGGCCACAAGTCGTTGAGTTAACAGGAGAATATCATGGCCGGCGGTAAAGAGATAAAAACCAAGATCGGGAGTATTAATAATACTCAGAAGATCACTAGTGCAATGGAGATGGTTGCTGCGTCCAAAATGAAAAAGGCGCAGGAACGTATGGCTTCAAGCCGTCCGTATGCGGACAGCATTCGCAAGGTGATCGGCCATGTTGCCCATGCCAACTTAGAATATCAGCATCCGTATCTTGAAGAACGGGTACTGAAGCGAGTTGGCTACATTGTAATTTCAACCGACCGTGGTTTGTGCGGCGGCTTGAACACCAACGAATTTAAAGCGGTGGTTAAGCATGCTCAAGCAAATAAAGATAACGGTGTTGACGTTGATTTTGCAGCAATAGGCAGCAAGGCTACGGGTTTCTTTAAACGCTTTGGAGGCCGTTTACTGGCGCAAAAATCAGGCATTGGTGATAAGCCAAGCGTGAATGATGTGCTCGGGACTGTACAGGTTATGTTGGATGCCTTTGATGAAGGTAAACTCGACCGCTTGTATGTGGTGTACAACAAATTTGTGAACACCATGCGGCAGGAGCCAACGATAGCGCAATTGCTACCGTTGCCAAAAGCTGAGTCTCGTGATGAAGTTCAATCAGGCAGCTGGGACTATCTGTATGAACCGAATCCACAGCCAATTTTAGAATTGCTGATTCGTCGCTATGTTGAAGCGACAGTGTATCAGGGCGTAGTGGACAACATCGCTAGTGAACAGGCAGCGCGGATGGTGGCGATGAAAGCCGCTACCGACAACGCCGAAGACCTCATCGATCAACTGCAATTGGTGTACAACAAAGCACGCCAAGCAGCGATTACGCAGGAAATTTCGGAAATTGTATCGGGCGCCGAAGCTGTTTAAGGCGAAGCTTGCAAGAATTTTAGAGTTAGAGGAAATGTCATGAGTCAAGGTAAGGTCGTGCAAATAATTGGCGCGGTTGTGGATATAGAATTTCCACAAACCAGCGTGCCAAAGGTATACGACGCGCTGCAGGTGACCGACGGTGACCTCAAGGGTCTGACCCTGGAAGTTCAGCAGCAGTTAGGCGGTGGTATTGTGCGTGGTATCGCACTGGGTACTACCGACGGTCTGCGTCGTGGAATTATGGTAGAAAACACCGGTGAGCCAATCATGGTACCCGTGGGTAAACAAACCCTGGGTCGTATCATGAACGTATTGGGCGAACCAATTGATGAAGCGGGCGACATTGGTGAAGACGAACGTATGTCTATTCACCGTGCTGCACCTTCGTACGAAGAACAGTCAAACGCAACTGAACTGTTAGAGACTGGCATCAAGGTAATCGACTTGATTTGTCCGTTCGCTAAGGGTGGTAAAGTTGGTCTGTTCGGTGGTGCGGGTGTAGGTAAAACCGTAAACATGATGGAGCTTATCCGTAACATCGCAATCGAGCACAGCGGCTACTCAGTATTCGCCGGTGTTGGTGAGCGTACACGTGAAGGTAACGACTTCTATCATGAAATGAAAGATTCAAACGTACTCGACAAAGTTGCACTGGTTTATGGCCAGATGAACGAGCCTCCTGGTAACCGTTTGCGCGTAGCGTTAACCGGTTTGACCATGGCAGAGAAGTTCCGTGACGAAGGTCGTGACGTATTGTTCTTCGTAGATAACATCTACCGTTATACCCTAGCCGGTACCGAAGTATCAGCATTGTTGGGTCGTATGCCATCTGCAGTAGGTTATCAGCCTACACTTGCAGAAGAGATGGGTGTACTGCAAGAACGTATTACGTCAACCAAAACTGGCTCAATCACGTCAATCCAAGCGGTATACGTACCTGCGGATGACTTGACTGACCCGTCACCAGCAACCACGTTCGCTCACTTAGACGCGACCGTTGTATTGTCACGTGACATCGCGTCATTGGGTATCTACCCTGCGGTTGACCCGTTGGATTCAACATCACGTCAGTTGGACCCACAGGTTATCGGCAAAGAGCATTATGACACTGCGCGTGGCGTACAGTCAGTATTGCAACGTTACAAAGAGCTGAAAGACATCATCGCAATCTTGGGTATGGACGAATTGTCTGAAGAAGACAAAATGACCGTATCACGTGCGCGTAAAATTCAGCGTTTCCTGTCACAGCCATTCTTCGTAGCCGAAGTATTCACAGGCTCACCAGGTAAATACGTATCGTTGAAAGATACTATCGCTGGCTTTAAAGGCATCTTAAGCGGTGACTACGACGACCTACCAGAACAAGCGTTCTACATGGTTGGTAGCATCGAAGAAGCAGCTGAAAAAGCTAAAAAAATGTAATAAACCGGGAGGTTTAAATGGCAGCTAAAACTGTACAGCTTGACGTGGTCAGCGCCGAAGAACGTTTGTTCTCTGGTGCGGTTGAGACCTTGCAAGTGACCGGTAGCGAAGGTGAGCTGGGTATTTTCCCAGGTCACGCCCCGTTATTAACGACGTTGAAGCCTGGTATGGTTCGCATCGTGAAAGATGGCGGCGCTGAAGAAATCATCTACGTTGCTGGTGGTGTGCTAGAAGTGCAGCCGCATAACGTCTCGGTCCTTGCTGACACAGCGGTTCGTGGTGATGAGCTGGATGAACAGAAAGCTCTGGAAGCCAAGAAACATGCTGAAGATGCAATTGCAGATCAAAGTTCTGACTTAAGCTACGCAGAAGCGGCAGCAGAACTGGCTCGAGCGATGGCTCAGCTGCAGATTATTCGCAAAATACGCAAATAATCAGCACGCCAGCATTAAGAAATCGAAAAGACCCGTAAATCTCGGTTTGCGGGTCTTTTTTTCGCCTGTTAATTTGTTGTAAACAGCTTTAAAATACGGGATTCACTTTTAACCAGAAACGGAAGGATTCATGTCTCTGAGTGTAGTAGTTCTTGCTGCGGGTAAAGGTACACGAATGCGTTCGGCGTTGCCGAAAGTGCTGCACCCTGTTGCTCACAAGCCAATGGTTCAGCACGTTATCGACACTGCGCGCGCGTTGTCGCCTGATCAGGTGCACGTTATCTATGGCCACGGTGCAGACGCGCTGCTTGAGCGCTTGGCTGACCAAGCACTTAACTTTGTTGAGCAAGCACAGCAGTTGGGTACCGGACATGCCGTACAGCAAGTGATTCCTCATTTAGCCGACCATGAAACCGTATTGATCTTGTATGGTGATGTGCCGTTAACTCGGGTTGAAACCCTGCAGAGCTTACTTAAGGCTGCTGAACAAACAGATTTAGCATTGCTGACAGTAACCTTGCCTGATCCTACAGGTTACGGGCGCATTGTGCGCGACCTAAGTGGTGCAGTAACAGGCATTGTTGAGCAAAAAGACGCGACTACCAAGCAATTGGAAATTACCGAAGTAAACACCGGCATGATGGCCGTGAATGGCGCTGCATTAAAGCGGTGGCTTGCCAAGTTGTCGAACAATAACGCGCAAGGTGAATATTATTTAACAGATATCGTCGCCATGGCAGCCCAAGAAGGTGTACAAATAGCCACGGCGCAGCCGCAAGCGATTAGCGAAGTTGAAGGCGCGAATAACCGCGTTCAACTGGCCGGCTTAGAGCGTGCTTACCAAGCGCGGCAAGCCGAACAGTTGATGCTTGATGGTGCAACCTTAATGGACCCGGCGCGTGTAGATGTGCGTGGTGAAGTTATTATCGCCAACGACGTTGTGGTTGATGTAAATGTAATATTTGAAGGCCGTGTGGAACTTGGTGAAGGCGTTGTTATCGAAAGTAACTGCGTATTGCGAAACTGCAAAATTGGCGCAGGTTCGCGGGTTAAAGCGAACTCGATTATCGAATCGGCTGTATTGGCTGAGAATTGTGCGGTTGGCCCGTTTGCACGGTTACGCCCAGGAGCCGATTTAGCCGAAGGCGTACAAGTGGGTAACTTCGTTGAAATTAAGAAAACCCGCATGGGCAAAGGCTCAAAAGCCAGCCATTTAACCTATTTAGGCGACGCACAAATTGGCGCTGGGGTTAACGTGGGCGCAGGTACAATTACCTGTAACTATGACGGCGTGAATAAATTTGTGACCGAAATTGATGACGGTGCATTTATTGGTTCAAATAGCTCCTTGGTTGCGCCAGTTCGCATTGGCAAGAACGCGACCGTGGGTGCCGGTTCAACGGTCACCAAAAACGTTGAAGACGAAGAGCTCGCCGTTGCGCGTGGCAAACAACGGAATATTAGTACCTGGCAACGGCCAGTGAAAAAGGATAAATAATATGTGTGGAATAGTTGGCGCAACGTCAGAGCGCCGTATTAGCGAAATTCTCATTGAAGGCCTTAAACGCCTTGAATACCGCGGTTATGACTCAGCGGGCTTAGCGGTGCTTACCGATGAAGGCGTGATTGAAAGTGTGCGCCGCACCGGCAAAGTACAAGCCTTAAAAGATGCTGTTGGTGAGCACCCACTATCAGGTACAACAGGTATCGCACATACGCGCTGGGCAACCCACGGCGGCGTGACCGAAGCCAACGCGCACCCACATATTTCAGAAGACTGCATTGCGGTTGTTCACAATGGCATTATCGAGAACCACGAAAAACTGCGCGAGCACCTTAAAGGGCTTGGTTACACCTTCAGTTCAGACACCGACACGGAAGTAATTTGCCATTTGGTGCACCATGAACGCAAAACCCATGATGACTTATTTGAAGCCGTGCAAGCTGCTGTTCGCCAATTAGAAGGCGCCTACGGCACGGTGGTAATGGACTGTCGCGAACCAGGCCGCTTGGTTGTTGCGCGCTCAGGCAGCCCGCTGGTTATTGGCTTGGGTATTGGTGAGAACTTTGTTGCCTCGGACCAATTGGCTTTGTTACCGGTTACCCGCAAGTTCATGTACCTCGAAGAAGGTGACATGGCCGACATTAACCGTACCCAAGTAAAAATCTTTGACGCCAAGGGCCAACGCGTAGAGCGCGATGTGCATGAGTCAGACGGTAATTACGATGCGGGTGGCAAAGGTGAGTACCGTCACTTCATGTTGAAAGAAATACATGAACAACCAAGTGCCGTGCGTAATGCACTTGAAGGCCGGATTGTTGATGGTCATGTGGCGGATGACGTGTTTGGTAATGGCTCGCTTGATTTACTCAAAGACATTGAACACGTGCAAATTGTCGCCTGCGGTACGTCGTATCACGCCGGTATGGTTGCACGCTATTGGCTTGAATCAATGGCTGGCGTGTCGTGTAACGTTGAGATTGCGTCGGAATTCCGTTATCGCCAATCGCACGTGCACCCGAATAGTCTGTTGGTTACCATTTCGCAGTCTGGTGAAACCGCTGACACCCTCGCCGCCTTAAGATTGTCAAAAGAGCTGGGTTACAAAGGCAGCTTAACCATTTGTAACGTCGCCACATCATCGATGGTACGTGAGTCTGACTTAGCTTATATGACCCGCGCCGGCACTGAAATTGGCGTGGCATCCACAAAAGCATTTACTACCCAGTTGGTTGGCTTGCTGATGTTAACGTTAGCCATTGGTCAATTCCGTGGCATGTCAGCCGCGCAACAAGAGTTGGTAATTAAGTCACTGAAAACTTTGCCAGCCAAACTTGAAGAAGCCTTGCTGTTAAGTGATGCCATTGAAGCCTTAGCACCAGAATTTGCGGATAAATTCCATAGCTTATTCTTAGGCCGCGGCACTCAGTATCCGATAGCAATGGAAGGCGCGCTGAAGCTGAAAGAAATTTCGTACATTCACGCCGAAGCCTATGCAGCGGGCGAACTGAAACATGGCCCGTTGGCACTGATTGACGCCGATATGCCGGTTATCGTTGTTGCCCCGAACGATGAGCTGTTAGAAAAGCTCAAATCCAACGTTGAAGAAGTACGCGCACGTGGCGGTATTATGTACGTGTTTGCTGATAAAGACGCGCACTTCAAAGGCGATGACAGCATGCGTGTGATTAACGTCACCCATTGTGACGAATTGATTGCACCAATTGTGTACACCATTCCGTTGCAGCTTCTCTCGTACTTCGTCGCCATAATCAAAGGCACCGACGTAGATCAGCCGCGCAACTTGGCAAAATCCGTTACCGTTGAATAATGATAAAAGGGCTCTTCGGAGCCCTTTTGGCATGCTTTAAAGGTATTGAAAGAACCATCAAAACGATTATTTGAAGCGTCACTTTTCAAGAGCTTTGTATCGGCAGTAGCAAACCAAATGTCATGAGCTAACGCTTTAAATAGATTGACCTTATCTTTCTAAAAACACACCAAAGAGCCCCGCTAAGCAATGTGTAGATGGGCGGCCAAATTAAAAAAACAACCCCTTTAAGGCCGTCTGAATCGCTCGTGTTGGCCATCCAGTTAAAATAAAGAAGGGATAGAATTAAGGTTGCGATCATAGGCAACCAAACTTTTCGTTTAATAAAGACTAGTGTTATGAGCGCTACGACTGATATATGGATTATCACCAATAACAAGATTTTTCTCCATGGTAAGGGCTTAGATTCCCGGACACCTTGTACGAAAAAAATGTAACCATGACCGTAAGAGGTAAATCATGGGTCATGGTATCCACCATTCAGCCAATGTACGCCTTCACCTTACCGTTTAGTCACAGTTCAATTTCCCGGCCGGTTTCAAGAGAGTACTTTTTGGTGACTCCGTTGTTGGTAACAACCGCGACATTATCTTTCACCGTAACGGCCGAACCGCCTTTATTCTTTACCCGAAAAACTTCATTGCCGCTACCATCAATGATTGCTACATCACCCTTGTCACTTTTGACGATCAGGTATTGTTTGTCTTGTGAGGCTGATAATGAGTTTACTGAAATGTAAGGGGTGGGCTCGTAAGTCCAAGCAACATTTTCGCCTTTAAAAGCTACAAGGTTTCTGTCGACGTTGATGGCCAGCAGGTTATCTCCAAAGCTTATTGCTTGATAAAGAGGCGCTTCAGAAAATGCGTAGTTTGTTGCATGCGAGAAATTGTGCCCTGAGTATTTTGTAATAGACTTTCGCGATGACATATCGGGTGAAGGCGAGCTGAATACAAGTTCGGTTCCGTCTTTTGAGACGGAGACAATGCTCCGTTTGACCAAGTTGCTCGAGAAACTCCGTGAGCTTATTTTCGTTAGGTTCTCATCATAACTGGAGACAATTGCTTCCCTTTGGTCATCGCTGATAATAAAGAAGCCGCCCTTACTATTAAAGGTGCCGAAATCAATAACATTTTTGAATGACTTAATGATTCCGCGCGCGTCTAAAACTGCAAGACTGCCATCGCCATCAAATCCATTTTTCTTTAAACTGCCAACCAAAGAGCGATTTAAATTATTGAATGTTTCTACGTTGGTCGGTTGCCATGGTAGGTCGGCGTGGTTTAATACGTGCTGCTGAGCGAGCGCAACAGAACTTAAAAAAGCTAAAGAAATGACGCTTAGTTTTAGATAGTTCATAATTTTCATCCTTTTTTATAGGGGGCTCGCTTCCGGCGACTGCCTTTCAGTATGAAAGTTTCTTCTTATTTCACAAGCCCTTTTAGGTTGTAATCATGGCAAAACCTCGCAAAAAACCGCCGTTACGCACCGTACAAGTTAGTTGCAGCAAATGCCGCGCGGCACTCTATAAGTATCGAAAGGGCGGTAAAGGCGCGTTGGTGAAATGCTTTGTGGAGCGGATTGTGGAAGACCATACACAAGAAGTAGGCGTGTGCCCAGAGTGCGGTCAGCAGTTTGCTCGTGAAACGATGATACGCGGTGCGCCCGCCTATAAAATGATAGGCGGGAAAGTTTTAATGAAATAAGTCGGCATGGGTAAAGCTGTCACTAAAAGCCAAACACCAATGGGAATATTGCCACCACAATCACTGCCCACATGACATACACGGGAATAAACCCTGTTTGCCAACGCTCCAATGCAGCAAAGCCACTGCGGTTGCGCACAAAATTAACGTAATGCCAGGCATAACCACTTAAGCTCACCAATAAAATTAGGTTCTCACCCAGCGCAGCAACGCGGTTAGGGGTAACACCGAGTTCGAAAATGCGCCCGGAAATGGCTCCCAACGCTAACAGATCAACACACAAGGCGGCGCTTACCAGCAGCAGTTGCAGGCAATCAAATAAGCTCGGCGCTTTGCCGGGATCACGCGAAGACACGGCATACAGCACTAAACCTAGAACCAACACCAGCATTAAGTCGAGCCCAATGAGCACGTCGCGCTGCACATCAAAACCACGCCCTGTCATTAGCATCACTACTAAAAATGCTAACAGCAACAGGGTAAATAGCGGCGTAAAAATGCGTGCCAATACGGGTGCCATATTCTCAATTGCGCCCTGCTTGGCTTCAACCAGCCAGCCTACAATCACAACGGCCCCCATAGCGCCGCAAGGTATAATCCACTGCTGAGCAAACCACGCGAGGTCGAGGCCAATGAATGAGAACATACCGACGGTAAAAGCAGTTAAAATGCCACCGCCCAGCGCAATGAGCACAAAATAAATGGCGTACTCACCGGAAAAACGAATAAAGTCCATACGGCGCGCGTCGGTGCGCCACCAGTTGCCGGTGTACATAACGCCAACTAAAAACCACAGTGCCATAGGTATATGCATAACCGCTAAGGTGCTGGTTGCCGACTCAGCCTGCCATGGCAGTGCATTCATAATAATAAACGCCCCAGCGGAAACGCCGATTACCGTTAGCCATCCTGCGGTGCCGAGATCGCGCTTTATCACCCAGTAAGCGGCTAAAAATGGCAAGCAAAACAGGCTAATGGTTCGAGCAAAAAACCATTCGTGGGTTTCAGGGGTTACCCCAAAGAGTGTAGGTAGTTGGAAAGCCAGAGCGGCGGCAAATGCCAACCAGAAGGCCGGAATAAAGTCGCCCACCCAGCCCTTATTGTCAGTGGTGAAGACTAAGTTTTGCCAGAGTCGGCCTGAGTGCACTTCGGCATATTGACTGGAAACCGCTTGCAGGTTGCCGATACGTTTGGTGGCTACCATAAAGGCTTCGTCGCTGTGTAAGCCAGACTGCATCAGCGCATCAATTTGATCACGCAAATGACTTTCCAGCTCATCGGCATCATCCGCATGAATTGCAGCGTGGCGTAATACATAAGCGCGCCATTGCCCTATGCTTGTTTCAATATCGAAGGTTGTGTCAGACCGGTTGATAGCCATCATCGCTGCTCCGTTTCATGTCGCGCCAGATTTGATTTAAAGCGTCGTTAATAACTTGCCATTGCTGCTGTTGTTCACCCAACACGTTCAAGCCTTCTTTTGTAATCGCGTAATACTTGCGTTTGCGACCAGACTCACCAATGCGCCACCGCGACGTTAAATAATGTTGGTGCTCTAATCGGTGCAGCAACGGGTACATCATGCCGTCAGTCCAGTTCAGGGCGCCTTTAGAGAGTTCTTCAACCCGCTTCACAATTTCATACCCGTAGGTTTCGCCTTCAGCTATCACGCCCAACACAAGCGGTGTTGACGAAGCTGCCATTAAGTCTTTAGAGAGATGCACACGCAAATTCCTATACCTAGAACCATTAGGTATATAATTTATACCTAGTACTATTAGGTATGCAAGCGAATTTATTTCGGTATGCTTGTCACTACGTTGTTTTATAGAAAAGGACATAACGTGATTAAGAATATTGCTGAGTGGGTGTTGCGTATCGCGCTGGGATTAATTGTTGCGCTGATCATATTGTCACCTGGCCTCGGTATTGGCTATTTAGGCGCATGGTTAATTGATTGGCTTATTGTAGATATCAATTTTGACAGTTGGATAACGCACACAGTAATTGTTTTTGTTGCGCTGGTCGTTTTTGTCATGTTGCTGAACACCAAAGAAGGTGGAGAGATGTTGTGGACGTCAGTTACTGGTAAACGATAAGTTACCTGCTATGTTTAATAACAACTTGTTTCACAAGAAAAAAGGATAGCAACATGAACTTTCTATGGTTTCTACTGGTAGGTCTTATTGCAGGCTGGTTGGCAGGTTCTCTGGTTAAGGGCGGCGGTTTTGGCTTATTGGGCAATATTGTTATCGGTGTTATTGGCGCGTTAATTGGCGGCTTCTTGTTTAACCTACTTGGGGTTTCAAGTGGCGGCGGTCTTATTTGGAGCATTGTTGTCGCAACCATAGGTGCCGTGGTGCTCTTAGTTTTGGTGCGAGCCATCAAAAAAGCTTAGATTGTAAGCCGCACGGCGCGATACCGTGCGGCTGTCATCCAAATTATTTAGCTGTATCGTTTTCCTCAATTTTGTCCTGCGTTTTTAGCTCAAAATCACTGGCATCATGCCGTTCGTGCAATTGCTTGTTCAGGTCGCCCCAGGTTTTATTCACAATACGGCCGCGCTGTACCGCCGGGCGCTTGGCAATTTGTTCTGCCCAGCGTAGTACATTTTTATAGGTGTGCGCCTCAATAAACTCGGCAGCTTCGTACACTTGATTCGTCACCAGCGCACCATACCAAGGCCAAATCGCGATGTCGGCAATGGTGTACTCATCACCTGCAATGTAGTCATGCTCGGCCAACTGCCGATCAAGTACGTCCAATTGGCGCTTAATTTCCATGGTGTAGCGGTTGATCGGGTATTCGAATTTTTCAGGTGCATAGGCATAAAAATGTCCAAAACCACCACCAAGTAGCGGGGCACTACCCATTTGCCAGAATAACCAGTTCAAGGTTTCTGTGCGCTTTGCAGGGCTCTTCGGTATAAAGGCACCAAATTTATCCGCAAGGTAGAGCAGAATTGCGCCCGACTCAAACACACGCGTGCTGGGCTCGGTGCTAGTATCGAGTAACGCCGGAATTTTCGAATTTGGGTTGACTGCGACAAAGCCACTGCTGAACTGATCGCCTTCTAAGATGTTGATCAAATGCGCGTCATATTCGGCGTCTTGAAAGCCTTGCTCAAGTAGTTCTTCGAGCAGCACGGTAACTTTCACGCCATTGGGCGTAGCCAATGAATACAGCTGCAATGGATGTTTGCCAACGGGCAGCGCTTTGTCATGGGTTGCACCGGCGACGGGTCGGTTAATTGAAGCAAATTTGCCGCCACTTTCTTGATCCCACTGCCAAACTTTAGGGGGCGTATACGAATCAGACATCAGGTACTCCTTCAATGAAATGGCTCAAAACTCATGGGCACAGTGTAACTGATTATGCATAAAAAAGCGGCGCTAGTTAGCGCCGCTGTATAGGAACAAATAGATCTGTTACTGCTGTACTTCAATATCATTTTCAACAGATTTAACACCCTCAACACCGCGTGCTAACTGCGCGGCTAAATCAGCTTCTTCGCTGGTTGTTACCACGCCACTGAGTACGACATGACCATCAATGGTTTCAACATTGATGGCACTGGCACTGATCTGATCCGCTTCAAACAAGGCGGTTTTGACACGTGCAGTAATTGCACTGTCACTAAGAAAGTCACCCGTGCGTTCTGCTGCGTCACGGGTAAAGTCTGCAGCATCACTTGCCGCTTGTTTGGTGGCTTCGGTCGCTTGCTCCAACGACGACTGAGCCTTGTCACGCGTATCATCTTGCTCTTGTTGCGAGCAAGCGGTGAGCGATACGGCTGCGAATGATGCAAGAACTAACGTTGTGATTGTTTTCATGTAAAACCTCCTGTTTTATAAGTTGTTGCCTCTAAACATAGTAAAGCGGCAAAAAATATCGAGGTGGTTTACAAAGCTTTTGCGCTTTACACTAAGACTATCTGACCCGTTTAAGTAAAAGGAAAAGCAACATGCGCACATTAGGGAATGTTTTGTGGTTTATTTTGGGCGGTGCGATTATGGGGCTAGGCTGGTGGTTAGCCGGTGTTCTCGCCTTTATTACCATTGTGGGCATTCCTTGGGGGCGCTCTTGCTTTGTGATTGGCTTGTTCTCATTTTTTCCATTTGGCCAAGAAGCCATTAGTCGCGAAGAACTTACCCAAAAGGGCGATCTAGGCACCGGCGGGTTTGGCTGCTTGGGCAATGTACTGTGGTTTGTTTTTCTCGGTTGGTGGCTTGCTCTTGGCCACTTAGTGTCGGCCATCGCACTATTTATTACTATTATTGGCATTCCATTCGGCATTCAGCATCTAAAACTTGCCGGTGTGGCGTTGTCACCGGTTGGTAAAACCATCGTCAGTAAAGAAGTTGCAGCAGCGGCACGCATGCACAATGCGACCGCGACGGTTTCTAAACTTAGAGAAAAATAACAGGCGACGCCAAGTAATCCGGTTGGTTCTTGCTACAATAAAGCAACGATTAAAAGTTGAGGAAATTTCAATGAAATGGATGATTTATGGTGCGAACGGCTACACTGGAACGTTGGTGGCGCAACATGCGAAACAACAAGGCTTACAACCCGTTCTTGCGGGACGCAATAGCGAGGCAATCCATAAACTTGCGGGGCAGCTTGAACTGCCCTCATGCATTGTTGATTTGAATGACTCAACCGCGCTACAGCGCGCGCTAGCAGACGTTGATATTGTTGTGCACTGCGCGGGGCCCTTCGAAGTTACTGCTGCACCAATGATAGAAGCCTGCTTGGCAAGCAAAACCCATTATGTCGATATCACTGGTGAATTGAGCGTGTTTGAGTATGCGCATGCCTGTCACGAACGGGCACAACAAGCCGGCGTGGTGCTCTGCCCTGGTGTTGGTTTTGACGTAATTCCAACCGATTGTGTTGCGGCCAAACTCAAGCAAGCATTGCCTGATGCAACCGAACTGACGTTAGGGTTTGATTCAGCCTCGCGCATGAGTCGCGGCACTGCAAAAACTAGTGTGCGTCGTCTTGGCGAAGGCGGCGCGGTGCGACGTGACGGTAACATCACGCCAGTACCATTGGCTTACCATACGCGCACCATAGATTTCGGTAATGGCGAAAAATTTGCCATGACGATTCCTTGGGGTGATGTATCTACGGCCTATTACACCACGGGTATTCCCAATATTGAGGTGTACATTCCTGCCTCACCGAACTTAGTCAAAAAGCTAAAACGATTGAATTGGTTTCGTTGGTTGTTGCGTTTTGAAACGGTTAAAAAATTCCTTGAGAAAAAAGTTGAGCAGCAACCAGCTGGGCCGAATGAAAAACAACTGGAGCAGGCGATTACCTATGTATGGGGTGAAGCCAAAAATGCGAAAGGCGTTACCGAGACGCTGCGAATTACAGTGATGAACGGTTACAAGCTAACCAGCCATGGCGCGGTAGATGTGGCGCAGTTTATTTTGAACCATAGTCCGGCCGGCGGCTTCTATACGCCAGCGAAGCTTTGCGGCGCTGATTTGGTGGAGAAGTATTATGTGGTGGCGTAGCATTGCACTTGTTTTCATTATTGCGACGGTTTCGCAAACAGCCTTTGCGCAGGACACCAGCAGTAAAGAACAATCACAAGAGGAACTTGACGCAGAAGCGTTTAAAAAGTCCGATCTTGTGGGGCGGTTTTGGGATTTAAACCAAGATCAAAAGCGCGGCATTTTTGATTTGCGCACCTTTCAACCCAACTTTATTTTGCCAGCGCACTACAGTTCAGACACCAATGAACAGCCGATGTCACCGTCTCGCGGGCCGAGTACTCCGTTAGAGAGCTACCAACCTACCGAAGTGAAACTGCAACTTTCGCTGCGCACTAAAATATTTGAAAACCTGATGTTTGGCGGTGATGTTTGGGTAGCCTATTCACAAACCTCACTGTGGCAAGCGTGGAACTCTGACGACTCGTCACCGTTTCGCAGCACCGATTATAGACCGGAAGTGTTTTATATTTTGCCCTGGCAAGACGAGTGGGATTTTATTCCTGGTAATGCACGAATACGTTTTGCGAAGGCTGGTTTTGCCCATGAGTCAAACGGCCAACGTAAGCCGGATTCACGCAGCTGGAACTATGTGTATCTTGGCGGTGCGGTTGAATGGGGGCCGGTGGTATGGGAGTCGACCTGGAAGCAGCGCGTTAATGAAACCGGCGATAATGACGATAATCCGGATTTAATTCGTTTTCGCGGCAATTTTGAAAACACCCTGTCGTGGCGAAATTCGTTAAGTACCTATAGCCTCACGCGCATCACACGTGAACTGTCATGGAGCAGAGGCTCATGGCGGCTTGATTTTACGCACCCATTTAATTCCAACAAGCCAGACGGCCTACGTTTTTATATTCAGATATTTTCCGGCTACGGTGAAACCTTGCTGGATTACAATCATCGCCAGAACCGAATCGGTATTGGATTTTTGCTGTTAAACATCTAGTCTAAATCTAAGGGTTTAGGATGGAAGGTGTTATGAAGCGGACATCAAAATGGCTGTTGCGCAGCGGCGTGGTGTTAATTGCGGGCTGGTTCGCATGGTCTTATTTTTCGCAGCTTTCGAATGAAACGCCTTCTCACATCGCCAGTGGGAATGGTCGTATTGAAGCTGTTGAAATTAATATTGCTGCCAAAACGGCTGGTCGTGTAGCCACGATTGATGTTCGCGAGGGGCAGTTTGTGCAGCAAGGCCAGCGATTAGCGGTGATGGATACTGCATCGTTGCAAGCACAATTACATCAAGCCCAAGCCCAGTATCGGCAGGCTCAAAGTGCCGTAGCATCAGCCCAAAGCCAAGTTACTTTGCGCGAATCTGAAAAGTCGGCGGCGCAAGCCGTTCTTGTGCAGCGAGAAGCAGAGCTTGAGTTGGCTGAGTCACGTTACCAACGTACCGAACAACTGGCCCAGCAAGGTTCTGTTTCGCAGCAAGATCTCGACAGTGCCCGAGCCGCCTTGGTGGGAGCCAAGGCTGCGATTGCCGCAACCCAAGCCCAATTGGCAGCAGCGGATGCTGCTATTGCGGCAGCGGAAACAAATGTGGCGGGCGCCGAGTCTTCGGTTGAAGCTGCGGCAGCGACTATTGAGCGACTGCAGGTAGAGTTGAACGACAGTGAGTTGACTGCACCACGCGATGGGCGCATTCAGTTTATCGTAGCTCGGCCTGGCGAAATCGTAAGCGCAGGCGGCCGACTATTAAACATGCTCGACTTAAAAGACGTTTACATGACGTTCTTCTTACCAACTGCGGTTGTTGGTCAGTTGGCCATGGGCAGTGAGGTTCGCATTGTACTTGATGCGGCACCGAACTACGTTGTTCCTGCACGCATTTCGTTTATTGCTGATGAAGCACAATTTACCCCTAAAACAGTTGAGACTGCGCTGAAGCGAGAAAAATTAATGTTTCGGGTTCGGGCTCAAATTGCTCCCGAATTACTCGCGCAGTACATCGAACGGGTGAAAACAGGCCTACCTGGCGTAGCCTACGTTCGCACTGACTCGACCCAACCATGGCCTGAGCATTTGCGGCTTGCGGGCGAGTAGGTATGAGAGCCCCCGCCGTCATTCGTGCGACAGATGTTTACCACCAGTATGGCAACACACGGGCACTTGAAAATATAAGCCTAATTATTCCGCCCGCCGCGACGGTTGGATTTATTGGCCCAGATGGTGTAGGTAAATCAACGCTTTTATCGTTGCTTGCTGGGGCTCGTGAGCTTCAGCAAGGGCGTATTGAGGTGTTAGGCGAATCGCTTGCATCGCGGCCTTCCCGCGAACGGCTATACTCGCGTATCGCTTATTTGCCGGAGGGACTTGGGAAGAATCTCTATCGTTCACTGTCTGTATACGAAAACATCGACTTCTTTGCAGGGTTATTTGGTCTTGTAGGTTTGCAGCGCGAACAGCGTATTGAGGCGCTACTTCAAGCAACCGGTCTGGCCCCTTTTAAGCATCGCCCAGCCGGTAAACTCTCCGGCGGCATGAAGCAGAAACTTGGCTTATGCTGCGCGTTGATCCATGACCCAGATCTTCTCATTCTTGATGAACCAACCACCGGCATTGACCCATTGTCGCGACGTCAATTTTGGCAATTGATAGATGCAATTCGCGCACTGCAGCCACAATTAAGCTTGCTCGTTGCAACCGCATCAATGGATGAAGCTGAGTCGTTTGATTGGCTGGTGGCAATGCACGCCGGGCGCATTCTTAGCCAATCAACGCCGGCTGATCTTCTGGCACAAACGCAAGCGCAATCACTGGAGCAAGCGTTCGTAAGGCTGCTGCCCGAAACAGCTGATTATGAGCCCTTTAAAATCGTTCCCCGCGGTGATGAACAAAGCCAGGCTATTGCGATAGAAGCCCGCAACTTAACCATGAAGTTTGGTGATTTTACAGCGGTAAAAGACGTTAATTTGCGGGTTCAGAAAGGCGAGATTTTTGGCTTTCTCGGCTCCAACGGCTGCGGTAAAACCACGACCATGAAGATGTTAACTGGGTTGCTCACAGCAACTTCAGGGGAAGCAAAGCTCTTCGGCTCACCGGCTGAACACAGTTCAGTAGCGACTCGAAAGCGCGTCGGTTACATGACCCAACAGTTTTCGTTGTTTAACGAATTGACGGTACGCCAGAACTTAGCACTGCATGCGCGCCTCTTTGGATTACATACAAATGCGATTGAGCCACGGATTGCGATCATGGCTGAACAGTTTGAGTTAACGCGAGTACTTGACGAGTTACCCGCCGGGTTGCCGCTAGGCGAGCGGCAGCGTTTAAGTTTAGCGGTTGCCATGATTCATCAACCTGAGTTGCTCATACTTGACGAGCCAACGTCAGGTGTCGACCCGATTGCTCGTGATAAGTTCTGGCGCATTATGATGCAGCTAGCCCGCGAACAGCAGGTCACAATTTTTATCTCAACGCATTTTATGAACGAAGCCGAACGCTGTGATCGTATTTCCTTGATGCATGCGGGCGAAATCTTGGTGACGGATACCCCCAATGCCATTATTGCGAGTCAACAGGTTGATACGCTTGACGAGGCTTTCGTGACCTACCTGCTACGCGCCGTAAACCAGAGCAAAACAACCCAAGTGCAGAACTCAGAAACGTGGTCATTTGCGGCACATACACCGGTTAAGCAATCCCGCCTATTTAGCATGCAACGTTTGTGGAGCTATCTAAAGCGTGAAAGTCTGGAGCTGCTACGCGACCCTATTCGCTTGGTTATGGCGACATTAGGTAGTGTTATTCTCATGGCTGTACTCGGGTATGGCATGAATATGGATATTGAAAAATTGTCTTTTGCGGTACTAGACCGAGACCAAACGTCAATCAGTCGGGATTATGTCGCTAGCTTATCCGGAAGCCGCTATTTTGAGGAACACGCGCCCCTTACTGATTACGCAATGCTTGACCAACGGATGCGCACGGGTGAATTGAGTCTGGCGATTGAGGTGCCTTCAGGGTTTGCACGCGATCTATATCGTGGCCAGCCTGTTGAAATTGGCGCATGGATTGATGGATCGCTGCCAATGCGCGGTGAAAGCGTACGCGGGTACGTGCAAGGTATCCATAACCATTGGGTACAACAGCAGGCCCACGCGCAAGGTTTAACCCCCTTGGCAGGGCTAGCTCACGTGCCCTTACGATTTCGTTATAACTCTGACGTGAAGAGCCTACCGGCGATGATGCCAGCGGTCATCCCGCTGTTGTTGCTTATGTTTCCAGCTATTCTTACGTCGCTTGCAGTGGTGCGAGAAAAAGAGCTCGGCTCAATACTTAATTTTTACGTGACACCAAGCACTAAGCTCGAATTTTTGATGGGCAAGCAAATACCTTATATCGTACTAGGCATGATTAACTTTGCCGTGTTGGTATTGCTTGCGGTTTATCTGTTTAACGTGCCAATTACCGGAAGCCTATTTGCGCTAACCTTTGCCACCTTTTTTTACGTCATTATTGCAACCACATTTGGTCTGATTATGTCGGCTTTTGTTCGTAGCCAAATTGCGGCTTTGTTTGGTACAACGCTGGCTACAATCCTTCCGGCAGCGCAATTTTCAGGCCTGATTACGCCTGTGCCGTCATTGGAGGGCGGTGCAAGATGGCTTGGCGAGATATTTCCGACAACGTACCACATTATTGTAACGCGCGGCGTTTTCTCAAAAGCACTTGGGTTGAATGACCTATGGCCAGCGCTTTGGCCGTTAATTGTCAGCGTACCCATACTTATGTTGATCGGCGTTTTATTGCTTCGTAAGCAGGAGCGATGAAATGAAAATTCGCCAAATTCTATATTTAGGTATCAAAGAGTTACGCGCCATCTGGCGCGACCCTATTCTATTGTTGATTATTGTGATGGCATTTAGCGTGTCGGTTTACACTGCCGCTTCGGCCATGCCGGAAACGCTTCATAAAACGCCAATTGGTGTTATTGATGATGATCAGTCGCAATTGTCGCAACGAATTATTCAGGCCTTCACGGCCCCCTACTTTTTACCGCCCGATGCAGTGAGTAGTGACGTAGCAGATCGGTTAATGGATGAGGGGCGTTATACTTTCATAGTACACATTCCAAGCGGCTTTCAGCGCGATGTTTTAGCCGCTAACACGCCGGAAATTCAGGTGCTTGTTGATGCAACGCGCATGACTCAGGCATTTACTGGTAGCGGCTATGTACAAGCCATAATCCAAAGTGAATTAAATAGCTTTGCACAAGTTACGGTCGAAATCCCGATTCAATTGAGCTTAAGAGCACGCTTTAATCCAGAGCTCAAAGCCTCCTGGTTTTCGGCAATTAATGAAGTGATTTCCCACATAACCATGCTATCGATTATTCTAACAGGGGCAGCTTTACTGCGGGAGCGTGAACACGGAACGGTGGAACATTTGCTGGTTATGCCGATCACGCCGTTTGAAATTATGGCAGCCAAAGTTTGGTCGATGGCGTTGATTGTAATTATTGCAGCCAGTTTATCGTTGGTTGTGGTGGTGCAAAGTGCCTTACATATTCCCATAGCCGGCTCGTTAGGTCTGTTCATAGCCGGCATGGCTATTCATTTGTTTGCAACAACGTCCTTAGGAATATTCTTGGCTTCGTTTGCACGGTCGATGCCGCAATTTGGTCTATTGCTTATTTTAGTAATTTTGCCGATGGAAATTTTATCCGGGGGCATGACGCCTCGGGAGAGTATGCCGCAGGTGATTCAGTGGATTATGGCGTTTGCACCAACCACACATTTTATCGAGTTTAGCCGAGCTATTTTGTTTCGTGATGCAGGGTTAGACATTGTTTGGCCGCAGCTTTTGGCGCTAATTATGATAGGATTAGCCTTATTCACTATTGCTTTAGCGCGGTTTAGAAAAACGCTAGCGAGTATGGCCTGACACATGACTGATAATTACTTATTAAAGCTTTACCACAAAACACTGCGTTACCCGTTTGGACGCGCGTTGTTTTCGCGTATGTTTGCGGCAAAAGCGCCTTATTTTAAGTCGATAAAGCCAACCATTACTGAGCTGAAACCCAATTATTGTGAACTGACGTTCAAGAAGCGAAAAGCAGTGCAGAATCATATCGGTACGGTGCATGCTATTGCGTTATGCAATGGCCTTGAAATGGCGATGGGCGCGCTCGCTGAAGCGTCCATACCAAAACACTTGCGGTGGATACCGAAAGGCATGACGGTGAACTACACCGCCAAGGCTGATAGCGATATTCGGATTGTCGCAAGCACTGATCCACAGGCGTGGCAACTTGGTGATTTACCAGTAACGGTGCAGGGCTTTCGCAGCGATGGCACGCTTGTTATTGACGGTGTGATTACCATTTATATTTCTGAAAAGCCGCCGAGAAAATCCGCTTAGCTCAGTTGTTTGAGAGCATGTTCAATGGCGAAAACATGCTCATCATGCTCGCCAAGTTCACGCAACGCATCGGCCAGTTTCAACAAGTACTCATCATTGGGGCCGCTTGGGCCAGCAGATGCGGCAATATGCGCTGCAATATCGGCTTCTTTGGCTTGCCCCAAGAACGCTTCGTTGTCAGGGCCAGCGACATAAACTAAGCCTTCTACCGAGCCTGAACCGTTAAGCCATTCAAATTCGGTAAAAAAGCGCAAATAGCCATTCTTTTCGCGGTGATCAAGGTGCGCAAATACGTCGGGTGTCACCTCGTAAGCCATGCCTGCGCACACGGCATCAGGGTCTGCTATCAATGTTGCTACTCGGCCTGGCCGCTCGGGCGTGCCACGATGATCATGGGAGCCTTGCCAAAAACGCCGTACCCAACCATGAATTCGTGCAGGTCGACGTTGTATAAATGGGAAATCCGCTTTATAAATCAAAGAGCCATAACCGAACAGCCAGACCGATTCGAGATGGTCTAGGGGTTGGTTTTTTTGATTTAGAGCAATTGTATTGTGTGACATAACGGAAGCTATTTTAACAAAATATCCTGTTGGAAAAAGGAAAGAATAAATGCGCGCCTTAGAACTGAAAGTACCTCCGGTGATTGTGGTTGCTGTAATCGCCGGATTTATGGCACTAACCGCTTGGTTAATACCTATGGAACCATGGCACTTTACGGACGCAAAGTCGCTTGCTGTTGCGTTGGTGGCGATTGGTGCATTGATTGCAGTTGCAGGTATTGTCGCATTTCGACAAGCTAAAACAACCGCCAATCCAATGGACCCTACTGCCAGTTCAGCGCTTGTTTCGCATGGTATCTACCGGTTTACACGCAACCCGATGTATCTTGGTTTTTTGCTGGCTCTTGCTGGGTGGGGGGTGTACCTAGGTAACCTACCGGCCTTGGTGTGGTTAGTTGTCTATGTTTTGTACATAAACCGCTATCAAATCTTTCCCGAAGAGCGCATATTAGAGAGCAAGTTTGGTCAACCTTTTCGAGATTATCGTAAACATGTGCGGCGCTGGTTTTAAACGAGTTTTGCTGCTATATCTTTAACGTCACTCATTATCTTGAGGTAATTACTTGCGGAATCATCTCGGCTTAGCCTGTCTTGCCGCTGCTGCTTGTCTAACTGTTTGGCAGGCCGCGATGGCGCAACAATCTCCATTACGCGTTGGGGTTTACGAAAACCCGCCTAAAATTTTATTAAAAAATAATCAGCTTTCTGGAATATTCGGTGAGTTGTTTATGGAGATTGCAGAACAAGAAGGCTGGGAAGTTGAGGCGGTTCCGTGCGAATGGAATGAGTGCTTGCAGTTGTTGCAGCAAGGCGAAATTGATTTAATGCCAGACGTTGCTATAAACCAGCAGCGCGATGAGCGATTTATTTTTCACGAAACCCCAATTTTGCATTCGTGGTCGCAGCTATATGGCAAAAGTAATCTGAAAATTTCTACCCTGCTTGATCTTGATAATATTCGTATTGCGGTGCTGGAAGATTCGATACAACAAAAGTATTTAAGGGATATAGCTAATAATTTCGGTCTTACTGTGACCTTAGTTCCTGTCACTTCGTTTGAGGAAGGCTTTCAGGCTGTTGTGAATGATACGGCCGATGCGGTGGCTGCCAATCATCTCTATGGCGATCAGCGTGCTCGTCAACTCAATTTAGAGGCGACACCGGTAATGTTTCAGCCGGCACGGTTGTTTGTTGTAGCGACTAACAGCGCTATGCAACCGATGCTGAATACCATCGATACCTACATCAATGCATGGAAGCAAGACCCTAATTCACCTCTGTTTAAGACGTTGAAGCGCTGGCGTGCCATGGAAGAGGAATCGCCATTTTTTCCTTTGGCCTTG
The DNA here is from genome assembly GCF_048268165.1 of Pseudidiomarina sp. Classification (GTDB taxonomy): domain Bacteria; phylum Pseudomonadota; class Gammaproteobacteria; order Enterobacterales; family Alteromonadaceae; genus Pseudidiomarina. The sequence continues at coordinate 33,128 of NZ_JBLWWA010000002.1, read as the reverse complement.
GTTGTTGGGCTGGTCTCAACCTTGTTGCTGGTGTTGGGGGTGCTGCTGTGGCTGCGCCGACGCGTGAAACAGCGCACGCTAGAACTGGTTCATAGTGAATTAAAGCTCAACACCATTCTGGATTCCGTTGAAGCTTATATTTTTATAAAAGACAAAGACTTGAAATATCAGTACGCCAATAAAATGGTATGCGATTATTTAGGTACCAACACGGCGGACATAATTGGACAGAGTGATACGGCATTTTTTGATAAAGAAACTTGCACGCGCCTTTATCAAAATGACATGCGCGTTATTGAAAAAGGTCTGCGGGTTTCTGACGAAGAAGACAATGTCACCACTGATGGCTCGGTACGCCACTTCTTATCAGTAAAAATCCCGTTGCGTGATGCGAACGATAACGTCTACGCGCTATGTGGTATTTCGACCGATATCACCGAGCACATTACTATCAAAGAGTCGTTAAATCAGTTGGAGTATTACGACAGCATTACCGGCTTGGCGAATCGTAAGTTATTACTTAAAAATTTAGAGCATGCCTTAGCTAGCGCAAACAGAACAAAGTACGACGGCGCATTATTAACCATTGATTTAACCCATTTTACTATTATTAACGAAACCTTAGGGCATTCTGCCGGTGACAAGGTATTGCAGCAGGTGGCGCAGCGAATTCGCGCGCGTATCGAAGACACCGACACCGCAGCGCGACTGGGTTCCGATGATTTCGTCGTTATTTTGGAAGACATCAGTCAAGACACCGATCAGGCCGTATTGGATGTTCGTAATTGGGCGCATGAGCTGCTCGACTGTCTCGCGGAACCCTACGAGCTTGACGATATAACGCATACTACAAGTGCCAGCATTGGCGTCACGATGTTTTCGGACAGCCAGGATGATGTAGCTGGGCTTCTAAAAAATGCCGACTTGGCCATTTCAGAAGCAAAAGCGCAAGGTAGTGGGTCAATTCGTTTCTTTAATCCCGCCATGCAAGAAGCGATTAATCGTCGCATGTTGATTGAATCGGCACTGCGCCGCGCAGTTAAGCATCAAGAACTTGAACTCTACTTGCAGCCTCAGGTAAATGAATGCCAAGAAGTGGTTGCTGGTGAACTGCTGTTACGCTGGACGGATCCTGATCTCGGCTCAATTTCTCCAGCAGAATTTATTCCAATTGCTGAAGCAAGCGGCCTGATTATTCCGTTGGGTGCTTGGGTAATTGAGCAGGCCTGTCGAACCCTTCGTGATTGGCAAACGTTCGATGCGCTGAAGCATATTCCGCTGGCGGTTAATATTAGTCCACGGCAATTCCGCCACGGTGGCTTTGTCACACAAGTGGAACACTGCTTGCGCGAGGCAAAACTTCCGGCGGGCATGTTGGAGCTTGAAATCACTGAGGGTATGTTAATTGACAATGTCGATGTGACGGTGAAGCGCATGTATAAGCTGGGCGATCTTGGCGTGCGCTTTTCTCTGGATGATTTCGGAACCGGCTACGCGTCATTGGCTTATTTGAAGCAACTCCCGCTCTACCAGTTAAAAATTGATCAGTCGTTTGTACGCGATATGCTTACCGACGTGAACGATGACGTGATAACCCAAACCATCTTGGGCTTAGGCAAAAACTTGAATTTGTCAGTGATTGCTGAGGGTGTCGAAACCGTCAAGCAACGCGACCATTTACACGCGATGGGATGTACGAAATTTCAAGGTTTTCTATTTGGCAGGCCCGCTCCCATTTCAAAGTGGCAGGCTCGCCTGTTAGAAAGTGCCGTGCTGACGGTTGATTAGCGGATGGGCGGCACCAATAGTTGGATTTTATCAGGCACCACACGCATTAACTGAACCCGAAGTGGATGCCAGAATACTGACAATAACAACAACCCGAAGCCAATCACCAGGCCAATAATTGCCGCACCTAAATTGACCACACCGAAGCTGGTTAATAGCGCACCAAACACATAGATAACGTATGACAAGGCGGAGACCATTAGCGCACGCCTATCAAGAATCAGCGACATGGCGCTGAGTACCAAGTAGAGCACCAATGTGATCAGAGCTTGGGTTAGGCTCACATCAAAATCGCTATCCGCTAAGGTCACAAAAATGGGGTGAACCAGCAGTGGGGCCGCCAACAGGTGCAACCAGAACGCCACATCAGACTGTCGAGTTTGTCGTTGCCGATCGCGACTGTCCCAACGCAGTGCCAACAGAAATACCAACACCCCGCAGCCAAACAAGGTAACTTTTAGCAGAGTATCGGAAAAGGCAAACACCATGGATAACGCCGATACCAAAATACCAATAAACGCGGCTAGCCCTGCTGCCAACGTCAGTGGCACTTTAAAACGGTACCAGTGCGCAACAGCGACCAGCGTTGTTGCGAAAAATGCCAGTAATGAGACGTTTCCGGGATTGTCCAGAGTCATAAAGTTATGGGTTATCGCGAAAAACACGCCGCCCAAGCAAAAGCCTAATAAGACAATAGATGGCAGCGCCATGCGGCGTCTTAAGGTGAAATATTCGGCCATGCCCCAAGCCGCTGCTGCAACCAATAAGCCACCGAGCCACGGGGCGAGCGTATTACCCAGAGTGCCTAATGCAACAAGCGCGAGTACCGCTGCGATCACGACAAAAATATCATTGAAGCCACTAATCAGTCGAAAGTGCTCTTCGTCTTGAATGGTCATGTGACGTTGCTTTTGTACGTAATCACGGAAAGCTTGTGCCTGCGCTTCAGGCAAAACCCCTTCTTGCACGGCGGAAGTTAAATCGTCATCGGTATACATATACGAGTTCCTTACGTAAATTCCTGATACTAAGTGCGTGTTCAAAAAGTAAACTGTGATTGATACTGGCACGAAAACAATTTACTTTCGACAGATAAGCGTAACAAACTGTTGCTTAACTTGTTTTCGCATGAGGACACCGATGTCACACCACCATCATCACCATGATCTTGCTTCTGAACGCATGGGTTGGGCCTTCTTTTTAAACCTAGGCTTTACCGTTATCGAATTCATCGGCGGCATGTTAACCAATAGCACGGCTATTATGGCGGACGCTATTCATGATCTGGGTGACAGTTTATCGATTGGTTTGGCCTGGGTATTAAATAAACTGGGCAACAAATCAGCCACTCATCAGCTCACCTACGGTTACCGGCGTTTGAGCCTTGTCGGTGCATTACTCAACGCTGTTGTGCTCGTCGGTGGCTCCATTTGGGTGTTGAGCATGGCAATTCCGCGCTTGCTTGACCCCGTTATGCCGCACACCGAAGGAATGCTCGGGTTGGCCGTGCTTGGGGTTTTGGTGAATGGTTTTGCCGCCTACAAGCTAAGCAAAGGCAAGTCATTGAACGAGCGGGTACTCAATTGGCATCTGATAGAAGATGTTTTAGGCTGGGTGGCCGTGTTAGTGGTAGCTTTAATTTTGATGGTGGTCGACTGGCCCATTCTTGACCCTTTACTTTCCGTGGCGTTCACGCTCTTTATTCTAATTAATGTGGTACGAACATTGCGCGAAACCCTCAAAATATTTTTGCAGGGTAACCCTGATCATGGCATGTACCATCGCATAGCAGAAAGCCTACAGGCACAACCGGAAGTGGCCGATGTTCACCACCTGCACTTATGGTCACTTGATGGTGAGCACCACGTGTGTACCGCGCATATTGTGCTAGCTCAAGAGCTAACCAGTGCGCAGCAGCGCGAGTTAAAGCAGCGTATTGCCGAACAGCTGGCGCCATTTGAGCTTGCCCACACCACCATTGAATTTGAGCTGCCAGAAGAACCCTGCCGTGATACTTAGTTACATCCAGCGCTGGCGGTTATTGGCAATGGTGGCGGTCCATTCGCGTTGTAGATTAAACGCGATTTCAGCAGGCTGGTATTTGATGACCTGCGCACCGGCAGCGGTGTGAACGATAACGTCCGCGTAGCCAAGCAAACGTAACCATGGCGACTGATACACGTCAATTTGCTGCGTTTTATACAGCGGATACCAACTTTCAATACGGCCAAACACGCCGCGCTTAATGCCAAGCCAGCCTTCTGTCATGACATAGCCATAATTTTGCCAACGTGCCATCGTGTAGGCTTGCAGAAGCACCCAAACCAGCGCCCCAATGATCAAGCCAAGTTGGGGTGGCTGCCAATTGAAAAACCCGACTACGGCCACCGCTGGCGCAACCAGGGCTACCCAGAACGATGGGTTTAACAGCGCAATGGAACTTATTCGCTGCCAAGGCACAGTGCTTCTGTCAGGCAACTGTAACCAATGGCAGAGCTCATCCACGCCTGCTTGCGTCAATACGGGGAGAACAAAAGCACCGGCAGAGCCTTGCTGTTGCGCATGGGCGGAAGGTTGAAGTTGACTGACGCGGGCACTAAAGCGACCTAGCAGGCGGCCCCGCAGGTTTTGCTTTATGCGTACACGTTGTAATTTATGATAACGAAAACTTACCGTGCGAATACTTAGTAATCCCGAGCGGGCCTGATAACGCTGGTTAGCAATGGTGAACTGTAAATTATAGTAACTGGCAATGGTCACACCTATGGCCAAGGTAAAGAGCACTAAGAGTGCGGTGACCACAAGCCCGACATTTAACCACAAGCTTTGCTCAATAAATTTTACGTTGGCTTCCAACCAAGGAACTACCTGCTCTTCCAGCACGTCGGTTTGCGACAATGGATAGATGAGCACGGCGAGCAATACGAAAACCTTATTGTCCATAATGCCCGCGCGAGCAATTTCACTGAGTGAATAGTTGCGTCGTAAATCTGTGTGCTGTGCTTCTTCACCGACGGCATCAGCATTAGCATTGGAATCTAAATTAGTTGAACGGCTCGTGGTTGCCGCTTGCGCCAACATACGTTGACGTAAATCTTGCGCGAGCGCTATCGGCAAGCCCGGAATTTCAACTTCTTTGCCAGCCGAACCCGCGCTGTCGACGCGTAAAATGGTTAGATTAAACGGCCGGAAGTACCAAGTCTGATCCAACTCAGCCTGCTGAATACGCTCATATTTCAAGGTGAGGCTTTTTTTGCCAAACACCCCAGTGCGCAGGTGTACAGAGTCATCGGTAAGCGCATACAAGAAGAAACGGTGGTTCAAAATGGCGCTGATCACAATAAAGACTAAGTAACCGCCGCCTACCGCGTAAGGTAACCAGTCGTTATCGGAGACAAAAATAACCGCAAGCGCGGGAATGAAATTGGTGATGTTGCGTACTAACTGCCGTATTTCTTTTGCTACAAAAAAGCCCAGTGTTAATAGCGATGTGCGCTGCCACGTTAACTCAGTCATCGTTTGCGTCACTCACGGGCTCTGCAGCAATAGTATTCACCAGTTCCGCTTTCATGGCCTCTGCTGCCGCCAGTTTCAGGCCCGGTATGCTTAAATCAGCTCCGCCACTGCCGGCGGTGTATAACGTCAGGTGCGCAAGCCCAAGTAGGCGTTCAATAAACCCTTGGCGCACTTCAACATGTTGAATGCGATTCAGCGGCACAGCACGGGTTAAGCGCCATAAGGCGCCGCGGCGCAAATGCATGGACACATTGGTGCTTGCATACGCGGTAAATTGGAATCGACGCGATGACCAGAATAAGCCGAAAAATAAGGTTAAAACCGCCCAAGGGATTCCCAGCCACAGTGGGTTCGGCAGCCAGTCAGTTGACGGGCTGAACAGATACAAGCCAATCGCAATCAATGCCAAAATACTCATGTCGATGAGTACGATTAACTGCAAATAAGTTTTGTAAGCGGGTTCAACAGGCTTCCACGCAATTGTCATGTGATCGTTTCCTTACTTGAAAAGGTATGTTTTAGCACCCATGTATCTATCATGTAACTCTAACACGAAGTAAAAAAATAGGAGCAAGCTCATGAAAATTTTAATGGTTTTAACCTCGCACGAGCAGCTCGGTGACAGTGGCCATAAGACTGGCTTTTGGGCCGAAGAATTCGCCGCACCGTACTATGCGTTCAAAGATGCCGGTGCGGAAGTGGTGTTAGCGAGCCCTAAAGGTGGCCAGCCGCCAATTGATCCAAACAGTGAACAATCCGATGCACAAACGACAGCAACAGTGCGCTTGTTTGAAGACCCAGAGACAATGGAGAAGCTTGCAACAACCCTCAAATTAAGCGAAGTAACAGCCGATAAATTTGATGCGGTGTTCTACCCAGGTGGACACGGGCCGCTGTGGGATTTAAGCGAAGACCCGCTATCGATTGGTCTTATTCAACAGTTTTGGGAACAAGAAAAACCGGTTGCAGCGGTCTGCCACGCGCCAGCGGTTTTGGTGAATGTGAAAACCCCAGCGGGTAAACCGCTTGTTGCTGGCCGAAAAGTCAGTGGTTTCACCAACAGTGAAGAAGCTGCGGTGGGTTTAACCGACGTTGTTCCATTCCTACTTGAAGACAAATTGCAAGAACTCGGTGGTGTGTATCAGAAAGTTGATGACTGGAAGCCGTTAGCCGTGGTGGATGGCAATTTAATTACCGGCCAAAACCCGGCAAGTTCGGAAGCGGTTGCTGGCGAATTATTAAAACGCTTAAAAGCACTGCACGTGAACTAAGTACAGCGCTTTTAAGCACTGATTTACCAACGACGATTAAATTGGACACCGGCCTGCAGTTCGCGGCCGGTACCCGGCTCAAACGCCCGCCCGCTGCCTTGGTTAACAACAACCGAACCGACATAGGCTTTATCGGTAACGTTGTGCAGGTTCACCCACGGCGACACTTGCCATTGCGCAACGCTGTAGGTAGCGCGCCAATTGAGGTGCCACAATGTGTGGCTTGGTGCGATAACGGTGTTGGCGTCATTTGCCGCAACGTCACCACGGTATTCTGTAATTACGCTCAATCGTTGCTCTGGCCGATAGTCCCAGTTTAACTGACTATACAATTGGCGCTCTGCAATGCCAGGTAAGCGTTCACCGTTGGCATAGGTTGCTTCAAGTAAGGTTGCAGCCGTACGCCAATTCCAGTTGTCACTGATGAACCAGCTTGCTTCAAGCTCAATACCACTGCGTTCGGTAAGGCCGGCGTTGGTGTACGTGGTGCGCCCGTCAATGCTTTGGTCAACCACAATCTCATCGGTGGTATCAATTCGAAACGCGGTTAACTGCGCTTGCAGTGAATCACCCTGCCACTTTACCCCAGCTTCCAATTGCTGATTGTACGCAGAGCCAAGCTCTGTGTTTAAACCGGTTTCGGTGTTGCTGTAGGCCAATTCAGTTAGCGTTGCGGTCTCAAAACCATTACCGCGGGCTATAAACACCTGCCAATGGTCATTAACCTGATAATTTAACCCGAGGCTCCAGCTCCATGCATGCTGGCGCTGTGCGCCACTGTCATCTGGGTTGTTCGGTACCACAAAGTAATCATCCACACCAAAATCAACGTCGCTGTAACGCAACCCAGCGAGTACCGTTAAGTCGTTCATTGGGCGCCAATCCGTCAAGCTGTAGATGGCCTGTTGGGTCACTTCGCCAAGCTCGTTGCGGCGTAGCTCACCGCGTTCGCCAAAGTTATTCTCGTACCCAAATCTACGGTCATCTTGTTCTGCATGATGCACGCCAACCGTTGTGGTTAATGGCTGAGAGAATGCCCAGTTGTAATCGTAACTGGCATCAACACCAACGAAACTACGGCGTAAGTCAATCACTGCACCCGAACCGCGAATATCCCCACCAGGAAATGGCAGATATTGCTCAATGTCGCGCCAACCTTTCCAGCTGTTGATATGCCACCCGTCTTGGCTGCGCAGTGACACCGACATTTGTTGATGGTGAATGGCTTTGCGCGTATTAAAGCGCGTTGCACCGGCAAACGTTTGCGTTGGGTCTGCACGCCAGTCATCGGGGCTGAGCGAGCCGGGGTCTTGTAAATGTGGGGCGTTGTTATCGTCCAAGCGCACAATCATTTCTACGCTATCGCTTAAATCTTGGTACCAGCGCAGCGCCAGTTGATCGCGCTCAGCACTGTTGTGATCGCGCGGGCCATCGGTGCGTAAACGTGTACCCACAACACGTATAGCGGTGGAATCAGTCACCCAGTCACCCTGCAACAGCTGGCGCTGTGTGGCATTGCTGCCAGCCATGGCGTCAACACGCAGTTGCGTGGTATCCGGCCGTCGACTGAACCATTGCACCATGCCACCGGCGCTATTGCCGTATATCGTTGCCAGCGGGCCACGAATTACCTGCACGTTTTCTGGCTCATCCAGCAAGATGCTTGAGGTTTGGGCTTGGCCATCGGGCATGCTTAAAGGAATACCATCAAGCTGCAAAACAATGCCACGAACACCAAACGCAGAACGCGCACCGAAACCTCGCAAAGTTATGCGGGTGTCTTGCGCATAATTGGCACGCGAGTCGGCTTGTACACCAGCGAGCCCTTTGAGTAACTCTGCCGCATCAATACGCAGCCCCGCCGGCTGCTCGGAAACGTCCGCGTTACTGATAGACGCAGGCGTTTCTTGAGCCGTGCGCGGCTTACTTTGATTCACGACAATGACTTCATCAACAGAAACGCTGGCCGAAGCCAGCGTTGATAAAATCAGTAAGTGACTACTTACAAACATAGTTTATTCCGCAGGTTTAATTTGAATAAGCTGACCAACGCGGTCATCGGTAATCAGATAGATGTAGCCATCAGGGCCCTGCTCAATATCACGAATTCGTTGTTCGACAGCTTGCTCAAATAACGTTTCTTCGTGCATCACACGGTCACCTTCAAGATCAAGCCGTGCAACTTGTGACCCTTTGAGCGCCGCAACGAGCAAGTCGCCCTGCCAAGCTGGAAATTTATCGCCAGTATAGAAAATCATGTTCGACGTTGCGATTGAAGGTACCCAGTAATAGTGCGGTTGAACTGTGCCTTCTACATGGGTTTTGTCACTGATAATGCTGCCATCGTAGTCCACCCCATAGGTAGCAATGGGCCAGCCGTAGTTTTTGCCAGCTTCAGGGATATTGATTTCATCACCGCCTTTAGGGCCATGCTCAACGGTCCACAGCTTACCTGTGGTTGGGTGAATTGCTGCGCCTTGTACATTGCGGTGCCCGTACGACCAAATTTCTGGCAGTGCGTTAGCTTTGCCAACGAAGGGGTTGTCACTTGGCACGCTGCCGTCAGGTTTAATCCGCACCACCTTACCGTGGTGATTATCCAGTGTCTGAGCGTCGTCCATTGCTGAATACCTGTCGCCCAGCGTAATAAACAAATGACCGTCTGGTGCGAACACTAAGCGCGAGCCGAAGTGTGCGCCACTTTTATACTTGGGGGCGCCACGGAAAACCACTTTGCCGTTGGTTAACCCTGTATCGGTAAGCGTTGCGCGCATTACTGCAGTGCTGTTACCTTCGCCGCCCTGCGGGTCAGCCTCAGAATAGCTGATGTAAACGTAGTTGTTATTGGCAAAGTCTGGGTCAACCGCAACGTCGAGCAAGCCGCCTTGGCTTTTATTTACAACACTGGGTACGCCGGTTAGTGGTACACTGATTGAACCGTCGAGCTTAACACGACGCAAAGCACCAGATTTCTCCGTGACTAATAACTCGCCCGAAGGTAAAAACGACATTCCCCATGGCTTATCTAATTTGTTGGTCAGGCTAGTAATAGATACCTTGTGACGCTCGGTTGAAACGGTTTCAGCCGCAGCTGATGAGGCATTTAATGCCAGCGCTGCAGTAATACTTACCGCAAGTAGAGTACGTAACATGAGGTTCTCCTTTAAGTTGCTAATACATCAATCTGTACTAGTGTAAATATAGTTTAAATAGGAATTTGGATTGCTTTTTTTTCGCTACACTCAATGTATTACAAGAAATTAACACCTTCTCAAGGAGTATTTAATGGTAAATTTCAAACGTAACACAATGAAAGCCGCTGCATTAATCGTGGTTACCATGCACCTTAGTGCGTGTGGAACCATCCTGTATCCAGAACGCAAGGGGCAAACAAGCGGAAGAATCGATGCTGGTGTTGCTGCGCTAAATGGCATTGGCTTACTATTCTTTTTAGTACCTGGCGTCATAGCTTTTGCTGTCGACTTTTCTAACGGTACCATTTATTTGCCGAATTCGGCAGCTACGGGTGACGATTCCGACTTGCGTGTTGTGCAAGCGGGTAAAAACTTAACTCCTGATCAATTGCAGGCGCTTATTTCCGCTGAACTGGGTCAAGAAGTTGACCTATCTCAAGCGCAAATTCGCGCTGAAAAAGCACCTGACCAAGCCAGTATCGGTCCGCGCCTTAGCGAACTGCGGACAGCACCTTAAACCCTGTTTTATTTTTGCTCCGGTCGCTACTCAAGTAGCGGCTCGGGCAGAAGTTGTGCAACAACCTCGGCAAAGCGTCTGAATGTCTGACGGCGATTCGTTGTTGGCCGATAGACCAAACCAATGTCGCGAGACGCTTCCTTCCCTGTCGGCTTTAAAGCCACCAAATCAGTTCCGGTTAAAATCCCCCGATCAATTGCCATTTGTGGCAAGAAGGTAGCACCTAAGCCAGCATCGGCCATTTGCACTAAGCTGTGTAAGCTGGTTGCTGTAAATGGATTAATTTTACTGGAGTCGGCCAGCTCACAAGCCGCCACAGCGTGGCCAGTTAAGCAATGTTCTTTTTCCAGTAAGAAAATCGAATTATCCGGTAGCTTGTTGTATTGCACTGGCTCTTCTAACTTTTCCGCCAAGGTTTTGTGCATGACCAGCTTGAACGGGTCACGGCCTAATATGTAACTTTGATTACCTTGAATGTCTATCGGCAGCGCCAGCACCAAAACATCAAGCTCACCATTGCGCAATAAATGCAGCAAATTGGCGGTAGTGTCTTCACGAATATTCAACTGTAAGTTTGGATAGTCACGCTGCAACTTTTTGCTTAAGTCGCCTAACAGAAACGGTGCAATGGTTGGAATGCAACCAATGCGTAGCGGGCCTTCCATCGTTTTGCCTTGGCTTTGCGCAAAATACAGCAGCTCTTCGGTTGAAGTTAGGATGCGTCGCGCTTGCTTGACAACTTCTTCACCCATTCCGGTAAACAAAAACGATTTGTGATCACGCTCTATAAGCTGACACCCCAGCTGTTCTTCAAGATTCTGAATACCGCTGCTTAAGGTTGACTGGCTGACGTTACAGGCAGTTGCAGCGCGATTGAAATTTTGGTGCTGATGCAATGCTAATAAGTAGCTGAGATTTTTTAAGCTAGGTAGTTTGCTCATGAAGTGCCTCACCGTGGCTGACGAAATAAATAACGAAATCGTTTAATTAGTATTTTCGATTATGATAATCCGTTTTATTCGTTTTAACAAATTTAATCCAGCGCCTACTATAGTCCCCGAGCTGAGACGCAATGTCTCAATACCTTTACGTTTAGTTTGTCCAACAAGGAGACACACATATGTTAACAGTAGGCGATAAGTTACCAGAATTTGAAGTGGTTGGTGTAAAACCTGGCTTCAACCTGCCAGAAGAAGATGGCAAAAGTGCCTTCGAAACCATCAACAACGACAGCTTCGAAGGCAAATGGAAAATCATTTACTTCTACCCGAAAGATTTCACGTTTGTATGCCCAACTGAAATTGTTGAGTTTGCGAAATTGAATGAAGAATTCGCTGACCGTGATGCAGTGGTTATGGGCGGCAGCACTGACAACGAATTCGTGAAATTGGCATGGCGTCGTGAGCACCCTGACCTGAAAAGCTTGAACCAGTGGTCATTCGCTGACAACGGGGTGAAGTCATTGGTTGATGGTTTAGGTGTACGTGACCAAGTGGAAAACGTTGCCCTGCGCGCAACCTTTGTTGTTGACCCACACGGTGTTATCCAGCACGTGTCAGTAAATAACTTAAATGTAGGTCGTAACCCAACTGAAGTACTGCGTATTTTAGATGGTTTGCAAACTGATGAATTGTGTCCATGTAACCGCGCAGTAGGCGGTGACACCCTGTAATTAGGCATCGCACCCCCACAGTTAGGTGATGTCTATAGGTGCCGCGCAAGCGGCACCGTTTTTAAGCGGAGGAATTTAAATGAGCATTGCAGATTACAAACAAGGTTTGGGCGACCACGGTAAAGATACCAAACTCAACTTGTCGAACATTTTCGGCAATGTCGATACTTCGGGTATGACCGCGACCCAATTCTATGGCACGGCCCTGTCTTTAGCCTATTCAATTGGCGACCAAGAGCTGATTGACGCAGTACAAGTAGAAGCTGAAGGCAAAATTGAAGACAACGTGGATGGCGCAGCAAAACTTGCGGCAACCCTAATGGCGATGAATAACATTTACTATCGCTTCTTACATTTGTGCACCGACAAGCAGTTTTCGAAACTGCCAGCAGGTTTGCGCATGAACGGCATGGCGAACCCAGGAGTTGAAAAAACTGATTTTGAGTTGTATTCGTTAGCCGTTTCAGCCCTAGCTGGCTGTGGCATGTGTATTGACTCGCACGTTGGTGTTTTGCTGAAGCACGACGTTTCAGCTCAAGTGATTCAAAACTCGATTAAAATGGCAGCTGTAATGAACGCTGCAGCAACAGCTAAGCGTATCGCTTAATTTTAATCGCCTGATGTCACTTTTTTGTCATACATGCGTTTTATAGTGTTTGAAAGTTCCCTGAGATCTGGTTGTTCTCTTTTTAGCCCGGCACCCCGCCGGGCTTTTTTTTGCGTAAAACAGAAAGCGTGATTCGTGTTTCGTCCGCTGCGCTGTTGGTGCGCTTTGCTGTTCGAAAAAACCGCATCCAACCTCTATACTAAACTGAGCGACAACGAACAGTGAGTCTGCGAACGTACGAATAGCGCAGCGGACGAATCACGAATAGCGAAGCGGACGGTTTTATGAATATCAACGGAGAACGACTAAAGCAAAACTTACTCGAACTCGCAAAAATTGGTTATAACGAACAAGACCGCGGCATGTACCGCATTGGCTTTACCGATGCCGATATGGAAGGGCGTCGCTGGTTGCAAGGCAAAGCAAAAAGTGCCGGTTTGGAAACCTTTATGGATGGCGCAGGGAATATATTTTTTGGCCGGGGCGACAGAAACAAGCCGGTTATTTTAATGGGCTCCCATATAGACACTGTGCCAGCTGGGGGCATTTTTGATGGTGCGCTTGGGGTTATGGCGGCGCTGGAAGTTATTGAAACATTGCAAGAACACCAACCAGAGCTCGATACCCCTATATGGGGCGTTGCGACGGCCGAAGAAGAAGGGCGTTTTGGCGGCATGCTGGGCTCACAAGCCATATCTGGTTGTTTAAATCCTGACTGGCTGCTATCGGCCCACGACGCTGATAACGTTTACTTGAAAGATGCGATGGCAGCGCAAGGGCTTGATGCCATGCAAGCATTAGACGCCGCGTGGCGGCCAGAACAGCTCAAAGGTTTCGTTGAATTGCATATTGAGCAAGGCCCGGTGTTATTTCAAAGTGACGTGCAAATTGGTGTTGTTGATGGCATTTCCGGTGTCTTTAAGTGGATTGTGCATTTAAAAGGTAAAGCAGACCACGCCGGAACTGCACCCATGGATATGCGCAGCGATGCGTTTATGGGGTTAGCTGATTTTGCGCATGAAATTGAACGTATCATTGCGGAAAACGGTACCGATAAAACCCGTATTACCGTGGGCAAAGTTGAGCTCAAGCCGGGGCACCCGCATACCGTGCCGGGCGAGGCAGTATTTACTATTGTTGGGCGCGACATGGATGAGGGGGTGATGAAAGAATTAGCCAATGCCTGCCGTAAAACGCTATCGGCAATAGCACGCGGCCATCGGTTGATGTTTGAGTACGAGCAAGTGAGCTGGTTAGAGCCCAAGCCCTGCTCAGAGCAACTTACCGATATTATCGAGCAACAAGTAAAACAGCGTGGATACAGTTACACGCGTATGCCCAGCGGTGCTGGCCATGACGCTCAGTTTCTGACAGAAATTACCCATTCAGGTTTGATTTTTATTCCATCGGTAAACGGGGTCAGTCATGCGCCTGACGAGTGGTCGCATTGGCATGACGTTGAGGCTGGCACAAATGTACTCTTAGATACTGTCGTGGCAATGGCAAAAAAATCACTTTAAGGCTCAAGCAATCCGTTTTTAGCGGCAAAATGAATGAGCTCTACCGTGGACGCGACCTTCAATTTCTTAAAGATATTACCGCGGTGGTTTTCGACTGTTTTTGCAGCGAGCGATAGCAACTGAGCAATTTGTTTATTACTTCGTCCGGCAACAACCAAATAGAAAATTTCGCGTTCACGCCGTGTTAAATTTTCCAATGGATTGATCGATACGGTTAATGCGTCGGCGCGTTGATGGTCGTTCGCGGGAAAATAAGTCTTACCAGAGGCAACTTCTTGTATAACTTGGATGAGCTGCTCTGACGGGGCGTCTTTTTGAATATAAGCCCGTGCGCCAGCCAGCTTTACCGCCTCCACATATTCGCGTTCACTATGCATGCTCAATATAATGACCTTGTATTGTGGTCGGTGGTGAAGAAGTTTTTCAAGTGCTGCAAAGCCATTCATTTTTGGCATCGAAATATCCATCAAAATGATATCGGCTTTAAATTTTAATGCTGTCTCAACTAGCTCAGCGCCGTCACCACACTCATATTCGATAGAAAATAATCCTGTCGCTTTTAAGGTGGTTGCTATGGCTTGTCTTACCATGGTGTGGTCATCGGCAAGAATGAGTGAAATCATAGGTCGCCAAGCTCGGAAAGTTGTTGATAAGGGAGCAGTAGACTTATTTCACAACCCTGTTCTGGTTTTGACTTGATGTCTAATGTCGCGCCGCAGGCCAATGCTCTGTCTTTCAAACTTTGTAGCCCGATACCGAGTTCAATTGATTGTGCATCAAATCCGACGCCATCGTCCTTAACGTTTATTGCAATACCTTGCGAAGTTTCAGATATTGCCAAATCGATCTGACGCGCCTGAGCGTGCTTCACACTATTCACGAAAGTTTCTTGCGCAACCCTAAAGATTAATAGGTTGACGGCAGTTGGAAGTTCAATCGATACATCGTAATTAATATTCAAGCGAACCTTCGTCGGCTCTAAAAGTTGGCGGTTGAGCCAAGCAAGCGCTCGCTCCAAACCGAGATCAAAGAGAATGGTTGGGTACATAATGCGTGAAAGGTTTCTTGTACTCTCAATGACGTGCAGCAGGCCTTCTTGTATCTGCTGGAGTTGCGGGTTTTGCAGTGCATCTATCTGTGCTCTTAAGGCGATCAGCTGCTGACCAATATCATCATGTAGCTCGCGTGCGAAATAGGCTCTTTCTTGCTCTTGTTGTACCCACAATCGTTTCGCTAGACCAAGCATAGCGTGGTGTTCGTAATCGAGTTGCTGTTGAAGTAAACGCTGCTGGTCTTGAACTTGAGCAAGTAATCCCTCTAATTCATCGACCGCTAGCGAATGTTCTATAGGCTTGTTGCTGTTTTTCATTCATGTTTTCGATTAGCCGCTCATAGGCAGCGCGTTGTTGTTCTTCAAATGCGACATCATCTAGGTATGAATATAACTCAAAGTTACGCCAAAAACTCGCGTGTTGCTGCAATGCAGCTTGCAGCACCTGTTTAGAGTTGTCAAAGCTTTGTGCGGCGAGATATGGCAAGTAAGAAGCGAACACGCGTTCGTTACTAATTGTTTCGAGCCTTTGCCACACCGACGCTGATTCTGGGAAGTTACCTCTGAATACTAACTCGCTTAACAGTTTTATTTCGACTAAGCGAGAGGGCTTTTGCTGGATAACGCGTTCTGCGAATGCGGCGAAATCCGCTTGTGAATTGTTTTTCTGACCGAGCAAGAGTAACCAGTCAAAAATCAATTTTTGCTCTTGATTAAACTCATTTTGGAGAACTCTAAGATTTGTTGAATGTTGTTCAAACAAATCAGTTTGGTGCAGAAATATTGCCATTTCAGCGCGCCAGAGTAAGCTTTCGATAGCACCGCGCGGGTCATTGATTGATTGTGCTATTTGCTCCGCTTGCTGGCCGGAATCATCAGCTACGGCCATACGGCCCTGTAAAAAATTTAAACGGCTAATCTGAAGCTGTGCGGATAGGTTGGCTTCGGTGCTTTTGTCGTCGCTGCGCAACAATTCGGCCAATAGTTGCTCTGCTTGGTTAAACTGACCTTGAGCAATCAATAATTGCACCAAATTAAGTTGAATACTGTGCAACGTGGCTTGTTCATTGAGGTTTTCTACCGTTTGTAGGGCTTGCCGCCAATACACTTCGGCTAAGCTGAAATCACCAATTAGGAAGTGAATGAAAGCGACATTGTTAATGCTTTGGCTTTGAACATAGTCGTCACCCTCACGCAAACGAATGTCTAATGCACGTTTATAATGACGCAATGCACTTTGATAGTCGCCTTGCTCTTCAAATAATAGACCGCGTTCGTTCTCGATGTGAGCGACCGCTAGTGCGTCATCAATTGCATCGGCGAGTCGCGTCGCTTCGCGGAGTGACGCATCAGCTTTTTGAATCTGCCCAGTTATTGCTAAAACAGTGGCTAAATTACTGAGTGTTGTTATGCGTTCGCGAGGGGCACGCTCTTGGGTTCGATATTCTAGCGCTTGCTGAAAATATTGTGCCGCAGTGTCAAACTTTGCTAAGCGTAAATAAGCGACACCAAAAGCATTTAAAATCAGCCCTTGACCGTTTAAATCTTCACGTTGCCGAAATTGAATAAGACTCTGGGTTAACTCTTCATTAATGGCTGACTCGGTTTCACCCTGAATGATCTTTAAGCGCGCCAGTTCAAACCACCACATGGGCTGGTTACGATCATAAGATAGAGCGCGACGATAGTACTCACGAGCACCAGTAAGATCATTTAATGCAGCTGCCACATTGGCTCGTTGGGCAAGTACATCGGCGCGATGTGGAAACTGTTTCAAAAGCTGATCAAGTAAAGCGGCGGCGGGTTCAAATTGTTCATTGATAATTGCTAACTCAATTCGTGCTTGCAGTTTTAATACCGCCGGAGCTTTAGGCGACTCTATAACTTCGCGTAGTTTTAACGTAAGCGCATGGACGTCATCTCCGGCTCGAGCTGCCGCTAAATCTTGAACAACTTTGTAGCTGATGAAAGCCGTCGAAGGCATCTCGGAATTTTGGTTGGGCAAGGCATTGTTTAACGCTTCTGAAATAGCGGTGACTAACTTTTCGGGTGCCACATTTTCGGTATCAAATGTTTTTGAAAATATAATTTGCTCCGAGGGATGTGCTGTTAGTAGCGCATGTAATTGCAATTTACCGCCTAAAGTTCGCGACGTTAAAATTAATAAATACTGGGCTTGTGTCAGTTGCGCTAATCGCGCGCGTTCAGATGCCGACTCAAACGGCTGTATTCCCATATTTTTAATTAGTTGGCTTACAGTTTGCGGTTCTATGGAGTAAATGTTTGGTTCAGCTTGTAAGAGTAGATGGGTTAACTCAGCTAAAGCAGGTTCACCTTCTACCATCGCTATAGCAATAGTGGTTACCGAAGCTTCCGCAGGCAAATCTGTGTTCTCTTGTGGCATCACAAATATCAAAATAGACAGGGTAAATACAATCACGGCGGCCAGCGCCAGCCACATTCTACCTTTTGATGCGGTGGACTTTATAAGATCTTGGCATTGCGCTAGTGACGGGCGTTGATTTGGAGTGTCAGCTTGCAGTTTAACGGCCAGTTTTTGTAACGCTCGCTTAGACACGGAAACGCTTTTCCAACTGGAAGATTCGCTTGCGTCAAGCATTAAAGCTAATGTTTTACCAAGCGCATAGCGGTCACTTGCAGTCGTTGCTTGTTGTGACGTCGCAAGTTCAGGCGCAACGAAACCGGTGGACCCAAATTGACTGCTGCTATTATCAAGTGTTCGACCAATACCAAAATCGATAATAGATAAGTTGCCGTCATCATCAATTAATAAGTTGTCTGGTTTTAAATCGCCATGAATAACACCGCTTTCATGACAACTCTGTAATGCACCTAACAACTGCTCAAACCATTTTATAACGTCAGGGGCTGCTGGGCTGTCGTCGAGCGCTTGACTTAGAACCTTTCCGTTAACGAGCGCCATCGTGAAAAACGTCGCTTGCGGTGTTGCGTAAAATTCGTGAATACGAACGACATTGGCGTGATGGATTTGACGCGCAAGAAGCACTTCATTCCGTAGCTGTTCAACTTCACTAGCATCAGCTTCTTGAGCCAGAACTTTCAATGCACATTGGGTTTCAAGCACCTCGTCGTAGGCTTCAAATACCCGCGCTTGACCGCCATGGCCAAGTAAACGAACAATACGAAAGCGCTCCGCTAAAAGCTGCCCAGGCTTAAGCAGTGATTGCGTCGTCAATTTTGTGGTCGTGTGATTCGATAACAAGTTATCGTGTTCGTCGGGATCAGCCATCGTGAGAAGTATCTCGTTACAGAAGCTTAGAGATTAAGTTATCACAGATTTCCCTAGGGTCGAATGTTATTGGTGCGTTCCTTAGCAGTGGTCATTTTTTGCTGGGCCAGTTGCAAGTAGTCATTAAGCTGGCATAGCGTCAATTGCATGGCGATAAGTTGGGTGAAACGCTGCAATATAAATAGTTGATGCTCATTAAAATAGTGCGCATGTTTCAAACTGTCAGCGTATAGCACAGCAATAATTTGATTTCCTAAAGCGATGGGAACCGCGAGGGCGGCTTTAATTTGCTGTCGCTTAACACTGTCACGGTGCTGTAACTGCTGATGCGTCAAAGCATTATGAACAACGCAAGACTGACCGCTTTCAATCGCTTGCCGAACGAGCGTTGTTGAACCGTCAAAGGGCGCTACAAAATTCCTATTATTTAGAAGGATTAAGGCGGTTCGATCGCTTTCTAAAACTTGTGCTAGGGTGTTTTGGGCGGTCGAAATCACCTTCTGTAACGAGGCTGAATGCTGCCACGACTTGTGCATCTGAGAGAGTTGTTGTGCACACCATTTAGCCTGATTGAGCGCTACTTTTTGTGAGTGACTATGATGTGGAACAAACATACAAGCAATATCACCCAGCCGACAAACAGACGTTTGCTTGAGTGGTTTTTCTTCAACTCGTTCGGCATCAATATACACGCCATTTGTACTATTCAAATCCCGTAAATGCCACACACCTTGGCGGCAGAACAATACTGCATGTCGACGCGAGAGCGTTGGATGATCAATTTGAATGTCGCACTCCTGGCTACGTCCCACCACGTAGGCATTTTGCTCGCGCAGTTCGAAGCGCTGCGCGAAGCGATGTTGGAATACGACATCAAAGATAGCGGTCATTGCGATTTGATCACTCAATTCGCAAACTAAAGCGCAGCGTGGTAGCGGCGGAGATTAAATTGCCGCGAACGTTGTTCAAATCGTTGCTTGAGCGCCATACGTCGGGATAAATGGTGCCATTGTCCGCTTCCAGCAAGTGGATTAAATGTTCAAGAGCAGACAAGGCTTGGCCTTTGTTACTTGAGTTCATTGCAATGCTCACATTATCAATGGCATCCGACAGAACTTGGTAGGCACCAGCCGCTAAGAGCGATTGGCTGTTATTTGCAATGTTTTGTAGCCGAGCAAGTTTAGACTGAATGATGGTGTTGGTATCACGCAAGTCAGTCAAGATAATGAAGTCTGAGAACTGACCACCATTACCGCGAACCCGGTAGCTTCCTGAGCCGGTCATTGTCGTGATATCTGCGAAGGTACCGTTATTGTGCGAGTGAAATAGGCGTAATGGTGTGCCTTCCGTGTAGTGTAATGACTTGGTATAGATCTCAATTGTGTAGGCGCCGCTGAATGCAAAACCTTTTGCAGAGTCGGGGCTAATCGAGATAAGCACAGGGAAAGCCTGTGGAATAGTCGTCAGCAAGCTATTCGGTAACCGGTGTAAAATGTCGGGGTCGGCCAAATTCAATAAATGTGCTTCAAGCGTCATATTTTGAGGCGTAAGGCCAACAGCATTTTCAAATTGCACAGAAATATCGAAGCTAACCAGCGCGCTTAATTCGACACTTGCATTAAGGCTGTTTTGTTGAGCATTTATAGTTAGCGGAACTTCAACAGCGGGCGCAGAAGTACTGTAGCTCGATAGGCTAAAACCTAACAACAGGACGGCAACTTTTAATAAGGTTTTGCTAGCGTACATGATTAAATCCTCAGTGTTCTGTTACATTCTGTTACATTCTGTTACATCTTTTCGGTTAAAAGTTACCCAGAAATTTGATGTTTGTCACGCTTTTCTAAGAAGAAAAGGGCTACACGAGGTAGCCCTTTTAGTTTTGTAACCCAACTAATTGGCTTGATTGTAGTTGCTGTACAAGCGACCAGCGGTAAGTGCAAAGTGCGCTCGAGTAATGGTGGTATCAGCGTTAAAGTGAGCTTGTAATGATGGTTCGAGTGCGAAAGCACCTTGCTCAATTGAGAAGCGAACGTTCAATAACGAGTAGCGGAGAGCTGCTTGCACGTAGCCTTTCAAATGGGCTGGAATCGCATCTTGGTCAGCCAACACAATAGTCTCTCCTTTGTAATCCACCACAATATCTTGATTTGGATCGAAGGCCAAAGCTTCGCTTTCTAAACCAAGCGTTTGCACCAAAGAGTAGGCAAGATCAAGTTTGTTAACTTTGCCACGCGGGTCAAAATTGCCGTTGTTTGAAAGCATTACAGGAGCTTGTTCTTGTGCATTGTCTTTAAGTGCCCCGCCAGTTACCGATACAGATTCTGCAAAAACTTTGACGTCACTCGGTACATTTGCCAACGAAGGCTGCGGTTCATTTAATAAGTCGCGGTACTGACGAATAGCGCCTCCCATTACGAGATACTGGGCTAAGTCTTTACGCAGTAAAGCATCATCAGGACGGAATTTTCCGTTACTAAAGCCGTCGACTAAACGTTCAGAAACAGCAAACTCAATCGCATTTTGCTGAGGGTGACCCGCTATATCGTCAACACCGTCGTAGCCACCGCTTAATTCGAACGAGATGGTGCCGGCAATAACTTCTGGAATACCGGGGCCATTGGTTAAATCAAGTGGATCAGGGTCAACGCCAGATAACGACGTTAAGCCGTAAACATAAACTTGCCATGTGCCGGGTTGACCTGGGGCGGCAACGCGCATACCAGTTTCAAGAACGGGTAACGTTAAGTTGCCAAAATATTCTGTACCGTCTGGGGCAACAAGCACAAGCTTGGTGGTATTCGCGAGCGTTTCAGCACTGGCTTTAACCCAAGCCACATCGTCACCAACTTCAAAACTAAAGGTGTCAGGTTCACCAGCTGGCGCATAGAGCACTTCAAAGTTTTCAACGTTGTCGCTGCTTTCTAGCACGGCATTTGCATTGAAGGTATTTAAATTGTTGACGCTAGCAACGTGGTCCATGTCGAAATTTAACGCAGCAGAAACGGCTGATTTAGCATTGGCATAACCGCCGCCGACTTCCCACTTCTCATAGCCAGGCATATTGGTAGCGGTTTCTTGCAACAAGCGCTTGATTTCCAATAGCGAAAGATCAGGGTTGGCTTCCATCATTAGGGCGACAATACCTGCGACATGCGGTGTTGCCATCGATGTACCTGAGATCATGGTATAGAACGGAACATACTCAGTTTCAATTGCATCGAGATCCGCTTCGCCACCATTAGAGACTAAATTGGTGCTAGCGCGCGTTGAGATGATATCAACACCCGGGGCAACAACGGTAATTTCATTGTTGTATGTCCACGTGGTGTTGTCTGGCATTTGAAAAGTTCCCGTTTCGCTCTTTAAGCCGCGTGACGAGAAACCAGCGAGTTGACCAAATTTGTCGCCCGCGCCAACTGAAATTCCCCATGGGATTTGAGCGTATGGGTTGTGGCTGTCTTCACCGGGACCAGAGTTGCCAGCTGCAAACACGGATAAGATGCCAAGTTTATAAGCTTTATAAGAAGCTATACTTACAGGGCTATCTGCACTGAACTTGCCGCTTGAGCCCCATGAATTGCTCATGATGCGAATTGGTGAGTTAAACGCATAAACATTATTAATGGCGTAATCGTAACCGCCTACAGCATCAAGAATTGATAAACCGGCACCTGAGCCGTAACCAATCAAATCAGCCTCTGGTGCTGCGCCTAAATATTTACCGTCAGACATAGCGCCAGTGCCAGCAATGGTGCCTGCACAATGGGTTCCATGGCCCACATTCAAATCGGTATTAACTTGACCCTCTATAACAAAACCGTCAGTTGGAGCCACTAAACTTATTGCCTGTGCGTGGGTGAGGGCCTGTACGTTTTCGATGACTTTTTCGCCAAATAAAAGATCTTGATGAGAAGCATCAATACCCGAGTCATTAACCATGATGGTGATGCCGTTGCCGGTAAAAGAAGTGCCGTTGCGAGCGATAAAGTCGGCAGATTGTAATTGCTCTACACCGGTAATTTTTCGCGCATCTGCATTGAAGTATTCAAGTTGGCGGTTTAACCAAACCGAACGAACATTAGCAAGTGACTTGAGTTGTTCAATTTGAGTACGTGTTGCCGTAACGCCGATAATTGGTAACGAAGAAAACTGCACACCTTCTGTGATTCCTAAATTCAGAAGTTGCTGCAATTGTGATTCGGTAACCGGCTCGAGTTGGTCATAGGTGACTACGACGGTCAGGCTTTCAGTTGCTGACAACGTTGGTAGCTTGGCTTGTAATTGTTCACCAATAACGGCGTTTGCTAGGGCTTGGCCCGGAGCTGCTGCAAGTGTTAGCGCAGCAATGGTTGAGAGTGTGAATTTTTTCATTATTGTATCCTCGTTGCTGAAATTTTAAACGCTTTCGAGAATGCTCTGTGGTCACAAGAATATATATAGGGGTGATCCCCTAATTTTTTTCGGGGTGTTATTCGGTAAAGGTTGCGCAGGCGCAGTGAATTTCGGACCAAATTAAGCGTATAATCAATGAATCGTTAAAAAGTGGCTGAGAGCGTAGTATGGCTATGGAACAAAAAGTTGAAGTGCAAGCGGCCGATAAAGTAAAAATTCATCGTCCCGATCCTGATAAACGCAGCAACGACTATTCGCCCCGTAACCGAATTTACGTACGTGATGTTAAAGGTGCGTTCGAATGGTTTCGGCGTAGCTTCGGGTTTATCCTGCTGTTCGTTTTTGCGCTCATTCCATGGCTGCAGTTTAACGGCGAACAAGCTGTTTTATTAGATATTGCCGAGCAGCGTTTCCGTATTTTTGGGCTCACTTTATGGCCACAAGACTTTACCATTGTGGCTTGGATATTTATCGTTTCAGCCTTTGCCCTCTTCTTTATCACCACTCTCTACGGCCGCGTTTGGTGTGGCTTTATGTGTCCGCAAACCACGTGGACTTTTATTTTTATGTGGTTTGAGAAAAAATTTGAGGGCACCCGCAATCAGCGTATGACGTTGGACAAGCGCCCGTGGGACTTTGATAAGTTTTGGCGCAAAGCCGCCAAGCACACCTCCTGGATTATCGTGTCATTGTTAACGGCCATGATATTTGTTGGCTACTTCACCGATGTTCGCGAATTGTTTACGCAATTTTGGACTTTGGACTCAGGTTTTTGGTTAACCGGAACCGTTCTATTCTTTGCTTTTTGTACCTACGGAAACGCTGGATGGATGCGCGAAATCATGTGTACGCACATGTGCCCGTATGCACGATTCCAATCCGCAATGTTTGATAAAGATACCGTTACCGTGTCGTACGACATGAACCGTGGCGAGCCTCGCGGCGGTCGCCCGCGTAAGAAAGACCCCAAAGAACTCGGGTTGGGTGACTGTATTGACTGTTACATGTGTGTGCAAGTTTGCCCAACCGGCATTGATATTCGTAACGGCTTACAATACGAGTGCATTAACTGCGGCGCGTGTGTGGATGCTTGTAACGAGATCATGGATAAAATGAATTACCCGCGCGGGCTAATTCGGTTTACCACTGAACGTAATTTACAGGGCGGACGCACGCACAAATTGCGCTTCAAAAGTATTGGTTACTTTGTGGTGATGGTGGTCATGACCGTTTTGCTTATTTGGGATATTTCAACCCGAGTGCCTCTGCAAGTTGACGTGCTGCGTGACCGTAACCAGCTGTACAGCATTAATATGGAAGGCTGGGTGCAGAACGTGTTCACCTTGAAGATACTGAATAAATCGCAACAGCCGCAAAGCTTTGTCGTGACTTCAGAAGGCTTTACCCGCAGCACGCTAATTGGCGACGTGACAATTACTGTCGGCGCCGGTGAAGTCGCGACTGTACCGGTTACACTCGCTGTTCATCCAGACGAAGTGACGGAGCGCGTACAGGATGTTACCTTTGTGGTTACTTCCACCGACGGTGCTATCAGCGAGAAGCATGTCAGTCGATTCTTGTATGAGTGAGCAACCTATCAGCGACGATTTTAGCTTCAAAAATTTAAATCCTGAGCGCATCGCGGATGCGCTTGCGGATGTTGGCGTGAACCCGCAATCAGGGTTGCTTGCCTTAAATAGCTATGAAAACCGAGTTTATCAATTTATCGCGGATGACAATCAGCGTTATGTGGCCAAATTTTATCGTCCTGCCCGCTGGAGCGACGCGCAAATACTTGAAGAGCATCAATTCACGCAAGAATTGCTCGACGAAGAAGTTCCTGCGGTTGCGCCGCTGCAATTAGGCGGTTCAACCCTCCATAACTACCAGGATTATCGCTTTGCGGTTTTTCCAAGCGTCGGCGGGCGCGCGGTTGAGCCAGGCGATCTGGATCAGCTTGAACGTATTGGCCGCCAAATAGGGCGTTTGCATGCAGTTGCTAAGCAACGTCCGTTTTCGAGTCGACCAAACTTGTCTTATCAGGAGTTCGTTGCCGACGCGATGGCAACATTGCGCGAATCACCGCTGCTTCCCGATAATCTGCAAGAAGCCTTTTGGGCGATTGCTGAGCCGCATGCCGAACAACTTAAACGCACAGATCTCAGCGCCTTTACGCAGCAACGTTTGCATGGTGACTGTCATTTGGGCAATATGTTGCTGCGTGATGAGCAACTGATGTTTGTTGATTTCGACGACGCGCGAACTGGCCCAGCCATTCAAGACTTGTGGATGATGCTTGCGGGAGACGATAGAGCTGAGCGCACGCTCCAGCTCGATGTGCTGTTAGAGGGTTATCAAGAGTTTTGCGACTTCGATAGTAAAGAAACACGATTAATTGAACCCTTGCGCAGTTTCAGAATCATACACTATATGGCATGGTTAGCACGGCGTTGGAATGACTCGGCTTTTCAACAAGCGTTTCCCTGGTTTGCGGAACAGCGTTACTGGGAACAGCAAGTGTTAACGCTCAAAGAACAATTTGCGGTGTTGCAAGAACCACCAATTCAGTTGCAACCCAATTACTAATTCGTTTAATTTATAAAAAAACCAACCGTAGGACTTTTTGCCCATGAAGAAGTTGTTGTTAGTTCTCGTTGCCTTGATGATGCTGCCGGTAACGGCGCAAGAATTCAAAGAAGGTGTGCATTACGAAGTGATTGCTGAAGAAGGCACTGCAAAGCCTGAAATCAAAGAGTTTTTCTCTTTTTACTGCATTCACTGTTACCGTTTTGAACCGATTGCAGCAGCCATGAAAGACGCGTACCCGAAAGCGTTTGAGAAGTCGCATATTGTGTCACATCCAACCTTAGAGTTGATGGCACGGGGTTTTGCGGCCGCTAAACTGTTCAAAAAAGAAGAGCCAATCAGCCAAGCTTTTTATGAGCGCATTCATGCACAAAAGCAGCAAATCAATACTGAAGAAGACTTAAAAGCAATCTTCCATGTAAACGGTGTTAGTGCTGACAAGTTTGAAAAAGCGATGAAGCATCCGCTGGTTGAGAAGCAATTAAACGATATGGACCGTGACATGCGTGCCTACAATATTAATGCGACGCCGACCTTTATCGTCAATGGCAAGTACCGTTTGAAAACTGAAGGCTTCCGCGACAGCGAAGACTTTATGGCTGATTTTGTGAAAGCAGCCGGCTACTTGATGGAAATGTAAGAACAGAAGTAAGAGCGTTATTAGTTATCAGCTTGCTGATAGCAGTACAACAAGCTAATAACGCTCTTCACACACTAACTACCTGCTTATCTCGTTTTTTACCCTGCCAATTATCTCATCTTTGCGTACCCAACGCTGATTCAGCCATGCTTGAAAGTGTGCCTTAAATGCAGCATCTGCAAAATAGTCACCAATTAAATCATCAGTGACAGGTAAGGTTTCCACATTGACATAAACGTCGCGCAACTGACCGCTCAGCAACTGCCATACTGCAGGGCGCTTCGCGGCTGGGTACACAATGGTGATATCCAAAATGGCGTCAAACTGGTCGCCCATCATTTGCAGTGCAAATGCCGTACCGCCAGCCTTCGGTGGCAAAAGGTGTTGAAAAGGACTATTGCGCTTCGCATGTTTTTCAGGCGTAAAGCGTGTGCCCTCGCAAAAGTTTATGACGGTGGTTGGAATGTGCTGAAACTTTTGACACTTTTTGCGTGTGGTTTCAATGTCTCGGCCCTGCAATTTGGGGTTGCGGGCAATCTGTTCGCGTGAATAGCGCTTCATGAACGGCATATCGAGGGTCCAACACCCCAAACCAATGATGGGCGCCCAAATCAACTGATGTTTTAAGAAAAAGCGTGGCATTGGCATGTTGCGACAGGCCAAATGCATCAATACCAAAATATCAACCCAGCTGCGGTGGTTGGCAATAATCATGTACCAGCGGTCGCGGTGCAACTGACTGTCGCCTTCAATATGCCAGCGCATCGGTTGCGTGAGTCGGAACATGGCCGACATGGCGTAGCCCCACAACCGAAAAATACCATTTGCCCAGGTTGAAATGAAGCGTTGCACAGCGGGAATAGGCAGCAGCAATTTGGGTAAGCCCACTAAAATAATCAGCAAGCCAATAATACCTGTCGAAATCAGAGCAAAACTAAAATTAATAATAACGCGAAACGGAATGAGTAAAGTCGTCAGCATATTCGAGCCAATGGTAGCGCTAATCGTAGCAGTGATGAGCCTATAATACGCATTTGTAAAAGACTTGCCAGTTTCCATAAAAGGCTCTAGAGTATACTGTATATATGTACAGTATTGTGACTGTTATTCGTACAGGTTGAGGTTGGTTATGGGGTATCCTGCGCAAGTAGAAGCGTTGCTGCAAAAAGGCTGGGTTTGGCAAGGTCAAAACGCACCGTTAAATAAGGCCGAAAACCAATTTGTGAGCACTGGCTGGCATGAACTTGATCAGCGCTTAGGCGGTGGATGGCTACAAGGCAGTGTGAATGAGTTGCAAGTGCAGCAACCTTTTATTGGGGAGTTGGCGGTGTTGCTCCCTTTGCTTGCGCAACCAGCAACAACCGCGCTTTGGGTGAATCCACCAGCCCAGCCGTATGCCCCTGGCTTGCACTATCAACAGGTCATACTCAACCAGCAAGTTATTGTGAATGAGGCCAATGAGAATTTGGCTTTATGGGCTGCTGAGCAGGCATTGCAAAGCCGCTCTATTAGCGTGGTGCTTATTTGGAGTAATACGTTGAGTGCGATTCAGGTTCGCCGCTTGCAGCAAGTCGCTGAAGCTGAGCGCAAACTGGTGTTCGTTATTACGCCTAAACAACGGGAAGAAGAAGCCCGAGCTTATGTAACTCGGTTGCAGTTACAACGCACAGATAACTTATACATTAGCGTGTTAAAACGGCGTTTTGGTTGGCCACTGCCAGCTGTTCCATGCGCGGTTGATAAGCGCATGCCAAGGCGTCGTCGTGCGTTATGAATGCCTGGCTGTACCTGCACTTCCCCCATTTACTGCTGGATTATCAGCTGGCGCTGCAGCCACCTGAGGCCGCCGCGAAGCCACATGCACTTGTTCATACGGTTGCGGCACGGCGAACTCTGGTGCAAGCCAATCAGGTGGCTTTGCAGCAGGGTGTTGAAGTGGGTATGGCTGATGTACTTGCCAGTACCTTAGTGCCCGAATTATCACTAAAAGAACATGACCCGTTGCGGGAAAGCGCCATGCTGACGCAATTAGCTCAGGTGCTTTATCAAGACATTGCGCATATTGTGCTGCATCCACCGCAAGGCATGCTGTGTGAAATTCGTAGTTTACTGCGTTTACACCAAGGTTTTCACGGGGTGTTAGCTCGCATTCAGGCACGGTTAGAGCAATGGCCGCTGCGTTACTGTATTAGTAGCGGCTACAGTCCATTGGTGGCGAAGCTTTTGGCACAATCCCAATACGCAGTACTAACGCCAGAAGTCGACACGGCTAAAGCTGCTGTGGCACAACTCCCCATAGAACAAAGTGGCTTGCCGGCACAACAGATTGCACGACTACGTGATGTTGGGTTACTTACGCTTGGCAGCGTGATGCAGCGGCCGCGCGCTGAGCTAGGGGTCAGATTTGGACGAGCTATCACGCTTTACCTAGCTGAGTTAGCCGGAGAGCTCGCCCCGCCGCAAAACTTCTATCATCCCCCTGCTCGTTTTGACGAGCGGGTTGAACTTGCTGCTGAGGTAGCAACTTGGCCGCAGTTACTCTTTCCACTAAAACGTTTACTGCAGCAAGCCGAAAGCTTTTTGCAGAGTCATCAATGGAGCACGCGCGCGCTGCTGATTCGTGCGCATCATCGGCACGGGCCACCAACCCAAGTAACCATTCAATTTGCGCATGCGGTGTGGCAGCAGGCCGACTTACTGAGTCTTAGCCAGCTGCATTTAGAGCGGCAGCAGTTGCATGCGCCCGTGCTTGAATTAAGCGTGCGGGTGCAACGTCCAGAGTCACGACAAGCGAAACGCAGCCAAATGTTTGCTGAGGCAAATGAACATGCCGACTCATTGAATGAGCTGGTGAGCCGGCTACAGGCACGCTTGGGCGAAAGTAAGGTACAAAGTACGCAACTACACGATGACTGGCGTCCGGAACGGCATGGCGCTATACAGGCCTGGCAACAAACGGAAGTAACCAATACGAACGCAGTGCAACGGCCGTGCTGGTTACTACCTCAGGTAGAGCCGATTCACCGGCAGCAATGGCAGTTGCAATGGGGCCCAGAGCGAATTGTCAGCGGTTGGTGGGACGCCGCTCCCATTCAAAGAGACTATTATGTGGCGCTTGACGCACAGCAGCGACAAGCCTGGATCTATCACAGTGACAAAGGGTGGTTTTTGCATGGCTGGTTCAGCTAACCCCTCAGAATATCCGCGCCCCGCTGCCCTACACTGTCTGACCAATTTCAGTTTTTTGCGCGGCGGTTCCCACCCACATGAGCTGGTTGAGCAAGCCTGTTCGCTCGGCTATCAAGCCTTGGCAATAACCGATGAATGTTCGGTTGCTGGTGTTGTACGTGCTTATGTCGCGGCCCGAGATAAACAATTGCGGTTGATTATTGGCAGTGAATTTAAGCTCGATACGCTGGGTACGTTCATTGTCTTAGCGCGTAACCGAACCGGTTATGCCCAGTTATGTCAGTTGATCACCATCGCGCGCAATCGGTGCAAGAAAGGTCATTACCAAGTGAACCTTGATGACTTTATCGGAGCCCTTGATGATTGTTTATTGCTCTGGCGGCCAGCAAACACCGATCTTACGGCAACTATCGCTCGCTTGCAGGAAGCGTTTCCGCAACGTTTGTGGTTTGCTTATAGCCGTCATTATGGCGCGAATGATGCCGACAGTTACGCCCGTTATCAACAGCTTAGTGCCGCCTACCAAGTGCCCGTGGCCGCGGTTTGTGAGGTGTGCTATCACGCACCGCAGCGGCAGCCGTTGCATGACATACTGGTAGCAATTCGCCAGCGGCAACCACTAAGTACGCAAGTGGCGCAACTCAAACCCAACCAAGATTATTGTCTGCGCTCGGCGTCACAACTTATGCAGTGTTATCCCCACAGCTGGCTGGCGCAAAGCGTTGAGATTGCTCAGCAATGCTGCTTTTGTTTAAGTGAGTTACGTTATGACTACCCAGCAGAGCTTGTGCCTGAAGGGCGAACGGCTACAGCGTATCTGCGTGAGCTAACTTATGCTGGGGCTCGATTACGTTTTCCAAGCGGCTTGCGTGATGATGTGAAAGGCAAGCTTGAAAAAGAACTGCAACTCATCGCGCAACTGCATTACGAATATTTCTTTTTGACCATTCATGATTTGGTGCAGTTTGCCCAGCAGCGCGGCATTTTATATCAAGGTCGTGGCTCAGCGGCCAACTCGGTGGTTTGTTATTGCTTGCAAATCACCGCGGTGAATCCTGATCAAATTGATGTGCTATTTGAGCGTTTTATTTCAGCCGAGCGTGATGAACCACCAGATATTGATGTCGACTTTGAACACGAACGCCGTGAAGAAGTGATTCAATATATATATCGTAAGTACGGTCGCCACCGAGCGGCATTGGCGGCTACGGTTATTCGTTATCGTTTACGCAGCGCTTTACGTGATGTGGGTAAGGCACTTGGTTATCACGAGCAAGAATTGCGGCACTATGTACGGCAAATCGATCGGCGCGATACCGAGCAAGGTTGGCAGCAACAATTGCTCGCGAAAGAGCCTGGGTTGGGAGAAACCCATCGGGGGCGCTGCTTAATTAAGTTAACCGAGGCTATTTTAGGTTTTCCCCGTCATTTATCGCAGCATGTGGGCGGGTTTGTGATAGCGGCCACGCAACTTTCCGAACTGGTTCCGGTAGAAAATGCCAGCATGCCGCAGCGTACGGTTATTCAATGGGACAAAGACGATTTAGAAACCTTACACCTGATAAAAGTTGATGTGTTAGCGCTGGGTATGTTGACCGCATTACGCAAAATGATGAACTTGGTGCAGCAGCACCATCAGCGCACAATAGGCTTGGCCGATATTCCCCAAGAAGACCGCGCAGTGTATCAAATGTTGCAACGCGCTGACTCCATTGGGGTGTTTCAAATTGAGTCACGCGCACAAATGAACATGTTGCCGCGGCTACGGCCTTGCACCTTTTATGATCTGGTGGTGCAAATTGCAATTGTGAGGCCTGGGCCTATTCAAGGCGACATGGTGCACCCTTATTTGCGTCGCCGCGCAGGTATTGAGCCCATTACCTTTCCGAGTGAGGCGGTACAGCAAGTACTTGAACGCACTTTAGGGGTGCCGATTTTCCAAGAGCAAGTGATTAAGTTGGCAATGGTAGCTGCTGGTTTCAGTGGAGGCGAAGCCGATCAACTGCGGCGAGCTATGGCCAACTGGAAAAGCTCAGGTGAACTGCGCCAATTTGAGAGCAAACTTATTCAAGGTATGCGTGAGCGCGGGTATAGCGATGAATTTGCCCAGCGCATCTTTCAACAAATATGTGGTTTCGGGGAGTACGGCTTCCCAGAATCTCATTCGGCGAGTTTTGCGAACTTAGCCTATGCGTCTGCTTGGTTTAAACACTATTACCCCGAAGCATTCTATTGTGCTCTGCTTAATAGTTTGCCCATGGGCTTTTATTCTGCCAATCAGCTTATACAAGATGCCCGTCGTCATCACGTTACAATACTGCCGGCGGATATTCAGCGCAGTAACTGGCATCATCAACTTGAGGCTGGCCATCGTGGGGTACAGTTACGCTTAGGGTTACGGCTAATAAAAGGCTTAAATCAAGCCCGTATGGAGCAGCTACTCAGCAAGCGGTCTACACAAGGCTTTCAAGGGTTATCTGAGCTAAGAGAGCTGGGTATCAGCGGCACTGAACTGCATAAACTTGCCGCGGCCGATGTACTCGGAGAGCTAGCTGGGCATCGTTATCAAAGCCAATGGCAAAGTTTAGCCTTGCAAGCTGAACAACTGCCTTTGTTTGCAGTTACGGAGCTGAATGAGTCGATAGTGCCAATGCAAGCACCCGACGAGTTTCAAGATATTGCCGTGGATTATCGAACCACGGGCGTATCTTTGCGGCGTCATCCATTGGCTTTATTGCGTGAACGCAGTCAGCTTAAAGGCTATAAGTTAGCCAGCGAATTAGCGCAATGCCGACACAAGCAGATTATCCGCGTGGCTGGACTTGTCACTTGCCGGCAGCGACCGGGCACAGCTTCTGGCGTGACCTTTGTGACGCTTGAAGACGAAAGTGGCTTAATCAATATAGTAATTTGGCAGCATACCGCACGTGCATTCCGGCATACTTATTTAACTGCGCAGTTACTCAAGGTAAAAGGTGTGGTTGAAATTCATGGTGACGTGATTCATGTTATTGCCGGGCAGCTTGAGGATGGCACCGAACAGTTAGCGCGCCTAGGTATGCAAGCTAACCGTTCGCGTGATTTTCATTAATCACATGACGTGCAACCTAAACAGGTGTTACGTGCAGGCGGTAATCTTCTTTCAAGGTTACATAGTTTTCTGCCGACTGAGGGAGAAAGTTCAGCTCGGCTTGCGATAGCTTTCTTGCTTCTTTGATTGGGCTGCCTACATATAAGTAGCCACTGCGGAGTGTTTTGCCGGGCGGCACCAAACTGCCAGCACCAATGATGACATCATCTTCTACTACGGCGCCATCCATAATCACAGCAGACATGCCAATGAGTACCCGACTACCAATTTCACACCCATGCAACATCACATGATGGCCAACGGTCACGTCGTCGCCGATAATAAGCGGGTGCCCTGCCGGGTTGCCTTCGCTAATACGGCTGACATGCAACACGCAATTGTCTTGGACATTAGTACGTGCACCAATGCGAATGAAGTTCACGTCACCGCGCGCGGCAACCAATGGCCAGATACTGCTGTGCTCGCCAATACGAACATCGCCAACAATAACGGCGCTGGCATCTATATAAACATGCTCACCCAGTTGTGGCTCAATACCACGATAACTACGAATATCTCCACTCATGGCCATTTACCCCTAGAATTCCTATAAAATGTTAGCTTTTTGATCGTTTCATTGAATACCTTAAAGACTAGCAGAAAGCGCCATTGCTGGCGAATCAGACAAAAGGCGTAGCTTTTTACAGCGCTTCGTTCACAAAACCAGCAGTCAGCAAAAAAACACCTAAAAATGTCAAAAAGGCGCTTGACGCAGCGAGTTAAATCTCTAAAATGCGCCCCACGCTTGAGGCAGGCAACGAAGCCGCCAAAAGCAGACGTTTTG
>NZ_JBLWWA010000001.1:0-1387085 GCF_048268165.1 Pseudidiomarina sp. | reverse complement strand
AATTTGTTGTTGAACTGATTCACCCAATCGCGATGGACGAAGGTTTACGCTTCGCAATCCGTGAAGGTGGCCGTACAGTAGGCGCAGGCGTAGTATCTAAGATCATCGCTTAATGTGCTGAGGTATCCGTTTACGGGTATTGATGAAAGGGGAGCTTCGGCTCCCTTTTTTAATGCAATAACGACTAACGAAACTTGACATTACTGCTGTGAACGTAAACGATAGATGCAAGGATAATGGAGCGTAATTACCGTTGAAGCATTTAATTACAACAATAATAGCTTTGG
This sequence comes from Pseudidiomarina sp., assembly GCF_048268165.1. GTDB lineage: Bacteria > Pseudomonadota > Gammaproteobacteria > Enterobacterales > Alteromonadaceae > Pseudidiomarina. The sequence goes on along the minus strand of NZ_JBLWWA010000001.1, from coordinate 1,386,798 downwards.
GCTTTGCCCTTCAAGCAGTCGCAGAACCTATCAATGTTCGCGTCGCGGCATATGAATTCCCACCGTATTACTCTGACACCATGGATAGCCATGTTGTTGGTGAGATGCTGAATGAACTTAACAGAATCCAAGATAAGTACCTATTCACACTTGAGCGCGTTGCGCCAAATGGCCGCTATTTTGCTTTAAGCGAAAAGGGGTGTTGTGATTTGATCTTATTTGAAGATCCGGGTTGGGGCTGGCAGAACGCTGAATACCGGGTGGAAGTTACTGAACCCTTATTAATTGGTCGCGAGCGCTTTGTCACTATGAAGCAAATCAATCGCGGTCAGCAGTTTTTTGAAACCAAAGGGCTTCGATTCGGCGGTATTGTTGGCTATCATTATCCATTTGCAGCCAATGAAAAAGATAACCGTGTGCTCGAGGAGCAATACGGGATTTACTTAACCCATTCACACCATGCAAACTTACGTATGCTGATGAATGGACGCCTTGATCTCATCATGTTGACAGATAACTTTATTCAGACCATGTTGACTGAAACAGAACGCGAACAGCTGCTGTTGTCAGATAAACCTTTTGGCGTTTATAAGTTGCGGACTGTGATTAGCACTGTGAAAGCATTGAACCCGGAAGATTTTAAGCTGTTTCTCAAGCAGTTAAAACGACAAGGCAAATTAGAGGAAATCTATCAACGCTTTAAAATAAAAGCTGAGCCAAGTGTGTCTTAATAAACGCTTAAACCTAATTTGTTAGCCAGCTCACGGATCATAAACATGCTGCGCGCCGAGTTGCCGAATGAATTCAAAGGTGGGCTCCACGCACAAATCACGCCGTAGTCCGGTACAATTGCAATAATTCCACCACCAACCCCACTTTTAGCTGGTAACCCGACGGTAAACGCGAACTGTCCCGATTGATCATACATGCCACTGGTGCTCAATAGCGCATTAACGCGCTGAGCGTCCCTATGTGAGGTTATTTGGGCGCCGGTGCGCGGACATACGCCTCGGTTCGCTAAGAACGCTAGGCTGCGCGCTAGGTCTTCTGTGGTCATTGTTAATGCGCATTGCCAGAAATAGTGATCAAGCACTTCTTCGACATCTGATTCGATATTGCCAAAACTCTTCATCAAATAGGCCAATGCCGAGTTGCGTGAGCCGTGTTCGCGTTCAGATTCGTGTACCCGGGAGTCGACACACACATTATCACTGCCGCATAAGCTGCGTACCATACTCAAAAAAGCTGACTTACTGGCTGAGTAGTGACTAACAAGCACATCGCTCACTAAAATCGCACCTGCGTTAATCATTGGATTACGGGGGATGCCCTTCTCCCACTCTAACTGCACAATTGAGTTGAACGGTTGGCCAGAGGGCTCCATTTGCACGCGGTCCCAAAGTGGATCGCCCAAACGTTCCATAGCTAACATGAGTCCGAATATTTTAGAAATCGACTGAATAGAAAAGGGCGTCGTGGTGTCACCAACCGAAGTGACATTGCCGTCGAGCGTAGCCACCGTCAGCGCGCAAAACTCTGGGTTCACCTCAGCCAAAGCCGGAATGTAATCTGCGACTTTTCCCTCATTCACGCTTAAGGCTTGTTGCAAAATCTTTTCCAACAAGGGTTTAAGGTTGTCTGGGGCATGAATCGGTTGCCCGCCGCTGATCACATCTTTGCTCATTGCGCCTTCAATAGTGGTTTTAGGAAACGTGCAGTATGCGAACGTTCACAATCAACGATATCTTCTGGTGCACCCGCCGTCAAAATCTCGCCACCACCGGAGCCACCTTCTGGGCCTAAGTCGATGATCCAATCGGCCGTTTTAATCACATCAAGGTTGTGCTCAATAATGACAATGGTGTTGCCGTGATCGCGCAAGCGATGCAATACCGTAAGTAACTGCTGAATATCATGAAAATGCAAACCAGTGGTCGGCTCATCAAGAATATACAACGTCTTACCGGTATCGCGTTTTGATAATTCACGGGCTAACTTAACCCGCTGTGCTTCGCCGCCAGACAGGGTAGTCGCAGATTGGCCCAAACGAATATAGGACAAGCCTACGTCGATCAGTGTTTGTAATTTGCGCGCGATAGCTGGAATGGGTGCGAAAAACTCTCTCGCATCTTCAACGGTCATATCCAGTACTTCGTGAATGCTTTTGCCTTTGTATTTAATTTCCAAGGTTTCACGATTGTAGCGTTTGCCTTTACAGACATCGCATGGCACATACACATCAGGTAGGAAGTGCATTTCAACCTTGATCACCCCGTCACCTTGGCAGGCCTCGCAGCGTCCGCCGCGCACATTAAAGCTGAAGCGTCCAACTTTATAGCCGCGCGAACGTGCTTCTTCCGTGCCCGCATAGAGTTCGCGAATTGGGGTGAAAATGCCCGTGTAGGTGGCCGGGTTTGAGCGTGGTGTGCGGCCGATTGGGCTTTGGTCGATATCCACCACTTTATCCAAGAACTGCATGCCATCGATACTTGCATACGGTGCGGGTTCGTTGGCCGTCGCTTTGTTGAGTTCGCGGTGCGCAATGCGGAACAAAGTGTCGTTAATTAGAGTTGATTTACCGGAGCCCGACACGCCCGTTACACAGGTCATGAGCCCTGTTGGAATTTTAGCATCAACGTCTTTAAGGTTGTTGCCGGAGGCGCCCTTGAGGTGAACCCAGTGCTTACCGGGCTTGTTGCGCTTTTTAGGTATCTCTATGGCTTTACGGCCCGACAGGTAGTCACCCGTCAGCGATGCCTCATTGGCCATGATGTCTTCGTAGTGGCCTTGCGCAATGATTTCACCGCCGTGCACACCAGCTCCAGGGCCAATATCGATAACGTGGTCGGCTGCGCGTATAGCATCCTCATCGTGTTCGACCACGATGACTGTGTTGCCGAGGTCGCGTAGACGCGTCAAGGTTCCCAACAAACGTTCGTTATCACGTTGGTGCAAACCAATCGACGGCTCATCCAGTACGTACATGACGCCAACCAAGCCGGCTCCGATTTGTGAGGCCAGTCGAATGCGTTGTGCTTCGCCGCCGGATAACGTTTCAGCGCTGCGTGAAAGGCTTAAGTAGTTCAAGCCGACGTTGACCAAAAAGCCAAGACGGTCATTGATTTCTTTCAATATCTTTTCGGCAATTTGAGCGCGCTGACCTTCAAGTTCAAGTTGCTCAAAAAAGGCGAGGGCATCGCCAATCGAGCGCTCAACCACTTGCGGTAACGTTGTGTTGTTCACATACACATGACGCGCTTCCTGACGTAACCGTGCGCCATTACAACTTTTACATGGTTGCGACGCTAAGTATTTCGACAAGTCTTCACGCACTGCCATCGAGTCAGTTTCACGGTAGCGGCGCTGCATGTTGGGAATAATCCCTTCAAATGCATGCGTGCGGGCAACGCGGTCGCCGCGGTCATTCATGTAGGTGAATTCAATTTCTTCTTTGCCACTGCCAAACAACACAACCTGCCGGTGTTCCTCGTTGATATTGGCGAAAGGTTTGTTGAGGTCAAACTTATAGTGGCGTGCTAGCGACTGTAGCATTTGATAGTAATAAAAATTACGTTTGTCCCAACCGCGAATCGCGCCGCCGGTTAAACTGAGTTCTGGGTTCGTTACTACTTTCGCCGGGTCAAAAAATTGTTCGATACCCAACCCATCGCAAGAACCGCACGCGCCGGCCGGGTTATTAAACGAGAACAACCGTGGTTCCAGTTCTTGCATGCTGTAACCGCAATGCGGGCAGGCAAAGTTGGCTGAAAATACAATATCAGCAACATCAGAATCAGTTTCCATAGGCACCACCAAGGCCGTGCCACCACTTAATTCCAATGCCGTTTCAAATGACTCAGCTAACCGCAGTCCCAGGCCTTCACGTACTTTAATGCGGTCAACGACCACTTCAATGGTGTGCTTCTTTTGCAGCTCCAATTTTGGCGGGTCACTCAAGTCACAGAGCTCGCCATCAATGCGTGCGCGAATAAACCCTTGCGCGGCAAGGTTTTCAAGTACCTTAGTGTGTTCGCCTTTACGTTCCTGAATGATCGGGGCCACAATCATCAGTTTTTCACCTTCTGGCAACGCCAATACTTGGTCGACCATTTGCGAAACCGTTTGCGCCGCCAGTGCAACATCGTGTGTTGGACAACGGGGTTCACCGACACGCGCAAACATTAAGCGCAAGTAGTCATAAATTTCGGTAATGGTTCCCACGGTTGAACGTGGGTTATGAGACGTTGATTTCTGTTCAATGGAGATGGCGGGTGACAACCCTTCAATGCTATCAACGTCAGGCTTTTCCATGAGTGATAAAAACTGACGTGCGTAGGCTGAAAGTGACTCAACGTAACGACGCTGACCTTCTGCATAAAGAGTATCAAACGCTAGCGACGACTTACCCGAGCCAGACAACCCCGTAATAACCACCAATTTGTCACGCGGTATGGTCACATTGATGTTTTTCAGGTTGTGGGTGCGGGCACCGCGGATTTCTATTTTATCCATGAGAACTACAACTCTCCGTTGCCAATGACAAGCGATTGAATGAAACGAGTATTATCGCACAACCGATACCTTCTGGTACAATGGCCAGCGATTTTTTCCTGCAGCAATGAGAATTTCATGCGACAGCAAAACCAAGACAACCGACTAACACCCATCGAGCGGCGCGCCTCCGGTGCTTTAGCTGCTGTGTTTGGATTACGTATGCTGGGCCTGTTTTTGATCATGCCCGTTATTGCAATTTATGGCCAACAGTACCCAGATTACACGCCGTTACTGATTGGTCTTGCGATTGGCGCATACGGTTTAACCCAAGCCTTGCTGCAAATTCCACTCGGCATGCTGTCTGATCGCATCGGTCGCAAACCAGTTATTGTTGGTGGCTTAATTCTATTTGCTTTAGGCAGTTTAGTGGCCGCATGGGCCGACACCCTTGTCGGCGTTGTCATTGGCCGTGCGTTACAAGGCACGGGTGCTATAGCTGCGGCTATTTTGGCACTCGCCGCCGATATCACGCGCGACTCACAGCGGCCAAAAGTTATGGCAACTATCGGCATGTTTATTGGCCTGTCGTTTGCCTTGGCATTAGTGCTTGGGCCGCTATTAGGCGCACAGATAGGCCTGTCGGGTCTGTTTTATTTTACCGCTGTGAGTGCTGTGTTCGGTATTGTGGTGTTATTAGCGGCAGTACCAAGTGTGTCGCAGAAATCTGCTCGGGGTGACTTAATCCCGCTTTCGAGTGAATTAGGGCAACTTTTTAAGAATCCGCAACTGGCTCGCCTTAATTTTGGGGTGCTGGTATTGCACTGCGTGCTTACCGCATTTTTCGTGGTGGTACCGCTGCAATTGATGCGCGGTGGCTTGGCTGCGGATGAACACGCTTGGCTTTACCTGCCCACGCTATTATTCTCGTTTGCCTTGATGATACCCATGTTAATTAGAGCTGAGCGACAACGACAGCAGCCGCACTATTTTCGTGTTGCGATTGCGTTGGTTGTTATTGCGGTAGGAGTTATCGCATTTGTCCCTGCGCATTGGGCATATTTAGCCATTGCTGTTGTATTATTTTTTACTGGGTTTAACTTCCTTGAGGCAACCTTGCCGTCGTCATTGACGCGCTTCGCACCTGCAGGCCGCAAGGGCAGTGCGAGTGGCATTTATTCGACCTTTCAGTTTTTAGGGGCGTTTATCGGCGGTGCCGCCGGCGGCTCAATTTACCAACATTTTGGGCTTTTAGGTGTTGGGATTTTTTGTGTGGTGCTGCTACTATGCTGGTTCGTGGTTAGTTTTGGCATGCAGCCTCCACCGCAGCAACAAAGTGTCAGTTATACCTTGCCGAAGTTATCGGAAGCACAGTCAGATGGGCTTGCCGAGCAGCTCAGTCACGTTAACGGTGTGGAAGAAGTGCGCATAGTTGCAGCAGAACATACAGTGTATTTAAAAGTACATAAAACAGATTACAATGATGCGGACGTAGAGGCGCAGTTAGCGCCGTACAGAACATAAGAATATTGAAGGAGCAGATGGCATGGCCAGTCGCGGTATAAATAAAGTAATTCTCATTGGTAATTTAGGCGCAGATCCAGAGGTGCGCTATACACAAAACAATACTGCCATTGCAAACTTGTCAATTGCGACTAGCGAAACATGGAAAGACAAGCAAACAGGCGAGCCGCGTGAGCAAACCGAATGGCACCGTTGTGTTGCTTATCGCCGGTTAGCTGAAATCGCTGGTGAGTACTTGAAAAAAGGTTCCAAAGTATACGTAGAAGGGCGTTTGCAGACGCGTAAATGGCAGGGGCAAGACGGCGTTGAGCGCTACACAACTGAAATTGTAATTAACGATCTGCAAATGTTAGACGGGCGTCCTGGTAGCGGCCAAGGTGGTGGTCAAGGTGGTTATGGCGGTGGCCAACAAGCTGGCGGTTTTGGTGGCCAGCAAGGAAGTCAACAGGGCGGGAAAAAGCCTGCAGCAGCTCAGCAGGGCGGTCAACAACGCCAAGCGCCTGCGCAAAACTTCAATCAACAGCCGGCCCAACAGCCGAAGCAAGAACAAGAACCGTTTATTCCAGATCAAGATTTTGATGACGATATCCCGTTCTAAGGAACCCGTATTGCCATCAACCCATCTCTATAGCCCCTTTCAATAGGGGCTTTTTTTTGTTTATTAACCCGTATTAAATACATGGTCTCTTAGTCTAGAATCATCTATGATTAAACCTTACGTGCGCAACCCAGTATTCAAAGTGAACGACGAACCTAAAGTTTTCTAAATTCATCTTGGTTTTCAGCATGCGAGGTTAACTCAGTGATAAAGCAGCTTGTACTTGTTTGTGTAAGCATAGTGACTTTAGCTGGCTGTAATAACCAACAAGAGCCCATTAATGTGGTGGGTAACTCATGGTTGGGGTATCAACCCTACTATGCGCAACATCTTCTTCACCGTGAACAACAGCCCCCTGCCGTGCATATCACCATGCTGGTTTCTGATGTCAGTGTAATGCGCATGCTCACTAATGAAGCCGCAAGCGTGGCAATGCTGAGTTTAGACAATGCGATAAGCGTAAATTCGCGGACCAATTTGGATTTTTGCATTGCACTGGCTTTATCGAGCTCAAATGGTGCCGATGGGATTATGATGCATCCAAATTTTAGCGGGAAGTTAAATTCTAATGCACCAATCCGCGTTGGTATGGAAGACAGCGCTTTGGCGCGCTATGTATTGTCGCGCTGGCTGAAAATAGCCAATATTGATCCCGCGCGAATTGAACGTGAAATAATACTACCGAATAGTCATGCCACTGCATTTGCACGCGGTAGTTTTGATCTTCTCGTGACTTACGCACCGTTTACGACACGGCTCCGGTCTTCCGGTGCAATACCAGTTTTTTCCAGCATTGAAATACCGGATGAAATTATCGACACGGTGATCATCCGGCGTGATGTTTGGCAGCAGCACAAAAAACGACTGTATCCGTTGGTAACTACTTCTTGGAATCAGGCAATCGCAGCGGCGCAACAACCAGGATCCGACATTTTTAACGCGATGTCTCAGTTGTCAGAACTCAACACAAATGACCTAGTCACCACAATGGCTCAGCTTAAATTCTACGACGCAGCAACAAGTCGGGAGTTTTTGGCCGAGCGCTACGCCACTATCCACAATGTCGTAGCGCGGCACTTGGTTGAGGCAGGTGTGGTGCGCGAGGTGAAACCGTTGCCAGTCTGTGAGGGAATTTTGTGAAAGCACTCCCATACTGGAAAAGACTGAGTTTGCAAATTACGATTCCAATTGTGGTCACCGCGTTGCTGATTCTATCGGCACTGAGTTATTACCTAATCAGTGTGCAGCAAGATGAAGCTTTCGAGCGCGCCGAGCTAGAGTTACGCTCAATGGTGGTAGTAGCGCAAGGCTCTCTAAATCGCATGTTTTCATTGGATCGTACAGAATCCGTCACTGAGCTATTGAGTGAAGTGCATGTTCACCCACGCGTGAAGCAAGCCGTTATTCTCAGTCCAAGCGGCGAGTTAAGAGCGTTCTATGCGGCCAATCAAGTTGCGCCTGAGCTTAATAAATTTATTGCTGAGTTGCCACGCGAACAAATACTTAATGCGGCGCGCTCTGGCGTAACCAGCATTGAGTACCATGCTGCCCATAAACATTTTGTGGCTGTGGTACCTGTTTTGCCAGGTTCTCAACTTAGTACTGAACTGAGTCGAAACTTATTTGTGGTGGAATACTATCACGACAATACCTGGTACCAATTGAATTCAATGGCGATGAACGAGTTGATGGCGTTTATCTCGGTTATTCTGGTCGTTGGCTTGATGCTCTGGACTGGACTGCAATTCCTGATTGCTCGCCCAGTAAAAACACTGGTGCAAGCGTTAGACCGCTTTGCCGATCGGGAAATTATTGGCACATTAAACGTACCGAGCTATAACGAGTTAGGCTTGCTTGCAGACGCGTTACTGAATGCCGCGCATTCTCGTGAAGACTATGAAGCACGGCTGCGAACTTTAACGGCGGCGGTGGAGCAAAGTAGCGACAGTATTGTCATAACTGATCTTAATGCTCGCATTGAATATGTGAATAAGGCCTTTACTGACATCTCAGGTTATTCCGCTGATGATGTCATTGGCTCGAATCTGAAAATACTTGCGTCAGGGAACACGTCAAAGACCACCTATGAGGCAATGTGGAAGGTTCTAACAGCAGGCCAAGTATGGCAGGGTGAGCTTTATAACCTGCGAAAAGATGGCTCCGAATATCGCGAGTGGGCAACCATTTCGCCATTGCGTGATGAACATGGCGAAATTAAAAATTACCTTGCGAGCAAGCAAAATATTACCGAACGCAGAGCGGCAGAAGAACAAGTTCACCACTTGGCTTTTTTCGATGTTTTGACTGGCCTGCCCAATCGCCCCCATTGCACGCAAATACTCCGGGAGATGCTAAGTAGTCGAGATGCGCGCAAATTTGGAGTGGTTGTGCTGTTTGATGTTGACGGCTTGCAACGTATTAATGATGTGCGCGGGTTTGAGTTTGGCGATCAAATCTTATTGAGTATTAATGAGCGTTTGAGTCAGGTGCTCAACTATGAACACGACGCCAAACTTGGTAATTTAGGCGGTGACTTGTTTGCATTCATTCTGCCGGCCAGAGGCGAACGCGAGCACATCATTGCACACTCGAAAGTATTGGTTAAAGAGGCGTTGGATGAAATTGCACGCCCAGTTATTGTCTCCGGTGAGAATGTCACGGTTACAGCGAGTGCGGGTATGGTTGTTTACCCCGAATACGGTGATACGGCCGAGTCAATAATCCGACATGCCGAAACCGCAGTTCATAATGCCAAAGACGCTGGCGGCAATCAGTTGATCGTATACAACCCTGCTTATAGCTACGAGCTTGAGCAGCGCTTCGAGATTGAACGAGAACTTCGCGCAGCTATTGGCAGTGACCAATTAAAAATATACGTACAACCGCAGCAACTTGCTGATGGCACTTTTGTTGGGGTTGAGGTGTTATGCCGTTGGCACCACCCAGAGCTCGGCGCGGTTTCGCCTGTGGTGTTTATTCCGATTGCGGAAAAAACGGATTTAATTGTTGATTTGGGTAAGTGGATTTTAGCCGAGGCACTTGAAGTGCTTGCTCGCTTGCCCGGTGATTTGACACTGGCAATCAACATCAGCCCCCGTCAGTTTCGTAAATTTGACTTTATTTATTATATTGAACGTCAACTCTTGCGCACCGGCGCCGACCCGAAACGGCTAATACTGGAAGTAACCGAAAACCTTTTGGTGGACGATGTGCAAGACATCACCCTAAAAATGAAAACATTGAAAGAAACCGGCGTGCAGTTCTCAATTGATGATTTCGGTACAGGGTATTCGTCGTTAAGTTATTTGACGAATCTACCGCTCGATGAGCTAAAAATTGATCAGAGCTTTGTGCAAGGAATTGGTGATGTCAACAAAGAGAAGATTGTTGAAACCGTCGTGTCCATGGGCGAACATTTGGGGTTGCGTATTGTCGCCGAAGGCGTTGAGACCAAGCAGCAACTTAATTTCTTAACACAGCTTTCATGTGAAGTTGTGAGCCAGGGGTATTACTTCTTTAAACCGATGCCGGTGGACGATTTTTTTGCAGAACTGAAAAACCGCCCCCAGCAGTTGCCGAAGTAACACCTATTTTATGCCGTGCTCTGTTGCCACAGTATCGAAATACTCCAACGCCTGCTTTGCATAAGCACGTTTTTCGATGTAGTCACCGGCAAAAAAGTTTTTCTTAAAGCCATAGGCAACCATATCTTTGAGTCGTTTCAACGGTACATCAACGGCGCTTAATGCCAATTCATATTCCTGAGTTACCGTAGTGCGTGAAACCAATCGGTTATCCGTACAAATAACGGTTGCAAGACGGTGATTGAACATGTGCTTAAAGTTGTGATTGCTGACATCGCCGATATCCGGATTGGTCTGCAAATTGCTGGTAATACACACTTCTACGGCAATACGGCGGTCAGCAATAAATGACGCCAAGCGTCGTGCATAGTCTTCTTTGTCTGTAATTTTTGGGTCTTGAATCATTTCCGGTGAAAACAACGAATAGCCATGGCCGAGTCGGTCTGCATAGCACTGCGTTAAGGCTTCAAAAATACTTTCGGCGCCGTAGGCTTCACCGGCATGCACCGTTTTCAGTAGGAAATTTTGGTGCGCATATTCATAAACTTCTTTGAAATCGTGCGCAGGGTAGCCCATTTCTTGCCCGGCAATATCAAGGCCTACTATTGGCAAGCCTTCTTCATCGCGCAAGCGTACACTGGCACGAATCATCTCCATGGCAGCAGTTTTGATAACTTGCTTTGGCTCATGGTCGCGCAGCATTTGAAATAATTGCGTGTAATAAGGAGAGAAGCCTTTCTTGCCGAACATACGCATGGCGCAATTAATGATGCCATAGTCAAAAGGCGGCTTGTTGCCCGAACGCACGTCGGTTTGCGAATTGTATTCATGTTTGGCGCGCGCTAGCCCCTTGTTTACAGCGTGCATCACCGTGTCAAAATCAATTCCGCGGGCTGGGTCCATCATAAGTTGCGGCGCGAAGCGCGCTTCAATATATATGACGCCTTCTGCAAGGTTATCTTGCGCTAACTCATAAGCTGCTTGTTCAAGGTTTTCCATGTCACGCAACACGGCACACGTGTACTGAAAGCCATTCAAATACTCGCCTAAATTCTGGTAGGACTCTTTAAATACCAGATCATACAAACCATCTACCGTATAGGATGGCAATTCAACACCACTGCGCTTGGCCATTTCAATTAAACCTTGTGGGCGTAAACTGCCATCTAAATGCAGATGTAAGTCAGCCTTTGGCATGGCTTTTAGAAAGGCTTGGGAGTATGTTGTGGTCATTGACTTCTCCTTGATTAAGTTGACGAAGTATACCATTTAACTGCAGGTATTCGAACGCTAACGCTTGTCGTTTTTCCTAAAAACGTAGACACTTACAACCATTAAATTAACGATTAACGGAATCTATGGCCTCACTCTATTTTACCTACTCTGCAATGAACGCCGGCAAGAGCACCTCATTGTTGCAAGTTGCGCATAATTACGAAGAGCGCGACCAACGCGTTCTGCTATTAACACCGTCGATTGATGATCGAGCAGGTCAGGGGCGCATTGCATCGCGCCTCGGAATTGACCGTGAAGCGTTGGCGTTTTCAAATACCACCGACTTAGCAGCGCTGATTGATGCCCGCCACCAACGTCAACCTATAGACTGTGTGCTAATTGATGAGTCACAGTTTTTGACCGAAGCACAGGTTTGGCAGCTCACGGATGTGGTCGACCGTATGGATATTCCCGTGATGTGTTACGGCATTCGCAGCGATGCGTTTGGTAAAGCCTTTCCGGGCAGCGGCGTTTTATTGGCGGTGGCCGACAAAGTTGCGGAAATGAAGACCATTTGCTTTTGTGGGCGTAAAGCAACCATGAACTTGCGCATTGACGCGCAAGGCAATGCAGTAAAAGCAGGCGATCAAATTGCCATCGGCGGTAATGATCGTTACATCTCTTGCTGCCGTAAACATTGGAAAGAAAAGCTCGACTGGAATGCATGAAAAAAGCCCCAATAACACGACTTTAATATGTTAATTTTTGCAATCACCTCAATTATCTAGGTAAAAGTCTGCTACTATTTGATGTAGAACAAAAATTAACCTGTTCGGAGAGTCGATGAAGTCAGCACCGGTACCAAAAAATGAATTGGAACGCCTGCATTTGCTGCACGAGCTCGATATCTTAGACACCGAGCCGGAACCAATATTTGATAAAATAACACTGATGGCGAAGCAGCTGTTCGGTGTCGAAACTGCGCTGATTAGTTTGGTTGATACCGATAGGCAGTGGTTTAAATCGAAAGTTGGCTTCAATGAAAGTGAAACACCCCGCGAAGTTTCGATGTGTGCTCACGCGATAGCGCAGGGCGCAACGATGGTTATCAACGACACGCGAGAAGATACGCGCTTCGTGGAAAATCCGTTTGTTGTCGCCAGTGGGGGGATACGCTTTTATGCTGGCGCGCCTATTGAAATAGCCCCTCAAATTTATATTGGCACGCTCTGTGTCATTGATTCAAAACCTCATACATTTACGGCACAGCAACAACAGTGGTTGGAAACCTTGGCTGAGTGGGTTAGAAATGAGCTGCTTGGGCGCTTTGCTATGAGTAACTACGAGCAAGAACGACAGGTATTGGCGCAGGGCCCGGTAGCGGCGGTGGTATGGCAAGCCGAACCTGAAGCGCATTTAATCTACGTTGCGGAAAATGTGGAGCGGGTGTTGGGGTATTCCGAGGCTTACTTACTTAACCCAGAAGTGCGTTATGAAACCATCGTGCATACTGCAGATCGAGATGAGTTACTAACGCGTATGCAAGCAGTGCTTGATGGTGAGCAAGAGTCGTTGGAAATTGAGTACCGCGTGGTTACGCCATCAGAAGACATTCGTTGGGTGCATCACTTTGCCCGAGCTGACCGTGATCACAACGGTAAACTCGCGCGGGTGCGGGGCTATTTGCATGACAGCACTAAGCGTAAAAACTTAGAATTGAGTTTGCAGCATGCAAACCAAAGCATTGCGCTGGCGCTAGAGGCAGGGAATTTAGCGACCTGGGAATGGTATTTGTTTGATCAACGGGTTGAGGTTGATCATACTTGGGAAGAAATGTTGGGTCGCGATGAGAACTATGCGCTTGGCAACAAATGGGCTGAATTGATTCATCCGCAAGACTACCAACGTGTACGAACAGCATTGCAAAAACATTTGAAAGGCAAGTCAGAACGCTTTGAGTCACGGTTTCGTCTATTACATGGAGACGGGCATTATATTTGGCTACATAGCATCGGCAAGGTCATTGAAACGAATGAACAAGGCTTAGCTCAGCGTATGGTCGGTATTCATCATGACATTACATCTGAAGTCATGAATGAGCAGCGTCGTCGTCAACAAGAAGCCGTATTGAGTTTAGTCAGCTCGGTGCAACATGAATTTTTATTTGTAAACGACTTTAGTGAAGTCTGCGATGTTGCATTGCCCAAGTTAATGGAGTTAACGGAGAGCAAAACTGGACTGATTGGTGAACTGCCAGATAATTCGCGTTCACGGAATATGTTATGGTTGCACGGCTTACGCACTCTCGAGAACGAAACAAAAAATTCAGCTTATCAAAAACTTATTAAGCAAGGCATCGACGTTGAGGTAACTGGGGAATTAGCATTGAGTGTTTTAGTGCGGGGGGAACCACAGTTATGTCCCAACCCAGTTCAGCCTGAAGAAGCAATTTTTCATCCACTCGAGTTATCCGAGTTGAAAAATGCCCTTATTTTACCGCTTTATTTTAAACAACACGTCGTGGGAATGTTACTGCTTGCAAACTCAGAAAACGGTTATCAGCGTGAACAATTGGCCACATTGAAACCGATGCTGAATACGCTCGGTACGTTAATGCATATACGGCGCATGGACGAAGAGCGCCAATTTGCGGTGGACGAGCTGCGGCGGATGGCAACCATTGATGAGTTGACGCAAATTGCTAATCGCCGAGTATTTATTGAAGCAGCAGAGCAGCGATTTATAGAGCAGCAACGCTATGATATGCCTGTAAGCGTCGCGATTATTGACTTAGACCACTTTAAAAAGGTCAACGACTCCTTTGGCCATGCTGCTGGCGACAAAGTGTTAAAGCAATTTACTGATGTAGCCAAGGAAGTGCTGCGCGATGGTGATCTGCTGGGCCGCCAAGGTGGCGAGGAATTCGGTATTTTACTGCCGCATGCTGACATCAATCAGGCCATGCAGGCTGCCGAGCGTGTTCGTAAAGCCGTTGAAAAAACTGAATTTTCATGGGACGGCAAAATCATTCCCGTGTCGATTAGTATCGGGGTAGCACAATTGATGACAACCGATAATGATGTAGATAGATGGTTCGCACGCGCAGATAAAGCACTTTACCAAGCAAAATCTGAAGGTCGTAATCGCTGTATTGCCGCAGACGAGGTATAATGGCGGTGAAATAACCATCGAAACACAACTTGAGGTAGATATGCAGGTTACTGAGCTAACAATCCCCACGCCCGACGATTGGCATCTTCATCTTCGCGACGGTGAGCTGTTAGCCACCACAGTTCCTGCTACTGCAGTTGTTTTTGGGCGTGCTGTAATTATGCCCAATCTTGTTCCACCGGTTACCTCTGTTGAGCAGGCTCGCGCGTACCGTGAACGTATTGAAGCCGAGCGGCCCGCCGGTAATTCATTTAAGCCGCTGATGGCACTCTACTTGACTCAAGATACCAGCATCGAAACCGTGCAAGCGGCTGCAGCCGATCCACATGTTATTGGTTTTAAACTTTATCCATCGGGTGCCACCACGAACTCAGCGGCTGGCGTGACCGATGTAAATGGGTTGGACGCTGTATTTGCTGAAATGGCAAAACTGCAGGTTCCTTTATTGGTTCATGGCGAAGTAACCACTGCTGATGTGGATATTTTTGACCGTGAAAAAGTCTTTATAGATAACTACTTACGGCCTCTTTTGCAACGTCATTCGACCTTAAAGCTGGTGCTTGAACACATTACTACCGGCGATGCCGTGGCCTTTGTTGAAGAGCACGGTAACAATGTTGCCGCCACCATTACACCGCAGCACTTATTGATGAATCGTAATCATCTTTTAGTAGGTGGTGTGCGACCACATAATTATTGCTTGCCAATATTAAAACGTCGCGAACATCAGCTAGAGTTGCGTCGTGCAGCGGTTTCTGGGAGCCCTAAATTCTTTCTCGGTACCGATTCAGCACCACATGCTCAGTCGAAGAAGGAGAACGCGTGTGGTTGCGCTGGTTGCTACTCAGCCCCGGCAGCGTTACCGTTGTATGCAGAGTTTTTTGAGCAAATGGATGCGCTGGACAAATTGGAAAATTTTGCCAGCGGTTTTGGTGCAGATTTTTACGGCTACGCAAGAGCAACATCGACAGTTACTTTAGTGCGCAAACCTTGGCGAGTTCCAGAATCTGTATCAACTGCGGTGGGACCCATGGTGCCGTATTGGGCTGGCGAGATGTTAAATTGGCAGCTAAAATAAATATAACGCAAAAATAACAAGCGGCTGAACAATTTAACAAGCTAGAAATTCCCCTCAAGTAGTGGTCTTATAACGGCTTGAGGGATAAAATAATAACTATAATAAAAGTATAATTTATAAAGGGAAATGACTTTGATTCGCTTGTGGCGCGCTAAACACAACAATCGCCTAGTGCTTACGTACGCGTTGGCATCGGGATACGTGTCGCTGGCAATCGCTGAATTTGGCGACAATGACCCTGAACATGCTCCTGCCTTAATTGTTTCTGATCATATCGAAGTGATTAATAGTGACTTTGCAGCCGCAATTCGCGAGTTGTCCAATAGGTATTCGCGCTATACCAAAGGTAGCCCAATGGCAGTAGTTATTTTGGGACCATCGGTATATCAGAGCGTGCAGTTAGAACGACCAAACCTTCCAGTCGAAGAAATTACTCAGGCATTGCGCTATAACTTGCGCGATTTAGTGTCGTTGCCGCCAACCGATATTGTTGCGGATTATTATGATGCACCTGTGCAACTGGCAGGACAGGACAAGATTAATGCGATTGTGGCAGACCGCAAGGTGTTGAAACCGGTGTTAAATGAGATTCACCAGGTTACCGAAAATATTCTTGGCATTTTCTCTGAAGAACAAGCTATCGCACAGTTATTCACTGACCAAAACGAGCCAGCGGTAGTGGCTTACCAACATGATCTAGAGCCAGCATTATTGCAGGTTTATGCGCAAGGCAAGCTGCAGGTGAACCGTGTGGTTCGAAGTCTTGAGCAGCTCTCGCTGTTAGGCGCCGATGAAATCGACCTTGGCGGAGCATCGCCACTGAGTGTCGAAGTTCAGCGCTCGGCCGACTATTTTGAACGCCAGTTACGACAACGCCCTATTCGCGAGCTTATTATCGCTGTTGGTTCCAAGCATCGTCAAAGCATCGCCAAACAGCTGAATCAAGACCTAGGGCTCGAGTCGCGTTGGGTTGAATACCCTGAATGGGCCCGAGAGCTAGCCGTGGGCGACTTTTCTGATTTCCCAGTGCTTGGTGGTGTGATGTTGGCGCAGCGCTTACGAAACGCAAAGCAGGTCGCCGCATGAAGCATTTAGCGAACCTGTATTTAAGTGAGCTTCAGCCAAGTCGAGAAAAACTTACGTTTAACCGTGTTATGGGCGCGACCGCGGCACTGCTGGTTGTTGCCGTGGTGCTGGGCATCAGTATGCACTTATGGGCAAGTCAGCAGCAAATTAATACGCAGCGGGCGGCTCATTCATTAAGCCAAGCCCAGCAGCAACTCGCAGCGAAACAACAACAGTTGCGCGCGGCAATGAATAATCCAGATGTTGAGCAACGCATTGAGCAAACAGAGTTACAGCTGGGCCAACGCCAACGATTGCTGCAGCAAATGCAGCAGATTACCCAAAGTGGGCAGGTTAGTTTTGCAACGTTACTCAATGAACTCGCTCAAGCCGACGTTGAAGCAATTTGGCTACAACGTATTCTTGTAGCAAACAGTGAACTTACTTTGCAGGGCAAAACCGCGAATGCAAGTGCACTGCCGTCGTGGCTTGCGAGCTTTTCGAACTATCCATCATTAAGTGGTCGTCAATTTGGTGTGTTTGAACTGCGCGATAATGCTTCATCAGGCGTATTAGATTTCACCGTGGGCAGTTTGCAACACAGCAGCTTAATGAGCAGCCAGCCAAGTCGTGGCGCAGGAGCAGCGCAATGAAAGAACAATGGCTGCAGTGGAAAAATAAATTTGAGCAGGTTGATGTAAAACGCCGCCGCATTTGGTTTGTGGTTGCGTTATTTCTAATCGCGTATTTAGGTTTTTGGTTTGGCGTGCGCCCAGCGCTTGAAGTCATTCAAACTGAGCGGACACAACAGCAGCGTCAACACGTGTTAATTGAACAAATCGAGCAGGAAGTTGCCGCAATTAATACACGCTTAGCCGGTGATCCTCAGGCGGCGCAAAGAAGTCGATTGGAACAGTTGCAGCAACGTTTGGTGCAAGTGAACCAACAACTGAATCAAGAAGCAAATTATGTCAGTGCTGCGGATAACCGCGCGTTATTGAAGGCTCTGTTGAACCAAGCTCGCGGAATAAAAGTTGTTGCGGCGCAAGCGTTACCTGCGGAACAAGTCTACCAGGACACCGAGACTGCCGACGCTGCAATTTACCGTCATCGATTACAATTGGTGGTTACCGGGAATTATTTTGCGCTTGCGAACTATTTGCAGCAACTTGAACAATTAGATTGGTCGTTTTATTGGCAGCGTCTGGATTATAAAGTTCTGCAGGCGCCAGAAGCTGAAGCAACAATTGAAATATATACCATTAGCTTGGAGCGTGATTATGTGGCGAGTTAATTGCACGGCGCTACTTATTCTGATGGTACCTATGCTCTCGTATGCCCAGGCTTTAAGTGATCCAACTGCTCCGCCACGCGTGATTGAACGCAGTGAAGCAGGGGAAAGCTCGACGCAACGCTTAAAATTACAATCAATACAATGGATAGGTACGGAGCGCTCAGCATTGATCAATGGTGAACGGCTTTACCCAGGTGATAAATTGAATAGTTATACGGTTGAAACAATCGAAATGAGTCAGGTGACCTTGCGCGACCAACGAACCAATCAGTTAATAACTTTGCGCCTTTTTGGCTTCGCAAAACAGCGTGTCAGTCCGGCAGCGAGGAGCGGTTTATGATAAGAGCGGGTAGCGTTGCAGTGGCATTAATTGTACTTGCTGCTTGCGCGCATCATCCAGAGCGGAAGCCGATTGAGGCGCAGCAAGCGCTGCAAGAGCGCGGCAATGTACGCGCGAATTCCGAACGCCCGCCGTTGCCCGACTCGGTGCGTGAAAGCTTAGTAAACAATAGTGCTACACTGCGCAATGCCAGTGCGCAACTATTGGCAGAACCCCGCTTTTCGATTGCCGCAAACGACGTACCTGCAGCTGACTTTTTTGCAGGCTTGACCACAGATTCACCCTATAACATCGTTGTGCACCCTAATGTTTCTGGCACAATTACTGTGAACCTTAAAGATGTGACGCTAACTGAAACACTTGACGTTATTGGCGACATTTATGGCTACGACGTACGTAAAGAACGCAACATGATTCGGGTATTTCCAGCTGGCCTTCGCAGTGAAACCATAGCCTTGGATTACTTAGCTTTACGCCGCATGGGGTTGTCTCAAACCAGCGTCAGTTCTGGCGGTGTTAAAGATAGCGATCGTAACAGCAACAGCCAGTACGGTGGCAATAACAATAATAATCTCTTGGGTAATCAGGGCGGTGTAAATAACAACCCAGCTTCGCAAAACATGAATGGCATGCAAACGAATGGTTCTTCCATTAGTAGCTCGTCTGAAACTGATTTATGGAGCGACTTAAAAGCTATCCTAGAAGGGATTGTTGGTACTGGTGAAGGTCGGCGTGTGGTGGTAGCACCGCAAGCGGGCTTAGTAACCGTTACTGCGTTGCCGGCAGAGTTAAGGGCTGCACGCGAGTTTTTGGAGTCAGCTCAACGCCGATTGCAACGTCAGGTTATCTTAGAGGCCCGCATTGTCGAAGTTGCGCTCAATGATGATTACCAACAAGGCATCAATTGGAACGATCTATTCACAGCAGGGAACTCCGTAGGTTCAATCAGCATGAGCGGTTCTGGCGTATCTGCCGGTAGCGTTGGCGGTGTATTTGGTATGACCCTGAACGTGGGCGACTTTACTGGTGCGTTAAACTTGCTGCAAAGCCAAGGTAATGTGCAGGTGTTATCGAACCCGCGTGTTAGTGCAGCAAACAACCAGAAAGCGGTGATTAAAATTGGTGAAGATGAATATTTTGTTACTAATGTATCAACCACGACAGTTACGGGCACCGCAACAACGTCGACACCGAATATTGAACTGACGCCATTTTTCTCAGGTATTTCATTAGATATTACCCCGCAGATTAGTGAAAACGGTGACGTGATTTTGCATGTTCACCCGTCAGTAGTTGAAACCACCGAACAAGAAAAAGTGGTGAAGCTGAATAATGACACCTTTGTGTTGCCGCTGGCGCAAAGTAATATCCGTGAAAGCGACACCATCGTTAAAGCGCGTAACGGCGAAATCGTCGTACTTGGTGGTCTGATGCAAACCTCATATAGCGACAGTGAATCGAAGGCACCACTACTCGGTGATATTCCGGTACTTGGCAACCTGTTTAAGAACAAGCGCCGTACGGAGCAGAAAAAAGAGCTCATCATATTAATTCGCCCAACCGTTATCGGTGCAGAAACATGGCAAGACGAACTCGACCGTTCAAGTGAGATTTTGAAGCAATGGTACGGGAACTGAGGCCGCTATGTATCAAAAGCATTACGGCTTAACAGAACTGCCATTTACGCTAACCCCGAATACCAGTTTCTATTGTGACTTAGAGGGGCATCGCGCGGCATTAGAAGTTCTGTTAACAGCGCTTGAAACAGGTGAAGGCTTCATCAAAGTTGTTGGTGAAGTGGGCACAGGTAAAACGCTGTTATGCCGAAAGCTTTTAAACGAACTTCCTGACGAGTATGTGACCGCTTACATACCCAATCCATTTTTAACTCCTGAAGAACTCCGTGCGCAAGTTGCACGCGAATTACAAGTTGATATCAGCGATGCCAGCAGCCAGCAGTTAGTTACGCAAGCGATACAACAAAGGTTGTTGGAAATTAACGGTGAAAAACGCACCGTGGTGATTGTACTGGACGAAGCGCAAGCGCTACCGAGTGACTCTCTTGAGGCTTTACGACTGATTTCTAACCTAGAGACGGAAAGTCGTAAGCTATTGCATATTGTGTTGTTTGGACAACCTGAACTGAATGAACGTTTAGCTGCCCGGGAACACCGGCAATTACGTCAGCGCATTTCATTTAGCTACTACTTGCAGGCCATGACCGTTCATGAACTGGCACGGTATATTTCGCACCGACTGCATATAGCGGGCTATAAAGGCGCGCCTATTTTTAACGGCAGGGTTGTTACCATGCTGCACCAAGCGAGCCGAGGTATTCCACGGTTGGCAAATGTGTTGTGCCATAAAACATTGTTGCTGTGCTACGGCGAAGGTGTTTATCCAGTAACAGCGAAGCATGTTCGCATGGCTGTTGATGACACCGAAGATGCAACCTTACCGAAATCTAGATGGCCGTGGTGGCTCG
The DNA here is from genome assembly GCF_048268165.1 of Pseudidiomarina sp. Classification (GTDB taxonomy): domain Bacteria; phylum Pseudomonadota; class Gammaproteobacteria; order Enterobacterales; family Alteromonadaceae; genus Pseudidiomarina. The sequence continues at coordinate 1,365,953 of NZ_JBLWWA010000001.1, read as the reverse complement.
CGGCTGGAATTATACTAGCTAGCCTTGCAGCTTATGGTTATAGCCAAAATTGGCTCGTGGAGGCTTGGTCGTGAGTGTGATTAACCGCATGCTACGTGACCTCGACGAGCGGCAGCAGCAGATCAAGAATCAAACCTACACACCAGCTGCCGTTGCGCCTCAACCCATTCATTGGCTATGGATAGTCGCGATTGTAGTTATCAGTGCGGCGGTGATTGTTGGGACCTTAAATTTATGGTGGATGTACTCCGACAAAGCGACGCCAAACGAGGGCGAGCAAATTGTTGACGTGCAATCAATGCCAAACCAGCCGACTTCAATCGCAACATTACCTAAGTCTGAGTCAAAACCTGAGCCACAGCCTGTAAACAAAGAGCCAGTGAAGCCGGCGGATGAAACCCCAAAGCAAGCCCAGGCGATTGTGGATGTTCGCGCGCTTGAGCAAATTCAAGAGCAAGCCGCCGAGGCCGAGCCAGCACAACAACAGCCAGCACAACAACAGCCAGAAAAACAAGAACCAGTAGCGGTTGCGAAACCTAAACCCAAGCCTGAACCCGTAGAAAAAGAAAGTTCGTTTGCAGTCACCCGTGTTCAGTTGTCACCGACTGAACTGGCTGAAGCGAATTTAGCGAAAGCGCGCGAAGCCTTGGCAAAGGGTGAACAATCACGTGGCCAAGAATTGCTGGAAAAAGCACTGATGGTAAAACCCGATCATGTCATTGTCCGGTCGGAATTAGCTGCTTATTGGTACGGCCGCGGCATGGCATCACGAGCGCTGACATTATTGCAGCAGGGGCTGGATATGAAGCCCCAGCAAAGTGAGTGGCAACTATTATACGCGCGCATGCTGGAACGTATTGGGCGTGTTGAACAAGCTTATACGGCATTAATCACAATTGATTCGAACGCCGCCGAAGTGCAGGAATTGTTAAAATTGCGAGCTGCTGCTGCCACCCAGTTGGGCTATTTCAGCGAAGCTGCTGCGGACTATACGGCGCTCGCTGCTGAATATGGCGAGCAGCGTTGGTGGCTAGCGGCAGCAGTTGCTTATGAAGACGGCGACAATATTGATGCTGCCGTACGTTGTTATCGGCAAGCCTTGCAATACCCTGAACTCGGCAATGATGCGCGCGCTTATATTGAACAGCGCTTAAATGTATTGGAGGGCTACTAACATGCGCCCACGCTTAAAAATGCGTCTTGGTGACTTACTCGTTCAAGATGGCATGATTAGTGAAAACCAATTACAGCTAGCACTGGCTGATCAAAAGCAAAATGGCCGTAAGTTAGGTGTCACACTCATTGATTTAGGCTTTATTGCAGAACACGATCTGCTCGAGTTCTTAGCTCGCCAGCTTAACATTCCGCTGATTGAGCTCGGCGATCGAAAAATATCCGAGCAAGTTGTCAATTTAATTCCCGAAGTGCAGGCGCGTCGGCATCGCGCCATCGTGATTGAAGCCGATGATAAAACAGCATTGGTCGGCATGAGTGACCCAGCAGATTTAGCCGCTGTTGATGCGATATCTCAATATATTCAACCACGTGACCTAAAACTTGCGGTAGTTCCAGACGCTGACTTGCTGGAGGCGTTTGACAATTTATACCGCCGCACCAAAGACATCGCCCAGTTCGCAAAAGAGCTACAGACAGAAACCCAAGACGGTGCCGAATTTGATCTGGGCGCATTGTCGTTGGATGATGACGACGACGAAGCAACCGTTGCCAAACTATTGCAATCAATATTTGCCGACGCAGTTCAAGTACGCGCATCAGATATTCATATCGAGCCCGATGATCGTGCATTACGTATTCGGATGCGCGTTGATGGCGTATTACAAGAAAACGTATTGACCGAAACCAATATCGCTAATGCATTGTTGTTGCGTTTGAAGCTGATGGCTGGGCTCGATATTTCAGAAAAAAGGTTGCCGCAAGACGGTCGATTCAACATAAAAGTGCGCGATCACAGTATTGATGTGCGGGTTTCGACCATGCCGGTTCAGTTCGGCGAATCGTGCGTTATGCGTTTACTTGATCAATCCGCTGGGCTGTTGCATCTTGAGCAAACCGGCATGCCCGACCACATATTGCAGCGCGTTCGGCGGTTGATTCATCGTCCCTATGGTATGTTGATTGTGACTGGGCCAACCGGCTCGGGTAAAACCACGACTTTGTACGGCGCACTCAGTGAGCTGAATCAAGCCGAGAAAAAAATAATTACCGTTGAAGACCCTGTTGAATATCGATTGCCGCGAATATCTCAGGTGCAAGTCAGTAGTAAAATCGGCTTAAGCTTTTCTAATGTGTTGCGTACAGCGTTACGCCAAGATCCTGATGTGATCATGGTGGGTGAGATGCGTGATCACGAAACCGTAGAAATAGGTCTTCGTGGCGCAATTACCGGTCACTTAGTGTTAACGACATTACACACCAATGACTCCATTACCAGTGCCCTGCGACTTATCGACATGGGCGCAGCGCCGTATTTGGTTGGTGCAGCGTTGCGTGGTGTGTTAGCGCAACGCTTGATTCGACGCGTTTGTGAAAATTGTAAAGTTGCCGATAGCCCTGAGCCTGCAGAGTTAACTTTGTTGCGGCGTATGGACGCAAGTATTCCAGCCGATGGTTCGGGTTTTGTGCGCGGCAAGGGCTGCCGTAGTTGCAATCACACTGGCTACAAAGGCCGAATTGGTGTGTTTGAATTACTGGAAATGAACGAAGCCATGATTGATGCGTTACGTGACAGTAATATGCGTGAATTCGCCCAAGCTGCCCGTCAGTCAGAAGGTTTTAAACCGCTCGCAAGTGTCGCGCTCGAATATGCGCGTCAGGGTGTAACATCACTTGATGAGGTGTTATTCCTGGCCGAAACAGTTGAAGAGAAAGAATTGCGGATAACACCGCCGACGGTGGAGGGGCTAGATGGCTAACTTCAAGTATCGCGGTCGTGACAATGGTGGAGCTATTGTTCAGGGCACCGTAGAAGCAGCCAGCGAGGGCTCTGCCGCAGAAACGTTGTTGCGTCGCGGCGTAACACCTCTTGCGATACAGCCTGATAGCATAGCTGCAGAGACAACGCCGAAACGAAGATTGTTTGAACCGCGTATTAGCAGTTCTGATTTGATTGTGTTTACGCGCCAAATGTACGCATTGACTAAAGCAGGTATCCCGCTGCTGCGAGCTATCGATGGCTTGGCTGAAAATACCAGTAACCGCCGGTTTGGCAAAATATTAAAAGACCTTGTTGAGCAGTTAGAACGTGGGCGTCCACTTTCTAGTGCCATGGCATCGCATCAGCGCGTTTTTCCGCGACTGTTAGTGGCGATAGTTCACGTTGGCGAAAACACAGGTGAACTTGAAGGCGCTTTTTTACAGCTTTCCGAATATTTAGAAAAAGAACAAGAAACTCGCAAAGCAATCAAAGCCGCCATGCGTTATCCAACATTTATTATGATGGCGCTGGTTGCCGCGGTTGTCATCATTAACATATGGGTGATTCCGCCTTTCGCACAAATGTTTGCCAATTTTAATGTGGATCTGCCGTTGCCAACCCGAATTATTTTGGCCACATCAAACTTCTTTGTGAATTGGTGGCCAGCCATGTTAGTGGTTACTGTGGCGGCCATTGGCGCCGCCATAAATTATGTAAAAACCGCCGCAGGAAAATTGAAGTGGGATCATTGGAAAACCCATATGCCCGTGGTTGGCGACATTATTATGCGCTCGTTACTGGCACGTTTCGCCCGCACCTTTGCGGTTATGTTGCAGTCCGGTGTACCACTGACACAAGGTTTAGGTTTAGTTGCCGAAGCAGTTGATAACTCGTGGATGAGTAAACGTATTAATGACATGCGACGGAATATTGAGCGGGGCGAGAGCCTGACGCGTACGGCCCGGAGTAGCGAGCTATTTACGCCTTTGGTATTACAAATGATAGCTGTTGGCGAAGAAACTGGCCGAGTCGATGAAATGTTGTTTGAAGTTGCAGGCTACTATGAGCGTGAAGTGGACTATGATTTGAAGAGCTTGACGGCACGAATTGAACCAATCATGTTAGTATTTGTTGCGATTATAATAACTGTTATGGCACTCGGTGTATTTTTACCGATGTGGGAGATGATGGACGCTTATCGCGGCCGTTAAAATCAACAAATAAACTACATTATTGAATAACCATTAATCTTTGCGTGGTTTCTCGATAAAAATGATAATAAACACACGGGGAATAAGGGGTGCAAGCAGTGCAAACTAAAACAACAACTAACCAATCTGGCTTTACCCTGATTGAATTGATTATTGTAGTTGTCATTCTTGGTCTGTTAGCAGCCTCAGCTTTGCCGCGCTTTACCAGTGTGACAGCTGATGCAGAAGACGCAGCCCTAGAAGGTGTTGCCGGTGGTTTTGCCAGTGCGGTAGGCCTTGTGCGTGCCGAATGGGAACTGCGCGGACGCCCGCAAGGCAACGTTGATGGTGCTGGCGCTGTAGTTATTATGGACGGCATCACCGTGAATGTTGATGGCAGCACCGGTTACCCCGTCAGCGGTGACGACAACCTCAATGCTCATGACTTAAATATTACCGGCGAAGATTGCCGCACTATGATGCAAGCAATTTTGCAAGGTGCACCAACCGCCACCACCAGTTTTACACTGTTGGGTGAAAACCGTTACTACGTAACCCGCGAAAGTAACGGAACCAATGATATTTGCGTATACTACTTAGCAAATACCATTAAAAACTTGGCGTCTGCGCCAAGTGGCACCGACTATCTATCCGTCGGTAACGTGTTTGTTTACAACCCACGTACCGGTGGGGTAAGTATTTTTAGCAATAATTAATAGATACTTTTGGGAATACTCCTACTTTATTTAAAAGGGAATGCGTTATGAAAGCACAAAAAGGTTTTACACTGATCGAACTGATCATCGTTATCGTGGTACTCGGCATCTTAGCCGTTACTGCCGCACCACAGTTCTTCAATTTCTCAAGTGACGCCCGCGAGTCGACGCTGAGCGGTTTAAAAGCATCAATGAATGGTGCATCTGATCTAGTATATGGCAAAGCTGCCATTGCAGGCGTTGAAGGTGATGCAGATGATGGCGCGGCAACGCCTGGCTACGTTGTTGTTGACTCTATCGACGTTGTTTATGGCTATCCGGCAGCAACTGCTTCTGGTATCACATCAGCATTGAATATCGAGGTTGCTGATTGGGATATCGCGTATACCGACAACGCAGACATTGGGGTAACTGCAAACGTGGTTCGTTTTGCACCAGCAGGTACCACACCAACAGCTACCTTCGACGCGGCTAATCATACTACAATTACTGAGTGCTACGTTGAATACACCGATGTTGTTACAGATGGCGCACGCCCAACAATTACTATTGTTACAACAGGTTGTTAATTCGTGTTGAGAGAAATAAAAAAAAGCGCCTTCGGGCGCTTTTTTATTGCCTTTTGTTTAACAACGAACAACGAATAACGAATAACGAACACCCATCAATTCCCAACCCGCTCCATCCAGAAAATCACTCGATCATTACCGCGATACTGGCCAAAGCCGGCAGTCGCACGAGGAAATCGATGTCCGTCGCCGTCTTCGTCCAACCAAGGGTACTCCAACCAGCTGTCCGTTTGATATTCAAATAGAAACTCACCCGTATTATTGGGCGGTGTTGGCGCAGACCACAGAAGATTCCCAAGTTGCAATTCACCCAGCAACAAATCGCTATCGATACCTGCAGCACTTGTTGCTAAGGCATTTGGATTGTCGATAATATTCAGTGCAGTCGATGTGGTTGCTGTACAAGAGTCATCGCCATGAAGAGTGAACCGTTGGCCGTCAAAATATTCACTGCGCATAACAACGGGTAAAGGTTCGTCTTCAGGGCCAAAAGTATTTTCAAGAACCATTCTACCGTAACGTAAATCTAAAGAGCCGTTCAATGCGGTGGCATTGCCGGATTGAGTGACTAAAGAAGCGCTTGCAAAGGCTCTATTATCTTGTTCATTTAGCACGCGTAGGCCCAGGCGCAAATTCGGATAGGGACCATCAGCGGCCTCATCAAGGCGGCGGTTAAACTGCACTGATGGCGTGATGGGGACCGTGTATTGTCCAGCCACCCATGTGCTCGTTATTGGCGCGACTAAGCGGGTTGAAAACTCATCGCCCACAGTGTCTTGCGGCGTGGTGTGTGCGGCCACAAGTTCAAACGCTGCAGTTCCTACGTAATTGGCACTGTTGTAATTGCGTGTTAAGACGCCCGCAGTATTCACTGCATCAATGGTATACGCAACGCCAATTGTCGGCTGCCCCATGTAACTAAAATTGCCTGTAGGGCAACTATTGCTAACACTCGATGAACTTAGTACAAAGCGGTCAGGATAAAATCGCCCGATAGGGCTGGCGAGTCGATTGAATGCATCGCCGGCGCCTAAATAACTATCGGCACCTAGTCGTGCGCGTAAATTAACCGTGCCAGCTTCACGCCAAACGGCACCAGTCGTTCGCTTAGCACCAGTGTAGGTTGGGTCTATAGTGAACGGATTGGTTATCGTGAGTTTACTTGCATTGCTCGACGGGTCAGCCGGAATTGGATAGGCCATCGAGTCAAACTCTGCGAGTACATTCGCTGAGATGGCTTCCTGGCCAAAATTAGGAGTGGGGTTACCAGCAGCATTGAGCGACTGAACTATGAGTGTAAACGGCTCACCAGCTGCCGTAAAACCTGCTCCCGTGTCGGTCGTTGCTACCCAGATATTTTCTAAGTCATCAAGTGCGGCTGTCACTAATGTATGCGGACGCACGATAAAATCATTTATACTGGTTCCGGTTAACGTGACGTCAGGGTCACCGTTGCCGGCATCTTCGGCTAAATCGAGTTCTGCGTGTAAGCGCAATTGGCCGACGTCGGTATAATTTGCTGTCAACAGCGCTGTTCCGGTATTGTCGAAGCTCACGGAAATCGAGCTAGTGGTTATGGCAGTGCCGTTATTATTTAACGGAATGGACGTGCTATTGAGCGAGAAGTTCTGACCGGCCTGACACGTCAGTGGGTTGGTGCATTCCAAGCCAAAATTGACAGACTGATTGCCTTCAATACGAGCAATACAGGCGCCCGTGGTGGTATTCGTTTCCACGGCCCGTAACGCCAGGGTGAAATCATTGCCAGCAAAGTCGCTCGGTACATTACTGATGCCGTCAGCTGCCGTAATAATCAAACCCGCAGAGACAAACTCAACCGCACATGATGTTGGTGTCACCCCCGACGGGTCATAACACTGCACAGGTTCGGTCGCTGCGGGCACCGCATTCGTTAAGCTAATAGCGGTAAACCCTCCACTCACATTACGTAGGCTAGCGTTGCCCGTTCCGTTCAAAAACTCCCAGTTTGAACTTTCGGCAGTGGCACTCACCACGGCGCCACCTTGCCATGTACTTCCGGTACCACTCGCCGTTGCAGTGAACGCTACAGCGTCATCATAAGTTTCGGTGCAGTCATTGTTGGCACAGGCTATAACTTCTACCGTGGCGGCTAGGCAGCTGACTTGCCGCACTGGATGTAAAATACGAAAATGGTCTACGGCAGCAGGCTCTGGAGTGCAGCCTGCGGCGTCGTTTACTTCACTTTGTACTGCGGGTGTGTACGAAATGTTCGTATTACTACCTAAAGTGATAGTTCCGGCTGTTAACGCACCACCTTGGAAGTTTGTATTATTACCAAAATTGATATCAGTGGTTTGATATGGGCTATAAATAAGGCCATTAAAGGTAAACTCCGGGCAATTATTGCCACTATTGCAGTAGTTACCAATAACAAAGTCAGCACCTTCATAGAGGTAAATAACTAGGTTGCCAACATTTCCTGTACTGTTAAATGAGATATCATTGCCACCAAATACACCATCACGAATAAACAACCGCACCGGGCCAGCAGGAACAATATTTATTGATGTATTATTGCCTAAGTCCATGCTTTTAATGAAGTAATCTCCCGGACCCAAATTCAGTGCGTTTGAGTTGGTCGAAAAAGTAATTTGTTCAATGTAGTAAGTGCCCCCCCCCGCAGTTGAAGAAGTAGCGTTGGCACCCTGGGTATGGATAGTTCCGTAAGTTCCGGGGGCTAGGTTGGTCGCGTTTTGCTGAGTTCCAGAACCGGTAAACACCGGAAATGTTGCGGGTTCTAATGGCGGAAACTCAAGATCAACGGTATCGATGCTGCCTTCTGGAGTTGGTGTATTACCGCCGGTACCCGTTTCATCGACGATGTCGTTATTGTTAATTTGTGAACCACCGCCGGCATTAAAGCCGTTTCCACCGACAACTCCGAAATCGGCAAGATCGTTAAATAATGAACAGCTATCAGGTGGAGGTGGGGTGCTGGGGTCGCAGTTTGGTGGTGTTGAGCCAGCACCCGCGTCACAAAATGTTGTACCGCCCACATTGCCGCCATTGTTTTCAACAGTCGGGGCCGAAACATCGCCACTAATGGTGCCCTGCCAATCAATTTGAATTTCCGTAGTGGCGGTCGCATTACCGGTAATGTATGCATTGCTGGCTTCTAATTGAATGAAGTCAGCGCTGGCGTTACCGGTTATCCCTGAGCCGTTGCCAATGATGATGTCTTGAGTTGCGTTAACTGTGCCTTGAATGTTGCTGTTTGATGCCAAAATGAGCACATTCTCGGCGCTTACGTTACCGTCCATTGAGCTGCCACTGGCTAACGTAAACGTTCCTGTTGCCGTGACATTGCCAGTTATGGTTACTGGCGAATCTGTGGTTACGTCGGTACCGGAAATGTTGCCATTAATGACATGGCCGCTACCAATAGAAATAGTACCGGAACTTGTAATCGGGCCACTAAAAGTTGAATTATCAGCGCGCAATACGATTGAATTGGTTCCGGTAATGGCACCTGTTATATTATTTTGACCATTGATATCAATGCTATCCGATGCATTCAGCGAACCATCAATTGTATCCTGATAGCTGGTGATGATTTGGGTGGCGGTTAAGTTACCGGTAATTTGGCTTAGCCCACCCGTGGTAATTTGCACGGCATTCAAATTCCCGGTAATGGAATTTTGATAGCCAAGAGAAATATTGCCGGTTGCGGAAAAATTAACGGTCCCCGAGAATTGAAAACCTGTGGTGATGTTACCGCTTGCAGTAATGGTTAACGGAACACCGCTTGCGCCCACCAAAATAGAAGCACCGTTTAGATTAACATCACCCGTAACCTCAATGATGGTTTTGCCATCCGTGATAAGGGTATCACCTGCTTGCAGCACTAACCCATTACAGGTGACATTGGTGTTGTTTTTGGCGGTACATCCGGGCGGTACGTCCCAATTGTTCCCGCCACCAGAAAGTGTATACGTCTGCGCTAACGCAGCACCGGAAGTTAACAAAAGAAGCAAGCTAAGCGTCGTCTTAATAAACCCCATCACTTGCCTCCAGCATTATTTCCTTGGAATAGGTCATATCCCCAACTGCGCAAATTCCTTCAGCAACGATACGAAAGTGCTCCCCGGAATAAGGGTTACTTAACACCGCTTTATCGCAGTAAACGGTTGTTGAGCAATTTGTCAGCCCATTAATTGAAAACACTTGCTCCGCCCGCGCCACAGCAGGCGGAGCAGCGGTTCGAACCGCGCATAAGCTGCTATTAACCGGTGCATCGTGCGGAAACAGCTCCACCAAAAATAATTCTGCACCAGTACGCGCTGCCGCTTGCGCGCGAGCACCATAAACTTCACTGACCGTAGCGCTGCTGGAGTCACCCAAAATGCGTACCATGGCTGTGCCGATTAAACTCATGACGACGATAATGAACACCGCGACGGCTAATGCTGCGCCGCGTTGATGTCTTGGGCTTGATACTCGTGGTTTAGGGAACATTCGGTATATGCACCTCATGTAACAGTTGTAGCGGTTCTTGGTCAGCGGTTCGGCTAAAACGCCAGTCAACTTGCACTAAATTATTGCGTTGCAAGGTTGCCTCAAATTGATAAAACGGAAATTCATTAGCCCCCAAATCATTGAATAAATTTTCAGCCATCAGCTCGGCACTGGTTGCAGCACTTACCTGCAGCGCATTCAACGATGGTTGGGTTATGGTGAGGCCGTAGCCCGCGTAGCGAAACAGCGCATTGCGCACATCATCGTAGCACCAACTGACCGGCTCACCACCGATGTAATAACGGCGAGCGGGGCTTTCAGCACCAAAGAACGACGGATTAGTGCTGTATTCAATCTCAACCACATTGTCTTGTGCAGGTGCGACAGGGCTAATATTGGTGACCACCTTTCTGCGCTGGTTTGATCCCCCATAAATATAGCTGCTGTTGGTGGCATAAACGAATAAATAGCCGCCGACCAGCGATTGGCTTGTGGTGGGTGCAATTGCAATAAAAGGGTTATTGCCCGTCGAGCCCGGGCGTGGAATATCCAAGTATTGGCTACTGGCAAGTATGGGTATAAATTCCACACACCGTTGGTTGTCGGTTATGCTAACGCGTACACTTCGAGGTACCGAATTACGCAACTCAGAGGCCAGTCGGTTAACGGCAAAACGAGATTGAGAAACCAATTGATCACGCTCCGCGGTATCGCGAAATATCTGAGCGCCAAAGCCTAAATAATTAAAGACGAACAGCCCTGTTATTGCTAAAAGAACAATAACAATAATCAGTTCGACCAGCGTGAAACCTCTATTACGTCCCATCAATAGTTCCCTCGTATCGATGTAAACGTGAAGGTTTGGCCGAACGATGTGGTTACCGACACCTGAATGCGCTTATATAAGCTGACAGCGCCCTGACACACGCCGCTATCATCACTGTAGCAAATGTCGATGGCGAAGCTAAAGCCGACATAGCGTGCGGCAATGTCGTCACCCAAAGCATCCTCTAAAGCTGGGTACGTTATCTCTAATTGATGGTAATCATCTACGTCATCAAAATCTTCGCGGGGCTCACCGTCAGGGCCCAGGTTGGCTGGGAGGGTGCAAGACACCGCTCCAACCTCACCACAGCGCGTTGCGCCACCTTGCCGATCACTATTCTCATCAAATGACTTGCCACTTATTTCATCAATAAGGGCCTGGCCAAGCGCCGCTGCACGCACTTGCAAAAGTGGCTCAGCGCTGCGCTGCGCTTGCGGAAACACGAGTACCGTTAGTAGCACAATAGACATACTCAGCACGACGATGCCGATTATAATTTCGATCAGCGTAAAACCTTGCTGATTTTCGGTACTGCCATTTTGCTTTGGCGAATCGCGCAGCATGGACAAACTCCGAGGCTTCTACTTTTCTTATAATTTGTTGATATATTGTTCTGTATACTACACTTTTTTCGTTTACACTGCATATATATAGTCAGTCATAGCAAGTGAGTGCAATCAGACCAATATGCAGAATATTATCGCCTGCAAAAATGTAAATAATCAGCAAGGCTTCACGCTTGTAGAGCTGATTATTGTTATTGTATTGGTTGGTATTTTGGCCGTTACGGCTGGGCCTCGTATTTTTGGTTCAGGCGGTGTTGATCAAGTAGTTACCGAAAGGCAATTGCTAAGCTTGTTGCGGCTACAGCAACAGCAGGCCATGCAGGACGTTACCAGCCGTTGTTACGGTGTTACGTTCAGCAGTACGCAGGTTGCGCCCTATGACTGCGGTCAGCCCGTGAATGCACAACGCTTAATCAATCTGCCGAGTGACAACACGTTGACCGTTGTTTCGAGTATACTAGGTGCTACGTCTGAACTGCGATTCAACGCGCTTGGATGCCCAGTATCTGTGAACCATGCAACCGCCGCCGAAAACTGTGGTCAAAGCAGTGTCGAAATACAAATAGCAGGGCCCAACGCCCGTAACCTTTGCATTCAAAGCCAAGGTTATATTCGCGTAGGCAGTTGCAGCTAGAAACAACCGATAGAACGCGCTTGCCCGCGCGGTGTCAGCTTGGTAAAGTTACACGGTTATTCAGTCCACCAAATTACGAGTAAGGGAACATCCCCTCATGTTTAAGAAGTTACGCGGCATCTTCTCAAACGATCTATCGATCGACTTGGGTACAGCAAACACACTTATTTACGTTAAAGACGAAGGTATCGTGCTGAACGAACCTTCAGTTGTGGCGATTCGGCAAGAACGCTCAGGCGGCCCCAAAAGTGTGGCGGCAGTCGGTCACGCGGCGAAACAAATGTTGGGTCGTACGCCGGGTAACATTAAAGCAATTCGGCCAATGAAAGACGGCGTGATTGCTGACTTTTATGTGACTGAAAAAATGCTGCAGCACTTTATTAAGAAAGTGCATGACAGCCATTACTTTCGTCCAAGTCCGCGAGTTTTAGTTTGTGTGCCATGTGGTTCAACGCAAGTTGAACGCCGCGCCATTCGCGAATCAGCGCTTGGTGCTGGCGCCCGCGAAGTCTATTTAATTGACGAACCAATGGCTGCCGCAATTGGTGCAGGGTTACCTGTATCCGAGCCAACCGGTTCTATGGTAGTGGACATCGGTGGTGGTACCACTGAAGTCGCGATTATCTCATTAAATGGTGTGGTGTATTCTTCGTCGGTTCGTATTGGTGGCGACAAATTTGATGAAGCCATTGTTAATTATATACGCCGTAACTTTGGTTCATTAATCGGTGAAGCCACGGCTGAACGAATTAAGCACGAAATTGGCTCGGCCTTCCCAGGTGAAGAAGTGCGCGAAATTGAAGTGCGTGGTCGTAACCTTGCTGAAGGTGTACCGCGTTCATTTACCCTGAACAGCAACGAAATTTTAGAAGCATTACAAGAACCGTTAATGGGGATTGTGAGTGCCGTCATGGTTGCCTTGGAGCAATCACCACCAGAACTCGCGTCTGACATTTCTGAACGCGGTATGGTCTTAACAGGTGGTGGCGCATTATTACGTGACCTTGATCGCTTATTGATGGAAGAAACTGGAATTCCAGTAATCGTTGCTGATGACCCGCTGACTTGTGTTGCTCGTGGCGGTGGTAAGGCACTCGAAATGATCGACATGCACGGCGGTGACCTGTTCAGTTATGAGTAAGCGACATCATGAAGTCGCTATTTGATCGAGGGCCCAGCCTTCTTACAAGACTGGTGCTGGCGCTTATCTGCGCTGCCACAGTGATGTTCTTAGACCACCGGCTGAATACCATGCAGCCGGTGCGTTCGTTTTTATCTACCCTTGTTGCTCCCGTTCAATACCTCGCTGTGTTGCCTGAAGAAGTGCTGGACCGTCTGGTTTATTTGTCGACAACGCGCACCACGTTGCGCGAAGAAAATAAGGCTCTAAAACAAGAGCTGCAAGAACTGCAAATGGCTGTTCAACGTTTAAACTTTTTAGAAAACGAGAACGATCGGTTACGGCAATTGCTAGACTCGGAAGTGCGAGAGACAAGTCGTCGCATGGCCGCCGAAGTGGTGGCAGTGGCAACTGACCCGTTTTCCCATCAAGTGGTCATTAACAAGGGCAGCGCTAACGGCGTTTACGAAGGCCAGCCGGTGCTCGATAACCGTGGCATTGTGGGACAAATTTTAAGTGTCGGCCGTGGTACTGCGCGCGTATTACTCATTTCTGATCAAAGCCATGCTATTTCTCTGCGTGCAGAACGTAACGACATTCGCGTACTGGCACGTGGTACCGGCGACCTGCAGCGGCTTGAACTTTTATTTATACCGCACTCAAGTGAACTTGAAGTTGGCGATAAGTTGATGTCGTCCGGCTTGGGTGGGGTATTTCCTGAGGGGTATCCGGTCGCAGAAATCATCGAGTTTGATCGTGACGAACGTTTACAATATGCGCGCGTGGTGGCACAACCCTTTGCGCAATTAGATCGCATTCGAACGGTGTTGTTGCTGTGGCCAAGCAGCGCAACAGAACAACCGGTTTATGATGAAAAAGAGGGTGCAGATAATGTGGATTAAATCTGGATTGCTGCCGCTCTTAGTGAGTTACCTAGTGGCTTTAGTGCTCATGGTTATGCCAATGCCCGCGTTTTTAGAAGCTTGGCGACCAGATTGGTTAAGCCTGGTGATTATTTATTGGGTCATGGCATTACCGCACCGGGTGGGTATGGGTACCGTACTTATTCTCGGGTTGATTGCTGACATTTTGATGGGCTCAGTGTTCGGTATTTATGCCACTGCGCTATTAATTATGGCGTATCCTGCTATTCGACACTTTCAACGTATTCGTAATTACTCATTTACCCAACAGGCTTTAATCGTGGCAGTGTTGGTTTTGGTAAAGCGGGTGTTGGTCTATGAACTTGAACATGTATTGAACGATGCAATGTTTCATGGCTCTTACTTATATCCAGTGATTTCGTCAGCCATAGCTTGGCCCTGGGTGTATTTGATTTTACGTAAGTACCGGAGGCATTATCTTGTCCGCTAAGACACTAGCACTGGCATCGGGCTCACCACGCCGGTTTGAATTGTTGCAGCTATTAGACCGGCCCTTCTCTGTGGTGCGGCCGCAGGTTCCTGAGCAGATTCAACCGCATGAAACGCCGTTAGCTTATGTGCAGCGCTTGGCGCTAAGTAAAGCACATGCAGGTGCACAGCTTTGTGATGCAGACACGTTAGTGCTCGGTGCCGATACCATAGTGATGTGTGACAACCTAGTGCTCGAGAAACCGCATGACTATCAACATTTTGTGCGCATGATGAAGATGCTTTCGGGTAAAACACATCAGGCCGTGACGGCCGTTGCTGGCGTGCTCAATGCCATTGAAGACACGGTAGTAAGTTGCGCCAATGTTACCTTTAAAACCCTGTCGGAAGCTGAAATTGAAGCTTACTGGCACAGTGGCGAACCGCAGGACAAAGCTGGTGGCTATGGTATTCAAGGGCGGGCGTCTAAATTTGTGACGCATCTAGAAGGTAGCTATTTCGCTGTGGTGGGATTACCCATGTACGAAACCGAACAGTTAATACAAACCATTGAGGGGCGCGCATGAGTGCAGAAATATTGATGAACGTCACGCCCACAGAAACTCGGGTTGCTTTAATTGAAAACGGAATTTTGCAAGAAATACATATTGAGCGGCAAGCCAAACGCGGGCTTGTTGGAAATATCTACGTAGGCAAGGTTTCACGCGTGTTGCCTGGTATGCAGGCAGCTTTTATTGATATCGGCTTAGACAAAGCTGCTTTTTTGCATGCATCGGATATTGTCACGCAGCTGGAGCAAGCCGAAGACATCGCGCGCGGTACATTACCGACGGCGGATATTGCACAACTCGTGCGGCCAGGGCAGCAGATTTTGGTGCAAGTGGTGAAAGACCCTCTTGGCACCAAAGGCGCACGCCTAACCACGGATATCACTATTCCATCACGCTACATGGTTTTAATGCCGCAATCTCCGCATGTGGGCATTTCGCAGCGCATTGAAGATGAGCAAGAGCGCGACCGCTTAAAAAAAGCCGCGATGCCTTATTGCGACGGCGACAGCGGTTTTATTGTGCGCACCGCTGCAGAAGGTGCTGCGGATGATGAACTGCAGCGTGATGCTAAATTTTTGCGACGCTTATGGGACACCATTCAAGCGCGCCGTAAAGGCATGCGCAAAATAGGCTTGGTTTACGAAGATTTAAACCTATCGTGTCGCATATTGCGCGACTTTGTCGGTGAACAAATTGAACGCATTCGTGTTGATTCGCGGGTTACTTATGACTTGCTTAACGAGTTTGTGAAAGAATTTATTCCGGAGCTCAGTGATGCGTTGGAATACTACAGTGGCGAACGGCCGATATTCGATTTATTTGATGTCGAAAATGAAGTTCAACGCGCGCTCGACCGCAAGGTTGAATTAAAGTCCGGCGGTTCCATTATTATCGACCAAACTGAGGCCATGACCACCATTGATATTAATACTGGTGGTTTCGTTGGGCACCGTAATCTGGAAGAAACAATTTTTAATACCAACACCGAGGCGACACAAGCCATTGCGCGACAACTGCGGCTGCGCAATCTTGGCGGCATTATTATTATCGATTTTATAGATATGCAAAACGCGGATCATCGCCGGCGTGTGCTTCACAGCCTCGAGCAGGCGCTAGGCAAAGACCGCGCGAAGACCTCAATCAATGGTTTCACTTCATTGGGTTTGGTTGAGATGACGCGAAAACGCACCCGGGAGAGTCTGGAGCACGTGCTGTGCTCAGAGTGCCCGGTATGCGGCGGACGCGGATCTATGAAGACCATTGAAACCGTGTGTTATGAGGTAATGCGCGAAATTGTGCGGGTTAACCGTGCCTATGCAGCGGATCATTTTGTGGTCTATGCATCGGCAGCGGTCACTGAAATGCTGCTTAACGAGGAATCACATGCTCTGGCTGAACTTGAAGTGTTCATAGGAAAACAAGTCAA
The DNA here is from genome assembly GCF_048268165.1 of Pseudidiomarina sp. GTDB lineage: Bacteria > Pseudomonadota > Gammaproteobacteria > Enterobacterales > Alteromonadaceae > Pseudidiomarina. The sequence continues at coordinate 1,349,550 of NZ_JBLWWA010000001.1, read as the reverse complement.
AGTACTGGTTGAACCTTTGTACAATCAAGAGCAGTTTGATGTGGTAATGATGTAACTATGGCGCGTCAGGCATTCGGGTTTATCTACAGAACCCTACTGTATAGTATCGCAGTAGTGCTGGTGCTGTTTGCGCTATTCATTAGTGGTTTACGGTATCTATTACCGCAGTTACCAGACGTAACCCAACAGGTAGAAACCTTTCTAAGTAACCGCTATGCCATTGAAGTAAGCCTTGCGCAAATAAGCGCGGATTGGAGTCGTACAGGCCCTGAATTAATATTGCATGAGCTTGTAGTGCGCCCCGATGCGACCAAGGCCACCCGTGTTGAAATTGGCGAAGCCAGAGTACATATCAACTTTTGGAGCAGTGCCAGCACAGTTAGTCTTCAGTTTGAACGGGTGCAATTGGACGCCATGCGACTGCATTATGACCTGCGCGACAGCTACGGCAGTGATGATGCAACCGACTTGAGGTTGTCGGACAACTTAACTTCATTGTTGTTGAATCAGCTCGACTATATTCAGGTAACCGAAAGTACGCTTGAACTGGTTAATTTAATTGGGGTAACTCGCGCCATTGATATTCAGGAACTGCGCTGGAACAACCAAAACAAACGCCACCAAGGTGTAGGCAAGCTCGTATTTTCAGATGTTTCCGATAATACCCTCGATGTCATCATTGATGTGCAAGGTAGTGATGCACGCGCCCTGAATGGGCAAGTTTATGTTGCTGCTCATAAGTTAAATATTACACCTTGGGTTCAGCAGCAAGTTATTGATACACAAATTAAAAACGCCGAGTTTAACTACAAACTCTGGTTAAACTTTCAGCAAAATCAATTCACCGACGGCCTGTTACAGCTCGGTGAACAAGCCTTAGTGTGGCAGGTGGGAGAGCAAACTCACCAACTGCGGGTGCCTGGCGGGGAGCTGAAGTTGCGCCCGTATGAAGATGGCTGGCGAGTAAATTCAAATCCGATAACTATTGAGCATAACCAGCGTAGCTGGGTACTCCCTACATTTAGCTGGGAGCAAACCCCGACAAACACAGCAATTAGTGCGAATGATATTCCACTACCACCGATGTTGGAGTTACTCAACTTGCTTGGTAGCCAAGGTGCCGCGGTGAGCAATGAGCTTGCTGACCGCGACGCTCAGGGGGTGATTGATGTGGTGTTCGAGAACCAATTAAAAGGGCCTATGCGTTGGTCAGCCAGCGGTGAAGCGCTAAGTTGGGGGCAATTTGGTGGTGTACCAGGGCTGTCGAATGTTAATTTGCGACTGTACGGCTCTGGTGAACGCGTGGCGTGGCGGCTTGATGGTGTTAACGCAGCGTTTAATAGTGTGGCATTAGACTATGATGCCCCTTGGGCGTTGCCGAAATTAGCAATGTCTGGCGATTTCTCTTGGTACGGCGATGGGGATTGGCAGTTACGGGTCGATCCGACCAGCGAGTTGCATTTGGAGGGGTTTCCGATTGGGCTGGCTGCAACGCTTCAGCCTACGGAAGATTCAATCTATGTAAACGCCTTAGCGCGCAGTTTAAACGACGCACCCATTTCGGCTGAAACCCTGCGTAATAGTTTACCCGTTGTCATGGGTGATAAATTGCATGAATATTTGTCGGTTGCTATTCAAGGCGGGCAAGCGCAAGAAATTGCCATGGTGTGGCGCGGTGATTTGAAGCGTTTCCCATATCACGACAAACAGGGTGCGTTTGAAGCGCGAGCGCGTTTAAGTGGGCTCAACTATAAATTCCAACCGAATTGGCGTCCGGTTTATGACGCCAATGCAGTGATCAATTTCCGTAATGAGCGCATGCATATTGTCGCTGAGAACGGTCAACTCGGTAATGTACAAATAAACCGTGCTGATGTGATATTGCCGGATATCTTGGCTGGGGAAAATGCGTATTTAGATATTCAGGCTGATATTGCCGGGAACGCGAAAGAACTTAAGCCTGTATTTGATGATAGCCCGTTAGCAAACAGTTTAGGCGCTACCTTTGCGGAACTGCAGTTGCGTGGCCCGTTAACCAGTCAACTGCAACTGACAATACCACTTAAGAAAGATGCGCAAGTCATTGCTGAGGGTTTTGCCGAGTTGCAAGGCAACGATCTTACGGTGCGCAGCCTTAAAGAGACGTTTACCGAGGTTAGCGGTCGCGTGGATTTTCGCAATGATGTAATAACGGCAGAACAACTCTCAATGCAGTGGCGCGACTTCCCTGTAGCAATAACGCTAAATAGTAGCCAGCGCGAGAACGATTATTTTGTTGATGTAACGGCCGAAGGAAACTGGGCGTTGCAGAAATTCGCCCCACTTGTTGCGGGGCAAATGCCCTGGAATGCAACGTTTAACTTAAGTCTACCCAAACAAGGTGGTTATTCGTTTCGTTGGCAGCAAACGGCTAATCTTGATGGTGTCGCAGTCAATGCTCCTGTGCCTCTAAATAAAGAGACAGGGCAGTCACAAGAACTCGAATTATTGGTTTCCGGTAGCCAAGACAGCATTTTAGTAAATGCTGAAGTGGGTGAGGACGTGCTCGTCGAACTGCAATTTGATGGTAAGGGCGAGCAACTCCAAACGGGCTACGCGCGTGTCGGGCCATCGTTCAGTCAGTCACCTAACCCGAATGTAGTTCGGCTGAACCCAGTTTTCACCGTTGACGTGAATCTTCCCGAAGCTGATGTTGAGCAATGGTCTACCGCCTATGAACAGCTCCAGCAGCTCATTCCAGAAGGTGCTGATGAAACACAACTGGCCAGTTTATTGCAGCCAGATTATATTCAGCTAATTAGTCCGCGAGTCTATTTTAGGAACAACCAGTTAACTGATCTCGTTATGGTCGCTTGGCCTGCCGAGCGTGGTTGGAATGCGCGGATTGAATCGGCGCAAATGCTCAGCGATGCGTTATTCGTGCCTGCGACGCGCGCAACCGCGGAGGTTAAGGCGAATAAAGCTCAACTGCGATTGAATGCAGAGTTCATAGAGCTAGGAACCAGCAATTCAGCTGCGAAGGTTCTTGATGACGCAAGTACGGTCGCCGATAAAATTGCAAAATCACCTAAAGACTTTAACCACTTGCCGGATATTTATCTGCAATGTAAACGTTGCCGCTATGGGCCCTATGAATTGGGGGAGGTGGATTTACATTTAAGTGGCGAAAGCAACCTGTTAAAGCTCGTTAACTTTAAGGCACAACATAGAAATCATACCATTACCGCAGAAGGTAGTTGGGCACTCGAAACGAGCACGCAACACCCGCAAACTCGGATTTTCGGTGAGTTTACATCGCCTGACTTTGGTGAGTTTCTTGAGAACTATGAATTCACCTCAATGGTGCGTGACAGCGAAGCCAGAATCACGTTTGATTTAAGCTATTTGGGGGCGCCGCAGAATTTTGATGCAGCATCACTCAATGGCACCGTTGGTTGGCGGCTAGGGCAGGGGTATCTCAATGAAGTGAGTGACCGCGGCGCACGACTATTTTCATTACTAAGTCTCGACAGCATTCTGCGCAAGTTACGCTTTGATTTTCGTGATGTGTTTGCAAACGGATTGTTTTATACCAATTTTAGTGGCGACTTTAACATCGTAAATGGCATCGTAAACACCAATAATACCGAACTCAATGGTGCTGCGGGTGACATGGAAGTTAAAGGACAAACCAACTTGATGACGCGTACGCTGAACTATGATCTTCAGTTTGTGCCCAAAGTTACCTCCAGCTTACCAGTCATTTTGGCATGGATGATTAATCCGCCTTCTGGTCTCGCAGCCTTGGTCATTGATCGTATGTTGCACGATGCTAAAGTAATCAGCCGGCTCGAATATAAAATATCTGGCACGATGGACGAGCCGATCATTGAAGAAGTTGCGCGTGACAGTCGCGACGCGCCAATTCCACCGGAGGTGCGCAATGACACAGAATCAAAAGAACCTGACGCAGGTACAAATGACGGCGCTGCAAATGACCAGCAGCCCACAACCGAGTCAGAATCTTCAAACAATCGAGACGCTACTTAAGCAGCTACCCGCGCACCGACCGCAATTGGTTGTTTTGCCTGAGGCTTGCTTATGTTTTGGGGCGGGCGACCAACGTCAGCGCGAGTTGGCAGAGTTACCAAATCAGGGGCCGATGCAAGAGGGGCTTTCTGAACTTGCGCGCCGCTATAATGTTTGGTTGGTCGGTGGCACCATTCCGTTAATTAATCATCCCGACGACAATAAATTCTACGCGGCAAGTCTTGTCTATAATCCGCAAGGTGACTGCGTCGCTAGGTATAATAAAATACATCTGTTCGACGTCGACGTTGCTGATAACACGCGTAGCTACAGGGAATCCAATTGGACCGAAGCTGGCACTGAGGTGGTCACTGTGGCCACCGAGTTTGGCACATTGGGATTGGCGGTATGTTATGATGTGCGCTTTCCTGAACTGTTTCGAGCATTGCGAAGCGCTGGCGCGGACATTCTTCTGTTGCCCTCAGCATTTACGCAAGTGACGGGTGCTGCGCATTGGCACGTGTTGACCCGCGCACGAGCCATTGAGCAGCAATGTTTTATGGTTGCGGCCGCACAAGCAGGCGAACATGAGAATGGTCGTCAAACGTTCGGCCACGCGCTTGTAATTGATGCGTGGGGCCGCATATTAGCTGAAACAGAGCAAACACAACCAAGTTTGGCAACGGCACTCGTGTCGGTCAGCGGTATTGATAAAATTCGACAAGACATTCCGGTAGCGGACCATTTTAAACGCAGTAATAAGGTTCTTCATGCAAGCACAGAGCGTACAAGATAATCTCCTCAAGCATCATGGTCTTGACCGTGATGCTTTGCATACATCATTGGCAACCTTATATACAGGTGATATCGATTTTGCGGATATCTATCTGCAAAGCAGTATTAACGAATCTTGGGTGCTCGAAGACGGCATCGTCAAAGAAGGCAGCTTCCATATCGAAGCAGGCCTCGGCGTGCGAGCCATACATGGCGAGAAAACAGGGTTTGCTTATGCGGATGATATTTCGCCGCACGCGCTTCAGAAAGCGGCTGCGGCTGCTCGCGGTATCAGTTTGGCTGGTGCCAACAAGCAAGTTTGTGCATTTACCCAGGTGCCACATGCTGAGCGCTATGCCGCGGTGAACCCGTTGGCGAGCCTAAATGAACAAGCAAAGATTGATCTGTTGCGTGAAATTGACGCCTATGCACGCAGTTTGGACTCTCGTGTGGTCGAAGTGATTGCTAGCATTAGCGGTAGCTACGACGAAGTGCTTGTGGCGGCAACGGATGGTACCTTTGCGACCGACATTCGCCCGTTAGTGCGGGTGAATTGTACAGTATTAGTGGAACACAATGGTCGCCGTGAGCGGGGCAGTGCAGGTGGCGGCGCGCGCGTTGACTACCATTACTTTGCCCAGCCCATGGGTGAAAAGCCGCGTTGGCAAACATTTGCTGACGAAGCGGTTCGACAAGCTTTGGTGAACCTTGAAGCTCGGCCCGCACCAGCGGGAACTATGCCAGTTGTGCTTGGCGCAGGTTGGCCGGGGGTGTTGCTGCACGAGGCGGTTGGGCACGGTCTGGAAGGTGACTTTAACCGCAAAGGTGCTTCCGCCTATGCTGGTAAAATAGGTGAAATGGTTGCTTCTGAGCTGTGTACCATTGTTGACGATGGCACCATCAATGACCGTCGCGGGTCGCTTGCTATTGACGATGAAGGTACCGAAGCTGGTTATAACGTGTTGATTGAAAAAGGCCGTTTAGTTGGCTACATGCAAGATAAAATGAATGCGCGACTAATGGGTGTGAGCCCAACCGGTAACGGGCGCCGTGAAAGTTACGCGCACCTGCCAATGCCACGTATGACGAACACCTATATGCTAGCCGGTGAACATGATCCGCAAGAGATTATTGGCAGCGTGAAACGTGGTATTTACGCGCCTCACTTTGCCGGCGGTCAAGTAGATATCACGTCGGGAAAATTTGTATTCTCGGCATCAGAAGCCTACTTAATTGAAGACGGTAAAATTACGGCACCAATTAAAGGTGCTACGCTCATCGGTAATGGGCCAGATGCGATGCGTCAAGTTTCTATGGTTGGCCATGATTTAGAGCTCGACCAAGGTGTGGGTGTGTGTGGTAAAGACGGCCAAAGTGTGCCGGTTGGCGTTGGCCAACCCACGCTTAAATTAGATGCATTAACAGTGGGTGGCACCGACTAAAGGGTGACCACCTCACGTAAATATTTGAATAATTCGCGCGCAGCAGCCGGTGATTTACCTTGCTGCGCTTGCTTATTCGCTTGGCGATAAAACTGACGTAATTTTTGGCGATCAGCATTCGGATAGCTATCTATAAACTGCTGAATTGCTTCGTCACCGCGGGCTAAAATACTGTCACGATACTTTTCAAGCTGGTGGAACAATGCACTTTGTTCGTTGTGGGCATCTTCCAACTCAGCTAATGCTTGCTCTATCGGCGCTGTGTCGCGATGGCGCATCATTTTACCGATAAGCTGCAATTGACGACGGTAACCTTCACGCGTGTTGCGAATGCGCTGAGCCAGATGAATCGCGTCGAGTAACTCTTCGTCGAGTGGAATTTTAGCAAGCTTACCTTCTGACAAGGTAACAAGTTGCTCACCGAGTCGCTGTTGAGCTTCGGCTGCGCGTTTTAGTTCTGATTTACTGACAAGATCGTCGTCGTGCTCAAGTTCGGTCATGGGGTCGCCTCTGTGTTTTCGAGCGAATTGTACCTGAACACGAGTTATAAATACAAAAACGATATTAGTTATTAGCTATTGGATATTAGATTGGATATTTCCGGCTCTTGGTTTTTAACCAATATCTAATATCCAATAGCTAATATCGCTCTAAGTTTTAAAGGAGAAGTAATGATTCCGGATATCAAAGAACTAAGTATCGAACTTCACGACGTTGAAGAAGCCGTAGCGGATGCCATCAAGTATGCCAATAAACTTGGTGTGAGTGCTTCTGAATGCGCAATTAGCCGCAGCAGTGGAATCAACGTAGGCACGCGTCTGGGAGAAGTTGAGACTGTTGAGTTCAATCAAGATGGCGCACTTGGAATCACAGTGTTTCGTGGTCAGCAAAAAGGCTCAGCATCAACCACCGATTTAACCGCTAAGGCGATTCGTGCAGCTGTTGAAAAAGCAAATGACATTGCGCGGTTCACGTCGCCTGACCCATATGCTGGCCTTGCCCCAGGCGAGCTAATGGCCACCGAAATTCCTGATTTGGACTTGTGTCACCCAGCCGACCAGAGTGCGGAATTTGCCCTAGAACAAGCACTTGCGTGTGAACAACATGCCTTGCAGCTTGATCCACGCATCGTAAACTCCGACGGAGCAGGTTATAGCAGCCATGTTGGCTATCGTGTGTATGGCAATAGCCATGGGTTTGTTGCTGGGTATTTACAGTCGCGCCATAGTTTAAGCTGTGCGTTGATTGCAAAAAGTGGCGATGCCATGCAGCGTGACTATAGCTACACTGTTGCACGCAATCGGGACGACTTGTGGTCGCCTGAATATGTGGCCAAAGACGCGGTAGAAGCGACCATTTCACGTTTAGATTCTAAGAAAATAGCGACCGCCAAAGTACCTGTCATTTTTCGTGCTGACGTTGCGAATAGCTTGTTTGGCCACTTAGTCGCGGGTATTAGCGGTGGTAGCCTGTACCGTAAATCGAGTTTCTTAGTGGACCATCTAGGCAAACAAGTACTTCCTGAGTGGCTAACCATTACAGAGCGCCCGCACTTAGCTGGTGCATTGGCTAGCAGCCCGTTTGATCATGAGGGCCTTGCCACCCGTGACCGTGAAATCGTTGCTGACGGTGTTTTGCAAACCTATCTGTTAACCAGTTATTCGGCGCGCAAATTAAATATGCAGCCAACAGGCCATGCTGGCGGAATTCACACCTGGGAAGTAAATACCCAAGTGGACGACCTCGCCGCGCTGTGTAAGCGGATGGGTACGGGGTTATTGGTTACAGAACTGATGGGGCAAGGCGTAAACATCGTTAACGGCGACTATTCGCGTGGCGCTGCAGGCTTTTGGATTGAAAACGGCGAAATACAGTATCCGGTAGAAGAAATTACAATTGCGGGTAACTTAAAAGATATGTTGCAGAATATTGTGGCAATTGCCGGTGATGTGGACATGCGTCATGGCGTGCGTACCGGCTCGGTATTGTTAGAGGAAATGCGTATTGCCGGTGTTTAACCGAGCAGTAGGGTTGCCGTACCTAAGAATGCGAAAATACCGACCACGTCGGTCACAGTAGTTAGAATGACCCCGCCCGCAAGGGCTGGGTCAATATTGAACTTCTTCAAAATCAGCGGTACGGTAACGCCTGCCAGGCCAGCCGCGAGCAAGTTCGCCATCATCGCGAATGCAATGATACCGCCTATAACTAAATCTTGTTTCCAAATCGCAATCACACCTGCAATCAGCACAGCCCAAATCACACCATTTAGTGCACCAATCGCTAATTCTTTGCCAATTAACCAGCGTTGGTTGCTGGCGCCAATATGTCCAAGCGCCATACCACGAATAACCAAGGTGAGTGTCTGTGAGCCCGCAATTCCACCCATGCTTGGCACAATGGTGTTGAGGATGGCAAGAATCGCCATCTGTGCCAAAATATCCTCAAACATGGAGCTAACGGCTGCGGCGAGCAGCGCGGTCAGCAAATTCACACCCAACCAAATGCTGCGGCGGCGAGTACTTTTTAAGACAGGTGCGAAGGTATCTTCATCGTCGTCTAAACCGGCCATGCTCAACATGGAATGCTGTGCGTCTTCCCGGATAATATCTACCACGTCATCAATGGTGATACGACCGAGAAGGCGGTTTTCAGCATCAATAACCGGTGCTGATATCCAATCCTGGCGTTCAAACAGTTTTGCGACTTCAGTTTCATCCATTTCAACAGGAATGCCCTGAATGTCTTGATCCATGACTTCGTTGACGTATTTAGCTGGGTCAACGGTTAGTAGCCGCGTAATTCCAATTTCGCCAATGAATTTGTCATCACGATCCACCACGTACAATTTATCGGTTGCTTCAGGGAGCTCGCCTTTTAGGCGCAAATAACGCAATACCACGTCGATGCTTACGTCAGGGCGCAAGGTGATGGTATCGGTATTCATCATACCGCCAGCAGTTTCTTCGGCGTAGGAGAGCGCTTGCTCGGCACGGTGCCGATCTTGCTCGTCCATTGACTTTAGAACTTCTTGATAGACCTGCTCAGGAAGGCCACGAAGAACATAAGCAAGGTCATCGGTATCCATGCCCTCGGTAGCGGCCGCGAGCTTCTCAGGCGCCATTTGGCGGATAACTGATTTTTGAACTTCTTCGGAAAGCTCTTCAAGAATATCACCATGCTCTTCGGCATCTACCAACTGCCAAATAATGGCACGTGCTTTAGGGGGGGAAGATTCGAGTAGGAGTGCAACATCCCATGCTGGAAGATTATGCAGTTGTCGCCGTGCCTGCACATACATGCCACGGACTAACGATTCAGAAACTTCCTGAATGCGTTGTTCGGCAAATTCTTTGTCGGCAACTTCGGCTAGCATACGATAAACTCCCAGTAATATGAGAAGTTTACCGCATCATTGCGCTTCATCAAAGCGTGATTCAATTAAGTTTGCAATGGCATCCACTGCAACGAGCGCATCTTTACCTTCAGCAACCACGTCAATTTCGCGCCCTTGCCCACTGGCGAGCAGTAGCAAACACATCACACTGGAGGCATCAACGCGTTGATCGCCTTGTACAATGGTTACTTTGGCATCGAACTGATGAGAAAGCTTGGCTAACTTAGTAGCTGCACGAGCGTGTAAACCCAACTTATTCCGGATGGTCACTGTGCGGCGGATAACCTCACTCACAATATCACCTCACTTGTGTCGGCTCGCCTCGCGATGGCGAACCTGTACTTTGAAGGGTTGATCACTAAAGCGCTTCGCAAGTTGCTCTGCGATATAAACCGAACGATGTTGACCACCGGTGCAGCCAATACCAATGGTTAAATAACTGCGGTTACTGCGCTGAAAATGCGGTAACCAAGTTTCTAAAAACACTTCGAGCTGATGGATAAACTTGGTCACAAGTGGTTGCTGAGCGAAAAAATGTTGCACTGCTGGGTCGCGTCCAGTTAATGGTTTTAGCTCAGGCTCCCAGTGCGGGTTAGGTAGAATTCGCGCATCGAAGGCGTAGTCGAGGTCGGGCGGTAAACCATATTTGTAGCCAAACGACTGAAACACCACAATCAACCGTGACGCCGCTTTTCCAAGCACACGCTCGGCGACTTGCTCACTAAGCTGGTGCACACTCAAATCACTACTGTCGATTCGCCATGTTGCGCGCTCTGCCAGTGGTTCCAACATAGCCGCTTCCGCAGCAAGAGCGTCTGCAAGGGGCAATTCTTTCTGTGACAGTGGGTGCAATCTGCGCGTTTCGCCAAAACGGCGCAATAAAATCGATTCAGAAGAATCAATATAGAGAATTTCTGGTTTTACTTTACTGGGCAGAAAGTCGAGTGCTTCGGTTAGTTCATTTTGATCTGCGGGTAAATTGCGCACGTCAACGCTAACCGCAACTTTATCGTATTGTTCAATAACGGCATGAACCAGTGTGGGTAAGAGCGTTATGGGGATATTGTCCACGCAATAATAGCCGAGATCTTCAAGCACCCTCAGTGCAATGGTTTTCCCTGAGCCAGATCGGCCTGTGACAATAATCAGCTGCATCGAATTTGGTTACTCTACCCTTGGGTTATTTGATAAAAATTTCGTAGAGATCTTGGTCGCTCTGCGCATCGCGTAATGCCCGCGTACAATTTTTATCATTCAAACGCTGTGCTACGGAAGCTAACGTTTGCAGATGTTGCTCATGTTCGTCTTCTGGCACAAGCAAAGCAAAAATAATATCCACCGGTTGGTTATCTATTGCATCGAAATCAATGGGATCAGATAACGTCATTAAAATTGCAACGGGTTTATTGGCACTAGCCAAACGCCCGTGCGGAATGGCGACACCCAGCCCTATGCCCGTGCTACCTAACCGTTCACGGTTGAGCAGGCTTTCAAATACATCAAAGCTAGTGGTGCCGGAGAGGCGAGGCGAGGCCAATTGACCAATGAGCTCAAGTACTTTCTTTTTGCTTGAGCCATCGACTGCACAACGTGTGCAGTCGGGGCTTAATAAGGTGGATAAATCCATGATTTAGTGGCGTTTTATCTTTTCTTTGTGTTTAATTACCTGCCGATCGAGTTTATCAATCAGCCCGTCAATGGCGGCATACATATCTTCGTGTTGTGAATCTGCGAAAATTTCGCCGCCATTTAAGTGCAGCGTAGCTTCCGCTTTTTGCGTTAACTTTTCAACATTTAAAATGACATGGACGTTATTTATGTGGTCAAAATGACGCTGAAGCTTACTAAATTTACTATCAACATACTCGCGCAATGCGTCAGTGATTTCTACGTGATGACCAGTCAGATTAATTTGCATAACATCTTCCTTCTGTTTGTCCAAGATTCAGATAAGACGTTTGCGTTGACTCGAGGGCGGAATGTTAAGCGCTTCTCGATACTTCGCAATGGTCCGTCTAGCTACTTGGATACCCTGTTCGGCAAGGAGTTCAGTAAGTTTACTGTCACTCAACGGCTTTTTCGGGTTCTCCGCAGCAACTAGTTTTTTCAACAAAGCTCTGATAGCTGTTGATGAAGCTTCCCCGCCATTGTCAGTGTTCAATTGACTTGAGAAGAAGTACTTCAATTCAAACACACCACGCGGTGAATGCATATACTTTTGCGTGGTTACCCGTGAAATTGTTGATTCATGCATATCTATTGCGCTGGCGATGTCGGCAAGCACCATAGGTTTCATCGCTTCGGCACCGTGTTCAAAGAAACCTTGTTGGCGCGCAACAATTGCGCTGGCAACTTTTAATAAGGTTTCGTTGCGGCTTTCGAGGCTGCGGATAAACCATTTGGCTTCTTGAGTTTGTTGGCGAATGTATTGCATGTCGTCTTTTTGTCGCGCGCCTTGGCATAAGTTCAAATAACTTTCATTCACTTTAAGTTTAGGCACACTTTCAGGATTTAGCTCAACCATCCAACGGTTATTTTTTTTGCGCACTAACACATCTGGAATTACGTAATCGTCACTCGCATTGCCAAAACCCTCACCGGGTCTTGGCTGGAGGTGTTGAATCAACTCCAGAACCTCAGCAAGGTCCGACTCCTGCAGCCGTAATCGCCGCGCTAAAGTGCGATAATCGCGACTTCCCAATAGCGCCAGGTGCTCACGTACCGCTGCCAATGCTTGGGCTCGCCATGGTGTTTGTTCCGGTAAATGCAACAGTTGTAGCTCTAAACATTCACGTACGTCGCGTGCGCCGACGCCGATAGGGTCAAAATGCTGAATGCGCTTCAATACCACGGCAACTTCATCGGGCTCAATCTGTTCACCAGTTTGCTTTTCGGCAGCGGCCAAAATTTCGTCCAGTGAAACAGTTAAGTAGCCGCTTTCATCAATCGAATCGATAATAGCAAGGGCAATGAATTCATCGGTAGGGGAAAAATGCGAAAGCTGCATTTGCCAGATCAGATGGTCTTGAAGGGATTGGTGCGTTTCACCTTGGTAAATCGCATCCTCACCATCATAACCTGCAGAGGATTGGCCTAAAGCAGCCGAGCATGGGCTGTCCCAAGGCGACTCGTAGGCACCGATGTCGGTCTCGCCTTCAGCATCAGCATGCTCGAGCTCAAGCAAAGGATTTTCTTCTAACGCTTGTTGCACTTCTTGTTGCAATTCGAGCGTCGATAACTGCAATAGTTTAATAGCCTGTTGCAACTGCGGTGTCATCGACAGTTGCTGCGAGAATTTAAACTGCAGGCTTTGTTTCATTGCACCACCTACAAGGTGAACTGTTCACCCAGGTAAACGTCTTTCACCTGTTGGTTATTTAAGATGGTTTGGGCGTCGCCACTGGCTATCAATTCACCATGACTTACTATGTAGGCATGTTCACATACCGACAGGGTTTCACGCACATTATGGTCGGTGATTAACACGCCAATACCGCGGTTGCGCAGGTGTTCAATAATCTTCTTAATATCTAGAACTGATATTGGGTCAACCCCGGCAAATGGTTCGTCCAGTAAAATGAATGCAGGGTCTGCTGCGAGTGCCCGCGCGATTTCTACCCGCCGCCGTTCGCCACCAGAAAGACTCATACCCAGGCTATGAGCAATATGGCCTATATGAAATTCTTCCAATAACCCGTCAAGACGCTCTTCGCGCCCATTGGCGTCGAGGTCACTGCGGGTTTCCAATATCGCCATAATATTGTCACGTACGGTGAGCTTGCGAAATATAGAGGATTCTTGCGGTAAGTAGCCGATGCCCCGACGCGCGCGTTCATGCATGGGTAACAATGAGATATCGTCGTCGTCAATCATGATACGACCTTTATCGTTATTCACCAGCCCAACAATCATATAAAACGTTGTGGTTTTACCGGCGCCATTGGGGCCGAGCAAGCCAATAATCTGGCCAGACTCAACCGTTAAGCTGACGTCTTTGACGACCTGGCGTTTTTTATATGACTTAGCTAAATGCTCAGCGATTAGTCGGCTCATTGTTCGTGTCGCTCTTTTTCTTCGGCATAAATATAGTGGTGACACGATCGCTTTCATCGTCACCGCGGTTCGCTGTCATTTGTTGCGTCGCGAAGTTATACACAATTTCACTGCCTTGAATCACGCTATTGCTCTGTGAAACTTTGACATTGCCTGATAACGTCAATAATTGCTTGGTTTGATCGTAACTAATTATTTCGGCTTCGGCGGAAATGGGTGAACCATCATCAAGTTGTTGTTCGTACACCGCAGGGCTACCGCTAGCAGTAAATACATCAGACTGGTCGTCACGTCGGGTAACTTCCAAATGGTCAGCACGAATGCTCAAGCTGCCTTGACGAATCACCACATTATCTTCAAATACAGCAATTTTGTTTGCCACGTCAAACCAGTCGCGTTCGGCATTGATTTTAATGGGTTGCTCAAAATCCAAGCGACCTTGGGCGTTCGCCTCACCAACGGAAAACAGACTAATTATTAGTAGTGCTGCCGCCGGTATATATTGTTTCAACATGTCGTGTAAGTTCCAATGTTTGAGCGCGCATATCAGCGCGCAGACCTTCGCCTTTCGCCGTAAAATCACGGCCTACAATCAGCACTGGCTGGTCAGTTTGAACGGATTCGTCCAGTGTATCAATGGTTAAATAACTTGTTTCGATGCGGTCGATAAATTCTGATTCAGAGAGACTGATCATTTCAATGTTCCGCTCCAACACCAAACTCTTGTCAGCGTAAAACGAACCTTGCTCCGCCTGAACTTGCCAAATAGGGCCATCATTGTCGAGTTGCACGATATAAGTCGGTGCGGTCAACTCAGTCAGCCCTATTGGACTGTAGTGGGTCATTTTTTCGGCAGCGATGCGGTGCGCTAGCTCGCCATTGACGCCGTAAACCCTCACAATCAGGCCCTGTGCCGTAAAGTCGGGTTTAATTTCAGTATACCCTTGCTTTTCTTCATCATTGTCATCGACACCAAACGGCCGCCAGAAAAGCAAAGCTGCCGTGACAAAAATGATGGCGATGACCCATGCTAAGTTGCGATTCACAGGCTCACTCCGCCATGCAGCTGTAATTGCCCTTGTGCAAGGAGTATCAAGTCACTCAACTCGCGCACTGCACCATAGCCACCGCGTTGTGCCGTCACGTAGTCAGCGATTTGTTGCACAAACGGGTGTGCGTCTTGCACCGCAACACCAATGCCGCTGCGTTTAATCATGTCTACATCCGGTACGTCATCGCCAATGGTTGCAACCTGATGGTCCTGTAAATTAAGCGTTTTTAGCAATGCATTGTAACAGGTGAGTTTTTGTTCTTGCCCTTGGTAAACATGGGGGACCCCGAGTGCTTTCATTCGGTTTTCTACGATGGATGATTTTCGTCCGGTTATCACAGCAACCTGAATGCCAGCATGAAGCAGTGCTTTAACCCCGAAGCCATCGCGGGTATTGAATGCTTTGAGCTCTTCGCCGTCGTTACCCAAGTAAATGCAGCCGTCAGAAAATACGCCGTCAACGTCGCATACAACCAGTTTAATTTGCTTAAAACGTTCCAGCAATGTGTGCGAGATGTCGCCGTACCAAGTGCTGATTGTTTCCATTACATCACTCCCGCCTTCAGTAAGTCATGCATATTCAGTGCACCATGAGCGATGCCTTGGTCATCGACCACAAAGAGCCCATTAATTTTGCGGTCTTCCATAAGTTTTAAACCTTGTGCCGCTAAAACATCCGGTTTAATGGTTACTGGGCTGCGAGTCATAACTTGCGCAATTGGTGTGGTGTGTAAGTCGATGCGTTGGTCTAAAATGCGACGTAAGTCACCGTCGGTAAATATTCCTGCTAATTTCCCTGAGCTATCACCAACCCCTGTCATGCCCAACCCTTTACGCGACATTTCCAGCAGCGCTTCAGAAATCGTAGCTGATTCAGCCACCATAGGCATGCGATCACCGCTATGCATAATATCGTGAATGTGAAGTAATAGTCGGCGACCTAAGCTGCCGCCCGGGTGCGACATGGCAAAATCATCAGCAGTGAACCCCCGTGCATTGAGCAAGGCAACCGCTAAAGCGTCGCCCATAACCAATGTTGCAGTGGTCGATGATGTTGGCGCCAACCCCAGCGGGCAGGCTTCCTGTTCAACCGCAATACACACGTGCACATCGGCAATGTCTGCCAAGGTTGAATTTGGGTTGCCGGTCATACTAATCAGCTTAACGCCCCGGCGCTTAATAAGTGGCGCAATGGCCAACAGTTCACCCGTTTCACCAGAGTTCGATATAGCGAGTACCACGTCTTGGCTGGTAATCATACCAAGGTCGCCATGGCTTGCTTCGCCAGGGTGCACGAAGAATGCGGGGGTCCCCGTAGAGGCAAAGGTGGCTGCAATCTTGCCACCAATATGACCGGATTTACCCATACCGATAACAATAACACGCCCAGCACAGTTTAATAGGATGTCGCACGCTTGCTCAAAACTGCCATCAAGGAAGCGCTTCAGGCCAGTAATAGCAGCGGCTTCAATATCCACGACGCGCTCACCGAGCGCCCTAAAAGACTGCTTGCTTGAATCTGTCATAGCAATGAATTACCCCAGCTAAAGTGCGTTAATTGCAATAATACCCGATCGAAATCCGAAATGCAGACGTAAAAAGCACAGAATCTCACGTTTTGTCACAAATTTTACCGCCTTTACCTATAGAAAAAAGCCTAAATCTGGTACACTAGCGGGCTTGAAAAGGGAGATAACAAGGCGATGCATACGGCTCATAGTTCGGCGAGCGTAAAGCCAGAAACCCATGCTGATGACGACGCTTTAGTCGTTATTGATGACATTGACTTTGCTCATGGGTTCGGCGCTCATCAGGTTTATCGTGGATTATCGATGCGTATTCCAAAAGGGAAAATCACTGCAGTGATGGGCCCAAGCGGTATCGGTAAAACGACACTATTACGATTGATTGGTGCACAGTTGCGACCGCAGCGCGGTAGCATCACCTTTGCAGGTGAAAACGTGCATGCTTTAGGGCGCTCAGACCTTTACGAATTGCGTAAACGCATGAGTATGCTGTTTCAAAGTGGTGCGTTGTTCACCGATATGACGGTGTACGACAATATCGCATTTCCAATTCGTGAACACAGCCAGCTCCCAGAAGAAATTATTAAAACCATCGTAAAGATGAAGCTTGAAGCTGTGGGCTTACGCGGTGCCAGACATTTAATGCCGGCTGAGTTGTCAGGCGGTATGGCACGGCGTGCAGCACTTGCTCGGGCGATGGCTTTAGACCCAGAACTCATTATGTACGACGAACCATTTGCTGGCCAAGACCCCATTTCGATGGGGGTTATCGTCAAGCTAATCAAAGAGTTGAACGAGTCGCTCGGGCTTACCAGTATCGTCGTTACCCATGATGTTGCTGAAGTGCTGACCATTGCCGACTATGTTTACATTATTGCCGACAAAAAAGTGATCGGGCATGGTACCCCATCTGAGCTGCAGAAATCAGATAATGCATTAGTGCACCAGTTTTTACATGGCGAAGCCGATGGTCCTGTGCCGTTCCATTATGCCGCACCGTCACTTGCAGATGATTTATTGGGGGCTACAGATGCTTGATCGGATAGCTGCACTTGGCCGCTCAGTTTTAGACTCAATTGCGGGCGCAGGCGCAGCCTTTTTTATGTTGATGCGTGCATTGCTAGGCAAGCCGCAATTTCGTAAGTCATGGCCTTTATTGATGCAGCAAATGTACTCAGTGGGCGTGTTGTCTCTAGTTATTATTGTGGTCAGCGGTTTGTTTATTGGAATGGTGCTTGGCTTGCAGGGCTACACCATTTTGGTTGACTTTGGTGCCGAACAGTCACTGGGCCCGATGGTGGCGTTGTCATTATTACGCGAACTTGGGCCGGTGGTTACCGCGCTGTTATTTGCGGGGCGCGCCGGTTCATCACTCACGGCTGAAATAGGGTTAATGAAAGCAACTGAACAGCTTTCAAGCCTTGAAATGATGGGGGTTGACCCGTTACGCCGAGTTATTTCGCCACGTTTTTGGGCAGGTTTTTATAGCATGCCAATACTTGCCATTGTGTTCTCAGCGGTAGGTATCTACGGCGGTTACTTGGTCGGTGTGCGTTGGCTGGGTGTTGATGATGGCGCGTTTTGGTCAGTCATGCAGTCCAACGTGGAGTGGGGACAAGACATTCTGAACGGCATCATTAAAAGTTTAGTGTTCGCTTTTGTGGTGACATGGATTGCTTTACACAAAGGGTACAGTTGCACGCCAACTTCGGTGGGTATTAGTCGTGCAACCACGTCGACCGTCGTAACTGCATCACTCGCAGTACTTGGGCTCGATTTCGTTTTAACAGCATTGATGTTTGGATAAAAGCTATGGAATCAAGAAATACACAATTAGCAGTTGGTTTATTTGTCATTATCGGCGTTTTAGCGTTGTTGTTTTTGGGTTTACAGGCAGCCAATACCAGTGTTGTAACAAACGGTGACACCTACAAGCTCTATGCTAAATTCGACAATATCGGTGGCTTAAAAACCCGCTCACCCGTGAAGGTTGGTGGCGTGGTTGTCGGCCGTGTGAGCAACATTTCGTTAAGTGGTGATTATTACGAACCGTTGGTCGAAATGACAATTAGCGCTGAATACAATGAATTTTCTGATACCACGTCGGTCTCAATACTGACTTCCGGATTGCTGGGTGAGCAATATATCGGCTTAAACCCAGGCTTTATCGACGATACCGTAGAGATGTTGAAAGACGGTGATCAAATTTATGACACCAAGTCAGCATTGGTTTTAGAAGACTTAATTGGGCAGTTCCTATTTAGTCAGGGTAACGATTAAGGAGAAAAGCATGAAAATGTGGTTAGTTGCTGCATTCGCAGCGGTTGTTGGATTTGGCGCCATAACGCCGGTTCAAGCTGAATTAATTCGTGATGAAAACCCTTATATTTTGCTAGAAAAGTTAGCAAACGAAACGCTTGAGCGCATTGAGCAAGACCGCGAGCTTATTGATCAAGATATCAACCACATTCGTTTGGTTATTCGCGAAGAAATGATGCCCTACGTTGATTACGTGTATGCAGCAAAACGCGTACTCGGGCGCAACTTATCTGAGACCACCGAAGAACAGCGTCAAGAGTTCTATGCGGTATTTCGTGATTATTTGATCACCACCTATGCGGGTGCGTTTACGCAGTACGACGAAGAAAAACATACCATTGAATTTGGTAACGCGGAACGTTTTGAAAAAGGCAGTCGCATGGTTGTAGTCCACACACGCTTAGTTGAACAGGGACGGCCACCAATTCGTTTGGACTTTAAAATGCGTTTTGATAGCAATGATAACGTATGGAAAGCTTATGATTTGGTGGTTGAAGGTGTTAGCCTTTTAAACAGCAAACAAGCAGAGATTAGCTCGGTTATCCGCTCAAGCGGTATTGACGGAACCATTGCATTGCTGCGCGAAAAAGCACAAGAAACAGTGCAAGCACGCGATCTTCCGGAAGGGGCAGAGTAATGAGCGATTGCGCATGGCAGCTGAATGAGAGTGGCCACGTGGCATTCAATGGTGTGCTAACGCGGGCCAGTGTCCCTGATATCTGGAAGCAGAGAAAGCAGTGGCTGCAAGGTGAGCAAGCGTTAACTTTTGATTTGCAACAGCTCGAAAAAATTGATTCAGCTGGGGTCGCAATGCTACTTGAAGTTAAACGTGAACTACGCACACAGCAACGTGATTTGGTGATTAAAAACGCCAATCAGCAGTTAACTGCGATGATCCGAGTAAGTGGTGTGGATACGCTCTTAGAGCTGGCGTAACTTACGAACAAATCTCATACCATTCATGCAATGAACACAAACAAAGAACCAATTTATTTATGATAACTGCAGAATCTATTCAGCAACATCTACGCGACAACATCGATGTCAGCGAAGTTTTAGTTAAGCTCGATGGCGGTCATGCCAACATAACCGTGGTGGGTGAACTCTTTGGTGAACTGTCGCGAGTTAAAAAACAACAGGTTGTCTATGCGCCTCTGAAAGAATGGATCGCCAGTGGTGAACTCCATGCAGTTTCTATTCGCACCTACACGCCAACAGAATGGCAACGCGAGAAAAAACTCGCAATGTTGAGTTAACAGGAACTGCAGATGCAAAAATTAGTCATCCAAGGTGGTCAGGCATTGCACGGCGATGTGATGATATCGGGCGCCAAAAATGCGGCACTTCCAATTTTAATGGCGGCAATACTGCCTTCTGCGGATGTGCAGCTAGACAATGTTCCTGCCCTACAAGACGTAAGCACCAGTTTGAAATTGCTGGGCGAACTCGGTGTCAGCAGCGAAAAGCTCGGCCCAAACAGCTTCTTGATTAAGCCGCAAGGTATTAATAACCACATTGCAAGTTACGACTTAGTGAAAACGATGCGCGCCTCAATTTTGATTTTGGGGCCTTTGCTCGCTAAATATGGTGAAGCGCAAGTATCTCTTCCTGGTGGATGTGCCATTGGCGCTCGGCCTGTCAACCTTCACATTGAAGGGCTACGCCAGATGGGCGCAGAGATAATCGTCGAAAATGGTTACATCAATGCCAAAGTTGATGGGCGCTTAAAGGGTGCCAATATCCTCATGGATATGGTCAGCGTAACCGGCACCGAAAACCTGATGGCGGCGGCGACGTTGGCTGAAGGGGTCACCACCATTGAGAACGCAGCACGTGAACCAGAAATTGAAGATTTAGCTAATTTTTTGAACAGTATGGGGGCGGACATCCGTGACGCCGGCACCGACACCATTACTATTCATGGTAAAGAAGAGCTGCACGGTGGCGCGTATCGCGTTCAACCCGACCGTATTGAAACCGGTACCTTTTTAGTCGCAGCCTTGGCAACCGGAGGCGATGTTACCTGCCGCAATACCGACCCAACCATGCTGGATGCTGTTTTGAAAAAGCTAACTGAGGCTGGCGCTGTGATAACCAAAGGTGATGACTGGATTCGCCTGCAGGCCACACAGCGACCGCGCCCAGTGAATATCATTACCGCACCACACCCAGCTTTCCCAACGGACATGCAGGCACAGTTTTGTGCATTGAATGCAATTGCTGATGGTGCGGGTTGGGTGCGTGAAACTATTTTTGAAAATCGTTTTATGCATGTGCCTGAATTACGGCGCATGGGTGCAAATATCGAACTTGAAGGCAACACCGCCATTTCCAAAGGTGTACCTCGTTTAACTGGCGCACAGGTTATGTGTACTGATTTACGAGCCTCGGCCTCATTAGTGATTGCTGGTTTGGTGGCGCAGGGCGAGACTGTGGTTGAGCGTATCTACCACATCGATCGTGGTTACGAGGCGATTGAGAAGAAGTTGTCTGCTTTAGGTGCGAATATAAAACGCGTGAGTTGATAACTCACGCAACACCCTACATTGAGCCGAGTTTGGTAATGGTTACTTCGGCAATTCGTTCCTGATTATCTCTTAAGTAATGTACTTGAATTGTCGTGCCTGGTTTGGTCTGAGCTACTACGGCTAAGCCTTCTGTAGCCGAAGACATGGGCTTATCATTAATCTCTGTAATGTAATCATCGGCCCGTAAACCAGCTTTTTCGGCTGGGCTGTTGGGGTCAACGCCAGTCACATAGATACCCGGTTGTGTGTAAGGGTTTGATTGCGGTGTTTCACCAACTTGTACGCCCAAATAGCCACGAACAACCTCACCTTCGCGAATTAATGTATCCATCACTGAGCGAGCCAGTGGATAGGGCACGGCAAAGTAAATGCCATCGATACCCTGACCCCGTGCATCGCGAAACTGAGCGTTATTGATACCAACTAAGTAGCCTTGGCTATTAATCAATGCGCCACCTGATGCGCCTTCGTTAATAACAGCGTCCATTTGAATCAAGTCAGCATGGGAATGAATGACACCCATGCGGCCACCCGTTGCGCTGATAATGCCTTGGGTAATTGTTTGACCGAGGTTATGCGGGTTCCCGATAGCCAGCACGACGTCACCCACTTGGGTTGTGAGTGATTCATTCTGTGGAATTGTTGGAAGGTTGTCGGCTTCAATACGAACAACCGCTAAATCGGTAATGCGATCAGAACCAATCACTTGACCGCTGTAATTGCGGCCGTCTTGCAAAGCAACTTGAATCTCGTTGACATCAGCAACCACATGGTAAGCAGTTAAAATATGACCACGATTGTCCATGATCACACCAGAACCCAAACGCACCAGCGTACTTGGTCGCCGTGAATAATAAGACTCGCGAGTTGACCCAATGCTATAAATATTAACGACGGCAGGTGCCGCACGTTGCACTGCCGTTGAAAAGCTTAACGGCATTTCTGCGCGTTGCGAGTCATTATCACTGTCATTATTTAGATAGGGCAATAGGTAAATTACAATTGCAGCGACAGCTAGGCCGAGAACAACAGAGCGAACGATGTACCAAGCGATTGGGCGTAGCTGCATAGCGAGTTGTAACCTATTGATTTAAGAATATGCAAAAGCATAACACTGTTTAAAAAAGAAGGCAGCAACTGCTGCCTTCTTTCATATTCGCTGAGTAGCAGCGGCTATGTTTTCATGCTGCATTAACCGCCGCGCAATACTAAGTACAACTGCGAGTTACCGCGACGAATATTTAATGCCACGACATTACCTGCGCTGCTTAGCGCTTCACGCAATGCCGCCATGGTATTCACTGGGCTGCGGTTAACGCCAATAATTACGTCATCTTTGCGGATGCCGTAGCGTTCAGCCATTGAGCCTTCTTCAATCGCGGTTACTTGCAGGCCACCTTGCTCGCTCGGCGCAAGAGTCAGACCGTTAAGCGCGGGGTGAAGCGCAGCGGCTGTAACTGCTTGGTCGTCAGCACTGAGAACCACGTCAAACTTCTGTTCTTCACCGTCACGTAGTACGGTGAGTTTGAGTTCTTTACCCGCGCCCAGGGTGCTTACACGTGCACCTAAGTCAGCAAAGGTTCGAATCTTTTCACCGTTCACGCCAACAATAACATCGCCCGACTTCAGACCAGCTTTGTCGGCAGCGCCGTCCGGAATAACTTCCGCAATAAACGCGCCTTGATTTGCTTTTAAGTCTAAGGCTTTTGCGATTTCATGAGTCAAATCATTACCACGAACACCCAACACGCCGCGACGTACTTCGCCGAACTCAATCAACTGTTGCACCAGGTTCTGCATCATGTCGGCAGGAATTGCGAAGCCGATGCCTATGTTGCCACCATTCGGGCCTAAAATGGCGGTATTGATACCAATGAGTTGACCATCAAGTGTCACCAATGCACCACCTGAATTTCCGCTGTTTATTGCAGCATCAGTTTGAATGAAGTTTTCAATTTCCTCAATTCCCAACCCGCTTCGGCCTAATGCGCTAACAATACCCGACGTAACTGTTTGCCCAAGTCCAAAAGGGTTGCCAATAGCTACCACAAAGTCGCCTACGCGTAGCTTAGTTGAATCCCCAATTTTTAATTCGGTAAGGTTTTCGCCGTCTTTAATTTTCAGCAATGCGATATCTGAACGGTCATCGGTACCAATCACTTCGGCGTCAAACTGACGACCGTCTTTTAACGTCACCAAAATTTCAGAGGCGCCATCAATCACGTGGTTGTTGGTTACAACGTAGCCTTCATCAGCGTCTATGATGACGCCTGAGCCCAAACCTTGAAACGGGCGTTCCTGCACCTGTTCACGCGGGCCGCCCGGGCCGAAAAAGAAGCGGAACATATCCGGAATGCGTTGGCGAACTTCGCGTTTTCCCTTCACTGAGATGTTCACAACCGCAGGTGTGACTTCTTCAAGCATCGGCGCCAAAGTTGGGGTTTCATCTTTATCACCAAAGAAAGGGATGCCGGCCGAAACAGGCGCAATAATGAGTGCACTCGCAATGGCCAATACAGCTATGAACTTCACTTTCATCAGAGTTAACTCCTATATATGCACTGTGTGCAAACTATGATCGGAAAAGATATAAATAGATGCAGTTAAAGACTGACGACTTATAAATAAGTTCAGGTGGGATGTGTTTCAAGATGTAAATTCGTTATTCGTGCGCTACGCTGTTCGTACGCTACGCTCTTCGAATAGTGCGCAGCACGGACGAACAGCGCAGCGCACGAACAACGACTAACGTTTTTTAGTTATTTAAATAGGCCTGATTTTTTATCACTGTAATCGCGTGGCATATCACTTGCTGCTTTATCGTCGGATTTGCGCTTTTCGCTGTTTATTTTATTGGCCATACGCAGTTCGCGCATGGTGTCTTCAGCGAAAAACGGCAGGCTTGGCTGTTCTTGCTCGCGCTGCAATAAGTCAGCGCTGTGATGAAGATAAGCTTTTAACTTGTCTTGCGTTTCTTCCAACTGACCCACAAGTGCTTGCGCGGTGGCCAAATGTTCAGCAACTTCCTGGCGATAGTCAGCCAGCTGTTGCTTGGTTTGAGTCACTTGGTCGTTCAGTTCTGCTTCATCCGAATGCTCCGCGAGCCAGTAGCGCGCCGCAAAAAAACCAACAATTGCTCCGGCAACGACTAATAAAATTCCAATAATCCAGCTCATAATTACTCCTTAAAAATGCAATTCGCATGATAAACTAACACCTACTAGCATAATCTAGAAAAGGGTCGAAGTGGTAGTGACAACGAACAAGCTTACGCCAATCTCAAAATATGAGCAGGACCTTAACAGTGGTAATTTCACGCCAGACGAGGCGCAACGCCGCGCTGTTGAAGCCTTGCAACGCCTTTATGACGAACTGGTCTTATTTCATAACCAAGCGCCACAATCCAGTCTTTTAGAATCCATTAAAAGCCTGTTTGGTAAGACCACGAAGGTACCCAAAGGCATTTATTTCTGGGGCGGTGTTGGCCGCGGTAAAACCTACTTAGTGGATACTTTTTACGAAACGCTACCATTTCAGCAAAAACTACGTGTCCACTTTCATCGATTTATGCACCGCGTGCATGCTGAGCTTAAAGAGCTCAAAGGGCGTAGCGATCCGTTGCCATTGATTGCTGATAAGCTTGCGGCAGAGGCTCGGGTGGTATGTTTTGATGAGTTTTTCGTGCAAGACATTACCGACGCAATGATCTTGGGCACACTGATGCAGGAATTATTTAAGCGCAATGTGGTGCTTGTGGCGACCTCAAATATTGTTCCGGACGAGTTATATCGTAACGGTTTACAGCGTCAACGCTTCATACCAGCAATTGAACTGATTAAGCAACATTGTGAAATTATCAATGTTGACAGTGGCATTGATTACCGATTACGCACATTGAGCCAAGCCGAAATTTATCACTCCCCGGCGGACGCGGCCGCCGATGCCAATCTTGAGCGATACTTTACCGAATTAGCGCCCGATCACTGTAACCGTGATGAGCACGGTTACATTACGGTGAATAATCGCAATATTCCGGTGCGTATGGAGTGTGATGACGTGGTGTTGTTTTCATTTGAGGCAATCTGCGGTGGCCCTCGCTCACAGAACGACTATATTGAATTAGCACAGTGCTATCATGCGGTGCTGATTAGTGACGTACCGCAAATGGGCTCGCACAATGATGACGCGGCGCGACGTTTCATCGCCTTGGTGGATGAATTTTATGAACGGCGCGTGAAGCTCATCATGTCGGCTGCGACTAAGCTTGATGCGCTTTACACTGACGGTAAACTTAACTTTGAGTTCAAGCGTTGTATGAGTCGCTTACTTGAAATGCAAAGTCACGAATATCTGGGACTCGCACATAAACCATGACTTTAACTGACCTGACGTTAGCAATTGGCGGTCTAGGACTACTGTTACTTGGTATGCAGTTGCTCACCGATGGTTTGAAAGCTGCAGCTGGCAGCCATTTACAAAGTTTCCTCGAACGTTCCACTCAAACCCGTATGCGCGCCGCTTTGTCAGGTTTTACCGTGACTGCTTTGGTGCAATCATCCAGCGCAGTTGTTGTTGCTTTACTCGGTTTTACTAACGCCGGCATGCTTAAGTTGCGCGAAGCTGCGTGGGTGGTTTTTGGCAGCAACGTAGGTACCACCATGACGGCGTGGATAGTTGCGCTGATTGGTCTTAAGCTCAATATTGGCGTTTTTGCCTGGCCGCTAATCGGTTTTGGTATGCTCATTCAGTTGGTTCGTAAAAACTCCGTTGCCGGCAATGTCGGCACGGCAATTGCTGGTTTCGGTGTCTTGTTTGTCGGGCTGGATACGCTGCGCGATGCATTCGAACAAGTGGTAACGGTTTTACCGGTCGAGCAATTGCAAGTTACTGGTATAGCAGGGGTGCTGTTGGCGGTAATGGCAGGGGCGATACTCACAGCGCTAGTACAATCGTCTTCAGCAGCACTCGCAATTGTATTAACGGCATCAGTCAGTGGCGTCTTTAGCCCACTTGCCGGTGCTGCTGTGGTTATCGGTGCCAATATTGGCACCACCATTACGGCGTTACTGGCCAGTGTAGGCGCAACCGCACACGCGAAACGCCTGGCAGCCGTCCACGTGCTTATGAACAGCGTGACGGGTGCAGTCGCATTGGTGTTGTTGGTGCCTTTATGGTGGGTCGCAGAATTGCTTTCTGGTGGTGAGCAAGTCACCAATATCAGTTCAGGGCTTGCGGTGTTTCATACATTGTTTAACGTGCTCGGCCTCGCTTTGATGTGGTTGCTGGACAATCGCATTTTTCGCCAGGTCGAACGTTGGTATCGCCTGCCGCCTTTACGCTCAGGTGAGCCACGCTTTCTGGATAAAACTGTACTTCAAATTCCCGCCATGGGTTTGGGTGCGGCGCAGCAAGAACTCAGCCGTGTTTTGCGTCAATACATTATGCGCCTAAGAGCCCTACTTCGTGATGACGCTGTAAACACCGATACCGAAGAAGACATTGCCACCGGCGAGTTACTTGGACATATCAAGGTTTACCTTAATTTGCTCAGCGAAAAGCAATTGCATGGTGACGAAGCATTGAAGCTGGCGGAACTTCATAACAGCTATACACGCCTAATCGATTTGCGCGATATCGTTGAAAAACTTCGCGCTGCGAAGCCGGAGCATATCGATGCAAGCCTTAATCATGATTTACGCAGTCAACTGCTTGAACTTCTGAGTGGGGCTGATATGAAAGATCGTTCGGAGGCGAATTGGTCGGCGCTGTTAAGCTCAATACGTGCAACTCGCAATTTACTGCGCCACACCTGGCTGACAGACATTGCTGCGAACGAATTGTCGCCAACTGATGGTGCCGCGTTGTTCCAGCTTGCAAGCTTGTGGGAACGCAGCGCCGAAATCATCGCAGCACTGAAAGCCTGAAACGCGTTATTCGTTAATCGATCGCTGCGCTTGTCGTTATTCGTTAACCAATAACCAATAACGATTAACGATTAACGAATAACGAACATCACCGTTGATCTTTCGATCACTTTTCCCTATAATCCGCGCAGCCCACGTTACAGGTACAACTAACCGTTAAGTGGCTCAACCACAGCGGTTGTTGTGGTTCGCGGGGAAGCCCGGAACTACTGTCGTGAACCTTAAAGAAAAGAGTAATTTCAATGAGTACATTTGTTGCAAAACCAGAAACTGTACAACGTGACTGGTATGTTATTGACGCTGAAGGCAAAACCTTAGGTCGTTTAGCGACTGAAGTTGCTACACGCTTGCGCGGTAAGCATAAGCCTGAATACACTCCTCACGTAGACACTGGTGATTACATCATCATCGTTAACGCTGAGAAAGTGACTGTTACTGGCCGTAAGGCACAGGGCAAGATCTACTATTCACACACTGGTTACCCAGGCGGTATCAAAGAAATCAGCTTCGAGAAGTTGATTGCTAAGAAACCAGAAATGGTAATTCAGAAAGCGGTGAAAGGTATGTTACCTCGTGGTCCACTAGGTCGTGCCATGTTCCGTAAACTGAAAGTGTACGCTGGTGCAGAGCACAACCATGTAGCTCAGCAACCAAAACAACTTGAAATTTAAGACGGAGCATGAAGACTATGGCACAGAATCAATACTACGGTACTGGTCGTCGCAAAAGCTCGACTGCACGCGTTTTCTTGCGTCCAGGCAGCGGCAACATCAGCATCAATAATCGCACTTTAGAAGAATACTTTAGCCGTGATACCGCTCGTATGGTTGTTCGTCAACCGCTTGAGTTGGTAGAAATGGTTGAAAAATTCGATTTGTACATCACTGTTAAAGGTGGTGGTACGAGTGGTCAAGCTGGCGCAGTACGTCACGGGATTACCCGTGCACTGATGCAGTACGACGAAACTCTACGTAGCAACTTGCGTAGCGCGGGTTATGTAACGCGTGACGCACGTCAAGTTGAACGTAAGAAAGTCGGCTTGCACAAAGCGCGTAAGCGTCCACAGTTCTCGAAGCGTTAATTCGAAAGCTCGAGTACGTCAAAAACCCGGCCTTTGTGCCGGGTTTTTTGTCTTTATCCTTGTAAAAATCAGGGCATTTCTTTATCATCTGAAAGCATTTTTTTATTGTCGCTCACCCGCAAGTTGTTTGGGTGAGCCTAACGCAGCAGCTAATTACTGACTTCGCGGCAAAGTCCCGTGAAGCGTCCAAACTGGAGAGTAAGTGGATGAGCAATGCGCCTGTAGATAAAGGCCGCCGTCGTTTTCTGACTGTCGCGACATCTGTCGTTGGAGCAGCGGGCGCGGTTGGTGTTGCCGTTCCTTTCATTGCATCGTGGAACCCAAGTGAAAAAGCAAAAAACGCGGGTGCCCCAGTGGAAGTGAACATTGGAAAAGCTGAGCCGGGCCAATTGGTTCGGGTTGAATGGCGTGGCCAACCTGTTTGGGTTGTGCGTCGTACACCAGAAATGTTGGCGTCGCTAGAAGCCGTTAACGATCAGCTTCGTGACCCGAATTCCGACGAACCGCAACAACCAGAGTATGCAAAAAACTTGCATCGCTCACGCAAAGAAGAATTCTTTGTAGCGGTTGGTATCTGTACCCATCTAGGCTGTTCACCACAGTTTTTAGATCAAGGTATGGGCGAGTACGTTGAAGGGGCAGAAACCGGTTTCTTCTGTCCGTGCCACGGCTCTATTTTTGATATCGCAGGTCGCGTATTCCAAGGTGTTCCAGCGCCATATAACTTGGTTGTTCCACCGCATTACTACGTCAGTGATACAACCATTTTAATCGGTGAAGACGGGGGGCAAGCCTAATGAAAAAGCTCATTGCATGGTTTGACGAACGTATTCCGATGACCAAAACGTGGAATATCCACTTAGCGCAGTATCCTGCTCCGAAAAACTTTAACTTCTGGTACATCTTTGGTGTGCTAGCTACCTTGGTTTTAGTAAATCAGATTCTTACTGGTATCTGGTTAACAATGAACTATGTCCCATCAGCCGAAGGCGCATTCGCCTCGGTTGAATTCATCATGCGAGACATTGAATACGGGTGGTTGTTGCGCTATATGCACTCCACTGGTGCGTCTGCGTTCTTCGTGGTGGTGTATCTGCACATGTTCCGCGGCATGATGTATGGCTCCTACCAGAAGCCACGCGAATTGCTGTGGGTGTTCGGTATGCTGATCTTCTTGGTGCTCATGGCCGAAGCCTTTATGGGCTATTTGTTGCCTTGGGGCCAAATGTCATACTGGGGTGCACAGGTAATCATTTCATTGTTTGGTGCAATCCCAATCATTGGTGATGACTTAACGCTGTGGATTCGCGGTGACTATGTTATTTCCGGCGCTACCTTGAACCGCTTCTTTGCATTGCACGTTATCGCCTTGCCACTGGTTTTGGTTATATTAGTGTTCTTGCACATTATCGCATTGCACGAAGTTGGCTCGAACAACCCTGAAGGTGTTTCAATTAAGAAGCCTAAAGGTTCAGTACCAGAGTCTGAGAAGCCGAAGTTCACGTTCCACGAGCGCTTCACTAAGAAGTACGACATTGTCGATGCATTCCCATTCTTCCCGTATTACATCGTGAAAGACCTAGTGGGCGTTGCTATCTTCTTGTTCTTCTTCTGTTACGTCATCTTCTTTGCTCCGGCAATGGGTGGTCTATTCTTAGAGCCACCAAACTTTGAAGCGGCCAACCCGCTGAAAACGCCGGCGCACATAGCACCTGTTTGGTACTTCACGCCGTTCTATGCAATTTTGCGTGCAGTACCTGATAAGTTGTTTGGTGTTATCTTGATGTTTGGCGCTATCGTCGCCTTGTTCGTATTGCCATGGCTTGACCGCGGCAAAGTACGCTCAATTCGCTACCGTAGCACCATTCACAAAGTGAACCTGACGGTATTTGCGATCAGCTTCATCGCGCTCGGCTACTTAGGTCTGAAGCCGGCGACTGAGGTTTATACGATGTTCGCGCGTATCTTCACCTTCTTGTACTTTGCGTTCTTTGTTGTCTTGTTCTTCTACAGTAAGAACGAGAACACGAAGCCAGTTCCAGAGAGGATTACTAAGTGATGAAACAGTTTATTAAAAATACTCTGCTGGTAGCAGCATCACTGTGGTCAGTTGCAACATTAGCAGCTGACCCGACGGTTCCACTGGATAAAGCGAACGTTGACTTGCATGACAAAGCGTCATTGCAACGTGGTGCACAGTTGTTCATGAACTACTGCTTGGGTTGTCACTCAATGCAGTATCAGCGCTACAACCGCATGTTCAAAGACCTTGAGATTCCTGAAGAGTTAGGGGTCGAGAACTTACAATTTACAGGCGAAAAAGTCGGTGACTTAGTAACCAACGCCATGACTGCTGAAGATGCAGGTAACTGGTTTGGTACAGCAGCTCCAGACTTAACGCTGGTTTCACGCGTTCGTGGCGCCGACTGGATCTACACCTACTTGCGTTCATTCTATGTGGACGAAAGCCGTCCATTTGGCGTGAATAACGCAGTATTTCCAGCAGTTGGTATGCCGCATGCGTTGCAGGAACTGCAAGGTGTGCCGCGTAAAACAACAGAACAGCGCATGATAGACGGCGAAATGCAGGACGTTTATGTAGGTATCAAAGCCGATGGCAGCGGTATGTTGACCGAAGCTGAATACGACCAAGCCGCGCTTGATTTGACCAATTTCTTGGTTTACACAGGTGAACCAATGATGTTGCAACAGAAGCGCATTGGCTGGTATGTGTTCGGTTTCCTATTAGTCTTTTTGATTTTCGCGATACTGCTAAAACGTGAATTCTTTAAGGACGTGAAATAAGCTTTATGGAGAACAACATGTCGGTTGCGGCAAACAAACGGTCAGTAATGACCTTATATTCGGGCGTAAATGACTTACGCAGCCATCAAACGCGTATCGTGCTTGCAGAGAAAGGCGTTGGTGTTGAGATAACATTTGTTGACCCGGATAATCGTCCGGAAGACTTAATGCAACTCAACCCATATGCGGACTCATTGCCGACACTGGTTGATCGCGAGTTAGTGCTTTATAACGCTCATATCATCATGGAGTACCTTGATGAACGTTTCCCGCACCCGCCATTAATGCCGGTGTACCCTGTTGCTCGGGGTACCAGCCGCTTAATGATGTACCGTATTGATCGTGATTGGTATGCGCTTGCGGAAAAAATTAGGGCGGGTGGCAAAGGTGCAGAAGCAGCACGTCAGGAGCTACGCGAAGGTATTTTATCGCTTGCACCACTGTTTGCGGATTCGCCTTTCTTCATGAGTGAAGAGTTTAGCCTAGTCGATTGCTATCTCGCTCCATTGCTATGGCGTTTGCCATTGTATGGTATCGAGTTAGAAGGTGCCGGTGCGAAAGAAGTAAAAGCCTACATGGTTCGTGTGTTTGAGCGCGAATCATTCCAGGAATCCCTCACCGATAATGAGCGAGACTTAGGTCGGTGAGTGACCAGGAGATGACACCACGCCGTCCGTACTTAGTGCGGGCGGTGTATGAGTGGATAATCGATAATCAAGTAACGCCGCATCTGGTGGTTGATGCTGACTATCCTGGTTGTCAGGTGCCGTGGCAGTTTGTACAAGACGGCCAGATTATTCTTAATATTTCCCCAACCGCGGTTACAAACTTTGTAGTCGACAACGAGTCAGTGCAATTTAATGCGCGATTTTCTGGCAACCCGCATCGGGTGATTGTACCTATGGGTGCAATATTAGCACTGTATGCACGTGAGAACGGTGCTGGGTCAGTATTTGAACCAGAACCTTATTACGACACCCCAAGTGTAACTGCGCTAGAACAATCGTCGGAGCAGTTGTCTTCAGAAATTGATGAAGACGAGGAAACGGCGCCAAGCGAACCTAAGTCAAAATCTAAAACGACTAAGAAGAAGTCGTCAGGCTCGCATTTACGCGTAGTAAAATAAATCGCGTTATTCAAATGCATCGATAACGCGTGTAACACCATTAATGTTGCGCGCGATATCTATAGCGAGCTTTGCAATATCACGGTCAACCAAGCCCATTAATGCAACCTCGCCATTCTCTGTAACGACCTTAATATCACTTACTTTAATCTTATCGTTAGCAACGAATTTAGCCTTTATTTTACTCGTAATGTACGTGTCTTTACTGATCTGGCCAAACGAGATAACGGGTGCAACTTGAAGTTCGTTATGCACGCGGTCTACACCCTGGGTATTGCGAACAATGTGGCTGGCCAGTTCGCGCAGTGAGCTGTTAGTGACCTGACCTAACAGCAATACCGAACGATTAAATGAAACCACTTGCACTCGCGAGTCATCCATTCGGTCGTCATTTTTTAACGCCGTAATCACGCGTACTTCAATGGTTTGATCATCAATTTGCGTGCCCACACTTCGGGTATCCGTCGCCGCTGAAATACCCACCGCTGTGGCGCCCACTAAGGCTGCGGCACAGCCACTTAACGTCACGGTAAGAAGGGCGCTAAGAAATGTCGTACGAATCAATTTCCGACGGTTGTTCATGAATCGGTCTCCTGTGGAAAAATTCGATGTTCAATAATAGTACACAGCATATTTGATATCTGAAGTAAGTGCTCACTAGCTCTTGCGCTGCTGTTGGTAGGTATTCTTATCTCAACATCCTCAGGGCCAAGTAAGCCAGCAATGTCTGTGTCGCTATTGTGTGTTATTGCAATAATAAGCATCTCGCGACTCAACGCCGCTTCCATGGCTGCGCTTATACGTGGTGCGCGTTCGCAGGCGTTGAACACCATCAACACATCATTTGCTTGCCCTACGGCTTGGATTTGCTGAGCGAACATACGGGTATGTTCCTTCGCACCATAATCGGCATGTAGTGAGGTAACTGGAAAGGGTGGCCTTTCAAAACTTAAGCCGGTTAGCATGATGTGCGCAAAATGGCGCGAGGTAGCATGCGCCAGGCTCTCACCACAACAATAGATCTTACGACCTTGCAGTAACGACCCAACCAATAAGTTAGCAGCGCTTTCGAGCGGCTCTTGCAGCATATCCGCTGCCGCAATTTGAGTTTGAATGCACTCAGTAAATAAGGTTTTTATTGGGTCTTGCATATAGCCTCTTCAAAATGCATCCTGCAACCATTGGGCTTCTTCAAAGTCCATCACAATGGCGACGATGTCAAAGCGCATGAAAGTAACATGCTCATTTAAGTTTTGCTGAATTAAAAAGAGTTGCGCGCAGCGTCGGATTCTTTGACATTGATCTGCGGTAATCTGTTCAACCACACTGGCAAACTTTTCGTTGCTTCGAGATTTTACCTCAATAAACACCCAAGCGTCGCTATCTCGCATAATTAAATCTATTTCGCCCATGTCGCAGCGAAAATTGCTTTGTATGTGTTCTAAACCGTTCTGCTCAAGCAGTGCGCGGGCAATGTCTTCGCCCTGATTTCCCATATCTTTGCGTGACATTCCATGTCCTTAACGTTTCAATGTTACTGAGTTTTTAACTACTCGGCGACGACTTCGTGCCCTTTGAAGCGTGCCCAATTAAGCTTCCGCGTAACTTGCTCATCAGTAACCTGTAATTCGCCCGTTAACCCTTTGGCGGATATGCCCGGCATTGTTTGCAGTAGCGGTAAACGTTGACTTAATATTAGTGCGTCATGGCCAAATGCAACAAGCCGCGCAGTGCTATAGCCCCACCCCGTCCGCATCGCGAGAAGCTCTTCAAGAACCGCGCTTTCGCTATGACCGGGCAGCAACCATGGTGCTTCAGTAAAACGCACATTGTCTAAGTCATTCTCGCTAAGATTATTGCGTAGGGTGTGGCTGCCGGAGTTGGCATACACGGGTAGGGCTTTCATAAACGGCGAAATATTTACGTCAATAAATGGTTTCAATAAGCGCGTTTGTTCAATTCCACCAACCAAATAGACTGAATCTATATCCGCTCGGCTACGTGCTTGAGACTCTACAATAATCTTGCCAGCCGCAATTTTAACTTGGTAGATACGTGCTTCACTGGTGGTAACACCAAGCTGGTTTTGCACTGCTGATTTCATTTCTTCGGTATTGCGGTAGCTACCCAACGCAATGCTGGTGTCATCCGCAAACTGTGCTTGCCATGCTTCTTTAAACACCTCAGCTTGCTGTTGCCCGCGGTTGGTGGCAGGTGCAAGCACAACCGGATGCCGATGCCCACGTTGGGCCATATAAGACGCTGCTTGCTTAATTTCAGTCTCGGTATCTAATGCAAAAAAGTGCTGTAAACCGTGCACTGCTACAAAACCAGTTTCCGGCTCATTGAGCGTTAGCCACGGTAAATTATCTGGCAGCGTAGTGACATCAATGGCAGCAACATTCGGCTTCAATAATGGGCCCAATAGCATACTGGCCTGATGCTGTTGTAGCAGCTCCGGCAGCGTAGAAAAATCCAGTAGGTTGGTATCAACGAACACCGCTTTAACCTGCGGCTGGCGGGTTAAAGCTTTGATGATACCGTCGCGTACCGCATTGCCCTGTTCTTGGTATTGGCCGGTTAGCGGGAGTAATACTAAAACGTGATTACGGGGCTGAGCGGTAAGTGCAGTGAGATTATCCACCACGAACTGGCCGGGATGAGCAGCAAAGTTCTGCTGCCACTGATTTAAAATGGCATCGAATTGATTCGGGTTGGCGCTGATTTCATGCAAGGCTGTCATCAGTTGCACCCATCCAGCAACCAATCGGCTGCGTTGAGAACTTGGTGGCAACACCACCGCATTCGGATCGGTAACGTGTTTCAATACTGCCCATACTTCTGTGGGGTCAGTATGCTCCGGTACCACATTAACCAGCTGTAACTGATACCGCGCAGCCTGTTGCCAATGCCGCTGCGCGCGCGCAGCTTGCAAGGCAAGCTCAAGTGTTTGCTCAGGGTAATCTTGCGATAAGCGTGGTGTTAACAACGGCTGTAATAACTGCTCGGCATAGGTCCAGCGGCCTTCATAGGCTGCGAACCGTGCTTCCAACAAAGCTACAAGTTGTTGCTGCTCCGCACTCAAGGCCTGCGGCTCAAAGTGGCGTTGCACTTGCGCAATAACCACTGCACTTTGTTGCCACTGCTCGTCACGTTGAAAGGTAGCTGCTGCTTGCAATAAGGCATCCACTTGCGCAGCACCCTCGAGCAGTCGTGCATTCGCCAACCAGCTAGATGCGGAGCGATCTTGCTCAGTTAATGGCACCGCAATAAAGTCGGTATCGTCACCGCGCGTTTGCGGTTGTTCTGACCCTGAACGCGGGCCGGAAGAACATGCTGTTAGTGCAACAATAACCATGCACAGCAGCAACTTCTTTGGCACAATAGCAGCCGTCATTTCTGATCCACCAATAGTTTCATCAATGGGTCATACTATAAACCGTACGGCACACCTAAACAACGGAGCTGTGTGGTTCTTACAAGGGGTTAACATGAGCGCAACGAAAGCGGGCTGCTTATTCATCGTACCGACACCCATTGGTAATTTGGGGGATATCACCGAACGCGCGTTAAATGTCTTGCGCGATTGTGATGCGATTGCAGCTGAAGATACCCGCCATAGCGGACAACTGCTGCAGCATTTGGGCATTCGCAAAGAAATGTTTGCGCTGCACGAGCACAATGAACGTCAACGGGCTAGTCAGGTAATCGAGCGCCTACAACATGGCGATAATATTGCTTTAATAAGCGATGCCGGAACGCCGCTAATCAGCGACCCTGGGTATGTTTTGGTGCAGCAATGCCGTGAGGCGGGCGTGACCGTAACAGCGTTACCGGGTGCATGCGCCTTCGTAACTGCACTTTCGGGAGCAGGGCTACCCACCGACAGATTTACCTTTGAGGGGTTTCTTCCCGCCAAACCACAACAGCGACGCAAACGTTTGCAGGAGCTTGTTGGCGAAACCCGCACCTTAGTGTTTTATGAATCACCGCATCGAATTGCCGACACCCTAGCCGATATGGTTAGCGAAATTGGCGCCGACAGGCCGTTGGTTATGGCGCGTGAACTTACCAAGCAATTCGAAACCTATTTGAGCGGTAGCATTGCCGAAGTACAGCAACGGGTTATCGACGATAGCAATCAACAACGCGGTGAAATTGTACTCATTTTAGGTGGGGCTGAAGAGCTGGCGGCAGAAGATGTAAACCCTGCCGCTATGAAGACATTAAATTTGTTGCGCAAAGAGTTACCGTTAAAAAAAGCAGCAGCGCTGGCCGCTGAAATCCACGGTGCGCGTAAAAACACTTTGTATCAACTAGCACTCGAGCAAGATAACACGTAGAATGCGCGCTCGGGAGTCAGCCAGGCAATCGCTGCTTATGTGCTTGCACATAAGGGGAGGAAAGTCCGGGCTCCATAGGGCAGGGTGCCAGATAACGTCTGGGCGGCGTAAGCCGACGACCAGTGCAACAGAGAGCAAACCGCCGATGGCCTGCGTAAGCGGGATCAGGTAAGGGTGAAAGGGTGCGGTAAGAGCGCACCGCGCGGCTGGTAACAGTTCGTGGCACGGTAAACTCCACCCGGAGCAAGGTCAAATAGGGGTTCATTGGCGCGGCCCGCGTTGAACCCGGGTAGACTGCTTGAACGCTAGAGTGATTTAGCGGCTAGACGAATGATTGTCCTCGACAGAACCCGGCTTATCGGCTGGCTCCCGACACTTCACCTTGGATACTATTGTTATCCATCACGTTGCGATTAAATTGCTGAGTGAATCGAATAAATTCACTGAGTGGCATCGCTCGGCCGTAAAAGAACCCTTGCTGGAAGTGACAGTGTTGTTGCTGCAGAAATTCAACTTGCTGCTCATGTTCAACACCTTCCGCAACCACTTTCATATTTAAGGTGTGGGCGATACGAATCAGCACTTCAACCAAGGCTTTTTGTTGCCCCTGATGCGGCACATTATGTAAGAAACTGCGGTCAATTTTAATCACATCAATTGGGTATGAGCGCAGGTAGTTCAAGCTTGAGTAGCCGGTACCGAAGTCGTCTATGGCAAGTGTAATGCCCGCATCACGTAGTTTGCGTAAATTTGCAAACTGGCGTTCTTTATTACGCATGAGCATCGACTCAGTAATTTCAAACATCAGACGATTTGGCGGCACATCTGCAGCGGCAATTACATTTAACCAATGGGATGCGGCTTGGCGATCGTTAAACTCTCGCGGTGAGCGGTTAAGCGCTATCGACAAATCAAGCCCAGCTGCGTGCATTTTCTTCCAATCACGCACCACCTGGCGCAATACAAAATCACCCAGACCAATGATCGCGCCTGTTTTCTCTGCAATGGGAATAAACTCAGCTGGCGAAATAGCGCCACGCTCAGGATGCGTCCAACGCAACAGTGCTTCACAACGCGTCAGTAAACCGGTTTCTGTTTCAATAACCGGTTGGTAATGCACTTCAAACTGCTCGGCTTCAATACCCTTGATAATCTGATGGTGCAGATTGATATCCCGTTCGGTACTTTGACGCAATTGCTCGTCAAAGAAATGCACGCTCATAGCACCTTGCGTTTTCGCGGCATACATTGCCAATTCTGCGTGCTTCAGTAACTGCTGAACTTCTTGACCGTCATGAGGGAACATCGCGATGCCAGTACTGGCGGTCATATTAATATGGTTGTGTTCAATATCCAGCGTATGCAGCAGATCATTCATAATGGTTTTCGCACGAATTTCGGCTTCGCTCGGATCATTCAAGTCACGCAACACAATCGCGAACTCATCGCCACCGATGCGCGCAAGTAAGTCATCTTCACGAATACTGGTGCGGATACGTTCAGCAACCCTTTGTAATAACGCATCGCCAACTTCATGGCCGAGCACATCGTTGATTTCGCGCAAATGATCGAGATCAAGAACCAACAACGCGAACTTTTGTTGATTGCGTAGTGCAGAGCGAATATCCGCGCCGAGCTGCTCAGAGAAGAAATTGCGATTTGGTAAATCAGTCAGGCCGTCATAGCGGGCTTGATATGCAATGGTGGAAATTGCGCCGCGCAGACGATGTTGGGTAAATATCAGCATTAAAAATGCAGACAAAATAACCGCCGTTAAGCCAATACCGATGGCCCAGTGCAGCCAGAAGTCTGCGTTTGTAGCCACCCAGCGTCCATCGCGCGGGTAAGCCGCAAGTTCCCAACGCCCGCGGGGGAAGGTGATTTCCGTAACCAACGCATCTTTCTGAAATACATCATTTTCTCCGGCAAATGCGGGCGCAGTTGCTTCGGACTCCGTGACGACATGACGAATCGCAAAGGAGTAGTTAGGATGCTGGTAAAAACGCACACCATCTAATAAATGCACGTGGTCAATAACTAAGGACGTAACACCCCACAGCGTGCGGTCGTTTCGGAACACAGGCATGCGTGCGATCAATGCTTCACGCCCTTGAGTAAGACGTAACGGCCCCGTAAGCACTACGTCTTTAACTGAAATAGCACGTAAAATGCCAGCATATTGTTCGGTATCAAGGCGGTAGTTGAACCCAATCATTGACTGGTTGCCTTCCACGGGGTAAACAAATTTCACTTCAAGGTCAGGGGCAAGCGCAACATGCATGATGTCAAGATTGGACGAAAGGAATTCATCCATGATGTGTTGTAAGCGCACTCGGTCGGGGGTGTCTTGCCAAAGAATTTCTGGGCGCAAAGCCCTAAGCGCAAGCATGTTAGCTTGTAGACGTTGCTCAATCTGGCCACGCATCGCGCTTAAATGTTCCCCGGCACGTCGCTTTTCAACCTCAAGCTGTTGCTGGCGTTCACCATCAACCACAAGGTAAACCGCATACAGCAAAGCCGACGCGATGAAGAGCACGACAACAAGGTAGCGCAATAAGCGCCAGCGTTCGGACTGCTTACCGAACTTATCTGGAAAACTCACAACATCTATCTGCTTCATTTATATGAGAAAGCTTATTGTTAGAATTATATGCTAGATGACATACCTACCGCATCATCCTTTACATGAACCTTTCCGTCAAGAGCGGTCGCACACCGCAAACTTAGGATTTTTGCTTGACAGGTGGAAAGATCGGCACCTAGACTGTCACATTGTGGGGATTTGTGGGTAAAAGTGGATCAATATCATGTTTCGTGGCGCAGCAGCACTCAGTCTAGATGACAAAGGCCGGCTCGCGATACCATCAAAGTATCGCAAGAGCCTGCTTTTGGATTGTGACGGACAAATGGTCTGCACCATCGATATCAAGCAACCTTGTTTACTGCTGTATCCGTTGCCACAGTGGCAATTGATTGAACAGAAGCTCACCACCTTATCCAGCATGAACCCCGCGGAGCGTCGTCTCCAGCGCCTGTTACTGGGTCACGCCGAAGATTGCCAGATGGATAAAAATGGCCGTATTTTGATTGCACCAACCTTGCGTCAACATGCGGACTTGAGCAAAAAGATCATGATTATTGGTCAGCTCAATAAATTTGAACTCTGGTCTGAAGCGGCATGGCAAGAACAGATCGCAGCCGATATGGCAGCGGAGCAACAAGACGACTTGGCACTCACTGATCGACTACAAGACTTCTCATTATAATGACAACAGAAGCGCAACAACACGTCTCGGTGTTGTTACAAGAGTCCATTGCGGGCCTTGCGATCAAACCAGACGGAATTTATTTAGATGCAACCTTCGGTAGAGGGGGGCATTCGCGCGCAATTCTGGCTCAATTAAACGCTCAAGGTAAACTTTATGCACTGGATCGCGATCCCACCGCGATAGCAGCAGCTGAATCCTTACGCGATGACCCACGCTTTACCATTATCCACACCCCATTCTCACGTTTAGCAGAAGTGCTGGAAGCACAGCAACTGTCCGGGCAACTGGATGGCATTCTGTTTGACCTTGGCGTTTCCTCCCCACAATTGGATGACGCCGAACGCGGTTTTAGTTTTATGCGCGAAGGGCCACTCGATATGCGCATGGATACCAGCTGTGGTCCCACTGCCGCAGACTTTCTAAATCATGCCAGTGCCGATGAGATTGCATTTGTACTGCGCGAATATGGCGAAGAGCGCTTCGCTTGGCGTATTGCGCAAGCGGTCGTTAAGCACCGCGAACAACAGCCGCTGACCACCACGCGTGAATTGGCTGAGCTGATTTCCAACGCCGTGCCATTTAAAGATAAACACAAGCACCCAGCTACCCGTAGCTTTCAGGGTATTCGTATTCATATCAACGGTGAGTTGGACGAAATTGAAACCGCATTAACAGCTGCGGTTACTGGCTTAAAACCAGAAGGCCGCTTGGTGGTTATTAGTTTCCATAGCTTGGAAGACCGGTTGGTAAAACGCTTTATGCGAGGCCAGGCAAAAGGCCGTTCAATTCCCGCTGGATTGCCTATTCGTGATGCCGATTTTGATCGGGGCCAAACATTGCGTTTGGTTGGTAAAGCAATCAAGCCGTCGGCCGCTGAAACACAATTAAACCCACGCGCCCGCAGTTCGGTGCTACGCATTGCAGCGAGGTTAGATTATGAAAGCTAGCCGAGTACCTGCGTTAGTATCTGTTTTGTTTGACGATTTTCGCCAGCACCTTGTGCTGGTGTTGCTGTTTTTAATGGCCATAACAAGTGCCTTGGCAGTTATCTACGTTTCGCATGGGCATCGCTTGCTCACCATCGAGCGTGATGAGTTGCTGTCAGAGCGTGATGCGCTTGATATTGAATGGCGGCATTTACAGATTGAACAGAACACGTTGACTGAGCACAACCGGGTAGAGCGCATTGCTGAGCAACGCCTGAATATGGTGCGTGCAGACGCTGAGCAGGAGGTGCTAGTGCCATGGCAATAACACCAAAGCCAAACCGCCGCGCAACAAAAAAAGCGCAACCACACTTAAGCAAGGCGCGTTTCTACTTCGCCATGTTGGTGGTTTTGGGCGTGTTCGGTAGCTTGGTGGCTCGCGCAGCATATATTCAAATTATAGAACCTGAGCGCCTGATTTATGAGGGTGACCGCCGTTCACTACGCGCCGATGCAACGACCGTTCAACGCGGTAGCATTCTTGATCGCAATGGTCGCGAACTGGCGGTAAGTGTACCGGTACAAACGGTATGGGCAGATCCCAAACGAGTGCACGAAGGCAACGGGCTCGATAATCGTGAGCGCTGGTTGGCGTTGGCGGAGGTGTTCCGCACCGACGTGAACGATCTGATGAGTAAAGTTGCCGACCCGACCCGTCGGTTTGTGTACCTAGAACGCAAAGTAACACCGGGCGTGGCCGACTTTGTGCGTCAACTCGGTATTCCCGGCGTGTATTTAAAAACAGAATCGCGGCGTTTTTATCCCGCCGGTGAAATTGCCGCCCATGTGGTGGGCTTCACCGACATTGACGGTCTCGGCATTGATGGCCTTGAGGCTATTTATAACCAAGTACTTACCGGTGTTCCCGGTGAGCGAGTTTATCGCAAGGACGCGGCAGGACGGGTTGTTGAAGAAATACGAGTTACCGAAGCGCAACAACCACAACAATTAACGCTGAGTATTGATCAACGTTTGCAATCACTGGCTTATGCCGAAGTCAAAAAAGCCGTGCGCTATCACCAGGCGACTTCAGGTTCGGCCGTGATTCTTGACGTGCAAACCGGCGAGGTGCTCGCAATGGTCAACAGCCCGTCCTACAACCCAAACAATCGCTCCGACATGCAGCCGCACAAATTGCGCAATCGGGCAATTACGGACGCCTATGAACCCGGCTCTACGGTGAAGCCACTCGCTATTCTCGCGGGTTTGGAGTCAGGTGTGATTAAGGCCACTGATGTTATCGACACCAGCCCAGGTTGGCTGCGTTTAGGTGGCCGTCGGGTCAGTGATCCACGCAATCGGGGTGAACTGACCATTACACAAATTTTAGAGAACTCAAGTAACGTTGGCACTGCCAAAGTAGCTTTAGCAGCAGGTATCGACACAATGCTGAATACTTATGCTGCAGTAGGCTTCGGCAACGATACAGGAGTCGCCATGTTGGGCGAAAGCTTTGGTATTTTACAAAACCGCCAGCGGTGGTCAGACTTTGAAATTGCAACCTTATCTTATGGTTATGGCATGTCGGCAACCACGCTTCAGTTAGCACAGATGTACGCCATTATTGGCAATAGCGGCATTCGTAACCCGTTAACCATTCAGCGTCGCGAAGGCAAGCCCGCAGGCGAGCAAGTGATTTCCAAACAAAACGCCGACACCGTGTTAGCCATGTTAGAAAGCGTGGTGGCCAATGGTTCAGGCAGTCGAGCACAGGTTCGTGGCTACCGTGTGGCTGGCAAAACCGGTACGTCGCGTAAGGCCATCGCCGGCGGCTATGGCGATGAATATGTAACGTTATTCGCAGGTGTCGCACCCGTTAGTGAGCCGCGCATTGCCGTGGTGGTTACCATCAATGAACCCAGTGGCGACGAATATTATGGCAGTGAGGTGTCAGCGCCTGTATTCGCTGAAATTGTCAGTGACGCCCTGCGGGTTATGAATGTGCCACCCGACAATTTGGCCAACACTGAATTAAAAGCTGCCGGCTTCGGAGGTTCACGTGATTGATCTCATGACCTTGTTACCGGAATACCCGATGCAACTGCCTGCTGTGAAAGTGGGCGGCCTGAAGCTAGACAGCCGCCAGGTTGCTGCCAATGACCTCTTTATTGCCGTACCTGGATATCAGGTGGACGGGCGTCACTTTATTGATGCAGCAATTGCAGCCGGAGCAGCAGTGGTGCTGGCCGATTCTGAAACGGTAGGCATGGAGCTTCGCGGCTCTACATGGGTCATTGAAGTACCTCAACTTAAAAATCAGTTGTCGCACATTGCTGGACGTTTCTTCCACGAGCCGTCGCAAGCAATCGATGTGATTGGCGTGACGGGCACCAACGGTAAAACCTCAGTGACATACATTGCAGCCCAGTTACTTGAATCACTTGGGGTGCGTTGTGGTGTTATCGGCACGACCGGCAGCGGCTTTCCGGGACGTCTATTACCAGAAACGCACACCACGCCTGACGCGATTGCCGTACAGCATCGTTTGCACGTGCTACGCAGCGAAGGCGCTCAAGCTGTGGCAATGGAAGTGTCTTCGCACGCGTTGGTACAGCGCCGCGTTGAAGCAGTACACTTTAAAGTGGGTGTAGCAACTAACATAAGCCGTGATCACCTTGATTACCATGGCACCATGGCCAACTACGCCGGTGCAAAACGCCGCCTATTTACCGAACTCGACACCCAGTTCAGCGTACTGAATGCCGATGATGCAGCAGTCGCAGCTTGGTTGCCCGACCGCACCGACAGCTGGCGCTTTAGCTTAACACCGCAGTCAGCCGCGCACAGTTTGTGGGCAAGCGACGTGCGTTATGCGCATGACGGCACCGAATTCATCCTCAATGTGCGTCACAGCCATGACAGTCTTGAACAGCTAACTGTGCACTCGCCGTTACTCGGTGGCTTTAATGTTTACAACCTATTGGCTGCAATTGGTGCGGTGATGGCGCTTGGGCATTCGCCGCAATCGGTAGTGGCAGCCTGCACCAAATTACATGCTGTGCCGGGCCGTATGGAAGCGTTCGGTGGAACCGCCGGTAAACCTTTGGTGATTGTGGACTATGCGCATACCCCAGATGCCCTGCAGCAGGTGTTGAGCGCATTGCGTCGCCATTGCCACGGCCAATTGTGGTGTGTATTCGGATGTGGTGGCGACCGTGACCGTGGCAAGCGGCCACAAATGGGCGCAGTCGCTGCAGATTTGGCCGACCAAGTGGTGGTTACTGACGACAATCCGCGGACTGAAGAACCTGAGCAAATCGTCAAAGATATTCTTGCAGGTATGCCAAGCCGTCAGCGCGTGCAAGTCATTATGGGACGCGACAATGCCGTACGCCAAGTGATTGCGCAAGCCAAGGCCGATGATGTGGTAGTGCTGGCTGGTAAAGGGCACGAAGACTATCAGGTTATTGGTCAGCAGCGCATCGACTACGATGAACGCAAACTGGTTGCAGAAATCATCGCAGCCAGCCAATCTGCGGAGGAATTATCATGATTCGCATTGACCTCGCTTGGATTGCAGCAGCTGTTGAAGGACGTCTGATTGGTGTTAACCGTACCGTTGATCAAGTCAGTACCGACACGCGGAATATGCCCAACGGCTGTCTGTTTATTGCCTTAAAAGGCCCTAACTTTGATGCCCATGACTTTGCCAGCCAAGCTATCCGCGATGGTGCTGCAGCGGTGATGGTAGAGCGCGAGCTTAGTGCCGAAGATTGCGACGGAGCACCGCAAATTATCGTGGCAGATACCCGCCATGCGTTGGGTCTACTTGGTGCCGCAGTGAAAGCCAAAGTAGCACCAAAAACCATTGCGATTACCGGTAGCAGCGGTAAAACCACTGTCAAAGAAATGCTTGCTGCAATATTACGCAAGCAAGGCGAGGTGCTGGCAACAGCGGGTAACTTTAATAATGATATTGGAGTGCCGCTTACGTTGTTACGTATAGAGCCGCACCATCAGTTTGCCGTGATTGAACTTGGCGCTAACCATTTAGGTGAAATTGCTTACACCACGCGTTTAACCCAACCAGATGTAGCCATAATCAATAACGTGGCGCCGGCACATGTTGAAGGCTTTGGTGACATTCATGGGGTCTATCGCGCCAAATCCGAAATTTTCCGTGGGCTCGGTCCGCATGGCTTAGCGCTTACACCATTTCATTCCGACTTTGCGCAAGGCTGGGCACAGCAGCTCAGCGGTGTTCATCACGAAACCTTTGGCCGCGCACCGGAAGATGCGCAGCAGCCGCAACCTACGGTGCGTGCGCGCAATATTTCAGTGGATGAGCAAGGGTGTGCTG
Organism: Pseudidiomarina sp.; assembly: GCF_048268165.1. Taxonomy (GTDB): domain Bacteria; phylum Pseudomonadota; class Gammaproteobacteria; order Enterobacterales; family Alteromonadaceae; genus Pseudidiomarina. The sequence goes on along the minus strand of NZ_JBLWWA010000001.1, from coordinate 1,304,618 downwards.
AATTTGATGTTGAACTGGGCGGAGCCACGCCACAGCAAGCACATATTAAGCTGAGCTTGCCTGGTTTACACAATGTTGACAACGCACTAGTGGCTATTCGGGCTGCGGTTGCGGTAGGTTGTGCGCTCACCGATGCACAAACTGCATTGGCTGAATTAACACCAGTGGCAGGTCGGTTACACGTGATTCGCCTCAACGACCATATTCGCCTCATTGATGATAGCTATAACGCCAATGTGGGCTCGGTAAAAGCCGCACTGGACATGCTCGCTGCCTATCCAGGTTACCGCATGATGGTGCTCGGTGACATGGGTGAACTTGGCAGTCAAGCTCGGGAATACCACGAAGAAGTCGGTGCGTACGCCATTAAGGCGGGTATCGATAATTTGTATACCGCAGGGGTATTGAGCCAAAGTGCGAGCGAAGTTTTTAACGGGCGTGGCGGCCGTCATTTCTCGGCAATTGAAGGTCTGGTTGAAGCCATCATTGCTACGGTGAAGCAAGCACAAGCCCCGATAACCATTTTAGTAAAAGGGTCGCGCAGCGCACGAATGGAGCGTGTAATTGAGGCGTTGCAACACCGTCAGGAAGAACTACAGCCTATGACACCAAAAGAAGGAAAGCACGCATGCTAGTGTGGTTAGCCGAATACTTAACCCAATTTGCGAGTGCTTTTAATGTCATCTCGTACCTTACTATGCGCGCTATTCTTAGCGTGCTAACAGCATTGCTAATCTCATTATGGATGGGGCCAACGCTCATCAAATACTTGCAGCGTTTACAAGTCGGTCAAGCGGTGCGTGACGACGGCCCACAGTCGCATTTAAGTAAAGCCGGCACGCCTACCATGGGTGGGGTATTGATTATCGCGTCCATCGTGTTGTCGACATTATTATGGGCTGATTTAACCAACCGTTACGTGCATGTCGTGTTAGCGGTGGTAATTGGCTTTGGTTTAGTGGGTTTCATTGACGACTACCGTAAAGTGGTGCAGAAGAACTCACGCGGTTTACCAGCGCGTTGGAAGTATTTTTGGCAGTCGCTCATCGCAACCTTAGCCGCTGTCTATTTGTATGCAAACGCAACCATCGGCGCAGAAACGCAACTGCTGGTTCCATTTTTCAAAGACGTGATGCCGCAACTGGGCATGATGTACATCTTGTTGGCCTATTTTGTAGTGGTAGGCACCAGCAACGCCGTGAACTTAACCGATGGCCTTGACGGTTTGGCGATTGTCCCAACGATCATGGTTGCTGGCGCACTCGGGGTATTCGCCTACGCCTCAGGTAACGCGAATTTTGCACAGTATTTAAGTATTCCATTTTTGCCCTTGTCTGGTGAACTGTTGATTGTGTGTACCGCAATTTTCGGGGCGGGTTTGGGCTTCCTTTGGTTCAACACCTATCCGGCCATGGTCTTTATGGGCGATGTCGGCTCGCTGACTTTGGGCGCCGCACTGGGCATCATTGCCGTAATGGTGCGTCAAGAATTGGTGTTGTTCATTATGGGGGGCGTTTTTGTGATGGAAACCCTCAGCGTGATATTGCAAGTAGGGTCTTACAAATTGCGCGGCAAACGGGTTTTTCGTATGGCACCTATTCATCACCATTATGAATTAAAAGGCTGGCCAGAGCCGCGCGTTATCGTGCGGTTTTGGATATTGAGCCTGGTGTTTGTGCTTATTGGTTTAGCGACCTTGAAACTGAGATAAACGATGAAATTAGCAGCATTAGACAGCTATGAAATGATCGGCGTAGTTGGCCTCGGCCAAACTGGGCTATCGTGCGTACGCTATTTGCTGCAGCGCGACATTACCCCCGTGGTATTTGATACCCGTGTTGAACCGCCGGGTATGGCAGAACTCCAACAATTGGCGCCTGACCTTGAGATTCACACCGGCGCACTTGAGCTGGAATACATTCTTGGTATGGACTTGTTGATTGTTAGCCCCGGTGTGGACTTACGTACGCCAGCACTGCAACTCGCGATTGATGCGGCCATACCGGTGGTCGGCGACATGGACCTGTTTGCGCGCCATGCCAATAAACCGGTGTTAGGTATTACCGGGTCAAATGGTAAGTCAACGGTAACGCGGTTGGTGACAGAGTTACTCATCGCGGCCGGTAAAAAAGTAGCAATGGGCGGTAATATTGGGGTTCCGGTGCTTGATTTGGTCGGTGAGCCTGTAGACGCCTTCGTTATTGAACTCTCAAGTTTTCAGCTCGAACTCATGCACGATTTGCATTTGCGTGGCGCAACCATCCTGAACATCAGTGATGACCACATGGACCGTTACAGTGACTTGCGCGACTACACAAATGCGAAGCATCGTATTTATAACCGTACCGACGTTGCGGTATGGAATCGCGAACAAGAAATGACGGCGCCAGCGCTTACTCCAATGGATGCGCAAATTACCTTTGGACTCGGGCCAAGCAGCGACAACGGGCCCGCCATGTTTGGCTTAACCGAGCATGAAGGTGAATTTGCGATTAGCTTTTGTGGTGAACCTTTGCTGAAAGCCAGTGAATTACAGTTAACCGGCATACACAACCTATTGAACGTACAGGCAGCGCTAGCCTTAGCCTATGCGCTCGATATTCAGCCTAAGGAAGTGCTTGGCGCGGTGCGGGCGTTCAAAGGCTTGCCGCACCGCTGTGAACTTATCGGTGAATTCGATCAGGTGCGGTGGGTGAATGACTCCAAGGCCACCAATATCGGAGCAGCTGAGGCTGCAATTTTTGGCATGCGCCAATTGGTCAGCGGCAAATTGATATTGATTGCTGGCGGTGATGGTAAAGGGGCTGACTTCAGCCACTTCCGAGCGGCTTTGCAACACGTTGATGTGGTGATTGTATTGGGTAAAGACGGCGAGCGCATTGCTCATCAAGTTGAACACGCAGTGCGTGTCACCAACCTTGAAGAAGCCGTAAGCACGGCAGCAGAATTGGCAACGCCACAAAGTATGGTTCTGCTTTCGCCAGCCTGTGCAAGTTTGGACATGTTTAAGAATTACGAGCATCGCGGTGATGAATTCCGCGCTGCAGTGGAGGCACACTATGGTCGCTAAAGCGCACAAAGCGCGCACCGCCAATGGCGCCGAGCAGCAACTGGAGCTTGGTATCCAGCCTATGCTGGATGCTATGGGTGCGCCGTTGTGGCAGCGCTGGCGCGATTGGTGGGCGGACAGCGATGCCACGCTGTTGTACGACCGGGTATTGCTGTGGCTGACGCTGAGCTTAATTGCCATCGGCTTAATCATGGTGACTTCGGCGTCATTCCCAGCAGCAGAGCGACTCACCGGCAATCCATTCCACTTCATGATTCGTCATGGCATGTATGTTGGGTTGGGTCTCATGTTGCTATTTACGGTCATACAAATTCCTGTGCAATGGTGGTATCGCGGGAGCGGCTCATTATTGCTGATCGCGATGGGCATGTTGGCGATGGTGCTGGTGATTGGGTATGAAGTAAATGGCGCTAAACGTTGGATTAAAATTGGGCCATTAACCTTGCAGGTGGCTGAGGTCGCGAAATTGTTCTTTGTAGTTTATATGTCCAGCTACCTAACGCGGCGTGTTGATCAGGTGCAGGAAAATTTACGTGGGTTTATTAAACCGTTAATCGTGTTGTTCTTTTTTGCAGGGTTACTGTTATTGCAGCCCGATTTTGGCTCGTTAGTGGTGATGTCTTGTATTGCGGTAGGCATGCTGTTCCTTGCTGGCGCCCGCTTGTGGCAGTTTTTCGCAGTACTCATTGCCTTTGCGTTGGCCATTACCTTATTGATAGTGAAAGAGCCGTATCGCATGCGTCGAGTGGTGTCGTTCATGGACCCATGGCAAGACCCGTTCGGCAGTGGCTATCAGCTGACTCAGTCACTGATGGCGTTTGGGCGCGGTGATTGGTTCGGACAAGGCTTAGGAAACAGCATTCAAAAGCTGCAATACCTGCCCGAAGCACACACCGACTTTATTATGGCAGTGGTTGGCGAAGAGCTCGGGTTCTTCGGCATTGTGGTGGTGCTGGTGTTGTCGTTCGCGTTAGTGGTTCGCACCATGCAGTTGGGGCGAAAAGCCTTGCATGCTGGGCATCAATACGGCGGCTTTATTGCTTACGGTATCGGCATTTGGTTCGCCTTTCAGTCAATGGTGAACATCGGTGCCGCAGCGGGTTTGTTGCCGACCAAAGGCTTAACACTGCCGTTGATTAGCTACGGCGGTACCAGCTTACTGATTAGCTGCATTGCAATAGGTATTTTGTTACGCGTTGACTACGAAGTGCGCGTCAGCAAAATCAAAGTGGCACCGCGGCGCAGAGCGTCGACTAAAGCCGGAGAACGCACATGAATCGCATCATGATTGCAGCTGCCGGCACCGGTGGTCACGTGTTTCCTGCTCTAGCTGTCGCTGAACAATTACGCAGCTACGGGTGGGAAGTTGTTTGGCTGGGAACAACCGAGCAGCGACTTGAAAGTAAAGTGGTACCTGCGGCGGGCTTTAAGCTGGAACAAATCAGCATGCAAGGCATGCGCGGGCATGGAGTGATGCGTAAGTTAGGCACGCCATGGCGTTTATTTAAAGCATTCTTGCAGTGCCGTAAATTGTTGAAGCAGCATCGCTCGCAACTGTTGCTGACCTTCGGGGGCTACGTGTGCGGACCTGCAGGGCTTGCCGCACGGTCACTGAGCGTACCATTGCTGGTACACGAACAAAACGCTGTAGCGGGTTTAACCAACAAGTTATTAGCGCGCTTTGCGCAGCATGTCATGCTTGGTTTCGGGGCTGCGAAGAAGCAGTTGCCCATGGCGGAGATTACCGGAAACCCATTGCGTGCCAACTGGTTGGCAAAGGAAGTTGCGGCATCTACCGATGGAAAATTAAAGTTATTAATTGTTGGTGGCAGCTTGGGTGCGCAAGCATTGAACGAAGCCGTACCAAAGGCTATTGCGCAATTGGATGCCGCACTGCAGGACAATTTAATCGTGCAGCACCAATGTGGGCAAGGCCGTTTGGCTGCAGTAACGGCCGCGTATGAACCCGTTACCGCAAGTATACAAGTGGAAGAATTTATTAACGACATGCACAGGGCCTACAGCAGCGCCGACATTGTGATCTGTCGCGCTGGGGCACTTACCGTTGCGGAGTTGGCTGTAGTAGGTACCCCAGCAATTTTCGTACCTCTGCCGCATGCGGTGGATGACCACCAAACGGCCAATGCGCGCGAGCTGGTTGAGGCCGGTGCCGCGCGATTGTTACCGCAGTCAGAGCTGGTACAGATAGAGCCATTAGTACAGATATTAAATGAATTGTTGCGTAATGAAGAAATGCGCAGGGCCATGCAGAAGCATGCCGCACAAGCAGCTTATCCGAACGCGACTGAAGCCGTTGTGAATCAGTGTGAGCGTTGGGCAAATCCAGAAAAATTAACCGTAGGCATTAAGTAATGAAGCAAGACAAAGCAACCCCATTTACAGTCGTTAATGTACCGGAGATGCGTCGTGTGCGCCGCATCCACTTTGTCGGTATTGGCGGCGCTGGAATGGGAGGCATTGCTGAGGTGTTGCAGAACCAAGGCTATGAAATTGCTGGCTCAGACTTAGCTGAGAACGCAAATACTCGGCGTTTACGCGGTTTTGGTGCAGAAATCTTTATCGGCCATGCTGCCGAGCATGTCAAAGGTGCTGATGTTATTGTGGTGTCATCGGCGATTAAGGCCGACAACCCGGAGTTAGTGGCTGCCAAAGAGTTATTAATCCCGCAGGTACGCCGTGCCGAAATGCTGGCCGAGTTAATGCGCTTTCGCCATGGTGTCGCAATTGCAGGCACACACGGCAAAACCACCACCACCAGCTTAATTGCCAGCGTATTCGCCGAAGGTGACTTAGACCCCACGTTCGTTATTGGTGGCTTACTCAATAGCGCCGGCACCAACGCGCGCTTAGGTACCAGTAAGTACCTGATTGCCGAAGCCGACGAGTCAGACGCATCGTTCTTGCACCTGCAGCCGATGGTTGCAGTCGTGACCAATATCGAAGCCGATCACATGGATACTTATGGCGGCGACTTTAACAAGCTGCTCGACACTTATATTGATTTTCTGCACAACTTACCGTTTTACGGATTGGCGGTGATGTGTGTGGATGACCCAGTAGTGCGTGAATTATTGCCGCGCGTGGGCAGACAGATAATTACTTATGGGTTTAGCGACGATGCGGATGTGCGTGGCGCAGATTATCAGCAGAATGGTGGTATGAGCTCATTTACAGTGCATCGCGCGGGGCAACAGCCTTTGCCAGTAACTGTGAATTTACCCGGTCGACACAATGCCTTGAACGCACTTGCAGCCATCGCGGTGGCAACAGACGAAGGTGTCAGTGATGCGGCAATCATCGCCGCACTGGAGAAATTCGGAGGCATCGGGCGTCGTTTTGAACATCTTGGCGCGTTTGCGAGTGAGCACAATGGCCAACAAGGCGATGTGCTGTTAGTCGATGATTATGGTCATCATCCGTCGGAAGTTGCTGTAACCATCGCTGCTGCGCGAGCCGGTTGGCCTGAACGGCGCATCGTGATGGCCTTTCAGCCACACCGTTATTCACGGACACGGGATTTATTCGATGATTTCGTGAATGTGCTTAGTGAAGTAGATGTGCTGTTGTTACTTGATGTCTACAGCGCAGGTGAAACACCAGTTACCGGCGCGGATAGCCGTGCGCTGGCGCGCGCCATTCGCATGCGCGGGCAAATGGAACCGATTTATGTGGGCGACCGCGGTGCATTGTATAAAGTTTTAGCTGATGTGCTGCAGCCCGGCGACATGTTACTGGCGCAAGGCGCTGGCACCATTGGCGCCATCGCACGAGATTTAGTTGCAACCGAATTGGCGCCGGATTCGTTGCGCGCCAAAGCCGATCAATTGCAGGGAGAGAAGTCGTAATGGCTACGAGCAAAGATTTTGGCAAAGTAGCTGTACTGTTTGGCGGAGACTCTGCCGAGCGCGACGTATCGTTGCGCTCCGGACAAGCGGTATTGGCTGCATTGCAGGCACAGGGTATCAATGCGCACGGATTTGATCCTGCGGAGCAGCCGCTAACAGGATTGGTTGAGCAACATTTTGATCGCGCCTTTATTGTTTTGCACGGGCGCGGCGGTGAAGACGGCACCATTCAAGGTGCACTGCAATATCTAGGCGTTCCGTACACTGGCAGTGGCGTGTTAGGGTGCGCCCTAGCTATGGATAAGGTACGCACCAAGCGCGTGTGGCAATCGACCGGTCTACCGGTTGCGCAAAGTGCTGTTATCGTTCGTGGCAAGCCAGTTGATTGGGCGTCAATGATTGACGAGCTCGGTGGCAAAGTTATGGTCAAGCCAGCGCAAGAAGGCAGCAGCATTGGTATGAGTCCGGCGCGCAATGCAGCGGAACTGGAACAGGCCGTGGCGTTGGCACATAAATACGATCAGGAAGCTTTGGTCGAAAGTTGGTTAAGTGGCCCTGAATACACAGTATCCATTTTGGGTGACCAAGCATTGCCGGCAATTCGCGTGCAGTCTACCCATGAATTTTATGATTACGACGCCAAGTACCAAGCCGGTGACACGCAATATCATTGCCCTGCAGGCCTGTGTGAACTGGAAGAGCGCGCCTTAGAACAACTGGCGGTTTCAGCTTTTCGCGCGGTTGGTGGCAAAGGCTGGGGTCGCATTGACGTGATGTGCGACCAAGACGGCAACTTTAAGTTGTTGGAAGCGAACATGGTGCCCGGTATGACCACCAAAAGCTTGGTACCGATGGCGGCCAAAGCAGTGGGTATGAGTTTCGAGCAGTTGGTAGTGCGCATACTCGAACTTAGCGAGGTTTAAGGTGGCGGCAGTCCGCTGGCAGTTTTGGCTGGGGTTTAGTTTTTTTCTCAGCGTCGTCATCGGAGCGATAGCGGGCGTTGCATGGCTGTATTATTTGGCGATGGACGTCAATGAAGTGCCGTTGAAACGACTCGTGGTACAAGGTGAGTTGCAGTATTTGGAACGTACCGAAGTACGCGATGCATTAGCTGGAGAAGAGCTGGGTAGCTTTTTCTCGGCCGATGTAAATAACATTCGAACACGATTAGAAGCTCAGCCCTGGATAGAGCAGGCGTCGGTACGAAAAGAATGGCCCGACATTTTGAAAGTGTTTTTGGTTGAACAAAAGCCAATCGGGCACTGGAACGAGGCAACACGACCCAATGCGCTGGTGAGTGCAAAAGGTGAAGTGTTTGAAGTGGATAAATCGGTCATTGATGTGTTGTTACCAAAACTCAATGGCCCGGAACATGCAGTAAAAGAAACCGTTGAGCAGTATCAGCAAGTGCATGAACTGCTCAAAATTAACGGCCACCAAGTGGTGGCTCTGACGCTCTCCGAGCGTTTCGCAGTGGATGTGGAGTTGTTGTCTGGCATTCGTCTGCGGCTAGGTCGTGAAGGGTTATTGGAACGGGTACAACGCTTTATTGATTTGTTCCCAACCATAATTCGGCATAAAGCCAAGCCGATAGACTATGTGGACTTACGTTATGACACCGGCGTTGCGGTGGCCTGGAAAGACGAAAACGAAGAATAAAAAGAGAGAAACGCAACATGTCGAAAGCAGCAGAACGGAACATGGTAGTAGGTTTAGACATTGGCACCAGTAAAGTGGTGGCGCTGATAGGCGAAGTAATGCCTGATAGCGACATCAGCGTGATTGGTGTTGGTGCGGCAACTGCGCGTGGCATGGATAAAGGCGGCGTTAACGATCTGAACCTAGTGGTGCAGTCCATTCAACGGGCCGTTGAAGAAGCCGAATTAATGGCTGATTGCCGCATTGCGTCGGTATACCTGAATATCTCTGGGCGCCACATTGGCTGCCAAAACGAATCCGGCATGGTGCCAATTAACGAAGCTGAAGTAACGCAAGACGATGTTGATAGCGTGATTCACGCCGCAAAATCGGTACCGATAGCGCAAGAACGGCGCATTTTGCACGTATTGCCGCAGGAATTCATCATCGACTCGCAAGAAAGCATCAAGAGTCCAATCGGCATGTCGGGCGTGCGCATGGAAGCCAAAGTACACATTATTACCTGCGCCAACGATATGGCTAAGAACATCGTCAAAGCGGTTGAGCGTTGCGGCTTAAGTGTCGATCGGCTGATTTTTTCGGCGCTTGCGTCAAGCTACGCAGTGCTAACTGATGACGAAAAAGACTTAGGTGTGGCGCTGGTGGATATGGGTGCAGGTACTATCGACATCAATATCTATACCGGTGGCGTACTGCGCCACACGGCGGTTATTCCGGCAGCGGGAAATCAGGTAACCAGCGACATCGCCAAGATATTCCGCACCCCGCTAAACCACGCCGAAGAAATCAAAACCAAATACGCGTGTGCGTTGCGCGAGCTGGTCAGTAAAGACGACAACATCGAAGTGCCATCAGTGGGGGGACGCCCTTCACGCACCATGCAGCGCCATATTCTGGCGGAAGTGGTGGAGCCTCGGTATCAAGAATTATTTGAGTTGATACGTGATCAAATCAACCAAAGCGGACTCGAAGATCAAATTGCAGCCGGTATTGTTTTAACCGGCGGGTGCGGGCGTATGGAAGGCGCTATTGAATTCGCAGAAGAAATATTTCAAATGCCAGTGCGCTTAGGTGAGCCACTGGGCATGCACGGTCTGAGCGATTACGTGCAAGATCCAACCTATGCAACAGCGGTTGGCTTGCTACGTTATGGTCAGGAAGATGTTCAAAACCGCCAAAGTGAAGCAAGCACAACCAACGTGATTGGGTTAGGAAAGCGCTTACTGAGCTGGTTTAAAGGCGAATTTTAATGAAAACAACGTTTTGGATATCTTCACTAGGGGTAGTACAATAAGCAGGTATAAGGAGAAACAACATGTCTGAAGTATTCGAAGTAGTCGACAACTTTGATTCGGACGCAGTGATTAAGGTCATTGGCGTCGGAGGCGGCGGCGGTAACGCTGTCAAACATATGATTAGCGAGTCCATTGAAGGTGTGCAATTTATCGTTGCCAACACCGATGCGCAGGCGTTGCGCAATCATGGTGCTCACGCAACCATTCAACTGGGTACTGACATCACCAAAGGGCTTGGTGCTGGCGCGAATCCAGAAGTTGGCCGTCAGGCAGCAGAAGAAGCGCGCGACGAAATTCGCAAGCATCTGCAAGGCGCTGACATGGTATTTATTGCCGCAGGTATGGGCGGTGGCACCGGAACGGGTGCTGCACCTGTCGTTGCCGAAGTGGCGCGTGAACTGGGTATTTTGACTGTGGCGGTGGTAACCAAACCATTCCCATTCGAAGGCCAGCGTCGCATGGCTGCAGCCAAAGAAGGTATTGAGCAATTAGCGCGCAACGTTGACTCGCTTATTACCATTCCTAATGAAAAGCTTTTGAAAGTTTTAGGTAAAGGTACCAGCCTACTTGATGCTTTTGCTAAGGCAAACGACGTATTATTAGGGGCTGTACAAGGTATTTCAGACTTAATTACCCGCGACGGCCTGATCAACGTCGACTTTGCAGACGTACGTGCGGTAATGCGTGAGATGGGTACTGCCATGATGGGTACCGGCGTCGCACGCGGCGAAGACCGCGCTCAAGAAGCGGCAGAGATGGCCATCAACAGCCCGCTGTTGGAAGACATTGACCTGTCGGGTGCACGTGGTGTGTTGTTGAACATCACCGCTGGCATGGACTTGAGCATGGAAGAATTTGAAATTGTCGGTAACGTGGTGAAAGGGTTTGTATCTGAGAATGCTACCGTCATCGTCGGTACCGTCATCGACATGGACATGTCTGAAGAGTTGCGTGTCACTGTGGTTGCAACGGGAATTGGTGGCGAGCGTAAGCCCGACATCGCATTAGTGAACCGTCGTGAACCTGCACCAAGCTATGGTAGTCGTAGCAGTGGTAGCAGCACCAGCAGTGGCGGCAGTTACGGGAATACCGCAACCGCACGCAACATTGAACCAGAAGCTGAAGAAGAGTCTGTAGAAGCTGAGCCGGTAGCAAGTAAATCGGCAGCAAAACCTCAGGCAAATCAAGGTAAAGACATGGATTATCTCGACATCCCGGCGTTCTTGCGTCGTCAAGTCGATTAGAAACGCTGTTTTCTTGCGGTTTTTTAGATAATCCGTTAAACTATTGCGCCTTTTGCTGGTCAAAAGACTTGATGAGAAGAAGAGCAGACATGATTAAACAACGTACAATCAAGCAGCCGATTGCAACCACTGGTGTTGGTTTGCATAAAGGTAACAAGGTTCAGCTTACGCTGCGCCCAGCACCTGCGAATACAGGTCTGGTGTTTCGTCGCGTAGACTTAAACCCTGCTGTGGATATTCCTGCTAACGCTGAGTTAGTGCGGGATACGCGTATGTGTACCTGTCTGATCAACGATGACAACGTTCGCGTATCAACCGTGGAGCACTTGCTTGCGGCAGTTGCGGCGATGGGCATCGATAACCTGATCATTGAAGTTGATAGCCATGAAATCCCGATCATGGATGGTAGCTCACACCCCTTTGTATACCTGCTGCAGAGCGCGGGAATTGAAGAGCAAGGCGCAGCGAAAAAGTTTATTAAGATTAAACAGCCGATTCGTGTTGAAGAAGATGACAAGTGGGCGGAACTACTACCCCATAACGGGTTCCGTATCGACTTTGCCATCGACTTCGACCATCCGGCGATTGCCGATACTGGGCAAGTGCTAAGCATTGACTTTAATAGCAGTAATTTTATTAAAGAAATCAGCCGTGCACGCACCTTCGGCTTCATGAAAGACATCGAAATGCTGCGCGCTAATAACCTTGCGTTAGGCGGCAGCTTCGATAACGCCGTGGTATTGGATGAATTCCGTATTCTAAATAACGACGGTTTGCGTTATGACGACGAGTTCGTTAAACACAAAATCTTAGATGCAATTGGTGACTTATACATGGGCGGTTACGCAATTTTAGGTAACTTACGTGCATTCAAATCAGGCCATGCGCTAAACAATCAATTGTTGCGTGCGGTATTGCAGAATCAAGAAGCGTGGGAATTTGTCACCTTCGAAGCTGAAGCGGAAAGCGCGCCAATCGCCTTCGCGACTCCGTCGCTGGCTTAAAAAAAACCGTTAGTCGTTATTCGTACGCTTCGCTGTTCCTCCGCTTCGCTCTTCGAATAGTGCGAAGCACGGACGAACAGTAAGCGCAGCTTACGCACGAATAACGAATAACGCTTTTAGCTTTTAGCTATTCTCGTATTTCTCCGCTAAAGCGAGCAACTGCGAACGCAGCGGTTCCTCGCATAATTCCGCCTGCTGACGTAATTTCGCCACCGTTTCACCATCATTATTGTTTGTTTTTTGAACAGGTTGCGTAGGCTTCTCAGCGCTTTGTGCCAAAGGCGTACGCATTTGTGGACGCACCTGCACTTCAAGGCGCGAGATATGCCCCGTAGATTCAGATTGAAAATGCGTTATAATGCGGCTTTGCTGCAGCTTTATTCGATTGGCCAAGGCCGCTGATGAAGCTTCCAGCACAAGGGTGTGCGCACGAACCGACACCACTTTACAATGTGCCAATAAAGGCGACAGCTGCAGTGCATCAAAACATTGTTGCAATTGCTGTTGCCAGCGTTGGTATTGCTCTGTAAAGTCAGTAAAACGCTGTAAGCGCTGACCGCCGAACAGTTGTTGAATATCGCGTGGTCGTTTTCGTGCCATAACATATATAATTAGCAGCGAGAGATTGCATGAGTTTATCAGTCTTCTACCGAGGCACCAAAGTTAAATTCAGTTTTGCGCTAAGTCGTCGACGTATCCTGTCGCTGGCTGGCCTTGCTGCGTTTGGTGTACTTGCTGTGACGAAGCCGTGGGCGCATCAGGGGCTAGACCCAGATAGCGCGCGTGCAAAAATTACAGAAGAAAAACTGGCATTGGCTGCACAAGAGCAGGCGGTGCTCGAATTAAAAAACGAGACCGAGAAAAAGCTGACTGCCATGACCATCTACTTAGGTGAGATGCAGTCACAGTTACGCCGTTTAGATGCCTTAGGGCAACGTTTAGCCTCGGTCGCTGACTTAGACAACGGTGAGTTCGCCTTTGACGAACCACTGATTGAAGTCATGGGTGGCCCCGAAGCCTCAATTACCGATGCGCCAAAAGTAGATGGTCGCGATGTTATCGATCAAATCGAAGGCATGCTCGGTGAGCTTTCCAGCAAACAAAAACAGCTCGCACTCCTTGAGTCTGTGATGATGAGTCACCATATCTCAGCAGAGAGCTATATTGCCGGGCGTCCAATTGAGTCTGGTTGGCTGTCTTCGCAATACGGAATTCGTAAAGACCCGTTTAATAGTCGCCCCGCAATGCACAAAGGCTTAGACTTCGCGAGCCTTGAAGAAGGTGCAGGTGTTTATGCGACGGGTGCCGGCGTTGTAACCTGGGCTGGTGAGCGCTCAGGTTATGGCAAGTTAATCGAAATTGATCATGGGGGCGGTTTAAAAACCCGCTACGGCCACAGCAAAGAGCTGTTAGTCAAAGAAGGTGACGTGGTAACACGGGGGCAGCAAATTGCTCTAATTGGCAGCACAGGGCGCTCAACAGGGCCACATGTGCACTACGAAGTGTTACGTAATAACCGTCAAATCGACCCATACAAATATGTCTATCGCTCGGCTGACTGAAGCCGGGTGATTGCTACAACAGGAAATTAGATTCACATGTTAGGTAGTTTATTCCGCAAGGTATTTGGTAGCCGCAACGATCGCATTCTTAAAGGTTTACAAAAAAAGGTTCAGCAAATTAATGCGCTTGAACCTGAATTTGAAGCGTTAAGCGACGAAGAACTCAAACAAAAAACCGTTGAATTTAAGCAGCGCGTTGAGCAAGGCCAAAAGTTAGACGACCTACTTGTCGAAGCCTTTGGCACCGTGCGTGAAGCATCGAAGCGGGTGTTTAAAATGCGCCACTTCGACGTGCAGTTGGTTGGCGGTATGATTTTGAATGAAAACCGCATTGCCGAAATGCGTACGGGTGAAGGTAAAACCCTTACCGCTACCTTGTCAGCCTACCTGAATGCGCTCTCCGGAAAGGGCGTTCACATTGTGACCGTGAACGACTATTTGGCGCGCCGTGATGCCGAAACCAACCGTCCATTATTTGAATTCTTAGGCCTTAGTGTCGCTTTCAATATTCCAGGTATGAACCCGCAGGCGAAGCGTGAAGCTTACGCAGCCGACATCACCTACGGTACCAACAACGAATTTGGCTTCGACTATTTGCGCGACAATATGGCGTTCAGCCCACAAGAACGCGTGCAGCGCGAATTGAATTATGCAATTGTCGATGAGGTGGACTCCATCTTGATTGACGAAGCGCGTACCCCGTTGATTATCTCAGGTGCCGCCGAAGACAGCTCAGAAATGTACATGAAAATGAATGACATTGTGCCTTTGCTGGAGCGTCAGGAAAAAGAAGACACCGAAGAAGAGCGGGGCGTGGGTGACTTCACCATTGACGAAAAATCCAAACAAGTGCACATGACCGAGCACGGGCAAGAGCACGTTGAAGAAATTCTAAAAGAACGCGGCATGCTGGCAGAAGACGATTCATTGTTCTCTGCAGCAAATATTACCCTGCTGCACCACGTCAATGCAGCGCTGCGTGCACACCACTTGTTCCAAAAAGACGTCGACTACATTGTCAAAGACGACCAAATCATCATTGTTGATGAACACACCGGTCGTACCATGGAAGGGCGCCGTTGGTCAGAAGGCTTGCACCAAGCCATTGAAGCCAAAGAAGGCGTTAAGATTCAAAACGAAAACCAAACGTTGGCATCTATTACCTTCCAGAACTTCTTCCGCTTGTACACCAAGCTGGCAGGTATGACAGGTACTGCCGACACTGAAGCATTCGAGTTCCAGTCTATTTATGGCCTGGAAACTGTGGTGATTCCAACCAACCGGCCGATGATTCGTGACGACCGCGCGGATTTGATCTTTATCACTGCTGAAGAAAAATACGATGCCATTGTGGCGGATATTGAAGAGTGCCGTGCGGCCAAACGCCCGGCGTTGGTGGGTACCATTTCAATTGAAACCTCAGAGCTGCTGTCGAAGTTACTGAAAAAGAAAAAAATTCCACACAAAGTACTGAATGCGAAATTTCACGCCAGTGAAGCTGAAATTGTTGCACAAGCGGGTATGCCAGGTGCAATTACCATTGCGACCAACATGGCTGGCCGCGGTACCGACATTGTGTTGGGCGGTAATTTACAAACTGAAATTGCTGAGCTGAAAGACCCAAGCCCAGAAAAAATTGAAGAAGTGAAAGCCGAATGGCAGAAACGTCACGACGCCGTCATTGAAGCTGGTGGCCTGCATATTATAGGTACCGAGCGTCATGAATCACGTCGTATCGATAACCAGTTACGTGGCCGTTCAGGCCGTCAGGGTGACCCGGGTTCATCACGCTTCTACTTATCGCTTGAAGATGCCTTGATGCGCATGTTTGCATCAGAGCGTATGGCTACTATGATGAAACGCCTTGGCATGAAGCCAGGTGAAGCCATTGAACACCCGTGGGTCAGCCGTGCTATCGAAAACGCACAACGTAAAGTTGAAGGCCGTAACTTCGATATCCGTAAGCAATTGCTTGAATACGATGATGTTGCCAATGACCAGCGTAAAGTGGTTTATGAGCAACGCAACGAACTGCTCGATGAGGGCGATATTTCAGAAACCA
This sequence comes from Pseudidiomarina sp., assembly GCF_048268165.1. Classification (GTDB taxonomy): domain Bacteria; phylum Pseudomonadota; class Gammaproteobacteria; order Enterobacterales; family Alteromonadaceae; genus Pseudidiomarina. The sequence continues at coordinate 1,288,856 of NZ_JBLWWA010000001.1, read as the reverse complement.
TCGAAGTGATTCGCGCTGATGTGATTGATCGTGTGATCAGTGAATACATTCCACCGCAGTCATTGTTGGAAATGTGGGATCTCGACGGATTAGAAGAGCGCTTGCGTGCTGACTTTGCCCTGCCGTTGCCAATCAAGCAGTGGTTGGACGAAGACGATAAATTGCACGAAGAAGTATTGCGTGAGCGAATCCTTGATGAGCTGGTTAAAGCCTACCGTGACAAAGAACAAATGGTTGGCGAACAAGTAATACGTCAGTTCGAGAAAACCATCATGCTGCAAAGTCTCGATATGCATTGGAAAGAGCATCTTGCGGCAATGGATCACCTGCGCCAAGGTATCCACTTACGTGGCTATGCACAGAAGAACCCGAAACAAGAATACAAGCGTGAAGCTTTTGAACTCTTTGCCGAGATGCTTGAAGCATTGAAGCTTGAAGTGGTCACAATTCTAAGCAAAGTACGCGTGCGTGCTGAAGAAGAAGTGGAAGCGGTTGAAGCCAAACGTCGCGCCGCAGAAGCGTCACAGCAAAAAGAATATCAGCACGAAGGTGCACCAACCAGTGGTACCAGCGAAGCTCCGGCACAAGCCAGTTCAGCCAAGCAAGTTGGCCGCAATGACCCATGCCCGTGTGGTTCAGGTAAGAAGTTTAAACAGTGCCATGGCAAAATCTAAACGCGTACATGTTGCCGTTGGTGTTATTCAAAACACCAACGGTGATGTGTTCATTAGCCGTCGTCACGCCCATTTGCACCAAGGCAATAAGTGGGAGTTTCCGGGCGGTAAAGTGGAAGCCGAGGAAGATGTTTACAGCGCGTTGTGCCGCGAGTTGCATGAAGAATGTAATATCACGGTAGATGCTGCCTCACCGTTAACCGCTATTCAATTCGATTACCCCGATAAACAGGTGCTTCTGGACGTGTGGATGGTCACTGCGTTTCGTGGTGCTGTGCAGCAAAAAGAAGGGCAAGAATGGGCGTGGGTGCCAGTGCATCAGCTTGAGGCCTATCCGTTTCCTGCAGCCAACCAAGCCATTATCGAGCGGTTATTAACGTTATAGCTGGTGGGCTAGAGGGTTACGGGCAGAGCGCAAGTTCAAATTCAACGTTCTGGTCATAAGAGGCTTTGCCGTTAACCGGCTCGTAACGTAAAAAACGAATACTAAAGCGTTGTTTATGACCCGAAATAACTGGGTAGGCGGGCAAGTCTGCCGCCACACGAATACGCAGCAAACTTAACGGCTCGGTGCTTTCTTGCAGTAACCCATTAGGGGCACTTGCGGTTTGAAAACGCGCTTGGCCGCGCATCAGTTCCAATTCCAACAGTAAACCATTCACTAGCACGTCAAGTTCAGACCACCAGCGGTTGGTGTCTGCATCGCGCACTTCTTGTGGTTGATGCAGCCAAAAGTGCAACTGCGGTACGTCAAAATTACAGGTGCCACCTGGCATCGCGAAACGCTGACGAATTGCACTGAGTAAGCGGTCTTGTTTAAGGTTGCTACCCACGCGACTCATTGGTTGAATAGCCTGCAGCGCATCACCAACCCGCTGCATGGTTTCTTGCAATTGTTGTTGATTCACATCTGGGTGTTCCGCCCAAATTTTTAATTGGGCTTTGCGCCGTTCTAAATCTTTTTGCACGTCGGTGCGCACGTCACTGCGCTCGCATAAATCGAGCACGGAAAATAACGCGCTAAAATAGCGGGTAAAATTCTGTTGGCTGACTGGGGTATTGGGTTGCAGAGCATTTACAATATGCTCCAGACGCAAATAAGTGCGCACCCGCTCTAGTAGCGGGTACTCGTATTCAATAGTCGCCGTATTCTTATTGTTATTCATGGCCTCTATCATAGCTGCTTACAGCGAACTTTCAATCACTTGGCGTATGGGTATCTGCTAAACGCAGGTAAATTTCGTGCAATTTCTCAACTTTGTTAACAAGAAGGCTTCGGTCGCCATCATTGTGGATAACATTGTCGGCAGCGGCCAAGCGTTGTTGCCGTGTTGCTTGAGCCTGGATAATAGCCTGCACCTGATCTGTGGAAACATCATCGCGCGCAAGAGTTCGTTCAATTTGTGTGGCTTCGCTCACGTCAACAACCAGCACGCGATCACAAAGTGTGGTGAGGCGGTTTTCCACCAGTAATGGCGCTGAAAGAATCACGTAAGGCGATGTGGCAGCTTCGAGTTCGCGTAGCAGTTGCTCTCGAATAAGCGGGTGGGTTAGGCCATTCAGCCATTGCTTGTCTTCAGGATGATTAAAAATGCGTTCGCGTAGCCACGCGCGATTCAAACTGCCGTTATCATTCAAAGCTTCGGTGCCGAAGCGTTCTTCAACAGCAGCTAAAGCCGGACTGCCAGTATCCATAATATGACGGGCTATCACGTCTGCGTCGACAACGGTAATGCCGTGCGCTTGAAACAAGTCGGTGACGGTGGTTTTGCCGCTACCAATGCCGCCGGTAACACCCACCACAAACATTAGCCATACACCCAGTTCAGGTAGCTATGCAGTATCTGATCACCCCACAACATAGCAATCACACCGCCACATATTAGAAACGGACCAAAAGGGATTGGTTGGCCTTGTTTGTTACGATGAATAAATTGCCAAGCAATACCTATAACTGCGCCACTGCCTGCGGCAGCAATGATGGTAACCGGCAACATTTGGTAGCCATGCCAGGCCCCAAACGCCGCGAGCAGCTTAAAGTCACCGTAGCCCATACCTTCCTTGCCGGTTACCAATTTAAACGCCCAGTAGACGCTCCAGAGGGCTAAATAGCCAGCTATGGCACCAATCACGGCATCTTGCAGCGGAATATGCCCGCTGTAAACCGCAAAGCCCAAGCCAGTCCACAGCATCAGGTAGGTCATTTGGTCAGGCAACAGCATGTGGTCAGCATCAATAAAGAACATGCTGATCAGCAAGCAGGCTAGAAATAAATACACGAAGGTGGTGAAGGTGAACCCAAGGTTCCACACAATTAGTGCAAAGACGACTCCCGTAAGCAGTTCTATCAGCGGGTAACGTATTGAAATGCCGGTGCCACAACTGCGACACTTGGCGCGCAACATCAACCAGCTGATAACCGGAATGTTGTCATACCATTTTATGGGGGCTTTGCATTTAGGGCAGTGCGAATTGGGCTTGGCCAAATTGAAAGGGGCATGGGCTTCAGGCGTGGTACCGGAAACTTCCGCGCATTCACGTTGCCATTGGCGTTGCATCATGATCGGGAAACGGCCAATTACCACATTTAAGAAACTGCCAACCACCAAGCCAAGTAGTAATCCAAATACGGTGACCCACCAAGTCGCTGCGGGGTACTCAAGTATAATATTCACCTTAGCTCACCACTTTACCGAGTGAGAAGATAGGCAAGTACATGGCGACAATCAATCCACCCACCAGCACACCGATAACAACCATGATCATGGGTTCAAGCAGTGCGGTCAGGTTATCGACTAAGTCGTCAACTTCGCGTTCGTAAATATCGGCAACTTTCGCAAGCATGTCGTCTAATGAACCGGACTCTTCGCCGATAAAAACCATCTGTTCGGCCAGAGTCGGGAACAAGTCCTGTGATTGCATGGCCGTATTCATTTGCATACCCGAAGTCACTTCATCGCGGATGCGGAAAATAGCGTCGCGATAGACAGCGTTACCCGATGCGCCTGCTGCTGAATCAAGTGCGCTAATCAGCGGAACGCCAGCGGCAAACGTGGTTGATAAAGTACGCGCAAAACGCGCCACGGCAGCTTTGTTCAGAATTTCTTTAATGACAGGAATCTTTAGCGAGTATTTATCCACCTTGTCCCGCAACGATTGGCTTTTACTATAGGCCCGTTTGAACAACCAACCAGCCACGATAAATCCAGCGATGACGTATAAAAAGTAGGCTTGGACGATTTCCGATAAGGTAACCACAAACTGGGTCATGGCTGGCAGTTCAGCACCGAAGTCTTTAAACACCGCCTCAAACTGTGGTACCACGAATACCAGCAAAATAATTGTTACGGCAATTGCGACTACGATAACAGAGGCAGGATATACCAAAGCTTTCTTTATTTTAGCCTTCAATTGCTCGGATTTCTCTCGGTACGTGGCGATACGATCAAAGATGGTTTCGAGTGAACCGGACTGCTCGCCGGAATCGACTAAATCACAATATAAACTATCGAACACGTCTGGGTGTTTGCGCAAAGCACCGGCTAACGGTGAGCCTGCTGCGACATCGTTGGCTATGGTTAGCATGAGGTTACGAACTTTAACTTTCTCAACGCCTTTTGCCACCATTTCCAATGATTGCAATAGTGGCACACCAGCCGCAAGCATGGTGGCAATCTGGCGAGTAAATAACGCAATATCGGCCCCGACAATTTTTTTGTCACCCAGCAGCGGCTTGCCTTTTTTCTTCACGCTTTTCGGCATTACTCCCTGGTCGCGCAGCTTGGCACGCACCATGCGGTCGCTATCGGCGCGCATCACGCCTTTAACTTTCTGTCCGCGTTTGTTGATACCAGTCCAGGCAAACTCGGTGATTTCTTTTATGGTTTGAGGTTTTTTTGCCATTACTGCACCTACTTACTCTGATTATTATTTTGTTTATTCTAATTAGAAGTTTGTCACGCGGTTCGCTTCAATCAAGCTAATGGTGCCCTTGGCAACCTTAAGTAACGCCGATTCGCGCAAAGAATTAATACCATCTTTGCGTGCTTGTTTGGCAATATCCAACGACGATGAACCGGTCATTATAAGGTCTGCGATGTTGGCTGTAATCGGCATTACCTCGTAAACACCTGTACGACCTTTATAACCGTTAGTGCACTGATCGCAACCCACCGCTTTATAAACAGTGGCAGTTTTTACCTGTTCTTCACTAAAGCCTTGGCGAAGCATCTCTTCTTTTGGCAGTTTTTCTTCTTCTTTGCAGTGACCACAGAGACGCCGCGCAAGACGCTGCGCAATGATCAATGTTACGGAGCCGGCAATGTTATAGGCGGGCACACCCATATTCATCAGACGGGTTAGGGTTTCGGCGGCTGAGTTGGTGTGCAAGGTGGAAAGCACCAAGTGACCGGTTTGTGCTGCTTTAATGGCTATTTCTGCGGTTTCTAAGTCACGTACCTCACCCACCATAACCACATCAGGGTCTTGCCGCAAAAACGAGCGCAGCGCATCAGCAAAACCCAAACCGGCTTTGACATTAATCTGAACCTGGTTAATCCCCATTAAGTTAATTTCTACAGGGTCTTCGGCGGTAGAAATATTGCGTTCGGGGGTATTAAGAATATTGAGGCCTGTATACAGTGATACGGTTTTACCTGAACCCGTTGGGCCGGTAACTAATATCATGCCCTGAGGCTTTTCCAGTGCTTCTTCATAAAGCTTTTGCTGATCCGGTTCATAACCGAGTGATTCGATACCGATCATGGCAGCTGCGGCATCAAGTATCCGCAATACAATTTTCTCACCGTATAAAGTCGGCAATGAGCTAACCCGGAAATCTATGGCTTTGTGTTTGGAAAGTTTAAGTTTTATACGTCCATCTTGAGGCAGTCGGCGCTCGGCAATATCAAGCTGCGACATAACTTTTAACCGCGCTGCGATGCGTCCTGCTAGCTGCACCGGTGGCTTGGCAATTTCATGTAATACGCCATCAATACGAAACCGCACGCGGTATTCCTGCTCGTAGGGCTCAAAGTGCAAATCCGAGGCACCGCGTTTAATGGCATCCAACAACATCTTGTTGATGTAAATAACAATGGGCGCATCATTTTTAACGTCTGCCGATACGGCTCCGGTATCGTCTTGGCGCTCTTCAGCCGCATCAATGTCCCGTAATTCTTGTTCGTCTTCTGCGGTGACGCCAAGTGCTGATGATTCGTTTTCAAGTACCGTATCAATCAATTTCTGAAGTTTGTTTTCTTCCACCAATACCGCTTCAGTTTGCATACGTGTGCGGAATTGGAATTCATCGAGTGTTTCAATCCGGGTTGGATCTGAAACCGCCACGTACAACACATTCCCGCGCAGGTATAGCGGAATGGCATGGTTTTTACGAATTAAGCGTTCGTTGATGAATTCTTGAGGAATGAAATCGGCATTAAAGGCATCAAGGTCAAGCCACGGGGCATTGGACTCGAGGTAACAAAAGTTGGCAAGTTCGCTTGGCGAAATAAGCTTTTGCTCAATTAAGCAGGCACTAAAAGGAAGCTTATTTTCCCAAGCATACTCACTGCAACGGGTGAGTTTATCTTCAGGGATGAGTTTGTCACGCAGCAGCAAAGCCGCGAGGGAGTGGTGCAGCATGGTTTCTTACCTAACTTCACTGAAAAAATAAAAGGCCTCAAACATAATGTGTGTTCGAGGCCTCTCTATTCATTCGCTTATCAAATGAAAAGCACTGAGCAGATTAACCAGCTATCGCAACAGTACAACCATCTACGCGTGAGCCTTTAGAAAAATCTGAACAAGCGATAGTCCAAGTAAGTACACCACCACCTTGTGAGGCAGTTGGCGTAACCGTTACGTTGATTGGTGTACCGTCAACGTCTACAGCTTCTAAAGTTGCTGAGATAATACCAGCAGTTACGTTTGCAGTTGTTACACCGTTAACGCTGTCAGCAGAAGTAATCGCTTTAGGGATTGGCGTGATGTTAGCCGCTACAGCAGTAGTCGTGCCGTCACCATTATCAACTGTAGAAGCATCGGTAGAAGCATCACAGTTAGCTAAAGCGCCATAAGTCTGATAGCACATAGCTACAGTAGTTTTGTAGTTCGCCAATGCAGCTAAACCAGTAGAAGCTTTAGCACGTTGGGTGTAGTCGCTGTACATTGGAATTGCTACAGCTGCCAAGATACCGATGATCGCAACAACGATCATCAACTCGATTAAGGTAAAACCTTTTTGTACTTGCGCTTTCATGAAATATCTCCCGAAAGTAATTTCGAACTTATTAGTTATTGTTGTGTCTGTCTAAGTAGCATCCAGATGCACATCAGCACTTGGATGGTCACAAAAAAAGACCACAACAAGTCATCTGCATCAGCCGAAAGAACAAGTGGTTTTTGCTTTGTCGACATAACATCGGAAAGCTACTTCATCCACCAGACTTTAGCCTGCAGCCCCGCTATCCGCTAATTTGGTTGGCTGTAAAGCCGCCCTCACCAGTTGGACCGGAGGTTTTGCGTCACTACCTCTCAGTAGCTTTGCCTTTTAAAGCGTGCCTGGCACCTAAGAACCACCATTCCTGTCTTTTCATTCGACAGTGGGGGCTTTTAGTTGCGCATTGCCCTTAAAACATAGCAGATCAATTTAATTCGTCAATAGTTAAAGTTTTTGAAATCTTAAAGAAAGGTCAACGGCCTGTATACTTTTTGTTAAAGCCCCCGATGAAATATAATCGACGCCAGTTAATGCTAATTCATTCAAGCGCTTATCAGTGATGTTTCCGGACACTTCTAAGCGGGTCTGACCTGTACGTTGTTCTACAGCTGTGTAAATATCATGTAAAGAGAAGTTATCAAGCATAATTATGTCGGCACCGGCACTCAGTGCCTCCTCATATTCGCTTAAACTTTCCACTTCCACCTCAACAGGCTTGCCCGGATTTAACCTGCGTGCGGCCTCAACAGCTTGTGCAATACCGCCACATGCCATGATGTGGTTTTCCTTAATAAGGTAGGCGTCGTACAAGCCAATACGGTGATTAAAACCGCCGCCACAGACTACGGCGTACTTCAATGCTGTACGCAAACCGGGCACAGTTTTGCGGGTATCCAGCAGCCTTGTTTCGCTGCCTTCTAAATGCCGAACGTAATGTGCCGTGGTGGTTGCGACGGCCGATAACGTCTGCAGAAAATTAAGCGCAGTGCGCTCCCCGGTTAGAATGACACGCGCCGGGCCTTCCAGTTCACACAGTACGGAGTCGGCATCAACCATGTCGCCATCGGCCACCAGCCAGTTTACCGTAACGTCACCGCCTAGCTGCTTAAACACTTCGTTCACCCAATCAACACCGCATATCACGGCATCTTCACGGGTGATAATCGTGGCGCGGGCGTGCTCGGTAGCGGGTATCAGTTGCGCGGTAATGTCTAAGTCAGCAGAGAGTCCGTTTAAGTCTTCTTGCAGGGCGCGCTGCACCATGTGTTCGCGGTCAGCCGCCAATAAATTAGGGTCTACTCGAGTATCCATGCATGTGCCTTTTATATACGGTGATCATTGCTTAATGTGGCATATTGTAGGGCTGCGGAGCGTTTCTCACAAGAATGTTCCGAATTATTAGTCCGTTGCCAATAGTTGCCTTGCTTCAATGAGATACAATTCGAACAACTTATAATGTGTGCTGTTGAGTATTTGCGTGACATTCACACGCGATTTATTAAGTTTATCAGCTAGCTCCTGATGAGTGATCGGCATAAACCTCAGGTAATAGCTGAGTACCTGTGCCTGGGTAGAAGTTAACTGCGAAAGCAACGCATCAGCAAACTTGGTTGTTAATCTTAAACGATCATCTGTGGTGGGGCGTCCGGTTAGAACCATGAGCCGGTCTTTCTTTAAAGACGCTAGTGCTTGATTCGACAAACTCTCCGTTAACCCAACCCCGACTCGTACATCCCAATCATCCTGTTGTTGTTTCGATTTAAGAAATAACCGCAGCAGCATTGCAATGTCGAGCGCGTGACTTGCCTGTGCGGTTTGAATAACAAAGTGTTTGCCGCGAAATACGTCATATGAGAGCGGAACATAGTCATGAATTAAGCGCAGCCCTAATTCGATATGCGCGCTCAAATGCCTACGGCTATCGGAAGTCTCATTGGGCAAATCGACGACTTCGCCGGTTAACACCGCGCGTCTGGAAATCATGATGAATGTTGTCCTAAATAATGTTAGTAATTAAATATAGTTACATTTATGAAAGTAATCAAATAAGATTACTAAATGAAGCTTTCATACCTACTCTATTTTGCCTTGAATTTACATCTGACTTATAAAAAGTCTATAAAATGACTCAAGATAAAACTATGGTGTTAGCTGTTGTTCAGCAACGCACTACTTAATGAGGCAGATGAAGTCACACACATGACAACACCGAACATCAACAACGGTTGGCTGCCACAGGCCCAACATCGCGAATCACCCCACGCTGACGAGCGTCCTGACGCCAATGACATTAGCGTATTGGTGGTGCATGGCATCAGTTTGCCAGCTGGGGAATTCGGCGGGCCCTACATTGACGATCTATTTATGGGCACCTTGAACACCAGCGCGCATCCAGACTTCGCCGTGCTTGAGGGACTGCGTGTTTCCGCACATTGCTTAATTCGGCGCGACGGTGAATTGATTCAATATGTGCCGTTTCATCGTCGCGCATGGCATGCTGGGCAGTCGCATTACTGCGGCCGCAAGCGCTGTAATGACTTCACCATTGGAATAGAGCTTGAGGGAACTGACCACCAGCCCTACACTAATGAACAGTACCGACGCCTCGCTGAAGTGGCCCGACAACTCATCGAACACTACCCGGGCTTAACGCGGCGTCGTATAGTAGGGCACGAACATATTGCGCCAGTGCGCAAAACAGACCCCGGCCCAGCATTTGACTGGCAGCGGTTCCACCAATTGCTCAGTAAGAAGGTATAAGCATGTATTTGTTGGTAATATTGCTTGCATATTCGTTAGAACGAACGCTAGAAATTACCCGTAACTTGCATTGGCGTCGTATTATTTTACGTTGGCAACATTGGCAGGTGCGCGGCGCGCAACTGGAGGCTTGGCGTCAGCATGATTTAGGGCAAGTACTCTGGGCAATTATCCCAGCGTTGTTTATTGGTTTTGTGCTGGCGCTGCTAAACAATGTATTGCTCACCTTCTTAGTGAGTGCCGCCGGTTTATTGGCCGCCATTCAGGCTCCAGCCGCTCGCGCAGCTTACAAACGCTATTTACAGGCCGAATCTGAAGAAGATGGCGCGGAACAAGCACGCCAGCTGAAACTATTGCAACAGGCATCAGGGCGTAAAGAAGCTGCCCCCGTTGAACATCTATTGCTATGGATTCATTTGCGGCACTATTTTGCAGTGATGATCTACTTCGTGTTGTTGGGTGTTACTGGCGCATTGGTCTATGCCACGCTGCGTGACATGCGTCACAACAAAAGCCCGCGTTGGCAAACTGTGCACCAAATTATCAACTGGTTACCAACCCGCCTGATGACTTTAGGCTTCCTGTTAGTTGGTAACTTCTCCAAAGCGTTGCCGGTGTGGTTAAGTTCCATTGGCAACAAACCACAAAATAACTTCATCGCTTTGACCAAGGTGGCTGAGCTCGCCGATGACCTGACTGCTCCGACCACTACCGCGCTAGTTAAACGTAACTTCCTGTTATATGTGGTTTTTGTTGCGCTATTGACCATTGGTGGTTGGGTTTAGTCGGAATCTATTTGGTTTTTACGAAACCCTGATCTACAATGTTGGTCTATTGGTATTACCAAAGGCAAAAGCAAAAGCGTTATTCGTTATTCGTACGTTCGCTGCGCTCTCTGTTCGTCCGTGCTTCGCACTGTTCGAACAGCAAAGCGCACGAGCAGTGAAACGGACGAACAGCGCAGCGCACGAACAACGGGTTTTCTATGACATTCAAACGCATTCAGCAGACTAAACTGTCAGATGTAATCATGGAACGCATTGAAGCCATGATCGTGGACGGCACGCTCGAAGCAGGGGCGCGGTTGCCGTCTGAGCGCGATCTTGCCGCTCAGTTTTCGGTGTCCCGTCCGAGTTTGCGTGAAGCCATTCAGAAACTTGAAGCGCGTGGTTTAGTTGAGCGGCGTCAAGGTGGCGGCACTTACGTTTGCGATAACATGCAAGAGCGTGTTGCGGAGCCGCTACTGAACTTATTGGCACAGCATCCAGAATCCCAATTTGATTTACTCGAGTTTCGTCATGCCCTAGAGGGCATCTCGTCGTATTACGCTGCGTTGCGCGGCACCAGTGCCGATATCGAGGCGATAAAAGCCGCCTTCACCGCATTGCAATTAGACCCAGGTGCGGAGCTCGCCGCACAAGCGCAGGCGCTGACCGAGTTTAATTTGCGTATTACCGAAGCCTCGCACAATGTGATCCTGTTGCACTTGGTGCGCAGTATGTTGCCACTGTTGCAGAAAAATATTCTTCAAAACCTGCAGGACCTCGCGCACAAGCCGGGCGTTATGCAGCAATTACACGAACATCGGCAGCAAGTTGTGGCTGCCATTACCGCTGGCGAACCGGAGCAGGCTCGAGAAACCTGCCATCAGTTGCTAGCCTATATTGAACATGCGTTGCTCACCTCGAATCGTGAACAGTCACGAATTCAGCGGTCGCTACGCCGAACTCAGCAAGGGTAAGGACAGAAGTATGACTGACCATTTAAAAGACGACATCGACCCGCAAGAAACGCGCGAGTGGCTTGAAGCCCTCGAGGTCGTGTTGGAAGAAGACGGCGCCGAGCGCGGCCATTTCTTACTCGAATCACTCATTGAAAAGGCTCGTCGTAGCGGTGCGTATCTGCCGTACAACGCCACGACAGCGTACCTAAACACTATCCCTGCTAGCCAAGAGCCAACCATGCCGGGTGACCGCTCAATTGAAGCGCGGGTGCGTGCTGCAATTCGTTGGAACGCATTGGCGATGGTTCTGCGCGGTTCGAAAAAAGACCTCGAATTAGGTGGTCACATTTCAAGTTTTGCTTCGTCAGCCATGCTGTACGATGTAGGTTTTAACCACTTTTTCCGCGCGCCGACTGACCAAGACGGTGGTGACTACCTTTACGTTCAAGGCCATGTCTCGCCGGGCATTTATGCACGTGCATACCTTGAAGGGCGCATCAGCGAAGAGCAATTGAATAACTTCCGTCAAGAAGTAGACGGCAAAGGTGTGCCTTCGTATCCGCACCCACATTTAATGCCTGATTTTTGGCAGTTCCCAACTGTATCGATGGGCCTTGGCCCCATTCAGGCAATTTATCAGGCACGCTACCTGAAGTATTTAACCGACCGCGGCATTAAAGACTGTTCAAACCAACGTGTGTATTGCTTCTTGGGTGATGGCGAAGTGGATGAGCCAGAAAGCTTAGGTGCTATTGGCTTGGCAACGCGCGAAGGCTTAGACAACTTAACCTTTATTGTAAACTGTAACTTGCAGCGTTTAGATGGCCCGGTACGTGGTAACGGCAAAATCATTCAAGAGCTGGAAGGTACATTCCGTGGCGCAGGCTGGGAAGTTATCAAGGTAATTTGGGGTCGCTACTGGGATCCATTGCTGTACCGTGATACCGAAGGCAAGCTTGCTGAAATTATGCAAAACAGCGTTGACGGCGAATACCAGAACTACAAAGCGAAGGGCGGTGCCTATACCCGTGAGCACTTCTTCGGCAAAACTGAAGAAACCAAAGCGATGGTTTCAAACCTGACCGACGAAGACATCTGGCGCTTAAACCGCGGTGGCCATGACCCAATGAAAGTTTACGCGGCATATCATAAAGCCGTGAACACCAAAGGCCGCCCACAGGTCATCCTTGCTAAAACCGTTAAGGGTTATGGCATGGGCACAGCTGGTGAAGGTAAAAACATTGCGCACCAAGTGAAGAAGATGGACATGGAGGCAATTAAGCACTTCCGTGACCGCTTTAACATTCCGATTAAAGACAGCGAACTTGAAGATATTCCATTGTACAAGTTCCCGGACGACAGCGAAGAAATGAAGTACATGCGCGAGCGCCGTGAAGCGCTTGGCGGCTTCATGCCGAAACGTCTACCGAAAACCGACGTTGAGTTAGAAATTCCGTCACTAAAAGCATTCGAAGCTGTAACCAAAGGCTCGGGCGATCGTGAAATCTCTAGCACCATGGCGTTTGTACGTGTTCTTACTGCGCTGTTGAAAGACAAGAAGATTGGCCAACGTATTGTGCCAATCATTCCAGACGAAGCCCGTACGTTCGGTATGGAAGGCTTGTTCCGTCAAGTGGGTATTTACTCCAGCCAAGGCCAGAAGTACGAACCACAAGACGCAGATCAGGTTGCCTACTACCGCGAAGATACCAAGGGCCAAGTACTGCAAGAAGGTATCAATGAGCTCGGCGCCATGGCGTCATGGGTTGCAGCAGCTACCAGCTACTCAACCAACAACGAGCCGATGATTCCGTTCTACATCTATTACTCCATGTTCGGTTTCCAACGTGTGGGTGACTTAGTATGGGCTGCCGGTGATAGCCAAGCACGTGGCTTCTTAGTTGGCGGTACTGCAGGGCGAACCACGCTCAACGGTGAAGGTTTACAACACCAAGACGGCAGCAGCCACATCTTGTTCAATACCGTGCCGAACTGTATTACGTACGACCCAACCTATGGCTACGAAGTCGCGGTTATCGTGCAAGACGGTTTACGCCGCATGTATGGTGAACAAGAGAATGTGTTCTATTACCTGACCGTTATGAACGAGAACTACAAACAGCCGGAAATGCCAGAAGGCGTTGAAGAAGGCATTGTTAAAGGTATTTACGAGTTCGAAACAGTAAAAGCCTCAGGTAAAGCGAAAGGCGAAGTGCAACTGGTCGGCTCTGGCACCATTTTGGAGCAGGTACGTGCTGCTGCGAAATTGCTGGCAGACGACTTTAGCATTACTGCAAAAGTTTACAGCGCGACGTCGTTTAACGAATTGGCCCGTGACGGCTATGACGTTGAACGCCATAACATGCTGCACCCAGCTAAGAAGCAAAAAACTGCTTATGTAACCAAAGTATTTGAAAAAGCCAAAGGCCCAACTATTGCGGCAACGGATTACATGAAGCAATACGCGGATCAAATCCGTGCATGGGTGCCAACACCTTATCGTGTATTGGGTACGGATGGCTTCGGTCGTTCAGACAGCCGTGAAAACTTACGCCGTCATTTTGAGGTGAATCCACAGTACATTGTTGTTGCTGCTCTTACTGAGCTGGCGAAGGCGGGCGATATTGATGCCAAAGTCGTTGAAAAAGCGATCAAGGAATACGGCATCGATACCAACAAAATCAACCCACTGTACGCGTAAGCAACGGGAGCGGAGGCAAGCATGGCAGATTTAAAAGAAGTAAAAGCCCCCGATGTGGGCGGTGATGAAGTTGAAGTCATAGAAATCTTGGTGAGCAAAGGCGACAGCCTAGAAGCCGAAGACTCACTGATCACAGTTGAAAGCGACAAAGCATCGATGGACATCCCAGCACCGTTTGCCGGTGTTGTGGCTGAACTGAAGGTGAAAGTCGGCGACAAAATCAAAGAAGGCGACCTGCTGGCAATGTTCGAAGCGGCAGCAGAGTCGGGGTCTGACACCGCGCAAGCGGAGTCTGACTCCCAATCTAACAGCGGCGAAGCCGCTGACAAAGATGCTGAAAAAGTAAGTCAGGGGTCAGGCACGGCTGACGCCAAGCCAGACCCCGATCAGGGTAGTGACGAGAGCAGCTCTGCACCGGCATCGAAGAAAGTGATTGAAGTTAACGTGCCGGACATTGGCGAAGACGGTGAAGTTGATGTTATCGAAGTGCTGGTAAAAGAAGGCGATGAAATCAACGCAGAAGACGGCCTCATCACGCTTGAAACCGACAAAGCAACCATGGACGTGCCAAGCCCAGAAGCGGGTGTGGTTAAGTCTGTAGAAGTAAAAGTTGGCGACAAAGTGAAGCAAGGCTCGCTCGTCATAAAACTCGAAACCTCAGCCAAATCGGGATCTGATACCGCGGAAGCGGAGTCTGAGCCCCAATCTCACAGCGGCAAAGCCGATGACAGCGATGCTGAGAAAGCAGCAAGCAGCGATGCTAAAAAGGCCGCTGACAGCGACTCAGAAAAAGCTGATCGTAAGCCGCCGGTGCCCGATCACCCGCTGGACAAAAAGTCAAAAGCCGAAGGTTTGGCTTATGCATCACCTGCAGTGCGCCGTTTGGCGAATGAGTTCGGCGTTGATTTGAACAAAGTCAAAGGTTCGGGCCGCAAAGAACGTATTCTTAAAGAAGACGTGCAAGAATTCGTGAAATATGAACTGTCACGCCCGAAAGCGAACGCATCTAGCGGTGTTGCACAAGGTGAAGGCGGTCTACAAGTCATTGCGCCACCGAAAGTTGATTTCAGCAAGTTTGGTGAAATTGAAGAAGTGCCATTAACGCGCATTCAGAAAATTTCCGGACCAAACCTGCATCGCAACTGGGTAACTATCCCGCACGTGACGCAGTTTGATGAAGCTGATATCACTGAGCTGGAAGCATTCCGCAAGCAAGAAAACGAACTGCAGGCGAAAAAGAAAGATGGTGTGAAAATCACCCCGTTGGTTTTCATCATGAAAGCCGTTGCCAAAGCAATGCGCGAGTACCCAGTATTTAACTCGTCATTGGCACCGGATGGCGAACACTTGATCATGAAAAAATACGTGCACATCGGTATCGCGGTGGACACGCCAAATGGTCTGGTCGTGCCGGTTATCCGTGATGTCGACAAAAAGGGCATCTATGAGCTGTCTGACGAGCTACTCGAAATTAGTGCGAAAGCACGTGACGGCAAGCTCAAGGCGCAGGACATGCAAGGCGGTTGCTTCTCAATTTCTAGCCTTGGTGGTATCGGTGGTACTGCGTTTACGCCAATTGTAAACGCGCCGGATGTTGCCATCTTAGGTGTATCGAAAAGCGAAATGAAACCGAAGTGGAATGGCAAAGACTTTGATCCACGCCTGATGTTGCCACTCAGCCTGAGCTATGATCACCGTGTGATTGACGGTGCCGTTGCAGCGCGTTTCAGTGTCTACCTGAGCGCCGTGCTGTCGGATATTCGTAAATTGGTTCTATAAATTAAACAAATTGTGCAGGGGCTGTTATAATCAGCCCCACGTTTTTACCGGATTCAGATGAGGTTGTTATGAGCAAAGAAGTGAAGGCACAAGTAGTCGTTCTTGGTGGCGGCCCAGGTGGTTACTCAGCAGCATTCCGTGCTGCAGACTTAGGTTTAGAAACCGTATTGGTTGAGCGCTATAGCACCTTAGGTGGTGTTTGCTTGAACGTCGGCTGTATCCCTTCAAAAGCCTTGTTGCACATTGCCAAGCACATTGAAGATGCGAAGCACATGGGCGCAGAAGGCGTTGAATTCGGCAAGCCAAAAATCGACCTCGACAAAATCCGTACGCACAAAGAAAAAGTCATTGGTCAATTGACTGGTGGCCTAGGCCAAATGTCGAAAATGCGCAAAGTAAAAGTTGTGAATGGCGTGGGCGAATTTGCCAGCGACAAACAGCTCAAAGTGAAAGACGCGGACGGTAACGAAACGGTTATTAACTTCGAGCACGCGATTATCGCAGCGGGTTCACAATCAATTAAATTGCCATTTGTCCCGCATGACGACGAGCGCATCTGGGACTCTACCGACGCACTCGAACTGCCATTCGTACCGGGCCGTATGCTGATTCTAGGCGGCGGTATCATTGGTTTGGAAATGGGCTGTGTGTACAGCGCGTTAGGCGCGAAAGTTGACGTGGTTGAAATGACCGAGCAACTGATTCCGCCAGCAGACAAAGACATCATTAAGTCGTTCACCAAGTCAATTTCTAAGAAATTCGACAACATCATGCTGAACACTAAAGCGGCTAAAGTTGAAGCCAAGAAAGACGGCATTCACGTAACTTTCGAAGGCGACAAAGCGCCTGAGAAACCAGTGAAGTATGACGCCGTATTGGTTGCTGTTGGTCGTGCACCAAACGGTGACAAAGTAGGTGCTGAAAACGCGGGCGTAAAAGTAACTGACCGTGGCTTCATTGAAGTAGACAACCAACTGCGCACCAACGTGAAGAACATCTTCGCAATCGGCGACTTAGTGGGTCAGCCAATGCTGGCGCACAAAGCTGTTCACGAAGGCCACGTTGCCGCCGAAGTTATTGCGGGCAAGAAACACTTCTTTGATCCGAAAGTTATTCCTTCAATTGCTTACACCGACCCTGAAGTTGCATGGGCTGGCTTAACCGAGAAAGAAGCGAAAGAGCAAGGCGTTGAGTACGAAGCAGCAGTATTCCCATGGTCAGCTTCTGGCCGTGCTATTGCACAAGGTGCTACAGACGGCTTTACCAAGTTGTTGTTTGATAAGAACAACCGCATCATTGGTGGCGCAATCGTTGGTTCTAACGCTGGTGAGCTATTGGGCGAAATCTGCTTGGCCATTGAAATGGGCTGTGATGCAGAAGACATCGCATTAACCATTCATGCGCACCCAACCTTGCATGAATCAGTTGGCCTTGCCGCTGAAGTATTCGAAGGCTCAATTACTGACCTTCCGAACAAAAAAGCGAAAAAGTAACGGCTGCCGATTCGGCAGTTGGTTAACATTTTGCGACAAAAAAGCCCGCGGATGCGATGCATCTGCGGGCTTTTCTATTGTGCATCTTAGTGGCTTGGCTTATGGTAGAAAGGTTAACTGAAATCCACTGTGAATAACGACGGAGGCATTTATGGCCAACGAAGGGTACCACGAGCCGTTCGAGCTATTGTCGGAAGAAACCCGCGATATGCACCGAGCTATTGTGTCACTAATGGAAGAATTGGAAGCAGTCGATTGGTATAACCAACGTATCGATGTGTGTAAGGACGATGAGTTAAGAAAAATTCTTATTCACAATCGCGACGAAGAAAAAGAGCACGCAGCCATGACCCTAGAATGGATTCGGCGCCGTGACAAAGTTTTTGATGAAGAGCTTAAAGAATACCTATTCACCGAAGAAGTAATAGGTCACTAAAACAAACGGGGAAATTATGAACAAAGTCAGTACCATTGCGCTAAGTGTAGCGTTAGCATTAGGTGTAGCTGCATGCTCGCCACAGCAATCAGAACAACAACAAACACAGCAAGAACAGCCTCAGAAGCAATTAACGTCAGGTTTGAACCTTGAAGCGTTCAATACCGATGTGCGTCCACAAGACGATTTGTTCCAATATGTTAATGGTACTTGGTATGACAATGCCGAAATGCCAGCTGATAAGTCACGCATTGGTTCATTCTTAGAGTTGCGTGAAGAAAACCAGGAACGCTTGCGTAAAATTATTGAGGAAGCTTCAGCTAAAGCGGCTGAAGAGGGTAGCAATGCACAAAAAATCGGTGACTTTTTCAATAGCTATATGGACGTTGAGAAGCTGAATAGCTTGGGGTACACCCCGATTGCAGCTGATTTGCAAGCAACCGCACAAGTGAGTACTCACGCTGAAGCAGCGGCGCGCATGGCAGAATTAACCAAGCTTGGTGTAAGTTCGCCGTTTGGTTTTTACGTGTACCCAGATGCAAAAGACCCAGAAATCAATGCGATGTACATGTCGCAATCTGGTTTAGGTTTGCCTGATCGCGACTATTACCTGAAAGACGACGAAAAGTTCGTAGAAATTCGTAAGCAATATCAATCATATATCGCCGATGTGCTTGCGTTGGTTGATTATGAGCAAGCCGAAGAAGCTGCCGCTGCGATACTCGACTTAGAAACCAAGCTTGCCGAAGCGCAGTGGAGCCGAGTAGAGAGCCGCAACGCAGACAAAACCTATAACAAAAAGTCGTTGGCAGAATTAGCGACCATGTTTGATGCATTTGACTTTGAAACTTGGGCTGAAACCACAGGTGCCAATGTAGCAAGTGACATTATTGTGCGTCAGCCAAGCTACTTTGAGACGTTTGGTGAAATGTTTGACGAAGTCAGCGTGGATACGTGGAAACACTACATGACGTTGAAAACTGTTGATCGTTTTGCCTCAGCACTTACCGAAGAAATCAACGACCGTCGCTTTGATTTTTATGGCCAAGTATTGCGTGGCACACCAGAGCAAGAGCCGCGTTGGAAGCGCGGTGTTGATGCAACCGACAACGCCTTAGGCGAAGTGTTGGGTCAACTTTACGTTGCAGAATATTTTCCTCCAGCGGCAAAAGCGCGTATGGAAGAATTGGTTGATAATCTGATTGTTGCTTATGGTGACTCAATCAAAGATCTAGAGTGGATGACCGAGGAAACCAAGCAAAAAGCGCTGGAAAAACTTAGCAAATTCACCCCGTACATAGGCTATCCAAGCGAATGGCGTGACTATTCAGGTTTAGTGGTTTCTGCGGATGACTTGGTTGGTAACTACAAGCGCTCATATGCGTTTGATTATCAAGAAAACATCGGCAAAATTGGTCAGCCAGTTAAAGAAGAAGACTGGGGCATGACGCCGCAAACGGTCAACGCTTACTACAGCCCTGTGCGTAATGAAATTGTATTCCCAGCAGGTATCTTGCAGCCGCCATTTTTCGACATGAATGCCGAAGACGCTGTGAACTACGGCGGTATCGGTGCGGTAATTGGTCATGAATTAGGCCATGGCTTCGATGACCAAGGCTCTAAATATGATGGTGATGGCAATCTTAGCAGCTGGTGGACAGACTCAGACCGTGAAGCATTTGATGCACGTGGCTCAATGCTTGCAGCTCAGTACGATAGCTATGAAGTTATTCCAGACACCTTTATCAATGGTAAATTAACTTTAGGTGAAAACATTGGTGATTTAGCTGGTTTAACCATTGCGTATCGCGCTTATCAAACGTCGTTAAATGGCGAAGAATCACCGGTCATGGACGGCTACACTGGCGAGCAGCGTGTATTTTTAGGCTGGGCGCAAGTGTGGAAAACTAAAGCACGTGACGAATATGTTCGTAACCAAGTATTAAGTGACCCGCACTCGCCAGCTGATTATCGCGTTAACGGCACTGTGGTTAACATTCCCGCGTTTTACGAAGCATTTGACGTAAAACCAGGTGATGACTTGTACTTGCCACCGGAACAGCGTGTAACTATCTGGTAATTGCACCAGAGATAGGTTTATAATCAAAACCATGAACACATTGTTGAAGCTGATGATTATCGTAAGTTTGTTGCTGGCCCCGTTTTCGGGACCAGCGCAAGCTGCTGCGCTGTCGTCAGCCTCAATGATGTCTCATCATGCCATGATGGACACGGCAACCTCGGATAGCCAGCAGCACGACTGCTGTGAGCAGCCGGCAGTTGAAGCAACCACCATGCATCAAAGTTGTGACAATAGCTGTAGTGATTGTCAGCACCATTGCAGCTCGTCAGCGGGGGCATTAGTTGCTCGTTTTGCTGTCGACGCTTTATACCATCCAATTACCCTGTGGCCATCTGTAAATGCGCTGCTGCTAACTCGTAGCGAAACATCGCTGCGTCCCCCGATGTCTGCTTAGTTAACACGTTTCGTTTTGCGAACCATGCGGGTTCGTGTGTTGTGATAACTAACTGGCAGAAATCTTATGAATTACATTCGTTCTATTATTGTACTGATACTTTGCGTGATCGTGGCTATTCCGACGCTTAGTGCGCAAGAATTTGAGCTAAACCATGAACACGAAGCAAGCACCGAATATGTGTGCCCCATGCATAGTCATATTGTCAGTGATGAGCCTGGCACCTGCCCAATTTGTGGTATGGACCTAGAGCCGCGTCAGCGGGTGCAAGAAAGCGATGTTAAAGTCAGCGCGCAAATGCAGCAAAACCTCGGCATTCGCACAACCACGGCCGAAGTCACCACACTATGGCGCTACTACCCAACCATTGCCAGCGTGCAGTGGAATGACAACGCACGCCACCATCTGCATACACGAGCTTCGGGCTGGATTGAACGCTTGCATGTACGTAGTGAAGGCCAGCGGGTGCAGCAGGGAGACCCAGTTTACGAAATTTACAGCCGTGAACTGGTTGTAGCGCAACAAGACTTGTTGCAGGCGTTAAGCAGCGCATCGGCAAATCCACGCTTGTTGCGTGACGCTAAGCTGCGTTTAGAGTTGCTTGGGTTTGCCAAGCCATTAATTGCGCAACTGGAAAAATCAAAAGAAATTATCTATCGCGTACCTGTATTCGCTCCACACAGTGGCGTGGTAACAGAGCTTAATGTGGCGGAAGGCATGTACATTGAGCCTGGCCTGGCAGTCATGACCTTAACCGGCGATGACAGCTATTGGCTCATCGCCGATGTACCTGAGCGCTACAGCGATTGGCTCAGTACTGGTGCGCCCGTTGATGTGACTTTGCCGCAAGCAGGGCTGAACAAACACGAAACAACCATCGACTACATTTATCCAGAACTTGATACCCAAGCGCGCACCCAGCGGGTAAGAATCAAGATGCCAGACAGCAAAGTGGGTACTAACTTACTGGTTGGCATGCAAGCCGAAGTGGAACTCTACGGTGGGCCAAAACGCGATGCCCTAACGGTGCCGCTAAGCAGTTTAATGATTACCGGCACTACGAACCGAGTGATGGTAAAAACCGACGACAATAGCTTTGTCCAGCGTGACGTGCATGTTGGTCTGGTGGTCGGTGACCAAGCTGAAATTCTGCACGGTTTAGAAGCCGGAGAGCAAGTTGTTGTGGCAGGTCAATTCTTGCTTGATTCAGAGGCGACGCTCATCAACAGCCGTATGCAGAATCCACAAGCACAGGAGGCCACTGATGCTCACGCAAATCATTAATGCCTCATTGCGTAACCGCATACTGGTCATTATTGCGGCCGTATTAGCGGCTTGGTTTGGTTGGCGTGCCATGACCAGCACGCCACTTGACGCTATTCCTGACCTTTCCGATGTGCAGGTGATTGTTAAAACCAGTTATCCAGGGCAGGCACCGCAATTGGTGGAAGAACAGGTCACCTGGCCGCTCGCCAACGTCATGCTGGCCGTACCGGGGGCCGCTGAGGTGCGTGGCTATTCGTTTTTTGGTGACTCCTATTTATATATCCTGTTTGAAGACGGTACCGATATCTATTGGGCCCGCAGTCGTGTGTTGGAATACCTGAGTCAAGCACAAGAGCGCTTACCGCAGGGCGTTACGCCCGAACTTGGTCCCGACGCGAGTGGCGTGGGTTGGGTATTTCAGTATGTATTAACCGATAGCACTGGGCAGCATGACTTAGGGCAGCTCACCAGTTTGCAAAATTGGTTCTTAAAGCAAGAGCTACAAAGTGTAAGTGGCGTGTCGGAAATTGCCACTGTTGGCGGTATGGTGCAGGCCTATCAAGTGGTTATTGAGCCCGCGCGATTGCAAACCTATGGCTTAACTTTAGGCGCCATACGTGAAGCAATTCAGGCTGCTAACGCCGAAGTGGGCGGCGGCATCGTTGAAATGGCAGAAGCCGAATATATGGTACGCGGTACCGGTTACCTGCAGTCACTTGAAGACTTACGTAAATTACCATTGAATGTACGCAGTGCAACCGGCACCGCGATTACCTTAGATGACGTAGCCACCGTGCGACGTGGTCCGGTAAGTCGACGTGGTATTGCTGAATTTAATGGTGAAGGTGAAGTGGTGGGCGGTATTGTTGTAATGCGCCACGGCGAAAATGCCTTAGCCACAATTGAGCGGGTGCGCGACAAACTCAAAACCTTGCAGCAAGGCTTGCCTGAAGGCGTTGAAATAACGCCGGTGTATGACCGTTCGCAACTCATCCACCGCGCCGTTGATAACCTAACCACCAAGCTGGTTGAAGAAATGGCGTTTGTGGCATTGGTCACCATTCTCTTTTTACTGCATATTCGTTCCGCGTTGGTGGCAATTATCACCTTGCCTTTGGCGGTGTTAATCAGTTTTATCGTTATGCGTTGGCTGGGGATTAACGCCAACATAATGAGCTTAGGTGGGATCGCTATTGCCATTGGTGCATTGGTTGATGCGGCCATTGTGATGGTGGAAAATGCCCACAAACACTTGGAGCGCTACCGTGAACAGCATGGCGCGCCGCCGCAGGGCGCTGAGCACTGGCAAGTCATTGCCAAAGCCACCGGTGAAGTGGGGCCAGCATTATTTCTATCGTTGCTGATTATTACGCTGAGCTTTATTCCAGTTTTTGCATTAGAGCAACAAGAAGGGCGTTTGTTTGCCCCGTTGGCGTACACCAAAACCTTTGCCATGGCGGCGGCAGCATTACTGTCGATTACCTTGGTGCCGGTATTGATGGGCTATTTTGTACGCGGGAAAATCATTAGCGAACACCGTAACCCAATCACGCGCTTGTTGGTTGCAGTGTACCGGCCGCTACTGAATGTCGTGCTCAATTGGCCAAAATTCACCTTGGTATTTGCAGTGATTGCAGCAGTGAGCGCTTACTACCCACTGAGTAAGCTGGGCAGCGAGTTTATGCCTGCCATGCAAGAGGGCGATTTGCTGTACATGCCAACCACCATGCCGGGTGTTAGTCCTGCCGCGGTCGGCAAGCTGCTGCAGCAAACAGACCGGTTAATCAAACAAGTGCCCGAGGTTGATACGGTATTTGGCAAATCCGGCCGTGCTGAAACGGCCACAGACCCAGCACCATTGACCATGCTGGAAACCACCATTCAGTTAAAGCCTCAAGACCAATGGCGTGAAGGCATCACCATTACCGATATTATCGCCGAACTTGATGCAACGGTGCAGGTTCCGGGTATTACCAATGCGTGGGTCCAGCCAATTAAAACCCGTATCGATATGCTTTCCACCGGACTTAAAACGCCGTTAGGGTTGAAGATTGCAGGGCCTGATCTGAAAGAAATACAGCGTATCGGCGCTGAACTTGAACAGGTACTGCAGAATGTGCCTGGTGTGAGTTCGGTTTTTGCTGAACGCCCAGCCAGTGGCCGCTATATCGAAATACGGCCGCAACTGGACAAAGCGGCGCGTTACGGCCTCACCCAAGCTGATATTCAAACTGCAATACAATTTGGTATCGGCGGCGCGACCATTGCAGAAACCGTTGAAGGTACAGAACGCTACCCAATCACATTGCGCTATCCGCGTGCCGAGCGAGACCACGTTGAACGTTTGAAAACCATGCCATTGGTAAGCAAAGACGGCGCGTGGGTTACCCTTGAACAGGTTGCTGATATTCGTGTGACCATGGGGCCGGCAATGATTCGTAGTGAAAACGCACGACCTACCGGCTGGGTATTCGTAGATGTCGCGGCAGATGTACCCGTTGGTGATGTATTGACCGCTGCCCAACCTATCGTGAATGCGTACCAACTTCCACCGCGCTACAGCGTTAGCTGGTCAGGGCAATACGAGTCCATGCAACGCGTAAAAGCCAAGTTGCAAGAGGTGGTGCCGGTTACCTTAGCGGTTATCCTGATTCTGTTGTATTTCACCTTCCGCTCCTTCAAACAAGCGGTTCTGATCATGGCGACACTGCCACTCGCATTGGCGGGTAGCTTATGGTTTATCTGGTTGCTCGGGTTTAACCTGTCCATCGCTGTGGTGGTGGGCATGATAGCCCTGGCAGGTGTTGCTGCTGAGTTTGGCGTGGTGATGTTGTTGTACTTGAACAACGCGTGGCACGAGCGTACCGAGCGTACCCGCACCAGCTTGCATGATGCCATTATGGAAGGTGCGGTGCAGCGCGTGCGACCGAAAGCAATGACGGTAATAACCATTATCGCCGGCCTATTGCCGATTATGCTTACTGAGGGCACCGGTAGTGAAGTGATGCAACGCATAGCAGCACCCATGATTGGTGGTATGGTGGCTGCGCCGCTATTAAGTTTGTTTGTGTTACCGGCGGTCTATTGGCTGTATTGGCAACGCAAAGTTAAGGCCGTTTAAATGAGTAGCCCGAGTTACAGTAAAAGCTGCCAGTCAGCGGCTAGCTGCGGCTGAATGCGTTCGGCCAGGTCGGGCTTCAGGTGATTAATGCAAATGCGTTTGGGCTGCTCGGTTAAACCGCCGAGCAGCTTTTCGCACAGTTGTGGCGTTAAGTGACACGACTGCAATGCAATGGCTTCGAGTTCGTTGGGAAACGAACATTCAAGAATAATAGCGTCAAGTGGGGCCAATGCGTTGAGAGCGCTCACAACACTTTCGGCATACCCCGTATCCGCAACAAAGGCCGTCAACTGGCCAGCTTTGCGCACCGCATACCCGAACGTGGGCACGGTGTGATAGGTCGAAAAGGCCTTAATTTCTATACCCTCAATGGTAATGGACTCACCTGCTGCAATTTCTTGCAGGCGTACAAGTGGCTTTTCAGCCGACGGCATTACCGTCATATCGGGCCAGATCACCCAGTTAAATACGTGTGCTTTAAGCGCAGCGAACGTGTCTTTGGAGCCATACAAGGTCACCGACTGTGATGGATCAAGCGCGTTGAATAAATTAGCCAGCAACATGGGCAGGCAACAAATATGATCGCTATGGCTGTGGCTTAAAAATATATGCCGCACCTGCTGCATTTGTGCCAAGCTTAATTGACTGATACCGGTTCCGGCATCAATCAATATGGTTTCGCTGATTTGCAGGCAGGTACTGCCGCTGAGCCCAGCTAAGCCGCCGCTGGCACCTAATACATTTATGTTCATTTAACTCGCATCACTAAAGCGTACATAACCGGCACCACCACCAGTGTTAACAGGGTGGCGAAGCCCAAGCCAAACATAATCACCACCGCCATGCTGACAAAGAAGTCATCAAATAACAATGGGATCATTCCGACAATGGTGGTGGCTGCGGTCATTGTTACCGGCCGCACGCGACTAATTGAGGCATCAACAAGCGCGCTGAGTGCTTCTTTGCCCGAATGCAACTCAACGCGCACTTGCTCCAACAACACCACACCGTTTTTAATAAGCATGCCTGACAAACTTAAGAAACCAAGCAAAGCCATAAAACCAAACGGCTGATTGGTTATCCATAACCCCAAGGTAACGCCAATAACGCTCAGCGGTACAGTGGTCCAGAGCACACTTGCCTGACGAATGGAGCTAAACAACAATACGGTAATAATGAACATCACTAAAAAGGCGAGCGGTAAGGCTTGGAATACCGCCCCCGTGGCTTTTTGTGAAGCCTCGAATTCGCCGCCCCAACTTAGTTCATAACCAACTGGCAGCTCAATCGCTTCAATTGCTGGACGAACGCGCGACAGCACCATAGCTGGGGTTTCGTCGCCGAAAATATCGTGGTCGGCCATAACGGTAATTGTACGTTTGCGGTCACGGCGCAGTATGAGGTTATCTTCGGCCAGTAAGGTCATGTCACGCACCACTTGGCCAAGCGGAATATGCTGCTGCAAGGCTGAGCTATATACTTGCAGCTCTCGCCAATTATTCAAATCAGTGCGTTCACCGGCCGGTGCGCGCACCACAATAGGCAACAAGTCAGTGCCGTCACGATAAACGCCAACCGCTTGCCCGGTAAAGTTACGTTTCAGTACATCGTCAACATCCGATTTGGTGATGCCCAACCGCCGTGCTGCCGCTTCATTGAATTCAGGTTGCAGCACTTTGGTGCGTTGGCGCCAGTTAT
This sequence comes from Pseudidiomarina sp., assembly GCF_048268165.1. Lineage (GTDB taxonomy): Bacteria > Pseudomonadota > Gammaproteobacteria > Enterobacterales > Alteromonadaceae > Pseudidiomarina. The sequence goes on along the minus strand of NZ_JBLWWA010000001.1, from coordinate 1,262,508 downwards.
CACGCAAGTTATGCACGCCGTCGTCTTTTGCCATAATTGCCCGCGCTTGATCGGCTAATTGACGCAGCACTACCGGGTCAGAACCGCTAAAACGAGCTTCAATTTTAGCCGTTTGCGTGGGGCCCATTTCCAGAGGCTTCATTTTGTATTCAACGTCAGGTTGCTCAACCTTCAGGTAAGCTTCAAAGTCCAATAAAATAGCCTGCAGCTGATCGGTGTTTTCCGCACGTAATATAAGCTGCGCGTAACTTTCATAAGACTTTTCTACTTGGTATGTCAGTGTAAATCGCGGCGCACCTTGACCAATTGTTGATGCGACAAATTTTAAGCCATTGTTATTGTTTTCCGCGTCCACGCCCTGTGTGGCCAAGTAATGTTCCAGCTGTTTCACTTGCTGTGCTGTTGCACGTATGTCGGTGCCTTGTGGGTACCACAAATCAACAAATGCCATTGGCGTTGTGCTAGGAGGAAAGAACGATTGCTTAATGGTGGTAAACCCGTATCCAGCAACAACCAGTAGCACTAACATTACCGCAACGGTTGTTTTACGCCAGCGTAAAAACCAGTGCAGCATGATGCGATAACCACGAAACACCCAGTGATTATAAACGTGGTCGTCGTCTTCCGGTTGCTCACGGGCTGTTCGGGCGCGCGCATCTTTGCGGAATAATATGTTTCCTAAAAATGGTGTCAGCGTTATGGCCGTGAACCAACTGAGTAACAACGAAATAAACAGCACCCAGAACAGTGAATTGGCATACTCGCCGCTGGCATCTCGTGACAGGCCTATTGGCGCAAAGGCAATAATGGCAACGGCCGTTGCGCCCAACAAGGGCCAAATATTCTGTTGCACCACGTCAATGGCGGCTTGAACCCGTGAAAGGCCGCGCCGAACACCAACCAACATACCTTCGGCAATCACAATCGCGTTATCAACCAGCATGCCCAGAGCAATAATCAGTGCGCCTAAAGAAACCCGTTGCAGCTGAATGTCCATCAGATACATGAAGATAAAGCTGCCAAGCACGGTGATGAGCAACACACTGCCAATTAGAACCCCCGACCGCAAGCCCATGGTTACCAGTAACGCTATCACCACAATGACGATGGCTTCAGCGAGGTTAATCAGGAAGTTATTGACCGAATTATCCACTTCCGAGGGCTGGTCATAAATTTTTTGAACCTGCATACCAACCGGTTGTGCATACCGCAGCTCGTCCAGGCGTTGCATGACCCGTTCACCCACATCGACCACGTTCACGTCTTCAGCAAATGACAGTGCTAACCACAAAGAGTCCTCACCGTTGTAACGAACCAAATGTGTCGGAATGTCTTGGTATTCGCGCGTTACCGTCGCCACATCGCGCAACAAGATACGCTCGTCGGCACCGGGGTTACTGATCATAAGGTTGGATAGTTCGTTAACGCTCTTAAACTCGCCGCTGGTTTGCAGGCGAATTCGTTCGCTACCTACTTGCACGCGGCCAGCATCGCTGACTGTGTTTTGGGTTTGCAGCAGATTAACGATTTGTTGTGGCGGGACACCAAAGTTGGCGAGTTTTTCACGTGAAACTTCAACGATCACCTGTTCATTTTGTTTGCCGGAAACTTGTACTTTGCCAACCCCTTTAACCAACACCAGCTCGCGGCGTAGGTAATCGGTATAGTCGGCAATATCTTGATAGCTATAGCCTTCGCCTGTAATTGCGAACGTCATGCCATATACATCAGCAAAGTCGTCTTTCACCATGGGCTCGCCGCTACCCGGCGGCAAATGTTTGCGGGTGTCGTTGACCTTGCGGCGCAGCTCATCCCACACCTGTGGCATTTGATGCTTGCGTAGCGTGCTGTGCATCTCAATCATGATTTGGCTTAAGCCCGGCTGTGACACTGACGTAATATGGTCAACATAGCTCAGTTCTTGAATGGCGTTTTCCAGCCGGTAGGTTACTTCTTCTTCAACTTGCTGTGACGTGGCGCCGGGATACTGGGTAATCACCATGGCTTGTTTCAAGGTGAACTCAGGGTCTTCTAAGCGGCCAATATTTTGTAGGGCCACCACACCACCAAGCAGTAAAATCAGCAACACCAACCAACTGGTGGTGGTGCGCTTCATACTGTAGCGAGCGATATTTATCACAGGCCACGCTCCTTAACCCATGGACGCACCTGCTGTTCGCTTTGCAACGCGTGCACGCCGGCAATCACGATTTGCTCGCCGGGCGTTAACCCGTCGATAACCTCGACGCCTTGATTGGTCACCGCACGAACGGTAATTTGGCGCTGCTGAACCCGCTCGGTTTCAGGGTTGAAAACCCAAACAAAATGCCCTTGGTCAGGCGCATCCGAGGTGGGCGAGAACAGCGCTGCTGTCGGCACTAATATGGCAGCTTCGGCCTGCTTTGACACGGCATTAGCATCAACCGAAACCATTGCCGACATACCCGGAAGCACATTCAGGTTCTCGGGCGCGGGCAGGGTAAACACTACTTTGTAGGTATTGGTGGCAGGGTCAGCCGTTGAATCCCACTCTTTTAAACTTGCTTTGAATTTCTGCTCTGGGGCAGCCGCAAAGGTGACATCTGGCTGGTAATTCGTTTGGCGTTGCACCCGCGCAAATAACCCCTCAGGAACGCGAATACTGACATCAATTGCGTTATTCATTTGCAAGGTTGCGATTTGACGCTGCGGCTGAACGGTCTCATAGCGCTCCACAAATACATGGGCAATGGTTCCAGCAAACGGTGCGCGTAACTCGGTATAGCGCACATTGGCACGGGCAGTTTCAACATTCGCCCGTGCAACCTCAAGGTTCGACTTCACTTCGTCAAATTGCTGCGGCGATATCACTCCTTGGTCAACCAAGTTTTCCGTGCGGCGAAATTGCGCCTGCGCCAACTCAAAGCGCGCCTGCGCTTGGTCCAGAACCAGTTGATAATCGGTTGGGTCGAGCTTGGCAATCAATTGGCCTTGCGTAACCTCATGACCGGCCTTAACCGGAAACTCTTGAATTTCACCACCTACGCGAAACGCCAGTTGCGCCACTTGTGCAGCTTCAACCACCGCTGGAAAACTGCGTACACGCTGACCATCAGCAAAACTGACAGTATGCAACTTCACCGGTTGTATGACTGCCGCGCGCTGTTTCTCCTGCGGCGCATCGCTGCAACCAGCTAAAGCCGCAAGGGCGGCGAGGATGAAAAAACGAATGTGCATAAAACCTCCAGTGAGATGAAAAACAAAAGCGATATTAGTTATTCGTTATTGGTTATTCGTTGGATCGAGAAAACGAATAACGATTTTACGCTGTTGCATGTAAAATAATACTGAATTAATCTTGAATACATGTTCAGTTTTACTTAATTAGATTCGGTGTGCTTGCGATGAAGATTCAACAACTACAGATGCTCAATGCATTGAGTGAGACAGGAACGCTACTGGGGGCTGCCGAACACTTACATCGAACCCAAGCAGCGGTCAGTATGGCACTTAAGAAGCTTGAAGACGAGGTGGGGTTTCCGCTGTTTGATCGTGAAGGCTATCGGCTGAAATTAACCGCCTATGGTGAGCAATTTTTACGACAGGCGCGCGAAGTACTGCGGCAACAACAACGTTTGCAATCCTTAACCCAACAGTTACGCGATGGTGCAGAACCGGTATTGCGTATTTCTTACGATCACACTTGCGCACCCGCCAGCTTGTTTGAGGCCATGCGCGCCATGCAAACCCGTTACCCAACCACTGATCTCCTGCTAAATGGCGAAGCACAATTGCGTTCCTTACGGGCCATTCGCGAAGGTGAAGCGGATTTAGCGTTAACGCCTTGGTTACCCGTGTTTCGCCAGCATGGCGATTTTGAAACTAAGCTCGTCCGCCCATTTGAATTGTTGGTCACCATTTCGCCAGCACTTGTGGCCAAGTATGGCTTGCCCACACAACGGCGTGACTTACTTGACATACCTATGTTGATGCCGCAAAACCAAGACGTCGGCATTAATTTGGACCGAATGATTCGCATGCCCGGCCAACAACGGATACGTGTGAATGATTCCATCGCCCAGCGAGAACTGCTGGTAGCAGGTATGGGCTGGGGCATTGTACCCGGTGATATTATTGGCGATGAGCTGGCGCGCGGTGATCTCATTCGCATTGACATACCGGACTTCATCAACCAGGTTCACCTGGAAGTGCATCTTGTTCGCTCCGCAGAGCGCATTGCAGGCCCCGCCGCCCAAATTATCTGGGACTATTTTTAAACGATTTTCTTCCACAGCAAAGGCTCAACCCGCTTCGGTATATACAGTGCATAGCCGTATTGAGTTTGCAGTTGTGCCGCAGTATCGTACAAGTCCATCATTGAACTACTTTTAATGTCACTCGCCGTTTCATTGCGAATATCGTTGCGCGCAATATCCACAGCGTGGTCCCAGCTACCAATTGCACGTTCGGGTGAATAAACGTAACGGTAAACTTGCATGTTGGTATTGTCAGTGTCAGCTAGTGCTGGCGCAGCAGTTACAAGAGCTGCGGCTACCAACAAGGTTTTCATTGTGAATGTTTTCATGATCAATCCCCCCACAGAGATGTCATGTATTAAGATAGTCTAAAAGTGTGAAAAGTTTATTGCGCAAGTGTAACGAGTCGTTACTGGTTATTCGTTATTCGTTATTGGTTACTCGTTATTCGTCCAGTCACTTCGTTCCTTGTTGGTCCGCACTACGTGCTGTTCGTATTTATTTCTCGAACAACAAGCGCAGCGCGTGCACGAACAGCGAAGCGCACGAATAGCGAATAACGAATAACGCTCTTTCCCTATTCACAGCATTTATCGCAAAGATTGATGCATATATCCCCCTATGAATTCAAATCAGCCGCTAAAACCCGTATAATTCGCCACACTTTTCAAACCGCAACAGCAAAAGGGGTACCCAGTGCTGCAAGAATACCGTAAGCATGTCGAAGAGCGGGCCGCAGAAGGCATTCCGCCAAAGCCACTGACAGCAGAGCAAGTTGCTGATTTAGTCGAATTACTGAAAAACCCACCAGCCGGTGAAGAAGACTTCTTATTAGAACTTCTTTCTGAGCGCGTACCTCCAGGTGTTGATGAAGCTGCTTACGTAAAAGCAGGATTTTTGTCAGCTATCGTAAAAGGTGAAGTAACAAGTCCTGTCGTAAGCAAAGACGCTGCAGTTTCTCTGCTTGGCAATATGCACGGCGGTTACAACATCGTAACTTTGGTTGAGTTGCTCGACGATGCCGACTTAGGCGAATTAGCTGCAGAAGAACTGAAACACACCTTGTTGATGTTTGATGCCTTCCACGACGTGGAAGAGAAAATGAAAAACGGCAATGAACTGGCCAAAGAAGTTGTTGAATCATGGGCAAATGCCGAGTGGTTCACGGGCCGTGACAAAATGCCTGAGCAAATTAAAGCAACCGTATTCAAAGTAACGGGCGAAACCAATACCGACGACTTGTCACCAGCACCTGATGCGTGGTCACGTCCGGATATTCCGTTGCACGCCAAAGCGATGTACAAAATGCCACGTGAAGGCGTAACTGACGCGGCGAAGCAAATTGACGAGCTGAAGCAAAAAGGCCATCCAGTAGCTTTTGTTGGTGACGTTGTAGGTACCGGTTCTTCGCGTAAATCTGCCACCAACTCAGTGTTGTGGTTTATTGGCGAAGACATGCCAGGCACCCCAAACAAGCGTGCTGGCGGCATCTGTATTGGTAGCAAAGTTGCGCCAATTTTCTTCAACACCATGAAAGACGCAGGCGCGTTGGTGTTTGAAGCCGACGTTGAAAAAATGAATATGGGCGATGTGATCACCATTCACCCATACGCAGGCAAAATTGAAAACGAAGCGGGCGAAGTTATCGCAGAATATGACTACGCATCACGGGTTATCCTTGATGAAGTGCGTGCTGGCGGTCGTATTAACCTGATCATCGGCCGCGGTTTGACAGAAAAAGCGCGTGAGTCACTCGGTTTGGGTCACTCAGAGCTGTTTTTGAAGCCTGAACAACCAGTCGACAGCGGCAAAGGCTTTACCCTAGCGCAAAAAATGGTGGGTAAAGCATGTGGTATGGAAGGCGTTCGCCCAGGTACCTATTGCGAACCGAAAATGACCACTGTGGGCTCACAAGACACCACCGGGCCAATGACCCGTGACGAGTTGAAAGACTTAGCCTGCTTGGGCTTCACTGCGGATTTAACCATGCAGTCATTCTGTCATACGGCGGCGTATCCAAAGCCTGTTGATGTTGAGACACAGCACACCTTGCCAGACTTCATCATGAACCGTGGCGGCGTGAGCTTGCGTCCGGGCGACGGTATCATCCACAGCTGGTTGAACCGTATGTTGTTACCAGACACCGTAGGCACTGGTGGTGACTCGCACACCCGTTTCCCACTGGGTATCTCATTCCCGGCAGGGTCTGGTTTGGTTGCGTTCGCGGCAGCTACCGGTGTTATGCCGTTGGATATGCCTGAGTCAGTATTGGTCCGCTTCAAAGGCGAAATGCAGCCAGGAATTACCTTACGTGACTTGGTTCACGCTATTCCGGCATTTGCGATTAAAGAAGGTTTATTGACCGTTGAAAAACGTGGCAAGAAAAACATCTTCTCAGGCCGCATTTTAGAAATCGAAGGCCTTGATCACTTAACCGTTGAGCAAGCGTTTGAATTATCAGACGCATCAGCAGAGCGTTCAGCGGCAGGTTGTACGATTAACTTGTCAGAAGAATCAGTTGCTGAGTACTTGCGCTCGAACATCACCATGTTGCGTTGGATGATCAACGAAGGCTACGGCGACGTGCGTACGCTTGAACGTCGTGCAAGCAAAATGGAAGAGTGGTTGGCGAACCCAACGTTGATGCGTGCTGATGCAGACGCAGAGTACTCAACCGTGCTTGAAATTGACTTGGCCGATATCAAAGAGCCAATCGTGTGTTGCCCGAATGACCCAGATGACGCGAAATTCTTAAGCGAAGTTGCTGGCGATAAGGTTGACGAAGTGTTCATCGGCTCGTGCATGACCAACATTGGTCACTTCCGTGCTGCAGGTAAATTGCTTGAGAAAAATACGCAAGAATTGAACACGCGTTTGTGGATTGCGCCACCGACTAAAATGGACGAAGCGCAGTTACGTGAAGAAGGTTATTACAACATCTACGCCAACAATGGCGTGCGTACTGAAATGCCAGGCTGTTCATTGTGCATGGGTAACCAAGCACGGGTTGAAGCGGGCGCAACAGTGCTGTCAACGTCTACCCGTAACTTCCCGAACCGTTTAGGTGATGGCGCCAATGTTTACCTGACTTCAGCTGAACTTGCAGCTGTTGGTGCAATTTTGGGTAAACTGCCAACGCCTGAAGAGTACATGGAGTATGCGCAGGACATCAACTCAATGGCTGGTGAAGTTTATAAGTACTTAAACTTTGACCAAATGGACGCCTTCCGCGAAGCAGAAGCTGCAGCGAAAGCGAATGTAATCCCAACCATTAATGTTGGCTAATGGCGTTCACGCAATTGGTTGAAAAGGAGCTCATTTGAGCTCCTTTTTTTTGCCTAAAATTTTTTATTTATTAATCAAATGTTTAAACAAAAGTTATAAATTCTTCTTGCCTATTTCTCGTCTTTGCATAATCTTAACGTTAACTGAACATAAAGTACCCATAGGTACGAGTTAACAAATCAGTTGCACCATCAATAACAAAAATAACAGCTCATTGGAGAGCTCTATGAACAACATCAAACTAGCTATCGTAGCTATTCTCGCTTTATTCCTCAGCGCTTGCGCCATGGGACCCCAACTCGCTCAACCTTACCAACTTACCGCACCACCAGCAATTGAAGGCAACAGTGGCCAATACATGAGCCCCTATACTTCTGACGGTGTGTTAGCCGAATGGGTTAACAACGCACGCAATGCCGACATGGGCAGTGCAATTGGCGGCATGGCTGGCGCTTATGCGGGGCAAAAATTGGCGGAAAACATTCCATTTATCGGCGGTTGGTTAGGTCAGGAAATTGGTGAAACCGTTGGCCGTGAAGTGGCTTTAGAAATGGCCGGTGGCGAAGAAATTATCCGTGGCACTTCAGATATTTCCTTTAACAGCTTAGAAGAGCTCTCTGTGTGGATGTACGTAACCCACTCAGCGCACCCGCATTATCAAGACGCGCTGGAATCGGCAATGTCGATTTATCCTGAGCTAAAAACTGTTTACTCCCAAGCTTTGTATACAGCCTCTGGTCAACTTGGCTACTAAGCATCTAAGCGTTAACAGTTACTAATCAGAAAAAAAGGCAATCCTTATGAATAAAGTCGTTTTACTAGCGACCCTGGCAAGCGTTATTGCGCTTGCTGGGTGCTCAAGCACCTCAAACATAGACAACAGTGCGGGCCGTGCCACGGTGTATGAAGACGCACGCTCACCAGGCAAAGTGCAAGGTGTTGGCGTTGAATCGCAAGATATTATGGCCGTTACCGATCAAATGATGCGCGACATGCTTAGCAACCCACAGCTGGTTAGCCGTGATGTTGCGCCGCGAATCATTATCGACAGCCAGTATTTCACCAATGAGAGTTCATCACGTATCAATAAAAACATGCTGACCGATCGGCTGCGGATTAACTTAAATCGTGCGTCCAATGGTCGCTTGGTTTTCGTTGGTCGTGAATATGCTGACATGGTTGAAAAAGAGCGTGAATTGAAACGTATGGGCGTGGTTGACGGCGGCACCATTCGTGCTACCCAGGCCACCGCCGGTGCTGACTTCCGTTTGGTTGGGCGCATTATGTCGCTCGACGCTATGGACACGCGTAGCCAAGAACGTTCGCGTTATCATCAAATCACTTTCGAGCTTGTAGACCTCGAACTTGGCACCTATGTGTGGAGTGGCATGTATGAATTCCAGAAAACTGCACAAGACGACGTTATCTATCGTTAGTGCAGCCTTGGTGTTGGGCCTTGCTGGCTGTGCCAGTACGGGCCCAACGCAATACCAAGCGTTAGCACTGAATCAACAAGAAAAAGACGCACTGAACGACAAGCCTGCCTATTTACGTCCGCTTTATCGCAAACTCTTCGAAGAAGGTAAGCGTAACGAAGTGCTGAACCGCATGGAAATTGGTACCGCTGCGTTCTATCAAGGCGATATTGATATTGCGCGTGAGAACTTTGATGCGGCTTTGGAAGTAATTGAAACCGTGTATGCGGACAATGACTCAGCAACAAAAGCCCGCAGCCTGTGGCACGAAGAGGGCCGCAAAGACTTTAAAGGTGAACCCTATGAGCGCGCTATGGCCTACTACTATCGTGGACTCATCTATTTGATTGACGGGGTTTACGACAACGCGCGAGCAAGTTTCGTCAGTGGCTTAATGCAAGATGCATTTGCCGAAGAAGAGCAAAACCGCAGTGACTTTGCGGTGATGCTGTTGCTTGCTGGCTGGTCAGCGCAAAAAATGGGTAGCCCAGTACTTGCTGAGGAAGCTTACGACGAATTACGTGAACTGCGCCCTGATTTTCCGATTCCAGCGGCTGATGACAACGTGCTAATTTTGGCTGAAACCGGGTACTCACCGCGTAAGCTCGCAGATGGCATGGGTCACTATGAATTGGTGTTCAGGCCGGGTAAAAACTTCAAAGAAAAGCAGGTTGTTATCGATACGGGGCAACAACAAGTAGCGATGGAACCGATTGAAAGTGTTTATTGGCAGGCTACTTCTCGTGGCGGTCGCCCAGTTGATGCCATTATTGAAGGCAAAGCTGCATTTGCCAATAACACCGCCAGTTTTGGTCGGGATATAGCCCAGCTCGGTGTCACCGCGCGCGTGTTTTCACCAGCAATAGGTGGCAGCAGCGGGCAAGTTGGTAACACCTTGGCGCTCATCGGTGTGGCAAGCATGGCGTTGTCGGCCAATGTGAAGCCGCGCGCAGACACCCGTTATTGGTCACGTTTACCCGATGCCGTGCATAGCTCCACCACCAAGGCCAATCCAGCCGACGTGGCCATGTGGCAAGCACAGTACACAGATATTGATGGGAATCCTGTCGCCCTAGACTCTGGCGTGTTTCATCACTACCAAGATCCACAGGGCAATCATTTAATCTGGCACAGCTCACGTGCCCGTTAACACAGCATTAAGGATAAGCATTATGAAACGACATTTCATAGTAGTCGCCAGTTTAGTACTTACTTTAGCCGCGTGCGGTAGTACACAAAATGGTTACAGTGGTTCGCACCCGGTGCAGCGCACCAGCACCAATGAGCTCAATTCAATTGTTTTTATTGACCACAGTTTGAATCGAACAGACATTACCAAAACGCCATTCGGCGAAAAGGTTAAAGACACCGTCAAGGTCACTTTAGATCGCAGCGGCATCACCAACACAGCGACTGGGCAGTTGGAAGTGTGGACTATGATTCGTAACCGCACAGATTATGATCTGCAAATTGAAGGTAAAGCATTGTTTTTTGATGCCAACCAAGCACCGTTAATGGATGAGTCCATGTGGCGTCGCGTGTATGTACCGGCAAACGGCACGGCCATCTATAAGGAAACATCACTCAACAATCGGGCCGAATACTTTTTAGTTGAGCTACGCGAGGGCCGCTAATATGAAAGCCGTGTTCCTGTATGGTATGTGTGCTGCTACTTTGTTGGTTAGCAGCACTGTCCAAGCGCAAGATACCCAAGCGCAACCGATGTTAAATGACCCGTACTTTGACCGGGCTCGGCAAGCTGAGCAACAACAAGTCAGTTTGTTACAGGTGGATAAAGCGACGTTTCGTGCAGCTTACGACAAGGCGGGTAAGCCCAAGTTGGTGATGTTAGTTGGCGAACCTTTCAGTGACATGGTTTCTGACTGGCACATGCAACGTCGGGTAAGCGTTAACGCTCAAGCAACCGGCACAGAGGGGACATTTGTGCCCGAATCGCAAAGTGTTCAGGTTGGTGTTGAACAACGAGGCTATGACAGCCCTCGCCGCTCCAGTATGCTTAGCGCAGCCCAGTGGGATGAATATCAACGCGGTTATCAGAGCATGCTGATGAGTTTTGGCGTGCGTCTGGTCAATCGCAGTGTGGCCATGCGTTTACTGGACTCGGAGATTCGTGCGCAAACCAGCCGTAACCCGCAAGACGACAATCAACGCTTAGAAATGGACATGTTGCGCAAGCACACCAATCTACTCATTGAAGTGATGCCATACCGTGAAACCAAAATGAACTATGAGCCTATTGGCTATCACATCACCATGACCTCGTTAGAAGACGCCACGTTACTTGCTGATGACCGCGTGCCAATTCCACAAGGTTTGTATGAATACGGGGCAACTGCCGGTGGTTATGAGTTACAACGGCCGCGCAATGTTGCTGGGGTAACCGCGCAACCTGGCGGCTATGAAGTGATTGAAGAGCAAGCCGAGCTGTGGGCCGAGCAAGGGCAACTAGCTGCGCAGGCAACGCTGCAAATGCTTTACGACCGTTATCTGTAAGGCTAGTCTACTAGGCACAGGTAGCTAATATTGGAGTGACTGTGCCTTGAACATTAAAGGTTGGGTTCTGACCGCCGCTACTGCAATGCTGCTGGTCGGCTGCAGTGGCAACGAGCGCAACACACCGCAACTTGATATCAATGACGGCGTGTATTGGTCAGAACGTTATCAAAGCTATCTGGTGGTTGATGATGCGGTGATTACCCGCTATCAGTGGACACCGTCACAATGTTGGGCCGCAGATGCCGGCCTCATGCCGCGCGTATTTTCTAGCAAGTTCAACCCCGGCCAGCATGCCTGGGTGGGGGCGGGCTACCGAACCTTGGTATTGCAACGCTTATCCGATGGTTTACCCGTGGTGTTTACCCGCGAACCCTTTTTACCCAAGCATTGCACGCAAAAGCCAGAGTCTGGCGCCCAGCAAGTTGTTGATACACTGGCCGAACTATTGCAGCAATTTCATCATGGCTTGAGCCAAACAGCGCTGCTGCGCTGGCAATATGAAGCGCAACGTATCGACGCCATTAAATCGGATGTGCCGCTTGATGATCAGGTGGCGTTATTTGCCTTAGTCAGTGAAGTGCTAGAAGACAGTAACGACGAGCATGCTTTTATTTTGGCGCAGGGCATTCAGCGCTATTATCGCGTCAGCGACTTTGAAGTGGGTGAGGCACAACGCGAACAAGCGCGGCGGCAGTTGTTGCAAGACCTGCAAACCAGCCGACTCAACCACGGTTGTGAGCAAGCCTTATGGTGGGGGTTACTCAATACCGGGGAATATTACCTTGGTGTACAACGGTTACACCGTTTTAGTCCTGAAGCCAGTTATAGTGAACCTGGACAGCGTTGCTTGCAGCGCGCCTTGTATAGCATAGAAGAAGACTTAAAAGGTGTTGCACAAGTTACCGGCGCTAAACCGAAGCTACTTATTGATTTACGCTACAACGAAGGCGGCAGTTTGTTGTTGGCAAGTCAGCTCGCTAACAGCTTGGTAAACCGTGACGAAGCACTGACGACCATTCAAGGGCACAGTGTATTTGAAACACGCCGGCCTGAACTATCCGAGTTGCATCAGCGCGGTACGGTATTGGTCACTGAAGTTACTGCAAGTGCGGCAGAGCATTTAGCTCAAGCTTTGCGGTTGCGCGGATTTTTATTGCGCGGGCAAAAAACCCGTGGCGCATTTTCACCGACAACCGTAAAAAGCCTACCCAATGGATGGATAGTGGGCTTGTCGATGTACGCCCCAGATGCCGTGGTGGACGGTCGCGGCGCGGTCCTTCCTGAGGGGGAAGGGCTCACGCCCGACGAAAACTTACCCATAGAAGTGCTGTTTCCAACGGAACCAGCACCAGACTAGATGCTAGGCATTGTTCGCGGCAGAACGCTCAGCAGAGCGCTCGGCCACTTGGCTGTCTATCCAGTTGCGTGTTTCTTGCTGCAGAACATCCAGCGGAATACTGCCATTGCGCAGAATCACCTCATGAAACTCGCGCAAGTCAAAGTCGGCGCCTAACGCTTGTTCAGCTTCGGTACGCAGCTGACGTATCAGCATTTCACCCAATTTGTACGACAATGCTTGGCCAGGCCAGGTAATATAACGGTCAATTTCCGTTTTCACATTATGTAAGCTTAAGGCCGTATTGGAGGCCATGAAGTCCATCGCTTGCTGACGGCTCCAGCCCATGGCGTGCATACCCGTGTCGACCACTAAGCGCGCTGCGCGCCACATTTCATAGCTTAAGCGACCAAAGTCACTATAAGGGTCCTGATAGAAGCCCATTTCTTTACCAAGCCACTCCGCATACAAACCCCAACCTTCGCCGAAGGCAGAAATATAGGTGTATCGGCGGTAATCCGGTAAGTCTGACATTTCGCGCGCTAGCGCACCTTGCAAATGATGGCCTGGTGCCGCTTCATGTAAGGTCAAAGCTTCCATCTGGTAGAGCGGGCGGCGATCAAGCGCGTAGGTGTTAACCCAGTAGAAGCCTGCGCGGTCGTCGCGATTGCTGCCAGCATAACGTCCGGTGGTGTATTTCGGCGCAATTTCAGCAGGTACTGGCGCCACCCCATAAGGTTGCCGTGGGAGCTTTTTGAAAAACTTCGGCAGTTCGCCGTCTGCTTTCTTGGCAATGTATGCAGCTTCTTTCAGCAACTCTTCCGCGGTTTCCGGGTAAAACTGTGGGTCTGTGCGCAAAAAGTTGGTGAACTCCTCAAAGCTGCCTTCAAAACCAGTTTGCTCAATGACTATCGCCATTTCATTGCGAATACGTTTAACTTCATCCAACCCGCGCTGGTGAATATCTTCAGGCGTTAAATCAAGCGTCGTGAAATGTTTAATACGGTTTTGATAATAATCACGGCCATCAGGTAACTCGCTGGCGCCCACACTGTCGCGACTGTTCGGCAGGTAATCCATGACCATGAAGTCAAAGTAACTTTGGTAAGCTGGCAATACCTGCTCATCAATAATTGTTGCCGCTTCTTCTTGCAGTTGAACCCATTGTATTGCGGTTACAAAAATTGGTTTTTTGCCGGTGAAAGGTTCAAAAAACAGACTATCTTCAGGTGCCTGCACAATGTATGCAGCAATACTTTCTTCAAACCCTTGCATGGCCGCTTTCGGTTGGGTGTAGCCTTCTGCTAAAGCCGCTTGTAACCAAGCAGTTTGTTGCACCATGTAGCGCGGAACCGAACGTAACCGTTCTAAATAATTCTGATAGTCTTCAAAGCTCCGAAAACTGGCATTACGCACCATGAAGCCAAGGTTACTATGAAAGCCACCTTCAGCGTTAAGTGGCATATAATGTTCTTTGTAGGTGTAGCCATCGACTACGTTTTGTAATCGGTAGGTCAGCATGCGATGGTTGATTTGATTCTGTCGCGACAGCGCAGACACGTCCACCTGTTGCAATCGGGCCAGCCAAACCTTTTGCTCTTGAGCGCGCTCGGCAAGTGCAGCCGCAGACATATCAGGCAATTGGTTACCTTGCTGCGAGCCCTGTGCTTGCAGTTGTTCAAAAATGCCGTCAGCCAGCTCAGTGTAACGGCTGTCAGCATTTTCAGCCGCTTGCTGTGTGGCCGCTGTGTTGGCTTGTGAAGCTGTTTCTTGCGTGCTGGCGCAACCGCTAAGCAGTAGGGCAATGGCCGTTGCCGCTAAGCTGGTTTTAAACAGAGTTTTGGTGTTGGACTGTGCGGGTATTCCTGAACGCATGATATCTCCGGCAATTGATTCAAACAGTTACATATTAACCTATGACATGAGTTTGCTAGACTTTATAATCTACATCAGTGTCAAAATATGGTAAAAACCATCATTAAAGAAAACCAATCTATCGCACAAACGGGCATGGCGCTACAAGCACGATGCGACCGACACGCAGTATTTGGCGAGGAATTTACGAGGAATTTATGACGCACGCACAGACAGGGATATACGCGGAACCCAATTTACACGGGGTGACCTTGCTGTTGAATGTCATGACAGATGACGTGGCTCACGTACGTCGTAAGCTCGCCAGAGTTCCTCAGCTGCTTGACGACTTAGACCTACGCTTCTCAGAGGCCATGCTCAATGGCTATATTGCTATTGGCAGCGATTATTGGGACGTGGTTTACCCAGAGTCACGGCCACTGCAGCTTACCGGCTTCCCAGATTTAAACGATGGCGACCGCCAGGCGCCTCGCGAGTCGGTCGATTTGATGCTCTGTGTGCGTTCTGATCGCTTTGATGTAAATTTTCAGGCTGCACGCACCTTGATGGAGTGGCTGGGACACGACGTTGAATTGATTGATCAAATCAACACGTTCCGTTTTATGGACGGCCGTGACTTGCTCGGCTTTATCGACGCTCCGGATAATTCGCGGGGTATGCGCCGCCGTGAAATAGCCTTAGTGAATGACGATCCAGTATTTAAAGGTGGCAGCTACATATTCAGCCAACGTTTTCGCTATGACCTGCGGCGTTGGGAGCAATTAAGTACCGAAATTCAAGAACATGTAATGGGGCGTAAAAAAGTAACTGGCGAGCGCATCAGTGAAGCGGTACTAAGCATGGTCACCCATACTCAAAAGGCACGTTTGGTAGACGCCAAGGAACAACCCTTAGAGTTATTGCGTCAGAATATGCCGTGGGGCAACTTACGTGAACAAGGGCTGCTGGGTATGTATATGACAGGCAAGCCACAGCACGTTATCCATTGGCTAAAAAATCGTTATATTGCAGACGAGCAGGGCGATTACGATCCGTTGCTGGATTACATTGAAGCCGTAAGTAACGCAGCCTTCTTCGCCCCCTCAATCGATTTTCTGAAAAACAAAAGCGATATTAGCCGTTAGATATTTGATATTAGAAAAACACTGTTACATCATATCTAATATCTAATATCTAATATCTAATATCGTGGTTGCCCTTCGAAGAGTTTTTTGACGTTCTGCAGTGTGAAATCAATCTCAGAGACCTTCAGCGGTGCAATGAAAATTGTATCATCGCCAGCAATCGTGCCCAGCACACCTTCTTGTTTGCCGACCGAATCAAGCAAGCGAGCAATTAACTGGGCAGCCCCCGGCGTAGTACGAATAATCACCATCACATCATTGTGTTGTATATCCAAAACAAGCTGGGTTAATGGTGCGCGGGTACTTGGAATACCTAATTCTGCGGGTAGGCAGTACACCATTTCTTGCCGTGCATTGCGGGTTCGCACCGCCCCATATTTGCTTAATAAACGTGAAACCTTCGACTGACTAATATTGGCAAAGCCTTGTTCTTTAAGGGCATCGACAATATCCCCTTGCGAACCGTAACGTTCTTCTTTTAGCAACGCTTTAAAGGCTTCAATCATGTCGTCTGGTTTTTTGTTTGGCATAAGTTTGGCTCAATCAACACATTAAATTAATCCTCAATCATATACAGCCAGCACCGTAACGCAAGTGTTTCCGAGCACTTACGCAGCCGTTGTTTGGTTGTAATTTGGCCGAAAAAGGAGTAAAGTTTTCGGCCTAAAATATCCCCACACAAATGGATGGAGTCTGAGATGAAAGTTGCAGTTTTAGGTGCTGCTGGCGGTATCGGCCAAGCATTATCATTACTTTTGAAAACCCAATTACCTGCTGGTTCTGAATTGGCGTTATACGACGTTGCGCCTGTAGTACCTGGTGTTGCTGTTGATCTGAGCCACATCCCTACTGCGGTATCCGTTGCTGGTTATGGTAAAGACGACTTAGCTTCAGCGTTAGTTGGTGCTGACATCGTGTTGATTCCTGCGGGCGTACCGCGCAAGCCAGGCATGGACCGTTCAGACTTGTTCAACATCAACGCAGGTATCGTTGCGAACTTGGTTGAAGCAATTGCTGATAACTGCCCGAAAGCTTGTGTGGGTATTATTACCAACCCGGTGAACACCACAGTTGCTATCGCCAAGAAAGTGCTTGAGAAAAAAGGCGTTTACGACAAAAACAAATTATTCGGTGTGACCACGCTGGACGTGATTCGTGCTGAAACATTTGTGGCAGAAATTCATGGCAAAAACCCAGCTGAAGTGACTGTTCCAGTTATTGGCGGCCACAGCGGTACCACTATTTTGCCATTGTTGTCACAAACCGGTTTAAGCTTCTCAGACGAGCAAATTGAAGCGCTAACCAAGCGTATTCAAAATGCTGGCACTGAAGTTGTTGAAGCAAAAGCTGGCGGCGGTTCTGCAACCCTTTCAATGGGTCAGGCAGCTGCGCGCTTCTGCTTATCGTTGGTTAAAGCAATGGAAGGTGACAACAGCGTTGTTGAGTGCACTTACGTTGAAACTGACGGCAAAGACGCGTTGTTCTTCGCACACCCAGTACGTTTGGGCAAAAATGGTATTGAAGAAATTCTGCCATACGGCGAACTAAGCGCTTATGAAGAAAAAGCAAAAGCTGCTATGTTGGATGGTCTGAAAGCTGATATCCAAGCTGGCTTAGACTTCGTTAAATAAGCCTTTCACCTAAAAAGGCTGAATCATGCCAAAGCAGAGTGTCTTACCACCCCTTGTGATAAGCGCTCTGCTTTTGTGTTTCTATTACCTGCTCATGCCATGGCATGACGCACTACTGATGCGTTACCCCCGAGTTATCGACGGCGCGTGGTGGCAAATCATCACCGGTCAGTTGATGCATCATGACCAACCCCACCTTTGGTTCAATGTTATCGGCGTTTGGATTGGCTGGTTACTGTTCCCTGAGCAATTGAAACATGCAAAACACTGGTGGGTAGTTTTCCCCATTCTAATCGCTAGCAGTGCTGGTCAGTTACTCGGTGCCCCCAGCTATGAAGTTTATGCCGGCTTTTCGGGCACGCTTTACGGTTTATTTGCCTTCGCTGCGCTCAAAGATGCCCTGGCCAAACAATGGATAGGCATGGTCGTGCTCGCAGCACTCGTGCTAAAAATCATTTTTGATCTGGATCAACCCGCAAGCGGCGACGCGGTTGCCGTATTTGCGCATATTGGCGGTGCTTTGTGTGGTTTAGCACTCGCGGCAGTTCCCCGCGTATCTTTATAGACTTTTGTCTAATTTAACCTATCTCCCCTTGTAAAATCTGAACAATTGGCGATATTTAATACAGCGCGTAGTACTTTAGTGCTATGCGCATTCGCAAAACAAACCAGAACAATCCAGAACAACAATAAGATCAGGGAGAAATTTATGACAAAGTCTGTCATCCAAAAAGTAGTCCCAAGTGGCCATGGTGTGCGGCCTACGCTTATCGCCTGTGCTATTTTTGCATGCTTACCATCGCTTGGTATGGCACAAGAAGCCGGGACCGAATCAGAGCAGCCAGAAACACGGGCGGATGAACGTATTGCAGTGGTGGGCACCCGTTCAGCGCCTCGGTCAGTTGGTGATTCAGCGGTGCCCTTGGATATTATCGGTGCCGATGAACTCACCGACCAAGGTTCCACGGACATGCTCAATATGGTGAGCACAGTGGTACCGTCATTCAATGTTAACGACCAACCTATCAATGATGCATCAACGCTGGTTCGTCCTGCCAACCTGCGTGGTTTGGCTTCTGACCATACGTTGGTGCTGGTTAACGGTAAACGTCGCCACCGTAGTGCGGTAATAACCTTCCTTGGAGGGGGATTATCCGATGGCGCACAGGGCCCGGATATTTCAAATATTCCGGCATCTGCGCTGAAGCAAATTGAAGTGTTGCGTGATGGTGCCGCGGCCCAATACGGGTCCGATGCAATAGCAGGTGTGGTCAACTTTGTTTTAAAAGATGCCTCTGAGGGCGGTATGTTGGAGGCACGCTATGGCACTACCGCAGAGGGCGACGGCGACACCATTCAAATCAGCGGTAACGTAGGGTTTGAACTCAGTGAGCGTGGCTTCGCTAACTTTAGTGCGGAATACCGAGAAGCAGATGCAACCAGTCGTACGGTACAACGCGACGACGCTGCAGCATTAATAGATGCAGGCAATACCTTTGTCGCAGATCCGGCCCAAATTTGGGGCACACCGGAGATTAAATATGACTTCAAAGCACTTGCTAATTTCGGCTTAGATTTAGGTAAGAACCGAGAGGCCTATTTATTTGCTAACTACGCGGAACGTGAAATTGAAGGCGGTTTTTACTTTCGCCATCCGCATAACCGCGATGGGGTGTACTTCGGTGGATTTAATGATCAAGACGAACAGCTACTCTTAGTCGGTGACTTAGACGGAGTGGGACAAGGGCTTTCGTGTCCCGACGTGCCGGTTGGCGATAACGTATTAGATGCGCCTGAATATCAATTAATAGCTGACAACAGCACGCCACTTGGTGCCAACTGTTTCGCATTTAATGAGCTATTCCCTGGCGGCTTTACCCCGCGATTTGGCGGCATTGTAACCGACGCGTCCTTTGTAGCCGGCACTAATGGTTATGTGGGCAACGACTGGGCTTATGATGTCTCGATCGGGGTTGGCTACTCGCATGTTGAATACCTGCTATTCAATACCGTAAACCCATCGTTAGGGCCAAACACGCCGTTTGACTTCAGCCCAGGTGCAGCCAGTCAGTTAGAGAAGAACTTTAACCTAGATTTCAGCAAAGGCTTTCAGTTAGACGGCTTCTATGACTTGGTTAATTTTGCAACCGGTATTGAATACCGCCGCGAAACCTTCAAGCAAGAAGTTGGTGACCCAGCGTCATTTGCAATAGGGCCCTTAACCGAGCAAGGGTTTGGTATTGGCTCGAACGGCTTCCCGGGTATTAAACCTGAAGCTGCCGGTGAATGGAGTCGTGGAAACTGGGCGTGGTATGCCGATGTTGAAACTTATCTAACAGCTGACTTTATGGTTGGCGCTGCAGTTCGCTTTGAAGACTTCACTGATTTTGGTTCCACCGCCAATGGTAAATTATCGGCGCGTTGGCAGTTGAGCTCAGATTGGGCTGTTCGTGCTGCTGCGAGTACCGGCTTTAAGGCACCAACGGTAGGACAAAGTAACGTTATTAACGTTACCACGGCCTTTGTTGGCGATGCGTTGCAAGACCAAGCACTGTTGCCACCAACCAATCCAATTGCCGCACTTAAAGGCGGTAAACCGCTTGAGCCTGAAGAGTCAGTGGCTTATAGCTTGGGTATTGTTGGTGAATTTGAAAGTGGACTCTATCTGACGGTGGATTACTTCAACATTGAAGTGACCGATCGTTTAAGTCGCACATCAGCGATTCCACTAACGCAGGAAGATATCGACGCCTTAATCGCGCAAGGTGTGCGTGATGCATCAAGCTATAGCAGTGTGGTTTATTTCACCAACGACTTTGATACCACCACGCAAGGTATCGATGTTGTCGCTAACTACGGCCACGACTTGTGGGAAGGTGAGATGAAGTACACCCTGGCATACAACTGGACTGACACCAAAGTTGATTCATTTAATCCGCAAAACATCAATTTGGCCAAAGTGCAGATGCTTGAAGATAACCTTCCAGAGCATCGCTCCACCGTAACCGCGAATTACCGTAAAGGCGACACGCGCACCTTGTTGCGCCTGAACTACTACGGTAAATACTATGAGGACCACGTGGATGCGGGTGGCGGTTTAGATATCTACCCTGGTGCCGAAACCACCGTAGATGTTGAGTTCGCGTATGACTTTACGCAAAACTTCACCGCAGCCTTAGGGGGTAAAAACGTGTTTGATAACCGTCCCGATGAAAACCCATTCGGTCGCGCGGTAGTCGGGTCTCAATACCCACCTACCTCGCCGATGGGTGTGAACGGCGGTTTCTATTACGTGCGAGCGCAATATAAATTTTAATGCGTTGCGATAGAAAGAATAGAAGGCAGGCCTAATAGCCTGCCTTTTTTCTGTGCCAAAAACCTAAATTCGTGTACAATCTTTGGCTTAATTTAACTGTTGCACTGAAGCTATGAAGTTATCAGAAATCAATGTGTTGATGGCCGACGATATGTCAGGCGTAAATCGATTAATTGGCGCTGAATTACAGTCAGACGTTGCTTTAATTAATCAGCTCGGTTTGTACATTGTTAACAGTGGTGGCAAGCGTTTGCGTCCTTTGTTGGCAGTAACTGCCGCACGAGCAGCCGGTTACCAAGGGCAGGGGCATCTGACCTTGGCAACCATCATTGAGTTTATTCATACCGCAACGCTGTTGCATGACGACGTTGTGGATGCCTCAGAATTGCGCCGCGGTCAAGAAACAGCCAACGCCGTGTTTGGTAACGAAGCCAGCGTATTGGTGGGTGACTTTTTGTACACCCGTGCGTTCCAGTTAATGGTTACGCTGAATTCGATGAAAGTGATGAAGATTTTGGCGGATGCCACCAACATCATTTCTGAAGGCGAAGTGTTGCAGCTGATGAATTGCAACGACCCAGACACCACTGAGAAAAGTTACTTCGAAGTGATTTACGGGAAAACCGGCAAGTTATTTGAGGCAGCTACCCAATTAGGTGCTGTGCTGGCAGACAAACCGGCAGCAGTTGAAGAAGCACTCGCGGCTTACGGACGTCATTTGGGCACTGCGTTTCAGTTGGTCGATGACTTACTCGACTACACGGCTGACAGCGAAACCATGGGCAAGCAAGCTGGCGACGACTTAGCCGAGGGTAAGCCAACCTTGCCGTTGCTGTATGCCATGTGGCACGGCAACGATGCCGAAGCAGCAATGATCCGCAAAGCTATTGAACAAGGCGACGGCCGTGATCAGTTACAAACGATTTTAGCGGCCATGCAGCGCACAGGCGCACTCGATTACACACGTGATCGCGCACTGAAAGAAGCGGAATTAGCGCAGCAGCAGTTGGCACAGTTGCCGGATTCGCCTCACCGCGAAGCCCTGCATGCTCTCGCTGCCATCGCCGTCGACAGAATTGCTTAAAAAAACAAAAACGATATAAGTTGTTAGATATTGGATATTAGAGCTGATGTATCGAGTATTGATTGGTTATCCAATATCTAAAAGCTAATATCGTAGTTGCATTTCGTCCCGTAGGGACATATAATTCGCGCCCTGAATTTAATTCAAATAAAGACCCTTCGGGGAAATCGGAGAAAGACATGTACGCAGTATTCCAAAGTGGCGGTAAGCAACACCGTGTATCTGAAGGCCAAATCGTCCGCCTGGAAAAACTGGAAGCGGCCACTGGTGATGTGGTTGAGTTCGATCAAGTGTTAATGCTATCGAACGGTGACGACGTTAAAATCGGCGCGCCCTTTGTTTCTGGTGGATCTATCAAGGCGGAAGTTATCAACCACGGTCGTGGCGACAAAGTGAACATTATCAAGTTCCGTCGTCGTAAGCACCATATGAAGCGCCAAGGTCATCGTCAGTGGTTCACTGAAGTGAAAATCACTGGCATTAACGGTTAATTGAAGGAGTAACGACACATGGCACATAAAAAAGCCGCAGGCTCAACTCGTAACGGTCGTGACTCAGAAAGTAAACGTCTGGGTGTAAAACGTTTCGGTGGCGAATCAGTATTAGCTGGTAGCATCATCGTTCGTCAACGTGGTACCAAGTTCCACGCTGGTGATAACGTTGGTATTGGTCGTGACCACACTTTGTTCGCGCTTAGCGACGGTAAAGTTTCTTTTGCGGAGAAAGGTCCTAAAAACCGCAAATACGTTAGCATCGTTACTGAATAATTTCAGTTAGAAGGCTAGCGCAGAAATAAGAAACCCCGTCCGGAGTGGCGGGGTTTTTTCATGTAAGCAAGTAGGTAAAATCATGAAGTTTGTAGATGAAGTCGGAATTCGCGTAGAAGCAGGCGACGGCGGTAACGGTGTCGTAAGTTTCCGACGTGAAAAATATATCCCCAAGGGCGGTCCCGATGGCGGTGACGGTGGCGATGGCGGCGACGTTTATCTAGAAGCCGATGAGAACCTGAACACACTCATTGATTATCGCTTTGAGCGTTTTCACCGTGCTCAGCGTGGCGAAAACGGTCACGGCAAAAATTGTACCGGCAAGCGCGGCGCAGATCTGGTGCTGAAAGTTCCAGTGGGCACACGTGCTACTGATGAAGAAACCGGTGAAGTACTCGGTGACTTAACCCGTCATGGTTTGCGTCGCATGGTGGCCAAAGGTGGTTTCCACGGCTTAGGTAATGCGCGCTTCAAAAGCTCGACGAACCGTGCACCGCGTCAAAAAACCATGGGCACCCCAGGCGAAATTCGCAACTTGAAGCTTGAACTGATGCTGCTTGCAGACGTCGGTTTGCTCGGTATGCCAAACGCCGGTAAATCCACCTTTATTCGCTCAGTTTCTGCGGCGAAACCGAAAGTTGCCGACTACCCGTTCACGACCTTGGTACCAAACCTTGGTGTTGTGCGTCCAGTGCCGCATGCAACCTTCGTTATCGCAGATATTCCTGGCTTGATTGAAGGGGCTGCAGAAGGTGCCGGTTTAGGAATTCGCTTCTTGAAGCACCTTGAGCGTTGCCGCTTATTGTTGCATCTTGTTGATTTAGCACCGTATGATGAATCAGACCCAGCTAAACAAGCGGTAAAAATTGTGAATGAGCTGGAGAAATATAGCCCAGCTTTAGCCGCAAAACCGCGTTGGTTGGTGGTGAACAAAGTTGACTTGCTTAGCGAAGAAGAAATTGCCGAAGGCATTGAGCGCGTCAAAGAAGCACTTGACTGGGACGGTCCGGTGTATCAGATATCGGGTCTATCCAAGATCAATACCGACGCGCTCTGCAAGGAAATCGTTAATTATCTTGAAACCTTGCCGAAGCCAACGCCAGAAGAAATGGAAGCGGAAGCCAAGGCCAGCGTTGAGTTCAAGTGGGACGATTACCACAAAGAGCAACTTGAAGCCTTTGCGCAAGATGACGAAGATGATGATGACGATTATGACGACGACGATCACGACGTCGAAGTGATCTACCAGAAATAAAAGAAGCGTTATTCGTTGGTCGTACGTTCGCTTTGTTCACTGTTCGTCCGTGCTACGCACTGTTCGAAGAGCGAAGCGCACGAATAACGAACAGCGAAGCGCACGAATAACGGAGGTTACATGCATATTGCTTTGGTGGCGGCGATGGCTGCGAATCGCGTTATCGGTAAAGATGGCAAAATGCCATGGCACCTTCCTGCCGAGCTGCAACATTTCAAACGGGTTACCCTGGGTAAGCCGGTGGTTATGGGGCGCACAACCTATGAATCTATTGGGCGTCCGTTACCTGGGCGCACCAATATTGTTCTTAGCCGCAAACACCAGCAACCCTACACCGACGAGCAGGGCGTTATTTGGGTGAATAGCCCACAATTAGCGGTTCGCGAAGCGGGTCACTCGGACGAATTGATGGTGATTGGTGGTGGGCATGTTTATGCTGAGTTTCTGCCTCATGCTGATCGTTTGTACTTAACCCAAATTCAACTCGAAACTGAAGGCGACACGTTTTTTCCTGACTACCAGGCTGCCGCTGAATGGGAATTGATCGAGTCCGTCGAACATCCTGCTGATTCCAATAACCCGCATGCATTTGTAACAGAAGTTTACCGTCGTCTTTGAATCGGCTTAGACACCTGAAAAAGTGTAAATAAGCTGTTAAAAACCGAATATCGTTAACAAATTATTCCGTTGCATGCGCTTTAACAGCTGTTTACCATGCTAAACAGAATAATAAAAAAGCGATGTTTAGTTATGGTTGGTTCAGCGAGTCGACTGCGGTTGCTCACATTATCTTGCGTATTAATTGGGGTATTTAACAGCCCGGCGTCCGCTCAAGTGAGTATGAACTCATTTGGTGAGGACTTGGCCTTGCTGTTTTGTAGCCATGTGTTGACCAATGATTCCAATGCATTTCGTAACAAGCTTCGCGAGCATCGTCTTCGTATTCGTGATATCTATCCCCGCATTCGCTGTAACGGCGAAACCATGATTCAATTTGCCGAGCGACATGGATCAACTGAGATTGGCCTGTTTATCGTGCATAGCGTACTGCATGCGGACCTGCAACAAGCAGGTGATTTGAGCTGGGCTCAGAAACTTCCTTATAATCACCCGATAAACTCGGTGTTGCGCGAGCGCTTTGAAAGCTCTGCGCCACAACAATAGCCAAAAAAATAAACATTTACAGTTTGTTGCTTTCCTTTGCACATCCTCGCGCGCTAAACTAACCACAATTGTTACAACTGGATAACAAATCATGGGAATTAAGGGAATATCTGTAATAGGAACACTGTTGGCTTCGTTAGCCAGCATCAATGTAGCAAATGCTGATGAAACGGATGCAATCAATGTTTCGCAAGCGCCATTAGCTTCATGTTATTTAAAGAATATCAGCGAGCAAGTTCTTTGTGGCGAGCTTGCGGTTCCAGAAAACTACGACCAGCCGGAAGGTCGTCAAATTACCATTAATTACGCGGTGCTACCTGCAGTTAGCGAGAATAAAAAAGCTGACCCTTTATTGATTTTAGCCGGTGGGCCAGGTCAGGCAGCAACCGAGTTGGCAGCAATGATCAATCGTATGTTCAGTGACGTTCGCAAGCAGCGCGACATTCTGTTAATCGATCAACGCGGCACTGGTAAATCGAACCCTCTGGGTTGTGAACTGAGCCATGTTGATGAACTTGTTAAAGCCGATGATGACATGCAGCTCGATCGCATTGCGGGCGAGTGTCTTGCTAAGTTTAACGAAGAAGATTTGACCCAATATCACACCGTGAATGCAATTCGCGATTTTGAAGCAGTTCGTGAACATTTAGGCTACAGCCAAGTTAATTTATATGGTGGTTCGTACGGTACTCGGGCTGGCTTGGTATACATGCGTGAAGCACCTAACTCAGTTCGTGCTGCAGTATTAGATGCGGTTGCGCCCCCGGAAGTCGTGGTTGGGCCATTTGGTCGTCACGGCGCACAATCGTTTGAATTGTTGCTTGAGCAATGTGCGGAATCTAAAGCCTGCACCGCAACATTTCCCAATTTAGAACAAACCTACGCCAACACCTTGGCTTCGCTTGGAAGCCAGCCGGTGCCGTTGACTGTGGCAGATCCGCTTAGCAATGAAGCGACCGAAATACTGATTACGGCAGGGCGGTTTACATCGGTAATGCGTGTTGGGCTATATCACCCAACGACACGACAAATGTTGCCGTACGTCATTCAGCAAACTGGGCGAGGTAATTACACGCCTTTGGTGGGGTTGCTAGGCAGCGCAATGTCACAATCTGAAATGTATATGGGTTTGACGCTGTCGGTGCTTTGTAGCGAAGACCTTCCACGAGCAACCGAACGGCTGTTGGCCGAAGACGGCAACAACAGCTTTATCGGCAGTCGCACAGCCGATGCATTTATTGAAATGTGTTCCGTATGGCCACAAGCACCGCGCCCCGAAGCGTGGTTCGAACCTGTTTACAGCGACATTCCGACACTACTGCTATCAGGTCGCCTTGATCCAGTTACCCCGCCAACGTGGGGTGCTCTTGCAGCACAATCGTTAAGCAACAGTCGGCATTTAATTGCGCCACATGGCTCACATACCATTGCTGGCCATACCTGTGCCAATAAACTTGCGGGACAATTTATCGAAACGCTTGATGCGCAGGTACTGGATGACAGCTGTTTGAAAAATCAAAAGCCTGCACCTTTCGTGTTGAATGCTAACGGTAAAGGACTGTAGGAGGCCGCGATGATTGAAGTTACTGGATTACGCAAACAATTTGCCGAAGTCGTGGCACTCGATGGATTAACCTTTACTGCACCAGAAGGGCAGATAACTGGTTTGTTGGGCCCGAATGGCGCGGGCAAAACAACCTGCTTACGCACCATTTATGGTTTGCTCAAAGCGGATAGCGGTCACGCGTTGATTGATGGCATAGATGCCAGCAAACAGCCACTGGAAGCACGTCGCAATATTGGTATTTTCCCTGATAAATTTGGCTTGTATGAGCGTTTAACTGCGCGCGAGCAAGTCGCCTATTTTGCCGCATTGCACGGTTTAGAAAAGCAGGCGGGTGAAGCTGCGGTGCAGCAAGCACTGGAACGTCTCGATATGTTGGCTATTGCGGACCGCAAAGCAACCGGGTTTTCGCAAGGGCAACGGATGAAAGTTGCGTTGGCGCAGGCGATTGTGCATAGCCCGAAGCATTTGATACTGGACGAACCAAGCCGTGGACTAGATGTCATGAGCACACGTATTTTGCGCGAATTACTGCGCGAGCTGCGCGGTCAAGGCACCAGTATTTTATTTTCGAGTCATGTCATGCAAGAAGTGGCCGCGTTGTGCGACCAAGTTGTTGTCGTCGCGAAGGGTAAAGTCGCCGCGCAAGGCACCACCGAAGAACTTTGTGCGCAAACCGGCGAAACTGCATTGGAAGAAGCGTTTGTAAAAATCATAGGAACAGATGAGGGTATCGCAGCATGAGTAATTTAGTTCGCAATCCAATCCGGATTGTTTGGCGAAAAGAACTTCGTGATGCGATTCGTGACAAGCGCTCTGTTATGGCGGCTATGTCCTATGCATTTTTTGGCCCATTGCTGATGGCTGTAGCGTTTTACGTGATGATCAGCCAGCTGACTGATCCCAGTGACGTTGAGATAGACATTACCGGTGCGGAACATGCACCTGCTTTGGTTGAGCATTTAAACAGTAATGGGATTGTCGAGCGCGATAAACCTTGGCCTGCAGGGCGTCAACCCATCGTACTAGCGATTGGTGAGAGCTGGGCCGAAGACATCGCACTTGCCAAACCTGCACCGGTTACCTTAACGGCAGACTTCAGTGCCACCAAGCAAACTGGTGATTTGCGTCGCATAGAACGTGCTATTGAAGGCTATAGCAATCAAATAGCCTTTATTCGCATGCAAATGCGCGGCCTCGATCCGCGTGTGGTGCAACCCATCGATTTGGTGAAACACGACACCGCAACGAAAGGCTCGCGCTCGGCCATATTGATGGGCAGCGTACTCATTTTTATTCTGCTATCAGTGTTTTTCTCAGGCATGAATGTAGCGATTGATATCAGTGCCGGTGAACGTGAACGTAACTCACTGGAGTTGCTGCTATCGCAACCGTTAAGTTCCCATCAGCTGGTGCTTGGTAAAGCGCTCGCGGCAAGCTGTTTCGCCATGTTTGGTGGGGTACTTAGTGTGGTGTTGATTCCAATTATATTCCGTTTCTTACCGCTGCATAATATTGGCATCAGTTTGACGCTAGATTGGACCATGATGCTACTCATCATCCTGATGTTGGCACCGCTTGCGTTGTTCGCAACCGCATTACAGTTATTTGTCAGCTTTCGCGCCAAAAGCTTTAAAGAAGCGCAAACCTATATTTCGTTTTTACTTATGCTGCCCATGTTAGCTGTATTCGGAGTGGAGTTCGCACGCCTTAAAAATCCAATACTCTATTACTTACCCTTAACGGGTCAGCATCAAGCGTTATTGGACATCATTAAAGGTGAAAGCCTACAGTGGTTACCAATTATCGTCAGTGCAGGGGTAACGGCATTGTTAAGCTTGTTGATCATTCGCTATATCGGGCGGATGCTCGCCAGCGAAAAAGTAGTGTTTGGATTGTAGAGCAAAGGCGTTATTAGATATTAGCTATTAGATATTAGTTAACGCGACTTTGAATTTGATAGTACAGCCACTGACCAAGGCGCCGCAGCTGTGGCAGCGGAAACTTTGGCAACGCTGACTGATAAAACGGTAAGTCCGGCATTTTCTCACCCATGGCCAGTTGCGCAACGCGCTGGCCAGCTAATTGGGTAAACGTCACACCTGCACCGCAATAGCCCATACTGGTATAAACACCCTCAGCTGGGCTGTAAATACGTGGGTAATCATCCAATGCAACAGCTACCCAGCCACTCCAACTGTAAGCTGGTGCTTCTTGGCTGAGCGCAGTGAGTGCTGGAAACGTTTGCGCCATTGCAGCCAACAGATGTTTTGTGTAGCGCGGCTTTTCCGCATCGCACCCTCGAATGGCGCCACGTCCACCGAATAACATACGGCCGTCAGGGAGTAACCGAAAATAGTATTTGAGTGTGCGGGTATCCATAACCAGCTCATGCGGCTGCACACCAATGGCGGCACGCTCGGTTTCTGTCAATTTACGCGTAACCAATACGCTGGAGAGCACGGGCAAACTGCGGCCATGAATGCTGGGGTGCAAATTATTCGGTGTATAGCCATTGGTGGCGATAATCACTTTCTTTGCTTGAATCACGCCTTTGGCGGTGGTCAGCTGATGCATACCATTTGCGTGTGTCTGCCAATTTTGCACCGGTGCATGCTCCACTAAGGTCGCGCCGGCTTGAGCGGCCTGACGTGCAACGCTCGCTAACAGCAACAATGGGTTCACACCGAAGCTCTGCGGAAAATGAATCGCAGCAAACGCCTGCGGGCTTTTTACGCGCGCTCGAATGGCGTCGCGGTCTAGCCAGCGTGTGGTAGGTTCGTATTGGCATAAGGCGTGGTATTGTTGGTTTAATTCCGCGACAGCGCCTTGGCGGTGCGCAATTTTCAAGTAGCCGCCGCGTTGCACCTGCAGTTGTTCTGGGCATGCACTGAGGTGCCGTTCTAAACGTGCAAAAGCATGTTGATATTCAGCTTGAATACCTTGTGCAACGGCTTCACCGCACCGTTTTTTCCATGCGGAATAACCAAGTCTGCCGGTACCCGGCATGGCGAACCCTGCGTTACGGCTTGAGCAGCCCCAGCCGAGCTGATTCGCTTCAACCACAACCACCTTCTGTTGATAAGCTTCAGCCAGCTCAAGAGCCGCGTTTAATCCGGTGTAGCCCGCACCAATAACTACAATATCGGCTTGGTCGGGTAAGGCTGTGGCGCAGTCTGGCCATTGTGGCGCGCTGTGGGCGTGCCAATAGCTGGTGGGGTAGGGCTGATTAGGGCCTGGGCTGCGATCGTGAAGTGGGTCGTACATGCCAGGCCTCCAAAGGTAACTTCGTACTGTTTAAAATTTCAAAATCATCTCGCCAGCCGTGCAGTGGCAAACGCCATCGCAGACTGGACAGTGGTACCCATCGTTGATGGATAAATCATACCAGCGCTTGTCATGTTCACGAATTAGCTCACCGCCACAGCGGGTGAAGTATTCGAACGCTGCATTGTCTGGGCTTTGCATCCAAATGTGCGCCAATCCTGCCTGACACCCTAGCTTCTTAGCTTCAGCAATCGAACGCTCTAACAAGCCACGGCCAATGCCGCCACCGCGCACGTCAGGGTCAACAGCAACACATTTAAAGTAACAGATCTGTTCAGCAGGTACGGGCCACTCCGACGGGCAACAGTGCCCATCAATGTCCCAGTTGCCAGGGGCAAAAGTCAGCCGAATACCTGCCAACTTACCGTCTGCAAATGCTAACCAGTTCAAGTTCACATCGCCCACACGCCCACGCTGGTCATAATCTGCCAGTGACTCAGGTGTCAGGTAGTTGTCGCCGTGAACACGGTTGCCTAATTCAATTACGGCCGCGTAATCGGCGGCCGTCATTTGTTTGTATTCAATCATAAAAACCAAGTTCGTTATTCGCTGTTCGTTATTCGTACACTTCGTTGTTCGTCCGCTACGCTGTTCGAACAGCGCGAAGCGCGTACCAACAGTGAGCGAAGCGAACGTACGAGTAACGAATAACGGCTTTCCTAGTAGCGGTAGTCGTCCGACTTGAACGGCCCTTCCACGGCTACATGAATATAATCCGCTTGTTGCTGGGTCAGCTTGGTCATAACGCCACCAAAGCCTTGCACCATATAGCGGGCAACTTCTTCATCAAGCTGCTTCGGTAAAACTTCAACGCGCAGCTTGGCAGCTTTTTCAGCCGCTGGCAAGTCAGCAAACTTCTCTTCGAACAAGTGCATTTGCGCCAATACTTGGTTGGCAAAAGAACCGTCCATAATGCGGCTTGGGTGACCGGTTGCGTTACCAAGGTTTACTAAACGACCTTCAGAAAGCAACAACAAATAGTCGTTGTCGTCATCGCTACGATAGATCTTATGTACTTGTGGTTTCACTTCGTCCCAACGCCAATTATCACGCATAAACTTGGTGTCAATTTCGTTATCGAAGTGGCCAATATTACATACCACAGCAGTTGGTTTTAACGCCGCCAACATGTATTTATCACAGACATTGACGTTACCGGTTGTGGTAACAATCAGGTCGGTATTTTGCAGCAAATCACGGTTAATGCCTTCAGCAGAGTTTGTGTTCACACCATTTTTAAACGGTGACACCACTTCATAGCCATCCATACAGGCTTGCATGGCACAGATTGGGTCAACTTCGGTAATCTTCACAATCATGCCTTCTTGACGCAAGCTGGCTGCAGAACCTTTACCTACATCGCCATAACCAACAACAAGCGCCTTTTTACCTGACAACAAGTGGTCAGTTGCGCGCTTAATTGCGTCATTCAAAGAGTGGCGACAACCGTATTTATTGTCGTTTTTCGACTTGGTTACAGAATCGTTCACGTTAATGGCAGGCACGCGCAAAGTACCGTGCTTCAACATCTCGAGCAAACGGTGCACACCCGTGGTGGTTTCTTCCGTAATGCCGTGCACTTTATCCAGCATCTGAGGATATTTTTCGTGGATCAACAGCGTTAAATCGCCGCCGTCATCCAAAATCATATTGGCGTTCCACAACTCGCCGTCTTTACGACAAGTTTGTTCCAAACACCACTCATATTCTTCTTCGGTTTCACCTTTCCAAGCAAACACAGGTACACCCGCGGCTGCCATTGCTGCTGCTGCGTGGTCTTGCGTTGAAAAGATATTGCATGATGACCAGCGCACTTCCGCACCAAGCTCAATCAAGGTTTCAATAAGCACGGCGGTTTGGATGGTCATGTGAATACAACCAATAATGCGTGCGCCGGCAAGAGGCTTGCTGTCAGCATATTTGCGGCGAATAGTCATCAACGCCGGCATTTCTGATTCAGCGATAGAAATTTCTTTGCGGCCCCAATCGGCCAATTTAATGTCTGCGACTTTGTAATCTTGCATATAAAACCTCTTAAATCGTTAATCGTTGTTCGTTAATCGTTATTCGTAGTGTTGCTCGCTGGTTCGACCCTCAGATCGACTCGCACATTTTTCTGTGCGGTGACTTTTGATATTCGCTTTTTCCTTTTCGAATAACTAATAACGAACAACGAATAACGGTTTTGCTTTTTTTAGCTAAATTCTGGTTCGTGCTGTAGACGAATCAACAGCTGTTGCTGACGGCTTAACTCTAGGCGTGGCCCGAAATTTGATACAACCTCCGCCGCAGCGTGGCTGGCTAATAAACCGCAGGCTGCGAGCGAATAGTTTCGTGTTAGTCCATACATCATGGCGCCGGCAAACATATCCCCAGCACCGTTGGTATCGACCGCTTTAACTGGCACACCAGGAACCACAACCTGGCGTTCGCCGTCGCCCAACAAGGCGCCGTCTTTACCCAGCGTAATTGCAACTAAGTCAGCATGCTGCTGCAGCTGTTGCATGGCCTCTTGTACGTTATTGGTGCCGGTTAAGATCCCTGCTTCTTCTTCATTACAGAACATCACATCAACGCCGCCTGCTAGAATTTCATCTATGCCGTCACGGAAATACTTCACCATGGCCGGGTCAGAGCAGGTCACCGCAATTTTAGTGCCATGGGCCCGCGCAACTTCTTTGGCGCGGGCTATTGCCTGGCGCGCAATTGGTGATGTGACTAAATACCCTTCAATATACAGATACTGAGCACGAGCAATAGCGTCTTCATCAAGTTCGGCTACCGATAAGTCAGCGGTAATTCCCAAATAGGTGCGCATGGTGCGCTCAGCGTCAGGGGTGACCATGACTAAACAACGGCCGGTTTTGCCTTCATGTTTTTGGCTGCCGATATTGGTCGTAATTCCAATTTTCTCGAGATCGTCACAATAGAATTTACCCGCTTGGTCATCGGCCACTTTGCAGCAATAAAAGGCGGTTCCACCAAATTGCGCAAACCCTACCAGTGAGTTGGCCGCGGAGCCACCGCCGGATTGCTTCTTGAGCTCACCACGTTTTGCCAGTAGCTCAATAAGCCGCTCTTGGTCAGCATCTTCAATCAGCGTCATCATGCCTTTTTCAATCTGATGCTGCTGCAGGAATTCGTCCGTTACTTCAAATTCTTGATCGACGAGCGCGTTGCCAATGCCAACGATATCAATAGGTTCCATGCCTTTCTCGTGTAAGGTTCTAGTCGTGTTTAAAAACAAAAAATCCGGCTGCGTAGTATACCGCAGCCGGATTAGTAGGTCGATAAAATGGTTAAGCTTTGAAGCCGCCCGGCACGCCTTTGGTCGTGATACTTACAGCATCATGCGCATGCAGCGATTCATAGTGGTTTACTCTGATCCAGAAGTCTGAAAATTGTTTTTGCAGATTCAGGGCATGCTGCAAACGGCGCGCGGCATCTTCACAGAACATCAGGTTCTGACCGTTCAAACGCGCAAACTCTTGTTCGTCTTCACGTTTTACAGCTGCTTGCACCGGGGTTTTCAAGGCATCTTCGATGGCATCGATTAACCCAATAATTGGCAGCTCAGACACCCCTTCACCCATAATGACATTCACTTGGGCAATGGAACGTTGGCTGTGTGGTGTCGCCACAATACCTTGGGTGGTACCTAACCAGCGGTGCACCATTTCGGCATCAACTTCGCTGTCGGTACCAAACTGGTTGGCAAAGGCTTCTTGAATTAGCTGGCGTGCCAAAGCAGCCGAACATGGACAGGTGCTGGAATAAGGCACTTCCACGCCTAACTCAAGATTTAGTTTGCCGTTATCGTAACGCCCTGTAACAGTCACCGGGTAGGCTTTCCAACCCTGCTTTTTGCTGATCAGTGACTTTCGACGCAAGTGATAATCGAAACTAAACTTCACATAAGCTTGATCTGCAAGGCCATCATGACTATCAATAAAGTCATGTAAGAGCTTGCTGAGCGAATGATGGCTAAGTACATCATTGTTTGATAAATCTTCCAACAGCAGGTATAAGCGAGACATGTGAATGCCTTTCGCTTTAGGGTCCGTTAGGTTAACAAACGCGTCAACGTGTGCACTAACTGGACGTTCCGGCTCTTGGGCAGCACCGACAACTAGTGGCATTTCAATATTACTCATGCCCACCCAATCGAGAGTCCCCTCGGTTTGTGCGCGGGTTTGATTGGCGATGTCTGGCATCAAAGTTGGTGTAGCTGTTGGCATGCTTGTACGGCTCCAAACGTTAAAAATACTTAGTCCCAGTAAAAGGGGGCGATAGTATACTAGATTTAACCTTAATACGGTAGTTTGCCAGATTGGGTTTAGAACCGAAGTAAAACTTTTCGATTAGCGGAATCGAAAATGATGGATGATCACGATGGATAAAGAAACCACGATGTTAGATGAGAAACTATTAGACCAATACTACGAGTTATTGGGCAGTGATGGCGTACGCGAAATGTACGACACATTTAACGATAATATAAGTGGTTATCTCGACCATTTAAAGCACTTGGTTGGCAAACGGGACGAAGGTGATACCCGCCGTCAGGCTCACAAAGTAAAAGGCGCGTGCCGTTCAGTTGGTTTAGCACAATTGGCAAGTCAAATGGAGCGTTTAGAGCGGGAAGAGTGGCACTGGCAAGATGCAGACGATTTGCTGGAGCAATGGGTGATTGAATTACCATTGCACCAGCATCAACTGCGTCGCTGGTTACATGCCCGGGGCATTCAGTGACGGTTGTTCCAAGTGCTTAATCGAAACATCACCAATAAACCGATAACCTTCACCATGAATGGTGGTAATTAAGTTCGGTGAATCAGGCAGAGCCTCAAAATGACGGCGAATGCGGCGAATGGCGACATCAACAGTACGGTCATTCGGGCGTAAATCGCGGTCGAGCATTTTCTTAACCAATGTTTCGCGGTCAAGAATTTTACCAGGATTCGTCAGGAACAATTCCATGGCGCGGTATTCACTCTTCGGCAAGCGGAACATCTTACCGTCTGGCGAGAATAAGCAACGGCTGTCACTCTCTAAACGCCAACCATTAAACTCATAAACAACACTGTCGTGCCCAACGTTTTTCTGCTGGCTCTTCAGTGCTTCGATGCGACGGTATAAGTTGCGCACCCGAATAATGAGTTCTTTTGGATTGTAAGGCTTGATTAAGTAGTCGTCGGCGCCTAGTTCAAGTGCCAGCAAACGGTCTTCTTCAGCATCACGGCCAGTTAAGAATACCAATCCGATATTGTCATTTTCACGGAGTTTTTCCGCAAGTTCGATACCGCTCTTGCCTGGCAAGTTGACGTCCATGATCACGAGGTCAATTTGTTGGCGAGCCATAATGCGTTGCATCTGCATGCCATCGGCTGCATCAAACACATCGTAGCCTTCTTGCTGAAATAAACGAGTAAGTGTATTGCGTGTTACGACTTCATCTTCGACGATTAATAATCTGGCGCTCATAAGCAGTTCCGAGAATCCGTTAACATGTGTTGAAATTTGGTAATGAAAGATAGTGTAGCATGCGATTTTATATATAGCTGCAAAATCGTGCAACAATTCTTACAATTGTTTACTTCGATTGTACTAAGCGCCGCACCGGAAATACAACTTTGAAACGTGTGCCTTGGTGTGGCTGGCTTTCAAGCTCAATGTGCCCCTGTAAAACTTGCACCACCAGGTTGTAAACCAAGTGCAAACCTAACCCTGCGGCGCCATGACTGCGCTTACTGGTCACGAACGGATCGAATACGCTTTTTATCAAATCATCCGGAATGCCATCGCCGTTATCTTCGTAGGTCATTTGTAAGTCACCTGACTCGCTATTTTCAGCCTGCGGTATAAAACTGAAGCTGAATTGAATCATCGGGTTGGCTGTGTTTGAGAAAGCATGTTGCAACGCGTTTTGAACCAGCTGACTAATCACTTGATTTAACGGGCCGGGGCGGGTGCTAATAATCAGGTCCTCTGCCACCTGACATGACAACGCAACGGCTGTGAGTTCAGGATGACGATTGTACAAACTTTGCGCAATTTCATCCCAGAACTTGATCAAGTGCAGCGAGCGGTCATCGTCGCTGAACTGGTCCATCGATAATTTACTGAAATTACTGATGAGGTCGGCGGTGCGTTTGATATTTCGGCTTATCAGTGCAAGGTTCTCATCAAACCCTGACATATAGCGTTCAAATTCTTGGCTGGTAAGCTTTTTATCGGCGAATTTTTGCTTCAATAGTTGCAGGTTGTCCTGCAAAATTGAGGTGGAGGTTACGGCTAAACCGACTGGCGTGTTAAC
This sequence comes from Pseudidiomarina sp., assembly GCF_048268165.1. Taxonomy (GTDB): domain Bacteria; phylum Pseudomonadota; class Gammaproteobacteria; order Enterobacterales; family Alteromonadaceae; genus Pseudidiomarina. The sequence goes on along the minus strand of NZ_JBLWWA010000001.1, from coordinate 1,226,237 downwards.
TTCGTGCGCGACACCGGATACCAGTTTCGCCAAGCTCGACATCTTTTCAGCTTGCACTAATTCGCTTTGATATTGGTGGGCAGTTTCTAAAGCTTGATGCAGTTCTTGGTTTGATTCATACAGTTTTTGAGTGCGCTGCTTTACTTGCAGTTCCAGCTCCGCATTTAACTCACTTGCCTCTCGTTCAGCTTGGTCTTGTCGGCGTATGTGTTGCTGAATTCGGGTCAGAAGCGCGTTAAAGGCATCGGCAACGCGGTCGAGCTCCTGCAATTCAAATTCGTGCAAGGTGCGGTCATAATTTTTATCGCGCGCAATTTGCTGAATGCTCTCAACCATTTCATCCAGTGGTTGCGTGATTACCCGACGTAACCACAACGACATCAACCAACTCAAAATAAAACTGGCTGTGATAATTACGCCACTTATAGCCGCGGCATACCACTTGGCTTCATCAAGCGCGGCGCGTGAGGTGCGCAAATACACGTAGCCTTGCAAGGTGTTTTGTACATACAGTGGCACAGCACTTTCCACATAGTTAGTCGCGAAACGTGCTTCAGTAATATTCTTCACGCGGTCGAAACGAACCGGAATAGGCGCTTCGCGTTCGGCATAATAACTGGCAAAGAAAGCAAGGGCTTCGGTATTCGGGTCATAGCGGTACAAGTGAACATGCTGAATCAGCGGAGAATGCCGTAATGAGTGCAACCAGCGTTCGGCCGCTTCGGCCTGGTTGTACACCATGTAAGAGGTGGCATTTTCAGCAATAAACCGACTTACTTGCTCAGACTGCCGCAACAAGCGATGGTGAGTATCTGCAATGAAGTTGTAACTCAGTACCAAGCACGCCAGCGCCACCGATATTGTGGTAATTAAAATAACCAGACTGGTGACACTGCGTTTAATGGAGCTGACTTTTAAGTTCATTGGGTTGCTCTATCGATCTCGTTATCTATCCCGTTTCGCAAGATATACCGCGAATTTGTTGTCTTGTGCAACTCGAATACAATGGCCAAAAGCGTGCTCAATAAGCTCGGGCCATGGCAGAAACCGATTCGCAACTAACCACAGCTCGCCTTTTACGCGCAAATGACTGCGAATGCCGCGTAAAAATTGTTTGCCGATTTCGTAGTCGGTTGCTAACCCAGTATGAAAAGGGGGATGACTCACCACGTAATCGAACTGTCCCAGATTGTCCTGAAGGCCTTCACTGGCAATGCACGTGCCCGTTAAGCCATTTAATTGCAGAGTTTTTTCGGCGGCTTTGAGCGCAAGGGCGCTGACATCAAGGTAGGTAACCTCCAGTTCCGGTGCTTGGCGGTTTAGCCATGCACCGAGCACACCATGGCCACAGGCAAAATCAAGCAGGCGGCCTTTCTGCCAGTGGGGCAGGTGCTGCAATAAAATTTCACTACCTGTATCAATACTCGGAAACGCAAATACACCCGGTAAGCTGGCGAGATGCAGCGGCTCGGTTTGCTCTGGTTGTGGTAAGTCCACATAGGCAAAGTGTTCGTCGACGCTAAATTCAGCAGCACACTCGGCAACCGTGGTGCGTATTAACAGCGAGTGATTGCCCACGGCCATTTTTTGTGCCGGGGTAACGGTATTTGGAAATTGCTTATGAATGCTTTTAATGCCGCCACGGTTCTCGCCCACTAACCAGATGGTAGCACCTTGTGGCAAAACACTGCGCAGTGCATCGAGTACATACCAGGTGAGTTGCTTTTCTTTAGGTAGCCACACCAGCGCAGCTTGCGCACCCGCCGCAGCTGGCGCACTTGCACCAAAATGGTGCACTATATTCGGTGCTTGTTGCTTCCAGCGCTCGGCAAACCCAGCGTGCCACTGCCAGCAGCTAACCACCGGCAGTGCCTCGGCCACTTCGGCTTCAGGCGCGTTAACCACTAATAGCGGAACGCCATCGAAACGCTCTTGATGGCGTAAAATAAGTTGAGATGGTGGGCTTAAATGCTTCAAATTTTTGTTCCGTTTAAATCGTCAGTTATATCGTTTTTTGATCATAGGTTTCAGCGAATACATCAACATTTTCGCTGGCGTCGCCAATTTGTTCGCCGTCAAACTGCGCCACATTGAATAAAGCCTCGCCTTCATTGGCAACTGGAATGTTACTAATACCAATCACAATGCCATGATAAGGGCTTTTAATTGCATGTAAATCGTCACCGTGCGGATTCACGGTTTGCGCAACCACTTGCCCTTTGTTGATGGTTTGCCCAAGTTCAACTTTAGGCACCACCAAGCCATCGTACTCGTTACGAATCCAGCCGCTCCGGTGCGCCACCACAGGTTTAACTTTCTTGCGGCTACGGCGGCCTTTCATCATTTTTAGGCTTTTCATGACATTTTGTACGCCGATAACGCCCGCGCGTATGGCACCGTAATCAAACCGTAAGGCTTCACCGGCTTCATACAAAATCAGCGGAATACCTAATTCAGTTGCCAGAGAACGCAACGAACCATCGCGCTCTTTGCTGTGCAAAATTACTGGCGTACCAAACGACTCAGCCATCTTTAACGCTTCACCGTTGTCGGTGTCGACACGAATTTGTGGCAGGTTGCTACGGTGAATGGCCCCAGTATGCAAATCAATAATGTGGGTTGCGTTTTGTACCAAGGTTTCACTAAACAGGTAAGCTAAACGACTACCCAAAGCACCGCGTTCAGAGCCAGGAAAGCAGCGATTCAGGTCGCGCCGATCAGGTAAATAACGTGACTGTTGAATAAACCCAAACACATTAACGACTGGCACGATAATCACTGTGCCATTTAATTGCAGCGGGTCCAGCTCGCCCATCAGGCGTCGGCATACTTCAATACCGTTTAATTCATCGCCGTGAATTGCTGCGCACACTAACAGCGTGGGCCCTTTTTTCACGCCATGAAAAACCTCAGCGTGTAAATCCATGGGCGTATCGTTATAAAGTCGCGCCGCCGGTATTTTAACGCTATGGCGCGAACCCGGCATGATGCGCTGGGTGGCTAAGTGAAATGCTTTCTGCTTCATGGCTTTTATCGTCTTAGCCTTTACCTTTGGTGCGCGTTTTATGCGCTTTTGCAGTTTTCTCAATGAAACTGATAATTTGATCGGCCACGTCTTTATTGGTTGCGCCTTCAATACCTTCAAGGCCTGGTGACGAGTTAACCTCCATGACCAATGGGCCGTGATTCGAGCGCAAAATGTCGACACCGGCCACGTTTAATCCCATCGTCTTCGCAGCTTTTACAGCGGTTGCACGCTCAGCCGGAGTCAACTTCACCAAGCTGGCTGAACCGCCGCGATGCAAGTTGGAGCGAAACTCCCCGGCTTTTGCTTGACGCTTCATTGCGGCAATAACTTTATCGCCAATCACAAAGCAGCGGATGTCGGCACCGCCAGCTTCCTTGATGTATTCCTGCACCATGATGTGCGATTCCAAGCCCATAAAGGCTTCGATAACACTTTCTGCTGCTTGGCGAGTTTCAGCAAGCACCACGCCAATGCCTTGTGTGCCTTCGAGTAACTTAATCACTAACGGCGCGCCACCAACCATGTCAATCAAGTCGGGAATGTCCTGCGGCTGGCTGGCGAAACCTGTGGTTGGAAGGCCAATGCCTTTGCGGCTTAACAGCTGCAACGAACGTAATTTGTCGCGGCTGCGTGAAATTGCCACCGATTCGTTAAGCGGGTAGGTGCCAATCATTTCAAACTGCCGCAATACGGCCGTTCCGAAAAAGGTAATCGAGGCGCCGATGCGCGGAATAATGGCATCGTAAGGCGGCAAGTCTTTACCCTTCATGTGAATGGACGACTCGCGCGCATTAATATTCATGTAGCAGCGCAGCGGATCCAGAACATCCACGGTATGGCCGCGAGCTTCACCAGCTTCGACCAAGCGACGGGTTGAATAGAGGCGTGGATTACGCGATAAAATTGCAATTCTCATGCATTAGCTCCTGGCTGGCCGAATAGATAAGACTTATCAGGGTCGACAATAAAATGTCCGCGCATTGCTTGGCGGCCGAGTAACATACGAAATTTCATGGTGTCGCGATTAGTAAGCGTGAGCTCTACTGGTTGCGAAAAATCGCCAATGGTTAATGTCGACAGAATAACGTACCGAAGCTCGGTATGGCCACCTGAGTCGGTTACTTCACGTTGGTCGTGAATTTTGGATTCACAGACAAGTACCCGATCGCTATGTTGTTCGGGGTGTAGCCAAATCCGCAACCAATTCTCGCCGTTTTTTTCAAAGGGTTCCAGCTTAAATGCATGCAAACACGAAGTGCGGGCGCCAGTGTCTACTTTCATTTTAAGGGCGTTAATACCAAGATCAGGTAATGACCCCCATTCGCGCCAACCTAGTGTCTGCATGTTAAAATCCTCGTTATTCGTTATTCGTTATTCGTTATTCGTTATTCGTCAAGGTTCTTGTCTGTTGCAATTGCTGCAAGAAATGCAAGAACTCATCTGCTGGGCGATCAAGTGCTCCCGCAGGAATGAATAGATCATAACCTAATATGTCGCGAAAGTGTTGACATCGTACCGCGAACATCGCCTGTACACCTCGGTATTCTTTTCCTGAGGCAGCTTTATAGCGATCTGGAACTTCGAAGTACGTGGAGTAATCTTTCAGTTCTGGGCGTTCGTGACGTAAAGCGACTACCAGCAGGTGGCGTTGCTCACTTAATAAATATACCGCAAGACGCGGTGTTATAGCATGTAATACGGGCTCAATGTCATGTAATCGAAAGCCGATATAGGGCAGTTCTTCAATGTCTAAGCCGCGATGGGTGCGCGGAATATCAAAACGCACGATATTTTCCCACGTGATGTGCCAGTTACCGCGGCCATGTAAGTAGGAAATTGTGGCTGGCGTAATTTTCATACTTACCGCGGGTTCAAACACCTTCGCGCTGCCCAAAAATATTAACACCGCGCTGGCAATATAGAGCAATCCGAATGCGGCCTTAGGTATTGGCGCGTCTACCAACCACATGAACATGGTCACCGCAAAAATGACAACACCAAGGGCGCTAAAACCAATGCCGTTGGCGCGGGTATGTGGGCTGATTAGTACTTCGCGCGGCTGGGTATCAGTCATGGGGTGCTGGCGCCGTTTCGAGCCCAAAGGTAGAGCAAATGATTTGCCAGGTAAATTGCGTCTTCAAATAGAAACCACGTGGCAAGGTTTTTATGATTTTGCCGTCTGCGCCAATGGCTTCAGTCAGTACCCGACTGTTCGCGGCCTTCGGGCGCAGTTGTAAAACCTCACCTTGGTGCGCGCTAATTGAGTCAATGTCACCAAGTGCAATTTTATCCATGTGTTCTTGCCAATCAGCGCGTAATTGCGCCTCCTGTTCGGCGCTAGGCTGCCAAAGAAACGCAGTGCCAATGGTGCGTTCTGCCAGCGGAACGTCTCGGCGACCATCAATCGGTATCCACAATACGCATTGCAGCTTGTTGCGCACGTTACTGGTTTCCCAAGTTAAATTATGAATATTAATCAGTGGGGTAGTGCACACGAACGTAGTTTCCAGTGGTTTGCCAGCAGCATCCAACGGAATCGTCTTTAGCTCCACACCAAGTTCAGGGAAATCTTGTAGCGCTTGCGAACCCGCACTTGCACCTAAAGCGCTTTCCAGCAACTGGCCCACCCAACCTTTGTTGCGGCGCAAATCATTAGGTACCGACATGCCTTGGCGCGCCGCTAATTCGGCAAAGCTCATACCGGCTAGGGCGCTAGCGTTTTCAAAGAGCTGCTTAAGCTGCACAATTACCTCGTCTAAACGGATTAATCCTTTCATTCATGCCGCGATTATGGAAAAATCCAAGCAATATGTCGAATTTATGAGGGCGCTCGCGTGATAGACGCAGAAGGATTTCGCGCCAATGTGGGAATTATTATCTGCAACGAGCAGGGACAAGTCTTTTGGGCGCGTCGATTCGGACAACATAGCTGGCAATTTCCACAAGGTGGAATAGATGACGGTGAAACACCTGAACAAGCTATGTTCCGTGAACTCTGGGAAGAGGTAGGGCTAAAACCCGAACAAGTTGAACTTATCTACACTAGCCGAAACTGGTTCCGTTATCGGTTACCAAAACGTTTAGTGCGACGCGAACAACGGCCAACCTGTATCGGTCAGAAGCAGAAATGGTTTTTGCTGCGGTTAAAATGTGATGAGAAAGATGTGAACGTTATGCAGTCGTCGCATCCCGAGTTTGATGACTGGCGTTGGGTCAGTTTCTGGTACCCGGTGCGACAAGTTGTGTCGTTTAAACGGGAAGTATACCGTCGTGTGTTGAAAGAGTTCTCTTCGGTCATTATGGCCCCGTTTCAACGCCGACAAAGACCCCCACGCCGCCGCCGTTCTTGAATCGTTAAGTAAGAAAGGTTGAGTAAGAAAAACTAAAGGCAGGCTATGCTCCGAATACTGCAACGCATTGTGGAAGCGGTGAACCAAGCGCCAGATTTTGAACTGGCGCTGCAAACCATGGTGCGTCAAGTAAAAGAGGCCTTAAAAACAGATTCCTGCACTGTTTATTTAGCCGACCACGAGCAGCAAATGTTTGCCTTGGCGGCTACCGACGGCCTCGAAATTCGTTCCAATGAACCCATCCATGTGCCTTTTGGTGAAGGGGTTATCAGCCTGGCTGCTAGCCGCGAAGAGCCTCTAAATATTGCCAATGCTTCCGACCATCCAGCATTTTTAAAGCTTGAACACGTGGTCGAAGACCGTTACAAAGCCATGTTGGCCGCCCCAGTTATCCATCGCCGCAGGGTGCTCGGCGTGCTTGCCGTGCAACAAGAACAAGCCCGCGCGTTTACCCGTGATGAAGAAGCTTTTGTGGTCACTTTGGCTGCACAGTTGGCGGTGGTTATTGCGCATGCGGAAGCGAAAGGCTTTTTACGCACCGCCAAGCAGTCACCTTGGCTGCAAACCATCAAAGGGATACCCGCCGCGCCAGGCGTAGCCATTGGTGAAGCATTTGTGGTCAAGCCGCCCGCACGTTTAAGCGAGGTGACGCCGAAACGCAGCACCATGCCGGAACATGAAATTCGCGCGTTTCGTGCCGCCGTTGCGCGCACCCGTCAAGAATTACTGACCATTAGCGACAGCATGAAGGGTCACGTGGCCGATGAAACCCTGGCAATTTTTGACGTGTACCACGCCATGATGGACTCTGCCAGTTTAGGGCAAGAAGTGGAGCAAACCATTAACGATGGCTGGCGCGCGCAAACCGCGTTGAAGCTAGTGGTTGAGCAACTGGTTAATCAATTTGAAAACCTCGATGACGAATACATTCGTGAGCGCGCGAGCGATGTTCGTGACCTAGGTAACCGCATACTGGCGCATCTGCAAAACCGCGAAGTGCGCAACCTGAACCCGCCGGCTCAATGTATTTTGGTGGCCGACGAAGTCACTGCCACCATGCTGGCTGAACTACCCCAAGCCGAAATTATTGGCATGGTGTCGCTGCGCGGCTCCGCCAATTCCCATGCAGCCATTATGGCGCGCAGCATGGGCATTCCGGCAGTATTGGGGGTGGACAACATTCAGCTCAATGAAGTCAGTGGCGAAACGCTGATTGTTGATGGTTACAACGGCGACGTGTTCGTTAACCCGCCCATTCAAGTCGAGAATGAATACAGCCAATTAGCGGAAGAAGAGCTGGCGCTGCGTCAAAAAGTGATGCAAGCGCGCGACTTACCGGCCGAAACAACTGATGGCGTGCGAGTGCAGCTGAACTTGAATGTCGGCTTAAACACCGAGCGCGACTGGCTTAATGATTTGAATGTACATGGAGTAGGGCTGTACCGCACGGAAATCCCGTTTATGATGCGCGAACGGCTGCCAACTGAAGACGAACAAGAAGAGCTGTACAGCCAGGTGTTAGAGCAGTTTCGTGGTGCACCCGTGGTAATGCGTACGCTGGATGTTGGCGGTGACAAGCCACTGCCGTATTTACCCATGGACGAAGAAAACCCGTTTTTGGGCTGGCGCGGCATTCGCATGACACTTGATCATCCAGAAATTTTTTTAATGCAAATTCGCGCCATGCTGCGCGCCTCCGTGGGGCGCAATAATCTGCGTATTTTGTTGCCGATGATAACCAGTGCGGAAGAAGTCGATGAGTCAGTGCGAATGATTCATCAGGCTTATCATGAAGTGGCTGAAGAGCTCGCCTGCAGTGTTGATGAACAATTATTTGAACCGCAAATTGGTGTCATGATTGAAGTGCCAGCTATGATCTATCAGCTGCATTGCGTCGCCGATAAAATTGATTTCTTTTCGGTAGGCACCAACGACTTAACTCAATACATGCTGGCGGTAGATCGCAACAACTCGCGGGTCGCGAGTTTATACGATGCGTTTCATCCAGCCGTTCTGCATGCGCTGAAGCAAATTATCGACCGTTGCGATGGGCTTAATAAGCCTGTGTCAGTATGCGGTGAGTTGGCTGGTGAGCCGGGTGGTGCGCTATTACTACTTGCCATGGGCTACCGGAACCTCAGCATGAACAGCTACAATATAGATCGTATTCGATGGATCATCCGCCACATTGCGGCCGATGATTTAACCGAGGTATTGCAACGTTCACTCGCGGCGCGTTCGCCCCACGAAGTGCGGCAGCAAGTTATCATGGCACTCGAAAACGCCGGTTTAGGTGGCTTCGTGCGTGCAGGTGGTTAAGGAGAACAAGTGCTCTTAGCAGGCTGGTTGTGGTGTTTAGCCGGAGGCATGGTAGCAGGCCTGTTAGCAGGTATGCTCGGCATTGGCGGCGGCCTGGTGATTGTCCCCTTGTTGATTTACTTGTTACCACTGCTTGGCGTTGCTCCTGATTTAGTGGTGCAGATGGCCGTTGCGACGTCACTGGCCACCATTGTGATGACCACTTTAAGTTCGGCGCGCTCGCATTTGAAGCACGGCCAGGTCAGTTTTTTCTGGGTACGCCGGCTTATTCCTGGGTTGATGGTTGGTGCCGTGTGTGGCGCTTGGCTGGCCACGTTGCTCCACCCCGACTGGTTACAACGCATTTTCGCAGTGGTACTGATGTTGCTTTCATTACGTATGTTGGTGCCACAACGCGGTGGTGAGCCGCTCACTGACGTGTCGAAACGCCTGATGGCTTTAATTAGCACGGGTATGGGCACACTGTCAGCGTTAGTCGGTATTGGCGGCGGCTCGTTAACGGTGCCGTTACTGCAGCGGTTAAGGGTTCCTATCCGCCAAGCGATTGCGGTATCCTCGGTGGGCAGTTTAAGCATTGGTTTAAGCGCAGTTATCGCGTTTGTGGTGCTGGGGCAGCAGTTGGAAGGCGGCGAAGGTCTGTTTGGTTATGTGCACGTGCAGGCGTGGTTGGCTATCTCCATAGCCTCAATGCTCTGTGCCCCATTAGGAGCTGCACTCACGCAACGTATACCGGTGAAGCATTTGCAACGCGGCTTCGCGATATTTTTAGTCATTATTTCACTTAAATTGGTTATAGGATAATTCATGCAATCAGCGTTCACGCAAACAGACTACCTGGTGCACCCCAACATTGATCCCATTATCGTTAGCATCGGGCCATTTGATTTGCGTTGGTACGGGTTGATGTACCTTGTCGGCTTTCTGTTTGCATGGTGGTGGGGTAACCGTCAGTGCCAGCAACCGCATCACGCCGCGCAGGGGTGGACCGAAAAACGCTTCAGCGATCTGCTCTTCTGGGGGTTCATGGGCGTGATTGCTGGCGGCCGCGTTGGCTATGTAATCTTCTACCAGTTTGATTACTTTGTGCAAAACCCCTTATACCTCTTTGATATCACCAGCGGCGGCATGTCCTTTCATGGCGGCATGCTTGGTGTGATTACCGTATTGTGGATATTTGCTGCTAAAACCAAACAGTCGTTGCTTGCCGTGGGTGATTTTATCGCTCCGTTGGTGCCGGTTGGGTTAGGTGCTGGCCGCATTGGTAACTTTATCAACGGCGAGTTATGGGGCCGTGTTACGGATGTCCCGTGGGCCATGATATTTCCAGCAGCCGGGCCATTACCGCGTCATCCATCGCAGCTGTATCAAGCATTACTTGAAGGCTTTGTACTGTTTGTTATTTTGGCGCTGTACAGCCGCAAACCACGCCCAGTAGGCGCTATTGGCGGCTTGTTCTTAATCGGCTACGGCTTAGCACGGTTTGTGGTTGAGTACGCCCGTGAGCCTGATGCGCATCTTGGGTTGTTAGCCTTTGGCTGGTCAATGGGGCAGTGGTTATCTGCACCTATGGTGTTGATTGGTGCGTTGTTGATGGTATTTGCATATAAGCGTGGGAGCCGAGCGTGAGACAGTATTTAGATTTATGCCAGCGAATTGTGGACGAGGGCGTTTGGGTTGAAAACCAGCGCACCGGTAAACGTTGCCTCACGGTTATCAATGCAGATTTAGACTATCGCGTTGACCGCAATGAATTTCCGCTTATCACCACCCGTAAAAGCTATTGGAAAGCCGCAATCGCCGAATTAATTGGCTACATTCGAGGCTACTCCAGCGCCGCAGATTTCCGGAAAATCGGCACCCCCACTTGGAATGCCAACGCTAACCTTAACGAAGCTTGGTTAGCGAACCCCCATCGCAAAGGCGAAGACGACATGGGGCGTGTGTATGGCGTGCAAGGCCGTGCATGGGCTAAGCCAGACGGTGGCACAATCGACCAATTACGCAAGGTAGTTGATAACCTTACAAAGGGCATTGACGATCGCGGCGAAATTATCAGTTTCTATAACCCTGGTGAGTTCCACATGGGTTGCTTACGCCCCTGCATGCACACACATAATTTTTCGCTGCTGGGTGACACGCTCTATTTAACCAGCTATCAGCGTTCATGTGACGTACCGTTGGGCCTTAACTTCAATCAAGTGCAAGTATTCACCTTCTTAGCGCTGATGGCACAAATTACCGGCCACAAAGCTGGCGTGGCCTATCATAAAATCGTGAACGCCCACATTTACGAAGACCAACTCGAACTTATGCGCGACGTACAGCTTAAGCGTGAGCCATTCGCCGCACCAAAATTAGAAATCAACCCAGACATCAAGTCGCTGGAAGACTTGGAAACTTGGGTGACGATGGATGATTTTGCAGTGCATGGGTATGAGCATCATCCGGCGATTGCGTATCCGTTTAGTGTTTGAGGAGCGTACGCTTCGCTCGTCGTTATTCGTTAATCGTTATTGGTTCGCTGTAAGTTAGGTTGTATAAGGTGCATAAAATGGTGCTTTGTTTGGCATTTTATGTTTTTAAGTGCGATAAAATGGACTTTGTGGGTTTTGTTTGACTTTTCTTTGTTGTGTTCTATCCTTTCTAATATCCTTTTATTGGCACTTTGGTTATGTGTTTTTGTTATAAAGTGCCAGTAACGTAACTTTATTTGTTTTTTTTGGTTTGTGTTTTCCGAATAGCGAAGCGTACGAACAGCGCAGCGCACGAACCACGAATAACGAATAACGAATAACGAATAACGAGTAACGAACAAATGAACCCACTTTCCCCAGCCGCATGGGCCGAAGAACTCGGCGATCGGCTCAAGCAGGCTCGACTGAACGCCAACATCACGCAGGCAGAACTCGCCAAGCGCGCAGGCGTGTCGCGTAAAATCGTACTTAATGCCGAAAAAGGGCAGGCGCAGCTCGAGAATTTTTTAGCGTTGTTGGTTGCACTTGATTTAACGGACCAGCTGAAGAATTTTCTGCCGCCACAGCCCATTTCACCTATACAACTGCGCAAGCTGCACGGCAAACAGCGTATGCGAGCAAGCGGCAGCCGTGAGCAGGGTGATGAAGAGATTGAGGAACCATCCGTATGGTAATGGAAGTTGTCAGTGTCTGGTATCGTGAACACGAAGTGGGCGCACTCAGTTTTGATACAGAGCAGGGGCTTGGCGCGTTCGAATACACTCCGGCATTCTTGAATACAGGCATTGAGCTGGCGCCGTTAAAAATGCCGCTACGCAAACGCATCTACAATTTTCCAGAACTGAATTTTGAAACATTTCATGGGCTGCCGGGGCTCGTTGCGGATTCCCTGCCGGATGATTTTGGCAATGCTGTGTTGAATGCGTGGGTGGCCAGTCAAGGTAAACAGCCGGCTGACATCTCGCCGTTACAACGGCTGCAATATACCGGTAAGCGCGGCATGGGCGCGCTGGAATACCGCCCAGCCACGCGCATGCGAGGCTTCGAAGCGTCGCAGCAAGTTGAAATTGCCCAGCTAATTGAGATAGCTCAAGAGGTGCTGAATAACCGCGCAAACTTTCATGTGGAACTCACAGCGCCCGGGCAAGCCGACCGTGAAGCCATGTTGGCATTATTGTCAGTGGGTATGAGTGCCGGTGGTGCACGCCCAAAGGCGGTACTGGCATTTAATTCCGATTTCAGTCAGGTATGCTCGGGCCAAACCGATGCGCCAGAAGGCTTTACCCATTATTTGATGAAATTTGATGGTGTGAGTGAGCGCAGCACTGCCCACGAAACCTTTGGCGACCCGCAAGGTTATGGCGCTATGGAGTATGTGTATTACTTGATGGCGCAGCAGTGTGAGATAAACATGATGCCGTGCCATTTATTGGATGAAGGCAACCGCAGGCATTTTCTTACGCAGCGATTTGATCGCCGTCACAATGAAAAGCTTCACGTGCAAACTTTGAATGGGTTGGCGCACGTCGATTATAAACGGCCTGGTAGCTATTCCTACGCTGAACTGTTTGCAACCGCACGGCAATTGAAGTTATCGGCGGTCGAAGCAGAACAGCTATTTCGGCGTATGGTTTTTAACGTGGTGGCTCGCAATCATGATGACCATGCCAAGAACTTTGCATTCTTGCTCGACAAAGGACGTTGGCAGTTAGCACCAGCCTATGATTTGGCCTACAGCTACAAGCCCGACAGCAAATGGGTGAACCAACACTGGATGCAATTGAATGGGAAGCGCGAAAACTTCAGCCGTGATGATTTTTACAGTCTGGAAAAAGTTAGCCCCTTGTTCACTCGCAAAAAGATAGACGCAATTGTCGAACAAACCATCGATGCCGTCGCACAATGGCCACAACGAGCACGCGAGCACCATGTGCCTGAGGTTTTGATCACTGAAATACAGGGTAACCTTCGCCTTGATCTATAACCCGTGATAAAATCCACCGCTATGACAAAACAACGATTTTCTGGCATCGAACGCGTCTACGGCCAAACGGCTGCGGCGCGTTTTCAACATCACCACGTAGCTGTAATTGGCCTCGGTGGTGTCGGCTCGTGGGCTGTTGAAGCCCTGGCCCGTTCAGGGGTTGGTGCGCTGACACTGATTGACCTTGACGACGTGTGCGTCACCAACATCAATCGTCAACTGCCAGCACTAACGAGTACTGTTGGCCAACTGAAAACTGAAGTGCTTGCTGCACGGGTGCGCGACATTAATCCTGATTGCCAGGTGCGTGTTATCGATGACTTTCTCACCGCAGATAATCTTGAGCAATGCCTTGGTGAGCCCGTCACAGCAGTACTGGATGCAATTGACAGTGTTACCGTGAAAGCTGCGTTAATTGCTTGGTGTAAGCGCCGTAAGTTGCCTTTGGTTACTTGTGGCGGCGCGGGTGGGCAGGTCGATCCAAGCCAAGTCACTTCAGGCGATTTAGCCAAAGCCACCCAAGACCCGTTATTGGCCAAAGTACGTTACATGTTGCGACGCGACTACAATTTCTCGAAGAACCCCAAACGTAACTTCGGTGTAGCGGCAGTATATTCCGCCGAGCAATTACGTTACCCAACTGCTGACGGCGAATGGAATCACGCTAAGCCGGGCGCGGGCAGCATGCGCATGGACTGTGCCACAGGCTTCGGTGCCGCCATGCCGGTTACCGCCACCTTCGCCATGCACGCCGTTGCCCTGTTACTGAAGAAGCTCTAGCGGTACGTTATGCTTGAATGGCTGTAACAACATTACGTAAGCCATTGCGTCGCGACGAGGTAACAAAGTCGGAAAGGCCGAGTGCCTCAAAATGTTCATCAAGGGAATATGCGCTGACCTGATTGCGCCGCGCACCATGCAAAGCCTGCCGAATTACCATAAGCAGTCCCAGTACCACGCGCGACCCACTATCGACGGTTAATGCCAACTGATCATGATGCCAATCGGCTTGCAACCAAACGCGCGCTTCACAGCCAAACACTTCATGCTCGGCGGTACGAAAGTCAGCAGGTACCTGTGCGGCCTTGGCAAGCTGCACGAGATAGCGCATCCGATTTTCACGGCTGCCTAATTGCTGGCGCATTGCCGCTAGATCCGTTTCAGTCATCACGCCGTACATAAAACCACCCATGAAATTCCTTAATTATTCACACTGGTCAACAAAAACGGCCGTAAGAGTACCATTTTTGCTGCGAAAAATGTTAATCTTGCACGGTCTCAGTTTACTTTGAACCGAACCTCAAACAACAGGAACCACAACATGAAAGTATTAGTGGCGGTCAAACGCGTCATTGATTACAACGTGAAAGTTCGCGTAAAAGCGGACAATTCAGACGTTGATCTGGCCAACGTGAAAATGGCCCTGAATCCGTTCTGTGAAATCGCGGTAGAGGAAGCAGTGCGATTAAAAGAAAAAGGCATCGCTGACGAAGTGGTGGTTGTGAGCATTGGCCCGAAAGCCGTGCAAGAGCAATTACGTACCGCTTTAGCCCTGGGCGCAGACCGCGCCATTCAGGTAGAAACCGATGAATTACCAGACTCACTGGCGGTTGCTAAATTGCTAAAAGGTGTGGTTGAAAAAGAACAGCCGCAACTGGTTATCTTGGGCAAACAAGCGATTGACTCAGATAACAACCAAACCGGCCAAATGCTGGGCGCATTAACCGGCATGCCACAAGGCACCTTCGCATCGAAAGTTGATGTTGCCGACGGCAGCGTGAACGTAACCCGTGAAGTTGACGGCGGTTTGCAAACTGTAAAGTTACAGTTGCCAGCAATCGTAACCACCGATCTACGTTTGAACGAACCACGCTATGCGTCGTTGCCAAACATTATGAAAGCAAAGAAAAAGCCGCTTGATGTGACCACCCCCGATGAATTGGGTGTGAGTGTGGCGCGCACAGTGAAGCTACTTAAAGTTGAAGCACCTGCCGAGCGCAGCGCCGGTGTGAAAGTAGCAGATGTCGCAGAATTGGTCGAAAAACTTAAGAATGAGGCAAAAGTGATATGAGCATTCTCGTTATTGCCGAACATGACAACGCAACCCTAAATCCAGCCACGCTAAAAACTTTAGCTGCGGCGAAGCAAATTGGTGGCGATATTCATCTATTAGTTGCTGGCGAAGGCTGCCAAGCAGTTGCCGACGAAGCCGCAAAAGCTGAAGGCGTAAGCAAAGTATTGCTTGCCGACAATGCCGCTTATGGTCATTTCTTAGCTGAAAATCTTGGCCAGTTGGTTGCCGATTTAGGCAAAGACTACGGTCACATTTTGGCACCAGCAACCACCACCGGTAAAAACTTTATGCCGCGTGTTGCTGCGCTGCTTGATGTTGCGCAAATTTCAGACATCATCGCGGTTGAAAGCGCCGATACCTTTAAGCGTCCTATTTATGCAGGTAACGCAATTGCGACCGTGCAATCAGAAGACGCGATAAAAGTTATTACCGTACGTGCAACAGCATTTGATGCAGTCAGCGCAGAAGGCGGTAATGCCGGCGTTGAAGCACTGGATAACGTGGTTAACAACGACAAGTCTGAGTTTGTTGGCGAAGAACTGGCGAAATCAGAACGCCCAGATCTTACCGCAGCAAGTGTCGTTATCTCAGGTGGCCGCGGCATGCAAAACGGCGAAAACTTCCACTTATTGGAAAAAGTTGCCGACAAGCTTGGTGCAGCAGTAGGCGCATCGCGCGCTGCAGTTGATGCAGGCTTCGTGCCGAATGACATGCAAGTTGGTCAAACGGGCAAAATCGTTGCACCAGAACTGTACATTGCAGTGGGTATCAGCGGTGCCATCCAACACTTGGCGGGCATGAAAGACTCAAAAGTTATCGTTGCCATTAACAAAGATGAGGAAGCACCGATTTTCCAGGTTGCTGATTACGGCTTAGTGGCTGACTTATTCGATGTACTGCCTGAGTTAGAGCAAAAGCTTTAAAAGACGAAAAGCGTAGTTCGTGTTTCGTGCGCTTCGCTGTTCGTCCATTCGGCTGCGCCTCATTGTTCGACTTCCATGAAATCTCCGTTGCACTCTGTGCACGGAGATTTTTTTATTTAACGAACAGCGCGCAGCGCGCACGAACAGCGAAGCGCACGAATAACGAATAACGCCTTTGCATTTGTTTAACTTTGCAAAGTACATAGACAGCTCCAGTTACCGTTGCTATAACATCCGTATACGTCAATGATCATATATCGTCGTTTACATTCGAGGATGCAAGGCATGAAAATAACACTAACAAAGTCACTATCAGCATTGACCCTGACCACCGCCCTGACTGTGATGAGCGTGCCATCTGTGCATGCCGAAACCGTAGAAGTTCGTGGCCAAATCAGCTACGGCTATAGCTTTACCCCAACTGGCGTTGAACAGTATACAACTGGGCATTACCTGCTCGAGATTACCCAACAGCCAAGCATGCCACTTATGTACAGTGCAAGCAGTTGGCGTCAGTACACTGATGCATTAAGCCAAGTGAAAGTGACGATATTCGACGCACAAGGCAACGAAATTGCCGTTCGTCAGCCGCTTAAAGTTGCCGAGTTAACTCAACCAACGAACACCTTATATTTTGATTTTGGCCGCATGGCAAACTACGCCAGCTGGACGCTAACCGGAGTTAGCCAAGATCAGTTTAATAGCCAGCTCAATTTGAATTTACGTGGGCCTAATCAAAGCTTGTTTGAATCGACGGCTGAGTTTCCACGCTTCGTAAGCTCCCCGAGGTACGTGAACGCAACCTTGTTTTCGAGCGTGGAAACAGCCGTGGGTGATGATGCGCTTTATATAAGCGGCTCAGTTACCGAAATTAACTATCTGACGCAGGATAGCGACGCCGACGGCATCCTGGACGATGTCGACGCTTGCCCAGCTTCTGATATCAGTACAACTGTGGTTATCGGTACGAACGACACTGGCGTGAAGAATGTTGTAGACGTCGTCGGCTGCTCAATCTCGGACAAGCTGCAAGCCTGCGGCGCCGATGCCAAAAGCAAAGGTGCCCAAGTTAGTTGCGCGAGCGAGCTGGCCAAGCAGTTGCGCCAAGATGGCGTTATGAGTAACCGCGATCACGGCGCACTTCTCCGACATCTATAAAAGACCGTTATTCGTTATTCGTTACTCGTGCATTCGGCTGCGCCTCATTGCTCGAAAATATAAAATCTCCGTTGCATTACATAGTGCTCGGAGATTTTTTATGTTGAACGAATAACGGCTAACGAATAACGCATTTTTTCCTAACGAATCACTTGCATATTTGTAACTCATCGGACATGATTGAACCAATAACATCCTAATCGGATTAGGTGGCTAACATGAAAAGAAGAACAACTATGCTAAAAAAATTACCTATCGCGTCGGCGATTACGCTGGCATTAGCAGGAACAGCAAGCGTCCAGGCAGCGGAGTTTGAAGTAGGTGACTTCCGCGTTAAGTTCGACTCAATCATTTCATATGGTGCCGCATGGCGTATGGAAGAGCGTGATATGCGCTTTATCCACCCAGGCAATATGGAAGGTGGTCTTGGTCAATCCGGTGTTGCCGATGACGGTAACTTAAACTATGACGACGGCGACATGGTTTCGTCTGTTGTTAAAGGTGTTCACGATCTGAGCATCGATGGTGGCGACTACGGCGCATTTATCCGTTTCAAATATTGGTATGACGACGTCATTAAAAACGAAGAAGTCGCGCATGGCCACACTGCAACAAATTACTTCCCTAATGTTACCCTAGATAACGATGGTTTAGACGACTATTCAACCGGTTCTGGTTTTGAACTGCTTGATGCATTCGTTTATGCCTACTTTGACATCGGCGACATGCCTGCCAACGTCCGTTTAGGCCGTCAGGTGCTTAGCTGGGGTGAAAGTACATTCATCTTTAACGGTATTAACGCCGTTAACCCTATCGACGTGAACGCGATTCGTCGTCCGGGCGTTGAAATTAAAGAAGCATTATTGCCAGTTGGCATGTTGAACCTGAACATTGGTTTAACCAACGAAACCAGCTTGGACATGTTCTATCAGTACGAGTGGGATGACTACAAACTTGATGGTTGTGGTACCTTCTTCTCAACTGTAGATATTTTAGGTGGTCCAGGCTGTAATAAAGTTACCCTGAACCCAACCTTAATACCTGGCGACCCAAGCTCAAGCTTGAGCGACCGCGAGTCAATTCAGTTCGGCACCTACCTTGAGCGTCGTCCAGATATTGAACCTGATGATGCAGGTCAGTACGGTTTAGCATTGCGTCACTACGCAACAAGTATCGACACTGAATTTGGTGCGTACTTTATGAATATCCATACGCAGACGCCAATTATTTCTGCGTACAACTGGCAACAACAGCCAACACCAGCATTGAGCCATCCAGATGGTATTCCAATTGCGGGTCCTGACTATGTGTTGCAGTTCCCTGAAGACCAACAAATCTTTGGCTTCAGCGCATCAACCTTAATCGGTGACTGGTCTGTAGGTGGTGAAGTAAGCCACCGTTTAGACATGCCAGTACAAATCAACACCACTGAAATCTTGACAGCTGGTCTGCGCGCAGGCGTTCCAAGCACGTTCTCGAACCGCATCTTGCGTGACGACACGGGCGCAATCACCAACTTAGGTGAATTGCAGGAAGGTTATGACGAATATGACGTAACCCAGTGGCAGTTAACCGGTGTTAAATTCTATGACCGTGCATTGGGCGCTGACCGTATCACCTTTATCGGTGAAGTAGCGGTAAGCAAAGTACATGGCTTAGCAGGGCTCGATGAGCAACGCTATGGTCGTAACCCAGTATTCGGCAAATGTTTAACTGTTGCTGACCAAGCTGCTTTAGGTAACCCTTCAGCTACGTCAAACATCAACTGTGAAGGTTTTGTAACGTCAACCTCGTGGGGCTATCGTGCTCGCATCGTGGGCGACTACAACAACGTATTCTCAGGCTGGAATATGACCCCAACCATCGCGTTTGGTCACGATGTGAAAGGTTACTCAGCAAACTCAAACTTCATTGAAGGTCGTCGCACCTTAGGTTTGAGCGTTGATTTCAGCTACTTGAGCAAATACAAAATCGGCGTTGGTTACAACATTACCGACGGTGCTGATTTTGACCCAGCTGATGACCGCGATTTCGCAGCGGTAAGCTTCAGCTACAGCTTCTAAGGAAAAACCCGCTTCGGCGGGTTTTTTTTGTCCGTTACACTATTCGTGGTTCGTACGCTGCGCTCTTCGTGCGCTCCGCTATTCGACTGTGTAACTTGACGCATTATCTACCCGCTTCGGCGGGTTTATCTTTTTGTTTTTCATAGTTTCGTTATCTTTAAACTAGACGAACAGTGCGGAGCACGGACGAACAGCGCAGCGTACGAATCACGAATCACGATTGAGGCAATTTATGAAAAAACTCTTAACACTCACCTTGGCTTTGGTCGCAAGCAGTTCCTACGCTGCCACTGACAACGCCTTACAGCTCGAAGACGTGTTCCAACTGGAATACGCTAGCCAACCGGCTATCCATCCCGACGGCGGCTACACCGTATTTGTTCGCAACTATATGGACATCATGAGTGACCGTCGCTTAGGTAACTTATGGCGTGTTGATAACAAAGGTGAATTACGTCCGTTAACTGGTGGGCAAGCAAATGACCATTCGCCAACCTGGTCGCCAGACGGAGAAACCTTGGCGTTCGTATCGAACCGCTCAGGTAGCAACCAGATTCATTTGTATTGGACCGACACCCGTGAAGACGCAGCCGTAACGCGCTTAACTGGCAACCCAAGCAGCTTAACTTGGTCTCCAGATGGAAAGTGGTTAGCATTTACCATGTTCACACCAAGCAGCAACCCTGCGCCTGTCAGCTTACCTGGCAAGCCTAAAGGTGCCGAGTGGGCTGAACCTGCGCGTTACATTGATAAAGATAACTACCGCTTTGACGGTTCTGGCTTTGCACCTGACGGCTATACTCAGATTTATGTGATACCGGCAAGTGGCGGTACGCCGCGTCAGATAACCACAGACGCGTATCATCATGGTGGCCAGCTCACATGGACAGGCGATAGTAAAAGCATCGTGTTCTCGGCAAACCGTCGCGACGATGCTTTTGATCAACCGAATAATTCAGAGTTGTACCAAGTTGCAGTGGCTGACGGCGCTATCACCCAGTTGACCGACCGTAATGGCCCAGATCGTTCGCCGCAAGTAAGCCCCGATGGTAAAAAGCTCGCGTGGCTTGGCTACGATGACGAGTACATGAGCTATCAAAATACCATGTTGTACGTGATGGACTTAGACGGTAAAGGCACGCCGAAACTATTGTCGACCGAGCTTGATTATTCGGTAAGTGACATCAAATGGGCAGCGGATAGCCGTGGTATGTACTTTAGCTACGACAAGCACGGTAAGGGCAACATCGTTTACCAAAGCCTAAGCGGCAATCGCCGCGTACTGACTGACGCCATGGGCGGTTTAAGTTATACCCGCCCATACAGCGGTGGTAGCTTTGATGTCAGCGCCGACGGTGACTTAGTGTTCACCATGGCTAACCCATACCGTCCGGCTGATTTGATGTTGCAAACCAGCAAACTCAAACGCAAGTTAACCACACTGAATGACGACGCTTTGGCTCACAAAGAATTAGGCCGCATTGAAGAAATCTGGTACGAATCAAGCCATGACGACTTGAAAATTCAAGGTTGGATTGCGTATCCGCCAGGTTTTGACCCAACCAAAAAGTACCCCCTGATTCTAGAAATCCATGGCGGGCCACACACTGCATATGCAGGCTCGTTCTCAGCTGAAGTACAGTTGATGGCCGCCAAGGGTTATGTGGTGCTGTATACCAACCCGCGTGGCAGCACCAGTTACGGTGAAGACTTCGCACAAGAAATTCATCACAACTACCCAAGCAATGACTACACCGACTTAATGGACGGTGTTGATGCGGTTATTGAAAAAGGCTTTATTGATGAAGAACGCTTGTATGTAACCGGTGGTAGCGGCGGTGGTGTGTTAACCGCTTGGATTGTCGGCCATACCGATCGTTTCGCTGCAGCAGTTGTGGCGAAGCCGGTGATTAATTGGTACAGCTTTGTGCTCACAGCTGACATGTACAATTACTTCACCAAATACTGGTTCCCAGGCTTACCGTGGGAGAACCAGGAACATTACATGAAGTATTCGCCGATTAGCTACGTGGGTAATGTAACAACACCAACCATGCTGTTAACCGGTGAGGCAGATTACCGCACACCAATTTCAGAATCTGAGCAGTATTACCAAGCGTTGAAATTAGCGGGTGTTGAAACCGCTATGGTGCGCGTACCGGATGCACCGCACGGCATCGCTGGGCGCCCATCAAATCTAATGGCAAAAGTTGCGTATATTCTGCATTGGTTTGGCAAATACGAATAAACGCAATAGGGTAAACTTTACCTTACAAGCGCGGCGTTTTACGTCGCGCTTTTTTATTATCAAAATACAAGCCAACTTGATGCTTCAGTCGCCGCCAACCGCTTTTACGCGCATGGTGCCTATTTTCGACCGCAAAAATATCGCTGCTGTGTTGATGAGTATTATCAACGGTATAAGGCACCAACCCGAACGTCCGAATGCCAAGTTCGTACGACCACTGCAAATCAACGTCCACGGGACGGAAAATCGGCGGACGCAACTTTAACAACTGCCGCGCACCCGAAGAACTTACGGCTTGAGCACAAGCACCCATAGGTGGCTTGCGTCGGTAGCTCACAACATGAAGGCGAGTACCCGCCTCAATAACGTCGTAGGGCTGGTCTTTAAAGGGCGCTGCAAGCTTGATGAAATCCCACTCTGCTTTAAAGGTGGCGATGCTATTTGGAACCTCGGTAAATAGCGCATTGATCGTGATATCGTCCTCAAGGACAATCCCAAAATCTAGCCCTTCATCTACAATCTTTTGCCAGGCTTTAAGGTGTGAAAGGTAACAAGCAATCTCGCCGCGCGTGAGGCGATAATGGAAATGCTTATCGGCAAGTTGGGTTGAGAATACGGCATTAATCTGAGCTTCCGTGAGTAATTTGCCGTTCACGGCATCAAGGCGCTCGTACGGCAGGTGAAGCCTATCGAGTTGCTGTGAAACATGCTTCCAGCGCTCAGTGGAGTGAGCTAAGTTGATAACAAATATCTTGAAATTTGGCTGAATAAATGGATTCACAGCACCCCCTCATGAACATCAACTACTCATTTTTTTGTGTACCCTTTTGCTGCTTTTGACGGTATTGAATTTCATAAAGTTTCGCTTCGGTTAAAAAGAAATGAAACGCATCAATATTGGCTTTAATAAACCCCCGCCAGCCGGACCAAATCATTTGACGGCCCAGATAAAACTTTAAAAACATCAGTGGAAAAATCAGTAACAAGCGCGGCAAGCTGCATGGGCGGCCTTGCTCTATACGCTGCTCAGCCTTGAGCAGTGAATATTTGTTGAGCTTGTCCATGTAGCCGTGCGCGGAATCGTAACCGTAGTGTTTTAGATAAATCGGCAGATAGGCGGTCGGCTCATCCACGTGAATGTGCTCATGCACTCGTACCGAAGTGTCCATGTGGCTACGATCTTTGCGGTACACCCGGCGGTATTTGTGATGCCGCGCTTTCTTCAAGCTGTGGCCCATAAAAATATCATCGTGGTGTATCCAAATACCATTGATATCGCCTTGGGCGATGCGCTCGCGAATCATCTGCAAGCCGCCTTCCGGCATCACTTCGTCGCCGTCCAAGTTCAACACCCAATTGTGGGTGCATTGCTCAATACCAAAAGCTTTTTGCTTGGCGTAGCCGGGCCAATCGTTGTGAACAACACGTGCACCATGCTTTTTAGCAATCTCCAGGGTACCGTCGGTAGAGCCCGAATCAATAACCACAATCTCCTCAACACCACGAACACTCGCTAAAACTTCATCCAAGTGTTCGGCTTCATTAAGTGTAATTACAAACACACTCATTGGCGGGTAGGGCTTACTCATTGGGCGCTCTCTTTTATTGGTACAACAATTTAGTACAGTGTTAGGATACATGCATAGTATGAACTACTAATAATACAAAGGTTAGTCGGTAAATGACAGAACAGGCATTAAGTTGGAGCGACTTGCTCAGCGAAGAAAAAAAGCAACCGTACTTTATTGATCTTTTGCAGCGTGTACAGAACCAACGCGATGCAGGGAAAGTCATTTATCCGCCCAGCGAGCAAGTATTCCAAGCGTTCAAAATTACGCCTTTGCCTGACTTAAAGGTGGTAATTTTAGGGCAAGACCCCTATCACGGCCCC
Source organism: Pseudidiomarina sp. (assembly GCF_048268165.1). Taxonomy (GTDB): domain Bacteria; phylum Pseudomonadota; class Gammaproteobacteria; order Enterobacterales; family Alteromonadaceae; genus Pseudidiomarina. The sequence continues at coordinate 1,202,725 of NZ_JBLWWA010000001.1, read as the reverse complement.
GGCCAAGCCCATGGTTTGTGCTTTTCAGTGCCCGACGGTGCCAAGCATCCACCTTCGTTGCGTAATATCTTTAAAGCTATCCAGCACGACTATCCAGAGTATCAGGTACCAAAATCCGGCAATCTGGAGCATTGGGCCAAACAAGGCGTGCTGTTGTTAAATACCGTACTTACAGTTGAGCAGGGCAAGGCGCATTCGCATGCCAGTTGGGGTTGGGAAACGTTTACAGACAAAGTGGTTGAGCAAATCAATATACAGTGCAGCGGGGTGGTATTTCTGCTCTGGGGCGCGCATGCGCAAAAGAAAGGGGCGCTGATTGATCGCCAGCGCCATCATGTGTTGGAAACCGTTCACCCATCGCCACTGTCGGCGCACCGCGGGTTTCTCACCGCAGGGCATTTCCGCCGCACCAACGAGCTGCTGGCAGAGCAGGGCAAGGGCGTTATTCGTTATTAGTACGCTTCGCTGTTCGTGCGCGCTTCGCGCTGTTCGGAAAAACCAATATCGAATAGTGAGGCATCGCCGAACGGACGAACAGCGAAGCGCACGAACAACGAGTAACGAATTTAAAACTCCAAACTATCGAGTTCGGCATCGAACTCGAAATCAATATCCTGCAGTTCATCGCGTAAACGATATTTTTCTTTCAGCGTTTCAATTTCACGCCACTTACGCGGGGCACCTTTTTTATTCGACTTAGATTCAACTTGTTTTAGCTCTTGTGAATGATCCATGGGACCCTCCGGCTTTTGTGTTGTTATTCTAAATTAGCGCAACATCGTTATAACACGGTATGGGTAAAAAGTGAACAGATCCATTCACTTGGGTAATTCTTGCTTAAACTTTGTAAGCTGCGTATAATTCGCGCCCTCAAAATCGTTCTTTCACAGTACAGGTAATTGGTATGCATCCGATGTTAAACATAGCGGTGCGCGCAGCGCGTGTGGCCGGCAAAATTTTAGTCAAAAACTTTGGTGTTGAGGTTGATCTGAATGTTCAAACCAAAACCCAAAACGATTTCGTGACCGAACTCGACAAAGCGGCTGAAAGTGCCATCATTCGCACCATTCAAAAAGCCTACCCACAGCACTCATTCCTTGCGGAAGAAAGTGGTGAAGTGGTTGGCGGCGAGCCAGACCACCAGTGGATTATTGACCCGCTTGATGGAACCACCAATTACCTGCGCGGAATACCGCATTTCTCAATTTCTATCGCATACCTGCACAAAGGTGTGGTGCAAGCAGCCGTTGTTTATGACCCGCTGCGCGAAGAGCTATTTAGTGCTTCACGCGGTCAAGGCGCACAATTAAACGGCAAACGCTTACGTGCCACCAAACAACGTGACCTTAACGGCGCGTTATTAGCAACTGGCTTCCCATTCAAACGTAAAGACATGACCAAAGACTACATGGCCGTGTTTGCATCACTGTTCGAGTACACCTCAGACATGCGTCGCAGCGGTTCTGCAGCGCTCGATCTTGCCTATGTAGCTAATGGCCGCATTGACGGATTCTGGGAATTTAGCTTGAAGCCGTGGGACATTGCGGCAGGCCAGTTATTGGTGCGTGAAGCGGGCGGTATTGTTACTGATTTCGCTGGTGGCCATGGCTTTATGACCAGCGGCAACGTGGTTGCGGGCAACCCGAAAGTTGTGCAACATTTGCTAACTACTGCGCGTCCACATTTACCAGCAAGCTTAAAATAACATGAACAACATTCGTATTGTCTTAGTCAACACCAGCCACACCGGCAACATCGGGTCGGTCGCGCGTGCCATGAAAACCATGGGACTAAACGATTTGTATTTGGTTGATCCAGTACAAGCGCCTGACAGCCATGCTTCGGCATTGGCAGCCGGTGCTACGGATGTGTTACATCAAGCAAAAATCGTCAAAACCTTACCAGAAGCAATTCAAGATTGTGGCTTGGTGGTCGGAACCAGCGCCCGTAACCGCACGCTGGATTGGCCATTGCTTGGCCCACGAGAAACGGCGGCAAAAGTACTGGCAGAAGCACCGAATTATCCGGTGGCTATGGTATTTGGTCGTGAAAGTAGCGGTTTAACCAATGAAGAGCTGCAACAATGCACCCACCACGTGCATATACCATCAAACCCTGAGTACAGCTCATTAAATTTGGCCATGGCGGTACAAACACTGGCCTATGAAGTGCGCATGCAGTTCTTAGAAGCCGATGCCAAACCACCCGTCAGTGACGTGGACTATCCGCTGGCTGGCGACCTGGAACGCTTTTACCAGCACCTTGAAGACACTCTCGGTGAAACCGGGTTTATCATTAAAAACCACCCCGGTCAGGTTATGGCGAAGCTACGCCGAATGTTTAGCCGCGCTCGCCCTGAGTCAGCGGAACTGAATATCCTGCGCGGCATTTTGACGTCAATTGATAAGAAAAACAAAAACGATATTAGCTAAAAGATATTGGATATTAGAAGAAGTAGCCATTACCGCTAATAGCTAATATCCAATAGCTAATATCGACTTTGCCGTTCAAGTGAATACTTGACTAAAATAGTCGGGAATGGCACACTTAAGGCCTAAGACAAAGGAGGCAATACCGCTATGCGCTTAACCTCAAAAGGCCGCTACGCCGTGACCGCTATGATCGACGTCGCGCTTCATACAGAAAATGGTCCAGTACCATTGGCAGATATTTCAGAACGCCAAGGTATTTCTTTAAGCTATCTTGAACAATTGTTCGCGCGCCTGCGTAAACAAGGTCTGGTTAGCAGTGTGCGCGGCCCAGGTGGCGGTTATCGGTTGGGCCTTGAGTCGCACCAAATTTCCATCAGCGCCGTAATACAAGCCGTTGATGAAAGTATTGACGCCACACGTTGCCAAGGCAAAGGCGGATGCCAAAGCGGTAGCCGTTGCTTAACGCATTCACTCTGGACCGACCTAAGTGAGCGTATTGAAGACTTTCTCGCCAACATTAGTTTGGCAGAACTGGTCAAGCAAGAAGACATTGCCCGCGTGGCCTTACGTCAAAACAACTTAATTTCCGAACAGAAAAAACGCGAAAACCAAATTGCATTGAGCCAGTAAGCAGTCTGGCAAGAGGAGTAGCTTGATGAAATTACCGATTTATTTTGATTACGCAGCAACCACGCCGGTTGACCCGCGCGTGGCCGAAAAGATGATGCAATTCCTGACCCCAGATGGTCAGTTTGGTAACCCTGCATCGCGTTCGCACCGGTTCGGTTGGCAAGCTGAAGAAGCGATTGATATCGCCCGTAATCAGATTGCTGATCTGATCAATGCGGACCCGCGTGAAATTGTCTTCACCTCGGGTGCTACCGAATCAGACAACTTAGCCATTAAAGGCGCGGCTGAGTTTTACAGCAAGAAAGGTAAGCACATCATTACGGTTAAAACCGAGCACAAAGCTGTGCTGGATACGTGCCGCCAAATGGAGCGCGAAGGCTTCGAAGTAACCTACCTAGACGTTAAAGAAGACGGCTTGGTTGACCTTGATGCATTCAAAGCTGCCCTGCGTGAAGACACCGTATTGGTTAGCATCATGCACGTAAACAACGAAATTGGCGTGATTCAAGACATCGAAGCTATCGGTAACCTGTGTCGTGCAAACAAAACAGTATTCCACGTTGATGGCGCGCAGAGCACCGGTAAAATTGAAGTGGATATGGAAAAGCTACCAGTTGATATGTTCAGCATTTCAGCCCACAAGATGTATGGCCCGAAAGGTATTGGCGCATTGTATGTACGTCGTAAGCCACGGGTACGCTTAAATGCACAAATGCATGGTGGTGGGCACGAACGTGGTATGCGTTCAGGCACATTGCCAACGCATCAAATCGTCGGCTTCGGTGAAGCTGCACGCATTGCCAAAGAAGAAATGGGCGCAGAATTTGAGCGTTTCAAAATGCTCCACGACCGTTTATGGAATGGCGTAAAAGACATCGAAGAAGTGTACATTAACGGCAATCAAGAACACGCTGTGCCGCACATCTTCAACATCAGCTTTAACTTTGTTGAAGGCGAAAGCCTGATTATGGCGCTGAAAGACCTCGCGGTTTCTTCAGGTTCAGCCTGCACATCAGCAAGCCTTGAGCCTTCGTACGTATTGCGCGCCTTGGGCCGCAACGACGAACTGGCACACAGCTCAATCCGTTTCAGCTTCGGCCGCTTTACTACTGAAGAAGAAGTGGATTACGCCATTAAGCAAATTCAAAATTCTATTGGTCGTCTACGCGACATGTCACCCCTTTGGGATATGTACAAAGACGGCGTCGACCTAAGTAAAGTCGAATGGGTCGCACACTAAGAGAGGTAACACGGTATGGCATACAGCGAAAAAGTAATCGACCATTATGAAAACCCGCGCAACGTAGGCGCGTTTGACAAAAATGATCCGTCAATCGCAACCGGAATGGTCGGCGCACCAGCGTGCGGCGACGTTATGAAATTGCAGTTGAAAATTAATGCCGAAGGCATCATTGAAGACGCAAAATTCAAAACCTACGGCTGTGGTTCTGCAATCGCTTCAAGCTCACTTGTTACCGAGTGGGTTAAAGGCAAGTCAATTGCCGAAGCTGAGCAGTTGAAAAACACGCAAATTGCTGAAGAACTTGCATTGCCACCAGTGAAAATTCACTGTTCAATTTTGGCAGAAGACGCAATTAAAGCAGCAATTGCTGACTACAAAAAGAAACACGTAGCGTAATCGGGTTATAAGATGGCAATTACCATAACTGAAGCGGCGGCGCATCGCGCCCGCTCGTTTTTAGAACAACGCGGTAAAGGTGTGGGCATTCGGTTGGGTATTAAAACCACCGGCTGCTCCGGGCTCGCCTACGTGATGGAATTTGTTGACGAAGTGGACGATACCGATACGATTATCGAAGCCAACGGCGTGAACATTGTCGTCGACGGCAAGAGCTTGGTGTACCTTGATGGCACCGAAATCGACTTTGTCAAAGAAGGCCTAAACGAAGGTTTTGAGTTCCGTAATCCAAACGCCAAAGGCGAGTGCGGTTGCGGAGAAAGCTTCAACGTATAACAGGCAAGCAATGAATCATTTTGAACTGTTTGATATGCCCGCCGCATTCTCTTTAGATGCGGCGGAATTGCAACAGCGCTACCGCAAATTGCAGCAAACGCTGCACCCTGATCGCTTTGCCACTGGCAGTGAACGCGAAAAATTACGTGCCGTGCAACGTACCGCACAGCTGAACGATGCCTATCAAACCTTGCGCTCACCGCTCTCGCGCGCTGAGTACTTGCTGGAATTACGCGGTATTGATTTGGCGCACGAACAAACCACCCTGCAAGACCCTGACTTTTTAATGGCGCAAATGGAATGGCGCGAACGCATTGAAGAAGTCACTGACTTGGAGGCGCTTGATAACGCCTACAAAGACTTGCAAGAACAAATGAATGCGTTGCAAGGCGAGCTTGAGCAACACCTTGAAGCGGGTGCCAATGAAGACGCCGCCATTGCGATACGCAAGCTGAAATTCATGCACAAGCTGCATCACGAACTCGATTTAATCGAAGACAAACTCGAGTAACGTTCGCTACGCTATTCGTCCGCGCTTGTGCGCTATTCGAACAGCGAAGCGCACGAACAGCGAAGCGTACTAACAACGAATAACGAATTTGAGGTTTTAAATGGCTTTACTACAAATTGCGGAACCAGGTCAAAGCACCGCCCCGCACCAACATCGCCTTGCCGCTGGCATCGATTTGGGCACCACCAATTCATTAGTGGCGAGCGTGCGTAGTGGCGAAGCCGCAGTACTCAAAGATCAAGAAGATCGCGCCATTTTACCGTCCGTGGTTTATTACGGTGCCGATGAAATTCTTACCGGTAACGAAGCCCTGGCAAAACACGCCGACAAGAGCATTGAAACACAGAATACCATTGTTTCTGTAAAGCGCTTTATTGGCCGCACCATTGCCGACGTGCAGAAAAACTTCTCAAACTTGCCGTATCGCATGAGCGAAACCGACAATGGCGTGCCGGTATTCCATACCGCCGCGGGCGAGAAAAACGCAGTAGAAGTCTCTGCTGATATCTTGCGTACCTTGGCAGCACGCGCTGAAGCCTCATTAGGTGGTGAGCTTACTGGCGTGGTGATTACCGTGCCAGCTTACTTCGATGACGCACAGCGCCAAAGCACCAAAGACGCTGCGCAACTTGCCGGTTTAAAAGTCTTACGTCTATTGAATGAGCCAACCGCAGCAGCGGTTGCGTATGGTCTCGACTCAGGCCGTGAAGGCTTGATTGCGGTTTATGATTTAGGTGGCGGTACCTTTGATATTTCCATTTTGCGATTGCAAGGTGGGGTATTCGAAGTGCTGGCAACCGGTGGTGACAGCGCCCTTGGCGGGGATGACTTTGATCAGCTCATCGTTAACTGGTTTAAAGAGCAGTGGTCACTGCCCGAGAATGTTGATGCGCGCCATGAACGTGATCTGATCAATGCAGCCAAAGCGGCGAAAGAACAGCTGACGGAAGCTGAATCTGTGGTCATCAATCGGCCTTCTTCAGCCAGCGAAGACGATGCACTCACGTTAACCCGCGCCAAGCTTAATGAATTGATTGAACCTATGGTGCGCAAAACCTTAGCGTCTTGCCGCCGCGCATTGAAAGATGCCGAAGTTAGTGCCGATGAAATACTTGATGTCGTGATGGTTGGCGGCTCAACCCGCGTGCCACGTGTGCGCGAAGCTGTTGGCGAATTCTTCGGTCGCGAACCGTTAACCTCCATTGACCCAGACCAAGTAGTAGCCTTAGGCGCTGCCATTCAAGCTGACATTCTAGCCGGTAACAAACCTGACTCTGACATGTTGTTGCTGGATGTAATTCCACTCTCGCTAGGCCTGGAAACTATGGGCGGCTTGGTAGAAAAAGTCGTTGCGCGCAACACCACGATTCCAGTCGCAAAAGCGCAAGAATTCACCACCTTTAAAGACGGCCAAACCGCCATGATGATTCATGTGGTGCAGGGCGAACGTGAGCTGGTCGATGACTGCCGTAGTTTGGCTCGTTTCGTGTTGACCGATATACCACCCATGGCAGCTGGTGCCGCACACATTCGGGTAACCTTCCAAGTGGATGCAGACGGCTTATTGAGTGTTACCGCCATGGAAAAATCAACCGGCGTGAGCGCATCAATTCAGGTGAAACCTTCCTATGGTTTGGGTGATAATGACATCACTAAAATGATTGAAGCATCTATGAGCAACGCCAAAGAAGACATGGCGGCGCGCATGTTGCGTGAACAGCAAGTTGAAGCCGACCGCGTTATCGAGGCGCTTAGCAGTGCCTTAGCCGCAGACGGCAAACTGCTTGACGAGAACGAGCGCGCAACCCTGGATGCCGCCATGGAGCAACTTCGCGTGGCTCGAAGCGGCACAGATGTTGCAGCCATTGAACAAGCTATTGAAGCCGTAGACAAAGCCAGCGATGATTTCGCCGCGCGTCGCATGGACGCCAGCATTCGCAAAGCACTCTCCGGCACGAAAGTCGACGAATTATAAAAGCAAAAACGCAATTGGATAGCGATAATGCGATATTAGATCCGTTTTTTTAGGGGGTTAGCTAATATCGAATATCTAATAGCTAATATCGAACTTGAGGTTTTATTTATGCCAAAGATTGTATTTTTACCCCATGAAGAGCTTTGTCCAGAAGGTGCAGCCCTCGAAGCAAAAGACGGCGAAACTGTGCTTGACGTGGCTTTGCGCAACGGCATCGGCATAGAGCATGCCTGCGAAAAAGTGTGCGCCTGCACCACCTGCCACGTTTACATTCGCGAAGGTATGGACTCAATTAACGAAATTGAAGAAAACGAAGACGACATGCTCGATAAAGCGTGGGGCCTCGACCCAGATTCACGCTTAAGCTGTCAGGCTAAAGTTGACGGCGAAGACCTCGTTGTAGAAATCCCGAAATACAGCATCAACCACGCCAAAGAAAACCATTAGTAAGAAGGGGGTGCAGTCCAAGGACTGCACCCCTCTTAATTGTTTTATCCGTCGAGTTTCTCGGCGAAAGTACGTTTGAATTTTGCCAATTTCGGATGAACAACGGCTTGGCAATACGCGTTTTCCGGATTACGCTCCACGTAATTCTCGTGATAATCCTCAGCTGGCCAGAACTTCTCAAGCGGCTCAATGGTCGTCACAATCGGCGCATCCCACGTATGTTCGCGCTCCATTTCGGCAATAATTTCTTCCGCTAAACGCTTTTGCTCGTCAGTTTGATAGAAAATCGACGTGCGATATTGCGTCCCAACATCGTTACCCTGACGGTTCACTTGGGTTGGATCGTGCAGCGCAAAAAATATTTCTAAAATTTCCCGCACACTTAAAGCCGTTGGCTCAAAGGTTACCTGCAGCACTTCAGCATGCCCAGTGCTGCCTGAGCAGACTTCTTCATAGGTTGGGTTTTCTTTGTGCCCACCGGCATAACCAGACTGCACCTTTAACACCCCACGAACTTGCTTAAAAGCACCTTCAAGGCACCAAAAACAACCGCCACCTAAAGTAATTTGTTGCGTCATAACCACCTCATATACTGCAAAATAAATAGACGTCTAGATGCCCACACTTTACGCCCGTTGCACCCAAAGCGCAAGAGGAGGGGGGTAGTCCATGGACTGCACCCCTCTTTTATATCGGCACGTGCCAGGTGAGTACCCACAGATCGAGTCCATCATTCGGGCGCTTGATGTCGGCTTGCGAGTAATGTGAATAGCCGAAACTCAAACGTGCCTTGCTAACCGGGTCGTACTGCCAAGCGAGCGCAATACGATCTTCGAACTGAAACGAAATAGACAAATCACGATCGGAAATTTTCTGATCATCCAGTAATGATACACCAATGCCTGCTTCGAGCAGCAAAGGCTGCGAACCACCGGTTAATTCCCACTGCAGAACGGGACTGAAGGTAACAGCATTGATGCGGTCATTCGAGTTACGCGAATTCACCCAAGTATTGACTGCAACCTCCCAGTGTACGCGAGGCGAACCAATTAAATTGAACCAGCTTTGCGGCAATAGTTTCGGACCATCTGTCCAACGGTACCCAGCACGAACACCATTAATATGTTCAGCAGAATAGCTGACAGCCAAATGCGCCTCATCAGCATGCGCTTTAGGTGCAACCGTCGCGAAGAATGCAACACTATAAAATATCAAACCAAGAATAATATTCTGTAACCTTTTCATACGCCTACGTCCTTACTACAAGCGCTAATAACTCTGTAAATACAAGGCGGCATTTTACATACATTCACGTATGTATGTAAGCGAGCAAAGGCAACTAAAATTCGATTACAGCATTCGAAAAATTAGGATGAAATAAAAAAAAGAAGGGGGTGCAGTTCATGGACCGCACCCCCTTCTTTCACTTAACCGCCCACTAGCCGCGTAGACGGCTTTTATGTATAATCCGCGCGACTCTAACTTCGACAACCTTTCACTTATAAAACTTGATTGGAGAAAATCATGGCTCTAGAACGCACCTTATCAATTATCAAGCCGGATGCCGTTGGCAAAAACGTAATCGGCGCTATCTATAACCGTTTTGAAACTGCGGGCTTCCGTATCGTTGCAGCAAAAATGATGCACTTAAGCACTGAACAAGCTGAAGGCTTCTACGCTGAACACAAAGAGCGTCCTTTCTTCCGCGCATTGGTAGACTTCATGACTTCTGGCCCAATCATGGTGCAAGTACTTGAAGGCGAGAACGCAGTAAAACGTCACCGTGACATCATGGGCGCAACTAACCCAGCTGATGCATTGGCAGGAACTTTACGCGCAGACTATGCTGTATCTATCGACGAGAACGCAACGCACGGTTCTGACGCATTAGAATCTGCAGCACGTGAAATTGCATATTTCTTCTCTGACGAAGAACTCTGCCCACGCACGCGCTAATAACCAATAACGAATAACGCACTTAAGGTTTTATATGAATGCAGTAGACAAAAAAGTGAATTTACTCGACTTGAACCGTGAAGCAATGCGCGAGTTCTTCAAAGAGTTGGGTGAAAAACCATTTCGCGCCGATCAGGTCATGAAGTGGGTGTATCACTATTGTGTCGATGACTTTGACGAGATGACCAATCTCAACAAGGTGCTGCGTGAAAAACTGAAACAGGTGGCCGAAATTCGGGCACCTGAAGTGCGTGTTCAACAACAATCGTCGGACGGTACCATCAAGTTCGCGATGACCTTATTTGACGGTCAGGATGTGGAAACTGTATGGATTCCAGATCGCGACCGTGCCACCTTGTGTGTGAGTTCGCAAGTAGGCTGTGCACTGGAGTGCACCTTCTGCTCAACCGCGCAGCAAGGGTTCAACCGTAACTTAAAAGTGGCCGAAATTATTGGCCAGGTATGGCGGGTGAGCAAACTCATCGGGGCCTTTGGCGACACCGGCGTAAAAGCTGTCACCAACGTGGTGATGATGGGCATGGGTGAACCGCTGTTGAACCTGAATAATGTGGTTCCAGCTATGGACTTAATGCTCGACGACAACGCTTTTGGTTTATCGAAACGTCGCGTCACCTTAAGTACCTCGGGTGTGGTGCCAGCTTTGTATAAGCTGAAAGAGCAAATCGACGTTGCTTTGGCGATTTCCCTGCACGCGCCAAACGATGAATTGCGCAACGAGATTGTGCCAATTAATAAAAAGTACAATATTCAAGAATTCCTCAAAGCCAGCCGTGACTACATTGACGGCTCAAAGGCAAATAAAAACATCACCATTGAATATGTGATGTTGGACCACATCAATGACTCGATGGAGCAGGCGGCCGAATTGGCCGAAGTGCTGAAAGACACGCCGTGCAAAATCAACCTCATTCCGTTTAATCCATTCCCAGGTTCAGACTATGGCCGATCGAGCAATTCACGCATCGACCGCTTCGCCAAAGTGCTGATGGATAAAGGCTACATCGTTGTTGTACGGCGCACCCGTGGTGACGACATTGATGCTGCTTGCGGCCAACTTGTCGGGGATGTGATTGACCGCACCAAGCGCATCTTGAAAAAGCAACAAGCGCAACGCGGCGGCGACGGCATCGAAATCAAAGCGGTTTAATCGCACGCTGAAGACAAACTTAACATAGCTTTGACGCCACACAGCTTGATCTGCCGCCGATAAAGGTTAAGATAGTTTCTTTATGGGGGAGATTTACATGCGGATTCTGCTGTTAGCGCTGATCACCGTGGTGTTCAGCACAGGTTGTGTGAGCCAACGTACGGTCGATGGTAAACAAGAACCGGCACAGCAATTCAATGCACAAGAGGCTTCGCGCACGCGCTTGGCTCTTGGGTTGCAGTATTTGCGCTCCGGTAATTTTGAACAAGCTAAAGCAAATTTAGAACGCGCCCGCGAATACACCCCCAATAATCCAGATGTTTATACCGGTCTTGCTTACTATTATCAGCAAGTTCGCGACGTAAAAAATGCCGAAGCGTATTATCGTAAGGCCATTGATCTACGCCCCAATGACGGCGACAGCTATAATAATCTGGGCGTGTTGTTGTGCGGTCAAGATCGCTACAATGAAGCCGACCAAATGTTTCGTAAAGCAGTTGCGCAGCCCGGTTACGTTAAGATTGCCAGCACTTACCAGAATGCTGGGCGCTGTGCAGCCGAGCAAAAAGATATGGCCAACGCCGACCGATATTATCTGTTGGCGCTTAACCACAGTGGTGGCAGCGTCAATATTTTAGAGAATTATGCATCCTTGTTGCTCGAGCAGAAACGCTATGACAAGGCTGCGGACATGATAGAGCGCCGAGCCAATTACCCTCAGTTGTCGGCGCAATATTTATGGTTAGAAGTGCAGTTAGCTCACGCCTTAAACAATAAAAACAAACGGCAGCAATTCGGCGATCTGCTTGTGCAGCGCTTTCCGGCTTCTCAGCAAGCGCGTGATTATCAGCAATTAACTAAATAGCGAACGAGAATGGCATCAGATAAAGACTTATTCGAAGAGAACAGCGAAGAAGAACAGCCTAAGCCAGAACCTTATACAGGGGAGACGCCCGGCCAGTTATTTCGTGAAGCGCGTGAAGCGAAAGGGTTAACCACGCAGCAAGTGGCGGATAGCCTGCGCCTGCGCAAAACCGTCATTGAACTGCTCGAAGCCGATGAGTTTGACCAGCTATCGTCAGCAACTTATGTGCGTGGCTACTTGCGCTCAGTGAGTAAAGCGCTTGAGGTTGACGAAAAGCGCGTATTTGAAGCCTACGGTAAAATGGGTTTCGGTGAAGTGCCGGTCAGCACCATTACCATGCAAAGCTTTTCAAAACGCAAGGTGCGCGAGCGCAACGACAGCCGTTTAATGTTGTTTAGCTATTTTATTATTGCCATTGTTATCGCCATGGCGGTGGTTTGGTGGTGGCAAGATACCAATAACGGCAAAATCTTTAATGACAATGGCAACGGTTCTGCCAGCAATGGTAGTAGCCAGCAAGTCGATAATCGCACCGCAGTGCGTCGCGACTCACCCACAGAGCGGGTTACTGAAGACCAAGCTCGTGGCCAAACGACCAACAGTGACGACCAGCAGGCCAATGAAACCGAAGGCCTGACGGTTACCAGCCGTAACGACGACAGTGCACCTGTGGTGACAGACGAGCCCACGGAAACCCCAACCGAGAACACCACAGCAGCGCGCGATACCAATGAGCCAACCGTTGTGGCTGACACCGCAGCCGACGCCGAAGTTGTTACTGACCCCATTCCCAACAACCAGCCAAGCGCAACCCAAGGCGCGGATCTCGTCATGGCGTTTAGCGGTGACTGCTGGATAAAAGTAACCGATGCTACGGGCACCGACATTGCCATCGGCGTAAAAAAGGCGGGTTACACAATGCCGCTGACGGGCGAGCCTCCTTTTGATATCATTTTATGCAAGCCAGAAGTTGTCACAATGACGTATAATGGTGAACCGGTGGACTTAAGCAGTTATCGCCGCAACCGCAGCGTCACAATGACCGTTGAGTAAGAGCAACTAAGATATTAGCTATCAGATATTAGATATTAAAACCGAGCTGGTTTTTGCTAATATCCAATATCTAACAGCTAATATCGCACTAAGGTTTTAACCCAATGCATTCAAACCCGATCAAACGTCGACCTTCACGCCGCATTTATGTGGGCAACGTGCCTATTGGCGACGGCGCACCTATTGCCGTTCAGTCCATGACCAATACCGAAACCACCGACGTTGCCGCCACAGTCAAACAAATTAAGGCCATTGCCGCGGCCGGTGCTGACTTGGTGCGGGTGAGTGTACCGACTATGGACGCCGCTGAAGCGTTCAAACTGATCAAGCAGCAAAGCCCAATTCCATTGGTTGCTGACATTCATTTTGACTACCGTATCGCGCTGAAAGTGGCGGAGTACGGCGTCGATTGTTTGCGCATCAACCCGGGCAATATCGGCAACGAGCAGCGCATTCGCTCCGTTGTTGATGCAGCTCGTGACCGCGGTATTCCAATTCGCATTGGCGTAAACGGCGGCTCCTTAGAAAAAGACCTGCAAGAAAAATACGGCGAGCCAAACCCTGCCGCGTTGGTTGAATCAGCCATGCGCCACGTGGATATTCTCGACCGCTTAAATTTCCAAGACTTCAAAGTCAGCGTGAAAGCTTCTGATGTGTTTTTAGCCGTTGAAAGCTACCGTTTGCTGGCCAAACAAATTGAACAACCCCTGCATTTAGGCATCACCGAAGCTGGCGGCCTGCGCAGCGGCTCCGTGAAATCATCCATTGGGCTTGGCATGTTGTTGGCCGAAGGCATCGGTGACACCTTGCGTATCTCGTTAGCGGCAGACCCCGTTGAAGAAGTGAAAGTGGGCTTTGATATTTTAAAATCCCTGCGCATTCGCAGCCGCGGCATCAATTTCATCGCATGCCCAAGCTGCTCGCGTCAGGAATTCGACGTCATCGCCACCGTCAACGCACTGGAACAGCGCCTCGAAGACGTTGTTGTGCCCATGGATGTGTCCATTATCGGCTGCGTCGTAAACGGTCCAGGCGAGGCATTGATCTCCCATGTGGGCTTAGCCGGCGCCAAGAATAAAAGCGGTTTTTATCTGGATGGTGAACGCCAAAAAGACCGACTCGACAACAATGATTTGGTGGATGAGTTGGAACGCCGCATCCGTGAAAAAGTAAAACGTTTAGAAGCTGAACAGATTCCCGTGAAGCAAGCGTAAAGCTGCGGTATACTATGCGCCATTTTTCGAAATAAATTTTCGTCTTTACGTCGAACATAAGCAGAAAAGAATCCGAACGTGGCTAAAAATATACAAGCAATTCGCGGCATGAACGACATCCTGCCGAATCAGTCGCCAGCGTGGCAATACGTAGAAGGCGTGATTCGCCAGGTCGCGGCACAATATACCTATCAAGAAATTCGCATGCCGGTGCTGGAAAGTACCGACCTGTTTAAGCGATCCATCGGCGAAGTGACCGATATCGTCGAAAAAGAAATGTACACCTTCGACGATCGTAACGGTGACAGCCTGACCCTGCGCCCTGAAGGCACGGCCAGCTGCGTACGCGCTGGCAACGAACACGGCCTGCTGTACAACCAAACCCAACGGTTATGGTACATGGGGCCAATGTTCCGCCATGAGCGCCCGCAAAAAGGCCGCTACCGCCAGTTCCATCAGTTTGGTATTGAAGCCTTCGGTATGGAAGGCCCCGATATCGACGCAGAAGTAATTTTGCTGTCGGCGCGGTTATGGGAACGGTTTGGTATTCGTGACCAAGTGCAACTACAACTTAATTCATTAGCTTCTAACGAAGCGCGTGCACGTTACCGTGAGGCACTGCGCGAATTCTTGCGTGCTCATGAAGACAAACTTGACGAAGACTCAAAGCGCCGGTTAGACACCAACGTATTGCGCGTTCTGGACAGCAAATCGGAAGAAACCCAAGCGGTACTTGCCGATGCGCCGAAGCTCTCAGAATATTGGGACGACGCGTCACGTGAACACTTTAATGGTTTGTGCAAGCGTCTTGATGCTGCCGGTGTTCAGTACGTTTTGAATGAACGCTTAGTGCGCGGGCTTGATTATTACAACCGCACTGTGTTTGAGTGGGTGACCACAGAACTTGGCGCGCAAGGTACCGTGTGCGCTGGCGGCCGTTATGACGGCTTGGTCGAACAGCTCGGTGGCAAAGCAACCCCAGCAGTTGGCTTCGCCATGGGCATGGAACGTCTGGTTCTGTTGTTAGAGTCACAGGATAAAATTCCAACTGAACAAGCGGTTGATATCTATGTACTTGCGGCAACGGAAGCGGCGGAACTAATCGCACCGGGCGTTGCCGAACAAATTCGCAGTGCGCGACCTGATTTAAAAGTGCAACTGCACAGCGGCACCCAGAACATGAAGAAAAAATTGGCAAAAGCTGACAAGTCGGGCGCAACCTATGCGTTGATTGTCCGTGACACCGATTTCGAACTAAAACACCTGCGCGACCGCGACGCCGAACCTTCGGTCGGGGAAAGTGCAACGGCGCTATTAGATATTTGATATTAGAAAAACCGTTCTTGCTATCAGCTAATATCCAATAGCTAATAGCTAATATCATTTTTGGAGTTAAAAATGGAAACTGAAGATCAGCAAATCGAACGCATCAAGCAATTTTGGAACGAACACGGCAAAGGCATTATCGCCGGTCTGATTGTTGGTTTCGGCCTGTTTTACGGCTGGCGTTATTATGACGCGCAAACCCGTGCCAATCAGGAAGAAGCGTCGCAGCAGTTTGAAAGCATTTTGGTGCAACTCGAAGCTGGCCAGGAAAACAGCATGACAGCGGCACAGGAATTTGTGACCAATAGCGACACCACGTACGCGCAACTGGCAGCACTTGAACTGGCGAAGCATGCGGTTGATAACAACGACTATGCAACCGCTATCAGCGCGCTGCAAAGCGTGCGTGACAGCGCAGAGCCGGCAATTCGTGCCGTTGCTGACATCCGTCAGGCACGTTTGTTGCTTGCGCAAGAACAGTACGATGCGGCCATGGCAGCCGCTCAAGCCGCTGAATCAGTCACCGCATTCAAAGCGCAAGCCGCTGAACTGAAAGGCGACATTCTTCTGGCCCAAGGCGACACCACTGGCGCACGTAGCGCCTATCAAGCAGCGCTTGATGCTGGTGCTGAAAGCCTGGTAGAGATTAAACTCAACAGCATTGTGGCGGGTTCATGAAATTAGCACGGTTTAAAAGTTTAGGGTTCGCGGCACTGGCTACCACGTTAATCAGTGGCTGCTCGATGTTTAGCAGCGAGGAAATCACCTACAAAGAGCTGCAATCATTCAACCAACAGGTTACCCCGCGCGTTGTGTGGGAAAACAGCATTGGTGGTGGCGTTGACCATTTTTACTCACATCTGCATCCGGTGGTTGTCAACGACATGATTGTTGGTGCTGACCGTGACGGAATCGTTGCCGCGTTCAATCGCGACAATGGCGACCGCTTATGGCAAGTGGATTTGCGCGGCGCATTAAACTTGAGCAAAGGCGGTTGGTGGAGTGCGGGTGAACCCATGCGCATTGCCGGTGGTCTGGCTGCAAATAATGACGTGATTTACCTTGGCACCGAAAATGGTGACGTGGTTGCGCTTAATGCCAATGATGGCAGCGTGAAATGGCACGAAGTCGTGCGCTCAGAAGTCATGGCAACGCCTGCCGTTGGTGGTGGTGTGGTTGTGGTGAAAGGCTCAACGGGTGAAGTCATTGCTTTGTCGGAAGAAACCGGCGAACAGCGTTGGAAGCATGTATCTGAAGTACCACCGTTATCAATGCGTGGCACCTCGGCGCCTGTGTATGAGCAAGGCGGTGTGTTTGTTGGCACCTCAACCGGTAAAGTCATTGTTCTTATTGCTGAAAATGGCCAGCCAGCGTGGGAAGCACGTTTAGCGGTACCAAGCGGTAACACTGAACTGCAACGTATGGTTGATGTTGATTCCAAGCCAGTTTTAGCCGGTGCGTTTGTTTACAACGTGGCCTATAACGGTTCGTTAGCAGCGATTAGTGCCAACAGTGGTGAAATTACGTGGAAACGTGAGTATTCATCGTATCAGAACCTGCACTTTGCTGGCGGTCGGTTGTTTGTAACGGACGCCGAAGACACAGTGTCTGCATTGGATTCACAAGGTGGCGTTGAATTGTGGTCGAATAACGACTACAACGGCCGTCATTTAACCGCGCCAGTGCGTTTCGGTGACTACATTGTAGTTGGCGACCGTATGGGCTACCTGCATTTTATAAACCTTCTTAGCGGCGAAACTGAAGGCCGTTTAGAAGTGGATAGTGACGTCTACACAGCCCCTGTGGTTGCAGGCGACACCCTTTATGTACAATTACGCGACGGCAGTTTACTCGCGGTAAGGATTTAACCCTATATGTTACCCGTAGTTGCCCTGGTCGGGCGCCCAAATGTGGGCAAATCAACCTTGTTTAATCGGCTTACCCGTACTCGGGACGCCTTGGTTGCGGACTTTCCCGGCTTAACGCGGGATCGTAAGTATGGCCAGGCCAACTACGACGGATATCAGTTTATTGTCATCGACACCGCCGGTGTGCATGGCGATGAAGAAGGGATTGATGCCGAAATGGCATCGCAATCATTGCGCGCCATTGACGAAGCAGATGTTGTGCTGTTTATGGTTGATGCGCGCGACGGCATCACTTCTGCCGACATGGGCATTGCTGCGCACTTGCGCCGCATTGGCAAAAAAGCTTATGTGGTTGCCAATAAAATTGACGGCATTGACGCCAACACCGCCATGCTCGACTTCTTTGAGCTGGGTTTAGGCGAAGTGCATGGCATTGCTGCTGCGCACGGCCGTGGTGTTGAGCAGTTGCTGCAAGAATGTTTTGACCCACTGCTTGAAGAATACCCAGAAGTAGCAAAGCGCTCAGCGCAAGGCGGGTCTGAAGGTGCGGTAAACCTTGATGCTGAAGGCAATCCAATTGATGCCAACGGTGAAATTGTTGAACCTGATCCAGAAGGCAACGTATTCGACGTAGATGGCAACATAGTTGACGCCGATGGCAACGTAATTGACCACGAAGGCAACATTATAGGCCAGTTGGGCGATCGCAAGCACGATGAAATCGATTATGACGCGCTGCCATTAAAATTAGCCATTGTTGGCCGCCCGAACGTAGGTAAATCGACACTCATCAACCGTATTCTTGGCGAAGAGCGCGTGGTTGTGTACGACATGCCAGGCACCACCCGTGACTCGGTATATATCCCCATGGAACGCGATGGCCGTGAATACATTCTGATTGATACCGCCGGTGTACGTCGCCGTGGCCGGATTGATGAAACCGTGGAGAAGTTCTCGGTTATCAAAACTCTGCAAGCCATTGAAGATGCCAACGTGGTTATCGCAGTGATTGACGCCCGTGAAACCGTGTCAGATCAAGACTTAAACTTGATTGGCTTTGCGTTAAATGCAGGCCGCTCAATTGTTATCGCAGTGAATAAATGGGACGGCTTGTCCAATGATCACCGCGACGAAATAAAACGCGAACTCGACCGCCGTTTAGGCTTTGTCGATTTTGCCCGCTTGCATTTTATCTCGGCTTTGCACGGCAGCGGCGTGGGTAATTTGTTTGAATCGGTGCTCGAAGCTTACGCCTCAGCATCGGCGCGCGTTGGTACATCCAAGCTTACCCGTATTTTAGAAACTGCCGTTGAAGACCATCAACCACCGTTAGTTAGTGGTCGTCGGGTGAAGCTGAAATATGCACACGCCGGTGGTTATAACCCGCCGCGCATAATCATTCACGGCAACCAGGTCGACTCACTGCCAGGCTCTTATAAACGTTACTTGATGAATTACTTCCGTAAGTCATTGGGCGTTATGGGCACGCCAATTAAGATTGAATTCCGCGAATCTGAAAACCCGTACGCAGGGCGTAAAAACCAGCTCACGCTGTCGCAAACCCGCAAGCGCAAACGCTTAATGCGTCACCTGAAGAGAAGAAAGTAACGCAAACAGCGTTACTGATTTTTGAATTTGATTAAGTCCCGACGTTCTTTTTTGTCGGGCTTATGATCGGGGTGGGGGTTATACAGCGCATTCATCTTACGCAGCTCCGCTTCTTTCTCGCGTCGCGCAATTGACTCAGGCGTTTCAGCATAAAGCTTTTGCGCTTCGGGCGCGCCAAGCCGCCGTTCGCTAACGGCCAATACTTCCACTTCATAAATATCATGCCCGCGCGGTGCTTTAATAATATGCCCCGCGCTGATGGTTTTCGACGGCTTGCACCGTTGGCCGTCAATGGTCACCTTGCCCGACTGTACAACCTGACGGGCCAGCGCACGCGTCTTATAAAAACGCGCCGCCCACAACCACTTGTCAATGCGTACTGGCTCGCTCATCAGCTTATACCGTGAGGTCTTTTTCAGTGAAGCGGTATTCGGTTTGGCAATACTCGCAGTTCATGACCACCGCACCTTCTTCACGCAAAATGTCCTGCAATTCTTCCGGTGAAACCGAAGCCAATGCTTCCATGGTGCCTTCACGCGAACAACCGCACTTAAAGGTAACCGGCTGGGGTGGGTACACTTCCACGTGCTCTTCGTGATACAAGCGGTGGAGCACTTGTGCGCCTGGCAATTTAAACAATTCAGCAGCGGTCATGGTGCTGGTTAAGTGCTCCAGATGCTCGAAAGCTTCCAACGTGGTGCCTTGTGCGGGCATTACCTGCAACATCATGCCAGCAGCGTGCTCGCCGTCGGCAAATAACCAGATACGCGTACGTAATTGCTCTGACTGCATAAAGTAGTCTTCAATCACCTTGGAGATACTGTCGGCATCGGCACTCACCACGCCTTGATATCGCTCGCCGATTTCTGGTGTTAGGGTAATCACCAAAACCGCCTTGGCGCCCATCAGGGTACGCAAATCATTCAGGTCATCGGAAATCTCCGAGCGTACCCGTGCAATACCGCGCAGTTCTTGATGGTGTGAACCGTTCACCGCAATAAAATTAACCGGGCCATCGCCTTGAATTTGAATTGAAATACGGCCTTCAAACTTCAAGGTGGCGGTGAGCAACGACGTTGCCGCCATTAATTCACCCAGCAAGCGCTGAACTGGCGCCGGGTAATGGTGTCCTAAAATCATGCGCTGATAGCTGGTGCTCAATTGCACCAATTCACCGCGCACATCTTGCTCAAGAAACGTGTAGCGTAATAATTGGTCAGTTGGATAATTCGTTACTGGTTTGGTCATGGTGTTTGGGTGTCTGTCATACTTGTGTAAAAATTTGGCTGCATTATACCAGAATCCTCGTATTTGATCTGTTCACTTGTGTATAGTAAGGCTAGAATGACCAAAAGACGCAAGTGTCACATAATTATAACGAAAGCGTAGTAGTTACCCATGCAGATACAGAACACGCACGTCAATGCACTGGTTACCGCGGTCTGTGCGGTGGCCGCCGTGTGGTTTGGCGCGCAATTAACTTGGCAGATAATTATGCCAACGGCAGAAGTTCCGACAGGCCCGCTTACAGTTACCGCTGATACCGGCAAGCAGGCGGTGTCTGCGCGCCCAATTATTGCCCTTGACCTATTTGGCGCAGCAGCAGGTGCACCCCAAGTGGCTGCTTCGAATGCACCGAAAACTTCACTCAATATTCGTCTACTTGGCGTGTCCGCTTCCAATGTTCCTGAACGCTCTGCCGCGATTATTGAACGCAGTGGTAACCAAGAAGTTTACGTGGTGGGTGACAATCTAGAAGGCACCCAAGTTAAAATTAAAGAAATATATGCCGATCGCGTTATTTTAGATAACAATGGCCGTATAGAAACGCTTGAGCTTGAAGGCATTGGCGAGTTAAGCGAAGGCTTGTCGTTAACCATGGCCAATTCAGCTAGCCGTGACAGCGTACGCACCAGCTCACGAGCAGTCGCGTCAGACACCATTACAAATATTGTGCGCAGCAATGACATTAACGCTGAAAGCTTACTTGAGTTTATCCAAATTACCCCAGTACGCGGTGGCAATGGCATCAAAGGCTACAGCTTACGTGCGGGCAACAACCCAGAATTATTCCGCCAAGCCGGCTTCCGAGATGGCGATTTGGCGGTGGCAATTAACGGCCAAGATTTAACCAATATAAGTACCGCAATGAAGGTTACGGGCGAACTCGCCACCATGACCGAAGCCACGGTTACCGTGATGCGCGGCAATGAATATATCGACTTGCGTCTGGATATTCGCGACCTACCGGCTGACATATCAAAGCCAGCGGACGAAACCAAGCAAGACCAAGGGAATTAAGGGAACAGCTATGCGAAAAACCTCACTCGCAATTGCCATCGCAGTAGGCGCAGCACTTGCCGGATCGCTCCATGATGCGAGCGCGCAACAATCACGCCAAGCCGCGCAGCAGCAACGCCAGCAAGATGCAGAAACACCGGTTGAATATGCGGCTAGCTTTAAAAACACCGACATTACTGAGTTTATTCAAGTGGTTGGTCGTAATTTGGGGCGCACGATGATCATCGACCCCGATGTACGTGGCCGCATTGACGTACGTAGCTACGATGTCATGACCGAAGACCAGTACTGGCAGTTCTTCTTGAACGTGTTAGACGTGTACGGTTTTGCCACTATCGAAATGGAATCAGGCGTGATTAAAGTCATGCGCGACAAAGACGCCCGCAACGGCGCCATTCCAGTGGTTGATGACAATTCCCTAGGCGGTGACACTCTAATTACCCGCGTGGTTCCAGTTTCTAACGTCAGCGTGCGCGAACTCGCGCCCTTGCTACGCTTGCTCAACGACCAAAGTGGCGGTGGCAACGTGGTCAGCTATGACCCATCGAACGTGATTATGATCACCGGCCGCAGCGAAACCGTGCAGCGCTTAGTTGAAATCATTGAACGTGTCGACCGTGCCGGTAACCAAGACGTCAACGTGATTAAACTCGAGTACGCATCGGCGGCAGAAGTTGTGCGCATTGCGCTTAGCCTGTTCCAAAAAGCCAACGATGGCACCCCAGATTTATTGATTCCGAAAATTGTTGCTGATGAGCGCACCAACAGCGTTGTCGTCAGCGGTGAACCGCGCGCTCGTGAACGCGTAGTCACCTTGATTAACCAGCTTGATCAAGACTTAAAATCCGAAGGCAACACGCGGGTTTATTATCTGAAGTACGCCAAAGCGGCAGAGTTGGTTGAAGTGCTGCAAGGTGTTAGCCAAAGCTTACAGGCAGAAAAAGAGTCGGCTGCAACGGGCGCAGGAACATCTGCCGCAGCACGCCGCGTAAGCTCAAGTGGCGCTGAGATAAGTATCAGTGCGCACGAAGCTTCAAACTCCTTAGTGATTACCGCACAACCGGATTTACTCTCAAGCTTAGAAAGCGTGATTCGTCAGTTGGATATTCGTCGTGCGCAAGTGCATGTTGAAGCCATAATCGTAGAAATTATGGAAGGCGATGGCGTTGATTTTGGCCTGCAATGGATCAGTGAAGACGGCGGCATGGTGCAGTACAACAACGGCCGTCAGGCATCTATTGGCCAAGTGGCCGCCGGTGCTTACTTGGCGCGCGAGCAGCCAGGTCGTGAAACCACCACCGTGGTCGATGGTAACTTGGTAACCACCACCGAGCCGCCGCGCCCGGGTGACGTGTCGTTGCTGGCACAGGTGCTGCAAAATGTGAACGGCATGATGATTGGTGTGGTAAAAAATGACTGGGGCGCAATTTTGCAAGCCGTGACCACCAACACCAACTCGAACATTCTGGCCACGCCGTCAATTATGACGTTGGATAACGAAGAAGCGTCGTTCTTAGTGGGGCAAGAAGTGCCAACCATTACCGGTTCAACCACCGGTTCGAATAACGACAACCCATTCCAAACCGTGCAACGTGAAGACGTGGGTATCAAACTCAAAGTTACGCCGCAGATTAACGAAGGCAACGCGGTGCAGCTGATTATTGAGCAGGAAGTGTCGAGCATCAGCGGCGCGACTTCGGTGGATATCACCATCAACAAGCGTGAGCTGAAAACAGTGGTGATGGCCGACGACGGTGAAACCATTGTGCTAGGCGGCTTGATTGACGAAGACGTGCAAGAGTCGGTGTCTAAGGTACCAATTTTGGGCGACATTCCGTTCTTAGGGCATTTATTTAAGAGCACCTCAACCACGCGTCAAAAACGTAACCTGATGGTGTTTTTACGCCCGCGCATTGTCCGTGATGGCGCAACGGCTTCACAAATTTCCAGCCGTAAGTACAACTATATTCGTGCCGAACAACTGAAAGCGGAAGAAGATGGCATCGACTTAATGCCACTGAGCAAGCCGCCGGTGCTGCCTGAATGGAATGGGCCGTTAACCTTGCCACCTTCGTTTGAATCTTATATCGAAGAGGGGGGTGCAGTCCCTGCTCCGGAGCAGGGACTGCACCCCACCTCTCAAGAAGGGAATGGCAATGACTGATATCGCGAATGTGGCCGCGCAAGTGGCACCGCGACGGTTGCCATTTGCTTTTGCGAAACGCCACGGTGTGGTGGTGGCATTTGCCAACGCGCCGGCTGAAGGCGAAGCCGCCACGCAAGCTATTGTGCATGCGCGCCAAGGCGTTACCCCACAAACCTTGTCCGAAGTGCGACGGGTGCTGGGTGCGCCATTTATCTTGCAGGAACATGTTGCGGATGAATTTGAAGCCATTTTAACCCAGGCCTATCAACGCGATTCGTCCGAAGCGAAACAGCTGATGGAAGACATCGGCAACGAAAGTAACTTATTTTCACTGGCCGATGAACTGCCACAAACCGAAGACCTGCTCGAAAGTGAAGACGACGCGCCAATCATCAAGCTCATCAACGCCATGTTGTCAGAAGCCATTAAAGAAGGCGCATCGGACATTCACATCGAAACCTTCGAAAAAGACTTGTTGGTGCGTTTTCGTATCGACGGCGTGTTGCGTGAAGTGATTCGCCCGAACCGCAAACTCAGCTCACTGCTGGTGTCGCGGATAAAAGTTATGGCGCAGCTGGATATTGCTGAAAAACGCATTCCGCAAGACGGCCGCATCAGTTTGTTGATTGCTGGCCGCGCGGTGGACGTGCGGGTATCGACTATGCCATCCAGTCATGGAGAGCGCGTGGTATTGCGGTTGTTGGACAAAAACAACGCGCGCTTGAACCTTGAACAGTTAGGCATGACCGAAGCCAACCGCAAAATCTTCTCGCAAATCATTAAAAAGCCGCACGGAATTATTTTGGTAACCGGCCCCACGGGCTCGGGTAAATCCACCACCTTGTATGCGGGGTTGATGGAAATCAACTCGCGCGATCGCAACATTTTGACAGTTGAAGACCCCATCGAATATTCCATAGAAGGCATCGGCCAAATGCAGGTGAACCCGAAAGTGGACATGACCTTTGCCCGCGGGTTGCGCGCTATTTTGCGGCAAGACCCCGACGTGGTCATGGTGGGTGAGATTCGTGACGTTGAAACCGCGCACATTGGTGTGCAGGCCTCGTTAACCGGCCACTTGGTGTTGTCGACCTTGCACACCAATACTGCATCCGGTGCGATTACCCGTTTGGAAGACATGGGCGTCGAACCGTTCCTATTATCGTCGTCGTTATTGGCAGTATTAGCACAGCGCTTAGTGCGCACCTTATGTAACGACTGCAAAGAACCCTATGACGCCTCGGCCGAAGAACTAGCCTACGTGGCGGATGGCGCAGTTGACGGCGGTGCCCGCTTGTACCGTGCAGTGGGTTGCGACAAGTGCAACCACAGTGGTTATCGCGGCCGCACTGGCATTCACGAAATGTTGGTGGTGGACGAAAAAATTCGCGAACTTATCCACAATGGCCACGGCGAACAAGCCATTGATAAATACGCACGCAAAACCAGTCCATCGATTCGTGATGACGGCTTAGCCAAAGTGATGGCCGGTGTCACCACCTTGGAAGAAGTATTGCGCGTAACGCGCGAGGAGTAAGCCGTGGCAGCCTATGCATTTCAAGCGCTAAACGCCAGTGGCCGCAAAAGCAAAGGCGTGATTGAAGCCGACACCGAACGTCAGGTGCGGGCGCAGTTGCGTGAGCAAGGCTTGATTCCTGTGCACGTTGAGCTGGCCGAAGAAACTGGAGGCTCAGGGGGCAGAGGCGGCTCCGGAGCTGGGACTGCACCGCTGCTCAAACGGCTGCAAACGCGCGGTGTGAGTGCCTCTGACTTAGCCTTGATTACGCGTCAGTTGGCAACATTAGTCAGTGCGGCCTTACCGATTGAACAGGCCTTGTTTGCTGTTTCCGAGCAAACCGATAAGCCGCGGCTGCAAAAACTCATCATGGCGGTGCGCTCTAAGGTGGTTGAAGGCTACTCATTAGCCGAAGCCATGGCCGAGTACCCGCACGTGTTCGATAAATTATTTACCGCGATGGTCTCGGCTGGCGAAAAATCCGGCCATTTGGATGAAGTGTTAAACCGTTTGGCCGATTACACCGAGCAGCGCAACCGCCTCAAAGGTCAGTTGGTGCAAGCGTTGGTGTACCCGACCATTCTCACGTTAGTGGCTATTGGCGTCATTATTTTCCTGTTGGTGAGTGTGGTGCCGCAAATTGTTGAGCAGTTCAGCGGGCTTGACCAAACTTTACCGCCAACCACCACCTTCTTGTTAGCAGTAAGTGAATTCCTACAAAACTATGGCATTTATGCCTTGGTCGCAATTTTCCTGACCTTGATTATAGGCTCGCAGTTATTACGTAAACCCGAACGGCGCGATAAGTTTGATGCGTGGGTACTCAAAGTACCGCTGTTTGGGCGTGTGATTAAAGGCGTGAACACCGCGCGTTTCGCCCGCACCTTAAGTATTTTAGCGGCGTCAGCGGTGCCATTACTTGAGGGATTGCGCATTACCGGCCGCGTATTAACCAATCGCGCCATGCAAATCGCGGTGGAGGCAGCTGCCGACCGCGTACGCGAAGGTTCATCCTTGCGCGCGGCTTTAGCGCAAACCAAATTATTCCCGCCAATGATGTTGCACATGATTGCTGCTGGCGAAAAATCGGGCGAGTTAGAGCAGTTGCTTGGGCGCGCCGCCGATAACCAAGACCGCGACTTCGAAACCACCATGAACGTGGCACTGAAAATATTTGAGCCTGCTCTGATCGTTGTCATGGCTGGCGTTGTCTTACTCATTGTATTGGCCATCATTCAGCCAATACTCGCGCTCAATCAGAGCGTTGGCTTGTAACGAGGAACTTTATGAAAAAACAAACCGGATTTAGCTTAATCGAAGTGATGGTGGTTATCGCCATCTTGGGTTTATTGGCATCATTGATTCTGCCAAACGTGCTGGGTTCAGCCGACCAGGCGAACCGCCAAAAAGCGCGTACTGACATCATCGCATTGGAAAATGCCTTAGCGCAGTACCGCTTGGACAACAGTGTGTTTCCAACCACCGAGCAGGGCCTTGAATCCCTAATTCAAGAGCCAAACGTTGACCCGCGCCCACGCAATTACCGTCGTGGTGGCTACATCCAGCGTTTGCCAGCCGACCCATGGGGCAACGAATATTTATTACTTAGCCCAGGTGAATACGGCGATGTTGATATTTTCTCAGCTGGCCCTGACGGACAAACCGGAACCGACGACGACATCGGCAACTGGAATATCGAGTAATTTGTGAATCGCGGTGTATCCAAAGGCTTCACCCTTGTTGAAGTAATGGTCACCATAGCGGTGATTGCCATGCTGGCTGTCACCGTCAGTTTTGTGGTGCCTGATAACCGCGACGATAACCTTGAAGAAGACGCCCGCGTACTCTATGAACGCATCAAATATGCCCGCGAGTACGCCTTGGTGCGTAATGCGGTGCTGGGCTTGCGCATTGATCAAGGTAACAGCTACCGCTTTTTGCAATTCACCGACGGCCGTTGGCAGACCATAAACCATCGTGGTCTGCGCCGCACCGAGCTGGATGAAACCGTGCTGCTGGATGTGCAGGCTGCCGATTTAGAGCTACTCGAGCAGGACGACACCGACATTGATGCGGTGTTTGATATTGAAGACGACGAACGTGATGCCAATGACGCACAAACGAAGAGCGAGCCCACCCCCCAATTATTTATTTTTGGTAGCGGCGATTTGCCACCGTTTGAACTAACGCTGAGTGACACCGGGTTGTTTAATAATGGCGCGGGCGGCGCAAGCTGGAAAATTACTAGCACTGACGGCATTGAAATTTCATTACAGCGAGAGCCATTGTGATGCGCGCGCGTGGCTTTACCTTAGTCGAAGTGATGTTTGCGCTGGGCATTTTTGCCTTGGCGGCATTGGCGGCGGTGGCCTCAACCAGCCAGCATTTGCATAATCTGAACTACATGCAGGACAAATCCTTGGCGCAATATGCTGCATCGAACGCGTTGGCGCGAATTAGCCTGAATTATCCACCGGAAAATAACGCTAAAGGCACCGAAATTGTCGGTGACAAAGAATGGCACTGGCGCAGCGAAGTATTAGAAACCCAAACCGCCGACGTGTTTTACGTAACCGTGCGCGTTTATGAACAAGCGCCCGGTAGCGATAGCTCGGGTTCGGGCTCTGGCTCGATAGTCACATTAAGCCGCTACCTTGGGCCGAGCAACGACGGGGGCAGCACCAATGAGTAAGTTTGTGCGCCGCGAAGCCCGTGGCTTTACCCTAGTTGAAGTGCTGGTTACAGTGGTGATCATGGCCGTTATTGGGCTTGCATCAGCGGCAGTGATTAACGCGATTATGCGCACCAGTGAGCAAAGCGAAAAAGCGATTGATCAGCTGCAAAAGCTGCAGTACGCCATGCTGGTTTTAGAGCAAGACATACGCCAAATTGTGCCGCGCGATAACCCTACAGGTTTGTACATTTTTGCCGAAGAAGGGCGGTTAGGCTTTGTGCGCTCGGGCTGGTTTAACCCACAAGGCTTATTTCCACGCAGCGAGTTGCAACCGGTGGCTTACATTTTGCGTGACGGTAACCTAGTGCGTGAGCATTTCACTTTTGTGGATGTGAGCGAATCCAGCGAGCCATTTAGCCGCGTTGTGTTGGAAGATGTCGACAAGTTTGAGATTGAGTTTTTGCGCATCGGCTCTGATAAAGAGGGGCGTGCAGTCCCAGCTCCGGAGCAGGGACTGACTCCCACCTCATTACCGCCTGGCATCGAGATAACCTTAGATACCCAACGCTGGGGGCGTATTACGCGTGTGTTCTTAATTAACGGGGGCAGCTATGAATAACTGTGCTGCTCACACGAAACAGCGCGGCGTCGCGTTGCTAATGGTATTGCTGGTTGTGGCTTTGGTGTCGGTGATGGCGGTAACGCTAAGTGGGCGCTTACAAACCAGCGTGCTGCGTACCGGTAATTTGCAGCAAGCCGAGCAAGCTTACTGGTACTGGTTGAGTGCCGAAGAAATCGTCACCGAGCTACTACAAACCGAACTCAGCGAAAGCGACAACGTCGCGCATCAACAACAAATGTGGTACCAGCAAAGCGAGAGCGGCAATCTCTATCCCGTGGATGGCGGCGCCATTCAAGGCAAAATCAAAGATTTGCACAGCTGCTTTAATTTGAATTCGCTACGCGTCGACGACCGCGATGACTCCAGCAGTAGCGGCAGCAGCAACACCGTAACAAATGCCAGCGCTGATGCCGCCACCGATGCAGAGGAAGGAGCCAGTCCCAGCTCCGGAGCAGGGACTGCACCCCACCTGATACGGGAGCGGCGCAAGGCCCAGCTGCGCATGTTGATGCTCGCAAGCAATGACTCGCTGGAGCCGTACGCGGCGGATGTGATTGTCGATGCACTGGCCGATTGGTTGGATGACGACGACACCATTGATGGTAGCTACGGTGCTGAGTCGGTTGATTATCAAAGTTTGCAGTTTCCATACAGTGCGGCCAATACCTGGCTGATTCACGTGAGCGAATTGCGCCTGATTCGGGGTGTGAGCGCGAAAATATATCAACAGATTAAGCCGTACGTGTGTGTCATTCCGCGGGACAATACCTTGCAAATAAACCTCAATACGGTTAACGATGATCAGCCGGAACTGTTGCACGCGGTAACCCTTGGCGGCATGTCGGTGGACGACGCCAGCAATTTTTTAAGTAGCCGCCGCGCCGAGGGCTATGAAAGCATGGATGATGCACGTAATAATGGCGCGCTTAACGACGCAGCGACGCGTGGGCCACGACCGAATCTTGGTGGTGGTGCGACGCCGAACGGCGTAAGTGCGGAAACCATTGGCGGTGTGCTTGACGATTTGGACGTGAAAAGTAAATACTTCCAGTTGAACGCAAAAATTGGATACGGCGACCTCGTGATGGCCGCCGAAAGCCAGTTTTTAATCACCAGCGAAACAGCGAAGGTGCTGTATCGCGGTGCAGGAGAACCTTAAATAATGGAACAATTATTCATTCGCTTGAGCTCGCAACCGCAAGAGCCGCTGCACTGGCTGATTTGGAGTCCGGCGCAAGAAGAGCTTATAGCCAGCGGAACGCTCAACGATTTGTCCGAGCTCAACCAATTGAGCGATCATGCGCGCAGCCGTGAGGTGATTTGTTTCGCGCCAGGTACGGATGTGCTGATCACTGCCGTCGAGTTGCCCAATAGCGCGATGCGCATGCTGCCGCAAGTAATTCCCAATGCGTTGGAAGACGAATTGGCGCAAGACATCAGCGAATTGCATTTTGCGTGGCCACCCGTGAAAAAGAGCGGCACCGGGTTATCGCTGCACGTTGCCGTGGTGGCACACGAAGCCATGACCAAGTGGCTGCAAGCGCTCGATGCAGCCGACATCGATTGCGATGAAATCTATCCGGATATCTTTATGGTTCCGGCTCCGCAGGAGGGGGGTGCAGTCCCAGCTCCGGAGCAGGGACTGCACCCCACCTCGCTCACGCTTGGTGAAACCGTCATCATCCGTACCGGCCAATACAGAGGCTTCAGCACCGATATTTCGCTGTTGCCAGTTATGGCTGAAGGCATGCAGCTGCAAGCGGTTGAGCAAATGGACATTGAGGTGCCACTAAGCATTGTGGCAACCACCTACAACGCACGTAAATCTCATCCGGAAATGATTAACCTGCGGCAGCATCAATATCGGGTGCAACGTAAGAAGCGCAAGGGTGGGTCCAATGTGAGCACTTACAAACCGGCTGCGATAGCTGCAGCCGTGTTATTAGTTGTCGGCTACAGCTCGCAAGTGGTTGAATACGTGCAGTTAGGTAAGCAAAGTGCGCAGCTTGAACAAGCCATTGAGCAAACCTATCGCGATACCTTCCCGAATGAAAAACGCATTGTTAACGTGCGTTCACAGCTGAATCGCCACCTTGAAAGTCTTGGCGTTGAGGGCACCACCACGTCGCCATTGGAACTTTTGGCGCATCTGGAGCCGGCGTTTAAAGCCAACCGTGATGTACGCCTTGAGATGTTGCGCTTTGAAAACGAAACCTTACGTATGCAAGTAAAAGCCAATAGCTTCGGTAGCTTAGAGAATTTCCGCAAAGTGGCGAACGAGGGCGGGCAGGTAACTGTTGAGCAGGGCCCGGTGAATAACCAGTCGGGAGCCGTTAGCGGCGCCTTGACCGTGAAGAAGGACGTGTAATGGCCAATTTGCTACAACAACTTATCCAACGTGTGCCCGGACTTGAAGCGCGCGTGAACCAAATGAACCAACGCGAAAAATTGTTGGTGAGCACCGCCGCCGTGTTACTGGTCATCACATTGATGTACTTCCTGCTATGGAAGCCGATTTCCGACGGCATCGCCGAACGCGAAACCAAAATCAATGCACAGCAAGAACTACTGCAATGGGTGCGTGAAAACACCGGGCGGTATCTCGCGCAAAGCGGAGGTGGGGTGCAGTCCCAGCTCCGCACCCCCACCTCAAGTATGGGGGGCAGCGTCAGCGAGCGGGTGACAACTTTGGCAAGCGGCGCAAAAATTGAAGTAACGCGCATGCAACCGCAGTCCGACAGCCTGTTGGTGGTAATCGATCAAGTTGGTTTTAATGCCTTGCTGCAATTTATCGAAAGCCTGCAAACCGAAGCTGGCCTCACCATTGAGCACCTCGACGCCACTGAAGGCGGCGAACCAGGTATGGTGCGCGTGCGCCGACTGCAGGTGAGCGAATGATGTCGTGGCGTTGGTTGCTGTGGTTGATTCCACTTTATATTGTCGCGCTGGTCGCACTCACTCCCGCCGCCATTATTAAGTGGGGTGCAGTCCCTGGACTGCACCTCTCTTCAACGCAGGGCACGCTATGGCAAGGTAATACATCCATTCGTGCCGAGCTGCCAACCGGTGGAACGTTACACTTACAGGATGTGAGTTGGCGCTTAAGCCCTTGGCAGTTATTCTTGGGGCAAGCTAATATCGCACTGCAAATTCCTTCAACAAATTATATCCACGGCAACGCAACCATCAACGCCAGTGCAGCAAAGGCAACGATTACCGCGAACTTGCAAGGCGCCATGCAACCGGCGATCCAACAGCTTAAATTACCCGTACCCATCACCATAGCTGGTAATTGGGAACTGACTATCGCTGACTACCAACTATCTGATTTTCAAAGCGGAAAATTTTGCGATACGTTAGACGCACGCTTCAATGCACGCACCACAGAGATGCGCATCAATCAACAATGGCATGCGCTGGGCGATTATGTGTCAACGCTAAACTGCAACGATCAAAACGGCATTGCAGTGAAAATTGACGATAACAATTTGGTTGGGCTACGCTTAAACGCACAAGTAAATGGACGCATCGATGCGCCGCAGATTAGCTTAACAGGCAGTATGCAGCCTACCTTGCAAACGCCCAAGCCCATCACCGAGTTGTTAGTATTTCTCGGCAAGCCCGACGCCCAAGGCCGCTACAATTTTAAATGGTAAAAAGGAGTACACATGGAACAGGTCATGACATGGATTAGCGAGAACCAAGAGTTGATTCTCGGCTATACCTTAAAATTCATTGTCGCAATCATCATCTTGATTGTGGGTAAGATTATTGCGAATTCAGTTGCACGTCTGATGGGCAAAGGCATGGAAAAGCGCGGCACCGATAAAGCCGTGATCAGTTTCCTTGGCGCCATTGTGCGCTCAGTGATTTTCATCGCCGCAGTGCTCATGGCATTGTCGCAAGTTGGCGTTGAAACAACCTCATTTATTGCCATTTTGGGTGCCGCCGGCTTAGCCATTGGCTTGTCGTTGCAGGGCTCGCTGTCGAACATGGCATCAGGCGTATTGATTATTCTGTTCCGCCCATTTCGCGCCGGTGAATACGTAGATGCAGGTGGCGTATCGGGTACCGTGGAAGAAGTGAATATTTTCCAAACCATCCTGAAAACGCCTGACAATAAAGTGGTGTTTGTGCCCAACGCGCAAATCACCAGCCAACCAATCACCAACTACAACCGCGAAGACACGCGCCGCGTTGATTTGCTGATTGGTGTGTCGTATGACGCAGACCTGCACAAAACCAAAGAAGTGCTGGAAAATGTGTTGAAAGCGGAAAGCCGTCTGTTAAAAGACCCAGCGTGGAACATCCAGGTGCATGCATTGAATAATTCGTCAGTTGATTTCATCGTGCGCCCTTGGGTGAACAGCACTGACTATTGGCCGGTGTATTGGGATCTGATGCGCGAAATTAAAATCGCTCTCGATAAAGCGGACATCGGCATCCCATATCCACAAATGGATGTGCATTTACACAAGCAAGATTAAACAGCCCGCGTAAATAAAGAGCAAATAAAGGTGCAGTCCTAGGACTGCACCTCACTTATAGGTCTATACTGTGGAAAGGAACTCCACAGAAGGACTACAAAAATGAAAACATTATTTAAAATTTCTGCCATCGCCGCAGTAATGGCTACTGCAATGGGTACCACCGCAGCGTATGCGCAACAGGCTCCAAGCTTCGACAAGCTTGGTGTTAGCTATATTAGCTATGATCTTGATGGAGAAACCCTCAACGGCGCAGGCGCGCACTTGAATATGTCCATTAACCCGGAGTGGTTCTTCAGCGCTGAGTACATCTACGCCAGCGACGATTACAATGCAGGCGGCTTTGCGGTAGACGCTGAATCTGCCAGCTTGTACGGCAACATCGGCTATAAGTTTTACAACATGGGCAACACCGTAGGCTACGTGGCCGGCGGCCTGGTGTACAATGACGCCGAAGTGCGCACGTCAGGTTTTGGTAACTACAGCGAAGACGACACCGGTTGGAATGCACAGGTTGGCTTGCGTTCGCGCTTAACTAATGACATTGAAGTGGACGCGAACGTGCGCCACGTAGACATTTACGATGGCAGCGATCAAGAGTGGACTGTTAGCGGCCGCTACTTCATCACTCAAGAGTTCAGCTTGGGTGCTGGTTACACATTAATTGATAGTGATAACAGTTATATGGCATTAACTGGCAGCTTCCACTTTTAGACAAAAAAGCTTACAAAAATCACCTTTACAGTCTTATAACAAGCTGTTAAATTTGACGATAATCACCCACATAGATGTGGGCTGATTGGCCAATCAATAGTAAGGAAGAGGTATATTATGAAAACATTAACAGCATTATTTGCTGCAGCAGTGATGGCGCTTGCGCCAGCCGCTATTGCACAAGACGCTGGTTCTGCTGGTGGTAGCAACGCATCTGGTTCAGGTGCAGCTTATACTACTGGTGCTATGGTAGCTGCTGGTGTAGCTGCTGCGGCAGTATTAGTTGTTGCAACTGACGACGACGACGACTTCGTAGAGCCAACGCCTCCAGGTCCGGGTCCAGGCCCAGGTCCAGGTACCGGCACTACAACTAGCACTACTACTGGCACTAACTAAGTTAGAGCTAGCTAGAGATGCCAAAGCCGCGGGAGCAATTCCGCGGCTTTTTTATTTTGAACAGGCAACAAATATGCTACTATTCGTGCTACACGAGCGGCATACAAAAATAACGAAAACTACAACGAAGCGGACGCATGACAACCCAGCGCAAGCCATTCCAAATGCTCAAACAAGCAGCCATCATCGCTTTACTCGTCACCACGGCGAGTGGGTGCAGTGTGCGTGTAAAAAACTATGTCGAAATTGCACAACGCGCGTTCGAAACGCCCGATGACGTAAGTCTAAGCGTACAGGAAATTAAAGATTACCCGTATGCCGCCCAATATATTCGTGTGGATAATCGTCCTCGTGCACTCATGGCGCTGGCCTTTGACGACGACAACGTACTCAAGTGGCGCACCGGCGGCGACGAAATCATTCACACCCAGCATGGTCGTTTTATTGGCAGCGTGAACATCAGTGGCGCTATCGCGCACACGGATAACCTAGATGCTGATCCGCTTGTTTGCCTGAAGCACAACTTAAACGAACCCAGCCAGTGCCCAACCACCTGGCAGCGCAAAGTGTGGATAACCAGCGCCACCGAAAAGAACTTAAAAGACACAGTGCTAACCTACAACAGCGAATTCGCCGTGCTTGGCACCGAGCGGTGGACCCACCCCGACACCACCGAACTCACCGTATACAGAATTGAAGAAACCAGCGAGCTGTTCACGAATACCTTCTATCTTGAGCAAAACACCGGGCGCACCGTTAAGTCACGCCAATTTGTGGCGCCAAGCACCGGTTATGTTGAAATTGAAGAAGTGAAACCCTACGCGAATGACTTGAAGGCAGTGAACGAATGAACCAACGCCGTTTTATCAAGGCCGCAAACAAGCTGAGCACGATCGCTATTGCTGCCGTGTTCGCAACCAGCGTCAACGCGCAAGAGCCAGCGCAGCAACAGCCAAGCCAGCAACAAAAAGTCGCCATTAAAATCGAAGGCCCTGCGCAAAAGCAGCAGCTTGAATTTTTGGGTACCCCGCGCCTGCACCAAGTATACGAGCAAGCACAAATCAGCCAAACCGAAATATTTTGGCCTGGTGTGCGCTTAGTGAGCGCGAGTAAGCAAAACCAAATCATGCAGCAGCAACGGGAACTGGCACAACACCTGCATCAGTTGCAAATTTACTTTCTTGATAACAACGATCACAATTACGCGCAGCTAGTCGGCCGTGTTGCCGCGCAAGTGGCCAGTTGGCCGCTTATTGGTGCCGAGCCTATAGGGCGTGGCCACGTTGAGGAAGGCCCGAAGAGCATTACCTTTGGCGTCGATATCAACAAAAAAAGCGCGTTAACCAGCAGCTACGACGAAGCGCGCTTATTTTTAAACGCCAACCCAGCGCTTACCGAAAACCGTTATCAATTGTTGTTGCCGAGCATCAAGCAGCATCAGTTTGAACACTTGCAAATTATAGGTGCCGTGTGGGTTCCGTTTGCAATGACCTACCATCCGGATTTCACCGCGCGTGAAACGGCCAAAGCCGAAAAGCTCAAACAACGCTTTGAAGCCATTACGCTGAAAGAAAAAGTGGTGCAAATCACAGCCGCCGGTGACGTGCAAACGTTGTATATTGATCCGCACAACGCATACCAGCAAGAATTTTCAGCGGGTGCCAAAGTTGTTGCTTTGTTTGATACCAGCAAGCTGCCAAGCAGCTACCAGAACATCAACGAGCAGATGATTGAGCTGGCGCGTTACTGGAACCCCATGCAGCCGCAAATCAGTCAGCAGGGGCACTTCACCACCGTTAGCCAATACGTAAAAGACAAGCAAGAGCCGCCCCTGTTGTGGCTGGGTGAATCGAATAAACGCCAACAGCCAAGCACCAACGACTTCGGCAGCTGGGGCTTGCTGCAAATGCCAAGTGGCCGTCATGCCGACGTGGGTGAATTCGCCTTCACCTATTATGACTCCGAAGAATATCGCCGTTGGGCCATTAACCTGCAAGTATTTCCGTGGTTAGAAGCCACGCTGCGCTATAACGACATTCGTACAAGGCTTTACAGCGGTTTCGAAAGCTTTTCGGGCGATCAAACCTATAAAGACCGTGGCGTAGATTTTAAATTCCGCCTGACTGAAGAATCGCGTTGGGTACCAGAAACCAGCGTAGGCATCCGCGATTTAGCCGGTACTGGCTTATTTGCCGGTGAATATGTCGCCGCCAGCAAGCGCTTTGGCAATTTCGACTTCACTGCCGGCATCGGTTGGGGCTATTTAGGTAAAAATGGCAACATCAACAACCCGTTTTGTGAACTCGCCGATGAGTTTTGCCGTCGTGGTGGTGGCTACTCAGGCGAAGGTGGTAGTTTTGAAGCCGATAAATGGTTTAAAGGCAACGCCGCGTGGTTCGGAGGTCTGGAATATCAAACACCGTGGGACCCACTGACCGTAAAAGTAGAATACGACAGCAACAACTACATTCGCGAACCTTCAACCGTACCCATGCCGCAAGACTCGCGTTGGAACTACGGGCTTGAGTATGATCTTGGCCGCAACATGAGCCTGAAGTTCAGCTACGAGCGTGGTAACACCTTCATGTTTGGTTTCACCATTCGCACCAACTTTGATCAGATGTATCAACCGAAGCTGGACACGCCACCGCGCCAAGCTCAGCCAACCAAGGTTGCCAGCATTGAAGAGCTAAAGCAGCAAGAGCAGATGAACCAGCTGCGTAGCGCAATAAGTCAAGAAGCCAGCACGTGGGTTAGTGAAATTGCTCTCAACGAAGAGCAGAAAACCTTAACCTTATACGGTGGTCAGGCCCGTTACCGTGATAGCGAAATTGCGCTTGAGCGCTTAGGCCGTGTGTTGGCATCGGAAACACCGGAAAGCATTGAAACCTACCAGTTCGTGACCGTGTCAGGTAACACCGAATTGGCACAGGACAACATTGATGCTGAAATTTTCAAAGATGCGATAGCGCGTCGCACCATTAACGCGACCACGCAGCAGGCCTATAGCCGCAGCGAAGTCACCGACGCCCCGGGCGAAACCTTATATGGCAGCGAATTTGAGTTTGCAAAACTGCCAACCGTAAGCGTGAAACCATACATTAATCAAAGCTTTGGTGGGCCCGAAGCATTTTACATGTACCAAGTGGGGCTAGATGTTCGCGCCCATTACGCCTTAAGCAAGAATACCTTTGCTTACACCACAGTTAGCGGACGTATTCTGGATAACTACGACAAATTTAACTACCTTGGCGGTCGTGAAGAAGGGCCGCTGCCACGTGTGCGTACCTATGTGCGCGAATACGTAACCAGCTCCGACATCTACTTGCGCAACCTGATTATTGGCCATCAAGAACAGCTGAGCAAAGACCTATTTGCCTTTGGGTACGTGGGCTACCAAGAAGAAATGTTTGGCGGCTTTGGTGGCGAGTTGTTGTACCGTGAGCTCGACAGCAGTTGGGCCGTTGGCGTCGACGTGAACTATGCCCGTCAACGCGACTGGGAAAACCATTTTGGCTTCCGTGACTATGACGTAATCACTGGCCATGTAACCGGTTATTGGCGTCCGAATTTTATGCCGAACACCTTGTTAACCGTGGCAGCGGGGCGATTTTTGGCCGGCGACCGTGGTGTGCAAGTGGCGTTTGAGCATAAGTTCAAAAGTGGGATTATCGCGGGTGCCTATGCGGCGAAAACCAATGTGTCGTCAGAAGAATACGGCGAAGGCAGCTTCACCAAAGGTTTCTACATCAGTATTCCGTTTGACCTCATTCAATTGCGTCACAGCGCTGGCCGGGGCAGTATTGGTTGGAGCCCGCTAACGCGTGATGGTGGCCAAATGCTCGGCCGCGAATTCAGCTTGTTCGGCGCAACGGATAAGCGCAGTCCGTACTATGTTGACTAAAGAGGGAATTTAAGCATGGCTAAAGTTGTAATAGCCGGAACCGGATATGTTGGGTTATCGAACGCGGTGTTGCTTGCGCAGCACCACGAAGTAACCGCTGTAGACATTCAGCAAAGTCGTGTGGATGCCGTAAACAGCAAAAGAAGCCCAATTGAAGATAAGGAAATCGCGGACTTTCTAGCCAACAAAAGCTTAAACCTCACGGCAACCACTGAGCCGCAAGCTTACGCAAGCGCGGAGTGGGTGATTATTGCCACGCCAACTGATTACGACGCCAAGAACAATTACTTTAATACCAGCTCGGTTGAAGCCGTCATTGAAACTGTATTGGCGCATAACCCGCAGGCCGTGATGGTGATTAAATCAACCATTCCAGTAGGTTACACCAACGAGCTAAAAGCTAAGTTCAAAACTGACAATATTATATTCTCGCCAGAATTCCTGCGTGAAGGTAAAGCGCTGTACGACAACCTGTACCCGTCGCGCATTATTGTCGGTGAACGCTCACCACGCGCTGAAACGTTCGCGCAAATGCTGCAGCAAGGCGCCATCAAAAAAGACGTTGATGTATTGTTTACAGATGCCACCGAAGCTGAGGCCATTAAACTGTTCGCCAATACCTTTTTGGCAATGCGCGTGGCGTACTTTAATGAGCTGGATACGTATTCCGCAGTGCACGG
Source organism: Pseudidiomarina sp. (assembly GCF_048268165.1). GTDB lineage: Bacteria > Pseudomonadota > Gammaproteobacteria > Enterobacterales > Alteromonadaceae > Pseudidiomarina. The sequence goes on along the minus strand of NZ_JBLWWA010000001.1, from coordinate 1,164,257 downwards.
CTTAGACAGCCGTCAGGTTATTGAAGGCGTGTGCTTAGACCCACGAATAGGCAACCACTATAATAACCCCAGCTTTGGCTATGGCGGCTATTGCCTGCCCAAAGACACCAAACAGTTACTGGCGAATTACGACGAAGTACCGCAGAATATGATTCGTGCCGTAGTGGATGCCAATCGCACCCGCAAAGACTTTATTGCCGAAGACATACTGCGCCGCAATCCGAACGTGGTGGGTATATACCGCCTAGTAATGAAACAAGGTTCGGACAATTTCCGTGCATCGGCCGTGCAAGGCATTATGAAACGCTTGAAAGCTAAAGGCATTGAAGTGGTGGTGTACGAGCCGGTATTAAAAGAAGAAACATTTTATAACTCACGGGTAATTCGCGATTTGAATGAATTTAAGCAAATGAGCGATGTGATTGTGTCTAACCGTCATCAAGAAGTTTTGAATGACGTGGCGGATAAGGTGTATACCCGTGATTTGTTTGGTAACGACTAATTCCGGCGAAAAACTTACAAATAGAAGATAGCGACAATGGATAAAAACATAGAACAACAAATCCGTGCTGAAGTTTGGAAGCAGGATCTAAACAAGAATGCAGATGCCGACCTGTCAGAAGTTTTCACAGAGCTATGGCGGAAAAAATTGCTTATCGTCATATTTGGAATATTCTTTGGTGTGTTGGGTATTATTTATGCACTTTCACAGCCTAACATTTATAAAGCTAGCACCGTCGTAGCTCCGGCAGGAGAGCAGTCTAACCAGAACTTATCGGGTCTTAATGGCTTGGGCGGCTTAGCCTCACTTGCAGGATTTAATCTAACGTCGGCTAATGCTGTTGATAAAACTCAAATGGCTTTGCAGATAATTAAGTCTAGAAAATTTATTGCGGATTTTGTTGAAAGACATAACTTGAAACCTTTACTTTTTGCAACGAAAGAGTGGTTACCTGAATCGAACACCATTGTTTTCGACCAAGAGGTTTTCGACGAAAACAATAAAACATGGACTCGGTCCGTCAAATTTCCATATGTTTCAGAGCCGTCTGATCAAGAAGTTGTGGAAGTGTTTAGAAACGTTTTAGAGGTGGAACCAGCTGAAGTGCAGGGGTTTTATCAAATATCCTTTTTACATCAATCTCCATATATTGCAAAAGAGGTTGTAGAGAGCTTAGTTCACGATTTGAATGACTATATGAGAAAGTCAGAGCAGGCCGAAGCGAACAAAAGTATTCAATTTTTAAATTCAAAATTACTGCAAGTCAATGCAGCGGAAATTCGCACGGTTATGTACGAATTGATTGAGGAACAAACAAAAACTTTAATGTTCACAGAAGTTCGTGAAGAGTATATTTTTCAAACCGTTGATCCCGCTGTCGCTCCGGAACAGAGAGATTCGCCTGCACGGACATTTATTGTATTATTTAGTGGGGTGCTTGGTGGTACCATCGGATGCCTTGTCGTTTTGGTATTGATGGTTATTCGAAAAACGAAGCAACCTAAATAGATTTGCCTGTCATTATGGAAACGGCGCGCCCCTCGAAAATTAAAGTAGAAATTGCGTTAGGCTGGCTGACACTTGCCGCTTTTACCTTTCCGTTATTTAAAGAATATATTGGTCTCGCGTTGGAACAAGTATTTACAATTGTTTTATTTAGCGCCTGCTTATTTTTAATTGCTACGACGGAGTTACGAGTAAAACGAGCAGTTACTCTTACCTTAATTGTGATGTTTGTGTTTTTGGCGTTAACAGCTTTCTCATTAGTTGTTTCTGCAAGCTATGTCGTAACAAGAGATGTGATAGAAATTATTAAGCCAATCTACTTATGCTGCTTTTTTTTGGCGAGCTATCTATGTAAGTGGAACCATCCAGAATTTGAACGCTTTTTGACTGTACTAATAGCGTCATTCCTATTGATAGCTTTGTGGGGAGTGCTCGAATCGAACGTTGGAATTATCAACGATATTTCTAAAATTCTCTATAAGGACTCTAGAGGATCGTTAAATTTTAAAGCAGTCGGTCCCTTTATTGTTCCATATGTTTTCGGCTCTCTAATTATATTGCCCATATGGTATTTTCTACTTGCTACGCTCTATCACAAAAAGAAATTGCTCAATGTACTTGGGTTTGCAATTTGCTTTGCCGCTTTGTTATTTACACAAAGTCGAACAATCATTCTTTCATTCGTGGCCACACTAATTTATTTCGTTGTTTTAACGATAGTTTGTAAATGGTTGCCGAAGCGTAATTTAGTATTGTTTACCCTTTACTCCATCGTAATAATAGTGGCGGGGTTAACCGTTGTTTATTACCAAGAAATCAAAGAAATTTTCGGTTATACCGTTATGGGATTGGAAGTTGTCTATAACGCATTAACTAGTGGTGGTTTACAAGCCGTTATAGAGAGGCAGCCCTCAGTTGGTCTGCGCTACGAGCAATTGATGTTTGCTGTGCAGGCGCAGATGTTATTTCCAATAGTCGGTGTCGGCATTGGTAAGGCATTGTTCATGCCTGAGTCATTTTACGCGCTTTATCTCTATCGTTACGGCTTGCTCGGAATCCTAATCCACACAGGTTTAGTGGTTGCAGGATGGTATGCGTCAATAAGATTAGCAAGAGCGCTTAAACATGCACCGCACTCAAGGGAGTTTGCGTTTTTTCTTGCGATATCAGCATATATGGCATCGCTTCCTGTCAGCTATTTTTCGTCATCATTGAATGACTTTACACGCACCGGCTTCTTCTTTTACGTTTTATTGGGCTTGTTGTTTGTGCTCTATCGTCGAATTATTCTTGGGAAGTTGTAGTTAAATGAATAACCTTGCTAAGCCAGAAGTAACGATCATTACACCTTATTTCAAATCCGGCTCAACGATTTGTCACACGATTAATAGCGTGCTTGCCCAGACATTTCATAATTGGGAGATGCTAATCATCGATGATCATTCAAATGATGATATTGACAAGCGAATTGAGAAGCTTACAGCGTCAGACTCGCGTATCAAATTATTAAAAAATACCGAACAAAAAGGCGCTGCCGGCGCACGTAATACAGGAATCAACGAAGCAAAAGGGCAGTATGTAGCGTTTCTCGATAGCGACGATATTTGGATGCCGGAAAAATTAGCTAAGCAACTCGCGTATATGAAAGAGAAAAATGTAGATTTTAGTTTCGGAAATTATCTTAGTTTCCAGAATGTGAATCAAAATGACGAGCCTATTGTCATAGGTACGTTTGATGCGCCTTCGCAAGTGACTTTTGAAGACTTGTGTAAAACATGTTCGATTGGCTGCCTTACTGTAATGTTAGATAGACATAGAATACCGAATTTAAGGATGCCTTATATTTTTAAGGAAGATTACGGGTTTTGGTTAAGCCTTACTAAAACAGGAATTGTTGCTAAGAACTATGGTGGAAATCATGCGTACTATCGCGTGAATATAAGTTCTCTCTCATCGAACAAATTCAAAGAAATTATGCGGCAATATAAGGTGCTTCGTAGTGTTGCGGAACTATCGATTAGCCGAACGCTATTTTCTCTTGCGCACTATATATATTTCGGTTTAAAGAAACATAAAAGGTATCGGAGTAGTAATGATTAAGGTCTGCCATTTAACCTCAGTACATCATTACCAAGACAACAGAATTTTTTTTAAGGAATGTGCTTCATTGGCAAAAGCTGGGTACCAGGTGCATCTATGCGCATCTGTTTCTAATGATTTTAACCAACAAGAAATAAATGTGCATGCAATCGGTGGTTTTAGATCTCGTTGGTCAAGAGTTTTTCTCGGCCCTTGGAAGCTATTTAAAAAGGTTCTAGAACTGAAGCCTAAGGTCGTACATATTCACGACCCTGAGGTTACCGTGATTATACCAGCTCTCAAACTTCTCGGTTACAAGGTGATCTACGACATTCACGAAGACAACAAAGCATTCGTGTTAGAAAAAGACTATCTACCGAAATTAATTCGTTTTCCACTTTCTTGGGTGCTGAGTGTTTGGGAACAGTTTGTTGTGTACTTGGCTGAACCAATAATTGCTGAAAAGTATTATGAGGACAGGTTTCCAAAGGCGCTGAAAGTTTTAAACTATCCACTTGATAGAGAAAAAGATGAGTTGTCAAAACCTACTAGTAGGGTATCGGATGTACAATTTGATTCGTGCTTTGATTGGTTCATTTATACTGGCAACGTAACTATCGAACGCGGAGCATTGAATAATCTACAGGTTCTAATCGACAAACCAAATTCTGCCATTTGCTACGTTGGCAAGTGCGATAGAGTTACTTATGAAAAAATCAACACGTTCTTGACATGGAGAAACATTTATCCAACGCGATTTGTGCTTATTGGGTTAGAAGAATATATTCCCCAGAGTGATATTGAGTACATGTTGCGTAAACACAAATGGTTAGCGGGCCTTGCATTATTCCCGCATTCCCCTTTTGTGGATCGTAAAGAACTCACGAAATTCTTCGATTATGCGGCAGCTGGCATTCCGACATTATGCTCTGATTTTCCGCATTGGCGTGAACTCGCTGAAACGAGAAAGCTAGGTGTGGCGTATTCTGAGAGCTGGCAACAAGAGTTGAAAAATTACTATGAAGCAAAATATTCGATGAACGTTCCTAATTGGACGTCTGAAGAACAAAAACTTCTGAAATTGTATCAGCGCCTTACTCGGTAAATCTTGCATCGCAAGCGTAGAAAACTAGTGCTTAATGGTGTAACATTTGCGTCAAATTGAACTATTATAAATAGCGAACTTTTCCGGAGAGCATTCAAAGTATGTCCATAGTTCCAATTCTGATCGCATTAGGTGCAACCGCGCTGATGCTCCGGCTGATGCATCCAGTAGCCGTGTTGATCGACCTTTTGGACAAACCTTGCAACCGTAAGCGCCATACGGGCTCTGTTCCCTTAATCGGTGGTGTCGCGGTGTTTGCAGGCGTCACCATTGCCATGCTGTTCAATGCTGAGCTGCCGCTGCAACCGCGTTTGTTCTTGGTTAGCGCCGCGATGATGGTATTCATCGGCATGCTTGATGATAAGTTCAGCTTGAGTGTTTCCATCCGTCTAGCAGGTCAATTTATTGCTGCGAGTGTCATCATTTTTGGTGGCGACATGTATATCTCCAACCTCGATAACTTGTTTGGCTTTGGCGTGGTTGACATGGGCGCGTGGGGTATCGTGTTTACCTACCTTGCAGTTTTAGCAGCAATGAACGCTTACAACATGATTGATGGCATTGACGGTCTACTGGGTGCAATGGGCATGGTTGCTTTCTTCAGCATCAGTGTGCTTTCAGCGCTGACCGTCCAAAGTGACCTGTATTTATTCAGCATGCTGGTCGGATTTGCATTAATCCCATTTATGATTTGCAATCTGAGTGTGTCCAGTAAATACCGTAAAGTATTTATGGGCGATGCCGGTTCGATGTTTGTTGGTTTAGCAATTGTTTGGATGTTAACGCAAGGTACCCAACCACAGTTTTCTGCAGTCGATAATTTTAATCCGGTTACCTCATTATGGGTGGTTGCTATTCCAATTATGGACATGGTGACTATTATGACGCGCCGTATCAAAAACGGTCGCAATCCGATGATGCCAGACCGTGACCACATTCATCATTTTTATCTGCGGGCAGGTTTTGCGCCGCGCAAAACCTTACTCATACTAACCGGCCAGGCAATAGCCTTCGCGGCAGTTGGTATTGTATTGGATTATTTGAACACACCAGCGTGGGCATCTTTAGTCTTGTTCCTTGGTGCGTATACGTTGTATTGTCAGCAGTTCAAGTTTTTAAAGAAAAAAGCAGCAACGGTTAATAATTACTAGAATAAGTCGAAGCAAGGAGACGACAGTGCGTCGCTTTTATATCAATTTCTGGCTGGTAGCGGCATTGCTGCTTACCAGCCTCAGTGTTTTTAGCATAACCGCGCAAGCGCAAGTCGCAGGCGTAACGCCGCAGCAACTGGAACAGTTTAAACAACTGCCACGCGCTCAGCAGGAAATGCTCGCACGCCAATATGGCTTTGACTTGTCATTACTTGACTCGCAAGGCGGCTTGTCAGGCAACAAAACCAACGAAGACCCGCAAACTATTTTCCCACGCGGCACCACCTTTGATGAAAACGGTGATCCGGTTATTCCGCAAGACGTTGCAGCGCAATTTGAAGAAGACGAAGGTGTTCCACAACCGTTCGGCTACAAATTATTTGCCGGTGAACCCAGTACATTTGCCCAAGTAACAGGCGCGCCAGTACCGAGCAACTATGTGATTGGTGTTGGTGATAAGTTACAAATTCAATTGTACGGCAAAGAATCAAAATCTCATGAGCTTGTAGTTGACCGTCAAGGTCGTGTGACCATTCCCAATTTGGGGCCTATTCAAGTATCGGGCTTAACCTTCGACAAAATGCGTGACTTGGTGCAGCATGAAGTGTCACAGCGTTTAATCGGTATGCAAGCCGCCGTGAGCATGGGCGAACTGCGTTCAATCCAAATCTTTGTGATGGGTGAAGCGCATAAACCAGGTGCTTACACCGTCAGCTCGTTGACCACTATGACCCAAGCGCTGTTTGTGAGTGGTGGTGTTTCGGATATCGCATCACTGCGTAACGTGCAGTTAAAGCGTGATGGTGAAACCATTGCCACGCTTGATCTGTATGACTTTCTAATTCATGGCAACATGGCTGGCGATCGTGTGTTGCAGTCGGGCGATATGGTATTTATCCCGTCGCGGGGCGAAATGGTCACGGTGCAGGGCGAAGTGGTACGCCCTGCAATTTACGAATTAAAAGATGAAAAGAATCTCGCGCAGGTGCTTGAACTAGCCGGTGGTGTATTGCCAACGGCCTATAAAAAAGCAACCCGCATTGAACGTGTGCGCGATGGCCGTCGATTAGTCAGCACCGTTGATTTAGCCAACGCAAAATCGCTAACCGTGGCTGACGGTGACAACGTTGATGTGCCTGCGGTTTCAAACGAAATTGTCGACTCCGTGATGTTAGTTGGTGCCGTTGCTCGACCAGGCTACTACGAATTCAATGAAGGCATGCGCGTTAGCGATGTGCTGAGTGACATAAAAACCAGTTTACTGAGCTATGCTGACCTTGGTTATGGCTTAATTGTGCGTGAGCGCGATCAGCGCCGCAATGTTGAGCTGCATCAGTTTGACGTGGCCGCTGCAATTAACGGTGATGCAGAACACAACAAGCCGCTGCAATCACACGACCAATTAGTTATTTTCTCGCGTTATGAAGATAAAAGATTGCAGAACCTGCAATTGACCGACTGGATAGTTAGCGAAACTGAAAAAGAACGTCGTGAGCGCGCACAACTGTTAAAAGACTACCGCCAAAACTATTTGCGAGGTCTTGTTGCTGAGCAACAACGTGAGTTAACCGAAAGTGAAGATGAGTCGCAAGAATCCGAAGCGCAGCAAGAGTTGCAAGGTTTGTTCACGCAACGTAGCTTAGACGAAAACCTCGAGAAAATGAAAATTGAAGAATACGCCGAGTATTCACGCAATAACTTACTCGAACCAATTCTCACCCGCTTACGCCACCAGTTTACCGAAAGCGGTAACTTGCCGTTGGTTTATGTGGCCGGCGAAGTCAAGTATCCGGGCGTTTACCCGTTAGTTGAAAATGCTGATGCGTCAGATCTTGTCGCAGCAGCAGGCGGTTTAAAGGAATCTGCCCATTTGGCACGCGCGGAAATTACGCGCACCCAAGTCAAAAACGGTGAAACTGTTACTGACTACCTAAGCTTCAATTTATTCGATGCGTTAATGGGCAAAGACAGCGTGCCGGTAAAAGGTCGCGACAGCTTGAACGTGTTCGCAATTCCAGATTGGCAGAACACCTTAGAAGTGACGCTAGAAGGTGAAGTACGCTTCCCAGGCAAATACACCATTCGCCGTGGTGAAACGCTGACAGCACTCATTGAACGGGCAGGTGGCTTAACTCAGTACGCGTTTGCACGCGGTGCGGTGTTTACGCGTGATGAACTAAAAGAGCTTGAGCGTCAGCGCATGCAGTCGCTCGCACGTGAGTTACAGCACGAAGTTGCAACCAATAGTATTACTGGTAACAACCAGAGCAGCATGAGTTACAGCCAAACCCGTCAGTTGCTGCAAGACTTAATGGAAGTAGAGCCAGTTGGCCGTTTGGTGATTGATCTGCCGTACATTATGAGCGGCAGCTTAAACTCAGACATTCAATTAAAAGACGGTGACCGTCTTGTCATTCCTGCGCAGCGCAACACGATTAACGTAATTGGCGAAGTGCAGTTGGCAAGCTCATTCTTGTACGACGGTAGCTTGAACGTGGAAGACTACTTGCGTCGTGCCGGTGGTACCCGTAAGAAAGCCGACGAAGAACGCATTTTCGTGGTTAAAGCCAATGGTGCGGTTGAAATGGTTGAGCTAGGCGGCTGGTTTAGCATGGCTTCTAACAACCGGTTAGAGCCGGGTGATACCATTGTGGTGCCACTTGACACTGAATACACCAACAACATGGAACTCTGGCGTGATGCCACACAGATTCTGTATCAGATTGGTGTCGCTTTAGCCGCATTAACAGCTATTTAACCCGTGTAGCAAAACATGGACACGTTATGATTATAGAAAGTGACTTTCTAAACTTGGATACCACTTACCAGGGCGTCGATATCGACGCCCTGCGTGACTTTGCAGACAAACGTTTACCTGAAAACTTCGACAAGCTGCGTACGCAGCTGATGCGTGGCGAGTTTTATAACGCCACCGAAGACCGTCACGTTAGCCATTGTTTAAACCGCTCCATTCATAACGTGGTGACTGCGGGCAACGGCAAAAACCGGTTCTGCACCATTGTGCGCGAACTGCGCGCGGGTAAATGGTTAGGTGCTACCGGTAAACCAATTACTGACGTTGTGAATATCGGCGTGGGTGGCTCTGATCTTGGCCCAATGATGGGCAGCTTCGCACTGAAAGAGTTTGCTGACGACAATAGTTTGCACAACTTAAGTGTGCATTTTGTCAGTTCAATGGACGGTGGTCAGCTGTACGCCGTGTTACCTATTACCGACCCAGAAACCACGCTGTTTGTGATCGCGTCAAAAAGCTTTGGCACCATTGATACCTTGGCCAACGTTGACACCGTGCGCCGTTGGGTTGAACCAACTTTAACCCAAGAACAATGGCTAAGCCGCCATGTGATTGGCGTGTCGGCCAATAACCAAGCCATGACAGACTTTGGCATACCGCCAGCACAACAGCTCAGCTTTGCTGAATCCGTGGGCGGGCGATTCTCACTGTGGTCAGCCATTGGCTTGCCGATTGCTTTAACCATTGGTTCGAACCAATTCGGGCGGATGCTTGAAGGCGCGAAGGCCATGGATGATCACTTTGCCAAGGCACCATTAGAGAAAAATATCCCACTGCAAATGGCACTGCTTGGTGTGTACAACCGCGAAGTACGTGAAATTAATAATCTAACCGTGCTGCCGTATGACGGCCGTTTGCGTTACTTACCCAACTACCTGCAACAGCTGGACATGGAAAGTAACGGCAAGCAGTGCGACTTTGAAGGCAATGCCATTGATTACCCAACTGGCCCAATCATTTGGGGTGGTTTTGGCCCGAACGGGCAACATGCGTTCTTCCAGCATTTGCACCAAGGCTATGACAAATTTTGTGCAGACTTTATTGCCGTACTAAAACGTGCAGCCCCCGATTTTGAACCACCAGTTCAGGAAGGTCTAGCTGAGCAACAACGCCTAGCCGTAGCCAACTGCTTAGCGCACCGCCGCTTAATGTGGTTTGGAGCCGAAAACGGTGAAGCACGTAATCATTACATTGGTAACCACCCTTCAAACTTGCTGTTTGTTGATGAACTGACACCACAAAGCTTTGGCGCATTGATAGCAGCTTATGAGCATAAGGTGTTTACTCAAGGGGTTATTTGGAACTTGAATAGTTTTGACCAGCCTGGGGTTGAGAAGGGTAAGAAGCTATCAATTGAGATACTTGATGTTCTTGATGCTAAAGCTGCGACAGAATTTGACGCATCGACTGATGCAGTGGTCAGCCGGTTAAAAATCTCCCCTGAAAGTAAGACCTAAAAATGAGCAGCTTAGGCAATCTTGCTAAAGGTGCCGGAGTTTATATAATTTCCAGCATTATCAATGCAGCAGTGCCATTTCTGCTGCTTCCAGTTTTAACCCGCTATTTATCGCCAGCAGAATACGGCGAAGTCGCTTTGTTTAATGTTTGGGTATCTCTTGCTGGAGCGTTGTGTGGACTAAGCGTGCATGCTGCGGCAAATCGCAAGTATTTTGACTACAAAGACAAACAAAATGAAATGGGTGAATTCATTGTCGCTTGCTTAACCATTCTAGCGATAAGCTCCGCGATATTATTTGTCGTCACCTTGATATTCGCGAACCCATTAAGCGAGCTATTGAACTTCCCCGTCAAATGGTTGCTGTTAGGTATTCCATTTGCAGCTGCAAACTTCGTGATTCAAATTCGCTTGGGGCAATGGCAAGTGCGAGAAAAACCTATCGTATTTGGTATCTTCCAAGTAAGCCAAAGCTTGTTAAATGTTGGCTTGTCGCTGTTGCTGGTGATCATTTTTACTCTCGGTGTAACGGGACGAATAGCGGGTTATAGTGCGGCAGTATTTTCGTTTTCATTAATCGCACTATTGTTTCTATATCGTGATCGATTGCTGACATTTACATGGCGGCCGGATTTAATAAAAGAAGCGTTAAGGTTTGGTGTTCCGTTAGTTCCCCATATCATTGGCGCATTTTTGCTTCTCTCTATAGACCGAGCCGTAATTAGCGCGCTTTTAGGCACCGATGCTGCTGGTATTTATATGGTAGCCTTACAAGTGGGTCTTGTGGCATCGCTATTACTGGATGCAATCAATAAAGCATTTTCACCATGGCTGTTCAAAAACTTAACGGACTCGAGTGCCGAAAGAAAAGTAAGTGTCGTTAAAGTAACCTACGGACTCTATGCGCTGTTGGTTGTTGGGGCTGGGCTGGGCTTCTTAATTGGCGATGATATTTTACTTCTGTTAGTGGGTCCAGATTTTACAGCCGCTGCGGACGTTGTCGGTTGGGTAATATTAGGACAAGCGCTGCGAGGCGCTTATCTATTCGTGACAAACTATATTTTTTACACGAAACGCACAGGCGTTATTGCCGTAATTACTATTACATCGGGCATTATTAATACAATATTATTGTTTGTAATGTTGGAGCTGCACGGCGTTGTTGGTGCGGCCTATGCTTTATGTATCAGTATGACCATTCAATGGCTGGCAACATGGATTATTGCACAACGTTTGGTTAGAATGCCATGGGCCTTTTATTTAAAGAAAAATATACCTTAATGCTACATAAAATTGCGAAATTACATCGAAAAATAAAACGTTACTTCTTCACTAAACTCGCGTTAAGAAAAGTGGGGAAGGTCGCAGGACCTGTATACGTAAATGGCCGAACAAGATTAACGCCAACAACCGAGTTAGGCTCAAATGTGCATTTTAATGGGCTAATTGCGAGTGGTGGTGGAAAACTAAAAATTGGTGATAACTTTCACTCGGGCGAAGAATGCATGATCATCACTCAGATTCACAACTACGATAAGGGCAACGCAATTCCCTACGATTCTACATATATCCATAAAGATGTAATTATTGAAGCCAACGTTTGGCTGGGTAGCCGTGTCATTATCTTGGGTGGTGTAACTATTGGCGAAGGCGCTATTATTCAAGCTGGAAGTTGCGTCGTTAAAGACGTGCCTAAATATGCGATTGCAGGCGGCCATCCCGCGCGTGTGTTCAGTCAGCGCAATATTGAACACTATGAATTATTAAAATCTCAAGGGAAATTTCACTAATATGACTACGGATATATTAGAGCTCATTGGACGCACCGAAGCGTTATTTGATGACGATATTATTAATCACGAGGATGAATTAAAGCGTCGGGTTCAACAATCAAGTTTTTTAGTGATTGGCGGAGCTGGTTCTATTGGGCAAGCAGTCACAAAAGAGATTTTTAAACGTAATCCGAGCAAACTACATGTCGTCGATATTAGTGAAAATAACTTGGTCGAACTGGTGCGGGATATACGCAGCTCTTTCGGTTACATCGACGGTGACTTTAGAACTTTTGCCCTAGATATAGGTTCGTTAGAGTATGATGCATTTATAAAAGATGACGGCAAATATGACTATGTGCTGAACTTATCGGCCCTGAAACATGTTCGTAGTGAAAAAGACCCTTTCACACTAATGCGAATGATAGACGTCAACATATTCAACACCGATAAAACCCTCGCACAGTCGATCGTGAACAAGACTAAGAAATACTTTTGTGTATCCACTGACAAGGCTGCGAACCCAGTGAACATGATGGGTGCCTCGAAACGGATCATGGAAATGTTTTTAATGCGCCGTAGTGAGCAAATCGACATTTCGACAGCACGATTTGCTAACGTTGCGTTTTCAGACGGCTCCCTATTGCACGGGTTTAACCAACGCATTCAAAAGCAACAGCCGATCGTTGCGCCAAACGATATCAAGCGTTACTTCGTTACACCGCAAGAATCCGGTGAACTTTGCTTGATGTCATGCATTTTTGGCGAAAATAGAGACATTTTTTTCCCAAAACTCAGCGAAGCGTTACATTTGATTACGTTTTCTGAAATCGCTGAAAAGTATTTACGTAAAATGGGTTATGAACCCTATTTATGCAGTTCTGAAGACGAAGCACGCGAGCTCACAAAAACGCTTCCGAAAAAGGGAATGTGGCCGTGCTTGTTTACATCTAGCGATACCACCGGTGAAAAAGATTTCGAAGAATTCTTTACCGAAAACGAAGTGTTAGATATGGAAAGGTTCCAAAACCTCGGTGTTATCAAGAATGAACCGAATTACAATATCAGTCTATTGACTACCTTCGAAAACGAAATAGGTACCATGAAAAGTAAGTTGGCATGGCGTAAAGAAGATATTGTTGCACTGTTTCATAAAATGATTCCCGCTTTTGGACATAAAGAAACCGGCAAATACCTCGACAGTAAAATGTAATTTGAGAACCTTATGTCACATGAATTAAGCGAGTTTATTCGTTCAATATATAACACTAACGAGTTTATACCTTTGCATGCGCCAACGTTCGGTGAGCAAGAGCGTGCAAATGTACTCGATACCATAGAAAGCACATTTGTTTCAAGTGTTGGTAAGTATGTTGATGACTTTGAAGCCCAGATCAAAAACTTTACCGGCGCGACTCGAGCTATTGCTACGGTAAATGGTACGGCCGCATTGCATACAGCAATGTATATGGCGGGCGTAAAGCGCGATGATTATGTTATTACTCAGGCGTTAACTTTCGTCGCAACCTGCAATGCAATTTATCATATGGGTGCCGAACCAATCTTTGTTGATGTTGCTCGAGAAACGTTGGGGCTTTGTCCAAAGGCGCTTGAGGAATTTTTAGAAGCCTCAGCAAAAGTAGATGGTGAGCGCTGCGTAGATAAAGCAACAGGACGCGTTATTCGGGCGGTTGTGCCCATGCACACGTTTGGTCATCCAGTGCACCTTGACGAACTGAATCAGCTTTGTAATAAGTGGCACCTAACATTAATTGAAGACGCTGCGGAAAGTTTAGGTTCATACTACAAAGGCAAACATACTGGCACCGTAGGTAAATATGCCGCACTTAGTTTCAATGGCAACAAGATTATCACTACTGGTGGCGGTGGCATGGTTCTGTGTTCCAGCGAAGAAGATGGGCAGCGAACTAAACATATTACGACCACAGCGAAAGTGCCTCACCCGTATGAATTTTTCCATGATGAAGCAGGTTTCAATTATCGGCTACCGAACTTGAACGCTGCACTTGGCTGCGCTCAAATGCAGCAATTACCACTGTTTTTGAAACAAAAGAGAGTGTTGGCTGACAAGTACCAAGAATACTTTAAAAACTCAACGTACGAGTTTGTTAAAGAACCGAATCATGGGAAGTCGAATTTCTGGCTAAACGCGATACTTTGTGAAGATCACGATGCCCGCAATGCATTGCTAGAAGAACAAAATAAGGCAGGAATAATGTGCCGCCCAATTTGGCAATTGATGCACCGTTTGCCTATGTTTAAGTCTTGTATTCGCGACAATCTCGCAGTTTCCGAAGATATTGAAGCGCGCCTTGTAAATCTTCCGAGCTCGCCAATTTAGGGTAACCTGATGAAAAGAATCAAAGTCGCAGTTTTTACCGGAACGCGTGCCGAATACGGTCTATTGTACTGGCTGCTAAAAGACATAAGTAGCGCCGAGGACATGCAGTTGCAGCTATTGGTTTCAGGAACTCATCTATCGCCAGAGTTTGGATATACGGTGCAGCAAATTGAGGCGGATGGTTTTGACATCGCGGAAAAAGTCGAGATGTTGCTATCTTCAGACTCAGCCGTGGGTACAGTAAAAAGTTTAGGGCTTGGGATTATTGGCTACGCAGACGCGCTTGAGCGTCAACAGCCTGATTTGGTTGTTGTGCTAGGTGACCGATTCGAAGCCTTAGGTGTTGCACAAGCAGCCATGCTGATGGGTATTCCAATCTTGCATCTTCATGGCGGAGAAATAACGGAAGGCGCTTATGATGACGCAATACGCCATGCAATAACTAAGCTGAGCTTTTTGCATGCCGTATCAACAGAAAAATATCGCCAACGAGTGATTCAACTTGGTGAAGCGCCAGAACGAGTCAAGAATGTCGGCGCGATTGGGCTCGATCATTTGCAACGCTCCATTTTAATGTCTCGTGATGAGTTAAGTGAATCGTTAAATTTTGACTTGAACAGTGATTTTGCTCTCGTAACTTACCATCCTGTAACCTTGGCTGATGAACCAGCTGAGGAAACATTTAAAAATATAATTGAAGCATTAGACACAAATCAACAGCTAAAAGTTATTATTACCTACCCGAATGCTGACACTGGTGGGCGAAAAATCATCCCTCTAATTGAACAATATGCAGCGAACCATCCGAAGCGCGTGATTGTGGTTCCATCATTGGGTCAACGACGCTATTTAACTGCAGTCAAATATGCCACGGTAGTTATCGGTAATTCATCGAGTGGAATTATCGAGGTGCCGTCTTTCAATGTACCAACGGTGAACATTGGTGTCAGACAACAAGGTCGTTTAGCTGCCAAGAGCGTAGTTCATTGTGAGCCAACCGCCGAAGCCATAAAATCTGCTTTAACTACGGCTCTGCAACGGAAAAAATCTGGCGCGCTAAAGTCGGTCGATAACCCTTATGGCAAGGGCGACGCATGCGAGAAAATTATAAGTATGATCAGGTACTCCAATTTGTCAGTTATGAAGAAATTTCACGATATAAGCCGACGGGAAGGGTAATTGTCATGACTCTAATTATTGCGGAAGCAGGTGTAAACCATAATGGCAGTGCCGACTTAGCTCGCGATTTAGTTCGTGCTGCCCACAATGCTGGCGCTGACATCGTTAAGTTCCAAACATTCAAAGCTAAGAACTTAGTCACTGACAAGGCAACTCAAGCAAGTTATCAAAAAAAGAATACGGGCAAAGAAGAATCACAGTTAGCTATGTTACAACGCTTGGAGTTAAGTCATGACTTACATTTTGAGCTGGTTGAGTATTGTAATGAGTTGGGTATTGAGTTTCTCTCAACAGCATTTGATGATGAAAGCCTCGATTTTTTGGTAAATAGGCTTCATCTGAAACGGTTAAAAATACCTTCTGGTGAAATCACTAATGCGCCGTTGGTTTTGAAACATGCACAAACCGGTTGTGATTTAATTGTCTCAACGGGCATGGCTACTATGGCCGAAATTGAAGCCGTGCTTGGTGTTATTGCTTTTGGTTATCTGAATTCGAAGGAAAGTAATCCAACGCGGGCTGATTTCGAGGCAGCTTACGCATCTGATGCGGGTCAACACATTCTGCGTGAGAAAGTTAGCGTATTGCACTGTACTACCGAGTACCCAGCACCAATGGAAGAAATTAATTTAAATGCCATGGACACTATCTCGAGCACGTTCAAGCTTGAAGTGGGCTACTCTGATCACAGTCATGGCATTACTATCCCAATAGCCGCAGTTGCCAAGGGAGCCAAAATTATTGAAAAGCATTTTACTCTTGACCGCAATCTTGAAGGGCCTGACCATAAAGCTTCGCTCGAGCCTTCGGAGCTGATGGCGATGATCAGTGCTATACGCGATGTCGAAATAGCCCTGGGTGATGGCGTGAAGCGACCAACTGTTTCAGAAGTGCATAACAAAGCGATAGCACGTAAAAGCCTCGTTGCCGCGAAGCCGATTGCGAAAGGCCAACAAATTGCAGCCGAAGATATTGCCGTTAAACGCCCTGGCAGTGGCCGGTCGCCTTTTGATTATTGGCAAGTTATCGGAAAATCGAGTACCCAAGATTACTTGGTGGGGGATTTGATTGTTGAATAAACCTTTCGTTGTTCTGGGTGGCGGTGGTCACGCACGCGTGTTGGCTGACATTCTGCTTGCACAAGGTGCTTCTATTGAATGCTTAGTTGCACCTGAACTGCAAAACGCAGAAGAATTTAGAGGCATCGCACACCACCGTGACGATGATGACATTTTATCTTTTGCACCAGATAGCATAATGCTGGTAAACGGCGTTGGTTTGCTTCCCAACGCTGGTGACTTGCGCACCAAGCTATACGTTCGCTTTAAACACGCGGGTTATAGTTTCGCGCAGATAACAGCGAATAGTGCCGTGGTTTCGCGATATGCTGAATTGGCAGAGGGGGTACAAGTATTTCCGGGAGCGATATTAAACGGCTGCGTAGTTGGTGAGAATAGTATTATTAACACAGGTGCTATCATCGAGCATGATGTGCGTATCGGAAGCAACTGCCATGTTGCACCTGGCGCAGTCATCTGCGGTGATGCATGCATTGGCAAAAACGTTCATATTGGAGCCGGTGCAACGGTTATCCAGGGTGTTAAGATAGCTGACAGCGCTATAATTGGAGCTGGCTCGGTTGTGACCAAAGACATTCCAGCAGGTGCAGTTCATTATCCAGCAAAATCATTTCTGAAAAAGGGAAGTTAAATTCATGAGTTATGATTGGCGTGATGTAGTTGTTTCCCCAACTGTTACAGTCAAACAAGCGTTGCAGAAATTGGATGAAGCTGCACTTCGGATTGTATTAGTGTGCGATGGAGCCATGCATTTACAGGGTGTAGTTACCGATGGCGATATACGCCGCGCTCTGCTTAAAGGTGTGGGACTGGAAACTGAAGTGCGGCATGTAATGAATAGCTCACCGACAGCTGTCTCTAGCAGTGTTTCTCGCAGCGATGCGATTGCAATAATGCAAAGCAAAAGCATTTTGGCGGTTCCAGTTGTGGATGCCGGGAAATTGGTCGGATTACAAACACTACAAAAGGTTAAAAGTACTCAGCAGTACGATAACCCTGTCTTTATTATGGCAGGGGGCTTTGGCACCCGGCTTCGTCCACTGACCGACAATACGCCAAAGCCTATGTTAAAAGTTGGCGAAAGGCCGATTTTAGAGACTCTTCTGCTTAACTTTATTAAGTCTGGATTTTCTAACTTCTATATTTCAACGCATTATTTGCCAGAAGTAATCAAAGACCACTTTGGGAATGGCAGTAAATGGAACGTCAATATCACCTACGTACATGAAGACAACCCGCTGGGCACTGGTGGGGCGCTCGGTTTGCTCCCGAATAGTACACCAGAGCTTCCGTTGATAATGGTAAATGGCGATGTTTTAACCGCGGTTGATTTTGAACGGGTACTTGATTTCCATGTTGGGAACCAGGCACTGGCAACAATGTGTGTGCGTGAATATGACTATCAAATTCCATACGGTGTGGTAGTTGGCGATGGTGAGCGAATCGTAAGTATGGAAGAGAAACCTATTCAGCGATTCTTCGTGAATGCTGGTATTTACGTTATAAACCCTGAGGTTTTTAAGAACGTTGAAAAAAATAATCGAATTGATATGCCAACCTTGCTGCAAGGTTACATTGATAACGAAGAAGATGTTTTGATGTTTCCAATTCACGAATACTGGCTTGATATCGGGCGCATGGATGATTTTAAACGTGCACAAATTGATATTAAAGGCCTTGGAATATAAATGGCGAACATAGCAATTATTCCGGCGCGCGGCGGCAGTAAACGTCTGCCAGGGAAGAATATTCGGAAGCTTGGCAATAAGCCATTAATTGCTTGGACTATTGAAGCGGCAATTGCAAGTGAATGCTTCGATATGGTTCTTGTGACAACTGACGATCAAGAAATAGCCTCAATTTCTCGGAGTTTTGGTGCATCGGTTCCGTTTTTGAGACCATCTACCTTGTCCGGAGACACTGCCACATCAGACGCCGTAGTTCAGCACGCTGTAGAATGGCTGGAAGAAAATACTAATATACAAATCGAAACCGTAACTTTACTGCAACCTACCTCACCATTTCGAGACGCGGAACATATAAGAGCCTGTTTTAAATTGCTTGAGGATAAGAATGCTGAAGGAATTGTCTCGGTTGTGGCGAGCGACACTAGATGTGAATTATGTAATACACTTCCGGTTGACCATAGCTTGGCTGGTTTTATTGATACTCGTGCCAAGCGCACGCAAGATATGCAACAAATCTATGAACTAAATGGCGCTATTTATTTATTTAGGCGTCCTTTCGTGGGAGCGCTAGGTGAGTTATATGCATCGAAAAGCAAAGCTTATGCATATGTTATGCCATCTGATGACTCCGTTGATATAGATACACCTCGCGATTTTCTTTGGGCTGAGTTTTGTTTGTCGCTGCGGGGACGCTAATGTACGTTAATATTTTTGTTGTTGAATCGCCATTGCAGTTACTCTCAGCTATTGAAGCTACTAATACATTTCAGGAACGTGAAAATAAGCGAACTAAGAATGTCTTAGTTATTCGGTTTGGGGAGCCGTCGCGTACTCAGAATAATGAACAAATGCTTTCGCTAAAGCGGCTATTTGAGTGGGATGAGGTAATTGATTTCTCAGATCCTGATACTTTCTCATTATTAATACATTTATGGCGACGATATAAAATGAAGCATATTAATCATAAATATCGAGGCCATAGAATAAAATTTTTTATGGGTGAGTTTCGATCTGAATGGATGCATTATTTACGCCATTATCTAAAACCGGATAGTACGTTTTTGTTAGATGACGGCGCGATTACAATACAGGTTCAAAAGGAATACATAGCGAAAGGCTACTTCTTTCCTAATTCTCCGTATCAAACAAAACTCAAAAAGATTTTAAAGAAAATAATTTACGCTAGAATATTGAACCCTAGAATATTGATTAGGCCATTAAACCTTTTTACTGTATTTACGTTAAAGCCAATTGGTCGTCAAAAAGTAATCACTCATAAATATAATTTTGTTTCTACACTAGTTAATACTGAAGAAATTAGCATATTGGATGAAGTCTGGTTTTTTGGCTCGAAGTACTCAGAGGCCAAAATTTTAACTGAGGAAACAGAATTAAAGTTTCTGAAACACGTTCAGTCACACTTTTTATCAACGAATAGTAACTATAAATTCAAGTATATTCCGCACCGTGATGAAAGCTGTGAGAAGCTCAGGAAAATACAAACTGATCTTGGTATAAGTGTATTTCCATTGGCAATGCCAGCTGAGTTATACATATTAAACAACAATGTGCGGCCATCGATTTGCGCTGGATATTACACTACCGTATTGCTAAACATGAAAGTACTTCAGCCCACATTATCTGTAGTGTCTTTTCGTTTACCAGCAAAAGACATTAATGTGAAGTTTGAAAATCCAATCTCAAACGTTTACGAATTCATTGGCGAGTCAGGAATTTCTATTACTGACTTAGAATAGAATTCAAAAAGCCAACGAAATATGGGCGAGAATCGATACGGAAGAAGTAAATTTAAATGTTCGAACGACTCACGCCTAGCTTCCATGGAAGGGTTCAAATTTTGTATACAAAAATTTTATAAAAACCCTCGGGTTGTGAATATGCTGCAATATATTTAACGTCTTTACTCTTTGAAGTATCAAATTCATAAAGTGAGAGGATATATCGGACACCAAGTTCACGGGCAGCCTGAGGATCAAATGGGATATCCACGATAATTTCTTTAATATTTTTCGACGGTTTGAAATCGGCTTGTTCAGAAAACAAATAAGCACGACCTCCCCAGTTGTCAAAATATTCGCGGTACTTATTGGAATCCTCGAGGGCCGGGGTGATTATAGTTCGGAACTTATTTTTGTAGGATTTACTATACGAATTGTGATAGCCATCCATGGTATAAAATCCGTTATAACTTAATACACTCGGATGTAAGCCGAACGCGAGTACTCCCTCTTTAGAATAGTTAATTTCACTCTTAATTTCCTCGAATAAACTACTACTGTAAAATTCCCTATAGCTCGGTTGAGAATTACAACTTGTTAAGTATCTGCACTTAATAGTGTTCGCAATATCGTTGCTGTATGTGGGGTAACAAAGTACAACAAAAAGTTGGAGCATGCTTGCCCCAACGATTATTGGTTTATGAATTCGCCGCGACAATATAAGTAATGCAGCAGCAAAAGCTAAGTACCATAGGGTAGGATTTAACCACATAAAGCGTGAGAAATTAAATCCAGCTAGCTGAGGAATAATGTCGCCGACTAGGCTCTTAAAGCTTGAAACACCGTAGAGTCCGTATATTAGAGAATGAATGGTGATTAATGCTAGGCAGATCAGCAATACTTTAGATTCGATCGATAATTTAGCTGAATTAATTCTACTTACTTCGTTTTTAATGAAGTATGAAGAAATTAGGAGTGTTGGAATTATGAGGAATAGATGTATCGACTGAGCATGATATTGCCCTAGCAGGAACGTTTTTAAACTTCCCTTAAAAAAGTCGTAACCCGGCGAAATCATAGTAGCTCTTATAGTTTCCTCGCCTGAGATTAGCATGGTGTGAAAAACACGATAGTCGGTAATCAGATAGCCAAAAATTAAGGCTGCTAAAAAAAGAAAAGATCGTTTGTAGCGTTGGTCACCCTGACTAACAAGGTATAAGGTGTAAATAAATATGATTCCGCATAGAAAAATTCCATACCTTGGAAATTCGGATAGAACTGGATATATAATCGGAGTCAGGATTAAAAATAAGCTATTGCTATTAATTGTTCGCAAATATAGATAGAAAATTAAAGGAACGGATGCTTGCGCAATGAAGAGGTTTTCATAACCTGGAAGCAACGCAAACGACAAAGCAACTATGGGCCCGAATATCTTAAACGAAGAATGAGCTCCGAAGATGTAACGGCCTAATAAGTAAAAAGAAGCAGTCCCGATGACTAGCTTAAGGAAGTAATTTATGTAGTGAGCGGTTAAAGGCTCCCAAAAGAAGTAAATAATATTCGCCAGTTGGAACTCAGAAGGTAGGTAGCCTCTGCTAATACCGCCAAGAAATGGAACAGATACATCATTTGGAGAAAAAAATAAGTTGTTCTGTGCCAAGATGCTCAACCAGACATGAACAGAATCTAGGTTGTCATGTACTTCAATAACCATTGAGTCGGCATGAAATAATGTGAATGCAAGTAAGGAAGAAAAAATTAGTAAAACAAATGACCAACTAAAGATATTGTTATAATGATTGTCTATTTTTAGTTTCATAACTTACCTACTAAACACAAAATATTTATTAAGAAGATAAAATATTAGCGTGTAGCTGGCCATAGCTAATATCTGCGCTATTTCCGGCGCTAATTGACTATATTCTATCATTAGCAGTAGAACAAATTGGTTTAATGCAAAGGATATTAGGAAAGCTACGATGAACTTTGTCACCATACCTTTTTGATAGGTGCTACGAAAAACAAATTGCTTTGAAAGTCCAAAAGCTACGATTAGAGCAGCAATATATCCGAACGCATTGGATATATAGGGCGTTAATTGAAAATAGGTGAATAAAATATAAAAAACGCCATAACCGATCAATGTGTTAAAGGCGCCAACCAATATAAAACGAACGAGCTCGTTCTCAATAACTCTCTTCATGAGAGCCTACTATCTGCGGTTAGAATCGCTTTAAGAGCTGAGTGGTCAAGCAAGTTTTTGCTTTTCTTAAGCGTATCCCAGAAGTCCAACATACTCTTTAATTGCGTTGCATTTTTTGGGCCAATAATAACTCCAGATAAGTGTGAGTTAACGTGCGCAAGGTAAAGAGATATATCATAAAAGTTGTTAGGGCTAGGTTTTATGTCGGCGTGGTGTAGTGCATTATCGAAAGCTTTAATCAACCATTCTGGATGTTCTATTCCGCGAAGGGTCTTTGTATCGCCAGAGGAATCTTGTCTTAAACCACCTAAATGAATCCCATAAGCTATATAATCGGCCTCTTTGATATACTTAGAATAGTTAATACGCGCCTGCGATGTCAGCATGTTCTCTTTTACTTGTATAACCGGTTTGACTGAATTTGTAGAAAAAAATTCAGAATATAGCTCTATATCCTGAATTCCTGAAATGCCAATTCGGCAGTTATTTGAACGTGATATTCTGAACAATGACTCTAATGTCGAAATAATTTCATCCGCATTTTCTATCGATGATCTATTATCCCAATGGATGGATACACATTTAACGCGGTCCCCTAATTTATCCTGAATCTTGCAATAGTCATCTTCAATTTTTTGCGGTGATAAATCACACTCTGGACCCCCTAAATTGTTTAGCGAACCAATTTTCACCAAAACTTCCAGTCCACTAGATGGGTTCATCGATAGCCACTCGGCAAGCCAATTCAGACCAATACCAAAGTCTTCCTTTACGCCATTAATTGGGTAGTTCGTAGCGTGATCGATCAAACATTCACCTCTCTCGACAAATTGGTCAAGAAGTGAAAATACATCGTGTTTGGTTACAGCCCACCCCCACATAGCAGAGCCTAAAAATATGCCTTTATTATCTTGGGATAGACTATTAATCGACATTTTTTTCCTTAAGTCTATTTAGGTTATGCTTAAGTTTTTTCATGGCTTTTAAATATTCTAAACTTAACTTTACAATTTTCACTTTTGAATTTGGATCATCGGTCCACTCAACTGGAACGTCTGCAGCACGATAGTTGAGAGCTTCACCGACGATAAGAATTTCTGTTGCGAAAAACCATCCATCACTCACAGCACCGGCTGAAATCAACGATTCGACAAGGCTTTGCTTAAGGAATTTAAATCCGCACATACCATCACTAAAGGAAACGCCAAATCGTATATCCAATATTTTATTTAAGGATTTACTGGTAATTGTTCTTATTGGCCCTCGACCAATAGCTTTTGACGTTTTTAGTAAGCGGGATCCTGTAACAATATCGGATTTGTCTTTTTTCAAAAGTTCTAAGACCGGCTCTAAATGCTTCAAATCTGTAGCCAAGTCTAAATCCATATAACCTACAATGTCAGCCGAAGAATTCTGCCAAGATGCTTTTAAGGCACGACCAACACCTCGTTCTTCTAGTCTTAGGTATTCAACGCGTTTTAAGTTCGCGGCTAAAGCTATAGCGATTTCTTGAGTTCGATCAGTTGACCCATTATCGACGATGATTAGTTTAGTGTTATCGCGAAGGTTGTTTGATGCGTTCAGAAATGCGTCGATTTTCTCGATTTGAGTTTTCAAAGTTTCTTCTTCATCAAGAACGGGAATTGTGATTTCTATTTTCATTTCATTCATTTAGTTTAGGTCCGTACTTCGTGATCTAGTTTTTCAAATATATCGAATATGTTGTCTATTTTTCCACCGAGAATGGTATAAACTCCCGGAAGATCCTTGTCTTTTTCGAACAGAATAGGGCGGCCATCATCAGTTTCATTTTTTAAAAGTATTGTTTTTATCTCCAAAAGCGACTCAACATACTCGCAATTTTCGAAGTCAGGAATATACCGTGAGATATCTCTTTTCATCCTGTCAAATCGCGATGAAAAGTTATAATTTTCTAGCTTTTCATAAGGGTCAATTAGCCTATCCTCTAACCACGAAAGATGAGGTGTATATCGAACATGTGACATGCTATGCAGATCTTTCGAAGGAAACGGCATTGCTGAGAAAAAGGGGCCATCCATCACTGTAATTCCCAAATTTTCGAAACTTGCAGGTGGTCGAATTAGCGCCATCTCAGTGAGCTCATGTTTGATTGATGACTTTATTCCGTTAAAGTCGCCTTTGATTTGCTGTACGCCACTATAGGTGCAATTAAAAATACGTTTTGTCCGAATTTGTTTTGAACTACTATTTTTTGAACGTGTGGCACATATATAGCTCTGATTAGTATCTCGGGTTATAGAAGTCAGCTGTGTATTTAGTAATACATCTACCCCAAGCCGTTTCAATTCTTTAACTGCAAAATCGCGCAATTTTCTAGCGTCGAAAGCTAGCTCTTCTACTTCAAAGATATCGTCGATAAGTTGAGGGTTAAAGAGTTTCCGTTCCGCGTTTTGAGCTGGGCTTATCGGTGCCCCGATTTCATTACAGAATCGCTCAAATTGCTTTGAGGTGACCTTCGAGTTTCTTTTAGCTATAGCATAGAGTTTTTTGAAATCCGACTTGACCGCAAACCCCCATTTTTGCACAAATTTTGGAAGGTTCACGCGACTTCGATAAGCCGTTGTAAAGCTTCTCGGGTAGTGATAGCCATTATGAACACGAGCTTGATTACAAAACGATGCCCGCTGAAGTAGGTCATTCTCTTTTTCAATTAAAACAACTTTGTGTAAACCGACCACCTCAACCAAGTAAGCTGCGATTGATGAGCCGTAAAAACCACCACCAACTACCACAGCATCAACTGTATCCTCATTCAAAGACTCAATCATTTTTTAGCGACTCTTGGGCACTATTCTGATGTGCTTCATCAATGTTTAGTTTCTCTCTACGGGTGACGCGTGCGCTTGTAAACTCTTGAGCTACATTATAAGCCGGTCCTTCGCTCGACAAACTTGCCATTTGTAGAATGTATTCACCAAGCACAAGAAGTACTAATGAAATCAAGAAGAACATGCCTGACTGCTGCAGAGATAGGCTAACCCAACCCGGCTCAACGTTTGTTTTCGTAAATGACACAAACAACACATAAATCGAATAGAGAAGGTTGGAAATTGCCCCAAATAGAGTTAACGCAGTTACCAGTCTCATTGGAACACGCGTAGTGGAGACTAAAATACGAATACCTTTATCAAAACTATCGCCTAGCTTTTTCTTTTTGTTGATTTGAGATTGATAGTTATATTGGACAGTTGAGCGCTTGAAACCACCTGTTACCGGAAGATGCCGGTACGTTAGGGCTGGCTGTGGATGTTGGAGGATAAAGTTTATTACCTTTTTACTTAAAACTCGGAATTGAGAAATTTCCTTGGTGAGATTAATGCCATTAAACGATTTGAAAAATACATTGAAAAAGCTTTCGCCCAATTTGTAGGCAAAAGTTTGCTTTGGCTTTGATGTATTTTTGCCAAACACGACGTCGGCGCCCGCAGTCGCTTTTTCTAAAAGTAGAGGAAGTTGATGTAAATCATCTTCCTCTAAATCAATGACTGCTACGAAGTCACCTAAGGAATTTTCTATACCAACCCAAGCTGCCGTATCGCGATCAACTGTTTTTGTAAGCGCATAAATCTGTAAATTAGGCAGGCCGTCTTCACTCGTTAACGTCGATAGTTTAAGGACAGACTCGTCCGTTGAAGCATTATCGATAACAATAACCTCAAAATCTTCAACTGTTTCATGAAGATAAGAAACTAATGTTGTAAGCTGTTTTGTAAGTTCATTTTGTTGATCTTTAATTACATAAACAACTGATAAAAAAATAGGCTGAACCACGTCCCTTGACTCCTAATTTGAAATTGCTCCACGCAAGAGCTTACTTTTGGGGAACCGAATAATAAGATAATTAAAACGAAATAATTCCACGATTGCTACCGAAATGTAACAGATTTATAGGTTAAAAACTTCTTTGTTTCAGTTTAACCGGAAGGTAAGCGACAAGCACTTCAAAAAGTCTCTTTAGCAATTAGTTGTGCGTATTTTGTGGTTCAAGACTTAATTATGTGAGGTTTAATCTCCCCCAGAGCAATTGGTGAGATCATCAGCTATCTATAAATCTCGAGACGCAAGCTCTACAGCGTGCTTTTTTATTTTGAGCACGTAAGCGATAATCTCTTTGATAAATGTATTACTACTAACTAACAATAAGGCGCCATCTTTGAAAATATCCCGCAAGCAATCACTCTACATTACTAGCGTGTTAATCGCGCTGGTGCTCGGCTTTGCGTTAGCCGTGTGGCTGTTCCAAACCAAAAGCCAAGTAGACATCACAGCCTTTACGGTGGCGGTACTCTCGGGTGTTATCTCGCTGGTAGCTTTGTTTATCGCACTGCAAACCTATATTTCAATTGATAGCGTGAACAACATCACCAAAATGGAAGGTAATATTCTCGATAACGAGTATTACGTGACCTCTATTCCCGAGTTTATTGAAACCTATCCGCATGCGACCGAGTCGTCGCTGCGTGAAGCTATATTGCGAGAGCTGAAACTCAAGCTGAAGTCGCATTCGCGCACAGCTGTTGATTTTGCCGATACGCTGCAAGCCATGATTGATATTTTAGTGTTGTTCCCAGCTATGGGGCTAAGCAAGAACGCCGAAGCAGCTGCCGCGATTAAGTCGCTTGTTGCGGATATGAAAAATAAAGCCGCTGATTTTCAAGCGATAAGCAAAGGTAATTCCATTCAGATACAACAAGCCGTTCGATTGTTTGAAGCGGTGTGTGAGTATCAAGGTTTAGCCTCAAGCGGCGATGGTGCACTGAACAAACGGGTGTCGCAAACCAACGGTTTGCTGAAGGTGCGGGGCCCGGTACTTCGTAATCCAGTGAGCGCCACGGTTTATCACAACTACTTAGGTTTGTATTACCGCAAGTGTCGGTTCACCCAAGGACTATGAGCAAGCGGTTGCAGAGTTTGTGGCACCGCTGAGCGACAATAACCGGGCGTTTTTGTTGCAGCTGCGCGGGTAGATAGTAACAACTGCACCCAAATCAGAAGGAGCCAATAGGCTCCTTTTTTCGTTTAAGGCGGTTGTTATATAAAAATCTTGCATATTTTATTATGCAAGATAGAATATGGTTAAATTCTACGCAGGCTTGAATCACATGGATAGTCAAACTGAACAACAGCATTTGATAGCGCAGCGTATTAGCTATTTCCGCAACCTGCGCAACATTAACCAACAAGACTTGAGTAATATGATGGCGTTTAATCAGCGTCAAACGTTGTCAGATATTGAGCGCGGTGAACGCCAAGTTCAGGCTGATGAATTGGTTCGTTTTGCTGAATTTTTAGAAATTCCGGCGATGGCACTGCTTGATGCCTATGAACCTGCGTTAGATGTTGAGTTTAGTTGGCGTACGGATAACGAAAGCGCTGCACTCGCTGATTTTGAAAAGCGTGGTAGTAACATCTTGAACTTGCTGATCACTTTACGCCGAAAGTTAAATATTGCACCGGTGGCGATATCATCTTTGCCTCTTGGAGAACGAAATTCCTACGACGATGCACAACTTGCAGCAGAGAAGTTTGTTGAGGAGTATGAACTTGGTGATCGCCCAGGCCCAGTACTTCATAAACTATACGAACAATTAAAAATTGACTGCATTTACCTCGATTTGCCGGATCATATTTCAGGCGCCGCAATGGCATCGGATGAAGCGCTTTTGGCAGTCGTCAATGCTAATCAAGTACGTGGACGTCGTAATTTTGATAAAGCGCATGAGCTTTTTCATTGCCTAACTTGGCGCACAATGAAGCCAAGCCACATCGATCGCGTGCAAGTCAACTTAGGCACAAAGCGCTCCCGTATTGAGCAACTTGCTGACGCATTTGCAGGTGCTTTGTTAATGCCGAAGGTGCCGCTCCTTCGCTCTTTGCCTGAAAGTTTAACTGCATCTGCTTTAATGCAGATTGCCAATGACTTTGAAGTGTCGTTTGATTCTATAGTTTGGCGACTCGTGAGTTTAGACAGAATCAGCAAAACTGAAGCAAAAGTGTTTCTTAAAGTTGAGCGTCCCCCAGGTAATGGTCATGCTGCGAACCTTGTGTCTCACAAATTGCTGAGTGAATCTTATCTCAAAGTGTTGTCGTCAGGAATAACGGCGGGTCTAATTTCCGTTCGGCGAGTGGCTGATATTATTGGGATCTCGATTGATGCTCTGGCGAGTACGTATCGACAGCATGACTTGGCTGTTCCGTTTGATTTGTAGTTGAAGGGAATTCGATGAAATGAACAGGGATGATGTCATTTTAGTTGATACCAATGTCATTATTGAGGCTCATCGGGTCTCAATATTGAATGAAATTCTTGGCAGCTTGAACTTAGCCACAGTTTGCAAATGTATTGAAGAAACTCAGACTGGTGCTCAAAACCGTGATCCTCGCTTCAACATCGATGAGTCATTATTGCGGGCGCGGATGCAAATTTTTTCGCCGACAGATGAAGAGATACTATTAGCTTCGATGCAACGACCCGGATTAGCTGATGTTGATGCAGGAGAACTTCATTTGTTGACTCAGGCTAATCAAATGAATGGTAATGTATGGTTTGTTTCGAGTCCTGACAGGCATCCTATGCGGTTGGCAATAGAGTATGGTTGGCGAGATCGTTTAGTCTCTCTTGAAGCGTTGTATCGTTTAGCTAACGCGAACCGAAGAGTTAGTTTGCGTGAAAATTTTACTGAGGCATGGCATCAACGAGTATGTGCAGAATTTTTGATGCAGGTTAGGCGTTGATATTCAAGAATTTTGAAAATAATACCCGCTCTTCTTTAATTTCCCCATGTTAAACAGTAGTTCTCGGTGGCGCTAACCCATGGATTAATATTGGCGGCGATAGAACCAATATCAACGCAATTGAATATACTGAATCGCACGCATTGTGCGCCCTTAAACCTCTTTCGCGCCCCAATGTGGAAAATGCTTCCGCACGTAGGCGTTGAGGTTTTTCTCGAATTCGCTGACTTCGCCGGGGGCGGCCGTTTGATCAGTCAATGGCTGATGCACCATACCGGCGCCAACGGTGGCGTTGGTGAGTTTGTCGATGAGAATGAAGGCGCCGGTGTTGCGGTTAATACGATACTTGTCGAACACTGCGCGCTCGTGCAGGTTTAAATCCACCAAGCCAATTTCATTCAGTACCAAGGTTTCCGCTTCGTTTTCTTCCAAGCTGTTCACATCAACCCGGTAACGAATTGATTCGACCGAGCCGATGGTCAATTTGGTTCCCATCTTCACGTAGTATTCCCGAAACGGCACAAGGCCGTCCTCATTTAACCACACCATTTTTGCGCGTAGCCGGCTGGACATATGCGGCATGGCGTTCTTATCAACAATCATATCTCCGCGGCTTACATCTATTTCATCGTTCAGCGTCAATGTCACCGCCTGTGGCGCATGGGCTTCTTGCAGATTGCCTTCGAAGGTATAAATGCTTTTGATGGTGGATACTTTGCCAGACGGAAGGGCCCGGATGGTATCGCCAACTTTCACGCTCCCTGAAGCAATAGTACCGCTAAACCCACGGAAGTCTTGGTGGGGGCGGTTCACGTATTGCACGGGGAAGCGGAAGTCACTGTGGTCGGCATCACGGTTGATTTCGAGTGTATCTAAGTATTCCATTAAGGTGCGGCCACGGAACCATGGCGTGTGTTCGCTGCGGTTCACCACATTGTCGCCGTCGAGCGCTGAGATAGGCACGAAGTGGATATCTGGAATATCCAGCTGCCCTGCAAGCTTTAGGTAGTCGTCTTGAATTTCTTTGTAGCGCGCTTGGCTAAAGCCAACTAAGTCCATCTTATTTACGGCGACAATGGCGTGTTTGATACCCAGTAAACTCACAATATAACTGTGGCGTTTGGTTTGGGTTTGTACGCCATAGCGGGCATCGATGAGTATTACGGCTAAATCGCTGGTGCTGGCGCCGGTGGCCATATTGCGGGTGTACTGCTCGTGCCCGGGCGTGTCCGCGATAATAAACTTCCGTTTGTCGGTGCTGAAATACCGGTAGGCCACGTCGATGGTGATGCCTTGCTCGCGTTCCGACTGCAAACCGTCAACGAGCAGTGCTAAATCAACGGTGTTATCGGTTCTTTTAGAGTCTTTGGTAATGGCGGCTAATTGGTCTTCATAGATCATTTTGCTGTCGTGCAGCAGGCGGCCAATAAGGGTGCTCTTGCCATCGTCAACGCTGCCGCAGGTGATAAACCGCAAAAAGTCCATTAGAAGTACCCTTCCATTTTCTTCTTTTCCATGGAGCCGCTGGCATCGTTATCGATCACCCGGCCTTGTCGCTCCGATGTGTTTGTGAGCAGCATTTCTTGGATGATTTCCGGCAAGGTGCTGGCGCTGGATTCGATAGCGCCGGTCAGCGGGTAGCAACCGAGTGTGCGGAAGCGCACGGTTTTGAGTTCTGGTGTTTCACCTGGCTGTAAAGGCATGCGCTCGTCATCGACCATGATGAGGGCTCCGTTACGTCTGACTACGGGGCGCGGCTTGGCGAAGTACAGCTCGGGAATTTCGATATTTTCAAGATAGATGTATTGCCAGATATCCAGTTCTGTCCAGTTGCTTAGCGGAAACACGCGAATGCTTTCTTGCGGGTGTACCTTGCCGTTGTAAATATTCCACAGCTCTGGGCGCTGGTTTTTGGGGTCCCAGCGGTGGTTTTTGTCGCGAAAGCTGTATATGCGCTCTTTTGCGCGCGACTTTTCTTCGTCGCGGCGCGCGCCACCAAAGGCAGCATCAAACTGGTACTTATTGAGCGCTTGTTTCAGTGCTTGGGTTTTCATCACGTCGGTATGCACGGCGCTGCCATGGGTAAATGGGCCAATTCCTTGTTCGATGCCATCTGGGTTGGTGTGTGTGATGAGTTTGAAGCCATGCTTTTCTGCCATGCGGTCACGAAATTCAATCATTTCTTTGAATTTCCAGGTGGTGTCGACGTGCATTAGTGGGAATGGAATTTTACCCGGCGCAAATGCCTTGCGCGCAAGGTGCAAAAGCACAGAGCTGTCTTTGCCGACAGAGTACAGCATGACTGGATTGCGGAGCTCGGCCACCACCTCACGCATAATGTGAATGGCTTCGGCTTCAAGCTGTTGTAAGTGGGTTATTTGGTGCATGAGCCGAGTTTATCTTAAGTGCTGGGTGGTTGGAAGTGGGGTGCAGTCCTAGCTCCGCACCCCGCTGGGGTTCGGTGCTAAAACTGCACCCTTAACATTGCAATATTTCGGTATTAGCGGTATGAAGAAAGTAGCTGCACGTTTTGTGAGGACTCACTTATGCAGGAATTTGCCCGCAAGCTTTGCCCGTTGTGTGGTACTCGCCAGCGCCTTGAACTGAACGCTGGCGTGCAAATCTTTTATTGTCCGCAGTGCCGCGCCAAGCAGTGCTGGGACTCAAACGTACTTACTTCACCTATTATGCTAATGCAAGAAGACGGCAGTACGGTCGTGCCGCCGGTTGAGCCTGCCGCTACTGCGAAGGCTGACCCTGTTGGTGTGCCTGCGCACGAGCAACCCATGAGTCGGCCGAAGAAAATTGCTTGGGCCATTTTCACATTAGTGCTGATGGCTGTGTTACTACCGAAAGAGCTGCTTCCTGAAAATTTGATTCCAAAAAATTTGCTGCCAGATATTAATGTTGCACGATTATTTGGTGGCGCCCCGACACCGGAGGAATACGGCTTTGAACCCTTGCCCGAGTCGCCCTTTACGGCAGCCGATCCGGCAACGGTGACGGTGGAGCAAATGGACCAGATGATGGAGGCATGGCAATGAAACGCTGGTTTTGGGTGTTAATCGTTATTGCGACAAATTATGTCGCATGTTGGTCATTTGTTGTTCACTCGGCGCCCGTGAAAACCAATGCTGAGTTCCGTGAAACTGTGTACGTGACTCGTGATCACTGGCTGCGTGGAATCGATACGGTGCCGGCGCATTTGTATAAAGGCATTCGCATGGGGGGGTATTACAACTTCGAGGGGCGTTTTACGGTGAGCCTCTTGCTCGGGGAGCCGGTAGTGAACTGTGTCACGCGCTTAAATTCAATTCGCGACGGCCAAACGCTACCGAGCGAAGGCTATCCGTTGTATATGGATGACGAAGACGTTGAGGTGTACAACCTGAACTTGGTGGCACAGGTGCGCGATCCGCAGGTGAATTATGGTACTAGAACGGTGTATGGCATTACGTTTTTTGCGGTGTTCTGTGATGCGGGCATTGTTGGGAACGGTCGGCGCGGTGGCTTTAATGTGGCGGGCAGCCCGAATTGGGATAATTTTATTTGCGGCTTGCCGACTTACTACAAAGCACCGTTTCGCGGCGCGGTACAAGCAGATGGTAAAGATAAATGCTTAGCGTTAGGCGGTAAATGGCTTGATGCGACAACGGCCAAAAAGTTAATTACCGACGGTTTGCAGTTTAACGAAGTGAGCATTTATGGCTTTCAGAACAACGTGTCGCGCTATGTCCGTAACTACGAGAAGTACCGCTGGAGTCGGTTGAAGCAGCAGGGCACGGCTAACGCTGGGCAGCAACTGGAGCGGGTCAAAACGCTGGATGAGCGCCTGCGTGATGCTGATCAGCAGCAACTGGACTACAAAGCGGCGTTACATGCCCTGGCTGAACGTTATGTCGATGAACAAAAATACGAGTTGGCGCAATTACGAATTACGCGGGATAGGGAGACAGAGTTGTATGGGCTGCGATTAGGGCAGAGTGAACTGTGGATTGTGGAGCCGAAATATCAAGAGATTCGAGAAATTACTGAGCGTGGTACTGTGGTGGTGTTGACCGGTAAGGATGAATACGTGCGCACGGATAATAAGGTGATTCGTGCGACGCGTTGTGGCCGGGTTAGCGAATACAATGTAACCGACACGGTGCACCGCCGCGAAGTGGTGGAGCTCAGTATTCGCGGCGATGAGCTTTCACGACAGTGGGAGGAATATGTTGCGAATTACAGCGGGTATCCGGGCATTGTGTTGTGTTCTAGTGGATGAGTAAGAAGTGGGGTGCAGTCCTAGCTCCGCACCCCGTCGGGGTTCGGTGCTAAAACTGCACCCGCAACAGATCCTGATGGATGTAGCCTTCACGGTTGTCGCTGAGCTGTACGTGGTACCAGCTTTGAAATGGGTTTTTGCCGATAATTTGCACGGCATCACCCGGGTTTAGCTTGTCGATGATGGCGGTGTCGGTGGAAGCACCGGCGCGCACCAGCACGCGGCTGTTGGCATCCACCACATAGTAGACGTTGGCCGCCTTGAGGTCGTTTTCATTCACCCACGCCACACTGTTAATGCTGGTAAACCAGTGCCATGCGTCGGCCAATGGCAGCTCGGTGAGAAATTCGCCAAGCTTTGAACCCCAGCCCTCAGCAGCCTGTGCAGTTGGTGCGCTGCTGCCTAATGCTATTGCCAGCGCGAGTGCGCAGATTCGTTTGGTTGTCATGAGTCGTCCCCTGCTAAGAAGCTAAGCCCAGCCAACATCATGTCGGTTGCGGCCTCGAATGCCAGTTCATACAGCGCATCCATGTCGGCCTCAATGGCGCCGGTGTATTGTTGCAATGCCGAGCCAGCGTTGCCAGCCAAGGCTTCGTTGATAAGCTCCAACACAATGTCTTCGCCGGTGCCTTTGGCGACTTCTTTGGCGGCGTCGTTAAGCTCATCCATTAAGCGGCGTTTTTGCGCAGCCGATACCTGTTGCGGCTTGCCGCTTGGGCTAAGCGGCGACTGAATGGAGTTTTTCAGGAGCAGGGCGGCTTCTAAGCGGCCGAAGGCATCGCTGCTGATTTTCTTGTCCACGGGCACAGAAACACTGCCTAAGCGGCGTTCCCACAATAAGGTGCCGTACTGATCGGTGGCGACCATTTGTGCGCCTACGGTTGGCTCACCGCTGTAACGGCGGCTAAACGGAATCAGCATGATGCTAAAGTTTAGCCCTGCGGCGCTGCTGTTGGTGCTTTCGTCAAACAACTCGCAGCCTTGGTCGCTGTAGGTTTCTTCGGGGAAGAAACTGGTGACTAAGCGCACCACGTCAGCACGCAGATGTTTGGTGAACGAGCGCCGGTACGCGCCCTCGCGGGTTGGGCTAGCCAGTTGCAAGAACAGCTTCTGATTGAAGTGTTGTGTGGCCAAAAAGGTGGCGCTGCCAACGTTGGCTTCAGGCAAGTGGCTGCGCAAGTAGTTGGCTACAAATTCGCGGTACTGGCCGACAGCCTTGGCGGTTTGTGTGTTGTCGGCCTTGAAGCGCTCGGCCATGGCGGCCATGGATTCGGTTTGGTCGGTAAACGCTTGGTACACCTGCTCGAGCGTTACGGTGTCGGAGATGCTCTTGCGCCAGTAGGCTGCAGCTTCTTCCGCTGAGGCATGCGCATGGGCGGACAGCGACCCGTGGCTGGTTGGGTTGTTAAAGGTGGTGTCGGTGGTGTACCAGCCTTCAGCAAGTGCAACGTTCATCGGCAGGCCGCGCTGCGTGCTGGCGGCGCGCAAATTAAGCAGCTCGCGCAGCATGCGATAAAAGTCACGGTTGGCTGCTAGCGTCCGGTTATGCCCTTGTTGTTGAATTTGGTCTTGGCCGTTGGTGTTAATTAACTGTGCGGCGGTGGCCGCGGCTTTTTCTAACAGTTGCAGGCGGCGATGGTATTTGGCGAATACTTGGCGACGGCCTTCTTCAGCAGCCAGAATTATTTTTTTCGGCTTCAGGCGAAACTGATTGCCGCGTTTTATCACTTTTTCAAACGCCCATACCGTGTTTTCTGCCTCGGCGCGCTTCAGCGCCTCGCGCAGCTCTTTGCGGCGTGTGGCAAAGCTGAAAAAGTTACCGACAGGCGCACGTTTGAGCAGCCAATAGCCAAGGTACACGGCTGGGAATATCCACCACCATAGGTGCAACCAAATGCTGTTGCCAGGCGGCGGTACAAAGGGTAGGGCGACTTGCGCGGCCTGGGCTTGATCCAGCCGGCGAAACACTTTGTTCTCGGGGTCATAAATGCCAACTCTGGCGTGCTTAGCGCTGGTGGGGCCTAGCGGGTTTATCTGCCAACCAAAATAGTGCACGTGTTCGCGGTTGTCGGCGGCGGTGCGCGCGGTGTGTTCTTCCAGTACCACATACGTAGGCGGGCCGAGCACGATGCCCAGCAGCACGGCCAGTACGGTTAGGAACACAAACCGGCGAAACCCTTGGAATTTAAAAAATAAAACCACCGCTACCAGCAGCGTTCCTAATGCAATCCACAGCCACATGCTGCGTTCTCCTTATTCGACAGCTTATTCGCCTGCTCATTCGGCAATAAAGTACGGGTTCAGTAGTGACTCTTTGGTGTTGTAGTGCAGTGGTTCGCCGCTTAGTGTGTTAACCGTGCCGCCTGCAGCAAGCACCACGGCGTGTGCAGCGGCGGTATCCCATTCGCTGGTTGGCCCAAGGCGTGGGTACAAATCGGCGGCGCTTTCGGCAATTAAACATAATTTCAGCGAGCTACCCATGGGCACCATTTCGTATGGCTGGCCGAGATTGTCGAGGTACGCTTGCATGTGGGGCGACTGGTGCGAACGTGAACCAACAATGCGCAGCGTAGATGGGTTGCTTTTTCTGGCACTGATGGTGGTGCCATTTTTCATGGCACCAAGGCCGCGTGCGGCACTGTACATGGTTTTTGTAGCTGGGGCGTACACTACGCCGGCCACCGGTTCATGGTTGTGAATAAGGGCAATATTGACGGTGAATTCGCCGTTGCGTTTGATGAATTCCTTGGTGCCGTCCAGCGGGTCAATCAGCCAATAGGTGTTCCACTGCTGGCGGTCTTGCCAGTCGATTTCAGCAGATTCCTCAGAAAGTTGCGGCAGTTGCGCGAGTTCTATATCAGCAAGCTCTAAAATGCCGGCTTTAATGATGTCATGGGCGGCGAGATCGGCCTGAGTTAGCGGGCTGTCATCGCCTTTGGCTTGCACGGCAATGCGTTGTTCAAAATCAGGTGCGTTGTATATTTGCATGATGGCCGCGCCAGCTTTTTGGGCGATGGCTTCAAGTTGGCTCAATGCATGTTGCGTGATCATGGTAAATCCTTTTACGCGATGTAGTGGTGGGTGCGCAGGTAGTCAATGACCTGCTGCGCGGCCCCTTCAATACTGAGTTCAGTGGTTTTTAAATGAATTTCTGGCGCGGCGGGTTGCTCATACGGCGAGCTGATGCCGGTGAAGTTGGCGATATCGCCCGCACGGGCTTTTTTATAGAGGCCTTTGGGGTCACGCTGCTCGCAGATTTCCAGCGGCGTGTCCACGAACACTTCAACAAACTCACCGTCGTTTAACAACCGGCGCACTTGCTCTCGGTCGCGCGCAAAGGGCGACACGAATGCACTCAGCACAATTAACCCGGCATCAACGAACAGTTTGCTGACTTCACCAATGCGGCGAATGTTTTCTACACGGTCTTCTTCGCTAAAACCAAGCCCGCAGTTGAGCCCCAAACGAATGTTGTCACCGTCCAGCAAATAGGTGTGGTTTTGGTTGCGATTGAGCAACTCATCCACCGCGTTGGCGATGGTTGACTTGCCTGAACCGGAAAGCCCGGTAAACCATAGCACCACGGGCTTTTGATTCTTTTGTGCGGCGCGGCGATCGCGGCCAACTTGATGGTTGTGCCAGACAATGTTTTCGTTGTTAGAATTGGCGTTTTTGTCGGCGCTCATGGTTATACTTCCTTGAAAAATTCCTTTACGACTGCAGGCATCATACAAAGGAAACATCACCAGTAACATACCCGCCGGCTGAAATCTTTGTCGCAAGCGCCTTTTTCGCACTATCTTCGCCATGCACGAGGCGCACGTTATGCACCGGCTTTACCGAGGTTTGTAAAAACTCCAACAGTTCGCGCTGGTCAGCGTGTGCCGAATAGCCACCTAAGGTGTGCACACGGGCCCGAATTTCATAGCGCTGATGGTCAAGCACCACGTAACCGCCACCGGGGGCATGTTCCTGAATGTCGCGGCCGGGCGTATTCGCTGCCTGATAACCGACGAATACAATGTCGGTGCGCTCATCATCCAACAATGCCTTGAGGTAGTTCACGATGCGCCCGCCGGTACACATGCCACTGGCGGCCAGGACAATCGCCGGTTCGCCACTGGAGCGCAGTAACTCGATAATTTGTTCATGCTGTTGGTGGCTTTCTACGACGTGCAGGCGCTCGAAGTTTAATGGGTGGCGATCATCAGCCAGGCGCTGTTTCGCTTCTTCGTCCCACAAGGCTTTCAGGCGTCGGTACTGCTTCGTGTATTGGCTGGCCAGCGGCGAGTCTAAAATGACTGTCATTTTTCGCCAGTCTGGGTCTTGATGCATGATGTCTTCAATTTCATACAACAGCTCTTGGGTGCGACCGATACTAAAAGCAGGAATAAGTACGGTGCCTTTATCAACGAAGGCTTTCTCAATCACACTTTTCAGTCGCTGTTGGCGGGTTTCACGGTCTTCGTGCAACCGGTCGCCATAGGTGCTTTCGAGCACCAAGGTGTCGGCATATTCCAGTGGGGTGGGGTCTTGCAGTAGAGGGGTGTTTTTGCAACCCAAATCACCAGAGAATACTACCCGTTGCGGCAAGCCTTCATTAGCTTTCTTCTGCTCTTGCTCGAATTCAACATACGCCGAACCCATAATATGCCCTGCGTTACGCAAGCGCATGCGCCACCCATGTTCCAACCCAAGCCACTGATCAAGAGGTAGGGTACGGAGCTGGGACTGCACCCCACTTAATACCTTTTCAGGGTAGGGGAAGCGGGTGACCTTCATGGCATCGGCTAGCACCAATGGCAGCAGCTGGGCGGTGGCAGGGGTACAATAAATGGGGCCACGAAAGCCGGCCAACAGCAAGCTGGGTAGTCGACCAACATGATCAATGTGGCAATGGGTGACGACTAGGCCAA
Source organism: Pseudidiomarina sp. (assembly GCF_048268165.1). Taxonomy (GTDB): domain Bacteria; phylum Pseudomonadota; class Gammaproteobacteria; order Enterobacterales; family Alteromonadaceae; genus Pseudidiomarina. The sequence continues at coordinate 1,126,159 of NZ_JBLWWA010000001.1, read as the reverse complement.
TCAGGTTATCAATATAAAAGTCGATGTCTTGCACCCGCCGATCAAAGTCGTTGTATTCCACATCGCGCCCTTGAAACTGTCCGCAATCGACCAGCACGGATGCGGTTTCGGTGAGATAAAACTCGTGGCATGAGCCGGTTACGCCCTGATGCGCGCCGTGATGAATAATTTGATTAACGTCCATGTTGGTGACTCTTGATAAAATGAAACTGAATATGTCATAAAATTTAACATGATATTATGATTTGCGCATGTATTTGTGGGAAATATTGGGTGACAAATTCTTTACATTGTGATCAGCCAAAACGATCTAGTCATTCGTAGTGTGTTGTGGTTATATTGAACCCATAACAATTATAAAAAATTGGGGCGAGGGCATGCGCATAATTCAGGTGGATCAACAAGCCAAAGCTGTCGTGAATTTGGTGCTTGGGGCAGCATTATTTATAGCAGCGTTTGTGATCTTGCTGTATCGGTTGTTTGAACCGACCCAGCTGCAAATTTACCATTCGTTAAGTTCTTCTTTATTAATTGCGGCATGCGCCAACGGTATTGCCTTATTAACCTACGATTTAAATAGCCAACGTGAATGGAAGCCCGCCGTGTCGCGGGTGTTCGCGGTACTTGCCATTATTGCCTCAGCCGATGGTTTGGCTGGCAACTTATTCGATAGTTTCGATGCACAAATTCACCCAAGCCTTTACATTGCGAGCGGCATAGCAGGTTTGTGGATGTCGCTGCGCTTACGGGCGCATTGGGCCATTCGGGCACAACGCATTATTGCTGGCGTTGCAGCACTGGGGCTGGCGGTGGTGCTGTTAATGCATTTTGTGCTTGAAACGCCACTGCTGGCACGTCACCCTTCTGGCAGTTTGGTTGCCGGTGCTTTGGTGCTAATTACCCTGATTGCGCTGTGGAACCTTAGTACCGCTAGCGAGCAAGAATTGCCCTGCGTGAGTTTGCTAACCACGACCATTGTTCTGGCGGGTTTGCTGATTTCTACCAGTATCGGCGTGGTGCTGTTTCATAACGAAATGAACGAGTTGCGTGACCGGGGCGAAGAGGCGGCGGTTAACTTGAATATTGCGCGCCGGGCGGCGGGTAACGAGCATGTAAGCACCTTGAAGCGCTTAGCTGAGCGCTGGGAAAACTACCCCGACAGCATTCATAACAGTTTGATGGAATTGGACATGAATGCGTTTTTGCGTGATGTCGACTTCTTAGAAAGTATTATTTTGCGGCGCGGCACCGAACTTATGTGGGAACGTTCACGCGATCGCAACACCTCTTATAAAGAAATGTACCAAAATGATGGCTATGTTCAGCAGCAGTTTGATCCGTTGCGCAAAGAAGAAGTGCAAATGCTGGTTGCATCACGCGCGAACACTGAAGATGGCGCACGGGTTTATATCCATATTCCGATAGATTTTAAAGACGACAATTACGAGAAAGGCTACTGGGGTATTTTGGCGGTCATGAACGTGCCGCAAATGCTGAGCAATCAGACGCTAACGTACCGTTCACCGATTTATACCTACACGGCAATATCCAACGGTATGTTGCTTGATCAGCACGGGCATTGGGTAACCAGCCCAACCTTGGATTACTTGCACAACCATGCGCTGTTTTTGTACGAAAGTTCATTAGAAACCGAGTTCACTACCGGTACGCCAATTTATTCGTACATGTACGACTTGCAAGAAATGCAGGCGCGCGCCAATTTGCAAATTCTGGTTACTTTGGCCGGTATCGCGATTGTGTTGTTCATGGCGCTAACCATTGAGCGGAACCGTGAGTTGGTGGTGCAGGGGCGGCAATTGCGCTTCCAGGCTGAACACGATGCCCTAACCGGGTTGTACAACCGCACCACCATTGAACACATGATTGCCGACCGTTTCCATAAGCAGCGTGACTTAACCGCCATGTTTATTGACCTGGATGGCTTTACGCTGATTAATGACAGTTTAGGCTTGCAAGTAGGTGACCGCTTACTGCAAGTGTTGGCGCAGCGTTTAACGAACATTATTGGCAAGCGCGGCATGTTGGCGCGTTTCGGCGGCGATGAATTCTTAATTGTGATGCAGAAAATGCAGGGCGATGAGGAAGGCTTGGCAGAAATTACCAGCAAAATCTTGAGCGCTGTGGCGCAACCTTACCGCATTATGCACCACAAGATTTACCTGACAGCCAGTATTGGTGTGGCGCATCAAACGGAAGATCAGTATGCGCCGTTGGAGCTTATTCAGCGCGCCGATATGGCCATGCATCAAGCCAAACGCCAAGGCCACAACCACGTACAAATTTATCAGGACAGCATGAGCTTGCAGTTCAAGTCATCGGCGGCGATGCGTTCGAGCTTGCAAGAGGCCATTGAGAAGAACCAATTGACGCTGCATTATCAACCCATTGTGCGCTGTAACGACGGTGCCACCGTTGGCTACGAAGCGTTATTGCGGTGGGAGCGTGAGCCGGGTCGATTTATCTCGCCAACCGAATTTATTCCATTGGCAGAAATGACCGGTCAGATTATTCCGTTAAGCGAGTGGGTATTCCGTCGTGCGTGTGAAGCTGCGGTTACCTTGCAAGAACATGGGCCGTGTAAAGTGGCGGTGAACTTGTCGACGCTGCACTTTAATCGTACTGAGTTCACGCCGTTTTTGGAGCAGACGCTGGAAGAAACTGGCTGTAATCCGGAATGGCTTGAACTTGAGCTTACCGAAAGCATCTTGATGGAAAACACCGACTATGCGGTTGAGGTTTTGCAGAACCTGCGCGATAAGAAAATCAGTATTTCCTTGGATGACTTTGGTACTGGCTTCTCGTCACTGAGCTATTTGAAGCGGTTGCCGGTGGACAAGGTGAAGATTGATCGCAGCTTTATTGCGGGCATTCGTACCCATCGATCAGATCGGGTGTTGATAGGCTCGGTGATTAAGATTGCGCAAAGCTTGAATTTTGCGGTCGTAGCCGAAGGTGTCGAAACGCCGCAGCAAGCTGAGTTTGTCACTGAATTGGGTTGCAACTACATGCAGGGCTTCTATTTCGGTCGACCCATGCCGTTGGACGAACTCTAACCAGTTAGCATTAGCGTCGCACGCCGGCGCTTATGTAAATCCTTTGTTAATGACGATCTTTTGGGCTATTAATTACATACACTTATGCATGTAATTAACAATCCAAAGGTCGCCAAGATGTCATTTCCCTTATTGTTGAGCATTGTGGTGCTGCTGTGGCTGCTGTTGGTGGCTGGTGGCGCCTTCGAAGCTTTACGCCATAAACTGCTGTTGCGTTCCATTCCGGTGCGCGTGCATGTAAACGGCACCCGCGGTAAAACCAGTGTTACCCGTCTTATTGCTGCTGGCCTGCGTGGCGGTGGCAAGCGTGTGTGCGCCAAAACCACCGGCTCTGCCGCGGCAATGACCGACCCCGAAGGCCGTGAGTTTCCTATCTACCGCATCAGCGGTGCCAACATCATTGAACAGATGCGCATGCTCAAACGGATGGCCACGCTAAAGCCTGAAATTGTGGTGGTGGAGTGCATGGCGCTGCAGCCGCACTATCAGAGTTTAAGTGAATTGCGCATGGTGCGCTCTACCGTGGGGGTTATTACCAATGCCCGTGCCGATCACCTGGATGTGATGGGGCCCGGTGAGCGCGATGTGGCATTGGCATTAGCGGGCAGCACACCGGTGCGCGGTGATCTGTTTACCGCTGAGCGCGACTTGCTGGATGTGTTTCAGGAGTCGTGCCAAGACCGCCGCAGCACGCTGCACGGTGTAACTGAAGATGAAGTTACCGCCATTCCCGATACCGTACTCAGCCAATTCAAATACGCCGAACATGCCGAGAACATCGCCTTGGCGTTGAACGTGTGTGAATTCTTAGGTGTTAGCCGCGAAGATGCCTTGCAAGGCATGCTTACTTTGGAGCCGGAAGCTGGTGCAATGCAGGTGCTGCATGTGCGCTACTTTGAACGTGAGTTGGTGTTTGTGAATGCCTTTGCCGCCAACGACCCGGAATCGACCGGGCGTATTTGGGAAACCATGCTGAAAAAGCACGGCGAGGGCCGCCGTTCGATCATGCTGATTAACTGCCGTGCTGATCGCCCGCATCGGTCACAACAAATGGCTGAAGCGGTGGCGCAATGGACTCCCGGCAGCAAAGTTATCCTGATGGGCTCCGGAACCTTTATTTTTGTTCGTGAGGCCATGAAATATGGCCTTGATCCAGACACCTTACTTGTTATGGAAGGCGCCCACATGACCGAAATCACTGAAGTGCTGCTGGAACAGTCGCAGGGTAACGCGCTGATTGTTGGCATGTGCAATATTCATGGCGGAGGCGAAGAAGTCGCTCGCTTTTTCCAAAACCGCGCAATTGAAGAGGAAGACGTATGATAGCGCTTAATATATTGGCCGTAGCTATAGGCATTGGGCTGTTTTTTACGCTGCTACTGACCCAAACCCTGGGGCTAGCAGCTGGTGGCTTGGTTGTACCCGGTTACGTGGCGCTGCAACTGACAGATCCGTTAAGCCTGACGCTGACCTTAGTGGCCGCCTTTGTCACCTATTTGATTGTGAAAATTGTGTCCAGCTTCGTGATTGTATATGGCCGCCGCCAAACCATTATCATGATTTTAACGGGCTACATTATCGCAGGCCTGTTCGACTTGTTTGTCGGTAATTTAGTGAATTGGACCGACTTGCAAATGATAGCCGGCACCGATGATGCGCAAGCCCAAGTGCAGACGCTGGAATCGAGCTTCATGATGTCGGTAATGGAAAGCAGCATTATTGGCTACATTATTCCGGGCTTAATCGCCATCTGGTTTGAACGCCAGGGGGTGCTGCAAACCTTGTGTGGATTAGCGGTTACCGCCGTGTTGGTACGTTTGGCATTGATTGTGATTATGCCAGAGTCACTGCACATGTACGAAGCGAGCCGTGCGTTTGAAATGCCGGGCTGGTAAGTCACGCCAACAGGAGTTGATATTGGTATGAGTAAATTTACAAAGATTTATTGGCGCTCATCGGGCGTGCCGCTATGGGGTCAGGTATTTTTGATTGCGTTGGCGTTGTTAGCCATGGTGCTGGCCGAGAATTTGCGGCAGCGTGACCCGGTGGTGGATGACAACTATGCCACCATGGTGAACGCAGCCAAAATAATGCGCGACGGCATGGATGTGCTGCAACCGATGCGCGCGCAAATGGCGCCGATTAATCCCGAATTTGACCCACAGCGTTCGGGCTTGGTGGGCTTAGAAAATTCAATTATTACCACCAACCAAGGCGGGCGCGAGTCGAAGCAAACAACAGTGAACCCGAACTGGGCCGCGGTGGCTGTGAAATTAATGGCGGACGCCGGGGTCGGCCGTGGCGATTTGGTGGCGGTGACCATTTCTGGTTCATTTCCTGCCATGAACTTAGCGGTGTATTCGGCTTTGGAAGCGCTGGAAGCGGATGCGGTGATTATTGCTTCGGCTTCATCTTCGCAGTGGGGCGCAAACGTGCCGGGCTTCAGTTGGTTGGACATGGAACGCGCCCTGCGTGACGCTGGCGTATTGTCGCTAAAACCGATTTATGCGTCTTTGGGGGGCATTGAAGATCGCGGCATCGGTATTTCAGAAGAGGGCATTGTGTCACTGCGGAATTCCATTGAACGCGCCGACTTGAATATGATTGAGCCTGCGAACTATCAAGAAGCGGTGGCGGACAGGATTGCGATATTCCGGGAATACTCGGCAGATCGTAACTACAAAGCTTTTGTGAACGTGGGTGGTGGCGCAACCATTGTTGGCCCGCCGGGTATTGACGATATGTTCAAGTCGGGGTTGCAAAAAGATGCCCCAGCACGTGCTTTTGCGGTGGATACCGTTATGGGCTATTTCTTACAAGAAGAGATACCTGGCATCCATTTTATTGGCATTAAGAACTTGGCGAATCGTTACGGTTTACCTATTGCGCCGGTTGAACCTGTGCCGGTTGGCAACGGCGGCATTTACTCGTCTACTGTTTATAACCGCTGGCTTGCACTAGCACTTGGCCTCGGCCTGTTCGGCATGACCTGGTTGATTGTGCGCTCAGCACGCATCACCAGTATCTTTAATCGCGCCGGCAATCACGGCAAGATCACCAAACCGATGGTTTGAGGAACTGAAAAGGCGATATTAGCCGTTCGATATTAGATATTCGCAAAACAAAAAGGCACCTCGCGGTGCCTTTCTAATATCTATTGGCTAATATCGTACTTGCAGTTAGAAGCTGTACATCGCCATAAACTGCAGGCGGGTTAAATCGCCGTCTTGGCCAGATTCGTTTTTACGTTGTGCCAGCGACAATTCGCCACCGAAGGTCAGCTTTTTATCGACTGAATGCATCACGTTGAAGCCAACGCGCTGAGTGAATTCAGTGGCTAATGAACCTTCTAAGTTATCGGTATTGTCGGCCCAGCCGCGGCTGTAAACGATGTTAGAACGGGTTTTGTCGCTCCAGTTGTGACGGTAAGCGAAAGTCACACCCATTACGTCCAGCGTTTCAAGGCTGTTGTTTTGGTCAACATACGCGCCATTAAAGGTATTTAAACCTAAATACCGGCCGATACCTGAACCTGCGGTAAACGACGCACGAATATCGTTGCCGTTATCAAAGGCAAACTTACCGCCTAAGGTAACGCCGTAACCGGTTGCGGTTTCGTCACTGCCATCACTGTCAAGGTCATAAGCCAGTTGGCGTACTAAGCCCGCTACGCTGTAGCTTAAGTTGCCGCTTTTGCCTTTATACTTGGCGGTAAAGTCAGGCATGATGCCTTCGCCAGTTGCTGCACGCGATACCGCGCCGCTAACTGGGTCAACCAAGCTTACTGTGGTTTCTGGGTTCTCGATAGAGAAGCTCCACGCGCCGCTGCTGTAACGCACTTGTGGTTGGCGCATAAACACCATACCGTCAGTTGCGCCAACGAAGTCGACCGATTCAGGCAAGATGCTTAAGTCTTGGAAGTTTGACCACGCTTGGCCAATCATCCAGTTTTTGTAAGTCAAATAGGCTTGACGCAAGCGTGGTGAGTACGAGTTGGTGATACGCTCGTCGCCGCTTGGTACCGTCAAGAAGTCGATTTCGATGCGACCGCTAATGTCTTCGCCGTTTTCAAGCTGTTGTTTTACGTCGAAGAAGAAGCGAGACTGGCGTGCATGGAAGTCGGTGACTTGGTCGTCGCCTTGACCGCCAACAGGCGTTAAGCTAGGAATGTAGAACTGACGGCCGATGTTTTTGTCGGTTCCCGAGCCGGCTGAACCATCACCGTAGTCAGAAATCATGGCGTCGAGTTTAACGTAACCGCTGAATGACCATTCTGGCCCCTCTGCGGCATGTGCATTCATGGCTAAGCTGGCAAAAACTGCACTGGCAACTAGCGATTTGGTTAGAGTTTTTTGCAACATTGCTGTGCTCCTGTTTTGTAAGACGTTGTTCGTTATTCGTACGCTTCGCTGTTCGTCCGCTTCGCTGTTCGAATAGCGCGAAGCGCGGACGAACAGAGAGCAAAGCGAACGTACGAATGACGAAGCACGTAGTTTCTAAGCTTTTAACATGACGCGCTAATTATCAATCTAGACTATGGTCTAATGGCTTGATCGCGCGCAATAACTGAAGGTATAGGGATGAAAAACAAGAGCGATATTAGCTATTAGCTATTGGATATTAGCAAAACCCGAAAAACTGCTCTTCTTTCTCTAATATCTAATAGCTAATATCGAACTCGCAGTTCACTAGGAGGTTCTATGCAACATGAAGTTTATAAAGTGCCGGCGGATGCGAAAGCGCGGGCGCATGTTGATAATGACAAGTATTTAGCCATGTATGAGCAGAGCGTGAAAGACCCAGAAGGTTTTTGGCGTGAGCATGGCCAGCGTATCAGCTGGTTTAGCCCGTTTAGCAAGGTGAAGAACACCAGTTTTGCGCCGGGTAAAGTGAGTATTAAATGGTTTGAAGATGGCACCTTGAATGCGTGCTACAACTGCGTTGACCGGCATTTGGCGGAGCGTGGCGATAAAACGGCGATTATATGGGAAGGTGACGACCCGAGCGTTAGCGAAGAGATTAGTTACAAGCAGTTGCATCACGAAGTGTCGCGGTTTGCGAATGGTTTGAAGAAACTCGGTGTGCAAAAAGGTGACCGGGTTGCGATTTATATGCCGATGGTGCCGGAAGCGGCTTACGCGATGTTGGCTTGTGCGCGTATTGGTGCGGTTCATACTGTTATTTTTGGTGGCTTTTCGCCGAATGCAATTGCCGATCGCGTGAATGACTGCGGTGTGAAAGTTATCGTGACTGCTGACGGCGGTCGTCGTGGTGGTAAAACCACGCCACTGAAAGCGAATGTTGATGAAGCTTTGCGTGGCGGACGCTGTCCGTCAGTTGAGCATGTGGTGGTGGCGAAGGTTATTCATGAAGAAACCGAGTGGGATAACGACCGCGATGTGGCGTGGGACCAGTTGGTTAAAGACGTGCAGACTGAGTGTCAACCTGAAGTGATGAACGCGGAAGACCCATTATTTATTTTGTACACCTCAGGGTCTACCGGTAAACCGAAAGGCGTGTTGCATACTACCGGTGGCTACATGGTGTATGCGTCGATGACGCACGAGTTGGTATTTGATTACCACGAAGACGATGTGTACTGGTGTGCCGCCGATGTGGGTTGGATTACCGGGCACAGCTACATTGTGTACGGGCCATTGGCGAACGGCGCAACCACCTTAATTTTTGAAGGGTTGCCAACGTATCCAGGTGTCGGCCGCATTGGTGAAGTGGTGGACAAACACAGTGTGAATATTCTGTACACGGCACCGACAGCCATTCGTGCGTTGATGTCAAAAGGCACGGCGGCGGCAGAAACTTCTACCCGTAAGTCTTTGCGCACGCTGGGTTCTGTTGGCGAGCCAATCAACCCAGAAGCTTGGGAGTGGTATTACAAGGTGATTGGCGAGAGCCGATGCCCAATTGTGGATACCTGGTGGCAGACCGAAACGGGCGGCATCATGATCACGCCATTGCCGGGTGCAACCGACTTGAAACCGGGCTCAGCCACGCGGCCATTCTTTGGTGTGCAGCCAGCCTTGGTGGATGCCGATGGTAATGAGCTTGAAGGTGCCGTTGACGGCAACTTGGTACTGAAAGATTCGTGGCCGGGGCAAATGCGCACGTTGTGGGGCGACCATGAGCGCTTTGAGCAAACCTATTTCTCTGCCTACAAGAACATGTATTTCACTGGCGACGGTGCGCGCCGTGACGAAGACGGTTTCTACTGGATAACTGGCCGTGTGGATGACGTGTTGAACGTTTCTGGTCACCGCTTAGGCACTGCTGAAATTGAATCGGTGTTGGTTGAACATGCGAAGATTTCTGAAGCTGCGGTAGTGGGCTATCCGCATGACGTGAAGGGCCAAGGTATTTATGTGTATGTGTCAGCGATGGCCGGCACCGAAATTACTGACGAGCTGACCAAAGAAGTGCGCGACTGGGTGCGCAAAGAGTTAAGCCCAATTGCCACGCCTGACTTCATTCATTGGACAGCTGACTTGCCGAAAACACGTTCAGGCAAAATCATGCGTCGTATTTTGCGTAAAATAGCTGCCAATGAGTTTGAAAACTTAGGTGATACCTCTACGCTTGCGGATCCGTCTGTGGTAGATTCGTTAATAGAGAACCGCTTGAACAAGTAGAGCATGGCGAAATTTTTAATAGCTGATGATCACCCGTTGTTTCGCGAGGCGCTGCAAGGCGCGCTCGCGAATCATTATCCCGAGCTTGAATTGCGTGAGGCTGGTGATCTTGATGCGACCCTTGCCGCTTTAAATGACGATGACGATCTTGATCTGCTGCTGCTTGACTTGCACATGCCAGGCAGTGGCGATTTATATGGTTTGATTCGTATCCGCGAAGACTTCCCTTTATTACCCGTAGCGATTATTTCTGGCTCAGAAGACCCTGCTGTTGTTGCCAAATGCATTGGTTTTGGTGCCTTGGGTTTTATCCCGAAGTCACTGCCTTCAGCTAAAATTGCGGAAGCCATTGATGTGATTTTACAGGGCGACACCTGGGTGCCTGAAGAAATGCGCGGACGCTTAGACAACTTGACCGATGAAGATCAACAACTTGCCAAGAAAGTGGCAGATTTAACCCCGCAACAATACCGCGTGCTGTATTTGCTGCATGAAGGTTTGCTCAACAAGCAAATTGCCTACCAACTTAATATCACTGAAGCGACCGTCAAAGCACACATTACTGCTATTTTCCGTAAACTTGGCGTATATAGCCGTACGCAAGCAGTACTGCTGGCCGAGCGCCTGCAGTTAGAATCCAACCTAAGTTAGTTACACCCTTGAAACATCCTGTTACAACCTTTAAACAAAATTTGTTTATTTGTTAACAGCTTGTGGTAATTTCTTCTGCTGCGAATAGTTAATGTCGCACACACCTCATGGACAGAAGGAAGAGCAATGACAACAATTATAACAGCTCGATGGTCACGTTTGGCCATTGCCGTTGCTGCTGCATCAAGCGTTTCAGTGGCCGCCGCTCAAGAGTTTACTCGAGTTGACACCAACGCCCCAGTTACTGAACACCGAATCAATAAACAGTTATCGAAGATTCCAACGCGCATTGCAGATGAGCAAAAAGCGTTTACTGATGCAAGACGATATTTGATTGAGTTTGTTGAACCTCCAGTAGCTACCTATAAGGGTGGTATTGCCGGATTTACTGCAACATCAGCTGCAGCCAACGGCATGGAGCGTTTAGACCTGAAAGCTAAACCCGTACAAACTTATGCGGGGTATCTTAACAAACGTCAGGATACTGTATTGCGCGAAGTAACCCGCCGCGTGCCTCAATTAACGGCAAAATCGCATATGACGCTCGCGTTCAATGGGGCTGTGGTTGAGTATGCCGGTGATGATTTGAAAGATAGATTACGTGGCATTCCGGGCATTAAAGCCGTGCACGACGATCACCTCATTTCAGTCAGCATGGATGCATCCAACGATTTAATTGGTAGTTCTGATGTTTGGCAGTTGCTTGGTGGCCAAGATGCCGCCGGTAAAGGTATCAATGTTGCTGTGATTGATACAGGGATAGACTTTGATCATCCAATGTTTGCCGATAATGGGCATGATCGTCCAGACCTTGGTATTACTGATGATTTTTGCGCACTAAATACCGGCGTTTGTAATGACAAATTGGTTGTAGCGAGAGCTTTCACGCCGCCGAGTAACGTTGGCCCAAGCGAGACAGCAACGCCACAAGACGTGGATGGCCATGGTAGTCATGTTGCAGGTACCGCGGTGGGTAACCCGACCAGTATTACGTACGATGGTGTAGCGGTGAATTTCTCAGGGGTTGCGCCGGGCGCGAACTTGATGGTTTATAAAGCGTTATACGTTACAACAGCGGGTACCGGTAGTGGCTCAAGTATTAGCTTAGCCGAAGCCTTAAACGCTGCGGCCGAAGATGGTGCTGACGTTATTAACAATTCTTGGGGTGGCGGTGCAGGTGGCAATCCAGCTACAAGCCCGTACGCCGCCATTATGAAATCACTCGATGAAATGGGTGTAGTAACTGTTACTGCTGTTGGCAACGATGGACGTGCAGGTGCCGAAACTATCGGTTGTCCAGGTTGTGTTGAAGAAACCATTACGGTGGCAAGCACACAAACGGGTCGTACCTTTGGAAGTGCACTCGAAGTGACAGGTTTAGATGTCATAGACGCGCGAGTAGCCGAGGGTGATTTCACCATCAGCGAGGCAATTACGGCGGACTTATTGCCAGCATCTCAAGTTGATGTAGCTAATATTGAAGCCTGTAATGCGTTTGCAGCAGAAGCCTTTACCGGGAAAATTGCATTGGTTAACCGTGGTACATGTGCATTTGAGCAAAAAGCAAATAACGTGCAAGTGGCTGGTGCTATTGGTTTGATTATATATAACAACGTGGCCGGTGCGTTTGGTGTTGATTTAGGTGCAGCCACCTTGCCGACAGTGGCCATACTGCAGGCCGATGGCCAGTTGATTGAAACGGACTGGACGGTAGGCATGCAAGCTACGTTAAACCCTACGGTGGCGACTATTGATCAGGCCGTTGTAGATATCATGTCTGATTTCAGTTCGCGCGGGCCGAACGGCGATGCGAACATGCTGAAACCAGAAATTGCTGCACCAGGGCATGGGATTTTGTCAGCCACACCGGGTCAAAGTTATGCGATTCTAGACGGAACGTCGATGGCGAGCCCGCATGTGGCTGGAGCGGCAGCATTGGTTTTGGCAAATAACCCTGAGCTTACACCTAAACAGGTTAAGTCGGTGATGATGACCTCTGCTGCACTTAGCGTGAAGAAAGAGGATGCGCTAACACCTGCGGACCCATTTGATGTGGGTGCTGGGCGTTTAGATTTACCGGCGGCTATTAATGCGGGCATGACCTTTGACAAGGCTTCATTTGCCAATAGCTGGTGCATGGTTGAATGCAGTTTCGAACGCGTTATTACAAGCTTGAATGATACTGAAACCACCTGGAACGTATCGGTAAGTTTTGACGATCCTAATATTGTGGCGACATTCCCAGAAACAATAACTCTTGATGCCAATGGCTCTGTTGATTTCAACTTTGAAATTCGTACTGAGATGGCCGCAGGAGATTGGCGTTTCGGAACACTGACGTTTACGGATGCAAGTGGCACTTATGTTGACGCGAATTTGCCAATTGCGGTTTACAACGCACAGTCTGAATTGGAAACCGGCGTAGCGGGTGCAGTATCTGCTGGTGAAATTGCAGCCAACAGCGATATGACACTGTCCGTAATTACCCGCATGGGAACACTTACTGGCGATGACGTTGAATTAACAGTACAACTTCCTACTGATGAAAATGTAGTCATAGCAGAGGATTCGTTGGTTTTAACAGAGCTTCGTACAACGACAACTGAGTCAGCATACGACGCTACAACGCGAACAATAACCTGGGCCGGTACGCAAACCAATGCCGATAATGTCAGTTTGGCAAACGCAACCTTTCCTTATGCGGGGTTAGGGTTCGACATGCTTGGTGGTGCTACATATTCACTATGTACTACAGGTTGTGATGAAGCAGGCTGGGAACTTCCTATTGGCGCAATCGGCAGCGGTTGGCTTTATGAAGGCCAAAACGTTGATACGATTGCTTTTACATCGAATGGCGTTATGACTGTTGGTGGCTATCAGGGTACATTCCCCGTTCCTGCACGTTTACCCAGTGAAGACGCACCAAGTGGGGTGATTGCACCATTTTGGAGCGACTTCATGTTTATGGCTGCTGAGGGTGAAATTCGCTACGACATTATTAGTGACGGTATTGATACCTACTTAATAATTGAGTGGTATAACGCTGCGGCATATTTTGATGCTACCTATGGTGATGACACTGGCACGCGTTACACGTTCAATGCGTGGTTTAAGTTGGGTACCGACGAAGTATATTTCAATTACATTGACGTAAACCAAGCAGAAATGCCTTATTGGGGAAGCGTTATTGGTGTTGAAAACCTGATGGGCACCTCAGGTGAAACTTATTTCATGGACGACGGCGCAGGCAACGTTTCAGGCACCTACCCAACAGACTTTGATTCATTATTGACCAAAGTTGGGGCAAGCGATCGCGCTGAATTGCAGGTTGATATGAGTATGAACGTTAGCACCTTTGGTGATGTGTCTGCAGCGACACAGACTGGCGCTCATAGTCAGCCTATAGCGATTGATTTGACGGACAGCATAGGTGATCCGAAACGCGACTTAATAACGTTAATTAATGTTAGTAGTGGCGAGCATTCCTATGACGCCTTTATACCCGTGGTGATAAGACCTGAAGGCGATTTGAGTACCGAAGTTACCGCGCAACCAGCCAATGGCACCGTTGTGGTTGATGGTATGACGGCAACCTATACGCCAACCGCAGGCTGGACTGGAACGGATAGCTTTACCTATCGAGTCACCGATGAAGCTGGCGCAACATCAACTGAGAATAGTGTTGAAGTAACCGTAACGAATACGGCACCGGTTATTTCCATTCGCGCGCCAAGCACTGTTTCTGCTGATACAGTTGTCGTTCTGAATGCTGCGGGTACTTCGGACGCTGAAGGCGATACTTTAACGTATCAATGGCAGTTTATTGGTGGGGCTACGGTATCTCTCAGTAACGCAAACACGGCTGCAGCAAGATTCATTGCACCGCGTGTTGACGAAGACTCCGAAGCGAATTTTTTATTAACGGTGTCCGACGGCAGCACGACCAGTCAGCAGACTGTAAAAGTTGCGATAACCGCGTATAAATCAAGCGGTTCATTCGGTTGGTTATTCACCTTGCTAGCATTACCACTGGTGTGGTTACGTCGCCGCAAGGTGTAAATTAACAGGTTAAAAATTACAATTTTTTAAATTTTGTAATTCAATACAAAACGGCGATAGAATGCTTTATCGCCGTTTTTTTATTAAAGGATGTACCATGACGTATCCAACTATCGCAGCAGCCAGTCGTATTGCGCTTGCTGTAGCTGCGAGTTTTACGCTGATTCCTGCCGCGAACGCCCAACAAATAGCCGGCGAACAAACCAAGCAATCTGATATTCAAGTCACCGTGCATGAACGCACCGTGAAAGCGCCGCAGCGCAAAGTGCATCAAGCCGCTACTGACATGCGTGCCGTGCGCAATAGCAACGTGCAGCGTTATTTAATTCAATTACAAGAACCCAGTGTTGCGACCTACAAGGGCGGCATTGGCGATTATGTTGCCACCTCAGCCAAAGCGACTGGGCAAGAACGCATGAGCATGAAGTCAGCGCCTGTGCGCGACTACGCGAGTTTTGTGGGTAAACGCCAACAACAGGTTATGGCAAGTATTCAAGAACGTGTGCCGGAAGCGGCCCTCAAAGGTCAGTTAAATCTCACCTTGAACGCGATAATTGTTGAATATGCGGGTGATGATTTGCCGCAACGGTTAAAAGGTGTTGCGGGCATTAAGTCGGTGCATGCCGACCGTGAAGTGTATGTACAAACAGACACTTCCAATGCCTTGATTGAAGCGCCTGCGGTATGGCAACAATTGGGCGGTCAAGCCACTGCTGGTGCTGGCGTGAACATTGCGATTATCGATACTGGCATTGACCCGGACCACCCGATGTTTCAAGACGCTGGGCACACGGCGCCTGATGTTGGGGTTACCGATGACTATTGTGCAACCGAGCCAACGTTTTGTAATGACAAGCTGGCGGTGGCGCGTTACTTCGTGCCCGCTGGTGCGAACCTTCACCCTGACGAATTTGTTGATTCGCCGGCTGACCTTGATGGCCACGGCACCCATGTAGCGGGAACGGCTGCGGGCAATCCGCTCAGCACCACCTTTAATGGTGTGGCAGTGAATTTTTCGGGTGTAGCGCCGGGTGCCAATATCTTTGCCTACAAAGCGTTGTGGGTGAATGCCGACGGCACCACCACAGGTTCTTCAATTAGCTTAGCGCAAGCGTTAAATGCGGCGGCAGAAGACGGTGCGGATGTGATTAATAACTCGTGGGGTAGCTTGGATAATGGCTTAGCCCCATATGAAGCCGATATTGTGCGTGCCATTGACGAAATGGGTATTGTGAATATCGCTGCAGCTGGCAATGACGGCCCAGAAGAGAGCTCTATGGGCTGCCCAGCGTGTATTGATGAAATGTTTGCGGTGGCGAACACCCAAACAGGGCGTGAATTTGCCACGTTTATGGAGCACAGCGATTACACCGACGCGTTTTATGTGACCGTAGGTAGCGGCAACTTCACCATTTCCAGCGCAATTAGCGGGCCGTTTTTAACTGCTAAGCAAGAAGCGCCAACCAATGAATTGGCGTGCAGTGCGTTCAGCGCCGGTACGTTTACGGATGCCATTGTTTTGGTGCAGCGCGGTACCTGTACCTTTGAAGAAAAAGCTAATAATTTGCAGGCCGCTGGCGCGAAAGCCATGGTGCTGTACAACAATGAAGCCGGTTTTCTTAGCATGGATTTGGCAGCTGCAACCTTGCCGAGTGTGTCGATTGGTCAAGCCATTGGCAATCAGTTGCAACAAGGCTGGTCACCAGGTGAGCAGGTTACTATTAATGCGCCAGAGAAAATTATTAATGCAGATTTGCGTGATCGGCTTAGCGCCAGCAGTTCGCGAGGTCCGAACCGTGACAGTACGTTGTTGAAGCCGGAAATCGCAGCGCCAGGCAGCAATATTCTTTCGGCGTATCCAGGGCAAAGCATTGCCTTGTTAAGCGGTACCTCTATGGCTAGCCCTCACGTGGCCGGCGCGGCTGCACTGTTACGCGCATTGAACCCAAGCTGGACCCATGATCAAATCAAGTCGGCATTAATGACATCAGCGGAAGTTAACATTCGCCAGGATGACAGTGACGATTTAGCCACACCACACCAAGTTGGCGCAGGGCGTGTTGATGTCGCAGCCGCCGCGGATACCGGCATTACCTTTAGCCGCGCTTCGTTAAATGACAATGCCTGCATCGGTACTTGTACCTTTGAGCGCACGGTCACCAATGTCAGCAACAGCTCACGTACGTGGCAACTGAGCATGAGCTTTGATGATGCCAACATGACAGCAGACTTTCCAAGTTCGCTGACGCTGGCGGCTAACGAAAGCAAAGTGCTCAGCCTAACGGTCAATACTGCGTTTGCGGCTGAAGGTTGGCAATATGGTCGCCTTACGCTATCCGACAGCAGCGGCACCTTTGTTGATGCAAAACTGCCGGTTGCGGTTTACACCTCGCTTTCGGACGACACCAGCATTATTTCAGGCGCTGTGGCTTCGGGTGAAGTTGTTGCGGGTGAACCCATGCAGTTGCAGTTTCGTGGTGCGCTTGGATTTACTGGCAACCCGACTGACTTCAGTGTGGCCTTGCCAACCGATGCCGCATTTGCGGTGGATTACGATGCCATTGATGTGACCCTAACGCGCAGTGACCAGCTCAGTTATAGTGCCAATCAAGACACTGGCATGGTGCTGTGGCAGGGCAATCAAAACGATGTGCCGGACACGGTTGCGGTAACCGACGCGCCGGGCTTTGCTTTTGCAGGCATGAGCTTAGACGATGTGGCCATCAGCAAAGATATTACGATCAGTAGCGTTTGCGCCGAAGGCTGTGATGACTTGGTTGCTGAAATTGAATTAGAAGGTGATGGCGCATTCTGGCAATTTGACGGTGCCGATCGCCGCGTGTTCTCAATGTGGAGCAATGGCTTGGTTGAAATGGGGCCGAGCCGTGCGCTGCTTACCGCAAGCGCAACAACACTGCCTGATGAAGCTGAACCAAATGGTGTGGTTGCGCCTCTGTGGAGCGACCTTGAATTTGTAAACGGCGATGGCGAGATGCGTTACGCGCTGGTTACCGAAGGCGCAGATACTTTCTTAGTGCTGGAATGGTTGCGGGCCCGCAGCTGGGTGGCACCCGGTGAAGTGGATGACGGTTCGCGTTATACCTTCAATGTGTGGTTCCGCCTGAATAGTAACGAAGCATTCTTTAATTACGTGAACGTGAGTGACGGCGGCGGGCCTGTTTATGCAACCGCGGTTGGCTTGGAGAATATGCGTGGTACCGTGGGTGAAACCTATTACTACTCAGACACCGCAACAGGGGTTTACCCAGCCAATGGGCAAGCGCTTGTGGCCAGCTTTACCTACGGTGAACGGGCTTCGGTGGTGTTTGATGTACCAGCAACGGTGCGCGACTTTGGTGCGCTGAGCAACGTGAGCGTGCAAGGCAGCACGGGCCGTGCAACCACCATTGATTTTACTGAACAGACTGAGCAGCTGGGCCGCGATTTTGTGGTGTTGATGCAGATTAGCAGTATCGAAAGCGGTGTGGGCGTGGAATACGATGCCCAGTTGCCAATTTTGGCTGCACCGCAGGGTGCCTTGTCAGGCGCTGTTGTTACTTCACCGAGCAATGGTACTGCTAGCTTTGATGGGTTAACGGCAAGTTATACCCCTGACGATGGTTGGAGTGGTACCGATACATTTACTGTGCAGCTTGTGGATAGCGTGGGTGCAACATCTGCAACAGCTACTGTGACGGTTGAAGTGACTAACGCACCACCAGTTGTTTCGGTGTCATCACCGGGTTCAGTGAATTCGGGTGAGACGGTTCGCTTAGATGCTTCGGCAAGTAGTGATGCCGATGGCGATGACCTGAGCTATCAATGGCGCGTAGTAAGTGGCACTGGTGTGAGGTTATCGGGCGCAACCACGGCTGTTGCAACCTTTACCGCGCCGCAAGTGACCACCAATACTACCGTACAAATTGAAGTGACGGTGAGTGACGGCATTACCACCAGTTCACAGATTGTTTCCGTGAGTGTTACGTCTGCGCCGGAGAAAAGCTCAAGCGGCGCGATGCTGTGGTTTATGTTGATATTGGCGTTGCCATTAATTGGCTTGCGTCGCCGTACATATTTTAATGAAAAACAATGAGGTGTTGTATGGTTAAGGGATTAAGTGCTATTGCTTTGTTGGTGCTGCTTAGCGGTTGTGTTGACGCTGAACGGGTTGAGGAGACACAAGCTGACAATGTTGCAAATAATGGTGCGACCGCAGCTGAACAAGCGATGGAACCGGCAGTAGCGGCAATGCGCAATGCGCGTATTGCGGCGTTGGATAATCAAATTCGCACCATGGTTGGTATTCCACGGGCCGATTCTCTGGACCAGTGCAAGCTGGCCGAAGTTGGCAAACGTGCCTGCGGTGGGCCGGAGTATTATATCGCCTATTCCACGCAGGTAACCGATGAACAGGCCATGCAAAAACTGATCAATGAATACACGCAGTTACGTGTGGAGCACATTCAAGCCACGCAAGAAATGAGTACTTGTGAAGTGATTCCGCGCCCACAATTGACCATTGAAAATGGCATTTGTCGGGCAACGGCTTTGAGTAGAATGTAACGGTTACTGACGCTCTAGATATTTGAGTAAGGATTTAAGCGCGGCGGGCTTAACTGGCTTGGCTAGAAAGTGCAGGTTACGCTCGCGCGCTTGTTTTCGCACATTGTCGTCGCGCATGGCGGTGACTAGCGCTCCTGATAACGTGTCGCCCCAATACTCCCGCAAAGCTGCCGCAAGGCTTAGGCCATCGTGTTCATCATCGCCAAGTTGATAATCGAGTAAGATGCCATCTGGCCGTTCATGGGTGCTGGCGTAGTCTAGCGCGGTGGTGCTACTGGTAAAGGTTTCGACGGTACAGCCCCATTTCTCCAGTAATGCCCGCAGTGCACTTAAGTTTTCCTGATCATCGTCCACGCACACCATGACCAGCCCTTGGTGTAAGTCGGCGGTGCTTGGCTGTTCGGGCTTGTCGTAAACTTGTGCTGGGCTGCCCAGAGGCACTTTTACCGAGAAACAACTGCCCGAGCCTTCTACGGTTTTTAAACGCAATTCACAGTGCAGTTGTTCACTCATGCGTTTGGCCACGCTTAAGCCGAGGCCAACGCCTTCAGCACGCGTATTGGAGCCTCGGTAAAAAGCGTCAAATACCCGGTGACGTTGTTGTGAGGTAATGCCAGGGCCAGTGTCCCACACCGCAATCAGTAAATGTTCACCACGACGGCGCACGCCAAGTAAAACTTTCCCGTTATCACGATTGTATTTAACCGCATTGGACAGGAAGTTTTGAATTATACGCCGTAAATAAGTGGGGTCGGTGTACACCACACTGTCTTGCAATCGAGTTTTCAAGCGAATGCCGCGCTGCTCAGCAAGCACGCTGTATTCGTGAATCAGCGGCTCAATGATGGTGCTTAGGCGCACATGACGGAAATTGGGTTGCAACGCACCTTGGTCCATTTTGGCAATTTGTAGCAGGGTGCTTAGCAAGTGCTCGGTGGAAGCCAAGGCTGTGTCGAGTTTGTGAGTTAGCTGCAAATTATTGGGATTAAGGTTGGTTTCATCCATGGCGGACAAATACAGCCGCGCCGCATTCAACGGTTGCAAAATATCATGACTGGCCAGTGCCAAGAATCGCGTTTTTGAGGCATTGGCTTCTTCGGCTTCTTGCTTAGCCTTTTTCAGTTCAACTTCAACTTTGCGACGGCGTTCTATTTCTTCGGTTAGTTCGTTGTTAATCTCGCGGATTTTCTTTTGGCGCACATTAATGCGTTGTTCCAAATCAATGTTGGATTCTTCCAGCGCTTGCTGGGTTTCCACGTGCTCGGTAATGTCAGTAAACGAGGTTACAAAGCCGCCGTTGGGAAGCGGGTTACCCACCATTTCAATCACTCGGCCATCGCCACGGCGCCGAATAAAGCGGTGAGGTGAGCCCATTTGCATGTGTTTCAGGCGCTTTGCCACCAGCTCGTCAATTTCACCGGGGCCGCATTCGCCGCGTTCGGCGTTGTAACGGATTAATGTGGCGATAGGCTGGCCGGGCTTGACCATGCCTTCGGGATAATTGAACAGATCTAAATAGCGTTTATTCCATGCCACCAAACGTAATTCTGCGTCGACGACTGAAATGCCTTGGGCGAGGTTTTCCAGTGAACTGAACAGTATCGATTGCTGCGTTTGCAGCGCTTGCGTGGTGTCATCAAAAAAGTGCACCACTTCTTCCAGATGCAAGCGGCGGTCGCGTAAGGCGGCTTCAACCAACGAGCGTGCCGTTGCAGCACCCAATACGCCGGTTAGCACGCGCTCTACGTAGTCGATAAATTCCCGTGATGCGACATCTTCTTTGTTGGTGTGGCTGGTATCTTCACCTTGCGATTCGGCAAAATAGTCAATGAGCTGTGCGGTACGCTGTTCGCCGACGAAAGTTTGCAATAGCAGCATCATATCGCCGTTGGTGGCTTGATGATGACGGCCAACGCTGTGTTCTTTTACGGTGGAGCGCGGCTTCACAAATGCCGTGGCCTGAATACGGTCAATGAGGCGCGGTTGCGCTAACAACGAAAAGGCAATATAGAAGGCGGTGTTCACCGCCATGCTGATTACCGTGCCTTGGGTGATGATGCTGGTGTCGCTGCTGTTGTGCGGTAGGTACATGGGCACGGCCACGGCAAATAACCACGCAATTAAACCAGTTCCCAAACCGACATACACGCCGCGGGCATGGCCGCGGCGCCAATACAAGCCACCGAGCACCGCCGGTAACAACTGCAATACCACCGAAAACGCTAACAGACCAATACTGACCAAGCCGGTGCCGGCGGCCCAGAAGTAATAACACAGGTAGCTGAGTAGCAAAATGGTGGCGATAGCCACGCGGCGGATCAGGAGTAGCCGTTTCTGGAAATCAGCCGGGAAGCGCGTTTGGCGTTGCAAAATGACCGGCATGATCACGTCGTTGGTTACCATGGTACTGAGTGTGACTGACGCGATAATGACCATGGCCGTTGCTGCGGAAAAACCGCCGATAAATATAAACACCGCCAGCCAGGTTTGGTCATGCAGCAACGGTAACCTTAACGCGTAGGTGTCGCCATCGAACCCATTGCCGAAAAATAGCCCGCCGCTCAGGGCAATAGGTACAATAGCTATGGCCACTAATACTAAATAGAGCGGGAAGCCCCAACGGGCAGTTTTTAAATGGCTGACATTTACGTTATCCACCACGGTAACGTGAAACTGCCGGGGTAGGCACAAAATAACGCCGGCAGCCATGAAGGTTTGTACGATAAATTCAAATTCTGAAAACGCTGCCCAGCTCCAGGCTTTGTCGGTGGGGTGGGTGACTTGTTGCCACATGCTGGTTGGTGAGGCGTCATTAAATAGTGAGTAGGCAAATATGGCTGCTGCGATCAGAGCGAGTAATTTCACCGCCGATTCAAAGGCAATGGCTAAGATCATGCCGTTGCGGTATTCGGTAACCTCAATATGACGGGTTCCAAATAACATGGCGAATACAGCCATGATGCCTGCCGCAATCAATTCATTAATTGAAAATTGGGTCAGCGCCGAGGTGTTTTCGGTAAGTACGACAAAAGTAAGCCCGACCGCTTTTAATTGTAACGCGATGTAAGGAATTGTTGCCAGCGCAGCAATCAGGGTTACAAACAAAGCTAAGCGTTGGCGTTTACCGTAACGACTGGCAATAAAATCAGCAATGGAGGTGATGTTTTGTTGTTTCGAAACGCTGACGAGCTTTTCCAGCAACGGCAGTGCGAACACAAATAATAAAAACGGGCCAAGCAAGATAGGAATATAAGCCCAGCCGCCGGTGGCGGCGTTGCCAACCGCGCCATAATAGGTCCAACTGGTGCAGTAAATAGCCAATGACATGCTGTAAATTATTGGCTTATAGCTGATTTTATTTGCCAGTGAGTTTTGCTTATCGCCCCAGTGGGCAACGGCAAACAGCAAAGCGATGTAGGCCAGCGAGGCAAGGATAAGAAGCAAGGTCATTGGGTCGATACTGTTCACGTGTGGCTAATAAGGTTAGTTAAACGGAAACTTGCTGGAACCGCAAGAGCGTTATTGGTTATTAACGAATAACGAATAACTATTAACGACTAACGTTATTTTGAAAATATGTTGTATGTTTTTTGGGTTCAGAACTTTTATTCAACGGATAATCTTGTTAAAACAGTACAAGTGTAACAATTGGTTACACTTCGAGATGACAGATGTGGCCTTTTAGCGCACTCGCTCGATCCGCTATACATCTGACAACAAAGAATAACAAATCCATGGAGAATGACAGTATGAAGCGTACTTTTTTCAGAAGTACCATTGCCGCTGCTGCGGTTGCAACTGCTTTAGGCGTTGCAGCTCCGTCAATGGCACAAGACGCGTCTAAGGGTTACTTGCAAGGCCAATCAGTTGACCAGTCTGGTCAAGTGGTTAGTGATGTTTCTGTAACAATTACCAACCTTGAAACGGGCTTGACCCGTAGTGTTGCAACGAATGCGAACGGTAACTTCCGTTTCCCATTGTTGCCACCGGGCGCTTACTCGCTTAAAGCTGAGAAGCCAGGTTACGGCACTGTCGCGGAAGACCGCGTCAACGTTGGTGTTGCTGGTGCAACCACCATTAATCTAACCTTACCAACAACTGAACAGATGGAAACTTTGACCGTTCGCGGTTCAAGCGTTTCGATGATTGACACTACGTCATCAGAATCTCAGCTGGTTGTTACGCAAGACTTCCTTGAGAAGGTTCCAGTCCCGCGTGACATCGCTTCAGTGGCGTTATTGGCGCCAGGTACAACCAAAGGTGATTCATCGTTTGGTAATTTGACCTCTTTTGGTGGTGCTTCGGTTGGTGAAAACGTTTACTACGTGAACGGTTTGAACGTAACTAACTTCCGTAACGGCTTGGGTGGTTCTGAACTACCTTTCGAAATGTATGAGACTTTCGAAGTTAAAACCGGTGGTTATTCTGCGGAATATGGCCGTTCAACTGGTGGTGTTGTTAACGTAACCACGAAATCAGGTTCTAACGAATTTAAAGCTGGCGCAAGCGTATACTGGGAGCCGGATGCACTTGCATCACAAGCACCTGACGTAATTTTAACTGAGCAAGCGCAAATTGATCGTAACGGTAGCCCTTACTACATTGTTAACAGCGAAAATAACAGTGAAGAAGCGAACGTCAACGTTTGGGCAAGTGGTGCTCTGATTGAAGACAAGTTGTTCTTCTTCGGCTTGGTTAATCAGAAAAACCGTACCAGCGATTTCGCGACCGCGTCACAGTACTATGACCGTGAGTCTAGCGACTTGTTGTATGCTGCGAAATTAGATTGGTACATCACACCTGACCATATTCTTGAGTTTACCGGTTGGAACAACTCAAGCGATTTAGACTCAAGCAAGTATATGTACGAAGTTGAGTCGGATACGCGTGGTGATTTGTACGGTGACTACATTCTGGAACGCGGCGGTAAATCATACGCGTTGCAGTATACCGGCATTTTGTCTGATGACTTCACCATGAGTGTGCTTTATGGCGTAAACAAGGCGAGTTACTCGAACGTTAACGCATCAGGTGACACGGTCGCAATTTATGCTGATGGGTACGCTGGCCAATTCACCAACTTTGGTTTGGCAACACCTTCTGAGCAAAACGATAAACGTACTGCTTATCGTATCGACTTTGACTGGTACCTTTCGTTAGACCACACGTTACGTTTCGGTATCGATTATGAAGATATGGAAGCCGACGAGAATACAGCACGTGCTGGCGGTGTGGCATACACCTATTACGGTTGTGATCCTGCTGCTTTACAAGAAGACCGTTTAGCTGGCTGTACTGAAGTTGACGAGAATATTTATCGTAACTCAGGTTCGTTCGAGACGAAATCAAACGCATTCTATATTCAGGATACTTGGACGATTACTCCAGATATCACTGCGCGTATTGGTTTACGTAACGAAACGTTCGAGAACTACAACAAGGCGGGTGAGAAATTCGTTGACGTATCTGATCAGTGGGCGCCACGTGTGGGTGTGAGCTGGGATGTGTTCGGCGATGGTACCACCAAAGCCTTTGCCAACTATGGTCGTTATTTCTTGCCTGTTGCCACGAATACCAACATTCGTTTAGCAGGTGACGAGTACTACGTAGTTAGCACCTATGAAGTTGCGTCAATTAACCCTGATAATACGCCAGTATATGGTGACTTGACGGGTCGCGCAGTATACGCCGACGGTACTTTGAAAGGTACGGCTGAAACGGTTAATGCTGATCTTGACCCAATGTATCAAGACGAGTTTATTCTTGGCTTTGAAACAATGGTTAGCGAAGATTGGTCTGTTGGCGTGAAAACCAGCTATCGTGAACTCGGCAGTTCATTGGAAGACGTTGCAATTGATGCGGGCTTCAATGAGTACTTGATCGATGAGTTTGGTTCTGAATGTACAATGTGTGCGAGTGGTTTCCACTACTACGTGCTCACCAATCCAGGTAACGATGTAACAATTACAACTGACCCTGATGGTGACGCTGGCCCACTTGAGTACGCTCAGTACACGGTTCCAGGTTCTTACCTTGGCTACCCAGAAGCCGTACGTAAGTATGCTTCAGTGGACTTCTCAGTGAAGCGTGCGTTTGATGGCGTATGGATGTTAGATGCAAACTACACGTGGTCTCACAGCTGGGGTAACAACGAAGGTTTCGTTCGTTCAGATAATGGCCAGGATGATGCAGGTTTAACCACCAACTTTGACCAACCTGGATTGGTTGATGGCGCGTACGGTAATCTACCGAATGACCGTCGCCACATGGTCAAAATTCGCGGTGCTTACCAAGTTATCGAGAACTTGACTGTTGGTGCGAACTTCCGTTGGGAGTCTGGTCGTCCAGTGAGTGCATTTGGCTTCCACCCAACTGATACTTATGCATCTCTGTATGGTGCTGAATCGTTTGTTTATAACAACGAAATCACACCACGTGGCAGCTTTGGTCGTACTCCAAACAATTGGAGCCTCGATTTAACAGCCCGCTACGATATGCAGATTCAAGACACTGATGTAACTTTCCGTTTAGACGTATTCAACGTGTTTGATAATGACAAGCACACCGAAGTAAACGAAGTTGCAGAGCGTTTTGCTGGATATGAAGGCGTTGATTATGGTTACGGCATAATTGCACGCGGTCAACCAAATGAGTTTTATGGTTTACCAACTTCATTCCAAGCACCACGTTCAGTGCGCTTGAGTGCAGAAATTAAGTTTTAAGAAGTAACGACAAAGGCCGGGAGCTATTGGGTTTCCGGCCTTTTATTTTGCGGCTCTATAAAGGAATAAAACAAGTGGTTGAAACATACTCGCTTAATGACTTGCTGCTTGCCGTACGTGGAGGATCACGTGCCGAGTCAGTCGCTATTTTGAATCATTTTATTGAAAACGAAGAGCCACTAGAAAGTGATTGGATAAAGTGCGCAGCGCTTGCATTACGTATTGGTGAAATCAATAAAGCTAAACAAGCCGCTGATTTGTATCGTGCCGTGATGCCGAAGACGTTACGCCATCTCATTAATTATTGCGGTGTTTACGCTGAAGCGGGTGACTTAAACCGCGTTTTAAAGCTTGTTGAACCGCAGATTAAGAAAGATATTAAAGACCCGAATTTATTTCATCTGGCAGGAACTGTTGCCGCACAATTGGGGCATTTGGATCGTGCTAAAAATTATTTGATGCATGCACTGAAGTTAGCGCCACAGTCTGGCATTACGTGGTTTACCTTAAGTAGCATTACTGACTTTAAAAAATATCCGGCGTTGCTTGATAAGCTTGAGCAAGCATTCGCAACAATACCGGCGGCAGACGAAAAGAACCTGCAACAGTTTCATTACAGCTTAGGCAAAGCCTATGCTGATGTAGGGCGTTTTGAAGATTCCTACAACGCCTACACGCAAGGCGCGGCGATTATGCAACGTGCCAGCCGTTATTCCATTGAAAACGATCAAGCTTTTATAGCCGACCTAATAGCCAACCATAGCGCTCAGGCGCTCGCACAGCTGCCACAAGCGCAGACTGGCTATAATCGGGCCGTAGCCCTGCTAGGGCTGCCACGTAGCGGCACAACGCTGTTAGGGCAGATGCTGGCGAAGCATTCAAAAGTAAAAGGTGCGGCAGAGACCAACGCGATTGGCCATGCCAGCATGCATTTGCGCAACGAAAATTTCTCTGACTTTCCTGGGTTTATTGCACAGCACGGCGACGCGCAGGGCGCTATTGACCATATTGCCGATGTGTATGCCCAGGTGCTGAACCAGCAGTTCAGCGGAAACAATCTGGTGGTGGATAAAACCATTCAGTTAAGCCGCCATTTTGGAATTTGGGCGCAGGCATTTCCGCAGGGGCGGGCCGTGTATATTAAGCGCGCGCCAGCTGATGTGGCGTGGTCGTGCTTTAAAAGCAACTTCCGCAGCCGTGCCGATTGGAGTTGGGATGCGCGTGATATTGCGGCCTACATGCAGCACGAAGAGCAACTGATGAACCATTGGTTGGCGGTAATGGGCGATCGAATTCTGACGGTTAGCTATGAAGACTTGTGCCATGAGCCTGAGCGCGTGTTGCGTGACGTGTGCGCACACATAGGGTTAGCGTATGAGCCACAAATGCTACATTTTTATAAGGACAATGGGCCGGTGTTTACCTCAAGTGTGGGGCAGGTGCATGAGCCTATTCATCAAAAACGCATTGGCTTGGCGGCAAATTACCCCGAGTTTTTAGCGGCGTACGACCAATGTCGTATTTCCTAGATAGCTATATCCCGACTAGATTGCATAAGTGAATAAATCACTAAAAACAAAACAACAACAGAACAATCTGGAGGGCGTATGGCTTTCAAAAGCGAAGAACTCGCAAAAGCCTATTGGCGCGATAATATCAGCCTAGTACTTAAGTTGCTGGCTGTGTGGTTTATCGTTTCATATGGTTTCGGCATTATCCTGGTGGACTGGCTTAATCAGTTTACTTTCTTCGGCTTTAAGTTGGGCTTTTGGTTTGCTCAGCAAGGCTCGATCATCACTTTTGTTATTCTAATTTTCGTGTATGTGAAACGCATGGCGGCCTTAGATAACAAATACGAAGTTCACGAAGAGTAAGGGGCCGAAACATGGATATTCAAACTCTCACGTTTATTATCGTCGGTGCCACCTTCGCGCTTTATATCGCGATTGCTATTTGGTCGCGTGCCGGCTCAACTTCTGATTTCTATGTTGCCAGCGGCGGTGTGCATCCGGTTATGAACGGTATGGCCACTGCAGCAGACTGGATGTCAGCGGCTTCCTTTATTTCGATGGCAGGTATCATTGCTTTCGCCGGTTATGACGGCAGTGTGTACTTGATGGGTTGGACCGGTGGTTATGTTCTCTTAGCCCTGTGTTTGGCGCCATACCTGCGTAAGTTCGGTAAGTTTACCGTGCCAGATTTCATTGGTGACCGTTACTACTCGCAAACCGCACGTACTATCGCTGTTATTTGTGCCATCTTGATCTCCTTTACCTACATTGCAGGCCAAATGCGTGGTGTGGGCGTGGTATTCTCGCGCTTCTTAGAAGTTGATATTGCTACCGGCGTATTTATCGGTGCAGTTATCGTATTCTTCTACACCGTATTGGGCGGCATGAAAGGTATCACCTACACCCAGGTTGCACAGTACTGCGTATTGGCATTTGCTTACTTAGTGCCAGCAATCTTTATTTCTTTCCAAATGACCGGCCACTTCCTGCCACAAACAGGGTTTGGTGCAACCATTGCGGAAGGGGTAGCTGGTGAGGGCACCTATTTGCTCGATAGGCTAGATGGCTTGTCGGCGGAATTAGGGCTAGCCGCTTACACCGAGGGCATGCGTTCGAAAATTGACGTATTCGCAATTACCTGTGCATTGATGGTGGGTACTGCAGGTTTACCACACGTTATTGTTCGCTTCTTCACCGTACCGAAAGTAAGTGACGCACGTTTGTCTGCAGGTTGGGCATTGGTGTTTATTTCTGTGGTTTACTTAACTGCACCATCAATTGCTGGTTTCGCAAAAGTTAACCTGATCAACACGGTAAACGGTCCTGATCTACAAGGCGTTGAGTATGAAGCTGCGCCAGACTGGATTAAGAACTGGGAAAAAACCGGTTTGATTGCTTGGGAAGATAAAAACGACGACGGCAAAATGTTCTATTCAGGTGATGAGCGCAACGAAATGACAGTTGACCGCGACATCATGGTTTTAGCGAACCCGGAAATTGCGAGCTTACCCGCTTGGGTTGTTGCTCTGGTTGCTGCTGGTGGTGTTGCCGCTGCGCTGTCAACTTCGGCAGGCCTGCTGTTGGTTATCTCAACATCGGTTTCGCATGACTTACTGAAACGAACCTTAACCCCGAATATTACTGATAAGCAGGAGCTAATGTGGGCCCGTGTGGCCGCCGCAGTAGCTATTGCACTGTCCACGTGGTTTGGTATTAATCCGCCCGGCTTCGTGGCGCAGGTGGTCGCCTTCGCGTTCGGCTTAGCCGCAGCGAGCTTCTTCCCTGCGATTATTCTGGGTATTTTCCACAAACGTATGAATAGCACAGGTGCTATTGCCGGTATGCTTGTGGGTATTGTGTTCACCTTGGCGTATATTATTTACTTCAAGTTTGTGAACCCAGCCGGAAATATTCCAGAAAATTGGTTATTCGGTATCTCGCCAGAAGGCATTGGTACTGTGGGTATGGTGTTGAACTTCGTTGTTTCTTATGGTGTTCATAAGATGACAGGCGATGCGCCGCAAGATACTCAGGACTTAGTTGAGTCAATACGTTACCCGCGCGGTGCGGGTGGTGCGACGCACTAAGATAAAAAAGCCCGGCGTTCGCCGGGCTTTTTCGTTGTTCGTTATTCGTTAGTCGTTATTCGTTAAGAGCTTTGATATTTTTGCTTTTTCGAGTAACGATTAACGAATAACCAGTAACGAGTTTAAGGTTTCAAAATGCAGCCGGAATTTACTGACGTACAACGCTTTTTACTCGACTGCCCACCATTTGATGAGCTTGATAGTGAGCAACGTCAGTGGGTGGCGCAGCAAATTAAAGCCGCCTATGTAAATGAGCACAATGTGGATGCGCTGTTCAAGCAGCACAGCCCGGCACTTTATATTGTGCGCTCAGGCGGTTTTGATTTGCTGGCGCCGGACCAACACGTGATTGAACGGCTGGAGTCCCATGATTTATTTGGGTACCCGTCGTTGTTGAGCGGTCGGCCGGTGGTGAACAAATTGAAGGTAATTGAAGACGGTATTATCTATATTGTCAGCGCGGGTGCTTTTGATAAATTACGGCAAAACTCACGTGCCTTTGAGCAATATTTTATTCGCGCGCATGGCCAGCGTTTGTTGGGTGAAGTAACGCGCCCTTATTCGGCGGGAAGTGCGGCGGGAAGTTCGGCGGGAAGTACGGCAGCTAATGGCGATGGGTCGCGGTCTGCTGAGAGTGTGCGCGCAGGAGCTTCCGCTTCGGATAAAACTCCTGGTTTTGATGCGCTTGAGCTAACCATTGGGGAAGTGGTTTCGCGTAAGCCTGTCACCTTACCCATGTCGGCTACGATTCGCGAAGCCGCGCAACTGATGCGTGACCATAAAGTTTCCTCGGTAATGATTTTGGGTGCGGAGCTGGGACTGCACCCCACCTCTCCAAATCAAAAGCTTTTCGGCATTCTCACCGACCGCGACCTGCGTAACCGTGTAATTGCCGCTGGCTTAAGTTATGACATTCAAGTGAATGCGGCGATGACGCAAGCACCTGCCACAGTGTATGGCCGACAAACGCTGATGGATGCGCTCACCTTGATGACGCAACACAATATTCATCACTTACCCGTGCTTGATGATAACGACCAACCGATTGGCATGATTACCAATACCGACTTAATGCGGCAGCAACGCAGCGAGCCGGTGATGTTGATTAGCGCGATTAATAAAGTGACAACCCGTGAGCAACTGATTGAGGAAGCTCAGCAAATACCCGCGTATATGCAGACCTTTGCTGCGCGGGTGCATGACACCACCATGGTGGGGCGTTTATTGGCCTCACTCACCGATAGTATGACGCGGCAACTGATTCGTTTGTACGAACAAGAACACGGTGTTGCGCCCGGTACGTATTGTTGGATAGCTTTCGGCTCGCAAGGGCGTGAAGACCAAGTACTTAGCTCGGATCAAGATAATGGCTTACTGCTTGGTAACGGGCTTAACGAGCAACAGCTGGAATGGTTTAAGGGGCTGGGTGAGTACGTGTGTTCTGGGCTGAACGAGTGCGGTATTCCGTTATGCCCGGGGGATATTATGGCGTCCAATGCCGACTGTCGCCGTACGTTGGACGGTTGGCTTGATCGGTTCCACACCTGGACCGAAAGCCCAACCCCCAAAGCGCTGATGTACTGCCAAATATTTTTTGATTCGCGCATGGTGCATGGCAATAAACGGTTGTATCAGCGCTACCGCGAAGAAGTGGCAAAACTCGGGGAAAAAGATTTCTTTTTAGGTAACTTGGCACGCTTGCAGGTGAGTGTGCAGGTGCCACTTGGGTTATTTAATCGGTTTCGTGGTACTGAATCAGGCAAAGATAGCGACTTGATCAACATTAAGCGCTACGGCATTGCCTTGATTAACGACATTGTGCGTATTTATTCGTTACACGCGGGTTTAACTGTGCCGCAAACGCTACAACGATTGGAACAGCTACGTGGAAGTAATTTGTTGAATCGTAAAGACAATCAGTCGTTGGCGGAAGCTTGGCAGTTTTTGACGCAGTTGCGACTACAGCATCAGTTGGAAATATGGGGAACCGATAAGCCGAAAAACGCACTGGACCCTGATGAATTAAGCACCTTAACCCGACGCCAACTCAAAACTGCCTTCCGCATTATTAAGGAATGTCAGCAGGGCGTGGGATTAAAATTTGGCCGCGTGGGTTAATCCATGTTTGGCTATTTAAAGCGCTGGTGGTTAAAAAGTATACAACTACGTAAATCATGGACGCATCACACCTATATTGCTCTTGATATTGAAACCAGTGGACTGGACCCAAATACCGATCAATTGCTGGCTGTAGCTTGGGTTGAGATTACCCCGCCGGTGATTGACTATAAAACCGGTCGCTACTACCTGATAAAGCATGATCAGACCGACTTAAAGCAATCGCCAGTCGTGCATGGTTTGGTCAGCAAAGACTTTCTTGAAACCACCGAACCACGCGTGATGTTAGAACAGCTTGCAGAAGTTTTACGCGGCAAGGTTTTGGTGTGTCATCACATTCAACTCGATTGGAGTTTTTTAAAGCATGCTGCCCGCCAGCATGGCATCAAACTGGAGCCGCTTGCTTTATTCGACACGTTAGCGTTTGAAGCCAAGCGCCTAAAACGTCAGCAACATCATATTGAACGTGGTTCACTAACACTCTCAGCCTGCCGCACTCGTTATGGGCTGCCAGAGTACAATTCACATCATGCGTTTAGTGACGCTGTCGGCTGTGGTGAATTGATGCTGGCGCAAGGCTATAAATTCGCCGGTAGCTCAAAATCTCGCCTGTTGTGATCCTTTTAGCCAACCTTCTCGTTAGAAACGCGACGACTGACGTAATTTTAATGTTAAAAAGGCATTGAAAATAGTTTCATCGTGTAGTTAACTACTTCGGATTCTATACAAGTCAGTTGTAACTGCAGTAGAACACTCAGAACTCGGTTTGAAAGCAAACTCGAATAACCAGGCTTCAAGCCGAGATAAATATAATGAATCGGGGAGTAAGACATGGCTAAAAAATCATTTTTAGCGAATTCAATTCAAGCTGCGTTAGTAGCTGGATTCAGCTCTGCGTTGTTAGTTGGTGCGCCAGTGTATGCGCAAGACCAATCTGACAATCAAGAAGTTGATCGCGAAGAAGTTGAGAAAATCCAGGTAACGGGTTCTCGTATCGGTCGTATCGGTGAAAGTTCACCGACGCCAATCACTGTTATTGACGGTGAAGCGTTAGTTGAAACTGGTGCGATGAACATCGGTGAAGTGTTGAGCCGCTTGCCAGCATTGGCAACGACGTTCACGCTCGCTAACTCAGGCCGTTTCATCGGTACTGCAGGTATCAGCACTCTGAACTTACGTAACATGGGTGTTGACCGTACCTTGGTATTGGTTGACGGTAAGCGTCACGTATCAAGCTCGCCAGGTTCTGGTGCTGTTGATACCAACACCATTCCAAGTGCGTGGATTGAGCGCGTTGAAATTATCACTGGTGGTGCATCAGCGGTATACGGTGCTGACGCTGTAACGGGTGTAATCAACTTTGTATTGAAGAAAAACGTTGAAGGTTTGAACGCAACTGCTACTCGCGGTTATGCCGAAAATCACGATTATAACAACGAAAAATACACTTTATCTTATGGTACTGATTTCAACGGCGGCCGCGGTAACATCGCTTTCTCTGTTGAGTATAACAGCCAAGATTCGTTAAACGCGTTGGATAACCCTTGGACAGCAACATCGTTTGCAAACTTCCGTTATGAAGACTTATATGGTCCACGTACCGCGGAACAGCAAGATGATCCAGCATTCCCTGATCAAATCTTGTTACCAAACGCAGGTTACTACGCAATTTCTAATCCAGGTACTACTTGGAACCCGTTCACAGGCGGCATCATGGGCACGTTCAACCCAGATGGCAGCTATCGTGACGTTTATACTGGCGACGTAGTTAGCGGCTTGTTCTGTCAAGACTGTGACTTTATCAACTTGCGTCAGTACAGCGAAATTCAACCGAAATTCTCGCGTACTAACTACAACGTAAAGGGTAACTACGAAATCAACAACGATATGTCTGTTTATTTCGATGCCAAATACGTAAATAGCAAAGGTCAAAACATCGGTCAGCCATTCTTCCGTTTCTACGCTACTGGCGCAGCGGGCGCAGGCTACCCTTATTTGATGAAGCGTGACAACGCATTCTTACCTGAAGGTTTAGCGCAAGAAATGGATGATTTAGGCATTCCATTTGTTGGTGTTAACCGTATGTACAACGACGTAGGTCGTCGTATTGAAGAAAACACGCGTGAAACAACACGTTTCGTAGTGGGTTCTGAAGGTAACTTGAACCAAGACTGGACTTATGACGTGTCATTGGTTTGGGGTAAATCTGAAATTGAGCGTGTTAACGGCGCGAACGTGATCTTCCAAAACATGGAATGGGCACTGGACGCGGTTGACGATGGTACAGGTAACATCGTATGTCGTAGCGCTGAAGCGCAGGCTGACGGTTGTGTGCCTATCAACATCTTTGGCGACGGCATGCCAAGCCAAGAAGCTCAAGATTACGTAACCACTACGTCAATCGGTACTTCTGAAATTGAACAAACTGTATTCAACGCAGCATTTACCAATTCATTCTTGTATGAATTGCCAGCTGGCTTCGTTGGTTTTGCAGGTGGTGTTGAATACCGTGAAGAGAAATCTGTCACTGTAGAAGACCCGTTTGCAAAAACTGGCGCAACCTTCTTCAACGCGTTGGGTGAAACTGACGGTAAATACGATGTTTCTGAAGTGTTCGGCGAAGTTACCGTGCCTTTATTAAGCGACGTAGCATTCGTTGACATGTTGACGTTTGACACCGCTGTACGTTTTGCTGATTACTCAACTATCGGCAACGCAACCAGCTGGAAAGTTGGCTTCGACTGGACCATGAATGACCAGTTCCGTACGCGTGTTACTTATGCTGAAGCAATTCGTGCACCAAACATCGACGAATTATTCTCTGGCCAAAGCCAGTCGTTCGCGGCTGTTGATGACCCATGTCGTACCAGCAACCTTGCTGATTTGAGTGGCGAAGCACGTACCCGTCGTGAGCAAAACTGTGCCGCACTTGGTGTGCCAGCAGATTTCGACTCTGACTACGATGCAGCAACACTTGAAACCTTAGTCGGTGGTAACCCTGACCTGAACGAAGAGTCAGCAGAAACCTTCACTGTAGGTTTTGTGTACACGCCAACTTGGTTCGAAGGCTTCTCAGCAACTGTTGACTACTGGGAAATCGACATCGACGATACCATCAGTGGCATCGGCTTCCAGACTGTTCTGAACCGTTGTGTTGACGCAGCAAGCGTTGATAACCAGTTCTGTGACCTTGTTGACCGTGACCCAGCAACAGGTGAAATCACCTTGATGCGTGGTTTTGCGTTGAACATCGCGCGCAGCTTGAACTCTGGTGTTGACTTCGAATTCGCTTATGCAACTCCATTGTTTGATGGCGAGTTCACCACCAACTTAATCGGTACTTACTTGCTTGAAGCGAAAGATTATCCGTTCGCTGATGAGCCAGAAAACTACACTGATTACGCGGGTATCACTGGTGACCAAGATCTGCAAATGCAGTTACGCTTCGGCTACCGCGTTGGCGCATGGTCATTCGGTACCAACACCCGTTACTTGAACGGTGTTGAACTGTACACTGCTGATTCATTAGAGCGTAACCCTAACCCAAGCAATGAATTGCGCTGGGGTAGCTACGCAGTAACTGATGTAAACGCAGGTTACAAATTCGACAACGGTTTCGGTGTAAGCCTTGGTGTTGATAACTTCTTTAACCGTCGTCCACCAGGCCTAGCAAACACTGCTACTGGCGCGGGTTCAGCGGTTTATGACAACATCGGTCGCTTCGCTTATTTACGTGGTACTTACACGTTCTAAGCTGTTAGCTTAATCCGTAGAAAGTGAAAACCCGCCTCTGCAAAGAGGCGGGTTTTTTTATTTATATTTACGATCAATTGGTTTAATTGCACTTCTGGGCTTGTGAAACGGCTTTGTTTTAATTAATATCGGGTGATGTCGGGTGTTTTTTATGCATGCGAATGCGTTAAAACGCACGATTTATAAGACGCACGCGGGCGTTCACGTGCCGACTTTAAACCTAGTAAATCACGTATAAGTGATCCAGGGAGAACACAGTATGTATACTAATAATAAATTAGCTAAGTCTATCCGCTTGGCTCTTATGTTCGGTGGCGCTTCACTTGCGTTGTCAGGCACTGCGGCAGCGCAGGACCAGTCTGGCGAAGAGCAAGCTGAAGAAGCTCAAGAACGTATTACCGTAACAGGTTCACGTATCAAACGTACTGACTATGAATCATCTAGCCCAGTACAAATCACTTCTTCTGAAGAAATCAAAAACTCTGGTTTTACCCGTATCGAAGATTTGATGAACAGTCTTCCACAGGTAGAAGCAGCGCAAACATCTTACATCGCTAACGGTGCATCTGGTGTAGCAACACTTGACCTTCGCGGTATCGGTACTAACCGTACCTTGGTACTTATGAATGGTCGTCGTCTGCAATCAGGCGGTATCTATTCGCAAGCAGCTGACGTTAACCAAATTCCATCAGCTTTGGTTGAGCGCGTAGAAGTGCTTACCGGTGGTGGTTCTGCTACTTACGGTGCTGACGCCGTATCTGGTGTTGTCAACTTCGTAATGAAAGATGACTTCGAAGGCTTAGAAGTTAACGTAGGTGCCTCTGGTTACCAGCACAGCAACGGTAACGACTACATGCAAGGCCTGATGGATGAGCGTAACTTCGGCTATCCTACTGGTGGTAGCGGTATCGATGGTAAGTCATACAACATCGACGTAACCATGGGTAGCAGCTTCGCTGGCGGTAAAGGTCACGCAACTGCTTACGCTACATGGCGTCAAATCAATGAGCTTCGTCAAGAATCACGTGATTATTCATCATGTGCTCTGAACGCAGCTGGTACTGCTTGTGGTGGTTCATCTACTGCGCCATTACCAAACACATTCTTCGCTCCAGTTGTTGACGGTGAATACGATCTTGACCAAGAAGTTTGGTGGTCATTGAATGGTGACGGCAGCTTCTCTCCGTATGATGGCAGCAACGTTTATAACTACGCGCCAGTTAACCACTTCATGCGTCCAGATACTCGTTACACTATGGGTGCGTTCGTAAACTATGAAGTAAACGACTCATTCCGTCCGTATATGGAACTGAGCTACATGCATGACCGTACTGTTGCTCAGATCGCTGAGTCAGGTACTTTCTACGCATTCCGTCAAGACATCGACATCAATAGTGCACTATTCAGTGACGCACAACGTGCGCAATTCCGTAGCGAATTCGGTCCAGACGTTGAAACTATTGGCGCCTACATTGGTAAGCGTAACGTTGAAGGCGGCCCACGCATGAACAACCTGGAACACAGCGCGTTCCGTATGGTAGTTGGTGCTGAAGGTTACTTGAATTCAAACTGGTCATATGATGCGTCATTCCAGTTCGGTTCAACTTCTTCAAACACTGCGTATGTTAACGACTTCTACGTTAAGTATGTACAAGATGCGTTAGAAAACGCTGAATACGACGTATTCACTCCAGGTGGTGTAACTGCTGAATCTGCTGATGCACTAGGTGGCGTTGCAATCATGACTGGTATCACCTCACAGCGTATTGTTAACGCATACGTAACCGGTGAATTGGGCGCAAGCTTACCATCTTCTGATTTGCCAATGGCTGCAGTATTTGGTGTTGAAAACCGTGAAGTAGATTTCGAGCGTACTGCTGATACTATCTACCAAGAAGGCGCGTTGGCTGGCCAAGGCGGCCCAACTAACAGCTTGGCTGGTGGTTACAACGTTAAAGAATTGTTTGGTGAGTTGAGCGTACCAATTGCTGAAGGCCGTGACGGCATTGATAGCATGACCTTAGATTTAGGTGTACGTTTCTCTGACTACAGCACTTCTGGTAACGAAACGACTTATAAAGCAGCTTTAGATTACAACATCACTGCTGACTGGAAAGTTCGTGCAAGCTACAACCGTGCAGTACGTGCTCCAAACGTTGGTGAATTGTTCGCTGCAACCTCTATCGGTTTGTGGGGTGGTACTGATCCATGTGCGGGCGATACTCCTGAGTTCACTGCAGCGCAGTGTGCTAACACAGGCGTAACTGCTGCGCAATACGGTAATGTTGATGCAAACCCTGCATCACAGTACAACGGTTTGTTCGGTGGTAACACTGAATTGCAACCAGAAGTAGCTGATACCTTAACATTCGGTGTTGTTGCGAACCCACTTGACAACTTGAACTTCACAGTTGACTACTGGATGATCGAAATCGACGAAGTTATCGGTACATTGGGCGCTTCAAACACACTTCGTTTGTGTGGTGAAACTGGCGACGCAGTTTACTGTAACAACGTAAACCGTGCTCCATCAGGCAGCTTGTGGCGTGGTAACGATGGATTCGTTCGTGCAACTAACATCAACGTTGGTTCTGAAGAATATAGCGGCGTTGACTTAAACGCTAACTATACTCTGGAAGACGTTCTTGGCGGTACTATTACTGCGCGTATGAATGGTTCATTGTATCTTGAGAAGTATGCAGATAGCGTAGGTCAAGACTGTGCGGGCTTAATCAGTTCAAACTGTTTCCCACAGCCAGACTGGCGTCACTCTTTAACCATGACTTACACTCCGGATGATATCTGGACTGCACAGTTGAAATGGCGTTACTTCGGTGGTGTTGACTATGAAGGATCTACTGACCAGTTATTACTTGGTAAAGGTATTGGTTCACAAAGCTACTTAGACGTAGTAGGTACTTTTGACGTGAACGAAAATACTTCAGTACTTCTTGGTATTAACAACATCCTAGACAAAGAGCCACCATTGGTTGGCGGTTCACTGTCTACTAACGCAAACACTATTGCTGGTTTCTACGACACATTGGGTCGTTACATCCACGCAAGCGTAACTTTCCGCTTCTAATAGCGAAAGAATTAGCGTTTAATAAAACGGCGACTATTAGTCGCCGTTTTTTATTTCCGCTTCAGTAAAACAACAGCATTCCAGGATAAGTAACATGAGTGAGCAGTCATCGGTAACCGATATTCAAACCATTACAAAATACGTATCCACATTAGTGAAAGACGGACAGCACCAAGCGGCACGCGACTACATTGACGATGCGGTTGGCAAAGCACCAGATTCGGCTGCATTACTTCATTTGGCTGCGCAGGTATGTAACCGGCAAGGCGACCTGCAGGGCGCGTTGGCCTATCTAAACCGCGCTATTAAAGCAATGCCAGAACAAATCGTATTCCACATTGACCGGTTGTACGTGCTTGATCGCTTGAATGAGCGTAAACAGCTGGC
The DNA here is from genome assembly GCF_048268165.1 of Pseudidiomarina sp. Lineage (GTDB taxonomy): Bacteria > Pseudomonadota > Gammaproteobacteria > Enterobacterales > Alteromonadaceae > Pseudidiomarina. The sequence continues at coordinate 1,087,505 of NZ_JBLWWA010000001.1, read as the reverse complement.
CACTGCGCTAGAAGCTGCAACCAAGCTCGCGCAAGACAATAAACAATACCAACAACAGCTCGCGCGTTTTTATACGCAGCTGGACCAGCCTGCGAAGGCCTTGGCGATTATTGAAGGCCTGCTTAAACAGCATTTAGACGACGTTATATTGGCCTTTGATGAAGGGCTGAACCGATGGTTCTTGGGTGATTCCAAGGCCGCTGAGAAAATAATTAAGAAAGTTTGTGATAACGAGCAAGCGCCGAGCATGGCACATTACGTGCTTGCACTGCTGCGTAAACAAACCAAAACGCGTAACCATATTGATGCGTTAAAAGAACGGGCGCGCGCTGACCAAGTGGCCGATACGCCGTTATGGTTCGCCTTGGCAAAAGAGTATGACGATCTTGGTGAGCATGAGCTGGCATTTGATGCCGCAACCAAGGGCAATGCACTGCAGAAAAAAATCACGCCATATAACGAAGCGCCGGAGCTTGATGCGTTGCAACAACTCACTCAAGTTGCTAAAACGTGGAACGCGCAAGGGCGCGGCAACAAGAAGACTGCGGTAACCCCGGTATTTGTAGTGAGTATGCCAAATAGCGGTGCAACCTTGATTGAGCGCTATTTAGCGGCGCACCCGAAGGTAAAATCATTGGGTGAGTTCGCTGATTTCCCGTTACTACTTAATGAAGCCATAGCGAGCTACTTAGCAGAACACAGCGTGGCGACACGCGAGCAAGCGCTACAAAATTTGAACTACACCGACCTTGGCAAAGCTTATTTAGCTAAAGTTTTAGAAGTTGCCGATGGCCACGAGTTTGTTGTTGATAAACTGCCATTTAATTTCTTGTACAGCGGCTTAATTAAAAAGGCGTTGCCGACTGCGAAAATCATTCACGTGCAACGTGATGCATTGGACACCTGTTGGTCAATCTATCGCACGCTGTTCAGCGATCGTTATGCTTACGCGTATGATCAAGCCGAACTGGGCCGTTATCATGGGCAGTACCAAGCGTTAATGAATGCCTGGCAGGCAACACTGGGTGATGAAATGCTGAGCGTCGATTATGAAGCCATGGTCAGTGACAGTGCTGCAACCCAACAAAAATTGCTTAAGTTTTGTGGCTTAACCGCTGACCCTGCGCAAGATGACTACGTAAGCATTGCTACCAGCGTTACTACAGCGCGCGGCGAGCCTATGAATCAGAAGGTGTATGCTAAAGCTAAAGGCCGTGCTAGCGCCTATTCTAAGCACTTGGTGCCGTTAGTTGACGCCATGGCTGAGCTTAAATAGCTGTTGGGGTTAAAGCAGTGACACCGCAGGGCATAAAGACACAACTGGAACGCCTTTGTCAGCAGTTGGTTGAGCAGCCGAATAACCTTGGCCTGCTTGACCAAGCTGCGGCTTTGGCAAGCCAACTGAAGATGCCGGAACAAGCTGCAGAGCTTTACCGTACCTATGTACACCACCATCAGCAGCATGCTGGTGCGCAGTTCAACTGCGGCTATTATTTGCGTGTTGCGGGGCGTTATGCAGAGGCGATTGACCACTATCAGCAGGCCCTCGCCTTGGGTATCAGCCACCCGGAAGAAGTACACACCAACATTGGTGTTATTTATAACGAAGGTTTGTTGGATAACCACCAAGCACAGCAAGCTTTTTTGCAGGCGCTAAAAATTGCGCCGAACTATGTGCCTGCTTTGTATAACCTCGCAAACAGTTATGAGCAAGATGGCGACAAACAGCAAGCCGCGCACTATTTCAATGAAGTGATAAAACGCCAACCTGATTATGCCATGGCCTATGTGCGGCTGGCAGATGTACAGAAAGCAGAATCTAACGATGATGCATTGATTCGTCAGTTGCAAAATTTTTTGGAAAGCGGCAAGCAGCCCCTCAATGAGCGCATTGATATTGCGTTTGCGTTAGGCAAGCTGCACGACGATTGCGGCAGCTACGACTTAGCCTGGCAATTCTATCAGCAGGCCAATACGTGGAATGCGACCACCATGCCAGCATGGGACGTCGCAGAACAAGAGGCTTTGCTTCGAACCATTACAGAGCATTATGCGGCTTCAGTTACGGCGGCAGGTGGAGCGAGCCAACCCAAACCGTTGTTTATTTGCGGCATGTTTCGCTCAGGCTCTACTTTGTTGGAGCAAATGTTGGGCGCTCATGATGCGATAACCAACGGCGGCGAATTGGAGTTTTTCCCCCGCCTTTGGCAGCAAGTGAAACGCGAAGGCATAGGTGCCTTTAGCCAGCGTACGACCGTACAAGACTATGCGGCGATAGGGCAGGACTACCTTGAATTCGTGCAGCAACGCTTCGGCCAAGACGGTTGGGTGACAGACAAACGCCCTGACAATATTTGGTTGTTGGGTCTTATAAAACAGGCGTTACCTGATGCGAAGTTTTTAGTCACCCGTCGGCAGCTTATGGACAATTGTTTGTCGGTGTATTTCACCCGTTTGGGTGCGTCAATGAATTACGCCAATAGTATTGAGCACATTCAAGCGTTCTTAGCACTCGAGCAGCAGTTGCTCGCGCACTGGCAACAGGTGTTTGGCGATGACTTGCAGGTGGTGGACTATGATGCCTTGGTGGCGGCCCCCGAAACCGAGTTAGGCCGCGTGTTCAAGTGGCTGAAACTACCTTGGCAAGAACAATGCTTGGCGTTTCACCAACGCACTAACGCCGTACGCACGGCCAGTGTTTGGCAAGTGCGACAACCTCTTTATAAGTCGTCGTCCGGTCGCTGGCGAAACTACCAAAAATTTCTAAAGTAAGTAAGCACTTACCATGCTGGCGAGATATCGCAAGGTGCTGTCATACGAATGCCATCACCTTGGAATGGCACCGTGCCGTGAAAGAAGTAGCTCGGGAAGAAGACGCAATAACCCACCTTCGGACAAACCGCATGCACCTTCGGTTTCACATTTGGTAACGGCATGCCCGGATCACCAAATTGAATCCAACCGGCCTTATTCGCGTCATCAGGTTGCACCTGCGGCGGCAACTGAATATAGGTACAGCATGATATCCAACCTTCCGGGTGCACATGATTGGAGTGGAAGCCCTTCTCGGCTAAGCGTACCGACCACGCCCCAGTAAACCGTGTACCTTGGCTTTTACGTTGCAGAAATGGATGGCTCGAACTGTTGGGTAGGCCGCTAACATACTGTGCTGCCGCTGCCTCAATCATGGCTTCAAATTCGGCAATGATAGGAAGCTTTTGGGCAAACAAGTTGCCGACCGTTTGCGTGCCGTGACGCACACTTTGATCCAGTGGCTGTTGCTGGGTTTTGTGTAAGCCTTTTAGCGCTTGTGCCAGCTCAGCCATGAATTGTTCTGTGTTGGCATATGCCTGGGGCGCTTGCAGTGGAATGATTTTGACGAATTGGTCGTAATTATTTAACGCATCGGCTTCTGCACGCCCTAACGCATGCAAGCAAAGTGCTTTATAGGCCAAGGCTTCCTGGCTGTGCGGGTGAAATTTTTCTACCGCTTTTAAATTTTGTAGGGCAGTTTCGTATTCACCCAAGCGCATCATGGTGGTGGCGTAATCAATTCGATGGCGCAATACATCAGGCTGCAGTTTAAGCGCCTGCTCGTATGCAGCCACTGCGTCGTCGAGTCGCTCTAAGCGCATGAACGCCGAGCCTTTTAAGTGATGAAACTCGGCCCCATCGGGCAGATCTTTGAGTGTTTCTTCGCAGGATTCCAGGCATGCCTGCGGCTGGTTCGACATTAGCAAATGTGCCGCTAAGCTATAGCGTAATTCACGTGACTGGGGTAATCTTTCGAGCGCTTTGGTAATCGAGGTCAGAAATTTTTCCTGCGGGCCATGTTCCCAATACAATTTATTCAGGGCAATATGCGCGTCAATGTAATCCGGAATCTGGCTGACAAGATTCTGCAATATCGCTTCCGTTTGCTCGTATTGGGCCAGGTCGTAATGAATGCAGGCTAAGTAGTAATCCACTATTGGCAAAGGCTTGGCAAGCTTAAGCCGTGCCTTTTCAATAGCCTCTAGTGCCCCGTCTGTTAAACCCATCGTGCGATACAGCTGAGCCTGCAATAAGTAGGGTTCAAATTGTTCCGGCTGTTGTTCACGCAGTGTGTCGCATTCAGCTTGCGCGCCCGCAAAGTTGCCCTGCTGGATATAAAGCGAAATTAAACTTTTGCGCGAAGGCGCATGGCTGGAATTATGTCTAAGTGCGGTTTGTAAGTAGTCAGCCGCAGCTTTAGGTTGATGTTGATTCTGTAAACACAGCGCTAGAATATGCAGTACATCAGGGTGCTTTGCGTTAAACCGCAATAGATGACGGAACTGTTGTTCCGCTGAGCTAAACTGCCCGGCCCGAAACGAAGCAACAGCTTGCTGGAATAACTTCTGGATATCAGCCATAACGATACTTTTTTATTATTATTGTCTGGTTTTTGTACCAGAGTGCGATGAACTAATCAAGTATTGCGATGAACTGCGGGATTGTGTGGTTTGGCGTCCCCGGCAGGAGTCGAACCTGCGACCTGCCCCTTAGGAGGGGGCTGCTCTATCCAGCTGAGCTACGGGGACCTTTCGGTGATTACAAGTTTTATATCATAGGCACAAAAAAACCAGCCGCAGCTGGTTTTTTCAATCAAACGCGGCTGTGTATTACAGCGCGTTGATTTTTGCGTTCAAACGGCTCTTATGACGAGCAGCTTTGTTTTTACCGATAAGACCTTTTGTTGCGTAACGATCCATAATCGGTTGAAGGCCAGTAAATGCCTGCTGAGCAGCCGCTTTATCGCCTGCTTCAATTGCAGCAGTTACTTTCTTCAACAAGGTACGCATCATTGAGCGACGGCTCGCGTTGTGGCGACGGTTTTTTTCCGCTTGAACCGCACGCTTTTTAGCAGACTTAATGTTAGCCAAGGTGAACTCCTAAAATTCGTTATCTAAATGCAATGGTTTATTAGGGCGGGGAATATGCCTGTTTTTGCCCTTAAAGTCAAGTCCGATATTAGCTATTAGCCATTAGATATTAGAAAAACCAGGCTAAGATTATGCGTGACATGGAGGTGGTTATGTTTAAAGATTTGAAAGTTTACCAATCAGCAATGGACTTGTGTGTATCAATCTATAAGATAACAGACAGTTACCCAAATCATGAGCTATTTGGCCTAGTGAGTCAAATGCGCAGAGCTGTTGTTTCGATTCCGAGCAATTTAGCTGAAGGGGCTGGTAGAGGTTCATATAGAGACCAATTGCGATTTTATTATATTGCTCGTGGTTCCTTAGCTGAACTCGAAACTCAGTTAGAAATAAGTTTTCGCTTAGGTTATGTCCAGGGTAGGTTGCATAAAGAAACTCGTTTTGTGTATCGGTTGCTCAATGGTTTAATAAGTGCAACCAAGAAAATGATAGTTGTAGATTCAAATAACTAGGTTTTACTAATATCTAATGGCTAATATCTAATATCGCGCTCGGGGCTCTCTTGTCAAAATCACTTGCAAAATCCGGCATTATCGTAAGCTTCATGACGCTGATCTCGCGCGTTATGGGGTTGGTGCGTGATGTGGTCATTGCTAATTTGATGGGGGCAGGGGCTGCGGCGGATGTGTTCTTTTTCGCCAATAAAATTCCGAATTTCTTGCGCCGCTTGTTTGCTGAAGGCGCTTTTGCGCAGGCTTTTGTGCCGGTGCTAACCGAGTACAAGCAGGGGCAGAGTATTGAGGCGCAGCGGCTGCTGATAGCGCGTGTGGCGGGTACGCTGGGCACCTTAGTGACAATCGTCACCTTAATTGGTGTGATTGCTTCGCCGGTGGTGGCGGCGATGTTTGGTACGGGCTGGTTTCTGGATTGGTATCACGATGGGCCGCAAGGGCATAAGTTTGTGCTGGCCTCTGATTTACTGCGCATTACCTTTCCTTACTTGTGGTTTATTACCTTTACGGCGTTAGCCGGCGCGATTTTAAATACCATCGGTAAGTTTGCGGTGGCTGCGTTTACCCCAGTATTTTTGAATATTGCCATTATTGTTTTTGCAATTTGGGTGGCGCCGCAATTGGAACAGCCTGAATATGCACTCGCATGGGGTGTGTTTGTGGGTGGTGCGGTTCAGTTTTTGTTCCAGATTCCTTTTTTAAAGCGCGCGGGGCTGTTGGTTTGGCCACGGTGGGGGTGGCGTGATCCTGGCGTGACGAAGATTCGCACCCTGATGATTCCCGCGCTGTTTGGGGTGTCGGTGAGCCAAATTAACCTGCTCTTTGATACTTTTATTGCTTCGTTTTTAATGAGCGGTTCGATTAGCTGGCTGTATTACTCTGATCGGCTGTTGGAGTTTCCACTTGGGCTATTTGGCATTGCCATTGCGACGGTTATTTTACCCGCCCTGAGTTCGCGCCATGTGGATAAGTCACCGGATGAATTCAGTAAAACACTGGACTGGGGCATTCGTACTGTTGTGCTGCTGGGTTTACCGGCTATGTGCGGTTTGATTGTGCTGGCGGAACCTATGCTCATGGTGCTGTTTATGCGTGGTGAGTTCACCCCTGAAGATGCGCGCTTAGCTTCGTATAGTTTATTCGCGTACGGTTCTGGCTTATTGAGTTTTATGTTAGTGAAAGTGCTGGCAACGGGCTTTTATTCACGCCAAGACACCAAGCGCCCAGTGAAGTACGGCATTATTGCCATGGTTACCAACATGGTGTTTAACGTAATTTTCGCGATTCCATATGGTTACGTTGGCCTCGCGATTGCGACCTCGCTTTCTGCTGCGGTTAATGCAGGCTTGTTGGGGTACAATCTTTGGCGCGACGGCGTACTCAAACGTTACCCCGGAACTTTAACTTATCTCACAAAAGTAGCGCTTGCTGTGGCGACGATGGTCGCGGTCGTGCTGTATCTGGTGCCGTCACGTTCGTGGTGGCTAACTGCGGAATTCATTGATCGGGTGTGGCAGTTGGCGATGTTAATTGGCGCAGGCGCAGGGACGTATTTGCTCTCCCTCTTTTTCCTTCGCGTGAAGATCCGCTAATCGTTATTGGTTATTCGTTATTGGTTATTGAAAAAAGACCAGAGCAATAATAATTGCTGAGGCCCAGAATTGAGTGAGAGGGAACTGACATGAGGCAGGTCATAAACATAGTCATGGCATTTACGTTGGTGCTTGCGCTGTTTGGTTGCCAGCAACCGAATCGTCATCGTGACGCATCGGCAGAACAACCGGAACTGCCAGAGCATTCGCGTTTAGTCGAAACTTCCGCAGGGCAATTTCATGTTCGCGCGATGGGGCGTGACAACTCCGGGCCTGCAGTTGTTTTGTTAGCAGGCCCTAATCACAATTATCACAGTGACAGCGCTTGGTTTGCTGCGTTGCAACCGCTATTAGCAGAGCAGTATCGCGTGTACAGTATTGATCGCCTTGGCAATGCTTTTAGTAGCAACAGTGATGATTTGTCCTACCGTCGTTTTGCCGACGATTTGGCACAAGTGCTGCAGCAACTCAACGAACCTCAATTGGCCGTAGTCGCTTTTGCTAGCGCGAGTATTAGTGCGCGTTGGTTCTATGAGCTCCATGGCGAGCAATTTGATATTGACGCCATGTTGTATATTGACCCGGATATTCCATTAGCACACTCATTGAGCTTGTATCAGGGGTATCCGGCTGACTGGTATCGAGACAATTTAGCGACGCTACTACCGCATTTAGCTGCTGGTAATTGGTCAGAGCGAACCAAAGACAAACTCGATGCGGAATATCAACAGATCAAGCAGTGGGCTAGTGAATATGGTATCGCAATCGACTGGAATTACTTGGAGCAAATAATGCAGCAACGCATGCTGATTTCGCACCAGCAAGCCAGAGCTCGTGAAATTGCCGCATACATTTCTGATTTAGAAAGCTACGCGACTCTGCCCATGATAACCGCTATACCAGTAAGTGTGATTGACAGTGATTTTGAGCAAAAAGACATTGCTGCTGCGGCTGATGATGATGCTGATGCTGAACTATTGACGGCGTTGCAAAAATGGCAGCAGGAAGGAAGTGCTTGGAGTGCCGAGCAAGCTTCAGTATCGAACGGCCAGTATATTCCCCTAAGCGGCAGTGATCACATGGTTCCGCTGCAACAACCGCAAGTTATCCAACAGGCATTAGAGTGGCTACTTAGCCAGTAGCTCTGTCGCTCTTGTTACTTCGAATAACCAATAACGAATAACGAAGATGGTAAATCACAGTGCCGCGTTATTTATCGATACCACGATCAAGTGACTGTGCTTCTGTTTATCCGAACTCGGCAAAACCTGCGAGATCAGTTGTTGAATCTGGTATTAATGACACCTTAGTGTCTGGTTAGCTTTTGGCTAGCCTGTTATAATCGCCGCTTTGTTAATCACTCGACTCACGACACGTAACGACAGGTTTGCTAAGCATTGATGCAACTGATTCGCGGAATTCATAATATTCGCCCCAAGCACCGTGGGTGTGTACTGACTATCGGTAACTTTGATGGCGTGCATTTAGGCCATCAAGCGGTACTTGCGCAGGTGAAAACGCAAGCTTTGGCGCGTGGCGTTCCGGCAACGGTGATGACCTTTGAGCCGCAGCCACAAGAACTGTTTCAGCCAGAAAGAGCACCCGCGCGTTTAACCAACTTTCGCGAAAAGCATATGGCGCTTCGGGCGCAAGGCATTGACCGACACGTAGTGATTGAGTTTAATCGTAAGTTCGCCAACTTGCCGGCACGGGAATTTATTGAAAAAGTGCTGGTTGAACAGCTTGGTGTGCAGTTTTTGGTGGTTGGCGATGATTTTCGCTTTGGCCACGGCCGCGAAGGTGACTTCGCAATGTTGCAGCGAGCTGGAGCTGAGCTAGGCTTTGAAGTGGTTGATACGCACAGTTACCGGCAGCAACAACAGCGGGTTAGCAGTACCGCCATTCGGCAAGCTTTAACTGCTGGGGACTTTACCCAAGCGGCGGCAATGTTGGGTCGGCCCTATGCATTTGAAGGCAGGGTAGTGCATGGCGAGAAAAAAGGCCGTACTATTGGCTTTCCAACCGCAAATATCCAGTTAAAGCGCTTGCATTCACCCCTACAAGGCGTGTTTGCTGTAACAGTCGAAACTGCGGACGGAAATAAGCATGCTGGCGTGGCAAATGTTGGCCGTAGGCCCACGTTGAACGGCGAGCGGATGCAACTGGAAGTGCATATTTTTGATTATACTGGTGACTTGTATGGTCGGCAGTTGAAGGTAATACCAACGCAGTTTATTCGCGGTGAACAGAAGTTCGCCGATTTCGCGCAGCTGAAACAACAAATCGAAGCCGACGCTGAAAAGGCAAAGGCGATATTAGCTATTGGATATTAGAGCTGATGTATCGGGTATTTATGTTTTGTCTAATATCAAATATCCAATAGCTAATATCCTATTCGCATTCAAACATTGAAATAAGTCATGGGGCAAGTAACTCCCCCGAAAAAGGAACCAACAAAAATGACCGACTACAAACACACGCTGAATCTGCCGGAAACTGAGTTTCCGATGCGCGGTAATCTTGCGCAGCGTGAGCCGCAGATGTTGAAACAGTGGTACGCGGATGACGTGTACGGCTTGATTCGCGAAGCGAAGGCGGGTAAGCCGGTGTTTATTTTGCATGACGGCCCTCCGTATGCGAACGGTGATATTCACATTGGTCACGCGGTTAATAAAATTCTAAAAGATATGATTGTGAAGGCGAAAACCCTGGGTGGGTTTGATGCACCGTATGTTCCAGGCTGGGATTGCCACGGGCTTCCGATTGAATTGCAAGTTGAGAAAAAGCACGGCAAACCGGGCAAAAAGCTCACCGTTGCTGAGTTTCGTCAGAAGTGCCGCGAGTATGCGTTGACGCAAGTTGACGGCCAGCGTGAAGACTTTAAACGTTTAGGCGTGTTTGGTGATTGGGATAACCCTTACCTGACCATGAATCCGCAGCAGGAAGCTGATAGTATTCGCGCGCTTGGCAAAATCATTGCCAACGGGCACATGCAGCAAGGCTTTAAGCCAGTGCATTGGTGTACCGATTGTGGTTCGGCTTTGGCTGAAGCTGAAGTTGAGTATCAAGATAAACGTTCGCCAGCCATTGATGTTGGTTTTACTGCAGTAAACGAAGCTGAGTTGGTGGCCAAGTTTGATCATCCGCATGACCATGCCGGTGAAGGTGAGGTGATGGTGGTGGTTTGGACCACGACACCATGGACTATTCCTGCGAACCGCGCTATTTCACTGCATCCGAGCTTGGACTATACCTTGGTACAGGTAGAAGCTACCGATGAGAAGCCTGCGCACCGTTTGATCGTTGCCGACGAATTGGTGACCTCATCAATGGAACGTTGGGGTATCTCGGACTATCACAAGTTAGGTTTCGCGAAAGGTGAAGCGCTGGAAAACTTGAAAGTGAATCATCCGTTGTTTGCGGACATTCAAGTGCCACTCATCTTGGGCGAACACGTTACCACCGAGTCGGGCACGGGTTGTGTGCATACCGCTCCAGGGCATGGTGTGGATGACTTTATTGTGGGGCAGCGTTACGGCATTGAAGTTTATAACCCTGTTGGCGACAACGGTGTGTATAAAGACGACACGCCGATGTTTGCTGGCCAGCATGTGATGAAGGCCAACCCAAACATTGTTGATGCGTTGCAAGAAGCAGGGCGTTTGGTGCATCACGAAGCATACAATCACTCGTATCCGCATTGCTGGCGCCATAAAACGCCAATTATTTTCCGTGCAACGCCGCAGTGGTTTATCAGCATGGATAAAAAGCATTTACGTGCCACCGCGCTGGAACAAATTAAGCAAGTGCGCTGGGTACCTGAGTGGGGCCAAAGCCGCATTGAAAGCATGGTTGATGGGCGCCCAGACTGGTGTATTTCGCGTCAGCGCACTTGGGGTAATCCAATTGCTGTATTTGTGCGCCGTGATAACGATGAGTTGCACCCACGCACGCTGGAACTCATGGAAGAAGTAGCCAAACGCGTTGAAAAGGGTGGTGTCCAGGCTTGGTTCGATTTAGAGCCTGAAGAGCTGTTAGGCGATGAAGCGAAAGATTATCGCAAGGTAACCGACACCTTAGATGTGTGGTTCGACTCGGGTGTGACCCATGAAGCCGTATTGAACAAAACGCCGGGTCTGCGATGGCCTGCGGATTTGTATCTTGAAGGGTCAGATCAGCACCGTGGTTGGTTCCAATCTTCATTGCTAACCGGTGTTGCGATGTATCAGCAAGCGCCTTATAAGCAAGTGCTTACGCATGGCTTCACCGTGGACGGACAAGGCCGGAAAATGTCGAAGTCTATCGGCAACGTTATTGCTCCGCTGGAAGTTATGAACAAACTTGGCGGTGATATTCTGCGCTTATGGGTTGCGGCGACCGACTACTCCGGTGAAATGACCGTTTCTGATGAAATTTTAAAACGTGCGGCCGACAGCTATCGTCGTATTCGTAATACATCGCGCTTCTTATTAGCGAATATTAACGAATTTGAGCCGAGCAAACACGCTGTAGCGCCTGCCGATATGGTGGCAATCGATAAATGGATTGTGGCGCGCGCGGTGAGCTTGCAACAAGAAATTTTATCGGCGTTGGATGACTATCAGTTCCACGTAGTGGTGCAAAAACTCATGCACTTCTGCTCAATTGAATTGGGTAGTTTTTATCTTGACGTGATCAAAGATCGCCAATACACCGCTAAGCAAGACAGTGTTGCGCGTCGCTCGTGTCAGACTGCCTTATACCATATCGCTGAAATGTTAGTGCGCTGGTTAGCGCCAATCTGTAGCTTTACGGCCCAAGAAATTTGGGACGCATTGCCCAAACAGTTGTCTGACGGTGGAACACGCACCAAATATGTGTTCACGGAAAGCTGGTACTTAGACGCCGAGCACATCAGTGTGAGCCCAGCCGATAACGAGCTGTGGCAAACTATTTTAGAAGTGCGCGATGAAGTAAACCGTACCTTGGAACAAGCCCGTCGTGACGATGCGATTGGCGGTTCATTGCAGGCAGAAGTAACTGTTTATGCGGTTGATGATATCGCCGCGCAATTGAAGAGCTTGGGCGAAGAACTGCGGTTTGCCTTTATTACCTCCGCTGTGTCAGTAGAAACCGTCACCGAAGCCCCCGTGGGCGCGGTTGCGACTGAGCTCAAAGGTGTTTGGGTGAAAGTGGCTAAGTCGGACCATGCCAAATGTGACCGTTGTTGGCATCACCGTGCCGAAGTTGGCACCATTGCTGAGCATCCAACCTTGTGTTCACGCTGCGTGACCAATGTGGATGGGGCCGGAGAGGAGCGTCGCTTTGCCTAAATCAACTGTGGAATTGAAGAAGCGTGTGAGTGGGCTACGATTTTTGTGGCTGACTTTCATTCTTATTGTGCTGGATCAATTTACCAAGCAATGGGTAATTCGCGTATTCGATTTATACGAAAGCATTGAGGTAATGCCGTATTTAAATCTGACCTATGTGCGTAACATGGGCGCCGCGTTCAGCTTCTTGAGCGATCAAGGTGGCTGGCAGCGTTGGTTATTTACATTTTTCGCGATTGCCATCAGTGTGGTTCTACTCATCTGGTTACGTCGCAACCCGGTGAGCTTGTGGCGTCAGAATACAGCATTTGCGTTGATTCTTGCGGGTGCCATCGGAAACGTTATTGATCGTATTATGTACGGTTATGTGATTGATTTTCTTGATGTGTATGTAAATGATTGGCACTGGCCGGCATTTAATGTGGCCGATATGGCAATTACTATCGGTGCGGTATTAATGTTACTAGAGGCGTTTTTTGAACAACGCCAGGAGCCTCAAGCATGATCAGTCGTCTCCCGATCGAACACGGTCGCGAAGTGGTTTTGCATTTTACGATAAAACTTACCGATGATTCCGTTGCAGACAGCACCAAAATGTCTGGTAAACCGGCGAAATTTCGGATGGGCGATGGCTCATTAACAGAGAATTTTGAAGCCTGTTTGGTTGGTTTAAAAGCAGGCGATGACCGCGAGTTTGAGCTGGCGCCGGAAGATGCGTTTGGCATGCCGAACAAAGACAACTACTATCAGGTAGACACCACAAAGTTTGGCCAGGAGCGGCCTGCGGTAGGGCAAATATTTACCTTTCCGCAACCTGATGGCACGGAGTTGCCAGGCATTGTGCGGGCTATCAATGATCAGTTTGTGACCATTGATTTCAATCATCCGCTAGCGGGGCAGCGGGTGCGCTTCGCGGTTGAAATTATTGAGGTAAACCCTTAGGAAAACGAAAACGATATTAGCTATTGGATATTAGATATTAGCTCGAAAATATCGGCTTTTTCCAATATCTAATATCTAATATCCAATAGCTAATATCGCACTTGGAGTTTTTATGAATATTGTGTTGGCGAATCCGCGTGGTTTTTGTGCCGGTGTTGACCGGGCGATTACCATTGTCGAGCGCGCGTTAGAGATATTTGAACCGCCTATTTATGTGCGTCATGAAGTTGTGCATAACAAATATGTGGTGGACTCATTACGTGACCGCGGTGCGGTATTTGTGGATGAGCTGCACGAAGTGCCGGATGACAGTATTGTTATTTTCTCAGCACATGGTGTTTCGCAGGCAGTTCGTCAAGAAGCCAAAGACCGCGGCTTGCGTGTATTTGATGCAACCTGTCCGTTGGTGACCAAAGTGCATATGGAAGTGACCCGAGCCAGTCGCAAAGGCCATGAATGCGTATTGATTGGTCATGCGGGGCATCCGGAAGTAGAAGGCACCATGGGACAATACAATAATCCGCAGGGTGGCATTTATTTGGTTGAATCAACCGAAGACGTGGCCAAGCTGATGGTTAAAGACCCAACGCAATTGCATTACATGAGCCAAACTACGTTATCGGTTGATGATACAGCTGATGTGATTGATGCCTTGCGGGAAAAATTCCCAGAGGTGCAGGGGCCACGCAAAGATGATATTTGCTACGCCACTCAAAATCGTCAAGACGCCGTGCGTGAGTTAGCTGCCGAGGTTGATTTGCTATTGGTAGTTGGCGCACGCAATAGCTCCAACTCCAATCGTTTGCGCGAGCTTGCTGAAAAAATGGGCACCCCAGCTTATTTAATTGATGATGCAACCTGCATTGATAAAGCGTGGTTAGACGGTAAAGCGAATGTAGGTGTTACTGCAGGCGCTTCCGCACCTGAGGTGCTGGTGCGTGATGTGGTGAAACAACTGCAAGCGTGGGGTGGCACAACAGCGCAAGAGCGCAGTGGCCGTGAAGAAAATATTACTTTCTCCATCCCTCCAGAACTGCGCGTCGTCGAACTTTAACCACCTTACTGCCAGCAGGTGGCTGGGGTTTTTTGATCGTTTTGATTAATGCTCATTGTTGCGCAATCGGTGTCCGAAGTTTGGGCTCCGGTTGCTGTAGCCGTTAACGTATATGTTTCTGCGCCTATATTGGTAACGCTGAAAGTGTAAAACTCACTTGACGATGTAAAGCCCAAATCAGCTATAGAAGCATAGCTGGCATTACGTAATCTGTACTCTTCCTGGGCCATCTGTAATTTCATCAATTCGCCCATGGCGTCTGCCCTGCGGCCCTGTTTCACGTAGTTCGTGAAGTTCGGGTAGGCGATTGCTGCAATGATGCCTATAATTGCTACCACAATCATTAATTCGATGAGTGTCATGCCAGATAACTTTTTTTCAACTTGCATTTATTCCACCTGTTTATACTATGATTAATGCATCTGCTCATTAGTACGATAATTTTGGAACAAACGCAATGCGTCAGGGATTTACTTTACTCGAGCTTATCATCACCTTATTAATTCTCAGTATCGTGCTGGGATGGGGGGTGCCTGCGACTATTGATTTAGCGCGAACCATGCGCTTGCAAGGCGCTGCCCAAGACACCTATGCGTTGCTGCAGTATGCCCGTTCGGATGCACTGAGTAGCGGCGAGAATCGTTTTGTGGTGTGGGATGACGCCAGTGGTCAGTGGTGTGCGGCAGTAGCTGACAACGCGGACTGTGACTGTTTAACCGAAGACTGCGCTATTGATGGCGTATTGCGCCAAATCAACGGTGACGAGTACACCGGTGTAACTTTTGCATCGGCAGCATTTTCGGCAGGCGACTATACACGGTTTGACGCCATGCGAGGTTTAGCTGAAGGCAATGCCGGCACAGTGAGCTACCAATTAAAAAGTAATAATAATGTTGTTGAGCAAGAAGTTCGAGTGGTCGTGAGTCAACTCGGACGTTTACGCTATTGCCAGGTTGGCGGCGTGGGGAGTTATCCAGCATGTTAAAGCAGCGTGGCTTGTCGTTAGTTGAACTGATGATCACGATTACCTTGGGCTTGATTTTGATGGCGGCGCTAACATCTGTGTTCTCGGCCACCTTGGGCACCAACTCGCGCAGCTTAAAGCTGAGTCAATTGCAGGAAGAGTCAACTGCCGTTATGGATTTGCTGGTCGGGGACTTGCGTCGGGCTGGCTATCGCGGCGACGCCCACTTGTTAGTGGTTGACCCGGATAATGCTGTGACAGGCTTTAACAATTCGATTGTGGTGTCGCAACACCCGAGTGAAGTTGCCGCCAGTTGCTTATTGTTTGATTACGATGCTAACAACAGCAGCACGCACAATGGCGACCCTGAACGGTTTGGTTATCGTTTGCGTGAAGGGCAGGTACAGCGTCGCCAAGCTGGAGCTGCATGCGGTGATGCCGGTTGGGAAGGCTTAACCAGCCCAGATCTCATTCAAGTCGACGTTTTAGAATTTGTTTTAACCGAGCGTATGCTCGATGCAGTGAACGAACAGGTTGTCGAGGTCTTAATGGTGGTGTCTTTGCCAAGCGATGATCAAATATCACGTGAACTTGCAACAGAGGTGGTGCTTCGAAATGCATTCTAAACAAACAGGCTTCGCCACCATCACACTGACCGTGTTGTTATTGTCGATTATTATTTTAGTCACGCTTTATACCGCGCGATTCAAAGTGCAAGAACAGCGCATTATGCGCAATCACGCCAGCATGCAAGAGGCAACCATGGTTGCAGATGCTGCCATCGAACAGGTGATCATGGAAGTTGATGGTGACCGCTCAGACTTGAACCGAACTATTGCGGGCACTATTGGCGGGGCACAATATTCAGCCACGCTAGCCAGCACCTTGTTTGAAGAAACCATTCGTGGCGACGTGGAAATTGTCGATGTTGTATTAACCGCAAACTCGGCAGACACTCGCGCTACACGTACCGTACGCCAGCAAATTGCTGTGTTACCCATGATTCGCTCAGCCCCTGACACGCCAGTGGCGATTAAAGGCAGTATGAACGTTTCAGGTAACTTTGAGGTGGTGGCCAACCCCAATGGCGGTGGCGATGGCGTGCCTTTATCCATTTGGACCGAAGGTGATGTTGATATTAATGGCAGTGGCACCACCTGTGGGCAACAAGAGTACACCGAAGGCAACTGTTCATCGCAGCCATTTAGTGAGCGCGGCGAGCACGGTGTCGATATTCTCGATAATGACCCGAATTTTCCTGACGATTTGCTGGAATATTTATTTGGTGTGTCGGAACCGAAGTGGCAGGACTTACGTGACTCAGCTACCGCAATCGTTAATGGCTGTGACAGTATTGGTCCGGCTTCAACCGGCTTAATTTGGGTGATTGGTAACTGCGCCCCCAGTGTTGATATTGGCTCTACTGAGAATCCAGTTGCGTTAGTGATTCAAGACGGCAGTCTCACTATTAACGGCAGCACGGTGGTAAACGGCCTAGTGTTTGCCTTTCGCACGCCAGGTAATGTTACCGACTATGATTTAAAGCTTAACGGCGGCGCAACTATTAACGGCGCGGTGATGGCGAATTTCGACCCTGATTTATCCAATGGTACGCTGCTAGTTCGCTACCATGAAGAAGTGTTAACCAATTTGGTTAACAATGATGCATTTAAGCGAGTGACTCGAGTGGGAGGTAGCTGGCGTGATTTCTAATCAAGCATATGCACCGCGTAAGCGTGGCTTTACCTTTGTGGAAGTGCTAGTAGCACTGGTAATTATCGCCGTAGGCGTAACCGGCTTAGTAAGTTTGCAACGTACCTTTATGCAAAGCTCGGCGCGGGCGACAGAGCATTCCGCAGCTTTGGAAATTGCGCAACAACGGCTCGAAGAACTGCGATTCCAACTATTTGAAGACATCGCATCGGGTACCGATAGCGTGTTACGCGATGATAAAACCTATGCTGTAAGCTGGGCTGTCGCACCGCAATACTTTGATGGTGTGTGGCGCACGACGGGCGATCCAGACTTACCAAGTCCACTGCCACCTTCACCCGATGCCAAAATGGTGTCGATAGAAGTGGCTTGGCAAATGCGCGGTGGCGAGAATCAAATTCTAACCTTAGAAGGCTGGTTGGGGCGTATTGCCATGCGCGATGGCGGCCTGGCTGTGACGACACCACCGCCACGTAATGAACCCAGTGTTACGTATAACCCAGGTGCAGCACCTGAAGTTATCGCGGTCAAGCTTACCGAAGACGACACCGCATTGAGTTATCAGGTGAAAGAGACAACGCGACCAACACCAACGGTAATGCGAAGTGGCGACCGATTAACCGTGCGCTTTGACACGGTAACCTATGATGAAGCCACGCAAACGCAGCGCGTGGAAGACTTTATTACACTGAACTGCTCATGCATGTTTACCGGCTTTGAGTCGAGCTCGATTACCCCACACCGGTTGATCTTAAAAGACGACCGCTTGGTGCTTGATCCGAATGGCGGGCAACAAACGACTAAAATGACCGGAGTATTAAACCCGGCTGTAACTGGTCAGCCGCAGCTGTGCGATGAATGCTGTCGGAACCACCATGACAATTCCACCATGGTTAGCACAGGTAATATTTTCAAACACGACACGCAACGCAAGCAAAATGGGAATCATCGTCACTTTTATCGCGACGCTAATGGGCTTTTAGTTGAAGCGAACCAAGGTGCGAATAATGTGTACGAAGAGTCGTGTCGGATGCGCCGTATTGATGGCTGGTACGCGATGTACCCCGACTGGCAGTTCCATGCGGTAACGGTAACGTCTGCAGATTATCTGATTAATCCAGATGGCGCCGCGGTGTACACCAGTTATGTGCGTGATGTGGTTAAGTCACTGGTAATGGATTCCGCTTTACCCGCAGCCCCAAGTGGTCGAGATGTAACCGTTACACCAGGTTCGTACCAAATGATAGGCCGTGGCATTTATTTAGACGACATGTCGACCGACCATCTGCAAACAGTGCGTACCGCCATTTTGAATAACGAAGCCGACTGGATTTCGAAAGTACCTTTTTATGAGGTCAACCTGACGTTGCTGGGGCTTTGGGAAACGTCGAATCAACCCGTGGCTGATGTCACCAATGAGCCGATACAAACCATTGTCGACCCAGAGCTAAATTACTACGGAACCTACAGTCGTGGCCGGGTTAGCGCACGTGATGCTGGTGTGTCGACGATTACTATGGATGCCAGTCTGGGTAACGCCAGTGTGCTTGGTAGCTTGCCCGTGCACCCGCTTGAAGATAGTCAATTAAGTAGCAATGTGAACGTAACGGTCGATGCATCAGCGGGTGTCACGCCGCTGTATTCTATAACCGGTGAGATTTACTGTCTGCAATTTAACGGTCAGCCGTGTAAAAACACCCACTATCGTGATGTGAGCGTAAGCGGTGTGGGAATTACCTGTAGTTTCTCGAAGCAGGGTAATGCGGATACCGGTTCGTACGCATGTAACGGTATTCCTGCAGGCACTTCAACAACGGTTAATTTCGCCAAAGCAGGTTTCACCTTTACGCCTTCGTCGGTTACGGTCATTGGATTAAGCACGAACGAAGTGCATAACGTACGAATGGACGAAAATTGATACGTGAGGCTTATATGGCCTCACAAACCTGTGGTACTATCGGGTCACTTTTGTTGACCCGATAGGTTGCCTAACTTCCAATGTCTGTTGTTATTGAAACGAAACAACTCACGTCGGTTCGTGCGGGACGCACGCTCTTCTCATCGCTTTCGCTGCAACTTTGCGCCGGGGAAATTCTTCACGTTGAAGGCCCCAACGGTGCCGGTAAGTCAACACTACTACGCATTATCGCTGGCCTTTTGAGTCCGCAAGAAGGGCAGGTACTGCTGTTTGGCCAGCCTCAATATGAAGACCCTGAGCTGTGGCAACGTAACACCCTATTCATTGGGCACAAGCCTGCCGTCAAAGCTGAACTCACCGCTTTAGAGAATTTACATTATCAAAGTCAATTTGATGGTGCTGAACACGTTGATGCGTGGCATTTGTTAGAAACCGTTGGTCTGCTGGGGCTCGAGGATCTTCCGGCCCAACAACTTTCTGCGGGACAACAGCGCCGAATTGCGCTTGCGCGACTCTGGTACAGCACGGCACCTTTATGGATTCTTGACGAACCTTTTACCGCACTTGATAGCCGTGGTATCGAATTGTTGCACGAGCGCTTTGAGCATCATATTGACCAGGGAGGCGCGCTATTGCTTACCTCGCATCAGCCATTAACGTGGTCTGGGGAACGATTACAAAAAATACGCATCGAACCCCATGACGAGGCGCTTAGCTATGAATAACGCAAGCACTTGGCGCATATTAAAAACACTGATGCGACGTGACTTAGCCGTGGCACTGCGACGGCGCAGTGATGTTATTAATCCACTGTTATTTGTTTTAATCGTGGTCACTCTATTTCCGCTGGCTGTGGGGCCAGGGCCTGATATTTTAGGGCGCATCGCCACAGGGGTGATTTGGGTGGCGGCGTTGTTGTCTGCGTTGCTGGGTTCTGAACGTTTGTTTCGGGATGATTTTCTTGACGGCAGCCTCGAGCAAATGGTGTTGCTGCCGGCGCCACTGCCAGCGCTTGCGCTGGGTAAAATTGTGGTGCATTGGTTGCTCAGTGGCCTGCCGCTGGTGATCCTAGCGCCGCTTTGCGCATTATTATTAAAACTGCCGTTTGAAGCTTGGGGCACGTTAATGCTCACTCTCTTAGTGGGTACCCCCATGTTGAGTGCAATGACTGCCGTCGGCGCTGCGCTCACGGTGAGTTTAGGGCGCGGCGGCGCGCTGTTAAGTTTATTGTTGTTGCCGTTGTTTATCCCTTTGTTGATATTTGCGGCTGCGGCAGTTGAGAGTACGCTAGTGGGTACATCTGCATACGGGCAAGTGGTATTATTGGCAGGGTTAATGTTACTGACGCTAACGTTAGCGCCTTTGGCGGTGGCTGCAGCAATACGAGTGAGCGTGAATTAATATGTGGAAATGGTTACATCCATACGCCAAAGGCGAAGCAACGTTTCGATTATTAGGGGCTTGGCTACCGTGGTTGAGCGGTTTGGCACTCATCTTGGTTTCCGTGGGTCTGGTTTGGGGGCTGTTTTATGCGCCACCGGACTACCAGCAAGGTGACAGTTACCGAATTATCTTTATTCATGTACCGGCCGCCATGTTCTCGATGGGCGCCTACACCGGCATGGCCATTGCAGCGCTGATCGCACTGGTTTGGCAAATTCGCACGGCGGAATGGGCTATTGCTGCAATCGCCCCCGTTGGCGCGGTGCTAACCTTTGTCGCGTTGTTTACCGGCGCTGTATGGGGCAAACCCATGTGGGGTACTTGGTGGGAATGGGACGCGCGGCTTACGTCTGAATTGATTTTGTTGTTTCTTTATATCGGTGTGCTGGCATTGTATTACGCATTTAATGATGCGCGCACTGGGGCCAAAGCGGCGGCTATTCTGTCGCTGGTTGGCGTGGTGAATGTACCGATTATTCATTTTTCAGTGTATTGGTGGAACTCGTTGCACCAAGGCGCCACCATTACCAAGTTTTCAAAACCTTCGATGCCACCGGAAATGTTGATTCCGCTGTTGATAAGCATCGCTGGCTTTTTGTTCCTAACGGCTGCGCTTGTTACGCAGCGTTTACGTAATGAAATATTAAAGCAAGAGTTGCACCGCCCATGGGCTATGCAGCAACTGGGTGTGGAGGCCAACAATGGCGTTTAATAGTTGGCAAGAAGTGATTTGGATGGATGGCTACGGCTTTTATGTGTGGCTATCGTTCGGCGTATCGATTTTAGCTGTCGGCTTGTTGGTGGTGCACGGGTTGCTCACTCGAAAAACGCTGGCACGTATGGCCGTTCAAGAACAGCAGCGGCAACAGCGGTTGGCGCGTCGTAAACAGCAAGAGCGTAGTAGGAGTAAGAGTACTAATGATTCCACGTCGTAAAAAACGCCTCGCATGGGTACTGTCGTTAATTATTGGCGTAGCCGCAGCGATAAGTTTGATTCTGTACGCGTTAACGCAAAATATTGATTTGTTCTACACCCCATCAGAAATGGTTGATGGTAAAGGGCCAGATAAAGTACGCCCTGAAATTGGTCAGCGTTTACGGGTTGGCGGTATGGTGGTTGAAGGGTCGGTTAAGCGCGACCCACAAACGTTGGAAGTGAGTTTCCAAGTCACTGATACCGGTCCGGAAGTTACCGTGTTGTATACCGGGATTTTACCGGACTTATTCCGCGAAGGTCAGGGCATTGTGGCGCAAGGTGTGCTGATTGAACCTCGCGTGTTAAAAGCTACCGAAGTACTGGCGAAGCATGACGAAGAATACATGCCGCCGGAATTGGCTGAGGCCATGAAGGGTATCAAGCACGTGAATCCAAACCAACCGGATTATACCGGTTCTGATAACGACTCGAACGACAAAAAAAATGAGTCGGGGAATTACTAATGATTGCTGAATTTGGACAATTGACGCTGGCGGTTGCGCTGGCGTTTTCCGTATTGTTAGCGATTTATCCATTGTGGGGTGCGTGGCGCGGACACAGTGGCGCAATGTTGTTGGCGCGGCCGCTGGCCTATGGTCAGTTTGTGTTCACTGCGCTTTCTTATGCGGCGCTAACCTACGGCTTTATCGTTAACGACTTCAGTATTTCCTATGTTGCCCACAACTCGAACACGGCGTTGCCATTGGCGTATCGTATCACTGCGGTATGGGGTTCGCACGAAGGTTCGTTTTTGCTGTGGATGCTTATGCAGGCCGGCTGGATAGCAGCCGTTGCGATGTTTTCACGCCGTATGCCACTAACGATGATGGCCCGCGTACTCGCGATATTAGGCTTGATAAGTATTGGCTTCTATTTATTCATGATGAGCGTGTCGAATCCATTCGACCGCGCGCTGCCACTTATTCCCGTTGATGGCCGCGATTTAAACCCGCTGCTGCAAGACCCCGGCATGATTGTTCATCCTCCCTTGCTATACATGGGGTACGTCGGTTTCTCGGTTGCCTTTGCGTTCGCGATAGCCGCATTAATCAGTGGCAAGTTGGACGCGTCGTGGGCACGTTGGTCGCGCCCTTGGGCAACCGCTGCATGGTGTTTTCTCACGGTAGGCATTGCGCTGGGTAGCTGGTGGGCATACTACGAACTTGGCTGGGGCGGCTGGTGGTTCTGGGATCCAGTGGAAAACGCAAGCTTTATGCCTTGGTTGGTGGGTACTGCATTAATTCACTCATTGGCGGTTACTGAAAAGCGCGGGGCCTTTAAATCGTGGACGGTACTGCTGGCCATTTCCGCATTTAGCTTAAGTTTGCTGGGCACCTTCCTGGTACGTTCTGGCGTGATTGTGTCGGTGCATGCGTTTGCGACTGACCCAGCCCGTGGCTTGTTTATTCTTGGTTTGCTTGCCGTTGTTATTGGCGGTTCGTTATTGCTGTTTGCGCTGCGCGCAGGTGCAGTAAACAGCCATACCAAATATGAAGCGGTGTCACGTGAAGTGATGTTACTCGGTAACAACATTTTATTGATGGCTGCCACTTTGGTGGTCCTGCTCGGTACTTTGTTGCCATTGGTGCATAAAGAGCTTGGTTTAGGCTCGATTTCAATTGGTGAACCCTTCTTCAATAGCATGTTTACCTGGTTGATTGTGCCCTTTGTATTCCTGATGGGGCTTGGTCCGTTATTCCGCTGGCGTCGACAAGAGCTTAAGGCCATTCGCAGCGATTTGATATTGGCCTTTGTATTGGCGCTTGGTTTAGGCCTGGCATTACCATACCTGCTGGCTGATCAAGTGGTTGCTATTACCGTACTTGGCTTGGTCATGGCGTTATGGATTGTGTTAACGCTACTGACTGAGTTGAAACAACGGATTCAACAACGTGGTCAGGGTTTGGCGAGCTTAACCAAATTGGGCCGCAGCCACTGGGGCATGGTGCTGGGGCACTTAGGCTTCGCGGTGGCGTTAGTGGGTATTGCTGCGGTAAGCCAATACGAAGTGGAGCGCGATGTTAGGTTAGCACCGGGCGAGTCGGTGCAGATTGAACAGTATCGTTTTCAATTCGATTACTTAAGCCAACAGCAAGGGCCGAATTACATTGCCGATCATGCCGAATTTTCAGTGTATAAAAACGACCGTAAAATAGCCGACTTGGTTACTGAGAAGCGTTTTTATACTGTGCAACGTATGAGCATGACGGAAGTAGGCCTGGACTCAGGCTTCTTACGTGACCTGTATGTCGCGTTAGGTGAACCGTTGCAAGATGCAGACAGCCCTGATGCCTGGGCTGTACGAATTTACATTAAGCCATTCGTGCGCTGGATTTGGTTAGGTGCAATTATTATGGCGCTTGGTGGCGCACTGGCGATGAGTGATAAACGTTACCGTTCACAACGCAAACAACGAGGTAGTTATGGCACAGCGTAGTCGATTGCGTTGGGTAGTGTTAGCGCTGCCCCTGTTAGCCTTCTTGTGGTTAACCATATTTCTTTTACGTGGCTTATTTTCGGACCCTACCGAACTAAGCTCTGCGCTGGTGGGTAAGCCGGTGCCGCAGTTTGAACTGCCCGATATTTATGATACCCAAAAAATTCATACGGAGAGTGTGCTGCAAGGTCGGCCGATGTTGATGAATGTTTGGGCTACCTGGTGCCCGACGTGCCGTGCTGAGCATGAATATTTAAACAAATTGGCAGCGCAGGATGTGTACATTGTTGGGTTAAATTACAAAGATGACTCACGCGCAAAAGCAGTCAATTGGCTCAATACGCTTGGTGACCCTTACCAAGTAAATTTGTTTGACGAGCGTGGCATGGTGGCGATTGATTTCGGTGTATACGGTGCCCCGGAAACCTTTTTAATTAACGCCGCCGGCGAAGTTGTGTATCGCCATGTTGGTGATGTAAACGAACGGGTTTGGAACAATGTACTGGGGCCGCAATATGAGCGTTTAATGGCGGACTACACTGCAGCAGGAGGTACACCATGATGCGTTCATTGTGGCTAGCTGCGGTGTTGGCATGCTTCAGTGTTATCAGTGTGGCGTACGCGGTTAATCTGGAAACCTATAAGTTTGACGACCCGCAAAAAGAAGCGCTTTTTCGTGAGTTGATTGACGAAATACGCTGCCCGAAATGTCAAAACCAAACCATCGGCGATTCCGATGCCGCGTTGGCAAAAGACTTGCGCGACAGGGCCTATTTGATGGTTCAGCAGGGTGCGAGCAAGCAAGACGTGGTGGACTATATGGTCGCGCGCTACGGTGATTTCGCTTATTATCGCCCGCCAATGAGGCTAAGCACGCTGGTGCTGTGGATTGGGCCCTTGCTGGTAATTGTTATCGGTACTGGCGTAATTTTTGTGCGCGTTCGTGCGCGCAATAACGCTGAAGTGGAAATGAGCGAGCAAGAACAACAACAGCTTGATGCGTTACGCGCTGGGAAACAACAGGACAAGTCGTCATGATGGTACATATCGCTTTAATTATCGCTGTGGCATTGGCTGGTGGGCTATTTTTCCTGCTCATCGGTCGGCGGCAGCGTGATCAGCAGCGCACGCGACTTGATGTAAACCGCGAGTTGTACGAACAACGTAAGCTTGAACTGGTGCAAGAGCGTGAAGATGGTCTGCTGAACGAAAATGCATTTAAGCGCGCTAACTCTGAACTGGATAAGCGCTTTGTTACCGAAAACTCAGAACTAGAGCAGGTACACGATCAGCAAGTAGGGCGTCATATATGGTTGCCAGCAGTGGTTATCGTAGTGCTTACTGTGGTGCTGTATAGTTTGTTTGGTAGCTGGAGCCTGCAACGTGAGGCTGACAGAGCGTTGGAGCAATTGCCGGAGCTGGGTAAAAAAGTTTTAACCAACAGTGATGCGCAAACCACCCGCGAAGAGCTGGAAACTTTTGCTCTGGGCCTGCGTCAGCGTTTAGCGAAAGAGCCTGATGATGCGGTCGCATGGTTGGTTTATGCGCGCTCCATGAGTGCTTTGGGACAGTTGGAACAGTCGATAGAAGCCTATAAAAAATCATTAAGTATGGAACCTGATCGCGTCGGTACTTTATTGAGTTACGCGCAATTATTATTGCAAACCGGCGATGAAAGTTTCATGCCCGAAGCAGCACGTAATCTGCAGCGCGTACTGGAACAAGAGCCCAGCAACGAAGAGGCGCTATCATTACTTGGTTTTGTAGCGTTTCAGCGTGGCGATTGGGAACAAGCAATTACTGCGTGGGAATTGTTGTTGCAACAAATTCCAAAAGCCGATGAACGCTATCAGCCAGTCGCAGCGGCGGTTGCTGATGCCAAGCAGCGCTTATCAGCAACTGAGCAGCAGCTCACGGTGACAGTGACGGTTTCAACTGTGGTACGTGAGCAAATTCCTGCGGGGGCGACATTGTTTGTGTACGTGCGCGCACCGGAAGGGCCTGGCATGCCAGCAGCGGTGATTCGTCAACCCGTAGGGGAGTTCCCGGTAACCGTGACCTTATCGGATGCCAATGCCATGTTGCCTGACTATCGCATGAGTCAGTTGAACCAATGGCAGGTGATGGCACGTATATCTGCTGATGAAAGAATTGATGCGGCACCAGGCGATTTTGATGCCGAACCAGTGATTATTGAACCGTCTACCACGCAGGTAGAACTAAAAATTCAATAACGACTAACCATTAACGAATAACGATTGACGGACATCGGAGTAGTCATGAAACGAATGTTAGCTATCGCTGCAGTTGCCATCTTGGCAAGCGGTTGCGCCACCACACCGGAAGAAGATACTTGGGCGGATCAGCGCGATCCTTTCGAAAGCATCAACCGTGACGTGTGGGACTTTAATGAAGAGTTGGACGATGCTGTACTCCGCCCTACGGCGAAAGCATACAGCAAGGTGCCGCAACCGATTCGGACAGGTTTGCTTAACGCCGTTGAGAACCTCGACGAAGTGTCATCGATTGTTAACAATGCGCTGCAGGGCAAAGCCGTTGATGCTGGCGTCAGCTTTTGGCGCTTCACCATCAATAGCAGTATTGGCATTTTGGGGCTGTTCGATGTGGCAACTGAAATAGGTATCAACCGACGCCAAGAAGGTTTTGGCGAGGTGTTGGCGTACTATGGCGTTGGTGATGGCCCATATTTGATGTTGCCAGCTATGGGACCAACCGTACCCGTCGACCGTGGTGGCGATGTGGTTGATGGCATGTACTTTCCGCTCGATAACCTAAATGGACCGACAAGCGTTGCGCGCTGGGTGATTAAAGGCTTGGAAGCACGCATTCAGGTGATGGATTTAGAACCCATGCTGGAAGATTCGCTGGATCCCTATTCGTTTGTTAAAGAGTCCTATTTCCAGCGCTGGCAAGATAAAGTTTACGACGGCAATCCGCCAGCCCCACCCGAAGAAGAACAGCTGGATGAAGATTTTTACGACCAGTTTTAACCCCAGAAGCCTTGCGCCGCGCAAGGCTTCTGCGTTATAAAAGCCAGTCACTTTTATAACTTCCATAACTATAACTAAATTATTTGAGGAATATTTATGAGCCAGGCGCCTTCTAAGTCAGAACTTTGGGGTCACCCAAAGGGCCTGTATGTGCTTTTTACCGCCGAAATGTGGGAACGCTTTTCGTACTACGGTATGCGTGCACTATTAGTTTTAACCCTCGTTGCAGCGACTGAAGCCGCAAACCCGGGTTTTGGTATGACCGACGCAGAAGCGTTGTCGCTTTACGGTATGTACACGGGCTTGGTTTATTTTACACCGCTTATTGGTGGTTGGTTGGCAGATAATTTCTTGGGCCAACGAAAGTCAATTCTGCTTGGTGGTCTATTAATGGCCGCAGCACAATTTACCTTGTTCGCTGCAACACCGCATAGCATTGAGTTGTTTTACGTTGGTTTAGGTATTCTGATTGCCGGTAATGGTCTATTTAAGCCGAATATATCCACCATCGTGGGCGACCTTTATAGCCAAGGTGATGCGCGTCGCGACAGTGCGTTTTCAATTTTTTACATGGGAATTAACCTCGGTGCCTTTATTGCCCCACTGATTACCTCAACGCTGGGCGAAAGTGCCGATTACGGTTGGCGCTGGGGCTATTTCGCCGCCGGTGTTGGTATGACCCTAGCTGTGATCACGCAAGGCTTGTTCTTCCAGAAATACCTCGGTGATGTAGGTAAAATACCGGGCGCTAAACGTGACCGCGATGCCGCTGGTGGCGTGAAAAAGCCACTGACCAAAATTGAGCACGACCGTTTACGCGTTATCTTGTTCTTGTTCGTATTTGTTACCGTATTCTGGCTCGCCTTCGAGCAAGCCGGTGGCTTAATGAACATTTATGCCGATCGTTTCACCGATCGAATGATAGGCGCTACCGAAGTGCCGGCGGGTTACTTCCAGTCACTAAACCCATTATTTATTCTTTTGTTTGCACCGCTATTCTCGTTTTTGTGGATGTGGCTGCACAAAAAAGACAAGAGCCCAGACGCGCCAATTAAAGTATTTACCGGCTTAATTCTTACCTCAATTGGTTTCGTGTTTTTGATACTCGGCTTGTTCGAAATTCAGGTAACCGGTAAAGCCAATATGATGTGGCTGGTACTTGCGTACATGTTCCATACCTTGGGTGAACTCTGTATCTCACCAGTTGGCTTGTCATTAATGACCAAGCTAGCTCCATTACGCCTCGCGTCACTGGTTATGGGTATTTGGTTCTTAATGCCTGCCATTGCGAGCTACTTAGCCGGCATGGTTGGCGCATTTAGCGAAGAAGCAGACAAGTATTCGTTCTCGATTAATTTAGCTCAATCGATTGGCCTTGAAGCACAATATTCGGGATTACTCGTTGTGTTCGGCGGTGTCGCCGTAGGGCTGTTGTTCTTTGCTGTAGTGTTGTGGTTGATTTCTGGCATGTTGGTTAATTGGATGCACGGTGCTGAACGCGCCGCACCAACCACCGCAGTTGAAGGCGTTGAGCAAGAACTTGAAGCTGTTGCCGAGCATGAAGGCTTAGGCGACAAAGCAAAAAATCAATAGGACTGTAAAGCATGGTGAAGAAAGTTGTTATTCCGGTGGCAGGTCTAGGGACTCGGATGCTGCCAGCAACCAAAGCAATTCCAAAAGAAATGCTGCCGTTGGTTGACCGGCCGTTAATTCAGTACATTGTTGAAGAATGCGCCGCTGCGGGGCTTACCGATATTATCTTGGTGACGCACTCGAGCAAAGCGGCCATTGAAAACCATTTTGACTCGAATTACGAGTTGGAAGATATGCTGGAGAAGCGCGCGAAAGAGCAACTTTTGGCTGAAGTGCGGGCAATTTGCCCGCCTAACGTCACCATTATGGCTGTGCGCCAAGACGAAGCAAAAGGCCTAGGCCATGCGGTGCTTTGCGCGCGGCCATTGATTGATGATCAGCCGTTCGCTGTGGTGTTACCTGATGTGCTCGTGGATGCAGCAAGTTGCGACTTAGCCCGCGACAACATGGCGGAAATGGTCGCCAACTTCAATGCCTCGGGCGCAGCCCAGGTCATGGTTGAAAAAGTACCCCATTCGTTAACCAACCAATACGGTATCGCTGATATCGATGGGGTGCAATTGCAGCCAGGCGCGCAGGCACCAATAAAGCGCTTAGTTGAGAAGCCACCAGTGGCTGAAGCCCCATCAGATTTAGCTGTGGTTGGCCGTTATGTGTTTCCGGCAGCGTTGTGGGCTTTGTTGGAGCGCACACCGGTTGGTGCTGGCAACGAAATCCAATTAACCGATGCCATGGCCATGCTGCTCGAGCAGCAACCGGTCAATGCGTATTACATGAAAGGTCGCAGTCACGACTGTGGTAACAAGCTTGGCTACGCACAAGCTTTTGTCGAGCACGCAATGCGCCACCCGGCAATTGCTGACGAATTCAAGGCATGGCTCTTAACGAACAACGACTAACGATTCGCTATAATCACTGCGCGGCGAGGGGCTGGGAAGCCTTCAATCGTTCGTGTGGGGTCTTTTGGATCTAAAAAGTCTGCTAACGACTGGCCTTGCATCCATTCGGTGGCGCGTTGTTCTTCCAGCGTGGTGACGGACTCGTCGACCACGCGGGCATTTTTAAAGCCGCAGCGCTCCATCCAATGCAGCAGCGCGGCGGTGCTTGGAATAAACCACACGTTGCGCATTTTTGCGTAGGTTTCGCCTGGTACTAACACGGTATGCTCGTCGCCTTCTACCACGAGGGTTTCTAAGACCAACTCGCCGCCGGGCTTCAATTGAGCGCGCAATTGCGTGAGAAAATCGATGGGAGAGCGGCGGTGATACAGCACGCCCATACTGAACACGGTGTCAAACGCGCGCAGCTCGGGTAAGTCTTCAACGCCTAACGGAAACCAATGCGCACGTTCAGCTAGTTCTTTCGGCATAAAGTGCCGTATGGCCATAAACTGGGCCATAAACAGCTGACCGGGGTCAACGCCCCAAACTTGTTCTGCGCCACTTTCAAGCATGCGCCACAGGTGATAGCCGCTGCCACAGCCAACATCGAGCACTTGCCGGCCGCTTAAGTCACCATTGTTGCTCAAATGTGGGGCGACGCGTTGCCATTTAAAATCTGAACGCCACTCTGTATCAATGTGCACGCCGTGCAAGTTAAATGGACCTTTGCGCCAGGGTGTGAGCTGCATCATGAGGCCACGTATGCGGTTTTGTTGCCCTTCGGAGATGTCGTCACTGGTCACGGTCACGGTGTCGGCTAGGCTGACGTGCTGTGCTGCTAGTTCAGGCAACTGCTCGACACAACGTAGCCATTTCGGCAATTCACCGTGCTGTTGTTCTTTTTGCCATGTTTCGAGTTGCGCGGGCAACGTCGTTAGCCAGTGTTGCAGAGGTGACTCTGCGACAGCAATAAGGTCTTTGGCAAAAAGGTTCATGGTTTCTCCGGTTGTTTTGTCGGCCAGTTATTTGACGGCGAGCATGGCGGCGAAATTGTAGCATTGGAACCACACTTGAGTGTGTTTAAAGCCAATGTCGCGCAGGCGTTCATGGTGTTGCTCGAGTGTATCAACACGCATCACGTTCTCGATGGCTGCGCGTTTCTGTGCAATTTCCAGTTCGCTATAGCCGTTGGCGCGTTTGAATTCATGGTGGATGTCTACGAGTAGATCATTCATTTGGGTGTCGCTGCTGCGGAACTTCTCGCTTAATAGCAACACGCCGCCGGGTTTTAAGCCGTCATAAATTTTCTTTAATAGGTTGTAGCGTTGCTCGGGCGGCACAAACTGCAGGGTGAAGTTCATTGTGATAACCGAAGCATCACGGATGTCTGACTGTTGAATGTCTTCGCAGCGGATACTTACGGGAATGTCGCTGCGGTAGCCTTGCAAGTGCAGCTTACAGCGTTCAACCATGGCTGCTGAATTATCAATGCCTATGACGGTAACGCCACTGAAGTGTTGGCTATTTTGACGCATTGCCAAGGTGGCAGCGCCCAACGAGCAGCCTAGGTCATAAAGGTTTGAGTCAGGTTGGACGAAGCGTTTGGTTAGCTGACCGATGCCTTGCAGAATGCTTTGGTAGCCGGGCACAGAGCGGTTGATCATGTCGGGGAATACTTCCACGACAGTTTGATCAAAGACAAAGTCGCTAACTTGTGGCAGTGGCTCGGCGAAGATTGAATCTTTTTTTATCATAGATAGGTTGAATCTTTGGCTGACGGTCAGGTGGGACATTTTAGCCTAAGGTGAGCTTAAACTAAATTTTTTCTCGTTGAGGCGCTTCATTCGGGCTTCAGCTACTGACAATCAGCGCCAGTCCGTTATAATGTGCTGCTTTGTAATTTCTTAATTTGTGTTAGGGACAATCCCATGCGTAGCCATTATTGTGGACAGCTTGATAGCAGCCTTGTAGACCAGTCAGTCACTCTTTGTGGTTGGGTGAATAAACGCCGTGATTTGGGCGGTTTGATTTTCATTGATATGCGCGACCGCACTGGTTTGGTGCAGGTGGTGTTTGACCCCGATCAGCAAGCGTTATTTGAAACAGCGAACAAATTGCGTCAAGAATTCTGCATTCGATTAACCGGTACTGTACGTGCGCGGCCTGAAAGTCAGGTGAATAAGAGCATGGCGACGGGTGCGGTTGAATTGATGGCGACCGAATTAGAGATTATTAGTCGTTCAGAGCCTCTGCCAATTGACTTCAATCAGCAAGTGAGTGAAGAGCAGCGGTTACGTTTCCGTTATTTGGACTTACGCCGTCCAAACATGAATCACAATATTCAGTTTCGCGCAAAAGTAACCAGCGCGGTGCGTCGCTTTCTTGATGACAGCGGCTTCTTGGATATTGAAACGCCAATGCTGACGCGCGCAACGCCGGAAGGTGCTCGCGACTACTTGGTGCCAAGTCGAACACACAAAGGTAAATTTTTTGCATTGCCGCAGTCACCGCAGTTGTTCAAGCAGTTGCTAATGATGTCGGGCTTTGACCGTTACTATCAAATTGTTAAATGTTTCCGCGATGAAGATTTGCGTGCAGACCGCCAGCCTGAGTTTACGCAGATTGATATTGAAACCTCGTTCATGAGTTCTGATCAAGTTATGGCTGTAACGGAGCAAATGGTTCGTGAGTTGTTTGCTGCGATGTTAGACGTTGATTTAGGTGACTTCCCGCGCATGACTTGGCACGAAGCGATGCGTCGTTTCGGCAGTGACAAGCCGGATTTGCGGAACCCACTTGAACTAGTTGATGTTGCGGACTTATTAAAAGACGTTGAGTTTAAGGTTTTTGCAGGGCCTGCAAATGATCCGAAAGGGCGCGTAGCGGCCTTGAAGGTGCCGGGTAAAGCGGAAGCTATTTCACGTAAAAACATTGATGAATACA
Source organism: Pseudidiomarina sp. (assembly GCF_048268165.1). GTDB lineage: Bacteria > Pseudomonadota > Gammaproteobacteria > Enterobacterales > Alteromonadaceae > Pseudidiomarina. The sequence goes on along the minus strand of NZ_JBLWWA010000001.1, from coordinate 1,055,310 downwards.
CTAACTTTGTCGGTATTTATGGCGCCAAGGGTTTGGCGTGGATGAAGGTTAACGACGTTGCGGCTGGCCGTGAAGGCATTCAGTCGCCGGTACTGAAATTTATTCCTGACGACGCCTTGAATGCTATTTTAGAACGCACGCACGTAGCCAACGGCGATATCATTTTCTTTGGTGCCGATAAGGCAACAACGGTGGCTGAAGCGATGGGCGCGCTGCGCTTGAAAGTGGGTCACGACTTTGACTTGGTCAGTGACGAATGGCGGCCATTGTGGGTGGTTGATTTCCCCATGTTTGAAGAGCATGAAGGCCGTTTGCATGCCATTCACCATCCATTTACTGCACCGGTTGGTGTTACGCCAGAACAGCTTAAAGCGAACCCAGAAGAGGCGCTTTCAAACGCTTATGACATGGTGTTAAACGGCGTTGAAGTGGGTGGCGGCTCGGTGCGTATTCACAATAACGAGATGCAGCAAGCTGCGTTTGAGATATTGGGCATTGGCAAAGAAGAAGCTCAGGAAAAATTCGGCTTCTTGCTCGAGGCACTTAAGTACGGCACACCGCCGCATGCAGGGCTAGCTTTTGGTTTAGACCGCTTGGTGATGCTGATGGTTGGTGCCAGCTCGATTCGTGAAGTGATTGCGTTCCCGAAAACGACCACTGCGGCGTGTGTGATGACTGATGCGCCCGGGGTAGCTAATCCTGAAGCATTGGCAGAACTTAATGTTGCTGTTACGGTTAAGGACAACGACTAATAACTAATTCAGCTAGGAGCGAATCATGACCATCATACTGGGAATTGACCCAGGTTCACGCCTAACCGGCTATGGTGTGATTCGCCAATCTGGCAATCAAATCACGTATTTAGGTAGCGGCTGCATCAATGTGATGCGTAGCTTAAAAGGTGAAGCTGAACCAACACTTGCCGATAAGCTCAAGGTCATCCATGATGGTATTGCTGAGCTTATCGCGCAATTCCAACCGAATGAATTTGCGATAGAACAAGTATTTATGGCGCGTAATCCTGACTCAGCGTTAAAGTTGGGGCAGGCGCGTGGCGCTGCCATTGTCGCCGCCGCAAGCGCTGGTTTACCTGTTGCTGAATATGCCGCGCGTTTGGTCAAACAGGCTGTGGTGGGCACCGGAGCAGCGGATAAGACGCAAGTGCAACACATGGTTATGGCCATGTTGAAGTTGCAGCATAAGCCGCAGGCCGATGCTGCGGATGCGTTAGCGGTGGCGTTGTGCCATGCGCATACGCGAACCCAACTTATTGCTCGAAAAACAACATCAAGGGGACGTGCGTGATCGGACTACTGACGGGCACTTTGATTGCCAAACAACCACCTGAAATTCTTATCGATGTGCAAGGTGTCGGCTACGAAGTACAGATGCCGATGACCTGCCTGTATGAGCTACCTGACATTGGCGAGCAGGTGAAAGTGATCACGCATTTTGTGGTACGTGAAGATGCACAGTTGTTGTACGGATTTAATACCTTTGCGGAACGTACCTTATTTCGCCAATTGATTAAGGCGCAAGGTGTTGGGCCGAAACTGGCGCTGACGATAATGTCTGGCATGACCGCGCATCAGTTTGTGCACGCGGTTACCCACGATGACGTGACAAGTTTAGTTAAATTGCCAGGGGTAGGTCGCAAAACGGCCGAGCGTTTGGTGGTTGAGATGCGCGATCGGTTGAAGAACTGGGGTACGGTGACACCGGCCACCGATGCTGCGCCAATCGACTTTGGCGATATGAATCCAACCGTGAGTGCGGGCTCGCCGCGTGATGATGCTTTGAGTGCGCTATTAGCCCTTGGCTATAAGCCTGCGCAAGCAGATAAAGCGGTGGCGGCAGCGGCCAAAGCGGAACCCGATGCTGCCAGCGAAGTACTTATTCGCTTCGCCTTGAAGAACATGTAATAAAGATGAAAGTCGTTATTGGTTATTCGTTATTGGTTATTCGAACAACGAATAACGGATAACGCTTTTAAAGGTGTCAAAATGATTGAACCAGACCGCATTAACCAACCGCAGGCTACAGTCGATGACGAAGTTATCGATCGCGCGATTCGGCCGAAGCATCTTGCCGACTACACCGGCCAGAAGCATGTGGTTGAGCAGATGGAAATCTTTATTCAAGCGGCTCGGCAGCGCGAAGAAGCGCTTGATCATCTATTGATTTTTGGCCCGCCAGGGCTAGGTAAAACTACGTTAGCAAACATTGTCGCGAATGAGTTGAACGTAAATATCCGGCAAACTTCAGGCCCTGTGCTGGAAAAGGCAGGTGATCTTGCGGCATTGTTAACCAATCTTGAAGAACATGATGTGTTGTTCATTGATGAAATTCATCGGTTAAGTCCGGTGGTTGAAGAGATTCTCTATCCAGCGATGGAAGACTATCAGTTGGATATCATGATTGGTGAAGGCCCAGCGGCGCGTTCGATTAAACTGGAATTGCCACCGTTCACGTTGATTGGTGCAACGACGCGAGCTGGTGCATTAACGTCACCGCTGCGCGATCGTTTCGGTATTGTGCAGCGCCTTGAGTTCTATAACGTTGAAGAACTGACAACGATTATTCGCCGCTCGGCGAAGTATTTGAATTTAAACCTAGAGCCTGCAGGTGCTTTGGAAATTGCGCGGCGGTCACGCGGTACACCGCGGATTGCCAATCGGTTATTACGCCGTGTACGTGATTTCGCTGAAGTAAAAAACAATGGCCACATCGATGAAGTTACGGCGTCGGCAGCGCTGCTGATGGTGGATGTTGACGAAGCGGGCTTTGATTACATGGATCGCAAGCTGCTGTTGGCAATTATCGAGAAGTTTATGGGCGGGCCGGTTGGTTTAGATAATCTGGCAGCCGCTATCGGTGAAGAAAAAGATACCATTGAAGATGTATTGGAGCCGTATTTGATTCAGCAAGGTTTCTTGCAGCGTACGCCGCGCGGTCGAATTGCAACACCGCATGCATATGCTCACTTCGGCTTGGGGAAGGACTAGAGCCGTTATTCGTTATTCGTTATTGGTTATTCGTGAGTTTTGCTCGCTGTTCAGTTCGGAGTCAGATTTGCTCACTTTTTTGTGTGCTAGTTTTGGTGTTTTGTTTTTTCGAATAACCAATAACTAATAACTAATAACTAATAACTAATAACTAACATCGCCTTTGAATTTATACAAAAAAAAGCCCGCTCAAGGAGCGGGCAAAATACAGAACAACAAGGAAGTTAAATCCAGGGAACAATAACAGGAAGAAGTGACAACCGGTCTCTTCGTATCTGGTATATGCAGCGCATTATACGGAGGACAGACCAGCTTTCAAACGAGAAAAATTGTATTTCACATTACTTTTACTAATGGGTTGGTGTTAAAGCTGGTTAAAAAGTGTTCTCACTAAAATTGGTCTGACCAAGTTTAGCCCCGAATATTAAGGGTTTTGTAAAAATTGGTCAGATCGTTAAGATGAAAAAATATCTGGTGTAAAATTGAACAAGTTAACATTTGAATGGCCGATACGGGTCTATTACGAAGACACAGATGCTGGCGGTATCGTTTATTATGCCAACTATCTCAAATTCCTTGAGCGAGCACGTACAGAATGGCTACGCTCCTTAGGGATTGAACAAAATACTTGGCTTGAACACCGTATTGGTTTTGTTGTGCGTCAAGTGCAAATGGATTTGGTTGCGCCAGCTCGGTTTAATGATGAACTGACGGTGACTGTTGTGGTCGAACGCCTCGGGAAGGCTTCGGTATTGTTTTCGCAGCAGGTAATGCATAGCGATGGACGAATTTTTTGTGAGGCGCAGATTAAAGCAGCCTGTGTGAATTTAGGGCAATCGGGTGAAGCTATAAGAGCAGTGCCTATGCCAATGGAGATTTTTGAGGTGTTGAAACGTGCAAACTGAATTATCGATAACCGCGCTTATTTTAGAGGCTAGCATTGTTGTTCAGCTGGTGATGTTATTACTGCTGGGCTTTTCAGTGGTGGGTTGGATGATGATTTTTCAACGCGCAAAAATTTTAAAAACTGCGTCACAAAGTGCTTTGCAGTTTGAAGACCGATTTTGGTCTGGCGTTGATTTAGCGCGCTTGTTCCAAGAGGTTTCAGCACGTGCCCAGAATGCTTCAGGCATGGAAAAGCTGTTTCACGCGGGCTTTAAGGAGTTTGCACGGTTGCGCAACAATCAAGGTCTGGATCAACAGCAAGTGCTGGACGCGTCCTACCGCGCCATGCGCGTGGTGCATTCGCGCGAACTGGACCGCTTAGAAAACAATTTGTCATTTCTGGCCACCATCGGCTCGATAAGCCCTTATGTGGGTTTGTTCGGTACGGTGTGGGGCATTATGAACGCATTTATTGGTTTGGGTGCTGTGCAACAAGCAACCTTAGCCATGGTGGCGCCAGGTATTGCAGAGGCTTTGATTGCGACCGCAATGGGCCTATTTGCTGCGATTCCTGCTGTTATCGCTTACAACCGTTTTACGTATCGGGTAGAAAAAGTTGATAACCAATACGTGAACTTTATGGATGAGCTAATGGCCATTTTGCAGCGCCAAGGTTCACAAGTTAAAGCGAGCAAGCCGGCATGATGACGGTGACGCGCAGACGCCGTAAACAGGTGTCGGAGATTAATGTGGTACCCTACATAGACGTTATGTTGGTGCTGCTCATCATTTTCATGGTTACCGCACCGCTGATCACGCAGGGGGTGAAGGTTGATTTACCGAAGGCCTCAGCGGAGCCGCTTGATCCTGAAAGTAAACCACCCATTGTGGTTTCAGTTGATAAAGACGGTAACTATTTCTTAAGTACCGCCAATGACCCGAATGACGCGATTGACGTGGTTGATTTGGCTGTGGCAGTACAAGCTGAGTTGCAAGTAAGCCCTGGACGACCGGTGGTGGTGAAGGGGGACGGTGCGGTACAATACAACCAAGTGGTTCAATTGATGGTATTGTTGCAACGTGCAGGCGTACCTCAAGTTGGTTTAATGACGGATAATTCGGTAGGTGAGCAGTAGTGGCAAAGAAAGGTTGGTCGTGGCCAAGTGAGTGGACAGTTCCGCTGGCACTTTCTGTGTTGGTGCATGTTGTCATCGTCGGATTGATGATATTTGGTATGAATTTTAAAATGCCATTTGATAAGACGCCGCTCCAGGTTGAATTATCGACGCCGGATGAACCGCAACCTGATAACCGAGAAATAGTGCAAGCCGTTACAGTGGATCAAGCAGCTGTTGAGCAGCGGGTTAATGAAATTCGCGAGCGTGAACGCCAGCAAGATTTGGCCGAAAAACGCCGCCAGGAAGAATTAGAACGGCGGGCTATTGAAGCGCGCAAAGCCCGTGAAGCTGAACAACAACGGTTACGTGAATTACAGCAGCAACAAGAAGCTGAACGGCGCAAGTTAGAACAAGAAAAAGCGGCGGCCCAAAAGCAACGCGAAGAAGCGGAGCAAGCCGCAGCTGCAGCAGCTGAACGCCGTAAACGTGAAGAAGCAGCAGCGGCTAAAGCCGAAGCAGAGCGCAAGCGCAAAGAAGAAGAGGCGCGTAAGGCTGAAGCTGAACGGAAAAAACGTGAGCAGGAAGCACGCGAGCGTGCTGAGCGCGAACGTCAGTTACAAGAAGAGCTAGAACGTGAAGCGCAGGAACGTGCGTCGGCGCGCCGGCAGCAAGTGCAGAGCGAAGTCGATCGCTACTCAGCGCTGATTCGAAATACCGTGAAACGCAACTGGATTGTTGATGACTCAATGCGCGGTAAAGAATGCCGATTAAACATCACCTTGGCACGGAGTGGTTTTGTAACTTCTGTCAGCGAAGGTGAAGGGGACCGTGCGGTTTGTGAGTCTGCACGCCGCGCAATTTTAAAAGTAGGTACGTTACCTATGTCGCAAGACCCCGATGTTTATGAACAAATGAAAGACATTACTTTTCCTTTTATAGCGGAATAAATAAAGAAGCTTATGATGAAGAAACTGCTAATTTGTGTTGTAGCCGCTGCGGGCATGCTGATTGCGAGCCAGCAAGCGCGAGCGTCGCTCGAGATTGTTATCACCGGCGGCATTGATTCCGCCCGGCCGATTGCTGTCGTACCATTCCAATGGAAAGGCACTGGCCCAAGACCCGACGGATTAACCGACGTGGTGGCGGCTGACTTAATGCGCAGCGGGAAATTTAACCCAATTCCAATTACAGCGATGCCGCAACAACCGACCAGCTCAGCGGAAATAGACTACACTGAATGGGCAAGTTTAGGCGTAGAAGCCGTTTTGGTGGGCACTATCGAACCGCACTCAATGGACCGGTATACGGTGTCTTTTGAAATTGTTGATATCTTGCGCGGGCAAATTACCAGTGGCACTCAGGTACTGCGCAATGGCCAGTTAGTGACATCTGAAGATCATATTCTGGATGCGCGCTCTAGCGTTATATCAGGTGACCAGTTTCGCCAGTACTCGCACCGTATTTCAGATATTTTTTACGAAACCTTAACCGGACAACGCGGTGCGTTTATGACACGTATAGCGTATGTTACTGTTAATCATAACTTAGATAAGCCGTATGAATTGGTTGTTGCGGACTATGACGGCTACAATGAACGTGTACTGTTGCGTAGCCCCGAGCCGCTGATGTCACCGTCATGGTCGCCAGATGGCAATAAGTTGGCTTATGTCAGTTTTGAGAATAAAAAACCAGAGATTTTCATTCAAGACATCTATACTCGTAGTAGAGAACGGATAACGAATTTCCCTGGCATTAACAGTAGCCCAGTGTTTTCGCCTGATGGCAAAAGCATGGCAATGGTTCTTTCGAAAGATGGCAACCCTGAGTTGTACGTGATGGATTTGGCAAGTAAGCGACTACGTCGTATTACCAATCATCACGCCATTGATACGGAACCAAGTTGGTCGCCAGATAGTAACTCGCTGATTTTTACGTCAGAAAGGGGTGGAAGACCGCAACTTTATAGCGTAAATTTAAGTGCAGGCCAAGTTCGCCGATTAACCTTTGAAGGGGAGCAGAACTTGGGGGGAACGTATTCGCCAGATGGCAAGCAAGTGATTATGGTAAACCGCACGCAGGGGAACTATCACATTGCGCGCCAAGATTATCCAAACGGTGCCATGCAAGTGTTAACGCAAACCGCTTTGGATGAGTCGCCAAGTCTGGCTCCAAATGGCAGTATGGTGATTTATAGCACCACCCATAATAATCAGCAGGTGTTAGCGCTGGTTTCGGTAGATGGGCGGTTCAAAGCACGTCTACCGGCGCGCGAAGGTGAAGTGAAGTCACCGTCGTGGTCACCATTTTTACGTTAGAAAATGTGTTTAACATTGAAAGATTAATCACTTACATGAAAGAAAGGAACGCGGATATGAACGCAAATAAAGCCTTAAAAAGTCTGTTCATTGCAGTACCTATGCTGACTCTAGCAGCATGTAGCTCTAACCAAGGTGCTGAAGAAGCTGTTGATCAGCAAACGAATCAACAACAGGAACAACAACAAGACCAATCAGGTGTTGATGTTGGCGCAGTAGAGCGTCAGAAAACCCCTGAAGAAATTCGTGCTGAAAAAGTTGCTGAATTACGTCAAGAAAACATGATTTTCTTTGCATTTGACGATTCACGTATCTCTTCTGAGTACGCACAAGTACTTGCTGCACACGCGGATTTCTTAGTTGAGAATCCAAATGTAACTGTGACTGTTGAAGGTCACTGTGACGAGCGTGGCACGCCAGAGTACAACATTGCATTGGGTGAGCGTCGTGCGAAAGCTGTTGCTCAGTACTTGCAAAACTTGGGCGTAAGTTCAAGCCAAGTTACAACCGTTTCTTACGGTGAAGAAAAGCCGTTAATTAACGCTTCAAACAACGACGCCTACGCGAAAAACCGCCGCGGTGTTCTCGTTTACTAAGTAACTGGTTGAGCCAATGCAAAAAGTAATCTTAGTATTGGCCTTTCTGATTCCCGGTGTCCTGCATGCGCAGGCACCGGTTTCTAAGTTAGGCAGTGGTTCTCTCGAAGAACGTTTAAATCAACTTGAACGTGTCATGGATGCCCGTAATTCGGCACAAATGGCGCTTCTTGATCAAATGTCGCAAATGCAAGATGAGGTTGCTGATCTTCGTGGTAAAACCGAAGAGCACGCTTATCAAATCGAGCAAATTCTTCAGCGTCAGCGCGAAATCTACCAAGAAATTGACCGCCGTTTAGCTGCGCAGCCACAACCGCAGTCGCCAAAGGTTGAATCGACACCCGTTTCGACGACTAGCGCCTATTCATCCGATGTTTCTGAAAATGACGCTTACGAGCAAGCGATTCAGTTGGTTCTGCGTGACAAACGCTACGATGCCGCTGTGCCTGCCTTTGAGTCATTTATCAAGAATTATCCGGACTCAACCTATGTGCCAAATGCACATTATTGGTTAGGACAATTGCTATTTGCTGAGAGCAAATATGACCAAGCGAAGGTTCACTTCTCGACCGTCGTTACCGATTTTCCTGATAGTAACAAGCGCGGTGATTGTATTCTGAAGCTCGGCATAATCGCTCAGCAACAAAATCAAACTGAACAGGCGCGTAAGTTATATAATCAGGTCATCACCGAATATGCGGATTCGACAGAAGCCGGTTTGGCTCGCAAACGTTTGTCGAATTTGTAAATATCCTGTAGAAAAATCGGCGAAACGTTCGCAAATTGAGCAAACGCACCCGATTCCTTCAATTTACAGTTGCAACGAGCGGCTTTTTAAGTAAACTATGCCGCCGTTGCCACTGATAAGTGCGCGGCAAGATAGTGATGGGTTGTTAGCTCAGTTGGTAGAGCAGTTGACTTTTAATCAATTGGTCGCAGGTTCGAATCCTGCACAACCCACCAATCACTCTCACCTTCTTCAAAATTATAGCGTGGGTTGTTAGCTCAGTTGGTAGAGCAGTTGACTTTTAATCAATTGGTCGCAGGTTCGAATCCTGCACAACCCACCACTATTTTCCCCCTGCAAGATTTTGATTTATACTACCGCAACTTTTTCTATGCACTGAAGTGGTACCATGAGCATTACGGCAGAAATTCAAGCACGGGTGATTGATAGTTTGGACTATCCGTTCCCGCCAAAACCAAAAGTTTTAACTGACGCGCAAAAGGCAGAATACATCGCCCGCATTAAGCAATTATTGCAGGAAAAAAATGCGGTGTTGGTTGCTCATTATTATACTGATCCTGAAATTCAGGCGTTAGCTGAGGAAACCGGCGGTTGTGTTGCTGACTCACTCGAAATGGCGCGTTTTGGCGCGCAGCATAAAGCAGAAACATTAATTGTTGCTGGCGTTAAGTTTATGGGCGAAACCGCCAAAATATTAACTCCCAACAAGCGCGTATTAATGCCCACTTTAGAGGCGACCTGCTCACTTGATCTGGGTTGCCCAATTGAAGAGTTTTCCAAGTTTTGTGACGAGCACCCTGATCGCACGGTGGTGGTGTACGCCAACACCTCGGCAGCTGTGAAAGCGCGTGCCGATTGGGTGGTTACGTCAAGCATTGCGTTGGAAGTGGTTGATCACCTAGATGCCAACGGTGAGAAGATTTTGTGGGGCCCGGACAAACACTTAGGTGCGTACATTCAGAAGCAAACCGGTGCCGACATGATTATGTGGCAGGGCGCCTGTATTGTGCATGATGAATTTAAGATGAAGGCGCTTGAAGACCTCAAACGCGTTTATCCGGAAGCTGCTATTTTGGTGCATCCAGAGTCGCCACAGGCGGTGGTTGAATTGGCGGATGCGGTGGGGTCTACGTCGCAACTGATTAAAGCTAGCCAAGAATTGCCGAATGAAACCTTTATAGTGGCAACGGACCGCGGCATTTTTTACAAAATGCAGCAACTGTCACCGAACAAGCACTTCATTGAAGCACCAACAGCTGGTAACGGCGCAACCTGTCGCAGTTGTGCGCATTGCCCTTGGATGGCAATGAACGGTCTTGTAGCTATCGCTGAGGCACTTGAGAGCGGTGGTGCAGGCCATGAGGTTCATGTGGATGCTGCGCTTGCTGAGCGCGCGTTGAAGCCCCTGAACCGAATGCTGCAATTCAAAGGCTAAAACGCGTTATTCGTTATTCGATTAACCAATAACGAATAACGATTAACCAATAACGATTAAAGCGTTGGATGCTTTAGAACGTAACCGGTCGCGCGCATCAGTTTGTTGCTTAAACGCTTGCTGCCGCGCGGGCCGACCTTGTCGGTGCGCTTTAGATTGTCGATGGAAACGCCAAGGCGTGTGGCCATGCGTTGATATGCGTCGGCTTGCAACAGCGGCTCATCATCGGTAACCAGATAAACTGGCGCATTGTGTTCAGGGTTTTCCAATAGATACGCAATAAATCCCGCAATATCGTCGCTATGAATGCGATTCGTCCAAGCTGGCGTAATTACGGCAGAGCCATCGCGCAATTGTTGCTGAAGCCGTTCACGGCCTGGACCATAAATGCCCGAACAGCGCAAAATACTAACCGTTGCCGGACTGCCTTGAATCACTTGTTCGGCTTGTAACAGCATTTCACCGCTGTCACTGTCAGGTTTGGTGGGGCTGGTTTCGTCAACCCATTCGCCATTACGATGGCCATATACACCAGTACTTGAGATATAAAGCACCCGTGGTGGATTTGCCTGCTGATGCAGGAGGTGTTGCAGGTGCCGACAGGGCACCACGTAACCTTGGTGATAACCTTCGCGACTGTAGTCCGATGGTGTCAGCGTAACCACAATCGCATCGAACTCATGCGCTAATAAGGCGCTCAACTCACGTTCGTTGTTGGCATCCGCCGCAACAACCTCAACGCCGTTAATGGTTGGTTTACGATCTGGATGTCGGCATGCACCAACTACCTGCCAGCCTGCTGCCACCATAAGTGGCGCGGCACGCTGCGCGATGTCTCCATAACCTAAGAATAGTACTTTAGCCTGACTCATACCGCTCCTAACCAAACATCGAGAAATAACATAACCACCAAACCAACCATCAGACCTGCTGTAGCACGGCTATGATGGCCGTGGCGATGGGTTTCTGGAATAATCTCATGGCTGATCACAAATAACATGGCCCCGGCGGCAAAAACTAAGCCCCAAGGTAATAATAATTCGGAAATATTGACGAAAATTCCGCCAAACAAACCTCCAACCGGTTCGATTAAACCAGTCAAGGAGGCTACGGCAAACGCCAGCAGTCGGGAATAGCCTACGGCGACCAAGCCAACAGCTACTGCGAGCCCTTCGGGTAAGTTCTGCAAGCCGATACCCAAAGCTAACGAGAATGCGGTTTCTTGTTGACCACTGCCATAGGCAACGCCAACGGCTAAGCCTTCGGGAAAATTATGAATGGCGATGGCGAATATGAACAGCCACACGCCAGCAACTTTGTCAGTGTTGGGCCCTTCGGTACCGCTAATAAAATGGCGGTGAGGAAGTAACCGATCGAGCAAGAAAATAGCGACAGCGCCGAGTAAAATGCCGGCTACAGCTATGGCTGCCGGTAAGGGGCCTGCGCCATATATTTCGGTAGAAATATCGATTGAAGGAATGATCAGAGAGAAAAACGATGCGGCTAGCATGACGCCAGCCGCAAAACCTAACAAGGTGTCGTTAAAGCGTTCGGAAGGCTTTTTACCGACTAAGATAGGAAGCGCGCCTACAGCCGTGAGTCCACCGGTTACTGTACTGGCTATCAATGCCGTAAGCACTAAATCCATTGTGTTAGTTCCTTATACGATTAATACCCTGCAGCATGGCCGTCTTTGCGGCTCTCTGATGCACCGTAATATACGCCTTCTTCATGGTTGCGCCAAATGGCTTGGTAGCCACCGTATGGGCCAACAGCTTCCTGTAATGTATGGCCCATTTTAATCAATTCACGCCGAGTATGGTCAGAGAAACCATTTTCAAGGCTTATTGCACCGCCGTCGCTCATGATCTCGCCAGTCGGTTGGCTTGAGCCCGTATGCAGGATTCGTGGTGCATCACCAGCTTCTTGCAGGTTCATACCAAAATCAATCATGTTGATAAGAATTTGCGCATGCATTTGCGGCTGCGTGGCTCCGCCCATAACGCCATAACTCATCAATGGCTTGCCGTCTTTGGTTACAAACGCTGGAATAATGGTATGGAACGGACGTTTGCCTGGCTCATAAACATTTCGGTGATTCTTGTCTAACGCAAACAGTTCACCACGGTCTTGTATAACAAAGCCGAGGCCGGTTGGCGTTACGCCTGAGCCCATACCGCGGTAGTTGCTTTGAATCAACGACACCATGTTGCCTTCGGCATCCGCGGTAGTAAGGTAGATGGTATCACCTTCGGTTGGCGGGTTACCCGGCTCGTAAGCCTTGCCGGCGCGTTCCATATTAATGAGTTTTGCGCGTTGCTTGGCATAGCTTTTATCCAACAAGCCTTCAACTGGCACATCGTTGAAATCTGGATCGGAGTAATATTTGGCGCGATCTTCAAACGCTAATTTCTTCGCTTCGACAAATAAATGCACGTACTCAGGGCTATCGAAGCCCATGCTTGCAAGGTCGTAGTTTTCCAGAATATTCAAAATCTGCTGGGCAGCAATACCTTGAGTGTTCGGTGGTAATTCCCATAAATCGTAACCGCGATAGTTGGTTGAAACCGGATTCACCCACTCTGAGCTGTGGTTGGCTAAGTCGTCGTAGCTGAGAAAGCCACCGTGTTCTTGAACAAATGCACCGATAGTTTTAGCAATTTCGCCTTTGTAAAAGGCATCACGACCGCCTTCAGCAATTTTGCGTAGCGTGTTGGCCAGGTCAGGGTTTTTAAACATTTTACCCTTTTGCGGCGGCACGCCATCTTTCAGAAACACATCCGCAAAGCCCGGCTCGTTTTTCAACACTTGCGCATTGCGTTCAAAATAGTACGCAATAACCTCAGTGACTGGAAAGCCTTGCTCAGCATATTCAATGGCTGGAGCGAGTATTTGACTCATGGGCAGCTTGCCGAATTTTTCGTGCAATTCAAACCAACCGTCTACTGCACCCGGCACAGACAGTGGCAATACACCGCGCGGCGGGATTGACTCGTAACCATTTTCAATAAAGTAATCGAGTGTCAGTGATTGCGGCGAGCGGCCCGAAGCATTCAAGCCATGCAGACGTTTACCGTCGGCATCCCAAACGATGGCAAATAAGTCACCGCCGATACCGTTACCGGTTGGTTCAACCAACCCCAATAGAGCATTGGCTGCAATCGCTGCGTCAATGGCATTACCGCCAGCTTGCATGATGTCTAAGGCAACTTGCGTTGCCAGCGGCTGACTGGTCGCTGCCATCGCGTTTGGTGCCATTGCCTCTGAACGCGTTGCAAAATGATGCCCGGTTAGCCGGTCTGCGGCTGAACTGGAAAATGACGCAAAACCGCAGGCAAGCGCGAGTGCGCAGCTTGCAATGGCGGCTTTCGAACCTGTAACAAGGTGATTCATGGTGTTCACTCCATAGTGTGTACGTGCAAACCACTATATGAAGTGCTGCCACAATGAGCAATGTTTATAACCGCACTAAAGGGGCGAACCGTCGCGAAGCACCAAACTGAAGGCACAAAAAAACCGCCACATGGGCGGTTATTTTGTATCTGGCGGAGAGAGAGGGATTCGAACCCTCGATACGTTGCCGTATACACACTTTCCAGGCGTGCTCCTTCAGCCACTCGGACACCTCTCCTGAAGTGGCGGGTATGATAGGGAAAAGCCCTGAGTAAATCAACATCGTTGTTCGTTATTCGTTAATGGTTATTCGTTAATCGATCGCTTCGCTTGTCGTTGTTCGTGCGCTGCGCTGTTCGTCCGCTACGCTATTCGATAAATCATTTCGAACAGTGAGCGGAGCGAACGCACGAATAACGAATAACGAATAACGCCCTTCGCCTTCATACCTAAGTCGTATGGGAAAAATCCCGTAACACGCTACATTAGTGCAAGTAGCAGTAAACAAGGAATTTACTATGAGTTACCCACGGGAATATGAGTCTTCATTACAACGCACCGAAGCATTCTGGCTAAAACAAGCAGGGCAGCTGCATTGGTTTAAGGAACCGACCAAAGCTAGTGCTATAAAGCCAAGTGGAATGGCGGACTGGTTCGCTGATGGCGAGCTAAATATTTCATTCATGGCGCTTGATTATCACGTTGATAATGGCCGTGGTGAGCAGGTTGCGTTGATTTATGATTCCCCGGTAACCGGTCAAAAACAAACTTACACTTACCGCCAGTTGCGCGATGAAGTTGCCTTGTTTGCAGGCTTGCTGAAAAAGCAGCATGTTAAAAAGGGCGACCGGGTTGTTATTTACATGCCCATGATACCGCAGGCGGCCATCGCGATGCTGGCCTGTGCGCGTTTAGGAGCCATTCATTCAGTGGTATTCGGCGGTTTTGCGCCGCACGAGTTGGCCGTACGCATTGATGATGCCAAACCTAAATTGGTGGTTACCGCGTCGTGTGGGGTTGAAGTGAATCGGGTGATTGCCTACAAGCCGCTGGTGGATAAGGCGGTAGACGAAGCGAACCATAAGCCAGCCAATGTAATTGTATTTCAGCGCGAGCAATGTAAAGCCGATTTAAGTCGCACTGGCGATATTGACTGGCAGCAAGGCTTAAAGGGGGTAACCCCGTCAGAGTGCGCTGTGGTGAACAGTACCGACCCTTTGTATGTGCTGTATACATCGGGAACCACCGGTAAGCCGAAAGGCGTGGTGCGCGATACAGGTGGCTATGCGGTGGCACTCAATTATTCCATGCAGACGGTTTATGCCATAGCGCCGGGGCAAGTAATGTTTACTGCCTCAGACGTAGGGTGGGTGGTTGGGCATTCGTACATTGTTTACGGACCACTCCTGGCCGGCGCGACCACTATTATGTACGAAGGTAAGCCCGTGCGCACACCCGATGCGGGCGCTTTTTGGCGCGTGTGCGCTGACTATAAAGTGAATGTGCTGTTTTCAGCGCCAACGGCATTTCGCGCCGTGAAAAAAGAAGATCCCGAAGGCAAGTTGCTTGAGAATTACGATTTAACTGCGCTGGAACGTATTTACATGGCGGGGGAGCGGTTGGACCCGGCAACCTATGATTGGACCACCGAGATTACCGGTAAGCCCGTGTATGATCACTGGTGGCAAACTGAATCCGGTTGGCCTATTTGTGCTAACCCAGTTGGTATTGCGGAACATCCGATTAAGCCGGGTTCTGCGACCTTACCGCTGCCAGGTTATGACGTGCGTATATTAGATTACAAAGGGCAGGAAGTCGCACCCAATGAACAGGGTGCGGTGGCAATTAAGTTGCCGTTACCGCCGGGCTGTTTAACTACCATCTGGAACAACAACGACCGCTTTATTAGCGGTTACATGACTGAATTCCCGGGCTATTACAGCACCGGTGACGGTGGTTATAAAGATGATGACGACTATGTGTTTATCATGGGCCGTACAGATGATGTCATCAATGTGGCGGGGCATCGATTATCGACGGGCGAAATGGAAGAAGTGTTAGCACAAGACGCTGCTGTTGCTGAATGCGCGGTTATTGGTGTGCAAGACGCGCTAAAAGGGCAAGTGCCTGTGGGCTTAGTGATAACCAAAGATGGTGTGGCGATCAGTGATACCGAGTTGGCAGCGCGCTTAGTGCAACGGGTGCGCGACGAGATTGGTGCCGTGGCCTGCTTGAAGAAAATTTTGGTGGTGCCACGGTTACCGAAAACACGTTCGGGCAAAATTTTGCGCAGAGTATTGCGGCAAATCGCTGATGGTGAGGAAGTGGTGGTGCCATCAACCATTGATGACCCCACCTGCATTGACGAGATTCGCGAACGCTTAAGCTAACTAAACTAAAGTTCCTCGGCAGCATCATTCTCAGGACGTTTGCTTTTAGTTGATTTGGTGCTGCGCTTTTTCTCTTTGGCTTCCAAAGTGCCCATTTTCAACTGAGCATCCTCTGCCCAAGAGCGAATGTGCAAATCGCGTTGAGGGAATGGAATTTCAATGTCATATTCTTCGAGCGATGTATGAATCTCCCACATAAACGCGGCTTTAACCGCGCTGGGGCGGTTCACCGCTTCAGGCTGCAACCAGACAACTAACTCAAAATTTAATGAACTGTCGCCGAACTCGGTTAGCCACACTTGTGGTGGTCGGTGACTACCATCATCGAGCGTATGAGGCACGCGCGATGCTGCTTCTAACACAGCCTTGCGCACTAACTCTTTGTCGGTGCCGTACGCGACGCCAAACTCAACTTTTAAACGACGAATGGTGTCGCGCATGGTCCAGTTGGTGACGCGACCATTTACAAACTCCGAGTTCGGTACCACGATATCGATGTTGTCATTGGTGGTAATAATGGTGCTGCGAATATTTATTTCTTGCACTTCGCCGGTAACACCCGATTCCAGTTCAACAAAGTCACCCACTTTTAAGGTTTTTTCGAACAGCAACATGATGCCAGCTGTGAAGTTGCTGATAAGGTTTTGCAAACCAAAACCCACACCAATACCCAGCGCACTGGCAAAGATAGCGAACTTGGTCAGATCAATACCGATGGACGATACGGCAATCAATGCACCGACCAACATCACCACGTAATGAGTGATTCGGGTTAGCGCATACACCGAGGATTGGGCCAGCGACTTCCGATAGGACGCGAAGCGGCGCAAGCCATTTTGTAGCACGCGCGAGATGATGTAAGTGACGATAAGAATAATTAAGACACGGAAAAACGACCCGTACGTAATTGCGGTTTCGCCAACCTTGAATAGCTCGGTATTGAGCCAGCTAAAAAGCTGGCGCACTTCTGCCAAAAATACGTCCATCTGTGGTTATCTCACTTGTGCCTGTAAATACAGTTGTAACCCCAATTTATCAATCAATTCTAATTGCTGGCGTAGCCAATAAGCATGATCTTCTTCGGTATCTTTTAAAATGCCAACTAACATATCGCGACTCACAAAGTCGCCGGCTTCTTCACAAAAGTTAATCACTTCACGCAAGGTTTTCGCATTGTTGTATTCAAGCTGCAAGTCATTAGCCAGCATGGTTGGCACATCGTGAGCGATGGTGTGTTGTTCGCGGCCATTCATATTCGGCTGGCCACCTAAAAATAAAATGCGGCGTATCAGCAAATCCGCATGACCGCGCTCGTCGTCCACCTCATGATTAATGCGTTCATAGAGTTTTTCGAAGCCCATGTCTTCGTATTCGCGAGAATGTGCCGTGTACTGGTCAATCGAAGTGAGTTCGAACGCCAATAGTCGATTTAATTGTTCAATAATGGCCTGATGATCAAGACTCATAGCTGCTCCTTTATGCGTCTAACTTGGTTTGCAAGTAATTAGCAATGCCAATTTTCTCAACCAGATCCAGTTGGGTTTCAAGCCAATCCAGTTGTTCTTCTTGTTGTTCGAGAATTTCCGTCAACTCATCACGGCTGACATAGTCTTGAGCGCTTTCGCAAATTTTGATTGCCTTGCGAATTTCAACCACATCATCAAGCTGCACTTTGTGGTCTAGCTGAAGCATTTCGTGTGGGTCTTCGCCAATATAGAGTTTGCCGAGATCTTGCAAATTGGGCAGGCCACCAAGGAATAAAATGCGCTCAATGATGTCATCGGCGTGTTTCATTTCATAAATTGAGGCTTTATAGATGGTGCTATTGAGCTCACCAAAGCCCCAATTTTTGTACATGCGGGCGTGAAGGAAATATTGATTAATGGCTGTGAGCTTGCGGGTAAGTATGCGATTTAGCTCTTGCAGAACTTTGCTGTCACCTTTCATGGGTACTACTCCTTGCTGTTATTTTTTTAACAGCTTAAGCGTAGCACACCTCGATTGGCAATAAAGTATCAGATTTGAGTCGGGCATTGCGCTCGGCAACTGCGTCTTTGACGACACTTTTCGCACATTGTGTGCAGCAACCGCATTGCGTACCCACACCATATTGCTGGCGTAGCTCGCGCATGCTGCTGAGACCGTCATCGACGGCGCGGCGAATCGTTTTATCCGTGACGCCTTTACAAAGACAAACGTACATAGATAGCTCCGTATAGTTACTGAGCTAATGATAACGCAAACAAGAACGATTCGCAATAGCGAAAGAAAAGAGCGTTATTCGTTACTCGTGCGCTTTGCTGTTCGTCCGCTGCGCTATTCGGAAAATCATTACGAACAGTGCGCAGCATGTACTAACAGTGAGCGGAGCGAACGCACGAGCAGCGAAGCGCACGAATAACGGTTTTTGTACTTAAATGCTTATGATGATTAGGATGACGTGCAGCGCTACAACGGTGAACGTGAGGCGGCTACGCAGCTCCAGATACCAGCTGTGCGCTGTGAGCTTTCTGCGTTCGTAGTTGAGCCAAAACAGGTGAAGTAGTGCCAGAATGCTCAAGAAGGCGAGGGCGTAGTCGCAACATAATGGCAGGGCAGCAATGAATAAAATGCCGAAGCCAGCAACTGAGGGCAGCATGCTCCATTGTAGTGCGCGACGCTGGTCGTTGTCGGTATCAGCCATGCACAAGCCCCAGTGAATTCCACCAAGGAAGCTAAAAATGATTGCGCTGTAGATTATAAATAAACGTATGGCGAGCTCGCTGTTGAGATCGAGCAGCGCCACCAGCGTCAGCGCAATAAACGGGATTAGGCCTGCAAAGCCAAGCCGCTGCGCCGTATACTGCGAGATTAAATTCATACGTTAAATCCTGTTTGCAGCAAGTACACCGTGTAACCAATGTAACAGGCTATAAATATTCCACCATGAATGCGGTTGATTCGATTCGGGCGGTTATTTGGGCGAAACGCAAAAATTAACAACAAGAACGTAAGCACCGTCATCACCAACCAATCGCGTTGCAACACCAAGGGTTCAAGTGAAATTGGCGTTATCGCACCGGCGATACCTACCACCGCTAAGGTGTTAAACATGTTCGAGCCGATGACATTACCCAGAGCTAAGTCATGTTCGTTTTTGCGCACGGCAGCAATGGCCGATGCCAATTCAGGCAAAGACGTGCCAATAGCGACCACAGTTAAACCGATAATCAAGTCACTTACGCCAAGTGCAGTGGCGATATCAACTGCGCCCCAAACTAATATACGTGAACTTATGATAAGTAAGATCAAGCCAACCACAAGCCAAGTGACCGCGCGACCGATTGGCATGGCTGACGCTTTAATCTCTTGATCGTACTCAGTGCTAAGCACATCGGTGCTGCCGGTCATACCTTGGTAAATGCTCCAACCCAGGTAACTGGCAAATATTGCAAGCAATATCCAAGCCTCAAGCTCAGTAATGACGCCGTCCATAAGTGGCCAAGCGGATAATAATGTGATGGCAATAAGCATCGGTGCTTCGCGTTTTAATACTTGGCTGGCGACTGAAATAGGGGCCAGCACCGCGGTAATACCAAGAATTAAGGCTATATTGGTGATGTTGGAGCCGTACGCGTTCCCGAGCGCTAGTCCAGGGTTTCCTTGCGAAGAAGCGAGTGCCGATACCACCATTTCAGGTGCAGACGTACCAAACCCAATAATCACCATGCCGATAAGCAGCGCTGGCATGCCTAAGTGATTCGCGGTAGCGGCTGCCCCTTCAACAAAACGGTCTGCGCTCCAGACTAACAACGCGAGGCCAAAAACAATCGCAGCAATGGCAAGCAACATAATATTCCTTGGTATTTTTTTGAAGTTGGTCAATATTTTAACGCGAATTGATAGTACTTGTGAATGCACCTTGTGAACGTCTAGACTGATTATATTCGAATGAAGAGGAATTTAGGCATGACGGACAAGCAGTTAGCACGCCCCGAATTTATGATCGACAGCTGGGATTTCAGCAGTCATCCTGCACAACCGATTCACGATGCGTTTCATACGCGCCAAAATAGTTGGTTTCATTTTCAACGCAATATTTCCGGATTATCTGCGTGGCTGGAACAGTCAGGTATTCCCGACCCTGTTATTGATGCGGTTTTGGAAGAGGACACACGCCCGCGGTTTGATCGAATCAATGACGGTTTTTTATTGATATTAAGGGGCGTGAATAAAGCTGACGGTGATAAGCCGGAAGACATGATAAGTCTGCGTATTTTGTATTTTAAAGGCAATCTATATAGCTTCCGTCGCCGTCCTGTTACAGCGGTGCGACTGATTCAAGGCTTGCTTGAAACGCAACAGGGCCCGCAGTCTTTACCGGACTTTATTTTGCAGCTGGTTGATGAAATGACCAACAACATTGAGTTGCTGCAAGACAACATTGAAGCGGAAATGGAACGTCTTGAAGACGATGAGCGCGGCACCACCAGTGACCGTCAGCGCGCGCTGACCAATTTGCACCGGCGCTTGTTACGGTTAACGCGTTTTGTACGCCCCCAGTTAACGGCATTAGACAAGCTCGCTGCAGACGGGCCGAAATGGTTTGATGCGGAGTGGGCGCAGTGGTTGCTGAACGAGCGTGATAACACCCATCGTGAACTTGAAAACATGGAAATGTTGCTGGAACAGGTGTGGATGCTACGTGAACATCTACATCAAGATTTAGCTGAGAAAATGAACCGCAATACCTATTGGTTATCGATGGTTGCAGGGGTGTTCTTACCAATCAGTTTTTTAACTGGGTTATTTGGCATTAATATTGGTGGCATGCCGGGTGTTGATGACAGTAACGCTTTTTGGATATTTAGCGGCGCGTTGTTTATTATCGCGGTTATCGAGTTTCTACTGTTACGCCGACTGCGATTTTGGTAAAACGCTCGGTAACGGCTGCACTGTAGGTGCTTGTTCATGAAAACCTGGTAGTTCGCAGTGATCTGCTGCGAATACGACCAGATGGTCAAATTCTGCCCGCAGGCCAATATCGGCACCAACGTCAAGCACTTCATGCGACGGGCTCAAAGTGAGTAATTCGATGCCACTGCTTAGTTGCACGGTGTACAGGTTGTGCGCACCGCGAAAGCCACGCGCTTTTATTTTGCCGCGCAAACGTGAGTCGGGGTCTGGCACGATGTCATCAGGGCGCACTAGAAAGCTTACCGGCGTGCCACCGGCTACTTGCATTAGGCTTGGGTGTTCAAGCATACCTAATGGCGATGCCAGCGAGCCCTGGGTGTTGACGGTGCCTTGTAATAACACACCGTGACCAATGAAGTCGGCCACCAATTGATGGCGCGGTTGGTGGTACAGTTGATACGGCGTGTCCCACTGCAATAATTCGCCCTGATACATCACACCGGCTTTGTCGGCCATAGCAAAGGCTTCTTGCTGGTCATGCGTAACCAACAATGCAGTGATGCCCTCATTTTTTAAGAGCTCGCGAACTTCCACGGCCAAGCGTTCACGCAGTTCCGCGTCCAGGCTTGAGAATGGCTCGTCGAGTAGGAGTAATCCGGGCTTTGGCGCCAGGGCTCTGGCCAGTGCTATACGTTGTTGTTGACCGCCCGACAATTCATGCGGAAACCGTTTGTGATACCCCGGAAGGCCAATGCGGTCAAGCAATTCGTCAACGCGCTTACGGCGTTCGATTGAGCTGGCCTTGCGCATGCCAAAGCTAATGTTATCGGCCACGTTCAGATGCGGAAATAAGGCAAAGTCTTGGAACACCATACCGACACCGCGCTGCTCAGGCGGTATAGTCTTATTGCTGTCTGAAACGGTATTGTTGTCAATGCTGATGCTGCCAACCTGCAAGCTTTGAAAGCCAGCTATTGCGCGTAAAAGTGTGGTTTTACCACAGCCGCTGGGCCCCAGAAGGCAGCCAATTTCGCCTTGCTCAAGTTGTAAGCTGACGCCGCGAACAATGTGTGAGGCGCCAAAGCTAATATGAATTTTATCAAGCTGTAACCGGGACAAACTCTTGCTCCTTCAGCGCAGATTGTTGCGACTTTAACATAGCGCGCGACAATAAAATAACTGGAATTAAGCCAACTAAAACCATCATCAAAGCCGGCGGGCCAGCATCGGGCAGCCGCTCGTCGCCAGCCATTTCGTATGCGCGAACGGCTAACGTATTGAAATCAAAAGGTCGCAGCACTAGCGTGGCAGGCAGCTCTTTTAGCACATCGACACCCACTAAAATGAGTGCAGTGAGAACGCTGGGGCGCAGCAGTGGCAAATGTATTTTACGCAGTACTTGCAGCGGCGAGTAGCCTTGAATACGCGCGGCTTCATCCATGCTCGGACGAATTTCACCTAAGCCAGCATTAATGGTTTGCAGTGACACACTTAAAAAGCGAACGCTGTAGGCAAATAGCAGTGCGAACAAGGTGCCTGAAAGTAGTAGGCCTGGATTGTAGTCAAACCAGGCTTTACTGAGCGCGATAATGCCGTGATCCAATGTGGTTAAAAACACCATTAAGCCAACCGCGATAACAAGCCCTGGAATAGCATAACCTAACCCGGCAAAGGCAACGCTAGTGCGAACAATTCGGGTGGGTAATTGGCGCCGGCCATAAGCCAGCCACAAGGCCATAATGACTACCAAGACAGCAGCGAGAACGGCGAGCCCGAAACTGTTGAAAGTGAGCTGCCAAAAGGCGCTATCGGCCCATACTTCGCGCCGTTCAAGCGACCAACTGGCCAGTTGCAGTGCCGGCAGCAGGAAGCCAAATACCAACGGCAACCAGCAAGCAATGCTCGCGGCTATGCCTTTCCAGCCTTTTAGTTGAAAAGGTGGGGCCGGGCGATTACTTCGCTGGTCATAGCGCGCTTGGCTACGCGACCAACGCTCGATAAAAATTAATAGAATTACAGCAACCAGTAACATGCCAGCGAGTTGCAATGCGCCCTGTAAATCGCCTAACCCGTACCACGTACGAAAAATGCCGGTGGTAAAGGTGGTGACACCGAAATATTGCACCGTTCCATAATCGGCGAGGGTTTCCATTAATGCCAGCGTGGTGCCAGTTACGATGGCAGGGCGGGCCAGGGGTAACGCCAGCCGTAAAAAGCATTGCCACGGATTAAGGCCTAAACTGCGACCTGCTTCTAAGGTGGTCGCCGATTGCTGGATGAACGTAGCGCGTGTGATTAAGTAAACATAAGGAAATAACACCAAACTCAATACAAGTATGGCGCCGCTTAAGCTGCGGACTTGTGGAAACCAATAGTCGCCGTAACCCCAACCAAACCAGTCACGCAGTGTGCTTTGCACGGGGCCGGCGAAGTCGAGCATACCGGTGTAGGTGTAGGCGGTGATGTAAGCTGGCATGGCTAGCGGTAACAGCAGCGCCCAACTCAAAAAACGCTGCCCG
This sequence comes from Pseudidiomarina sp., assembly GCF_048268165.1. Lineage (GTDB taxonomy): Bacteria > Pseudomonadota > Gammaproteobacteria > Enterobacterales > Alteromonadaceae > Pseudidiomarina. Next base: position 1,032,010 of record NZ_JBLWWA010000001.1, on the reverse strand, counting down.
GGAAAGCGACATGCGGTAGTCAGCCAAGCGGTACTCACGCCAATGCTGATTACACCTGCCGCGACACCGAGCAACAGCAACACTGAGTTTCGAATGTACTCAGGAACAACTGTGACCCATAAATGGGTTAAGGTGGAAGTATCACCCCCACCTAATAATTGCAGCACCGACCAACAAATGACCAATAACGGCACGCCGATAACGACGGCCGTTAAGACCAAAGTAAATTGGCGCCACAAATTAAACCCCATTAACGCCAGCCAGCACGATTCATTAATTTAACTGCAGCGGCATTGTTTTCGCCAAGAAATGTCATCGACAAATCATCGGCTTTAAACTCGCCCCACGCTTGTAGGGTTTCGCTCCACTCAACACCCTCAACAGCTGGGTATTCATTGTTGGTAGCTGCATACCAAGCTTGCGATTCAGCTGATAACAAGTACTCGATGAGTTGCTCTGCTTCAGCTTTGTTCTTCGCGTGTTTGGTTAAGCCAATACCCGATACGTTAACGTGAGTGCCGAATTCATCTTTATTTGGCCAGAAGATTTTGAGTTTACTGGCCGCTTCGCGTTGTTCAGCGTCGTCACCGGTTTGCATTAAGCCAAAGTAGTAAGTGTTTGCTACGGCTAGATCACAAACACCGGCTGCTGCGGCTTTCAGTTGATCACGATCGCCACCTACTGGCGGCTTGGCCAAGTTGGCCACTAATCCTTTCGCCCAAGCTTCGGTTTTCTCTTCGCCCCAATGTTCAATTAAAGCGGCGGTAAGCGACTGGTTGTAAATGTTGTCTGATGAGCGAATGCATACTTTGTTCTTCCACTGCGGCTTGGCCAAATCTTCGTAGCCACTGAGCTGACTTGGGTCAACGCGGTCGGCAGCATAAAAAATAGGGCGTGCACGTAAGCTTAAGCCAACCCATAAATTGTCGGTGCCATGCAGATGGTCAGGCACTGCTGCTAAGGCAGCAGCTGAGGTGAGCGGTTGAAATACGCCAGCTTCGGCCGCACGATGCAAGTTGCCCGCGTCTACGGTAAGGAATAAATCGGCTGGGGTATTTGCTGCTTCATTTTGCAGGCGAGCAAGAAGTGCATCGCCACCGCCGGTTAAAAGGCGTACTTCAATACCAGTTTCTGCGGTAAACTTTTCCAGTACCGGCTTGATCAATGCTTCTTTGCGAGCTGAATAAAGGTTAACTGTGGCGGCTTGTGCTACTGTAGCAGTGAGGCCTGCAGCGATTGCTGTTAGAGTGAATAATTTACGCAACATAGTTGAACTCATTGTTGAATACCTCGTATTGATGGGGTGAAGTATATCGAAAAAAAAGAATGAACGATATTGATTCGCATTTGGTACCTACAAATAGTTTGACGCAAATGAGAATTATTATCAACACCAGATTTGGAAAATTTTAAAAGGATTCTTTATGTCAAATATGTCCGCGTTAGCCTTGATTGGTGTGCTATCAATTTTATGCCAATGGGGCGCTTGGCGCATGAAAGTACCGGCGATTCTGCCATTATTGATTGTCGGTATTGTCATCGGCCCAGTTTTTGGTGTGTTGAATCCCGACGCTGTATTTGGCGATATTCTATTCCCACTCGTGTCACTGTCCGTTGCCATTATCCTGTTTGAAGGCTCGTTAACGCTGAAGTTTGATGAAATTCGCGGACACGGTCGCATGGTAACGAACCTCGTCAGTATTGGCATGGTGATTACCTGGATATCAATTGCAATCGCAGCCTATTATTTGATTGGTTTTAGTTGGGAGCTGTCGGCACTGTTTGGTGCCTTGGTGGTGGTAACCGGGCCAACTGTAATCATGCCCATGATACGCTCAGTAAGACCTTTGGCGCGCCTTGGCAACATCTTACGCTGGGAAGGCATCATCATTGACCCTATCGGCGCGTTGTTGGCGGTATTGGTGTATGAGTTCATAATATCGAGTCAAGGTGCGGGCTGGACGCAAGCGCTACAAGCCTTTGCAACCACCATCGGCGTGGGCTTTGCACTTGGTTTTGCCGGCGGCAAATTGTTGGGTTGGGCCTTGCTCAAAAGCATTTTCCCGCACTATTTAAAAAACGTGGCAACCCTTGCTGTAGTGCTAGGCGTTTTTGCTGTTTCTAACGCTTTGCAGCATGAATCAGGCCTGTTGACGGTAACCGTTATGGGCATGGTAATGGCCAACATGCGTGGCTTAGATCTTGACGACATTCTCGAGTTCAAAGAAACCTTATCGGTGCTGCTAATTTCCGGGTTGTTTATTATTCTTGCGGCGCGTTTGCAACCTGATGCGTTTAATTCGCTTGGCTTCCCGGCCGTGTTGTTACTGGCAATTATTATTTTTGTGGTGCGACCATTAAGCGTGTGGGTTTCGTCGATAGGCACCCAAACGGCATTTAAAGAGAAGATATTACTGAGCTGGATTGCGCCGCGCGGTATTGTGGCTGCCGCAGTGTCTGCATTGTTTGCATTGAAATTGCAGCAAGCTGGTTGGGAAGAAGCCGAGTTGCTGGTGCCGTTGGTGTTCCTGGTTATTCTCAGCACCGTAGTGCTGCAGAGCTTAACGGCAAAACCGTTGGCTCACGCACTCAAATTGCGAGAGCCGCCAGCGCGCGGCTTTCTTATCTTCGGCGCCAACCCCACAGCGCGTCTGATTGCAAAGTCGCTTAAAGAGAATAAATTTCCGGTGTTGCTTGCGGACACCAACTGGGAGCACATTAAACAGGCGCGTATGGAAAACCTGCCGGTTTACTTCGGTAACCCAACCTCGGAACACGCCGAAAATAATATGGACCTCACTGGTATTGGTCACGTGCTGATTTTGTCACCTTATCGACAGTTAAATCCGGTGGTTGCGATGCACTTCATGGATTGGTTCTCGGAGGATAAAATTTATGCGCTGCATAGCACTGATCATGATGCTCCTGCGCGCAATCAATTGCCGGAAGTGTACCGTAAGCGACTGAAATTGTTTGGTAAAGGCGTTACCTTCTCGAAGCTGGCCAGTCTAACTTTCCAGGGGGCGCAGGTTAAAACCACCGCGCTTACGGAATCATTTCACTATGACGATTATCAGGATCGCTATGGCAACCGTGCGTTACCCCTTTATGCGCTGGACGAACGTGATTTCTGTCATCTTTTCTCAAGCGATCAGACCTTTGAACCAAAGGCGGGCTGGCAGATTGTGGCGTTGGTTAGTCCAGAGGTTGAACAGTCTGAAGAATAATTTTTTTACACTAAATCAACTTTAAAAAGAGAAACTTAAGAATTTGTTGCCAAATTGTAATTGAAATGAAATATTTAATTGGATATTATGCCTGCATGGATTTGGGATAGCACTCATGGAATGACGTTATCCCTTCGAACAAGGATGTTCTTCCCGCTTTTTAATTCCTTCTATAGCCTTTATACTCCCAAGTCATATCGTTGTCTCAAACATGGGTGTGTTATGGCGTTCGCAAAATGGCTTGTTGTTGTCGGTATCACGTTCACGTTGCTGTCCGGTTGCGAGCCCCGTGCTACAGATGATTCACTGGATGAAGCAACCCAGCGGGTGCATGAAATTGACACGTTGCAACTGCCAACAGGCAATTGGGCGCTCTCAAACAGCATCATACAGTTAAGTTTTTGCCGCGATAGAATCAATCAAGCACTCATGGCTGAGCAAGACGAGCTTAATCGCTGGCGCTTGGTGGGTGATATTTCTGTATTCCCCAGCAACCGAGCCGAAGGCTTACAACAGTTAATCGCCATATATAAAGAACATGGGGTGCTGTTATATCAGGTATCGGGAAATTTCGGTTCACAGATATTTCGTATTGCTTATCGCCCCAATCAACCTGAGCCAAACATCTTTAATGCCTTCGCGAAGATCGGGCGTGATGACAGCATCTGCTACAGTTCACTGGACGCCAACTAATTTTAGAGGTGCTTATGACTGCACTTGAGCAACACATTCATGAAAAAATAACGCGGCACTTTGCACCCGCGCATCTTGAAGTGATTAATGAGAGCCATTTGCATGGTACGTCCAGTGATGATTCCCACTTTAAGGTTGTGTTGGTATGCAAAGATTTTGACGGCATGCGATTGTTACAGCGGCACCGCGCGGTGAATAAAGTACTTGCGGAGGAATTGGCTGGGCCGGTTCATGCGCTCGCACTGCATGTGTATAGCGAGCAGGAATGGCAGCAACTGCATGCAGTACCTGAGTCACCGCAATGCCGCGGTGGCAGTAAACTGGAATCGTAACAGCTCAGATCACTTGAGCGCGTGTGGTCGGTTACACTAGCCGGCATTTGTATCGATACGAATTTAAAAAAACAGGACATAACACTATGGTAATTCATCCAAAAATTCGCGGCTTCATATGCACCAATGCTCATCCAGTAGGCTGCGCGGCTCATGTACAACAGCAAATTGACTATGTGAAGCAACAGCCGGCTCTTAACGATGTACCGAAACGCGTGTTGGTGATTGGCAGTTCAACCGGTTATGGCTTAGCCTCTCGTATTAACGCGGCCTTTGGTGCTGGCGCAAAGACTCTGGGCGTATGTTTTGAAAAAGAGCCAACTGAGAAAAAAACAGGTACCGCGGGCTGGTACAACACTGCAGCGTTTCATAAGGCAGCTGCCAAAGAAGGGCTGTACGCACATACGATTAATGGCGATGCTTTTTCGAACGAAATTAAAGACCAAGTGATTGAAAAAATAAAAGAAGATTTTGGTCAGGTTGATTTAGTTATTTACAGCTTAGCGTCACCGAAACGCAAAGATCCTGTAACCGGCGACCTGTACAGCTCAACGCTGAAGCCAATTGGTCAAGCGTACACCACGAAAACCTACAACACCGACAAAGACGAAGTGTCTGAAATTACCCTAGAGCCTGCTAATGACGATGAAATTCAGCAGACCATTAAAGTTATGGGCGGCGAAGACTGGGAATTGTGGATGGCTGCATTGCATGACGCAGGCGTATTGGCAGACAACGCAAAAACCACGGCGTATACGTACATTGGTAAAAAGTTAACTTGGCCAATCTATGGGCAAGCAACCATTGGCAAAGCCAAGGAAGATCTTGATCGCGCGGCCGCAGAAATGCGTACCCGTTATGCAGGCATTAATCTGGAAGCTTATGTGTCATCACTAAAAGCTTTGGTGACACAAGCAAGCTCCGCGATTCCGGTTATGCCACTTTATATTTCTCTGATATATGGCGTGATGAAGGAAGAAGGCACCCATGAGGGCTGCATTGAGCAAACCTACCGCTTGCTAAAAGATGCGCTATATAGCGAAAACCCGAAGCTTGATGAAGCAGGGCGCTTGTTTATGAACGATTGGGAAACCAACGAAAAAACGCAAGCTAAAGTGGAAGCCTTGTGGCATCAAGTGACCCAGGACAATTTCCATCAATTAGCGGACTACGCCGGTTATCACAGCGACTTCCTGAAATTGTTCGGGTTTGGCATTGAAGGCGTTGATTATGATGCGGATGTGGATCCAGTCGTCACCTGGTAACTTAACGTTGTTCGTTGTTCGTACGTTCGCTTCGCTCACTGTTCGTGCGTGCTGCGCACTGTTCGAAATGACTTTGCGAATAGCGAAGCGGACGAACAGCGAAGCGTACGAAAAACGACGCACGCATTTTGGTTTTTCGCATTTGTTTTACCGTGCAAAAGTGCTAAAATGCGCGCCCTAGGTGAAAATGGACAGAATTTGGTCAGTGCAGGCAGGCTGGGTCGTACCAAACTGCGTGTGCTGGAGTGAGATTAATCTTCCCTAACGAGTAGTGCAAACGCGTATGATTACGATCAAGAAAGGGCTGGATATCCCAATTTTGGGTACCCCCCAGCAAACTATCGAGGATGGCCAAGCCATCACCACCGTTGCCGTACTGGGTGAAGAGTATGTGGGAATGCGTCCAACCATGCATGTCAAGGTTGAAGACCGCGTTAAAAAAGGCCAGGTACTTTTCGAAGACAAGAAAAACCCAGGGGTTAAATTTACCGCTCCAGCTGCCGGCGTTGTTAAAGACGTACTGCGTGGCGCAAAGCGTGTTTTGCAAGCTGTTGTCATTGAAATTGACGGCGATGAGCAAGAAACCTTTGCCAAGTACGACAGTAGCGAACTGGCAGGCCTTGATCGCGCTAAAGTGGTTGAGCAACTAAATAATTCGGGTCAATGGGTTGCCTTGCGTACCCGCCCGTTTAGCCGTTCGCCTAAGCTAGATGCCGAGCCTACTGCAATTTTCGTTAACGCTATGGATACCAATCCTTTAGCGGCGAACCCATCCGTTATTATCAACGAACACAAACAAGCATTTATTGACGGTTTAAAAGTTCTTGGTAACTTGACCCAAGGTAAAGTTTTTGTCGTTAAGGCGGCTGATGCTGAAGTTGATACGGGCGATGCTAAAGTTCAACTCGAAAGCTTTGCTGGGCCACACCCGGCTGGCCTAGTTGGCACACATATTCATTTCTTACACCCGGTGTCTGCGGCGAAGCCGGTATGGCACATTGGTTACCAAGACGTAATCGCCTACGGCAAGTTGTTCACTACCGGTGAACTGTTTACCGACCGCGTTGTGGCCTTGGGCGGCCCAAGCACTAAAAAGCCACGTTTGTTGCGGACCCGCATGGGCGCAAATTTGCGTGAGCTAACTAAAGGTGAATTGTCGCAGGGTAAGAATCGCGTTATTTCTGGCTCAGTACTGAATGGTCACAAAGTTGATGACGCACATCAATGGCTTGGTCGTTTCCACGATCAGGTTAGCGTATTGGCTGAAGGCGACCAAAAAGAACTGTTTGGCTGGATTAAGCCAGGTGCCGAACAACACTCAGTGACGCGCGCATACTTAGGGCATTTAATTCCTAAAAAGTTGTTCGCAATGACGACTACCACAAACGGTTCAGACCGTTCGATGGTTCCAATCGGCAACTATGAGCGCGTGATGCCGCTTGATATTTTGCCAACGATTTTGCTACGTGACCTGCTCTCTGGTGACACCGAGCAAGCTCAGAAACTGGGCTGTTTGGAACTGGACGAAGAGGATTTAGCACTGTGTTCTTACGTTTGCCCTGGCAAATATGAGTACGGTCCAGTGTTACGTAACATGTTGACCGAAATTGAGAAAGAGGGCTGATCATGGGCTTAAAAAATTTCCTCGAGAAGATTGAGCCAAATTTCGAAAAAGGCGGCAAGTACGAAAAGTGGTACGCCTTATACGAAGCTGCAGCTACAATTTTCTACACGCCAGGCAAAGTGACGAAGGGCATTACCCACGTAAAAGATAGCGTTGATTTAAAACGCATCATGATTTTAGTGTGGATGATGACTTTCCCTGCAATGTTCTGGGGTATGTACAACGTAGGTAACCAAGCCGCTATGGCATTGGCGAACGGCTATGAATTAGCTGACATTTGGCAGGTGGGCTTGTTCCAGTTGCTCGGTGGTGATTTCGCTGGCGCTGGCTGGGGTACCAAAATGTTCTACGGTGCCTGCTTCTTCCTTCCTGTTTATGCAACCACATTTATCGTGGGCGGTTTTTGGGAAGTGGTATTTGCCTCGGTACGTAAGCATGAAATCAACGAAGGCTTCTTCGTTACCTCGGTACTGTTTGCCTTAACCTTGCCTGCCACCATGCCACTATGGCAAGTTGCGCTAGGTATCACCTTCGGTGTGGTCATTGGTAAAGAAGTATTCGGCGGTACTGGACGCAACTTCTTGAACCCAGCGCTTACCGGTCGTGCTTTCTTATACTTTGCCTTCCCAGCTTCTATCTCGGGTGAGCAAGTTTGGACAGCCGTTGATGGCTTCTCAGGTGCAACTTTGCTTGGCCAGGCTGCTTCAGGCGTCGATTATTTCGCTGACATGGATCTCTGGTGGAGCGCCTTCTTAGGTAACATCCAAGGTTCAATGGGTGAAGTTTCAACCCTGATGATTCTTATTGGCGGTTTAGCACTTATTTATTTCAGAATTGCATCATGGCGTATTGTGTCAGGTGTGTTCGTGGGTATGGCCGCGTTGGCGTTCTTGTTCAATGCTATCGGTAGCGATACCAATCCAATGTTTGCAATGCCATGGTACTGGCACTTGGTTGTTGGTGGTTTTGCCTTCGGTATGATGTTCATGGCAACCGACCCAGTATCCGCATCATTCACCAACAAAGGTAAGTTCGCTTACGGTTTCTTAATCGGTGCAATGACAGTTCTTATCCGTGTGGTAAACCCTGCGTACCCAGAGGGGATTATGTTAGCGATTCTGTTCGCGAACGTATTCGCGCCGCTGTTTGACCACTTTGTTGTTCAATCAAACATTAAACGGAGAATGGCACGCAATGGCTAATAAAAACGAATCACTCGGGAAAACGCTATTTGTCGTTATCGCGCTCTGTTTAGTGTGCGCGATAATTGTGGCGGGTTCAGCAGTTGGTTTAAAACCACTGCAACAGAAAAACGCAGCGTTAGATATGCAACGCAACGTTTTGGATGCCGCAGGTTTGTTAACTCCTGAAACTGACGTCATCGCATTGTTTGAAGAACGTGTTGAAACACGTTTATTCAACTTGAATACGCTTGAAGAAGTGGAGTCAGTTGACGGCAAAAATCCAACAGAATATGACCCAATTGCTTCTGCGAAGAAAGCTGGTTTAGGTACGAAACTGGATAAAAAAGTAGATGTCGCTGGTATTGGCTCACGTGAAGATGTTGCTAAAGTTTACTTTATCAACGATACCCAAGGTGAGTTAGAAACTGTTGTGGTTTACATTCGTGGTTACGGTTTGTGGGGTACTATGTATGGCTTTATGGCTGTAGCACCGGATATGAACACGGTGAAAGGTATCAACTACTACGAACACACTGAAACTCCGGGCCTTGGCGGCGAAATCCAGAATCCAAACTGGGCAGCAAGCTGGGAAGGCAAAGAAATTTATGAAAACGACAGTGTGGCGTTGGAAGTTACAAAAAATGTGACTGACAAAGACCATCAAGTGGACGCACTATCGGGTGCGACGCTAACTAGTAATGGTGTTGAGAACACTATGCAGTTCTGGTTCAGCGATAAAGCTTATGGCCCGCTGTTTGATAAAATTCGTAAAGGGGAGCTGAACTAATGGCTAGTGCAAAAGAAGTCAAAGAGGTTCTATTTGGACCGATTTTTGCCAACAACCCAATCGCTTTGCAAATTCTAGGTATTTGTTCCGCATTGGCTGTTACCTCAAAAATGGAAAACACCTTGGTTATGTGTATCGCACTGACCTTTGTTACGGCGTTTTCAAACTTGTTTATCTCAATTATTCGTAACCACATTCCTTCGAGTGTACGAATCATTGTGCAAATGACCATTATTGCAAGCTTGGTTATTGTGGTTGATCAGATTTTACGTGCTTATGCATACGGCATTGCGAAAGAACTTTCGGTATTTGTTGGTTTGATTATCACCAACTGTATCGTTATGGGACGTGCCGAAGCCTATGCAATGAAGAGCACGCCTGGTTTGTCGTTCTTAGACGGTATTGGTAATGGTTTAGGCTACTCAGTGGTGCTATTAACTGTTGGATTTATTCGTGAATTGTTTGGCTCGGGTAGCCTGTTTGGCTATCAGATTATGCAACTGGCTTCTGAAGGTGGTTGGTATCAGCCAATCGGCTTGTTGGTTTTACCACCAAGTGCGTTCTTCATTATCGGTGGCTTTATCTGGGTACTGCGTACCTTCCGTACCGAACAAGTAGAACCGAAGGAATAAGGGGCAGACCATGGAAGCTTATATCAGTTTATTTATTAAGGCGATTTTCGTTGAGAACTTAGCGTTATCGTTTTTCCTTGGTATGTGTACCTTCTTGGCGGTGTCTAAGAAAGTAACTACTGCCTTTGGCTTGGGCGTTGCAGTTATCGTGGTACTGGGTATCTCGGTGCCAGTCAACAACTTGGTTTATCACAACATTCTGGCGCCTGGCGCGTTGGACTGGGCTGGTTTTCCTGATGCCGACCTGAGCTTTCTGCGTTTCTTAACCTTCATTGGCGTTATTGCTGCGTTGGTTCAGATTCTAGAGATGGCATTGGATAAATACGTTCCTGCGTTATATAACGCATTGGGTATTTTCTTGCCGTTGATTACGGTTAACTGCGCAATTTTTGGTGGCGTTTCGTTCATGGTTGAGCGTGACTATACCTTCGGCGAAAGTGTGGTTTACGGTATCGGTAGCGGTATTGGCTGGGCTCTCGCGATTGTTGCTTTAGCAGCAGTGCGCGAAAAACTGAAATATGCAGATGTACCAGACGGCTTACGTGGTTTGGGCATTACATTTATTTCGGTTGGTCTAATTGGTTTGGGCTTTATGTCATTCTCTGGCGTATCCCTTTAAGAAGCACCGGTAACGATAGCAACGGATTAACGAGAGGTACAAGTCGATGCAAGGGCAAGATTTGACATTAATAGCGCTCGGCGTAGGCATGTTTACCTTGATTGTACTGATTTTGGTGGCGGTAATTATGATCGCAAAATCAAAATTGGTCCCTCAGGGTGATGTCGAGATTTTAATTAACGATGATGAAGACAAGAAAATTACCACGCAGCCAGGCACTAAGTTGCTTGGTGCACTAGCAAATGCGGGTATTTTCGTATCATCAGCGTGTGGTGGCGGTGGCTCATGTGGCCAGTGCCGCGTGGTGATCAAAGAAGGTGGCGGTGAAATTCTGCCAACTGAACGTGACCATATTAACCGTAAAGAAGCGCGTGAAGGCTGCCGTTTATCCTGTCAGGTGAACGTGAAGCAAGACATGAAAATCGAACTTCCTGAAGAAGTTTTCGGTATTCGTAAGTGGGATTGTACGGTTAAGTCAAACCACAACGTTGCAACCTTTATTAAAGAATTTGTGGTGCAGTTGCCTGAGGGCGAAGATGTACCATTCCGTGCCGGTGGTTATATTCAAATTGAATGCCCACCTCACCATGTGAAATTCAAAGATTTCGATATTGAAGAGAAATTCCGTGGCGACTGGGAACACTTTGGTTTCTTTAATTTAGAGTCAAAAGTTAACGAAGAAGTGATTCGTGCTTATTCAATGGCGAACTATCCAGACGAAAAAGGCATTATCATGCTGAACGTGCGTATCGCTACGCCGCCTCCGCGTGATATGAGCTTACCACCTGGCCAAATGTCGTCTTATATCTTTAGCCTGAAGCCAGGCGATAAAGTGACAATTTCTGGTCCGTTCGGTGAATTCTTTGCCAAAGAAACCAAAGCAGAAATGGTTTTTGTTGGCGGCGGTGCAGGTATGGCGCCAATGCGTTCACACATTTTCGACCAACTGCGTCGTTTGAATACTGATCGTAAGATGACGTTCTGGTATGGTGCGCGTTCGAAGAAAGAAATGTTCTATGTAGAAGATTTCGATATGTTGGCGCGTGAAAATGATAACTTTGAATGGAACGTTGCATTGTCTGATCCACAACCAGAAGACAATTGGGAAGGCTATACTGGCTTTATCCATAACGTTTTATACGAAAATTATCTGAAAGATCACGAAGCTCCAGAAGATTGTGAGTTCTATATGTGTGGTCCTCCGATGATGAACGCAGCCGTTATCAAACTGTTGAAAGACTTAGGCGTTGAAGATGAAAACATCTTATTGGATGACTTTGGTGGCTAACCTCGGTGGCTAACCTAAACGTTTCACTTATTCTACGCGTGTGGCTAGCCCTATTTGGGCTGGCCTTTTTCGTTTCGTGCACGCATGTACCGCAGCAAATATCTGTTTCTGGCGAAACCATGGGTACCACGTACCATATTCGTTACGTTACGGCGAACCCCAATCATTCACCAGAGCGTGTTAAAGAACGCGTTGATGGTGTGCTGCAGCAAATCAATAGTCAGATGTCGACCTATGACCCGAGCTCCGAGCTGTCGGTGTTTAATAGTCGCCAAACCACTGAACCTGTGGTGGTTTCGCGGGCTTTAGAAACGGTTGTACGTCGGGCATTGGAAATTGGTGCAGAAACCGATGGGTTGCTGGATGTTACGGTTGGACCGCTGGTGAATTTGTGGGGGTTTGGTCCGCTAGGGCGGCCAGAAACTGTGCCGACAGAAGCTGAACTTGAAGCGGTACGCGACCAAGTTGGTTATCAGTACTTATCGGTCGAAAATCACCAATTGACCAAAGCGGTACCGGATTTGTATGTTGATCTGTCAACTATCGCTAAGGGGTATGGTGTCGATCGTGTGGCTCTATTGCTTGAACAAATGGAAATCCAAAACTATTTGGTCGAGATTGGCGGTGAAATGCGCATGAAGGGCAGCAAGCCCGGTGAGCAGCCTTGGCGTATCGCCATCGAGCAGCCAGTATCGCTCGAGCGTGCGGTGCAACGGGTCATAGAGCCAGGTAATAACGCGGTCGCAACATCAGGTGATTATCGCAATTATTTCGAAGAAGATGGTGTGCGTTACTCACATATTATTGACCCGCGCAGTGGTTACCCAATTCAACACAATCTGGTATCTGTTACTGTAATTACGGAAACCTGCATGGATGCCGATGCTTATGCGACGGCCTTAACAGTTATGGGGCCGAAGCAGGCACTGGAATTCGCCAATCGAAAAGGTTTGGCAGTATTGCTGGTTACCCGTGAAAACGAAGAATTTAAAGAGTACACTAGTACTGCATTCAAACGATTTGAGCAGTAGCTCAGGAGGTCCACATGGGCGTTTTTATTGCTGTATTCGTCATCATGTTGGTGGTGGTATTGGCCATGTCGGTGGGCTTTATCGCCCAGCGCAAATCGATTTCGGGTAGCTGTGGTGGTATTTCATCGTTAGGTATGGAAAAAGCATGTGATTGCGATGACCCATGCGATGATAAAAAAGCGCGTATGGCCGAAGAAGCCCGCGCGGCCAAAGAAAAACAGTGGCAGGAAAATCGCATCGACCAATAACAAGGAGTTGATTCAATGGTAACGCCGGTACAAATTCGCCCGAAAGCGGCTGAAATTTATCTTGATTGTAACGCAACCACACCGGTGTTGCCGCAAATCGCTCACGCCGTTGAACATGTCATGGAACATGTCTTCGGTAACCCCTCAAGCAGCCACATTGCTGGCTTACAAGCGCGTTATATTCTTGATAATACCCGTCGCCTTGGGCGTCAGGTTATCGGCGCGCGCGCAGGGCGCCTATTTTTCACCAGTGGCGCCACTGAAGGCATACAAACCGCTGTATTGTCTGCATTAATCGCAGCACGGAATAACTCCAATAGCGGTGCGCGCCGTTGGTTGTTGTATGGCGCGACAGAACACAAAGCGGTACCGCAAGCCCTTGAGCACTGGAACAAGTTACTGCAGCTGAATGCTGAATTAAAAGCCATTCCGGTTGATCAGAATGGTCTGCTTGACCATCAGTTTATTGCTGAGCACGTGGGTGCTGCGCACATGATCTGCACTATGGCGGTCAACAACGAAACGGGCGTTAAGCAAGACCTTGTTGCACTCGAAAAAGTTATCCGTACGCACAATGATTCGGTGCCGTGGATGGTTGACTGTGTGCAGGCATTGGGTAAACAACACCTACAGATTTCTGAAACGACCATTGATTACGCGCCATTTAGTGGACACAAACTTTATGGGCCCAAAGGCATCGGCTTTATTTACGTGCGTGATGCAGCGCCATTCACGCCATTGATTATTGGCGGTGGGCAGGAACAAGGCCAGCGTTCCGGCACCGAGAACTTGCCAGGCATTGCTGCCTTGCATGCGCTGTTTGAACTGTTATTAGATAAGCAGCAACGCGTATTTCAAACTGAAGAAACCCTGGAGTCTTACCGCGCTCAGTTGTTAGCGGCCTTGCGTAGTGTGTTTCCTACCTTACAGTTAAATCATGACTTTAAGCACTCAGTTCCTACCACGCTTAATTTTTCCGTTCGCGGTGTGCCGTCGCGCGACATTATGGACGTGTTTGATGCAGCCAATATTCGAGTTAGCTCTGGCTCTGCATGCAGTTCAGGTGTTACCCAAAGCTTTGTGCTAGATGCGATGGGGTTAGAGAAATGGCGTTCAAGCTCAGCCATTCGCTTGTCATTTGGCCCTGCTACACCAGCGGCCACGATTGATGCTGCCTGTGAACGCATTCGAGACGCGGCCAAAGCTTTGCGTCAGTCGTGTTTGTTGGTTTCTGATGTCAACGAAGATATAGACAGTGATTTAGATGGCGTGGTGCAATTGCGTTTTGATACTCACTGTTGCTATTTGCTGATTGATAAAGCTGCTAAGGAAATGGCGGTTATCGATCCTGTACCCGAATTGGCCGAGCGTATTGAACGTTTAGTGGCCTGTCAAAATTATAAAGTGCGGGCCGTGTTGTCCACACAGCCGCATCAACCTGACAGCCCAGCCGCGATGTTAGCGCAATTATTATGCGCAAGTGGCTGCAGCGCGGCGCGTGACGCAGTGGGTTGGCCCGAGCAGCACGTGGGTGGCTGTGACGCGCCCGCCGAGTGCGAAGTGCCAGTGTTTGGGTGTTTGCCGGTTGGTAAGCGCCGACTTTATAGGGTTGGCACACGGTTACCAGTGTATCTGTTGAGTTCACCATTGGCGGCGGAACATCCGGCTCCGCATGTTGATTTTGCCTTTATCGGTGAGCATCAAGACGCACAGCTGCTTAACTCTTTGGTCCACGATCAAACGTTATTGCTTGCAAGCCGTGATGACTCCTTCCGAGTGGTGCAACGGCTTTGTGAAGTTGCCGATGAATGTGTGGCTTGTCAGCTGGTTGATGTGCCATTAGAGCAACAACAAGAATGGTTAAAGCAACCCGAAACTTTGGTTGTCGACGTGCGCGAACAGCAAGAACATCAAGTTCGCGAGCTGTCGGTGGATGCTGAAGTTATCAATGTACCGCTGACGCGCTTAGTGCAATTTATTTACACCCACCGTGACAAGTTTGCTCAGCGGCCTATCGTTTGTGTATGCCGCTCTGGTCACCGCAGTGCGGTAGCGGCACAAGTGTTAGCCCGCCACGGATTTTGCAAAGTGAGTCACTTAACTGGCGGAACTGCTTTACTCATCGAAGCTGATGCGCGCGACGTACCCTTCCTTGCCAACTAAATAACAGCGATTTTGAATGCAGGCACTGTTCCATATGTTGGCGTCACTCAGTGACTGCCAACGTTGTTCGGATGCGTGAAAATATGCTGCACCAGCCGGGTTGGATACGATCATGTCTCGGTTGGCACGCACGGTTAGACTATAAAGTGCACCTTCCAGTGATGGCTCAGCCAAGGGCGTAAAGGTATCGTCTTTGTATTCCACCAAGCGCGGGCGTGCAGCGGCGTTGCTTAAATCACCACCAGCTAACAAAACGTGGGTTTCACTGAATGGCCAGACACTGGCGATACCTGCTCCTGGACCTGCCGGAAGCGGCGTATCAATGGCTTTGAAACGAATGCCAAAATTACGCTTTATTAGCAACCTGGCGGTATGCCCATTGGCGGTACCAATCGCCCAAACCTTATTGTTATAACGGACGCAGCCGCCGCTAGCAGCCAAACCGCCTTCATCGGGTAGGGGCTGGCTGTCGACCACATTACTGGCAGAAAGCCAGTTGCGGCCGTCCGCACTGCGCACCATTTCCCATCTACTTTCTTTGCTGTCACCGTATACCCACGCTTCGTTGGAGCTGGCTGTTGCAATGCAATTTAGAAATTGATTGCTACCCGCGCGAAAACGCAGTTGCCAGTCACGGCCACCGTTTGAAGTGTAGTAAATCCGGGAGTCGCCATTTTCGCCGATGCTGAGCGCATATGCATGATTGGCATCGAGTGCTTCAATATCACGAAACTGGAGTGTTGCTGACGCGGGTTGTGAAAATTCCCACGTTTCGCCAGCGTCAAGGCTGCGTGCTATGGTGGCGTTAGAACCGCTCAACCACACTACATTCGTGGTTGGCGCACTCACGCCTATCCAGTGCACATCGGTTTTTGTTTCAAGCGCCGCAACGTTTATTGTCGCGGCCATCGCCATGGTTACAGCTAGCATAGAGTTCGTTGCCTTTAGCCCGAGTTGTAGTATGTATCGTGGCGCGTTCAGCGCCGAAACACAAGCTAACTGTCGCGTTTAATCGGCAATCGCTGTAAACGCAGCGCGTTGAGTACCACCGATACAGAACTTAAGGCCATCGCACCACCAGCCAACCAAGGTGCTAAGAGCCCCGCTGCAGCAACAGGGATGCCTAACGTGTTATACGCAAAAGCCCAAAATAAGTTCTGGCGGATATTGCGAACGGTTTTCTCGCTGACGTAAAGTGCGTCAACTAAACTGCGTAAATCGGCTCGCATAAGCGCAATATCCGCAGTTTCGAGCGCAACATCGGTGCCTGTACCCATCGCGATACCGACGTCGGCAGAAGCAAGTGCGGGGGCATCGTTAATGCCATCACCGACCATGGCAACCAATTCGCCTTGCGCTTGTAATTTCTTCACATGCTCCGCTTTGAGTTCCGGCAGTACCTCAGCAAATATATGCTCAATGCCAACCTGTTTGGCTATGGCATTGGCAGTGCGCTCATTGTCCCCGGTTATCATGACAACTTTGAGTCCGCGTTGTTTTAATGCACTAATGGCTTCTTTAGCATGCTCGCGCACGGTGTCGGCAACAGCAACAATGCCGACAGCTTGTTGATTCCAACTGATCAACATCGCAGTTTTGCCCTGTTGCTCAAGTTCTTCTTTGCGTTCTTGCCAGGTATCGCAGGATATATCGTTGTCGTGCATCAGTCGGCTGTTACCCAAACGAATCGTATGTTGATTGTTATCGAGCGTGATTTTTGCGGACACACCGCGCCCTTCATGAGCATGAAAATTGTTAATACTTAGCTGCTTGGTTGCTTCGTCAATGCCGTTAACAATAGCTTGCGCTAACGGGTGCTCCGACTGTTGCTCAAGCGCTTTGATAGCAGCTTTTAAGTCACTTTCGCTAAGTTCTTCAGTGCCTTTGAGATCAAGCTCCAGATCAGTGAGCTTGGGTTTGCCTTCGGTAATGGTTCCGGTTTTATCAAGCACTATGGTGGTCACATTGTGCGTAATTTCGAGCACATCGCTTTGTTTAAATAACACGCCCATTTGCGCGGCGCGTCCGGAACCGGCCATAATCGAGGTTGGGGTGGCTAAACCGAGTGCACAGGGGCAGGCAATGACTAAAACTGCCACCGTTGCCTCAAGCGCGAAGCCGTAATCTCCGGGCTCGAGCCAGAACGCCCAAATCAGAAACGTAACCAAAGCTATGCCCAATACAACGGGCACGAAAATAGCCGATACGCGGTCGGCAAGACGTTGAATAGGTGCTTTGGAATTTTGCGCTTGCTCAACAACTTTGATGATTTGTGCTAGCGCCGAGTCTTTTCCCAATCGCGTTACTTGAGCTTTCAGGAAGCCGTTTTTATTTACTGTGCCACCAGTTAGGCTATCACCTTCCTGTTTATCTACCGGCACGCTTTCGCCTGTCAGCATGGATTCGTCAACTGCACTTTCGCCCGATATCACTTTACTGTCAGCAGGAACCTGCTGGCCAGGCTTAATGTGCACCAAGTCGTCAACTTTAAGTGATGCTACATCAACGTTCTCAGTGGAGCCGTCCGCAAGCTCGCGGACGGCTTGTTTGGGTTGCAGGTTTAGCAGTTGCTTAATGGCTGCAGAGGAACGGCCTTTAGCACGTGCCTCAAACCACTTACCGAGTAATATCAGGGTGATAAGTACCGCGCTGGTTTCAAAGTAAAGGCCTTGATGAGCAATCTCAGCGCCGCCAGTTAGGGCAAGGTACACACTGTAAAAGTAAGCAGCCGAGGTACCCAATGCAACCAACACATCCATATTGGCCGCACCGCCGCGTAAAGCGGTATAGCTACCTCTATAGAATTGCCAACCAATAATAAACTGCACCGGTGTTGCTAGTGCCATTTGCACCCAGGGGTTCATGACCCACTCGGGCACATAAATGCCTTGGGTCCAACTGAAATGGCCAACCATGCTATACAATAAAGGTGCCGATAAAATAGCTGCGGCAATGAATTTAATAAACTGAATGCGCTGTGCCTGTTCACGCTGGTCAGGTTCGTCAGCGCTGTCTTTGCTATGGTCAATCACGCTGGCGTCATAGCCCGCGTCTTTCACTGCTTGAACCAACGCATCAGGTGCCAGGTTCTCACCTTCAACCGCAGCGACCTCATTGGCGAAGTTAACGTTCACAGAGGTGACGCCTGTGACTGTATTCAGTGCTTTTTCAATCGATTTCGCACAACCGGCACAACTCATGCCCGCCAGTTGTAATTGATACTGTTGCGTAGCCATAGAAATCTCCTCAGCGTTTCAATAAACGCTCAATGGTGGTGTCTAATTCATCCAGCACACTGTCATCACCTGCATTGAGTCGATGCTTGACACAACTGTGCATGTGTTGGGTGAGAAGCTTCCGAGAAACGCCAGTCAATGCAGCTTGCACCGAAGCTATTTGATTTAAGATATCGTCGCAGTACGTGTCGGTTTCGACCATCCGTTGCAGCCCTCGAACCTGGCCTTCTATTCGGGCAAGTCGTTGTTTCAAATTCTGTTTTAGCTTATCAGGGTGTGGCGTGACGGTGTGTTTCATCATTAAAACCTCAGTTATATGATGAATAAAGTATAGGGGGCTACCCTATAAAGATCAAGGGCGTTATTCGTTATTCGTTATTGGTTAATCGTTAAAGAGAACAACGAATAACGACAAGCGAAGCGATCGAATAACGACTAACGCCTTTAGATTTTACTGCGCATTTAGTGATTGATTGTTCACGCCGATGCTATCGTCCGCCATCAAATAGACATACAACGGCATTAAATCCGCCGGGGTCTTCAGTTTGTTAGGATCTTCGGCAGGGTAGGCTTTTGAGCGCATGGTGGTGCGGGTTGCGCCAGGATTAATTACATTCACGCGCAAATTGGTGCCTTCGTACTCGTCGGCCATAACTTGTGCTAAACCTTCGGTTGCAAATTTGCTGACTGCGTATGGTCCCCAAAATGCTTTGCCTTGGCGGCCGACACCTGACGATGTAAACACGATGCTTGCATGCGGTGCTTTCTTCAAGGCTGGCATGAGGGCTTGAGTCATCATGAATTGCGCGGTGACGTTTACTTGCATGATGTCGTTCCAGGAGTCGTGATCGATGTGCTCAAACGGTGACAACACCCCCAGCAAGCTTGCATTCTGTAGCAGGCCGTCGAGGTGCCCGAACTGTTCAACAATTGTGGCAGCCATGCCTTGGTAGTGTGATTTTGTTGCGCCCTTCATATCGAGCGGAACAATTGCAGGTTCAGGACCACCTGCGGCAACAATTTCATCGTAAACCGCTTCAAGCTTCTTCACGGTGCGGCCGAGTAGAATTACAGTGGCGCCGCAATGGGCAAAGGTTTTAGCTGCTTCACGACCGATTCCGTCGCCAGCGCCGGTGACTAAAATAGTTTTACCAGCCAGCAAATCGGGTTTTATCGCGTAATCTTTCGGGGCATTCTTTTGGACATTATGCATTGCGTTCATTTTATGCTTACACTCTAGTTAACTGAACGTTTAAATTAATATGTGGATTCGGTAAGTGTACTGGTTTTTGCTATTATTCTCAGCAGGTGCAGATAAATTATTGAGAAATACTTTCAAGTTACGCTCAGACAGTGTATAAAATTTTGTTAATTAAAACGTCTTGTCGTACCAGTTTAAAAAGGCGATGATAGGCGAAACGAACAATAGCATCCTGCAGGTGCTCAATACATAACAACACGAACAAGGATTGGGGAAGCCTCATGAAAAAACTCTTGCTTGTAACAGCGATCGGTAGCGCGCTCAGCTTAGTCGGCTGTGGTAGCGGTGAAGATGCGCCAGAATCGGTGAAAGCCGAATATCAAGTAGCAGCGACACGCGTTGTATTTGATCCGTCAAATGGTCAG
The DNA here is from genome assembly GCF_048268165.1 of Pseudidiomarina sp. GTDB lineage: Bacteria > Pseudomonadota > Gammaproteobacteria > Enterobacterales > Alteromonadaceae > Pseudidiomarina. The sequence continues at coordinate 1,012,055 of NZ_JBLWWA010000001.1, read as the reverse complement.
GTACCCGTGCCGAGCAATATTCTGTTAAGCGGTACCGTAGACGGTACACTTAATATTCCTGTGGCCGATCCTACCGACGGTGGTAACCCACAGGTTGCAATCAACGGCTTAGACGGTTGGGGTACGCACTCAACGTTAACATTCAGTTTTTCATTGCCAACAGATGAAAACGGTGACCAGGTTAGTGTAAGCGCAGCGTCGCTTGAAGCGCCCGGTTCAATCCGTGTATTTGAAACCATCATGGGCGGCAGTGACGTAAGCGCTGCTTGTGCCGCAGCGCCAAGCCCAGCAGTAACCTGCGCGGTAGCTGCTGAATTGGTTCATGGTCAAGACTTTATCGTGAAAGCTACCGGCCCTGCAGGTGTTGCAGTCGTGCCGTTGAAGCCATTTAAAGCGAAAACGGGTTACTTGGCTGTATTGACCGATAATATTCAAGACTCACTGGGGCGTAGTGTAAAACCGTCACAAACTTACGGTTTAATGAAACGTTCAGTTAGTACTGACCCAGTTTCTCCTGATCCTTCTGCGCAAAGCTTGCAAGGCTTAATTAATAGCCACGAAGCAGCATTGGCTGCACACGGCGTTGATACCGATACCGTAACGTATGCGTCAAGCTTCACTACGCAATCAACGGCTGATGCATTCTATATGGTAAAAACCATGATGGCTGCACAGTTCTCTGCGACTGCGCAAGCGGGTACGCCGTCACCATCATTGGGTGTGGCGCCACTAGGTTATAACGCAGCACAAGCGCTGGTTCAGGCGGGAGCATTACCAAATGACCCATCGAACCCAGCGTATCAGCTGTCAAGTACCGCTCAGGTATACGGTGGCCAGGTTACTTTGCCTTATTTCTCACCGTTACCAACCGCTGAAAGCCCAACCGCGCCTTTAGAAGGTCGTTGGATGGCGAAGTGTGACAGTGGTGTGTCGGTACTTGGTGCGATTCAGGCCGGTGCTATTGATCCGACCAACACGCCGTCAATTGATCCAACATGGTTAAGTGGTGGTGCTGCAACATTTATTCCAGCTTGGGTGCAAGCATGTTTACAAGCGAGTACACCTGAAGCTGTTGCAGCAATGGACTTCCCGGGCGTTGACGAAGAACGTCACGTGACTAAATTCAACCCAGTACCTGCCGTACAAGGCAATGTTACCGTAAATGCCGTGGTTACAGTGCCTGATTTAGCAACTGTAAACGCTGTACGTGGTGGTATGGGTATGGATCCAATCACCATGCCAGCTGACGGTTGGCCAATTGCGATATTCCAGCATGGTATTACTGCATATAAAGAAACCTCACTGTCATTAGCCGGTATGATGGCTTTAAATGGTGTTGCCACTGTGGCAATTGACCATCCGTTACACGGTGACCGAGGCTTTGGTGCTATCAATGCAACCTCAGGTAAAGGCCCAGCAACTGCTTATATGAATTTAGGCAGCTTGTTGACGACACGTGACAACTTGCGTCAGTCGGTATCAGATTTACTTGGTTTGCGCTTAAGCTTAAATGCAACCAATGCTCCAATTGATGCAGACCGTGTTTACTTCGCGGGCCACTCATTGGGTGCGATTGCCGGTACTGCATTTAGCGCAGTAGCTAATACGCCAATGACAGGGCCATTAGAAGCGGCTTCTGCACTGTTCTCAGTTCAGGGTAGCTCGTTCATGGCTCCAGGTGGCAGTATTGCTAACTTCTTGTTGGCGTCAAATAGCTTTGGCCCGGTTATTAAGAGCCAATTGCTTTATGCACAAAGCGCTGATTTTGCAGCTGCTGTTAACGCAACTGCAGAAGCGCAAGGTGTTGCACCAACAGCTCCTGAATTCCAAGGTTTGTTGATTTCAGTTTATGACCAGTTCTGGGCAAGTTTAAGTGGCGCCGAGCAAGCTGCAATTACTTCGGTGTTCGAGCAGTTCGCTTTTGCGGCTCAAACCGTGGTCGACTCAGCTGACCCGATCAACTACGCGTCAAGCTTAGTTGCGACGGAAACGCCTGTGCACTTAATTGAAGTTGTTGGCGATGGCGCTGAGAATTTACCTGACCAGGTTATTCCGAATGCTGTAGCGAACAAGCCACTGGCAGGTACAGAGCCATTGATTAGCGCATTAGGGTTAGAAGCAGTGACTGAAACCTTAGTGACTGTTGACGGTACGCCAGTTTCTGGTGCAGTGCGCTTCACGGCGGGTAGCCATGGTTCAATTGTTGACCCATCGGCATCACCTGCAGCAACGCAAGAAATGCAAACACAAACTGCGGTTTGGTTCAGCACAGATAACACGGTTATCCCTGTTCAAAACCCAGATGTTGTGCAACCATAAACAACAGCGAAGAATGAATAAAAAGGCCGCTTCGTCGGCCTTTTTTTATGGAGAAAAACGATGTGGGATATAGCGCAAGATTTAATGGTTTTCGTACTGAAAGCAGCAGTTATTGTGTTCGCCGTGATGCTCATTGTTGGTGTTATCGCGCAGGCAGCGCAGCGTCAAAAAGGCCGTAAGGGCGAGTTGGTTGTCGACCGTTTATCGGATGACTTACGCGATGGTGTGCACCGCTTGAAGCTTGAGTTGTTGGATAAGAAACACCGTAAGAAGATACAAAAAGAATTAAAACGTAAGCAAAAAGAGCAAAAAGGCGCAAGCGCACGAAAGCGTATATTCGTGATTGATTTCAAAGGTAGCATGGATGCGCACGAAGTGGATTCGTTGCGCCGCGAAGTGAATGCGGTGGTGGCTGTCGCTGAGCCGGGTGAGCAAGTTATGGTGCGCTTAGAGAGCCCCGGCGGGGTAGTGCATGGTTATGGACTTGGGGCGGCTCAATTACAGCGCTTGCGCGATGCAGACTTAGAGCTAATTGTAAGCGTCGACAAAGTTGCGGCCAGTGGTGGGTACATGATGGCTGCAGTTGCGAATCACATACAGGCAGCACCCTTTGCAATTATTGGTTCTATTGGCGTGTTGGCTCAGTTACCGAATTTTCATCGCTGGCTAAAGAAGCATGATGTTGATTTTGAGCAAGTTACAGCCGGCGAATACAAGCGTACGTTAACGATGTTTGGTGAAAACACCGAAGAAGGGCGCCACAAATTTAAGCAAGACCTTGAGAATATACATGAACAATTTAAGGCGCATATTCGTAAGTTTCGTCCAGAGTTGGATTTTGACAAAGTAGCAACTGGCGAATACTGGACTGCACAAGAAGCATTAACTTATGGCTTGGTTGACTCTCTAACAACCAGCGATGCCTGGTTACTAGAGCGTCGTGAAAGCCATGATATGTTTTTAGTGCGTTATGTGGTTAAAAAGAATATCGGCGAACGTGTTGGGCGTAACGTCGCGGCGATACTCTATGCTGTTAAGAACTTTATCAGTAAAAATTAATCCAAGGTATTAATCCTGCATAAAGGACAGATGAAGCCGGCATTACGCAGTAGAGGTGCACCATGAGCGATGATTTTGAATTGTTTCGTAGTGAGATGACCGGTGTAACACCGTTAGCGGGGCAAGACGTTGCGGATATTCGTACCGCTTTCGCCCCCACGCTGGCACAACAAGAACGGCGCAGGGCGGCCGAACAGCAGCTGGAAGAAGATATAAACTTTCTTTCCACTGAGTATGTCGATCTTGTCGAGCCGAGTGAGCTGCTCGCGTTTAAGCGGGATGGCGTTCAGCACGGCGTTTACAAGCGGCTGCGCCTTGGCCAATACCCGCTGGATGCAAGTTTGAATTTACATAACCACAGCCTGCGGCAAGCACGGGTGGCATTGTTTGAGTTTATTCAAGACTGTCACGCAAGTGGTGTGCGTTCGGCGTTGATTATTCATGGCCAAGGCAAACACTCTAAGCCGCACCCAGCATTAATTAAAAGCTACGTGAATAAGTGGTTGCGTGAACTGGAGCCAGTTATGGCCTTTCATAGCGCGCAACGTCACCATGGCGGCAGCGGTGCTTTGTATCTGATGCTGCGTAAGAACGCCGATCAGAAACAGTTGAATCGAGAGCGGCATCAACGTCGTTAATGGAGTGTGTATGGCACGTCTTAAGCTAAGTTTTACTGTAATCAGTGTGGTGTTAGCGTTGGCAAGCACGCCAACTAGTGCTGAACAGACTCTGTCAGAGCGTCTCGGTGATATTTTACAAGAGCGAGCCGATAGCCATCTAAGTGCTGATTTTGCCTATCGTAAATTGGAATTGATTACGCTACTTGGTGAGCTGCGCGCTGAAGATATTCGTCTAACGACTCGGGTGGAGGCACTTGATGAAGGCCTCAATCAAGTTCTACGAGCAGATCAGGTGTTGGTTAAGGGAGAGTGGCTTACGCCTCAGAAAAATAATCTGGTGGTCGACTCCGTGGTTGCTCGTGATGCCCAGTTAACCGTTGCTTACTATGGCAAGGGCCAATCCAATCTGCATGCTCTTTATGAAGCAGCAATGCGTCAGCAAGTGCTGCAGCGTGCATCAAACTCAATTATGTGGCAGATAAAGCAGTCGCGATTAGAAAACGTGGTGCTGAACCTATTTGACCAAGGTCAGCCTATACTCAGTGTACGATTGGCGTTGCTTGAACTTCCCCCTGCGCACGCGGACGATACCGCCGATACTTATATTGCTAAGTTGTTGTGGCCGGTACTTGAGCAGGTGCTGGAGCAAGCGATGGCAGGTAATTCTGATGCGGTGGTCGATTATGGCAGGTTAACACAGTTTGTTTGGCGAGAAATTCGCTAACGAGAAAGTGCGATATTAGCCGTTAGATATTAGAAAAACACAAATGCATCGATCTAATATCCAATAGCTAATATCGTTGTTGCTTTTAAAGGTTTCTTTCTTTCAAATCGGCTTTCGCGTCATTGAACACATCTTCATCCAATGCACCTTCACTTTTCGCGACCACCACCGATACCATTGCGTCACCGGTTACATTGACTGCAGTGCGTGTCATATCAAGCAGGCGATCAACGCCGATGATTAAACCGATGCCTTCAACGGGCAAACCGACCTGACCGAGCACCATCGCCAGCATTATCATGCCAACACCAGGCACACCAGCAGTACCGACCGAAGCTAAGGTTGCGGTGAGTACCACCATCAGATAGTCAGCAATGGATAAATCAACCAGATAAACTTGGGCAATAAATACGGTTGCGACACCTTGCATGATTGCCGTGCCGTCCATGTTGATGGTAGCGCCCAGCGGCACGGTGAATGAACCGACGCTGTTGTGCACACCCAAACGTTTGGTGACGGTTTCAAGAGTAACCGGCATGGTGGCGTTTGAACTGGCCGTACTGAAACCAAAGATTTGAACTTCGCGCATTTTGCGTAGGAAAATCCTCGGGTTCATGCCTGACAAACCTTTCAGAATTATAGGGTAAGTAATGAGTGCATGGGCAATCAATACAAACAGCACGAGCAAGAAGTACTTGCCGAGGCTGAAGATGGTCTCAAACGAGGTTTCGGCGAACAGTTTCGCCATCAGAGCAAACACGCCATATGGCGCGATGTTCATGAGAATAATGACTAACTTCATGATGACTTCGTTAAAGTCATCAAATAGGGTTTTCACTCGGTCGCCCGCTTTACCTACTAATGCCATCGAGATACCAAACAACAGTGCAAACACAATGATCTGCAGCATATTGCCGTTGGCGAACGCATTGAATGGGTTAGTTGGGAATAAATCGATAATTACCTGAGCCAGCGATGGTGCCTGCGTCGGTTCGTAGGTTGCATCTGTGGCGAGCTCAAGGCCTGTGCCAGGTTGCACCAATACAGCCATTGCAATCGCAAAGGTTATGGCAATGGCGGTGGTGATGAGATACAAACCGACTGCTTTACCGCCAAGACGACCAAGTTTACTCGGGTCGCTGAGGGAACAGGTGCCTACTACTAAGGATACAAATACCAATGGCACCACTAACATTTGCAGTGAGGCGATAAATATTTGTCCAACAACGTAGAAAATACCCTTGGTCAAATAGCCTTCGACAATGGTGCTGTCGGGGAATAGTGCTTTGAGTAAAATGCCCAAGACAATACCGGCAACCATTCCGATCACAATCCGGCTCGTGAGGCTGAGCTTCTTTTTATTTTCTGACATACAAATTCCTTTCGATCACAGCGTGGCAACGTTGACGTGTGCGTAAACTATTAAAAACCGCTCAAGCCTATCAGATTTCTTATTTAAACAGTAGCACTGTGCGTTAGGTTGTTACTGAACCGCCACGAAATAAAAAGCCCAGCGCTGAGGCTGGGCTTGTATGTTTTTCTGCGTGCTTATTTTACATATACTCTGGGCCAAAACCATTGGTCCAAATAATTGCGGAGGTAACCATCAGCACCACCATCATGATTAACCCCGCAGTAACCACTGAGGATGAATACATGAAGCCACGCTCTTCCGGAATATGCATCAGAATAGGAACACCTGAATAGAGCAGATAGACTGAATAAGCCACACCAGCCAAAAAGACCATAGTGACAAACCATAATTCTGGGTACAATGCCGCGACACCAGACATGATTGCAGGTGTTGCTGTGTAGGCCGCTAGTTCAAGCGATTGCGTAAAGGTTGGGTCAGCCCCAAAGGTTTTTGCCATCCAATGAATCAGGTAAGCTAGTGCGAAGGTTGCGATAATAATACCGGCGTACATAGCAATTGCCATGGTCATCGCGCTGGATTGAGTTAGGAATGTGGCTTCACGAGCGCCAATACTCCATCCTAAATGCGCAGACGCGTAATATGCTGCCGCACAAGGTAACAGTGCGATAATCAGGATGTGACTAAGTGCAAAAGTCATACTTTCGTGACGTTGGTCGATGGATTTCCATTCATCGACCGGGTGAGCGTAAAGCCCCCAAATATGATTTAGAATCATGACATTCCTCAACTTCGGTTATTGTTCTGATTTTTTATAGTTTCAATGACGTTTTTTGCACGTCTTACAGTCAATATTGGTCGGATTTTCAGCAGAGTCAAGCAATTTTGCTGAGAATAACCATAAATTATTTGTGTGATTAAAATTTAATCAAATTTACCGGTGAGAGAGTCAACAGTGGATGCACTATTAACCCCAATTCGAAAATTTTTACAGTGTGAAACGCCTACAGCGTGGCTAAATGACGCAGTTAAACCTGAAAATTTACCGAATTTGTTGATTGATCACCTGGTGTGTGAGCTAAAGGCTGCGCAATCGGCAATGTTGTTGATTCGACGTTATGCAGTGGATGATGCGAGCGGCGACGCGTTACTAGCTTGGTTGCAGCCCTATGAAGATTTTGCTTATCGCAAGCGTGGGGATTGGCGTGAGCTGGCCGACCACGAACGCCTCACTAAAGCGATGCTCCCGAAAAGTGATACCGCGTATAGCCAAGTATTAATTGATAAAATGGTCATGCTGATCAAAGAGGAGCTGCACCATTTTTACCAAGTACTGGAGATTATGGATGCGCTCGGTATTGCCTATGACAATATATCTTCAAGCCGCTACGCTCGCGGTATGTTGCGTCATGTTCGTACCCATGAGCCGGCGACATTAATGGATAAGTTAATTTGCGGGGCGTACATTGAAGCACGTTCGTGTGAACGCTTCGCTGCGCTAGCACCACATGTTGACCCTGCGTTGGGAAAATTTTATAGCAGTTTGCTGCGCTCAGAAGCGCGGCATTTTGAGGACTATCTTGAATTGGCGGAGCAAATCTCAGGGCAGCCGATAGCGACACGCGTTGCGTTTTTTGGCGAGATTGAAGCACAGCTGATTCAGCAACCTGATACCGAGTTAAGGTTTCATAGCGGGCCTGTACCAGCAGGGATGTAACGCGGTGAGCTAGAGATTATCGTTGTTTAATGGGGTGGTGATTAGTTGGCTTTCGACTGCAGTGACTTTCAAAAAACTACCTTGTGTGTACCAGTCACCTAACACGATGCGTTCGGCCATTTCACCATTAGGCAAACGGTGGTGATGCACTTTGGGCCGATGTGTATGGCCATGAATCATACGCTGCACATCATAATTCACAAAGGCTTCGCGCACAGCGTGTTCATTGGCATCCATGATGTTTAGCTGGGCCTCACTGAGAGGTTTTTGGGTTTTGCTAGAGGCACGCAATTTGGTTGCAATACGCATACGTAGTTTCAGCGGTAATGCTAATAGAAACTTCTGTATCCAGCGGTGGCGAATTACCTTACGGAAGCGTTGGTAGCTAACATCTTCAGTGCATAAGGTATCACCGTGCAAAATAAGCGTCGGCTGACCGTATAAATTGATAACGCTGGGTTCGGGCAATACTTGCACACCGGTAGTTTCACTAAACCGACGACCAATTAAAAAATCACGATTGCCAGCAATAAAATAAACGGGCACGCCGGAATTTGTCAGCTGCCGCAGCGCTGCTTGCACTGTGGCAGCAAAATCACTGGTGTCATCATCTCCAATCCAGGCATCAAACAAGTCGCCTAAAATATACAAGGCTTCTGAGTGACGGGCTTGTTCTTGCAAAAAACGCTGGAACAGCGCGGTCATATCAGGCCGCGCTGGGCTTAAATGCAAGTCAGAGATGAACCAAGTGGTCATGGTTTACTCGCTAATGCTGGCGCTCTTAATAATCACATCGTCAACTGGCACGTCTTGATGGAATCCAGCATGCGATGTACGTACGGCTTCAATAGCCGTCACAACGTCCATACCTTCTACAACCTCGGCGAAAACACAGTAGCCCCAGCCACCCATACTTTCGTTTTTGAAGTTTAGGAATTCGTTGTCAGCTACATTAATAAAAAATTGTGATGTTGCTGAATGTGGGTCTTGTGTACGGGCCATTGCAACTGTACCCCGGGTGTTCTTCAAGCCATTGTTCGCTTCGTTATCAACCGCTGCTTTTGTCGGCTTTTGGACCATTTCGGTATTAAAGCCGCCGCCTTGAACCATAAAGCCGCGAATAACACGGTGAAACAGCGTATTCTCGTAGAAGCCCTCGCGCACGTAAGAGAGGAAGTTCTCAACGGTTTTCGGGGCTTTGTCAGCGAATAATTCAAGCGTGATATCGCCATGATTTGTATGTAGGGTAACCTGCATCGATTGTGCTCCACGTTTTACAGATGTAAACAGATATAATTTGCGCAGTAGTTTAGCATTGTTTGTGACCTAGGCGCACCTTGCGTTATCATGTCAGTCTTAATTTTATTGTAGTCATGCAGTGAGACAGGAGCAGCCGTGCATGTTGAAAGTTTTTAATACGTTAACCCGCCAAAAAGAGGCGTTTACGCCAATCACGCCAGGCGAAGTGAAGTTGTACGTATGCGGGGTAACCATTTATGACTACTGTCACATTGGTCATGCACGCACCTATGTCGCTTTCGATGTTGTGGTTCGTTACCTACGTGCGCGTGGATACGCGGTCAAGTATGTACGGAACATTACTGACGTTGACGATAAAATCATTCGTCGTGCTGCTGAAAACAATGAATCAATTGGGGCGGTCACGGAACGTTTTACACAGGCCATGCATGACGATTTTGATGCGTTGAACCTGGTTCGTCCTGATGTTGAACCTACCGTGACGGGCCACATGGGCGACATTATTGCCATGATTGAAACCTTGATCGCTAATGGCAACGCCTACGTAGCCAATGACGGTGATGTTTTATTTGATGTGAGCACCTTTGAAGCATATGGCAAATTAAGTCGCCAAAACCTCGAACAATTGCAGTCGGGCGCGCGGGTTGATGTTGCGGACAATAAGCAAGATCCACTCGACTTTGTATTGTGGAAACAAGCCAAAGCGGGCGAGCCGAGTTGGCCTTCGCCTTGGGGTGATGGGCGGCCGGGCTGGCATATTGAGTGTTCAGCAATGAACAAACGCCATTTAGGTGAAAACTTTGATATTCATGGTGGTGGCTCAGATTTGATTTTTCCACACCATGAAAACGAAGTAGCGCAAAGCTGTTGTGCGAACCACAGTAATTATGTGAATTACTGGATGCACAGTGGCATGGTGCAGGTTGATGAAGTGAAGATGTCGAAGTCATTGGGCAACTTCTTCACAATTCGTGATGTGCTGGCGCAATACGATGCTGAAACTGTGCGTTATTTCCTGGTTTCTAGCCATTACCGCTCACAATTGAACTATTCTAAAGAGAATCTTGATCAAGCTCGCGCGGGCCTGGAACGTTTATACACGGCTTTACGCGAAGCACCTGAAGGCGATGTTGATGCGGCACTTACTGCGTCCTACCAAGAGCGCTTTAATGCTGCGATGGACGACGACTTTAATGTACCTGAAGCGATGCCAGTGCTGTTTGATTTAGCGCGTGAAATAAACCGGACCTTGCAAAATGAGCCGAGCAAAGCAGCGGCTTATGCAGCTGAATTGCGGCATCTAGGTGGTTTGTTAGGGGTTTTGCAGCAGCCCGCCGAAAGCTTCTTACAGGGCGGTGACAAAGATGATGTTGCTGCTATTGAAGCATTGATTACCGAACGCAATGATGCACGTGCCGCGAAAGATTGGGGGCGTGCAGACGCCGCGCGTGACGCGTTAAAAGCGATGAATATTGAGTTAGAGGATAGCGCGACCGGCACCAAGTGGCGACGCGAACGAACGAACAACGAATAACGAATAACGAACAACGAGGTTTCTATGTCATTTCCAAAAGTACGTGTATTCGAAAGTTATGCCGCAACAGCCAGCGGTGAATTTGACGGCGTGATTTTACTCGGTGATTTTCAGCGTGATATACCGGATGACTTTGCTGAATTTGTCGCCCAAGCCCAGCAACTTGACGCACGCGTAGGGCAACAGCCGTTATTGACGCCTGCGGACGTATCCGGTGGGCGTTTGATTATTGCACCAACCGGACCACTTACCCGAGATTATGACGATGTGCGCAACGTTGCCGATGCAGCGGGCGCCGCTGCCCGAATTGCGCAGCAAGCAGGTATTGTGAAGCCACTGCTGGTGGTGTTTGGGGTGCCGAATGAAGCACGCTATGGGCAAGCAGAAGCGGTTGCGTATTGGGGGATTTGCCAAGCGCTGTATGAGCCATTGGAAGCGCGTGAGCACTTGGGTGAAGAAAGCATAGAGACCGTGCAAGAAATTGGCATTGTTGGCACTTTAGACGAAACTTGGTTGGAAGCGGTGGAAGCTGGCAAACGGGTCGCTCGTGATTTGGCAGGTACTGAGCCGGAACGTATGGCACCGCCACGCTTTGCCGAGTACTGTCAGCAAACGTTTGCGCACTCGCCTGTACGCGTGACTGTGATTGATGATGTGCAACAACTACAACACGAATACCCATTGCTGATGGCCGTGGCGCGCGCTTCATTGGGAGTTGAGCGTCATCAACCCTGTGTTGTGCGGCTTGAATATAAAGCGCCAGCAGCTGAACAAACGCTGATGTTTGCCGGTAAAGGCATTGTCTATGATACGGGTGGTGCGGATGTTAAAACCGGTGGGCATATGGCTGGCATGAGCCGTGACAAGGGCGGCGCCGCTGGCGTAGCTGGATTTGTTAAAACGGTTGCTGAAATGCGTCCTGAAACATTGAACGTGGTGGCGGAACTTGGCGTGGTGCGCAATAGCATAGGTGCAGACGCATTTGTCGCCGATGAAATTATTACAGCGCACAGTGGTGTGCGTGTCCGTATCGGTAATACCGATGCAGAAGGGCGTCTCGTATTGGCAGATTTACTGTCACATTTACGTGAAGAAGCGCCGAACTATCCACGCCCGCAATTATTCAGCGTTGCAACCTTAACCGGACATGCAGCTTTGGCGAAGGGCCCTTACACCGCATTGATCCCGAATGGTCCAGCACGCGTAAATGAATTGACTGAAAAGTTATGGGAAGCGGGTGAAGTTTATGGCGACCCGACTGAAATCTCGTGGTCACGTCGTGAAGATTACGATTTTGTGCGTCCGCGGACAAAATCTGACGACACGCTTTCCAGTAATAATGGGCCTTCTGCAACAACCCGGCGTGGACATCAGTTCCCAATGGCATTTTTAGCGATTGCAGCGGGTCTTGATAAACACGGTACCGATAGTCAACAACCTTTGCCTTTTGTGCATGTAGACATTGCAGGTAGTGGTATAGAAGGCGGAGACTGGCAACATGGTAAGCCGACAGCGGCACCAGTTACTTGCTTTGCAGGTTGTTACTTGCATCAATAAGCACTTTTAAGAAGGTGCTAACGCACTGACACAGGAGAAACTCAATGCGTGGTTTGAAATTTGGTTTTATTAGCGCGCTGTATCTATTTACAGCATTTGCAGTACAAGCCCAGTCGAACATGGATAACGTGGAGATTAAAGCCACGCAATTGAGCGAGCGGGTGTATATGTTAACCGGTATGGGCGGCAATATTGGCGTGTACGTGGGTGACGACGGTGTGGTCATGATTGATGCTCAGTACAAAGGGCTGGCGGATAAAATTAGCGCGGCCATCGCTGAAATTTCTGAGCAACCAATCAAGACGTTGGTCAACACGCATTTTCATGGCGATCACACTGACGGTAACGCGGCATTTGCGCGCAAAGGCGTAACGGTGGTTGCACACGACAATGTACGGGTTCGTTTGGCAGCAAACAATGACTTTGATACTGCCGGTTTGCCGAAAATGACATTCAAGCAAATGCACAGTGTCGACACCGGCGATGCGTCCATCAAGTTAACGCATTACCCGAACGGCCACACCGATGGTGACATTATTGTTTGGTTCCCAAATAGCAACGTGATTCATGCCGGTGATTTGTTCTTTGTGGATCGTTTCCCGTTTGTTGACTTAAATGCTGGCGGTAACGTTCAAGGCTATATTGATAACGTGCGTGCAGTTGTTCAACAGTTGGATGCGGACACACAAATTATTCCAGGCCACGGTGGCTTATCGAACCGTGATGATTGGATTCGTTTGGTGGATATGATGGAAGCCACACGTGCCGAAGTTATGGCGATGAAAGAACAAGGCATGACCGAAGATGAAGCTGTTGAGAGCGGTTTGAGTGAACAGTGGGCCGATTGGTCGTGGAACTTTATTACTGAAGAGCGCTGGATTCGTACGCTTTATAAGTAATTCTGAAAGAAATAAAAAAGGCCGAAACAGTCGTTTCGGCCTTTTTTTTGACTTCTGCTGAGAACAAAACGCAACTACATCGGCGTTTCAATAGGCAGTGCATCAAGCTCTGCTTTGGTTTTACCATGCGGTTGTGGTGTGCGTGTTTCTGGGTCGATATGAACGAAAACAATATCATCGGCGACACAGATATTTTGTTTGGTTTGTTTGTTGCGTACCACGCAGGTAACCGTGACTGACGACTTGCCCACTTTTTTCACACCAAGGCCAAACTCAACCACATCACCTTGGTAGGCGGATGTATCAAAGCTGATGGCCCCAATGTGTTTGGTGACCAGACTTTTTGCGTCAAGCTGACACGCAGCAAAAATATATGCTTCTTCGTCAATCCACTCGAGAATACGGCCGCCGAACAAAGAGCCGGCGAAGTTGAGATCGTTTGGCATAACCAAGCGGCGGGATAAAAAGCGCATCTGTTTTCACTCCATGTGGGTTTTGATGCGCTCAGTATAACGTATCCAGCAAGGTTAACGTAAGTGCCGAGAGAAAAACTCGGCAATCATGGTGTAGCGATGAATACTCGCCGTTCGCCCGCGAATACCATGGGCTTTGCCGGGATAAGCCATCATTTCAAAGGGCAGCATCGATTGCTGCAATCGGTGCGTTAGCAACGCGGTATGGCTAAACAGTACATTGTCATCGGCCATGCCGTGGTAAATCAACAAGGGCTGTTCAAGCGTATCCGCATAGGTCAATACATTGGCCTGTTGGTACCCTTCAGGATTATCTTGCGGGGTGCCCATGTAGCGCTCGGTATAATGTGTATCATACAGCGCCCAATCAGTAACTGGGGCGCCGGCAACTGCCGCGCTAAACAATTCTGGCGCGCGCATAATCAAGTGCAGTGCCATATAGCCGCCATAACTGTGCCCAAAAACCCCAATCTGATTGGCGTTTACATAGGGCTGTTGTGCGAGCCACTGGGCGCCGAGTTTTTGATCGTCAACTTCCAACATACTCAATTGACGATAGATGCCAGTTTCAAATTGGCGGCCGCGATTGCCGCTGCCCCGATTGTCTAATTTGAATACCACGTACCCTTGTTGCACCAGGTACTGGGTAAAATAATCACCCCAACTATTGGTTACACGCTGCGCACGCGGGCCGCCATATACTAATACCACTGCCGGATGATTTTGGTTGTCAGCAATCTGGGCAGGCTTGTTAATTTGATAGTACAAGCGCTGGCCATCTGCGGCATTAATGTGACCAAACTCTGGGAAACTCCAGGTGGCCAAATAAGGCGAAAGCGGATGCTGTTGGTCTAAACGGTTTTCATGTAACCAGGTGATGCGTTGTCCCGTAGGACCATGCAGGCTCACTTGCGGCGGTTGGCGCGCGCTGGAAAAGTAATCGATATAGCTACGGCCATCGCTGGCAAATACCACCTCGTGCATGCCTGCGCGGCTACTGAGTTGGCTGGGCTGGCTGGGTGTTGTGGTATTCAGGTTCACCCGATACAAATGGCGCTCAAGGGGCGATTGTTTACGCCCAGTGAAATAAACCACGCCTGTAATTTCATCGACGTGGCGCAAGCTGTCGACCATCCAATCACCGCTGGTGAGCTGGCGAATTAAGCTGCCGTCAGTACGATACAAATAAAGATGTTTAAACCCGCTGCGCTCAGAGGCCCAAATGAAGTAACGGCTGTCATCAAGAAAGTACAAGTCATCATTCAGGTTGATCCAACTGGTGCTGGTTTCCTCAATCATCGCCTGTGGCGTCTTTTCAGTGAGCTGCTGGCGATACAGTGTCAGACGATTTTGTGCGCGATTTTGCCATTGGTAGCTGATGCTTTTGCTATCCGGCAACCATTGAACACGCGCAAGATAGCCAGCTTGATGACGCTCTTGTAATTCCAGCCACTTAAATTCTGGCGGCTGCACCGCCTCGGCATCGAAATTTGGTAATCGCATTAAACCAAGGTCAATGTCGACATTAGCAGTACCCGCGGCAGGATAACGCTGTTCAACCAGCTCACTGCGATCAGCATGCACGTCAACACGGCGCTGCACAGCAACAGGAGATAAATCGATGCGTGTAACCGCTAAATGAGTTTCGTCGGGGCTCCACCAGTACCCTGTCATGCGTTTCATTTCTTCTTGCGCGACAAACTCTGCCGTCGCGAACTGCTCATTGGTCTGTGAACGCTGGGTAAGTTGATGGGTTTTGTTGGTGGCTCGGTCAATGACAAATAAGTTGTAGTCATGAACAAAGCTGATGTACGTACCTTGCGGCGAAAAGCGTATATCGGTTGCAAATAAGTTATCGTCCGTAAGCTTGCTCGCTTGCTTGGCCGCACGGTCAAACAGGTAAAGCTGGCCATTAACCGGAAAGAGTATCGCCGTGCTGTCAGGCGCCCAATAGTAATCGACAATACCACTTGAGCGCACCCGCAATCGTTCACGTCGCGCTTGCTCTTCGGCCGAAAGTTGCTGGTTTGGGTTGGTAAGGTCGGCAGCTTTTACGATGCGTTGATGTTGGTTTTCACGTACATCATAAAGCCATAAATCAAGTACGTTCGGATGCTCTGTCGAGCCAGCCAGATAACTTACATGCGTGCCGGAAGGCGAGAATTTGATTTGCTGTGGTGCAGAGGTGGTTAAATTGGGCGCTGAAAAAATACGCTCGATGGATAACCCTTCAACCGCTTCAATAGTTGCTGCTGATTGTGCCGCCGCACTAGGTAAAAAACAGGTTCCTAGTAAGGCGGCACATGTAATTAGTACGACTGCAATGCGCATTGCGACCTAGTCTCGTTAATAGAATTTACGTAACTAGTTTATCAAAGCCTGCAGCAATACTTGTGACAGTGCGATAAAGCGCACACTCAGTGCGCTAGAATTCTCCACGCAAGCCAATACTGAAGTTACGGCCGCGCATTGGCGCATCATCTTTTAGGAACGATGTATGCACAAACGCAAGTTCGTCAGTGAGGTTTTCGCCTTTTAAATAAATACTAATGTTATGACTTGCAAAGGCGCGAGGAAACCAATTCACTTGCGCATTCAACAAGCCAAAACTGTCTGTCTGTTCTTCGAAAGGCGCGACAAAAGATTGCTTGTTATACCAGGTATAACCCAGTTTGCTTTCCCATTGATCAGCGGCATAACGTAGTTCCGCGCCAATTCGCTGTGAAGGAATGCGGGGCAGGTTCTCGTTATTATCGCGCGTTTTCGCTTTAACAAAGTCACTAAACGCATGCAATTCAAGTTGGCTGGTCAGTTCGTAATAACCACTTAGTTCAAAGCCGTACAGAGCTACATCGCGTTGGGTGTAGGCAATGACAGGCAGGCCATCATCATGATCATGAATGTCGTCGTGGGTATGCGCACCGGCATGTTCCTCCGGTTTTTCAATGTCTAAGCTGTTGATACCGGTAAACTCACCAAAAACGAAGTCATCAACTCGGTTGTAGAACAGGTTCCAATCCATATGGAAACGGTTGAAATCGAGGTGCAAACCTAAATCGAGATTGTTCGACTTTTCAACTTGCGGCGACTGGTCTGCGGCTTCAAGGTGATAGGCATGCTCGTCTTCAGGGTGCAGCGCATAAGTTAAGCCGATTTCATAGGTTTGCGTGGCCAGATGGGCACCATTTGAAAATAGCTCGTTGGCCGACGGTGCACGCTGCGCATGACTGATATTGGTAGAAAACTGCATTCCTGTAGTAATCGGGTAGGTAAATCCAACTGAGGCAGACAGCGGTGAAAACGAATAGTCATTGACTGCAACGTCTTCAACCCGCGCACCAACCTGCCAGTTGAGTTCAGCCATGTCGCGCTCGAGCAGCCAGAATAGCCCGTGCTTGGTGGTGTCCGAATTAGGTGTGTAAGCTTCTTCACCAAAAGCGGTTTGTGCTTGATCAAAATAGTGGTAGCCAAATGCACCTGTCCAGCCAGCAAGTGCAGCATGATTGGCCGTTATGCGCAACTCGTGCTGATTGTTCGTGAAGGTGGTGCTGGGGGCATTGTCTTCAATTTCTTGATGCTGATAATCTGTAAATCCGTAGCTGAGGTCAAGCCGCTCGATGCCGGCTGTTGGATTCGTCATGGCACCACGTACTTGCACGCGATTTTGCCACATATCGGCAAATGGCCCGGCTTCTGCCACGTCATCTTGATGCACTTCTTCGTCGGCATGCTCGTCTTCATGGGCGTGGTGACCAGGAATGCCATACTGTTGCTCAAGTCGGCCATAAGAAATGCCAATAAAGCCGTTGTCAAAAATATAGCTAAGCCCAAGGTTTGCACCTTGTGCATCAATAAAACTGTTCTCAATTGAGGTCAGTGTTTCGCCTTCGTCATTCACAAATTTTGGCACATCATAATCGTCACTGCGCCGTTTAAAGCCGTCAAAGTGCCACACGGTGTTGTTGTGATCGGCACTGAAGCCAACGGTTGCTTCACGCAAGTTACTGGCTGTGTCGAAGGTGGTGCCATAAAAGCCTTTTGTACCGCCGATAAGCTCTTGTGCAATGCGATTATCGACAACGTTGACTACGCCGCCAATAGCGCCTGAGCCGTACAGCAAGGTTGCAGGGCCACGGAAAATTTCGATTTGCTGGGCCACGGATGTTTCAGTGGTCACGGCATGGTCAGGCGAACCGCGCGATACATCACCGGTGTCGAGACCATTTTGGGTGATCTTAACGCGCGGGCCGTCTAATCCGCGCACAATCGGGCTGCTGGCAACGCCAGCAAAGTGGGTCGCATTGATGCCAGGTTCGTGGGCGAGCGTTTCACCAAGTGTATGCGCTTGCTGTTCTCGTAACTGATCGCCAGCTAGCACCGAAATAGGCTGTGCTGAGTTTAAGACCGTACGATTTAAAGGGCTTGCGGTAACAACAATAACTTCCGTATCTTCGTGCTCATGACCTTCAATGTCGACTTGCTGAGCTGACGCTGTAGTAAACGTGGCCGCGCTGACAAAACTTGTTACTAATAATGCCAAGGGGCTTTTACGAAACTGCGATACCATAGCTTGGGATCTCCGAACTGCTGTTTGTATGTAATGTTATAATATAACAATACAATAAGTTTTTACGTGCAGCAAGCGCTAGTATGCGTTGATGAGGTTGGTTACACTGTCGGCGATACTTTTAATTTATTCATAACTGGAAGTTTATTATGCGATTTTCTTCTTACATTGGTGTTATTGCATTAGCGTTGGGTCTTACTGCCTGCGTTGATGACACACAATCGAGTGCCGCACCAAGTGCGGATGCAGTTGCGCTACAGGCGCATTTGGAATTTTTGGCAAGTGACGATTTAGAAGGCCGGGACACTGGCAGTCGTGGTCATGAAATTGCCGCCAAATACATTGCCACAGAATTTAAAAGCCTGGGCCTTGAGCCAGCGGGTGACGATGGCACTTACTTTCAGCGGATCAAGTTTCGTCGTAGCTTTTTAGAAGAAAATAGCGCGTCATTTACGCTCGATACCGGTGACGGCAAAGTTGAACTGGAATATCCAAAACAGTTTCTGACAGGCCCAAGCCCATACAGCGAACAAGACGATGTTGAAGCGCCGTTGGTGTTTGTTGGTTATGGCTTAGTTTCTGATGCCTTTGGTATTGATGATTATGCTGGCCTTGATGTTGAAGGTAAAATTGTGGTCATGGTAACGGGCCGTCCAGAAAGCCTCCCGAGCGAAGAAGGTGCGCACTTAAATAGCAGCAAAACCAAATTCGCTGCTGAACGCGGCGCTGTGGGTATCATTAATTTGCATACGCCAGCGCGCGAAGAAGTGCGTCCGTTTGAAGTCAGCATTATGTATCAACGCGCACCAAGTGTACGCTGGTTGCACCCAAATGGTGAACCCAATGTGGCCTTCAAAAATATTGCGGCTTCAGCTTATGTTCATCATGAAGCTGCGCAGCAATTATTCGTGAATGCGCCGGTTAAACTTGATGCTATTTTCGCACAACTTGAAGCGGGTGAATCGCCACAGGGGTTTGACCTGGGTGTAACAGCACGTTTGCAGCGTGAATCGCGTCATGAAGAAATCACCAGCCCGAACGTTGCCGCGGTATTACCAGGCAGTGACGAAAACTTGAAAGATGAATACGTGCTGTATACGGCGCATTCAGATCATATTGGTGTAACGAAAGACTTGAGCCAAGACGACCACATCAACAACGGTGCTATGGATAACGCTTCTGGTGTGTCTGTAATGCTGGAAACTGCACGGATGTTTACCGAAGCAGGGCAGCAGCCAAAGCGTTCAATTATGTTCTTATCGGTTACTGCAGAAGAGCGTGGTTTATTGGGTGCTGACTACTTTGCGCATCACCCGACCGTACCATTAGGTCAGATCGTTGCTAACGTTAACCTTGATATGCCGGTATTGTTGTATGACTTTGCTGATGTTATTGCCTTTGGTTCTACGCATTCTACATTAGGTGATAGCGTTTCGCGTGCTGCGGGTCAATTTGGTATTGAGCTGAGTGACGATCCAATGCCAGAGCAGGCTATTTTCACGCGTTCAGACCATTACCCGTTCGTGAAGAAAGGTGTTCCGGCAGTATTCCTAATGACCGGTTTTACATCGAAAACTGAAGGTGAAGACGGTGGCGAAGTTTGGGGTACATTCTTTGCTGAGCATTATCACCGCCCGAGCGACCAGCCAGATTTACCGATCAACTACGAAGCTGGGGTTACTTTTACCAATATTAACTATGCGATTGGTCAAGAAATTAGCAATCAAGTAGAACGTCCACGTTGGTTAGAAGAAAGCTTCTTTTCGCAGCTTGATTAATCCTTAAGTTAGCGGCGTAATTTAGGCTGCTAGAAACAAAAAACCACCAACATTTGTTGGTGGTTTTTTTATGGGCGAGAAGTAACCCTTAAGTTTAAATTGGCGAGCCAGGAGGCAGCGCAGGGGCAGGTTTTAATGGCCACGGTTTACCGGCCTGCCATTGCGTGAGTGCATACACTGCATAGTCACGATGTGCCGATGCAGGGGCTTGTTGCCATTGTTGCAGCTGGCTCTGCAAGAAGCTAAATAACGGCGCTTTGACGGCTGCACTAAGTTGCTCGTTCTGATAAGCACGCACTATTGCGTCTAAACTTTCAAAGGCTAAGCGCTGGGTCAGAGTATTTGCCTTGGGTGCTTGAGCAGGTGCAATCGCAGCTTCAGCAACGTGCTTTAATACCGCGGCAACATCAGGAATCGCCGCGATACGGCTATGCTGCTGTTGCAAACGTTCTAAGCGCTGCGGATGAAGCAACAGGTCGAGCACAAAGCGGGCACTGCTGGCCGCCATCGTATCGGTATCAGCAACGAGCCCGGTTAAGCCAGTAAAGCGCTCACGGTCATAACCTTCACCATAGGCGGATGGCGCCAGTATTGAAACAATGTGTTCAGGTAGGTTGAGCGTGTCAGCAGTGAGTGTCTGCGTAATCACCTGCAAGGCACGATGCTGTTGTGAGGCATTTACCGGACGAATATCGGCAGCTTCTTCGCCCTTAACAGCGTAGCTGTAATGCAGGCCAGCGACCATTTTTACCGCCGCTTCAACTTGGTAGCGGTGTAATAAATACATCGGGACCAACACATTATTGAGTTCGCTTAATGGGCGACCTGCAGCTAAATTGCCTAATCCGAAGCGTTGCAGGGCAGTTTTTCGTACTGCCAAAACGCGTTCCAGTTCAGTCACAGCATCACTGCCGTTATCCCACAAGTGAGCATCAGGGTGCGCACCGCCCGCCGCACGGGCATCGCGGTCTGATATAAATTGTAGCCCGAGGCGTTTATTTTGCGCTAATACGTTCTCTAAATCGCCATTTCCGTAGCCGTAGGCCACCACTTGCATATCCCAAAGGCCCAAGCCTTCAGTGTATGCACCGGCTAATGTTAAACCGCCTGAGGCCGTGTCGATACTGATCAGCGGATGAGGATAATCCATTACCGAGGCGCGGTCGTTGGCGCTGGCAGCGAAATTGTGGGCGATACCCAAAGTATGGCCAATTTCGTGTGCCGACAGTTGTCGAATTCGGGCCAAAGCCATTGCTTCTATTTTATCGAGCAATTCTTGTTGTTGCTCTGGTGTGTCTGCGGCAAAAGGCGCCAACAAACCTTGCGCAATTAACATGTCTTGTCGCACACGCAGTGAACCTAAGGTTACATGCCCTTTGATAATTTCACCGGTGCGTGGGTCGATAATCGATGAACCATATGACCAGCCACGGGTAGCACGGTGTACCCATTGAATCACGCTATAGCGCACATCCATCGGATCGGCACCGGCCGGTAATTCGCGAACTTGAAAGCCATTTGGATAATCAATTGCAGCAAAAGCTTCAGCCCACCAGCGGCCCCCCTCAAGCAAAGCGGTTCGAACAGGTTCCGGCACACCGGGATCAAGGTAATAAATGATCGGCTCGTCTTTGCTCAAGCGGTGGCGCGGAATATGTTGTACCGTGGTGGATTGATCCAGTGGCGCGGCATAATCACTATGGGTTTCAGCCCAGAAACCACTTTGCGGATGAAATTCACGGGTTACATAATTATCGTCAGGAAGGCGAATAAACGAGTGATGTAAATGCAAGGTAATATGATTCGGATCTGCCGCCACACTGCGTATATATTGTCCTGTGCCTTCGCCACTAAAGGTTACCTTGGCTTCAAGTTCAGTGTTATCTGGAAACGCTTTGCTGCGCGCCGGATAAATCACTGACTTATCAGCACTTAATTTGAATTGCCCCTGTTTCGTGTCGCGTAAGCGGTTCACAACCCCGTGCGTGTCACTCAACAAAAAAGGCGTGTAATCGATGATAACTGCGTTGGCATCGGCTGCCACCACATCAAAGCCAGCAATCACCGAGTCGGCAAAAGCTTCATTGATGCTGGCTCGCTCTGCGGCATTGTCAGTATTGGCACGAAATTGCGTGTTGTGTTGCAACAGCAAGGCCTTATCACCTTCAATATAGAAGCTGGCTAAGCGCGTCGCGCCAAGCTGACCGCGGTCAAGACCAATATCGTTCGAGCCAAACCCCCATGGTAAACTGGTTTGGAAAATGAACTGCGGTGCCTGACGCGGAACCTGCAGATAAATTTTCCCTTTTGCTTGGTCATGATAGAAGGTAAAAAAACCTTCGTGCTCGGTTAACTCAGCAGTAAACTGAGTGACAGCGGAAGACGATTGTGCCTTCGCTTGCGGTGTTGGTGCCGCCGTAGCCGATGACAGACTCAGGCTAACGGCAAGAGTTAGAGCAATAATGTAAACGATGCGTAGCATGCTTTTGACCCACAAATTTGATGGATTGAACAATGATAAAAAACCGTTATAGCAAACTCGCTGGCCAAAGTAACCACACGAATCCGACACAAGCGGCTGACGGCCAATTATTTACGTTAGATCAGCGCTTGGGTCATGACAGTTTTCTGCTGGTGCAGTGGCAACTATGCGAACTACGACGTTTCGATGACGCGCGCTATGATTGGTTGATGTTAGTGCCGCGGGTGGCTAACTGCGTGGAATTCATTGAGCTCTCGGAGTCGCAACAACAGCAATTGGCGACTGAAATTCGCCAAGCCTCGTTATTACTAAAACAGCATGGGCGGGGTGAAAAGTTAAATATTGGTGCATTGGGAAACGTGGTAAGTCAGTTGCATATTCATCTGGTACTGCGCAGTGAACAGGACCCAGCTTGGCCGGGCCCGGTTTGGGGGCATTCGCCCGCACAACGATTCAATGATGAGGAGCGGGCTGCTGAGCTTAAACGCTGGCAAGCTCTTCTTTAAGCTGCGCGCACCATTGCTGAATGCGTGCCTCACTGAGCTCGTATTGACTGTCTTCATCAAGCGCCAAACCAACAAAAAATTCGTCACCAGCGGTGAGCGCTTTCGATGCAGCGAAGTCATAGCCTTGATTGGGCCAAAAACCGATGCGTACACAGCCTTGCGTGCCGGGGTTCGCTGCGAGTTCGTCGTGCAACATACCTAAGGCATCCTGAAACCAGTCGGTGTAACCAACCTGATCGCCCATGCCGAACAACGCAACCACCTTATTATTCAGTTGAAGTTCGGCAATGTCACTCCAGTGACTTTCCCAATCTTCTTGAATTTCGCCAAAGTCCCACGTTGATAGGCCAAAAATGATGACGTCAAAGTCTTCGGCTTGCTGCAACGGAACATCTTTTATGTTGAACAGCTCAACTTCACCGTCTGCAAACTGAGCTTGAATTTTTTCCGCTGCAATTTCCGTGAAGCACGTGGTTGAGCCATAAAATAAACCAATACGTAAAGCCATAGTATCTCGTATGGATAGCGTCAATGAATGAGGTATTAGTGTATCAGAAAATCATCAGTTTATGATATGCTTCGCCGCCTAAATCATCCGACCCACATTCGCTTTTTTGAGGTATCGCAATTATGGCATCCGCAGCATTTAATCATTTCGTGCAATCGCTTGAAACCGTGTTTGATCAGGCCGTAACAGATGGTACTGATGATGAGCTATTTGCCAGTGGTTATTTGCGAGGCCATTTTGACTTAGTGGTGGCGCAACTTGAGTTGAATGATGCTGCCCGTACCGATGCAGTATTACCCGCAGTGCAAGCATCGGTTGATCAAGCGAAGCATGAGTTGGCCCCCGCTGACATGACCCACATTCAAGCTATGTTAGATCGGCTTGAAGCCGCTGCGGCGCAAGCCGACTAATCAAATCAGCACTTATTGGTAATGGCTCCTGCAGCCACTGCCCAACTAGCAGCTCCGCGCACAGCGGGGCGCTGGTGAACCCGCGTGAACCTAAACCACCCAATACGCCTAATGAAGGTGTTAGCCAGCCACACGCGGGCAAGTGATCACGTGTGGTGT
This sequence comes from Pseudidiomarina sp., assembly GCF_048268165.1. GTDB lineage: Bacteria > Pseudomonadota > Gammaproteobacteria > Enterobacterales > Alteromonadaceae > Pseudidiomarina. The sequence goes on along the minus strand of NZ_JBLWWA010000001.1, from coordinate 988,111 downwards.
TTCGCAGCGAGGCTCTATCAGCAATCGGTTCAAGTTGCCCGGTCCAGTTGTTGTTCAAATTATCATGCAAGGTGGCCAAATTTTCGGCGGTATCTTGCGCTGTAGGTTGGGCAAATTGCTCGGTGTCGAATTTTCGCGCATAGGTGGCGCCGACACAATGTGTACCATCTTGTGCTGGTGTAAAATACCCCTTGTAACAGACGACTACAGGGCACTGTTCACTGATTTTATTTGCTTTTACCTGAGAGACCTGTCCGCGGACATTTTGAAATGTCATTTGCCAAGGCTTGAGCAACTGCTCTAAGCCAGCCCCTGCCGCAACAATCAGGGTGGTTGCATGAAGTTTTTGGCCTGTGGTGGTGTTAAGCTGCCAGCCATCGACGTGTGCCTGAATGTCGGTTATTGGATCAACAATAGTTAGCGTCACCATGTCACCGCATGCAGCCAGTATTTGCTCTACTAATTTATGGGGCGGAACCCAACCTGCTTTTGGATAATATAAAGACGGCATCGCCGGCAAATGAGACCAAAGCTGTTGGGTTTCATCAGCGCTTAAGCCCTTAACTGTTGCTGGGCTGTATATATCAGCCGCCATAATTTTTTCATGACGCTGCTCGCGTGCCGCATTAAAAGCCAACTGCACAACGCCTGTTTCGTGCCACTGTACAGGGGCTACCTGCTGATAAAATTGGCGTGCATGATCAAAAGCACTAAGAAAAAATTGTGTTAACGGACTGAGCTCAGCGTGCAGCAATGGGTAAACCGCACCTTGCGCATTCCCAGACGCCCCGTCGGCAATCCCGGTGGTGAGCAAGTCAACGCGATACCCGCGTCGGGTTAATGACCATGCTGCGCAAGCCGCAGCTATGCCACCACCAACAACGGTAACGTGCTTATTAGCGATTTGGGATGTTTTAGCAGGTGCGAGACTGTGGCCATAGAGCATTTCTCGTTTATGGCGAAAACCTTTGGCTTTGTTGACAGTAAAGCCCGCAGCCTGCAAATCACGGCGCACCGCACCGGCAGCGGTGAAAGTGGCAAAGGTGGCGTTGTTGCGACAACTTTGTGCCATTGCAGCGTAGATACTCGGTTGCCACATTTGTGGGTTTTTGTCGGGCGAAAAGCCATCGAGGAACCATGCATCAACCGTTTGCTGGGCATGCGGAAGCCACTGCGGCAATTGTTGATGTATATCACCGAACCAAACATCCAGAGTCACGCGACCTTGGCAAAATTGCATGCGGTGACAGCCCTGGTGTGGCGCTGGATAAGCTTTTATTAGCTCAGCCGCTTCATTCGCAAGTTCAGGGAAGTGACTTAAGGCGCGTTTTAAATCAGCTGCAGGTAAAGGGTGCTTTTCAAATGAAATAAAGTGCAGCCGCAGTTGCGGTGGCGCATGCTTTTGAAACGCGGCCCAACAGGCGAGAAAATTCAGCCCAGTGCCAAACCCAGTTTCGGCAATCGTAAAGGTTGTATAAGAATGCGTTTGCCAGCGCTTTTCGAGATCGTTATGCTGGATGAATACGTATTGGCTTTCGGCCAACCCGTTTTCGTTGGTAAAATAGATATCGTCAAATTCAGTGGAAACAGGTAACCCAAATGCGTTATAGGTAACTTTTGCGGGTGACGGACGATCAGCTGACTGATGATTCACGAGTGAAAACTCACAACATTCGGTTAAAGATGCGTATTAGTTTAACAATATTTGGGTAAAAAGGCGGAAAGCAGACCACTTTTTTACAGAAGTGGGCTAACATACACGAGCGCTCAGCAAGACAGGATATGAGAATGAGAAGAGCAGTGATTACCGGCCTTGGCATTGTGTCAAGTATCGGCGTGAACAAACAAGAGGTGTTGGAGTCGTTGCAACAAGGACGCTCGGGCATCGAATTCTCTCAAGAGTTTGCAGATATGGGTCTGCGTTGCCAGGTATGGGGGCCAGTTCGGACCAACCCGGCTGACCATATTGATCGTAAGGCATTTCGCTTTATGGGCAACTCAGCCGCTTATGCCTATATGGCTATGGCGCAAGCTATTGAAGATGCAGCTTTAACAGAAGAGCAAATCTCGAACCCGCGTACTGGGTTGGTGGTAGGTTCCGGTGGTGCGTCTGGTGAACATCAGGTGGGTGCCGCAGATACCTTGCGTGAAAAAGGTGTGAAACGTGTTGGGCCTTATATGGTTCCGCGTTGTATGGCGTCAACTACCTCTGCATGTTTGGCAACGCCATTCAAAATTAAAGGGGTGAACTATTCGATTAGTTCAGCTTGTGCAACGTCAGCGCATTGTATCGGGCATGCACTTGAATTGATCCAATTAGGCAAACAAGACCGCGTGTTCGCAGGCGGTGGTGAAGAGCTGCATTGGACGCTTGGTATGGAATTTGACGCTATGGGTGCATTGAGTACGAAGTACAACGATGACCCAACGAAAGCGTCACGTACTTACGACGCTGACCGTGACGGGTTTGTTCCTGCTGGCGGCGGCGGTATCGTGGTCGTTGAAGAGTTAGAAACCGCGCTTGCACGTGGTGCCCATATCTACGCAGAAATTGTCGGGTATGGCGCAACGTCTGATGGCTATGACATGGTTGCTCCTTCTGGTGAAGGTGCAGTGCGTTGCATGAAGATGGCGATGGAAACAGTTGATACACCAATTGACTACCTGAACACGCATGGAACTTCGACGCCAGTAGGTGATACCAAAGAACTGGAAGCGATTCGTGAAGTGTTTGGTGATGCATCACCTTTTATCAGTGCAACGAAAGCTATGACCGGGCACTCATTGGGGGCTGCAGGTGTGCATGAGGCCATTTATTCATTGTTAATGATGAAGCATAGCTTTGTAGCACCTTCAATTAACATTGAAAACCTGGACCCTGCTGCAGGCGACATGAATATCATTCGTGAACCTAAACAGACTGAACTGACAACCGTCATGTCGAACAGTTTTGGTTTCGGTGGAACTAACGCAACGTTAGTTTTGCGTAAATATCAATAAAATTAACATCTTCATCTAATAGACGATGGTAAAAAGGTGCGCATTGGCGCACCTTTTTGTTGTATGCTCTTTAACAATTCATCCATCGCTAAATTTTAGAAGGTCTGGTCAATGCATGTATTGGCGGATGCCTCGATGCCCTTGGTTAACGAACTCGCTGATGCATTAACTGCTCAGGGAGTGAGGTTAACGCTGACTACATTTCAAGGGCGACAACCGCAACCAGAGCTGTTAGCGCAAGCTGATGCATTGATGATTCGTTCGATCACCACGGTTGATTCGCAATTATTGGCGCTCGCTCCAAAGTTGCGCTGGTTGGGTACGGCTACCATCGGCACCGAGCATGTTGATACGGCTGCTTGCAAAGCTGCTGGGGTTGTCTTTGTGTCGACGCCCGGTGTAAATGCAAACGCAGTTGGTGATTATGTGGCAAGTGCCGTGAGTAACTTTTCTTTGCAGCGCGGGCAACTGCCGCAAGGAGAGGTTGCTATTATTGGTGCTGGCCATACCGGACGGGCCGCTGGGCAACGTCTCAGTGGGCTGGGTTTCACCGTGCACTATTATGATCCTCCACTGGCAGAGCTAGGTGTTAAAGGCGTGCATGCCAATTGGCAGCGCGTGCTGAACAGCGGCGTCATTAGTTGCCATGTTCCTTTGACGCAAACAGGTACGCACGCTACCTACCATTTATTCGACAGTGCCGCGATAGCCGCTTTACCCGCAGGTTGCTTGCTAATTAATGCAAGCCGCGGTGCGGTGGTTGAGGAACAAGGTTTACGGCAAGCGATGCGTGCGCAACAGGCTTTGCACGTGGTGCTGGATGTGTGGGAGCACGAACCCACCATAGCCGCTGACTTAATGCCTTGGTTGCTCTATGCAACTCCGCATATTGCAGGCCACAGCGTAGCGGGTAAAGTAGCAGGTACATTACGATTGTTTGAGGATGTCTGCGCAACCTTACTGGCACCGCAGCAGCAGGTTCGTTTGCCGCAACTGTCGCAGCTACTGGAACGTTGGCCTGAGGCAACGCACAAACGGCAGTGGCAGACTTTGCAGGCGCCGACATGGCAAATGCTAGCATCTTGGGTGCGTGACATTTATGATATACGAAATGACGACCAGTTATTACGTCATAGCGCGTTTACCAAAGAGGATTTTGATCGCCTGCGCCGCAATTATGCAGCGCGCGCAGAGTTATCCTGTGGCGAAGTTCATGGTAACGACTGGTTGGCGCAGAGTGAGTGGCAAGAACGACTTGCTCAGCTCACCTTTTCATTCAAATTTATACAGGAGCAGTAATGTCACGCGCTTATAATGTTGCAGTACTTGGAGCGACTGGCCTTGTCGGTCAGCACATGATTGAAATTTTAGAAGCTCGCGACTTTCCTGTCGCTCAGTTATTTCCGCTGGCAAGTAGCCGTTCAGCAGGTTCGACAGTTACCTTTCGTGGTGAAGAAATTACCGTGCTCGACGCCGATACCTTTGATTGGAGTCAGGTTGAACTTGGCTTTTTCTCAGCGGGCGGAGCAATTTCGCGCATCTATGCGCCGCGAGCCGCGGATGCTGGCTGCATTGTTATCGATAACACCTCGGAGTTTCGCTACGAGCCGGATATCCCCCTAGTGGTGCCGGAAGTTAATGCGCACGCATTAGCTGATTTTCGTAATCGCAACATTGTTGCCAACCCGAATTGCTCGACCATTCAAATGTTGGTGGCACTCAAGCCGATCCACGATGCCGTGGGTATTGACCGTATTAACGTGGCCACGTACCAGTCGACTTCGGGCGCAGGTAAAGAAGCGATGGATGAATTAGCGCAACAAACGGCAGCCTTGTTGAATGGGCGTCCGGTTGAGGTTGACTGCTTTAGCCGCCAAATTGCGTTCAATTGCATTCCACAAATTGACGTGTTTATGGATAACGATTACACCAAAGAAGAAATGAAAATGGTGTGGGAAACACAGAAGATTTTTGGTGATGAAAGCATCCGGGTTAATGCGACAGCCGTGCGTGTGCCAGTATTTTTCGGGCATGCGGAAGCGATTCATATAGAAACCTTGCAGCCGCTTGATGCAGTGCAGGCGAAGGAATTATTACGCAATGCACCGGGTGTGCTTTTGTTTGATAACAATGACGATTTTCCGACACAAGTAGGTAACGCAGCAGGACACGATGAAGTTTTTGTAGGCCGCGTGCGAAACGACATTTCACATCCACAGGGTTTAAATTTGTGGGTGGTAGCAGATAATGTTCGCAAAGGCGCCGCGACAAACAGTATTCAGATTGCAGAACACTTAATTCGCGACTATATGTAAAACTATCCATCTTTCAATGCGGTACCGATAATTACAACGATTACAAAAGAGGGAACCAGCTCAATGAAACGGAATACCTTGGCAGTTGCAGCCGGTATAGCACTGGCACTCGGCTCGTCGACGGTGGTAACCGCAGACGCAAGCTTTGTGAATACAAGTGCAGTTGTGATGCTGCAGGGGCAGGCGACCTCGCGGTGGCAAGCTGATCGGTTTGGTCCAATCGTTTCATCCGACACACTTTGGTCTATTGCTATGTATTATGGCGATAAAACCGATTTGTCGGTGTATGAAATGATGGATTTATTCATTGAGTTGAATCCTGAAGCCTTCATTAATGGTCGTGCTGACCGCATGATGGATGGTTACTATTTAAAAGTTCCGCCAGCGGCGCAAGCCCAACGTGCTGCATCGGCACCGGTGGTTACGGACGAGCCAGTTGAAACCGCACGTACTGCAGAAATGGTTGAGCCGACCTCGCCAGGTGCGGTGACGGAAACTCCTGCGACCGATAATGCTGAAGCGGCAACGGGGAGCGTTCAGTACGACGTGCAAGAGCTGAGCCAATTACGCAATCAGTTGGCCGAATCAATTGAGTTGATTGAACGCTTAAATAGCGAAAACACTGTGTTGCAGGAACGTTTAGACAGTGTGACAGCCCAGCTTGAACAAATGCAGCTGAAGGTGAATGCCGAACAGCGGGCTGAATCGGATTTACAGCAACAAATTGAGGCTGAATTGGCTGCAACTCAGCAGGAGCAAGTTGATTTAACCGATGCAACGACGGCAGAGACCACCGCTGAGGTTACAGACGGGCAACCTGCAACTGCAGCTGCAACGGTTACGGAAGAACCTGCGGCGGAAGTTACAACTCAGGCAGAAGTGAAACCTGAGCCAGAAGTTGAACCGCAACCAGTTGCAACACCAAAACCCGCACCTCGTAAGAAACAATCGGATTATGAAGCCTTTGTCGAGTGGTTGTTACAACCATTCCAGTTAACTTTGGCTATTTTGATTCCATTATTATTGGCGGCGATCATTTGGTACATGCTGTATGTGCGTCGGCTTAATCGTGAACATATAGGGCCATACAGCGGTGCCATGCAGGCTGCTGCGAAAGAAAAAGAGCAAGGCAAAGAAGAATCGACTGAGAAACTCAGCGCTTTTGAAGAGGCCGAGCAGGCCGCAGCTGCTGAAGAAGCTGCCGAGATGCCGGAATTTGAGCGCTTGGATGATGAGGATGACTATGCTCAGTTGGAAGACAATGTTGAGGATGAGGCGACACAGCTTGAAGATGAGCTCGCTGCGCTGGACGAAGATACAGAATCGTCTGAAATCGATCAGCCAGCTGATAAGGATCAAGACACCGATTTAGACAGTTTATTGGCATCAAGCTTTGACCAGGAAGAGAGCACTGAAGAAGTTGAAGCAGCGTCTGAGCCGCAATCTGAGCCTGAGCCTGAGTTCGAGACGCTGTCAGATATTGAACCAGAACCAGAAGTTGAGCCAGTACCAGAAATTGAGCCCGAGCAAGACCATACGGATGAAGCTAAAGCCGAGGTTAATAGCGACGATGATATGACTTTGGATTTTCATATCGACGACGAACCAGCTAGCAAAAAGCCGGAGTCAACCGACGTTGATGTTGAACTGGAGCAATTTGAAGATATTAACCTTGATGACATTGACTTAGAGGGTCTAAGTGCTGAAGAGCCGAGCGATGCCAGTGACAATAAAACAGAGACTGAGTTGACGCTTGATGAAGACGCCAGCGACGAGTTTCTCGAAATTGATGCGTTATTGGAAGAGGCTGAATCTGAGGATTCTGATTTTGACAGTCCACGTTTTGAACGCGAAGCGGGTCAAGTTGATGACAGTGAAGAAACGCCATCAGGTATCTTAGATCTTGCCCGTGCCTACATGGATATGGATGAGTACGAATTAGCGCGTGAAGAACTGGAAAAAGTTGCAGCTTCTGATGATGAAGATGCTAAACGTGAAGCAGCAATGTTGTTACAAAAAATTGAAGAACAGGGTCATTAATGAGTAGTACGCGCATTGCGCTTGGAATTGAATACGATGGCAGTCAATATTTTGGATGGCAACGGCAACGTGAAGTTGTTTGCGTGCAGGAAGTATTGGAACGGGCGTTAACTAAAGTCGCCAATCACCCGGTTGAAGTAACTTGTGCGGGGCGTACTGATGCCGGTGTGCATGCAACCGGCCAAGTCGTGCACTTTGACACGGCCAATGAGCGTGCTATGCCAGCGTGGACCATGGGTGTGAACAGTAACCTGCCGGACTCAGTTGCGGTGCGCTGGGCAAGCGAAGTGCCCAGTGACTTTAGTGCGCGCTTCAGCGCAACCGGGCGGCGCTATCGTTATATTATTGCCAATCAAAAAATGCGTCCAGGTATATTGGGGCGCGGTTTGAGCCATTACCATCAACCTTTGGATGCGCAACGTATGCACAACGCTGCGCAGCATTTGCTTGGCGAGCATGACTTCAGTGCTTTTCGGGCAGCGCAGTGCCAATCGCACTCCCCGAATCGCTGCGTTACCCGCATCGATGTGAGCCGCCAGGGCGATTTTGTGGTGGTCGATATCGCCGCTAATGCCTTTTTGCACCACATGGTTCGAAATATTGTCGGTAGCCTGCTGGAAGTAGGTAAAGGCGAGCAACCGCAGGATTGGTTAGCAACGCTGCTAAATGGTCGCGACCGTAAGCTAGCCGCTGCTACTGCGAAGGCCGAAGGTCTGTATTTGGTGCAAGTGGACTATCCAAGTGACTTTAAATTACCCATATTACCGCCGGGGCCTTTGTGGTTACCTGACTGTTAAGACCACTTTTTGCTAAACTGATTACCTTGAATATGCTTTAATAGAGGCATATTTATGGCGTACTGGTCATACTAACGAACAAGTTAATAACGGAATCTTATGAGCTGGATTGAGCGAATTCTTGCAAAACCGAAGAGCAACAAGCGCCGCAACATTCCTGAAGGGGTGTGGGCGAAGTGTACAAGTTGTGATGCCATTCTTTATAGTGCCGATCTTGAGCGCAGCTTAAATGTTTGTCCGAAGTGCGATCACCACATGCGTGTTTCGGCGCGGGTACGCCTCGCACACTTTTTAGATGACGGGAAAGGCGATGAAATTGGTGCTGAATTAGAGCCTAAAGACATTCTTAAATTCCGAGATTCGAAAAAATACAAAGACCGTATTGCCGCAGCGCAGAAGGCCACAGGCGAAAAAGACGCATTGATTGCCCAAAAAGGCCGACTCAAAGGCATGCCAGTAGTGGCTGTTGCATTTGAATTCGAATTTATGGGCGGTTCAATGGCATCGGTGGTTGGTGCGCGTTTTGTTAAAGCTGCAGAGGTTTGTTTAAGAGAACGTATTCCACTTATTTGCTTTTCAGCTTCAGGTGGCGCCCGGATGCAAGAAGCCTTGCTGTCCTTGATGCAGATGGCGAAAACGTCCGCTGCTTTGGCGCGCATGAGCGAAGAAGGCATTCCTTACATATCGGTGCTAACCGACCCAACCATGGGTGGTGTTTCAGCAAGCTTAGCGATGCTGGGCGACATTAATATTGCTGAACCGAAAGCGCTAATTGGCTTTGCGGGGCCGCGTGTTATTGAACAAACGGTGCGTGAAACCTTGCCGGAAGGCTTCCAACGGGCAGAATTCTTGTTGGATCACGGCGCCGTGGATATGATCATCGATCGTCGCCAAATGCGAAATCGTATTGCAGCGTTGTTGGCGAAGTTCCAACATTTACCGGCTGTTGCTGACGAATATTAATTTATGAGTAACGTCGCTAAACCTTCCTCTTCAGCCGGGCTAAATGCCTGGCTGAATTATTTAGAGCACCTGCATCATAGCGCCATCGATATGGGGCTCGACCGCATCAAACAGGTCGCCAACCGCCTAGAACTTACCACCACGTCAGCGCAAGTTTTTACCGTGGCGGGCACCAATGGTAAAGGTTCGACCGTGCGCTACCTCGAGACCATTTTGCAAGAAGACGGTTACTCCACCGGCGTGTATATTTCACCGCACTTGCACCATTATGCTGAACGCGTTCGAATCAACACCAAGCAACTTAATGAAGCCGAACATGTGCAGGCTTTCGCCGCCATAGAGGCCGCGCGTGGTGATGTTTCACTGACTTACTTCGAGTTTGGCACCTTGGCCGCGTTGTGGTTGATGAAGCAGCAGCCATTAGATGCATGGATATTAGAAGTGGGTCTTGGCGGACGCTTGGATGCTGTCAATATTGTGGATGCTGATGTAGCGTTACTAACAAGTATTGGTATTGATCACATTGGCTTCTTAGGCGATGACCGAACTGGTATTGCGCGCGAAAAGGCGGGGATATTTCGAGCCAAGCGTCCAGCTATTTGTGGTGAACCTGAATTCCCGCAAGAAGTTGCTGACGCAGCATTACAAAATGGGGTGTTATTGCAACAGGTGGGGCTTGATTTCCATTATCGTATGGCGGGTGCTGGGGTGTGGCACTTTCATAATCAAGATACCGTTTTAAACAATCTACCGTTACCTCAATTACCCTTACCCAATGCAGCAACAGCGATAGCGGCGCTGGCCGCGAGTAACTTACCAATCTCTGATAAAGCTATTCGAGCCGGGCTTGAAAAGGCGCGTGAGCCGGGTCGGCTGCAATTACTTGAAGCATCAGCAAGTCGCCCGGTGGATACGCTGCTGGACGTGGCCCACAACCCGCATGCAGCGAATTATTTAGTGCAAGCCTTATTGAATCGCTTTCCCCAACGGCCTATTTACGCGGTAGTGGGCATGCTTCAGGACAAGGATATTCGTGGTACCTTGGCTGCGTTGGCTCCAGCGGTGAACCAATGGTACTTTGCCAGCTTAAGTGAACCGCGCGGGGCTGCCGCAGAGCAACTGGCAGAACAGGCGCCCGTTGGCGCGCCTGCGGCAGGTTGTTTTACCAGTGTTGAGCAAGCGTATCAACACGCGTTACAGGACGCCTTAACCATGCAAGATACACAACCGCTGGTATTGGTGTGCGGGTCGTTTTACACTGTAGGGAAAATACCAACCACGGAGTAGTGCATGGCGTCGAAGCTGCAGAATCGAATTGTCGGAAGCGTTATTTTAATTGCTCTTGCAGTGATTATTTTACCTGAGTTGTTTGACGGCAAGCCGCAGAAACAACAGGAATCGTTTGAAACAATTCCACTCCAACCCGACGTCGAAGTCGCGGAGGTTCCGGCTCAATCTGTACCCGAACGCGAGCTACCGCAATCACTTGATAGTGTTGAAACGCTTGAACTTGATGCCGATGATGCACCACAAATCAAAAAACCTACCCAAAAAGCAAATGAAGCCCCAAGCACGGCGGAAATTCAGCAACCCGGCTGGATTATTCAGTTGGGGGTGTTTCGCAATCAAGAGTCGGTTGAGCGCTTGGTGAAAGAATTGCGCGCCGCCGGCTACCCTGCTTACCGTGAAGTTGTGCAAACAGCTCAAGGCCCTCGCAACAAGCTGCTAGTAGGGCCGGGCCTCGTCAAGGCTGAGCTTGAGGCTGACCTGCCGAAACTGAAAGAACTGACCGAGCTAAACGGTCGAGTCATGCGTTATGAACCATAAGTTTTTTGACGCAAATCGAAAGGCTTTCTGTTACAATTCGCGCGAATTTTAAACCGGCTACGGAATGCTAACTATGGTCTGGATTGATATAGCGATTATTGTCGTGATTGGCTTATCAACGCTAATCAGTTTAACCCGCGGGTTTGTCAAAGAGGCGTTATCCCTTGCTATCTGGATAGCCGCTTTTTTTATCGCTAAATTCTTTTATCTTGACCTAGCTGCGTATTTTACCGGCATCAGTGACGAAATGTTGCGCAATGCCGCTGCTGTAGCAGCGCTGTTTGTGGCAACGCTTATTGTTGGCGCGCTGATTAATTATTTAATTGGGCGATTGGTGGAAACAACCGGGTTAACCGGTACTGATCGTCTGTTAGGTGGCATTTTTGGCGCACTACGTGGTGTTCTGATTGTTGCTGCTTTACTGTTTTTTATGGACTCTTTTACCGGGCTACCGAGTGAACCTTGGTGGCTAGAGTCACAGTTGATTCCACACTTTGGTGTGGTAATTCAATGGTTCTTTGAATACTTGCAGAATACGTCAAGTTTCTTACCAAAAAATGTTTAATGAGGTTGTAGTTGCATGTGTGGCATTGTTGGAATTGTAGGTAAAGACCCAGTCAATCAAGCGTTATATGACGGTTTAACGATGCTCCAGCATCGCGGCCAAGATGCAGCGGGCATCATGACAGTCGATAACGGTACGCTACGTTTACGCAAAGCCAACGGATTGGTGCGCGATGTGTTTCAAACGCGCCATATGCATCGCTTACAGGGGCGAGTAGGCATTGGTCATGTACGTTACCCTACCGCCGGCAGTTCAAGCTCAGCAGAAGCGCAGCCGTTTTATGTGAATTCGCCGTTTGGTATTGCGATGGCACACAATGGTAACTTGACCAACGCCAGCGAACTGCAGGAGCAATTATTTGCGAAAGCACGCCGGCATATCAATACCACTTCAGATTCTGAAATTTTGCTTAATATTTTTGCCCACGAGCTGTATCAGCAAGAAAGTCTCCACTTAACACCGGATGACGTATTTGCGACAGTTTCGCGTGTGCATCGCCAAATTCGTGGCGCTTACGCCGTGGTAGCAATGATTATCGGCCATGGCGTTGTCGCGTTCCGTGACCCATGGGGCATTCGTCCTCTGGTTCTCGGTATGCGTGAAACTCCGAAAGGCAATGAATATATTGTTGCTTCTGAAAGCGTGGCAGTTGACGGCACCGGGTTTAAATATGTGCGCGATGTTGAGCCTGGTGAGGCCATTTACATTTCCGAAAACGGCGAGCTGTATTCACGTCAGTGCGCGGACAATCCGCAACATTGCCCATGCATTTTTGAGTATGTTTACTTTGCGCGTCCAGATTCGTTTATCGACAAGATTTCAGTGTACGCGTCACGCGTTAATATGGGCCGTAAGCTTGGCGAAAAAGTAAAACGTGACTACGCTGATTTAGACATCGACGTGGTGATACCAATTCCTGAAACCAGTTGCGACATCGCACTCGAAATGGCGAACGTACTTGAATTGCCATATCGCCAAGGGTTCGTAAAAAATCGCTATATTGGTCGCACCTTTATTATGCCGGGGCAGACCCAACGCCGGAAATCAGTGCGCCGCAAGCTGAACGCAATCAGTGCTGAGTTCCGTGGTAAAAACGTACTCTTAGTGGATGACTCTATCGTTCGCGGTACTACCTCTGAGCAAATTATCGAGATGGCACGAGAAGCGGGTGCGAAGAAAGTGTATTTCGCTTCTGCAGCGCCAGAGATTCGTTTTCCGAATGTGTATGGCATCGACATGCCAAGTGCGAATGAATTGATAGGTCATGGCCGTGAAGCCGCTGAGATTAACGATTTAATCAAAGCTGATGGACTTATCTATCAAGAACTTGATGATTTGATTGCTGCTGTGCAGCAAGAAAACAAAGAGATTAAGCGCTTTGAAACCTCAGTATTCAACGGTGAATATATTACCGGTGATATCAATCAGAGTTATTTAGACCGTTTAGACGCTGCGCGAAATGATGTGGCCCGCCATGGCGGAGATAGCAGCGAAGATGCGAATCTGGAAGTTCACAACGAAGACGAATAACCCGGCAGTGTATGCCGGGTCATACATGTTCGTTTGACTAAAGCTGGAACGGGTAAACTGACCCAAGTTTAAGAATTTGGGTCAATTCATCAAGTGCAGTGCGAGATTCGTTTAGTAGTTGTGGATCGCGCAGATCAGAAACACTCAGTTCATCACGGTAGTGTTTGTCGACCCAAAGGTTGAGACGAGCAAATAGCTGATCGTTCATAATCACGGCTGGGTTTACTGCGTCCAGTTCCGTGTCATTTAGCGCCACGCGCAAACGTAAGCAAGCAGGGCCGCCACCATTGCGCATGCTTTGTTTTACATCGAAATAATGCACCTGACGAATCGGCGTGTTGCGGGTAACTAGTTCGGCAAGATAAGCCGCTACACGCGGATTTTCCTGACACTCTGTCGGTGCAATAATTGCCATGCTGCCGTCTTTTAACGTTAACAGCTGGGTGTTGAATAAGTACGTTTGTACGGCATCAGCGACTGACACTTCTGCAGTTTTCACTTCAATAAAATGCAATTTTTCGTCGCCAAATTTCTGCTGCATTTCAGCGAGTTTGGCTGGCGTGTCTAAAAACGCTTGCTCGTGATAAAACAGCACGTTTTGGTTACCAACAGCGATAACGTCGTTATGAAAAACACCTTGGTCAATCACGTCAGGGTTTTGCTGGATAAATACGGTGTTGTCATCGTTTAAGCCGTGTGAGCGAGCAATCGCTTGCGACGCTTCAAACGTTTGTCGGGCTGGGTATTTTGAAGGTGCTGGCTTGGTGCTGTCGAACGCGTAGCGGCCAAAGGTAAACACTTCAATACCGGCATGCCCATAATTGCTGCACAAACGCGTGTGATTCGCAGCGCCTTCGTCACCAAAATGTTCGTTGTCAGGTAAATGCAGGTGATGTTCAAAATAGCGGCTATTATTGAACATAGCTTGCAAAATACGTCCACTCGTAAGCGGCTCTAACGAGCGGTGGAATTTGTTGGTCAAGTTGGCCGGGGTAAAGTGTACTTTGCCGTCGGCTGTATCAGCACCAGGCGACACCGTTGCCGCGTTGGCCGTCCACATGCTTGATGCAGAACAAACCGCTTGAAAGATTTCAGGGGCTTGCTGTGCCGCTTTACTCAGTACTTCGCCATCTGATCCACTGAAGCCGAGGCGACGTAACGTTGCAATATCAGGGCGTTCGTGCGGCGCTAACACGCCTTGCACCATACCCATGTCATGCAACGCCTTCATTTTGGCTAAACCTTGCTTGGCAGCAGATTTGGGGCTTGAGCTTGACTTGGCATTGCTTAATGAAGCAACGTTTCCGAACGACAGCCCGGCATAATTGTGGGTTGGGCCAACAAGGCCATCGAAATTAACTTCATAGTGATGGGTGCTCAAACAAACCTCCATTGCAGTTGCAAGCGTTTAATTGTTGGCTATTATACCCACAACTTAGCCTCGGCGTAAGGCCTGAACACCTTGATTTTATTGGTCTGATAACTAGACCTATGAAACAATGCATGGATATGAGGCGAAATCGTATTTTTATGATTTTTGCGTTCGGTGGTTGTTTCGCAGCCGTATAACAGATATATCTAAAAAAAGAATCCCACACCTTACGGATAAAAAGAGAGTCGCATGGCAAAAGCGTTAGTTATTGTCGAGTCGCCCGCCAAGGCGAAGACAATTAATAAATATTTAGGGAATGATTTCGTGGTGAAGTCTAGCGTGGGGCACGTTCGTGACTTGCCAACGCGGTCTACAGCTACTGTCAAAACCAAGCCGCCCGCGGAAGTTCGTAAGATGTCGCCAGAAGCTAAGGAAGCTTACCGCCAAGAGCGTGAGTTCCAGAAACTGGTCGCACGCATGGGCATTGACCCTCAACATGGCTGGGAAGCGCACTACGAAGTGCTGCCCGGCAAAGAAAAGGTTGTCGCTGAGCTACAAAAGTTAGCAGCGAAAGCCGACGCCATTTACCTCGCGACGGATTTGGACCGCGAAGGGGAAGCCATCGCGTGGCATTTACGTGAGCTCATTGGTGGCGACGACAGTCGCTTTCAGCGCGTGGTGTTTAACGAAATCACCAAAAAAGCCATTCAGGAAGCGTTTTCACGCCCAGCCGAACTCAATATCGACCGGGTGAACGCCCAACAAACACGACGCTTTCTTGATCGCGTTGTTGGTTTCATGGTGTCGCCACTGCTGTGGAAGAAGATTGCCCGCGGCTTGTCTGCCGGTCGGGTGCAATCGGTAGCAGTGCGTTTGGTGGTTGAACGTGAGCGTGAAATTAAAGCGTTTGTACCGGAAGAATATTGGGATATTTTCGCCGATTTGAACACCCAAGCCAAAGCTGAATTGCGTATGCAGGTGCAAAAGCATCTCGGCAAGGCATTCAAAGCGGGCGATAAGGGCGCTGCCGAGGCCGCAGTGGCCGCATTGCAGTCAGCCCAGTACAAAGTCATTGATCGGGAAGATAAGCCCACCAGCAGCCGCCCATCGGCTCCGTTTATCACATCAACGTTGCAACAAGCCGCCAGCACCCGTTTAGGGTTTGGCGTTAAAAAAACCATGATGTTGGCACAACGGTTGTATGAAGCGGGGCATATCACCTATATGCGTACCGACTCTACCAACTTAAGCCAAGAAGCCGTTGCTACCTGCCGTGACTATATTGGTAAGAATTTTGGCAATGATTATTTGCCGCCGAAGCCGAATGTTTATGGGTCGAAGCAAAACGCACAAGAAGCGCACGAAGCGATTCGGCCTTCCAGTGTTGGTGTGAAATCTGAACAGTTGCGCGAAATGGAACGTGACGCACAGCGGTTGTATGAGTTGATTTGGCGTCAGTTTGTGGCGTGCCAGATGACACCAGCCCAATACGACGCCAGCACCATTTCCGTGCAGGCTGGCGATTATGAGCTGCGTGCGCGTGGCCGTGTGATGCGCTTTGCCGGTTGGACGAAAGTACAGCCACCGGCAGGTTCAAAGAATGAAGATGCAACCCTGCCTGATGTAAAAAAGGGCGAAGTGCTAAGTTTGCAGCAGTTAGATCCGCAGCAACACTTTACCAAGCCGCCAGCGCGTTTCAGCGAAGCGTCATTGGTGAAAGAGCTGGAAAAGCGCGGCATTGGCCGCCCATCAACCTACGCATCGATTATTTCAACCATTCAAGACCGTGGTTACGTGCGCGTTGAAAGCCGGCGTTTTTATGCAGAAAAAATGGGTGAGATTGTCAACGATCGCTTGGTTGACAACTTCCCACGGTTGTTGAACTACAGCTTCACGGCAGAAATGGAACAGGCACTGGATGACGTTGCCGAAGGTAAACGCAACTGGAAAGCCATGCTGGATCAGTTCTACGAAGAGTTCAGCAAGAAGTTAGCGCAGGCTGAAATGACGCCTGAAGAAGGCGGTATGCGCCCGAACCAAATGGTGCTCACCGATATTAAATGCCCGAAATGTGAGCGCCCGATGGGTATTCGCACCGCATCTACCGGTGTGTTCCTTGGTTGTTCAGGCTATGAGTTACCGCCGAAAGAACGCTGCACACAAACCATGAACCTGTTGCCAGGCGAAGAAGCGGTGCGTGTGAAGGACGATGACGACGAAGCTGAAACGCTTGCGTTGCGCGCGAAGAAGCGTTGTCCGAAGTGTGGCACTGCCATGGACAGCTACTTGATTGACGAAAAACGTAAACTGCATGTGTGTGGTAATAACCCGGCCTGTGATGGCTTTGTGGTTGAGCAGGGCGAGTTCCGCATTAAAGGCTACGACGGCCCAGTACTTGAATGTGACCGTTGCGGCAGTGACATGCAGCTAAAAACAGGGCGTTTTGGTAAGTATTTTGACTGCACCAACAGCGAATGTAAGAACACCCGTAAGCTGTTGAAAAGTGGTCAGCCGGCACCGCCAAAAGAAGACCCCGTGCCGTTCCCAGAGTTACCCTGTGAAGATTCCAATGCGCACTACGTGTTGCGTGACGGAGCTTCAGGTGTGTTCTTGTCGGCTAACACCTTCCCGCGTTCACGTGAAACCCGTGCGGTGAAAGTCAGCGAGCTGAAACGCTTTAAAGATCGGATTCCAGCGAAGTTCCATTACTTAACGGAAGCGCCGGAAAAAGACGACGATGGCAACGAAACCATTGTGCGCTACAGCCGTAAAAACAAAGAACAGTACGTAATTACCGAAGTGAACGGCAAGGCCACCGGTTGGCAAGCGCTGTATCGCGACGGTAAATGGGAAGTACAAGAAGGCAAAAAACGTAAGTAAAAAACCGCCGTTTTATGCTCGATTACCGCCTTGTTAGCAGCCGTGGCTGGGCTAGATTAAATAGTTACTTCAACAATGCTAACAAGGCTCATGGGTGAGTTTGTGGGGCGACCAAAGAAGTCAATTAAGGAAATATACTTGGGCTTGATACTGACAGGGAGTCCACAAGGAAAAGCTGATATCCGCATAGGTATCGGATTGACTAGGCCAGTCATCTAATGGGTGAGTAGCGTGATGGAACAATTTGGGAGACCTAGATTTTCAGGTTGTTGGGACGGAGGCGTTTTAGTAAATTATAACGTTTGCACTGGACTTTCAGTTTTGTGCCAAGAACAGACGGTAACGTCGACAGAATAAACTTGTGACGCGAAGCGTAATAGGTCCTGTATGCCTTCTCTTATTAACTTTCACTTGCTGCCTCGTTTATATATTTCTGTTTTCTTGCCTCTTTTTTCGCATCGAGATCTTCGTAGTATTTACTCTCTCTAATTTCAGGGAAGAAGGTGTTTCTTTTAGCAATGCTTTCTTTTCGGTAAGTTGTCTTAATCTTTTTTGCTTTGGGATATTACCCTCTGGACGCAATGATGTTTGTTCATTGCGGCCTTGACGCAGAGTCGTGCGCGATCGACTGGGTAAGCGTTCAGTGCATTGATATTGGTATAAAAGGTGTTGCCGCACATGGGCTTGAGTGCGATTTATTCACCTGCGCGACATAAATTTCAGCATTATCTCATTCCCAAAGAGGCAATAGCCCTGTGAACTCTAGTAAGTAAATCTTGTAAGTACCTGACACGCTGAGCCTGTGAAGTTGAAGGTAATTCAGCTGAATCACTAGTAAGTCCTGTCTATGATTTTCGATTTCCTTTATAGAGTCGCTGAAAAGTGTCTAGGCAAATAATAATGATTCAGTTCATCTCCGTTTCTTCGGATTCATAGGTGCCACAAGATGAATGATCAGCAAGAGATATCTGAAGTAAAAAGAATTGCGAATTATAATCCAGCAAGGTAAACACCCGCTGTACAGCGTTTGAAAAATCATATACTTTTGTAATTTGTGTGGTTTTTGTAAGTTTTATGATCAGGATTAAAGCTAAGATTATTTATGCATTAAGTTGGTGTTCTACTTTTTAGTCTTCAACTTTCAATGAGTTAGTAGTGTCTTATTAAATAATTAATCCGCTGGATCAGCGTCATCATAACCATACTGAAACTGATGAGAGAGAAGGGATAATTGATGACTGCTAAACGGCAAGAACTTAACGAAACCACGTCATGGAACCTAGTTCCTTTAACTCCTAAATATATAGAAACAGAACATGGGAGTTACGTCGACGCAATAAATCGCGCGCTTGGAGATGAAAAAGTGCGAAATATTGCACTTTCTGGTAGTTATGGAGTTGGTAAAAGTAGCATATTACAAAAAGTGGCTGATCAGCATGGAAAGAAAGCAGTCGAAATATCTTTGTCTACTTTATCTCCTATCAAAGCATCCCAGCTTGATGAAACTGTGCCTAAACAAGCAACAACCTTAACCAATCGCATTCAACAGGAAATAGTTAAGCAACTTCTTTATCTCGAAAAGCCTTATAAAATGCCAAGTTCTCGGTTTCGACGAATTGAGGGACTAAGATTTACCCGTGAGATTGGAATCTCAATTCTTGCGGCCTTGGTGGCGACGATGGTATTTCTTCTCTCTGGATGGACAGATAAAATTGCTTCGGTTTTTATTCCAAGCTTTTACCCAGATTTCTTGGGGCACTTGGCTGTATTCGTTACTTTTATAGTATTAACCATTGGACTGAGATTTCTATCTCATGGGCGAATTCATGTTAGTCAGTTTAGTACAGGCACTGCAACAGTAAAACTTGACGACAAATCTGTGTCTTATTTTGACCAATATTTGGATGAGATACTCTATTTCTTTGAAATGTCAGAGCAAAGTATTGTAATATTTGAAGATATTGACCGCTTTAACGACTCACAAATTTTTGAAACTCTTCGAGCTTTGAATACTCTTTTGAACTCATCTCCGCAAGTTAGTCAAAATGTGCGATTTATATACGCAATTAAAGATAGTATATTTGATCACAGCAGCCTTGCTCGGGAGAACCGCGAGATTCAATCAGAATACTCATCTACGAACGACTCCGCTGAGTCAGAGATTATACGAGCCAATCGAACCAAGTTTTTTGACCTTATAATTCCCGTCGTACCTTTTATCACTCATCGGAGTGCGCGTAATATAGTCGAGCAAATCACGCAGCCTTTGGAACAACGTATCAAGGGCGACCTCATCGATATAGCAAGTCGCTTTGTACCAGATATGAGATTACTCAAGAATGTTCGAAATGAGTTTATAGTGTTTTATAACCGAATTTTTTCTGGCGAGGGTAGGCAGCTCAAACTCTGTGAAACTGAGCTATTTGCAATGATGCTCTATAAGAGTACTTATATATCTGATTTTGAAGCGATACGCACGGGGAAAAGTAACCTAGATAAGCTTTATTATTTAGGTAGACAATTAATTAATCATAACGTTAGATTGTTAGAGCACACGATTCAGAATATGCGGCAGCAGCAGTCTGATGTTAATTCTATAGACATTAATAGTAATAGACTCGGTAAGGCTCTCATAGCACATATCGAGCGCACTGCGACTTCAGCAACCTACAATACCAATAATTACCATTATGCATTCGCAGGTAACGAGATAACCAAGGAAGAACTCTGTCAGGCGAAGTTCTGGGAAGATTTTGTTTCAGCTTCTGAAGAGTCAAAAGTAACCTTTAAATCTGCTTTTGAAAATAAGTCTTTGCAGTTTTCACGTAAACTGGTAGCAGAAGCACTAGATACTAACCTAGATCCAGAACACTGGGATAGAACTAATAAGTTAAAGCTTCAGGAAAAAATTAAAGAGCTAAAAAACAGCTTGATTTTTCTTCGTAGCGCCGACATGGGCGATTTGATTTCAACGCCCGATTTCAAATTTAATTATGAAGGCAATACTTGCACCTTCGATGATGTCGCACGAAAAATACTAAAAGATGGTTTAGCCTATAAGTTACTTAAATCAAAGTTCATTAACCGAAACTTCACATTATATACATCTACATTCCATGGAAATTTAGTTAGTCCTGAAGCCACGAACTTTATAATCCATCATGTAGAACAAAATAAGATGGATGAGCACTTCAAGCTGGACGATGATGATGTAGTGGCGGTTCTTAAGGAATGCGATCCGAAAGCACTAGCGGAGCCAGCTCTTTACAATATTTCGATTCTTGATCAACTTCTGAAAAGCAAGTCAGAACACGCTGTCATTATGGTTAAATCTTTAACAACTCTGGGGCCCGATCAGCGTAGGTTCATTCAAGCTTATCTAAATAATGGGAAAGAACTTTTTGCATTCGTAGCTTTGATGGTTAGGTTCTCTCCCGATACTCTTATTTATCTCAACTCTGATGCGCAACTGGACAATATAAAGCATCTTTCTCTAATGGATCATGCCCTATTAAATCTAAATGGGAATATGGATTACAAAGTTGACTCAGATTTATCTTTATTTATCAAAAATAACTATGACAACCTTACTGCACTTACCTCGGATTCGTTAGATGAATCACAAATAAAAATAATAGCAGAAGTACTCTCGAACTGTGGTATTAAGATCCCGGACTTAAAACTCGTATCAGGGAACGCTAAAAATGTTCTATTAGAAGAAAATTTGTATGAGATTAATCGCTCCAACTTGTTGTTTGCCACCGGACTTGACGAAGATATTTCCTTAGATCTGATGCTTGTGGCTTGTCCAGTCGTGTACCAATATATCCTTGAGAATCTCGACAAATACCTAGAAATACTCGATGATCTAGAAGTAACGATCTCTGATGAGGAATATGTTTATCAGGTGCTTAAGGATGTATTAACTAACGATCCAGAGAAGTTGGAAAAAATAATAGGTAGCGCATCACCAAGTAGCTCGGTTCAGGTTTTAATTGACGCTCCTAAAGAATCATGGCCCTACTTGGCTTCTAACCTTCTATTTCATGAAACGTTAGCTAACATTAAAGATTACTTTGCTCACATCGGTGGCATGGACCACTGCGTTGCCAAACTGCTCGCATCGTCCCAAAAGATTATAGTGTCCGAAGAATCAGATGAAGAGCAAAAAAATGAAATAGCAAAGCAGATATTGACTGCCAATGAATTTTTGCCTTCTGCGTCGATGCGTGTAGCGATTGTATTCAGTATGAACTTAACGTCTTATATAGATGTTGACGAGATCCCTTCAGAGAGGGGGGATTTATTTGCTTTACTTATAAAACACCAAATTATAGAGGATAACGAAGCTGCTTATTCGAAACTAAGCGACACAGACTGGCATACCCGTGAATTATTTATTCAGAACTCTAGTAATTTTAAGCACTATATTTCCCCTAATTTGCTAAAAGACAGTCTCTCAAATATTTTGTTAAGCGAGAAAGTGGACGATGATACGAAATTAATGATAGTAGAGCATGCAGATGATTTCATGCATGGCGCTAGTAAAGAAGATCTAATCCAATTAGCGAGATATACCAATAACTTTCAGCGGCAGGTTTTGGAAGACGTTTTAATACATTTTTCAAATCACGATGTTCCCACACATTTAATTATTAGCCTTCTAGCTAGGTCGTTGCCGTCGCTAGAAAAGGATCAGGTTTTAAGAGTGTTAAATAAACTAGGCGGGAACTACCCGAAAATTACATCAGCTGGGCGAGAGAAGCCGAGAGTTCCAAATACATCGGCGATGCGTTCTATACTGGATAAACTCAAGGAATATGGAGTTGTCAGTAGATATGACGAGGAATTAAAATTTATTAAAGTATTTAAGCATTACCAACCTAGATAATAGTGCGTTTACCAAGCACACTTGTTATGTATTTGTTTAAATGCAAGCATCGATGTAAATCTGTGTTGGTTTTGATATTCCTCCTAAAATAACACCACATTTTCAACGAAGTTTCGGTTTCAATATTCAGTTTTGGCCAGTAGAGTATAAAAAATGATAAAAACACTACTGGGCGTCTAATTGGCTAGAGGCGATTTAGAATTAAGGGACTAATATTATGAGTGCAATCGTAAACCTAGCATTACTTGAGTCATTGAAAGCACATGATTTTAGAGATGAAATTGACCTCTACATACCATTTTTAGCCAATACTATTTTAGATATTGATGAATATCCGTTTAATCCGGCTGCACTCGCCAAGCAGTTCAAAGTAAAGTTTGGTTTTAAACCTCCAGAAGCGGTTATAAAAGTACTATTAGTTAGAGCGAAAAAGAAAAAGCTAGTTAGGGTAGAGAATCATCTGTATGTGCCAGTGTCTGATGCCTTAGCGCCTTACCGCGAAATTTACGAACACAATCGGGAAAAGCTGAAATTAGCACTCGATTCTGTCATCGAAGATCTCATTGAATTTTCTGAGGAGCAGTTTGATAAGAAGATTAGTCAGGTAAAAGCTGAAAGTTTATTGCTTAACTTCATAGAAAAAAACGTATCTTCGTTAATCAACCATAAATCTCCAAAAGAGCGCAATAAGGATGCAATTAAAAATGAAGCGCATCTGATTGCGAGCTATATAGCTTTTGTTTCAAAGTCTAACTCTCGTAACTGGGAGGGCATACAAATACTACTCAAAGGTATCGTGTTAGCAAATTATCTTTTCTTCGCAGACAAAGCGGCTAGCAGTTCAAAAAAGCGCAAGTACTCTAATATATCCGTATACTTAGACACACCATTAATCATCGCTTATTTGGGCTTTAGCGGAAAGCTATCTCAAACAGTTGTACAGGAGCTAATAAGTTTACTCACCAAGCTTGAGGTGAAAATATTTATTTTTGATCGGACGTTGAGAGAGATTGAAAGTTTATTCGACGCATGGATGAGGGATTTAAGCAGAGGGAATACTGATAACTTCAATCCTTCAACGCTGCATCTTTTGATCAGTAAGGGATATGACGCAGCAAGTTTAGAAACAGAGCAAGCTCTTATTGAAAAAAACTTGAAAGAAAGCGGTATTCAAGTTAAGTACAGCAATAGTCTAGATCCGAATTATGTTTGTGACGAAACTGGTTTAGAAAAACACTTAACGAGAAATAAGGCTGTTAGCCAATCCAGAAATGGAATCGAGCATGACGTTATTTGTATTTCAAGGGTTCATAATTCCAGAAAAGGGGAAGTAACAAAATCCCTAAGTGATACGTTTTCGGTGTTTGTTACACCAAATACATCATTGATTAAGTACGCAAACAATTATCTTTCTCCGGATGTTGGAACGGGAATACCAGTTGTTATATCCGAAACTTGGTTAACCACTATATTCTGGTTAAAACATCAGGATGCCTATCGTGACTTACCAACTCAGTCATTAGTTTCTCATGCGTATGCGACTTTAAATAAAGCTGACTCTGTATGGGACAGCTTTTTATCTCGATTTCGTAGGCTTAGCGCCGAAGGAGTTATTGATGACGAAACAGTCGATACAGTTCGTTACCACAAAAACTTATTAAAAGAAGTTAATGATTATTCCGTTGAGATCGGAGATGAATTTACTGATGAAAATGTCTTGGAAATAGTTAAACGCGTTAACGATAAAAATGATCAGGATAAAAAAGATGCAGTAAAACAAGCCGTAAAAGAAGTTGTCGACCAACACGAAATTTCCAAGGCCGAACTTAAACATTTTTCTTCAAAAGTGTCACGTGTTGAGCGAATGATTGAACGAGGTGCTTCAGTATTAGCAGCCATTCTTACAGTAGTGCTAGTTGGTTTCTTTGTGCTAGGCGCTTATTACTCATTGATGGGTATATCCTTTGTTGGCGGGAAAAGCAGTATTGCCTTGCTAATTGCGACTGGAATAACGATTTTAATGAACGTTTTGGGTGCAATATGGGGAATTACATTTATTTCAATATTTAAAAAATCATTTGTGTTTTTTGCCGAAAATTTGAAATCTATGATTCTCGATGAAAAACCAATAGATAAAGCCCGCCTAGAACCGTTTATTGAACCGAAGGATACAGATTAAGAATTAATCGTTTTTCGAAGATTTTCGAAAACGGCGAACAGGAATTAGAAGGAAAAATGGTAGAAAGACATAAAAAAAATACCAGGAAACCAACTACCTAAAATCACTGAATCATTATTTGAATCGCCATTAATTCAGTTTTCAGTTTAGTCTGTGGTCATGTTATGAATGATTTTAATGACTCAATTACTGAGCAGAGAATTAGAAATAGAGCGCTTGGATTATGCATGGGAAGTCCACTTATCAGCGTTAACTTAAAAACGTAGGAGATAGTCACGTAAGCGTGTAGGTTATATCGTAATTTAATACGTAGCGATTTAATTAACTTTGCTTTAGTTATAGTGTTTGAGGGAACCTTTTTTCCGAGAACGAAAATGACACCATACGAAATTAATCGCTGTATCCGTGAGCTAGGGCTCGATCAATCAGTAATTGCGGCAGCATTTGGATGTTCTACAAGCCTTGTATCAAAAACAATTAATAGGACTGCCACTTCTACACCAGTTGCAAGAAAGCTGGCGAAACTAATTCGAGTCCCCTTTTTACAAGTGTTTCCAGATTACGAACATTTACTGAAACATCGGTCGCATTCTAAAGCAGAAAAAATCTTGAAGATAAAGACTTTGCTTGAGGGTGAGGATGACCAATAAAGTTGGATAGATTGAAATTTGGAATCGACCGTTCAACTCGTCATAGCAACATAAATTAGATGTTGATAGAACCATAGTTACGTCTCAATCAATAACCACACATTTCTTATTAATAAAATATCAGAAAATTATAGGGGCGCATGCCACGTATCACAAGCCTGCAAGGTATTTTGCATTAATGTGGCTACGGTCATAGGGCCTACGCCGCCTGGTACTGGGGTAATGTAAGACGCGCGTTGCTCGGCGGCGGCAAATTCAATGTCGCCCACCAGTTGGCCTGATGGTAAACGGTTAATGCCCACATCAATGACCACGGCGCCTGGTTTTACCCAGTCGCCAGGAATAAAGTTTGGTTTGCCAACGGCTACCACGAGAACATCAGCGCGTTGCACGTGTTCTTTGAGGTCACTGGTGAAGCGATGGCATACGGTGGTGGTAGCGCCGGCCAACAACAGCTCAAGGCTCATGGGGCGGCCGACAATGTTTGAGGCGCCAACAACCACGGCATTTTTGCCGTGCAAGTCTAAGCCGATGGAATCAAACAAGGTAATTACGCCGCGCGGGGTGCAAGGGCGCAGGGCTGGGTTACGCTGGGCAAGTCGGCCCATGTTAAACGGGTGAAAGCCATCAACGTCTTTAAACGGATGAATGCGTTCCAGTATGGCCTGTGCGTCAAGCCCTTCTGGCAACGGCAGTTGCACCAAGATGCCGTCAATACTGGTGTCGGCGTTAAGTGTATCGATAAGTGCTTCAAGCTCGGTTTGGGTTGTGCTGGCTGGTAAGTCGAACGCTTGAGAGGTAATGCCTACTTCTTCGCAAGCGCGGCGTTTGCTACCTACGTAAACTTCAGAAGCAGGGTCGCTACCGACCAATACTACCGCTAGGCCCGGTGCACGTGCTCCCGCGGCAAGGCGCTTGGCAACAGCCTGTTTTACTTGATCACGAACTTGTTGAGCTACTTTTTTACCATCGATACGTTGCGCAGTCATTGCTAGGAGCACCCTTAAGATTGATCGCTAAAATAGTGATTTCACAAAGTGCTATTTTCGCATGTTTTTTGCTAAGGTTGTAGCATCTAATGTCGAAGCTCTAAATAACCGTAATGAACAATTTTCCGGCACGCTGTTGGTATTTTCAGCAGTCAGACAATTCGGGCAAAAAAGTGTTTGACGGCATACGGCCCAACAGGTAATATTCGCCCCCGTTGTCAGGCCGCGTCCTGCACCGGTTTTTAGAATTTGTCGGCGAGTAGCGCAGCTTGGTAGCGCACTTGTTTTGGGTACAAGGGGTCGCTGGTTCGAATCCAGTCTCGCCGACCATTTTAAAGCAGGTAAGATATGCGCCCGTAGCTCAGCTGGATAGAGCAACGGCCTTCTAAGCCGTCGGTCGCAGGTTCGAATCCTGCCGGGTGCGCCAATTTAGCCCTGGCAAAACAATGTTGTAAAGTGGTGGCTGTAGCTCAGTTGGTAGAGCCCCGGATTGTGATTCCGGTTGTCGTGGGTTCAAGTCCCATCAGCCACCCCATTTTCTTCGCTGTTCAGCAATATCTCAAAAATAATAATGTCGGCGAGTAGCGCAGCTTGGTAGCGCACTTGTTTTGGGTACAAGGGGTCGCTGGTTCGAATCCAGTCTCGCCGACCATTCTTCATGCAATTTTCCTTTCTGGTCTTTTTCCGTAGATTTCTGGTTCTATATGCGTATACTTTGAGCATCTATTTCAATTGTGCTACATGCTATAACAATTATAAGAGCGTGATTTATGTTAGAGACAACGCCAAACCAGTATGATGCTGTGCACTCTACTTCAACGGATGAAGGGTTTGGGTTGGTGATCTCGGTAATTAGCATGCAGCTGATAAACTCCACACCGGATCAAAGTCAAACACATATTGAGCATGCGTTAGCGTTGTTGGGGCGTGGCGGTAGCAAAGACCGTTGCTATGTTTTTGAGTTTTCCAGTGACCATTCGGAAATGTCAAACACCTACGAATGGACCAACGACGGTATTAAGCCCCATAAAGACGAACTACAAAATATTCCTTCAGAAACCATGCCGTATTTTTTCGAGCGAATGCTTGAAGACGGTCAAGTATTGGTGGATGACGCCTGTAAATTGAGCGATTCAACGGGCGGTTTTCGCGATGAATTATTACGCGAAAACATTCGCTCAATGATGGCTGTTGGTATGTTTTTGGAAGGAAAATTGGTCGGCTTTGTGGGTTGTGATTTGGTGAATCGCCAAACCAATTGGGTTGAACGCGATATTCGACAAATGCGCCTTGTTGCCGACATGATTGCCAACACTATTTCGCGCCACCAAACCGAAGCACGTTTGCGTGCTACTGAAGAAGAATTGTTGCAAGCGAATGCGAAGCTGGCGCAACTTGCGCGGCAAGACAGTTTAACTGACTTAATTAACCGCCGTGGTTTAGATGAATGTTTGGAGCATGAGTTACGTCGAGCGGTACGCGCCAAACATCCGCTAACTTTGATGATGGTTGATGTTGATTATTTTAAGCGGTTGAATGACGAGTATGGTCACTTACATGGCGACGAAGTGTTAAAAGCTGTGGCTGATATTTTACAGAAAAACTTTAAACGCACGGGCGAATATGTGGCCCGTTTCGGTGGCGATGAATTTATGATTGTCTGCCCGCAAACGGAGCTCTCTGAGTTAGCTGCGCAAGCAAAGAAAGTATTAACTGAAGTTCAGAAATTAAAAGGAAAGCTCGGTACACCAGTAACTGTAAGCATCGGTGTTATGTCGAGTATTCCAAAACCAACAACGAATACCGATGATTTAATGCGTGACGTGGATGAAGCTGTTTATTTAGCAAAACAATCCGGACGCAATCGTATGGAATTAAATCCACAACTTTCAACTGACTAATAGAGCGACATCTAAGCAGTCTGTAGCTTAATCGGTGCAAAAGTACCCGTTGACACTCGACGTGAGCCCGTGGCTTCGCTATAATGCGGCGTCATTTTGAAGGGCCCCGTTGGTAGTGGGCTCAGGCCAATAGTGAAGCCGAGGTAACAAAGCAATGCAGGTTTCTGTAGAGACAACCCAAGGATTAGAGCGTCGCGCCACGATCACCGTGCCAGCTGACGTTATCGAAAACGAAGTCAAGCGTCTGTTAAAGGACGAGTACCGTAACCGCCGTATCAACGGTTTCCGTAAAGGCAAAGTTCCACCTAATGTTTTGCAGAAATTGTATGGTAAAGAAGCGCGTGCGCGTGCCGCGTCGAACCTGATGCAAAGCAAATACTTCGAAGCCATGATGCAGGAAAAAATCAACCCAGTGGGTATGCCTGCGATTGAGCCGAAAGTTAACGAAGAAGGCAAAGACCTTGAATTCGTTGCTACGTTCGAAGTGTATCCAGAAGTTAAAGTTGCAGCATTAGATAAGCTGAATGTTGAGAAGCCAGACGTTGAAGTTACTGACAAAGACGTTGACAACATGCTTGATACATTGCGCAAGCAACACGCAACCTGGAAAGAAATTAAGCGTAAGTCGAAAAAAGGTGAGCGTATCACTATCGATTTCACCGGTTCAATTGACGGTGAAGAATTCGAAGGTGGTAAAGCGACTGATTTCGCACTTGAGCTTGGCGAAGGCCGCATGATTCCTGGTTTCGAAGACGAGATTATTGGCATGAAAGCTGGCGAAGAAAGAACCATTAAGGTGACTTTCCCAGACGACTATCATGCTGAAAACCTGAAAGGCAAAGAAGCACAATTCGTTGTGGTTGCGAAGAAGGTTGAAGAACGTGAATTACCAGAGTTAAGTGACGAGTTTGTTACTCAGTTCGGTATTCAAGAAGGCGGCGTTGAAGCGCTTAAAGCTGAAGTTCGTAAGAACATGCAACGCGAATTGAAAAACGCAGTGCAAAGCAAAGTGAAAGAACAAGTACTGAAAGGTCTTGTTGAAAACAACGACGTTAACTTACCGAAAGCAATGATTGACCAGGAAGTAGACGTTCTGCGTCGTCAAGCCATGCAGCGTTTCGGTGGTAACCAAGCACAAATGCCACAATTACCAGCTGATTTGTTTGAAGAACAAGCAAAAGAGCGTGTAAAAGTTGGTTTGTTACTGGGTGAAGTTATCCGTGGCAACGAGCTGAAAGTTGACGAGAAGAAAGTTGACGAGATCATCGAAAACAACGCATCTGCGTACGAAGATCCAGCTGAAGTTATCGCGTATTACAAAGGTAACGAAGAAATGATGCAGCAAATTCGTAACGTTGCATTAGAAGAACAAGCAATTGAGTTCATCCTTGATAACGCAAAAGTTAAAGCGAAGAAAACCAGCTTTGACGAGTTGATGAACCCTAAAAAGTAAAACAGTTGGTGGAACTGTCACAACATCGTTGACGGCGTCCATAACAACTTGGTTTAATGGCTCGTATAACCTTATACGGGCCATTTTTATTTCAGGAGTCGTAAATTATGTCGGATATGGCGCTAGACCCAATGGCACAATTGGTGCCGATGGTAGTGGAACAAACTGCAAAAGGAGAGCGCTCGTACGATATCTACTCGCGCCTACTTAAAGAGCGCGTGATTTTTTGCTGCGGTCAAGTTGAAGACCACATGGCTAACCTGATTGTCGCGCAACTACTATTTTTAGAATCAGACAATCCGGATAAAGACATTTATTTGTACATCAACTCACCAGGTGGTGCAGTGACTGCCGGTATGGCAATTTATGACACCATGCGTTTTATCAAACCGGACGTGAGTACCGTATGTATGGGCCAAGCGGCCAGTATGGGTGCGTTCTTATTAGCGGGTGGCGCGCAAGGTAAGCGTTTTTGTTTGCCAAATTCACGCGTGATGATTCATCAGCCATTAGGCGGGTTCCAGGGGCAGGCGTCTGACTTTGAAATTCATGCACGCCAAATTCTTGATATTAAAGATAAGCTTAACCGTATGTTGGCCGAAAATACCGGCAAGGACATCGAACAAGTGGCAAAAGATACCGACCGTGATTACTTTATGTCTGCGCAAGAAGCTGTAGACTACGGTGTAGTTGATAAGGTGTTGACGCAAAGAGGCGGAGAATAGAATGACTGATAAAACTGAAGGTAACGGCGAAAAGCCGTTGTTTTGTACCTTCTGCGGAAAAAGTCAGCATGAGGTTCGCAAGTTAATTGCCGGGCCGTCGGTATTTATTTGTGATGAATGCGTTGACTTGTGTAACGATATTTTAGAAGAAGAAATTCAGAATATTGCGCCACAAGAAGAGCAGAAGAAGTTACCGAACCCCCATGAAATTCGAGCGCATTTGGATGAGTACGTTATTGGTCAAGATATGGCCAAAAAGGTACTCGCGGTTGCAGTTTATAATCACTACAAGCGTTTATATAACAATGAAGCCACCAGTAAAGACGAAGAGCAGATTGAACTTGGTAAAAGTAATATCCTGCTAATTGGTCCAACGGGTAGTGGTAAAACGTATTTAGCTGAAACGCTTGCGCGTTATTTAGATGTGCCCTTTACCATGGCTGATGCGACCACATTAACTGAAGCTGGTTATGTTGGTGAAGATGTCGAGAATATCATTCAGAAGTTACTGCAAAAGTGCGACTACGATGTAGAAAAAGCACAGCGTGGTATTGTCTACATTGATGAAATTGACAAAATCTCGCGCAAATCGGACAACCCATCCATTACTCGGGATGTGTCGGGTGAAGGCGTACAGCAAGCTTTGTTGAAGCTTATTGAAGGTACGGTAGCAGCGGTGCCGCCGCAAGGTGGACGTAAGCACCCACAACAAGAATTTTTGCAGGTTGATACCTCGAAGATTCTGTTTATTGCCGGCGGTGCATTTGCTGGGCTTGATAAGGTTATCGAGCAACGCATTAGCGTTGGCAGCGGTATCGGTTTTGGCGCTCAGGTGAAAAGTAAAGAACCTAAAGCCGAAGGCCTGACGCTTGCCAGTGTTGAGCCTGAAGATTTAGTTAAATATGGTTTGATTCCCGAGTTTATCGGGCGACTCCCTGTATTAGCAACGTTGACTGAGCTTGATGAAGACGCCTTGGTGCAAATTCTACGTCAGCCAAAGAATGCATTGACCAAACAGTACGGTAAATTATTCTTGATGGAAGATGTTGAACTTGAGTTCCGCGATGATGCACTGCGCGCAATTGCTCGTAAAGCAATGACCCGTAAAACTGGTGCGCGTGGCTTGCGGTCAATCGTTGAAGCTGTGCTACTCGATACCATGTACGACTTACCGACTATTGAGAATGTGGTCAAAGTTGTTATCGACGAGTCGGTTATTAAAGGCGAGTCTGCACCCATTTTGATTTATGCCAACCAACAAGAAGAAAAGCACGCATCGGGTGAGTAATCTTGTTGTTTAGCATGAAATTTATGCAAAAAGGGCCTTTGTGGCCCTTTTTTTGTGCAAAACATTGAACTTTCGCTGGAGAGCCTCATATTAAGAGGTAAGATAGAGTGATTCGAATCACGAACCCGTTACCTGGAGAAGTTTATGAGTGAAGAACGGATTGAACGCTTGAGTATACCGGTGTTGCCGCTACGTGATGTTGTGGTGTACCCCCACATGGTTATTCCGTTATTTGTCGGGCGTGAAAAGTCTATTCGTTGTTTAGAAGCAGCGATGGATAAAAACAAACAAATATTTTTGTCAGCGCAACAAGACGCATCGGTTGATGAACCCGAGCAAGATGACATTCATCGCATAGGTACTGTTGCAACCATTTTGCAGTTATTGAAACTACCTGACGGCACGGTAAAAGTGCTGGTTGAGGGTAGTCAACGCGCCGAAATTGAACAGTTTGAACCGGAAGAGGGCTTCTTTCGGGCGCAGGTGCATTACCTCGATTCAGAAGCGATGGACGAGAAAGAAGAAGAGGTGATGATTCGCTCGGCCATCAATCAGTTTGAAGGCTACGTAAAACTGAACAAGAAAATTCCACCGGAAGTGTTAACCAGCTTGTCTGGTATTGAAGAGGCCGATCGTTTGGCGGATACCATGGCGGCTCACATGCCGTTAAAGCTTAATGATAAGCAAAAGGTATTGGAAATAACCGACGTACGTGAGCGCCTTGAGTATCTGATGGCACTGATGGAAGGTGAAATTGACCTGCTTCAGGTAGAGAAGCGTATTCGCTCACGCGTTAAAAAGCAGATGGAAAAGAGCCAGCGTGAGTACTATCTGAATGAACAAATGAAGGCCATTCAAAAAGAACTGGGTGAAATGGAAGATGGCCCAGATGAGTTTGAAGCGCTGGAAAACAAAATCGACGAAGCAAAAATGCCTCCAGAGGCTGAGAAGAAAACGCGTGCTGAATTGCAGAAGTTAAAAATGATGTCGCCGATGTCTGCGGAAGCCACCGTAGTTCGTGGTTACATTGATTGGATGGTTTCAGTGCCGTGGAAGAAGCGTTCACGCATTAAGAAAGACCTCGCGAATGCGGAGAAAATACTTGATGCTGACCATTACGGTCTGGAAAAAGTTAAAGAACGTATTCTTGAGTACCTTGCGGTGCAACAGCGTACCAGCAAGGTGCGTGGTGCTATTTTATGCTTAGTCGGGCCGCCAGGAGTTGGTAAAACTTCACTGGGGCAATCGATTGCGAAAGCGACTGGCCGTAAGTATGTGCGTATGGCACTTGGTGGCGTGCGCGATGAAGCTGAAATTCGTGGCCATCGTCGTACCTATATTGGTTCCATGCCGGGTAAGCTTATTCAGAAAATGGCAAAAGTTGGTGTGCGTAATCCACTATTTTTGTTAGATGAAATTGACAAGATGGCGTCAGATATGCGCGGCGATCCAGCTTCAGCGTTGCTCGAAGTGTTGGACCCTGAACAGAACGTTAATTTCAACGACCACTATCTTGAAGTGGATTACGATTTGTCAGATGTGATGTTTGTCGCAACGTCAAACAGCATGAATATTCCAGGGCCGCTGCTTGACCGTATGGAAGTGATTCGCTTGTCGGGTTACACCGAAGAAGAGAAACTTAATATCGCGAAGCGTCACTTGCTGAACAAGCAAATAGAACGCAACGGATTGAAAGCTAAAGAAATCAACGTTACCGACGATGCTATTATCGGGATTATTCGCTACTACACCCGTGAAGCCGGTGTGCGTAATCTAGAGCGTGAAATTTCTCGTTTATGCCGTAAAGCAGTGAAGAAAATTGTGCTGGATAAACGCATCAAACACGTTGAAATCACAGGTGAGAACTTATCTGACTTCTTGGGTGTGCAGCGCTTTGACTATGGTAAAGCGGAAGAAAATAACCAAGTAGGTCAAGTAACCGGTCTGGCTTGGACCGAAGTAGGGGGTGACTTGCTGACCATCGAAGCGACCAACGTTGCGGGTAAAGGCAAGATTACTTCAACGGGCTCTCTTGGCGATGTTATGCAGGAATCTATTCAGACTGCACTCACCGTTGTGCGCAGCCGTGCAAACATGCTGGGTATTCCGGAAGACTTTCATGAGAAGCGTGATATTCACGTACACGTACCTGAAGGTGCTACGCCGAAAGATGGCCCGAGTGCAGGTATCGCTATGGTGACCTCATTAGTGAGCTCATTAACGGGCATCCCTGTGCGGGCCGATGTTGCGATGACTGGTGAAATAACCCTACGCGGTGAGGTGTTAGCAATTGGTGGGCTGAAAGAAAAGCTTCTGGCGGCGCATCGTGGTGGCATCAAACATGTGTTGATTCCAAAAGAAAACGAGCGAGATTTGAAAGAAATCAGCGACGAAGTGAAGGGCGATCTTAAGATTCAGCCTGTTAAATGGATAGATGAAGTACTCGCTGTTGCGCTTGAATCGGCACCGAAAAGCTTGGAAAAAACAGCTTAAAAACGCAAAAATGCGGCCTGCGAGGCCATAACTGGTCTACAGGCCGCATTCTTTCGTCAAAAAAATTGTTAAAAAGGGTTCTCAATCCGAAATCTTGTGGTAGCCTAGAGTCAAAGTGATTAGTCAGACTCAAACAAAATAAGAATCTGGCGTGCCACTTGCGTGATGGATTAATAAGGAAGATGTCTGCTAATCTATCACTACTGCTTGAACCGTAAGTTTAAGCTTGTTATAACCTTCGCTGGCCCATTGAAACAAACAGAACGCAATGGAACCATGCAAATCTGATAATAACAATCTAAGGGGATGATACTGTGAATAAGTCTCAGTTAGTTGATAAAATTGCAGACGGAGCAGAAATTTCTAAAGCTGCGGCTGGACGTGCTCTTGATTCTTTCATTGAAGCAGTAACAGAAGCTTTGAAGAAAGGTGATCAAGTTGCATTAGTTGGTTTTGGTACTTTCAGTGTTCGTGAGCGTTCAGCTCGTACTGGTCGTAACCCACAAACTGGCCAAACTATCCAAATCGCAGCTGCTAAAGTACCTTCTTTCAAAGCCGGTAAAGCACTGAAAGATTCAGTAAACTAATAAAAGCGGAGCGGTAGTTCAGCTGGTTAGAATACCGGCCTGTCACGCCGGGGGTCGCGGGTTCGAGTCCCGTCCGTTCCGCCAGCATTTGCTGAAAATAACCCGAAGCTTGTCTTCGGGTTATTTTTTTTCTGCAGAAGCAGATATAATACCCGCCCAACGAATGGGAACAATTGAGGTTTAGTGGATTATGTTGGACAGGATTCGAGAAGGGTCACAAAGCTTAGTTGTGAAAGTGATTCTAGTATTGATAGCGCTGACCTTTGCGTTGGCGGGGATTGGTGGATACATTACGAACCAGCCAGAACCATCGGTGGCTGTCGTAAATGGTGAGGAAATTAGCCGGGTTGAATTTGACCGCGCCGTCGAAAATGAGCGCTCACGTCAAAAAGAGCAATTTGGTGATTTTTATGACACCTTAGCGACCGATCCAGCGTTTAACCAACGTTTACGTAGCCAAGTATTAGATGATTTGGTCAACCAGAAGCTTGTTGAGTTATTTGCTCGCGAGGCAGGACTACGCGTTTCTGATGATCAGGTTAAAGCCGCCATTCGCGAAATTGGTGCGTTTCAAGTAGCAGGCCAATTCGATAATACGAGCTATCAGATGACTCTAAGCGGTTTGGGTTATACCCCTGACGGCTTTGCTGAGCTTATGCGCCGCGATTTAGCGCGCACACAACTGTTACAAGCCATGGTTAACTCTGAGTTTGCATTGCCAAGCGAAACTGCAGCAGTGCAACGTTTAGTGAATCAGAAACGCAGTGGTTCCTATGCCACCATGCCACTTGAGCAGTACCTGAATACCGTTGAAGTTACCGAAGCAGAAATTGAACAATGGTATCAGAACAATCAGCAGGCGTTTGCTGTGCCAGAGCAAGTTAAGGTTGAGTTTGTTGCGCTCGACGCCGATGCGGTTGCTGAATCGGTTGAAGTTGATGAAAGTGTCGTTCGCGAATGGTACGACAACAACCAAGCAAATTACGAAACGCCTGACCGCTACCGTTTTGCGCATATCTTAATTGAAGGCGAAGACGAAGCAGCCCAGCAAGAAGCACAAGAAGTTCTTGCAAAGCTTACTGAAGGCGCGGATTTCGCCGAGATGGCAGCCCAGTATTCGGATGATATTTTTACCGCTGAAACGGGTGGCGATTTAGATTTTATTGAGCAGGGCACTATGGATCCTGCTTTTGATGAAGCAGCTTTCGCATTAAAAGACGTCGGTGAAATGACCGGTGTGGTAAGCACGTCATTTGGCTACCACATTATTAAACTAACTGACTTTGAAGCAGGTTCTTCGACGTCATTTGAAGAAGTACGTGACGAAATTGTTGCTGATATGCGTGAAGATCGTGTCAAGCAAGCCTATTACGAGCTACAGCAGCAGGTGTCTGAGCTAGCCTTTGATATTCCTGATACGTTGAAGCCGGTCGCTGAAGAAACGGGTTTGGCTGTGCGCGAAAGCGACTGGTTTAGTCGCAACAATGCGCCATCTGCACTGAATCATCCAGCTGCCTTGCAACGTGTATTTAACCGGGACTTTATTGATGAGCGCTTAAATAGTGACTTGATTGAAGTTACTGATAAGCAGGCCGTTGTGGTGCGTGTGGTTGACTTCAAAACAGCTTCGATAAAGCCACTTGAAGACGTTCGCGCACAAGTTTTGGATAATCTGCGTACTGAAAAAGCACAAGCTGCTGCGCGTGATGATGCCGAAGCCATTGCGGCCAAATTGCGTGCCGGTGAACCTGTGCAGGTTGAGTTGACAGCCATTGATGCGGTTGACCGTCGTTCAAGCCAGATACCGCGTGCAGTATTGCAAAGCTTATTTGAGCAAGCGGTGCCAGCTGCCGACGCCGTGCAAGTTGCCGTTACGGAGCTAACGAATGGTGATTTATCCATTGTGCAGTTAACAGACGTTGTGGACGGCGAAGTTGACGAAACGATGCAAGCGCAGATGGCTGACCAATTGGTCAATAGTTACATCCAGCAAAGCTACGGTGCATTCATTGAAGCGCTGCGTGAGCAAGCGGATATTGAAGTACGCCTTGATTCAAGCGGTAATATTCGCGAACAAGAGTAACCTTTAGTACTGTTTAAGACTGGTTAGAACAAAAATCCCGGAGCTTGCTCCGGGATTTTTTTATGGGTAACAAATACTATTCATCAGTTAGGGTAAAGCGGCGATAGACTGGGCTTGGCTTTCGGTTGTTGTTTTAAATGCTTCTGCGCTGCCTTTAGCGCACGTAGCAGTGCTTTTCCTTCTAACCATGACTTGTCCGCACTGGCATAGCGACAACGCTGTAAATGGTCGATTTGGCTGTGCAATGGTTGATGTTTAAAGTGCTCAGCAATCTCGCGTAGATCATGAATGGGTAAACTAAGCTGTTGATGTGCCCAATCACGTAATGCTTGCTCGGTTGCAGCAGCATCATTTGCTAACGCTGCGTGCTGCAACTGTTGCCATGTATGACTGGGTTTGTGAACTTGCTCAGCGTTTACGCTGACAGATTTAGTACGTTGCTGGCGTAACCACCACCAAGCCCAGGCAATTAATGTTAATAACCAAAGCCCTGCGAAAACTGCAGCCAAAACGAAGTAGGGAGACTGCAGTGGCGTCAACACGATTGAGGCATCATGTTCAGCAGAAAGTTTGCTGTCAGCATTGATAGGGGATTCAGGCTTCGCTGTTTGTTGCTCAACCGCTGATGACGCATTCGGTGCTGGCTGCACGTTGACAAC
Source organism: Pseudidiomarina sp. (assembly GCF_048268165.1). Lineage (GTDB taxonomy): Bacteria > Pseudomonadota > Gammaproteobacteria > Enterobacterales > Alteromonadaceae > Pseudidiomarina. The sequence continues at coordinate 950,924 of NZ_JBLWWA010000001.1, read as the reverse complement.
TATTGGCTGCGAACTGGCTAATTGTTTTTGCTTCAGACGCGTATTAAACCACGCAACATCAAGCGCGGGCAGTGTAAGTTTGCCGCTGCTACGCGGAATAATAGCTACTGTTTGGCTACGCTGGGCAATCACACGGCCATTTCGGGTTGTACTGGCGAATTCTGCTGCTTCGGGATACACCGAAACATCTGTCAGCCCCTCGAAATTAAGCTCAGGCAGCTGCTCTGGACTTACGCCGATAGCGGTTAACCGATACGTTAAAGTTATCGGCTGACCCACTTCAACAGTCGCTTCAGGGGTAGCTTGCTCAACACTCAAACTGACTAACTCGGAAGGCAACCAATGGCCAGTCCAGTCATCAGGACTCGGGAGCACGTTAATTGATTTAGGCGCAGCCGCAGCGCTGACCGGTTGGGTGGTGGCTATTGATGAGAATACCGAGCGTCCAGATTCGCGGGTTATTTGTCCCTCAAAGATGGGACCGCGAATGGTTAATTCACCAGAACGCAGCGGAGTGACTAAATAGGTGCGCTGAAAGACTTGATAGCGCTTGCCGTTAATAATTTCATAGGACTCTTCGTCTTGGCCAAACTGGCTTACTTCGGCTTCATCAAGCTCGGGCGCAACAAGATTACCACTGTGCAAATTAGCACTCAGGTACAGTCGCGCGACTAATTTAAATTGTTGCTGCACATACACTTGATTTGATTCTAATGAAGTACGAATAAACGCAGGGCGTTGCTCAAGTTCATCTGCTGATGTGGCAGCGTCTAAAATAGTGAGTTCAATAGCGTTGCTACTGGCGTCGCCTATTTGCAATGGTGGAATACGCACAATACCCGCCATGTTGGGGGCTTGCAGATTTACGATAAATGAAGTGGTGCGAGTGGTTTCACCATTGATTACGCTGGTGCGCCGCGATGAGCGAACATTGAGCACGCGGAAATCGCGTAACTGTTCTTCGGGCTGCCAAGCCGTTTGGCTAACGTCGTCATTGATGGTGACTGTGAGTGTAAAAGGTTCGCCTTGGATTACGGGGTTTTTATCGACACTAGCAATCACTTCCGCAGTTTGTGCGGCGGCAAGCGGGCTTACAAGAAATAAGAAGGCCGCTAATACAATTGTTCTAACCATACAATTTACCACTGTTTTTCAACTCCTGGCGGCGGACTTTGACGTCTACGCTGTTGCGCTTCATAACGCATTTTATTGCGCAGTAATACGGCTGGATCATCTTCAATTCTATTCAGCCATTGTTGCATTTGCTGCTGCAATTCTTCTTCCGATGCATCACCGAACTCACTTTGCAGCGGCTTTTCTTGCTCGCCTTCAGGTGCGGCTTGCTGCTGCTCTGACTCAGCGCTTTGCTCGGTCGACTCTTGGTCTTGTTCCTGTTGCTGTTCGTCTTGACCAGTCTGTTGGTTTTTTTGCTCAGAGTCGGATTGTTGCTGTTCACCAGATTGCTGTTCACCTTGCTCGCCTTGTTGATTTTGCGAGTTATTATTCTGCGAATCACCTTGCTGGCTGTTTTCAGATTGTTGTTGCTGTTGCTCAGCAAGTTGCTCGGCCAACTCCATGTTCTCTTGCGCTTGCGACCAGTTGGGGCGTCGTTCTAGTGCTGCAGCATAAGCATTTTTTGCTTCGTCGTAGCGTTCCATTTGCATCAAGGTATTGCCTTGATTATAGAAACCTTCCGCATTGTCCAGCTGGGAAAAGTCAACCAAGGCTTGGTCATAATTACCAGCACGATAATTTGCTGTACCACGTTGCCATGCGTCTTCGGCTATCTGTGCGGCGCGTTCATTATTACCAGCGCGTAATGCCTGATCGGTTTGCTGATAAGGTGTTTGCCACAGTTTGTCCTGCCATGATAACGGCTCACGTTCATTGGCGTGAGCCGGTAACCAAAGGCTGCTGCCAAGCACAAAGCAGACGAATACGGGCAACGCACCGCGCCGCGCCAATGGGAGTAATAACAACATGATAATCGGTATCAACCACGGGCCCTGATCTTGCCACTGATCTCCAGCTTGCATGGCACTCTCTTCGCCATCACGTTGCAGCGGCGGTAGGTTGGATAGATATTCGAGGTCTTGTTGATCTGAGCGTATTTCACTAAACCGACCACCACTGCGCGCAGCTAATGTTTGCAGTGCACCGGTTTGCAGCTGTGGAATCACCACATTATTGCTTGCGTCACGCAGTAAACGACCGTCTGGCAGCGTTATGGGTGCGCCGTCTGCCGTACCTACGGCAAGTACACTCAACCGATGTTGGGTGCGGTTGAGGAAGTCGCTGATATCTTGTTGATCACGGCTGTCGATACCGTCGGTTAACCAATAAATGTCTCCCTGCGCGTATCCAGCATCTTGTAGCAGTTGATCGGCGAGGTTTAATGCCCGAATCGGATAACTTCCTGGGGTGGGCATAATGTCTGGGCTTAAGGCACGGATCAGATTGGTTAGGTTGCCGCCGTCACCGGTTAGTGGGCTAATGGTAAACGCATCTCCAGCATAAGCGATTAAACCGATCTCGCCGTCTAGTTTATCGCGTACAAGATCAGTCGCTTTGTACCGCATTTGGGTAAGTCGGTTTGGCGCAAGATCGGTGCTGTAAACAGACAATGACATGTCCATAATAACGACTGAGCCTGCTTGCAACTGAAACACCGGCTGGGGCAATCGTTGCCACGTAGGCCCAGCTAAGGCCAAAGCGGTTACCGCTAAGGCTGCATTGACCAACAGCAATGGCCAGCGTGCTGTGCGGCCCGAGCTTTCAGGTAGTAACAACGGTTTCAAATGAGCTGGTAGCAAGCGTGACCAACCGGTTTGCTGACCGGCGTTACGCCAAGCAATGACCGCTAATACAACAATAGGAATCAGTGTTAATAACCACCACGGGCGCAATAGATGGAAATCAGCCATGTTGCCTCCGAATGGTTCGTATTCTTGCGAATAAAGTGGCGAGCAAAGTAAGCATTAGAACCAGCCAGGCAGCCCCAAGCGGCCAATGGTAAAGTGCCGTTTGCGGACGGCGTAGCTGGTTTTCACCCTGCACCGGCTCGTAACTGTCTAGTTGAGTATAGATGCGCTCAAGTTCTTCGGTGCTGCGCGCGCGAAAATATTCACCACCGGTTTCAGTGGCCAGTTGACGCAGCATGCCTTCGTCTAGATCGCGACTGGGGTTAACGCGGCGTTGGCCAAAGAAGCCATCGACAATAATTTCTTCGGCACCAACACCAATGGTGTAAATTTTAACGTCGTAATATTTAGCAAGCTGCAAAGCCTGCTCAGGTGACACGTTTCCAGCCGTGTTCTGACCGTCAGTTACCAGTACCAGAATCTTGTTACTTTGCTCGCGTTCGGCAAAACGTTTAACACTCAAAGCAATCGCATCACCGATAGCCGTACGTTCACCAATTAGCCGTAACACGGTTTCATCGAGCATATCTTTCACGGTTTCACGATCAAAGGTCATCGGTGCCTGCACATACGCAGTATCCGCAAATAAAACCAAGCCTAATCTGTCGCCTACGCGGCGTTCAATAAAATCGCGCATCACGTGCTTTAACATCGTTAATCGGTCAACTTGTTCGCCCGCAATGGTCATATCAGCAATTTCCATGCTGCCGGACAGATCGACCGCGATCATCATTTCGCGCGCTTCGTTTTTAGCCGCGACGGGTTCACCAAGCCATTGAGGGCGCATCAGTGCCGCCACCAACAGCGTCCAAATGAACAAAGCGAGGTAGCGTGAAAGGCGGCCACTGCTTGGTTGTCGCTGCGTGGAGGCCATAGTTGGTAGATAAGTTACCTGAAGTGGCTGCAAGGGCTGCTTATAGGCTTTGCGGAGGCGCCAGTAAATGAGCGGTAGCGGCCAGGCAAGGATGGCCCAGAACCATGCAAAATCAATCATTGGTTGACTCCTGCAGGGCCTGTATATTTTTGCGCGACGGCGGTAAAGCTTGCCGCAACCAATAGTCAGCAAATTCAGTGTAGGGGCTTAACCACTGCTGTTGCTGCGGGGCTGGTTGGTAAGTGGCTTGGCTAACAGACTCGGCGAGGGCAGCGAAACGTTGGCGTTGTTTTGTCGACAGCTGTTGCAATAAGAAATGCCACCATTGCTGTTGGCTTTGGCTACTCACATGTTCCGCCGGGAAGTAAGCGAGCGCAGCTTGCTTGAGCAATAGCGATACCGCAGCCAGCGACTGCGGTGGGTTTTGATGCAATTGTGTAAGTGCCAAGCGACGTGCATGACGTGCACGGTATGCACGTCGTATTGCGAATAGGCTGGTCACTAACACCACTGCACCGCTAATGATGACAACGTACCAACCGATAGCTAACGGCCACCAGCTAGCCGCTGGTGCGGCAACAATATCGTGCAGTTGAACGGCAGTATCGAGCATGATCATAGCGCTGCTCCCGGCCATTGGCTTTCAAGTGCATCGCCCGCGCTGAATTGGCGTAGTTCGCCCCCCAGTTGTTGCCATTGTTGCACCAAGTGAGCTTGTCGCTGTTGCTGCGCATGCGCATAAGCGCGGCGCTGATGTTGGTCGGCAGGGTCAACGATCACGTGTTGCTCGCCATCGGTCATCGCGAGGTGTTGATGGGCCGCATGCTCGGGTAGTTTTAGTTCCAATGGATCAATAATTTGAAATGGCAGCAGTTGGCAGTGACGCTGTAATGCTAAGCAATGTTGCCAGATGGCAGGATCATCGCTCAGCCAGTCGCTAATAAGATAAATCAAACTGCCGGGCCGAGCCACGTGCTGAATGCGTTCAAGCGCAGTAGCGAACACATTGCTGTTACCACGCTGCTGTTGCCATTGGGTAACTGCGAGTTGCTGTTGATCAATTAAGTGATGAATAACATTCAATACGCCATGATGTCGACCTTGGGGTCTAATTTCCGCGTGGCCTTGACCACTGGTGATGACTGCGCCAATGCGATCGTTGCGGGCCGCAGCAAGCCAAGCCAAAGCACTGGCCAGATGGCAGGCTTGCACAGATTTAAACAATAGTTGGCTGCCAAACTGCATGCTGTCGCTTAAATCGACCACCACAAATACCGGACGCTCACGCTCTTCGCGAAACAACTTGGTATGCGGCGTACCGGTGCGAGCGGTTACGCGCCAGTCAATGGCACGAATGTCGTCGCCAGCTTGGTAATGACGAAACTCGTCAAACTCCATGCCGCGGCCTTTAAATTTGCTCAATAGCGCACCGGTGCGGCCGGGCGGTGGATTCAGTCGACGAAACCGCGCAAAGGCGTTGACCTTGCTGCGATAGTACATGAGCTCGTGACTGGCAACATGCACACCATCACTGCGCCAGGTGCTGAGCCATTGGGACACGTTAGCAGGGGAAAGCATGGTCATTTACGGCGCTGGAACAAGTTGAATAATCTGATCCAGCACGTGATCTGCGTTTATCCCGTCAGCTTCAGCTTGATAACTGAGAATGATGCGATGTCGTAATACCTTGGCATACACCGCGTGAATGTCATCAGGTGTTACAAAATCACGTTGTTGCAGCCATGCGCGCGCACGTGCGCAACGGTCAAGCGCAATGGTCGCACGCGGACTGGCACCATAACTAATCCAGCGGGCTAAATCACTGCTATAAAAACTGGGTTCGCGCGAGGCAATCACTAACTGCACTAGATAATTTTCCACCGCTTCGTCCATATAAATGCTCAACACTTCTTTGCGGGCATTGAAAATATCCTGCTGCTGCAGCGGCTTTGGCATTTCTGCCTGGCCCTGCAACTCTTCACCACGGGTTAAGCGCAAGATGTCACGCTCAGTTTCGGCATTCGGATACCCAAGGCTTAAATGCATGACAAAGCGGTCTAGCTGAGCTTCCGGCAGTGGATACGTGCCTTCTTGCTCAAGTGGGTTCTGGGTTGCGAGCACCATAAATAGTGGCGGCAACGGATAGGTTTTTTGTCCGACAGTAATTTGCCGTTCAGCCATGGCTTCAAGCAACGCAGACTGCACTTTGGCTGGGGCACGGTTGATTTCGTCGGCCAACACAATGTTATGGAACAGCGGACCTTGCTGGAATACGAACTCGCCAGTTTCCGGACGGTAAATATCGGTACCGGTTAAATCAGCAGGTAATAAGTCAGGGGTGAACTGAACCCGATGAAAGCTGCCTTCAACGCCTTTGGCCAGCGCATTTACAGCACGCGTTTTGGCTAATCCCGGGGGACCTTCCACCAGCAAATGGCCATCGGCAAGCAGCGCGATAAGCAGGCTTTCAGTGAAATCAGGTTGCCCCAATACTTGACTGTCAAGGTAGTTGCGTAATGCTTGAAACTGTTCAGCTGCCATCAGAATCCTCTGCTGTTTGTATAATACCGCTATACTATCGTTATACTCTAAGTTCGCACTTTACCGAAAACAACGGTTTAATTCTCGCCAAAGACCCGTTAAAATTTGTAACTATCTATGAGGTCAGACCAGATTAAGGAATGACCATAACAAAACAACAGAGGATAAATCTATGGCCGCACGTCAGAATCTGACCACTGCTTCAGGCGATCGCATTGCGATTGTGGCAGGCTTACGTACACCGTTTGCCAAGCAGGCGACCTATTTTCATGGCGTTCCTGCCTTGGATATGGGCAAAATGGTTGTACAAGAGCTGCTCAATCGTTACAGCTTAGACCCTCGTGAGGTCGAGCAACTGGTGTACGGCCAAGTGGTTCAAATGCCAAAAGCACCAAACATTGCTCGCGAAATTGTTTTGGGTACAAGTTTACCGGTTACAACGGATGCATACAGTGTATCACGCGCTTGTGCCACCAGCTTCCAAACTACGGTAAACGTGTTAGAAAGCATGATGGTTGGCAATATCTCAGTAGGGATTGCGGGCGGTGCTGATTCTTCGTCGGTATTGCCGATTGGTGTATCGCGCTCGTTGGCACATGCTTTGGTTGATTTGAACAAGGCCCGCACGTTAGGTCAGCGCTGGTCAATTCTGAAACAATTGCGATTCAAAGATTTATTGCCGGTGCCACCAGCTATTGCCGAGTACAGCACAGGCTTAACCATGGGCGACACTGCAGAGCAAATGGCGAAAACCCATAACATCAGCCGTGCCGACCAAGATGCGCTGGCGCACCGCTCGCATAGCTTGGCCCATGAGTCGTGGGAAGCTGGCAAGTTGGATGGCGAAGTGATGACTGCTTATGCGGAGCCGTACAAAGATTTCCTCAAGCGTGATAACACAGTGCGTAGCGATTCGAAATTGGATGGCTACGCCAAGTTACGCCCTGTATTCGATAAGAAACATGGCACTGTTACCGCCGCCAATAGCACCGCATTAACCGATGGTGCGAGCGCCATCTTGTTGATGACTGAAAGCAAGGCGAAGGCTTTAGGTTATGAGGTGCTGGGTTACATTCGTAGTTATGCGTTTAGCGCAATTGACGTGTGGGAAGACATGTTGATGGGCCCATCGTATGCAACCCCAATTGCACTTGATCGTGCAGGCATGAAGTTAAGTGACTTAACGGTGATTGAAATGCATGAAGCTTTTGCTGCACAAACACTCGCTAACATGAAGATGTTCGCCAGTAAGAAATTTGCACAAGACAAGCTGGGACGCAGTGAAGCCATTGGTGAAATTGATATGGATAAATTCAACGTGATGGGTGGTTCACTGGCTTATGGTCATCCGTTTGCAGCAACTGGCACACGTTTGATTACGCAAACTTTAAATGAATTGAAACGCCGCGGCGGTGGGGTCGGTTTAACGACTGCCTGTGCTGCTGGTGGTTTAGGTGCAGCAATGATTGTGGAGACTGAATAATGAGCGAACAAAAAGCCTTTACGCTAGAGTTACGCGACGACCACGTGGCGGTCATTCACATTGATGTGCCGAGCGAATCAATGAACACTTTAAAAGCATCTTTTGCAGACGAAGTGGCACAGGTGCTTAATCAGCTCGAACAGCAAAGCGACCTGAAAGGCGTGGTTGTGATAAGCGACAAACCCGGATCATTTGTTGCAGGTGCCGATATCAGCATGATTGATGCTTGCGAAAATGCCGCCGACACCGAGAGTCTGGCACGTCAGGGTCAAGCGATGTTCGATCGCATTGAAGCGCTGAAAGTGCCCGTTGTGGCGGCAATTGATGGGGCCTGTTTAGGCGGTGGTTTAGAGCTTGCGTTAGCCTGCCACCATCGTATTGCAACTGACAGTAACAAGACCATTATTGGTTTGCCGGAAGTTCAGCTTGGTTTGTTACCAGGATCGGGTGGTACGCAGCGTCTGCCACGCTTAATCGGCATTCAAAAGGCGCTTCCATTAATTCTTACGGGCAAACAGTTGCGTGCGAAGCAGGCGAAAAAACTCGGGATTGTTGATGATGTTGTACCGTCGAGCATTTTGCTTGAAGCTGCCGTTAAACTCGTGCTAGCGAGTAAGGCGCGGGTAAAAAAGGTGAAGCACTCGTGGTTAAATAAGGCCCTTGAAGGCACCAGTGTGGGCCGCGGAATTATTTTTAGTAAGGCGCGCGAGCAAGCTCAAGCCAAGGCTAAAGGCAACTATCCAGCTTTGGATAAGATAATCGATACGATTGCATATGGCGCTGATAAAGGCTTCCAAGCAGGGCTGGAATTTGAAGCTCGTGCATTTGGTGAGTTGGCCATGACGCCTGAGTCAAAGCAGCTACGGAATATTTTCTTTGCCACGACGGCGATGAAAAAAGAATCCGGTGCAGGCGATACCAAGCCACGCAAAGTTGAGCGCGTAGGGGTACTCGGTGGTGGCTTAATGGGCGGCGGTATTGCCTATGTAACTGCAGCCAAAGCAGGCCTTACGGCGCGTATTAAGGACATCGCTGAAACAGGCATAGTGCATGCGCTGAAATACAGCTATGACTTAATGAACAAAAAAGTGAAGCGTAAACACATGACACGTACTGAGCTTGAAGCAACCATGTTGCGTTTGAGTGGCAGTTTAGATTACAGCGGTTTTGATCGCGTGGATGTAGTCATTGAAGCGGTATTTGAAGACCTCAAGTTGAAGCAACAAATGGTGGCAGATATCGAGTCTGTGGCAAGTGAGCACACTATTTTCGCGACCAACACGTCGAGTTTGCCGATCACCAAAATAGCTGCGACCGCACAACGTCCGGAAAATGTCATCGGATTACATTATTTCTCGCCAGTTGATAAAATGCCTTTGGCTGAAATCATTACCCACAAGGGTACCTCGGATGAAACCATCGCCACCACGGTAGCGCTTGCCAAGAAACAAGGTAAAACGCCAATTGTGGTCACCGACGGTGCAGGCTTTTATGTAAACCGTATTTTAGCGCCTTACATGAATGAAGCGGCACGATTGGTGTTGGCCGGTGAACCTATTGAAGCGGTTGACAATGCTTTGGTGAAGTTTGGTTTCCCAGTTGGCCCGATGAAACTAATGGACGAAGTGGGTATTGATGTGGCTGCGAAAGTCGCTCCAATAATGGCCGATGAGCTTGGCGACCGATTCCGTGCCCCGGATGCATTTGATAAATTGTTAGGTGATGATCGTAAGGGCAAGAAGAACAAGAAGGGCTTTTACAGTTACTCGGGTAAAAAACCGGGTAAGCAAGTGGATGACTCAGTTTACGGTTTGCTTGGTATTACACCTGCAGCGAAGCTCGGCGCAGAAGAAATTGCGCAGCGCGCCGTATTACTGATGTTGAATGAAGCCGTATATTGTTTGGACGAAGGAATTATACGTAGCCCACGTGATGGTGATATCGGAGCTATCTTTGGTATTGGCTTTCCGCCGTTCCGCGGGGGACCATTCCGTTACATGGATGCTTTGGGCATTAACGAAGTAGTAAGCCGTTTACAGGACTATCAAAAACAACATGGCGATAGATATACGCCAGCACCGTTGTTGCTGAAAATGGTCGAGAATAACGAGCGCTTTTATTAAGCGCTCGTAAGTTACAACATATCTGGAGTTACAATGTTTATTGCGCTGTGTTGTTTGCTGTCTGCGCTGATGTTATACATTCAAGCTTTAACCCATGCGATGGGTGCAAAACGGTGGGGTGTTCTAGGCTTGCTCTTTGGGCCTTTTATTCTGCCGATGTTTTTCACCCACAAACGCATGCGCCTGCTGAAAGCTCAAGGCCAAACTAGTGTATCGATGCTGGTACGCTAATGTGGGCTAAAAACGCGTCGCTACTGAGTGGCTCAGCAAATAGGTAACCTTGCGCAAATTCACAGCTCAGGCGGCTTAATGTAGCTGCTTGAGCTGTATTAACAACCCCCTCAGCAACGACATCCAGCCCCATGTTATGGGCCATTGCCACAATCGAGGCAACCATATTGCGGTCACGATCGGCACCGTTGATGTCATCAACAAAGGCTTTATCGATTTTGAGTGTTTGAATGGGGAAGCGCTTTAAGTAGGCAAGCGACGAATATCCTGTACCAAAGTCGTCCAAAGCTAAATGGATGCCGCAATTATTTAACTCAGTCATGATTTCTATGGCGCGCTCAGGATCTTCCATCACCACACCTTCGGTAATCTCAAGCTCGAGGTATTCGGGCGACAGATTCTCTTCACGCAGTATGGTCATAATCCGTTTCGTTAAATCAGGCTGAACAAATTGTTTGGCTGATAAGTTGACGGCCACGCGACCTTGCACCATGCCTTGTTTGACCCATTGGCACATATCACGACAGGTTTGGCGCAATACTTGTTCACCCATTTCAATAATGAGCCCCGTTTCTTCTGCCAGCGGAATGAATTCGCTCGGATTGATAATGCCAGTGCCAGGTATATTTAAACGCACTAATGCCTCTAAGCCGACGAACTCATACGTGCGTAACGAAACCTTGGGTTGATACATCACTTGAATGTGTTTATTGCGTAATGCCTGGCGCAATTGATTTTCTACCTGCAGCCGCCGCACTGCATTTTTGTTCATGGAGTCATTGAAAAACTGGTAGCTATGACCACCGCGATTTTTCGCGTGGTACATGGCCGTATCAGCATTTTGCAGCAATTCCTGAGACGATGCGCCGTCACTCGGGTAAACCACAATACCGATTGAACTGCCAACTACAATATCGTTGTCATTGATATGGAATGACTCACCAATATGGGCGAGTATTTGGGTGGCTACATCGGTAATCACGCTCAAATCGCTGGTATCTTCAAGCATCAGGACAAACTCATCCCCCCCTAAACGGAAGAATGTATCTTGCGGTCGGCCCACTTCAGCAATGCGTTCAGCAACCTGCAGCAACAGCTGATCACCGATATCATGACCGAGTGAGTCGTTAATTTTCTTAAAGTCGTCTAAATCGAATAACAGCAGCGCATGTTGAATGCGTTTACGCACCAAATTGGCATGGCTAACCTGAAAATAAGAACGATTGGGCAAGCCGGTCAGGGTGTCTGTATTTGATAGCCTGCGCAGTTCCCGTTCTGCAGCTTTACGTTCGGTAATATCGGCAAAGGTTGCGACATAATGTGACACTCGGTCACTGTCGTCACGAATAGCATCTAAGGTCAATTCAACCTGATATAAGCTGCCGTCTTTGCGTAAATCTTCCACCTCGCCACGCCAGCTGCCATGTTGATTCAATAAACGTTTTATTTGTTCAATATATTCAGGACTATATAGTTGCAGCGCGAGCGGTCTACCGAGCATATCTTCACGCGAATACCCGGTTATTTTTGCCACTGATGCATTGGTTTCAATAACGTTGAAACTGGAATCATAAATACATACACCGTCTGAAATGTTCGTGATCGAGGTTGCTAACATTTTCAGTCGCTCTTCTGCGGCAACCAATGGGGTGATGTCTTTTAGAGTTCCGGTCATACGAATCGGTTGATGGTGTTCATCGCGCTCGACCACTTTGCCGCGATCTAAAATAGACATCCAACCCTGATCCGTTTTCACACGGTAGGTCATCTCAAAGTAGTTGGTGCTACCATCTAAATGTTTGCGCAAATTTTGTTGCACTTTACGTATATCAAGAGGATGGATATTGGTAGCGGTGCCGCGCTTACCGGCCCGAATATGATCAATGGGAAACTCATTCAGATTACGCCAACTGTTATGTCGATGAATGGTGCCGTGGGGTATATCCCAGTCCCAAAGCTGGTCACCACTGCCCCAAAGGCTGAGTTTGAGGCGCTCTTCACTGTTACGTAGTTCAACAATGGCAAGATGGCGCGCCCGTATTACAAAAAATACAGCGACCATAGCAGCTAAGAAAATAAGCGCGTAGAGCGCAATCGCCCATGGCGATAGCCAGCCTGGAGCCGCAACATCCAGCATAATTTGGCGCGTACCGGTCCATGTTTTGCCATCATATGACGCCTCAACTTTAAATACATAGTTACCATAACTGAGGTTGGTGTATGTGGCCCGGCGGTATTCGGTATCGGTGTATACCCAGCCACGGTCAAAACCTTCCAACTGGTAGCGGTAGTACAGCATGCGCGCATTGGGCGCATAGGGTGCACCAAACTCAATGCTAAAGGGGTCTTGAATAGCTGGAACGTAGAGAACTTCGGTATTATATAATTGTGGTCGGTTTCTGGGGTCAAGCTGTTGGGCACTGACGGGTTGATTAGCGAGCCTTAAATTGATTAATTCGACTTGCCAGTCTTGAGCCTGAGCTGTTGGGATGAGAATAGCAAGCAAGTAGACAATAACAATTGTCATGATTGTGTTGCGTAAACTGTAATAATGCTGTTGCAAAAGCGACACTGTCATCCCCAAATGAGGCTGTTTTTTGTACAGCTCTTCTATTTGTTATGTTATTCATCAAATTAAACAATTTAGCGGGATCTGTCAAAGTTCATGGGGCTTGCAGAGAGAAACATTTGGCTTGAGCTGTTGTTGAATAATTGTTTTACGCTTATTGAAAAGTGCTCAAAGGTCATTTGCTTAATGTCATCAGAGATACGATTTAAACGCGAAAAATCAAAATCTTGTTGTGTGATTGCACTCCATAAGCGCTGGCTTCGGGAGCGTAAACTTGAGTCTTTTTCGGTCAGTTGTTGCGTTAAGCTCTGCTGCGCTTTGCGGAACTCTTCCTCAGATATGTCAGCCATTGTCTTATCCATGGCGCCGAAGAACTCACGAATTGCCGATTCTATCGTGTCGCCATCGACTCGCGACGATTGTACGTAAAATAGCAGGTGAGGGTGCTCTTGCATCGGCAAATACGTGGTACCAACTAAGTAGCCCAACTGCTGCTCTGTGCGTAACTGGGCGAAAAATTTAGGCTGCAGAACATAGTTCATCAGCATAAATATGCCCTGATTTAGGGTGCTGGTATCCAGAGATTGCACCACAGCAATCACGGCATGGTCTGGGTGCTGTGTTTGAACTTTTAACGGCTGCTGGAGCTTAGACAGTGGTGCGGGTGTCAAATCAGCGACAGGCCGTTGCTCGGTAAGCCCCAACCAGTCCGTAAGTGCACTGTGCACCGGCTCCAATTGGGAATCGTGCAAATCACCATGGGCGAACATCTTGGCAGTTGCCTGTTGGAATAGTGCGCCGTTGGTTTGGTTAAATACAGTAAAGTCCATCTGCTCGAGCTCTTCAGCAAGCTGCAGTACCGAAAAAGTATGTGGCTGCAGTTGCACATTCAAGTATGAAAACAAGAAGTTTAATGGTTTATGTAAGAGAGCTTGGCGCCAATTTGTTAATAGGCGTTGACGTAAATCCATCCAACGCTGTTGACAAAATTTCGGCGCGGCCATGCTATGAATTAACGTTTCAGCTAACTGGGGGACATAATATGCCGGCCCCGAAACGTGCAGCGTAATACCTTGTTGTTGCGGGTAGAGATTGAAATGCAACCCAGCAATTTCCGCGTCGTAGCATTGCTCATTTAGTTTATCGAGCATTAATTCACACCACAATCGCGCTTGCGCGAAGCTTACCGGCGTAGCGATAACTTTAGGCAGTTGCAGGCCTAAATAAAGGTGCGCTTTCGGTTGGCGGAAATCTAAATCATGTAAATGCCAGCTTTCTAATCCGGGTGTAACCAGACTTTTCTCTGGAATTTCAGTAGCCTCGTTTGCTGCAATGGTCTGTAACTGCCAGGGAACTTTTAAATAGATATTGGCATCAGGTAGGCTTGCCGGAATGGGGGCGTGCTTCACGTAAGCTGTTTGACGTTCTATGCTAATGGGTTGTTTGGCGTAGTGCGTGCCATAAATCGGCTCGACTCGGTCTGTTTCCAAAGCCTTATGGATGACCGTTACGCGCATATTGTCCGGTTGCATGCAATCTAAGAATTGACGGAGCTTAGGTTCGAACAATCCATCCATTCGGTAATCACCAAAAATAATATCCTCAGCTAAATAATGGTGCAGGTTAACGGCAAGTTGCGGCGCAAGATCGCTGGCGCGAGGCTGCTCCTGAAAATGAAATGCGTTCATAACGCTAACGCGACGCTCATCATACCGCCAAGGTGTGACACCGGATTCGCGTATGGTTTGAATATAACTAAAGATTGCTGCAATTATTGCATCTCGATTGGCCATGCCTTGGTCGGTTAACTGCATGTTGATATTGAAATCTTTAAAGTTACTGCCACTTATTCCACCCCCGGCAGCTAAGGAGTTGATCCAATGTTGGTCACGCAGGTAGCCGTACAAACTACCAGGGCCTTCGTAGCCGAGCAGGTGGGCAATGTAGCTGGTGGTTTTATTGGCATAATCATCATCAATTCCGGGTAATGCGAAGGTGATAATCAGTCGCCGTGCATCTTTCAACGGTTTTACATGCAGCTCAACCCCTAACTGCTCAGGTAAGTACAAGGGGTCGTTAAGATACAACATATCGGCACAGCCACTTTGGATTGACTGACCATGGCGCTGCGCCATTTCCGCAAGCTGTTCAAGTGACTGCGGGCCAACCAACACTAAGGTCATACGGCGGGCGCAATACCAGCGCTCAAAAAAACGCAGCAACTGCTGCCGCAAGGTTGCTTGAGGCGAGTCTTTCAGAGTTGTGAGATTGCCCACCGAGAACTTACTGAACGGATGCTTCGGGTTCGATGTAGCCTTGTGCACTTGGTAAAGCCGGCGTAACTCGTCCTGGCGTTTTAATTGAAATTCGGACTCAATCGATTGCAGTTCTTTTGCAACCCACTTTTCGTCAAACAGAGGCTGATGAAAGAAACGCATGAAACGGTCAAGTGCTTGATCGAAATAAGCTGCGTCTATGTTGAAGTAATAGTTACTAAATTCGGTACCTGTCCAAGCGTTATGATTGCCGCCATGGCCACTAATAAAGGCTTGATAACTGTTTGCGTCGGGGTATTTTTCTGTGCCTAAAAACAACATATGTTCTAGGAAGTGAGCCAGGCCATGAGCGTTGTTTGGATCATGGAAATGACCAGCAGCAACAGCGAGAGCTGCGCTTGACTGTCGTGCTTCAGGTTCATGCACAAGCACACAACGCAACGCATTATCCAATTCGATAATACGGTAACTGCGTTGGTCTGTTGGGCTTTTCGTGATTGCGTGGTCGTCTAAAATCACGCGTGCCGGAGATTCGACTCCTGAGCTGTCAGTCGCCATCGTGCTCCCTAAATCAAGCTTCCAGCGCGGTAACCAACCAGAGGCCACTGCGCGTTTCGGAAGAACGCTGGCTCAGTTTGGTTATTACTGCTCCAGCGGCGTGTCGAAATTTTCTGGTCGATCGAAATTACCTTCGTAAGCAACTAACTTATCTTGCTCAAAAGTTAGAATTACTTTGTGTTGATAATCTTCGCTCTTGCTTCTACCAGAATTTAAATTAAATACGTAATACCACACATCTTGATCAAAAACATTTTCAGCGACAGGCCTGCCAACAACATAAGCAACCTGTTCTTTGGTCATACCGACGCGAAGCTGATCGATGTCACGCTGCTCAAGGTAGTTACCCTGCGGAACGTCAATCCGATACACCCAACTGTCAAAAACGGAGCATCCGCTAAGAACTAATAAACTACCTGCAATAACTAAAGCTTTCATAACACCTGCTGTTGATTAATGATTCTGTGCTCGATGATAAACAATGGACCTAACCGACCGCAAGTAATTCAGCAGCATTAGCCTTGGTTGTTTCAGTAATTTCGTCACCACCGAGTAGTCTAGCCAGTTCAATAACACGCGCATTTTGGTCAAGGTTGATCATGTGCGTCTCAGTACTGGCACCGTCTGTGACTTTATCCACACGCAGTTGCTGATGCGCTTTCGCAGCAACTTGTGGTAAATGTGTGACACAGATAACTTGATTTGATTCCCCAAGCTGGCGTAATAATTTTCCAACGGTTGCTGCAGTTGCACCGCTTACACCCACATCAACCTCATCAAACATTAACGTTGGCGTGGTTAATTGACTCGATGTAATCACCTGAATGGCTAGGCTGATGCGCGACAGTTCGCCGCCAGAAGCGATTTTGGCCAACGGCTGCAATGGTTGCCCCGGATTCGCTGTGACTGTGAAACAAACTTCATCGGTGCCCAAGCGTGTCGCTGGTGCTTGTGCTTGATGATCAACGTCAATCACGAATCGACCGTGTGGCATATTCAGTTGCTGCATGCTTTTGGCAATGCGTTCACTCAATTCATGAGCTGCCTTTTTACGGCTTTCCGATAGTTTGGTTGCAACTTGACGGTACTTAGCGGCAGCGCTTTCAACACGCGCATCAATATCGACGGACTCGGCTTGGTTGGATTCCAGCTGATTGAGCTCAGTGAGCAATTGCTGGTGATGTTGCGGCAACTGGCTCGGTTCCAACTGATGTTTGCGCGCAAGATGAACCGCTTGACTTACACGGCGCTCAGCTGTGATCAATTGCTCATCATCTAATTCAATGTTGTCTTGATAGTGGCGCAATTCGCGCGCGGCTTCTTCAACTTGTACGCTTGCATCTTTTAGCATGCGCACCGCCTCAGTGAGGGCAGGGTCTATATCTAATTGCTGCTCTAAACGGCTTACGGCGTTTTGCAATAAGCTGAAAGCGTTATTGTGCTCGCCTTCGTAGATGGCGTTCAGAGCAAAACCGGAATCCTCGAGCAATGCAGCGCTGTTCGTCAGCCGTTTATGCTGTTGTTCAAGTTCAACATATTCGCCTTCTGCCAGTGCAAATTCGTTTAATTCGGTTACTTGATAACGCAACAGTTGCAAACGCGATTCAACGTCGCTTTGTTGCTGCAGTAACTGCTTTTGTTGTTTGCGCAGGCCGTACCAACTTTGGTAGGCGCTCTGAACATTATCGAGCAACCCTTGATGGCGCGCATAAGCGTCGAGCAAACTGAGTTGGTGCTCGGGGCGGGTCAGCAGTTGGTGTTCATGTTGGCCGTGAATATTCACCAATAACGGTGCGAGTTGCTTGAGTTGCGACACAGTAACCGGGTAGCCATTGATCCATGCTTTGGAGCGGCCTTCACGAGTAATTAAACGGCGTAAGACACAGGCAGCTGGTTCATCATCTTGCAATTCTTGTTCAGCCAGCCATTGCCGGCCTGGAGAAGTCGGTTCGTTCAAATGAAAGGTTGCAATAACTTCTGCTTTTTCAGCGTCAGCACGAATTAAATCAACATCGGCACGATTACCCAAGCATAAGCCGAGGGCATCAAGCGCAATCGATTTACCTGCACCGGTTTCTCCGGTGATGGCAGTCATTCCAGAACTAAAGTCGACATCAAGTTGACGAACAACCGCAAGGTTGCGGATTTGCATATGAAGCAGCATAGGATACCTCAAGCACTGTTTAAGTATACAGTAGTTATACAGTATTTATACAGTAATGCAAGTGGGCGTAATAAAATTTAAAAAACGCGGCTACCCCAGCCCAGCTTGTTGCGTAATACGCGGTAATAGCTATGGTCTTTGGGATGCACTAAACGCAGTCGTTGTGGGTGTTGTTGAATAACAATATCGTCTTCGGGTTGCACCGACATGCGCACATGCCCGTCACAGCTTAGTTGCAGGGTGTCGTTTTCGGAAGCTGCGCGCAACCGAATAATACTGTGGCCATCCACAACAATAGGGCGACTGCTTAAAGTGTGCGGGAACATGGGTACCATACTTATTGCATCCAGCCCTGGAGTTAAGATAGGACCACCACCAGAAAGTGAATAGGCGGTAGAACCGGTCGGTGTACTGATGATTAAACCGTCGGAACGTTGGCTATATACAAATTCGTCGTTCACATACACTTCGAATTCGATCATGTGGGCAACTTTATCGGAATGCAGCACAACCTCGTTGATGGCGCGGCCCACACTTTTTGACTTGCCATTATGAAATACTTCAGCTTGCAGTAAAAAACGTTGTTCAGTTTGGTATTCGCCCGCTAACACGGCCTTTAACTGTTCAATAACGTGGTCGGGGTCGATATCCGTTAAGAAGCCGAGATTGCCACGATTCACACCAATTACCGCGATATCGGCTTCGCACAAAATGCGTGCGGCGCCGAGCATGTTGCCATCACCGCCTACCACGACCGCAAGGTCGGCGGCCTCGCCTAAACGATGCAACGGCAATATCTGGGCGCGAGTAGAATTAAGTTGCTCCGCCGTACGCGATTCAATTATCACGTCAAACCCTAAGTCGAGCAGGCTGTGTTCTAGTTTTAATAAGGTGTTGCGCGTTGCTTCGTGGTGAACCTTACCAATTAAGGCAATGCGCTGAAATTGTGGTTGTGCCTTGGTCGACATATTTTTTCCTTTTTTCGCCTGCTTTGACTTGAATCGCCAGCAGCTGACCCCATAACTGGCTGCAAGGTAAGTTATATCACAACAAATTATTGTTCATTTGTGAATTTCAACAAGAGTACGCAGTTATGACCAAAAATGATTCAAGCACGTCAGCTCAAGCTGAACAGGAAACGCAAGCGGTAGACACGCAAGCAGAAACGAAAGATCAGCAAGACGATGTGCAAGAAAATAAGCAGGATGCTGCAGCAGATACCGCGCAAGACGAAACACAACAACGTCTAGCCGATCTAGAGCTTGCTTTGAGCCAAGCTGAACAGCGTTCAGAAGATGCCAATGACCGTGCAGTGCGAGCCGTTGCCGAAATGGAAAACGTGCGTCGCCGAGCTGCTTTGGATGTGGATAAAGCGCATAAATTTGCCCTGGAAAAATTTGCCGGTGAATTATTGGACTCGGTCGATAATTTAGAGCGCGCCCTTGAAATTGCAGCTGCCGCTGATGACGTTAATCAAAGCTTCTTAGAAGGCATTGAGTTAACGCACAAAAACTTACTGTCAACGCTGACAAAGTTTGGTGTAGAAGCCGTTGGCCAAGTGGGCGATGCATTTAATCCTGAATTGCATCAAGCAATGGCAATGCAACCGTCAGAAGAGCATGAGAACAATACAATTTTGGCAGTGATGCAAAAAGGCTACACCTTGAGTGGGCGGTTGTTGCGTCCAGCCATGGTGATGGTGGTGAAAAATTCTTAATAACCCTACTTGGGGTGTTGAAAAGCGAAAAAGCTGCCCCATATCTGAGTTATCAAACCTATTTTGGATTATGAAGTTGGAGATGAATCATGGGTAAAATTATTGGAATCGATTTAGGTACTACAAACTCTTGTGTTGCGGTACTGGATGGTGGAAAACCACGTGTTATAGAAAATGCGGAAGGCGATCGTACAACGCCTTCGGTTGTAGCATTCACTGACGATGGCGAAGTGTTAGTCGGGTCACCGGCAAAACGCCAGGCAGTAACCAATGCCAACAAAACCTTATTCGCGATAAAGCGTCTGATTGGTCGTCGTTTTAAAGACGAAGAAGTTCAGCGCGATATCGGCATCATGCCATTCAAAATTGTCGAAGCTGACAATGGCGATGCATGGGTACAAATTAATGACGAGAAAAAAGCGCCACCACAAATCTCTGCAGAAGTTCTGAAGAAAATGAAGAAAACTGCAGAAGACTATTTGGGTGAGAAAGTAACGGAAGCAGTTATCACGGTTCCTGCTTACTTTAACGATGCGCAGCGTCAAGCAACCAAAGATGCAGGTCGCATTGCTGGCCTTGATGTGAAACGTATTATCAATGAGCCGACAGCCGCAGCATTGGCGTATGGCCTGGATAAAAACAAAGGCGACAACACCATTGCAGTATACGACTTAGGTGGCGGTACCTTCGATATCTCAATTATTGAAATTGACGAAGTTGACGGCGAGCACACGTTTGAAGTGTTAGCGACAAATGGTGACACGCACCTTGGTGGTGAAGACTTTGACAACCGTTTAATCAACTATTTGGTTGAACAGTTTAACAAAGACCAAGGCATTGATTTGCGTAAAGACCCATTAGCGATGCAGCGTCTTAAAGAGGCCGCTGAAAAAGCTAAGATTGAGTTGTCATCAGCACAACAAACCGAAGTGAACCTGCCGTATATCACTGCAGATGCGACTGGACCGAAGCACTTGGCCATTAAAGTAACACGCGCCAAGCTGGAGTCTTTGGTTGAAGACATGATTGCAAAAACGCTTGAGCCATTAAAGCAAGCGCTTAAAGATGCAGACCTGTCAGTTGGTGATATCAACGACATTATTTTGGTCGGCGGCCAAACCCGTATGCCGAAAGTACAACAAGTAGTTACGGATTTCTTCGGTAAGGAACCACGTCGTGACGTGAACCCTGATGAAGCAGTGGCTGTAGGTGCTGCGGTACAAGCGGGTGTCTTGCAAGGTGACGTGAAAGACGTGCTATTGCTTGATGTAAGCCCACTGTCGCTGGGTATTGAAACCATGGGCGGCGTGATGACTAAGTTGATTGAGAAGAACACAACGATTCCTACCAAGCAATCGCAAACGTTCTCAACGGCAGAAGACAATCAGTCAGCGGTAACCGTGCATGTTATTCAAGGTGAGCGTAAGCGTGCTGCAGATAACAAATCTTTAGGGCAATTTAACCTTGAAGGTATCCGCCCGGCACAGCGTGGCGCGCCACAGATTGAAGTAACGTTCGATATCGATGCCGATGGTATCTTGCATGTATCTGCAAAAGATAAGGATACTGGCAAAGAGCAGAAAATCACGATCAAAGCGTCATCAGGTTTAAGCGATGATGAAGTTGAAAAAATGGTTCGTGACGCTGAAGCGCACGCTGAAGAAGACCGCAAGTTTGAAGAAATGGTACAGGTACGTAACCAAGCCGATGCGCTTGTACATGGTACCCGTAAACAACTTGAAGAAGTTGGTGACAGCCTTGAAGCCAGCGACAAGGAAGCCATTGAAACTGCGCTTAGCGAGTTAGAAACAGCGATTAAGGGCACTGGCAACGACAAAGCGGAAATCGAAGCGAAGCAGCAAGCGCTTATCGAAGCTTCTGGCAAGCTGATGGAAGCGGCGCAAGCAAAAGCGCAGCAAGAAGGCGGCGACGCTGGCGAAAGCGCGAAGAAAGACGCTGATGATGTTGTCGATGCTGAATTTGAAGAAGTCAAAGACGACAAAAAGTAAAGGCACGCCCACCGGGTGTCTGTAGTTCAACACACGGGGGTTGCCGCAAGGTAGCCTCCGTGTGCTTGTATCAGGCAGGATATAAAGGAACGTGGAAATCACATAATTATGTCGAAACCAGATTTATACGAAGTGCTGGGTGTCAGCAAAGATGCTAGCGAACGCGACATCAAAAAAGCCTACAAAAAAATGGCGATGAAGTATCACCCTGACCGCACCAAAGGCGACAAAGACCTTGAGACAAAGTTTAAAGAGGTTAAAACCGCCTATGAAGTGCTGATGGATCCACAAAAACGCGCAGCCTATGATCAATACGGACATGCCGCGTTTGAGCAAGGCCAAGGAGGCTTTGGTGGAGGCGGTGGTGCCGCTGATTTTGCGGACATTTTTGGTGATGTGTTCGGTGACATTTTTGGTGGCGGCGGCGGTCGGCGCGGGCGCCCACAAGCGCAGCGCGGTGCTGATTTACGCTACAACCTTGAACTGAATTTAGAAGATGCTGTACGCGGCAAAGAAGTTGAACTGAAAATTCCTAAGCTGAGCACCTGTGAAGACTGTGACGGCAGTGGGGCAAAAGCCGGCAGCTCAGCAGAAACCTGTGGTCACTGTCATGGTTCAGGCCAAATCCAAATGCGCCAAGGTTTCTTTGCGGTGCAGCAACCTTGTCCACATTGCCGTGGTCGTGGCAAAGTGATCAAAGATCCGTGCCGCACGTGTCATGGTGATGGTCGCGTAGAGCGTACCAAAACCTTGTCAGTGAAAATTCCTGCCGGTGTCGATACAGGTGACCGTATTCGCTTGAATGGCGAGGGTGAAGCAGGTGAAATGGGTGCTCCATCAGGTGATTTGTATGTGCAAGTACATGTACGTGAACATCCAATCTTCGCGCGCGACGGAAATAACCTATACTGTGAAGTACCTTTAAGTTTTACGCGAGCTGCGCTTGGTGGTGAAATTGAAGTGCCAACGCTTGAAGGTAAAGTGAAATTGAAGGTGCCGGCCGAAACTCAAACTGGCAAGTTGTTCCGCCTGCGCGGTAAAGGTGTGAAGTCTGTTCGTTCAGGCGCGGTAGGCGATTTGATTTGCAAGGTAGTGATTGAAACGCCAGTGAACCTTTCAGAAAGCCAGCGTAATTTGCTCAATGAGCTGGAAGAGTCGATGGGAACTGGTGAAGAAGCCGGTAAGTATCGGCCCAAAGAAAAGGGTTTTTTTGACGGAGTTCGCCAGTTTTTTGACGATCTCCGCTCGTAAGATAAACGGGTACACGGAGGGGTTATGCTGAAATGGACTAAAATTGGATTAATCGCACTGGGCTGTAGCGCAGTTTTAGTTGCTTGTACACAATCGCCGACTGGTCGTAATCAGTTAATGCTGTACTCAAGCGGGCAACTGGCATCACTTGGCGACGACAGCTATGCGCAATTAAAATCCAAGGAAAAAATTAGTACCGATGCGGCAACTAACGCCTACGTGCGCTGTATTACGGACGACTTAATTTCAGTATTACCTACCCCGTGGCGTGATAAACAGTGGGATGTCACGGTTTTCGACAGTGAGCAGGTAAACGCTTTTGCGCTTCCGGGCGAAAACATTGGCGTGTATACAGGTTTGTTGAAAGTGACGGAAAACCGTGACCAACTTGCCGCTGTTATTGGACACGAGATTGCTCACGTGATTGCTGATCATGGTAACGAGCGGATGTCCAATCAAATGGCTGTAGGCCTTGGTTTACAAGTCGGCTCAGTGATTGCGGCAACACAACTGGAAGACGATACTGCGGCGATTGTTATGGCTGCTTTAGGTATTGGCGCGCAAGTTGGGGTGTTGTTGCCGTACTCACGTGTTCACGAGAGTGAATCGGATCAGTTAGGTATGGATTATATGGCCGCGGCGGGTTACAACCCTGCTCAAGCAGCCAATTTGTGGCGTAATATGGCGCAAGTTGGTGGTGCCAGTGGTCCTGAATTCTTATCCACGCATCCATCCCCACAATCGCGCATTCAAGCGATTGAGGCTTACGCACCTAAGCTACAAACCATCTATCAAAAAGCGCGCGCGAATCGTCGCACGCCTTTGTGCTCTATGTAACCCAACGGTGTTATTCTCAATTACAACCCAGCGTTCTGCGCTGGGTTGTTTGTTTATGGATGCCGATAAAACTTCTTGGTTATAAGTCATACCAAATTGAACTAAATCATAGGCGGCTGCGTTAGTACAATACAAAGCAAAGCGAACGTACGAACAACGTACTTACAGAGGTGTTATGTTTAAAGCTTGGTTTGCAATCCCATTTTGGCAGCGTGTGCTTGGTGCCTTTGCTGTTGGTGTGATAATTGGCGTGGTTCAGCCCGAAATTGCGCAATCGTTGCGGCCTTTAGGCACGTTGTTTATCAACGCCTTGAAAATGTTGGTTGCACCATTAATTTTCACCGCTATCGTCAGTGCAATCCTGCAACTGGGTGGGGGCGAGCGTGCTGGGAAAATCGGTATAAAAACCATTGGCTTGTTCTTATTGACCGCCGTAATTGCCAGCTTGATAGGGCTTGCGGTTGGGCAGTTACTTAATGTCACCCCATCGCCAGATCTTGTTGCTGACAGTGGTTATGTTCCCAAAGTTGTTCCGGGGCCAATCGAGGTGTTGCTGAGCTTCGTGCCAACCAATCCTTTCGCTGCGCTAGCCGACGGCAATGTTATCCAAATCGTGGTGTTCGCCGCATTAGTGGGCGTTGCAATCAATCAGCTAGGCGATGTAGCTAAGCCGCTGGGTGATGCGATAAAAGCTGGCGCGCAAGTCATGTACCGAATTACCAAAATGGTATTAGAGCTGACGCCATTTGGTGTTTTAGGATTGATGGCCTGGGTGGTTGGGCATTATGGTTTGTCGAGCTTGACGCCGTTGGCTGCATTCATAGGTGCAATATATTTAGCGTGTTTACTTCATATTGTGTTTGTGTACGGCACGATGGTGCGGTTAGCTGGCATGTCGCCTTGGTTTTTCTTTAAATCGATATTTTCGGCTCAACTGGTGGCGTTCACAACCTGCAGTAGCTTTGGCACAATCCCGGCCGCGCATCAGGCGATAACTGAAAAGCTGGGCGTGAAGAAAGAATATGCGAGTTTCGTGTTACCGCTTGGTGCAACTATTAACATGGACGGGTGCGGCGGTATTTATCCTGCAATTGCTGCTATTTTCATTGCACAAATCTATGGTATTCCTCTTGATTGGGCTGATTACTTGCTCATTACGCTAACTGCAACTTTAGCGTCTGTCGGTACTGCTGGAGTGCCGGGCACTGCCATGGTTATGTTGACGGTAACCTTAAATGCAATTGGCTTGCCACTTGAAGGCATTGCCTTTATTGCGGCAATAGATCGCATAATTGATATGGCACGAACGGCGACCAATGTCACAGGGGATATGGCTGTGTCCGTGGTATTGGGGAAAGAACGTGAGTCGTTAAAGGGTTATAGCTAATCCGGGTGAGCTTCGCTAAACTCTCACTAACGATTAGCGATTAACGACGAGGTTTTATGAATGTAGGAATTCTAGGGGCCAGCGGGCGTATGGGACAGGCCGTTATTGCAGCTGCAAAGCAGGCAGGATTGAATGTTGCTGCTGCAATAGTTAGTGATCAGTCCGAACACCTTGGGCAACCGGTATTCGCTTCACTGCATTATCAAACACTCAGTGAGCTTGTCCCCCAGCAAGTTGATGTGCTGATTGACTTTTCGCTACCGCAGGCACTGACGGGTAATTTGCAGTATGCACAGCGGTTACAACTGCCAATCGTTATTTGCTCCACCGGGCTAACCGCCCAGCAACACCAAGCTATTGATGCTGCGGCGCAGCACATACCTGTTTTATATGCCGCGAATACCAGCGTTGGTATCACCTTACTGCAACAACTGGTGAAACTAACCAGCGCGGCACTGCCTAGTTGCGATATCGAAATTATTGAAGCGCACCATAGTGCTAAACGTGACGCGCCGTCTGGTACCGCATTGGTTCTTGGTGAGAGTGCGGCCGAAGGTCGCGGTAAATCTTTGCATCAAGTGTCGGCGGGGATTCGTGGTGACGGTATTCGTGAACCAGGTAGTATCGGCTTTTCCGTAATTCGTGCCGGCGATATCATTGGCGAACACAGTGTATTATTCGCGCAGCCGGGTGAACGTATCGAGTTAACGCACAAAGTGGGTAATCGGAATATTTTTGCACAAGGCGCGGTGCAAGCAGCACAGTGGCTAGTCAAGCAATCAAGAGGGCGGTATGCGATGGCCGATATGCTGGCTTTGAATACACTTTTGAAACAATTGGCTTAGCTTAAAACAGCGTGATTTTTCAGTTTACCCAAGGCCGTATTTTCTGTAGAATACGATCAATTTGCCGGTAACTTTCAGGCAAGCTGAAACGCGCACTCCACTGGTATTCATTGAATGAATATCCGACGCTGGTGCAAGGTAATCAACGGGGAAGTCATTATTTGATTCACCCGTTTTTTTATGTACGGAGGTTAACCTTGAGTATTCTAGCGAGCCACTCAGCAAGTAAAGCCATTTTGGTGCTTGCCGATGGGACTGTTTTTCACGGCACGGCGATTGGCGCCGGCGGTACCGCAGTTGGTGAAGTTGTCTTTAACACCGCCATGACCGGTTACCAAGAAATTCTCACCGACCCCTCCTACGCAGAACAGATCGTCACTCTTACTTATCCCCACATCGGCAATTACGGTACCAATCACGAAGATGAAGAATCGAATCGTGTTTGGGCGAAAGGTCTGATTATTCGTGACCTGTCGTTAAAGGCAAGTAACTTCCGTGGCGAGCAGTCGCTAGGGGATTATTTACGCCAACGCAATGTGGTTGGCATCGCCGATATTGATACCCGTAAGTTAACCCGTATTTTGCGCGAGAAAGGTGCGCAGAACGGTTGCATTATTGCAGGTAATCTCGCCGGTGAAATTGACGCGGAAAAAGCGCTTGAGCTGGCACAGCAGTTTCCTGGCTTAAAAGGTCTGGATTTAGCCAAAGAAGTTAGCATTCGCACGCCGGTTGAGTGGACCAGCAAGAGTTGGAAACTTGGCCAGGGCTTCAGCGAATTAAGCGACGCGAAATTCCATGTGGTTGCCTATGATTATGGGTGTAAACGCAATATTTTAAGAATGTTGGCGGACCGTGGTTGTAAGGTGACATTGGTACCGGCGCAAACGTCTGCCAAAGATGTACTGGCGATGAAACCGGATGGCGTGTTCTTGTCTAATGGCCCCGGTGACCCTGAGCCGTGCGATTACGCAATCACCGCAATTCAAGAACTGATTGAGGCGAAAATGCCGATATTTGGTATTTGCCTTGGCCACCAACTGTTAGCGTTAGCCAGTGGCGCAAAAACGACTAAGATGAAGCTTGGCCACCATGGGGCTAACCACCCAGTGCAAGACTTAGTCACGCGACGCGTGATGATTACCAGTCAAAACCATGGCTTTGCGGTTGATGAAGCAAGTTTGCCGGAAAATATTAAAGCAACGCACAAGTCGCTCTTTGACGGTACTCTGCAAGGTATTGAACGTACTGATGTGAAAGCATTTAGTTTTCAAGGTCATCCGGAAGCAAGCCCGGGGCCGAACGATGCCGCACCGTTATTTGACCACTTTATTGAATTGATGAGCCAGTAACTATGCCAAAACGTACCGATATCAAAAGCATTCTGATTATTGGCGCTGGCCCGATTGTTATCGGCCAGGCCTGTGAATTCGACTACTCTGGCGCTCAAGCATGTAAAGCGCTGCGCGAAGAAGGTTACCGGGTCATTTTGGTGAACTCTAACCCGGCAACCATCATGACCGACCCTGAAATGGCAGATGTAACCTACATCGAGCCAATTCATTGGGAAGTGGTCGCTAAAATCATCGAAGTTGAGCGCCCTGACGCGGTATTGCCAACTATGGGTGGGCAAACAGCATTGAACTGTGCACTTGAGCTGGATAAGCATGGTGTACTGGAAAAATACAACGTAGAAATGATCGGTGCCAACGCTGATGCTATCGATAAAGCGGAAGACCGTGATCGTTTCGATAAAGCAATGAAAGCTATTGGGCTGGAAACGCCGAATGCAAAAGTTGCACGCAGCTTACAGCAAGCCTTTGAAATTCAGGAAGAATTTGGCTTTCCGCTGATTATTCGCCCTAGCTTCACCATGGGCGGTAGTGGTGGTGGTATTGCCTATAACCGCGAAGAATTTGAAGAAATTTGCCGCCGCGGTTTAGATTTATCACCAACCAAAGAGCTGTTGATTGACCAGTCGTTGATTGGTTGGAAAGAATATGAAATGGAAGTGGTGCGCGACAAAGCGGACAACTGCATTATTGTTTGCGCAATTGAAAATTTCGATGCCATGGGCATCCATACCGGTGATTCAATCACCGTTGCACCGTCGCAAACGCTGTCTGATAAAGAATACCAGTTGATGCGTGATGCAGCGATGGCAGTATTGCGCGAAATTGGCGTTGAAACCGGTGGCTCAAACGTACAGTTTGGTGTCGACCCAGATACTGGGCGCATGGTTATTATTGAAATGAACCCGCGAGTATCTCGCTCATCGGCGCTAGCCTCGAAAGCGACAGGTTTCCCAATCGCCAAAGTGGCGGCGAAACTCGCTGTTGGCTATACCCTTGATGAACTCGAAAATGAAATTACGGGCGGTGTAACGCCTGCGTCGTTCGAGCCTGCGCTTGACTATGTGGTTACTAAGATACCGCGCTTTAATTTTGAAAAATTTGCGGGATGCAACGACCGCCTAACGACCCAGATGAAGTCAGTGGGTGAGGTGATGGCAATTGGTCGTAACCAGCAAGAGTCAATGCAAAAAGCTTTACGTGGTTTGGAAATCGGCGTGTCAGGGTTTGACCCGATGGTTGATCCGAATGACCCTGAAGCGCGCGGTAAAGTTATTCGCGAACTGAAAGAACCAGGCGCCGAGCGTATCTTCTATATTGCTGATGCATTTCGCTTGGGTATGACAGTGCGTGAAGTGTTTGAACTGACGCGCATTGATGAGTGGTACTTAATTCAGATAGAAGAAATTGTGCTGCTCGAAGACGAAATTCAGAAGCTTGGCATGGTTGGCCTTGATGAACACGTATTGCGTTTATTAAAGCGTAAAGGCTTTGCCGACAAGCGCATTGCCGACCTACTTGATGTGGCTGAAACTGAAGTGCGTCGCCGTCGTAACGAGCTGAATATTCACCCGGTATACAAGCGCGTTGATACCTGTGCAGCAGAATTCCGTTCAGACACGGCATATATGTATTCTACCTACGACGAAGAGTGCGAAGCAGCGCCGAGCGACCGTGACAAGATCATGGTTATCGGTGGCGGGCCTAACCGGATTGGTCAAGGTATTGAATTTGACTATTGTTGTGTTCATGCGGCGCTGGCGCTGCGTGAAGATGGCTATGAAACCATCATGGTGAACTGTAATCCAGAGACGGTCTCAACGGACTATGACACCTCAGATCGCTTGTACTTTGAGCCGATTACTCTGGAAGATGTTCTGGAAATTGTTCGTGTTGAAAAACCCAAAGGCGTCATTGTGCAGTATGGCGGTCAAACGCCACTGAAATTGGCTCGTGAGCTTGAAGCGAATGGCGTGCCAATTATTGGTACATCGCCTGACGCGATTGACCGTGCGGAAGACCGCGAGCGTTTCCAAAGTGCCGTGACACGGTTGGGTTTAAAGCAGCCTGAAAATGCGACGGTAACGAAGGTTGACCAGGCATTGCGCGAAGCCGAGCGTATTGGTTATCCGTTGGTTGTGCGTCCTTCATACGTGTTGGGCGGCCGCGCCATGGAAATCGTTTACGATGAAGTTGACTTACTTCGTTACTTAACCGACGCGGTGAAGGTTTCAAATTCAGCCCCGGTGCTGTTAGACCGTTTCCTTGATAACGCCATTGAAGTGGACGTTGATGCCATCTGTGACGGCACCGATGTACTGATTGGCGGTATCATGCAGCATATTGAGCAAGCCGGTGTGCACTCTGGCGATTCAGCCTGCTCATTACCTCCTTATTCGTTAAGCGATAAGATTCAAGATGAGTTGCGTGATCAAATGCGTAAACTGGCATTTGAGTTGGGCGTTAATGGCTTGATGAACGCGCAGTTTGCGATAAAAGATGATGAAATCTATCTGATTGAAGTGAACCCGCGTGCAGCACGTACTGTGCCGTTTGTTTCCAAAGCTACGGGTTTGCCACTGGCGAAGATTGCAGCACGGGTGATGGTCGGTCAGTCACTGGCGCAACAGGGGTATACGGAAGAAGTTATCCCGCCATACTATTCTGTGAAAGAAGTGGTTATCCCGTTCGCTAAGTTCCAAGGTGTGGATCCAATCCGTGGCCCAGAAATGCGCTCAACCGGCGAGGTTATGGGTGTTGGTGAAAGCTTTGAAGAAGCTTATGCGAAAGCCAATTTAGGTGCCGGTGAAGCGCTGGCGAAAGCTGGTAAAGCGTTGTTGTCAGTGCGTGACGGCGACAAAGCTCGCTTATTTGACTTGGCACGTGGCCTTATCGGGCTTGGCTTTAGTCTGGAAGCGACACGCGGCACCGCAAAATTACTCAAAGACGATGGTATAGCGTGCTCTGTGGTCAACAAGCTGCAGGAAGGCCGGCCGAATATTGTTGATGCAATTAAGAACGGCGAGTACAGTTACATTATTAATACAGTTGAAGGGCGTCAGGCGATTGAAGACTCAGTCTATATTCGTCGTGAAGCACTGTTGAATAAAGTAATCTATACCACAACATTAAACGCAGCGTTTGCAACTGTGAAAGCGAATACGGCAGATGACCGTGCACGCGTCAATTCGTTGCAGGCACTGCATAAAAGGGTTTTAGAACGATGAATCAAATTCCAATGACTACCCACGGCGCAGAAATGTTGCGGGTAGAATTGAAACGCTTAAAAACAGAAGATCGACCGCGTATTATTCAGGCTATTTCTGATGCGCGTGAGCATGGCGATCTCAAAGAAAATGCCGAGTACCATGCGGCACGTGAACAACAAGGATTTTGTGAAGGACGGATTCAAGAAATTGAAGCTAAATTGTCCAATGCGCAAATCATTGATGTCACCAAAGTACCCAACCAAGGCAAAGTCATTTTTGGGGCTACTGTGACACTCTATAACACAGTGACCGAAAAGGAAGTTACCTATCGTATTGTGGGTGATGACGAGGCTGACATTAAGCAAAACCTTATTTCAATCAATTCGCCGATAGCGCGCGCACTGATTGGTAAAGGCATTGACGATGTCGCACGAGTCAACACACCAAACGGTGAAGTTGAATACGAAGTGGTGAACGTCGCTTACATTTAACCGTTTGAACGTACTTTCTTAGTATGTGTTAACCCTTCAACAGCGCGACCAGTTCGCGCTGTTTTTGTTTGCGTTGCTCGCTCGTTAAAGGCTTTTGATGATACGCCTCAACATCAGGAAAAACGACTTCAATGTCCTCGCCTAATGCTTTCGAAATTGCCAATGCTACCGGTTGTGAGCGTGCTTTACGGGACGCAACTTTGGACACCAGAGAAGGGCTCTTCCCAAGTGCTTCGGCAATCATCGAAAAATCGAATCCACGCCGCATTAATTCCTTTTTGATTTGTTTACTGTCCATCAGGTATAGTGCTTCTTGTTCAATGGTAGTGAATAATTAATTCACAGAGAGTTCCAAAGTTAACTCATATGAAGGCTTTTTATGTCAAATGACGTAAAAAATAACAATATAGTGTCAAATGGCATAACCGCACAAAATAGACCACAGACAACGCTCAAAAGCAACCTTGATTTACCTGATGTGGATACCTGTATGGCGCGGTTAGCACTGGTATCACAGCAAAAGTCGGCGAGTGCGATCATGCGTTGGTTGGGGCTTCCACCAAGTACGCATAGCAATTGGAAACGCAGAAACTCGGTGAATTATGATCGTGTTGTAGAAGGATTGCTGCGACATAACGTGTCGTTAGATTGGTTTTTCGCGCCCAGCACCGATTTGTTTTACCCCAATGTGAGTTCTGTTGTGAGTGAAACCGGAACCGAGTATCAATCAAATGAAGCCGTGAGCATAACGATTAAGGCTCTCGAGCATGTTGAGCCGATTATGCAGCACTATAAGGTCAAAATGACCGAGCAAAATCGTCAGATAATGGCTGAAACTTTTTTGAAACGGCGAGGCGAAGGGATGTTACTGGACACTGCGCTACGCCAAGTGGCAATTGCATTGGCGACAGCGCAGGGTAATGCAGAGAAGTAGTCTAACCGGTTAGCTGCGTGGCAGTTTAATTTTGCCCGCTGAACTCGGCTTATACAGCGTTAAAATCTTACCAACAACTTGAACTCTGGTGCCGCCCGTATGCGCAACGATAGTTGCGTAGACTTGCTCGCGCAATTCCCGATCTTCATCCGGTACTTTTATTTTAATGAGCTCGTGATGCTCTAGGGCCAGTTCGATTTCTGCCATGACCCCTTCAGTCAGACCATTAGCGCCTAATAAGACGACCGGTTTTAACGAATGAGCCAACGATTTTAGGTGTTGTTTCTGTTTATTGCTTAAGGTTACGGCCGTTGCCATGTAATATATCCCATCAATTGACTTGAATTTTCGCTATTCTACCGCCATCTGGGTAGAAGAAGCCAGTTTGGTAAGAGAAACATGACAAAAAAACGCTCCGCCAGCAGTACGCGCTGGTTACAAGAACACTTTAGCGATCATTATGTACAGAAAGCGCAAAAAAAGGGGTATCGCTCCCGTGCAGTGTTTAAAATAGAAGAGATTCAGCAACGTGACCGAATTTTAAAACAAGGTCAGACGGTGGTTGATCTTGGCGCAGCGCCCGGTGGTTGGTCACAGTTTGTGGTAGACAGCCTACACGGTAATTGCGAAGTTATTGCTTGCGACATTTTACCGATGGACCCAATCGCAGGGGTCGACTTTCTTGAAGGCGATTTTTGTGACGAAGAAGTTTTAGCTGCGTTGTTGAGCCGAATCGGCGGCAAAAACGTAGATGTTGTATTATCCGATATGGCGCCCAATATGAGCGGTAATGACAATGTTGATCAACCGCGCTCAATGTATCTTGTTGAATTGGCATTAGATATGTGTCATCAGGTACTGAAACCAAACGGCAGTTTCGTCGTCAAAGTATTTCAGGGGCAAGGGTTTGAAGAGTTTTTGAAAGATTTACGTGCGGCATTCACCACGGTGAAAACCCGCAAACCTGATTCATCACGAGCGCGTTCTCGTGAGGTGTATCTGGTAGCGACCGGTTACAAACTGTAGTACTCTGTAAGGCGTGCTACAAATGCAAACAAGAGGTAGTCAGCTTTGAGCGATATGGCAAAGAATCTCATACTATGGCTCGTAATAGCTGTAGTTTTAATGACTGTGTTTAACAACTTCAGTCAAAGCGGCAGCACTAGCCAGCAAGTGCCCTACAGCCAGTTTATTAGCCAAGTGCATAACGGTGGCGTAAGCAAGGTTGATATTGATGGGCGGGTGATTACTGCGCAAGGGCGTAGTGGTGAGCCGTTCACTACGGTCGTGCCGACACAATATGATCCGAAACTATTGGACGACTTGCTAGAGAACAACGTTGAAGTAAACGGCAAGCTGCCAGAAGAGCCAAGTATGTTGGCTCAAATCTTCATTTCGTGGTTCCCCATGATTTTGCTGATTGGCGTGTGGATATTTTTCATGCGACAAATGCAAGGTGGTGGCGGTGGTCGCGGCGCGATGTCGTTTGGCAAAAGCAAAGCGCGCTTGATGAGCGAAGACCAGATTAAAACAACATTCGCTGATGTGGCTGGTTGTGACGAAGCCAAAGAAGAAGTCAGTGAGTTGGTTGATTACTTGAAAGACCCAAGCCGTTTCCAACATCTTGGTGGTAAAATACCGACTGGGGTGCTGATGGTAGGTCCTCCAGGTACAGGTAAGACCTTGTTGGCGAAAGCGATTGCCGGTGAAGCACGGGTGCCTTTCTTCTCGATTTCAGGTTCTGATTTCGTAGAAATGTTTGTTGGTGTGGGTGCTTCGCGTGTGCGTGATATGTTTGAACAAGCTAAAAAAGCTGCACCATGCATAATCTTCATTGATGAGATTGATGCGGTAGGACGTCAACGTGGCGCCGGTTTGGGCGGCGGTCATGATGAGCGCGAGCAAACATTGAACCAAATGTTAGTCGAAATGGATGGCTTTGAAGGCAATGAAGGCATTATCGTTATTGCTGCAACAAACCGTCCAGACGTATTAGACCCTGCGTTGTTGCGCCCTGGTCGCTTTGACCGTCAAGTGATGGTCGGCTTGCCGGATGTGCGTGGACGTGAACAAATTCTTAAAGTGCATATGCGTAAAGTCCCGCTGGGCAAAGACGTAGAAGCCTCGGTGATTGCGCGTGGTACGCCAGGGTTCTCGGGTGCTGATTTAGCCAACCTAGTTAACGAAGCGGCTTTGTTCGCAGCGCGTGGTAACAAGAAAGTTGTTGCCATGGAAGAGTTTGAAAAAGCCAAAGATAAAATCATGATGGGCGCGGAGCGTCGGTCAATGGTGATGACTGAAGAAGAAAAAGCCATGACCGCCTACCATGAAGCTGGTCACGCTATTGTTGGGCGATTGGTGCCTGAGCACGACCCTGTTTATAAAGTATCTATTATACCGCGTGGGCGTGCTTTAGGGGTTACCATGTACTTGCCTGAGCAAGACCGTGTTAGTCATTCTAAGCAGCACCTGGAAAGTATGATTTCGAGTTTGTTCGGGGGCCGTTTGGCGGAGCAAATCATCTATGGCGATGAAAAAGTTACCACCGGCGCTTCGAATGACATTGAGCGCGCAACCCAAATAGCTCGCAAAATGGTGACTCAGTGGGGTTTATCCGAAAAAATGGGGCCATTGCTCTATGCGGAAGATGAAAACGAAGTGTTCTTAGGCCGCTCGGTAACGCAACATAAGCACATGTCTGATGATACTGCGCGCGCCATCGACCAAGAAGTGAAGCTGTTTATTGATCGCAACTACGATCGTGCAAAACGCATCTTGGAAGAGAACGTCGACATCTTGCATACCATGAAAGATGCGTTAATGAAGTATGAAACCATTGACGCAGACCAGATTGATGACCTGATGAATCGTCGTGACGTGCGTGAGCCACGCGACTGGCAAAAGCGTGACAACAACAAGTCGGGTGGTGATGACGGTGAGTCTGAAGTCAGCAAACCGGTGCCAACAAATAAACCAGCTGGAGATTCTCCAGCCAGTTAAGAAATAATAAGAAGCCCCGTGATTCGGGGCTTTTTTTTGAGTGAACACAGGTACGAAGTTATGTCGGATACACGCACAAATATTGAAGTTATGGGGATATTAAACGCAACGCCTGATTCGTTTTCAGACGGCGGTAAGTTTAATCAGGTTGATCGGGCACTTTATCAAGCCGAACAAATGGTTGCTGATGGTGCTGCATGGCTTGATATTGGCGGCGAATCAACGCGCCCAGGAAGTGGGGGCGTAAGCGCGCACGAAGAGCTCGAGCGGGTTATCCCTATTGTGGACAAGCTACGTGAGAATTTTGATGTGTCGCTGTCAGTCGACACGTACAAGACTGCCGTTATGGCGGAAGCACTTAAATATGGCGTGCGGATGATTAATGATATTAATGCACTGCGCGATGAGGGGGCTGAGTTGTTGTTAGCTACGAGACCGGACGTTAAAGTGTGTCTGATGCACATGCAAGGCGAGCCACGTACCATGCAGCACGAGCCACGCTATGATGACGTGGTGGTGGAAGTAAAACAGTTTCTAGATGCGCGTGTACGCGCTTGTGTGAAAGCTGGCATACAAAAAAATAATATATATCTCGATCCGGGCTTTGGATTTGGTAAGTCTGTCAGGCATAATTACCAGCTGTTACAACGCTTACAAGCGTTCCATGAGCTACAACTGCCATTGCTAATTGGTATGTCGCGCAAATCTATGGTTGGTCAAGTTACCAACCGTGAGGTGAGTGAACGCTTAGCAGGTAGCATTGCAGCGGCAACGATTGCCGCGATGAAAGGGGCACAGATTATTCGTGTGCATGATGTCAAGGAAACGGTTGATGCAATGAAAGTTGTTGCAGCAACCTTGGCTGGAGAATTCGCTTGAGTGAGCGTAAATATTTTGGCACTGACGGGGTTCGTGGCCGCGTTGGTGATTTTCCGATTACCCCAGATTTCGCTGTAAAGCTGGGGTGGGCTGCGGGTACCGTATTGTCAGCCAATGGCAACCATCGTGTATTGGTGGGAAAAGACACCCGTTTGTCAGGGTATATGCTGGAGTCAGCACTAGAAGCCGGTTTGTTATCTGCTGGTGTCAGCGTTGAATTTTTGGGCCCGATGCCAACACCCGCGGTTGCCTATTTAACGCGTAATTTCCGCGCAGCAGCCGGAATTGTAATTAGTGCTTCGCATAATCCTTATTACGATAATGGTATTAAATTTTTCTCCGACTCGGGCAGTAAACTGCCGGACAGTGTCGAAGCAGAGATAGAACGTTTATTGGATGAACCAATTCGCTGCGTGCCCTCTGAAAATATGGGCAGAGCCAGCCGCATTGATGACGCACCTGGGCGCTATATCGAATTTTGTAAAAGTGTTTTTCCGTCTGACTTATCACTTAAAGGCTTAAAGATAGTGGTCGATTGCGCACATGGCGCAACTTACCATATTGCCCCCGATGTGCTCAGCGAATTGGGTGCAGACATTTGGGAAATTGGTACAGAGCCAAATGGCGTCAATATCAATGAAAAATGTGGTGCCACCCACCTTGATGCGCTGCGCGCCAAAGTGCTTGAAGTGAAAGCTGACCTCGGTTTTGCGCTTGATGGTGATGGCGACCGAATCATGATGGTAACCGCATCAGGCCGCGTTGTTGATGGCGACGATATTATTTATATTCTGGCGCGTGCGGCACAGCAAGACGGCTTACTGCAAGGCGGTATTGTTGGCACGTTGATGAGTAATTTTGCGCTGGAAAAGTTTTTTACTGATCGCCGCATTCCTTTTGTTCGGGCTAAAGTGGGTGACCGTTACGTGATGGAAGAGTTGGTGAAACGTGATTGGCGTATCGGTGGCGAAAATTCAGGCCACATTATCAACCGTCAATTTCATAGCACCGGTGATGGCATCATTGCAGGTTTGCAAGTACTTACCGCAATGCAACGCGAAGGTCGCAGCCTTGACGACTTGCTGCAAAACTTTACTAAGTTTCCGCAAGCTTTAGTGAATGTCCGTTTCGAAGCTGGAACCGATCCTTTGGCAGCTGACAATGTGCAAGCGGTGGTTACCGAGGTGGAGCAAGCTTTGGGTAACAATGGGCGGGTGCTGTTGCGTAAGTCGGGAACTGAACCGTTAATACGTGTCATGGTAGAAGGCAAAGACGCAAAAACTGTACGCAAATTTGCTGAAGAAATCGCCAGTGAAGTGGAAGCGGCTAGTAATTAATCAGTGAACAACTATTTAAGCATTCACTGCTTGTAACTTGGGGCGAGGTTATGTAATATCTCGCCGCTCTCAATGAAGTCAGAGGTTTAGATGCAACGCCAACCGTTAGTGATTGCTAACTGGAAAATGAACGGCGACCGCTCCTTGGTCGTAACCATGGCTGATGCACTCCGAGACAGTGCCGCACAGCACGCTGGAGTAAGCGTGGTGGTATGTCCACCCGCAGTGTTAATGCCGGCTTGGCAGCAAGCAGCATTCTACGACAACGTGCAGTTAGGCGCGCAAGACGCGAACGAGAACTCGGGCGGTGCCCATACTGGTGAACATAGCCTTGCACTTGTGCAAGAAGCTGGTGCCAGCATGGTTCTTATCGGTCACTCTGAGCGCCGTCAGTTTTATGGTGATAATGCGAAGCGTATTGCAGCGAAAGTTAGCCATGTGCTCGAAAACTCACCGATGACTGCAGTGCTGTGTGTTGGCGAAAGTGCGCAAGAACGTGAGCAACAACGCACGTTTGATGTTGTTGCGCAGCAGTTGAACGAAGCCTTGCAGAACATTGATAGCGCCGAACGTTTAGTGATTGCCTATGAACCGGTTTGGGCAATTGGAACTGGCTTGACCGCTTCGCCGGAACAAGCGCAGGAAGTTCACGCGTTTATACGTAACTGGTTAAATGAAAAATTCGGGCCTTCAGGCGCCAACTTACAGATTTTGTATGGTGGTAGCGTGAAAGCTGATAATGCTGAGCAACTTTTTGCACAAGCTGATATAGATGGTGGTTTGATAGGCGGCGCAAGTTTAGTGCCAGAGCAATTCGTAGCCATCTGCGATGCTGCACAAACCCGGAGTAAGTAAGCTATGTACGAAATATTATTAATTGCCTACTTGATTGTTGCGTTAATCCTAGTTGGTTTCATTATGATTCAACAAGGTAAAGGCGCAGACATGGGCGCTTCATTCGGCGCTGGTTCGTCGAATACTGTATTCGGTTCAGGCGGTTCAGGTAACTTCCTAACGCGTACAACTGCTGTTTTGGCTGTCGTGTTTTTTGTACTGAGTTTGATTCTAGGTAACTTATCCTCAGGCAATGGCGACACCAAAGGTAACTTCGATGAAATTGAAGTACCAGTGGAAGAAGTCCCAGCAGTGCCTACGAACGACAGTGACGTTCCAGGTAGTAACTAAGCATTTAATTGCTAAAAGATTTTTTGCGGATGTGGTGGAATTGGTAGACACGCTATCTTGAGGGGGTAGTGCTTTAGGGCGTGCGGGTTCAAGTCCCGCCATCCGCACCAAATTAGCGACCGGCCACGGTTGCGTTTCCGTTGGAAACCCTTATAATATGGACACGTTTTCGGACGCGGGGTGGAGCAGTCTGGTAGCTCGTCGGGCTCATAACCCGAAGGTCGTAGGTTCAAATCCTGCCCCCGCAACCAATTACAAAAGGGTCCAGTGTTTTAAAAGCCCCGCAGCAGTTCGGGGCTTTTTACTATGTGACCTTTGCTGCGGCAGTTCTACGTATGAGCGTACAACTGAGTGGGCAGTCAACAACACTGGGCGTTTACGCCCTTTTTTTGTTTTTAGGAGTTAGCAAACTTGGCTCGTATTGAAGACCGTTTATTCGACATGATAGAACCTGCTGTTTCAGCACTTGACTATGCCTTATGGGGCGTAGAATTTGTGCGTGCAGGTAAACATTCTACGCTGCGCGTTTATATTGACCATGAAGATGGCGTAAGTGTAGATGACTGTGCAAAAGTCAGTCATCAGGTTAGCGCTATTTTAGACGTTGAAGATCCAATTCAAAGTGAATATTTCCTTGAAGTTTCTTCACCTGGTATGGAACGGCCTTTCTTCAAAGCGGCTCAGTACGCTGACTACCTGGGTGAAACGGCAGCCGTAGAGCTGACCATGGCCCAACAAGGTAAACGTAAATTTAAAGGTGTAATTGCCGCAGTTGATGGCGATTACGTTGAATTCAATATTGATGGCGAAGCGTTTAAAGTAGCGCAGTCATCAATCAAGAAAGCTCATTTAGTTCCTCAGTTTAACTAAGGATTGCGTAGGCGAGGCAAAACAATGGCAAAAGAAATATTATTGGTTGCAGAAGCAGTTTCAAATGAAAAAGATGTTTCAAAAGAAAAGATTTTTGAAGCGCTTGAATCTGCGCTCGCGCACGCAACCAAAAAGAAATACGACGGTGACATCGATGTACGCGTAAGTATTGATCGCCATACCGGTGAATTTGATACCTACCGTCGTTGGTTAGTGGTTGACGATAGCGAGCAACCGCTTGAGCACCCTTATCGCGAAATCAGCTTAGCTGCGGCCCAGTATGAAGACGAAAGTGTTCAAGCGGGTGACTATGTTGAAGAGCAAATTGACTCAATTGAGTTCGACCGCATCACCACGCAAACCGCCAAGCAAGTTATCGTCCAAAAGGTTCGTGAAGCCGAGCGGGCGAAAGTGGTTGATGAATACCAAGATCAAGTTGGCGAATTAGTCAGCGGTATCGTTAAGCGCGCAACGCGCGAGCACGTTATTTTAGATTTAGGTAACAACGCTGAAGCAATTATCTATCGTGAAGACTTGTTGCCACGTGAATCATTCCGCGCTGGTGACCGTTTGCGTGGTTTATTGTTTGAAGTTCGCCCAGAAGCACGTGGTGCACAGTTGTTTATCAGCCGTACCCACCCTGACTTCTTGATTGAACTGTTCCGCATTGAAGTGCCGGAAATCGGCGAAGAAATGATTGAAATCCGTGGTGCGGCGCGTGACCCAGGTTCGCGTGCGAAAATTGCGGTGAAGAGTAACGATCGTCGCATCGACCCAGTCGGTGCTTGTGTGGGTATGCGTGGTGCACGTGTACAAGCCGTTTCGGGCGAGTTAGGTGGCGAGCGCGTTGACATCGTACTGTGGGACGATAACCCAGCACAGTTCGTGATTAATGCCATGGCACCAGCTGAAGTCGCATCGATTGTGGTTGACGAAGAAGCGCACACAATGGACATCGCAGTTGAAGAAGGCAACCTTGCACAAGCTATCGGTAAAGCCGGCCAAAACGTTCGCCTTGCGAGCCAGTTAACGGGTTGGCAGCTGAATGTCATGTCGGTTGACGAATTTAATGAGAAGAACCAAGCCGAAGCGCAAAAAGTGCTCGATTTGTTTACGTCGAAGTTAGGTATCGATGA
This sequence comes from Pseudidiomarina sp., assembly GCF_048268165.1. GTDB lineage: Bacteria > Pseudomonadota > Gammaproteobacteria > Enterobacterales > Alteromonadaceae > Pseudidiomarina. Next base: position 910,748 of record NZ_JBLWWA010000001.1, on the reverse strand, counting down.
AGATTTCGCTGGTGTATTGGTGGATGAAGGCTTCTCAACCTTAGAAGAAATCGCGTATGTACCAGTTGACGAGCTGTTAGATATTGAAGGTATGGACGAGGACATCGTTGAAGAATTACGTAGCCGTGCGAAAGGCGTGTTAACAACACAAGCCTTGGCCAACGAAGAGTCGTTAGAAAGTGCTGAGCCAGATGAAACACTACTGAACCTTGAAGGTTTAGATCGTCATTTGGCTTTCGTATTTGCAAGTCACGGTATCGTCACCTTAGAAGACCTTGCTGAGCAAGGTATTGATGATTTGGCCGATATTGACGAACTAACCGCAGAGCGAGCAGGCGAGCTGATTATGCAAGCGCGTAACATCTGCTGGTTCGGTAATGAAGAATAAGATCAACGGGGGTACTACAGACTATGGAAGAAGTAACGCTGGATAAACTAGCTAACGATGTCGGTACGACAGTTGATCGTTTGGTGCAACAGTTTGCGGAAGCAGGCATGAAAAAGCAGCCAGGCGACGGTGTGACGGAAGACGAAAAACAGGCCCTGTTAGCCCATTTAAATAAAGCGCATGGTGGCAGCGGCCCAAGTGAGCCGGCCAAAATGACGTTAAAGCGCAAAGAAAAGAGCACCTTGAGTATTGGTGGCGGCCCCGGCCGTAACAAATCCGTACAGGTTGAAGTACGCAAGAAACGCACTTATGTGAAGCGCTCAGCGCTGGAAGATCAGCAACGTGAAGAACAAGAAAAAGCTGATCAGAAAGCAGAACAAGAACGTTTAGCTGCAGAAGCCAAGCGCAAAGAAGAAGAAGCGAAAGCAGCGGCAGAAGCCAAAGCAAAAGCAGACGCTAAAGCGGCGGAAGAAAAAGCGAAGCAAGAAGCAGCCCGCAAAGAAAAAGAAAAAGCGAAGGCCAAAGCTGAAGCTGAAAAACGCGCAGCAATGACACCTGAAGAACGTCAAAAAGCTGACGAAATTAAAGCTGAAGCCGATCGTTTGCGTAAAGCGCAAGAAGAAGAAGCACGTAAAAAAGCTGAAGCTGAAGCGTTAAAACAAGCGGAAGAAGCACGCCGTTTGGCAGAAGAAAACGAAGCGCGCTGGCAAGAAGAAGAAGCCAAGCGTAAAAAAGCTGAGCAAGAAGAAGTTCACTTCACCACATCACAAACCGCGCAAGCGGCTGAAGATGAGCAAGACGAAGGTGAAGAACGTCGTGCCCGTCGCAACAAGAGTAAGCGTCGTGGTAAAGATGACGAGCGTGATGAATCACCACGTCGTGAAAAACGTCGGAAAGGCTCAAAACGTTCGACCCTGCAGCACGGCTTTAATAAGCCAGCCGCACCGGTAGAGCGTGAAGTGAAGCTTGGTGAAACCATCACCGTTGGTGAACTTGCAAACCGCATGGCTGTTAAAACTGGCGAAGTGATCAAAACCATGATGAAAATGGGTGAGATGGTCACGATTAACCAGGTTTTAGACCAAGAAACGGCGTCATTAGTCGTTGAAGAAATGGGTCATAAAGTATTGTTGGTGAGCGAGAACGCGCTTGAGCAAGAAATTTTGGCAGACCGTAATGAGTCTGAAAACCAGCAGCAGGTGTCGCGTGCACCGGTGGTAACCGTTATGGGTCACGTTGACCACGGTAAAACCTCGCTGTTGGATTATATTCGTAAAGCGAAAGTGGCAAGCGGCGAAGCGGGTGGTATCACCCAGCATATTGGCGCTTACCACGTGGAAACCGATCATGGCATGATCACTTTCCTTGATACACCAGGTCACGCTGCATTTACGTCAATGCGAGCACGTGGTGCCGGTGCAACGGATATCGTTATCTTGGTGGTAGCAGCCGACGACGGCGTTATGCCGCAAACCTTGGAAGCGATTCAGCACGCGAAAGCTGCTGGCGTACCATTGGTGGTTGCAATCAACAAAATGGACAAAGAAGAAGCTGACCCTGATCGTGTTAAAAACGAACTCGCGCAGCGCGACGTTATCCCTGAAGAATGGGGCGGTGACGTGATGTTTGTGCCGGTATCAGCTCATTCTGGCGAAGGTATCGAGCAATTACTTGAGTCAATCCTATTGCAAGCAGAAGTACTTGATCTGAAAGCCAATGCCAGTGGCATGGCCAAAGGTATCGTGATTGAGTCGCGCTTGGATAAAGGCCGTGGCCCAGTGGCTTCGGTATTGGTCCAAGAAGGTACATTGCGTCAAGGCGATATCGTACTCTGTGGTCTGGAATATGGCCGTATTCGTGCGATGCGTGATGAAACTGGTCAAGAGATCAAAGAAGCTGGCCCATCAATTCCAGTAGAAATACTTGGTTTGTCGGGTGTGCCGCAAGCGGGCGATGAAGCAACTGCTGTTAAAGACGAGCGTAAAGCCCGTGAAGTTGCAAATTACCGTCAAGGCAAGTATCGCGAAATCAAATTGGCGAAACAGCAGAAAGCGAAGCTGGAAAACATGTTTGCGAACATGCAAGAAGGCGACGTGCAAGAGCTTAACATTGTACTCAAATCTGACGTACAAGGTTCGCTCGAGGCTATTTCTGACTCATTGATGAAGCTGTCTACCGATGAAGTGAAAGTGAACATTATTGGTAGTGGTGTGGGCGGTATTACTGAAACTGACGCATCATTGGCAAGTGCCTCAAATGCTATCGTGGTTGGTTTCAACGTACGTGCCGATGCATCAGCGAAACGCTTGATTGAGCAAGATGCTGTTGATTTACGCTACTACAGCGTGATTTATGACCTCATTGACGAAGTTAAAGCGGCAATGGGTGGCATGTTAGCACCAGAATTCAAGCAACAGATTATTGGTTTGGCCGAAGTACGTGATGTATTTAAATCACCGAAAATTGGCGCCATTGCTGGTTGTATGGTTACTGAAGGTGTCGTGAAACGCTCAGCGCCAATTCGTGTACTGCGTGACAACGTGGTTATCTTTGAAGGTGAGTTGGATTCATTGCGCCGCTTTAAAGACGACGTTCAAGAAGTTCGCAACGGTATGGAATGTGGTATCGGTGTGAAGAACTACAACGACGTGAAAGTGGGTGACCAAATCGAAGTATTTGAAACAGTTCAAGTAGAACGGAGCTTATAAACCGAAATGGGCAAAGATTTTAGCCGTACTGACCGCGTGGGTCAGCAGTACCAGCGCGAAATAGCGATGATATTGCAGCGTGAAATTAAAGATCCACGCGTGTCGATGGTCACTGTATCGGACATTGAAGTGTCGCGTGATTTGGCGTATGCCAAAGTATTCGTGACCTTTTTCAATGACGATGAAGCCTATGTAACCACCGCATTGAAAGTATTAAATGATGCGTCGGGTTTCATTCGGTCATTACTCGGTAAACGTGTACGTGCTCGGGTCATGCCTGAGTTACGTTTCGTGCATGATCCGTCATTGAACGAAGGCATTCGAATGTCACGGTTGGTTGATGAAGCGATTCGTCGCGATACCCACCGTGATGATGCCAGCGACAAGGATTCGAACGGAGACGATTAAATGGGACGTCGTAAGTTGGGCCGCAATGTAAGTGGCGTGATTTTGTTAAACAAGCCCCGTGATATCACATCAAACGCCGCACTCCAGCAAGTGCGGCGTTTTTTTAATGCCAATAAGGCAGGGCACACGGGAGCGCTTGATCCGCTCGCAACGGGCTTATTGCCATTGTGTTTTGGTGAGGCCACTAAAGTTTCACACTTTGCTCTTGAAGCGGACAAAACCTACCGTGTGGTTGCACAGCTTGGTGCGCGAACCACTACCAGCGACGCCGAAGGCGAAGTGGTTGAGCGTTGTCAGCCGGAAGCGCTTGAACGGCTGACACGCGACTTGATTGATGAAGCAATTATTCAGTTCACCGGCAGCCAAGAACAATCGCCATCCATGTACTCCGCGTTAAAGTATGAAGGTCGGCCGCTGTATTGGTATGCTCGGCAGGGTATCGAAGTGCCACGCAAAACACGCACCATTGCTATTCGTGCGATTACCTTTATCGATTGGTCATCAGACCGTGATCAGCTGACGCTGGAAGTTACCTGCTCCAAAGGCACATATATTCGTACGTTAATCGACGACATGGGCCAATGGTTGGGCTGTGGTGCCTATGTGCAGGAATTGCATCGCACGTGGATTGAAGGGGTCGAGGGCCCGGTTCTCAGTATGGATGAGATAGCCGCAATCGCCGCAACCACGAACCCTGAAGAAGGTGACTATGCTGCGGTGGATGCATTGCTGCAACCGAATGACTGCGTGATTCGGCAAGTGCCGGCGGTAGAAATTGATGCGATCAATTCAATACGCTTTATTAGCGGCAATCCAGCCAAGCTGCCCGAGCAGCCGCTGAATCCAGAGCAGCCTATGCGCGTATTTCGTGCTACAGATGGAGCGTTTTTGGGGATTGGCGTTTGGCGCGATGGTGCTTTGGCACCGAAGCGGGTGGTCAATTTAGCAGACTGATATTAGCTGCTGTTAGCATTGCGTTTTAGCACGTTCATGCGTATAATCCACAGCGATTTCGTCGGTGCTGAATTAGTGATTGGCACTGACATCTTTTAACAATCAGGAGTAATATATGTCACTAACTGCGGCACAAAAAGCGGAAATCGTTAAAGAATTTGGTCAAGGCGAAAACGACACTGGTTCTCCAGAAGTTCAAGTAGCGTTGTTAACTGCGAACCTTAACGAGCTGCAAAGCCACTTTAAAGAACACGCCAAAGATCACCACTCACGTCGTGGTCTGTTGCGCATGGTAAGCCAACGTCGTAAATTGTTGGACTATCTGAAGCGTAAAGACAATCAGCGTTATGCAAGCCTGATTGAGCGACTCGGTTTACGTCGCTAAGCACTGTTCGAGCAAAGGGGCCCAACTGCGGCCCCTTTTTTGTTTAATGAAAAACTAAAGCGATATTGGATATTAGATATTGGATATTAGAAAATCGAGCCGGCATTTCGCTAGTATCTAATATCTAGTAGCTAATAGCGCTTTAGAATTTAAGAGAAAGACAAAGGAAAATAACACGTGAATCCGATTACAAAGAAATTTCAGTATGGTCAACATACAGTAACATTAGAAACCGGCGCGATGGCGCGTCAAGCAACAGGTGCAGTTCTTGCGAGCATGGACGACACCACAGTATTAGTTACTGTCGTTGCTAAGAAAGAAGCCAAAGAAGGCCAAGACTTTTTTCCATTAACAGTTAACTATCAAGAGCGTACTTACGCTGCAGGTAAAATTCCAGGTGGTTTCTTCAAGCGTGAAGGCCGTCCGTCTGAAAATGAAACCTTAACTTGCCGCCTTATCGACCGTCCAATTCGTCCACTGTTTCCTGAAGGCTTCAAAAATGAAGTACAGGTTATAGCCACGGTTATCTCGGTAAACCCACAAATTAACCCTGATATTGTTGCCTTAATTGGTACCTCAGCAGCGCTTGCTATTTCTGGCGTGCCGTTCTCTGGGCCAATTGGTGCAGCGCGCGTTGGTGTTATCAACGACGAATACGTACTTAACCCAACTGCTGATGAGTTAGCGACTTCGAAGTTGGATTTGGTAGTTGCTGGTACTGCAGGCGCAGTATTAATGGTTGAATCAGAAGCCCAAATGCTGTCTGAAGATGCAATGTTAGGCGCAGTTGTTTATGGTCACGAGCAAATGCAAAACGTGATCACTGCAATCAGCGAATTTGCAGCAGAAGCAGGTAAAGAGAAGTGGGATTGGCAAGCTCCGGCAACCAACGACGCGTTGCTTGGTAAGATTAAAGATTTAGCAGAAGCTGGTATCGGCGATGCATACCGCATTACTGAAAAAGCAGAGCGTTACGAGAAAATCTCAGCATTGAAAGCCGAAGTGACTGAAAAGTTGCTTGCTGAAGATGAAACGCTGAACACCAAAGAAATTGGCGACTTGTTCCATTCGTTGGAAAGTAAAGTTGTACGTGGCCGTATTATCGCTGGCGAGAAGCGTATCGACGGTCGTGAACCGGATATGGTTCGTGCGTTACACATTGCAACTGGCGTATTGCCACGTACCCACGGCTCTGCTGTGTTTACGCGCGGTGAAACGCAAGCTTTAGTAACGGCTACCTTGGGTACTGAACGTGATGCACAGATGATTGATGACCTGTCAGGTATGATCAGCAATCGCTTCATGTTGCATTATAACTTCCCTCCATACTGTGTGGGCGAGACCGGCATGGTTGGTTCGCCGAAGCGTCGTGAAATCGGTCATGGCCGTTTAGCGAAGCGCGGTGTGCAAGCGGTTATGCCGTCGCAGGAAGAATTCCCGTACACCATTCGTGTGGTTTCAGAAATCACTGAGTCAAACGGCTCAAGCTCAATGGCTTCAGTATGTGGTACGTCACTGGCGTTAATGGATGCTGGTGTACCGATTAAATCATCGGTTGCAGGTATTGCTATGGGTCTAGTGAAAGAAGGCGATAACTTCGTTGTTCTTTCTGACATTCTTGGTGACGAAGATCACTTAGGTGACATGGACTTTAAAGTAGCAGGTAGCACTGAAGGTGTAACTGCACTGCAAATGGATATCAAAATCGACGGTATCACCCGTGAAATCATGGAAAAAGCATTGGCTCAAGCTAAAGCCGCACGCTTGCATATTTTGCACGTAATGGACGAGGCCATTTCTGGCGCTCGCACTGAGCTTTCAAGCTACGCACCGCGTTACACCACAATCAAAATTAACCCGGATAAAATCCGTGACGTGATTGGTAAAGGCGGAGCAGTAATTCGTGAATTAACTGAAAGCACAAACACCAACATTGAAATCAATGATGACGGTACTGTGCGCATTGCTGCCACCGATCAAGAATCAGCTGACGCAGCAATTGCTCGCATCGAAGAGCTGACCGCTGAAGTGGAAGTAGGCCGTATTTATCAAGGTAAAGTTGCGCGTATCGTTGATTTCGGCGCATTTGTGACAATTCTGCCAGGAAAAGATGGTTTGGTTCACATTTCACAAATTGCTGAAGAGCGCGTGAATGACGTTAACGAATACTTGAAAGTTGGTGACGTGGTACCTGTTAAGGTACTCGAAATTGACCGTCAAGGCCGTGTTCGTTTGAGCATGAAAGATGCGTCTGACAAGCCAGCTGCTGCACCTGCTGCAGAAGCAACGGATGCAACTGAAGATAACTCAAGCGATAACGCTGAGAGTTAATCAAAAACTAAGCTGATATTAGATATTAGATATTAGATATTAGATATTAGATATTAGATATTAGATATTAGATATTAGATATCGGATAAGGGCCGCGCTTTGGCGACAAAGCGCGGCCTTTTTATTTATATTTCTTAACATTCCGCTTTCGTCTTTTTTGCCAATCTAAGTTATTATGCCTACATCATGTTATAGACAAGGTCGTGCTTCATGAAAATCCGTTTGGGGGCTTTGGTATTGGTCGCCCTTTTGCTCAGCGCTTGCGCGCAAACAGGGCAATCACAAAACGCTGCGTTAACTAATTTGTTTGTGGTCACGCCACAAGCACCCGATATGCGTTACCAGCTAGAAATCGCTAAACTCAATGAAATTGTCGCACGCGACATGGATCTGCCAGAAGAGAGCCAAGCAGAGCTCCTGTATCGACGTGGTTCGCTTTATGACGCCTTGGGCCTGGTCACACTTGCCCGTATCGATTTTAATCACGCCTTAGAGTACAACCCGCGTTTAGCCGATGCATATAATTACTTGGGTATTCATTACACGCAACTGGAAGAGTTTAATTACGCTTACGAAATGTTCGATGGGGTATTGGAGCTTGAGCCTGATCACCCATACGCAACACTCAATCGTGGTGTAAATGCTTATTATGACAATCGTATTCGTCTGGCGATTGACGACTTTACGACCTTTTACGAAGCGCAACCGGATGATCCTTATCGTGTTATCTGGCTATTTTTAGCAGAAGTTGAAGAAAATCCTGAGGCTGCGCGTCTTGCTTTGGCACAACGTCGTGTTCAATATGGCAATACTGATTGGGGCTGGAGCTTAGTTGATTTAATGCTCGGCGCCATTGACGAACAAACCTTTTTAAAAGGGTTTGCGGTGCGCGACTTGAAGCCCGATGAAACTTTGGCGGAGCGGATGTGCGAAACTTACTTCTATTTGGGTAAACTCAAACAAATGGAAGGCGATTTTCAGGCCGCTTCGGTGTACTTCCGACTCGCCATGAGTACCAATGTATTTATGTTCCTTGAGTACCGCTATGCGAATTTGGAACTTGAACGCAGTAAACAAGCGATTGAAGCTGCGTCAGCGAAGTAGTACTTGCAGTAGCATCACCAATGCCCGTAAACCTTGGGCGTTACTGGTATTATGCTGGGTGAGCTTGGTGCCGGCTCATGCCAGCGCCACCACCATTCCAGCTGTTATTGGGCAAACCGCGCTAGGCGCAAAGCCGCCCCAAATAGCGGGTCAGCAGTGTGGCGTGTTTTCAGCCGTAACCTTATGGTTGCCAGAGCAGCAACAAAGCCAGCCGTTAGCGATGTTATCAAGTTGGCGGCAACACCCGTTATCTGCCTTTATCAATTGTTTTTCGGTAGCAACCTACAATCCTGAACATTTGAACTGCAAAACTGTCGGGACGCGGCGTCGAGCTCAGTGTGTGTTGCCGGAACAGCATCATGCGGCGAATCGAAGTGTTTTGTTTGTTGCCGATAAGCTCGGTATCGCCAGCAGTCAGAATCATTCAATTGTGTTACCCACCAATGCAACGCTAAGCCTGTTTGCGCATGAGATTGCGCATTGGCTTGGCTTCGTGGATGAATACGCCATGAGTGCAGAACTTGCTGAAAATTATTGTGCGGGACGCTACGCGCATCCAAGCCTAAATGTTGTGACCACTGCAAGCACAACACTTGATCGCGATGCCTTAATTGATTTGTGGGTGCAACTACCGTGGCGTTTTGCAGTACCTGATTGGCGAGCACTAGGGCAGCCTTTAGATGCTAATGAACAGCGTTGGCGGTTAGGCTCGAAGGACGAAGATGTTGGGTTGTATTCGATTGCGACGTGTCAGCAAACTGACAGGTATGCATGGCGCCCAGTAAATACCATGACGCCAATGCAATATTACGATATTGGCCAGTGGCCTGAGTTGTACCTTGAGCTTATTGCCCGGCCACGGTAATTGCTGTTTGTGCAATCATTAATACTGGGCACAATAGCGCAAATAACCACACCAAACTGCGTAGTTTATCCCAATTGGTTAAATAGAATACGTGGTAAGCAATGCGTAAGCCTATAAAGCTCACCGCTAAGGTGGTGTTTAACGCAGTAAGTTGCTCAGTAACAATAACCAACAATACCGCCGCAGCAAACAGAGGGAATGCCTCATAGGCGTTGTAGTGGCCTGCAACTGCGCGAGCGCCAGCACCGGTTAAACGTTGCTGTTGCGCGCGCGGGTGACGGTTGTCGTATCCTTTGTCACGGTTTTGAAAGTAAACCACCGGTGCTTTAGCAGCAATAGGTAATAACCCTGCAATAAGCAAACACCAAATTAGCGTACTCATTTGACTTCCTTCCCAGCGGCTTGCATATCAGCATGGTAAGACGATCGAACCAGTGGGCCAGAAGCTATATGGGTAAAGCCCATTTTTTCACCTTCTTCACGAAACATCTCAAATTCCGCTGGGGTTACGTAGCGCGTTACGGGCAAGTGGTGGCGACTTGGTTGCAGATATTGGCCAATTGTCAGCATCTCAACGTCATGTGCGCGCAGGTCACGCATGACATCAAGAATCTCTTCATTGGTTTCACCCAAGCCGACCATTAAGCCGGACTTACTGCGTACATCTGGGCGTGCCTTTTTATAACGCTGTAGTAAATCTAATGACCACTGATAATTGGCACCTGGGCGTGCTGCTTTATACATACGCGGCACGGTTTCGAGGTTGTGATTGAACACATCCGGCGCTTCATCAGATAAAATATCAAGTGCAACGTCCATGCGGCCGCGAAAGTCAGGAACCAAAACTTCAACTTGAATACCTGGGCTATGTGCACGAATTTCGCGAATGCAATCCGCAAAGTGTTGCGCCCCGCCATCTCGTAAGTCATCACGGTCAACTGAGGTAACCACAACATACTTTACCTTCATGTCACGTACTGTTGCGCCCAGCTTCACAGCTTCTTCAGGGTCAACCGGTAGCGGTCGGCCATGCGCAACATCACAGAATGGGCAGCGGCGTGTACAAATAGCGCCTAAGATCATGAATGTTGCTGTGCCGTGATTAAAACACTCGGCTAAGTTCGGGCACGAGGCTTCTTCACACACTGAATGCAAACCGTGCTTACGCATGGCTTGTTTAATTTCGTCAATGCGTTGGGTTGATGCAGGCAACTTTACTTTCAGCCACTCTGGCTTACGCAACATCTGATCGCGTTCAGTTGGGACAATCTTGACTGGAATCAACGCCATTTTATCGGCGTCACGTAATTTTACTCCAGGTTCAACTCTAACTGGCTTTGACATAATTTCTCGCGAATCCTGTTTCTTCAGTCGTGTGTTCATAACCCAGTAATTTAGCAAATATCTGGGTGACGTGTTGCGCCGCTTCACTCACGCTTTGCGGCCCATTCAAATCTATACTTTGCACCATTTCCATACCGGCGTAACCGCAGGGGTTAATGCGCAGGAACGGTGTTAAGTCCATGTCTACGTTTAACGCTAATCCGTGAAATGAGCAGCCTTTACGTATACGCAAACCTAACGAACATAGTTTAGCGCCGTTCACATAAACTCCCGGTGCGTCTGGACGTGCTGCAGCTTCAACACCGTACTCGGCCATCATTGCCACTATTGCGTCTTCGATAGCGTTTACCAATTGGCGTACGCCCATTTTACGACGACGAATGTCTAACAAGAAGTAAACCACCAATTGGCCCGGGCCATGATAGGTTACTTGCCCACCGCGGTCGACTTTCACAATCGGAATATCGCCGGGTGCTAAAATATGTTCTTCTTTGCCCGCCTGGCCTTGCGTAAAAACCGGGTCGTGTTCAAGTACCCAAAGTTCGTCGGTGGTGTGCTCGTCACGCTCATCGGTGAACGTTTGCATGGCAGTCCATACCGGTTCGTAGGGTTGCCGACCAAGATGGCGAATAATCAGTTTAGAGGACATAACGAACTTCTTCGATATCGGCAAGTGCGCGATACAAAGTCTCAATATGTTGCTGACTGGTTACCTGAACCTGAATGGATATCGAATGGTAGTTGCCTTTACTACTTGGCTTCACCGACGGTGAATAATCACCCGGTGCATGCTTTTGAGCAACGGCAACGACAGTATCCGGAAGTTCTGGCGTGGCGAGCCCCATTACTTTAAAGGTAAAATGGCATGGAAACTCAACCAATTCGTCAAAGCTAGTTTTTTGCATGCTTTTACTCCTGAATTAGGTGTCGTTTGCTGGCGTGAAACGCTTCAGCTAAACGCGCGGTAACTTCACCGCACTGACCATTGCCAACAATTATATCATCAATTTGACCAACCGGCTGCACTTCGCGGCTTGAGCTGGTAAGGAACAATTCATCGAAGTGGTGCAGTTGGTTGACATAAATCGGTTCTTCAACCGTTTCAATCTGCAGTTGTTGCGCAAGGTGCAATACCCATGTGCGGGTGATGCCCGATAAAATCAAGTGATCAGCGGGTGGGGTGAGTAATTTACCTTGCTGTACGGCGAAGTAATTGCACGACGCGCCCTCAGTAATACGCCCATCACGATGCAGGAGTGGTTCGATTGCACCTTGCGCTGCGGCTTTGCGCTTTAACATGATATTACCCAGCAAACTGATGCTTTTGATGTCACAGCGCTGCCAACGAATGTCTTCAAGCACAGCTACTTTCACCGGTTGGGGTACCTGCCAGTGCACCTGTAATGGCGACACACAGGCAAATATTGTGGGCTTCAATTCGCTACTAGGTAAATGTGATCGCTGTGCCTCTGCGCCCATCGTTACCTGAATATAAACCAAGCAATCATGAGCTGCATTGCGTTGTATCAATTCATCTACCAGCGTGTTCCAAAAGTGCTCGGTGGGTGCTTGAATGCCAATTTCTGTAAGTGACCGATGCAGTCGTTGTAGGTGCAGTTCGAGTAGGAAAGGGTGGCCTTGATAAACCGGAACAACTTCATAAATGCCGTCTGAAAACAAAAAGCCTCGGTCGAAGACCGAGACTTTTGCTTGTTCACTAGCGAGCCATTCGCCATTCAGATAAACCGTTGTGGTCATACAAGTGGTGACCTACGATTCGTCGCTGAATTGTTGTTTTGCCCAATCCATAAAGCGCTTAAACATACCGCCTTGTTCAACACTGGAGAGCGTGACCAGTGGATAACTGGCAATGTCCTCGCCTTCAAGCTGCAAATAAACAGTACCTACTTGGGTACCTTTTGCAATAGGGGCTTCAAGGGTTTGATTGAGTTCAAAGTTGGCTTTCAGATTATTGCGCTGGCCTTTCGGTAGCGTAATGACAACAGCGTCAGTCACACCCAACTGTACGGTATCCTGTTCACCACCCCAAATGCGATGATCAACAAAACTTTCGCCAGCTTGGTAGGCGGTAACTGTTTCGTAATACCGGAAGCCGTAGTTAAGCAGCTTCTTGCTTTCAACTTTACGGGCTTGCTCGCTTGAGGTACCCATAACTACGGCGATAAGACGGGTGTCGCCTTCGGTTGCAGATGAAACAAGGCTGTAGCCAGCTTCATTAGTGTGGCCAGTTTTGATTCCGTCCACGTTCATGCTGCGATCCCACAACAATGAGTTGCGGTTGTATTGTTTAATATTGTTGTAGGTGAATGATTTTTCCGCGTACAACGAATATTCTTCTGGCACGTCACGAATTAACGCGCGAGCCAAAGTAGCCATATCACGTGGTGAGCTGTATTGATTCGGATCAGGGAGGCCATGACTGTTGGCAAAGCTGGAGTTTGACATACCCAGTTCAGCGGAATAGGTATTCATTAAATCCGCGAATGCATCCTCGCTGCCAGCAATGTGCTCTGCCATCGCTACGCAGGCATCGTTGCCTGATGAAATAACAATACCGCGATTCAAGTCGGCGACAGAGACCTCTTTACCAACTTCGATAAACATTTTTGATGATTCTGGGAAGTTTTTTGCCCAAGCATTTTTGCTAATGGTTACTAAGTCATCGTTGTTGATTCGGCCAGCCTGCAGCTCGCGACCAATAATGTAGCTGGTCATCATTTTGGTTAAACTTGCAGGAGCTAATGATTCGTCTTCATTACCCGCAGTAATGACGTGACCGGTGGTGTAATCAATCAGAATGTAACCTTTGGCATTGATTGATGGTGCCGGGGGAACAATTGCAGCTTGTGCGACAGCTGTAAAAGCGGCCGCAGTGAAGACAACTGTGCGAACAAAATGACGGAGTACACGACGCATAGTATTCATTCTCTGGTTTGTTTAGCTCTAGATGAAAAAAAGGGTGCTGAATATAGCACAATCAATGGTAAAACGCAGCGATTAGGGCACCGCAACCCGAAATGCATCGGGGTAGCCTGCATTTCGCAACTGTTCCAGCAATTCATTTGTTTGTGGTTCAGCGAACGGCCCCAAAACTACACGATATAGACCATTGTTTGGCTGAGTAGTTGCAGGAACTTGGTATAAATCTTGTAATTGTTGCGCCTCGGCCTTTAAGCGCTTGGCATCGCTACCGGCATGAACTTGAATATAAAACTGTTCAATGTCGTCCAGCTTCAGTGGTGGCGTAACCGCTAACATCTCATTATTGGAGCTCGGTTGCAGGGCGTCAACACGTACCCGGGCGGTACCAGAATTCAGCATGTCGAGCTTGTAGGCCGCAACGTATGAAAGGTCGATAATACGGTTGCCGTGAAAGGGCCCGCGGTCGTTTACACGAACCACTACCGATTTGTTGTTATCAAGGTTGGTGACCCGTACGTAGGTTGGTAGGGGCAGTGTTTTGTGTGCAGCACTCATAGCATACATGTCATAAATTTCGCCATTGGAGGTCAGATGGCCATGAAATTTTTCACCATACCAAGATGCTGTGCCTTCTTGACTAAATGCGGACACGTCATCAAGTATGTGCCAGGTATTACCGAATAGTGAGTAGGTGCGGTTGCCTTGGCGACTGGGCGCTTCGAAGGTGGGTTCTGGCTCAATTAATTCATTCGCAGTAGGTAAGCGGGTTGGAATTGAGTCATGTTTCTGGCTATAACGTGAATTCGAGGCCGTTGAGCATGCACCAAGCACGCTCATCAGCAAAATAATGAAAACGAAACGAAGTCTAACCATAAGTAATTAGCGCGCTTGTTGTAATTGTTGACTGAATTGATAAACCGCCATCGCATATAACGGACTGTGGTTATATCGCGTGATCACATAAAAATTATGCAAGCCCAGCCAGTATTCATTATTTTCCACCTGCTCAAATTCGAATACTTTGCCAAGCATATCATCGCTCAACGCATGGCCTTCGGGTAATTCTAGACCGTCTTGCAAAAGATTAGCAAGCGTCGCTTCAGGCTTTAGGCCTTTGTTGACCAACTGGGCATGGGTGTCTGTGGTTGCCAGCTTGAGTGCTACAGGCGCGTTTTGTTTCCAGCCGTGCCGCGCAAAATAGTTGGCTACACTGCCAATTGCATCAACGGGGTTGCCTAATAAATCACGAACTTCATCACCATCGAAATCGACAGCATAGTGCCGGTACGACGACGAAATGAACTGGCCATAACCCATGGCTCCGGCGTAAGAGCCCATTAACTCGGTTGCAGGGAGTGATTCTTCACGCGTAAGCAACATAAATTGTTCAAGTTCAGAGCGAAAGAACTTTGACCTTGGCGGGTAATGAAAGCCGAGTGTATAGAGCGCATCGAGTACACTGTATTTACCACGGTATTCGCCGTAAAAAGTTTCGACGCCAATGATGGCAACAATGATTTCTGCAGGAACACCGTAGGTTTGCTCAGCGCGTGCTAGCGTATCTGCATGTTCTTGCCAAAATTTGAGTCCAGCACTAAGGCGTTTTTCCGTCAAGAAAATAGGATAGTACTGGTGCCATGGTTTGGCTTCCCAAGGGCGGGCAATGGCTTCAAGAATGGTCTCGTTACGCTCTGCCTGGGCGAGCAGTTGTTCAACCTCAGCGCGTTTAAAGTCGTGCTTGGTGACCATTTGATCAATAAATTGTTCGGTTTCTTTGGCCGTTTCATCCTGGGCCACAGCCGCTTGCGTGAATAGCCCGAATCCGCATAGTGCGATGATTGTCTTGGCGATGCTTAGTCGTGAAGGTACGAAGCCACTCATTGCATTACTCCTGTGATGTTTTAATCATGCATAACCAAGCGTTGGTTAGTCGCTATAGCCATCAGTAAACCAAACCCGGCTAGCAATGTCACCATTGACGTGCCGCCATAGCTGATTAACGGTAAGGGTACACCAACCACCGGCAATAAGCCGGAAACCATGCCGATATTTACAAGAACATAAACAAAAAATGTCAATGTTAAGCTGCCAGCCAATAATTTCTGATACACACGTTGCGCACGCATGGAAATAATCATGCCGCGGAAAATTATAAATCCATAAACCAAAAAGAGCCCGATAACACCAACTAAACCGAATTCTTCGCTAAACACAGAGAAAATGAAATCCGTATGGCGCTCAGGCAAAAATTCGAGTTGAGATTGTGTACCTTGCATCCAGCCTTTGCCCTCAATACCACCTGAGCCAATGGCAATTTTTGACTGGATAATTTGATAGCCAGCTCCGAGTGGATCCCGCTCAGGATCTAAAAAGGTTAGTACGCGCTGACGCTGATAGCCATGCATTAAAAAAGTCCAAAGAATCGGAATGAACGCACCAATAGCGACTGCAAAAAATGTAATTAACCGCCAACTAATACCCGCTAAGAACAATACAAAAATACCTGAACAAGCTATAAGCAGTGAAGTGCCTAGATCAGGCTGTTTGGCAATCATTAAGGTGGGCACCATCAACAGAACGAAAGCTGCTGCCATACGGCGCTTGGTTGGGGGAATCCCGTGCTCGGCAATAAACCATGCGATGGCCATCGGAACGGCCAGTTTCATGATTTCGGAAGGTTGAATGGTCGCGACACCCAGATTTAACCAGCGCTGTGCACCTTTGCTGGACTCACCAAACAACAGCACACCCAGTAACAGCACCACACCAATGGCGAATAACGGCAATGAGAAGCGCTCAATGGCGCCCAAAGGTATTTGTGCGATGACCAACATGCCGACGAAGGCAATACCGATACGCACAATTTGACGTTGTGTCATTGCCCATTCTTGGCCGCTGGCAGAATAAACTGTTGCTGCGCTAATAACCGCCAACAATAACAGGCCAACAAACAGGGGACCGTCAATATGAAAGCGGGTTAACCACTTACTTTTTTGATCAGCGCTTTGCATCATCCCGCTCCAGTTGGAAATAGAAGTCCAGTAGTTTTCTGGCCATTGGTGCGGCAACGCTGCCGCCACCGCCAATGGTATTTTCCGCTGCAATCACCACCACCACCTCCGGTTCTTCAGCCGGGGCGTAACCTACGTACATGGCGTTATCACGATAACGTTCATCAATTTCTTCGGCGTTATATTCTTCTTCTTGGCCGATGCTGCGCACTTGCGCGGTACCGGTTTTGCCACCACTGGTATAGGTTGCATCGGCGAAGGCTCGGTGCGCAGTTCCTTTAATAGAACTGACTGTAAGATTTAGCGCATTTAACACGACGTCCCAGTTTTCAGGCTGTTTCAGGGTGACCGGTTCACGTTTTTCGACCACCGCCGGTAAGACAACTTCACCTTCTTGCAAGGCGTGCAACAGCCTAGGCACGGGGCGTTCGCCTCTATTTGCAACCACTGCGGTACCCACGGCCAACTGAATTGGCGTGGTGGTCCAATAGCTTTGACCAATACCTATAGAAACGGTTTCACCGGCATACCAAGGTTGATTAAAACGCGCGCGCTTCCAACCGCGTGACGGCATCACAGCCGTCGATTCTTCTGCGATGTCGATGCCGGTACGCTCACCAAAACCATAACGAATCATATCATCATGAATCGCATCGATACCGAGCTTCAAAGCAAGATCGTAATAAAAAGTATCACAGCTCTCGACAATGGCTGATGTGACATCGGTCCAACCGTGTCCCCAAGCTAGCCAGTCACGGTAACGGTGGTCGACACCTTCAATTTGAAACCAACCTGGGTCCCATATACGAGTTTTTGGGGTGATTGTGCCTTGTTCTAACCCCAATATTGCAAGCTGCGGTTTAATTGTTGATGCTGGCGGATAACCGCCTTGAGTAGAGCGGTTCAGCAAGGGCGAATGTTGTGAGTTGAGTAAGCTTTGATATTGCGCATAGGAGATACCTTGAGCAAACCAATTGGGATCGTAACTGGGTTTACTTACCATCGCACGAATCGCACCATCACGCGGATCCATCAGGATAATCGAACCACGGTCGTCAGCCAGTAAATCATAGGCAAATTGCTGCAGTTCAACATCTAACTCTAAGTAGAGATCTTGGCCCGGCACAGGCGGTTCAATCGATAGTGTGCGAATGGCACGGCCATGAATGTCGACTTCTACCTGCTGGTAACCGATAGTTCCGTGCAACAATTCTTCGTAATAGCGCTCGACACCTAATTTACCGATGACACGGGTGGCTGCATAGTTGGCCTGTCGGTTTTGTTCGTTTAGGTTAATTAAGTCATTGCGATTGATTTTTGCCACATAACCTAAGGCGTGGGTAATCGCATCGCCGTAGGGGTAATGGCGTACTAATCGTGCTTCAATACTGACCCCAGGGAACTCATGCTGGCGGACGGCGAAACGTGCTGCTTGTTCTTCACTGAGGCGGTCGAGTAAAATCACCTGATTAAAGCGACGTTCGCGGCGGCGGTTATCATGAAACGCCTGTAACGTTTGTGCATCGATGTTAAGTAAGGTTTGCAAGTCAGCCAGTGTTTGTTCGAGGTTGCTAACTTTTTCTGGGGTTACCTCAAGACTCAAAACAGGCCTGTTTTCAGCCAAAATACGGCCATGACGATCATAAATAATGCCACGGTTAGGTGCCAGCGGAACCACTTTAATACGATTGTCATTGGAACGCGTTTGAAAGCTCTGGTGATCAACAACTTGCAGGCGATACATATTGGTCAGCAACACACCAAAAGCAATGACGACCAGAATCAAGCTTACGAAAACACGACGCCCAAAGAGCGCGGATTCAGCGTGATGGTCTCGGATGGTTATGCGGCGATGCTTCATATTATTCGCGATGATATGGGTGGTTAGCGGTGACGCTCCAAGCACGGTATAAACTTTCAGCAATGACCACCCGTACCATCGGGTGAGGCAAAGTGAGTGCTGATAATGACCAACGCTCGTCGGCAGCTGCGACACATTCCGGCGCAAGCCCTTCAGGGCCGCCCACCAGTAAACTGATATCACGCCCGTCCATCAGCCAGTGTTCAAGTCGCGCTGCCAGTTGCGGGGTAGTCCAACTTTTACCGGTTACTTCAAGCGTAACAATTCTGTCGCCTTTCCCAACAGCGGCGAGCATGGCTTCACCTTCTTGCCGTAGGATACGCGCAATATCTGCATTTTTGCCGCGCTTGCCCGCTGCGATTTCAACCAGTTCAAGTTGGCAATCGGCGGGGAAACGTTTGGCATAGGTTTGATAACCGGTGCTGATCCAATCGGGCATTTTCTGCCCAACCGCTATCAGCTGGATCCGCATTACTTGCGTCCCCAAAGCTTTTCGAGCTCGTAAAAGTCTCGAATTGACTCTTGCATGATGTGAACGACCACGTCAGCCAAATCAACCAAAACCCACTCTGAGTGTTCGTGACCTTCAACGCCAATTGGCGGCACACCATGATGCTTCGCTTCAGCTGCAACATAGTTCGCTAAGCTGCGAACATGCGTTTTTGAGCTACCTGAACAGATGATCATGTATTCAGCTACATCAGTTTGTTCACGCACGTCCATCACTTTGATATCACGGCCTTTAAGATCTTCTAACTTTTCTACAACGAAATCGCGTAATTGTTCTGCTTGCAAGAGTTCAACGCTCCAATTTATACGGCAAAAATCTAATTTAATGAAAACCGCGGTAGTTTACCACGAAGGCGATGTAAAAAGCAGCTAGCGATATAGCGCTTCTGTTTGGATATAGTCGGCCACGCTAGGCGGTACCCATTGTTGCCACGGTTGATTGGCTTGTATGGCCTGACGAATGGCGGTTGCCGAGATGTTCACCGCCGGTGTTTCGGCAAGGTAAACATGGCCATGCGTATGTTGATGCAGGGCGCTCACGGTATCAACCTGAACCTGTGCGAGCCATTGCTGCAATGCAGGTGAAAACGTATTCTGCGCATGCGGACGGCGCATCACGACAAAATGCGCATGGTCGAGTAATTGCTGCCAATTGAACCAACTTTGCAGTCCGGCAAAGGCATCTTCGCCAAGTAGAAAAACTAAGGTGTCGTTTGGCCAGCGTTGATGCAGTTGTTGCAACGTAAGTTGGGTGTAAGATTTACGCTGCTGTTGCAGCTCCCAGCCTTCAGCGCTGCAATTAACTAATTCACCGGCGGCCAGTTCGGCCATTGCCAAGCGTTGTTCCGCCGTGGCGCCAGGATAACTGCGGTGCGGCGGTTGTGCGCTGGGCATTAAATGCAAGTGCTGCGCTTCAATGTGAGCAGATACAGCAAGTGCCGGGCGTAAATGACCCCAGTGAATCGGATCAAAGGTGCCACCAAGTATTGCCCGCATCATTGGGGCAGCTCACCAACCGCCTCTGGGCGGCAATAAAGGGTAACAAGGTGAGTTGCCAAGGTACTGTAATGCTCACCGGAATCACGTTTAAAGGCGTATTCCATTCGCGCCAAAAGCTGGGCAGCTTTGCTTATAGCCACCGGTGACATGCGTTGGCAGAAGTTCCGATAGGCAGCTTCTTGATTTCGCCATACACCATTTTTGCGGCAGGCATCGGCATAATTATCGGCATTCTGTAAGGTGCTTACCAATTGCCATTCCCGTTGTAACATCCAATTGAGAATTGCTTCTTCGACGCTGTCTTCAAATAGTCGAGCGAGGCGATGCAAGGCAGTGTCAAGATCGGCCTGCACAATTGCTTCTTGCAGTGCAAATACATTGAATCGACTTTGGTCTTCGGCAGCACGCTGAATATCGGCCACGCTAAGCGGTTGTGGTAAGTCGGAAAGCGCAAGCTTTTGCAGTTCTTGATCTAATGC
Organism: Pseudidiomarina sp.; assembly: GCF_048268165.1. Lineage (GTDB taxonomy): Bacteria > Pseudomonadota > Gammaproteobacteria > Enterobacterales > Alteromonadaceae > Pseudidiomarina. Next base: position 890,458 of record NZ_JBLWWA010000001.1, on the reverse strand, counting down.
TAATAAATTACCTTCAAACCAGTCTGCCAACAGCTGTGTTGCATCAGGTTGAAGTTGTACCTGATGCAGTTGCGCGCGCTGTTGAATAAATCGGGGTAGGGCGCTGCGATCTGGGCTATTTGCAGTGACCACGGGGCCAGCTGCCGTCAATTCTTTGTACCACTTAGCTTTGAGTTGTTCTTGCTTCAGCTTCGGGCCAATGATAATCAGTATCTGGTCTGCTGTGGGAGCCTGCGCGTAGTTGCGTAATGCTTCACCGCCTTCGCGGCCGGGCTTCCCTTCGGGCAGTTCTAACTCGACCAGTTTAAGGGTTGAAAACAGACTCAGACTGGCGCTTTGGTCGTTTAACTGCTGCCAATCAAATTGGTTATCCTGTAACCAGCGTTGGCGCTCATCAATGCCTTGCTCACGCGCAAATCGGCGAATTTGTTGCAGCGCGTCATCAATCAACAATGGGGTATCGCCAAACACACTCATAATGGCCGGCAAACCGTGGTTGGTTAAGTGGGCGCTAAGCTGTGCTGGCGTAAGTTGCATAGGTTACTTACTACTCGCTGAGTTGGGCGATGGTTTGGCGCAACAGTTGTCGTGCTGCGTCGTCACGCATTTCACGGATTAAGACTTCCCGTTCGCGGGTTTTAGCTAATGCGAAATTAGGGTCGTCCTGGTAATCCCGATACACTTCTACTTGCAATTTTTTTGGCTCAGAATCCTGCTGAATGATCTGATAATTAACCGTATAAATCATCTCATATTCGGCAACTTGGCCTGATTGTGAGAGCGATAGGGTGCGTCGGTCAAGTTGATCGCTAAGAACTTCGATGGTCACGCCAGCTTGTGCACTATCAACCAGTTGAGCGCCGGCCAAATTAAGGCGCCGTTGGAGCACCTGACTAAATTCGCTAAAGGCTGGCGCTTGCACTGAAACGGCCTGCATTGCAGCCGGTAACTGGTAGTTGTCACGCAACTGAAAACCACAGCCGTTCAGGGCTGTGGCTAAAATGACAAGGCCGATGTAGTGCAATAGTTTAGTCATCAATTAGTTCGCTACGATATTAAACAGTTTGCCGGGCACGTATATTTGTTTGCGTACTGTTTTATCTTCTATAAAGCGCAGTACATTTTCATCTGCCATGGCAACTTGGGTAACCAGTTCTTGGGTGGCATCGGCTGGCACAGTGATTTTACTACGCACTTTGCCGTTTACCTGAACTACAACCAATACCGATGTTTCAACCATAGCTGCTTCATCAAATTCTGGCCAGGCTGCGAAGTTAATATCACTGTCGTGCCCTAAGGCTTGCCATAATGCTTCGCTTAAGTGCGGTGTGACTGGGGCCAACATCAACACAACAGCATCAAGTGCTTCAGCCATAATGCCACGGTCAAGTTCGGTTGCTAGCGGCGCTTTTTGCAGGCGGTTCAGCAGTTCCATGATGGCCGCGATAGCCGTGTTGAAATGCTGACGGCGACCCATGTCATCGGATACTTTCTGAATGGTGCGATGCACTTCACGGCGCAGCTCTTGCTGTGCGTCGTTAACATCGGCCCATGCCGAGCTTTGCGGCTTATCGGCAACATCAGCGTAGTCCGCGACTAAACGCCAGACCCGACGCAAGAAGCGTTGTGCGCCTTCAACACCTGAATCAGCCCATTCCAGGGTCGCTTCTGGTGGGGCTGCGAACATCATAAATAAACGCACGGTGTCGGCGCCATATTTATCAATCATTACCTGCGGGTCAATGCCGTTATTCTTTGACTTCGACATTTTGGTCATGCCGCCATGTTGTACCGGCTGACCATCTGTTCGCAATATTGCTTGGTTGATTCGGCCTTTTTCGTCGCGCGTAATGTCGACGTCTAACGGCGAATACCACGTGATTTTTCCAGACGCGTCTTCGCGGAAGTAACTATCCGCTAAGACCATGCCTTGCGTGAGTAGACGCTTGAATGGTTCATCTGAGTTAACTAAGCCGGTGTCGCGCAAAAGCTTATGGAAGAAACGCGCGTACAACAGGTGCAAAATTGCATGTTCGATACCGCCGATATACTGGTCAACAGGCAGCCAATAGTTGGCTTGCTCTGGGTTGAGCATACCGTCGTGATGATTGGCGCTGCAATAGCGTGCGTAATACCAGGATGATTCCATAAAGGTATCAAAAGTATCCGTCTCATGCTCTGCCGGCATGCCATTATAGGTGGTTTTGCGCCATTCTAAATCAGCTTTGATCGGTGAGTTGGTGCCATCCATGACGACGTCTTCTGGCAGAAGCACCGGCAATTGGTCTTCCGGCACAGGTACCGATTCGCCATTAGGTAAGTTCAACATTGGAATTGGAGCACCCCAATAACGCTGACGGGAAACGCCCCAATCACGCAGGCGGTAGTTGACCTGACGACGTCCAATATTGCGTTGTTCCAGATGTGTGGCTATTGCATCAAACGCAGCGTCGCTGCTTAACCCATTGTAGTCACCAGAGTTTACTGTGGTTCCTTTAGCAACAATGGCACCGTTGTTGATGTCTTCGTCGCCTGACTCGGCTTCAATCACGACTTGAATGGGCAACTTATAAGTTGTTGCAAATTCCCAGTCGCGCTGGTCATGCGCCGGAACGGCCATAACTGCACCAGAGCCGTAATCCATGAGTACAAAATTAGCTACCCACACCGGAATTTCTTCGCCGGTCATTGGGTGAATGGCGCGAACACCGGTGTCCATACCTTTTTTCTCGATGGTTGCTAAATCAGCTTCTGCCATCTTGGTGGTTTTAATGGACTCAATAAAGGCTGCTAAATCAGGATTTGAGGCGGCAGCTTTTTGAGCCAGTGGATGTTGTGCAGCCACGGCCATATAGGTTACGCCATAAAGCGTGTCTGGGCGGGTGGTGTACACGGTGAGTTGTGCATCACTTTGCGCAATCGAAAAGTCGATTTCGACACCTTCAGAGCGGCCAATCCAATTGCGTTGCATGGTTTTGACTTGTTCTGGCCAGCCTTCAAGCTGGTCTAAGTCGTTTAACAACTCATCGGCGTAGTCGGTAATTTTGATAAACCACTGCGGAATTTCTTTTTGTTCAACCAGCGCGCCAGAACGCCAGCCGCGACCGTCAATAACTTGTTCATTGGCCAGTACGGTTTGATCGATCGGGTCCCAGTTAACCGTGGCGTTCTTCTTATAAACCAAGCCTTTTTCAAATAGCTTAGTGAAAAACCATTGCTCCCAACGGTAATACTCTGGCGTACAGGTTGCCAATTCTCGTGACCAGTCGTAACCAAAGCCTAGCGACTTTAGCTGATTACGCATGTAGTCAATGTTTTGATAGGTCCACTTTGCCGGTGCGGTTTTATTCTGAATGGCCGCATTTTCTGCAGGTAACCCGAAAGCATCCCAACCCATGGGCTGCAATACGTTTTTACCTTGCATGCGGTGATAGCGGGCAACCACGTCACCAAGGGTGTAATTGCGCACGTGACCCATGTGCAATTTTCCACTTGGGTAGGGGAACATCGACAAACAATAGAACTTTTCTTTGTTTGGATCTTCGGTAACTGTGAATACCTGATCGCGTTCCCAGCGCTGCTGAACGGCTGGCTCAACCACGGATGGATCGTATTGTTCCGCTATTTTTTTTGACATCTGGCTTTCCGTTTAACTGCTCGGTTAAAAAATTAAAGTGCGTACCACATCATTAGCATCACAACGACGCCAAAAAGACCAAAGAAAGCGTATTCAAGACGCTCGCGTTGTTGGGTGTCACGGTTTTCATGACGGTGAAACGCAAACATGCCTAAGCTAGTAACACCTAAGGTACCCGCAGCGACTAAAACGGCAAATAATAACGCGGCAATGATGTTTTCCATGGCGACTCTCCATGCAGTGGTTAATTAATATGAGATGAATGCTGTTAGTTTACTGATTTTGAGCGCGCTTGACCATGCCGAAATGCAGCCAAAATACTGCTTAATGCAATTAAAAGCGCAATCAGCCAAGCGCCGATAGAACCATAGCGGTGATAAGCTGTTTGTCCTGTTACAACCGGTACTTGGGCGCTTAAAGATGTTGCTGAAAACTGCGGAGCGCGGGCAATTTCGTGGCCATTGGCATCAACAACAGCACTGATGCCATTGTTGGTGGCACGTAGCAAAGGGCGGCCAAGCTCTAGCGCCCGCATGCGTGCAATTTGCATGTGCTGCGCCGGGCCGTGCGATGCACCGAACCAGGTATCATTACTGACGGTTAAAATATAGTCAGTGGTCGGTAATACGTTGGCTCGTACTTGGTCGGGAAAAGCAATTTCGTAGCAAATTGCACCGGCTAAGTGGAACCCTTTCGCACGCAAGTTCGGCTGTTGGTAATCGCCCCGTGAAAACGAACTCATCGGTAAATCAAATAATGGCGCCAGAGGGCGCAATAAATCTTCAAATGGTACAAACTCACCGATAGGCAGTAATTGATGTTTCTGATAGCGGTTGGTATGGCCATGTGTATAGGGTTCAACCGGTTGGTATGGTGCATCCAAACCCAGCACAATCATGGTGTTAAAGTATTCATTCTGCTGATAATCAATGATGCCTGTTATGAGGGTGGTGTCGGTTTCAACCAAGGCATTGTGAATATTACTCAGCACGTCATCGGTGTAAGGCTCGGGCATGGTTACTGCTGACTCGGGCCAGATAATAATATCGTGGCTGAGATAATGCGGCCGGCTTAAGTCGAGGTAGGTCATTAGCGATTGCCAATGCTGATCAGGATTCCATTTAATGGACTGTTCAATATTGCCTTGCACCAACAAAACACGGGCTTGTTCACCGGTTTTCTCAATGGTGCTAACCCAGGGTAGGGTGAACGGAATGATCAATAGCCCAAAGGCGATTAAGCCGAACTCTTTTCGTTTGCGGTCAAACCACACGAACAAGGCAATCGCAATTGCCCAGAGCATTACGGTCACGCCCACACCACCTAACCATGGCGCGTAGTTGCCTATCCAGCTGTCAGTTTGCGTGTAACCTAGTTCTAGCCAAGGAAAACCGGTAAGAAACCAACCACGAATCGACTCACTGATTAACCAAGTTAGTGGCAATAGTGCTATCGCAAAGTGACCGAGCCAGCGCTCGCTATACTTCCACAAAAATAATGCTAATGCGGGGAATAAGCTCAAATAAAGGAACAACACCATGAGCACAGCAAGCGATGCGACTACGGGTAAACCGCCAAATTGGTCGATGCTGACATAAATCCAACTTAGGCCCGCACTAAACCAGCCTAGGCCAAAGTAAAATCCAATACGCCAAGCCATGCCTGCAGAGGCTTTGCGGGTAATCAGCAACAGCCCAAATAACACCGGCAACACCAGCCAAGCTTGTTGAAACGGTGCGTAGCTAAAAACCAAGCTACCGCCGAGTAGTAGCGAGGTGACCCGATAGTTCCTCATTTAGTCGGCATCTGCAGCATTGTTGGTATCCGTGATGGTTACCTGAAGTTGTTGAATGCGGCGCTTATCGGCACCGGTTATTTTGAACAAAATACTGCCCAAAGTGAGTTCTTCACCCACTTCAGGTAAATGGCCGAAGCCATGTGCAACCATGCCACCAATCGTGTCATATTCCTCATCACCAAAAGTTGTGTTGAAGTAGTCGTTAAAGTCTTCAATGGTGGTTAAGGCCTTTACGGAATAACGCGACTTATTGATGCGGCGAATATCGGCTTTGTTGTCTTCGTTGTAATCGGTTTCGTCTTCAATCTCACCGACAATTTCTTCTAAGATGTCTTCAATAGTCACCAGGCCAGAAACACCGCCATACTCATCGACCACAATAGCCATATGGTAACGTTGCGAGCGAAACTCTTTGAGCAACACGTCAACGCGTTTACTCTCTGGAACGATAACCGCTGGACGAATAACATCGGCGAGGGCAAATTCTTGGTCGGTCATACCGAAACCGTAAGCGAGCAAGTCTTTCGCCAGTAAGATGCCTTCAATGTGGTCTTTGTTCTCACTGACAACAGGATAGCGGCTATGTTGTGAGTCAATCACGATAGGTAAAAATGATTCAACGCTTTGATTGATATCGATAGTGACCATCTGTGAACGTGGCACCATGATATCGCGGACCTTGAGTTCGGCAACATCGAGTACACCTTCAATCATTTCTTTGGTGTCGTTGTCGATTAGATCGCGTTCTTCAGCGTCTTGGATTAAATCAACTAACTCTGCGCGGCTATTCGGTTCTCCGGTAAAAAGTTGCAACAGTTTGGTTGCCCACGTTTTACGCGCAGAACCGTTGGTAGAGTGTGGATTGTCATCGCTCATTTGCTGTTATTGCTCCAATTAATGCTGATCATCAGCGTGGTCATCAGCGTAAGGGTCAGCATACCCTAAGGCTGCAAGAATATCTTTTTCGAGCTGTTCCATGTGCTCGGCTTCATCGTTTTCAATATGGTCATAACCTAGCAAATGCAAGGTTCCGTGTACAACCATATGCGCCCAGTGTGCGACCAATGACTTATTTTGAGCCTTGGCTTCATCGGCAACAACACTTGCACAAATGACAAGGTCGCCGAGCAAATTGACCGGCAAGGGCACGGGGGCTTCAAATGGGAAGGACAATACGTTGGTGGCGTATGCTTTACCGCGGTACTGATGATTCAAGGCTAAACCTTCTTCGGCATCGACAACGCGTACCGTAAGCTCGGTTTCTGTACTGCAGTTTAAATGGTGCAGTACAGCCTCAATCCAGGCTTCAAACGAAGCGTCTGAGGGCAAATTGTCTGCTTCACAGGCAAGTTGCAGATCAACAGTTAAGTTTGTCATGATTTTTCGTCAAACGCCTCGTAGGCTTGTACAATGCGTTGCACTACAGGGTGACGCACAACATCGGATGCCTGAAAGAAGGTGAAACTAATTGCATCGATGTCTTTGAGCACTTCAATAACATGGCGTAAACCTGACTTCTGCCCACGCGGTAGGTCAACTTGAGTGATGTCGCCAGTAATCACGGCGCGCGAATTAAAGCCGATACGGGTAAGGAACATTTTCATTTGTTCACAGGTCGTATTTTGGCTTTCATCCAAGATAATAAATGCATCGTTAAGTGTCCGGCCGCGCATATAAGCGAGCGGTGCCACTTCAATGACATTGCGTTCAATAAGCTTTTCAACCTTTTCAAAGCCCAACATCTCAAACAAGGCGTCATACAAAGGGCGCAGGTATGGGTCTACTTTTTGCGCTAAATCACCGGGCAAGAAGCCCAGCTTTTCACCAGCTTCTACTGCGGGACGGGTTAGTAATATCCGTCGAATTTCTTGCCGTTCAAGCGCATCAACCGCGCAAGCAACAGCAAGATAAGTTTTACCAGTACCGGCAGGGCCCACACCGAAATTAACATCGTGCGTCAAAATGGCACGAACATACTCAGCTTGATTGTGATTGCGTGGCTTAATTAAGCCACGTTTGGTTTTAATGTGAGTCATTTTTTCAGCAGCGGGGTCATCGGCTGGTGTCTGTTCAAGCACTTTTGCTTGTTGTACCGCTAGATGCACCATTTGCGGGGTGACTTTACCCTCGTCGCCTTTCACTGTCGCAGTTTCGACATAGAGATCGCGTAAAATTTTAGCACCAGCCTGAACGGTATGGCTGGGGCCGATAATACGAAACTCGTTATGGCGATGGCTTATTTCAATGCCTAAGCGCCGTTCGATGTGCTTTAGATTTTCATCTAAAGCGCCACATAAATCCGCAATGCGGCGGTTATCTGCAGGTTCTAAATCGATGTCTATGGTGCTAACAGATGGACTCAAATTTACCTCGCTTTAATTGGTTGCTGGTGGAACAAATGTTGTTACACCGAGCTCATCGGGCTGTGTACGTGATTGACGCGCCAAAATAGTTTGTGGCGCGGTATCAACACGTAAGCCCATGTCTGACTCAACGCGCAGCACATCACCGCGTAATGAGTTCACAAACACGTCGGTGACTTTTACATCAACAAATTTACCGATCATGTCCGGAGTTCCGACAAAGTTCACCACACGGTTGTTTTCAGTACGACCGCTTAACTCCATCGGGTCTTTTTTCGATGGACCGGTAACTAAAATACGTTGCTCAGTGCCGAGCATACGACGCGCATGTACATGTGATTGTTGATTTAAGCGCTGTTGCAGCAGTTGTAAACGCTGCTTTTTGGTTTCTTCACTCACGTCATCAGGCAGGTCAGCCGCCGGGGTGCCGGGGCGCGCGCTGTAAATGAAGCTAAAGCTCATATCAAAGTCAACCGCTTGGATTAAATTCATCGTCGCTTCGAAGTCAGCATCGCTCTCGCCAGGGAAGCCGATGATAAAGTCTGAACTCATGGCGATATCTGGACGAATCTTTTTCAGCTTGCGAATTTGCGACTTGTATTCCAGTGCAGTGTGGCCGCGTTTCATCATGGCTAGAATACGATCTGAACCGCTTTGCACCGGCAGGTGCAAGTGGCTGACCAATTCAGGAATGGTTGCATACGCTTCAATGATATCGTCGGTAAATTCAACCGGGTGCGAAGTGGTGTAGCGAATACGGTCGATGCCGTCAATCGCAGCAATCATATGCAACAATTCAGAGAAGCGGCAAACGCTGCCGTCGTGGTAATCACCCCGGAATGCATTCACGTTTTGCCCCAACAAATTCACTTCACGTACGCCTTGCTCGGCCAATTGCGCAATTTCAAACAATACGTCGTCGACCGGGCGACTAACTTCCTCGCCACGGGTATAGGGCACCACACAGAACGTACAGTATTTGCTGCACCCTTCCATGATGGAGACAAAGGCTGTTGGGCCGTCAGCTTTGGGTTCAGGCAAACGATCGAATTTTTCAATTTCTGGAAATGAAATATCAATCATTGGGGTGTGATTCGTTTGCACTTGCTTCACCATTTCAGGCAAACGGTGCAAAGTTTGTGGACCAAATACGATATCAACGTATGGCGCACGTTCACGAATATGATCGCCTTCTTGTGAGGCAACGCAACCACCCACACCAATAACTAAGTCTGGATTCTTATCTTTCAGGTTTTTCCAACGGCCCAGTTGGTGAAAGACTTTTTCCTGCGCTTTTTCGCGAATGGAACAGGTGTTGAGCAGGATCAAGTCAGCCTCTTCAGGCTCAGCTGCGACGTCATAGCCATGAGTTGCCTTAAGCAGATCAGCCATTTTAGCTGAGTCATACTCGTTCATCTGACAACCCCAAGTTTTAATGTATAACTTCTTACTCATAAATCTTCGCGCTCACTTGCTCAATTGCGTTAAATACACCACACATAAAAAGGGCTGCTATTTTAGCCTGAACAGCCCCTAACTGCCAACTTTGCCGCCAGTTTCTGCTTTGCGGCGGGTGCGAATGGCTAAATAGCCTGCGACAGTAATAATGGTGGCACCTAAAATCATACTCACGGTAATGGGTTCATCCCAAAACCAATAACCCATTAAAGCGGCAAATATCACCGAGCTGTAGGTGAAAACGCCAACCCGTGCTGCTGGGGCTAAGGCAAAGGCCTTGGTCATGCCGAGCTGACCCGCCACGGCGAGTGCACCCATCACCATGATCCCAAACCAGTGTTCACTGGCAATGGACTCGCCGCGCCAAATCAGTGGTAGTGCCGATATCACGGTAGCGAGAGTCGCGAAATAGAACACAATTTTACTGGACGACTCGGTTGCGGACATCTGCCGGATCAATGTTTTGGTGAATGCGGCTAAACATGCCGCGATAAACGCAATACCAACAATCGGCGACAATGTGGTTTGCGCAGGGTTTAAAAAAACAAAAACCCCAACAAAGCCAATAGCAATCGCCAGCCAGGTTTGGGCAAGCACACGCTCTTTAAGCCATACCCGCCCAATTATTGGAATCAGAAAGGGCGACAGCAACAGCACTAAGGTTGCTTGCGCCAGTGGCAAATTGGCAATTGCATAGAAAAATAAATACATGGCCGCAAGGCCTGCTAAACCGCGCGTTATATGAAATCCCCAAGCCTTGGTTTTAAAAGCACTTGGCCCTTTACGCCATATCCACGGTAACAGCACCACAAACGCCATCAAATTTCTGAAAAATACCAGCTGTTCAGAGGGTAAATCAGTGCTCAGATACTTGACCAATGCGCTGACGCCAGCAAAGCAAAGCTCGGCGCCAAGCACTAGCGCGGAGGCAATAAACACCGTTCGTTGTGGGGTGTCCATAGAATCCTTACACGGCTTACGTCGCCGTTAAAAAGATGAGAGCCAAATAAGGCGCTATCTTATCACGTTCACAATGCTGGCGTTTAGCAATGTTTTTTAGCGTTGTTGGTGTATTTGTGGCGCAGTATTTTCTATGATGCGCAGTACGTTAAACGATTCAGTGGATTATAGAGATGCAAATTGTCGTAATCGGTGGTGGCATGGTGGGAGCTTCAGCGGCATTGGCTTTCGCCCAAAGCGGCCATGACGTAACCGTGATTGAGGCGGGTAAACCGGCGACCAGTACAGGTGACTGGGATTTGCGGATTTCTTCAATTCATCAACGTAATGTCGCCTGGTTGACTGAACTTGGCGTATGGGCTGATGTGCGCCCTGAACGGCGGTTTTATTACACCGATTTAGCGGTTGAATGCCGCGATGGTATGCGTGTTAATTTTGCGGCCAGCGAAGTGAACGTCGAAGCACTCGGGGCTATGGTTGAAAACAACGCACTGCAGCAGGCGCTGTGGCAGCACCTAGACCAACATGGCGTGCGCTGCTTAAGCCTAACGCGTGTGGCGCAGTTTCAATTAGCCGAGCAGCAGGTTGAGCTCGACACCGGTGAGCGACTCCCTTACGACTTATTGGTTGGCGCTGATGGTTCAACTTCGCAAGTTGCGAAAGCCGCAGGTATTGCAATGCGCGGCTGGGATTATGATATGCGTTGCTTGTTAGCAATTGCGGATGTTCGTGAGCCGATTCAACCGGCAACATGGGAAGTGTTTCGTGAAGCTGGGCCATTTGCGTTATTGCCGTTGGGTACTCACCAGGCATGTTTGATTGATTACCGCAGTGAGCAGGAGTGGCAGCAACTTAGTGGCGATGCGCAGGTTCATAAAGCCTTGCATGAAACCTTTGCACCCCATATCGGAGACCACAAGGTATCGCGATTCGCGAGCTTTCCACTACGGCGTCAGCGCGCTTTAAGGTATCACGTTCACAACTCAGTGGTACTTATTGGTGATGCCGCACATAGTATTCACCCATTAGCTGGGCAGGGCGTGAATATTGGGTTTGCAGACGTTCAAGAATTGCTTAGCCAGCTGAATGATCAACAACCGGTAGCTGCAGCGTTGCGTGCTTATGAGCGTGTACGTGAGCGCGAAAATCAACAAATGATGCGCGCAATGGATGCGATTCACTTCGGATTTCGCTCACAGCACGTGGTGCCACGGGCGTTAATTTCCGGCGGTTTAGCGTTAGTGAATCGGGTGATGCCATTGAAGCGAGCGTTAATCAAGCAAGCAATAGGAATGAAGTGACGAAAAGCGAAAAGCGTTATTGGTTATTAGTTATTAGTTATTAGTTATTAGTTATTAGTTATTAGTTATTAGTTATTGGTGTTTAACGAATAACGACAAGCGAAGCGATCGAATAACGAATAACGGGTTTTAAAAGTTTGTTGCGGTTTTCACCACCGAAGTGGTGCGGAGGGGGGGACTTGAACCCCCACGAGCGTTAGCTCACTAGCACCTGAAGCTAGCGCGTCTACCAATTCCGCCACCCCCGCAACAAACAGGGGATAAAAATGGCTGGGGTACCAGGATTTGAACCTGGGAATGGCGGGATCAAAACCCGCTGCCTTACCGCTTGGCTATACCCCAACACTGGGTGCATCAAGAAGAGAAGGGCGATTGGCTGGGGTACCAGGATTTGAACCTGGGAATGGCGGGATCAAAACCCGCTGCCTTACCGCTTGGCTATACCCCAACTTGTGTATACCGCCTGACAGTTTGAGTTGGTGCGGACGGAGAGACTTGAACTCTCACGCCGTGAGGCACTGGAACCTAAATCCAGCGTGTCTACCAATTCCACCACGTCCGCCCAAAAAGGGATTTGATTGGTGGCTACGGCGAGATTCGAACTTGCGACCCCAGCATTATGAGTGCTGTGCTCTAACCAGCTGAGCTACGTAGCCAATATCAAATTTTCTATCAAACTGCACTCGTTGAGTGCGGCGCGTATTATGCAAATCAGGGGGGAAACCGTCAACCTCTTTTTCCTAAAAAATCCATGATTTCGGTGCGATTGCTTAAAAAACGGATAGTTTGCCTATTTAATCGACGACTAATCGACCAATTGATAGGAAACCGTGGACACCACACGCACAATTTTTAGGTGCGGTGTATTCGAGTCGCGATCATAAATAGTAAATTGACCTTGATTGGCACTGCGAATTTTCCCTAATTCACTGTCTGAATGCTCAGCGAACCTTAATGCGACCTCACGGGCATTACGCGCAGACTCTTCAATCATGCTCGGCTTAATCGCGTTGAGGCCATTAAAATGGTACTCAACCTGAGTATCATAGCCATTACTGCTCAAGCTCACGCCCTTTTTGCCAAGCTCGGACAATTGTTGGCGTAATTCACGCACTTGGTTCACTTTTTCAGTGTACACGGTAATGGTTTGATCGCCGGTAAAGCGCAGGCCAACATCTTCAGTCGCCCAGCGCTCGGCCAGCTTATCTAACACATTAGGTGCAGAAACAGACAATTCATTCTCATCAAAGCCATTAACCAGCAAAAAGGCACGAATTGCCTGAATGTCTTGGTCGAGCTCCTGATAAATGGTGTTTTGTGTGTTGCCCGCACGGGTCACTTTTAAGGGCCAAATTGCGGTATCCGCGGCCACCTCTCGCTCGGCTAAGCCTTTTACTTCGACGACTCGATCAAAGCTACGAAAGTTATTTATGCTGCTCGTCAGCCCTGAACTTAATAGCGCTGCACTCACTATGGCTGCAACAGAAAAAATAATGGCATTAACGCTCGAGCGAGAAGTTGACATGATTATATCCTCAAAGTTACCACGGCAATGAATCGCCGTTGCTATGCCTAAATTGACCCGTGGACTCGATGTTAAGTTCATCCATGCGTGCAATTAGGCGTTCAGCTGCTGTATCCGCGCTGATATCGCCGGCATTATTGACCATTTCCGTTTGCACAAAACCTGGGTGCAACATAGCGACAGCAATGCCAGCGTCTTTTAAGTCATTAGCGAGCGACACACCGGCGGCGTTAAGGGCAGCTTTACTCATACGATATCCATAATAGGCGCCAGAACCGTTATCCGCCATTGAACCCATACGGCTGGTAATTAGAATGACTTTACTGCCTTGTTTGAGATTATCGCGTAGCGCATCGGTAACCAATAGCGGGCCCATCGCATTCACTCGAAATTGTGCTTCGATAGTTTGTGGGGTTAGGTTACCTAAAGATTCGCGTTCCAGCAGACCTGCATTATTAATTAGCATGTCAATGGGCTGGCCACGCAACTGCTTGGCTAACTCAGCAATGCTGTCGGTGTTAGTCACATCAATATTTTCAATAATATTCACACCTAACTTCTTTAAGGCATCTGAAGCGGTTCGACATACCGCAGTAACTTTCTCACCGCGCTGGTGCAATTGGGTTGCCAAGGCAAGGCCAATACCGCGATTAGCGCCCGTAATAACAGTATGTTGTGACATATTTACTCCTGTTTCTAAATTAAATTTTTCGGGTTCAACAACTGCGCCAACTCTTCTTTTGACAGGTCAGTCATCTCCGTTGCCACGTCAAGAATTGGACGTTGTTGTTGATAAGCTTGTTTGGCGATTTGGGCGGCTTTGTTGTAACCAATTTTACGGTTCAATGCCGTCACTAAAATCGGATTGCGCGCAAGCGCTTCATCAATTCGCTCGTGATTTACGGTGAAATCAGCGATGGCTTGATCAGCCAGAGCTCGCGCTGCATTGCTGAGTAATTCGATACTCTGTAATTGGTTGTACGCAATAACCGGTAGCATGACATTCAATTGAAAATTGCCTTGCTGCGCACTAACCGAAATGGTTTGATGATTTCCTGCTACTTGCGCGGCGATCATTGCTACCGCCTCAGGAATCACAGGGTTTACTTTGCCTGGCATAATACTACTGCCCGGCTGCAAGGCTTTGAGGCTAATTTCACCCAGGCCGGCCAAGGGGCCGCTATTCATCCAACGTAAATCGTTGCTAATTTTCAGCAACACCGTCGCCAAAGCATTGAGTTGCCCACTGAGTAATAAATTAATTTCTTGCCCTGAAATGCCCGCAAATGGATTAGCCGCGGCGCTAAATTGTTGTGCAGTGCGGTGACTCAAAAAATGACAGAAGCGTTCGCCGAAGTTATCGGGTGCATTAATGCCGGAGCCGATTGCGGTACCACCTTGCGGCAATTCAGTTAACTGCGCCAAACCATCTGTTAGTGCGCGTTCAAGATTGGCAACCTGGCTGGACCACGCAGATAATTCTTGGGCCATACTCAATGGCATCGCATCCATGAGGTGGGTTCGCCCCGTTTTGATGGTGTCGGTTAAGGTCTCGGCTTTGGTCGCTATGGTTTGGCGTAAATGTGATAACGCTGGCATTAAATCCGTTTTGAGCGCGATGGCACTGCTAACTAAGATAGCTGTCGGAATCACATCATTACTGCTTTGACTTGCGTTGACATGGTCATTCGGATGAACCTCAACAGCATGCTCGCGCAAGGCTAAGCTGGCCAGCACTTCATTCATATTCATATTGGTACTGGTGCCAGAACCGGTCTGAAATATATCCAACGGAAAGGCATCGTCCGCTTTACCGTCTAATATTAATTCAACGGCTTTCGTTATCGCTTGCGCCTGTTCGTTACTGATTATATCCGCTTCTGCATTTGCCGCTGCCGCCGCAGCCTTGATGTGGGCTAGAGCATAAATAAATTTTTGCGGGAAACGTAATGCGCTGAGTTGAAAGTTTTGTCGGGCGCGTTCGGTTTGCGCGCGCCACAGCGCGTGTTCGGGTACTTCAATATCACCCATGCTATCGGTTTCTATTCGTGTTGCCATGGTCTGACTCCTTTTTTGTCAGTATGGATATCGGCAATTAATACGTGCAATATGTTCATAAATATCAGTACACTCTGATCCAGCCTAAATAAGCGTCGTAAATATATTTAGGCTTGTCATTGAGACAAAACCCGCTGGACCGATCGCACGCTGCGATTGTCTGCCGAATTAAAGATAGCATGGGGTCAGTATGACAAAGTTTCAAATTCCTGCGGTGTTATTTACCGCAATCATTGCTGCTTCTGCTGTTCTATACAGCACATCGAGTGACGCTCAGGCACCGATGTCGCTAACCGTGACAGTGCTGGATGCCAATGGCGAACCGTTACCACAAGCCATTGTAAGTGTTGCTAATTCGGCACCTGAAAACGCGATTGTGAATAATGCGGTGATGGACCAAGTCGACAAACTGTTTTCACCCTTTGTACTTAATGTGCCGCAAGGCAGTTCAGTGAGTTTTCCAAATAGTGACAACATTCGCCATCAAGTTTACTCATTTTCACCGACTAAGCCCTTTGAGCTACCGCTGTATAGCAATCAACAAGCACCTGAACTGCGCTTTGATAAACCGGGTATTGTGGTTTTAGGATGCAACATCCATGACCACATGAAAGCCTATATCTATGTCAGCCCTCATGATTTTAGTCTGCAAACCAATGCGGATGGGCAGGTTGAATTACCCGGTGAAGTATCTCAAATTCATGTTTGGTATCCTGGTTTAACCGACACCATTACTGATGAATTGGTGGTTGAGGTAGCGAACGCACAAACGAACCTGACGGTTAATTTACCGGTACTACCACAAGCACAAAATCCACCGCCACCATCGGCGTTGCAGCAACGATTTAATCGTCGAAAAAATAACAACTAAAATGACTATAAAAAGTTTTCGCTCACGATTATTGGTAAGTTTTATGACGCTGGCTGGCGCGGTATTAATTATCTCGCTGGTGGCAGTGTGGTTAGCTACTTCACAACAATCAGAGCGCACGCTGGAACGAGAGCTGGAAGTAAGTGAGCGGGTATTTGCCGAGTTGATGGACGTGCGCGCTCAACAGTTACAGCAGGCTGCAGAAGTATTAACCACCGATTTTGGTTTTCGTGAGGCGGTTGCCAGTGGCGACGAGAATACAATTATTTCTGCCTTGATTAACCACGGTGAACGTATAGGTACCGACCTCATTGTGCTGCAGTCGCCCAACGGCGAAGAAATAGCAGCAACGCACACCAGTCAACTGCTACCTACTATCGACAACCTTACCGCGGGCCAATCAGCCGCGCAATTGGTGTTGGTTGACGATGAAATTTTCCAAATTGTGACTGTGCCTGTTCGCGCCCCTGACTTAATAGCTTGGGCAACGCTGGGTTTCGGTGTGGACGATGATTTCGCGGTGTTAATGCGCCAATTAACGCATGCTGATATCACGTTTATGAACCGCCAGCAGCGCACCGTGTTTGCAAGTAGCCTTGATGAGGAAATACTTGCCCAGATTGAAGACCCCGAAATCGCTCTGAGCATGGCCTTAGATAACCTAAATCTAGCGGCCAATGTTTCGGGCTTTAATGATATTCAATACGCTCTGAGTAACGATCCTAATTTGGTGATTCTGTTCAGTACCGACGAATTTGCAGCAACCAGTGAATTTGTGACATTGCAACAGCAGTACCTAATGATTGCGTTAGTGACGCTGATCTTTGCTGTGTTGTTAGCGATGATCACCGCTCGCAAAATCAGCCAGCCAGTAGCTCGCCTGACACGTGCGGCGGAGCAACTCGGTGCAGGTGACTATAGCCAACCCATTATGCTGCAACGCAATGATGAGTTTGGCGCTTTAGGCGCAGCGTTTGAAACCATGCGACAAGGTATTTCGCAGCGTGAGCAGCAAATTATGTATCAACTGCAGCATGACTTGTTAACCGGACTGCCCAATCGCGTTTCCTTGCGGGACTACTTATCACGGGCCATTCAGTCTAAGCAAAACGGTTACGTGGTGTTGTTAAATGTTGCGCGCTTCCGTGAAGTGAACGACCGTTTTGGTCAACAGGTAGGCGACCGATTATTGCAAATGATTTCGCAGCGCTTACGCGACAGTGCCCCCGAGCAATGGTGGATTGGTCGCTTGGCGGGCGATGAATTCGTCTTAATTGGCGAAGGCCAATCCGAACCACAAACCAAGGCATTGCTACGCGACATTGAACAAACACTTTCGCAGCCTTGGTGGCTTGATGAAACCAGTTATTTACTTGAATTTCGTGCTGGGTATTTAACCTTTCCGAATATAGGCGACGATGCCGATAGTATTTTGCGCCGTGCTCAAATTTGCGCGCGCCAAGCAAAACAACGCAATGCTTTTGCGGTGGCCTACGAACATGGTATGGACGAACAGCACTTGCGCCGTTTGCAAATTGTGCAGGCACTGCCAAGCGCGGTACGCGAACAACGTTTGCAGTTGCACTACCAACCCAAGGTTAACTGCAAAGACGGCCGTATATTGGGTGTAGAGGCACTGCTGCGCTGGCGTGATGAACACCTCGGCGTGGTGCGGCCGGACGAATTCATCCCATTGGCGGAACAAACTGGAGAAATTAATCGGTTAACCCGCTGGGTCTGCACGGCGGCGTTTGATCAACTGCAGTTGTGGCATGAGCAGGGGCTGCAACTGGCGTTGGCTATCAACTTATCAGCATTGGATTTACAGTGGCCGGATTTGGTTAAATTTTTGCGTGAAGCTGCGCAGAAGCGCGGGCTATCGCCACAATCGATTACTTTAGAAGTAACCGAAAGCGCGGTGATGGTGGAGCCGGAACAAGCGATTAAACGGCTGACTCAACTGCGTGAGGCCGGTTTTAAAATTGCTATCGATGATTATGGTACGGGCTATGCTTCCTTGGCTCAACTTAAACGTTTACCGGTTGATGAACTGAAATTAGACAGGTCTTTCATACAAGATATTGCTAACAGTCATGCCGACTTAACCATTGTGCGCTCAACGTTGGCGTTGGCGCATGAACTGCAACTAACCACGGTTGCAGAGGGTATCGAAGAGGAATCCGCATGGCAGATTTTGCAGCAGCTGGGGTGTGATACGGTACAAGGCTATTATTTCAGTCGACCATTAGCAGCGACCCAGTTCGAACAGTGGCTGCGCGATTATCAAGGAGTTTCACCATGAGCCTTAGCAGAGTGCTGATGCTGATCAAGTCGCTTGCGCTAACAGCAGCGGTAATAACATCTAGTTCCGCAGCTGCAGACTTTGGCAAGTTATTGGCAACTGGCGGGTTAACCAGTGTGGAGGGTAGCGGGGGCGGCGGCTTGGTGCCGTGGGCGACGCTTTCTAGTTATGCTGAAGAAGGCCAGTGGGGCGGAACTGTTGCATACAACTACGCCAACGTCGACGACTATGAACTTGGTGTCAGCGCACTCACGTTAAACTATGACAATCGCTGGGAATTCAGCTACGCCCGGCAACAGTTTGATCTGGTGAGTTTGGGCGGGAAACTTAAGCAAGATATCTACGGCGTCAAATATCATCTTTATGGCGACCTTGTTTATGGTCAAGAACCGCAACTGAGTATTGGTTTGCAGCACAAACGCAATAAAACGTTTGCGTTACCCGAAGCTGTGGGCGCCCGCGATGACAGCGGCACTGATGTGTACGTCAGCGCAGCCAAAGCTTGGTTAGACGGGCCGTGGCATAAAACTTGGCTGGTCAATTTAACGCTGCGCGCTACCAAAGCCAATGAAATGGGGCTGCTCGGCTTTGGCGGTGACCTGAACGACAGTTATAAATTACAAGCGGAAGCTTCCGTGGGCATGTTTGTGAATCGCCATTGGATTGTGGGCGTGGAGTACCGCCAAAAACCGAGTAACCTTAGCTTTGCCGAAGAGCATGATTGGCATGATGTGTTTATCGGATGGTTTCCGAATAAGCGGGTTGCGGTAGCCTTGGCATACACCAATTTGAAGTCGATTGCAGGTGCTGATAACCAGACCGGTATGTACGGTAGCATTCAAGTTACATTCTAAGAGGCGCATCATGATAGTACGAATAGCGATACTGGCACTTGGGTTGTTGATGACGCCGCTGGCGCAGGCAGAAAAGGGCTCGCTGTATCACCAATTGGGTGAATATGAAGGCATCAGCCAGTTAATGGAGTCGTTCATTCTCGAAATAGCTGAAGACGATCGCATTATTCACCATTTTGAAAATATCGATATTGATCGCTTCCATAAAATGCTGACGGAGCACATCTGTGAATTAAGTGGCGGGCCGTGCGAATACGCCGGTATGCCGATGCCTGAAGTACACCTTGGAATGAACATTACCCGGGCGGAATTTAATGCACTGGTGGAAGATTTAATTCAGGCCATGGAATCAGAACAGATACCTGTTAGCGCACAAAACAGATTACTTGCTATACTCGCTGCAATGCACAAGGAAGTGATTCATTTATAACAATTAAAGAGAGTAGGTTAGTTCTCCCATGATAAAAATAAAAATACCGCACACCTTAGTTCTCATGATGTACATGATGGTTGCCGCACTGGTGTTGACTTGGATTATTCCAGCTGGAGAATTTGAACGCAGCGTAAATGACATTGGGCAAACGGTGGTGCAGCCTGGCACCTATAGCGTACTAGCAGACCAACCCATATTGTCGCCACTGACACTGTTTACTGTGATTCCACAAGCACTGGGTGATGCACAAGGCGTAATTTTCTTTGTCTTGTTGATAGGCGGTGTGATGGGCATCTTACGCGCGACGGGAATGCTTGATGCGGTGATTGGCCTGCTCCTGAAAAAATTTGCGGATAAAACTGGATGGCTTATTTTGGGCGGTATGCTCACCTTTGGTATTTTTTCGGCCTTGATTGGGGTAGCCGAAGAGTATCTCATCTTTGTCGCCATGCTGGTGGCATTGTGCCGCGCATTAAAGCTCGATGGCATTACCGCTATGGGAATTCTAATTGTTGGCTATGGCATCGGTTACGGCTTGTCGTTATTCAACCCTTTTACGCTGTTAATTGCACAAGCCATTGCTGAAGTGCCGCCAGCCTCTGGCTTATGGTATCGGCTTGCACTTTGGCCGGTGTTATTTGCGATAGGTTTTCACCATGTATACCGCTATGCGAAGCGTGTAGCTGCAGACCCTAACAATTCGCTATTGGCTGATATAACTCCCGCTAAAAATACTGATGCCGAAGATTATCCAGCACTTACAGGGCGTCATAAAATTATCTTGATGGGCTTTGTGGTTGTGCTCGGTTTATTGGTGTGGGGTATCAAAGAACACGGTTGGTACCTGGTTGAACTCAGTGCACTGTTTCTTGGTTTCGGCCTATTTGCTGCACTGGTCGCTAAAATGGGCGCTAACGACGCGGCCAATAAATTTATAGAGGGGGCTGCGGAGCTCACAGCAACCGCGCTATTGATTGGTTTTGCGCGCTCAATTGCAATGATTATGGAGCATGGGCAGGTACTCGACACCGTTATTTACTATCTGGCAATGCCAGTTGAGGCTTTTGGTGCACATTTTGGTGCGGTTAGCATGTTAATTATTCAGAGCTTGCTGAACCTGTTTATTCCGTCGGGCAGTGGTCAGGCGTTTGTGACCATGCCGATTATGGTTCCGATTGCCGACACCGCCGGTATTGGTCGCCAAATAGCTGTGCTGGCGTTTCAAATGGGCGACGGTTTGATGAATATGATCGTACCCACCAACCCAGTGTTGATGGGCATATTAGGCTTAGCCGGTGTGCCTTACGAACGTTGGTTTAAGTTTGTGGCGCCGCTGATGCTGAAGCTTATTTTTGCGTGTGCGATAGCGATGTTGATTGCGGTTTCTATTGGTTATCAATGATTGATAACTGTAGATTGCCGTGCGGCAATTAAGCCGTAAGTAAACAACCTTTGGCAAATGGAATGATAAGGTATGAGTACGTCAGATAAATCGTGTCTAGTAACAACCAAGTGGTTGGCTGAACATAAATCGCAACCTAATTTGCATGTGCTTGACGCAAGCATGAAAAAAGTTGCGGGGCGTACTCCCCTTGAATACAACGAACTCACTGTCATACCAGGTTCGCTGGATATGGCTTTAGAGACAAGCTTTACCGACATCAGCGCGAGTTTGCCGAATACATTCCCTACAGCCGAGCAGGTTACCTTAGCCACACAAACCTTAGGCATTAATAAAGACGATACCTTGGTGCTGTACGATAATCAGGGCATTTACTCGTCGCCGCGCGCTTGGGTGATCTTTAAATCCATGGGCTTCAAACAAGTTTATATTTTGGACGGTGGACTACCGCAGTGGCTTGCGGACAGTTATCCTGCGGATACTGAACATGCGCGTCCGAAATCGGCTCGTGGCAATTTTGTCGCAAAGCTTGATAAAGAATGGTTGGTCACGGCCAAACAAGTTTTAGCAGCAACCCAAAGCGGGGCGAGCAGCATTATTGATGCGCGTTCACGCGAGCGTTATTTGGGCCAAAAAGAAGAGCCGCGCAAAGGAATGCGCAGTGGTCATATTCGTGGTTCGTTTAATCTGCCATTTCTTGATGTGTTGGACGACAACAGATTCAAGAAGTCGGCGGAACTTGAGGATATGTTGGTGTCGCTAGTTGGCCCAAAATCGCCACATTTGGTGTTAACCTGTGGTTCCGGTATCACTGCGTGTATTTTGTTGGTCGCGGCGCGAATTGCGGGTTTCAGTGAAGTGCAGCTGTATGACGGGTCATGGTCCGAATGGGGCGCTAATCCGCAGCTCCCCATCGGCCCCATATCTTCTTCGAATAACCAATAACGATTAACGGCTTTTTTAAACGTTAAACCGGAATAAGATCACATCACCGTCTTTCACGATGTAGTCTTTGCCTTCTTCGCGGCGTTTTCCAGCTTCTTTGGCACCTTGCTCGCCTTTGTGCGTAATGTAGTCGTCATAACCAACAACAACTGCACGAATAAAGCCTTTTTCAAAATCCGTGTGAATCTTACCGGCCGCCTGTGGTGCAGTAGCGCCCACCGGAATGGTCCATGCACGCACTTCTTTTACCCCGGCGGTAAAATAGGTTTGCAAGTTAAGCAACTGGTAACCACCGCGAATAACACGGTTCAAACCGGGCTCAGTGAGCCCTAAGTCAGCCATGAACTCAGCTTTTTCTTCGTCGTCAAGTTCAGCAATTTCAGATTCAATTTCGGCACAAACTGGCACCACAATGGCATTTTCGGTGGCTGCAATGGCGCGTACTTTGTCGAGGTAAGGGTTATTTTCAAAGCCGTCGTCATTCACGTTAGCAATGTACATGGTGGGTTTCATCGTTAACAGGTTGTAGCTGCGAATGGTGGCTTTTTCATCATCGCTAAGCGCAACTGAACGGGCCATTTCGCCGTTCTCAAGTGCGGGCAATAATTTTTGCAACACGGCAATTTCGGCAGCAGCTTGCTTGTCGCCGCCTTTCGCTTTCTTACCCTGACGATGAATCGCTTTTTCAACGCTATCCAAGTCAGCTAACGCCAACTCTGTGTTGATAACTTCAATGTCTTCAGCGGGATCAACTTTACCGGCAACGTGCACAATGTTGTCATTTTCAAAACAACGCACAACGTGACCAATCGCATCCGTTTCACGAATATTGGCCAAGAATTGGTTACCTAAGCCTTCACCTTTCGACGCGCCTTTAACAAGGCCCGCAATATCGACAAATTCCATGGTGGTTGGTACCACACGTTGCGGGTTCACAATGGCTGCTAGCTCATCTAAACGCGGATCAGGCACTGCAACCACGCCCGTATTTGGCTCGATGGTACAGAAAGGAAAGTTAGCTGCTTCAATACCAGCTTTCGTCAGCGCGTTAAACAGCGTTGATTTACCTACGTTCGGCAAGCCGACGATACCACACTTGAATCCCATGCTTATTTCTCTCTCTGTGCTTTAAAACTGTGTAAATGCTGTTGTGCCGCGCGCATATCTTGTTGCAACAAGATATCAATGCTACGGCAGGCTTCCGTAATGGTATCGTCCATCAATAGCTGGTCTGCTTGTGATGCTTTTCCCAACACCCATCCGGTTACTTTACTTTTATCACCGGGATGACCGATACCAATACGTAAGCGATGAAAATCATGGCTGCCTAAGCGCGCCACAATGTCTTTAATGCCGTTATGTCCGCCTGTACCACCGCCAGTTTTGAATTTAGCAACGCCAGGGGGCAAATCTAACTCGTCATAAGCGACCAAGATTTCTTCGGGAGCAATTTTATAAAAATTAGCAAGGCTGGCTACTGCGTTACCACTGCGATTCATAAACTGCATCGGCTGTAACACGCGCAAATCCATGCTGCCTTTTTGAATACGGGCGCTATTGCCAAAGAATTTGGTGTCAGGCTGGAGTGTATGGCCGTGCATACGAGCGTATTGCTCGACTAGCCAGAAGCCTGCATTGTGACGTGTTTGGGAGTATTCGGGGCCTGGATTACCCAGGCCCACGAGTAAGCGAATTGTCGACATAAGACCTTATTCAGCGTCTTTGTCTTCTTCTTTCGCTTCTTTAGCAGTAGGAACTTCAGCTGATACTTCTTCTTCAGTTTCTTCTGCTTCTTTTTCTACACGTGGTGCAGTGATTGAAACAACTGCTTGGTCGTGATCTTCGCCTTTAGTTAACTCAACTAGTTCAACGCCTTTAGGCATGTTCAGGTCGGTTAAGTGCAAGGTTTCGCCTAATTTCAAGTTCGCGATATCAACTTCAACGAACTCAGGCAGATCTTTTGGCAAGCAAGAGATTTCTAAATCTGCAACGTGGTGAACAACAACACCACCTTCTTCTTTCACGCCAACAGCTGTCGCTTCGTTGGTGAAGTGAACAGGAACGTGAGTGTGCAGCTTCTGACCTTTAACAACACGTTGGAAATCCAAGTGAGTCAATTTAGGCTTGTACGGGTGACGTTGAACGTCTTTCAAGATAGCTTCGTGCTTCTTGCCGTCGATAACCAACGTCAGAATGTGTGAGTAGAATGCTTCGTAGTCAGCCATGTTGTTCACTTTATTGTGATCCAACGTGATTGAAATCGCTTCTTTATCAGCACCGTATAAAATTGCAGGCAGTTTTTCCGCACGACGCAGGCGGCGGCTCGCACCTTTCCCTGTATCCGTACGCAATTCTGCTTGGATAGTAAAATCGATAGTTGACATATGGAGTGTCTCCGTTAAATAAAAATAAGCCGGATATTCGCGACCAAATACCCGACAAGTTCCTCAAAAATATGTCTTGCTTATTCGAGGGCGCGGAATATTACCACCGCAGCCCTCGAAATTCAATCAATACTCGAACATCGCTGAGATAGATTCTTCGTTACTGACGCGGCGCAGCGCTTCAGACAACATGCCACTTAACGTCAGTTGATGAACCTTATCCAGGCTCTTCATTTCTTCACTAAGCGGGATACTGTCTGTGACAATTACGCGGTCAATTTGCGAGTCGCGAATGTTCTCAAACGCGTTGCCCGAAAAAACTGGGTGCGTGGCGTAAGCAAATACGCGGCGTGCACCGTTCTTTTTCAGTGCGTCAGCGGCTTTACACAAGGTACCGCCAGTATCAATCATGTCATCAACAATGATGCAGTCGCGGTCTTGAATATCACCAATGATATGCATTACTTGCGATTCGTTAGCGCGTGGACGGCGTTTATCGATGATCGCTAAGTCGATGTCATTCAGTAATTTTGCGATGGCGCGTGCGCGCACAACACCGCCAATATCCGGCGAAACCACCACAGGATTATGGAATTCTTGCTGGCGTAGATGTTCCATTAGCACTGGGCTACCAAACACGTTGTCTACCGGAACATCGAAAAAGCCTTGAATTTGCTCCGCATGCAGGTCAACGGTTAATACCCGATCAACACCAACGCTGGATAAAAAGTCAGCAACTACCTTTGAAGTAATAGGCACTCGCGCAGAACGTACGCGGCGATCTTGGCGTGCATACCCGAAATATGGAATGACAGCCGTGATGCGGCCGGCAGAAGCGCGGCGGAGCGCATCGACCATAACCACCAACTCCATGAGATTGTCGTTGGTTGGGGCGCAGGTTGATTGAATAATAAAGACGTCCGAACCACGAACATTTTCGTTGATCATAACGCTGATTTCACCGTCACTAAAACGGCCTACTTCAGCGTCACCGAGTTTGATAAATAGGCGGTCGGCAATTTTTTTGGCGAGTTCTGGCGTCGCATTGCCAGCAAAGAGCTTCATGTCAGGCACACTAAACCTCAATCTTGGTTGGTTAGGTTCACAGTTGAAGCCTGCCGCAATTGCTGGCAGACCGGGTTTTCATTGAGACCTCGCGCGACAAATCCTGTCCACTGTGCAGGCATCCTTTGCAGCGCAGCACGGGCATCTAATTCGTTATCGAAGTGACCGAAAAGGCATGCACCGGTGCCGGTCAATCGAGAAGGCGCGTATTCTACCAACCAGTCGAGGGCGTTGGCAACTTCTGGGTAAAGTTTACGGACCAGAACTTCGCAGTCATTGGTAGTGGATTCCCAGCTCCAATGCGGCCATTGCAGTGGTGCATGATTGCGAATTAAATCGGGGTGCTTAAAAATACTCGGCGTACTAATTTGCACCCCGGGATGAATAATCAGGTACCACGGGCAGGGTGGGGTGGCTGGTGTTAACTGCTCGCCCACACCTTCGGCGAAGGCTGCGTGCCCACGCATAAATACTGGCACATCGGCACCAAGTTGCAGGCCGAGCTGTTCCAGTTGGGCATCAGAAAGCGGTAACTGCCAAAGCTGTCGCAGTGCCAGTAGTGTGGTTGCTGCATCCGATGACCCGCCGCCCAAACCACCGCCAAAGGGCAGTTTCTTGTCGATATGAATGTGAACGCCAGGTAACTGGCTGTGCGCTTGGTTGCGTAGCAGCTGAGCGGCCTGTACAACCAAGTTATCGGGGCTTTCTAATGCAGGCTCTGAACAGCTGAGCGTGATTTGGTTACTCGAATTCAACTGAAATGTCAGTTCATCACCATAGTCGACAAACTGAAACAGGGTTTGCAAATTATGGTAACCGTCGGCGCGTTGCCCAACAATGTGCAGAAATAAATTGAGTTTAGCGACTGCCGGTAAGGTTAAAAGCTCCATGCAGACACCTTGAGTTTGAGGCGCCACGCATCGGTTGTTAAATCAATACTGTGCGGCATAAAGGTGCCATCAACCATTGTGTAGTCCCGGAGTTGCGCGCGCCACAGTTGATCAGCGGCAATCATGACAAAATCTGATAGCAACGCCAGTTGCTGCTGTTCGTGTCGGCGTAACTGATAATGGGTGTCAATCATGCCCGGCAACTGTTTGCCCATCACAATGGAGTTAATCACCGTTATGGGTAAATCCATTTGAAAATACTCTAATAGCAGCTGCTCGGCTGATTCGGCGCGATACTCTTTCCCGTCCTCATCGGTCAATACGGCTAATCCATCTTGCTGATACAAGCGCGCCAAGGTACCCCGTAGGGGGTGAGAAAACCGCATAGTAAGGGTTGAAGCACTTGAAAACCAATCAACATAAACCCCGTGGCGGTTGTCCTGACGCAAGTCGAACAAAGCCATTTGTCCTTTTAGTCGCCACTGGTCACGTTGTTCCAGCAACTGTTGTTGTGCCGCAACTGCGCGGTCATCAACATCGCTGTGAGTGACCGGTTCAGGCACTGTGCTACAAGCAGCTAACCAACCGCTTGTGAGTACTACTAATAGAAGACGTTTCATTCGCTAAGCTATCCCTGTTCGTGTGCTTTTCATCATGCGGGCTTTCACGTACAATTGCCAGCGTTTAGCAGTAGCCAGAGGCTCGCAATTTTTTGCTATTATGACCATTTTCGCACTTGGTGTTAACCACAAAACAGCTTCCGTAGCATTACGTGAGCAAGTCGCCTTTTCGCCTGAGCAGTTGCACCAGGCGTTGCCAGCGCTGCGTGAACAAACGGGCGTAGCCGAAGCGGTCATCTTATCAACCTGTAACCGCACAGAGCTGTATTGCCAAGGCGCAACCTCCATCGACATGTTGGTCGGTTGGCTAGCTGGCTACCATCGCTTACCACTCGAGCAATTGCGTGAGCATTGCTATATCTATGAAGACAACGCTGCTATTGAGCATTTAATGGCCGTGGCGAGCGGGCTTGATTCGTTGGTGTTGGGTGAGCCGCAAATTTTGGGGCAAGTAAAACAGGCGTATCAATTCGCACGCAATCAAGCCAGCGTTGGCACCGTGCTCGAACGTTTGTTTCAAAGCACTTTTCGCGTGGCAAAAACTGTGCGCAATGAAACCAAAGTGGGTGAAAATGCGGTTTCTGTGGCTTACGCAGCAGTTAATCTTGCGCGCCAGATTTTTTCCGAGTTACCGCAATCCAGTGTGCTGTTAGTGGGGGCGGGCGACACCGCTGAACTGGTGGCGCAGCATTTAACTGAACACGGCGTTAAGCGGCTCATGGTAGCCAACCGAACACTGGCTCGAGCGAGTGCGGTGGCCGATAAGTTTGCCGGGCAAGCCCACACCCTGGGTGAATTGCCTGAATTATTGCCGCAAGCCGATATTGTGATCAGCTCGACCGCCAGCCCATTGCCTATTATTGGTAAAGGCTTGATTGAATCGGCTTTGAAAATACGTCGGCGACAGCCCATGCTGTTAATTGATTTAGCGGTGCCGCGTGACATTGAAGAGCAAGTTAACGAACTCAATGATGCGTACTTGTACACGGTTGATGACTTGCAAGGCATTATCACTGAGAACCTGCGCAACCGCGAAGAAGCCGCGGCAGAAGCGAAAGTTATTATCAGTGAGCACAGCAATGCGTTTACAGCGTGGTTGCGCCAGTTAGACCATGTTGATGTGATTCGTGACTTTCGCCAACGCACTCAGCAAATGAGCACGGAGCAGTTGCAACGTGCGCGCAATCAACTTGCAGCGGGAAAAGACCCAGAAGACGTCATGAATGAATTGGCGCAACGACTAACCAAGCAATTTTTACATCAGCCCACGCAATTAATGCGTGAAGCTGGGGCTGCCGGTGATTACGAAACCTTGGCGGTATTCCAACGATTAATAGCAGATGACGAGTAAGGTCCTCACCGCATGATGAATCCTTCGATTATTCGAAAATTAGAAGCTTTATTAGAACGTTATGAAGAAGTTCAGCACTTATTAAGTGACCCTGGTGTAATTGGCGATCAAGATAAGTTTCGTGGGTTGTCGCGCGAATATTCGCAACTCGAAGAGCTGGTAAAGTGCTTTACCAGCTATCAGCAGGCGCAGGCTGACGAAGCGGCTGCTAACGAAATGATGCAAGAAGACGACGCTGAAATGCGCGAGATGGCTAAAGCAGAATTAGACGAAGCGCAAGCGAAGCAAGAACAGCTTGAGCAAGAACTGCAGATTCTGTTGCTGCCGAAAGATCCAAACGACGACCGCCCATGTTATCTCGAAATACGCGCGGGTGCGGGGGGCGATGAAGCCGCAATATTTGCCGGTGATTTATTCCGTATGTATAGCCGCTACGGTGAGCAACATGGCTGGAAGGTGAGTATAGTCAGTGCAAGTGAAGGAGAGCATGGCGGCTACAAAGAAGTCATTGCACATGTTTCCGGCGATGGCGCTTATGGCCGATTAAAGTTCGAATCGGGTGGTCACCGCGTGCAACGGGTACCAGAAACAGAGTCGCAAGGGCGTGTGCATACCTCAGCCTGCACCGTAGCCGTGTTGCCTGAAATACCTGAAGCTGAAGCGGTTGAAATTAATCCAGCTGACTTGCGGGTTGATACCTATCGTGCATCCGGTGCCGGTGGTCAGCACGTTAACCGAACCGATTCTGCCATTCGAATTACCCACATTCCGACAGGGTTTGTGGTGGAGTGCCAAGACGAGCGCTCTCAGCATAAGAACCGCGCCAAAGCGATGTCGGTATTGCAGGCTCGTATTCAGCAAGCGGAAGATGAAAAACGTCGGTTAGAAGAACAAACAACACGCCGTAGTTTGGTCGGTAGTGGTGATCGTTCGGAGCGAATTCGCACGTATAATTACCCGCAGGGCCGCGTTAGCGACCACCGCATCAATTTAACGTTATATCGGTTGGATGAAGTGCTTGCCGGTTCGCTTGATTTGATTCTCGATGCCATTGTGCAAGAGCATCAGGCCGACTTATTGGCAGCATTGTCTGAAAATCAATGATAACCATGCAAGCACCAGTTAGCATAGCTGATGCACTCGCGATCGCTACCCGAGCCCTCAGCCACAGTGAGTCTGCCAAACTCGATGCTGAAGTGTTGCTTGCATTTTGTTTAGAGCGTGAACGTATTTATTTATATACATGGCCGGAACGGCAGTTAACCGCAGCGCAAACACAGCAATTTGAACAGCTGTTGGCCAAGCGTCAACAGGGCATGCCGGTGGCCCATTTGGTGGGCGAGCGCGAGTTTTGGTCGCTGCCATTGCGCGTGAACGATAGCACGTTAATTCCTAGGCCAGACACAGAGATTTTAGTTGAACAGACCTTAGCATTGGGTCTTGCAGATGATGCAAAAGTGCTAGATTTGGGCACCGGTACGGGTGCGATAGCGCTGGCCTTGAAATCAAGCAAGCCAAAATGGCACATTACAGCGGTGGATAAATCACCTGCGGCGGTTGAACTTGCGCGAAGCAATGCACGTGCATTGCAGTTGTCAATAAACTGCCAAATAAGCGATTGGTTCAGTGGGCTGACAGCACATGATAAATTTGATGTGATTGTTTCTAACCCGCCTTATATCGATGCTGCCGACCCGCATTTGCAGCAAGGCGATGTGCGTTTTGAGCCACGCAGTGCACTGGTGGCTGATAACCAAGGCCTCGCAGATATTGAACAGATTATTAGTCAGGCTGGAACATTTTTACGTAACGATGGCTGGTTATTGGTAGAACATGGATGGGAGCAAGCGGCCGCGGTTCGCGACTTAATGGCATCGTACAAGTTCGTAGCCGTTAACAGTATGCGCGATTATGCTAATCTTGAACGCATAACTGTGGGGCAATGGAGAGCAACTGATGGATAACAATTTTATCTTTGCCGACGAACATGACAGCGATGATGAAAAGCGGGATCAAACGACAGAAGCAGGCTGGAAGATCTTAATCGTTGATGACGAGCGCGAAGTGCATGCGGTTACTCGATTGGCGTTAATGGATTTGGTGTTTGAAGGCCGGGGGTTGAATTTTCTCAGCGCGTATTCACGCCAAGAAGCACAGCAAATGGTTGATGAAAATCCAGACATCGCCATTGTTTTGCTAGACGTGGTGATGGACACCGATGATGCCGGCTTACAAGTAGCGCGCTATATTCGCGAAACCGCTGGCAACCGCACTAGCCGTATCGTGTTGCGTACTGGTCAACCCGGCCAAGCACCGGAACGCTCGGTGGTCATTAATTATGATATTAACGATTACAAAGCGAAGACTGAGCTTACTGCGCAAAAATTATTTACCTGTGTGATGTCGTCGTTGCGGTCGTATCGCGATATTATCCGGGTTGCTGATCAGCGGGATGCGCTGGAACACGAATTAAGTTTTTACCAGAATTGGTTGTTAGAACACCAACCACAGTTGCGTCAGCAAATTGCTGCCGCGTATCAACGTTTAATAGATAATAACGATTAAAAAGGACGTTTTTGATGTCATTTGTAGCCTTAAAACACCTCCATGTCACTTTTGTAGCCATAAGTGTGGTATTATTCATGCTTCGATTTTTTTGGGTGAGCATTGGTGCCAACATTAGTCGCCAAAAGTGGGTGAAAATAGTCCCACACATTATTGATACAGGCTTGTTGCTGACTATTGTGGGTATGCTCATTCATTGGCAAATGTGGCCTTGGGAAACTCCATGGTTGATCAATAAAGTTATCGGCTTAGTCGGTTATATTTTGTTTGGTCTTGTGGCAATGAAAGCCAGTGTGAGTTGGTTACGTTATGTCGGCTTTATTGGTGCGTTAAGCTGGATTATGTTCCTGCTGCACATCGCCTTCAGTAAGCAAGCACTGATTTAAAGCAGTTTATATTTTAGGGGTTTATGCGTTTTTCATACTTAGAACATATCGCTCACGAAATGTTACCTACCATTGAAATTGTGTGGGAAATTAGTCGCACCTTTCATTCGGACAGCGACCAGTACGTTAGTGATTATTATCAGCTTATTCGTGAAATGGCTGAGCGTCATGAAAATCTTGACGGTATGGAAAAACTGCAGGCCGTTATTGAAGATTTCTATTTTGAACTAGGTTTTAGTGATGCGCCCGAGCCTGTGGTTGGGGCGCAGCGCATTCTGCTTGACCGTGTGATTAGTTATCGCACTGGGTTACCCATTAGTTTGGCCCTATTACTGCAAGAAACCGCCGCTTATGCCGGTATTCAGTTGGAGTTGGTCGATTTCCCAGGTTATCCATTGTTGCGCTTTGATCATGAACAAGAAAGCTACTTTGTTGATCCGCTGCACGGTGAATTACTTGAAGACAAACAAGTGCAAGAACGCTTTGAAGATGTTACTGAGGATGCGCTTGAGTTTTCATGGGATATGTTTGAAGCAGCTGATCAAAAAACTGTTCTGGTACGCTACCTAACCGAACTAAAGCACGCCATGATTCATGATCAGGAATTTGCGAATGCATTGACCGTGGTGCATATGTTGTTGGCGATTATGCCCGACGACCCGTACGAGATTCGTGACCGTGGTTACGTGTTAGAAGAACTTGACTGCAAACAAGCTGCAGTTGACGACTACCAGTATTTTGTCGAACAATGCCCAGATGATCCGAGTGCACAGATGTTGCGCTTGCAATTGGAAACGTGGGCGGCCCCCCAGCACGTCCTTCACTAAAAAAAATTAATAATAAGGGGTTCCTGTGGAAAACACTGCATTGATCACCAATGACGGTATCATTTTTGGCTTGCTTGCGGCCATTCTTGGTTTGATATTCTATACCCAATCCAGTTCTAACTCGTTTTGGCAAAAATTCTATAAGTGGGTGCCAGCGCTGCTGCTGTGTTACTTCATTCCGTCGTTATTGAATACTTTTGGTATTGTCGATGGTGCTAATACCGCAATTTATCCGCTGGTTATGGATTACTTGCTGCCAGCTTGTCTGGTCTTGCTCACGTTAAGCTTAGATCTAAAGGCTATTTTTCGTCTTGGGCCAAAACTCCTGATTCTATTTTTAACGGGTACTGTCGGTATCGTTATTGGCGGGCCTATTGCGCTGCTATTGGTGAGTGTAATCTTCCCGGAAATGTTAGGTGGTGCTGGCCCAGATGCTGTTTGGCGCGGTATGACAACCATTGCAGGCAGTTGGATTGGCGGTGGCGCAAATCAGGCAGCAATGAAAGAAGTCTACGAAGTTGGCGGTGAAATTTTCTCGGCCATGGTGACTGTAGATATTATTGTTGCGAACTTATGGATGGCCGTTTTGCTTTACATGGCGGCAAATCATAAAGCGATTGATAAGCGTATTGGTGCTGACACTAGCGCAATTGAAGCGATCAAAGAGCGCATGGAACATTATGAAGCCGAGCATCGCCGTGAATCAAAACTGCCTGACCTGATGTTCATCGTGGCAGTGGCCTTTGGTGTCACCGGTTTAGCGCATTGGGGTGCTGATGTTATCGCACCATTTATTAGCGATAATGTACCTGCACTTAAAGATTTTAGTTTGGACAAGAAGTTCTTCTGGTTAATCGTTATTGCAACAACCGTTGGCGTGGCGTTGTCATTCACGCGTGTACGTCAACTAGAAGGTGTGGGTGCGTCGAAATACGGCTCAATGTTTGTTTATATTCTTGTCGCCACCATTGGTTTGCATATGGACGTTACCGCCATTGTGGATGTGCCTAAATACTTCTTAATTGGTGCGATTTGGATGATTATTCATGCCAGTTTAATGTTGATTGTGGCGCGTTTACTGAAGGCTCCAGTGTTCTACATGGCTATTGGTAGCCAAGCCAATGTGGGCGGCGCAGCGTCAGCCCCTGTGGTTGCTTCAGCATTTCACCCATCGCTGGCGCCGGTTGGCGTACTGTTAGCGGTATTTGGCTATGCACTCGGTACTTATATGGCCTATATTTGTGGGCAAATCTTGCGCGTGATCGCCGCAGGATAATTGAAAGGACAACAACGTGATTAATACGCAAGTGATTAAAGTAGGCGGCGTGCAGGTGGGTAACCACTTGCCGTTTGTTTTGTTTGGCGGCATGAACGTGTTGGAGTCGCGTGACTTGGCCATGCGTATTGCCGAACACTATGTTGAAGTAACCACGCGTCTGGGTATTCCATATGTGTTCAAAGCAAGCTTTGACAAAGCAAACCGGTCGTCGATTCATTCATATCGCGGACCAGGCCTCGACAAAGGCCTCGAAATTTTCTCCGAGATAAAGCGCACGTTTAACGTGCCAGTAATCACAGATGTGCACGAGCCGTATCAAGCGAAACCTGTCGCGGAAGTTGCTGATATTATCCAGTTACCCGCATTTTTGGCGCGCCAAACCGATTTAGTTGTGGCGATGGCAGAAACCGGTGCCGTGATTAACGTTAAAAAACCACAGTTTTTAGCACCCCACGAAATGCGTCATATCATTAAAAAATTTGGCGAAGCGGGTAACCACAAAATTATTTTATGTGAGCGCGGCAGTTGCTTCGGTTACAACAATTTAGTGGTTGATATGCTGGGTATGGATGACATGAAGCACATGGCGCCAGTTATATTTGATGCAACCCATGCATTACAACGCCCTGGTGGTCGCGCTGACTCGGCTGATGGCCGTCGTGCGCAAGCCGCAGTATTAGCACGCTCAGGCATGGCGCTGGGTTTAGCTGGGCTATTCATTGAAGCGCATCCAGATCCAGAACAAGCGAAATGTGATGGCCCCTGTGCGTTGCCACTGAATAAGTTAGAAGCTTATTTGCAGCAAATGAAAGCCGTTGATGAGATGGTTAAAGCCTTTCCGGAATTAGATACCAGTTCAATTTAAGGCGCTCACTGAGCGCCTTTTTCTTTGCTTGCGCTTCCGTTTCACATGCTTTAAATTAAAACGCATGTTTAAAATGCACGTTCTAAACGTATGCGTGCGTGAAAAGTGAGCGTTATTGGTATGTCAAAACGAATTACCACCAAAGATAAAATATTGAATGCGGCAGAGGCTTTGTTTGCTGAGCATGGTTTTGAGCAAACCTCGTTGCGTCAAATAACTGCTGATGCAGAAGTGAATTTAGCTTCTGTAAATTATCATTTTGGTTCCAAAAAAGCGCTGATACAAGCTGTAATGGCCCGTTACCTTGAGGTGCTAATGCCTGCGCTTAGCCAAGAGCTTGATGGCCTGGCGCAAAAGACACAAGTTACCACGCGTGACGTTTTTGACTGTTTTCGTAACCCACTCAATGAATTACGCCATGTGCGCAAGCACGGGCCAACGATATTTTTAAGTTTACTTGGCTTTGCATATGCAGATATTCAGGGGCACCTGCGTCGTTACACCATGGACCATTTTGGCGATGTGATGCAGAATCTGCTGGCAGCCTTACACGTTGCGAATCCTAATCTTAGCCCAGTGGATATGTTTTGGCGGTTGCACTTTGTGTTAGGAGCTACGGTTTTTGCTCAGGTTTCAGGGCCTGCTTTACGCGAAATAGCTGCAGCTGACTTTGGTGAAGCCATCGCAGCGGACCAGATGATTGATAGGTTAATCCCATTCTTAGCGGGTGGCGTGGATGCGCCATCGCGATAATCGACTATGCTTGTAGCAGTGTCATTTTTTGCACGTTGTACCCAGTAACAAAGGTGTTGTGAAATGGAAATTATTATTCTTTTAGTGGTTGTGGTCGTGCTTTTGTTTGCGGTTCCGGATATCCGTCGCAGTTTAATTACACGTCCAGCGTTTGCGTTTTTTAAACGCGTGTTACCGCCGTTATCGCCAACCGAACGTGAAGCCATGCAAGCCGGTGATACCTGGTGGGATGCTGACTTATTTAGCGGCCGCCCCAATTGGCACGAATTTCATCAAACCAAGGCACCGCAGTTCACGGAAGATGAGCAAAAGTTTATTGATAACCAGCTAGAAACCCTGCTGGGTATGCTGGATGACTTCAAAATTGTTCAACAAGATACTGACTTACCGAAAAAGGTCTGGGAGTACATTCGCAAAGAGAAGTTTTTTGCCATGATTATTGGCAAAGAATTTGGCGGATTAGATTTTTCACCAGCGGCAAACTCCCATATTGTTTCACGCATCGCAACGCGCTCAATTAGCGCTGCGGTGTCTGTCATGGTTCCCAATTCGTTGGGCCCGGGCGAGCTACTTACGCACTACGGCACCAAAGAACAAAAAGACTATTGGTTACCGCGCTTGGCTGATGGTACGGACATTCCATGTTTCGCATTAACTGGGCCCGAAGCCGGCTCAGACGCAGGCGCAATCCCCGACACGGGCGTGGTATGTAAAGGCGAGTTTGAAGGCAAAGAGGTGTTAGGCCTTCGATTAAACTGGAGCAAGCGTTATATCACTTTAGCTCCGGTAGCGACCGTATTAGGCTTGGCGTTTAAAATGTACGATCCAGATGGATTATTAGGTGATCAGAAAGACATCGGCATTACCTGTGCATTGATTCCTACCAGCCATGAAGGTGTTGAAACCGGTGAACGTCATTTGCCGTTAGGCCAAGCGTTCATGAACGGTACCACGTATGGTAAAGATGTATTTATTCCGCTTGATTGGATTATTGGTGGACAAGACTATGCCGGTAAAGGCTGGCGGATGTTGATGGAATGTCTATCTGCAGGTCGTGGTATTAGCTTACCTGCGTTAGCAACCGCTACCGGCCACGTTACCGAGCGCATGACAGGCGCTTATGCGTATGTACGCCAACAGTTCGGTTTACCCATCGGTAAGTTCGAAGGCGTGCAAGCGGCAATGGGTAAGATTGGTGGTACCAACTATATTCTTGAATCCATGCGTCGTCTTACCGTAACTGCTTTGTGCGAAGGCAAAAGCCCATCAGTTATCACCGCCATGACCAAGTACCACATGACAGAAATGGGGCGCCAAGTAATGGAGGCTGCTATGGACGTTCATGCGGGTAAGGGCATTCAATTGGGGCCGCGTAATTACCTTGGGCATGGTTACATGGCCACACCGGTATCGATTACCGTAGAAGGCGCGAACATTTTAACCCGTAATTTGATGATTTTTGGGCAAGGCGCAACGCGCTGTCACCCTTATGTTTTGGCGGAAATGGAAGCGGCATCGAACCCGGACGAAGAGCGTGGTTTACATGACTTTGACGGGCTGCTGTTGAAGCACATTGGTTTTGCAGCCAGCAACTTCTTTGGCAGCTTATTTATGGGGCTTACCGGTGCGCGCTTTAATTCAAGCCCAATGAGCGGACCAACTGCCCGTTATTATCAACAATTAACACGCATGAGCCGGGCGTTAGCTATGACTGCCGATATGGCAATGTTGGTAATGGGCGGTGACTTGAAGCGCCGCGAAATGCTTTCAGCGCGTTTGGGCGATGTGCTGAGTCATTTATATATGGCGTCAGCGGTATTGAAACGTTATGAAGATGACGGCCGTCAAACCGGTGACTTGCCATTTGTGCAGTACGCGCTGGAACATCATTTGTACGAAATTGGTGAAGCGTTCAAAGGCTTTTTTGCGAACTTCTCCAATCGCTTTGTTGCGTGGACATTGCGCCTTGCGATTTTCCCATTGGGCATTCATTTCCACAAACCCAGTGACGACAACCTGCAAGCGATTGCGGAAAGTATGATGGAGCCAGGATTAACCCGTGATCGCCATACTTTCTTGTGCTTTTGGAAAGATGATCCAAAAGACATGACTGGGCACATGGAACTCGCATTTTTGGCAATGAAGGAACACGCGGATATCTACAAGCGAATTCGCAAAGCTGTGAAACGCGGTGATATTGCTGAAGACTTAAGCGGTGATGAGTTAGTCAAAGCAGCCCAAAAAGCTGAGGTGATCAACGCTGAAGAAGCCAAAGCCTTTAAGAAAACTGAGCAGCTGCGTATTGCTGCTATCGGTGTTGACCAATTTGCCCCTGGTGTTATTGAAAAACGTAAGTTTTTTAAAGCGTAGGCAACATTGAAATAAATAAAAAAGGGGCTGAATCAGCCCCTTTTTTTATGTAAAAAAACACAACCCATTAAACACCAATAGGCTTGTAACGGGTGCGATGCGGCTCCATGGCCTGTTCGCCATGAGTTTTCTTCATGTACTCTTCGTAGTCGGTGTAGTTACCTTCGTAGAAGTTAATCTGGCCTTCATCGCGGTAATCAAGAATGTGTGTTGCTACACGGTCGAGGAACCAACGGTCGTGCGAGATAACCATGGCTGAACCTGGGAACTCAAGCAAGGCTTCTTCAAGTGCGCGCAGGGTTTCAACGTCCAAGTCGTTGGTCGGCT
Source organism: Pseudidiomarina sp. (assembly GCF_048268165.1). Lineage (GTDB taxonomy): Bacteria > Pseudomonadota > Gammaproteobacteria > Enterobacterales > Alteromonadaceae > Pseudidiomarina. Next base: position 852,869 of record NZ_JBLWWA010000001.1, on the reverse strand, counting down.
CATCGAGCAGTAACAAGTTACCGCCGGCCTTCACCAGCTTGGCGAGGTGCACGCGATTACGCTCACCGCCGGACAGTTCACCAATGTATTTTTGTTGATCGTTACCGCGGAAATTAAAACGGCCCACATAAGCGCGACTGTTAATTTCGAAATTGCCGATACGTAAGATATCTTGACCATCGGAAATTTCCTGCCACACGGTCTTTTTGTCGTCCATGTCATCGCGGAACTGATCAACACTGGCAAGCTGCACAGTATCACCGAGCTCAACAGTACCTGAATCCGGTTGTTCTTTACCGGTAATCATACGGAACAGTGTTGATTTACCGGCACCGTTCGGGCCGATAATACCGACAATCGCGCCCTTGGGCACACTGAAAGTTAAGTCATCGATTAACACACGGCCGTCATACGCTTTCTTCAAGTGGTTTACTTCCAGCACCTTGTCGCCGAGACGTGGGCCTGGTGGAATAAACAGCTCATTGGTTTCATTACGTTTTTGGTAATCACCACTTTGTAATTCTTCAAACCGAGCCATACGCGCTTTGCTTTTCGCTTGGCGGCCTTTAGGGTTTTGACGAACCCATTCAAGCTCTTGCTTGATACTGCGCTGCCGCGCATTTTCTTGTTTTTCTTCTTGCTCGAGACGCTTCTCTTTTTGTTCCAACCAAGACGAGTAGTTGCCTTCCCATGGAATACCATATCCGCGGTCAAGCTCAAGTATCCAGCCGGCGACATTATCGAGGAAATAACGATCGTGGGTAATGGCTACAACAGTGCCTTCGTAGTCGTGCAAGAAGCGCTCTAACCACGCAACAGATTCGGCGTCCAAATGGTTGGTTGGCTCATCGAGTAGCAACATGTCAGGCTTGCTCAACAGCAAACGACAAATGGCTACACGGCGCCGTTCACCACCGGAAAGAACTTTAATTTTGGCGTCCCAAGGCGGCAAACGTAATGAATCGGCCGCACGCTCGAGCATATTCTCGATGTTATGCCCGTCTTTGGCCTGAATAATAGCTTCTAGCTGGCCTTGTTTTTTGGCTAAAGCATCAAAATCGGCATCTTCTTCTGCATAGGCAGCATAAACCTGGTCAAGTTGAGCCAACGCGTCTTTCACGTCAGCAACTGCCTCTTCAACGGTTTCCCGTACAGTTTTGTCTTCATCCAACTGCGGCTCTTGTGGCAGATAGCCAATCTCAATACCCGCTAGTGGGCGAGCTTCACCTTCGTATTCTTTATCCACGCCAGCCATGATGCGTAACAGCGTTGATTTACCAGCACCGTTTAAACCCAACACACCAATTTTGGCGCCGGGGAAAAACGACAACGAGATGTCTTTTAAAATAGTCTTCTTGGGCGGGACAACTTTGCTAACCCGCGACATAGAATAAATATATTGTGCCATAGCAGCATGCGTTCCTTTTTGAGGCGATATTTCTTAGCGATAATCTTCAGCGGCTATTTTAACCCTTAAGTTGGCGCTAACCCAAGTATATTGGTAAACTAGGCGCCATATATTTCTCGTTCTTATACTGTCGCTCAGACAGCCCGTGAAGTTAGGAGCCCCGATGTTGAAACATGAGATGAATATTGCCGAATACGATGCAGAGTTATGGCAGGCAATGACTGGCGAAGTTCAACGCCAAGAAGAGCACATTGAATTGATCGCTTCAGAGAACTACACCAGCCCACGCGTGCTCGAAGCACAAGGGTCTCAGCTTACCAATAAGTATGCCGAAGGGTATCCGCATAAACGCTATTACGGCGGTTGTGAGTACGTTGATGTGGTTGAAGACTTAGCCATTGAACGGGCCAAGCAATTGTTTGGCGCTAAATATGCCAACGTACAGCCGCACGCAGGTTCACAGGCTAACTCAGCAGTATTTTTGGCGTTACTAAACGCCGGCGATACGGTATTGGGTATGAGTCTGGCGCATGGTGGCCACTTAACACACGGTTCGCACGTGAATTTCTCAGGTAAATTGTACAATGCTGTGCAATATGGTCTGGATGAATCAACGGGTGAGATTGATTATGCTGAAGTTCGCAAATTGGCGTTGGAGCATAAACCGAAACTGATCGTTGCTGGTTTTTCTGCGTATTCAGGTGTGATTGACTGGTCGAAGTTCCGCGAAATTGCCGATGAAGTTGGCGCGTATTTGTTAGTCGATATGGCCCACGTTGCTGGCTTAGTTGCTGCAGGTTTGTATCCAAACCCAGTTCCATTTGCGGATGTAGTAACCACCACAACGCACAAAACTTTGGCTGGCCCACGCAGTGGTCTGATTTTGTCAGGCAAAGACGATCCAGATTTACATAAAAAATTGAACGGCGGTGTATTCCCAGGTAGCCAAGGCGGCCCGTTATGTCATGTGATTGCTGCCAAAGCGGTTGCCTTTAAAGAGGCCATGGAGCCAGAGTTTAAGGCGTACCAGCAACAAGTGTTGGACAATGCCAACACCATGGTAAAGGTGATGCAGGAACGTGGTTACAAAATCGTTTCTGGCGGCACCAAAAACCATTTGTTCTTGGTTGATTTAATCGACAAAGATATCACCGGTAAAGATGCGGATGCAGCGCTGGGGCAGGCGTACATTACGGTTAATAAAAACTCAGTACCCAATGATCCACGTTCACCATTCGTAACCTCTGGCTTGCGCTTAGGTACACCGGCGATTACCCGTCGTGGCTTTAAGCAAGCAGAAGCAGAGCAAGTGGCGAATTGGATTTGTGATGTATTGGATAACATCACTGACGAAAGCGTTATTGCGCGTGTTCGCGAGCAAGTGAAAGCGCTTTGTAAGCAGTTCCCTGTTTACAAGTAATTCAATCAAGGAAGCAGCGTATGCATTGTCCATTTTGTGGCACACAAGACACCAAAGTGATCGATTCGCGGCTTGTTGCTGACGGCGCCTCTGTGCGTCGTCGCCGCGAGTGCGCTGAGTGCAAAGAGCGTTTTACCACGTTCGAAACAGCTGAATTGGTGATGCCGCGGGTGATAAAGTCCGACGGTACCCGTGAGCCATTTAATGAAGACAAACTACGCAATGGTTTGCTGCGCGCCTTAGAAAAACGTCCGGTAAGTTTAGAGGCAATGGAGCAGGCCATTCAAAACGTAAAATCGGCGCTTCGAGCAACCGGTGAGCGTGAAATAACCAGCCAAGTTATCGGTGGTCTGGTTATGGAAAACTTGAAAGCAATCGACAAGGTTGCCTATATCCGGTTTGCTTCTGTGTACCGTGCGTTTGATGATATTCGTGAGTTTGGCGAGGAGATTGCGCGGCTCAATGACTAGTACCACAGAATGTCACCAACGTTATATGTCACGCGCCCTTGAGCTTGCTGCTCAGGGGCGTTTTTCAACCGCACCAAATCCAATGGTTGGGTGTGTGTTGGTGAATAACAACACCATTATCGGTGAAGGTTGGCATCAACGCGCTGGTGAAGCGCACGCAGAGGTTCACGCTCTGCGTCAGGCTGGCACGAAAGCTAAAGGCGCCACAGCTTATGTAACCTTAGAACCTTGCAGTCATTTTGGTCGTACGCCACCTTGCGCTGATGCGTTAATTGAAGCGGGTGTCGCATGTGTGGTGATTGCGCTGAAAGACCCAAACCCGTTGGTAAGTGGTGATGGTATTGAGCGGCTCAAAACGCATGGTATCGAAGTGATTGTTGGCATATTAGAGCAACAAGCACGTGCGTTAAATTGCGGGTTCGTCGCACGCATGCAGCGTAAACGCCCGTGGTTAAGGGTGAAGATGGCTGCGTCGTTGGACGGCCGCACAGCATTAGCCAATGGTGAAAGTCAGTGGATAACCAGCCCAGAGGGGCGCCGGGATGTTCACCGTTGGCGCGCGCAAAGTGGCGCTGTATTGAGCAGCGCGCAAACCGTATTAGCTGATCAAGCAACACTAACCGCTCGGCATCCCGACGCACAGCTGCAACCCGTTCGCGTGATTATTGACTCGCAGGGGTTGTTAACTGGCAATGAGCCATTATTTAAAGAATTATCGCCAATTGTCTTGGTGCATGGCCCTGATACGGTATCACCACAAACGTGGGCTGACCATGTGACTGTGCTGGAAGTGCCGCGTGCTGCCAATGGCTTTTTAGACCTTGTTCAGCTGCTGCATGAGCTTGCAGCGCGCGACATCAACTCGGTGTGGACAGAGTGCGGTTCGGGTCTTGCCGGTGGATTACTCGAAGCAGAGCTTGTTGATGAACTTGTGGTGTATTTAGCACCTAAACTTTTGGGACATACTGGTCATGGGTTGCTGCAGTTACCGGCGTTTACGCACATGAGCCAAGTACCCGAATTAAATTTTTCAGATGTACGTCAGGTCGCGGATGATATACGCATTATTGCGGTTCCGCGCCGGGTGAGAGGAGACTTAACGTCGTGACCCCATTAAACAGTGCTGCAGAGATTATTGAAGACATTCGTCAAGGTAAAATGGTTATTTTGATGGATGATGAAGACCGCGAAAATGAAGGCGATCTGATTTTGGCTGCAGAGTGTGTTACGCCCGCCGCGATCAATTTTATGGCACGTTATGGGCGTGGTTTGATTTGTTTGACGCTAACCGAAGACCGCTGTAAACAACTGCGATTGCCACTGATGGTTGATCAAAATAACGCCCCGTACGCGACCAATTTTACCGTTTCAATTGAGGCTGCAGAAGGCGTTACAACTGGGATTTCGGCAGCCGACCGTGCACGTACTGTGCAAGCCGCGGTAGCCCGTGATGCCAAGCCTGCGGACTTGGTGATGCCAGGCCATATTTTCCCGCTAAAAGCGAAGCCGGGTGGGGTTCTCAACCGTGCTGGGCACACTGAAGCTGGTTGTGACCTTGCGCGTTTAGCTGGTTTTGAACCGGCCGCCGTAATTGTCGAAATTCTTAATGAAGACGGTACCATGGCACGCCGCCCTGATTTAGAAGTGTTTGCGGCCGAGCATAATCTTAAAATTGGTACCATTGCCGACTTAATTGAATACCGTTCGATGAAAGAAAAGACTGTTGAGCGTAAGGCACATTGCAAACTGCCGACAGCTTATGGCGAATTTGAACTGATTACCTACCAAGACACCATTGATGCCCAAGTGCATTATGCGTTGGTGCGTGGTGAAGTTGACCCAGCGAAACCAGTTAACGTGCGCGTGCATCTGCAAGATACGTTCAATGATTTATTTGCTACCGAACGCGCGGCGAAACGCAGTTGGCCGCTTGGTCATGCCATGCAATACATTGGTGAAAACGAAGGGGTGTTGGTGGTAATTGGTCGTCAACAAAATTCTGATGACATACTCGAACAAGTGATGAGTTTTGCGGCTGAAGATAGAGGTGAACGTAAGCCGACTGCAGCAGCATCGAATGCTTCACGTAACGTGGGTATTGGCTCGCAAATTCTAGCTGATTTAGGTGTTCATCATATGCATTTAATGAGCTCGCCGAAGCGCTATTCAGCGTTATCTGGCTTCGGCCTTGAAGTGGTTGATTTTATTGAAGATAAGCAGGCCAGCGATTAAAACGCGCTGATTGCTTGAACCTGGCGCCAGAGCTTTTCGTTGGCTGGCGCCGCACGACCCGCCGCCGTGCTTTGACGCGCAACAAAACCATTGAGGTAATCAATCTCAGTTTGGCGCTGTTGGCGCACATCCATCAGCATGGACGAAAAGTTATTTGCGGTGTTTTTGACCACCTGCTGGGCTTGTTCCAGCAATTTCTCCGGCACAAGTTGAACACCCCGGTGCTGTGCTAACCAACAAATTTCTTCTGCAACATCCAATTGCTCGTGATGCAGGTGGTGCTGCAACAACTCACCGTTACGGCAATTATGAATGACCGTAAATGCATTGATCAGGCAATTAATCGCCAGTTTTTGCCAACGGCGTTGGTTAATCGCAGGGCTCCAGTTGAGTAGTGGTAATGCATTATTCAGCGCACTAAAAACTTCAGCGGGGCGACTGCTGGATGCGCGCTCTACCTGCGCCCAGCCTAACCAACTTTCACCTGAACCGGCATGCACTACCTCGCTCTCATGGCGATAAGCTCCGTGGGTCGTCACCCAATGCAATGCACGTTCCGGCATAATCACGGATTCATTGTCGAGCATACCGTTGTAGCTAACGATCAAAGATGAACCCTGAGGTAGCGGTGATTGTCTGAGTTCCTGCAACAGTGCTTCAACGTGGTAAGCCTTCACTGCCGCAAAAACTTGGGTTGGTTGCGTGAGTGGCAAGGTTGTGGTGCTAAATTCATAACTGTGTGCATTATGAATAATTGAAATTGATGAATGAGTTGCATGGCGGGGTTTAATCGAAACGTGTTCGCCGATACGGCGTAAATTCACCGCCATTAAACTGCCAATAGCACCTGTACCGATGACAACCCAATGCATGCTAATTCATCTCCCGGTGGTAATTTTGCTCAAGTCGCAGCAGGGGCTTACGCATGATGATTAGGATAATGAGACTTGGCATAACCATGAGCGCCGTCAAAATAAAGAACAATTGCCAATCGCCGTCCAACCAATTCACCACATAACCACTGTATGACGATAAAAGCGTGCGCCCAAGGTTACCGAGCGAAGCGAATAAAGCATATTGTGTCGCGGTAAACGCACGATTACAAAGCAAGCTAATAAATGCGACAAAAGCTACAGTTGACCAAGCTGCTGTAAAGCCATCGATAATCACTGCTGCAAGCAATAAGTCAGTGTCAGGGCCAACGCCTGCTATCCAAGCAAACATAAGATTGGATGAAGCCATGGCAATACCGCCAACCAACAAACCACGGACAATGCCTAGCCGCAGATTCACAAAGCTACCGATAATGGCAAATATAATCGTAATCCACCACGTTACCATTTTTGAATACACAGCAATGTCATCGTTGGTGAAGCCCACTTCTTTATAGAACACAATTGACATACGGCCCAAGAAGGCTTCACCAAGCTTAAACAAGAAGATAAAGGCCAGCATTCCGAATGCAAGTTTCCAGCCGCTGCGGCGGAAAAATTCGGCAATTGGTTCTATCAGAGTACTGCGCAACCAATCCATCCAATGATTGAACTTAGGAATTTCTGGTCGGTAACGCGTGGACTTACTGGCGGCAAGAACAAATAACATTTGAGCGGCGATAACAAAGCACAACACGAAGTAGGCGTCTTGCCACATCAAGGTAGTGCCGTCGACTAAAAAGAATGGAATGGCGCCGAAACCGCTATACCCCGTCCACCAACCTGCGGTAGCCATAGCTGCTCCAGCTGACTGCAAACGCGCTTCATGAGGGCCGAAGGTTTCAATTCGATATGCATCAATGGCGATATCTTGGGTTGCCGAAAATATTGCAATCACCAATGCAGCGCAGGCAACCCACCATAGGTTTTCAATAATATCGAGTTGAGCTAACGCAGCGGTGGCACTCAGAATTCCAGCAAGGCAAAGCATCATCCAAGCACGTCGCTGCCCGAGCCAACGATTTAAAAGAGGAATTTGCACGCGATCAATGAGTGGTGACCACAGGGCATTAATGGAGTAGGCCACAAAAACTACACCGAATAACCCAATAGCAGAGCGGTCAACACCCATTTCTTGCAGCCAGGCGGAAAGCATGGAGCCAATCAGCACCCACGGAAATCCACTGATTATTCCAAAACCAAATATCACCCAGATACGCGGTTCGCGGTAAATCGCAAAGTCTTTATACCAAGGTTCGCGCGCTGAAGAATGACTCACTGTTGTGGTACAACTTCAATTTTTTTAAGTACCGGCGGTTGCTTCGGCACGTTTGGCCACCCGGTCTGCTCGTGATAAAACTCAGTTTCCACACTTGCCAGTTTTTCCATCACATCCTCACCGGAAACAACCCAACCAAACACTGCGTACCCCCAACCCTTGCTGGATGGGTTCAGTGATTCATTGTCATTGAGATTAAAATAGAATTGCCGTGTTGCCGAGTGAGGGTCAGAAGTGCGGGCCATGGCGATGGTACCGTAATTGTTCAACATGCCGTTACCCGACTCGTTGAAAATAGGTTCAAACATGGTTTTGGCTTCAAATTCTTCGGTGTAGCCGCCACCTTGCACTACAAAGCCTGGGATAATGCGATGAAATATCGTGTTGTTGTAACTGCCGGCTTGTACGTAGGTGAGAAAGTTTTCGACCGTAATCGGCGCTTTTGCACGATTCAATTCAACGATGATGTCACCCTCAGTGGTTATCAACTTCACTTTAGGAAATAGATTGTCTGGTTGAATTTGTTGTGCAGCGCTCACGCCGCTTAGTAGTAAAGCAAGAGCAAAAGCTAAATAACGCATAATTAACCCCGAGCCTTAAAAATCACGAATTTACTGTTTTGTGCTACTTGGTGCACAGACTTAAACAAGCGCTTTAGCGGTTGATAATACGGTAGATGACGGTTTGCCACTACCCAAAGTTCCCCACCTTTACGCAAAACTCGCTTACTGTCGCGAAACATTTGGCGTGCAATGTGTTCAGTCACAGCGTGTTCTTGGTGGAAGGGTGGGTTGCACACTATCAGATCAGCACTCTGATCGGCGCATTGCGCCAAGCAATCGTCAACCTCTGCGTGATATTGATTGGCAGCCGCGCTGGGTAGATTTGTTTTAATGTTTCGCAACGTGGAAGCAATGGCTAAAAATGATTCATCAACCCATGTCACCCGACTGCTTGGTGAAAGGCGCGCGTAATGTAAGCCAAGCACACCATTGCCACAGCCAAGATCAATTGCGTGCTCTACACCCGGCGCGGGCATGTGTTCAAGTAAAAATCGAGCACCAATATCCAATTGATTGCGAGCAAATACACCGGCATGATGGTGTAAAGTTAACTGAAACTCAGGTAACTCCCAAGTACTCATAAAACGCTCTGGGTCAAGCGCTACGGCGCGCGTTTTAGCACTGACAGTGCGGCATTTTTTTTGGATTAACGACACGTCAACATCACTACAATAGTGCTCAAACAATTTGCGCACCGCGGGTGTCAGTAATTTACTTTTAGCTGCCGCGAATAACTGGGTGGTTTCGGGCAGTTCTGCGGCCAGCTTTGCCAACTGAAATTCGAGTAAGCTTAAGCTTTTTGGAATTTTAAGGTACACCACATCAGTAGTATCGGGCAGGGTGTCCAGCGGCGACATTGCGGTTAGCGTTTCCGGTAAATTGTTATGCCGCAGGTTATGGTGCCATGCACAATGACTGACGTATGAGTCGCTCAGACTGGTAACGTCTAGCCCCGCAAAAGGAACTAAAAGCGCGCCCCATTGATCGTTAATGAGCAATGGGCGTTGGTCATCGCGCTGCGCAATTATCTGATGCAACAATTCATCAGCTGCATCCCAGGCTTGCAGGGTATCTGCAGTGCGCGGGGGAAAACGATTTAGTTGCCAAGTGCCGGCAGGGCTATGTAGTGTTGTCATTTGCTCGTTAGTCGTTAATCGTTAGTCGTTATTCGTTAGTCGTTAGTCGTTATTGGTTATTAGTGTGTAGTTTTTTTCGAATAACGACAAGCGCAGCGATCGAATAACGAATAACGGTTTTAGGCTTTTCAATTGGTCGGACATTTCAGACCGAAACATTCGTGCTATGATAGCGAAAAATGACCCGTGACTATAGGTTTTAACACGTGAAAAAATATGCAGAAATTACCGGCTGGGGTAAGTGCTTACCGCCAGCTGTGATGACCAACGATGATTTAGCAACCTTTTTAGAAACTTCTGACGAGTGGATTCGTAGCCGTACCGGCATCGAAGAACGCCGTGTTAGTGAAGTTGGCACCTCTAAATTAGCCACAGTTGCTGCACGCAATGCGTTAGCAGCTGCTGGCCTTGATGCAAACGACATCGATCTTATTATTGTTGGCACCTGCACACCGGATGAAATTATTCCAAATGTTGCGTCTGCGGTACAGCGCGATTTAGGCAACAAACATGCCGCTGCGTTTGACTTGAATGCTGCATGTAGCAGCTTTTTATACGGAATGCATTTTGCTACACAAGCTATTCGCACAGGTGCGCACAAAAAAGTACTGATTATTGGTGCCGAACGTCTGACTCGAATTTTAGACTGGACCAAACGTGAAAGTGCAGTGCTGTTTGGCGATGGCGCTGGTGCGATGGTGCTTGAGGCTAGTGACCAAGAATCAGGTTTGCTGGCTTCACACGTTACTTGTGACGCCGATGCGCGCGACGTTTTAGCACTCGAGTTTGGCATGAGCTTCGACCGCTTTGGGTTTGACGGTATTATGCCGTTTAACTTTATTGGTCAGGAAATCTTCAAGCGTGCTGTAAAAGGCATGAATACTGCGGTTGAAAAGGTGTTTGAAGAAACAGGCTTAACGACCGACGACATTGACTCACTGATTCCACATCAAGCAAATAAACGGCTAATAGATTACTTGGCGAAGATGTGTAACGTACCTGAAGAAAAAACCGTTATTAATATTCAAAAATACGGAAACACTTCTTCTGCAACCTTGCCAATCGCGTTTTGCGAAGCGGTTGAACAAGGCATTGTTAAGCCGGGTGACACTATTGTATCTGCGGTATTTGGCGGCGGCTTAACTTGTGGTGCTGGTATTATAAAATGGGGTCAACGGGTAACACCACTGCGTGACAATACGGAAACCTTGCCGAGTAATGGTAAGTCTGCATTGGATTTGATCGTACCTTTATATGAAGGCACCAAAGCAGCATGGGAAAAACGTAGCGATGAGTAACTTGGTCAAAGAAGAAGTTCGTAATAATGTGCTTTGGCTGACATTAGCGCGTCCGGAAAAGAAGAACGCGTTAACCTCAGACATGTACGCTGCGTTGAGTGCAGCATTGCAGGCCGCTGATCGCGACGGCAAAATTGCTGCCGTGGTATTAACCGGCGAAGGTGACAGTTTCACCGCAGGTAACGACCTTCATGACTTTCTGGCTATTGAAGATCTTGATGATAGTGCACCGCCATTTGAATTTCTTTATACGTTAAGCCGCCTAAGTGTGCCTTTGGTAGCTGGTGTGAATGGGTTAGCCATAGGCATTGGCACGACCATTTTACTGCATTGTGATTTGGTGTACGCCAGCACAGACGCGGTATTTGCATTGCCTTTTATAAATCTTGGCTTAGTTCCTGAAGCTGCTTCGAGTTTGCTATTGCCGCAACAATGCGGTCATCTGCGGGCTTCGGAACTGTTGCTACTTGGTGAGAATTTTGATGCCAGCGCTGCACTAGCTTATGGCTTGGTCAATAAAGTTGTTGCGCCAAACGAGCTAAACAATACCCTTGAACAGGTAGCCCAAGCTTTGGCCAGTAAACCGCATGGCGGATTGCGCGCAGCCAAAAAATTAATTAAGCAGCCGGCGGAGCCGGTTGCCGACAGAATAGAGCGTGAAGCGAAGATTTTTGCTCGCGCATTGAGTTCAGATGCGGCCCGTAAAGCCATTGCTGAGCGTTTAAATCGCAAAAAATAATCCTATCTGCTTAATTTCTCGGCAGTCAGTTGCACTTGCCTTGCGAGTGCGCTGCCTTTAAGGGATAATGCCGCCGTTATGGTGACCTCATTGGTCCCCCCGCAACACGAACTGGTGAACTCGGTCAGGCCCGGAAGGGAGCAGCCGTAGTCAGGGATGTGGGTGCCGGGGTGCTGGCTGGTGAGGTCGCCACCCATCTTTTAATAGCGTTATTCGTGCGCTTCGCTTTTCGTACGTTCACTTCGTTCTCTGTTCGTTAATCGTTAATCGTTATTCGTTATTCGATCGCTGCGCTTGTCGTTATTCGAAAAAAACTACACACTAATAACCAATAACGATTAACGATTAACGAACAACGAGATATTCCATGCCAAAGAATGTGAAGCCAGTATATTACGGTGACTACCTAAAGCTCGATAAGCTATTAGACGCGCAACAGCCACATAGCAAAATGTACGGGCCAGAAGCTCATGACGAAATGCTCTTCATCATTGTGCATCAAGTGTATGAACTCTGGTTCAAGCAGGTACTGCATGAGTTACGCGCAATTCATAAAGAATTTAGCCAAGAACAACTCGATGATCGTGCATTACAACTTGTTGCGCATCGACTTCGTCGCATTTTAACCATTCAAGATTTAATGAATGATCAGGTCGGAGTGATTGAAACCATGACCCCGCAGGAGTTCCTTGAATTCCGCGATTATTTGGTACCAGCTTCAGGCTTTCAAAGCATTCAATTTAAGGAACTTGAGATTATCCTCGGGCTCACCCGCAACACGCGTATTGCCTTTGATCAACAGTCTTTCTATAACCGCCTCAATGACGAGCATCGCGCCTATTTAGAAGAGCTGGAACAGCATCCAAATCTGTTTGACCGGGTTGATGAGTGGCTGTCACGCATGCCGTTTTTGCAATTTGAAGACTTCAGCTTTTGGGAGGTCTATCAGGCTGCCGTGAAGCGCTCACTCGATCACGATGAAGAAATCATTCGACAAAATGCGGCGGATGAAAAGCAGTTGGAGACCGAATTAGCTGGTTTGCAAGCGAATCGAGAGAATTTTTCAGCACTGTTTGATAACGAAAGTTATAAAGCGTTACAAGAAGATAACCGAGTACGTCTATCGCAAAAAGCCATGTTAAGTGCGCTATTTATTACGCAATATCGCGAAGAACCGGCGTTTCATCTTGCACACCAAGTTATTACATCGCTGGCCGAAATGGATGAGAAGCTCACAATTTGGCGTTATAAACATGCAATGATGGTACAACGTATGTTAGGTACAAAAATAGGTACGGGAGGGTCGTCAGGGCATGATTACCTGCGCCGCACAACAGAACAGAACAGGGTGTTTAAAGACTTCTTCGCGATGGCAACTTACTTGTTACCGAAAAGTGCGTTACCGGAACTGCCTGAATCTGTGCGCAAGGCATTAGGTTTTTATTTTCGACATGAATCATGATTATAAACGTTGTTCATGCCAGCGCACTGCCTGATGTAAGGCGCTGAGCTGATGCGCTACCCGTTCGGACAACCACTGGCTGCGTGCGGTGGTTGTTGGGCTGGTTAAGCTACGAAGGTGTTGGCGTAATTCTCGAATATAGTCAGCAGGTGTGGTTGCATCCTGGCTGAATAACTGTGAGTCAAACCAATCCGAAAACTGTTCTTCATTGATATTCAAACGTTTTATACGCTGTTCAAGCGCATTTATTTCGGCTTCGATGCGCTCTTTTAATGTAGGGTTTAATGTCATTGGTGCGCGGCTTTGATTTTGGCGTATAATTGCATTGAGTCTACCGCATTCTTCTGGGCACGCCCAACTGAACTTTTCGGGAATAAGTTAGCTCTAATAGTTATGCATAAATTAAGTGCTTTTATGCACCACTGTTAATATACTGTAAACGAGATTTTAACTGCATTTAGTGTAATTTTATACCGCTTTCGGTAGTTGACATTGTCGCGCCGATCGTGGGAGTATTAATTTCATTATTACCGCAGAATTACACGCGGTAATAGCTGCAAGTGTTGATTAAACTCTTTTCGTCACTCAAATAACTGGGAGGCTGGCGACTTAGTGTCGTTGAGCTTAAAGTTAAGTCAAATTGGTTGGGAACTATGGCCAAAGTAATCAATAAAAGCAAAATTGCTGCAGCCCTAGTCGGGATGTACGTAATTGCAGGTAGCACGACAGTAGCTGCCCAAGACGTTTCTACGTTACAAAACGAAGAAGCTAAAATTCACACTGCTGACAAGCGGTCTCAGCAAAAGATCGATTCTTTGTTCGAACAGAGCCAAGAGTTGTTATATGAGTACCGTGCAGTTGTAGACGAATACGAAAACTTAAAAGTCTACAATGATCACGTTCAGCGTTTAGTTGATGATCAAAATGCATCACTGGCTTCTCTACAGCGCCAGATCGACGGCATCGAAGCAACCAAGCAAGGCGTGGTTCCTTTAATGTACAACATGATCGACGCTTTGGAGCAGTTTGTGGAGCTGGATCTTCCAATTCACAAAGAGCGCCGTTTGGCTCGTGTTGAGCGTTTACGCGACATCATGAGCGACTCAAACGTAACGACTTCTGAGCAGTTCCGTCAGATCACTGAAGCTTATCAAGCTGAAATGGATTACGGCGCAGGTCTCATCGCATATGAAGGCAAGCTGCAATTCGAAGGTGAAGAAATCTCTGTAGACTTCTTCCACTTAGGTCGTGCAGCGCTTATGGCTCAATCTTTGGACCTGAAAAACGGTTGGATTTACAACAAAGAAAACAACACTTGGGAAGCGTTAGATGATGCTTACTTAGGTGCTTTGACCAAAGCGATTCGTATGGCGCGGAAACAAACCGCACCAGATCTGATTAAACTGCCTATCTATGCAGCGGAGCGTGCAGAATGAACAAACTAGTGAAATCTTTGCTGGTCGCAGCAGCATTCTCATTATCAGCTGGCGCGAGCTCTGCTTACGCGCAGGATAACGCGAAATCACTAGACCAATTACTTGACCTAGTGAAGCAAAATCGTGCTGCGTCTCAGCGCATTAATGCTGAGCGTGAAGCTGAGTTCACTTCAGAGCGTGCTGACAAGCAAGCTTTGTTGAACCAAGCTCAACGTCAATTAGCAAACGAGCAAGCTCGCGGCGAGCGTCTGCAAGCTGAGTTTGCTGAAAATGAAATCTCACTCGCGAACAAAGAACAAGAGCTGCAAAACGCACTTGGTACTTTAGGTGAAATCGTGGGTGTTGCACGTGGTGCAGCCAGTGACACAATCGGCCGTATCGCGACTTCAATCGTAAGCTCTCAGTATCCAGGTCGTGAAGACGTGTTGGAAACGATTGCTGAAGCGAAAGAAGTACCAACTATCGCAGAACTTGAAGAGCTGTGGTTAGCTTGGTTAACAGAAATGAAAGAGTCAGGCAAGGTTGTTACTTTCAACAGTGACGTAACTTTGCTAGACGGTTCAAGCGAAAACCGTGACGTAACGCGTATTGGTGTATTTAACCTGATTTCACAGGGCGAATACTTCAACTACAACGACCAAGCTGAAGAAATTCAGCCGTTAGGTCGTCAGCCTGAAGGCTACGTGTTATCAACTGTTGAAGCTTTTGAAAGCACTGAATCTGGTTACGAAGGTTTATACATTGACCCAGCACGTGGTCAAATCTTGAACCTAGCAACTCAGAAAGCAACTCTCGAAGAGCGTTATCACCAAGGTGGTACAGTTGGTTACGTAATCACTGTTGCGCTTATCGTTGGTTTCTTAATTGCAATCTATAAGTTCATTACCTTAGGTTTGGAAGGCGCGAAGATGCGTTCACAGTTGCGTAATACTGAGAATCCATCTGATAAAAACGCACTTGGCCGTATCCTGAAGGTGTATCAAGAGAACAAAGGTGCAGATACTGAAAACCTTGAACTGAAACTTGACGAAGCTATCTTGCGTGAAACACCGCGTATTGATGCCGGCGTTAATATCATCAAGATTTTAGCAGCTATCGCTCCGCTATTAGGTCTCTTGGGTACAGTTGTTGGTATGATCGGTACCTTCCAGTCCATCACATTGTTTGGTACTGGTGATCCGAAAATCATGGCGGGTGATATCTCAATGGCGTTGGTTACCACCGCATTGGGTCTGATTGCTGCACTGCCATTGATTCTTGTCCACGCGATTGTGGCAGGACGTGCTAAGTCTATCGTACACGTACTAGACGAGCAGGCTGCAGGTATCGTCGCCGCGCATGCGGAGAAGAAGGAGTAATCCTATGGTATACCTGATGGAGCTTTGGGAATCTATCAGGGATTTTCTGGGTACCGGTGGCGACGTATTATTCGTCGTCATGGGGGCGCTCTTCCTCATGTGGGTTCTCATGATCGAGCGCTTTTGGTTCCTTACCGGGGTGTTCCCGAAGATGAAGCAAGATATCATCGATCGTTGGAACGCCCGGGAAGATACCACCTCTTGGTACGCTCATAAAATCCGTGATGCATGGATTTCTGAAGCCAACGAAAAGCTAAATGCGCGTATATTGTTGATCAAAACCTGCGTTGCGATTTGTCCGTTAATCGGACTGCTCGGCACTGTAACCGGTATGATTGCTGTATTTGAAATCATGGCGGTACAAGGTACGGGTAACCCACGCTTAATGGCGTCGGGTATTTCGATGGCGACTATCCCGACAATGGCGGGTATGGTTGCAGCATTGTCAGGTATGTTCTTTGCTTCTCGCCTTGAAACACGGGTGCGTCGAGCTAAAGAAAAATTGGTCGACAGTTTGCCACATCATTAAGAGAGAAGAATTATGGCACGTAAACGTTTTCGTGAAGAGGAAGATGCAGCGATCGATATGACGCCGATGCTCGACATCGTATTCATCATGTTGATCTTCTTCATCGTAACCACCTCTTTCGTAAAAGAAGCTGGTATTGACGTGAACAAGCCAGAAGCAAGTCAGGCAGAAAAGAAACCTTCTGCAAACATCTTCATCGCGATTCGTGCGAATGGCGAAGTATGGATGGACAAGCGTATGGTTGATGTTGAACGCGTAGGCGCCAACATTGAACGTCTATTGGCAGAACAGCCAACTGATATCGTAGTGATTCAGGCGGACAAAGAAGCCAAGCATGGTGTTGTCGTTAAAGTCATGGATCAAATTAAGGAAGCGGGTATTGACAAGATATCCATAGCCGCAGAGGACGATTAATATGGTGCGCTTTATAGTATCAATACTATTAGGTGCTGCAGCTACGTTCCTTCTGTTCGCTTTCATGGCTTTTTTGATTAGCGGCGGTGAGGGACGTAACGAAGGTCCACCACCGACTGCACCGATTGAACTCGTAACAACGCCACCGGATTCGGATGTGGATCAGCGTCGTCGTACGCCACCACCACCGCCGCCTCCGCCTCAGCAACCGCCTGAGACTCCGCCGAACGAGCCTGATACGTCAGACTCTGATGGTATGAATCTAGACCTCGGTTTTGAAGTCGATGTCGGTGGTACTGATACTGGCCTTAACGCTGGTGGTTTAGCGGTTCGAGATGGCGAAGCAACACCAATAGTTCGTATCAACCCGCGCTATCCACCTGCAGCTGCACGTGATGGTATTCAGGGTTGGGTACAATTGCGCTTCACGATTGACGAAGCCGGCGGTGTAACTGATGTTGAAGTTATTGACTCAGAACCACGTCGTGTATTCGACCAGGAAGCTCGTCGCGCGCTGTTGCGTTGGAAATATAAGCCGAAAGTAGTTGATGGCAAGCCTGTACGTCAGACTGGCCAGACTGTTCAGCTTGATTTCACGTTGGATCAGGAGTAATCGATGATGCACAAAAAACTCACAACATTACTTAGTGCGAGTGTATTGTGTACTGTGATGGCAGTCGCATCTGCGCCTGCTGCTTCACAAGAAATCAATTACAACTTGCCTTCTGCGGAAGCTGTGGAAGCAGCCAAACAGAGCCGACGTAATCAAACGGTAAGCGAACGAGTTGGTCGTCGATTGATGACGGCACTTGACTTGTACACCGAAGAAGAAGATACGAAAGGCGCAATCGCTATTTTGGAGGAAATTGATCCAAGTAGTGAATTTGACACCGCTTATTTGAATCGTTTTCTTGGTAACTTGTACGCTGCAGATAACGAAGTTGAGAAAGCTTTTGACCTTGTCAAAAAGGCTGCGGATGCAGACGTTCTCGGCTTTGCTGACCAGGCACTCGTTTTAAAGTTAACCGCTGACCTTGCGCTTCAATCTGAAGAGTATCGTACAGCGTTAACCTACTACGGACGTTGGTTGCAGTTTACAGGCGAAGCTGATCCGGATGTGTTTTTGCGTATTGCCAATGCTTATTATGAGCTGAAGCAATTTGACAAAATTGTTCGCCCTGCTGATTTAGCTATTGCAGCTTATGAAGCCGAAGGTGAATTCAACAAAAACCCATACGTATTAAAAGTTGCCGCTTATTACGAAACGGAAAACTATCGCGAAGCTATCAAGGTACTTGAAGTCGGTTTAAACAAACTGCCAACTGAAAAAGTTTGGTGGAGTCAGCTGGGTATGTTGTACATGCTGACTGAGCAGATCGATAAAGCCTTGCAGACGTTAGAAATCTCGTACTTGGCAGGATATATGGATAAGGAAAGCCAGATTAAGGCGCTTATTCAGTTGTATGCCAACTCACGGATTCCTTACAAAGCAGCGACGCTTATGGTGAAACACTTAAATGCGGGCGATATTGAAAAAACCGCGCGTAATTATCAAAGTGCCGCCAGTAGTTTTGAGCAAGCTCGTGAATACTCGCAAGCAGCCGCAATGTACGGTCTCTCTGCTGAATTGCAAGAAACTCAAGCAGATAAAGCTGAGTTCTATCGTCGCCAAGGTACCGCATATCTGCGTGCCGAGGAATACACGAAAGCAGCTGACTCATTCTTGAGAGCGCTAGATTTAGGCATCGAAGAAGAAGGTCGTGTCTACATGTCGCTTACTGAAGCTTACTTCTATGACAACAACTTCCGCGAAGCGCTGAAGTCAGTTCAGGAAGCTAAGAAATCGGGCGAGCAGCGTCGCAATGCAATTAGCTGGGAACAGTATATTCGCCAAAAAGCGTCTAATCGTGGCGTATCGCTTTAATTAGCGTAGAACGCAGCACGAATAAAGAAATTGTAAAACCCCGCTTTTTTGCGGGGTTTTTTGTGTTTGGTGAACTATTCTTAATGCAGACACGTTTCTAAAGAAAGTGTTAGTCTAGTTAGACAAAACAAACTAAGAGGAAGAAATCATGAAAGCCATGAAAAAATCAGTATCAGTTGCAGTAGGTGCATTATTGGTAAGCGCTGCGGGCGCGTCGGCGGCGGCATCAGCAAATCCATTTGGTTATGCTGAACTCGCCGGTGGCTATCAACAAGAACAGCAGCAACAGCAGGAAATGCGCTGTGGTGCCGATAAAGATAAAGCCAAAATGCAAGAAGAAGGCAAATGTGGTGAAAAAGCCAAAGAAAAAGCCAAAATGAAAGAAGAAGGCAAGTGCGGCGAAGGCAAATGCGGTGAAGGCAAATGCGGCGGCGACAAAGCCAAAGAAAAGGCTGCTGAAAAAGCCAAAATGAAAGAAGAAGGTAAGTGTGGCGAAGGCAAATGCGGTGAAGGGAAGTGCGGCGCATAGTAGGTCTTGGCTTACGGCGGGAGTTTTTGCAGGACGTATTGCAACAAACGCCCGCCGTTGATTTTTGGGAACTGGCACCAGAGAACTGGCTTGATCGTGGTTATGAAGCCACGTATCAGCTGGATCGTATTCGTGAACAGTACCCAATTAGTTGTCACGGCTTGTCACTCTCAATTGGCAGCCCCGACCCGCTGGACGAGCAGTTTGTTCTTCGGGTTAAGGCGTTTCTTGATCGTTTCAAAATTGAGCGTTATAGCGAACACCTGAGCTACTGCTCTGCACAGGGGCATCTGTATGACTTGCTGCCGATTCCATTCAGTGAAGATGCGGCTGATTATGTGGCGGGGCGCGTTCGTCGGGTACAAGAGCTGATTGAACGGCCTTTGGTGCTAGAGAATGTTTCTTATTACACACCGGCAGCAACTGACATCACTGAGTTGGAATTTATTAATCAAGTGTTGGATAAGTCCGGCTGCGAGCTGTTATTGGACGTGAATAACGTATTCGTTAATAGCGTGAATCACGCTTATGACCCGCACGAATTTATTCGCGGGTTACCCACTGAACGTATCACCTATGGGCATATCGCTGGCCACTATGAAGAGGCGCCGGATTTATTAATCGATACCCACGGTGCGGATATTAGACCGGAAGTATACGACTTGATGAAGTATGCGTATCAACAGCACGGTGAGTTTCCGATGTTGCTTGAGCGTGATTTCAACGTGCCACCACTCGCTACCTTGTTAGAAGAAGTGGACGCCGTGAAAGCGGTAGCCGCCAGGACCTAAATCCAGTATGTCTGATTTTAAGCGCATTCAATACCAGTGGGCGGCGTGGCTTCGTGAACCTGATTCCGCTGAACCTCCCGCTGCCGAGCAAAAGCGCCTCGCTGTCTATCAGCGCTTGGTTCGTAACAATATCGAGGGGTTTATAGCACGGGGCTTTCCAGTGCTAAAGTCGGTATTAAGTGCGCAACATTGGCAACGTTTGGTAGACGATTTTATTGCGAAACACCCGGCGAAATCGCCGTTGTTTGCTGAGATTGGTACTGAGTTTGTGACTTTTATTGCCAACTACGTAGCCTCGTGGCTACCGCCATTTAGCTATCAGTTAGCGGTGTACGAGAGAATGGAACTTGATGCTTACCATTATTTCGAAACGTGTCGTGCGGCGCCCACATCGTGCGCTATTGAGGAACTTACTTGGCGCGTGAACCCATCCTTAACGTGGCACGCATTTGATTACCCGGTGCATACCATCGCAGCCGACGCCATTCCGAACGAGCCCCTTGCGGCCCCCATATTTTTAGCAGTTTACCGAGTCGATGAAGACGACGAACTGCATTTCATTTCACGTGTCAAATTCATGCAACTTAATCCAGTTACAATGTTGCTAGTGGACTATTTACAGCAGTACCCCCGCCAAGGCTTGGCGGAAATAGCAGAGGCATTAGCACAGCAACTGCCACAATTTGACCAGGCGCAGTTATATCAAGGTCTGGTGAATACGGTTCCGGATTTATACCAAAGAGCTATGTTGTTCCCATCGGCCAATTAAAGTATGATCCGCACCGCAAAATATTAGTCAGTGAGGATGTATTTTATGGCACATGATCAAAACTTCCGTGATGAATCGGGCGTAAAAATGGGCTGGCTTGCAGTAATTGTATTCGTTGCAGTTCCAGTGTTACCTGCGGTACTCGCATGGTACAAATTCTTTTCAGCGTAAGCTGTTACGTTAAAAAGGCACGTTATGTCACTTCAATTATTGCTGGTTGAGGATAAGCCAGCGACGCGGGATCAACTTGTTCAAATAATTGAACAAAGCCCGTTTACGATAAGTTGCGCCAATGATGGCCTTGACGGCTTAAATCGTAGTAAAAACCATCATTTTGATGTGGTGTTGGTTGATCATAAAATGCCCTTAATGGATGGCTTGTCTTTAATCAAGAGCCTACGCCAAATAGAGCAATATCAACAAACCCCTATTATTTTGATGACCACACAAGATGCGTCGCAGGTGCAGCCGCTAGCTGACAAAGCGGGCGCGAACTTGTGCCTTCCTAAACCTGTTGATGCAAAACGCTTGCTTGGTTTGTTAACTGACTTAGCGGCAGCTACAGGTAAACCACAACAGACAACTGCCTGAGACCTTGAATGCAGATAGCTGATTATATTCGAGCCATTCCGGATTACCCGAAGCCGGGTATTATCTTTCGTGATATAACGCCGTTATTGGCCGATGGCGCGGCGTTTCGTCACACCATTGATTTACTTGCCGAGCGTTATCGCGACCAAGGCGTAACCAAAATCGTCGGGATTGAAGCACGCGGCTTTATATTTGCAACCGCACTGGCGTATGCAATGGGTATTGGCTTCGTACCGTTACGCAAGCCGGGTAAGTTGCCACGCAAGATTGTGTCGCAAGCTTACGCGCTGGAGTACGGCGAAGACACCCTTGAGTTGCACGCAGAAGATATTACCGCAGACGATCGTGTTGTTGTCATTGATGATTTATTAGCAACCGGTGGCACAATTTTGGCCGCTGTCGAGATGCTAAAAAAGCAACAAGCAACCATTATCGAATGTGCTTTTGTGATTACTTTAACCGACTTGCCCGGTGCTGATCGGTTACAACAAGCAGCGATTCCACACTATACCCTGTGCTCTTTTTAAGGTAAGTTAATTGCTTATCTGAAGCGACCGATTAAGAAGATATTGGCAATGAGCTATCAAGTTCTCGCACGCAAGTGGCGACCACGAAATTTTAGTGAAGTAGTGGGGCAGCAGCATGTGCTGAAACCTCTCTTTAACGCCTTGCAAACAGGCCGTTTGCATCATGCGTGGCTACTCACAGGTACCCGTGGTGTTGGTAAAACAACGATTGCCCGAATACTTGCTAAAAGCCTTAACTGTGAGAAGGGTGTAACCGCTGAACCTTGCGGTCAATGTTCAGCCTGTACAGCCATTGATCAGGGGCGGTTTGTCGACTTACTTGAAATTGATGCGGCATCACGCACGAAAGTGGAAGACACGCGCGAGTTACTCGATAACGTGCAATACGCGCCAACGCAAGGTCGCTACAAAGTCTATCTTATCGATGAAGTTCACATGTTGTCTCGGCATAGCTTCAATGCGTTGCTAAAAACGCTAGAAGAACCGCCAGAGCATGTGAAGTTTTTGCTTGCGACAACCGATCCTCAGAAATTACCCATCACCGTTTTATCGCGATGCTTGCAGTTTAATTTGAAGGCATTGTCACGAGATGAAATTGCTGGGCATCTACAAAAAGTCTTAGCAGCCGAATCAATAGAGTTCGATGAAGCGGCGGTTCAAGCACTTGCACGCGCAGCGCAGGGCAGTTTGCGCGACGCATTAAGTTTAACAGATCAAGCGATAGCGCAGGGCGATCATGCCGTAACCATGGCTGGTGTTCAGCAAATGCTTGGCAGTGTGCCGAGTTATCAATTGGTTCAGCTAATGCAGCAGCTACTGGCTGGTGACGCTGAAGTGATGCTGCAAACTTTGGATGCTGTTGCGGGTCAGGTACCTGACTTAAGTGGCCTGTTACCTGAAATGCAAAATTTAGTGCATGAGCTGGCGTTATTTAAAGCGGTACCTGCGACAGCACACGCAACGGGCCTTGAGCCTGCAGCGCAGCACTTAGCACAGCAATTGCCGGCCGCGCTGCTACAAGTTTTCTACGATATTTTGGTGCAGGGGCGCCGCGACCTCAACTACGCCAGTGATGTACGCAGCGGTGTGGAAATGACGCTATTACGCCTCATGGCATTTCGCCCAGAGTATCTTGAAGTGGTAGAAGCACCGGCAGAAATGGTCACCAAAACGAAGACGGTTACGGCCACCGCGCCACCGCCTTCGAACCTGACAGCGCCAGAGCCTGAGCCAGAGCCTGAGCCAGAATCAGAACCAGAACCTGAGCCAGAGCCAGAGCCAGAACCAAAGCCTGAACCAGAACCAGAACCTGAGCCAGAGCCCGAACAACAGCAACAGCCTGAACCGGACACGCAACCTGAGAGTACGCGCCCGAACGACTTGCAAGCATTGCTTGCAACGCGCGATGCGCTGTCGCAAAAAAAAAATCCTGAAGTAGCGGAACCACCAGCTCAAATTCAAGCGGCGCCAGAACCACCTTCTGAGCCGGAAATGCCTGCGCATGACCACGTTGAAGAACCTGTCGCTCAGCACCAGGAGCATTCGCAGCCACATACGCAACAACTTCCTGAGTTGGAAAGCGAAATCACTGCAACCACCAAACGTGCCGCAGAAATTGACCGTTGGGCCGCGATGATCGATGAGCTTGACCTGCATGGACTCACACGCCAACTTGCTCGCAACAGCGTGCTGCAGAAAAATAACGACGCGTATGTGTTGATGGTGCGAAAAAATTGGGCCTACCTGTTGAATGATGGCGCTGTAGGCACCATTAAAGAAGTGATGGCCGCCCAATTTGACATGACCTTACAGGATATTTTGGTGGGCGACGCCGCTGCCGCAACGCCGGTTGAGATTCAACAGCGCATCAATGCGCATCGATTGGACATTGCCAAGCAATCCTTAGCAGATGATGAAATTGCGCAGCAACTTGAACGTACATTTGGAGCTCAGCTTAACGCTGACTCTGTAAAACCTGAATAATTTAAGCGAATAGAGGTAGTTATGTTTAAAGGCGGAATGGGTAACATGATGAAGCAGGCGCAGCAGATGCAAGATCGCATGCAAAAAGCGCAGGCTGAGATCGCGAATTTAGAAGTAACTGGCGAAGCTGGTGCCGGTATGGTGAAAGTAACCATGTTGGGTAATCATAACGTACGTCGTGTCAGCATTGATCCTAGCCTATTCGAAGACGACGATAACGAAATGATTGAAGACTTGGTTGCTGCGGCAATCAATGACGCGGTGCGCCGCGTTGAACAAACTAGCAAAGAAAAAATGGCTGAAGTAACTGGCGGCATGAACTTGCCACCAGGCTTCAAGATGCCGTTTTAACAGAAGGCTTCAGCATGCGTCTTAGCCCTGCGATACAAGAATTGGTGAACGCCCTGCGCTTATTGCCTGGCGTTGGCCCTAAAAGTGCCCAACGTATGACGTTTCAATTATTGGAACGTCAGCGTGAGGGTGCTTTGCGTTTGGCGCAGGCGCTTACCGAAGCGGTGGAGCGGGTGGGGCATTGCAGTCAATGCCGCACCCTAACTGAAGAAGATGTATGTGCTATTTGTAGCGACGAAAAGCGCCGTACCAGCGGGTTGTTGTGCATTGTTGAAACACCCGCGGATGTACTTGCGATTGAACAAACAGGTCAGTATCAAGGCAGCTACTTTGTGCTTATGGGCCATCTGTCACCACTTGATGGTATTGGGCCTGAAGATATTGGCTTAGACATACTCGCTAAGCGATTACAACAAGAACCGATTGAAGAGATTATTTTAGCAACCAATCCGACGGTTGAAGGCGAAGCCACCGCACACTTTATTGCCGACCTAGCGCGCGCTCGCCAAATACGCACCTCGCGTATTGCCCATGGGGTGCCAGTTGGTGGCGAACTGGAGTATGTCGACCAAGCAACGTTGGGGCATGCATTTAGTGGTCGTAAAACCATGGAGAACAATTAATTAGGCATTAATTGGTTAAATTAACTCAGTGGCGCTTGAAAACATCGGTGCCACCCCCATCTTTCTTCTATACCTCATTTAATCACATTCGATTAACCCAGAAATAGTGTAGGAGAGATCACTATGGCGGAGACCCGTCAAGCAGAAACCCATGGTTTTCAAACCGAAGTGAAGCAATTGCTTCATCTAATGATTCATTCACTTTATTCAAATAAAGAAATTTTTCTGCGCGAGCTTGTATCAAACGCATCGGATGCCGCTGACAAGTTACGTTTTAAAGCGTTAAGCGATAGCAGCTTGTTAGCTGATGATGCGGAGCTGGCCGTTCGTGTGAGTGTCGATAAAGACGCCAATACCATTACCATCAGTGATAACGGTATTGGTATGACCCGCGATGAAGTGATGACCAATCTTGGTACCATCGCAAAATCAGGTACTGCCGACTTCTTTAGCCAGCTTTCTGGCGACCAAGCCAAAGACAGCCGTTTAATCGGTCAGTTTGGTGTTGGTTTTTATTCGTCATTTATTGTTGCGGACAGCGTCACCGTGCGCACCCGTGCAGCAGGCGCAGACAAAGGCGTAGAGTGGTCTTCACGTGGTGAGGGCGAATACGACTTGCGCGAAATTGATAAGGCCAAACGCGGTACTGATATTATTTTGCATGTGCGCGAAGACGCTAATGAGTACCTCGACGAATTTCGTTTAAAGAGCATCATTACCAAATACTCTGACCATTTGAGCATTCCAGTGCAAATGCCGAAACGCGATGATGACGGCAAACAAGATGGTTGGGAAGCGGTTAACTCAGGCCAAGCTTTGTGGACACGCGAGAAAGCGGATATTTCAGACGAAGACTACAAAGAATTCTACAAAACCATCGCCCATGACTTTGATGACCCACTGCTGTGGAGCCATAACAAGGTGGAAGGCACCTCGGAATACACCAGCTTGTTGTATATTCCAAAGCGCGCACCGTGGGATCTTTGGAACCGCGACACACAGCACGGCATTAAGCTCTACGTTAAACGCGTGTTCATTATGGATGACGCCAAGCAGTTAATGCCAACCTACCTGCGTTTTGTGCGTGGTTTGATGGACTCGGCCGATTTGCCACTGAACGTGTCGCGCGAAATTTTGCAAGACAACAAGATCACCCGTTCAATGCGCAACGGTAGCACGAAGAAAATCTTGAGCATGTTGAGCAAGCTGGCGAAAGATGACGCTGAAAAGTACCAAGAATTTTGGAATACCTTTGGTGCAGTATTAAAAGAAGGCCCGGCCGAAGATCATGCGAACCAAGAAATTATCGCCGGCTTATTGCGGTTTGCGTCAACGCACGAAGACACCAGCGAGGCGAAAGTGAGCCTTGATGCGTACATTGAACGGATGTCGGACAAGCAGGACAAAATCTACTACATTGTTGCTGACAGCTATGAAGCTGCCCGTGACAACCCAGCGTTAGAGATATTCCGTAAGAAAGGTATCGAAGTTCTGCTGTTATCTGAGCGCATTGACGAATGGCTGATGAGTCACTTGACCGAATATAAAGAGAAACCATTCCAGTCTGTGACTCGTGGTGATCTTGATCTTGGTGACCTTGAAGACGAAGACACTAAGAAACAGCATGAAGAAGCAGAGAAAGCCTTTGAGAAGCAACTGGAACGCTTTGAAAAAGCACTTGGCGATAAAGTTAAGTCTGTGCGCGTAACCCATCGTTTAACCGATTCACCAGCGTGTATTGTCACTGATGACAACGACATGAGCACCCAAATGGCGAAACTGATGGAAGCGGCTGGGCAAAAAGTGCCGGAAACCAAGTATATTTTTGAAATTAATCCAGAACATACTTTGGTGCAGCGCATTGCAGGGCTGGATGACGACGCGCGTTTCGGCGAATGGGCGCACGTACTGTTTGATCAGGCGACCCTGGCTGAACGCGGCAGTTTGAAAGACCCAGCTCAGTTCGTAGCACGATTGAACAAGCTGATGTTGGAGCTCACCCAGGGTTAAATGCTGCTGAAACTTCCAAATTGCGGAAAATTGCAGCAAATACGCTAATTTCGGGCATTGTCAGACCAAAGTCGGCAATGCTCGGACTTGTAAAGCCTGTTGCTGCAAGGTAAAGTTCGACCTTAACTTTTCCGCATTAAACACATTAAGTAAGAAGAGGTTGTTCATGCGCATTATCCTGTTGGGCGCTCCGGGCGCAGGGAAAGGTACGCAAGCGCAGTTTTTGATGAAAACCTTTGGGATTCCGCAAATCTCAACGGGTGACATGCTGCGCGCTGCAATTAAAGAAGGTACCGACTTAGGTAAGCAAGCCAAAGCCGTTATGGATGCCGGTAAACTGGTGTCAGATGACATCATGATTGGCTTGGTGAAAGAGCGTGTGGCACAGCCGGACTGTCAAAATGGCTTTTTGCTTGATGGTTTCCCACGTACTATCCCACAGGCTGACGGCATGCATGCTGCTGGCATCGATGTAGACGTGGTATTGGAATTTGATGTGCCAGACGAAGTTATCGTTGAGCGCATGGCAGGCCGTCGGGTACACCCAGGTTCAGGCCGTGTGTATCACGTTACCTACAACCCACCAAAGGTTGAAGGTAAAGACGATGAAACTGGCGATGACTTGGTCATTCGTGATGATGACAAAGAGACAACCGTGCGTAAGCGCCTGTCAATTTATCATGAACAAACCGAGCCTTTGGTGGCATATTATCGTAAACTAGCTGAACAAGGTCAGGTTAAGTTCCACAAAGTTGATGGAACGGGTGACGTTGAAGATATCAGTAACGAACTTGGTCGTTTATTGAAGTAACCTTCAGCGCACGAACGCAGAATTCGAAGCCCACCTTGTGTGGGCTTTTTTGTAGCTAACTTCATGTCATATAAAAACAAGGAAATCAGCCATGGATATCAATCTGCCAATTAGCATGTTGTATGCAGGATTACTCACTCTGTTATATTTTGTCTTATCAGTGAATATTATTCGCTTACGCTGGCGTGACCGCGTTGGTCTGGGAACCGGCGACTCACAAGACTTAAAAGTTGCAGTACGCATTCACGGTAATTTCGCAGAATACGTGCCGTTATCGCTGTTGTTGTTGGTGGTGATGGAACTGCAGGGTGCTGCGGTCGAGTTATTGTATGGCTTGGGTGCCGCGCTATTTGTAGCACGTATTTGTCATGCGTTGGGTTTAACTATGTCAGTTGGGCCGTCATGGGCGCGTACTGTCGGCGTATTGGGTACCTTTAGCGTGTTGTTGCTACAGGCTGGTTACCTGATTGGAGCCTTTATTGGTGGTGCTTTATGAATTTGCTTGCCGGCGTACATCGCTTTGGCGCAATAGGTAAACCACCATTATTGTTATTGCACAGCTCGCAAAGTAACAGCGGCCAATGGCGTGCGTTGGTCCAGCAGCTTGGTGCACATTTCGATATCTTGGCGATTGATTTATTGGGTTATGGCAAAGCACCGGCAACGGATGATATTGAAGCAGAAGCGTTTCGCTTTGCCGATGAGTTACCTCGCGTTCTGGAAGCCATTGCGGCAGCGCAGTGGCAGCAACCTATTACGCTAGTTGGGCATTCGTATGGCGGCGCTTTAGCATTAAAGCTCGCGCTTGAACAACCGGTGCCTGTACGCGAACTGGTGGTGTTTGAGCCGGTGGCATTTCATGTGCTGGAAGCCAATGAACCCGCCCGTGTTGAAATAGAGCAAATCGCTGCGCAGATGTATCAAGAAGATGCGGAAGCCGCTACACGTGGGTTTGTTGATTATTGGAATCAACCGGGCTTTTTTGATGCGTTGCCAGAGCGCATTCGCGCTGGCATGACTGCTCAGGCTGCTAAAGTAACGCGTGATTTCGCCGCCCTGATGGGCGAACCGCACAAACTATCGGATTATCGCAATGTGACGGTGCCGGTATTATTGCTGCAAGGCAAACACACGCAAGAAAGTGCCCGTTGTGTTGCGCACCATCTATTGCAAGTGTTGCCGAATGCACAGTCGCAAACGCTTGATTGCGGGCATATGGGGCCGGTAACACATCCGCAGTTGGTGAACCCAGCGATTGTTGATTTTGTCACCCGTCATCGTGACGCTGAGTGTCTGGTTTAACTCCAAACGTGTAGGTTATACGAGCATGAATGAGTTCGCGTTGCTTCGCCAGAATCCTGATTTTATCTATTTTGATAGTGCGGCGACCTGTCAGGTACCGGATGTGGTGTTGCAAGCTTACACAGCCTATTACCAAAAGCATCATGCCAATGTGCATCGTGCCAGTCATAAACTTGGACGGGCGGCCACCACTGCACTAGAGCAAGCGCGCACCGAACTTGCAGCTTTTATTGGTGCTGACGCTGAAAACGTTACCATGCAGGCATCAACCACTGCCGCCTTAAATGGTCTTGCGCAGCAACTTCCCATTAGCTGGCAAGCCGGTGATGAAATCGTATTAAGCGCTGCTGAGCATCACGCCAACATTTTGCCGTGGCAACGCCTCGCGCAACTTCATGATTTAAAACTGAGATACATTCCAATTGTTCGGCAAACCGGAGAATTGGGGGCATGGCAACATCTATTAAATGCACGCACGCGGGTCGTTAGCGTTACGGCAGCCAGCAACGTGACTGGCGCAATATTCGATATTCAACCGCTGTTGCAAGCAGCTCGTGCACAGGGTGCTATAACCATTGTTGATGCAGCCCAAATTGCCGCGCACAGCGATATAAACATAACCGACTGGCACTGCGACGCGTTAATTTTTAGTGCGCATAAAGTCTATGGTTTAAACGGCTGTGCGGTTACCTATTTAGCGCCGTCATTGTGGCAAGCCATGGCACCATTTCAAGTAGGCGGCGGCATTGTGCAGCAGGTTACCGAAACCACTGCAACGTGGATTGACAGCATTCATAAATTTGAAGCTGGCAGTCCCAACACTGGTGCAGCCGTGGCCGCGGCGGCAGGAATCAATTGGCTGCAACAACAGCAACCGCATGCGCACCTCAAGCAATTGCGAACCCAATTGGTGCAGCACTTGCGCGCGCGTGAGTGGCTAAGCGTATTGCCAAGCGGCGCGGCTCACACGCCAACGGTGGCGTTCTATAGCGATAGCTTTCAAGCCTATGACATTGCCGCATGGCTTGATCAACATAATATTGCGGTGCGGGCCGGTCATCATTGCGCGCAAGTTTTATTGCAACATTGGCAGCTGCCAGCGGTCGTCAGAGTGTCATTAGGGGCGTATAATACCGCCGACCAAATTAACCGTTTCATAGAAACCCTGGATGCTGGTTGGGCCTTATTCGGCTCAGACTAGGAGTAGCAAACGTGCAACAACCAAATCATTGGTGGGTTGAGTCGATTAAGTTAGGCCGCCTTACCGGGCCCATTTTGATTGCGCAATTAACGCAAATGCTGATGAGCGTAGTCGATACGCTCATGGCTGGCCGTGTCAGTGCCACTGATCTTGCCGCGGTGTCGGTTGGGGGCAGTATTTGGGTTCCTTCAACACTCTTAATTTTAGGTCTGGCGCTCGCGTTGGCACCCATTATTTCGCATTTTGACGGCGCCGGTAAGCAACACAAAGTGGGCAATATGGTGCAGCAGGGCATCTACGCGGCTTTGGCCGGTGGGTTGCTGTGCTTAGCCGTTATTATGTGTGCGCCACTCATACTCAACGCCATGACTGTTGAAGAAGAATTCCGTCGGGTTACATTAGACTACTTGTACTTTGTCAGTTTCGGCATTCCCGCACTGGTATTGTATATGGTGCTGCGTAATTTCTGCGAAGGCTTGTCGCACACCGTACCGTCGTTAGTTATTGGCGTGCTGGGTTTAATCGTGAATATTCCGGTTAACTACATCTTTATTTATGGTGAGTTTGGTATGCCTGCGCTCGGCGGTGCTGGGTGTGGATTGGCAACAGCCATTGTGCTGTGGGTGATGGCACTCGGCATGTTGGTGTACGTGTCGGTGGTGGAACGGTTCAAAAAACTGCAGGTGTTCAAGCAGTTTCATGCACCGAACTGGGACGATATTTGGTACATCTTGCGATTAGGGTTCCCGATTGCTACGTCAATGTTCTTCGAGGTAAGCCTGTTCGCGGCCGCAGCGTTGGTGATTGCACCGCTTGGCGCTACGGTTGTGGCAAGCCATCAAATTGCCCTCAATATTTCCTCGTTGGTGTATATGGTTCCGCTGAGTTTATCCATGGCGGTTACCTTGCGTGTTGGTTTTGCGTTGGGGGCAGGGAACCCTGCTAACGCCATGTTGAGCCATAAATTAGCAACCCTTTACGGCATGACCTTTGCGGCGGTGAACGGGTTGATTATGTACCTTGCCGGCGCTTGGCTGGCGGGTCTGTATACGGAAGATCAGGCAGTCATTCAGCTATCAGCCACGTTGATGGGGCTGGCAGCTATTTTCACGCTCTCAGATACCTTCCAAGCCATTGCTATCGGTACATTGCGTGGCTACAAAGACACCAAGGTTGTCATGTTTATTACCTTTGTGTCGTATTGGCCATTTGGCTTAAGTTTGGGGATTATCTTGTCGTTAACCGATTGGATAGTGCCGGCTATGGGCGCTGCCGGTATGTGGATTGGCTTTATTGTTGGCTTAAGCGTGGCCGCGGTGTTGTTAAGTTGGCGACTGCTGATTGTCAGTCGCCGTTACAAGCGTGACCACAGTGCACGCTTTGAGCAGGCAGCGGCTCAGGACTGATGCCGCTGTTGCAGTACCTCAAGCACATCGTTAATAGACAAATCGCGGGCGGCTAGCACCACCAATAAGTGGTATAGCAAGTCAGCACTTTCATTAAGTAGCTCGTCGTTGTCGCCCGCGGTTGCGGCGAGTGCCACTTCAACACCTTCTTCCCCAACTTTTTGCGCTGCACGTTTAATGCCTTGGGCAAATAGCGATGCGGTATAGCTGCTATCGGCCGTCGCACCTTTGCGTGACTCAATGGTATCCATAAGCTTTTGCAACATTGGCAATGCGGCCGCGTCGGTAAAACAGCTGCGTGTACCTAAATGACAGGTAGGGCCTTGTGGTAACGCAAGTAGCAATAAGCTGTCTTGGTCACAGTCAGTATGCACACTTAGAAGCTGCAGAGTGTGGCCTGAGCTTTCCCCTTTAGTCCACAAGCGTTGTTTGCTGCGGCTGAAAAACGTCACGTTCTGGGTTTCTAGTGTTTTCGTTAACGCGGCGGCATCCATGTAGCCTTGCATGAGTACTTCGCCACTTAAGCCGTGTTGCACAATAGCGGGCAGCAAGCCTTCGCCTTTGGCAAAGTCGACTTGATTGGTATTGGCTTGAGTAATTAGCATAACTCTATCCCTTGCTTACGCCGGTCGCACTGCGATGCCCGCGTCGATTAATGACTGTTTGAGGGTGTTGATTTGAATCAACCCTTTATGAAACACAGAAGCCGCTAACGCACCGTCTACGTTGGCTTGATTAAACACATCGTGAAAGTGCTCGATGCTACCCGCACCGCCAGAAGCAATCAACGGCACCGGACAATCAGCGCGCAAGCTGAGCAGTTGCGGAATATCATAACCTTTGCGCACGCCGTCTTGGTTCATGCAGTTCAGTACAATTTCGCCAGCGCCGCGCGCTACAACTTCACGCAACCACGCACGGGTTTGCCAGTTGGTTTTTTGTGTGCGGGTTTCGTCGCCGGTAAATTGGTACACGTCATAGGTGTCGGTTTGCTCGTTATAAAAGCTATCAATACCAATGACAATACACTGCTGACCGAACTCGTCGACCAAAGTGTTGATCAGTTCAGGATCACGCAGTGCCGGTGAATTAATAGATATTTTATCAGCACCCATGGCCAGTATTTCTTGGGCATGGGCAATTGAGCTAATACCACCGGCAACGGTGAATGGAATGTCAATCACGCGCGCAATACGCTCAACCCACGACTTATCAACCACCCGCGCATCCGACGAGGCAGTGATGTCGTAGAATACCAATTCGTCAGCACCGGCTTGGGCATATTGTTCGGCTAAGGGCTCAATGGCACCAATCACTTCATGATTGCGAAATTGAACGCCTTTTACCACTTCACCGTTACGAACATCCAAGCAGGGGATTATGCGTTTGGCCAACATGCAAGTGCCTCCTCAAGGGTAAACTGCCCGGTCAGCAAGGCTTTGCCTAAAATAGCGGCATCGCAATGAATGGCCTGTAACGCGGTTAAATCGGCCAAGCCAGCAACACCACCCGATGCCTGAATGATCAGCTGTGGGTACTGCTGCTTAAGCTGGCGGTATAAGTCCACATTGGTGCCGCTGAGCATGCCATCGCGGCTAATATCGGTACACAACACATGTCGTAGCCCATAAGGCAGAAAATCTTCGATCATTTGATTCAGAGTTAAATCAGAAGTTTGTTGCCAGCCGTGGGTTGCCACATAGGCAGTGCCGCCGGCATCAATATTCACATCAAGTGCCAACACGATGGCATCGGGCCCGAACTCTTGTAGCCACTGTTGTACTAAATGAGGGCTGCGTACAGCAATGGAGCCAATCACCGCGCGTTGCACACCCGCCGCAAACAGCCGGTCAAGATCGTCGCGGGTACGAATACCGCCACCAATCTGTACGTTCATGGTGGTTGCGGCGGTGATTTCTTCAATAAGGCCAAGTTGGCGTTTAGCTGGATCACGCGCGCCATCAAGATCAACCAAGTGCAGCCATTGCGCACCTGCTTGCTGATAGGCTGCGACCAAAGCCAATGGATTGCGGGCAAAGGTCGTTTGGCGCGCAAAGTCACCTTGTTGTAAGCGAACTACCTCACCATTAATTAAATCAAGCGCGGGTATTAGCATCAGTTAACTCCAAGAAATTCTTTAATAATTTGCTGCCGGCGCTACCTGAGCGCTCTGGGTGAAATTGGGCACCAAAATAATTACGGTGACGGATCATCGCAGCAAACGGTTGGCCATAATCACAGGTGGCGATAGTTGCCGCATCGGGCGCTACCGCATAACTATGGACAAAATAAAACCACTCAGGTTGCGCAAGGCCATGCAATAACGGGTTATCGCCAACTGCAGTGACAGTGTTCCAGCCCATGTGCGGCAGCGGTTGCTGCTGAGCTTGCATACGCAGTGTCTGGGCAGGAATTACGCCTAAACAATCCACGTTGCCTTCAGCGGACCAGGTGGTGAGTAGTTGCATACCCAAGCAGATACCCAGCACCGGTTGTTGCAACTGCTGCAAGGTGTCTACAAGCTCTAAGCGCTGCAAATTGCGCATGGCTGCCTGAGCTGTACCTACGCCGGGCAAAATAACCCGATCGGCGGCTTGAATGCGTGCGACATCTGCTGTCACTTCGGGTTTTATACCCAAGCGCTCGCAGGCAAAGCGTACCGAGCTTAAATTGGCGCAGGCTGTGTCAACAATAACCAACTGCTTGCTACTCATGCCAACATACCTTTACTTGACGGCAATTCGTCACTACCGCTGCGGGCAATGGCTTGGCGTAATGCGCGGCCAAACACTTTAAACAAGCTTTCTACTTGGTGATGGGCATTGCCTTCAGTGGTGCTCACGTGCAACGAAATAGCCATGGCATCACTGATAGAGCGGAAAAAGTGGCCAACCATTTCGGTTGAAAGTTCACCGACGGCATCGCGGCTAAAGTCTGCCGCAAATTGCAGATACGGGCGACCCGATAAATCAATCAGGCATTCGGCACGGCATTCATCCATCGGCAGGGCAAAGCCAAACCGACCAATGCCGCGTTTGTCACCTAACGCTTGGCGCAGCGCCTGCCCGAAGGCTAAGGCGGTGTCTTCGACGGTGTGGTGTTCGTCAATGTGCAAATCACCTTTCACCTTAAGCTGCAATGAAAAGCCGCCGTGAGTGGCTATCTGCTCCAGCATGTGATCAAAAAAGCCAATGCCGGTGCTAATTTCTATCGGTTGAGCTGCATCTAAATCAACCGCAACGCGAATATCGGTTTCACGGGTGGTGCGCTGCACTGTCGCTTGTCTTGGCTGTTTGAGTAGTTGGTGCCCAATCGCTTGCCAGCCATTACTGGCGCGGTCATAGCGGATGCTACGAATGCCCATGTTTTCGGCCAGTTGTAGATCAGTATCACGGTCGCCAATAACGTATGAATCGGTAAAGTCGACTTTACCTTGCACCAAGTAGTCGCGCACCAGGCCCAGTTTCGGCTTGCGGCAACTGCAGTTGTCTTGGTCGAAGTGTGGGCAAATGAGCACGTCGTCAAAGCGAATGCCTTGCGAGCTGAATATCGCCATCATTAAGTTATGAGGCGCATCAAAATCCGCTTGCGGAAAGCTATCCGTGCCCAAACCATCTTGGTTCGACACCATGACCAGGCGGTAGCCTTTGCTTTGCAACGCCAACAGCGTAGGAATCACGTCTGGCTCAAATACCAGCTTGTCGACACTGTCGAGTTGCTTATCAATCGCCGGTTCTTCGACTAAAGTGCCGTCACGGTCGATAAATAGAATTTTCTGAGCATTTGCAGAGCTCATGGTAATACCTCCAATAACTGGTTCATCTCGTCGGCACTGCCGATACTCATGCGTACTGTATTGTCTAACCCGCGCTGAGCGGATTGATTTCGGATCAGCACACCGGCGGCACTGCATTGGCTAACCAGCTCGCTTGCATCAGGCACGCTCACCAGCACGAAATTGGTGCAACTTGGCCAAACCTTTAATGCCCAAGGCTTAGCGGTAATCTGTTTGATAAAGGCATCGCGCAGTGTCACGGTGTCAGCCACCAACTGTTGCATAGCGGAAATACCAGCACCACTTAGCGCACGCTCAGCAATGTCCAAACAAGGCTGCGGCATGGGATAGGGCGCAATAACTTTGCGTAACACGTCAATCACATCGGTATTGGCTAACGCGAAGCCACAACGAATAGCTGCCAGGCCGAATGCTTTGGACAACGTTCTCAATACCACCAGTTGTGGGTATTTGTTCAACCAACTGGCAATGGTGTTCAGTTGCTGCACGCCACTGGCCGCGGCAAACTCAATGTAAGCTTCGTCCAATACGACCAAGGCTTGCTCACCTACTAGCTCCAGCAGTTGTTCAACGTCGGCTAAATTAAGGTTATTACCCACTGGGTTCGAAGGATTACACACGAACACCAGTTTGACACTATTACCTGGAGGCGTCAGCTCTTTACCCATGCCTTCAAGGTCAAGTTGCAGTGACGCGTCTTGCGCTTTACGCAATGGCACATCAATCACACCAGCACCGTGAGTTTGCGCGCTAATTGCGTACATACCGTATGTAGGCGTGGTGATCATAATGCTGTCTTGCCCCGGCTCACAAAAACTGCGAATCAACAGGTCAATGGCTTCGTCACTGCCGCGGCAGCTGAGTACTTGCTGCAGTTGCACGCCCGCGTAATCCGCATAGGCACCATTGAGCCGTTCGCTTTGAAAACTTGGGTAACGGTTCAGTTGTTGGTGGTCGGCAGTCAAGCTCGGTGTTGCTGGAGCTTCATTGGCATTAAGCCATACCGCGCCACCACTCATGCTGCGTCGCGCCGAGGCATACGGGGTTAACTGCGCCAAGTGGGTGCGCTGCAACTGCGTTGCTAAGCTCATGGTTTGTCCTCCAAGCGGATGCTAACGGCGCGCGCGTGAGCCCGCAAACCTTCGGTTTCAGCAAGGGTAATAATTGCCGAGCTCAAGCCATTTAGGCCGGCTTTTGAAACCTGCTGGGTGGTATAACGCCGATAGAAATCGAGTAGGCCCAAACTGCTGTAATTGCGCGCGAAGCCATATGTTGGCAATACGTGATTGGTACCGGTTGCATAGTCACCGCCAGATTCTGGCGTGTAGTGCCCAATAAAGATAGAACCCGCTTGTGTTACTTGAGCCAAATAGTCGTCGGCATTATCGAGTTGCAACGACAAGTGTTCCGGTGCGTAGCGTTCGCTAATGGCACAGGCTTGTTCCAACGAATCGGTTTGAATCAATGCGCTTTCAGTAAGCGCTTTGCGCGCTGTAGCGGCGCGTGGCAGCACCTCTAACTGACGGGCAATAGCAGCCTGAGTGGCCTCAATTAGAGCTGCACTTGGGCTGAGCAAAAGCACTTGTGAATCGGCGCCGTGCTCAGCTTGTGAGAGCAAGTCTGCCGCAACAAACTCAGGGTTGGCCGAATCGTCGGCAATAACCAAGAGTTCAGAAGGGCCTGCTGGCATATCAATTGCTGGGCCGCCGTTACGCTGTGCCACTTGTTGTTTTGCCGCAGTCACGTAGCTGTTACCCGGGCCAAAAATTTTGGCGACCGGGGCGATGGACTCGGTACCTACAGCGAGCGCGGCAATAGCTTGCGCGCCGCCGCAGCGATACACTTCAGTGATGCCACATTTTTGTGCGACATACATCAGTGCGGGGCTAAGTTCACCGTCTTTATCCGGAGGGCTAACCAACACCCGGCGTGGGTTATTTGCGATTTGCGCCGGAACGCCTAGCATCAATGCGGTGGAAGGCAATACTGCACTGCCACCGGGAATGTACAAGCCAACTGACTGCAAGGCCTGAAAGCGTTGGCTACAGACCACGCCCGGATAGGTTTCTACGCTGATATCACTGGGCTTTTGTTGTTGATGAAAAGTGTTGATGGTTTGGTATGCAGTATCAATGGCTTGTTTTACTGCAGGCTCAAGCAACTCTACTCGACGCGCTATGTCAGCTTCGTTGTAACGAAGCTGTGTGAGCGTGTCGCAGTCAAACTGACGGGTGTAGCGCAAAACCGCCGCATCACCATCGGTGGCAACAGCATCAATCATTGCAGCTACTTGTTGCTGCAGTTCGCGCGATTGTGACTGCGTAGGCCGCGCTAAAACCTGCGCTTGCTCCGCTGCCGATAATTGTGACCATTGTAAGATCTGCATGACTTACCCCATCATTTTTTCAATTGGCAGCACCAGAATTGAGCTGCAACCAATTTCTTTTAATTGTTCCATGGTTTCCCAAAA
Source organism: Pseudidiomarina sp. (assembly GCF_048268165.1). GTDB lineage: Bacteria > Pseudomonadota > Gammaproteobacteria > Enterobacterales > Alteromonadaceae > Pseudidiomarina. The sequence goes on along the minus strand of NZ_JBLWWA010000001.1, from coordinate 815,109 downwards.
TAGCTTTTCGGTACTGACCACATGCACGGCGACCAGCTCTTCGGTGTGGCTAAGTGGAAGTATGGTGGGGCGCTCAGCACCTGGCAGCAATTCAACCACCTGTTCAAGGGCCGCAACAGGGGCGTGCAGCATAATGTATTTGCTCTCACGCGCCATTTGCACCCCATCAATACGTGGTAGTAGTTGATCAACGATCGCTTGCTTCGCTGCAGACAATGGCTCTGGGCGTTGAATCAACTGTGCTTGTGAGCGGAATATCACTTCTTTTTCAACCAAACCATTGGCTTCTAGCGTGGCACCCGTAGAGACCAAGTCGCAGACTGCATCGGCCAAGCCGGCACGTGGTGCCACTTCGACACTGCCGGTTAAAATAGCGTTACTAGCCGATACACCTTGCTGCTGCAGGTAGTTTTGCAATAAGTAGGGGTAGGTGGTGGCAATGCGTTTGCCTTCTAAATCTTTTACGCCGTTGTAGTTTTCTTCTTTTGGTATGGCAAGCGACAAGCGGCACTGGCCAAAATCAAGCGCGCGCAAGCGCTGCACAGTGCTGGCTAACTTGGTTGCCTGACGTTCAAGGCGAACTTCTTCTAAAACGTTTTCGCCCACCAAACCCAGATCAACCACGCCGTCCATAACCAAGCCCGGAATGTCATCGTCACGCACTCGTAGCAAGTCAACCGGCTGGTTGCTGCTGTGTGCTAATAAGCGCGCTTCGTGCAGACTGAACTTAAAACCACAGGCTTGCAGCAGCGCAATCGACTCTTTACTTAAACGACCAGACTTTTGAATGGCGATGGTTAATCGCTGTGAACTTTTATCTACAACCATAATTTGCTCCTAATAAAAAACCCCGCGAAGGATTGCCTTGCGGGGTTTTTTAAGTGATTCGGTGAAGGCAGCCCCAAAATATTGAGTTAGCCTTCAGCTCTAAGTCTGGGCTAACGAGAATTCATATGATGATGGTGGTGCCAGTTGTTTAGCATGAATAGGTACTCGTTGTTCGTGCGCTGCGCTGTTCGTGTTCCATACGCTTCGCTGTTCGATTAATGACGAGATTGTATAGAAAATTGGATTGCGAATAAAGCCTGTTTTCAACGTTTGCAGTGATTTGTTGTATCAAGTTGTATAGGTAGAGCGTTATTCGTTATTCGTTCGCTACGCTGTTGGTGCGCTTCGCTATTCGAATAGTGCGAAGCACGGACGAAACACGAATAGCGAAGCGTACGAATCACGGGTTTCTATGATAAAGTTACTGCATCACTTATTCTAAAAACAATTCATGTCCAAAGTTACCTCACAATTTCAAGCGGATGGCGTGCTGGCGCGTACCTTACAGGGGTTTCGACCGCGCGCATCGCAAAGCGAAATGGCGGCGGCAGTAGAGCGTACGCTCACGAAAAAATCGCAACTTGTGGTTGAAGCCGAAACTGGAACTGGCAAAACCTTCGCGTACCTAGTTCCGGTGCTGCTGAGTGACGGCAAAGCCATTATTTCAACCGGCACCAAAGCGCTGCAAGAACAGTTGTATCACCGCGACTTACCAGCCCTGCGCGATGCTTTGGCGCCGCGTAAAATGGTGGCTTTACTTAAGGGCCGCGCCAATTATTTGTGCCTGCACCGAATGAATCAAGCGGTGGCGCACAGTGGTGAACTCAACAAAGAACAGCAAAGCCAGTTGGTCGAAGTAAGAAAATGGGCGCAGCGAACGGAAGATGGTGACGTCGGTGCAATCAATATTTTACAAGAAGACGCGGCCATTCTGCCTTCGGTAACCAGTACTGTGGACAATTGCTTAGGGCGCGATTGTCCGGATTACGATGACTGCTACCTGGTGAAAGCGCGTAAGCGCGCAATGGATGCTGACTTGGTGGTGGTAAACCACCATCTATTTTTTGCCGATATGGCCCTCAAAGATGTCGGTTTCGGTGAGTTAGTGCCGCAATCCGATGCAGTGGTGTTTGACGAGGCGCATCAACTGCCAGATATTGCTAGTCAATATTTTGGCGAGGCCGTATCAAGCCGTCAGCTGCAAGAGCTGGCGCACGAACTTAAGGTTTTGTACTTAACTGAGTTAAAAGATCTGAAACAGTTGGACAAGGCCGCCGACAAACTATTGGGTAGCCTGAAAGACTGGCGCTTGGTGTTTCCGCATGATGCCATGCGTGGCAATTGGCGGCAGTTTTCACAGCAAGAGTCAGTTCGTATGGCTGCGCACATGGTGGCCGAGCATTTAGGTTTTTTGCGCGACGTGTGTAAAAACGCGCTAGGGCGCAGCCAAGATTTGGATAATGCCTACGAGCGCTGCGTACAATTCCTGCATAAATGGGATCAATTGCAAGAGGTTGATCGCACCGGCTTCAGTTTCTGGTTTGAAACCACAGTACGGCAAGTGACGCTGCATCAAACACCATTAAGCGTTGCCGACAAATTTGGCGGCTACCTTGAACGCAGCGAGATGGCTTGGATATTCACGTCCGCAACCTTGGCCGTGGGCGAAGATTTTAGCCATTTCACCAATCAGCTCGGTATCAACCAGGCCGAAACACTCTGTTTATCGAGCCCATTCAACTTCGCTGAACAAGCGTTACTGTGCTTGCCGCGGTATTTACCGCAGCCCCATGAGCGCGAAATGCCCAAAGCGTTGCTGGAGGTGGTTGAGCAGGTGCTTGATCACAATCATACCGGTGGCACATTTGTGCTCTTTACCAGCCACCGCATGCTGCAAATTATCGCTAAACAGCTCGAAGAGCGCACTGACCGGCCATTGCTAGTGCAAGGCAGCACCAGCAAACGCGAGTTGCTGCAGCAATTTATCGCAGCGGGCAACGGTATTTTGCTGGGCACGTCATCGTTTTGGGAAGGCGTTGATGTACGTGGTGACGCGCTCCGCTGCGTGATTATCGACAAGTTACCGTTCGCAAGCCCAGATGATCCGCTGTTGCAAGCGCGCGTTGAAGATTGCCGATTACGTGGAGTTGACCCTTTTGCTCAGGTACAATTGCCGCAAGCCATTATTGCACTCAAGCAAGGCGCTGGGCGATTAATACGTGATGCCGACGACCGTGGGGTGTTGATTGTTTGCGATCAACGTTTAGTCACGAAGCCTTACGGTGGTGTGTTTCTGCAAAGCTTACCCGCTATGCGCCGCACGCGCGATTTGGCCGTTGCGCTTGAGTTTTTAGATACCTTGGAGAAATCAGAGTGAGTTTGAATGCGGTATTAGCGTTAGATACGTCAACCGAACAATGTTCTGTCGCGTTAAAAGTAGGGCAGCGCGTGGTTACGCGCGCCGCCATAACGCCGCGGGAACATTCGCAACGCATTTTAGCTTTTGTGCAAGAGGTTCTTGCCGAGCAACAGATTGAATTAAGCGCGGTTGATGCCCTAGTAGTCGGCCATGGGCCGGGCAGTTTTACTGGGGTACGCATCGGTGTGTCAGTGGCGCAAGGGTTAGCATTTAGCCAAAACTTGCCCGTTATTCCAGTGAGCACATTGACAGCACTGGCGCAGCAAGCGATTCGTTTGCATGGCTCTGAACAGGTTATCAGTGCCATTGATGCGCGTATGCAGGAAATTTATGTTGCGCCGTTTATCAATAAAAATGGCTATGCGCAGCAGGTAGCCACCGAGCAGATGGCACCGCTTGCAGATGTTACATTACAACCGTGGTGGGCGGAGCTCACCGCCGCAAGCACCATTCATGGTGCCGGAACGGGGTGGGCTACTTATGCAGCAGAGCTGAATCCTAGCTCAGCTGTAGCTGTGTTAGACGATGTCACCTTGCCGCTCGCCGAAGACATGTTGCAGTGGGCGTTGCAGTACGGTAAAGCGGTTCAAGCGGCAGATCTTGAGCCGTTGTATGTACGTAATGAAGTGGCATGGAAAAAGTTGCCAGGCCGATAAACTCTTTGTTAAGTTTCTTGAACTTAATACGCAAAACTCAGTTCCAAGTACTATTATAAAAGCTAATCAAAAACGGTTGGCTGTGGTTTAGCAGTGAGGTACTCAGTATGAAATTGTGGATAGCACTAATAGCGTCACTTGTATTGACAGCATGTTCAGCGGTTCCTGATGCATTACAAGTGTCTAACGAAGATGAACTTGTCAGTTACAGTGCCGCGCTAGAACAACCTGAGAGCGTGGTGGGTAAACCAGCGCGATGGGGCGGAGTTATTGCCGATGTTCAGAACTCAGATAATGGCACCGTTATTGAGGTGGTGAATTTTGCGCTGCAGCGCTGGGGACGTCCGCTAGTGAGTGACCAAAGTAACGGCCGTTTTCGTGCGAAAATAGACGGGTTTGTAGACCCTATGGTGTATAAGCAAGGCAGCCACGTTACCTTCGCTGGAACCATTGCTAAGCCTGAAACCGGTACCATTGGTGAATACACTTATCTATTCCCAGTATTAGAAGCTACAGGCAAATATTTATGGCCGGCGCGTAAAGAAAACACGCGTATTGAAGTGAATTACGATTCGCTATGGTATCGCCATTATTACTACACACGGCCTGCGTATCCTCGTCCGGTGTACATACCAAGCCCAGTAATGGAAAAAGGTTCACCGAAAACCGATAACAACTAGTCAGTAAGTAAATTTATTCATGACTCAAAATAACTCGTTTTACGTACAGGCTCAGCACGCTGCTGAGCCTGTTTCGTTTGAGCTACCCTGGGGCACCGTTCGCGGCCTTGCTTGGGGTGCCCAAGAAGGAAAGCCGTTACTGGCGTTGCATGGTTGGCTCGACAACGCTTATAGCTTTATTCCAATTGCAGATGCGTTTATGCGCAGTGAGTTAGCCGACAGCTATCGACTGATAGCGCTCGACTGGGCGGGCCATGGGCATAGCGATCATCGACCGCCGGGCAATTACTACCCGTTTATGGATTATGTGTACGACTTGTGGTGCATCTGTGAACAACAACAATGGCCCCAAGTAACGTTTTTAGCGCATTCGATGGGTGCCTATGTCGCCAATATGTTTGCCGGAATCGAACCCCAACGCGTGGCGCAATTGCTTGCAGTTGAGGCGTTTGGCCTGCTGGCGTCGTCCGCTGATGAAACCACCGAAGACTTGCGCAAAGGCTTTCGGAGTCGTTGGCAGCAGCAGTTTAAACACCGACCGCATTATCGAGACTTAGAAACAGCCATTTCAGCTCGCGTGCAGGCGGGGGACTTTAGCCGCGATCTAGCAGCCTTATTGGTTGAACGCGGCATTGAGCAACTTGGCGAAAACGACTACAGATTTCGTGCCGACGGGCAATTGCGTTTGAAATCACCGGTGCGCCTAACCGCTGCGCAAATTGCGGATGTGTTGAAGCATATTGAATGCCCATTCGGTGTGGTGCTGGGCAGCTCCGGCCATGCGCGCTTGAAGCAAGCGATTGCGCATTGGGGGCCGTATGTACCACAATTAAAGGTGCATGAAGTTGCAGGCGGGCATCATGTGCATATGGAACAACCAACTGCGATTATTGGGCTATTATCACAGATGATTGGCGCGCACAATGGCTAGGAAACACTGGTCGGATATGCGATGATTGCGCGTTATAACAATTCCAATATTTAATTTATTTGTTCAGGAGCATGAAGCGCGTGGATAAAATTTGGCTGAAACGTTATCCAGCTGGCGTACCGGAAACCATCGATCCGGACCACTTTAATTCGCTGGTCGACATTTTCGAGCAGAGTATCCAGAGTTACGGCGACAAAGTTGCCTACGTCAACATGGATAAAGAGATGACTTTCAATGAACTTGACGTGTTATCGCGCGAGTTCGCTGCATATTTACAGCAGCAAGGCATGAAAAAAGGCGATGCGTTGGCAATCATGATGCCCAACTTGTTGCAGTACCCAATTGCCTTGTTTGGTGCCTTGCGCGCCGGTTTAGTGGTGGTGAATGTCAACCCACTGTATACACCTCGTGAGTTAAAGCATCAGTTGTCTGACGCTAACGCCAAAGCCATTGTCATTTTAGATAATTTCGCGCACACCCTCGAAAAAGTAGAAGCCGACGTACCTGTTGAAAAAGTATTTTTGACCAGTATTGGCGACATGCTGCCAGCACCGAAGCGCTGGATAGTCAACGCAGTGGTGAAGTACGTGAAGAAAATGGTGCCAAGCTACAAGCTTAAAAACACCATCGACTTTCGCAGTGCCCTGAAGCAAGGCGCAAAAGCACATTATGAACGCCCAGAAATGAAGGGCAGCGATTTAGCCTTCTTGCAATACACTGGCGGAACCACAGGGTTAGCGAAAGGTGCAATGTTATCGCATCGTAATATGGTCGCTAATCTAGAAATGGTGTCCGCGATTGTTGCGCCGTTGGTTAATGACGGTGAAGAAACAATTGTTACTGCGTTGCCGCTGTACCATATCTTCGCGTTAACGGCGAACTGCCTGACCTTTATGAAGCACGGCGGCCGCAATATTCTCATCACCAATCCGCGCGACATGAAAGCCTTTGTAAAAGAACTGGAGAAATACCCGTTCTCAATGATTTCCGGCGTAAACACGTTATTCAACGGGTTGCTGCACGCTGAAGGGTTTAAAGATTTAAACTTCTCGCACCTTAAAATCGCATTGGGCGGTGGTATGGCCGTGCAGCGTTCAGTGGCAGAACACTGGGAACGCGTAACCAAATCGCGTTTGCTGGAAGGCTATGGCCTGACCGAATGTTCACCAGTTGTGACCGTGAACCCGACCGACATTGAACACTACAATGGCACCATTGGTATTCCGCTGCCGTCAACCGATGTACGTATCGTTGATGAAGATGGCAAAGAAGTTGCTCAGGGTGAGCCAGGTGAAATACAGGTTCGCGGCCCTCAGGTCATGGTTGGTTATTTAAACCGTCCAGAAGAAACTGAAAAAGTAATGAAAGACGGCGACTGGTTTGCCACCGGTGATATCGGTGTGATGGACGAGCAGGGCTTCTTCAAAATTGTTGATCGCAAAAAAGACATGATCTTGGTTTCTGGGTTCAATGTGTATCCAAATGAAATTGAAGATGTGATTGCTGACCATCCAAAAGTTTTGGAAGTTGCCGCTGTAGGTGTTCCGCATGATTCATCTGGCGAGCAGGTAAAAATCTTTGTCGTGCGCAAGGATAAATCACTCACCGAAAAAGAACTCATTAGTTACGCCCGCGAAAACATGACCGGCTATAAAATACCTAAACTGGTTGAGTTTCGTGACGAACTGCCGAAAACCAATGTCGGTAAAATACTACGTCGTGAACTACGCGACGAAGAAGAGGCTAAGTCGAAATAACGCATGCTTCCATTCCAGGTTATTACCTCTAACGCCGACTTGCTCGCATTTTGTGAGCAAGCTCGGCAAGCGCCATACCTTGCTCTAGATACTGAATTTGTTCGCACCCGCACCTATTATGCCCGGTTGGGTTTAGTGCAGGTGCGTGCAGGCGACCAGATGGTGTTGATTGACCCTGTTGCCGGCATTGATCTCGAACCATTTTGGCAGCTATTGAAAGATCCTAACGTGCACGTGGTGATTCACGCAGGCGGCGAGGATTATGAAATTTTGGCGCAAAACATGGGCCAAATTCCAACGCACATTTTTGACACGCAAATTGCAGCTGCATTTGCTGGTATCGGCGATGCCATGGGGTATGCCGCCATGGTTAAGCATTATTACGATGTTGAATTGGATAAATCCCAGTCGCGTACCGATTGGTTGCAGCGGCCGCTAGCGGCGGAGCAGCTGGAGTACGCGGCAGCTGATGTGTTTTATTTGCACGACATTTATCCGCGTTTACGCGCTGAGTTGAACGCTGAAAAGCTCGCATTGGTGGAAGCTGAAAGTGCATTGCAAGTTGCAAAACGCGCGCAGAAAACGCCACCACAATGGCTGTACCTATTTTTCGGAAACGCGTGGCAATGTGACCCTCAGCAACTGGCAGTATTACGCGAGCTGATGGTGTGGCGTTTAGACCGAGCGCAAAAATCAGATATTCCATTAGGCTTTGTTGCGAAAGACCACACGTTACTCGAGCTGGCGCGCCGCATGCCACAAAATATGGGGCACTTACGTGGTATTACTGATTTATCGCCAGTAACCATTCGTTATGCCGGTGATGCGTTGTTGGCGGCGGTGCGAGCTGGCCAAGCGAGCAACGACTTACCCAAGCAAATGGAACGGTTAACCGATATGCGAGGCTACAAGCCTGTGTTTAACGCGATTAAACAACAAGTTGCTGCGTTGGCGAAAACCTTGCAAGTGGAACCTGGCATGATTGCTTCGCGCCGTCAGATCAATGATGTTATTCATTGGGAGTGGCAAATTCCTGCGCAGGCCAAGTCTGACCTGTCATTACCTGACTTGTACACTGACTGGCGTGGCGCTAAGCTGAAGACATCTTTGGAAGCTATTTTTAAGCGAGATCGTTAAGCATGTTGTGTGCGATTTATCGTAGTCCGCGACGGGCTGATACCTATTTGTATATGCCGCACCCGGCGGACTTTACAAAAATCCCTGAACCTTTACAGCAAAGTTTCGGTCAACCTATACATGTAATGACGGTTGCGCTGAAACCTGAGCGCAAGTTTGCTCGTTTAAGCATGGAAGAACTTACCAAGCACTTGAACGAATCGGGATTTTACCTACAAATGCCTCCGAAAGAAGCTAATTTATTGGATGCGCATAAGCAGCAACAACAGGAGTCTGCGTCATGAATCAAGTAGTCCGTACGTTATTATCTGCGGTTGTATTGTTGGCGTCGCCAATCTTGCTCGCTCAGGAAACCACTGAGGAAAAAGGTCCAGAAGGGTTCGCTGCCTACGTTGAGGCAATTAAAAAAGAAGCCTTGGCCGACGGTTACAGCGAAAGCACCTTGGAAACAGCATTTGCCAACGCCGAGTTCTATCAGCGCTCAGTAAAAGCTGATCGCAACCAACCTGAATTCAAACTCACCCTAGACACCTATTTGCCGCGTGCGGTACCCGAATGGAAAGCCAAGAAAGCCGTTGAGATGTTTGAAAAGCATCAAGACTTGCTGGAAAAAATTGGCGCTGAATACGGTGTGCAACCGCGCTTCATCGTCGCGTTGTGGGGCATTGAAACCAATTTCGGTTCGTTCACCGGTGGTATGGATGTTATTTCAGCATTAACCACAATGGCCTACGAAGGCCGCCGTGAAGAGTTCTTCAAGAAAGAACTCTGGCATGCGCTGACCATTGTTGAAGAAGGCCATATTGCCATTGACCAAATGAAAGGCTCATGGGCTGGTGCCATGGGGCAAGCGCAGTTTATGCCAAGCTCGTTCATGGCGTATGCTGTGGATTATGATGGCGATGGCCGCAAAGACATTTGGGGCTCAATGGGCGATGTATTTGCCTCAGCCGCGAATTATTTGAAGTCAGTAGGTTGGCGTGACGACGTAACCTGGGGCCGTCAGGTTCAGATTCCAGAAAATTTTGATGGTGACTTAGCCTCACTGAATGTGAAGAAGTCGCTGGCTGAATGGCAAGAACTTGGTGTGCGCCGCTATGACGGTTCTGATTTGCCAGTGCGCGACGACATTGAAGCATCGGTTGTTATCCCAGACGATAAGCAAGGCCGTGTATTTTTGGCTTACAATAACTACGATGCATTAATGCGTTGGAACCGCTCACATTACTTTGTGGCGGCCGTTGGTTATTTATCTGATCGTATTCGCTTCCCGCGTTCGTAACGTATGACACCGCAACGCCCTTCCAAAATTGTGTGCGTGGGCCGCAACTATGTCGCCCACGCCGCAGAACTCAATAATCCGTTGCCGACACGGCCGCTGCTATTTATTAAACCACCATCCGCAATAACCTACCTGCCGGAAGTAACTATTCCCATGGGGCGGGGTGAATGTCAGCACGAAATTGAGTTGGCGCTTTATATTGGTAAAGCCTTACGCAAAGTAGACGCAGCAGATGCGATGCAGGCGGTGGTTGGGTATGGCGTGGCATTGGATTTAACCCTGCGCCAAGTGCAAAGCGAACTCAAGGCACAAGGCCAACCGTGGGAGCGGGCGAAAGCCTTTGATGGCTCATGTGTGTTGAGCGAGATGATTCCTGCGTCAGAATTTGACGCAGAGAATGCATTGCCGTTTGAGATCAGCTTGTCAGTGAATGGTGAGTTACGTCAGCAGGGCGATAGCAGCCAAATGATCTTCGCCATGGCCGATTTACTGGCGGATATCAGCCAACAATTCACCTTAGAGCCCGGTGACATTGTGTTAACGGGTACGCCAGCAGGTGTCGCAGCTCTTGCTTTGGATGACCAATTGCAACTGCAATTGCGCCAAGGTGAACGGCAGTGGCAATGGTCGGGTGTGGTACGCAGCCAATGACCACCAAATTCTGGGAAGAAAAATCACTGCAACAAATGACCCACGCAGAGTGGGAATCACTGTGTGATGGTTGCGGAAAATGCTGCTTGCATAAGCTGATCGACGAAGACGACGAACAGGAAGTTATTCAATATACCGATGTGAGCTGCCGCTTGCTGGATACGCAAACCGGTTTATGTTCCGACTATGCCAACCGTAAAGAGCATGTGCCAGACTGCGTGGTGATAACCCCGGCTAACGTAAACGAGTTGGATTACATGCCCACTAGTTGCGCGTACCGACGCTTAGCTGAAGGGCGTGGCATACCCAGTTGGCACCCGCTGAACCACAACGGCTCGCGTGGGCCTATGTTAGCAGCGGGCATGAGTGCTGCTGGCCTGGTGGAATCCGAAGACTATGTTGAAGAAGAACTCGAACTACGAATTGTCACCTGGCCGCTAAACGATATCGACTAATTACAGTTTATGCAGTTTAATCACGCGGGCCGCGATAACGACAACTGCGACTACCGTGTAAGTTGCGAAGATAATTTGCATCCAACCTGGCATGCTCAGCCCCGCGAATTGCCAATCAATTTCTCCGCATTGCCCTGGTGCTGCAAAAAAGCTCGGGAACCACTCGTGCAAAGGCATCCAACTTGGAAAGTTCGGGAAGGTATCGCAGACAATAAACCATGAGTTTTCTGAATTCTGCACTTCAAGGTGTTCGGTGGCTATCAACCAGCCCCATACCGACGCCACTAACCAGCCTAAATAGCCCAGCAAGCGCGCAATAAGCGCTTGTGGTGCGAACGTAGGCACTAACGCGATTAAGCCAATGGCGAGCACCGCAGTGCGTTGATAAATGCATTTTACGCACGGCTCAAGGCCTAATTGGTATTGAAAAAATAACGCGCCACCTAACAATGCAAAGCAAGAGGCTGCAAGCAGTGCCCATGCACCGCGCTGAGAAGGAAGTTTGGCAAGAAAAGTGAGCATAGAATCACCAAGTTATAGTAAATTGTTCAGAACCTTACCTGAGCAGTATTTAATTGTCGATAAGATTAGGTTAAGAAGCTTTACAAAACTTGTCCGACCATTGAAAAGCCTGCTAGAATCGGTTTTCGGTATATGACAAATAGCAACCCTATCTGCTTCAATGTAGGGCTTCTAAGTAGGTAACGTTATTCAAAACACAGGCCACTTCATGATAATCAAGGCACAAAGTCCAGCAGGTTTTGCCGAAGAATACATTGTAAAATCAATCTGGAATGGGCACTTTGCTCCGGGCACCATCTTGCCGGCGGAACGCGAACTGTCTGAGCTGATTGGGGTAACACGCACAACACTGCGCGAAGTATTGCAGCGTTTAGCGCGTGATGGCTGGTTGACCATTCAGCATGGTAAACCAACACGAGTGAATAACTTCTGGGAAACTTCAGGGCTTAATATTCTTGAAACCCTTGCCCGCCTTGATGAAGACGGCATGCCTGAATTGGTCGATCAGCTGTTATCAGCGCGCACCAACATCAGCGCCATCTACATTCGTCAGGCCGTGCGTAATGCGCCTGAAAAAGTGGTTGAGCTGCTTAAAGAAGCCGAAACACTTGACGATACAGCAGAAGCGTTCAGTCAGTATGATTACCACTTGAATCATGATTTAGCGTTTGCTTCCGGAAACCCGATATACGTGTTGGTTCTTAACGGCTTCAAAGGGCTGTATTCGCGTATTGGTAACTTCTACTTTTCGAATGCGGATGCGCGCAAATTAGCACGTAAATACTACGCTGACTTAGGTGAAATGGCGGCAGATTCGCGCCGTGATGATGCTGTTATGTTAGTGCGTGAATACGGTTACCAGTCTGGCCGTATCTGGCACAGTATGCGTGGTGATATTCCGGATAACCTGGTCGAATAACCGCAGTTATTCGCGCCAAGCTATCCGGCATTTAGTGTTATTCGACGCCTTGTTCAGCGCGCCATTTCCACTCGTTTTCTAAAGTGGCTTTTGGCAGCAACATTTGAAAGTCTAAATCGGCCAAGGTGTCGCCCGCCTTAAAGCGCTCTGGGAAGTCAGGGTTCGCTAATGCTTTTTTACCTAACGCCAGTAACGCATTCGGGAACTGCGCCGCATAGTCCGCGTAATTGTTTTCATCAATACCACCATTAATGATCAAGCCGACGTTCGTTTCGGCTGCAACCACTTCAGCTAGCGTTTTTTCACTGCCGTCGGCAAAAGGCTTGCGGTCAACTGAAGTGTCTGTGGTATGAATGAAGTCGATACCGGCTTCTGCAAGAACGCGCACCAGTTTCACTGCAGCAGCTTCGCCTTCAGGCCACTGATAGTCGTTGTCGGTTACGGTGATTTGACCAATACGGATGCCAACCAGAAAGTCATCGCTCACGGCCGCCCGAACTGCGCGAACCACTTGTTCAACGTAGGCAATGCGCTTGTCTAACGAGCCACCAAATTCATCGGAGCGTTGGTTAAAGTGGGTGCTAAGGAATTCATTCAGCAAGTAACCGTTGGCGGCATGCAACTCAACGCCGTCAAAGCCAATCTCTTGCGCTTTTTTAGCTGAGGCAACAAATCCGTTTAGCGCATGTTCAAGATCGCTTTGCGTGGCTTCTGTGGGCTCTAACCACCCTGGTACGTCGCCATATAGGTTTAACGGTTCGCCTTTCGGTTGCACAGTGCTCGGTGCAATCGGCTGATCAACATAGTTGTTGTGCTGCATTTGTGCACCAGCGTGCATCAATTGCATGATTGCTTTACTGCCAGCCTCATGAATGCGCTCGACAATACCGCGCCATGCGTCGGCTTGAACTGCGTTTATGATACCAGGTTGATTCATATAGCCTTGTGAGGCGCGGTCATCGGTGTAGACACCTTCGGTAATCACCAAACCGAAGCCACCCTTAGCGAAGCGTTCGTAGTAATCGCCCATTAATTCAGTTGGCACGCCATGCTCATCAGCGCTGGTGCGCGTCATTGGCGCTACGGTAAAACGATTGGGTACATCAATAAACATAAGCCCTCACTTGGTATTAGGTTGTACAACAGTAAGTGGGGATGATTACGGCGTTTACAAGGATATTGATCAGAGCGGGGGCAATAAAAAACGGCCAAAACCGCAAAGGCTTTGGCCGTTTTAGACGATTAAGACTTACGCGAAGTTTTTCGCAACAAAGTCCCAGTTCACCAAGTTCCAGAACGCGTTCAAGTAATTAGGGCGCGCGTTACGGTAATCGATGTAGTAGGCGTGTTCCCACACATCAACGGTTAAAATTGGTGTTACTGATGAGTCAGTAAGTGGGGTTTCAGCGTTGCTGGTGTTTACGATAGCTACTGAACCGTCAGCTTTTTTCACTAACCAAGTCCAGCCTGAACCGAAGTTGCCAGCAGCTTGCGCGCTGAATTCTTCTTTGAACTTATCAAACGAACCGAACGCAGCGTTGATTGCATCAGCTACTGCACCTGTTGGCTCGCCGCCGCCATTTGGGCTTAAGCAGTTCCAGTAAAAGGTGTGGTTCCAAACCTGAGCTGCGTTGTTGAATACGCCGCCTTTGGTTGTTTTGATGATGTCTTCGAGCGACTTGCCTTCCATGTCGGTGCCTTTCACCGCATCGTTCAGCTTGGTCACGTAGGTTTGATGATGCTTACCATAGTGATACTCGATGGTTTCAGCTGAGATGTGTGGCTCAAGTGCGTTTTTCTCATAAGGCAATGCTGGTAATTCAAATGCCATGTCGACTCTCCGTTGTTGTTGAGAATGGTATTTTTAGAAGCTGTTTCAAATAGACGAAACGTTTCGAAATCAATGGCATTTTACCATTGAATTAGAAACATGCCGTCACTATATAGTTAAATTGAGGCACAAAAGTTTATTTCAAGGGTGAATTTCACCCTTTTTGCCGACTGTTAAGTATAGACGATTATGGTAAAATACGTGCCGTTTCGAACGCTCAATACCTGAGGTAGTCATGGAAACTGTTGAAAAGATTAAGCAACAAATCGAAGAAAACCCAATTTTGTTGTACATGAAAGGTTCACCGAAGTTGCCAAGTTGCGGCTTCTCTTCGCAAGCGTCACAAGCATTAATGAGCTGTGGCCAAGCGTTTGCGTTCGTGGATATTCTGCAAAATCCAGAAATTCGCGCCGAATTACCGAAATATGCCGATTGGCCAACCTTCCCGCAGCTGTGGATTGAAGGCGAGTTGGTAGGCGGTTGTGATATCATTTTGGAAATGTTCCAAAAAGGCGAATTACAAGAATTAATTAACGAAGTGGCTGCGCGTCATCCGGCGCCAGAAGCTGACTAAACTTTAACAACTAGATGGAGATAAACCATGGGTGTATTAGTAGGCCGTAAGGCTCCTAACTTCACTGCAGCAGCAGTTTTGGGAACAGGCGAAATCGTTGAAAACTTTAACTTGCACGAGCAAATTAAAGGCAAAAAAGCGGTAGTATTCTTCTACCCACTAGATTTTACCTTTGTTTGCCCATCTGAGCTGATCGCATTTGATCACCGTTTAGAAGAATTCAAAAAGCGTGGCGTTGAAGTTATTGGCGTGAGCATTGACTCTCAGTTCACTCACAATGCATGGCGTAACACGAAAGAAGCAGACGGCGGCATCGGCGAAGTTAAGTATCCATTGGTTGCTGACGTTAAGCACTCTATCTGCCGTGCATACGACGTTGAGCATCCAGAAGCTGGCGTTGCATTCCGTGCGTCATTCTTGATTGATGAAGACGGCTTGGTTCGTCACCAAATCGTAAACGACCTACCTTTAGGCCGTAACATCGACGAAATGATTCGTTTAGTTGACGCGTTGAACTTCCACCAGAAACACGGCGATGTATGCCCAGCTGGTTGGAAAGAAGGCGACGAAGGCATGAAGGCTGACACGAAAGGTGTAGCTGACTACTTGTCTAAGAACGCTAGCAAGCTGTAAAGGCAGAAAGCGTTAGTCGTTATTCGTTGTTCGTTATTCGAAAAAGCGAAAAAGCGAAAGACTGAAAAAAAGGTCGCCTTCGGGCGGCTTTTTTTATTGGTTTAGATTGATCATCATTATGGTTGTTTTAATACCGAAATGGTCGGCTGTATGAAGTTTTTTGAAGCCATGTTTTTCGTAGAGTGCAATATTCATAGGTTCAGCTTGAAGATATAGGTTTTGTACATCAAGCGCTTCAGCCACTGTTTTGGCATTTTGAATGAGTTTAGAGGAAAGCCCTAAGCCACGAAATGTTGAAGCGATAAAAATACCTCCAAGCCAATGCGTATATTCCGGAAAATTTTTATTCTCGCGGTATTTTAGCTCAGCCACGCCAGCAAGTTTGTCATCAACAAATAACACAAAACTCAAGGGAATCTGGTCTTTATTGTCTATCTTTTGCAGCACCACTTCATGCATATCTTCAAGTGTAATATTTTCATCGTGCGCACCCCATTCATTGTAATACCACCCTGCAATTGCATGTGATACTTCGGGTACGTCAGCAAGATATTTTATGGTGATGTTCTGGTCTATAAGCATGATGAAGTTAATTGGTTTAGGTGAACTTGTGCGCTTGCTTATGAAGGGGTACATTCAGACAAGCACGTAGGAATTTATATCATGAAATTACACGACTTTGCTGATGTTTTAAATTTTTGGTTTAGCGAACTTACGCCGCAGCAGTGGTTCGCTAAAAGTGACGCGCTAGATGCAACCATTACTCAGAAGTTTGGTGACATGCTGGGCGCTGCAGTACAGGGTGAGCTATGGCAATGGCGCAGCAGCGCACGCGGGCGCTTAGCCGAAATTATTGTGCTAGACCAGTTCTCGCGCAATGTATATCGCGATACGGCTGCTGCATTCGCACAAGATGCGATGGCTTTAGTGCTCTCGCAAGAAGCTATTAGGCTGGGATGTGATAGTGATTTTAATGCCGCTGAAAAGGCTTTCTTATATATGCCTTATATGCACAGTGAGTCAGCGGTTATTCACCGGCAAGCTGTTGAGTTATTTAATCAACCAGGCTTAGAAAACAATTACGACTTTGAGTTAAAGCATAAGGAAATTATTGATAAGTTTGGTCGATACCCTCATCGAAACGCACTATTAGGGCGCGAATCAACTGCGGCCGAGCAGGCATTCTTGCAAGAGCCAGGGTCGTCGTTTTAATGAAACGTTCCGTTTTCATCGGTGTTGATGTTTCTTGTGCGGTGAAAAAGCGTATTCCGATTGTTTTCGCTGAGAAGCGCGAAGGGCGGTTGATTCCGTTGCCAGTGAAAGAGTCGCCGTTTCAGGCTCCGTATGGGCATGGGAATAAGCTGGTTATTGAGCATGACTTTAATGTGGACTATGCAAAGCGGGTGCGACAGTATGTTATTGACGTGTGTAACTATTATGAGGCAACCCCGCAGCGTATTGGTATAGACTCGCCGCTGCGCCCACGCGCTGAAAAGCTCGACTATCGCATCGCTGAGCGCGAGTTAAACCAAGCCGGTATCCGCTGCTATAAAACGCCTTCCAAAATTGAATTTGATGAAATTATAAACAAGGTGCGTCATCATTTGTCGCAGGGTGGCGCGGTTTCACGTATCCCTCATGCCATGCAACTGTGGATGCTAGCAGGATTCGAGATTTCCCGAGAATTGGCGAATGTTGCCCCGATTATTGAGACGTTCCCACAGGCTAATATTCGCAGGCTGATACCCAACGTGCCACACAAAAGCGGAAAGGGCATACCTCAACTACAATTAGAAGCGATAGCCCGCCACACCAACTGGCCCGCCACTCAAGCCGAATGGGCGCAGTTAAAACAGATTAGTGCGGGAGGCACCCACGATCAGGTGGATGCATATAGCGCCGCGTGGGTTGCAAGTTTAAGTGATGACGAAATTGATATTTTGGGCGATATTAAACAAGAAGACGCCATTTGGATGCCTTCTAAAACGTTGGTTGGGAATAAATAAGGACATAGTGTTATGAAAAGTAACAAGATTAGCCTTACCGAATACCTGAAAGGTGGCTTTGCGTCCGGCTTGGGCTGGCTGTTGGCCGTTGGCTATGTGTTGGCGTTTGTCTTTGCTGCTGTGCTGATTTACTGCGGCTACAAGTTTTTTACCGTGACCGCAGATCAGCAACTGTTTTGGGGCGTTTGTTTTATTGTGAGCTTAATCGTTCAAGTTGCTACGAAGTTGTGGATTTTTATGCAGACCAACCACAACCACGTGATGCACGAAATACAACAGCTGAAAAAGAACGTTAAGAAATAACTTACGAACTGAGCCCTAAGGCAAACTTAACGGCTTGTTCCGCATGAATTTCAGTGGTGTCGTAAAGCCGCACTTTGGTGTCGCTGCTGTTAATTAAGAGGCCTATTTCGGTGCAGCCGAGAATAACGCCTTCGGCACCACTGTGCGCTAACGAATCGATAATTTCTAAGTAGTCCGCTTTTGACTTCTTGTTGGTTTCGCCCAGGCATAACTCCTTAAAAATAACCGAATGTACGCGGTCACGCTGCTTAGCATCGGGCACCACAACACAAATGCCGTAGTCTTCAATCCGCTCGCGATAAAATTCTTGTTCCATCGTGAACTTGGTACCCAGCAAACCAACGGCCTTAATATCGTCGTGCTGCAGCGCTTTCGCAGTGGCGTCGGCAATGTGCAGCAGCGGAATATTCACGCCCAATTCAATTTCAGGGGCAACTTTGTGCATGGTGTTGGTGCACAACACAATAAAATCAGCACCGGCGGACTCCAATGCTTGTGCAGCTTCGGTGAGAATATCGGCAGTGCCAGCCCAATCGCCAGCATGCTGTAACGGTTCTATTTCGGCAAAATCAACGCTATAAAGAATAAGCTTCGCGGAATGCAAACCGCCGAGCTGTTCGCGCACTTTCTGATTGATAAGCCGATAATAGGTTTGCGTAGACTCCCAGCTCATTCCGCCGATTAAACCGATTGTTTTCATCCGACCCTCGCTTGCTACAAAGCACGAGCGCGAAAGCGCTTGCCTTTGATTTTATCGTTGTTGATGAGTGATAAAGCGTGCTTTGCTGCGGCGGTTTTAACAGCCACAAATGCCCAATTTGCTTGAACTTTGATCTTGCCAATGTCGGCCATGGTTAATTTGTTGTCGCGAGTCAGCGCGCCAACGATATCACCAGGGCGTAACTTGTCTTTTTTGCCGCCGCTTAATTGCAGGGTAACCAATTCAGATTGCAGTGGCTTGCGGTCTGCGGCCGGATGCGGAAGCGGCTGCAAACGAATCAAATCGTCAAAGCTGTCTTCTAGCAAGCGCATTTTATAATCGTCGTGCGCGCCGATTAAAGTCACCGCAAGGCCTTCAGCACCGGCGCGACCGGTACGCCCAATGCGGTGCGTGTGAGTGTCTAAATCATGCGCCATGTGCACGCTGATCACCAAATCCAATTCGGCAATATCGAGACCGCGTGCGGCAACGTCGGTTGCGACCAGAACGCGGGCGCTGCCATTACTAAATTGCACCATGGTTTGGTCGCGATCTTTTTGTTCTAAATCGCCATGTAAGGCAAGCGCACTAAACCCTTTCGCTTTTAACTTATCGGCAATACTCTGAGCTTCGGCTTTGGTATTACAGAACACCATGCAGTTGCTGGGCTGTTGGTCCAGCAAAATTTGTTGCACTGCCTGCGCTGCCGACGTATCGCCAAGGTCATAAAAGCGTTGCGTGATTTTAGGCTCAGCCTGTGCCGAAGCCACCTTTATATTGCTGGCGTCTTTGGTGATGCGCTGCGTAAGCTGGGCAATACTTTTCGGGTACGTTGCACTGAATAATAAGCTTTGGCGGGTTGCCGGTGTTTTCGTCACAATGGCGTTTAGATCGTCTTGAAAGCCCATTTCTAACATCCGATCGGCTTCATCTAAAACCAGTGTATGCAACTTTGAAAAATCGATGCGTGACTGACTCAAATGATCAAGAATTCGGCCCGGCGTGCCCACCAATACATGTGCGCCATGCTCTAACGATGCCACTTGCGCCCGCGCTGGTACCCCGCCGCAAAGCGTGAGCACCTTGACGTTAGCCATGGCCTTGGCTAGCCCGCGAATTGCCTCGGCGACCTGCTCAGCAAGCTCACGGGTAGGGCATAGCACGAGCGCTTGCGGCGCAAAATGGCTTAAATCCAGCTTCGAGAGAATACCAAGTGCAAACGCAGCCGTTTTACCTGAACCGGTTTCCGCTTGAACCACCACATCTTCGCCGCGCAATATAACCGGCAAACTAAGCGCTTGTACCGGTGTCATTTGCTGAAATCCAGCCTCTTGCAAGCTGCTTAACAAAGCGTCAGAAAGCTTGAGTTCAGTAAAATGGCGTAAAGCGGGTGTTGGTTCAGACATGTTTATAGGTCACTTTTAGGAGTAATTATCAGGAATATTAAGGACTTCAAAAATTAGTCCTGATTATAGCAGAGTTTTGGTGTTTACCTTTACAAGCCGATGATGGTATTTAACACCAAGCATGGTGTTTTTTCTTAACCTGTTAAATAATAAACAAATTGGATATAAACCGTATCAAGGAACGTGCAGTGCTCAAATTTATAATCCCGAATGCTCGCCTACAGGCTAGTTACATTGACTACATTGAAGAGCTTGGCAGTGAAGAACGCTATCCGTTTCCACTAGACTTTGATCATCGTGATTTTGCCGCGATGTTGGCGCGTGTTGAAGGCTTTCGTACAGGTGCCAGCGTGCCGCCCGGATTTGTCCAAAGCTCAACGTTTTGGTTGGTGGAAGGCGATGAAATACTGGGGTGTACCAATATTCGGCATCGACTAAACGCTCAAATTGAGCACTGTGGTGGACATATTGGATTGAGTATTCGCCCAGCGTTTCGTGGCAAAGGTTTGGGTAAAGCATTGCTAGAATTAAGCCTTGATAAGGCCCGCGAGCTAGGTATTACCAACATTCATATTCATTGCCATACGAATAATGCAGCTTCCCGCGCCATGATAGAAGCCTGTGGTGGCGTTTTAGATTCGCAAATTGAAGTTGATGGATGCCATGTAAGTCGCTATCTCATTGATTTGTAGGCATGCTTGTAAATAATGCATCAATGCTGAGCTTCACCGTCGATTTTTATGAAACTGAATTGTATTATTCAATTTGCTTCATAACAAAATGTCGAACTATAGGGACATAAAGACATGCGACTAAATGGCGTTTTGATCAAATGGAATGTTGATAAAGGCTATGGGTTTGTTCAACTAGCAAGCTCGAACCAACAAATGTTTGCGCATATCACTGAATTCGAGAATAGGCGCCGCACGCCCAAAGTTGGCGATGAGGTGAGTTTTAACCTGCAAAAACAATCTGATGGTAAGTTTCGCGCAATCGATGTTGCATACGTTCGTGAGACGATGGATTGGTTTTTATTGCCTATCATCGTGATTGCAATGGGCTATATTGCTGCTGTTGGTTATGCGAGTCTCGAAACCCAATTGCCAGTACAGGTATCCTGGACTTTCGCTCTGTTAAGCGCCATCACGTATTTATTTTATGCTGTTGATAAGCGTGCCGCTCAGAAAGGCAAGCAACGCACACCCGAAAGCGTTTTGCATTGGCTTTCAGTTCTTGGTGGCTGGCCAGGTGCACTTATTGCACAGCAGCAATTCCGCCACAAAACACGCAAAAATTCGTTTCGCGTGGTGTTTTATTTAACGGTTATAGTTAACGTTGCTGCGGTTAGCTATCTTGCGCTAGGCGGTCATGAATTCTGGAACGCACTGCCTTTATCTTATTAATCTAGCTGAATAATCTTTAGTCATTATCCTACCAACTTATGTGTTTGACCTATTAATACCTCAGTCGTACGCTTCGACACTAATTTACCTTTTCATTGTGAGTCAGTGGCGTATAATGCATTTCATTGAGTCTTCGATATTTACAAAACAAGTCAAAGCGTTTTTGAGCGATGACCAATATCGTTTATTGCAGCTAATGCTTGCTTCAAACCCAACATCGGGCGCTGTAATTGTAAATAGCGGCGGTATTAGGAAGGTTCGGTGGTCTAGCGCGTACCACGGTAAGCGCGGTGGCTATAGAGTCATGTATCACTATGCTGAGCAGTTGAATGAAATCAGAATGCTGTTTTTGTTCTCCAAAAGTGAGTGCAGTGATCTAAGCCCGAGCCAACTGAAAGTGCTACGTCAACTAGTGGAGAACTGGTAGCCATGAAAAACTCAGCGTTTAATGAATTGCTTCAAAGTGTTGAAGAAATGGATGCGATAGTTAAGGGAAAGCAAAAACCTAGTCGCGAGAATTTCATTGCGGCCATTGAAGTCAAACAAATACGCCAACAAACTAAGTTGAGTCAGGACAAGTTTGCAAAATTAATTGGTGTCGAAGTCAGTACGCTTCGTAATTGGGAGCAGGGGCGTCGCGAGCCAACAGGGCCAGCGAAAGTCCTTATTCGAGCAATAGCAAATGACCCTGAAAATGTCATAGAGGCGTGCCAAAAGTGAAATAAAATGCGGTATGCGTCGCTCTAGGGTAGAATGTACGTTCTTATCACAATTTGAGTAGCACATTTATACATGACTTTTTCTGAACTCGGACTTTGCCCTGAAATTTTAGCCGCCCTGACACGCCAAGGTTATACCGAACCAACACCCATTCAAGAACAAGCAATTCCAGCGGTACTTGCTGGTAACGACGTGATGGCCGCCGCACAAACCGGCACCGGTAAAACAGCAGGCTTTGCGTTACCGATTCTAGAAATGCTCAAAGGCAACGAACGTGCCAAGCCCAATACGGCGCGCGTACTTATTCTGACACCCACGCGTGAATTAGCCGCACAGGTTGCTGAAAGTGTTGCGACATACGGTACCGATTTACCCTTAAACTACGCGGTCGTTTTTGGTGGCGTGAAAATCAATCCGCAGATGATGAAGCTACGCAAAGGCGTTGATATTCTAATCGCCACGCCAGGGCGCTTGCTGGACCTTTACCAGCAGAACGCCATTCGTTTCCCGAAACTGGAAATTCTGGTGCTGGATGAAGCTGATCGTATGCTTGATATGGGCTTCATTCACGATATTAAAAAAATTATCAAAGTATTACCGGCGAAACGCCAAACGTTGATGTTCTCAGCGACGTTTTCTAGTGAAATTCGTACGCTTGCGAAAGGCTTGGTGAACAACCCGGTAGAAATCTCCGTGGCGCCACCAAATTCCACGGCAGAGCGCATTGAGCAAACCATGTATGCGGCGCAGAAAAGCCAAAAGCCGCGCATGCTCATGCAAATACTTCGTAACCTAAACTTACCGCAAGTGATTGTGTTCTCACGCACCAAGCACGGCGCGAATAAGCTTGTTAAGCAGCTTGATGCGGATGGGTTTTTGGCCATGGCGATTCATGGCAATAAAAGCCAAGGCGCTCGCACTAAAGCATTGGCCGACTTTAAAGCGGGCAAGGTGCAGGTGCTTGTAGCAACTGACATTGCTGCGCGAGGCCTCGACATTGAAAAACTGCCGTACGTTATCAACTACGATTTACCGCAAGTTGCTGAAGACTACGTGCACCGCATTGGCCGTACAGGTCGTGCAGGCCAAGTTGGCCATGCCATTTCTTTGGTCATGGACGAAGAGTTCAGAACGCTTAAAGCCATTGAAAAGCTGATAGGTCAGCCTATTGAACGCCATACGTTGGAAGGTTTTGCAGACGTTGTGCTTAACGGCAGAACACCTGCACCTGCGCAAGGGCAGCGCCAACCGCGTCAGCCACGTCGTCAAGGAAGTTCTCAGGGCCGTGGTGCAGCTAAACCTGCTGGTGGCAATAAGCGCCGCAGCGGTCGGGGTGACTCGTAAACTCAGATTGAAATAACGCGGCAGTGCCGGAATGCAGTTAAGTGTTGTGCATTTGTCGCGTTAATTGTCCGATAGCCCCATATCTATATGAGCCACAATATATCCATATTCTTTCTTTGAAAGATTCCCACTTTCGTATTCATTTTTAGCAAGTTCATGATCCCAAGTCATACCAGACGGCGCTTGAGGAATAGTCGTATCTAGTTCGAGTAGATACTCTTGCTCTGGTTCAAGGCTGTGGCCTTTTTCGACTGCACTTTTGGCGCAATGGCTCAAAGCATACTCAACGGCGAATTTATCGACGCTTGGCATGCCCACAAATTCCACATTGCAGCCCAAAACGCGATTGCCTGAACTGTTCTTGTAATAGAGCTTTCCAGTTGTGCACCCCGACAGCATAAGAATCGAAACGATCAAAACGAAATATTTGTAATTCAAACTCATTCCTTATTTATTCAACAATTCTTTAGCGCTGCTCTACCTTAGGCTTCCCATAAATCCAATCTAAACCTTGGATCAAGGTAGTGGGAAATGCGGTGGCATGCTTTGCATCTTCGATGATATTGAACTTGAGCGTGACAGATTCACCGGCTTCGGTAACAATTTTGTTCTTCAGTTTGGTAGCTCCGGCAACCATATCCTGCTTTTCTCCAAACTGCGGCCGCTCAAGGCTTCCAACTGAGATATAGACTTTAATGGGGCTGCGCGATTCAGTCGGTTTTAAGCTTAATAAATCTTGGTTATTAAACCAAACTGATGGACTACCAAGCACATAACTACTGAACATAGTCGGGTGTTTAAACAGTATATAAGCGCCAAACAACCCGCCTAAAGAGTTTCCCACGTAGGTGCGCTCAGTTGCGCTGACTCGATAATTATCCGCCATATATGGAAAAACTACTTCTCGTATGAAAAGCGCATGCCCCTCAGCATTACCAGTGGGCAAATTCCAATCATCTGCGCGGCTTGGAGTGTAGTCTCGAATTCGGCTCGATGCACCTTTCGACCCTTTGGAGTATGACAAGCTGACAATAAAGGCTTCTTCCATTGCTCCGCTATTCATCGGGAATCGTGTGGCACCAGACGCTATTTGAAAGCTATACATGCCATCGGTCAGGTAGACAACAGGATAGACCTTATCGGTATTAGACCGATATGAGCGTGGCGCCTTAATAAAAACTGGATAAATGAGTTTACTCGCGGGGTCGGTTAACTCAACTGTCTCGCTTCTTGGGATTTCGACGGCGTCCGTGGCGAAGGTTACTGGGCAGTAAATGAATAGGATGAGCACCCAAACTAACTTCATTATTGATTTCCTATCAGCTTGAGCAAGGCGCTCAGAATGGTTAACGTACTTAACCAGTTTTCACCGTTGCATTCAATAGCTTTTAGCTCGACCTCTATTACTCTATCAATGAATAACCTTTTGCTTGCGTTCGCTGAGAGCGAACAGCAGACGTTTACGTAAAAATCAACAGTAGCTTTAGCCGTCCGACTGCTTTTGATTGTTAGCTGGATTGTTGTCATCAGGTTTCTTCAACTGTTTAACATGATAAACTTCAAGCCATCCAGCAATCCTGAATATTGCCATTGTGGCTGCCAGTGCCGAAAACAAAGCATATATAAAAATAAAATAGCCAACAAAACTTCCCGTAGAGGAAATAACTATCGAAACATCGTGTAGCCATGGAGCAAGTTCTAATAGGAAACGCTGAATGAATAGAGGACTATTATTTATAGGTTGGGATTTTCCGACTAAAGCTATAACCAATGCCAATATTTGCAGGACAATAAAATGTACAAACGTTGCGTTTACAACTATAAACGGGGATTCTCCACCGTTATTGGCTTTACCGGATATGCTAGCACGGAATTTGTCGTCGCCTAATGCTAGCCATATAGCATAGCCGCCCAGAGAAAAACCAATAATATTGGGCAGTACCGAAATCGGAGTGTCTACCCAATCGTCATTTAACCAAGTTCCAGATGAAAACACAGTTACTAGAATAGATATATGCATATATGGTGAACCTAATATAGCATTCAGCCCTCCATAAGCCTTCCAGTAACGAAGAAATAATTTTCTAATGCCAGTATATTGCCTTTTACTAGCCATCTTGATTTCTCACTCTAGCCATATCTCGTATTTTATCAATGATCGAACTTGCCATCTCAAGTAAAAAGTCTTTAGCCGTTGTGTCACTTGGAGAATATTTTCCAGATTCAATAAAAGGATGCTGTTTAGTTGATTTTTGAGTGCGCCTACCGCTTTCATCGTATCCAGTAGTTTTAACCTCACCGTTAAGTTGTGCAATATGCCCCAACGCAATTGTTCGGTCGTCTGCTTCAATAGAGAGACCTTTCTGCGCTTTAAGAGTTATTATTTCCTCTTCAGCATTCTGTCGATTCAATCTTTCGAGAACTTCGTCTTCCAAATCTTCCAGACCATCGGTGTTAGGTCGGCGGATTATCAATTCCAAAGAGTTGACCTGCTTCAATGAGAGTACCGATTCAAGCTGATCTGTTCTCGGTACTAGCGTTAACTCAATAGTATTAAACTCGTTTACTATCTCTTCGGTATCAAGAAGATTGCGTAAGTAGATTTCTAATAATTTTGGACTAATTTGTCCAAACTTATCTTTGCATTCAATCACTAAGTAATGATTGTTTGGATAAAAAACAAAATTAAAGCTAGTAAAGTTAGGTCTTAAGGCATCTGGAATTTTAATTTTTTTTGTTTCATCTTCTTCTGCTTCTCGCAGTTTCTCAACATTGAACCATTTGCCAACGTCTATCTTAGTAAATTTCGCAATTTCCCCTGAAATTCCATTTACAAAGCTATCGTTGATTGGTTTTATTTGAGTCAAAATTCCGTATATATCCCCTCGCAAATTCACTTGCCTTCGAAGATCGAAGAGGCGTTCAAATAAATCGACATATTTTTGAGGCGAGTGCGGATGCATTCTTATGTTAAATGCCGTATAGAGAACAGTTCTCTTTCTTGCCATATTTATATCCCTAGGTTTAATTTGACTCAATTACCACGCACGGCTAATGCTTATTCTGCAGAAAAATCCGTGTATGAATATGGATAATTCGATTTTGTAAGTTTATTGTATTGATTAAAATATGCTCTTTTTATAACTTACAAAAAATTGGGTGTACAGCTTGTAATTATGTTTTGTTCCCACGTGCGGATTAGACTTCTTAACACGCGTTGGCAAAATCCAGATGCGAAGTGAATAATTTTACAATATTCAAAGTATAACGAAGGTTAATGATTTTCCCTTCCTTAAAGAACTCATCAACAAGACCGAGCTGGATGTCAAAATAGAGCGAAGAACTGACCTTTTTAAATTTGGATACTAATCAAGGCCACTTTCATTAAATAAAGAATAAGTATGCTAGATTAGATAAAACAACGATGCCGACTTAACAAATATGAGCGAAATAAGAAAAATTAAACAACAGCGCGGTTTGTGGTTATTTATAGTACCAATAACAGGTCTCGTACTCACGAAAGCTGTTGGTGAAGAATTTACCATCGACGGAATAACTTTCGTAAGCAAGGACAAACTACCTCGCATTCGTAAACGCCTTGGTTTTCCGAATAAAATAAGTGAGCTAGAAAAGAAAGGTGTTGCGGCAAACTTTTTTAAAAAATCAAAAGTCTACGCAATAGGTAAACTTGGCGGATATGGAGAAGAAAAAGAAAGCGAGTATCTAAGTAGAGTTCGAAAAGGCTTAGACGTTCTATCTTTATCGCAGCTTGGATATGGCAGAAGAAGAAATAACGCGTGTCTCTCAATCGGGAAAGAAATGCCCGTTGGCTCTTCGAGTCTTTGTATGTTCAACCTCACGACAACCTCATCTGTCTCGGAAATGCGTATAGTTGGAAGAGCTCAGGAGCTTGGATTAGAAAGCCGATGGCGACACTATCATAGAAATTGGGGCTTCGTATTGAAGTTGATTGAGGTTATTAATGGAGATTCAGAGATAGGTAGCGGCTGGAGGATGAATATTATTGACGCCGCTATTTTATCGGGACAAAGCCAGTCCTCAAGTAATTTACCCCATGCTTTTCTTTGGAATATGATAGCTATAGAAACACTACTTACTCAACAAGGAGATACATACTTAACTGAGCTACCCAACCGAGTTGAAGCGTTTATTGGTTGGACAACGGACTGGTCTATAGAGGAATTTAACCTAAAGATAAGTCAAGCATATAAAACTAGATCACAGTTCGTGCATGCAGGTAAGAGCGATCAGATCACCATAGAGCAGCTTCTTTTTACCGATACACTTATTCTCAATATTTTCATTAATATCCTTAGCCATTTGAATATTTTTTATTCGAAAGAGAGTTTGATTGAGTTCTCTAACAAAGTTCAGGCAGAGAGGCTTTTAGGCATAAAAACAACCGTAAGGCCGAAAACAATTAGGTACTTGAAGCCTCAATACTCGGACAAAGATTATGAGGCTGTTTAGGTTCTGTAACTCCTAGTTAATTAGAATAATCTATGCGTAAATCTTTTGATAAAATATGTGCTTCGTAGAAACAATTTCACCACGATTCCATCCCAACAACGTCCGCTCTTGGCACGAATCAAACCTGTTATATAAGGCTAAGGACTGGAATGAGCGAGCAGCGGACCTTTAAAAATATCAACCAAGAATTTGTTAGTAAGGTGACTCTGTTATTCCAATAATCATTTACTAACGCTAGGATAGTGGAAGTGATTCGAGAGTCCTACTTTGCCCTGATGTAAACAGTGGTATCGCAATGTTTAACTTTGCCGTGTTCAATAAGATTAAAGGATAAAGATATTATGGAATGGCAAGCGATTATTTCTACCGGAATTCAACATTTAGCTTGGCCCGCTACCGTTTTGACTATAGCGTTGCTCTTGAAGAGCAAGATTCCTGATATTTCAAAGTTTAGATTGAAAGATGTTGAGATCGAGTTCGAAAAGACTTTAAAAGAAATACGCAGGGATTCAGGAGAGTGGAAGGTTACTGCAACGGACTCATTGTTACCTAACATGTTTGAGCTAGCTGAAAAATCGCCGCTCGGAGTCATCTTACAATCATGGGATATAATGGAGCAAACAGTTTCAGACTGTGCAGCTGAAAAGGGCTTTAAGGAGGCTTATAATGCTGCAGCATCTATTCAGTTTCTGCACGATAAAAAATTTGTCAAAAAAGACAAAATAAACTTATTCTTTAGGCTTTATGCTCTCAACAAAAGATTCTCTAACTTCGAAAACGAAAAACTTCCAAAAGAGAGAGCAATTGAAACAGCGGACGCCACGTTAAAGATTGCCGCTGAAATTAAACAAGAGGTACGTGGTGAGCAAAAATTTTCGGAAGAGACTTAATAAAATTAAAATATATAATTTGAATTAAATACCTCTATGCGTCTACAGGTCTATAGACAGTTATGAGCGAACACCGGACCTTTTGACTTTCAGGTTACTGCAACTAGTGACTAGCCGTCGCGTTATTAGTAAGTGATGGTGTCGCCAGCGATGTACGGCACATTCACTTCGGCGATATTGCGTGTTTTGTTATTGTGTTGTGTGTTTAAGTCGTTTACTGTCAATGACATAACAAAAATAAAGGTTGGATATTGTGCGCTCGGTAGAGCGTAACTGAGCATGCTCAAATTGCCTTTGCTAACTCGGATTCTTTCAAGTTAGGAATGCCTGCTTGCTCAGTAAGTTAAGAGCTGAAAACCATCAATTGGACGAGCTGCTAAACGCGCACGCACAATATACAAATGTTAGGAAATAATACCATGAAGCCATTGTTCACAATTCACGCTGGCGAGTATGTTTTTGGTGAGTTTATTGAGAAAAACTTCCCATCTGCCCGCCTTTGGATTCCTGCGAAAGATACAGGAATTGATTTTTTAATAACTAAGGAGCCAGTGAAAGGCACTGTATCTATTCAGGTAAAAATGTCTAAAGACTACCGGCCAGCCTTTGCAGAATCTTCGTTTGAGAAAAACCTGATAGCGGGTGGCTGGTTTGTTTTTAGTCATTCCGCTCTTGAAAACTCTCCTGCTGATATCTGGAGCATAATTCTAATTTCACACGAGCGTAAATCGAAGCCTGTGTTCATTAATATCCCGCCAAAACAGCTATTGGCGATGTTGGTTGAAACTCACGGAGTGAGAAAAAGTTACCATATCTACCCGTGGCTTTTTGATAATGGGCATAATGAGCGTTGTATTGAGGGTCGGGGAATGAAGAAAAAGGATAAAGAGGCTTTCGCTAATAACCAATTTGATCTGGGAAGCAGAGACATAAGCCAGTTTTATGATAACTGGGAATTTATGAATATTTTGGAATAGGCTTGACCGCTCCTAACAAATGCAGGTTGTCGGACGAGTACTACGCTCCGCTTCGTACTCGCCGCAACTGCAAGCGTTAGCACTCTATGGATAGGAGCACGAAAAATGACTGATACAGAAAATAATTACAAAGATTCTACCAACCTTACCAAGTGGGTAAGGTACATGCTATATGCTCAAATTGTTGTAGCCCTAATTGCGATAGCCTCCAATTTTCTTGAATACCAACTGTTATCTGATTATCAAAATGGCGTTTATACGTCTCAAGAGAAAGCCGTTGCTGATGGCGAGGCAAGCGACCAAAGGCAGCAGATGGTTGGTCTTATCTATTTAGCGGTTTTCATTATTTCAGGCTTCCTGATTCTTCGATGGATTCACCGAGCAAACTATAATGCTCGCCAGCTTGGCGCTAAAGATATGAAATTCACGCCTGGCTGGTCGATTGGCTACTACTTCATTCCAATATTGACACTTTGGAAGCCGTTTCAAGCAATGAAAGAAATCTGGAAAGCAAGCCACTATCCAAATAACTGGTCAAATGAGAAGGCTGGCTCAATCCTTGGGCTTTGGTGGTTTCTTTGGATTGTGTCAAACATGCTCGGTCAAGCAGTCTTCCGTATGTCAACGGGTGCAGAGGAACTTCAAGAGCTAATGAACCTCAACATTATTACCCAAATATCAGATGCACTTGGCATTCCGCTTGCGCTGGTAACACTTTCTATAATAAATTCAATTTACAAGGCGCAGTGCGTCGCATATGAAAGTGCTAACAAGTAAAGGCACAGGACGCCAAAAACTCCGCTTCGCTATGGTTTTGGCGCCAATGCTTTAGGCATTAGCTGCACAAGGAGAAACGAAGATGATCGTAGATTGGATAGTTTATGGCCTGATAATTTGGGGGCTGGCAACGATACTGAATAAAACAGCATTTAAGAATGCGCCTGCCTCACGTGGCGTTGCTTGGGGACTGACGATATTGTTGTTTTTCGTCAATGTTGTCGCCTTGTCTGCTGCCAAATTCCTCAGATACCAAGTAATTTCGGAAGATATAGGCACAACAATCACGCCAAGCAACCCGCTTGATATGGGCGGCGCATTTGTGTTTGCGTACTTGTTTTTTTCATTTCTGAATAAGAAGGTAAAAGTGAAACCAGAGCAATAAATATAAGGAAATAACCATGAATAACGCAGTTCGCCTAATTTTAATGCTATTGGTTTTAATCGTATCGCCCCTCAATGCATATGCGGAAATCAAGCTCTCCAATGCATTGGCTAAAGATATTGGCCAAGCTTATGGCTTCTACTTAGGGCAAAACTATTCCTTGAGCGAAATTTCCAAGAAATATCCCTCATTATCAGGGTTGGCGCTAATAGCAGAGAAGGAATTTTCGGCAACTTTCAAATCATCTATTGAAGGCATGGATGCGTTAATGGCGAAATACGCCAAAAGCGAATGGAATAAAATCAAAAAACAACTTACCAGTCAGATCGCGAGTTCTATCAACATTGAACAAATATCAGAAACACAAGCTCGTCAGTTTGTTGAGCTAGTCCGAGAAAGAGCAAAAGGAAATATAGATTCTCCTGTTATTGAGACATTGCTTCTTTTCAAGTCTGGTTATGAACACAATCCAGAGCGAGAATTTCTTGATGGTTATAAATACATGTATTCAACAAATGGTGTTGGAAAAGCAAAGGGCGTAGCATTTTCCATTGAATCACCTAAAACTTGGGTTGCGAAAGAAGGTAATCGGCCAAATATCGTACAAAAATTTGTTAGTGAGAACGGCAGAGGGCTTGAGTTACTACTCATTCTAATCAAAGAAGTACCATTACAGCCCGGAGAGACAATAACAGAAAAGGATGTATTGGAAATCTTAAATCCGAAAGACATTCAAGATTTCATACCTGACGGAGGAGTTTATCTTAATAGCGGGACATTAACGTTAGAAAACCTGCCTGGTTTTTGGGTGCATTTCAAAATGGACATGGCGAGGGTGAGGAATACAGTGGGCATGGAAACAATCATGTACACCATCTTCTACAAAAACAAAATGATTCAAATTCAAGGCCAAGTGATGACATCTATAAATGGAGAGCCAGCAGAGCGAGGCGGGTTAAAAAAATACGAAAAGCTATTTGATCTTATGGCGAATAGCTTTGTAATTACCAGCATGTATAAATAGCAGCTAACAATCGCATGCACTCGGACAGCAAAAAGCGACGCTCGTACCTCGCTCTTCTTTTTGCTGCCGGTGATGCGGGGCGTTAACTGTCACGGAAGGCACCAGTGAAATTTGAAGTATCGAGTAATCTTAAAATCAGTCCGGAAGATATCGATGGATTGCTCACCATGAAGGGCGTGAATACGGAGTTGAACCCTTTCATCCGCATGACGGTTCCCTCAGAATGGTCAAGCAAGCCAATCTTTGAATGGCCTACGGGTAACGTGCTCTTCTCTAGCTGGATACTCCTTTTCGGCATTTTTCCCATTGATCGGCACACGTTCTTCTTTCAATCCATTGATCGCCAAAGTGGTTTTGCGGAGGCGTCGAGCTCTTTAACCAATAGGCTCTGGCACCATCGACGAGACATTAGTAGAAACGGAACATCATGCCGGGTCACCGATACCGTCGAATTTCAGTGTAGGTTGCCCGTGTTGGCATATGTTCTGGCACCTGTTTACCGGTTCATCTTTAAGCACCGTCATCAGGTGCTAAGGTCTTATTATGGTGGCAGCGCCAGTTAACCAGTCAATTAAGTTCGTTCCGGCCGGCGGCCTCCACCGGACGCCCCTGTCGGGCCGCCGCTTATTTCAGCGTCAACGTCCGCTCCTGGCACGAAGCCGCCTGACAGGGCAATTCTGTGGTCTGCTATGAGCGAGGAGCGGACCTTTTTATTTTCAGCCTACTCCAACTAGTGACTAGCTGTCCGGTTATTAGTAACTGTGGGTGTCGCTAGTGACGCATGGCACATTCACTTAGGCAATATGGCTCGTTTTGTTGTTGTGTTGTTTATTTAAGTCGTTTACTGTCAATGACATAACAAAAAAGAAGAAGTTGGATAATGTGCGCACGGCGGAGTGTGAGTGAGCATGCTCAAATTGCCTCTGCTAACTCGGAACCTTTAAAGTCAGGAATGCCGGCTTGATCAGTAAGTTAAAAACCGAAAACGATCAATTGTACGAATTTCTAAATGCGCACGCATAATATACGAAAGTTAAGTGCCAAGGAGCGCGTAGCAAGGACAATGTATGACTCAAGCAGAAATTGTTGTATTAGCTAATTCAGTAAAGCATGGTCAGCACTGTGTAGCGGGAAAGTGTCTTAATACGGGCAGATGGATTCGGCCAGTATCTAATGCACAAGGAGCTGAACTATCCCATGACCAAGCCAAGTATCAGAATCCATATGGAACATTCGGTGTAAAGCCGCTTCAAAAAATAAAAATGGGGTTTGCACAGCATGTACCACTTCCTCATCAGCCTGAAAACTATCTTATCGACGGAAATCTCTGGCAGCAGAACTACTCTATAGGGTTAGCTGAACTACCAAACCACCTGGATGGGCCAGCAGATCTATGGGGAGAGGGGAATAGAGTTTTGCACGCTCAAATCACGCAAGGGCTATATGTCGTCCCTCAGTCGCTGTACCTCGTACAAGTCGATAATTTGAGCCTTTATATTAACAACGATGATAGAAGAAGAGCATCCTTCACCTATAATGGCATTGATTATGACCTCGCTGTAACAGATCCCAAGTTTGACGAATTAGTAAGAGAGCAACGTGAAGTTACGGGTATCCTTTGCATAAGCCTCGGAGAAGAATATCAAGGATATTGCTACAAACTCGTTGCAACAATTTTTTAGGGTTTATTATGAAAATTTATACAATCGGTTTTACAAAAAAAAATGCTGAAACATTCTTTACGTTTCTACAAGAATCTAAGGTGAAAACACTTATTGATGTTCGCCTAAACAACGTATCCCAATTGGCAGGATTTGCAAAAAGAGATGACTTAAAGTTTTTTCTTAAAGAACTTTGCGGTGCAGAATATGTGCATTCTCCGGAGCTAGCACCGACCAAAGAAATTTTAAATGCCTATAAAAAAGGAGATATGCCCTGGGAAGCTTATGAGGACAAATTCCTTAATTTAATGAGTCAACGAAATATTGAAAAATCCGTAAAACCTGCATTGCTAGATCATGGCTGTTTGCTATGTAGCGAGCACGAGCCGCATTTATGCCATCGAAGATTGGTTGTTGAATATCTTAACGACCATTCTGATTTAGATCTAAAAGTGAAGCATTTGTACTAATGGCAAACGTATTAATACTTTACCCAAAGCTTTTTAATTGCTATTCAAAATTTTCTAGGAAAGTAGAAAAAATCACATCGTCTTTAAGTGAGGTATCGCTTTTATGCCCATCTGATCCAAATGGATTTATTAAGAATTACTGCAACGATAAGTGTATAGATTTTATAATTATTGAAAAAGCAGAGCTAGAAATTGACCAAATCACACATGCGATAATATTCGACGATGGCGAGGAGTTCATTGAAGAAACGGAGAAGCTAAAAATTAGTGGAAAACCTCTTAGAATTATAAATATTTTAATTACACGAGTTATTAATATAAAGACTGAGCCAGAGTTTCAATCAGAGAAAAGCACACCTACCTATGAATACATAGGTCGTGGCTCCTATTGGGGGAATCCTTACTCTATGTATGAGGATGGTGATGATCGTGAAGAAGTTATTAGAAAATATAAATATGACTTTGATTATGAAAAGTTTCCAAACAAGGATAAGTCAGAGGTCTATAAATTAGCGGGCAAACGCCTTGGTTGTTTTTGCAAGCCGCAGGCTTGCCATGGAGACGTTTTAGCAGATTTTTTAAATTCTTGGGATGACGGAAAGTAGGCACTTAGCAAGGCGCTGCTGTCGGACAACTTTTCCGCTGCGCTCCAAACCAGCCGCAAATGAGGCGCCACCGTCCGCTAATGGCACAAACCAGCCATCACCCCACATCCGACCAAACAGCATACTCATTGCCGCTGGGGCAGGTGAAATGGAAGCGTCGGCCGCCTGGGAAGTCAAAAATGGGTTTGATAATTTTGCCGCCAGTTTCTTCAACGCGTGTTTGGCTCGCTTCTAGTTCTTTGCTATAGAGCACCACTAAAGCACTACCGGTAGTTGTTGAGGCTACTAAGTCTGATCTGTAAAACCCACCGTCTAATCCAGCGTTTTCTATAGCCGCGTAATCTGGTCCGTAATCCACAAAGGTCCACCCGAAGGCTTCTGTAAAAAACGCCTTCGTGGCTTCAATATCGCGAGCAGGTAATTCAATATAATTGATTTTTTCGTGTGTCATCAATCAGACTCCTTTAGTGGAACCGTTACCGTATTTATTAGGTTACCCTGGCTATCGGTTACTTTAACCAACCGGCTGGATTCCGAGATAAAAATGCCGATTGGCGTGCTCGATTCGGTAATGATAATTCGGTCTGCGGGCACTTCTTCTTCCTCGCCCATGCGATAAACTTCAACCGCGCAGGGGAAATTCAGCTCACACCAATCAAGATTAACGGGTATTAATTCTTTGTCCAGCCGCGCCCAATTGGGTCGGTTTAAACTGTATTCAGTTCGTGGCCAAACCACAGTTATGTCGTATTCTTCCGGAGTGGGAGACCAAAAAACACCGTCGTTGTTAGTTAATACAACTGGGGTGTCGAAGTCATGGTTTTCAATAAGCCAAGTATAACTCTCAGGCTCGTGTCGCTTGTGGCTTCGTTCGGTAAAGTCGGTTTGATTAACGGTTAGCGGGTCAAGTTGTAGGGCTTCTTTTAGGTAATGTGCGAGCCATCCGTCTTCGTTGATATGACTATACCCGACATGAATAACCATCTTGGCATCGGGTTCATTATCGAATACTTTTTCACGAAGGTTCTTCACGGCACTGCGTTCACGAGCTTCGGTTCCGGTACCAATTTCAGCACCGTAATCATACGAAATGAGTTTAAATCCAAGATCTCTCGCATACAGCACTAAATTTGCGAATAGTGGTTCTTCGGTGTAAAAACCGGCTTTTTTATGAACATAGTTATTGGTAAGTTCCTGTTCGGCGTCTGGTGCTAGCGCCTCGAAGGCCAAATACCGATAACCGTTCTCCCATAAACCCTTTAGTAACCGATAGGTTAATACGCGATGCTGCGGCACGTGGTGAGCCTCATTGATCATCACCACTTGATAATCTGCCGAGGCGTCAAGAATGGCAGTAACAGCATCGCGCGTAACTAAATTCTTTACTGCAGTGTTCAATTCGTCAGGATTCGGGTCATGTTGGTCGAACGCGTGTAAAGCTTGTTGATGCCTGCCCATCAGTGAATACGCGGTGCCGCGTTCTTGCAGCAGTAAATCAGAGACAGGTTTATTGTCTTTATACTCAACAGAAAGCGCCTCCAGTGCGACGAGTTGGGCACTTAGGGTTTTCCCATTGGTTGCTTCATAGATTTTACTAAACGCCTTGTTTACTTCCTTTAAATAGTCCTCTTTAGATAACTCTTCGGCCGCAAGCGGCGCTGCAAGCATCAGTACAAGCGTGAAATAAAAAGGTTTCATGATTAATCTTCCTTGAAGTTTTCATGGTTAGCGTGAACTGAGCATACCAGCTGTTGATAACTAATTGCTAACATTCTTGTTGTGAGGGCTATTGTGAGAAAAGGTAAGTCGCTCCGCGAGTGAGTTTGGAAACCATTTATTTTTTGATACGCGCTTGGTGACTAAAGAACGATAGGCGTCAGGTGCTGGTGGAGCCGTATATTGGTGGCGTTTTTGGTTGCAATATCTGCAAGCTGCAACGATATTCTCTTGACGATTATCTCCGCCATCACATCGTGCGGTGAGATGTTCGGCGGTACACTGCAACCACTTAGCTTGCTTGGGTGTTAGGTTATAGCGTTGAATAAACTGTTGCTTATTTGTCTGATGCCATATTGGAAAATTGCAATAAAAGCATCTGTTTGATTGAATTTCTGCGGATTGTTTACGGTTTTTCTGAATCGTTTTCGAGCACATATGCGGCCCTCCATTGTAAGTTTGGAAAGTCCGCATTAGTCATGAACTAGAGGCGGTGGACGCAGCACTCAGCTAACATCATCACGAGATGCCGCACGGCGTACATCCCAAAAACTTAAAGGTAGTTATTTAAATTTATTTTTCAAGATTAAAATTAAAAAAATTGAAATGTAAACGGCTCTCACTGGCGCTTGCATGTTTTCTGGAAGGGCATTCGATGCCATTAATTTTCCTCTAATGCGTCAAACATAATCCCGATAATTTTGTATAGATCTTGCTGATCGAACTCATACTCGTTTTCGGTTTGTACTCTATGCACAAAGACTAGATCAGAGTCAGGATAAACGCCAAGCATATGAACGCCTAACCCAGTGTGGTAGAAAGAACGATTGGGGCGTTGTTCATTGGGATTGATTACGAACCAAAGGAGGCCGTAGCCGAAATCCATGTAGGTATTTGTAACAGAGTAGGAGGTGGTGCTCTGTTCTATCCATTCTCGAGATAAAAGATGCTCGCCATTCCATACACCGTAATTCTCGTACAGTTGACCAAATAGCGCCATATCATAAGCTGACATGCGGAAGTGGTACGCGGGATATTGTGATTTATCATGTTCATATTGATAAAAGCCATCTTCCGTCAGTTTCGAAATATCGGTGTTATCGTCAATTGTTGTGAACTTACCCTTAAAATCTTTCATCCCCAATGGTTGAGCTATTTCACGATAAAACGCATCGTAAATCGTTTCACCAGTTATCTTTTCAAATATCGCTCCTGCGACGTTAAAGTCCCAATTATTGTATACATAGCGTTCTCCAGGGCTGGAAGAACCGCGCTCAGGCATGCCTGCTAGCATTCCTTCAGAAGTTGCTGCCGAGGGCAAATAAATACCTGAACGTGATTGCAATAACTGTCGAACCGTTGCTTGCTTCTCAATGCTTTTTAGTGGAGTAATGTCATCAATCTTCAACTCTTTTAAGTTCGCATCGAGATTAATGACACCGCGGTCAACGTAGATGCCGTAAAGCGCGTTGAGCATAGGCTTACGGATAGAGTGTATGGTGTGTTTCTGGTGTATATCACCAAACTCGAAAACAACGTCACCTGCGCGCATCAGAGCGACTGACGACGAGTTTGTTTGAGTTAAAAACTCAGAAAGTTCCGCCAATTTATCACGATTAAAACTCGCCTGACTGTCAAAGCAAATTGGGTTTCTAATGGCCTCAATGGTGCGTTTTAATATGTCGTCTTGTGCTGCTTTGTTCGCAGTGGCGTCACCACCTAACATGATGATTTGCTCATTGTTAATGTTTGCTTTAATCATTCCGCTCGGTGCGCCAGGAGCAATCACATGTCCTGCGTTTGAATAAATATGAGAACTGATACGGGAGCTATGCTCAAAGCGTTCGGCCTGTCTTTGCAAATGTTGAGTCATCACATCGGCAGGCCACAGCAAGTCATTGTCGCCTGCAAATAACAGCACTTGCGAGTTTATATTTGATACATCAATTTCAGCTTTTCGCGCATCATCATGCTGTAAATCGCGACTGAAATAATCACGACCGACGAATTCCTCGACAGTGTAGTCGGGTTTTGAATGACGAGGTACGAAGGGTAACGGTTGACCGTTTAGGGTCCACGCAGGTTGCTCATTATTACCTACGGCGCCCCAGATGTGTGAACTTGGAGATGTAGCGATGATTGGACCGTAATGGTCGAAGTGACGACCAAGTAGTAATGCAAGTTCAGCACCACGCGAGTGACCAATAACGGGAATTTGTTTGCATTGATTACGATTTAATTTGGTTGATTCATCAATGTATTGAACTGCAGCATTAAAGTATTCGAGCGGGATATTCTCAAGAGTTGTTGGTAAGCCGGACATGCCGAAGTAGCCAATTGCTAATGCCGCCACACCATTTTCAGCTAAAGCTTGAGCAGTTCTTTGTGCGCCACTGATACCTCCTTCAGAACCGCCCAAAACAATGACTGTTGGAGTCGGGCCATTGTGTGTTTTTGGGCTAATCAAAAGTGCTTGTAGGTCAGGTTGGTTAATTCTTCTTACGTCTAAGTGCTCGGGAAAACCTGGCTCATTGCAACCGCTTAACAACAGAACGAATACGGCTGAAAATATAATTTTCAATCTAATGTTCATGATTTATCTCGTTTTTGTTTATTAAACGCGCATTAGATACAGTTCGCAAATAGCATTTGTAAATGGATATTTCGCGTGCGATATTTCTGAATAAATAAGGAACAATAGGGAATAAAAAATGGATGAATTTATGCAGGCGGCAATTGAGGAAGCGAAAAAAGGCATGGATGAGGGCGGTGTGCCAATCGGTTCGGTGATTGTGCACAAAGGTAAGATTATAGGTCGTGGACATAACCGTCGTGTGCAAAGTGGCAGCCCGATTTTACACGGTGAAATGGATGCCTTTGAAAACGCTGGTCGCCAACCGGCGAAGGTTTACCGTGAGTGCACCATTTATACAACGTTGTCGCCGTGTTGTATGTGTTCAGGCGCGATTGAGCTGTACGGTATTCCCCATGTGGTGGTTGGCGAAAACCAAACCTTTATGGGGGCCGAAGAGCGTTTACGTCAGGCTGGTGTGAAGGTTGATGTGCTGCAAGACCCAACCTGTATTGAATTAATGAACACTTTTATCGCAAACAGCCCCGAGCTCTGGAATGAAGATATCGGCGAATAAATATAAATCAGGGCTGGCGTCTGTATTTGGAGAACCAGAACAGCACCAGTGCGGCCAAGGCGCCTAGCGTGTCAGCTAGCATGTCTTTTTGCGCGTCCCATTCATCGCCTTGCGAGCCAAGGAATTCAATGCCTGCGTCACCGCCTTCTAAAACGGCGAAGGCCCATTCAATGATTTCATAACCGGCAGCAACGGCCATGACTAAAAATAACCCAAATAGCATGGCAGTAACGGGGCGCGCCCAGTTTTTGCGTACTAAGAGTTCTGCGGCAGGGTAGGCATAAAAGCCAACGCTGAAGTGTGCAATACGGTCGTAGTGGTTGCGTTCAAAGTTGCCAAGCTCGGTAAACCATTCAAATGGCACGTTGGCAAAAGTGTAGTGCGCGCCAATGGTGTGCAATATCAGTAACACGCTCATGCACAGGTAGCTGGTGTTGCTGAACTGGAACTTGCGGAAGGTGGCAGCAAGGCCAATAAAGATAGCCAAAATGGGAGTCATTTCAGCCCACCAAACGCGCATGTCTTTCGGGTCGATAAATGACCACACCATGGTGGCAACAATGATTACAGCAAGTATGTGTGGAATGCGTTGTTGCCAAGCCATGGTGAAATTCCTTTTTTGTTATTATTAAAGGTGAATCTTCACTAATAAATTTAGGTTACGTTCGTCAATTCCGCTAATGCCAAATTTGTTGTTCCAGTGGGCGTATTCAACACCTACGTACAAGCGGTTGTCGTAGCCGACCATTGGGCCAATGTTGTACTTCAGCTGCGAGGTGAAGTTCATTTCTGCAGCGTGACCTTCGCTGGCCGATGACCAGTCTAAGAAACCATCGTAGTAAAAGTTTTCAGCGAAAGGAATGCCCCAAGCAGCGGTTAACTGGTAGTTACTTTCGTAAAATTCGTTGCTGCGACGGTATGCATTTAGCTGAATGTAATCGAATCCGGTTACATTTAGGTCGGTTCCGACGCCAACTAGGTAATTATCGAAGCCTTGACCAACTTCCCAGGTGGTGGCCACATAGGCAGCTTTAATCAAGCTGTCTTCGGCAAAGTCGTACACTTTAAAACGTGGCGAAATTTCTGCGTAGGTTTCGGTGAAGCCATTGTCTGAATCAAGACGGTCAACAAACAAGAACGAATCACCCCAGCTGTAACCCCCGGCATGTTCAAAGGTGAACACTTGACGGTCGCTGTCACCAACTTCGTAGTTGCTGCCGTTTAAGTAGGTTGCGCTAATGTCTTGCCAGAAGATTTCCGCTTGCGCAGTTGCAGAAAATAAAAAGCTGCCAGCAATAGCAGCGTTTAATAAAGTCTTAGTCATTGTCATCTCGTTTCTAAAAATTGGATATTAGATATTAGATATTAGATATTAGAAAAACCTGAAACATCAGCGCTAATATCAAATAGCTAATATCGTTCTTGCTATTTAAGTGGCCAGCCGCCGAGGGTTTTGTACCGATTAACCATGTAACAAAACAGCTCGGCCGTGCGTTCGGTGTCGTAAATTGCCGAGTGCGCTTGGTTGTTGTCAAACTCAATGCCTGCGGCCTGGCAGGCTTTTATCAACACCGTTTGGCCTAAAAACACAGCGGCGAGTGCGGCAGTGTCGAAGGTAACAAACGGGTGAAAGGGGTTGCGCTTCAGGTTAGCCCGTTCGGCGGCAGCCATAACAAAACCGTGATCAAAGGTGGCGTTGTGGCCCACTAAGATACAGCGCTGGCAGCCGGCGTCTTTTTGTGCCTTACGAATGGGTTTGAACATTTCCTTTAGGGCAGCACCTTCATCAATGGCACCGCGTAACGGCGAATGCGGGTCGATGCCATTAAAGTCAATTGCGGCTTGCTCTATATTGGCGCCTTCAAATGGCTCAATATGGTAGTGCAGGGTTTCATCTGGCACTAAATCGCCGTCTTCGTTAAAACGTAGCGTTACCGCGGCAATTTCAAGCAAGGCATCAGTTTTTGAGTTAAAACCTGCGGTTTCAACATCAATGACCACCGGCATGTAGCCGCGGAAGCGTTTTTTCATGAGCTCTTGTGCTGTTTCGCTGCTCATAAATCTCCAGGGTTTTTGGCGCTGCGTTCAATCAGCTCAATGGCGTAACCGTCTGGGTCACGCACAAAGGCGATAATGGTTTTACCGCCTTTTACCGGGCCGGGTTCGCGGTATACGTCAGCACCGGCTTTTTTCAGCACATCACAGGTGGTGTAAATGTCTTCAACGCCAATGGCGATATGGCCAAAGGCGCCGCCGTGTTCGTATTCGCTGACGTCCCAGTTGTAGGTGAGTTCAAGCACCGTATGGTCCGCTTCGTCGCCATAGCCAACAAACGCCAGTGAGTATTTGTATTCTTCGTTATCCGCGGTGCGTAGCAGTTTCATACCCAAGTTTTTGGTATAAAAATCAATTGAACGCTGCATGTCGCCGACGCGCAGCATGGTGTGTAGTAAACGCATTAGACGCTCCTAATCATCGGATGTTTTTTCTTTAAATTCACACAGGTCTTCAATAATACAGCTGCCACACCGTGGTTTGCGTGCAATGCAGGTGTAGCGGCCGTGTAAAATGAACCAGTGGTGTGCATCAACTTTAAACTCTGCTGGAATAACTTTTTCTAAGCGGTCTTCCACAGCACGTACGGTTTTGCCGGGGGCAAACTTGGTGCGATTGCTGACCCGGAAAATATGGGTATCCACTGCGATGGTTGGCCAACCGAATGCGGTGTTCAGCACCACGTTCGCTGTTTTACGCCCTACACCGGGTAGGGCTTCCAACGCGGGCCTGTCTTCAGGCACTTCACCATTGTAGTCGCGTACCAGTATTTCGCAGGTTTTGATGACGTTTTCGGCTTTCGCATTGAACAAGCCGATGGTTTTAATGTGCTCCTTTACCCCATCAACGCCTAAATCAAGCATGGCTTGCGGGGTAGGTGCTGCTGGGAACAGTTTACGCGTTGCCTTATTGACGCCGACATCGGTGGCCTGTGCCGATAGCAACACAGCTATTAACAACTCGAAGGTTGAGTTGTATTCCAACTCGGTGGTTGGGTTAGGGTTGTTGGCCCGCAGGCGTTCTAAAATTTCAATGCGTTTTTGTTTGTTCATGGTCTCGTTTTAATTTATTGCGACGTGACGCGCGCACGGGTTACGTGTTTCTCAGGCTTCTCGGCGTGGGCAGCGCGATAATTGTCGACCCAGTTTTTGCCGGCAATGATAAAGCCCATAACAATAAAGGCACCCGGCGGCAATATGGCCAGCAACAGCGGGTAGTCCACGCTAAACAGCTCAATGCGTAAACTGGCAGCCCAGTCGCCCAGCAGTAAGTTGGCGCCGTCAAACAAAGTACCGTTACCGAGCACTTCGCGAATGCCGCCTAACAGCACCAGCACCAAGGTAAAACCAATACCCATCATCAAACCATCAAATGCCGAGTGATGCCACGGGTTTTTCGAGGCATAAGCCTCGGCGCGGCCAATAATGGCGCAGTTGGTCACAATCAGCGGA
Source organism: Pseudidiomarina sp. (assembly GCF_048268165.1). GTDB lineage: Bacteria > Pseudomonadota > Gammaproteobacteria > Enterobacterales > Alteromonadaceae > Pseudidiomarina. Next base: position 772,301 of record NZ_JBLWWA010000001.1, on the reverse strand, counting down.
ATAAAGATGCCCAGCGATTGATACAAGCCATACACGTAGGCGTTCATCAGCAATTGAATCACGGTAACAAAGGTGGCGATAACCATCACGAACACTGGGATACGGATTTCTTTCGGGACAAAATCACGCACTAAACTTACCGTAATGTTCGAACCAACCAACACCAATAAGGTGGCCAGGCCAAGGCCTAAGGCGTTGGTGACGGTGGCGGTAACGGCCAGCAGTGGGCATAGGCCCAACAGCTGCACCAGCGCGGGGTTGTTGTTCCACAGGCCTTGCCATGTGAGCTCTTTATAAGTGTTCACGGGGTTACTCATAATTGCTGCCTCCCGACTGGTCTGCGTGGCAGTTTTCAGGCGCGTTAAACCATTGCTGCTGATTCTTTTCGAACACCAGCGCGGCACGTTTTACTGCTTGCACCACGGCGCGTGGAGTAATGGTGGCGCCGGTAAATTGATCAAACATGCCGCCATCGCGTTTTACCGCCCAACGTTGATCGTCTTCACCGTTCACACGTTGGCCATTAAAGCTGGTTATCCAGTCGTTTTTACGAATTTCAATTTTGTCGCCAAGCCCCGGAGTTTCTTGATGTTTCAGTGTGCGCACCCCAGCAATGGATGCATCAGCATTCAGGGCAACCAATAAATGAATGGCACCGCTGTAGCCATTTGGCGCGGTTACTTCAACGGCAGCAGCGGTTGGCTGATTGTTCACATAGGCGCGGTATACACGGCGCGGCTGTGAGCCTAGCTCGCTATTGCTTATTAAAGTGCAGCTTTGATACAGGTCGTTGTCGTGCAATTCAGGTGGAATAACCTGATTCAGCACGCGCAGCAGCTCTTGTTCCTGTTGGCGGGCAATGGGCTCTTTGGTGAGCATAGAGGTCACCACGACCAGCAAGGTCGCGACGATAGCAAAGGCAGCTAGAATCAAGCCGTTGCGCTGCATACTTTTGAACATCATGAGCGACCTCCGTGGCCATAGGCAACCGGTTGGGTGTATTTATCAATTACTGGCACGGTCATGTTGGCCAGCAATACCGCGAAGGCAACCGCATCTGGGTAACCACCCCAGGTGCGTATTACAAACACGAGGAAACCAATGAATAAACCAAATACCCAGCGGCCTTTATTTGAGGTGGCTGCAGTAACGGGGTCGGTGGCGATGAAAAATGCTCCGAGCATGGTTGCGCCGCTCAGTGCATGCAGCATTGGGGTAATGGCTTGATCGGGGTTAAACATCCAATACACGGCGGCTGGTACCAGCAAGCCAACCAACATACCACCCGGAATGTGCCAGCTGATAATTTTCTGTTTGATCAAGACTAAGCCGCCCAGTAAGAAGGCGATGTTGATCCACGCCCAGCCAATACCGGCTAACCCACCGAAAATAGGCTTGTTGAGCGCCTCGGTTAGGGTGAGTTGGTGATTTAAGTCATTGCGTAAGCTATCCAGCGGGGTTGCCATGGTTACGCCATCAACGCCCATGCGCAGCTGCTCAAGGTTGTAACCGCTATTGGTAAAGCCGCTAAAAATAAGCTGCGCGGTATCGCTTATGGTTACCTGCAATTGCGCCAGTTCATTCGGTACCGGCCAACTCGTCATTTGTACAGGGAACGACACCAGCAGCAATACATAGCCGGCCATGGCTGGGTTAAACAGGTTTTGCCCAACGCCGCCGTACACGTGTTTCACCACAATAATGGCAAATGCGGTGCCAATAACGATAATCCACCACGGGGCCAGTGCCGGAATACTAATTGCCAGCAATACGGCGGTAACAATGGCGGTATGGTCTTGCCACGCATGGCCAATCGGGCGGCCACGCATGCGCATGGCGAGACCTTCGGCAACCCATGCGGTAAGTAGCGCTAGCGCTAGCTGTATATAAACTCCCACGCCAAAAAAGTAGGTTTGTAGCAACACGCCGGGTATCAAGGCTAAGTACACCCAGCGCATGACTTGCTGTGTGGTACGGCGCTGATGAGCGTGGGGCGAGGCGGCTATTTTAAAGGTCATGCGTCGTCACCTTCGGTTTTTTTGTCAGCCGCTGCTGCGGCTTGTGCTGCTTTACGCGCTTTGGCACGGGCAATGGCTGCTTGCACCGCGTCTTGCGGATTGTCGCCACCTTTTTCAACGGCTGCGGCTTGCGCTTTTTTGCGCGCTTCAGCGGCTTTACGATGGCGTTCTAAGCGCTCTTCTTTTTCACGTTCTAAACGTTCTTGGCGCGCTTCAAAACGCTCCCGCGCCACTTCTGCTTTGGCTTTTTCGCGGGCAATATTACGAATCTCTGCTTTGGCTTTGCGATAGTAGTGCACTAACGGGATTTCGCTTGGGCACACGTAAGCACAGGCTCCGCATTCAATGCAGTCAAACAGGTTTTGTTTTTCTAAGCCATCGTAGTCTTTGGCTTTGGCCAGCCATACCATTTGTTGGGGTAGGAGTTGCGCAGGGCATACATCCGCGCACGCACCGCAACGAATGCAGGCCATTTCGTCTTGCGCAGGGGCCAGTTCTTGACCGCTGGGTACTAAAATACAGTTGGTGATTTTCACCACGGGCACAGTAAGGTCCGCCAGTGTGAAGCCCATCATTGGGCCACCCATAATGACCCGTTGCTCAGGTTCAGGTTTAAAGCCGCATTGTTCTAACAAGTAGTCGACAGGCGTACCAAGGCGCACCCAATAGTTGCCGGGTTGCGCAACGTTCTCGCCAGTTACGGTTACCACGCGCTCAATGAGTGGTTTGCCTTGCACCACGGCTTGCGCGACGGCGTAGGCGGTTCCCACGTTTTGCATGACTAAGCCCACATCAATGGGTAAGCCACGGCTTGGCACTTGACGACCGGTGAGCAACTGAATCAGCTGCTTTTCGCCCCCAGAAGGGTATTTAACCGGCACCACGCGTAGCGCAAGTTTGGGATGTTCGTTCAGCAAGGCTTCAAATGCGCTAATGGCTTCCGGCTTATTGGCTTCAATGGCTATCAGGGCTTTTTCGCAACCGGCCAAATGCAGCAGAATTTCGGTGCCGTCAATAATGGTTTGTGCGTGTTCGCGCATGAGGCGGTCATCGGCACTAATATAAGGTTCGCATTCCACGCCATTGATGATCAGGTAATCCAGTGGCCGTTGCAGCGCAAGTTTCTGTGCGGTAGGGAAGCCAGCGCCACCCAAACCAGCGATACCGGCTTGTTTAATGCGCTCTAAAAGATCAGCACGGCTCACTGCGGTGTAATCAGCAATGGGCGCTAAGGTTATGGCGTTATCGTCACCGTCTGCGGCGATGGTAATGATGGTGTCGGCTAGCCCTGATGGGTGAGCAATAATGCCTTCGCCAATGGCCGTGATTGTACCTGAGGTGGGGGCATGTACGGGCAGGCCGTTGTTAACGCCAACTTGGGTAAGCGCTTGGCCTGCTTTTACTTTATCGCCCACTTGCACCAGCAAGTCGCCGGGGGCGCCAGAGTGCTGTTTAACCGGTACATTATAGTGTGGTGCTAATGGCAACTTACGAATTGCCGATTGATTGGACAGCTCTTTACGCTCCGGCGGGTGGATGCCGCCCGGGAATGTCCAAATGTGGCCCGCTTCTATTGCTTTGGTTGCTGCTGACATTAGTTTGACGACTCCACCACACGGACTGGAATTTGTTGTAAATCCCACTGCCAATTTTCAGGTCGCACAGGCACTGGCACCATGTCGATGCAGTCAACCGGGCATGGCTCTACGCACAAATCACAGCCGGTACATTCATGCGCAATAACGGTGTGCATCTGTTTGGCAGCGCCAAGAATGGCATCCACTGGGCAGGCTTGAATGCATTTGGTGCAGCCAATGCATTCGTCTTCACGAATCACCGCTACTTTTTTAACGTCTTCTTGGCCATGCGCAGCGTCAAGCGGCTTGGCTTCAACACCCATGAGCTCAGACAAATTCTTAATGGTGGTTTCACCGCCGGGCGGGCACTTATTGATGTCATCGCCGTTCGCAATAGCCTCAGCGTATGGCCGACAGCCGGGATAGCCACATTGGCCACATTGTGTTTGCGGCAGCAGGGCGTCTATCTGATCAACGATGGGATTGCTTTCCACGCGAAAACGTACCGCGGCAAAGCCGAGTATTAAGCCAAATATTAGGGCAAGTACGCCCAATACGCTCAGTGCGGTAATTAAAGTCATGCTGTTGTCACCAGCCCGCTAAAGCCCATAAAGGCTAATGACATGAGGCCTGCAGTGATCATTGCCACTGCCGCGCCCTTAAATGGAATGGGTACATCGGCGGCGGCAAGGCGTTCGCGTAAGGCTGAGAATAAAATCAATACCAGCGAGAAGCCGATAGCCGCGCCGAACCCGTACACAATGGATTCAACGAAATTATGTTGTTCATTAATGTTTAGCAGGGCAACACCGAGAACCGCGCAATTGGTGGTGATTAAGGGTAAGAAAATACCCAGCAAGCGATACAGCGTTGGGCTGGTTTTATGCACCACCATTTCGGTGAATTGCACCACCACGGCGATAACCAGAATAAAGCTCAGCGTTTGCAGCGCCATGAGATCCAGCGGTGCCAAAATATATTGATTAACCAAGTAGCTGGATACGGATGCCAGCGTAAGCACAAAAGTTGTTGCCGCAGACATGCCAATAGCCGTCTCGAGCTTGTTCGAAACGCCCATAAACGGGCACAGCCCGAGAAACTTAACCAATACAAAATTGTTGACTAATACCGTTGCCACCAACAGCAGCAAGTAGTCACCCATGGGAATATCCGTCCAATTGCGTTTGATGGGTACTATTATCGAATGTTTAGCGCTTTGAAACAACCGATGAACTGTAGTGTTATTCAAGTTTGTCACTGAATATTCATAAATCTGTCATGTCGCTGTTACGCCTGTTGGCTAAATTTCAACCAAGCCAGCACCGGCAAGCCACGTGAGGCACCGAGTTATGACAGCTTTTATGGCCAGATGGTTGTTTAAAGTAAGTCAATTTGATCAGCTTACATTTAGTTGGTTGAATCGGCGTCTGCAACGGTTATGCAGGCATAAAGTGGTGCGGTGGGTATCACGCTCGGGCGATGGCTACAGTTATGCCGTTATAGCCCTGCTGATTGCGAGTATGCATGGCTCTGAAAGCGTACCGCTGATAACCACCTTAGTGGTTGGCTTCGCGCTGGAAATACCTTTATTTACACTGCTGAAGCGATTGCTTAAACGGCAACGGCCATATCAAAAAAATCCGCATTTTAATTCAATTATTCTCGCGCACGATCAATTTAGCTTCCCGTCTGGACACACCACGGCTGCGTTTTTGTTTGCCGGAATTATGAGCGCGTTTTTCCCCAACTGGGCGTTGCTGTTGTTCGGTTGGGCGGGCGCAGTTGGTGTTTCACGGGTGTTACTGGGCGTGCATTATCCTGGCGATATTTTCGCTGGAGCCACGTTGGGATTGGGTATTAGTTGGTATGCGTTAGCGGTAACTGGCTAACAGCTGCTGTTTATACAGAAGATAGTAATGGAGGACGTATGCGTATTCTAATTGGCGTACAAGGTACCGGGAATGGTCATTTAAGCCGCTGTTCAGCGTTAGCTGAGGCACTTTCAATGTACCCAGATGTTCACACGCAGTTTTTAATTTCTGGCCGCGATCGCAATCAACTGTTTGATATGGATGCGTTCGGCGAATGGGAATGGCGTCAGGGCCTCTCGTTTGTGGTGGAACAAGGCCGCGTGAATGTGCCGGAAACCTTGCGGAGAAATCAGTGGGGGCAGTTTTGGCATGACGTGAAGGCGCTCGATCTGAATGATTACGACTTGGTGGTAAGCGACTATGAGCCCATTACTGCATGGGCAGGGCGTTTACAGCGCAAGCAGGTGATTGGGTTAGGGCGTCAGTATGCATTTTACAAACCCACCCCAAGCTTGCCTATTTCGTTGGCGCAACGGCAAATGCTGCGTTGGTTTGCGCCAACGGACAGACCGGTGGGTATGCATTGGTTTGATGATGCGTCGCATATTTTGCCACCCATTATTCATCAACGAGGCCGCACGCAAACCATGCAGCCAGGGCATTACGTGGTGTACTTGCCGTTCGAGCCGCTGGCAGCGATTCACGAGCTGTTAAAGCCATTTGATAGCGTTACCTTTCATGTGTTTCATCCCCAAGCTGAGCGGCAGCAGATTGGCCACATTCATTATCGTGCGCCGTCGCGAATTGGTTTTGCCGAAGCTGTAGCACGCGCAGAAGGTATTATCAGTAATGCTGGGTTTGAAACGTCCAGCGAAGCACTGGCTGCGGGTAAAAAGATTCTCGTTAAGCCGTTAACTGGGCAGTTTGAGCAAGCAGCGAATGCGCAATGTCTGCACCGTTCACGTTTAGCTCAAGTCATGTGGACGTTAGATCAAGAAGCGGTTGCTGAATTTCTGGAGCACGGCATGGCAAACACCTGTCATTGGCCTAACGTTGCCCAAGCAGTGGCGGAATGGTTGCGTGATGGTGCGCAGGAACCGGTGCACGAGCTAAGCGCCAGATTGTGGCAGCGTTCTGAGTTTGAAGACTATATGGAATGCTTACGAAGTTACTAGGAGCGTTTCTATAGAATGGCTCCCCAGGTTGGATTCGAACCAACGACACATGGATTAACAGTCCACCGCTCTAACCAACTGAGCTACTGGGGAATTCTATGAAGTATAACCGTATATAAAAAGGGAACGTTGTTGGATGTCTTGGCTCCCCAGGTTGGATTCGAACCAACGACACATGGATTAACAGTCCACCGCTCTAACCAACTGAGCTACTGGGGAACACATCCGACAACGGGTGCGAATGTTAAAGGCGGTTGGGGCCTCTGTCAATACTAAAAAATGCTGTTTGCTTGTTTTGTGCTCAAACCGTTGAAAAAAATTAAAGTCAAGTATTTGGAATGAATGCAAGTATTACATTTGATATACAGCTGATTGGTCCTTGGTTATCCACATGCCCCCTGATCCACGTGTTTCAATGGCTAGACAATCTTATCCACTAAATCTGTGGATAACCTTGTGGGGAACTGTGTGAGTTATCTTTAATGGTGGGCTATTCGGGCTGATTTAGAGATTGCTTAAAAATTGACTCTAATTTTAAATATCCAATAAAAACATATAGTTAAATAGTTGGTTTACAGGGCGTGTAAAGTTTTTAAGGTGCGCATGTCGTTCGTCGCATTTTGCATCGGTAATTGTGCATTTCTTACCTGATTTGTTCACAAAAGCGACGTTCAGAAAGGTCAAGTAACTTCGTGTAAATACGAACATTAATTTTTTGTGACGAATAAATTTTAAACGGCTGTTTTAATATTTTTGTCACAGCCGTGTCACAAAAGGAACTCCGCCCAATAAATTATGCTTGGGCGAATTCTTTAATACGACGTACAGCTTCTTTCAGGGTGTCGAGGCTGCACGCAAAAGAGAAGCGGCAGTGGCCTGGTGCGCCAAATGCTGAACCTGGCACTAAAGCTACTTTGGCTTCATTCAGAATCATTTCGCACAACTCAACGTCTGAGCTGGCGCCTTTCATGGCCATTAACGCATCAATATTGGCAAAGGTGTAGAAGGTACCGTCGCCCGCAATGCACCGCATACCCGGAATAGCATTTAAGGCGTCGACTAAGTAGTCGTGACGCTGTTTAAATGCTTTTACCATGTCGGTAATGCAGCTCTGGTCGCCTTCAAGTGCCGCAAGGGCAGCCCATTGACTAATACTGGTAGGGTTCGAGGTGCTTTGTGATTGAATCTTCTTCATGGCAGCAATCAAAGGTTTCGGACCCGCCGCGTAGCCGATGCGCCAACCTGTCATTGCGTATGCCTTAGAAACACCGGAAAGAATGACGATGCGATCTTTCAAGTCAGGCGCAACCATAGCGATGTTGTGGAAGCTTTCTTCGCTCCACAAGATATGCTCGTACATGTCGTCAGTTGCGATCAGAATTTGTGGGTGTTGACGTAACACATCGGCCAAACCTTCCAATTCAGCTTTGGTGTAAGCCGTGCCAGTTGGGTTTGACGGACTATTTAAAAACATTAACCGTGTTTTCGGCGTGATGGCGGCTTGTAATTGCGCTGGCGTTATTTTGTAGCGCTGCTCAATACCGGCTTCAATAAAAATTGGCTCAGCGCCAACCAGTTTGGCCATGTCTGGGTAAGACACCCAATACGGCGCAGGAATCAATACTTCATCACCTGGGTTGAGCCAAGCGCTCAATAAATTAAAAATGCTGTGCTTACCACCGGCTGAAATCAGAATTTCGTTGAGCTCATAGCTCAAGCCGTTATCCCGTTTAAATTTATCAATCACAGCTTGTTTCAGTTGCGGAATGCCGTCAACTGCGGTGTAACGGGTGTGACCAGCATCAATTGCAGCCTTAGCTGCATTTTTGACAAATTCTGGTGTATCAAAATCAGGTTCACCCACACCTAAACCAATCACGTTATGGCCAGCGGCTTTCATTTCAGCGGCTTTTTGAGAAACAGCCAAGGTTGGTGATGGTTGTATAGCATTAACGCGGTCGGATAATTGGTATTTCACGGTGCGATCCTAAACATAGAAGGGGTGAAAAAGTTGCAGCTACTATAACGTTTTCACTGAATTTTGTCTATTCGATAGCGGCTTATAACATAGCGAAAAAGCTTAAAATTCGTTACACTACGGCTTCTTTTTTCAACACCGGTTACGTAACACATGAGCCAAGCTGTAGCGGCAAAATCTCTACTTCACGATCCAATCCAACCCACGCTCTGGCGGATGACCTGGCCAGTGATCATAGGCGTGATGACGTTAATCAGCTTTAACGTGGTTGATACGTTTTTTGTTGGCATGCTCGGCACAGACCCGCTGGCGGCGGTAAGTTTTACCTTTCCGGTAACCTTTACTGTGGTGAGTTTGGCGATTGGCTTAGGCATTGGCACATCGGCAGTGATAGCTCGTAAGCGTGGTTCCGGCCGAGAGGAGCATGCTCGCTTTGATGGCACCACTGCATTAACGGTGTCGGCATTATTGGTGATGGCACTGGCGCTAATTGGCTACCTGCTCATGGACCCAATTTTCAGCTTGCTACGTGCTCAAGAACGTCTGTTGCCCTACATTCATGACTATATGACCATTTGGTTTATTGGTTCAGTGCTGCTGGTGACGCCAATGGTGGGCAACGCCGTGTTGCGGGCGTCAGGGGATACGCGTACCCCGTCACTGATTATGGCTTCGGGCGGTTTGTTGAATGCTATTTTTGACCCTATTTTTATCTTTGGCTTGGGCCCAATTCCGGCCATGGGTGTGCAGGGCGCTGCACTGGCGAGTTTAGTGTCATGGATAATCGGAACGTTTCTGGTGCTCTGGTACCTCAAATATAAAAAGCTACTGGCTTTTCGTGCACCGGCTGATGCCAGTTGGCTGCGTTCGGCGCGTCAGATTCTAAGCATTGGTGTACCCGCTGCGGGTGCGAACATGCTTACGCCATTGGCAATGGCTGTTATTACCGCAATTATAGCCGCCTACGGTGCGCCGGCGGTGGCTGCGTTTGGGGTGGGCTCACGATTGGAGTCGCTGGCAAGCGTAATTATTCTGGCGTTATCGATGTCGTTGCCACCGTTGATTAGCCAAAACTTTGGTGCGCAATCATTTGACCGTGTGGGGGCTGCGTATCGCGTTGCCATTCGTAGTGTGCTTATCGTACAGCTGATTATTTATGGGCTATTGATTGCAACGGCACCGTGGGTTGCGGCAGCCTTTACCGATGACCCTGAAGTAGCGCGCTTAATTCGACTGTTTATTTATATTATGCCGCTGGGCTACGGCTTACAGGGCGTTATTATTTTAACGAACTCAAGTTTGAACGCATTGCACCGGCCAATGAACGCTTTGGCGCTTAGCGTCGTACGTTTATTTGTGATGTTTGTGCCGCTTAGCTGGATAGGTGCGGTGCTGTACGATATTCCTGGATTATTTATTGGCGGTGTTATCGCTAACATATTTACGGCAATTATTGCCTGGTTCTGGTTCCAACGGGGCCTAAAAAGCGAAATATCTCGCGAACGCGATGGAGGTCATCATGAGTCGCGCATTTGAGCTCAAGTCTGACTATCAACCGGCTGGTGATCAACCCCAAGCGATTGAGAAGTTGGTTGACAATTTAGAAGCGGGATTAGCGCATCAAACGCTGCTTGGCGTAACCGGTTCAGGTAAAACCTTTACCATGGCCAATGTGATTGAAAAAGTGCAACGGCCAACCTTAATACTGGCGCACAACAAAACCTTGGCGGCGCAATTGTATGGCGAAATGAAAGAATTCTTCCCCAATAACGCGGTGGAGTACTTCGTTTCGTATTACGATTATTATCAGCCGGAAGCTTATGTTCCCACCACCGATACGTTTATTGAAAAAGACGCATCCATAAACGAGCACATTGAACAGATGCGTTTGTCGGCAACCAAAGCATTAATGGAACGCCGTGATGTTGTGTTGGTTGCTTCGGTGTCATGTATTTATGGTTTGGGTGACCCTGAATCCTATATGAAAATGATGCTGCATTTGCGTCGTGGCGACATCATTGATCAACGCGACGTTTTGCGCCGTCTGGCGCAGTTGCAGTACAAACGTAATGATGCAGCATTTGAGCGCGGCACCTACCGTGTTCGCGGTGAGGTGATTGATATTTTCCCGGCTGAATCGGAGCAACTGGCCATTCGGTTGGAACTGTTTGATGATGAAATTGATCGCATCAGTTTCTTTGAACCGCTGACAGGGCAGGTGACTGAAGCCGACGTGGCGCGTGCAACCGTGTATCCAAAAACGCACTATGTAACGCCGCGCGAAACCATTTTAGGCGCCATTGAAGAAATTAAAGAAGAGCTGAAAGATCGTAAACATCAGTTGTTGGATATGAACAAGTTAGTTGAAGAGCAGCGCCTGAGTCAGCGGGTTCAATACGACATCGAAATGATGCTGGAGCTTGGTTACTGTTCGGGCATTGAGAACTACTCACGGTATCTTTCTGGCCGTTCGCCAGGCGAGCCGCCGCCAACGTTGCTGGACTATTTACCGGACGATGCCTTGCTGATCATTGATGAGTCGCACGTAACAGTTTCGCAAATTGGTGCGATGTATAAAGGCGACCGTTCGCGTAAAGAAAACTTGGTGAATTACGGCTTCCGATTGCCGTCAGCGCTGGATAACCGGCCATTAAAATTTGATGAATTTGAAGCCATTGCGCCACAAACCATTTATGTGTCTGCAACGCCGGGCAAATACGAGATTGAAAAGTGTGCCGGCGAAGTGGTGGAGCAGGTGGTGCGGCCGACAGGACTGATTGACCCGACCATTGAGATTCGTCCGGTGGCAACGCAGGTTGATGATTTGATGTCTGAGGTGCGTATGCGCGTGGAGTTAAATGAGCGCGTATTGGCCACCACGCTGACCAAGAAAATGGCCGAGGATTTGTCGGATTATTTGGACGAGCATGGTATCCGTGTGCGTTACCTGCACTCTGATATCGACACCGTTGAGCGGATGGAAATCATCCGTGATTTGCGTCTGGGTAAGTTTGATGTTTTGGTGGGCATAAACTTGCTACGTGAAGGTTTGGACATGCCAGAGGTTTCTTTGGTGGCGATTCTTGATGCTGATAAAGAAGGCTTCTTGCGTTCTGACCGCTCGCTGATACAAACCATTGGTCGTGCGGCACGTAACCTTAACGGGCGGGCGATATTGTATGCTGATCGTATCACCGGCTCGATGCAGCGCGCGATTGATGAAACTGATCGTCGCCGTGCGAAGCAAGTGAGTTACAACGAAGAGCATGGCATCACGCCGAAAGGGCTGGTTAAGCGTGTAACCGATGTGATGGATCTTGGTGGTGGCGGTATTCGCGCGCCACGTAAAGAGAAACAGCGCACCGCTGAACCGGAGCCAGTTTACGATGCGGCGATGTTTGATCCGAAAGTGGTGATGCAGAAAATTGTGCAAACCGAAAAAGAGATGTATCAGGCGGCAAAAGATCTGGAATTCGAGAAGGCTGCGGCGCTGCGCGATGATTTAACCAAGCTGCGCGAGCAACTTAAAAGACTTTAATAGCGCGATTAGAGGAAACAGCGGCAGCAAGGTCGACAAACCGAGACTGTCGACGTAGCATAACCGCACAAAATTATCCCCGCTGGGCTATTTTGCTCCAGCTTAATGCAGAGACACGCAGTGCAGTTAGAACCAGGTGATGAACGCTATGTAACGCTCGACGGTGTGTTAAAAACGCCGTGGAGCTTGCTGTTTATGTTGTTGTTTTTCATGCGTGGCTACGCAGCCTGGATAATTTCGCTGACCTTTATTGAAGACCCCAATCGTTTATTGAAATTCTTCTATACCAGCACCGAGCAATTCGGTTTGGCGTTGCTTGTAGGTGCACCTGCGATGCTCATTTTTGTGCTGCTAACGCAAATCAAAGCCGAAATGGCTGAATGGGTGCGCCAAGCATTCCGCATCATGCCTTTATTATTGTGGTTCAGTTGGATAGTCGACGGCGCCTTACTGTTGAGTTTGGTCAGCAATTTATGGCCAGCGTTTTCAGTGGTGAAAGCGTTGTTGTTGTTTGGTTGGCTGATGGCCGGATGGATGTTGCTGTTCTCAAGGCATCTAAAGCGTTTCAACGCTTTGATCGTTGTTCGTTAGTCGTTATTCGTGAAATACGTTTGGGGGTTTTTTGCTTTCCGAATAGCGAGTAACCAATAACGATTAACGCTTTTCGTACTAAGGAATTGGTGGATGGTACTGGGCTCGAACCAGTGACCCCCGCCTTGTAAGGGCGGTGCTCTCCCAGCTGAGCTAACCATCCATCAGGGAGACACAGAGAAAAATGAAGTAGTGGTGGATGGTACTGGGCTCGAACCAGTGACCCCCGCCTTGTAAGGGCGGTGCTCTCCCAGCTGAGCTAACCATCCTTTTCTCTGCGTTGCGGGGCGTATTATAGGGAGCTTGACGATACTGTCAACAGGAAATATCACTCGATTTGTTCGACTGCTTGGTTTTTCACCATTTCGCCGGAAAAATCAACATCCTGCCTAGTAAAAAGACAATATTCTGTCATTTCGCCTAATGCGCCTACCGCTGCTTCTTGGTAGAATGCTTGGGTAATCTAAGTGCAAAATAACCCGAATAATGCGGAGAATGCAAGAATTATGACAGTAGTCACTCGATTTGCCCCTAGCCCAACCGGCTATCTTCATGTTGGCGGCGCGCGAACGGCCTTATATTCTTGGTTGGTTGCTAAAGCAGCTGGCGGGAAATTTGTGTTACGTATTGAAGATACTGACCGCGAACGCTCAACCCAACCAGCAATTGATGCCATTTTAGAAGGCATGGAATGGTTAGGGTTAACGTGGGACGAGGGCCCGTATTATCAAACCAAACGCTTTGACCGTTATGAGCACTTTATTAATAAGCTGCTGGACGAAGATAAAGCGTATAAATGCTATTGCTCGACCGAGCGTCTTGAGCAAATGCGTGAAGCACAAATGGAAAAAGGCGAGAAGCCACGTTATGACGGGCATTGCCGTGATAACCCGAATGTTTCAGGCGATAAGTACGTGGTGCGTTTTCGTAACCCACAAGAAGGCAGCGTGAAATTTGACGACCACATTCGTGGCCATATTGAATTTGCTAACACCGAGTTGGACGATTTGATTATTGCCCGCAGTGACGGCACGCCGACCTATAATTTCTGTGTGGTTATTGATGACTGGGAAATGAATATCACGCACGTTGTTCGTGGTGAAGACCATATCAACAATACGCCGCGCCAAATTAATATCCTCAAAGCTTTGGGTGCGCCAGTGCCTGAGTACGCGCATGTGTCGATGATTTTGGGTGACGACGGCAAGAAGCTTTCGAAACGCCACGGTGCGGTGAGCGTTATGCAATATCGCGATGACGGCTATTTGCCAGAAGCGGTGCTGAACTATTTGGTACGTTTAGGTTGGTCGCATGGCGATCAAGAAATCTTCAGTGTTGAAGAGATGACCAAGTTGTTTAGTTTGGATGACGTGAACAAGGCCGCGTCAGCATTTAACACCGAAAAGTTAAATTGGCTGAACCAGCATTACATGAAAAGTCTTCCGGTTGAGCACGTGATTCCTTATTTGCAGTGGCATTTCACCGACCAAGCCATTGACGTGAGCAAAGGGCCTGCGCTCGAAAAACTGATTCCGCTGATGGCTGACCGCGTTAAAACTTTGAAAGACATGGCCACGCAAAGCCGATTTTTCTACGAAGAGTACGAAAACTTTGACGAAGCGGCTGCGAAAAAACATTTACGCCCAGTTGCACGAGAAGCGCTTGAAGCGGTGCAAGATAGATTAGCGTCGCTAACCGAATGGAACGCACAAACCATTCAGGCTGCTATTCAGCAAACCGCTGATGACTTGGAAGTTGGCATGGGTAAAGTAGGTATGCCGCTGCGCGTTGCGGTGTCTGGCTCAGGTAATTCACCGTCGTTAGACGTGACGCTGGAGCTGATTCCACAAGAACAAGTGGTAGGACGTATTGCACGCGCAATTTCGTTTATACTTGAGCGTGAACAAGCGCAGTAACTGTCTGTTACGTAGAGGCGCCCACGGGCGCCTTTTTTATGCATAGATGAGTTGTCGTGAAAGTCTTCTAAGAAAGAGAGCGTTAAATGCCAAAAATTCGTCAGTTAATTGCTAATAATTCAGCTTGGGCAAAACGTATGCTCGAGCAAGATCCTGATTTTTTTAATAATCTGGTGGCGCAACAAACGCCGGAATACTTGTGGATTGGCTGTTCAGACAGCCGAGTGCCGGCAAACCAAGTGGTCGGTATGGCGCCGGGTGAACTTTTTGTCCATCGCAATGTTGCCAACCAAGTGATTCAAACCGATTTTAATTGTTTGTCAGTGGTTCAATACGCTGTTGAAACGCTCAAGGTGAAACACATTTTAGTGGTGGGGCATTATGGGTGCGGTGGTGTGCGCGCTGCGACTGAAAGTTGCTGTCATGGTTTAGTTGATCATTGGTTGTTCCCAATTAAAGATATTTATCGCGAGCATCACAAAGAACTTGAAGCGATAACCGATGAGAAAGATCGCATTGATCGTCTGTGCGAACTGAACGTGATAGAGCAGGTGGGTAACCTTGCTAAAACAACCATTGTTCAGCAAGCGTGGGATCGTGGTCAAGACTTAGCAATTCACGGTTGGGTGTATAGCATTGAGGACGGTCTAGTGCGCGATATGGAAGTAACGGTGCGCGATAGGGCGTCATTAGAACGCATTTATCACTTCGACGATTAAAACCCAGAAGTGGTGAGAGTTTAGGCAGAATTGATCGTGATTTGTTCGAACTGTCTTATTTTTCGGCAAACGATTCATTTTACCAAAAAAAAGGTTGACGGTGGTGCGCGAATTACCCTAGAATTCGCCCCGCTGTCAGGGTACTGATGCAGCACACGAATGTTTAGTGTTGGTGTGGGGCTATAGCTCAGCTGGGAGAGCGCTTGCATGGCATGCAAGAGGTCAGCGGTTCGATCCCGCTTAGCTCCACCAAAGCTGCAGCTCAGTAGTGAAAATCTGATAGTGTTTTAATTCTGGTGCGTCCCCTTCGTCTAGAGGCCTAGGACACCGCCCTTTCACGGCGGTAACAGGGGTTCGAATCCCCTAGGGGACGCCACTCTTTATGAACAATAACGAGTAACCAGAATGTTTGTCCGGGGTCCCCTTCGTCTAGAGGCCTAGGACACCGCCCTTTCACGGCGGTAACAGGGGTTCGAATCCCCTAGGGGACGCCACTTCTTTAAAACCGTTATTCGTTGGTCGTTATTCGTTACTCGCAAGAGCTAAACCAATAACGAATAACCAGTAACGTGTAGCTAGCACTGCAAGTCCTTGTCCCCTTCGTCTAGAGGCCTAGGACACCGCCCTTTCACGGCGGTAACAGGGGTTCGAATCCCCTAGGGGACGCCACTTCTTTAAAGCAAAAGCGATGTTAGCTATTTGATATTAGATATCAGATCTGATGTCTTGAGCTTTTTCTAATATCCAATATCCAATATCCAATATCCAATATCTGTTATCGTTTTTGCACTAATTCCAGTAAGTGCTCTTCCATGATATCTGCGATAAGCGGTTGTGCTTCGCGATTCGGATGAATACCGTCACCTTGCATTAAACTTTCATTTTCAATAATGCTTTCCATAAAGAACGGAATAAGCGGCACGTTATGCTGTTCAGCGACCTGTGGAAAAATGTTTGCGAACATTTCACTGTAGCGCTGGCCGTAGTTCGGCGGAATTCTCACCTGACTTAACGCAACTTTAGCGTCCTGCTGTTGCAATTGCATGATAATCTGTACCAAATTGTCTGAGATAGCAGCTGGAGTGAATCCGCGCAGGCCATCATTGCCGCCAAGTTCAACAAATACTGCATCGGGCTGATGGCGTTCGATAACTCCAGCTAAACGATTTAATGCACCTTGGGTGGTGTCGCCACTAATACTGGCATTAATGAGCGTAATGTCAGGATATTTTTCGGCCCAACGATCTTGCAGCACGCCAACCCATGACTCGCTTTGCGCCATGCCGTAACCGGCACTGAGGCTGTCTCCTAAAACAACAAGTGAGACATTTGCCGAAACTGGACGTATAACAACCAACAGTGCGACGATAACCAACAATTTAGCTAGGAAGTTTTTCATAAATGCTTATTCAAACCACTCAGTTAGAGAAAAAAGTTACAACTCAAGACGGTATTCTACACATATTACAGCCGATTGACCTCTCCATAAAGGCAGGTGAGACGGTGGCTATTGTAGGTGCCTCCGGTTCTGGTAAATCAACTTTGCTCGCGTTACTTGCCGGATTAGACCTCGCAAGTGGCGGAGATGTTTCTATAGATAACGTAAAGTTGAGCGATTTGGATGAGGAGCAGCGTGCAAAAGTGCGCGCCGACAAAATTGGCTTTATTTTTCAGTCATTTTTATTGATCCCAAGTTTGACTGCGTTAGAGAACGTCATGCTTCCGGCTGAGCTGGCCGGGCATAAAAATGCTGAGCAACAGGCGCGTGATTTGCTAACCAAAGTTGGTCTTGGCGAACGTTTGACCCATTATCCGAATCAATTGTCTGGCGGCGAGCAACAGCGCGTTGCTATTGCACGGGCGTTTATTGGTACACCTAAAATTTTATTTGCCGATGAACCAACCGGTAATTTAGACGCTACCACAGGGCATAAAGTTGAAGACTTACTGTTTCAAATGAACGAAGAGTCGGGCACCACCCTGGTGATGGTTACTCATGATGCGGAGTTGGCCAATCGATGCCAGCGTGTGTTGCGCATGGAAGCAGGGCGACTAGCTGAGGTGACGCGCGATGTGGCATAAGATTTCATGGCGCTTATTGCGTCACGAGCTTAAGCGGGGCGAATTAACCATTATGGCGGCAGCCATTGTGCTGTCGGTTACTGCCGTGCTGTCGTTGTCGTTATTTACCGAGCGCTTGCAAACGGGCTTGTTGGCGCGTAGCGCAGAATTTTTGGCGGCTGATCGGGTGTTGAGCTCACGCCGCGCTATTGATAATCAATGGGTAGAGCAAGCGCAGGAATACGGCTTACGAACCGCGAATCGTGTGGTATTCAACAGCATGGCGTTCGCAAACGACGAACTGGCCTTGGTGGATATAAAAGCGGTTAGCGATGGCTACCCGCTGCGCGGTGAGCTGCGCACAGCACTTGAGCCTTTTGGTGAAGAAAGTACTGCGGAGGGTTTACCTGGGGCTGGCGAAGCCTGGGTTGCTGCAGCCTTGTTTCAAGAGCTAAATTTACAAGTTGGCGACCAGATTGAAATTGGCGAAACCAGTTTCAATGTAACCCGCGTACTAACTTATGAACCCGATGTTGGTTTCTCAGTATTTACCGACAGCCCCAATGTATTGATTAATTACGACGAACTTGAGCAAACGGGCTTGATTCAGCCTGGCTCGCGCGTGCGTTACAACATCTTATATGCGGGTGACGTGGGGCAATTGGAAAGTTACTACGAGTGGCTATTACCACAGCTAAACGATGACACCCACAACTGGCGCAGCATTGAAGATGGAGACAGTCCATTGGCACGTAGTTTAAAGCGTGCTGAGCGGTTCATGTTGCTAGCTAGCCTACTTGGTGTGGTACTTGCCGCAACAGCGGTGGCGGTGGCAGCACAGCGCTACTGTCAGCGCAATTATGACGTGGTCGCGATTTTCAAAACCCTGGGTGCCGACAAAGCACAGATTCAGCGTATTTTTATTTTGCATTTGTTGTTACTTACGGTTATTAGCATCGCGGTCGGCTTGCTGCTGGGCTGGGTGCTGCAGGCTCAAGTTATTGAGTTTGTGGCGGCGCAACTTGGTGCAGAATTACCTGCTGCCGGGATAAAACCATACATATTAGCCTCAGCAACAGGCTTAGTCAGTGCGGTAATGTTTACGTTGTATCCATTGCTGCGCTTGATTTCGATTCCGCCGTTACGTGTGCTGAACCGGCAATTGACCGGGACCGATAAACTGCGCTGGCTGCATTGGGTGGCCTCAGCAGGCACTATTTATGCATTACTACTGATATATAGCCAGCAATGGTTGCTGTCGACCGCCTTGTTCGCGGGTGGCTCGGTGGCGGCGGTGTTGTTGTTATTGGTTGGGCGGGTATTTATTCGCGCAAGCCGACAAGCAGGTATGCAGGCGGGTAGTTCATGGCGTTTGGCTATGGCTGGTTTGCAGCGCCGCGCGCAAGAAAATAGTGTGCAAATGCTGAGCTTTTCAACGGCAATTATGTTGCTGCTGTTGGTGTTGGCACTGCGTAACGAGCTTCTTGCTGATTGGGAACGCCAATTACCCGATGATGCTCCGAATTACTTTATTGTGAACGTGGCGCCTGACGACGTGGGTGAGCTACGCAAGCGCTTTGACGAACGCGATATTGTGTCAAATGACATGTATCCGGTAGTGCCAGGCCGGATGACCGCCGTTAATGGTGTGCCGGTACGCGATGAAGTGACTAAAGAAGCTGGCGGCGACGAAGCGAATACTCAAACCAACAACGCGGAACAGCGCGAAGGTTTTGGTCGCGAACTGTCGTTGACGTGGCGCGATGACTTGCCACCAAACAATACGATTGTGGCTGGTGACTGGTGGGGCGAAGCGCCACAACCGCAAGTTTCAGTTGAAGCTGAAGTTGCTGAGCGGATGAACTTGAGTGTGGGGGACCAGCTTGAATTTAACATTGGTGGGAATACCTTCGAGGTGCCTGTAACCAGTATTCGCGAAGTAAATTGGGGTACCTTGCAGCCGAATTTCTTTATGATTTTCAATACGGCGACTTTGGAAGATTTTCCAGCGACATTTATCTCGAGCTTTAATTTGCCGCGCGAGCGTCAAAGCGAGCTGTATGAGTTGTTCAAACCATTCCCACAAGTGTCGCTGATTGATCTTGATGCCATTATGGACCAACTGCGCGAAGTGATTGAGCAAGTCAGCATTGCGATTGCGTTCGTGCTGGTGTTGGTGCTGATTGCTGGAATATTGGTGTTGCTTGCCCAAGTTCAGGCTTCCATGGAGGAGCGTCAAAAAGAACTGGTGATTTTGCGAACCTTAGGTGCACCGGCCAAGTTATTGAGTCGCAGTGTTACCTACGAGTTTGTTATTTTGGGCGCAATTAGCGGGCTTATCGCGACCCTTGCAATGGAGTTGTCGCTATGGATATTGCAAACCCAAGTATTTGAAATGGGCGCAACTTTGCATTGGCGCTTCTGGTTAGTTGGTCCGGTAGCAGGTGCGCTTGTAGTGGGCACACTTGGGCGCTTGGCGTGTAACCGGTTGGTACGCAGAAACACGGCGCAGTTAATTCGTAAGCTCGCGTAATGCGAGCTTAGGCTTTGAAAGCCGCTTGAATGTGTGCTGAGAATAATGCTGGCCAATGTTGGTCGTAGCTTTTGCGAAACACCGCAAAATGGCCAATACGGCTGGCATTTATATCCGCTGGTGCTATCACATGACGCTGTTGCGGCGCGTTGGCATAGAAGTCATGCATGGCGTTGATGTTATGCGCGGTCAGCATTTCATCGTCGGTAAAGCTCAGTGACGTGATGGGGGTGGTGATGTCGGCGTAGCGTTGATAGTGCTGCTCGGCGCCAACCAAATAATCTGGGTGCAAACACCAACTGCGCCATTGTTGCATGGCTGCTGCCGGCACATCGCCAACAATCCCAAGTTTGCGACCAGGGAAATATCCGGCTAATGGAATGAGCCATGGCGTAATAGCACGCCACAAAACCCACGACTTATATTTCAATTGTGGCTTGGTGTCTTTCCAATAGCCTGTGCCTGTGGCGACAGTGATCATGTGCTTTACGTGCTGATTATTTGGCACCATGCCGAACAGTTGTCCGCCAATGCTATGGGCGAACCACAATAAAGGTAACTCAGGATGCTGGCTTACTGCGTAATCAATGACTGCGGCAGCATCATAGGTTGCCCAGTCGGTTACTGTGGTGGAAACCTGAGCGAGTGGTTTGTCAATTGACGCACCAATGCCGTAATAGTCGAAACTTAATACATGGTAGCCTTGCTGACATAGCCATTCGCAAAAGGATTGGTAAAAAGCCTGTGGCACCGCCATGGCAGGAGCCAGAATTATTACCCCTTGGGCATGCTGAGCACGCCACTCATAGGCAACCACCTGACGCTCCGGTGCCGCCTGAAGCGTAATACGATGTGGGTTGGTCATGTTATGGCAAAGCTTTGATATAAGGCTTAACGGTTACTTGATGGTAGACGCCTGCGGCAATATAAGGGTCGGCATCGGCCCATGCTTGCGCGGCCGCTAAACTGTCAAACTCCGCCACGACCATGGAGCCGGTAAAACCCGCTTCACCGGGATCAGAACTGGCGATAGCTGGGCATGGGCCAGCAACCAGCAGGCGGCCATCGGCTTGCAGTTGCTTGAGGCGCTCCAAATGAGCAGGGCGGGTTGCGCGGCGCGCAGCTAAACTGTTGGGTGCATCTTCAGCCCAAATCACAAACCACATTATTCAATTTCCTCTGCATCTTTTTCACGATCGGTGTGATGTTTAAACATGTAAGCGCCAGAAAATACGCTAAATACCAAGGTGGCACCCAAAATTCCGAACACTTTAAAATTAACCCATGCGTCAAGGCTCATGGCTTCGGCAATGTAAACATTAATTACGGCAAGACTGAGGGCGAAAATTACCCACGCATAGGTAAGCCGGTGCCACGCAAAAACGGGTAAGTTAATTTCGCTACCAAGCATACTCTGTAACGGACTTTTCTTTTTCCACCACAAGCCAATCAGCAGAAATAGTGCGATAGCGACATAAATTACGGTTACTTTGATCTTAACGAACCACTCATCGTGTAAAAAGAGTGTGATGCTGCCAAATATCAGCACCGCCCACATGACAATCCAATGGCGTGGGGTAACCGGTTCGCGCATAAATTTCATGCCAATAATCTGCATCACAGTGGCGATCATCAATACCCCGGTGGCAATAAAGATGTCACCGAGCAGATAAAAAATGAAGAATAAAATTAACGGCAAATATTCGAGCACTAACAGCATGATGAATTCCGGTTTACGATAGTTAGAGCAGTGTGCCAGAAAAGTTTGTGACGTACTAGATTCAATGACTACACTGTAACATGATCAATTATAGAAATTACTCAGCAAGAGGCCAGCATGAAATTATTAATAACGGGTGGAACAGGGCTCATCGGCTCGGCGCTGATCCCTCATCTTTTGGGTGATTACCAGGTGACGGTCATTAGCCGCAATCCGCAACGGGCGCTTGAGCGCTTGGGTAATCGCGTTCATGTGGTCAAAAGCTTAGATGAAATATCTGAATTAAGTGACTTTTATGGCGTGATTAATCTGCAAGGCGAAGGGATTGCGGATAAGCGCTGGAGTTCGCGTCAAAAGTTACGTATTGAGCAAAGCCGTTGGAATATTACCCGCAAGCTTACTGAGCGTATACAAAATGCCGCGCAGCCACCCCAGGTGTTCATCAGTGGCTCGGCAATTGGCTATTATGGCGCACAGGGTAAGACCCCGGTCACCGAAGCAACTAAGGTAGACGCCGATGATTTTGCGCATCATTTGTGTGCTGAATGGGAGCGCTTAGCGCTTGCGGCACAGTCAGAAAAAACGCGCGTGTGTGTATTACGTACGGGCGTGGTATTAGCGCCTGAAGGCGGCGCATTGAAAAAGATGTTACCGCCGTACCTGTTAGGATTAGGTGGCCCGCTAGGGCACGGTAAACAAGGTTTCAGCTGGGTTCACTTGGATGACATGGTCGGCATAATTCTATTTTTACTGCAGCACGAGCAGGCGCAGGGCATTTTCAATGCCACCGCACCGCAACCGGTGGCGCAAGAAGAATTCAGTAAAACCTTAGCGCGAGTTCTGCGTAAATCACATTTTATGCGGGTACCTGCGTGGGCCTTGAAATTGATGCTGGGCGAGATGTCCCAGATGCTACTAACCGGCCAGCTGGTGCTACCTGAGCGTTTGCAGCAGGCCGGTTATCAGTTTAAGTATCCAAAGCTTGAGGCGGCACTTAAGGATTGTTTGTTGCCTTCTTCATAGTACTCACAAAACGTTCCAGGTGCGCAGTGAGCTCGGCTTCGTTGTGTTGATATTGTTCAATAATACGTACAATGGCCGAGCCACAAATTGCCCCGGCGGCACCTGATTCAATTGCTGCGCGAACGTGTTCTGGCGTGGCAATACCAAAACCGAGCAGCGGCGGAGCACTATGGTGTGCCTTCAGCAGCTTGATAACCTCGGTGGCAGGTGCTTGCATTTGCGTGTCAGCACCGGTTACTCCGGCACGACTCAACAAATACACATAGCCTTGGCTATTCGCAGCAACCCGCTCGAGGGTTGTTTCCGAAGCGTCAGGCGGGGCGATGTAAATGGGTGCAATGCCATGCTTTTTGGCAGCTTCACCAAAAGGAATGCCTTCGCGAACTGGAACATCGGCAATCAGTACCGAGTCGACGCCAGCTTTTGCACAGCGTTGATAAAAATTATCCGAGCCCTTACTCACCACTAGATTTGCATAAACCAGTAAACCTATCGGCAGATCAGGGTGTCGAGCACGGATTGTTTCGATAATGTCGAACGCATCACTGATACGGGTACCGGCGGTCAATGCGCGAATGTTTGCTTGTTGAATGGTGGGGCCATCCGCTACAGGGTCAGAGAAAGGCAAACCCAGTTCAAGTGCATCGGCGCCGCCAGCAATTAATGCTTCAATAACTTTTAGGCTCAACTCAGGCGTTGGATCGCCGAGCGTCACGAAAGGTACAAATGCGCCTTGATTGGCTTGCTGCAAGCTATTGAAAAGGTTTTCGTAACGGCTCATGCTTGCTCTCCCTGTGCGAAGATACGGCGTACGTGATCAATGTCTTTATCGCCACGCCCAGATAAATTTAGCAATATCACTTCTGGCGCATCCGGCTCGGCTGCTCGGCGCAGCGCATAAGCCAATGCGTGGGCGGACTCAAGCGCCGGAATAATGCCTTCATGTTGAGCCAGCAGTTTAAATGCTTCAAGCGCCTCGGTATCAGTAACTGACTCGTAACGGGCGCGGCCAATTTCACGTAAATGGGCGTGTTGTGGGCCCACACCGGGGTAATCCAGCCCGGCTGAAACCGAATAGCTTTCTTCAATTTGACCTTCGTCGGTTTGCATTAAGAACGAACGGCAACCGTGCAATATACCTGGTTTACCAGCGGCTAAGGTGGCGCCGTGTTCATGGGTGTGAACCCCTTTACCAGCCGGCTCAACGCCGACCAATTCTACGCCGGTTTCGTCAATAAACTCGGCAAACATACCAATGGCATTGGAGCCGCCACCGACACAGGCAACAACTTCGTCGGGCAGACGGCCAATGCGTTCAAGAATTTGCGCCTTAGCTTCGGCCCCAATCATACGGTGAAATTCTCGAACAATGGTAGGGAATGGATGCGGGCCAGCCGCGGTGCCTAACAAGTAATGGGTGGTACTGTAGCTGGCTGTCCAGTCACGCATCGCCTCGTTAACGGCGTCTTTCAAGGTGCCGCTACCTGAATCAACGGGAACCACTTTGGCGCCCATTAATTCCATGCGAAATACATTCGGCTGTTGGCGGGCAACGTCTTTGGCACCCATGTAAATAATACACTCAAGGCCAAGTAATGCGCAGGCCAATGCAGTTGCGGTGCCATGCTGTCCCGCGCCTGTTTCGGCAATAATACGATTTTTGCCCATGCGCTTAGCGAGTAGTGCTTGGCCGAGTACTTGGTTGGTTTTGTGCGCACCGCCATGCAGAAGATCTTCGCGTTTAAGGTATATTTTCGTTCCATTCGGCGACGTTAGCGGCAGATTTCGGCAAAGCGATAAGGGCGTTGGACGACCTAAGTAGTTCTTTAATAAATCAGCAAACTCAGCCTGAAAGGCGGGGTCATTTTGTGCATCAATAAACGCTTGCTCAAGTTGATCAAGCGCAGGTAGCAAAATTTCTGGCACAAACTGTCCGCCAAAATCACCAAAGTAAGCTGAAAGTTTTTGTGGTTGGGTACTCATGATACTGCCTCCTGACCTTGGTGCGTGCGGTCATTGGTTTTTCCGTAAGTGCGAATGGATTCAAAAAGTGCAATGATTTTACCGGCGTCTTTACGGCCCTTGGCATACTCCACACCAGAGTTTACATCAAGGCGCGTTACCCCAGTTGCCAGCGCGGCTGGCAAATTGTCTAAGCTTAAGCCGCCGGCCAAAATGCACTGGCTGCGCTGCGCGGCACTCAGCCCTTCGAGCAAAGCCCAGTCAAATGGCTGCCCACTGCCACCGAATCGGTTATCCAGTAGGAAGGCGTCGACTTCCAATTGCGGCAGCACCAGCGGCTCATCAACGCCAACTGCCTTCCACACCTTGGTTTGTGCGGGCAGGGCTTTGCGTAACTCGCTGATGTAGTCGATGTCTTCTTGCCCGTGCAATTGCACCACGGCCAAGTTCAGTTGCTGTGCGGTTTGTGCCACTTGGGTTAGCGGCTGGTCCGCAAATACACCAACAAAGGCTAGATCAGGCTCAGCGGCGACGATTTGCTGGGCTTGTTCGTTGGTGACAAAGCGCGGTGAGTGACCAACAAATATTAGCCCACCGTACGCAGCCCCGGCTGCACGAACGGCCATGGCATCAGCCGGTTCAGTTAAACCACAAACCTTGTGTTCACCATAAATAAGTTCACGGCAGGCTTGATCCACGTTTGCTTGTTTCGATAACGCGCTGCCAATTAAAAAACCGTCAACAAAGGGAGCTGTGGCGGCTACTTGGCTATGTGTTTCATACCCGGACTCTGCCACCACCAACACATCGTTTGGAATGCGCTGACTCATTTCAATACTACGTTGTGGGTTGATAGTTAGATCGTGCAAGTTGCGGTTATTAATCCCAATTATTTTTGCTTTCAGGTGCAGCGCTCTATCCAGTTCTTGCTCAGTGGCAACTTCTGTGAGCACGTCTAGTTTTAACGTTTCGGCAAGGGTAGCAAGTTGCTGGTAGGTTTCGTCGGTTAAAATAGACAGCATTAGCAAAATAGCGTCGGCACCAAAATGACGGGCCAGTACCACTTGCTCGGGCATGACAATAAAGTCTTTGCATAAAACCGGCTGGCTAACCGCAGCGCTTACTGCGGAAAGATAGCGAAAATCGCCCTGAAAGTAGTCCGGCTCGGTTAGCACTGAAATCGCATCGGCATAGCGGCTATAGGTTTGCGCCAGGGTTACTGGATTAAAGTCTGGACGAATCAACCCTTTCGAAGGCGATGCTTTTTTACATTCTAAAATAAAGCTAGCACGTGGCTGTGCTAAAGCTTTGTGTAGGCTGCGCCGGCTGGGTGCAAGGTTGGCTTGAATTTGCGGAAGATCTAATTCAGCCAATTGCTCAGCGATACGTTTACGGCGCGCGGCAACAATAGTTTCAAGTACGGATGCGGAATCAGCCACGGTTAAACTCCTGCAATTTATGTAAATGCTCAAGCGCAGTGCCAGCCGCTAAGTGCTCGAGCACAGCGCTGGTTGCTTGGCGTAGGTCACTGAATTGATCGGTAACATACAACATGGCCGCTACTGTGACGGCTATGGCATTGTGCTGCGCAGCGGTGGCTTTTCCTGCCAGCACCTGTTGCAACAATTGTGCGTTAAAGTCAGCGTCACCACCGGCAAGTTCGGCCACACTGGCTTCAGTGACACCAAAATCTGCTGGAGTTAGGGTGTACTCGTGCAGCTCACCATCGCGCAATTCAACCACATGGGTTGGGCCATGCAAGGCAATTTCGTCAAGCCCGGAACCGTGCACCACCATTGCCCGTTGGCACCCTAATAGGCGTAGGGTTTCGGCCATGGGGCGGCACCATGTTGGGTCATATACGCCTAAAACTTGCGCATCGGGGCGGGCTGGGTTCACCAACGGGCCAAGTAAATTAAATAGAGTGCGCGTTTTTAGCGTTTGGCGGCTTGGCATCGCATACCGAATGCCGGGGTGGTAGTGCGGTGCGAATAAAAAGCAAAAGTTATAGTCGTCCAGTTGCTGTTCAGCAACTGCGGGGTCTTGTGTGACCGACAACCCGAGACTTTCGAGTACGTCAGCCGAACCTGAACGCGATGACACACTGCGGTTACCATGTTTGGCAACGGTGAGGCCCATGCTTGCCGCAACCAGTGCTGCGGTGGTGGATATGTTCATGGTGTTGCTACCATCGCCACCGGTACCACAGCTGTCAATTACGGGCCGTTGTGGGCGTTGAAACGGTTTTGCTGCGCGCCGCAAGGCTTGTGCTGCGCCTGCCATTTCATGGGGCTGTTCACCACGTAGCTTCATGGCAATCAGTGCCGCCGTTATCTGAATATCATTGAGTTCACCTTTGACTAAGTGATCAAAAAGTTTCTCGGCTTGCTCCAGGGTGAGTGCTTCGCCATTCAGTAAGGCATTAAGTGTTTGCATCATTAACTCCCGTACTGCTTAAACAGGTAGGCCACGGTTTGCGCTAGCAGCTGGCTGCCATGGCTGGTTAAAATGGATTCAGGATGAAACTGAAAACCTATCGCTTGGTACGCACTGAACTCTGCAGCCATGGGTATAGCACCTGTTGAAGCGAGCACTTTGATGCTATCGGGCAAGCGGTAGCCGCACAGCGAGTGATAGCGCGCGACCGTCAGTGGGTTGCTGAGCTTTTCAAACATTGGGTGCGGGCGCGTTTCAATTAGCGCTTTTTTGCCATGTACAGTTTCGTGACACCGGTCAATATCGCCACCGGCTGCATGAATCAGCGCTTGGAAGCCAAGACAAATACCTAGCATAGGATACTCGCCTTGCACTAATTGGATCAGTTCTAATAGGTTACCGGACTGTGCGGGGTGGCCAGGGCCCGGGGATAAACAAAGCAACTGGCGGCCTGGGTACTGGCGCATGTTGTCGATTAACGTTTGCGCAGCAATGTCATTGCGATAAATAACCAGCGGGTAACCCAGTTGACGTAGTTCATCCACCAAGTTGTAGCTGAACGAGTCGAAATTATCGAGCAGTACGATTCGATCAGGAGTGCTTTTTGCAACGTTAAGTGAGGCAGATGTCATATTAGTTTACCTCGGCAGGTTGATTGGCTGCGCGTATTGCTTCAATGACTGCCCGCGCTTTGTTTTCTGTTTCGGCCACTTCTGCGGCAGGGTCTGAGTCATGCACTACACCGGCACCGGCTTGAATGGTGGCAATACCGTCACGTACGAAGGCAGAGCGAATGACAATGCAGGTGTCCATATCGCCGGCACTATTCAAGTAACCAACGGCACCGCCATAACTACCCCGGCGTTGCTTTTCGACGTTACGAATAAGCGTTGCGGCACTAATTTTCGGGGCGCCAACTAAGGTGCCCATGTTCATGCAGGCGCGATAGGCATGCAATGCATCAAGGTCATCTGCCAATTGGGCAACCACACGTGAAACCAAGTGCATCACGTGCGAATAGCGGTCAACTTGCAACAAGTCAGCGACGTAGCGGGTGCCCGGTTCGGCAATACGGGCTAAATCATTACGGGCTAAATCAACCAGCATCATGTGTTCGGCCAGCTCTTTTTGATCAAGCCGCAATTCCAATTCAAGTCGGCTATCCAGGTCGGGGTGAATGCGCCCTTGGCTGTCTTTGCCACGCGGCCGGGTACCGGCAATCGGGTACAGCTCAACTTGGTTGGTTGCCGCGGTGTACTTTAAGGCGGACTCCGGTGAGGCACCGAACAATTCAAATTTATCGGTACGCAGGAAAAACATGTAGGGTGACGGATTGGCCTTTTTGAGTTCGGCGTAGGCCTGCAAGCTATCGCGGCAGCTCAACTGAAAGCGGCGTGATGGAACCACTTGGAATATATCGCCCGCACTAATGTGCTCTTTCAAATCCAATACCTGACGGGCAAAATCAGCGGCGCTCGGGCTTACTTTAAGTTCGTTGGAACAGGTCTGGCTGGCTACTGTTTTTTGCACCGGTGGCAACTGACACAGCGCCGCAATATGCCCAACTTGCAGCGCTATTTGCGCATAATAGTCTTCGCTTTGTGGGCCGCTAATCAAGCTCGCGAGCAATTCTGTGGTGCGCTGTTGATGGTCGATAACCAGTAAGGTTTCAGCTAAGTAAAACTGATAGTCAGGGCAGTTATTCTCGCCTTCTGCAACGTCGGGCAGCTGTTCAAAGCTGGCCACATAATCATAGGCAAACACACCACCGAGGAAAATCGCCATGGGGTGTGGCTGGCCATGTTGCGTTTTTTGCTGCAGTTGCGTTTGCACTATACGCAACGGCTCGATGTTACTGGCTGCGCGCAGGCGCGTATCTTCATCGCATCCAGAAGGTGGCGGTGCAAAGTCACAAATTAATTGCTCAGCTTGCTGGGTAAGTTCGCAAAGCGGACTCAATTGCTCTGCCAACCATGGCAATAGTGCCTCACCATTTGGTGTGAGTGCTTGAATGGTCACGGTTTGCTGCTGACAGGTGAATTGTACGGCGGCATTCACCATGACCAAGCTTTTTAAGTTTTGGCGCGACTGAATTTCAGCCGAATCGAGCAATAAACTATGCTGATTGGGGCCACAGAGGCGTTGATATAACGCCAAAGTGTCTGCCTGATAGGGCAGTTTCATGCGTAAGCTGGTTAGATAACCGGGTTTCTCAATAATATCCACGCGTTGCTACTCTCACTGTTGAGTGTTATTTCGATATCATTTGTCTATTAAGTTGTATAACTTTTAAAGACCGCTTGGTACCGATAAGCACGCATAAAAAAACCCGCTTATCGAAGCGGGTTTTATCACACGTGTCACACACGCACAGATGCATCGCCCGCTAGCTTGGGAAATGCCACCACCAGTTTTTTACTAGTTGAGTCTGTTGCGTAACTGTTTGCACGTGTGTTTCCTTTAAAGGATGTAAACTTGTATAAACGATGCGAAGAACTTATCGCGATTTAAGCAGAATGTCAACGCACATTGTGCTTCATAATGCGGGCTTTTTGGCGCTGCCAGTCACGGTCTTTAATGGTGTCGCGTTTGTCATGCGCTTTTTTACCTTTTGCCAGGTAAATTTCAAGCTTAACCAAATGCTTTTTCCAATACATGGCCGTGGCGACAATGGAGTAGCCTTCGCGCTCACTGGCACCGATAAGCTTGTCGAGCTCACGCTTTTTCAACAACAGTTTGCGGGTACGTTCAGGGTCGCACACAACATGACTTGAGGCGGACAGCAGCGGTTGAATTTGAGCACCCAATAAATAGGCCTCGCCGTCCTTAATGATCACGTAGGTGTCGCTAATATTAACCTTGCCGGCCCGAATGCTTTTTACTTCCCAGCCTTGCAGGGCTACACCCGCCTCAAATTTGTCTTCGAGGAAATATTCGTGGCGCGCTTTTTTGTTTAGCGCGATGGTATTTGAATTCTGATTTTTTTTAGTTTTGCTCATGCGGCGTATTATACCGATGACGCGGCAAAATAAAATTTGTTTATGCGCAATTTATTGCGCTAATCAAACAGGGCATATGGCGTGTTTGAGAGGGTGAATCGGGTTAGGAAATGCGCTATGATGCCGATCATTTTTACGAAACCCGTACGAAACGAGGAAGTCGATGCCAACGATAGAACGCAGTGCTTTGGTGCCATATAGTGACGCGCAGATGTATGCATTGGTGAACGATATCGATTCTTATCCTGAGTTTGTACCTGGCTGCCGCACTGCGAGCGTGCTGGAAAGCGACGAAACCAGCAAAGTGGCGCGCTTGGATATCAGTAAAGCAGGCATCAGTAAGTCGTTCACCACGCGCAATACCCTTGAACCCTATCAACGCATTGGCATGGAACTGGTTGACGGGCCGTTTCAATATTTACGGGGCGGTTGGAGCTTTCATGCGCTGGATGAAAATGCCTGCAAAATTGTGCTGAAGCTCGAGTTCGAATTCGCGAACCGTTTATTAGGTATGGCGTTTGGCAAAATATTTAATGAATTACAAAGCCGTATGGTTGACGCTTTTGTGCAACGCGCACAACAGGTTTATGGGGCGAAGTAAGTTATGGCACCGCAACAAATTCAAATCGAAGTCGCTTACGCAACGCCTGATAAACAACAAATTATTCCACTGCGAGTGCCAGCCGGTACTTTAGTTGAAGAGGCCATCGAGCGCTCGCAAATTAAGCATTACTTTCCCGAAATTAATCTAGCTGAACAAAAAGTTGGTATTTGGAGTAAAGCTGTTAAATTGGACCATGAATTGCGTGAAGGCGATCGGATAGAAATTTACCGGCCGCTCATTGCTGACCCTAAAGCCGTGCGTCGTCGTCGCGCCGACCAAGCTAAGGATGAAGGCCGTGCAGACCCTGTAACGGGTGGTCGTCGTCGAACTCGCGGTAATGATTCGGCTGAAAAAGCCGAGGAGAACAACTAAGTCGTGGCTGTTACGCTCTATATTATGCGCCATGGTGATGCTGAACCGGCGCAAGCACTCAAAGCTGATGCAATTCGACCCTTAAGTTCAATGGGCGAGAGCGAGGTGCTGGCCAGTGCTGAATGGCTCAATGGCTATTTACGCAAGCAGGGCGCAACGGGGTTGGATTGGTTGACCGTCAGCCCATTTATTCGTGCCCAGCAAACCGCGACTATTGTTGAGTCTGCCGTACAGGTTGGCGCACGCGACATTACCGAGGATGCAATTCCTGAAAGTGACCCACAACAGTTTTGTGACTGGATGTTCGCGATGTTGCAAACGCACTACAACAATGCGCAAAACATTATGTTGGTGTCACACATGCCGTTTGTCAGTTATCTGGTAGCAACCTTGGATCAAGATACGCCACCTTTGTTATTCCCTACGGCGGGTATGGCGGAGATGCGTTTAGATGTGGAAATGCGTCGTGCGCATTTTGTTCGCATGATTACGCTTGAGTAACCATCACCAACAATTAACGAGTTTTACTTCAGTAAAACTAATAATGTAGCGTTACCACCGTATGCCGCTGGCGCCTGATGAAAGGCTCTAACTGCTGGATGCTGAACCAGCCAATGCGGCAAATTTTCTTTTAATATTCCCTTACCATGCCCACTCATGACAGCACAGCATTCAACCTGCTGCCTCACACATGCGCGCAGTAATGCGCCCAACTCACGTTTGGCGACAGCTTGCGTCATGCCATGCAAATCAAGTAGCAGTTCGGGTGGGAAATCGCCACGACGAAGCTGCTTTAGGATGTGCGACGATTCACCATCAGCACAAAACCGCACTGGACCTTCGGGAAAATGCGCCCGAAAGTTGTCAGAAAAAAAGAATTCGGCCTGTTGCTGCCGCGTTCTTTGTTCGGTATTTTGCTGCGATCGTATTCGACGTTGTTGCCGCGGCGCTTGGTAGGTTTCGCTACGAATTCGGCGATCGACCTTCACTTGCTCGCGAAATAGCGCGAAATCATCGTCTAAATCATTGCTCATGAGGTGTATTTTTGTGCCTATGGTTGTGCATCAATTGATGCGAAAACACTGCTATTAGGGTATCTTATGGGGCAGTACAGAACAACTTCGGAGAATACCTTGACGCAATTTTTAGCCACGACAGTTCATGACGCATTGCGATGGGCAGTGAGCGCCATGCAACGCGCTGATATCTATTTTGGTCATGGTACCGATAACGCGTATAGCGAAGCGCAGTTATTATTGGGGCATGTAACCGAGCTGGATTTTGGTCAGTTGGAGCAGTTTCAACAAGCACATTTGCAAGCCCAGGAATGGGACGATTTTGTTGTGTTAGTTACGGCGCGCATTGATGAGCGCAAGCCTGCAGCTTATCTCACCGGTCAGGCCTGGTTTGCTGGTTTACCGTTTATGGTGGATGAGCGCGTGTTGGTTCCGCGGTCACCCATAGCTGAGCTGATTGATAATGGTTTTGCACCCTGGGTTACTGAAGAGCCCGCACGGATTCTTGATTTATGTACCGGCAGTGCTTGTATCGCGATTGCTTGTGCTTATGCGTTTCCAGACGCTGAGGTGGACGCACTCGACTTGTCAGTGGATGCGTTAGCAGTGGCAGAAGAAAACATAGCCATGCACGGGCTTGAAGAGCGGGTGGTGCCGATTCAGTCGAATTTGTACGACAGTGTGCCGAAGCAACGTTACGACCTGATTGTCACAAACCCGCCGTATGTGGATGCCGAAGATATGGCCGACTTACCCGATGAGTTTCGTCATGAGCCGGAACTTGGCTTAGCAGCGGGCGATGATGGCTTGGATTTGGTACGCACCATTTTACGCGAAGCACCTGATCATTTGACCGAAACCGGCGTATTAGTGTGTGAAGTTGGTAACTCGTGGGTGGCACTGGCTGAACAATACCCAGACGTACCTTTTGAGTGGGTCGAATTTGAACATGGTGGTGACGGCGTATTTGTGTTGTCATACGCTGACTTAGTTAACTATCACGAACAATTCTGAGAACATAATCTATGGCGGCGAATACTTGGGGTGAACTATTCCGTGTGACAACCTTTGGCGAAAGTCATGGCGCTGCGCTGGGCGCGGTGATTGATGGTTGCCCGCCAGGGATTGAGCTATCAGAAGCTGATATTCAGCCGTTTTTAGACCGCCGTAAACCGGGGCAGAACCGTTTTACCACCGCGCGTCGCGAAGCCGATTCCGTGCGCATTCTCTCCGGCGTGTTTGAAGGTAAAACCACCGGTGCACCCATTGGCTTGTTGATCGAAAATACCGACCAACGCAGCAAAGATTACAGCGAAATTAAAGACAAGTTCCGACCGGGCCATGCGGATTATACCTATGCGCATAAATACGGGCATCGTGACTACCGTGGCGGCGGGCGTTCATCAGCTCGCGAAACAGCAATGCGTGTAGCGGCGGGTGCCATTGCGCAAAAATATTTGGCCGAACAATTTAACATGGTGTTTCATGCTGGCGTTGTACAAATTGGGCCTCATGTAACCAGCCCTGAACACCACAATTTTGATTGGCAGCGGGTGGCAGATGATCCGTTATTCTGTCCTGATGAACAGATGTCATTGGCTGCACAAGATTACTTGAAACAATTGCTTAAAGACGGCGACTCAGTTGGCGCCAGAGTGCGCTTGGAGGTTACCGGCGTGCCGGTTGGCTTGGGCGAACCCGTGTTTGATCGGCTAGACGCTGATTTGGCCAAAGCTTTGATGAGCATTAATGCCGTGAAAGCGGTGAGCATTGGTGATGGTTTTGCTGTTGCGGCGCAGCGTGGTAGTGAGCATCGCGATGCCCTGACCCCAGATGGTTTTACCAGCAATCATGCGGGCGGTGTCTTGGGCGGTATCAGTAGCGGTCAACCTTTGATTGCTGAAGTTGCATTTAAGCCGACTTCAAGTATTACCATTGCTGGCGACACCATTGATAAGTTCGGGCAGCCCTGTTCGATTGTAACTCGTGGGCGGCATGATCCCTGCGTTGGCATTCGTGGCGTGCCGGTGGTTGAGGCAATGGCCGCGTTGGTGGTGATGGATCATCTATTACGCCATCGCGCGCAAAATGGTCAGGTGAAGCATAACTTTCCAGTTCTATGACGCACCAATACCAACAGCTTATTGAGCTATTTCATCAGTGTTTTTATCACGACTATAAAACCCGTTTAGTAGCGGGTACGGATGAGCCTTATTATCAGCCGGCAAACACGCAGCCCGCACACACACCTGCGGATGATCATCAAATTGTGTTTGCGCACGGTTTTTTTGCCTCGGCCCTGCATGAAATAGCACACTGGTGCATTGCTGGCGAACAACGGCGGCAACAATTTGACTATGGTTACTGGTATGAACCGGATGGGCGTAGTGCTGAACAACAAGCCGAGTTTGAGCATGTCGAGCGCAAGCCGCAGGCACTTGAGTGGCTGTTCTCACTGTGCGCAGGGGTGCCATTTCAGGTCAGCGTGGATAATCTGGGCGGTATTGAAGTTAGTAGAAATGAATTTACAAAAGCTGTTCAAAAGCAATTGCATCACTATATAATTAATGGCCTGCCAACCCGAGCCGAGGTTTTTGCCCGGGCGCTTGCTGACTATTATCAGCAGCCATGGCCTGCATCAACAATAACTACATGGGACAACATATGAAAAGTCGCTATTACATCATGCTGTTAGTTGCATTAGGTTTAAGTAGCTGTGCCACCATTGACGGTATTGGCAAAGACCTGGAATCCGCAGGCGAAGCCATCCAAAAAGGTGCGCAAGACAACAGTGAGTAGTACGCAGCAGTTTCGTTTAGGTCTGGTTATCAATGCATTCGCCGGTTTAGGCGGTTCCGTTGCGCTCAAAGGCAGTGACGGGGCCGAAACGGCACAGCGTGCATTAGCGCTGGGGGCTGTTCCAAAAGCCCCACAGCGTGTTGAACATGCGCTCGCAGTGATCCAAGAGTTTGCCGGTCAGGTGCATTTTGTCACCGGCGCCGGAGCATTGGGCGAAGATGTCTTGGCCAAGCTCGGCTTTTCTTATGAGGTGATTTACACACCTCAGCAAACACCCACCACGGCCGAAGACACCCGTCAGTTAGTAAAGCAAATTGCCGCAGCTGGAGATATTGATCTGTTGCTGTTCGCCGGTGGCGACGGTACTGCCCGGGATGTTTGTGCCGTATACCCTGAACAACATCCGGTGCTAGGTATACCCGCTGGTGTGAAAATTCATTCTGGGGTTTATGCCATTTCGCCAACTGCTGCCGGAAAAGTGGTGCGTCAGCTCATAGAAGGGCAACTGGCAAGCGTAACTCAAGCTGATGTTATGGATATTGATGAAGACGCTTTTCGTCAAGGCACGGTGCGGGCAAGACGCTATGGCGAAATGCTGGTACCGGCCGAACTGCGCTATGTTCAAGCTGTTAAGATGGGCGGCAAGGAAAGCGACGACATGGTACTTGCTGATATTGCTGCAGATGTAGTTGAAGCTATGGACGACGATACCCTTTACATCATGGGGTCTGGCTCAACCGTCGCTGCGGTAATGGATGAACTAGGGCTTACAAATACTTTATTGGGTGTTGATTTGGTTAGGGCTGGTGAATTGATCGCCAGCGACGTTACCGCGCGGGAACTTGAGCAACAGGTAACTGCGCATCAGGGCCCCGTAAAAATGGTTATTACGGTGATTGGCGGACAAGGCCATATTTTTGGACGCGGGAATCAGCAGTTGAGTCCAGCCGTGATTCGGGCGGTGGGCAAAGACAATATTCAGATTGTTGCAACGAAGGCGAAGTTACAAGCTCTGGGGCAGCGCCCGTTGCTGGTTGATACCGGCGAACCTGAGTTGGATGCCGAATTGTCAGGCTTAATGCGCGTGACAACCGGCTATCATGACGAAGTATTTATTCGGGTTGAAAGCGCTTAAAACTGAGATTTCGGCAGTCGTACCACAATGCCGTCCAGTTCTTCGGTCATATCAATCTGACAACTTAGGCGGCTGTTGCTTTCTGGGTCAATAACCATATCCAGCATATCTTCTTCCATTTCACTGGCTGGCGGAATCTTGTTAACCCATGCTGGATCAACGTAGCAATGGCAGGTTGCACAGGACATAACGCCGCCGCACTCGCCCAAAATACCGTCGATCATATGATCCACAGCACCTTCCATTAGATTTTGACCGACTGCAACATCGGCTTCAAACTCGCCACCCTGGGCATCAATATAAATTACGCGAGGCATGCACTTGGGCTCCTTCAGTTGTACTTAGTTACTAGCATGTCAGGCTGCAAGGTTACCATAGATTAGTGCGACAAAGCGGCTCAATTTATTGTAGAATACGGCAATTTTTTTTACATAGAAGCAAGAGTGGGGGCTTATGCGGGCGTTACTGGAACGGTTGTTTCAAATCAATGCGCAGGGAAGTACAGTGAAGCGTGAAATCATTGCTGGTTTCACGACGTTTCTTACTATGGCGTACATAATTTTTGTTAACCCGTCGATGCTTAGCGAAGCAGGCATGGACTACGGTGCGGTATTTGTCGCCACCTGTTTAGCTGCCGCAATTGGCTGTTTGATTATGGGATTGTGGGCGAATTACCCCGTGGCTCTAGCGCCTGGAATGGGTCTAAACGCCTTTTTCACCTACAGCGTTGTTTTGGGCATGGGGTATACCTGGCAAACTGCGCTCGGAGCTGTGTTCTTTTCCGGTATTCTATTTTTCCTGCTATCAGCATTTCGGATTCGTTCGTGGATCATTAACTCGATTCCCGTCACTTTACGTTTAGCAATAGCAGCCGGTATTGGCGCGTTTTTGGCCCTGATTGGCCTGAAGAATGCGAATATCATTGTCGGCAATAATGCCACTCTAGTTTCGCTTGGTGATATGTCGGAATTGTCAGTTTTGTTAGCTGGCGCGGGCTTCTTCTTGATTATTGGCTTGGTTGCGCGAGGTATTCAAGGCGCGGCGTTAATCAGTATTCTTTTAGTGACCGTGGCCGGATTTTTGCTTGGCGATGTGCAGTATACTGGCATTGTTGCGATGCCACCGAGTTTGGCGCCAACTTTTATGCAGATGGATATTGCGGCGGCTTTTGATATTGGCATGTTGAGCGTAATTTTTGCGTTCTTGTTCGTTGATTTATTCGATACATCAGGCACCTTAATGGCGGTTGCGCAACGCGCTGGGCTAGCCAAGCCTGACGGCTCATTACCGCGCTTAGAGCGTGCCTTGATGGCTGACAGTACGGCCACTGTTGCCGGTGCTGCATTAGGTACGTCAACCACAACCAGCTATGTTGAATCGGCTTCAGGCGTGGCCTCGGGTGGTAAAACAGGTTTAACCGCAGTGGTTGTTGGGTTGCTGTTTGTTGCCGCTATATTTTTTGCACCGCTGGCTGGCATGGTGCCTGCCTATGCGACGGCTGGCGCGATAATTTACGTGTCGGTATTGATGTTGTTTACGTTACGCTCAGTTAACTGGGATGACATTACTGAAGCGGCTCCGGTGGCTGTTGTGCTGCTGATGACGCCACTGACATTTTCAATTGCTGACGGCATAGCACTTGGCTTTATCAGCTATGTGATTGTGAAGGCTATCGGCGGCCGTATGCACGAATTGAATTGGAGTGTTGCTTTGTTAGCGGCGCTATTTATCGCTAAATTTATTTGGTTGGGGTAAGACATTATGGGTTGGCATGAAAATCGCGAATTTTTCGTATCTTGGGAAGAACTGCACAGAGCAACCAAGGAACTGGCTCGCCGCCAATTACCGGCGGAACAATGGCGCGGAATTATCGCAGTGAGCCGTGGCGGTTTGGTTCCTGCGGCAATTGTGGCACGGGAACTGAATGTGCGCGTGGTTGATTCGGTGTGCCTAAGTTCTTACGACCATGACAGTCAACGTGATAGCGTGACCATGCTTAAAGACGTTAATGCTACCGACGACGGTGAAGGCTTTTTGGTTATTGACGATTTGGTTGATACGGGCAACACCCTTAAATTTTTGCGTGAGCGTTTTCCAAAAGCCAAGTTCATTACGGTTTACGCAAAGCCGGCTGGTATGAATTTGGTAGATGACTATGTTGCAGACTTAGAGCAAGAAACTTGGATTCACTTCCCGTGGGACATGCATTTGCACTATGTTGAGCCGTTAGCTGGTTCAGAAAGCTAATTGCAGTTCAAGGTAATAAAAAGCCCCGGCATGTTCAGCATGCCGGGGCTTTTGTTTTTAACACGGTGGTACGGGATTAAACCTTAGAACGGATGGTTTCAACCACGTCAGCGATAGCTAACTTCTGCTTTTCACCGCTACGACGGCATTTGTATTCAACCGCTTGCTCGTCTAAATTACGCTCGCCAATCACGATTTGATGGGGAACCCCAATCAGCTCCATGTCTGCAAACATAACGCCAGGGCGTTCTTTGCGATCATCAAACAGCACATCAAAACCAGCGGCCTGTAACTCTGCATACAGCTGTTCAGCAACTTCTTGCACGCGCGCCGATTTGTGCATATTCATCGGTACTAGAGCAATTTGGAACGGCGCTAATGCGGCGGGCCAAATAATTCCGTATTGATCGTGGTTTTGTTCAATGGCTGACGCAACAATGCGCGACACGCCAATACCATAGCAACCCATGGTTAAGCTTTCGTGTTTACCGCTGTCGTTTAACACGCCAACTTTCATTGCTTCAGAGTATTTTTTACCAAGCTGGAAAATATGACCCACTTCAATGCCACGCTTTATTTGCAAGGTACCTTGGCCACATGGGCTCGGGTCACCAGCAACCACATTGCGTAAGTCAGCAACATCAGGCATTGCCGCGTCGCGTTCCCAGTTGATATTGAAATAATGAAAACCGTCTTCATTGGCACCGGCAGCAAAATCAGCCATTACCGCAACACTGCGATCAATGATGATTGGCATCGGCAAGTTAACTGGCCCCAAAGAGCCTGGACCTGCACCAACCGCCGCACGGATTTCTTCATCTGTTGCAAAGGTCAGTGGGCTGGCCACTTGCGCATGTTTGGCGGCTTTAATTTCGTTAAGGGCATGGTCGCCACGAATGATCAAAGCAACCAATTGGCCTTCTTCCGCCCCATGCACAATCAGTGTTTTAACGGTTTGCTCAATTGGTAGATTAAATTGCTCAACAAGCGCAGCAATCGTTTTAGCCGCTGGCGTTGCAACTTTTTCCATTGCCGCTGTTGCTGCAGGGCGCTCAATGCTTGGTGCGACTGCTTCGGCGAGTTCTACGTTCGCGGCATAGTCCGAGCTATCTGAAAATGCGATGTCGTCTTCGCCAGAACTGGCTAACACATGGAATTCATGCGACGAGCTACCGCCAATTGAGCCGGTATCGGCGATAACAGGGCGGTAATCAAGCCCTAAGCGCTCGAAGATACGGCAATACGCGCCGTGCATCACATCATAGGTGTGTTGCAGGCTTTCCTGATCTAAATGAAAGGAATAGGCGTCTTTCATGATGAATTCACGTGAACGCATGACCCCAAAGCGCGGGCGAATTTCGTCGCGAAACTTGGTTTGAATTTGGAATAAGTTCAGCGGTAATTGCTTATAGCTGCTGATCTCTTTGCGCGCCAGTTCACAGATAACTTCTTCATGGGTTGGGCCCAAGACAAATTCGCGTTGGTTGCGGTCGTGCAGGCGCAATAACTCGGGACCGTAGTCTTCCCAGCGGCCAGACTCCTGCCATAAATCAGCGGGTTGAACCATGGGCATTAATACTTCTAAAGCACCCGCGCGTTCCATTTCTTCGCGCACAACCTGTTCAACCTTACGCAATACACGCAAGCCAGTTGGTGCCCAGGTGTAAAGCCCAGCAGCAACCTTGCGGATCATGCCGGCGCGTAACATAAGCTGATGACTTATTACTTCTGCGTCAGCAGGTGTTTCTTTCAACGTTCCTAACAAATATTGGCTGGTACGCATGTGTTCCCCATATTCCAGCAAAAGTTCAACGGTGCAGTAAGGCGAAATTCTACCAGTCGCGGGCTTGTGTCAAAAGCCTTTACTGATACTTATTACATGATTTTCTTGTTCACGTACTTGCCAGCGAATGTTTACGTCGTACAGCGTCATACCATATTCGCGGTTGTTGCTGCCTTCGCGTTGATAGGCTGGGCGTGGGTCTTGCGCCAAAACTTGTTCAATAAGTAGCGCGAGATTTGGGTAGTCTGGGTTAAGTTCGGTCAGCTGTTGTTGGGCTGAGGCCGAGAATACCGTCCGCAATTGCGCTTCCGGTGAGGTTGGCGCAAAGCCTCCGCGCGCTGCTGGAATGGCATCCACATAAGGCAGGTAAGGCTTTATGTCGATAACGGGCGTTTGATTTACCCAATCACCGCCATTTACTTCAATGATGGTTTTGCCGGGCTGATGTTGAATACTCACCAGTTCAACCACGGACATACCAATCGCGTTGGGGCGAAATGTTGAGCGCGTGGCAAATACGCCGCGCTTTTCGTTGCCGCCGAGGCGAGGCGGGCGCACGAGCGGCTTCCAGCCCTGCGCCTGTGTTTCATGAAACAGAAACAGCACCCAAATATGCGAAAATTCCTCAAGGCCTCGTACGCAATCAGCGTCTGCAAACGCATGCTGCAGGATGATTTTTGCACGTGCGGCTGGCACCAAACCGGGTTGCCGCGGCACCGCAAACTTCTGGGCATAGGGCGACTCGATAATACCAATGGGTTGTAAGTTACTATCTGAATGCATGGGCGTGAACTTTTGAGTGAGCAGGGCTAAAGATGCAGTCATTTGAGCATAAATTTGTAATTTTGACCAATTATGGTGAATTTATTTCATTATCAAAACTATCTAACATATTGATAAGTATACATAAGTTAATTTGGCATGATAATTGCTTCATAAACTTTGACGAATTTTAAAACGTCTGAATAAGACGGTAACTAATAACACTGTTATGGAGATGACAACAATGAACCGCCAACGCACAACTTGGAGCATCGCGTTTTGTATGATTGCTGGAGTAACTCTAGCGAGTATCCCATTCACCGCGACTGCGCATGCGCAAGAAGAAAAAAATATTGAAGCGGAATATACGGTCACAGCTGCTACTGAAATAGAGTTCGACTCAGGTGTAGGAACAATCACCTTTGAACGTACCGAAGGCGACGTAATGCACGTTGCAATTCGTGCTTATAAAGACGACGACACCTTTTTCAATAAAGACGGACATGTTGAAGATGCGGAGCTTGAGGCTAAGCAATCTGGCAACCGCATTACGCTCAGCATACCGAAGCAAGATGGTATTCAAGTTGACTGGGTAATCAAATTGCCTAAAGTTGCACGCGTTGATACCGATTTGGGCGTGGGTGTTATTGAAGGTGAGCTATGGACAACCAACCTCCAATTTGATCTTGGTGTTGGTGAAGTTAATCTCGATTTATATGGTGATTATGCGAGTGTAAAAACCGATGTCGGTGTTGGTGATAGCACCATCAAAGGGAAAGGAAATATCGAGAACAACCGCTTTTTAATGACGGCAAACAGCCGCGCGTATTCGAATGGTGAAAGCCGCATCAACATTGATAACGGCGTTGGCGATGTAACCGTTCATATGCATTAAGCGCCCGCCTATAAGCAATAAAAAACCCGCTCAAGAGGCGGGTTTTTTGTTGGGCTTTATCCAATCACATGTTTGGATATGTTGGACCACCAGTGCCCTCTGGGGTAACCCAGGTAATATTCTGCGATGGGTCTTTAATGTCACAGGTTTTACAGTGAATGCAGTTTTGCGCATTTATTTTAAATACGGCTTCTCCATTTTCCTCAACCACTTCATAAACACCAGCAGGGCAGTAGCGTTGAGCTGGTTCTGCATACTCCGGTAAATTCACGTTAAGTGGAATAGACGCATCTTTTAATTTCAAATGACACGGTTGATCTTCTTCGTGGTTGGTATTGGATAAAAATACCGACGAGAGGCGATCAAAAGTGAGTTTATTGTCAGGCTTTGGATAGTCTAACGGTTTGCACTCGCTGGCTTTACGCATTTGGCTATGATCTGTGGTTTCATCTTTGATGGTAAACGGTAGTTTGCCACCAAACCAGTTCTGATCGAGCGTGTTGTATGCACCGCCTAAAATAGTGCCGAACTTGTGAACTGCTGGGCCAAAGTTACGTGAGCGATACAGTTCGTCGTACAACCAAGATTGCTCAAAGCGTTCTGCATAGTCGGGCAATTCAGCTGGAACTTGTTCATTTTGCAAAGCTTCGAAAATGCTTTCCGCAGCCAACATGCCCGATTTCATGGCTGTGTGGTTGCCTTTTATTTTTGCGAAGTTCAATGTGCCTGCGTTACAGCCAACCAGCACACCACCGGCAAAGGTCATTTTGGGTAGGGCATAAAAACCGCCTTTCGTAATGGCCCGTGCGCCATAACTAACGCGCTTACCACCCTGTAGCGTTTTGGCTATTTCGGGATGGGTTTTGAATTTCTGGAATTCACCAAACGGATTCAAATACGGGTTGCTGTAGTTTAAGTCAACGATAAGACCAACATACACCTGACCGTCTTCGGCGTGATACAGGTAACCACCACCGCTGGCTTCATCAGTAAGTGGCCAGCCGGTGGTATGAACGACTAAACCGGGTTGATGCTGCTCGGCAGGGACGTCCCAAATTTCTTTGAAACCAATGGCGTAATGTTGAGGCGATTTGCCTTCGGCTAGGTTGAACTGTTGCTGTAACCGCTTACCTAAGTGGCCGCGACAGCCTTCTGCGAATACAGTGTATTTGGCGCGCAATTCCATGCCGGGTTCGAAGCCAGGCTTTTGTTCGCCGTTGCTATCAAGACCCATATCACCGGTAATAATGCCAGCAACGCGGCCTTCTTCCACGATAATGTCCGCAGCTGGGAAGCCTGGGAATATTTCGATACCAAGTTGTTCAGCTTGTTCAGCCAACCAACGGCAAAGGTTCCCCATGCTGGCTACATAGTTGCCATGGTTATGGAAGGTTTTTGGCACCATAAAACCAGGTAAACGCGTTGCCTTCTCAGCATTTTTGAAGAGCATGATTTGGTCATCGGTAACTGCTGTTTTTAGGGGCGCGCCGCGCTCCTTCCAGTCGGGGATGAGTTCATTTAGCGCGCGCGGCTCAAATACGGCGCCGGACAAAATGTGGGCACCCACCTCAGAGCCTTTTTCTACCACACATATCATGAGCTCTTGCTCGCGTTCTTGAGCTTGCTGCGCTAACCGAATCGCACAGCTTAAGCCAGCAGGGCCGGCACCGACGATAACGACATCAAATTCCATACTTTCGCGTTGCATAGTTTACTCCTGATAGGGCACGTAATTGTTAGGGATTGTCGGGTTTGCCAACATCGCTGGCACTTGGTCTGCGGGCACTGGCCGAGCAAGGTAATAACCCTGTGCAGACAAACAATCACGTTGTAATAAAAAATCGACTTGTTGTTGGGTTTCAACGCCCACAGCACTGATTTGAATGCCGCGCTCGTGACCGAATTTAATCATGGTTTCCGCAATCAGTGCTTGTATTTTGTTATGCGGAATATCGCTCATTAAGGGTTGACTGATTTTTAATAAATAGGGCGGACAATGCTGCATCGCTTTAATAGTCTTATAATTTAAGCCCATACCGTCAACCGTTAGCTTCACACCCAGCTCTTTCAATTTAGCCAAAATACCATCCGGTTGGCAGGCATGGCTGCAATACAGTTCTTCACGTATTTCAATCTGAAGGTTTTCTGGCGGCACCTGGTTTCTGCGCAGATTATTTGCCAATAATTCTGGCAGTTCTGGCAGTGCGAGTTGCTTTCCGGAAAGATTGATACCGATGGTGAGTTCAGTATTACCATCCTTGAGCCAAGCGCGGTAATCAGTCAGTACGCGTTTTAATAAGTTATCCGTTAATGGAACAATCAGCCCCGTGTCTTCAATCAGCGGTAAAAACTGATCGGGCAGGGCGAGTTCGCCATCATCTTGCCGCCAGCGCATGAGTGCTTCAAAACCAGTAATGGTTTGGGTTCGTAAATCAAACACCGGCTGATAATGCACTTCGACACGATTGGTTTCGACAGCTTTGTGCAACTGTTCTAAAACGAATTGACGTTTTGAGAGCTCGGATTGTTGCGTACGGGTGTAAATATTGATGCCATGGTAGTCGAACTTCTTGGCTTGATTCAGCGCGGCATCGGTATGGCGCAGCAAGTTATCCGCATCAAAGTCAGCGTCATTGGCGAACGCAATACCCATTGAAGCTGAGGCGTAGACTTCGTGGCTATTGATATAAAATTCTGGTTTAACTATACGAACCAACTGCTCTGCGATTTCCATCGCTTGTTCGTCAGTCGTTACCCCTTGTTTAATAACTAAAAATTCATCGCCACCAATACGCGCGATAAAGTCAAAATTGACCACACAGCGCTGCAAGCGGTGGGCAAGGCGTCGCAATAGTTCGTCACCGATTTTGTGGCCTAGCGCATTATTAATATCTTTAAAGTGATCAACATTCAGTTGAATGGCAACCAGCTGACCTTTTTCGGTGGCAAGCTTGGGCAAGGTTTCGTGCAAGTAGCGCAGCAGCGCGTTGCGGTTGGGCACTTCGGTAAGAGCGTCGTGTTCAGAAAGAAATGCCAGTTGTTTCTCCACTTCGTCACGTTTCTTTAGCTG
Source organism: Pseudidiomarina sp. (assembly GCF_048268165.1). GTDB lineage: Bacteria > Pseudomonadota > Gammaproteobacteria > Enterobacterales > Alteromonadaceae > Pseudidiomarina. Next base: position 727,561 of record NZ_JBLWWA010000001.1, on the reverse strand, counting down.
AGCGCCAAATTCATTTTTATCATGTTGTATCGACTTGATGGTCTGCTCATACGTGTTCATGCGAAAAACTAGTAGCATGAGAAAACCAGTCATAAACATGCCAATTAAAGGCACGACATAAGAATTGACGAGATGCAACTGAGAAAACTTTTCAGCGGTTGGCCATAAATAAAATTGCCAATTGTTGTCGGCCGCGCGAATGGTAAATTCAGCTGACCACTCATGCTTAAGATCAGATTCACCCGAAAAAACATAAATAAGCGTATTATTTTGGCGCACTTCAACTTGATAGCCTTCAATAATATGGTGATGAATGCTTTGCTTGAGCAATTCTTTAACGTCAATAACCAGCGCGATAAAGTAACGCTGCTCGGCCGATGTAACCGGAATAAATAGCGCAAGGTCATGGCTATGCAGTGATAAATTCATCGCATTGACAAGCGCAGTACCTCTGGTCAATTCATTAAGCTTGGCCAGTTGGGGTGAGGTGCCTTGATAACGTGCAACATTCAGTAACTCGTTGCCTGTTAATAGTTCTTGGTCAAGCAGGTTGAAATTTTCATCCAGCACGACAATTTGTCGCACCGACTGATAAAACGTCGACATCGCCTGTTTCAGCATGGGCAGCTGTGCCGCCGGCTCGCGCTCACTGACTTGTAGGAGATCGCTCGCAAGCTCGCCGGCATAGAGCAACCGAATAAGGCTACCGCGAACATTTGACTGAAGGCTTTGGGCATCCGATTGCATGCGTTCATCCACGCGCCGGTGGTCGTACTGCTCCAGCAACACCGCGGCTAGGGCGGTTAAGCCTAAACCAAATATGGCGGTAAATATGAGTGAACGCATGTTGTGCATGGGGAGTTCTTACCCTTGTTGTAGCTCAGCGCGATTCTTAAATTGCGCTAAGGCTTCAGGATTGGCTAATGCATCGGTATTTTTAACCGATTCACCGTGCACCACTTGCCGCACCGCTAACTCGACAATTTTGCCACTGATAGTGCGCGGTATGTCGGTTACTTGTGCAATAACGGCAGGTACATGGCGCGGCGTGGCGTTGGCGCGAATCACTTTACGAATTTCCTGCTGGAGCGCTTCAGTAAGCTCAACGCCGTCACGTAAACGCACAAACAGTACCACACGCTCGTCGTCTTGCCAGCGTTGGCCAATGGCGATACTTTCCAATACCGTTTCAATTTTTTCAACTTGACGATAAATCTCAGCGGTACCAATGCGCACGCCACCTGGGTTGAGTACCGCGTCTGAACGTCCATAAATGATAACGCCTTGATGTTCGGTAATTTCAGCATAATCGCCGTGCGCCCAAATATTATCAAACCGTGCAAAGTAAGCATTGAAATAGCGCTGGCCGTCGTCGTCATTCCAAAAGCCAATTGGCATGCAAGGAAAGCTATTACAGCAAACTAACTCACCTTTTTCTTGGGTCACAGCGACACCTTGATCATTAAATACTTGCACATCAAGGCCGAGCCCTTTGCATTGCAGCTCACCGCGGTATACGGGCAATATCGGATTGCCCAATGCAAAACAAGAAACAATGTCAGTGCCGCCGGAAATAGAGGACAGGCAGATGTTTTGTTTAATGTCGCGGTACACGTAATCGAAACTTTCTGGCGCCAAAACTGAACCCGTTGTGAGAATTGCGCGCAGGGCAGTTAATTGATGTTGCTGGGCTGGCTTGTATTCGGCTTTTTCGAGCGCCGAAAGGTATTTGGCACTGGTACCGAACACACTGATCTTCTCTTGTTCGGCAATATCCCACATGGCTTCAGGCCCAGGATAAAAAGGTGAGCCGTCGAACAGCATTAGGGTAGCGCCTTGAGCGAGGCCAGATACCAACCAGTTCCACATCATCCAGCCGCAGGTGGTGAAGTAGAAGACCACATCGTCACGGTCAATATCGGTATGCAAACCGTGTTCTTTGACGTGTTGCAGCAACGTGCCGCCAATGCCATGTACAATGCATTTTGGAACGCCCGTGGTGCCTGAACTAAACATAATGTATAGCGGCGCATTGAACGGCATGCGAACAAATTCGAGTGTGGTGGCACTGCGATCAAGGTAGTCGCTCCATGCACTTATACCGGCGCTAAATTTTTGTTTAAAACCAGCAAAGTTGACGACAATGGTTTGTTCAACGGAAGTCAGTTGTTCACGAATTGCAGCAACTTTCTCACTGATATCGAGTTGTTTTCCGTTGTAAAAATAACCATCAACAGTGATAAATACTTTTGGTTCTATTTGACCAAAACGGTCAACCACGCCCTGCACGCCAAAGTCTGGCGAGCAGCTTGACCATATGGCGCCTAAGCTGGTGGTGGCCAGCATACCAATGATGGTTTCTATGCAGTTGGGCATCATTGCCGCAACGCGGTCACCGGCGCTAACGCCTTGTTTTTTCAAAGCAGAAGCGAGCGCTGCGACTTCGTGGCGTAACTCTGCGTAGGTGAGTTGCTGACGTGCGCCGTTCTCGCCGCGAAACACGATTGCAATGTGATCGTCATTAAAACGGAGTAAGTTTTCGGCGAAATTTAGCTGCGCATCTGGAAACCATTGCGCGCCGGGCAGTTTGTGCCCATCTACTAATGTACGCTCGCCACGTTCGCCGATAATGTCAAAATAGTCCCAAACCAAGCTCCAAAAGGCTTCATTTTGGTTAACTGACCAAGCGTGCAAGTCAGCATAATTCGCGAATGATTGATTGTGTTTCTGGTTTACGGTTCGCATAAAATCGGTCATGCGCGCCGCAGCAATTTGGCTTGAGTCAGGTTGCCACATTATAGGTGTTGTCATGGTGTGCGATCCTGTTTTGCAAGTTCTGCGATTGCAACGTTCGAGCGCGGGCCGTGATTGAGATGTTGGCATACATCAGCACCGGCTTGAACGAGTTGATTTAAGTTGATACCGGTATCTATGCCCATACCGTGCAGCATAAAGACCACGTCTTCCGTGGCCACGTTGCCGCTGGCACCTTTGGCATAAGGGCAGCCACCGAGGCCTGCTACCGCGCTATCTATGGTGGCAACACCCATAGGTAAGCAACTGGCGATATTGGCCAGAGCTTGGCCATAGGTATTGTGAAAGTGCAGCGCTAAATGTTCCATGGGTACTTTAGCGGCTACAGCGCTGAGCATGCGTTGGGCATGAAGCGGCGTGCCGACCCCAATTGTATCGCCTAAGGATACTTCGTAGCAGCCCATCTGCCATAGTTTTTCAGCTACCCAGGCAACGTCGTCAAGGGCCACTTCGCCTTGATAGGGACAGCCCAATACACAACTGACATAGCCGCGTACTTTCATATTACGCGCCTGTGCTGCCGCAATCACGGGTGCGAAACGCTCGAGACTTTCAGCAATACTGCAATTGATATTTTTCTGGCTAAACGCCTCTGATGCTGCGCCAAAAATGGCGACTTCGTCGGCACCAGCAGCTACTGCTGCTTCAAAGCCTTTTAAATTAGGCGTTAAAGCGGCGTAGGTACGCCCAGCCAAGCGTTCGATACCGGCGAAAACGTCACTGCTATCAGCCATTTGCGGCACCCATTTAGGGCTCACAAACGCGCCGGTTTCAATGTATGTTAGGCCGGCATGGCCCAATGCGTTGACCAATGCAATCTTGGCTTCAACCGGCACGGCAAGTTCGTTTTGCAGGCCATCACGCGGGCCGACTTCAACAATTTTCACCTGGTTAGGCAATGCCATGGGGTGTCCTTATTCGTCTTTTAAACTAATGAGCTCGGCACCATCGCTAACTAAATCACCGGCCTGGTAGAATACTTGATCAATTTCGCCATCGCGTGGTGCGCGAATGGTGTACTCCATTTTCATGGCCTCCATGATCACCAAGGCTTGGTCGGCAGTCACGTTATCGCCTGCGCCAACCATAACTTGAACGACCGTGCCGTTCATCGGTGCAGTGAGTGTGCCGGCCGCGGTTTCTTGCTCAAGTGTATCGGTTACGTTGTGGCGATTAAAGCGTAAACTCGCATGTTCTGTCATGACGACGATTTCATGCGCTGCACGCATCACGTGCGCTTTAAAGCGACGGCCGTTACGGGTAAAGAATAATTGTTCACCGATACGATCAACCTGCCATGCGGCGTCATGCTCGGCTTGGTACCACGCGTTGTCGCGTTCAGCCAAATTGATATCTAGCAAGTCATCGCCATGTTGCAAACTCAAGCCAAATTGGCGTGGCTGATTCATGCGGAAGCTATGCTGAGTCAACCATGGGTTTTCTGACTTGCTGGCTTTCTCATCCAAGCGTTCAGCCAGTGTCGCCATAACGGCGTAGTCATTCACGAAGTGGCTGGTGTCAGTAAATAAGTCTGCGTCATACTTTTCAATAAAGCGGGTGGTTAATTCGGCTTGGCCAAATTTCTTGTGCCCTGCAATACGCCGCAAGAAATCAATATTGGTGCGTACACCCGCAACGCGATAGTCGTTTAATGCTTGAATGAGACGACGTAACGCAATGGTGCGGCTCTCGCCCCATACCACCAGTTTAGCAATCATCGGGTCGTAATAAGAGCTGACTACGTCACCTTCGATAACACCGCTGTCGATGCGCACATGGGCGTTGGCCTGTGGTGGGCGCAGCACATGCAAGGTGCCGGTACTTGGTAAGAACTCGTGTTCTGGGTCTTCCGCGTAAATTCGCGCTTCAAACGAATGTCCATTCACCTCAATTTGGTCTTGCGCAAGTGGCAACGGCTCACCGCTAGCGACCAGTAGCTGCCACGCGACCAAGTCCTGCCCGGTAACCATTTCAGTTACTGGATGCTCAACTTGTAAGCGGGTGTTCATTTCCATGAAGTAGAATTTATTGTCGGTATCGAGCAAAAATTCAACCGTGCCTGCACCGACGTAGTCTATCGCTTGGGCAGCGCGCACTGCGGCTTCACCCATTTCGGTACGGGTTTTGGTACTGATGGACGGCGCCGGCGCTTCTTCAATTACTTTTTGATGGCGGCGTTGCACTGAACAGTCGCGCTCAGCCAAGTAAACGGCGTTGCCGTGCTCATCACAAAAAACTTGAATCTCAACGTGGCGCGGATTACCGATGAATTTTTCCACCAGCATTTTATCGTTACCAAACGAGGCTTGTGCTTCGCGCTTGGCAGAACTTAATGCCTCATCAAACTGTTTCGCGGTTTCAACCACTCGCATGCCTTTACCGCCGCCACCGTAGGCAGCCTTAAGCAGCACGGGGTAGCCGATTTTCTCAGCTTCATTGCGCAATGTTTCAACATCTTGGTCGCTGCCGTGATAACCCGGTACCAGCGGCACGCCAGCTTCGCTCATGATCGATTTAGCCGCGCTTTTTGATCCCATCGCCGCAATGGCACTGGTCGGTGGGCCGACAAAGATGATGTTATTACTGGCACAGGCGTCGGCAAATTCTTCGTTTTCTGATAAAAAGCCATAACCTGGGTGAATGGCATCGGCACCGGTTTCTTTTGCGGCAGCAATGATTTTGTCGATAACCAAGTAACTTTCCGCACTTGGCGCCGGGCCAATGTGAATACTTTCGTCAGCCAGCTGCACATGTTGTGCATTGCGATCGGCATCAGAGTACACCGCGACAGTACGAATACCAAGGTCGCGAGCGGTTCGAATAACACGGCATGCAATTTCGCCGCGGTTAGCAATCAGCAATTTTTGCAACATTGCTTATCCTTATTTGTGTGAAGTTTTCCAGTTCGGCGCACGCTTTTCTAAAAACGCTGTAAGACCTTCTTGGCCTTCGGCCGAAACCCGAATTTCTGCAATGCGTTCAATGGCGATACGCCGCGTACTTGCATTGAGCGGTTGTTGATCAATGGCCAACGCCAGCTGTTTCGCCGCGGTTACTGCCGCGGGGCTATTTGCGACCAAGGCTTCAATAAGCGGTGTTGCTGCCTCTTGCAGATTATCCACCACGTTGTGTACCAGCCCAATACGCGCCGCTTCTTCAGCATCGAAGCGTTCCGCGGTGAGCATGTAACGACGCGCATGGCGGGTGCCTATGGCGCGCATCACATATGGGCTGATGACTGCTGGAATTAAGCCAATTTTAACTTCGCTCAGACAAAAACTGCTGGCTGGGGTGGCTAAAGCGATATCACAGCACGCAGCTAATCCAACCGCACCACCGAAGGCCGCACCTTGCACGAGTGCAATGGTTGGTTTGGGCAGTTCGTCGAGTTCTTGCATTAAGCGCGATAGTTCGCCGGCATCGGCAATGTTTTCGTCGTAGTTTTTGGCAGCCATCGAGCGCATCCAACCTAAGTCAGCGCCGGCGGAAAAATTCTTACCATTTGACTGCAGGACCAACACGCGCGCAGCGTCGTTGTCGCGCACGTGGGCCAAAGCATCAAGAAGCTCAGCAATCATGCTGTCGTCAAAGGCATTATGTACCTTTGGGCGGTTCAGCGTTAGCCAAGCGACATGATTGGTTATCTGTAATTCAATTGCGGTATAAGTCATGCGTGCTCCTTACATGCGGAATACGCCGAACTTGGTGTCGGCAATTGGTGCATTGTTAGCGGCTGCAAGACTTAAACCTAACACCGACCGCGTTTGCGCGGGGTCAATGATGCCGTCGTCCCATAAGCGGGCAGAGGCATAGTAAGGGTGCCCTTGCTTCTCATAGGTGTCGACAATAGGTTGTTTAAGCTTCTGCTCGTCATCGGCGCTCATGGTTTCACCTTTGCGCGCCAAGTTGTCTTTGGTCACTTGCGCCATTACGCCAGCAGCTTGCTCGCCGCCCATGACCGAAATGCGGGCATTTGGCCACATAAACATCAGGGTTGGGTCATAAGCTCGCCCACACATGCCATAGTTCCCGGCGCCGTAGCTGCCACCAATTAATACCGTAAATTTCGGAACCTGTGCACAGCTTACTGCGGTAACCATTTTGGCACCGTGTTTAGCGATACCTTCCGCTTCGTATTTTTTACCAACCATAAAGCCGGTGATGTTCTGTAAAAACACCAATGGAATTTTGCGTTGGGCGCACAACTCAATAAAGTGTGCACCTTTTTGGGCTGATTCAGAAAATAAGATGCCGTTGTTCGCCACAATACCAACCGGGTAACCGTGAATGCGGGCAAAGCCGGTGACTAAGGTGTTGCCGTAATTCTGTTTGAATTCATCAAAATCAGAATCATCAACCACGCGCGCAATCACTTCGCGAACATCATAAGGTTTACGCAGGTCAGTACCGACAATGCCGTACAGTTCTTTGGCATCGAAGCGCGGTTCTTTAACTGCTTCCGGTTTCACAGCTTCAGCACCTTGGTAGTTTAATCGCACCACAGAACGGCGCGCTAATGCCAGGGCATGCTCATCATTCATGGCAAAGTGATCGGCAACACCAGAAATACGGGTGTGAACATCAGCGCCGCCAAGTTCTTCTGCGCTCACTTCTTCGCCGGTAGCTGCTTTTACAAGTGGCGGGCCTGCTAAGAAGATTGTGCCTTGCTCTTTAACGATTATGCTTTCGTCGGCCATGGCTGGCACATAAGCACCGCCAGCGGTACACAAGCCCATGACCACAGCGATTTGCGGAATGCCTTTGGCGGACATGTTGGCTTGATTAAAGAAGATACGGCCGAAGTGGTCGCGATCTGGAAATACTTCGTCCTGACGCGGCAGGTTAGCGCCACCAGAGTCGACAAGATAAATACAGGGCAGGTGACAACGCTCGGCTATTTCCTGTGCGCGTAAATGCTTTTTCACGGTCAGCGGGTAATAGGTGCCGCCTTTTACCGTGGCGTCATTGGCGACGATCATGCATTGCACGCCTTCAACCATACCAATGCCAGCTACCACACCGGCAGCGGGAACGTAGTCTTCGTAACATTCCCACGCCGCGAACTGGCCAACTTCTAAAAATGGCGAGCCACTGTCGAGTAACTTTTCAATGCGCTGACGGGCGAGTAATTTGCCACGTGCAAGGTGACGTTCTTGATACTTCGGGCCGCCACCTTGTTTAATTTGTTCAGCTTTGGCGTACAAATCATCAACAACGCTCTGCATGGCTTGTTGATTGGCCAAAAATGTTTCGTCTTTGGGGTTCACTGTGCTGGTTAATACCGTCACGATTGCGACTCCTGATTCTACTTATGCGGATTCGCTGAACAGCTCGCGGCCGATCAGCATGCGACGAATTTCTGAGGTGCCTGCGCCAATTTCATACAATTTGGCGTCACGCAGCAAACGACCTGTTGCGTACTCGTTAATATACCCGTTACCGCCTAGCAATTGAATGGCGTCGAGTGCGAGTTGCGTGGCTAGTTCGGCGGCATACAAAATTGCGCCGGCGGCGTCTTTACGGGTGGTTTCACCACGGTCACAGGACTGTGCAACGGCATAAACGTATGCACGCGCTGCATTGGTACGGGTATACATGTCAGCGACTTTGCCTTGTACTAATTGGAATTCGCCAATCGCTTTACCGAATTGCTTGCGGTCATGTAAATAGGGAACCACGATGTCTAAACACGCCTGCATAATGCCACATGGGCCAGATGCTAAAACGGCACGCTCGTAATCCAAGCCGCTCATTAATACTTCGACACCACGGTCTAGTTCGCCCAAAATGTTCTCAGCCGGCACTTTGCAGTCTTCAAAAACCAATTCACAGGTGTTTGAGCCGCGCATGCCGAGCTTATCGAGTTTTTGTGCAGTGCTAAAGCCCGGGTAATCTTTTTCAATAATGAATGCTGTGATGCCGCGTGAGTTCTTTTCAGGTGAAGTTTTTGCATAAACCACCAACACATCAGCATCAGGACCATTAGTAATCCACATTTTGTTGCCGTTCAGCACGTAGTGGTCACCTTGCAGGTCAGCGCGCAGTTTCATACTCACCACATCAGAACCGGCATTTGGCTCACTCATGGCCAATGCACCAACGTGCTCGCCGCTGCATAATTTGGGCAAGTATTTCTCTTTTTGCGCTTGATTGCCGTTACGGGCAATTTGGTTCACACACAGGTTTGAATGCGCACCGTAGCTTAGGCCAACGGATGCTGAGGCGCGGCTGATTTCTTCCATAGCAACCACGTGCTCAAGGTAACCCAAGCCTGAACCACCAAATTCTTCAGGCACGGTCATGCCTAATAGACCTAAGTCACCCATTTTGCGCCAAAGGTCAGCAGGGAATTCATTTTTTTCATCAATTTCAGCGGCACGCGGCGCAATTTCGTCACGCGCAAAGGCATTCACAGATTCGCGTATCATTTCTGCGGTTTCGCCAAGGCCGAAATTAAAGGTGGTGTATTGACTGATCATAATTACTCCTGATTTGGTGCTACAGAACCCGTTACCTCTTGATTCGCTTCTATTTCTGACAGCTCATCGCGACAACGATCTTCTAAGTTAGTGAGTTCTACCAATAGTACTTTGATGTCTTCAAGTTGCTGTTTGAGCGACACTCTTTTGTCGTCAATCAGCGCTAATACCGTGTGCAGTTGGCGTGCGCTACTGTTTTCCATGTCGTACAGGTCAAACAGATTTTTCGTTTCTGCCAACGAAAACCCTAAACGTTTGCCACGCAAAATTAGTTTCAAACGCACGCGATCTTTATTTGTGTATAAGCGTGTTTGCCCCTGCCGTTTAGGAGAGAGCAGGCCTTGGTCTTCATAGAAGCGAATACTGCGGGTGGTAATGTCGAATTCCCGCGCAATTTCACCGATACTGTAGATAGTTGATGCGTTCATTTTTGCTTGCTTGTGGTTGTTTAGACAGTTAAGCTTAATGCAAGTTGACGTTAACGTAAAGGTAAGAAGTGCGATTAACGCATTTGTATTCCAACGGGAGATATTATGTCTGATGCAGTAGTCATTGTTGCCGCGAAACGTACCCCTATGGGTGGCTTTCAAGGAAGTCTCGGCGAAGTAAGTGCTCCGAACTTAGGTGCAATCGCAATTAAAGCAGCCCTTGCTGAAAGTGGTTTGCAAGGTAACGATGTGCACGAAGTGATTATGGGGAATGTGTTACCGGCCGGTTTAGGCCAGGCTCCAGCGCGTCAGGCGACGCTCTACGCTGGATTGCCGCGTAGCGCGGGTGCAACCACGATTAATAAGGTGTGTGGCTCGGGTTTGAAAGCGGTGATGTTTGCGCATGATCTTATCCACGTGGGCTCAGCGGATGTGGTGGTTGCTGGTGGTATGGAAAGCATGTCGAATGCACCGTATTTGCTGAAAAAAGCGCGTGGTGGTTTCCGCATGGGACACGACGCCATTTATGACCACATGATGCTTGATGGCTTAGAAGATGCCTACGAAGGCAAAGCTATGGGCTGTTATGCGCAGAGTACTGCGGATGAGTACGGCATAGGTCGTGAAGCGATGGACAATTTCGCGCTGGCATCGTTAAGCCGCGCGCAACACGCCATTAAAGAGGGCTTGTTTGTGAATGAAATTACGCCGGTGACGTACTCGACCCGCAAGGGTGATGTGACGGTTGAGATTGATGAGCAGCCGGGCAAAGCCATGCCGGACAAGATTCCAGGCTTACGCCCCGCATTTGCGAAAGACGGCACGATCACTGCTGCCAACTCAAGTTCAATTTCTGATGGTGCTGCAGCACTTGTATTGATGCGTGAAAGTGATGCTAAAGCGCGCGGTTTAAAACCTTTGGCGCGCGTTGTTGGCCATGCCACACATTCACAAGCGCCAGCTGAGTTCACGGTGGCACCAATTGGTGCGATGAACAAGTTGCTGGACAAAGTACAGTGGAGCAAAGACGACGTTGACCTTTGGGAAATCAACGAAGCCTTTGCCATGGTCACCATGTTAGCGATGCAACAGATGGATTTGGATCATGACAAAGTGAACGTGAATGGCGGCGCATGTGCCTTGGGGCATCCAATTGGCGCGAGCGGTGCACGACTATTAGTTACTTTGCTTCACGCCTTGCAAAACCGCGGTAAAAAACGCGGCGTAACGTCATTATGTATTGGTGGCGGTGAAGCTGTGGCTGTCGCGGTAGAAATGCTTTAAGTTCGGCGTTTTGAGGCCAGCCAAACTGCGACCAGCAGAATGGCACCACCTAGGGCAAGTCGAAGCCAGTCGACGGCTTGCCCCCAAAATACATAATTAATGATAAGCCCGGCAGGTATTAGCATATTATTCATGGTTGCCAGTTGCGCCACATTGACGCGTTTAGCGCCAAGGTTCCAAGCTAGGTAACCAAAACCTGATGCACCAAGCCCGAGCCATAGCAGAATACCCCACTGCAAATTGGTGGTGGGGGTTTTTGTAAAGTCGGCAAACAACATCATGGCAATGCCTGAGGTGATGGTGGCACCGACAAAAAATAGCGCAAAAGCATGCAGTTGGTTGCGTGCATCACCAAGCTCTAAGCGCTTATAAAACACTTGCCCAGCGGCGAAGCAAATGTTCGCAGCCTGGATCAATAAAAAACCGGTAAGAAAGGCATCACTTAACGCATCGAACCGGATGACCGCAGCACCGACAACAGCGACTGCAGCGGCAAGCCACCAGTGTGACGGTAAATGACGCCGTTCAAAGAACAGGTCGTCGATTAAGGTCACATACAGTGGCGTGAAAATAGTGAACAAGAGCACTTCTGGCACCGTAAGGTAAAGAAATGCGTGATACAGAAATAGATACATAACACCAATTTGCAGGGCACCGATGAACGCGAGTTGCCATTGCTGCCGAAAGGCTAACCGGGCAGGACGCCACAGCGGAAGAAATAGCGCTAGCGCTAGCACCATGCGGATGAAGACTGCGATATAGCCGTCAACTTGGCCAGCGAGAAACTCACCGATTAGAGAAAAGCTTGCTGCCCACAATGCGGTAACGGCCCACAAAATCCACATAGATGCTCCTAAGTATTGGTGTTTGTTGATGATGAAAGTGCGTCGGTTTGCGAGAGTACCTTAGCGACTGAACTTTCTCGATAAAATTGTGGGGATATTCCCATAGTTTTCTTAAATAAACGCGAAAAGTAGTAGGGGTCGTCAAACCCTAACTGCTGACTAATTTGACGAATTGAATCGGTACTGCTGTCGAGCAGCTGGCACGCCAATTTTACCCGGATTTGGTTAAAATAACGCATGGGACTGGTACCGGTAAACTGTTTAAATTTCTTGCTGAAATGGAAGCGTGATAGCCCAGCAAAGTCAGCGAATTCGTCTAGGCTTAAGTCGCGATGAGAATTGTCGTACATAAAGCGCTCGAGCGCAGGCAAGTCGAACCCAGCTGGCGCTTGCATGGTCGAAGTTAAGCGCGGTAGCTCAACAATAATGCGCTGCAGCAGGCTAGCAGCCACGACAGCAGCCGCAAACTGGTGCCGCTGCGTTTGTAAATTCAGTAAGTCGGTGACAACGGGAATTAATTGCCGCCAGCGACTTAATGTGAGCACGGGCTGTTGTGCAGTTAGATCAAGAAAGTCCATGCATGCGGCGGCAGCTGAGCCTTGAAAATGCGCCCAATAAATACTCCAGGGTTGTTCATTGGAAGCCGCATAAGCATGTGACTCGCCAGCAGGGAGTAGCAATAATTGACCCGCTTCGAGTGAACCGGCGGCATGTTGGGTGCGAAACCACCCGTGGCCGCGGTGGCAAAATATTAATAGAAAATCGGTGTGTTGCAGACGCTCAACGTGGTGGCCAAGGGCATCAACATAATGCCCATAAGCTAGTGGATACAAGTGCTTGGTTAATGGATGCCGCGATAGTTGGCGCGTTAATTGTAACGGCAATACCACCCGTGAGCTGCCGGTAGGTAGCGGCCACGATGAGGGTTGGCTCATGGTTTACTCCGATGATCGCAATTTTGTCCATTATAGGGGCAATATCGTCGATGTTAAAGCGCCATGAAAAGACCGACAATACAGAAATACGAAATGCGATAAACGAATTAAACAACGAGGTAGTGATTATGAGTAAGAAAGTTCCTTTATTTATCGACGGTGAATTTGTCCAGTCGAACACCAGTAACTGGATTGATGTAACCAATCCGGCGACACAAGAAGTAATCGCTCAGGCGCCATGCGCCACACAGGACGAAATGAAGCAGGCCGTTGAAAGTGCGAAAAAAGCATTTTTGACCTGGAAAGAAGTGCCAGTTAGCGAGCGTGCTCGCGTTATGATGCGCTACCAAGCGCTGCTGAAAGAGCACCACGACGAAATCGCTGAGATTCTAGCCAGCGAAACCGGTAAAACCTTTGATGACGCGAAAGGCGATGTATGGCGCGGGATTGAAGTGGTTGAACACGCAGCAAACATACCTTCGTTGCTGATGGGCGAAACGGTTGAAAACGTGGCACGCGGTATTGATAGTTACAGCTATACGCAGCCTTTGGGTGTGTGTGCGGGTATTACGCCGTTTAACTTCCCGGCCATGATTCCGTTATGGATGTTCCCGCTTTCAATCGCCTGTGGTAACACCTTTATTCTTAAGCCTTCTGAGCAAGACCCGCTTACACCAACGCGTTTGGTTGAGTTGTTTGAACAAGCCGGTGCGCCAAAAGGCGTATTGCAAGTAATTCACGGCGGCAAAGAACAAGTCGATTTCTTGTTGGATGAGCCTGCTGTACGCGCGATTTCATTCGTCGGTTCAGTTGCGGTTGGTCAGTACATTTACCGTCGCGGTACGGAAAACATGAAACGCGTGCAAGCCTTTGCCGGCGCGAAAAACCATTGTGTGATCATGCCAGATGCGAACAAATCACAAGTTATCAGCAACTTAGTTGGTGCCTCTGTGGGTGCCGCTGGCCAGCGTTGTATGGCCATTTCGGTTGCGGTATTTGTTGGTGCTGCGCGCGAGTGGATTCCAGAAGTTGCAGCTGAGCTTGCGAAAGTGAAGCCGGGCGCATGGAATGACAAAAATGCTGCTTATGGTCCGGTAATTAGCCCACAAGCAAAACAGCGCGTCGAGAACTTCATCACCCAGGGTAAAAAAGAAGGCGCTGAGTTGTTGGTTGATGGCCGCAACTGTGAAGTTGAAGGCTTCCCGAACGGCAACTGGGTTGGGCCAACCATGTTTGGTAAAGTAACCACCGACATGGAAATTTATAAGAACGAGATTTTCGGCCCGGTATTGTGTGCAACTGAAGTTGACACCTTGGACGACGCATTAGCAATGGTTAATGCCAACCCATACGGTAACGGTACGTCTATCTTTACCGCTAGCGGCGCCGCTGCACGTAAATACCAGCACAATGTTGAAGTGGGTCAGGTAGGTATCAATATCCCAATTCCGGTGCCACTGCCATTCTTCTCATTCACCGGTTGGAAAGGTTCATTCTTTGGTGATTTGCATGCTTATGGTAAGCAGGCTGTGCGTTTCTATAGCGAAACCAAAACCATTACTGCGCGTTGGTTCGAAAGCGATATTGAAGACGCTAACGGCCCAAATATGACTATTCATTTGAAGTAATAGGACGTTGTCATGAATTTTAATTTAACTGACGACCAACAAGCTTTTGTCGATACGGCAAAAGCTTTTGCTGACAAAGAACTGGCGCCGTTCGCGGCGCAATGGGACGAAGACTCTCATTTCCCAATTGAAGTGTTCCGTAAAGCCGGTGAAATGGGCTTTATGGGCATGTACACGCCAGAAGATGCGGGTGGTTTTGGCATGAGCCGACTCGACGCCGCGCTGATTTTTGAACAACTGGCGATGGGCTGTACCGCAACCACAGCGATGATGACCATTCATAATATGGTGACCTGGATGATCGGTTCATTCGCGCAGCCGGATGTGATTGAACAGTGGGTGCCTGAGCTTGTGATTGGCGAAAAGCTCGGTTCGTATTGCTTGACCGAGCCGGGTGCCGGTTCAGACGCAGCAAGTTTGCGTACGTCAGCTAAGAAAGAAGGCGACGAGTACGTACTGAATGGTTCAAAAATGTTTATTTCTGGTGCCGGTAGCACCGATGTACTGGTGGTAATGGCGCGCACAGGCGAGCCAGGGCCGAAAGGTATTTCGGCATTCGTAGTTCCGGCTGACGCCGCGGGCATCAGCTACGGTAAGAAAGAAGCGAAAATGGGCTGGAATGCGCAGCCAACTCGCTTAGTTACCTTTGAAGATGTACGTATTCCGGCACAGAATCTGCTTGGCCAAGAAGGCGAAGGCTTTAAATTTGCCATGATGGGCTTAGACGGTGGGCGCATCAATATTGCTGTGTGTTCAGTGGGCACTGCGCAGGCAGCGCTGGAAACTGCAACTAATTACATGCATGAGCGCACCCAGTTCGGTAAAGAATTAGGGCACTTCCAAGCGTTGCAATTTAAGCTCGCGGATATGGCCACGGAACTTGTTGCCGCGCGTCAAATGGTGCGTTTGGCGGCATTTAAAGTGGACAGCAATGATGCGGATAAAACCACCTATTGCGCCATGGCTAAACGTTTTGCGACCGATGTGGGTTTTCAAGTGTGTAACGAAGCGCTGCAAATTCACGGTGGTTATGGATACATTAAGGAATACCCACTGGAGCGGCATGTGCGCGATGTTCGTGTGCATCAAATTCTTGAGGGCACCAACGAGATTATGCGCGTGATTATCGCGCGCCGCTTGTTGGCAGATATGGACCGAGCCATCCTTTAAGGGTGGCTTTCTTGTCTATAACGGAGGTCAAACATGGACCAAGTAGTACTATTTGATGAACTCGAAGCTGCAAATGGCAAGCGTATTGGTGTTGCAACACTGAACTCTGAAAAGTCGCTTAATGCCTTAAGCTTGCCAATGATTCAGTTAATGCAGCCAAAATTGAAGCAATGGGCTGACGATGACGCCATTGCTTGCGTATTTTTTCAAGGCGCCGGCGAAAAGGCATTCTGTGCAGGTGGCGACATTGTTGCCATGTACAAAGCGATGCAGGCTAAGCCAGGCGTATTGGTTGATGAAGTCGCTGACTTTTTTAGCCAGGAATATCGATTAGATTACGCCATTCATACTTTCCCGAAGCCAATTGTGCTGTGGGGGCATGGTATTGTCATGGGCGGTGGTATGGGCCTTATGAACGGTGCAAGCCACCGTATTGTTACTGAACGCTCGCTGTTGGCGATGCCTGAAGTAACCATTGGTTTATACCCCGACGTGGGCGCGACGCATTTCTTAAATCAAATGCCAGACGGCTGCGGTTTATTTTTAGGCATCACCGGCGCACATATGAATGCGGCCGATGCGCTCTACCTGAAACTTGCCGATCATTTTATTGCAAGCACCAGCAAAGACGACGTTCTGGCAGGTTTGCGTGAGGTTAAATGGGGCGACACTGCCGGGTTAAACCAGCAAAAAGTGACGGACGTGCTGAATGGTTTGAGTTTACGCGACAGCAGTCACCGTCCAGCGGGTCAAGTTGAGGGGCATCAGCGCCTTATCAAAAAACTAACTGCCGGTGCCGATATCGAGTCTGTGGTGGCAGCGATTTTGAATGATACGACTGATGACAAGTGGTTAGCCAAAGCACGTCAAACGTTAGCGGCCGGTTGTCCAATGACGGCGCACATTGTTTGGAATCAACTGCAGCATGGTACTGATTTGAGCTTGGCGGACTGTTTCCGGCTTGAGTTAACGCTATCGGTGCAGTGCGCAATGCGCGGTGATTTTGCTGAAGGCATCCGCGCGCTGTTGATTGATAAAGACAAGCAGCCGAAATGGCAGCATGCGTCAGTGGCTGACGTGTCAGCACAAGAGGTTGATGGCTTTTTCACCTCGCCGTGGAGTGCAGAGAAGCACCCGCTAGCGCAGTTAGGTAAATAACAACAACGTTATTCGTTTTTCGTCCGCTGCGCTATTCGTGCGCTGCGCTATTCGAATAGTGCGTAGCACGGACGAACGGCGAACAGCGAAGTGTACGAACAACGAATTTGAGGTTTCAATCATGGCTAAAGTCGGATTTATTGGATTAGGAAACATGGGTGGCCCAATGGCGGCTAACCTCGTGAAAGGTGGGCATCAGGTACAAGTTTTTGACCTTGCCGAAACGGCGTTATTAGCAGCAGAAGAAGCAGGTTGTACACGTGCGGCATCCGCGACCGAAGCAGCGCAGGGCGCTGACTTTGTGATCAGTATGCTGCCTGCCGATAAGCACGTTGAAAGTGTTTATTTGGGCGACAATGGCTTAATCAATGTGCTGGGCGAAAATGCGTTGGCTATTGATTGCAGTACCATCAGTGCCGCCACAGCGCGTAACGTTGGCCTTGCTCTGCAAGCCAAAAAAATTCCCTTTATCGATGCCCCAGTATCAGGCGGCGTGGGTGGTGCGAAAGCCGGCACGCTTACCTTTATCTGTGGCGGTGAAGAAGCTTCGGTAGAGCGCGCACGCGACGTGTTGCAACACATGGGTAAGAATATCTTCCGCGCGGGTGATGTTGGAGCCGGACAAGTTGCGAAAATTTGTAATAACATGCTGTTGTCCGTGTTAATGGTTGGCACGTCAGAAGCACTTCAGCTTGGCATTGCGCACGGTTTGGATGCAAAGGTTTTGTCTGAAATTATGTCGAAGAGCTCTGGAAGCAACTGGACTTTAGATGTATATAATCCATGCCCTAATGTGATGGATAATGTTCCTTCGAGTAACGGCTATCAAGGCGGCTTCTTGGTTGACCTTATGAGTAAAGATCTCGGTTTAGCCCAGCAAGCAGCATTAGCTAGCGGTGCGGCGACGCCAATGGGCGCATTAACACATAATCTGTATCGTAGCTGGTCGCAACTGGGGCATGGTCGCGAAGACTTTTCCAGTATTTTTAACTACGTAAAAGCAAACACGAAGTAACGGAAACATTATGAAAATTGCTGAAAGTACAATTGTTATCACGGGCGGCGCACAAGGTTTGGGCCGTGCTATGGCTGAGCATTTTGCCGCCGATGGCGCGCAGCTGGCGTTAATTGATATGAATGCTGATACCTTGGCCGAAGCTGAGAAAATTTGTACCGACAATGGTGCAAAAAAAGTAAAAGGCTACGTTGTGAATGTCACTGATGAAGCGGCCGTTGAACAAGTGTTTAATGACATTGCTGCTGACTTCGGTGCCGTGAATGTATTGGTAAACAATGCTGGCATTTTACGTGACGGCTTGCTGATTAAATGCAAAGACGGTGAGATTACCCACAAAATGCCATTGCAACAATTTCAGTCGGTATTGGATGTGAACCTAACCGGAAGTTTCTTATGTGGCCGTGAAGCCGCTGCCCATATGGCAAAAGCGGGCAATGGTGGGGTAATTATCAACATTTCCAGTGTGGCGCGCGCCGGTAACATGGGGCAAACCAACTACGCTGCCACCAAGGCCGGCGTGGTTGCAATGACCGTGACTTGGGCCCGTGAACTTGGGCGCTTTGGCATTCGTTGTGGTGCAATTGCACCAGGCTTTATCGAAACGCCAATGACCGCACAAATGAAGCCTGAAGCAATTGAGCGTGCGCTAAGCATGGTTCCGTTGCGCCGTTGGGGGCAGCCGGAAGAAATTGCACACAGCGCCCGATACATCATTGAGAATGACTTCTTCAGCGGTCGTGTGGTAGAAATAGACGGTGGAGTTCGACTATAACGAGTACTGATGCGTAAATTACCCCCATTAAATGCTTTAAAGGCTTTCGAAGCGGCTGCGCGCCATTTGAGTTTTACGCGTGCGGCCGATGAGCTTTATGTCACCCAAGCGGCGGTGAGCCATCAAGTGAAAGGGTTGGAAGAGTTTTTGGGGGTACAGTTGTTTTTGCGACGTAATAGGTCGCTACTACTTACCCCTGAAGGACAAACCTACTTTCTTGAATTAAAAGAAATATTCGACCACATTGTGCAAGCGACTGAGCGGGTAAAATTTGCCAGCCAACGCGGCTCATTGACAATATCCTTGCCCCCTAGCTTTGCTATTTTATGGTTTGTGCCACGCCTTAGCCGCTTCCGTGAAGCTTGCCCTGACATTGACGTACGAATTCGTGCTGTGGACGAAGTTGATGGGTCGTTAACCGACGATGTTGACGTCGCCATTTACTATGGTTCAGGTAAATGGCCTGGCCTGAAAGCGTATAAACTGCACAACGAATTCTTGCTACCGGTTTGCTCCCCGCTGTTGCTAACAGGCACTAAACCGTTGCGCGAACCACGCGATCTTCTAAACCACACGTTATTACATGATGAAACGCGCAATGCGTGGAAAGACTGGTTTAAGTTGGTGGGCATTGATAAAGACAAAGGTGACAACGGGCCTATTTTTAGCCACTCAAACCTTGCGCTTAAAGCTGCAGTGCACGGCCAAGGGATTGCTTTGGCGAATAATGTTTTGGTTAAGCCGGAAATAGACGCTGGCCATTTAATACAGATATTTCCTGAAGCACTGCCGCGGCAAAAATCTTTTTATCTGGTTTGTCGTGACTCTCAGTCAGAAGTAGGTAAAATCGCGACCTTCCGAAATTGGTTGCTGCAAGTGGTTGAGGAAGAAGAGGACAGCTATGAGTGAGAGCCAGCGTGTTGCAATACAACGTGATAACGCGCAAGGCAGCGTACGTGTGGTGTTTGCGCATGGAGCTGGGGCAGGCTTGCAAAGCGATTTTATGCAATATTTTGCACTTGGGCTCGCACTCAATGATATTGAAGTTGTACGCTTCAATTTTCCTTACTGGCAAAAGTTTATGGACACCGGTGTGCGGCGTCCGCCAAACCGGATGCCCGAGTTAGAGCATTGCATGCGCACCGTGGTTGGCCAATTTAATGATGATAAACCATTAATTTTAATGGGTAAGTCGATGGGATCGCGGGTAGCATTTCGGCTTGCTGATGAATTGAATGCAAGGTGTGCCATTGCACTTGGCTTTCCGTTTCATCCGGTTGGCAAACCTGACACCTTGCGTTTAGCTGACCTAGCCAACAACTGCACGCGAAACTTAATTATTCAAGGCACGCGCGATAACTTGGGTAAACCTGATGAAGTCGCGAGTTACAAGCTACCTAATAATGTTGCAGTAAAATGGATTGATGGCGGTGATCACAGTCTAGAGCCGACCAAGCGTAGTGGTTATACGCGTGAGCAGCTGTGGCAAGCTGCGGTTAATGAAATAACGAATAGTGTTTTACCAAGGGGTTATGAATGACCGGAATTGTGGCCTATTGTCGGCCTGGATTTGAAAGTGATTGTGCCGCCGAGCTGCAGGATAAAACTGCTGCGTTGGGTATTTTTGGTTATTGCCAAACCAAGGCACATCAAGGTTACGTGGTTTATCGCTGTCAAAGCGAAGAGGCTGAGCACTTGGCCAAAAAGTTGCTGCTTGCCGAATTAATGTTCACCCGCCAATTTATTGTGATTCTGGCACATGTGACTGACTTGCCTCAGGAAGACCGAGTTAGTGCGGTGCAGGTTGCGTTGTTGGACGAAGATGTTATGGAAGCTTTTCCGGGCATTAAGCCGTGCGGTGATTTGCGCCTAGAAACACCGGATACCAATTTAGGTAAAGAGCTGACTAAGTTTTGTCGTAAATTCACGGTGCCATTGCGCCAAGGGTTGCGGAAAATTGATTGGTTGACGGCAAAAGAGAGCGATCGGCGCCCAACATTGCACGCATTCTTTTTAAGTAATAAAGAAATTTATATTGGTTTTTCCTATTCATTCAATCAGTCTCCTTGGTTGATGGGGATTCCCCGTTTGCGTTCACCGAGTGATGCGCCGAGTCGGTCAACGTTGAAACTTGACGAAGCCTTTCAAGTTTTTGTTCCTGAGCA
The DNA here is from genome assembly GCF_048268165.1 of Pseudidiomarina sp. Taxonomy (GTDB): domain Bacteria; phylum Pseudomonadota; class Gammaproteobacteria; order Enterobacterales; family Alteromonadaceae; genus Pseudidiomarina. The sequence continues at coordinate 706,865 of NZ_JBLWWA010000001.1, read as the reverse complement.
CGAGCGTGAAGAGCGCATTAGCTCAGGCATGAATGCTGTGGATTTAGGTGCAGCTCCAGGCGGTTGGACGTATCAACTTGTGCGTCGCGGCATGATGGTTCAGGCGGTTGATAATGGACCAATGGCTGAGAGCTTGATGCAGACAGGGCAGGTTAAACATATTCGTGAAGATGGTTTTAAATACCGACCGAAGAAAAAGAACGTCACTTGGTTGGTGTGCGATATGGTTGAGAAACCCGCACGTGTCGGCGAACTAATGACCAGTTGGTTGATTGATGGCGATTGCAAAGAAGCAATTTTCAACCTTAAGTTACCGATGAAGCGTCGCTATGCTGCAATGGCTGAATATTTAGAACATATTAAGCGCGACTTGATGGAGCAGGGACGTGGTAAGTTTGAGTTGCAAGCGAAGCAACTTTACCATGACCGTGAAGAAGTCACCGTGCATATTCGCTGGATATAAAAAAACCGACCTGAGGGTCGGTTTTTTTATTCATATGGCTTTATAACCGGTCAATCACAGCCTGGGTAAAGTCTGTGGTGCCGCCGGTACCACCGAGGTCACGCGTGGTGCGGTCACCTGAGGCAATAACGTCGGTTACTGCGGCAAGAATGCGCTTGGCTTGATCATGCATACCAAGGTATTCGAGCATTTGAATTGCTGCCAAAATTACCGAGGTTGGGTTGGCAAGGTTTTGCCCGGCGATGTCGGGTGCAGACCCATGCACTGCTTCAAAAATAGCTGACTTCTCACCAATGTTGGCGCCAGGCGCCATACCTAAGCCGCCAACTAAACCGGCGCAAAGGTCAGATAAAATATCACCGAACAGGTTGGTGGTTACAATCACGTCGAATTGCTCTGGGTTCATTACCAGTTTCATGCATACCGCATCAACAATCATTTCATCGGACTGAATATCTGGATACTCAGCAGCGATTTCACGGGCAACTTTCAAAAATAGCCCTGAAGTTGATTTAAGAATATTTGCTTTGTGTACTGCGGTAACCTTCTTACGGCCTTCGCGGCGGGCTAGTTCGTATGCAAAACGAACGATACGTTCACAGCCTGCGCGAGTAATTTTGCTCATTGCTTGTGCTTCAGAGCCGTCTTCCGAGACTACTTGGCCAAGCCCCGAGTACATGCCTTCGGTGTTCTCGCGCACGGTAATAATATCGATATTTTCGTAGCGTGCTTTTGTGCCTTTGAATGATTTTACCGGGCGTACGTTGGCGTAAAGGTTAAACTGTTTGCGTAAGCTGACGTTGATTGATGTAAAACCTTCACCGACAGGTGTAGTTAAAGGACCCTTTAATGTTGCTTTATTGCGTGCAATTGCGTCTAGCGTTGCCTGCGGCAATAACTCACCGGTTTTCTCGAGTGCGGCTAAGCCTGCATCGGCAAATTCATAGTTAAAATCACAGCCAGCTTGGTCAAGAATTTTCAGTGTGGCAGCAATAATGTCTGGGCCAATTCCGTCGCCAGGGATTACAGTAATTGTGGTGCTCATCGCGGATACCTTCTAACTTCTAGGTCAAATTAAGTGTCTAACATCAATTGGCGCGAACTATAGCAGATTTTGCTGGCTGCTGAGGTGTTGCGTGTCATTAAAACGATTGATATTCGCTATAAGCGTCAGCGCCCCAGGCTATTAATGAACCGTCTTTAAATAGCAATGGGGTGCATTCATCGCGCGTGGTAATGCCATCGGATTTCACGTGATGGGTGCGATAAAATAAAATCAGTACTTCGCCGTCATCGGTGACTTTCGCTTCACTAATATCGGGGGAGCCCAACAAGCGAATCACGTCATCTTTTTGGGTGCCGAGGTCAAGGCGGCCAATTTGTTTGAGATTGAAGGTTTCGCGTTCCTGCCAACTCATATTTTCCGGGTCAGCTTGATAAAGGTGCAGAACCAGCGCAGTTGCTGCCGCGTAAATGGCAAAGCCAATTAACACAACTTTAAGCATTTTCGACATCAGCTACGCCTCCTTGAGGTAATTAATCTGTAATGACACGATAGCACGGATGATACACCGAACCGGGCAGCTTCATGCGGCTTTGTTCGACGAATGCCCGCAACAACACGTCCAGTTTCTTCATCATGTCACGTTCACCGTGAATTTCGAATACCCCGTGCTTACGAATGGCTCGAATACCATCATCTTTCACGTTGCCGGCAACGATGGCCGAGAAAGCGCGACGTAAATCGGCAGCGAGAGCTTGTGGCGCTTGGTCACGATGCAGATTTAAGTTACGCACGTTGTCATGATTCGGCACGAACGGACGCTGAAACGCTTCTTCGATGTGCAAGGTCCAATTGAAACAATAAGAGTCACCGGTATCGCGACGATATTCTTTTACCGCCTGTGCACCTTGTGTCATTGCCTTTGCGACTTCTGCAGGCGCACCAACAATAATTTGATACAGCTTACGCGCGTCATCGCCCAGTGTTGCTGTAACGAAATCATCAATAGCATCAAAATATTCGCGGCTGCTTTCAGGCCCAGTTAAAATGATAGGCAGAACTTGGCGCTCGTTCTCTGGATGCATCAAAATACCCAGAATATAGAGTAGCTCTTCTGCGGTACCTGCGCCGCCTGGGAAAATAACAATGCCGTGTGCGCAACGCACGAATGCTTCGAGGCGTTTTTCGATATCAGGCAAAATCACCAGTTCGTTTACGATTGGGTTCGGTGGCTCGGCGGCGATGATTCCCGGTTCGGTAAAACCAAGGTAGCGGCCGTCGACAATGCGTTGTTTAGCATGACCAATGGTCGCGCCTTTCATTGGGCCTTTCATGGCGCCTGGGCCGCAGCCCGTGCAGATATTTAAGCTACGCAAGCCAAGTTGATAACCAACTTCTTTGGTGTACTTGTACTCAACTTCATTGATTGAGTGGCCACCCCAGCACACAATTACGTTCGGCTCGAGGTTCGGTTGCACAACTTGGGCGTTACGCAAAATATCGAACACGACGTGGGTTAAGGTATGGGTATCGGCTGAGTCTAACGTTTGTGCATTGTAACGTTCACCGGTAAATAAAATGTCACGCAGCACGGCTTCTACCAACTCTTGCATACCCGCAATCAGTTCGCCGTCTACAAAGGCTTCGGCGGGTGGGTTAACCAACTCAAGTTGTACGCCGCGTTCACATTTGATGACGTTCACATCGAAATCTTTGTATTTCTCAAAAATCTCTTCGCTGCTATCCGTGGTACTGCCAGCGTTCAACACAGCCAGACAGCAGTTACGAAATAGCTTATAGAGTTGTTCGTCGCTGCTTTGTTGCAGTCGGTTTATTTCAAGTTGCGAGAGCAAGCTCATGCTGCCCCGCGGGGAAATTTTAAATCGCATTTCGATTCCTTTTTTGATTTGTTATTGGCGACTCAAACGAACAGACTGCGGCGTTTGCTCAAAGTCTGAGCGAAACGGGTTGATGTCTAAACCACCGCGCCGCGTATAACGTGCGTAAACAGTCAGTTGTTCGGGTTTTAGTCGCGTTTTAATGTCCATATAAAGCCGTTCTACACATTGTTCGTGAAATTCGTTGTGGTGGCGAAACGAGATGATGTAGCGAAGCAGAGCAGCATGATCAATTGCAGGGCCACGGTAACGAATGAGTACCGAGCCCCAATCCGGTTGATTGGTGATCAAGCAATTGGATTTCAGTAGGTGGCTATGCACTGTTTCGTCAACCACTTGATTGTCACGCAACTGCAGCAGCTCCGGATTGTATTCGTAACTGTCGATGCGAATGTCTTGATCATCAATGCACTGACCCGGCAAGTCGCTGAACGGCGCCTGCTGTGCTTGTTGCACAGTATAGAGGTGCACTGACACGTGTCCGCCTGCACAGGCGGACAAGTCTTCGGTAAGCTGCTGTTGGACAGCCTGCCAGGTGTCCCAACGGCTATCATTGAAGCTATTGAGATATAATTTAAACGATTTTGATTCCACCAGATTGGTGCTGGTGGCCGGTACACGAAACTCGGCTACCGCAACCTGAGGCACACCTAAGGTATTCAACCACGATAATTCATAACCGTGCCAAATGTCGTCGCCCTGAAACGGCAACGATGCCGCCTCGTTCAGGCCAATTGGCGTGCGATTGAGCTGACGCGGTACTGCTTGCAATAAGCTGGCATCGTACTGGGTCGGATACTGCGTTGGTTGGCCCAAATTCAAATGGGCGAGAGGTTGCTTCATCGATTTCAATTACCTGTTACACTACTGTTTTTTATGCAGTCGGCCATTGTAGCGCCGCTGCTGATGAGTTACCAGAAAAACTGATTTCTGCAAACTAAGCTATCACGTTAGGACTAAATACATGCACATTGATGCCGCATTAGATGAGCTGATTGCTCGTTACCAAAGCGCTTACGCGCAAGCCGAAGTGCCATTGCTCACAGAATCTCATGAAGATTGGCAAGCACCGATTTATGGTGAACCCGCTGAGCAAGACCTTGTGACTTGGCAACCTGTGCGTCAAGCGAAACCGATGCAATTTGATGATTTAGCCAACGCGCTGGAGCAACCGTTTCATCCAGATATTGCCCATTTTTACGGTCGCTGGTTCGCTGCGGATCTCAATGTCAGTTTTGAGCATCATCCACTAATATTGTTACAGAATCATTGTTTAGAGGATGGTGAACGTTTGCAGGCGAATTTAGCGGGCCACGTACTGATGAAGCGTAGGTTGCGTCAGCCAATTACTTTATTTATTGGTTTAGCCGAAGAATCCGATGATTTGTTGGTGAGTATCGACAATGCCAGCGGGCAAGTAGGGCTGGAATTTGTTGGTCAGCCACAGCACGAAATTGTGGCTAATAGCTTGGCCGAGTTTGTACAAAAATTGACGCCTCGCGTAGTGGATTAATTGATCTGAATCAAGTAACTTGAATTGCATCCAACTATAAAAAGTAATTGAGCATTTATCAGGGGTAAAAAATGACAACAACAATAAACCCAGCTCAACTGCGTGATGGCCAGTTGACTTACTTGGTTGCTGAAGACTTGAAAATGGCAGCTTCGCTGCTCTACCAAGCGTATTACGATGATGCATTGTTAATGGCAATTTTTCAGGCCGATAAACCGGACTACGAAAAACGATTACGTGCAGCCATTCGTGAAGAATTGATGGCGTTTTGGGAAGCGAAACAGCCAATGCTGGGCGTGTTTGATGGCGACTCATTAATTGGCGTGGTGTGTTTAACGCAGCCGGGCAAAAGTTTTGGCCCAGGCAAGTATTGGCATTGGCGTTTAAAAATGCTGCTGACAGCTGGCTATGTGAGCACCATGCAGTTGCTTGAAAAAGAGCGGTTGATTCAAGAAGCTGTGCAAGGTGATGATTACCACATGTTAGCTTTTATTGCGGTTAGCCCGCGCTATCAGCAACAAGGCTGGGGGGATTTATTGGTTCGAGCGGCGCAATCAGCCATCGAAGATGAATCGCAGTCACGCGGTATTGCTGTGTATGTAACTCAGCCGCAACATTTTAGCCTATTCGAACAACACGGTTATGAATTGGTTCAAGAATTAAGCGTTGGTGACATCAGCGGTAAGCTGATGTTTCAATCACGTTCACAACTTAATGAGGTGAGCCGTGCAATTTAAAAGTTTTGCGGAATTTTATCCGTACTATTTAAAAGAACACTCTGACCGTCGTTGCCGTGCTATGCATTATATTGGTAGCACGTTGGTGATTGCGGTGCTGGTTTATGCAATTGTGACGCAACAGTGGCTTTGGTTGCTGGCCATTCCTGTGATTGGCTATGGCTTCGCATGGTTGGGGCATTTTGGTTTTGAACACAATAAACCGGCTACGTTTAAGTATCCGGCTTATTCATTGCTTGGTGACTGGGTCATGTATGGCCAGTTTTTGCTGCGCCTAATTGGTATAAAGTCAGGGCCTAAGGGCTCGGGACCCGGTGCGGCGGGGTCGTAATTTCAACCAATCGCATATTAAGTAGTGTAGCTTGGCCGTTATATCGGCTTTCACCATCGCTACTGAAGCCAAATTCATAGCGACTTAACCAGCCAAAATGGCGTTGCAACTTGGCTGGGCGACCGCCTTGCCATGCAATATCAAGAAACTGCAATTGTTGTTGCTTGCAGTACTGCTCAACATAGCGCCGAGCCTGCTCAGCTTGGCGGCGACCTTGCCAGAAGATCAAAACGACAAAACCAACCAATAACAATGCAATAGCATCAGCTAGAACCATTATTGCGCTCCAATAAATTGCTGCCAAGCTTTGTACAGCGGTGTTGGTAAGTCGTTACGCTGCACTAAACCCAGCGCAAATATGCGGGTGTCAGGAAGGCGTAGGATATCACGAACAATACCTGCAAACAGGGCGGAATTGTTGAGCTCTGCACATCGTAGTAGATAAGCTTCCATTAAGTCGCCACACAGTGCTGGCCAAAGCCTGGCGACGATAATCACTAACTCGTCGGCGGTGGCAACGGGCATGCGCTGCGCGAGGTGCTGTTGCAACGTGGCATCCGATGCAAACCCAGCAAGGGCGCGCAAGCTATTAATTCGCACCTGACTGCTATCGTCAGTTACACAGGCCAGCAATGGCTCTTTCATGGTGTCTGGTGCTGCGGTGTGTTCGAGTGCCTCGGCTAGCGCATTCTGTAACGGTTCTGGGTACTTCGCGAAGTTTGCAGCAATGGCCGTAGCCGTTGCTGCATTGTTATGCAGCCGCGCGGCAACATCATGAATGCCTTGAATGCCAAGTTGTTGCCAACCTTCCGCAGTTGGCTGAAGCAGTTCGCTTTGGGCCGCTTCATAATAGCGTGATGGCGAGCGCTGCCAACGCACGGTCAATTGTGCATGCACCGCCGCGCGTTTTGCTTCAGAGGGAGTGAACAAATAGGCTGACTGTTGCAACTGTTGTTCTTGCTCATCGCTCAGTGCCCCCGTAATTTGCTGCCCTAACATCGCGATCACTTGCGTCATGAACTCCTGTTGCGCAGCATGATTGAGCAAACCACGCTCGTCCAATGGCATTTTCAGGAACCATAAAAAGGGTTCAGGTTGCTCGGCTGTAAGCTGCGGCCAGAACACCACGGCGAACCAAGCATGATCTTGCAGCGGGTAAGGGTAGGGGCGTTGTTGCGCACATATGGCACTAAATGTATCCGCATCGATGGCTTGTACGCGGCGGCCTAAATCGTATACGACGAAGTCGCTTTGGCTCTCGCTGAGTAATTCAGCTAGGTTTGTAATGGTCATGAAACTTGCATCATTTTCAATTTTGCTTAAAGATGACGGCCATTATAACTAAAATAAGTCGTGGAGGTAGTCATGGACCAACGACAACGAGCTGCTCGTTTGCTCGAGCGTATTGAAGCTGAGTTGAATTGTTTGGGGTTATGGCAGACGCATTACCCGTCCTCGCAAGCTTTGGCGAGTACGGAGCCCTTTGCTATGGACACCCTAGATTTTCATCAGTGGCTGCAATTTATTATGTTACCGCGCATGTGGGCCATGCTGGATGGTGAGCACCCGTTGCCGCAAAATATTGCGGTGAGCCCTATGGCCACTCATGTTTATCGGGAAGAAATGGAACATCATGAAGGCTTGATCGCGAGCTTACGCGAATTTGATATTTTATTGAGCGGTGCTGACCCGTTAGCTGATGACGTCTAATTTCAATCAAGAATTGACCGTCTTATTTGAAGATGATTATTTTGTGGCGGTCGACAAACCCAGCGGCTTATTGGTGCATCGCAGTTGGATTGCGCGCGAGGCAACGGAATTTGCGCTGCAGAAAGTCCGCGACCAAATTGGTCAGCGCGTCTATCCGGTGCACCGTTTAGATCGGCCAACCTCAGGAATCTTGTTGTTTGCAAAAGATGCCGATACGGCACGCGCAATGACAGATATTTTTACCAGCCGACAAATTGAAAAGGTGTATCACGCCGTTGTGCGCGGATACATCGATGACGGTGTGTTAGATTATCCACTGAAAGAAGAACTGGATAAAATAGCGGACGCCCAGGCCAATCAAGACAAAGAGCCGCAAGAGGCAGTGACCGAATATAGCTGCATACAGCGGATTGAATTGCCGTTTGCGGTGGGTAAACGACACCCTACATCGCGTTACTCATTGGTTGAGCTGCGCCCTAAAACGGGCCGAAAGCATCAATTGCGGCGGCATATGTCGCACTTACGCCATCCAATCATCGGAGACAGCAACCACGGTGATGGGCGTCATAATCGCTTTTTCCGTGAACACTTTGGTTTAAACCGACTGATGTTGGTGGCAACATCGCTGCGCTTTGATCACCCGCATACAAAAACGGCAGTTCATATTGAACTGCCGTTACCGGATGATTTACTCAAGCCGTTTCAAACGGATTAATCGCCAGCGCGAAGTAATTCGTTGATACTTACTTTCGCACGCGTTTTAGCGTCAACCTTTTTCACAATAATGGCCGCGTAAAGGCTATGCGTACCATCTTTTGCTGGCAGGTTCCCAGGCACTACGACTGCACCTGCTGGCACGCGGCCGTAATGAATTTCGCCGGTTTCACGGTCGTAAATACGGGTGCTTTGACCAATGTAAACGCCCATTGAAATCACCGCGCCTTCTTCTACGATTACCCCTTCAACAATTTCTGAACGGGCGCCAATGAAACAGTTGTCTTCAATGATGGTAGGCGCTGCTTGCAGCGGCTCAAGTACTCCACCAATACCAACACCGCCTGACAAATGCACGTTTTTACCAATCTGTGCGCATGAGCCAACGGTCGCCCAAGTGTCGACCATGGTGCCTTCATCAACAAACGCACCGATATTTACGTACGAGGGCATAAGTACGACATTGCGACCGATAAATGCTCCTTTTCGCACCATGGCTGGTGGCACAACGCGCATGCCTTCGGCACGGAAGCGGGCATCGTCATAACCAATAAACTTGCTATCCACTTTATCGAAAAAGCGGGTTTCACCGCCGTTCATCAAGTGATTATCTTGCGTGCGGAACGACAGCAGTACTGCTTTTTTCAGCCATTCGTTTACCACCCATTGCCCGTTTATCTTCTCAGCAACACGCAGTTCACCTTGATCAATTTTTTGAATAACTTCGGTTAAATCGCGCTGCAACTCAGCAGGAACGCGACTTGGAGAAATCTCTGTGCGCTGCTCGAAGGCAGCTTCAATACGTGTTTGTAAGGTGGTCATTTTATATCCTGTTACTTCATTCAGTGGCGTGTAAATACGCCTGATTAATTATCCAAGGCAGCGATAATCTGCTCACGCAAGTGTCGCTTCTGTTCATCATTAAGCGCTTCATTGCGCCGCGTGGTAACTGTGAATAAGTCTTCAGCTTGTTCGCCGACGGTGGTGATTTTAGCGGTTAGTATGTTTAAATCCAATGCTTGAAGCACTTTAGCAACGTGTGCCACAAGGCCAGGACGATCAAGTGCAGTTAATTCAAAGGCCGTACGGCGCGGGTTACGTTCGCTAACAAACTCAACTTTGGTTGGCACATTGAAGCTACGTAACTGGCGCGGAAGCCGCCGTTGTGCGCCCGGTGCAGGCTGGCGTTGACGCAGTACGTCATGCAGTTGTTGCTTAAGGGATTCGATACGGCGTACGTCAGTAAGCGGCTCACCATCATCTTGCAGCACCACAAAAGTATCCATGACATAACCGTCGCGGGTCGCCAAAATTTGCGCGTCATGAATGCTCAGCGCTTGGCTGTCGAGAACCGCTGCGACCGCTGCAAATAGGTTTTCGTGTTCAAGGTGGTAGACAAATAATTCGGTGGTGCCTTGGTTATTCTCGTCGCCAACTAAAATTATTGGCAGTTGGTCATCGGATTCGGCAGCCAAAATGTATTGTGAATGCCATGCAATTTGTTCTGGTTGGTGCCGCAAGAAATAATCGGCGGTAAACCGGCTCCATAACTCATTTACGGGTTGCGCATCGAAACCAAGACTCAGCAGCAGACCCATGGCGTGCGCCTGATGTTGATGAATACGCTGGCGCATTTCCGTTGCTGCGGAAGGTTTGCTCTGTGCCAAAAACTGTTTAGTGGCCTGATAGAGGTTTTCCAACAAAGTGGCTTTCCAGTTATTCCATAAACTGCTGTTGGTGGCACGAATATCAGCAACGGTCAGGCAATACAAATAATTCAGGTGACGTTGTGAGCCAACTTTTTCGGCAAACAGGCGGACAACTTCAGGATCGTGAATGTCACGTTTTTGTGCAGTTACCGACATGAAAAGATGATTGCGCACTAACCACGCAATTAATTCGCCGTCGTGGTCATCGAGATTGTGTTGCTGAGAGAAGTTAAGCGCATCCACTTCGCCTAATTCGGAATGATCACCGCCACGGCCCTTGGCAATGTCGTGAAATATACCGGCAAGGTAGAGCAGCTCAGGTTTGTCCATGGTGGCGACAATTTCGGCACACAGTGGAAATTCCTGTTGGTAGTCAGGGTCACTGTAGCGGTAGAGGTTGCGAACCAAGCGAAAGGTGTGTTCATCAACCGTATAGGCATGAAACAAGTCGAATTGCATCTGACCGACGATTTGTTGCCACTGTGGCAGATAGTGTGCCAGCAACTGGTGCTTGTGCATTAAGCGAAACGCGTCACCGCAGCCGCGTGGGTGGCTTATGAGTTGCATAAATAGTTTGCGGCACGCGGGCAGGCTGTTGAGCGGTTGGCGTAAAACCCGACGCGCATTTCGTAACAGGCGAATGGTGTGGGCCTGTAGATGCTTAATTTGGCTATTTTGTGCAACCAGCAGCACGCATCGCAATAGATTTTCGGGGGTTTCAAAAACGCTGTCGTGACGAGCCGCAATAAGTGAGCCAATGGCTTCAAAGTTATCATCAAGCTGCTTTCGAGTCGCTTCGTTGGCATCACCAAGAATGGTTTGTTCAAAAAATTGCAGCAACATTTCGTTCAATTCGGTAACACCTACCACCGCATTGAAATAGTCTTTCATCATGGCTTCTACGGCACGTTTACCAGGTTCGCCATAACCCAGTCGCGCGGCAATACCGGGTTGATAGTCAAAAAGGAGTCGATCTTCCTTTTTGTCTGCCTCTAAATGCAGCGCAAATCGAATACGGCCTAATAATTGTTGATATTCACGTAGCTCAAGTAACTCTTCGGCGCTGATATAGCCGTGCTGCACCAGCGTTTCGTCGTTTTGTGTATGAAAGTGCCGCTTTGCTATCCAACCGATGGTTTGTATATCGCGCAAGCCGCCCGGATTACTTTTAACATTTGGTTCTAGGTTGTAAGCGGAGCCATGGTAGCGTTGATGCCGTTCTTGCTGCTCGTTAAATTTGGCTTGATAAAAGGCGCGACTCGACCAAGGGAAATCACGTTGTACGCGCCACAAGAATGTATCGGCAAGGGTTTGGTCACCACAAATAAGGCGTTGCTCGAGCAAGCTGGTGGCCACGGTAACGTCGGCAGCGGCTTGTTCAAAACATTGCGCTGGCGTACGTACGCTGTGGCCAACGTCTAGGCGCAGATCCCACAGCAGTTGAATGAAGTTACGAATGGCCTGCTGTTCGGTGTCATTTAGATCAGTTTCATGCAAAAACAATAGGTCAATGTCGGATTGTGGGTGCAGATGACCACGGCCGTAGCCGCCAACTGCAATTAAACTGATTTGGGTTTTATGCAACTCGAACTGCTGCCACAACTGTTGCAGCAAGGTATCAATAAATTCGCTGCGGTGAGCGAGGAGAAAGTCAATATCAGCGGTTACAAAAGCTTCTGCGGACCACGTATGGTAAGCTTCGAGGCAATCGCGCCCCGAGCTTAAAGTGACCGGTTTCGGCCAGCAAGGAGGGGCGCTATGCATGGTGCGTTAGCTCTCGTGACGAATAACGCGTGGCAAATCTTCGTCGCTACGCAGGGTTAAAACTTCCACGCCGTCTTCGGTGACTAACAGCGTGTGTTCCCATTGGGCGCTCAGGCTGCGGTCTTTCGTGAGTACGGTCCAACCATCGCGCATGAGTTTGGTGTGGCGCTTGCCCGCATTCACCATAGGTTCGATAGTGAAACACATGCCAGGCTCTAATAAATCGCCAGTGCCAGCCGTGCCGTAATGCAGAATTTGTGGCTCTTCGTGAAACACCGCGCCAATACCGTGGCCACAATATTCCCGCACAATGGCGTAACCATGCTGTTCAGCATGCTTTTGAATTACTGCGGCAAAGTCGCCAGTGCGCATGCCCGGTTTAACCATTTTAATTGCCATGTATAAACATTCTTGAGTGACACGAATTAATCGCTCAGCGAGAATGCTTGGCTTACCACCCACAACAAACATCTTTGAGGTGTCACCATGATAGCCATTGAGCTTTACAGTAACATCCAGGTTCATGATGTCGCCGTCTTTGAGCGGCTTTTCATTTGGGATACCATGACAAACCACATGATTTAATGACGTGCACACCGACTTGGGGAAACCGTGATAATTGAGTGGTGCAGGAATTGCACCATGTTCGACAATGTAATCGTGACAAATTTTATCAATTTCAGCAGTGGTTACGCCGGCCTTTATATAAGGGCCAATCATTTCTAATACGTCGGCAGCAAGTTTGCCGGCGGCACGCATTTTTTCAATTTCGTCAGGTGTTTTGATAGTAATGCTCATGGGGCTGATTCAGTCCGTACTCTATACAATTTAATTGTGCGTAGTTTATCAGCAAAGGGCGAGGCCGTGAAGCGCTGGAAATACGCTATAAAATTTGATTTATGGCCATAAATTATGGTATAAAGCGCCCGCAATTCGAATTGCAAAAACTAAAAGTACGTTAACGACTTCGTTAACACTTAACCACACACATACATCGACACATAGGTCGGGGTGCTCAAGACAACGGTTTACGTCGCGGGTCGAACTATGGGATGTATGGAGGCATAACCCCTTAAAAAGGAAAAAGATCATGGCAAACGTGTCAATGCGTGACATGCTGAAAGCTGGTGTACATTTCGGTCACCAAACCCGTTTCTGGAACCCAAAAATGAAGCCATTCATTTTTGGCGCGCGTAACAAGATTCATATCATCAACCTTGAAAAAACTGTTCCTATGTTCAACGACGCGTTGAACTTCTTGCAACACGTTGCTTCAAACAAAGGTAAAATTTTGTTTGTTGGCACCAAGCGTGCGGCATCAGATTCAGTTCAAGAAGCAGCTGTAAACTGTAAACAGTTCTACGTAAATCATCGCTGGTTAGGTGGTATGTTGACTAACTGGAAAACAGTTCGTCAATCAATCAAGCGCTTAAAAGAACTTGAAATCATGAGCCAAGACGGCACTTTCGAAAAGCTGACCAAGAAAGAAGCGTTGATGAACTCACGCGAAATGGAAAAGCTTGAGAAGAGCCTTGGTGGTATTAAAGATATGGCTGGCTTGCCAGACGTATTGTTTGTAGTTGATGCTGATCATGAGCACATTGCAATTAAAGAAGCGAATAACCTGGGCATTCCAGTTATTTCAATCGTTGATACCAACTCAAACCCTGATGGCGTTGATTATGTAATTCCTGGCAACGACGATGCGATTCGTGCAGTACAACTGTATTTGAACGCAGCTGCTACAGCTATCAACGAAGCGCGCGGCGTTGTTGTTGAAGGTAAAGCAGACGATTTCGTTGAAGCTGACGAGACTGAATAAAGTCATCTGATTAGAGGACAAATACATGGCTATTACAGCAGCTCTGGTTAAAGAACTGCGCGAGCGCACTGGCGCTGGCATGATGGATTGCAAAAAAGCATTGGAAGAGACGAGCGGCGATATCGACGCGGCGATCGAAAACATGCGTAAAAGTGGTCAAGCGAAAGCAGCTAAGAAAGCTGGTCGCGTGGCTGCTGAAGGTGTAATCCTGACTAAAACCGAAGGTAACGTAGGTACTTTGGTTGAATTGAACTGTGAAACTGACTTCGTTGCACGTGACGACAGCTTCTTGGCTTTCGGCCAGAAAGTTATCGATGCAGCCTTCGCAAATAAAGAAACTGACGTTGAGAAGCTTAAAGCAACCAACATCGGTGACGGTAGCGTTGAAGAAGTTCGTGAAGCGTTAGTTGCTAAAATTGGCGAGAACATGAATGTTCGCCGTGTTATCACTGTTGACGGTGGTGACTTGGTTGAGTCTTATGTTCACGGCGGTCGTATCGGCGTATTGGTTGCTATTACTGGCGGTGACGCTGATTTAGCACGTGATATCGCGATGCATGTTGCAGCAAGTGCACCTCAGTTTGTTAAGCCAGAAGACGTATCAGCGGAAGTGGTTGAGAAAGAACGTGCAATTCAACTTGATATCGCAATGCAAAGTGGCAAGCCACAAGAAATTGCTGAGAAAATGGTTGAAGGCCGTATGCGTAAATTCACTGGCGAGATCAGCTTAACTGGTCAAGCGTTTGTGAAAGACCCATCAATCACTGTTGCAGACTTACTGAAGCAGAAAGGTGCTGATGTGCTAACTTTCGTTCGTTTCGAAGTTGGTGAAGGTATTGAGAAGAAAGCTGAAGACTTCGCTGCTGAAGTACAAGCTCAAATGGCAGCAGCGAAAAAGGCTTAATGCCCATGACGCTGCCGACGACAAACAGTCGATAATAGAAACCGCATCCTGCTCGGCAGGATGCGGTTTTTTTTTAGGGTGAAAGCCCGAAAAACCTGAACATGGAGCGAACTGATGACCCCAACTAGCAAACCTGCATACCGTCGTGTACTACTTAAATTAAGTGGTGAAGCTTTAATGGGTGACGAGCCCTTTGGCATCGATGCGAAAGTTTTGGACCGCATGGCTCAGGAAATTAAAGAGTTGGTTGAACTGGGCGTTCAAGTAGGTCTGGTGATTGGTGGTGGCAACCTGTTCCGCGGTGAAGGTTTAGCAAAAGCGGGCATGAACAGGGTGGTCGGTGACCACATGGGCATGTTAGCTACTGTTATGAATGGTCTTGCTATGCGTGATGCGTTACATCGAGCGTTTGTTAATGCGCGATTGATGTCAGCCATTGAACTGGCCGGCGTTTGTGACAGTTACAATTGGGCTGATGCGATTAGCCTACTGAAATCAGGTCGGGTCGTGATTTTCTCAGCGGGTACTGGTAATCCATTTTTTACGACGGACTCAGCAGCGTGTTTACGTGGTATTGAAATTGAAGCTGAATTGGTTCTTAAAGGCACCAAAGTGGATGGTGTGTATTCCGCTGATCCGGTAACCAATCCTAATGCTAAACTGTTCCGCCGAATCAGTTATAATGAGGTGCTGGAGCAGCAACTAAAAGTTATGGATTTAGCTGCGTTTACGTTAGCGCGTGACCATAACTTACCAATTCGTGTATTTAATATGAATAAACCGGGTGTATTAAGAGCCGTGATTATGGGCGAAGAAGAAGGTACACTAATCGCTAATGAAAGCGTGGTTGAACAAGCATAAACATCGGTGTTTATGTGTTAAGAATTGAAAGGATGAATAAACGTGATTAACGAAATAAAACAAGATGCCAAGCAGCGTATGGAAAAGAGCGTTGAAGCGCTCCGCTCGCAAATTTCAAAAGTACGCACAGGGCGTGCGCATCCAAGTATTCTTGACGGTGTTATGGTGCCATATTACGGTGCTGATACCCCATTGAAGCAACTTGCGAACATAACCGTGGAAGACTCGCGCACGCTGGCGTTGACGGTGTTTGATAAGTCGTCAACTGCAGCTGTTGAAAAAGCAATCATGACTTCTGATTTGGGGTTAAACCCAGCATCGGCGGGTACTGTGATTCGCGTACCTTTGCCAGCTTTAACGGAAGAGCGTCGTCGCGATTTGGTTAAAGTAGTGCGTAACGAAGCAGAGCAGGGCCGCGTTGCGATACGAAATATTCGCCGTGATGCAAATAGCGATTTGAAAGAATTATTGAAAGAAAAAGAAATTAGTGAAGACGAAGAACATAAAGCAACTGACGATATCCAAAAGCTAACTGACATGTATATCGCAAAAATTGACGAGCTGCTGGTAGAAAAAGAAAAAGATTTGATGGAAGTTTAAGCAGTCGTAGCTATTCCACGTTGGTGGACCGCGCCGTGTCAGGTATACTCGCACGGCGTTTTTTCTTGTATGGCACTCGATATGACAACAACGGAAGTCTCTACAATTACAATGCCACGGCACGTGGCCATTATCATGGATGGTAACGGGCGTTGGGCACAAATGCGCGGCAAGCGGCGTACCGCTGGCCATAAAGCTGGTGCGGACGCTGTTCGTGCTGCGGTGCAGTTTGCCCGTAAGAAAGGCATTGAGTCGTTAACGTTATTCGCTTTTAGTAGCGAAAACTGGAATCGACCAGAGCAAGAAGTATCAGTGCTGATGGAACTCTTCATGACCGTTTTAAAACGCGAAGTGAAGAAATTACATAAGTACAATGTTAGGCTAAAAATAGTTGGTGATAAGTCAGCATTTAGCGCGCGTTTGCAAAAACAAATGCAAGAAGCGGAACAAATGACGGCTGACAATACCGCATTAACGTTGAACATAGCGGCGAACTACGGCGGTCATTGGGACATTACCAATGCTGCGCGTAAATTAGCCGAACAGGTTGCCGCTGGGCAGCTACAGCCGAGTGAAATAACCACTGCGTTGTTAGCAAGCGAATTGGAACTTGCTGACCAACCGGTACCAGATTTACTTATAAGAACAGGTGGCGAACACCGAATTAGCAATTTTCTGTTATGGCAATTAGCTTATGCAGAATTTTATTTTAGCAAGGTATTATGGCCGGACTTTGATGATCGTGAATTTGCTGCTGCGATCGCGGATTTCAGTTGCCGAGAGCGCCGTTTTGGTTTAACCAGCGAGCAGCTCCAGCAGGCCATTTTAGATACCGATGTGACGACCGGGGACAAGTTTGCTTAAACAACGCATATTAACCGCACTCTTTTTAATCCCGTTAGCACTCTATGTTGTGTTTGCGCTACCTTTATTTTGGTTCGCGGTTGCAATCATAGTGCTGATGACAGCCGGCGCCTGGGAATGGGCGCCGTTAATGAATGTGACTCGAAAAAGTGCACGGATAGCGTACACCCTTTTTATTGCTGCGGCGTTAGCGCTGTTAACGTGGTTTGTTCCACTCGATCAAATTTGGCAAAACGGTCAACTTGACCCAATCATTTACGTGTTAGTGATTGCGGGTTGTGTGTGGTGGGTGATTGCCACTGCATTAGTTATTAACTATCCGCGGAGTCGTCGTGTTTGGTCGCGTACGCGTTCGATAGTTGGCGTGTTCGGCATGCTAACGCTATTACCCGCCTGGGCTGGCCTGATTGCTGTACGGTCGTTAAATTATGCTGAGCAGCCATTATTTGGCGGTTTCGCCGTACTGTTTGTATTGCTGTTGGTGTGGGCTGCCGATGTAGGTGCCTATTTCGCTGGTGTGCGCTATGGGCGTAACAAGCTAATGCCAGCGGTAAGTCCGGGTAAAACGATGGAAGGCCTGCTGGGCGGCATAACGCTCGCTTTTGTGGTGATGATGGTACTGGCGCATTGGTTAAAAATTCCCGCTGAACAATTTTCAGGGTATTACATCACGGGATTAGTTACGGTGGTGGCATCGGTGTTCGGTGACTTGAACGAGAGTATGTTTAAACGCTGTGCTGGGGTAAAAGACAGCGGCTCGATACTGCCCGGACATGGTGGAATACTTGATCGTATTGACAGCTTAACCGCAGCGCTGCCAATTTTCACCTTATCTTATTTGTGGTTTTTGACCTGATATGAAACAGCGAATTACGATTTTAGGTGCAACAGGGTCAATCGGTCAAAACACGCTCGCCGTGGTGGCAATGCAACCTGAACGTTTTGAAGTGTTTGCGCTGACGGCAAATGGCAACGCTGAAGCAATGGCCGAACTGTGCTTAAAACATCGTCCTGAATACGCGGTTATGGCCGATGAACAGGCAGCTCTCGCGCTGCAACGTAAGCTCGGTGGTATTCAGTGCGAAGTGCTCGCGGGTGAATCAGCATTGGCGCAGGTTGCTGCGGCGGAGCAAGTTGATACGGTGATGGCGGCTATTGTAGGTGCAGCGGGACTGATGCCGACCATGGCTGCAGTAAAAGCTGGGAAGCGTGTTTTACTCGCTAACAAAGAAGCCTTGGTCATGTCCGGCCAGATATTTATGGATGCGGTAGCAACTCACGGCGCTGAATTGCTACCCATTGACAGTGAACATAACGCTATTTATCAATGTTTGCCAAAAGAAGTACAGCAACCGCTTGGGCATGCTGACTTAGCGCAAGCTGGCATTCATCAGATACTGTTAACGGGCTCTGGTGGGCCATTTCGAGAGTTACCTTTAGCAGAGCTTGCGCAGCAAACGCCAAATGCTGCATGCAATCATCCGAATTGGTCGATGGGCCAAAAAATCTCCGTCGATTCAGCAACCATGCTCAACAAGGGGCTGGAGTACATTGAAGCGCGCTGGTTATTCAATTGTAAACGCGAGCAGTTGCAAGTTGTGGTGCATCCGCAAAGCGTGATTCATTCAATGGTTAGTTATCTAGACGGTTCCGTTTTAGCGCAACTGGGGCAACCCGATATGCGTACGCCAATCGCCTATGGCTTGAGCTACCCAGAGCGCATACCAAGTGGTGTGGAAGCTTTGGATTTTTTGAGTTTAGGCGCCTTGACATTTATGCCCGCGGACCCAGCACGTTACCCTTGTTTGCAGCTTGCGATAGACGCATGTTGGGAAGGGCAGTGGGCAACCACCGCATTAAACGCAGCGAATGAAATTGCTGTTGCAGCTTTCCTGGAACAACGTATTCCGTTCACCGCTATTGCGCACATTTGTGATAGTGTATTAAATCAATTGAACCGACGTGAACTCAATACGGTCGAAGGTTTAATTGAATTCGATGGTGAGGCACGTGCGCGTGCACGACAGCAAGTGGAGCGGTTTTCATAATGGGTAGTATTGTTTGGTCGCTCGGTGCATTTATTGTCACCCTTGGGATACTCGTGACCTTTCATGAATTTGGTCATTTTTGGGTCGCCCGACGCTTCGGTGTCAAGGTTTTAACTTTTTCGGTCGGCTTTGGTAAACCAATCTGGCAACGCGTAGCTCGAGACGGCACCGTTTATCAAGTTGGCTTGATTCCTTTAGGCGGTTATGTTCGCATGCTCGATGAGCGTGTCGACACGGTTGCGCCAGAAGAACGTGCATTAAGCTTTAATTCGAAAACTGTAGCGCAACGCGCAGCAATTGTTGCTGCTGGGCCTATCGCTAATTTTGTACTGGCTATTGCGGTGTTGTGGGCGATGTTTTTAATTGGTGTGCCTTCAGTAAAACCAATTATTGGTGAAATAGCACCGAATTCGATTGCAGCGCAGGCCGGTGTGCAAACGCCAAGCGAGATTATAGCGGTAAATAGCAGCACTACCGAAGACTGGCAACAGGTTAATTTGCACCTGGCAGCAGCCTTGGGTAACGACGTAGTAACCTTGCAAACGCGGGATACCAATAATCGTTTACGTGACTATCAGCTGGATATTCGTACCTGGCGTTTGAATGATAAACAACAGCCGATGTACGTTGCTTTGGGGATGCAGCCATTCCAACCTGAAGTGTCGTTGGTATTAAGTTACGTGGCAGAAAATTCCCCAGCGGCCGCTGCGGGCATGCAAGTAAACGATAAAATTATAGCGTTTGATGGAACTCCTCTAACGGATTGGCCTCAAACGAGAGACTTAATTATGCAAGCTGCTGGCGAATCGGTAGAAATTACCGTAGAGCGTGCTGGCGAAATGCGCACGTTGGACGTAATACTTGGGCAGCGTGAAGTTAACGAACAACAGATTGGATTTCTTGGGGTAGAGCCGACTGTAGCACCATACCCTGACGAATATCGATTTACTCAGCAGTTTGGGTTGATTGAAGGTTTCACACAAGGTGTGCACCGCACATGGGAACTGATGGTTCTTAGTGTAAAAATGATTGGCAAGCTACTAACTGGAACGGTTTCAGTTAGTAACTTGAGCGGTCCAGTAGCGATCGCAGAAGGAGCAGGAGCTACAGCCAGTTATGGCTTAGTTTATTTTTTAGGGTTTCTAGCATTAATTAGTGTCAACTTGGGTATTATTAATCTGGTTCCGTTACCAATACTTGACGGCGGCCACCTCGCGTTTTTAGCCATTGAAGGTGCGCGCGGAAAGCCGGTTTCAGATGGTGTCCAAGACGTTTGTTACCGCATTGGCGGGATTCTAATTTTTGCGCTCATGGCAATCGCTATCAGTAATGATATTTTGCGGTTGTCGCAATGAAACGACATGTACAACATAACAATTAAGTAGCACAGAATGACGTTGAAACAGCTGTTCTTAAGCGCCCTGGTTGCAGCGGCGTCACTTCCCGCACAAGCAGTAGCGAGTAGTGCCGAGAGTAATTCGCAAATAAAAAATGATGTGTTCGTGGTTGAAGATATTCGTGTGCGCGGTTTGCAGCGTGTAGCTTTAGGCGCCGCATTAACTTATATCCCTATTCGCGTTGGCGACCAAATTGATGCGAATCGAATTCGCGCCAGCATACGTTCACTAAATTCAGCCGCGTACTTTGAAAATATTGTGGTTCTTCGGGAAGGTAACACGTTAATTTTTAATGTGATTGAACGCCCGACAATTTCCGGTATTGAGTTTGACGGCAATAAAGAAATTGAAGATGAGCAGCTTGAACAAAGCTTAACGGATAGTGGCATTGTGGTGGGTGAGCAACTCGACCGCACCATGATTGCATCCATCGAATCCGGCTTGGAAGACTTCTTCCACGGCGTTGGTAAGTACAATGCCAGTGTTGATATCAGCGTGATTGAATTGCCGCGTAACCGTGTGCGTTTAAGCTTAGTGTTTGATGAGGGCGACTCAGCAGAAATTGAGCAAATAAACATTGTTGGTAATAAGAGTTTTACCGACGACCAGTTATTAGCTGATTTTGAATTGAAAGACCAATTGCCTTGGTGGAACTTCATTGGTGAACGCCGTTACCAGAAACAGCAGCTAACGGGCGATTTGGAAAAGCTTGAAAGTTTTTATCGTAACCGTGGTTACTTAGCGGTGCAGATTGAATCTGTACAAGTGAGCATGACGCCGGACAAAGAGGGTGTTTACATAACCATCAATGTTAACGAAGGCGACGTTTACAATGTGCGGAATGTTACTGTTATTGGCGATCTGAAAGGGCACGATGAGGTGGTAAAACGCCTTGTTTCGATTGAGCCAGGAACCCGATATAACGCTGAACAGATCACCTTTTTAGAAGAAGCGATTTCGAAGTTTTACGGCCGTTACGGTTATGCATACCCTGAAGTGCGCGCAATTCCTGATATGGAAGAAGGCAGCAACGATGTTGATTTAACCTTCTCGGTAACGCCCGGACAACGCATCTATGTGGATCGCATTAATTTCATTGGCAACAACGTAACAGCCGATGAAGTACTTCGTCGCGAAATGCGTCAACTTGAAGGTGCGCCGCTAAACGACATGCTCATAGAGCAAAGTAAAGTGCGCCTTGAGCGTCTTGGTTTCTTCGAAACCGTTGAAACATCGACACGTAAATCGGACAGCACCGACGATCGTGTTGAAGTCGACTTCACTGTGAAAGAACAACCATCAGGCAGCTTTAATTTTACCTTAGGTTACGGCGATTACTCTGGTTTTCAGGTTGGGCTTGGTCTATCGCAAGAAAACTTCCTAGGTACCGGTAACCGTGCAGCGATTAACTTGAACACCAATCGCTATAATAAGAGTGCATCTATCTCTTACACGGACCGTTATTTGACCAAAGACGGTGTTAGCCTCTCGGGTCAGCTTTACATGAGTGAGTTTGATGCGGGTAACTTAGAAAACTATATTCGCTACAATAAGAAGCAATATGGTATTGGCAGCTCAATCGGTTTCCCAATTAATGAAGTTACAAGCCTCAACTTTGGTGCAACCTATCGCAATGAACAAATCACTAACGTTGATAGTTACGATCAAGTGTCACGTTTTTACAGCCCTTATGTTGACGAACAAAACCCAAACCAAGGGGTTTCGTTTGATATATTCGAGCTGTCTGCGGGAATTAATCGCGTTACGTTAAACCGCGGTATGTTCCCTACAGCGGGTACGTCAAACTCATTGCAGTTCGAAGTGGCAACACCGAACAGTGATGTGAATTACTTCCGAACCAGTTATGACTTCCGTCACTATTTACCGATAACCAACGATCACAGCTGGGTATTTATGACACGCCTGCGATTAGGTTACGGTAATGGTTATGGTAGCGACGACGCTGGCAACGATTACTTGTTCCCGTTTTATGAGAACTTCCGTTTAGGGGGTCGCGATAACTTGCGTGGATTTGAGGGGAACACTATCGGCCCTCGCGCGGTCTACCGTTATCCACAGAGTATTTCGGGACAAACAGGGTACTATGGCGTACCAACTGGGTTGCCAACGCACCCTGGTGCTGATTTGCTTGCCGTTAGCGAATTCTCAGTAGGTGGTAATGCGATGGTTGTAGGTGGTTTGGAGCTTATTGTACCAACACCGTTTATTTCAGAAGAGAATAAGAACACCGTTCGCACGAGTTTTTATATTGATGTAGGTAATGTCTGGGACACGGAATTTGACTACGATGCGTATAGCCAGCTAGGTTTAGCAAGTGGCTCGCAAGAGTTAAAAGACTTCAGTGAACCAACCCACTATCGCGCTTCGGCCGGTGTTTCGATACAATGGTTGTCACCAATGGGGCCAATAACCTTATCATTTGGTCGACCAATACAATCTGAACTGTCCGACCGAACGCAGACATTTACGTTTAATATCGGCACAACATTCTAATAAATATCAAGGAGTTAAATGTGAAAACTATTGTTAAATCGAGCATTGCAATTGCATTACTTTCGTCTGCGTTGTTTGCTAATGCTGCTGAAGCTCAGCAGAAAATTGGCTTTGTGAGCGTGCAAGAAGTTCTGGCTAACCTGCCACAGGCACGTAACCTGGAACAACAAATTCAAGACGAATTTAAAGCACAAATTGAAGAAGTAAACGCAATTGAAGAAAAAATGCGTGGCTTGAGTGAGAAAGCACAGCGTGATGCATCAATTATGTCGCCAGGTGAGCGTGTAAAGATGGAACGCGAAATGGAAATGCTGGACACGACGCGTCAACTAAAAGTGAAAGCATTGCGTGAAGACATGGGTCGTCGCGGTAACGAAGTTCGCGATCAGCTCATGGGTGAAGTGATGCGTAATGCACAAAGCGTTGCCACAGAGCAAAGCTTTGACGTGGTATTGCAACGTAGCGCGCTGGTTTATGGAAGTGACGCTGCAAACCTCACCGATGAAGTCATCAAAAAAATGACAGGTGGAAACTAAGTTAATGCAAACACTGACATTGCAGCAGCTCGCTGACGCAATAGGTGCGGACGTGCAGGGTGACCCTGCACTGCCCATTCAAGGTGTAGCAACACTTGCCTCGGCCATGCCGGGGCATATTGCGTTTTTAGCCAATGAAAAATATCGCAGTCAGCTAGATAGTAGCCAAGCCAGCGCAGTTATTGTTGCGCCTGACGTTGATGTGCCTGATGGTATGGCGGCGTTGCGAATGAAAAACCCGTACGCTGGCTTTGCTAAAGTTGCACAATTATTGGATACCACGCCGAAACCTGCCGATGGCATTCACCCCAGCGCACAGATTCACCCAACTGCAAAGATTGGGAAAAACGTTTCAATAGGCGCCAATGCGGTTATTGCTGAGCAGGTTGAACTGGCTGATAATGTAACTGTTGGCGTGGGTTGCTATATTGGCCCGAACACGCGTATCGGAGTTGGCACGCAGTTATGGCAGCATGTGGTGGTTTACCACAACTGCGTAATTGGCGAAAATTGCTTAGTGCATGCTGGCACCGTGATTGGGGCTGACGGATTTGGTTGGGCAAATGAAGGCGGTAAGTGGATAAAAATCCCACAACTTGGCCGCGTGGTCATCGGTAATCGCGTCGATATTGGTGCGAGTACTACAATTGATCGCGGCGCATTGGACGATACGATAATTAGCGATGGCGTGATTATTGATAATCAGTGCCAGATTGCACACAACGTATTTATTGACGAAGACACAGCGATAGCAGGGTGCACAGTTTTAGCAGGCAGCTGCCGTATTGGGAAGCGCTGTTTAATTGGCGGAGCGACTGCAATAAACGGCCATATTTCAGTGTGTGATGATGTTCAAATCAGTGGTTTTTCCATGGTTATTAAGGAAATCACTGAACCGGGCGCTTATGCTTCAGGTATTCCAGCAGCACCGCAACGTGAATGGCGACGAAATGGTGCGCGTTATCGCCAACTTGACGATTTATTCCAGCGCGTCAAGAAAATTGAAAAGCAACTTAATAACTAATAATTACTTAAAAAACGAGGATGACGCTTTGTCTGAGAGTGGCGCATTTGATATTAAAGAAATACTCAGTTTATTACCCCACCGGTATCCATTTTTACTGGTTGATAAAGTTGTTTCCTGTGATAACAAAACAACCATTCATGCGGTAAAAAACATCACCGTGAATGAACCAATTTTTACAGGTCACTTTCCGGGTAATCCAATTTTTCCTGGGGTGCTCATTCTTGAGGCTCTTGCGCAGGCGTCTGGGCTCCTTGGTTTTAAAATCACCGCCAGCCAACCTGGCGTGAATGACTTATACTTATTTGCAGGTGTTGATAACGCGCGCTTTAAACGCCAGGTGTTACCGGGGGACACGTTGAATTTACACGTTACGTTTGAAAAAGAACGTCGGGGCATTTGGGTCTTTAAAGGGCGAGCTGATGTTGATGGTGAATTGGCATGCAGTTGCGATATCATCTGTGCAAGAAGGGAAACCTAAGTGATACATCCTACCGCTATCATTGATGATTCAGCCCATATTGGGAAGAACGTTGAAATTGGTCCTTACAGCATTGTTGGGGCCAATGTTGAAATCGGTGACAATTGTGTCATTGGTCCACATGTAGTGCTGCGTGGCCCAACAATACTGGGTAAGAATAACCGAATATTTCAATTTGCCTCGGTGGGTGAAGATTGCCAAGACAAAAAATATAAGGGCGAACCGACGCGCTTAGTGATTGGCGATAACAATGTCATTCGCGAGTGTGTCACCATTCATCGTGGCACGGTGCAAGATCAAGGTTTGACCCAGCTTGGCAGCAACAACTTATTGATGGCTTATGTTCATGTCGCGCATGACTGCATGGTGGGTGATAACGTGATTTTGGCCAACAACACCACACTGGCTGGGCATGTACATGTAGGTGATTGGGCCATTCTTGGCGGATTCACCGGTGTTCATCAATTTTGTCACATTGGTGCACACGCATTCACTGCGGTTAATTCGGTGGTGGTTCAGGATATTCCGCCATACATTATGGCGCAGGGTCACAATGCAGCACCGCGTACAATCAATGCGGAAGGCCTAAAACGCCGTGGCTTTAAACCAAATCAGATATTGAATATTAAGCGGGCATTCAAGTTACTCTACCGCCAAGGGCTGACCATTCAAGAAGCGGTTGAAAAAATGCGCGAGCTTGATGCTGAAACCGAGCTACAGCCAATGATTGATTTTGTGCTAAATAGCCCACGTGGAATTATTCGTTAAGTTCATTAACGGCGCCCAATTATGACACACCAAAAACCTCTTATTGCCGTTATCGCTGGCGAGCATTCTGGTGACTTGCTTGGCGCAGGAATGTTACGTGAGCTTCGCGTACGGTATCCTCAAGCTGAGTTTATCGGTGTGGGGGGCCCGCTAATGCAGGCGCAAGGGTTGACCAGCCTGGTACCCATGGAAGATTTGGCGGTTATGGGTATCGCTGAGGTATTCGGCAGTTTGTTCAAGCTGCTGGGACACCGGCGTAAGCTGGTCAACACGTTTTTACAACGTCGCCCCGATGTTTTTATTGGCATTGACGCGCCAGATTTTAATTTACCGATTGCCAAACGCTTGAAAGCTGCTGGAATTCCTACGGTGCATTATGTCAGCCCATCAGTGTGGGCATGGCGACAAGGGCGCATTCATGGCATAAAGCAGTCGGTTGACCATGTGCTTTGTTTATTGCCTTTCGAAAAAGAATTCTACGACCAACATCAACTTGCTGCCACCTTTGTGGGCCATCCATTAGCAGACTCAATTCCCATGCATTGGGCGAAGGCCTCGGCGCGCGAGCAACTTGGCTTGGACGCAGAAGCGACCTGGGTTGGCGTGTTGCCGGGCAGCCGCAAGGGCGAGATTGCACGCATGGCGCCATTATTTTTAGCGGTCGCCGAACGTTTATTGCAGCAGAACCAACAACTGAAATTTGTAACACCGATGATTAGTGAGTCGCGTGCAACTCAGTTTCGCCTGTTGCAGCAGCAACTGGCGCCGCAATTACCGTTGACAATTATTGACGGACATTCACGTGAAACCATGGCAGCCTGTGATGCGTTGATGCTTACCTCGGGCACTGTAACGCTTGAGGCCATGCTGATTAAACGCCCAATGGTGGTCGCGTATAAGTTTAATTGGTTAAGCTTTCACATGATAAAACGATTGTTTAAAGCGCCATTTTTCAGTTTGCCTAATCTACTTGCTGGCGAAGCTTTAGTGCCTGAATTCGCGCAAAATGAGGCAACCGTCGACAACTTAGTAACCGCCATGCAAGCTCAGCTTGGCCCTCAGGCAGAGCAAACTGTACAACGCTTCACGCAGCTGCATGCGCAAATCCAGCGTAATGCAGACGTGCTCAGTGCTGACGTTGTGCAAAGCTACATAACCCCTTAATCCGCGCGTTATAATTCGAAAAAATCGAACACAAAGCGTCATTTTTCGCAATAATCATTCGATTAATTACCAGCTATACTGCATCCATGTTAATTAAAGCAACGTACGTAAGTTGCCAATGTGGAGATTGAAATGGGCTTATTAGTTGATGGTAAATGGCAAGATAAATGGTATGACACAGACAGCACCGACGGTAAGTTTGAGCGCAGTGCTGCACAATTTCGGAATTGGGTTGAAGCTGATAAAAACGCTAAATTCCCCGCCGAAAGTGGGCGTTATCATCTTTACGTGAGCTACGCTTGCCCGTGGGCGCATCGAACACTAATTTTCCGCAAGCTGTTGGGCTTAGAGCAACATATTTCAGTGTCTGTAGTGCACCCGTTGATGCTTGAAAACGGTTGGGAGTTCTCCGAAGAACCCTTACACGATGGCTTATACAGCCTCGACTACCTGAATCAGTTGTATTTAAAAGCTGACTCGAACTATAGCGGTAGGGTCACTGTGCCGGTGTTGTGGGATAAACAACAACAAACCATAGTCAGCAATGAATCCGCGGACATTATTCGCATGTTTAACAGTGCATTTAATGACCTAACGGGCAACACCTTGGATTTTTATCCGGAGGCGTTACGCACTGAAATCGACGCAATTAATGAGCGGGTATACGACAACGTAAATAACGGCGTGTATAAATGTGGTTTTGCGACAAAGCAGGCGGCTTATGAAACGGCGTTTGCGGCTTTGTTTGATGAATTGGATGCATTGGAACAGCGTTTAGCAACGCAGAAGTTCCTGGTCGGCGATACGCTTACAGAAGCGGATTGGCGTTTATTTACAACCTTGGTTCGTTTTGATTCGGTTTATGTGGGCCACTTTAAAACCAATCAAAAACGCATTGTTGATTACCCGAACTTGTGGGCCTATGTGCGTGCCTTATACCAAGTTCCGGGCGTAGCGGAAACGGTGGTGATGGACCATATCAAACAGCATTACTACGGTAGCCATCATATGATTAACCCAACCGGGGTCGTGCCAGTTGGGCCGTCAATTGATTTTATGGCGCCACATGAGCGTGGAGAGGTGTTATGAGTGGAATTATTCTAAGTCGGCATCGCGGTATGCCCGCGCAAGATGGTGCAGGGGTTAAATTAACACGCATTGTTAATCAACCAAGCCTACGTCATCAAGACCCATTTCTAATGTTGGATGAGTTTCGATCGGACAACCCGAATGATTACATTGCAGGGTTTCCGCCGCATCCACACCGTGGCTTTGTAACCTTAACCTATATGCTTGCTGGACGTATGGAGCATAAAGATTCAAACGGTAACACGGGGGTGGTTGAAACCGGTGGCGCGCAATGGATGAAAGCTGCCCGCGGCATTATTCACGCTGAAATGCCGAAGCAAGAGGATGGCCTCATGTGGGGGTTTCAGTTGTGGATAAACTTGCCTGCAGCACGCAAAATGGAAGCAGCAGATTGGGCTGATTTTCCGCAAGATAAGATTGGTGTCGTGCGCGGTGAAGGTGCAGAGCTGCGCGTTATAGCCGGCGAGCTCGAGCAGCAACGGGGCCCAATTCAGCAGCCGGAGCAAAGCTTTTTGATGGTGGATGTGCGAATGTCGGAAGGTGCGACGTATAGTGTCGAAAGCCAACAACAACAAACACGCTTGGCTTATGTGTACCAAGGCAGCATACTGCTTAATGACGAGCCGATTGCACGCGGTGAGTTGGTGCGCTTGCAGGCTGATGGCGATTTAAACTTGAAAGCAGGGAGCGATGAGCCGGCAGGCGTAATTTTGCTCGCGGGTAACCCTATTGGCGAACCCATTGCGCAGTACGGCCCTTTTGTCATGAATACGCAGGCAGAAGTAGAGCAAGCTATACGCGATTACCAAGCGGGTAAATTAACCGCATAACAGATGACGCAAGGAGCTTCCATGTCCACACAGCTGCCCACACAGATGCGCGCACTCAGCGCCGGCGCTGACAATACGGTGCTTTGGCAGCACCGCGATCTACCTAAAGTGCAACCCAATGAGGTACGCATTAAGGTTGCCTACAGCGGGATGAACCGCGCCGATTTGATGCAACTGGCTGGCCACTATCCGCCACCGCCAGGGGCATCAGATGTGTTGGGGTTGGAAGTTAGCGGGGTGGTGCATGCCGTTGGTGCTGAGGTGAGTGCGCACCAAGTGGGTGACACAGTCTGCGCGTTGTTAGCCAGTGGTGGCTACGCTGAGTACGTTTCAGTGCCTGCGAATCAAGTGTTGAGCATACCTAAAGGCTTGGAGCTTGCTCATGCGGCGGGTATCTGTGAAGTGTTTGCGACGGCATGGTTCAACATATATGACATTGCAGCGACTCAGCCGGGCGAGCGAATTTTAATGCATGCAGCGGCAAGTGGTGTGGGTCAGGCGGTGTTGCAGTTAGCGCAAGTGTTTGGCAACCCAGTATTCGCCACGGCGGGTGCCGACGCGAAGTTGAAGTTAGCGCAGCAACTCGGTGCGGAGCAAGTTTGGAATCGGCATCACGGCAGTTTTGTTGACGCTGTTAAGGCGTGGGGTGGTGCTGATGTTATTCTTGACCCAGTTGCGGGCAGTTACATTGGGTGGAATCAAGAAGTACTGAATCAAGATGGGCGCTTGGTGGTGATTGGACTCATGGGGGGCCGGGTTGCCGAACTCGATGCCGGCCGGTTGTTAATGAAACGGCAACGCATCATCGGGAGTACCTTGCGCAGTCAACCGAATCGGGTAAAAGCACGTATTATGGCTGACCTCTATACGCATGTGTGGCCGTTGTTGGAACAGCAGCAGGTGCATCCATCAATTGACGATGTGCTGCCCATTGCGCACGTTGAGGACGCATTCAAACGCCTGCGGGAGAATGATACCCA
Source organism: Pseudidiomarina sp. (assembly GCF_048268165.1). GTDB lineage: Bacteria > Pseudomonadota > Gammaproteobacteria > Enterobacterales > Alteromonadaceae > Pseudidiomarina. The sequence continues at coordinate 677,141 of NZ_JBLWWA010000001.1, read as the reverse complement.
AGGCAAACTTGTATTGGTTTGGTAAGTTTCAGGAATAGATTGCGAGAAAGAAGTGGTGGAGGGGGCAGGATTCGAACCTGCGAAGGCTGAGCCGTCAGATTTACAGTCTGATCCCTTTGACCGCTCGGGAACCCCTCCACACGAGGCGGGCATAATAGCAGATTGAGCCTGCCTGTAAACCCGTTTATGATGATGGTTCCAAATAAAACCAAGTAGTGTAGCAATGCGCCCAAATTCACAGCCACCGACAGTACCAGCAGCCGTTGACGAAGAGATTGCACGTTTCATCGATCGGTTGTGGCTAAAACAAGGTGTTAGTCAAAATACCAGCTCTGCTTATCGTACTGACTTACGTACCTTCCAAAGGTTTCTAACCCAGCAGCAGGGACATGACTTGCTGCAAGTAACCCATGAAGATCTGGAACGTTACTTGTTGTGGCGTCGCCAACAAGGGCTTTCACCGCGCAGCACGTCTCGCGCCCTCAGCGCATTAAAGAAATTTTATCAATATGCGGTGGGTGAGCGCCTGTGCGCGCAAGATCCAACTGCGCGGTTGGCGCGACCGAAGCAACCGCAATCGATTCCGCATAGCTTGTCGGAAGCCGAAGTGGATGATCTGTTGAATGCTCCGGATATTGAAGATGCGATGCAGTTGCGCGATAAAGCAATGTTAGAGGTGCTTTATGCGACAGGGCTTCGGGTCACCGAACTGGTTCAACTTACCGTTGACCAAATTCATATGCAGCAAGAATTGGTGCGTATTATCGGTAAAGGTAACAAAGAACGCTTAGTTCCCTTGGGCGAAGAAGCGTTGGACTGGTTAAACGTTTATTTCGCCAAAGGGCGTAAACAATTGCACGCCCAACCGGGCGACTGGGTGTTTGTGACGCGCCGCGGTGGGCCCTTAACCCGGCAAGCATTTTGGCACCGAATTCGGTATTATGCTCAGCAGGCTGATATTCGCTCGCACTTGTCGCCACATACGCTACGCCATGCGTTTGCGACGCACTTGCTCAATCACGGTGCCGATTTACGTGTGTTGCAAATGCTGCTTGGGCACAGTGACTTATCAACCACACAAATTTATACGCATGTGGCACGCGAACGCTTGCAACAGTTGCATGCAACCCATCATCCACGCGCATAACTTAATTTGACCCTATAGGACAATTCATGAAGTACTTGGCAATAATGACACTTAGCTTAATGACCGTTGCTTGTTCACCCGCCGAACAGAGCACATCGCCACAGCCACAAACCAGCGGTAGCTTTGACACCTCGCACATGCAACGCATGGGCTTTCAGGTTGAGTCCGCAAAACCTGCCAACATTGCTGGATTGTATGAAGTGATTACTGATCAAGGCTTGGTGTATGCCAGTGACGATGGGCAGCACATTATAAGTGGACGCATCTTTGATATTACCGGCGAGCAACCGAATAATGTCAGCGAGAAAGTACTGGAACAAATGCGAACCAACGACCTAGCAACCGTGAGCGATACGGTCATTGAATACACCGCGCCCAATCAACAGCACGTGATTCATGTGTTCACTGACACCAGTTGTGGATATTGCCGTCAATTGCACGAGCGGATTGATGAATATCTGGATGCGGGTATTACAGTGCGTTACCTTGCGTGGCCGCGTAATGGCCTGCAAAGTAAGGCTGCGGTGGATTTGCAAAATGCATGGTGTGCGGACGATCAGCAAGCGGCTCTGACAGCCGCTAAAAACGACGAGGAAGTTGCGTTAGCCATGTGCAACGACCCAGTGGCCATGCACTTTGCCTTGGGGCAAAAGTTTGGGGTGCGTGGTACCCCGGCCATAGTGCTCGAGTCTGGCCGTTTGTTGCCTGGCTTTGTGCCGCCGGAACGCTTACTGCCTGAGTTGCAAAAGTAATATGACGGATATCTCGATTAAACGTCATCCGCATGTGAACGTAGGTGCGTGGGCGAATAATTTACCTGAAATCATTGCGCAAATACTGGCTCGTCGCGGTATTACCGACGAGCAGCAATTAGATTTGGGCGCGCGCCATTTGCCGCACTTTGATCAATTGCATGGGGCTCTTGCTGCCGCTGAACGCCTTGCACAGGCCATTGGTGAAAATCAGGCTATTTGTATTTGCGGTGATTTTGATGCAGATGGTGCAACTTCGACGGCGCTGATGGTGTCCGTGCTGCAAGCGTTGGGTGCAACGCGGGTTGACTATATTGTGCCGAACCGATTCGCAGATGGCTATGGTTTGTCACCCGCGGTGGTGGCGCAGGCTCATCAACTGGGTGCGCAATTGATTGTAACTGTCGACAGTGGTATTTCGTGCCATGCTGGGGTTGATGCAGCGCGAGCGGCAGATATTGACGTGATTATTACCGATCACCATTTGCCCGGTGCTCGCTTGCCGAACGCGAATATCATCGTGAACCCAAATCAACCTGATTGTCAGTTTCCCAGCCCGAATATTGCCGGGGTGGGTGTGGCGTTTTATGTATTGCTTGCGCTTCGCCACGTGTTCCGCGAGCGCGGGCGCGAGGTGCCCAACCTAGCGCAGTGGCTTGACTTAGTTGCTGTCGGTACGGTGGCTGACGTGGTGAAGTTGGACGGCGTTAATAGAATTTTGGTGCAACAAGGTTTACAACGTATTCGTGCTGGCCATTGTCGGCCGGGAATCGCAGCGCTGCTACAGATCGCGAATCGCGACCCAAAACAGTTGTTAGCAAGTGATTTAGGCTTCGCCATTGGGCCGCGTATTAATGCCGCTGGGCGCTTAGATGATATGGCCGCAGGCATTGAATGCTTGTTAGCGAATAACCTCACTACGGCGCAGCAGTTGGCCGCACAGTTGGATCAATTAAATCAAGCACGGCGTAGCATTGAAACCGAAATGCGTGAAGAGGCGGAAGCCTATGTCGCGCAAATAAACCAAGATACCGATCAATTGCCTGCTGGCTTGGTGCTATATCAGCCAGGTTGGCACCAAGGTGTGGTGGGTATTGTTGCTGGACGGGTGAAGGAGCAATGTCACCGACCCGTTATAGCCTTCGCTGATAGTGATGATGGTTTATTAAAAGGCTCAGCCCGTTCTATTCCGGGCTTGCACATTCGTGACGTGCTAGAGCGTGTACACAGCTTGCATCCAGATTTAATCCAACGGTTTGGTGGGCACGCTATGGCAGCTGGATTAAGTTTAGCGCGAGAAAACCTGACTGCCTTTCGAGAAGCTTTCATTGCGCAAGTCACGGAATGGGTCGATGACAGCGCCTTGACGCGCACTATTTGGTCGGATGGCGAACTCGATGCCAGTTGTTTTCACGAACCATTCATACGCCAACTGGAGTCATTTGGCCCGTGGGGACAAGGGTTCGCGGAGCCAGTTTTTGATGGTGAATTTCGTGTGGTGCAACAACGTCTTGTTGGCGAACGCCATATAAAATGGGTGCTTGAGACTGCTGACCGCGTGGTGCTTGATGCGATTGCCTTTAATGTTGACACCAACCTGTGGCCGGATGCGTCCGTGCAACGCATTCATGCAGTGTATAAACTGCAATTAAATCACTTTAGAGGGCGCACTTCTGTGCAGCTACAACTAGAGCATTTTCGTGGTTTGCGGTAGAATACGCGCCCTTTGCAACCAACTATTGCTATTGAGATTTAAAAACTATGTTCGAAACTAACGCCACGTATGTTGCGATAAAAGAAATGCGTAAACGCAGCGAGCTTCTTCGGGGGTATCTTTGACTACGCTCAGAAAGTAGAGCGCCTGGAGGAAGTTAGCCGCGAATTGGAAGACCCGAACGTTTGGAATGATCAAGAGCGCGCGCAATCGCTAGGAAAAGAACGCTCAAGCTTAGAGCAAGTAGTGGAAACGCTGAACAACTTGGCGCAAGGGTTAGACGACGTAGAAGGGTTAGTGGATTTAGCCGTTGAGGCTGACGACGAAGAAACTTACAACGAAGCCGTGACTGAACTGGAACAGTTAGAAAGCCAACTGGCCACGTTAGAATTTCGCAGAATGTTTTCAGGCGAACAAGATGCCTCAGATTGCTATTTAGATGTGCAATCAGGCTCAGGCGGTACGGAAGCGCAAGACTGGGCGAATATTCTGCTGCGCATGTATTTGCGTTGGGCTGAAGCGCATGGTTTTAAAGCCGAGATTACGGAGTTGTCAGAAGGTGAAGTGGCAGGGATTAAGTCGGCAACAGTGCGTATTCAAGGTGACTATGCCTATGGCTGGTTACGCACGGAAACTGGCGTGCATCGCTTAGTACGCAAATCACCGTTTGATTCAGGAAATCGACGCCATACGTCATTCGCATCGGTGTTTGTGTATCCGGAAATTGATGATTCCATTGAAATTGAAATTAATCCGGCTGATTTGCGTGTCGATACGTACCGAGCATCAGGTGCCGGTGGTCAGCACGTAAACCGAACAGACTCGGCGATTCGTATTACCCACGAACCGTCTGGGATTGTCGTGCAATGTCAAAGTGACCGTTCACAGCACAAAAACCGTGATGCAGCGATGAAACAATTACGTGCAAAGCTGTATGAGTCAGAATTACAGAAGCAATTAGCCGAAAAACAAGCCTTGGAAGACACCAAGTCTGATATCGGCTGGGGTAGCCAGATACGTTCGTACGTATTGGATGATGCCCGAATTAAAGATTTACGTACCGGGGTGGAGAATCGAAACACCCAAGCGGTATTGGACGGTGCTTTAGATCCGTTTATTGAAGCAAGTTTAAAATCAGGTTTATAAGTTTAGTCTCACAGCGAAGACTGTGACGAAAGAGGATGAATTACATGAACGATAAAACGCAAGCCCCCGAGTTGGACGTAAATGAGCAGATCGCCCAGCGTAAGGCCAAGCTTGCTGCGTTGCGCGAGCGAGGCGTGGCATTTCCGAATGATTTTCGTCGTGACAGCTTAGCGGCTGAATTGCATGAAGCGTATGACGGCTTTGATAAAGAAGAGCTCGCGGCGAAGGCGATTCGGGTGAACGTTGCGGGTCGTATGATGACGCGTCGTATCATGGGTAAAGCGAGCTTTGCCACCATTCAGGACATGTCGGGGCAGATACAGTTGTACGTAGCGCGCGACAATCTCGCTGAAGGCTTCTATAACGAAGAGTTCAAAAAATGGGACTTAGGTGACATTGTTGGCGCAAGTGGCACGTTGTTTATTACCGGCACCGGTGAATTGAGTGTGCAGGTTGACGATGTGCGTTTGCTGACTAAAGCATTGCGCCCATTACCGGATAAGTTTCACGGGTTATCAGACCAAGAAATGCGCTACCGCCAGCGCTACCTTGATTTAATTACCAACCAAGAATCACGTAAGACCTTTATTGTGCGTTCAAAAGTAGTGGATTACATTCGCCGCTACTTTATTGCCAAGCAGTTTTTGGAAGTTGAAACACCCATGATGCAAACCATTCCCGGCGGCGCTGCAGCGCGCCCGTTTTCCACGCACCACAATGCGTTGGATATGGAATTGTATCTACGAATTGCGCCAGAACTTTATCTAAAACGATTAGTTGTTGGTGGTTTTGAGAAGGTTTTCGAGATAAACCGTAACTTCCGTAATGAAGGTTTATCAACGCGCCACAATCCAGAATTCACCATGCTTGAGTTTTACTGGGCCTACGCAGACTTCAATGATCTGATGGATCTTACCGAAGACATGCTGCGTGGCATGACCACAGAAATTCTCGGTTCAGCGCAATTTGAAAGTGAAGGCGTGCAGTATGACTTCAGTAAGCCGTTTACACGCATGACGGTAAACGAAGCCATTTTGGAGCATTTGCCAACCGCTACAGCGGCGCAACTTAGTACCCTGGAGCACGCCACGGCATTGGCTGAATCTTTAGGTATTAAAGTGAAGCCGAACTGGGGCTTGGGCAAAGTTCAAATTGAAATATTTGAAGAGGTTGCTGAACATAAATTAATTCAGCCTACCTTCATTACGGCCTACCCAGCGGAAGTATCACCGCTGGCGCGTCGTAACGATAACGACCCATTCATTACCGACCGATTTGAATTTTTTGTCGGTGGGCGTGAGTTAGCGAATGGCTTCTCAGAGTTGAATGATGCGGAAGACCAAGCAGAACGTTTCCGCGAGCAAGTTCAGCAAAAAGAAGCGGGTGATGACGAGGCCATGTTCTATGACGAAGATTATGTCACAGCGCTTGAGCACGGGTTGCCGCCAACAGCAGGAGAGGGCATCGGTATTGACCGTTTGGTGATGTTATTGACCGATTCGCCGTCAATTCGTGATGTGTTGTTGTTCCCACATATGCGGCCGAAAAACTAAAAACTAAAAACTAAAAACTAAAAACGTTATTAGTTATTGGTTATTCGTTATTGGGACGATAAAGCGGTAGCCAAGAGCTGGGATGGTCTCGATAAATTGCGGCGACTCGGAGTCGTCGTTTAATTTTTTCCGTAATTGACTGACGCAAACACGCAGGTACTGGGTGTTATGACGTTGATGGGCACCCCACAAGCGTGTCAACAACACCTCATGCGTCAGCAATGTTTGCGGCGACTGAGCCAGCATCAGCAATAGTTCAAATTCTTTTGGCGATAAATCAATTCGCACGTCGTTGATGCGAACCTCATGTGCGCGCGGGTTGATTTTTAAATTTTTGAAATTTAAAACGTCATTTTCGTTATTCATACCAATGCCCGATATATCACGAAGCAGCACGCGGATGCGCGCCATGAGTTCGCCCACGCCAAAAGGTTTGGTTAAGTAGTCGTTGGCGCCACTTTCTAACGCACTAATTTTCATGTCCTCGTCCGAACGCGCACTGAGAACAAGAATTGGAGGAGTTCGACTGATTTGTCGTAGTCGGCTTAATACCACCAAACCATCTAAGTCAGGCAAACCAAGGTCTAGAATAATCAAATCCGGTTGCAGTTGTTCTGCCAACAGCAGGCCTTGTCGTGCGTTGCCTGCTTCGTAAAAGTCAAAGCCTTCAGACTGCAATGAAATGCGTACAAAGGTACGTATTTTGGGTTCGTCATCAATAAATAATATGCTGCTCATGGTAAATCGACTCGAACCTGTAGCGTGTTTTGATCAGTGTTTAAGGTTAAGCGTCCATGATGAGCCAAGATGATACTGTGCGCAACACTGAGACCCAGACCAGCGCCACCATGCCCCTGATCGCCACGGCGACTGGAATAAAATGGTTTTAACCACGTTGTTGGTGTTTCGTTCAAAGGGCTCGCCACTTCGTTGGTGATAGTCAACCAAACGCTACTTGCGGAAGCGCCTATGCGGCACAACACTCGCGAGTTGTCTTTCCGGTAGCGTAAGGCGTTATCGAAAAGATTATACAGCGCCTGTTCAAACAAGCTGGTTTGTACCTCGACAGTACTATTTACTGCAGAATCTTCGGTTATCAGGTTAATTTGGTTTTGATCAGCAAATCGCTCTATAACGCGTTGAACCAAGGTTACCAACAACGTCGGCTGGGTAGTTAAATTGACAATACCGTGTTCAAAGCGCGTTGCTTGGAATAAGTTTTCCAAGTAGGTATGCAACCGCTCCGATTCAACCATGGCCGCGTCGATTAGCTCGTCTTGCTGTGCTTTATCAATTTTATGTTGATACAACTGAAACGTTGATAGATTTCCGATGATGCTGGTTAACGGGCTACGCAAGTCATGGGAGAGGCTTAAGAGGATGGTTGAACGCAACTCGGCGTCTTGCAAGCTGAAGCGCTGCATACGCTCTCGTGTAATAAGATAAACAACCACAATACCAATGGCGAAAAACACAGTCATGGTGGAGACTTCTTCAACATCCTGCATGTGCCACGAGCCACGTGGTTCGGTGAATAAAAAATTGAATGCCATGGCACCGAAAACTACAGCGCCGTATGCGATTCGATTTGGCACCGACAGTGCTGTAACAATCACACCTGCCAGAATCAGCAACACCGTGCCCGAGCTTGGCAATAACCAACGTTCCAGTAAGAATGCGAGCAAAGTTGCGATGGTCATAATCACAAGTGCTTTGACCACCCCCAAAAGAAGACCTGTCTGCTGTGATAGGTAGAGCATATTTAGCGCTGCCAAAAAGAAGGTAACAAGAGTGCGATTATAGTGAAATACTCAAGCCGCCCCAAGAGCATGGCTAGATTTAATATCCAAATACCGGCATCAGTGATGGGAATAAAATTGCTACTTACTTCACCGAAACCGGGGCCTAATACATTTAAGCAGGCGGATACCGCAGTGAACGCAGTCCAAAAGTCGGTTCCTGTGGCCATTAGCATGATAGTTAGCAGTAAACTCATTGATGCCGCGAGAAACATAAATGCCATAACCGCACTTAATACCGAAGGGCTTACCAACTGTTTTTGATAACGCACGGCTTTCACTGCGTGCGGGTGAGACAGTAAAAATAACTGTTGGCGGATTATTTTAAAGGTAATGATGTCGCGAACAATTTTATTACCGCCGGCGGTTGATCCTGCGCAGCCACCTAAATAACTGGTGAATACGAGCATGAGTGCGGTTGCTGCAGGCCACGTACTTAAATCGGTCGCGCCGTAACCGGTGCTGGTCATAAATGATATAACGTGAAAGATACTCTGTGCGACACGCTCAGATGCAGAACTGTAGGTGATTGAGATGGTTAGGTATGCAATAAAAATAAAACTTATAACTGCAATTAAATAAATGAACACGCGGGTTTCTTCATCGTGCCAATACTGGCGCCACTGGCGTTTTATCAAGCCGCGGTAGTGCAAGTTAAAGCTTATTGCGCCTAATACCATAAATACATTAGCGACGTATAATATGAGGGAGCTGTCAAAGTGGCCCATACTGCTATCGTATACCGAGAAACCGCCGGTAGATACCGTGGTGAAGCTGTGTGCGATGGCGTCATACGCACTCATGCCAGCCAACCAATAACTGAATGCACAGCTGGCTGTGAGAATAAGGTAGATAAACCACAAATAACGGGTGGCATTTCCTATTCGCGGCACTATTTTATCGTTTTTTACTGGCCCTGGTGTTTCCGCCACGAGCAGGCGCATGCCACCAACATTAAGCATCGGTAAAACCGCGACCACAAATATCACGACACCGAGGCCACCGAGCCATTGTAAAAATTGGCGATAAAGCAGAAATCCCCGTGGCATATCATCAAGCCCAACGAGAATAGTCGCACCAGTGGTTGTCATTGCACTTATGGCTTCAAAGGTTGCGTCTGTCCACGAAACCTCAGTGACTAAATAGATTGGTATAGCGGCGCCGAGCCCTGCTAACAACCAAGTTAAAACGGCGAAAATCAGGCCATCTTGCGGATAGATTTTATTGAGTTGTGTACGCCAGCTAAATGCCCAAAAGGCCAGGGCAACCAGCCCTACAAGAAAGGCACTAAAGAAAAAATGGGTACCGGTACCATCTTGAAAAAGAAACACATTGAGCCAGGCAAACGCAAATTGAACAAATGCAATCCATGCGAGCGGAAAAGCGAGCAGTTTAGTAATGGTTTTTAAACGCATTGTGTGCTGATCCCAATTCTAGAAGCGGGATCAACACTTTAATGAGGTATCAGCTTAGCAAACCATTCGAATTATTGGGTTTGCCATAAAGAAAGTATAAACAAGCATGTCCTCAGCTTTTTGGTAAGGCTTGCAGTAAGTCGGCCAGCAGTTCGTGTTTATCTTCAATGCCGGCGGATAAACGCAACAAATCCGGCGGACATGGAGTGCCTTGGCCTTCAACGCTGGCGCGGTGTTCAATTAAACTTTCAACGCCGCCCAATGAGGTGGCGCGCTTCCATAATTTAGTGTTGGCGGCTAAATGAACCGCTGCTTCTTCGCCGCCTTTAACGCGAATGGAGAGCATGCCACCAAAACCGCCGTGCATTTGTTTTTTGGCCGTTTCATGGCCGCTGAAGCTCGGTAAACCGGGGTAAAGAACTTCGACAATTTGTGGGTGCTGCTGCAGTTGTTCAGCTAAGAACATGGCATTGGTGCACGCCTCACGTACCCGTAAATGCATAGTGCGCATACCACGCAGCAGTTGCGCTGCGTCATGAGGGCTGGGCACTGCACCGCCTTGGGCGCGCACTGCGCGAATCCGTTGCCAATAATCGCTGTCTGTTTTACAAATCAGGGTGCCGGCAATAACATCCGAATGGCCATTTAAGTATTTAGTGGCGGAATGCATGACAATATCAGCACCTAAGGTGAGTGGTTGCGTCAGCAGTGGCGTTGCGCAGGTTGAATCTACGGCGAGATATGCACCCGCTTGATGGGCAATTTCACTGATAGCGGCAATATCACTGATGGTCCACATTGGGTTGCCCGGTGTTTCCAACCAAACCAATTTGGTTTTATTGGGCTGCATCGCTTTTGACACCTGTTGAATATCGGTCATGTCAATAAACTCAATATTTAGGCCCCAATCGGTTGCAAAGTTAAGCAACCAATTACGCAATGACCAATACATGACCACGGGCGCAAGTACGTGATCTCCAGGCTTTAAACCTAAAAATACGGCTGTCGCTGCAGCCATGCCTGAACCAAATAATAAAGCCTGTTCACCTTGCTCGAGTTGACATAAAAGCTGCTCTACAGGCTTATAAGTTGGATTGTCTGCACGCGAGTACACGTTACCACTTGGGTAGGTGTTGTCTGCGCCGCGAATATAGGTGGTGGCTACATGAATAGGTAATACGACACCTTGTGTTTCATGATCAATTTTACCCAAGGCTTGGGCTAGGGCAGTTTGTTGGCTGTAATTGTAGGTTTTATTGGCCATGTTGAACTCTGAATGTGGTGAAGATTGCTGATAGTATACGCCGAATTGGAAACAAAAAACGCACCCGAAGGTGCGTTTTTTTTATGCATTCTTGCATGCATTCATAGAACCATTATTCGTGGTTATGATTGCCATCTGTATGCACGTGGCCGTGGTCTAATTCAGCTGGATCCGCTTCACGAACTTCTACAACTTCTACGTCAAAGTTCAACGTAGTGCCCGCTAGTGGGTGATTGCCGTCTACGGTTACTTCGTCGTCGCTTACGTCAACAATCATTACAGACTGTTCACCAGCGTCAGTGCTCGCACGGAACTGCATGCCAACGGCTACTTCGTTGTCGCCGAAAAGTGTGCGTGGAACGGTTTGAATAAGGCCGTCATGACGATCGCCATAGGCGTCAGCTGGTTGAATTTCAGCTTCAAATTTGTCGCCAGTTGCTTTGCCGTCAAGCGCGTTTTCCAAGCCTTTTATCAACATACCACGACCAAAAATGAACTGTAGTGGTTGACCTTCTTTTGATTGATCCAGTACTTGGCCTTCAGTGGTTTTCACGGTGTAGTGAATTCCAACAACTTTGTCCTGGCTAATAGTTTGACTCATGATTCATCCAAGTTATAAGGCAGTGGGTAAATTTCCAAAAGACTCGCGTCATCATTCTTGATTCGTAGCTTCGTGTCTGCCTCTATGTCGCTCGGCAGCACCGCCAGTAAATCAAGTTGATTGTCAGTACGGCTCACTGCGTTAATTACCGTACCGGCACGTCGCCAGTTTTCACCAAGTTGCTGTTCAACGGTAGCTCCCGCATCAACAGCCTTACCTTGGCCAACCAAACGAAACATTGCCCGCTTCTGCTTGCCCAGATATTTCATCCGAGCGATGGTCTCTTGGCCGATATAACACCCCTTGGTAAAACTGATGCCATGGAACGCCTGAACGTTCAGCATCTGGGGCACATACTCCAATAGTGTACCTGAAACTAAGGTGGGGCGACCACGCTCAATTTCAAGGGCATTCCAGTAATTCATGTCAGAATTAGTCGGAAAGTTATCACGTTTCGTGACCAGAATGTACTGATCAGGGTGGTTTCCCAAGGTTAACACCACACCGTCACTGATTGATGTCACCGCTTGCTGGTGTTCAACATTAAGCGGTTGATCAATCCATTCGGCAAGGCGTGCTGGGGCCGCCGTACCAAATATTCCAAACAGCGAATATATTTCTGACGCATCAATGATTTCGGTTTGGCTAAATACACCGTATTTCTGTAACTGGGCTAAGCTCGCCGCTAAGGCGTCTTTATGGGTAATCAATAACACACTGTCGGCGCAGCGAGTAACGAATAATGTACTCATCGCCTTGCCTTTGTTGTCACAGTGCGCACCATATTGCCACTGGTTGTCTGCAAGCTGCTTCAGGTCACAGGTAAGTTGCCCCTGCAAAAAATCATCAGTTTGTGGACCCGTCAGGCTGATTACACCGTAATCCATTAAGGAAACCGTTACGTATTCTGGCGGAGCTTTGGTAAACTCTGTATCTAGCACAATAAACCTCGTTTTCTCATCGATATCGAAATAGATGGGGATGATATTTCATTATACAAGCCGTTTTGTCTTGTACTCGCTATTTTTGTTAAGAAAAAAGGATTCGCATGGAAAAGTTGCAACAAGATGCCGATACGCTAAAAAATAAGAACCGTTTGCGTTGGGCTTGCCGCCGCGGCATGTTAGAGCTTGATGTTTTGTTCATGCCGTTTGTGGAAGAAGCGTACGATGACCTTGATGCTCAGCAACAAGAAGCCTTTCGCCGCTTATTAACCTGCGACGATCCCGATCTGTTTGCTTGGTTTATGGGGCATCAGAAGTGCGAAGACCCTGAGTTAGCCGGAATGGTGGCGTACATTTTGAGCCGCGTTAAGGTTTAAATGCTTTGGCAACTGGCTGTCACGCCATGGCGCTGGTTGCCTGTGCCGGCGTGCGTGTGGGGTATCGACTGTGACACTGGCGAATGGCTGCAACTTGCCGATTTGGATCAACAACGTTGGTATCTGCAGCCACTGAGTTGGGTCACCCCGTGGGGCGCTCTGATTATTCTGCATGCCCCAAACAAGCCAAGGCGTTGGGTATGGTTACAACGCGGTTGGCTTGGTGATGCTGCTTTTCGAAGGCTAGCGCGGTTTTTGTTGCGCTGGCGCCAGTATGGTCGGTTGCGCTGCAGGGAGTAAATCAGGGTGATCTAAATTGTAGTGCAGCCCACGGCTCTCTTTGCGTTCCATCGCGCTACGAACAATTAACTCCGCTACTTGCACCAAATTACGCAGTTCCAGTAAATTATTGCTGACCTTGAAATTGCTATAATAGTCGTGAATTTCTTGCTGTAACAGCTCAATACGACGCAATGCACGCTGTAACCGTTTGTCGGTACGCACAATGCCAACATAATCCCACATAAATAGGCGCAGCTCGTGCCAGTTGTGCTGAATAATGACTTCTTCATCTGAATCGTTCACCTGACTTTCATCCCACGCGGGTAGGTCAGTGCGCAATGGTTTATCGTGCAACTGCTCAATAATGTCTTTTGCGGCCGAACGTGCAAACACCAAACACTCAAGCAGTGAATTGCTCGCCATTCGGTTTGCGCCATGCAGACCTGTGTAGGCCACTTCACCGATGGCATAGAGGTTGGCGATATCGGTGCGCGCCTGCAAGTCAGTTTTTACCCCGCCACAGGTGTAGTGCGCTGCGGGTACCACGGGCATTGGCTCACGACTAATATCAATACCTAAACTCAAACACTTGTCATAAATGTTTGGAAAGTGTTCTTGAATGAATGCTTTCGGTTTATGAGAAATGTCCAAGAACATACAGTCGACGCCCAGCCGTTTCATTTCATAGTCGATAGCGCGGGCAACCACATCACGCGGGGCAAGCTCCGCCGCAGGGTGAAAGTCAGGCATAAAGCGCGAACCATCAGGACGGCGTAAATAGGCGCCTTCGCCGCGCAACGCTTCGGTTAATAGAAACGATTGTGCGTTCGGATGGAACAAGCAGGTTGGATGAAACTGATTGAATTCCATGTTGGCAACGCGGCAACCGGCGCGCCATGCCATGGCGATACCGTCACCGCTGGCAACGTCTGGATTACTAGTGTATTGATAAACCTTGCTGGCACCGCCTGTACACAGTGCCACGAAGCGCGCGGCAACGGTTTCCACCTGCTGCGTAACACGGTTCCAAATATATGCGCCGTAACAGTGCTGGTCGCCACCAAGGTGTTTGTGGGTAATTAAATCAACCGCATTGACACGTTCGATGATGGTAATATTTGGATGCAATTTGGTTTGTTCAACCAATGTTGTTTGCACGGCACGGCCTGTGGCATCGGCTGCATGCAAAATGCGGCGGTGACTGTGGCCACCTTCTTGGTTAAGGTGAAATTGGCCATCGTCAACGCGGTCAAAGCCCACGCCAATATCAATTAACCATTGCAAACTCTCTTTGGCATGCCCTGTGGTGAATTCAACGGCAGCTAAGTCGCATAACCCTGCGCCGGCAACTAAAGTGTCCTCAACATGGCTTTCAATGCTATCATTCTCATCGAAAACAGCCGCAATACCACCTTGCGCATAATAGGTCGAACCTTCTGTAAGGGGACCTTTAGAAAGCACGGTGACTTGTGCGTGGTCAGCTAATTGCAAGGCTAGGGTTAAACCCGCTGCACCGCTGCCGATAATTAAAACATCGCATTGATAATGAGACATATGTTCCATAAAGTATGTGGGATGAATCGCGTGACAACACGTTGTTACAGCGTGTTATCCCGCTGAATTGCCAAAGGAATAGAAGCGATTTTACTCTTTTGAATTTTTTTTGCGAACTTTTTACGAACACTTAGGTCATACTTTGCAAGTACGCAACGGGCCTAAAATCTGGCGTAGCTAGGGGTTGAGGAGAACGGGCTCGGATGAGCGAACACGAAACAGATAAAGCCCTGGTGGAAAGAGTACAACAGGGAGATCAGCGAGCCTTTGACTTGTTGGTAAAAAAACATCAACACAAAGTGATGAGTCTGATATCGCGCTACGTTAAGCAACAAGCAGATGTGCCGGACGTAGCCCAGGAAACATTTATAAAAGCTTATCGCGCGTTGGCAAATTTTCGCGGCGATAGCGCGTTTTACACTTGGTTGTACCGTATTGCAGTAAACACTGCAAAGAACTACTTAGTGGCACAAGGGCGTAAGCCACCAGCCAATGATGTAGATGCGGATGAGGCAGAATACTATGAAGGCAGCGGCGCACTAAAAGACAGTGCTTCTCCAGAGAGTATGCTGTTAACGGATGAGATTCGTGACGTTGTTATGCGAACCATCGAAGATTTACCCGAAGATTTACGCCGTGCAATAACACTGCGAGAAATGGACGGGTTGGGCTATGAAGAAATAGCCATCGAAATGGATTGCCCTATTGGTACAGTGCGCTCACGTATTTTTCGGGCTCGCGAAGCGATAGATCAACAATTACGACCGTTATTAGAGCGCTAAACTGAATTTGAGGAAGCTATATGTCTGATCGTTGCAAACAACATGCCTCAGCACTACTGGATAATCACTTTGGTGATTCAGATGCTGATGCGGAACGTCCATTTGAGGCTGATTTGTCAGCGTTACTGGATGACCAGTATGCACAAGCTGCATGGCAACGCTATGCCTTAGTTGGCCATATTATGCGCGGTGACGCACAAGCCAATCAACAGATTGACATCAGTGCGCAAGTGGCCGCGCAAATTGCGCAGGAACAAAACGTGGTGGTGCAACCGTCATTAGGTGGCGGAGGTGCGATGTCACGCGCTGCAAGCCGTTGGTTGAAGCCTGCTGGCAGTATTGCTATTGCCGCAAGTGTGGCTTTGGTTGCGGTTGTATCGGTGCAACAACCGGTGGTTGTTGACACGCAGCAAACAACACAAAACGTTACGTCACCAGCATTGATTACCAATCCGTTTGGTGGGCGTAACCCGGTAAGTTACAATACTGTGATTGAACAGCAACAAGCGCCTTCAGCAGCTGAAGTTGCGCAACAACGCCAGTTGCTTTATTCATACATGCTGGATCATCAACGTCAGTTGCAGTTATCGCTGCAAGAAGACAAAGAAGAGCAACAGCAAATTGAGAGTTCAACCGTCGAGAAGTTACCAGAACAGAATGACTAAATATGTTGTCGCGATTGCGCTGTGGTTTGCAGCAATCGCTCCATTCTATGCCGTAGCACAATCCGATGAGCGCGCTGAAAGTGCTGAGCGCGCAGCCAATGCCGGACAAGTTTGGTTTGACCGCATGGCGAAAGCACTTCGTAGTCTCAATTTTGAAGCGACGTTAGTGCAATCACAAGGGCAGCGCATTCAGCCATTGGTTTGGTTGCACGGCAGCTACGACCACAACACCGATATTGAATTACTCATCTATTTAAATGGCGCCGACACACGGGCCTTGCGCGTTGGTGATCAAACCTACTATTACTCACAAGCGGGCGGCAGTTATACTCTGCAGTCAGATGTAACCTTTGGTTTAATTCCGCCAGCATTCTACAAACCTTTTACTCAAATTAATGCGCAATACCAAGTGATTGCCAGTGGTGGTATGCGGGTGACAGGGCGTAATGCGCAATATTTGCGTTTAATCAGTCGCGATGACAACCGCTATCATTATGACTTATGGGTTGATCGCGAGTCGGGGATGCTATTAAAACTGCAAATGATGACGCCGCAAGGTGAAATTTTAGAGCAGTTGCAGGTTACCTCGATTGCATTTTCGGAGGTACTGCCTGAGCAGTTGACTGAAGTAAGCGACATTCAGCGCCCACCGAAACTTTATGATTTGCAGCAGTTAACGGAGCTGCAGTTTGCGTTACGACCACAATGGTTACCCGCTGGCTTCGAGCTGCGCCGCGCGCATCATCGTAAGCTGCACGATACACCGTTGCCAACAGATTACTTTTTATACAGCGATGGGTTAACCGAAGTGTCAATTTACGTGACGGATCAACGTACCCAAGCGCTTCCGAACCTCGCATTGCAGGGGCCTGAATCCATCGTGAATTCCCATGTGAATGGGTTTGCGGTAACCGTGGTTGGTAAAATGCCGGCCGAGACATTGCGGCGCATTGGCGAAAGTATGACGGTTACGGCCAGCCAAGGTAATCCGCAGTGATACGCGAAGTTGCAGAAATTATAGCTATAGATAACGATGAGTTGGTGGTTTCTACCCAACTCAAGTCTGGGTGCGGTAGTTGTGTGCAACAATCAACTTGCGGCGCCGGTATCATCTCCAAAGCATTTTCCGATCGCCGTGCAGAATTTCGCGTGCGTAAGCCCGCGGGACAGTTCGCACCGGGCCAACAGATTGAGTTGTTATTACCTGACCAAGCATTAACGCGTTTTTCGCTCATGGTGTACGGCTTGCCGTTGATGGCACTGTTGGTTGTTGCTATTGGCCTCACCAATATGACCACATTAAGTGAGGGGTGGGTGATTATCAGTGCCTTTACCGGCTTCGGATTGAGCTTCTATGCATTGAAGCGTTGGTTGCATCACCGTGATGTGCAGGTTACTCAATTGTTACGTGTGCAACAAATCGACTAATTTCACCCGAAATTCTTTGTTCCCTGCCTCATAAATCAGTATGATCAGCGGTTAATTCTCTATTCCATTTGTTTTTGCGGGGGCATTAATGCCAGAAAAGGCGTTTAAGCAAGCAAATATACGCAATTTTTCAGTAATTGCGCACATCGACCACGGTAAGTCGACTCTTTCTGATCGTTTAATTCAAGATTGCGGCGGCTTAACCGACCGTGAAATGGCTGAGCAAGTGCTCGATTCCATGGATCTCGAGCGCGAGCGTGGTATTACCATCAAAGCACAAAGCGTGACGCTGCACTATACGGCGAAAGATGGTGAAACCTATCAACTTAACTTTATCGATACGCCAGGGCACGTTGACTTTTCTTATGAAGTGTCGCGTAGCCTAGCCGGTTGTGAAGGCGCTTTATTGGTTGTCGATGCCGCGCAAGGTGTTGAAGCGCAAACGCTTGCGAATTGCTACACCGCGATGGAAATGAACTTGGAAGTGGTTCCGGTTCTGAACAAAATTGACTTACCGCAAGCTGATCCAATGCGGGTTGCTGAAGAAATTGAAGACATTGTTGGTATTGAAGCCATCGATGCGGTGCAGTGTTCCGCGAAAACGGGTGTTGGTATTACCGAAGTGCTCGAGCGTATTGTAACGCAAATTCCACCGCCGCAAGGTGAAGCGGACGCGCCTTTACAAGCACTGATTATTGATTCTTGGTTCGACAATTACCAAGGTGTAGTGAGTCTGGTACGCGTGAAAAATGGGGTGTTACGCGCTGGCGACAAAATGAAAGTGATGTCGACAGGGCAAACCTACCAAATCGACAAAGTCGGTTTCTTCTCGCCCAAGCCAACGGAGACCGGCATTTTGCGCTGCGGTGAAGTAGGCTTCGTGATTGCCGGAATTAAAGAGATTTTGGGGGCGCCGGTTGGTGATACCCTGACGTTGGCGAAACAACCGGCATCAGAGCCGTTGCCGGGCTTTAAGAAAGTGAAGCCACAAGTATACGCAGGTATGTTCCCAATCTCGTCAGACGACTATGAGAACTTCCGTGATGCGTTAGCCAAGTTGTCACTGAACGATGCTTCGCTCTTTTATGAGCCAGAAAATTCGGCCGCGCTGGGCTTCGGTTTCCGCGTTGGGTTCCTAGGCATGCTGCATATGGAAATTATCCAAGAGCGGCTGGAACGCGAATACGATATAGACCTTATTACCACTGCACCGACCGTGGTTTATAAGGTTATAACCAAAGATGGTAAAGAACACAAAGTAGATAATCCAGCTAATTTACCGCCTGTAAATGATATTGAAACTATCTATGAACCGGTTGTGGAAGCGAATATTTTAGTACCGCAGCAATATTTAGGTAATGTGATTACCTTGTGTGTTGATAAGCGCGGTGTACAGACAAAAATGACCTATCATGGCAATCAAGTTGCAGTCACCTATGAACTGCCGATGGCCGAAGTGGTGATGGACTTTTTTGACCGTTTGAAATCAACCAGCCGAGGTTACGCTTCGTTAGATTACAACTTTAAGCGCTTCCAAGAGGCCGACATGGTTCGTGTTGACGTTTTGATAAATGGTGAGAAAGTGGATGCGCTAGCGATGATTACCCACCGTGATCACTCGCAAGGCCGAGGCCGTGATTTAGTTGATAAAATGCGTGAACTTATTCCACGTCAGATGTTTGATATTGCGATTCAAGCAGTGATTGGTACACACGTTATTGCGCGTGCTACGGTGAAGCAGCTGCGTAAAAACGTGACCGCGAAATGTTATGGCGGTGACGTAAGCCGTAAGAAAAAGCTGTTGCAGAAGCAAAAAGAAGGTAAGAAACGCATGAAGCAGCTTGGTAACGTAGAAGTACCGCAAGAAGCATTTCTTGCCGTGCTGAAGGTTGGCAAGTAACGGATATTTTTGGTGCGCTAGGGAAATAACCTCAGATGGCAAACTTTTATTCAATTTTATTGACGCTGGTAACTATAGCTGCGGGCTTGGTTTGGCTGTACGACGCAAAGTTCAAAAAGCCGACACGGCTAACCCGTATCGCGGAAGAAGAACAACGCTTACAGCAACAGCTTGATGACGAAGCGCGTGAGCGTTTGGCTCCGCAGGGGCGTGTGGCTGAGTTTGCGCAGTCAGTATTCCCCATTTTGTTTGTTATTCTCATTGTTCGGTCGTTCTTTTATGAGCCATTTCGCATTCCGTCGGCGTCAATGATGCCGACCATGCTGGCGGGCGACTTTATCTTGGTACAAAAATACAGCTACAGCATTCGTGATCCGCTGTTTCGCACCGAATTATTTGCAACAGGCACACCAAAGCGTGGTGAGATTGCGGTGTTCAAGTATCCGGGCAACCCGCAAGTTGATTTTATCAAGCGGATTATTGGCACACCGGGCGATCGCATTATCTACCGCAATAAAACGCTATATTTAGAACCCGCTTGCGTTGAACAATCGGCAGAATGCCCGCAATTACAAGTTATTGAACGCGATGTACGCCCGCAAGATGAAGTTTACTTTAGTCGTTCAACGCCATTAGTGCGTTATCGTGAACAAATCGGCACGGTGGAGCATGATATTTTGATTGACCCAACAATTGCGCCACGTACAGCTTACTTCTATCAGCAAGCTGGAACGGCTCCAGATGAATGGATTGTGCCGGAAGGGCATTATTTCTTTATGGGAGATAATCGCGACAACTCCGAGGACAGTCGCTACTGGGGCTTTGTACCGCAAGATAACTTGGTGGGTCGCGCTACTTTTATTTGGATGAGCTTTGAAATGAATCGTGACGCCAGCAGTTGGTTACCACAGTGGGTGCCAACGGCAGTTCGCTGGAATCGTCTTGGTAGCGTGGAGTAATTAGTGAGTTTACCGAAACCACCCATTGCACAGCTTGAACGATCATTTGGTTATACATTTAAAGACCGTGAGCGTCTGTTACAGGCACTTACGCATCGCAGTGCGGCAGCGCAGCATAACGAGCGCCTGGAGTTTCTTGGTGACTCGGTATTGGGCATTATTATCAGTGAAGCGCTCTACGAACGATTTCCAGAAATTGACGAAGGTGACCTGAGTCGGATGCGTGCCACGTTAGTCTGTGGTCGCAGTTTAGCGAAACTTGCTCAGCGCTTTGAACTGGGCAAACATTTAGTACTTGGGCCAGGCGAAATGAAGAGCGGCGGGAACCGTCGCGAATCCATACTTGCTGATGGCGTTGAGGCACTCCTAGGTGCGATGTACCTCGAGAGTGATTTAGTGACTTGCCGCGCGGTGGTGCTAAACTGGTATGCAGACCAGTTAGCAGCAATTAAACCAGGCGCAGGACATAAAGACCCAAAAACGCGTTTGCAGGAATACCTGCAGGGCCGCCAACGTGCATTACCGCTTTATGAGGTTGTTGCAACCCAAGGGCAGGCACACAATCAGAAATTTACCGTAAGTTGCCAAGTAGAAGGCCTTGCTGAGCCCATTTTAGGTGCCGGAACTAGCCGGCGTAAGGCCGAGCAGCAGGCTGCAACGGAAGCGTTAGCGCAACTTATGCAACAGGAAAAATAAGCATGATGGTACCGGAACAGAATTCACAATCAGCATTTGTCGCGATAGTAGGGCGCCCAAACGTGGGTAAATCGACGTTGCTGAACCGTATTCTTGGTCAAAAAATTAGTATTACCTCAAGCAAACCGCAAACCACAAGGCATCGCATTCTAGGAATTGAAACCGAAGGCGATCGCCAAATTGTTTACGTCGACACGCCAGGGCTACATCAAGACGAAAAACGTGCGATAAATCGCCTAATGAACCGCGCAGCGTCAAGCTCGCTGAGTGGTGTAGAGGTCGTGTTGTTTGTAGTTGAAGCTGGCAAATGGGCCAGCGACGATGAAATGGTGCTCACCAAGCTCAAGAAAACCGAGCGCCCAGTGGTGTTGGTGGTTAACAAAATCGACCAGATAAAAGATAAAGCTGAACTGCTGCCATACTTGCAAAAGCTATCCGAGAAACACAAGTTTGCGGAAATTATTCCGTTGTCTGCAGAGACGGGCGCACACGTTGAGGCATTGCGAGAGTTAGTACATAACTACGCAAAGCCGGGTGCCCACCATTACCCTGAAGACTATGTTACTGACCGTTCATTGCGGTTTATGACAGCTGAAATCATCCGTGAAAAGCTTATGCGTTTCACCGGTGATGAGCTGCCATATAGCACCACGGTTGAGATTGAACAATTTCAAACGGCACCTTCAGGCACCACCCACATTCACGCTCTGATTTTGGTTGAGCGCGATACGCAAAAACGTATGGTGATTGGCGCTGGCGGCAGTAAGTTAAAAACTATTGGTACCGAAGCGCGTCGTGACATTGAGCCGTTAGTTGGCGGTAAAGTTCACCTCAAATTATGGGTGAAAGTTAAATCTGGCTGGGCCGATGACGAACGGGCGTTACGTAGCTTAGGCTACGGCGAGGAATAGATGATGGAACCGGCGTTCGTTTTGCATCGCTGGCCCTATCAAGACAGCAGTTTGTTGGTGGAGCTATTCACCGCAGAACACGGTCGCTATCGCGTTATCGCCAAAGGCGCGAAGCGGCCTAAAAACCCATGGCGAAGTATTTTACAGCCATTTACGCCACTGCAAATAAGCAGTCGTGGCCGTCACGAGTTGCAAACCTTGGTGGCTGCCGAAGCAAGTGGAAAAGCGCTTGATCTGCGCGGAACAGCTCTATACAGCGGTTTTTACCTGAATGAATTGATACAACGCCTGACCACACCGTATCATGCGGTAGACGGGCTATTTGACGACTACCAACATACTCTGAGCTTATTGACTCAAGTTGACCATGTTGAACCTATATTGCGGCGCTTTGAGTGGCAGTTATTGTGTCATTTAGGGCATGGATTTGATTGGCATATTGATAATCAACAACAACCCATTTTACCTGCTCAAGCGTATCAATTTATTCCTGAAGATGGATTTATGCCTATCGCTGGCATAACTCAATCGGCAAGGGTGCAGTTGAGCGGCCAAGACTTGATACGCCTCGGCGCATTTGAGCTGTCCGATCAACGCTTGCTAAAATTGTTTAAACGACTTATGCGCGCTGCTTTGCAGCCTTATTTGGGGGATAAACCCCTGCGTAGTCGTCAACTCTTTGTTCAATTTAAGGAACTGCCATGACGCATTCAGCTGGAGTCGCGCCCATTTTACTTGGCGTGAATATTGATCATGTTGCAACTGTACGCAATGCTCGCGGCGTCAGTTACCCTGATCCGGTCACTGCAGCAGCCATTGCTGAGCAAGCTGGGGCCGACGGTATTACCGTGCATTTGCGCGAAGATCGTCGTCATATTACCGATCGGGACGTGGAAATTCTTGCCCAAACTATTCAAACCCGAATGAACCTTGAAATGGCGGTAACCCCTGAGATGCTCGCCATTGCAACCCGCATTAAGCCAACTTATTGCTGTTTAGTACCAGAAAAACGTGAAGAGTTAACCACAGAAGGCGGTCTTGACGTGGCCGGTCAGCAAGACAAAATTACCGCTGCTGTGGCCCAGTTGGCGGAAAGTAACATTGCTACGAGTTTATTTATTGATGCCGATAAACGACAAATTGATGCAGCCGTTGCCTGTGGCGCACCGATTATTGAGTTGCACACTGGGCATTATGCGGAGCAACGCGACGAAAGCGCACAACAACAAGCGTTAGCGCAACTCAGATCCGCGGCTGAATATGCACAGGCTGCCGGTTTGCAGGTGAATGCCGGGCATGGTTTGCATTATCATAACACTGCCGCGATTGCGGCCATTCCCCAGCTTTTGGAGCTAAATATTGGGCATGCGATTATCGCCCGTGCAGTATTGGTTGGTTTAGACCAAGCGGTACGCGATATTAAAGCGATCATGCAACAGGCCCGGGCACATGGCTCAGATATATAAACCACAACCGCGCCAGGTTAAGGCGGAAGCACTCAAGCAACAAGTAGTGGTTGGGCTTGACCATCAAGGCCGTGGCGTTGTTCGTACACCCAAAGGTGCACGTTTCGTCGGTGGTGCATTACCGGGTGAGATTATCAGCTTAATGCCTCGTGGTAAGTATGAGGCCGAACTGATTGAAATAACCGAAGCAAGCTCTGAGCGGGTAACGCCGCCATGCACCTATTATTCAAGTTGTGGCGGTTGTGATCTCCAGCATTTAGAGTTGCATGCACAACGTCGTCATAAGCAGCAGGTTGTCGAGCAGATGCTGCAAAAATTTGCACAACTGTCGCCTGAGCAATGGCTTGAACCGTTAACAGATAATGTTTGGAATTATCGCCGCCGCGCGCGGTTAGCCGTGCATTATGACCGCAAGCGACAACAATTGAAATTGGGCTTCCGTGCGGCGAAAAGTAAGCAGATTGTCACAATTAATGATTGTTTAACCCTAACCCAATCACTCAATAATTTACTGAGGCCATTACGTACTCTGCTGCCAAAATTGAGCGTGGTACGCCAATTAGGTCATGTTGAACTGATAGACTTAAGCCCTAAGCCTATTGTTTTACTGCGTGTGGACACGCTGCCTGATGCATCCGATACACAAGCGTTGCAGCTTTTTGCCGAGCAATACAGTGTGGTCATTTGGTTGGCCACCGAGCATAGCGTGAAGCCGCTGAATGCGCACGATACAACGGTGAGTTACCAAACCCTTGGTGCGGAGTTGCATTGTAAACCGAATGACTTTCTGCAAACGCACCAGCAGTTGAGTGAGAAAATGGTTGCCCAAGCATTAAGTTGGCTTGCGATAGAACCGCAAGACAACATTCTCGAGTTGTATGCGGGCAGTGGTAATTTTACCATTCCGATGGCGCAACAAGGAGCTCAGGTTACTGCAGTAGAAGGGGTTCACTCAATGGTCGAACAGTTAGCGGAAAATGCCAAGCGTTACGCCGTAAAGGTTAACGCGGTTTGCGCTAACCTTGAGCAGCCCTGGCCACAGCAAGGGTGGGCTGGAAGTAAGATTGATCAACCCTTCACAAAAGTTTTATTAGACCCTGCGCGAGCCGGCGCGCCGCACGCAATTGGCGAAGTTGCCAAGCGGCAGCCGCAGCGCATTGTGTATGTATCTTGTGCGCCCGATACCTTGGCGCGTGACGCCAATGTGTTAAAACAAAATGGATATACGCTAAAACGCGCTCAAGTCATTGACATGTTTCCGCAGACCCATCACATTGAGGTAATCACACTTTTCGAAAGGGAGTAACACGGTGGTTTGGGTAAGAAGTACGCACGTTGATAAACCACATCAACAGGGCGACTGGTTAGCAGAATTGGACTCTGATGCACGCCGCGAGCAACTGCGCGAACATGCGGAGCGCCTTAAAATGCTATGCCAACAAGCCAAACAACCGCAATTATTGCTGAAAGGCGAAGAAATGGTCGAGATTCTCATCGGCCTGAATCTTGATCAAGAGTCCTTGATTGCCGCATTGTATAGCCCAGCGTTCGAAGCCCAGTTATTTGATACGGAACAAGCTTTGGCTTGGGGCGGGAAGAGCCTACCGATTTTACTTGAAGCCGTGCAGCAAATGCAGACCATCAGCGCACTGCAGCACTTTCAGCACGGCAAACCAAGCTTGATTCAAATTGATAATGTGCGGCGCATGTTACTGGCGATGGTCACCGACGTGCGTGCGGTATTAATTAAGTTGGCTGAACGCATTTGCTTTTTGCGCGAAGTTAAAGCGCTGGATGAAGAGACGCGGGTATTAGCAGCCAAAGAATGCCATGAAATTTATGCTCCGCTAGCGAACCGCCTCGGGATTGGTCAATTGAAATGGGAGTTGGAAGATCTTGCTTTTCGGTATCTGCACCCCTCTACTTACAAAGCAATTGCGGCACAACTGCACGAGCGGCGAATTGACCGTGAAAGCTATATTCAGGAATTTGTACAAGGGCTACAAAAAGCACTCGATGCTGAGGGTGTGAAGGCTACTGTTTATGGGCGGCCTAAGCACATTTATTCCATTTGGCGAAAAATGCAGAAGAAGCATTTAAGTTTTGAAGAACTGTTTGATATTCGGGCCGTGCGCATCATTACTGAGTCATTAAAAGACTGCTACGGTGCACTGGGCGTGGTGCATAGCATGTGGCGACATATTTCTTCAGAGTTTGATGACTATATTGCGACGCCAAAAGCCAATGGTTACCAGTCGATTCATTCCGTGGTGCTAGGGCCTGATGATAAGTATGTGGAAATTCAAATTCGCACCCAAGCGATGCATGATGATGCTGAACTTGGTGTTGCTGCACACTGGATGTACAAAGAAGGCGGGGCGGCCGGAAAAGGCTCTGGTTTTGAAGAAAAAATAGCCTGGTTGCGCAAATTGTTGGCGTGGCATGATGATATGGCCGGTAATGATGGTCTTGTTGATGAAATTCGCTCGCAAGTGTTTGAAGACAGGGTGTATGTATTTACCCCGAAAGGCGAAGTGATTGACTTACCTAATGGTGCGACGCCGCTGGATTTTGCCTATTACATTCACTCTCAAGTTGGCCATCGTTGCGTTGGCGCGAAGGTTGACGGGCACATTGTGCCGTTTACCTACCATTTAAAAAACGGCGAACGGGTCGAGATTTTAACGCAGAAGAGTGCACAACCGCGGCGTGATTGGCTGAACCCAGCTAATGGGTATTTGCAAACATCACGCGCCCGCAGCAAAGTGGTTACATACTTTAAAAAGCTCGATCGTGATAAAAACCTTAAAGCTGGCAAAGATATGCTTGAGGCTGAATTGAGTAAGTTAAATGTGCCATTAAGCCAAGCAGAAAGCGTGCTGGAACGGTTTAATATGGTGCATTTGGATGACTTGCTGGCGGCTATTGGTGCGGGTGATGTGCGTTTGCATCAAGTGGTTAATCAGCTGAGGCCAGCGGACGATAACGTGGCTGAGCGCATAGAGCGCATCACCGCGCGCAAACCTAAACAGGCCGCGACAAAAGCCGGCAAACAAAGTGACGTTACCGTAGAAGGTATCGGTAATTTACTGGTGCAGTTTGCTAAATGCTGCCAGCCTGTACCTGGCGATTCTATTCTAGGTTTTGTCACGCAAGGGCGCGGGGTATCGGTGCACCGCAGCGATTGCGAGCAACTAACGCACTTGTTGGAGCAGCACCCAGAAAGGGCGCTTGCGGTAAGTTGGAGCCAAACGAAACGAGGCAATTACCGGGTCAACTTGCGTATTGAAGCGGATGATCGCAACGGACTTTTACACGATATAACTAGCGTATTGGCGAACGAAAAAGCGAATGTCGCGCAGCTTGATTCGCACTCAGACGCGGCCACACGGCAAGCTCGCGTGGCTGTTGGTTTAATTATTGCCGATACCGAAAACTTGCAACGCCTGCTGAATCGACTTACTCAAATCAAAGGCATTCATAACGTGGTAAGAACAACACAATGACAACAACAAATAATCTCTCTGGTGTGACTGCTCTGCTGCAAGTCATGCGCCGACTTCGAGACCCGAATGGCGGATGCCCGTGGGACCTGAAGCAAACCATGACCAGTCTCATTCCTTATACCATTGAAGAAGCCTACGAGGTTGCGGCGGCGATTACTGAAGGCGATTTGGCGGATATTAAAGATGAGCTTGGCGACTTACTGTTCCAAGTGGTTTTTTATGCCCAATTAAGTGAAGAGTCCGGTCAATTTAGCTTCGATGAGGTGGCGCAACAAACCGCAGACAAGCTTATTCGGCGGCATCCGCACGTTTTTGGCGACAGCACCACGCAAACTGATGAAGAGATAAAAGCGCAGTGGGAACAAATTAAAGCCGAGGAACGCGCTAAAAAAGGTGGCGAAAATAGTGTTTTTCACGGTATTCCGGATAATCTGCCGAGTATTTTAACGGCGTTGAAGTTGCAAAAGCGGGCGGCTAATGTTGGTTTTGACTGGGATACAATCGCACCGGTTTTGGCGAAAATACGCGAAGAAATTGAAGAAGTAGAAGCCGAGCTTGCGCAAAAAGAGCGTGATCAGCAGGCGCTTGAAGCAGAAATTGGCGATGTGTTATTTGCCGTCGTGAATCTTGCGCGACATGCGCAAGTGAACCCGGAACATGCCTTGCGGCGCACCAACCTGAAGTTTAAGCAGCGCTTTCAAGCAATAGAAAAGCGCCTCAATATAAGTAAGCAACGGCCGGAAGACTTGAGTTTAGAAGAGCTTGAAGCACATTGGCAGGCAGTGAAGTCTGAGTCGTCGTAATTTAATCGATTCAGATTACTGCGATTTTAAATTGTCGGATTGGGTGGCTTCGGGTATACTATTTCCCCGTCTTGAAGCAATTCCCTTTTAACCTGACGACTTAGGTTTCGCATGACAACTAATTATATTTTCGTCACCGGCGGTGTAGTATCTTCGCTGGGCAAAGGCATTGCTGCAGCTTCACTGGCGGCAATTCTTGAAGCTCGTGGCCTTCAGGTCACGATTCTAAAACTCGACCCTTATATTAACGTCGATCCAGGTACCATGAGCCCAACTCAGCACGGTGAAGTTTTCGTGACTGAAGATGGTGCGGAAACCGATCTGGACTTAGGCCATTACGAGCGTTTTATTCGCACGCGTATGACCAAGAAAAATAACTTTACTGCAGGCCGTGTCTACGAAGATATTATTCGTCGCGAACGTCGTGGTGAGTTTTTAGGCGCAACTATCCAGGTTATTCCACATATCACCAACGAAATTAAACGCCGTATTATCGATGGTAGCGAAGGCTATGATATCGCAATCATTGAGATTGGCGGAACCGTGGGTGATATTGAGTCACAACCGTTCTTAGAAGCAATTCGGCAATTGGCAACCGAGGTAGGGCGCGACCGTACCTTGTTTATGCACTTAACTTTAGTGCCGTTCTTGGGTGCTGCGGGCGAAGTTAAAACCAAGCCTACGCAACACTCAGTGAAAGAGCTACGCTCTATCGGGATTCAACCTGACGTGTTGGTGTGCCGTTCAGATCGCGCTTTACCGGCAAATGAACGCTCTAAAATTGCATTATTTACCAACGTTGAAGAGAAAGCTGTTATTGGCTTAAAAGACGTTGATAGCATTTACAAGATTCCGGCGATTTTGAAATCGCAGGGGCTTGATGAGCTGGTTGTTCATCGTTTCCGTATGGACCGTCCGCAAGCTGATTTAGCTGAGTGGGAACAAGTTCTTTACCAAGAATCCAATCCAAGCGGCGAAGTGACAATTGGCTTTGTCGGTAAATACATAGAATTACCTGACGCTTATAAATCGGTCAACGAAGCCTTAGCCCATGCTGGGTTGAAAAACCGCTTAACCGTTAATATTCGCTATATTGACGCGCAAGACGTCGAAACCAAAGGGGTTGCGAAGTTAGCTGATGTTGACGCAATTATTGTACCTGGTGGCTTCGGTGAACGTGGCATTCTGGGTAAAATCATGGCGGCACAATATGCCCGTGAAAATAACATTCCTTATTTAGGTATTTGCTTAGGTATGCAAATTGCGTTGATTGAATATGCACGCAATGTTGCTGGCTTAACCACGGCAAATAGTACTGAATTTGATGTGAACGCTGAGCACCCTGTGGTTGGTTTGATCACAGAGTGGATGGATGCCAAGGGCCAGAAAGAGTTGCGCGATGGCAGTTCAGATCTTGGCGGCACCATGCGCTTAGGCGCTCAGCCATGTAACCTTGTGAAAGGCACAAAAGCACGCGACCTTTATGGTAAAGATGTGATTGAAGAGCGTCACCGTCACCGCTATGAAGTGAACGGCAATTATGTTGAGCAATTGGAGAAGGCCGGTCTGAAAATTTCTGGCTGGTCACACGATAATCGTTTAGTTGAAATTATCGAAATTCCAAAGCATCCTTGGTTTGTAGCGGCGCAATTCCACCCGGAATTCACCTCAACACCTCGTGATGGGCATCCATTGTTCCGTGGCTTTATTGAAGCTGCAGGTATTTATCAGAAGAAGCGTCGCGCTTAAGTGCCGCGTGTTTTAACAGGAGCAATTTAAACTCATGGCAGCAATCAGTAAAATTGTAGCTCGAGAAATTATGGACTCACGCGGAAACCCGACGGTTGAGGCCGATGTGCATTTGGAAAACGGCCATTGGGGCCGTGCGGCAGCACCAAGCGGTGCCTCTACCGGTTCGCGTGAAGCCTTAGAATTACGTGATGGTGATGCCAGCCGTTATCTTGGTAAAGGTGTCGAAAAAGCGGTCGCAAATATTCATAACTTGATTGCACCGGCATTAAAAGGTGTTGATGCGACCGACCAAGCCCACGTTGACCAAATCATGCTTGAGCTTGACGGTACTGAAAATAAAGAGAAACTCGGTGCCAACGCAATTTTGGCAGTTTCTTTGGCGGCGGCCAAGGCTGCGGCAAGCAGTAAAGGTATGCCGCTGTATGCGCATATTGCAGAAATTAATGGCACGCCAGGCCAGTTCAGCATGCCTTTGCCGATGATGAATATTCTGAACGGTGGCGAGCACGCGGATAATAACGTCGACATTCAAGAGTTCATGATTCAACCGGTTGGTGCAAGTAGCTTCCGTGAAGGATTACGTATGGGCGCGGAAATATTTCATGCGCTCAAAAAGGTTCTGCAAGCACGCGGTTTAAGCACAGCAGTTGGTGATGAAGGTGGATTTGCACCGAATTTAGCCAGCAACGAAGAAGCTTTAGCAGTGATTGTTGAGGCGGTAGATAAAGCCGGTTACCGCATGGAACACGATGTTACCTTGGCGCTTGACTGTGCTGCATCTGAATTCTACCGCGACGGTAAATACCATTTAGCTGGCGAAGGCAAGTCGTTTGACGCTGCGGGCTTCGCGGAATACCTCGATGGTTTGTGCCAACGGTATCCGATTATCTCTATTGAAGATGGCCTGGATGAAAGTGATTGGGCCGGTTGGAAAGTTTTGACCGACCGTTTAGGTGATCGGGTACAACTGGTCGGTGACGATTTGTTTGTAACCAATACGAAAATCCTTAAGCGTGGGATTGAAGAAGGGATTGGCAACTCAATTCTGATTAAATTTAATCAGATTGGTAGCTTGTCAGAAACATTGGCGGCGATTCGGATGGCCAATGAAGCCGGTTTTACCGCTGTTATTTCGCACCGCTCAGGTGAAACTGAAGATGCAACGATTGCTGATTTAGCTGTGGGTACTGCGGCGGGACAGATCAAAACAGGCTCATTATGCCGCTCCGATCGGGTCGCGAAATATAACCAGTTGCTGCGCATTGAAGCCGAGCTGAATGGCAAAGCGCCATATCGAGGTCGTGCTGAAGTGAATGCGAAGCAGAGCTAACAGCAAAAGGTCACTGCAGTGACTCAGCAGGGTGATATTTTCCAGCAACTCACACCAACCACAACGGTTGGTGTGGGTTCTGGCGCCTTTGCAGAACTCTGCACTGCGCTCTATGAACGCGAATTAAAGCAACTTTCTCAGCAAGAGCAGATTTCAATTTCGTTATTACAACGTCGCTTACAAAGCGTTCCATACTATGTGCAAAATGCAGCGCGTGGCATGCTTGAGAGTGATGCCCCGTATACGCTTGATGTGCAAAATGCCAGTTGGCAAACCCCGCAAAAGAAACACTTAACGGTTAGTGCTACCCAGGCAGGTAAGTTGCAACGTTGGCTGTCGCGCTCGGCGCATTTAGGCGATACCGTTCCAATCTTCGATTTACAATCAACCATTCAACAAGTGCGGCTTGATTCAATTGATCGCATCGATAAGGCGCAACAGCGTGTTCACTGCAATATGCACGGTTGGTTTAATTTCGAAGGTACATGCCTTGAGGCCGGTAGCGATCAACTGTGGCTATTGCGACCCGATGCAGCCAACTTAGCACC
Source organism: Pseudidiomarina sp. (assembly GCF_048268165.1). GTDB lineage: Bacteria > Pseudomonadota > Gammaproteobacteria > Enterobacterales > Alteromonadaceae > Pseudidiomarina. The sequence continues at coordinate 645,847 of NZ_JBLWWA010000001.1, read as the reverse complement.
GGCGTTTTGCGGTCATCAATGGAGCCATAAAGGGCGTATTGATCCGCGCACCCTTACGCTACGAGAAGTGTTACTGGCTACAACAGTCGAATTCTAATTGCCTTGTGGTTACTGAAAGGCACTGAAAAACGCAACGCCGCCGGCAATGATCACAAGCAATAAACTCAATTTACGAAACAGCTGTTCTGACAAACGATCGCTGATTCGATGACCAAGCCATGCGCCAGAGATTGCGCCAATCAACAAGCATATTAAAATCGGGACATGCTCAAGCTGATACCGTTGTTGCGCGGTGAACGAGACGATGTTGGTTAATGCCAGAACCCAGAAAAAAAGCGTTAATGTGGCGCGAAAGGCAATTCGGTCAAGACCGTTTCCAGTTAAAAACAAAACCACGGGGGGGCCGCCCAAGGTTAGAGCACCGTTACTGAACCCAGCTAAAATGCCTGTAACCGATTGCAGTTTTGGGGTACTTTTATGGCGTAACTGAATGCCAAACCAAAACAGTAATGCCACTGCAATCACCATAATTGCCATACCCATTTGCAGCCAGTCTAAGCGTAAATAAGCCAATAAATAATTGCCACACAAGGTGCCAAGCACACCGCTTATTAGCAAAGGGCGCCAATGTTTAATATGCAGCGAGTGGCGCAACATCCAGGCAAGATAGGTAGCCATTACAAAATTCACCACAGAAAGTGTTGGTGTAATAACGCTAAGTGGCAGAAGTAGGGTTAACAAGGGAACAGCGATGAGCCCTGAGCCAAAGCCAGTGATTCCTTGCAGGCAAGCGCCAATGAAAATAATTGAGATAATTAAGAAATAATCCATTGTAACTCGCGACGTTGATTTATCGTTGGGCTTTGCGGCAAAGGTCGATATACTAGCAGAACCGCAGCAATTATTTATAATAACGAACAACAGCATGTGGGGACAGCTATGCGATTACTAAAATTGGTATTTATCGTTGCGTTAATCGCACTGCAATATCGTCTATGGGTGGGGAAAAATAGCCTACCGGATTATTGGCACCTGCAGTCCGACGTTCAACGCCAAGCTGAAACCAACACTCGCCTTAAACAAAGAAACCAAGTTCTTGTGGCGGATATCGCTGACTTACGTGACGGTCAAGTTGCGCTTGAAGAGCGTGCACGCAACGAATTGGGATTGATTAAGCGAGATGAAACTTTTTTTCGCTTAGTTCCTATAAAACAACAAGCTAACTAATAGAGCCTATGCAAAATGTAGCTGGTGTTGCTGCAGTTATCCCCGCTGCAGGAGTGGGTAGCCGTATGGGGCTATCTGAACCCAAACAATACCTTCAATTAGCCGGAAAAACAGTGCTTGAGCACAGTGTCGCAGCAGTGACATCCGATGCCCGAGTTCAGGCTGTCTATATTGCCATTGCCGCGGGTGACCAACGGATGGCGTCGCTCACCTTCAATAGCCACTGCGACATTCACTTTGTGCAAGGCGGGAACAGTCGTGCGGCATCGGTTTTAGCAGGCGTCAAACAAGCACAAATAGACGGCTTCGCGGCGGTTGTGGTGCATGATGCGGCGCGGCCCTGTTTGCAGTTGGACGAACTGAGTGCGGTGATCACGGCAGGACTGGCGCATGCGGATGGTGCTATCTTAGCGCTACCTTTAGCCGACACTGTAAAGCGTGCGCGAGGAGACGATTCTGGCCCACCGAATAGCATTGCAACCAGTGTTGCGCGGGATAATCTGTGGCGCGCATTAACACCTCAGGTGTTTAGTACGGATCGGCTATGCCAGGCTTTGGAGCAGTTAGGCGTCGATAACGCCTCCATCACTGATGAGGCTTCGGCCATTGAGCTGCTTGGCGGGCATCCGCTGTTGGTGCAAGGGCGCCAAACCAATATAAAAATTACTCAGCCGGGCGATGAACAGCTTGCTGCTTTGTATTTAACCACGTTATTTAAGGAGCCAACATGCGTATAGGTCATGGCTACGATGTACATAAATTCGGTGGTGAGGGTCCGCTCACGCTTGGCGGTACCCACGTACCTTATACGCAAGGTCTGGTTGCGCATTCAGATGGTGACGTTATTTTGCATGCGGTGGCGGATGCACTGCTCGGTGCTGTTGCTTTGGGTGATATTGGCCAACACTTCCCAGACACGGATGCGCAATACGCCGGAGCCGATAGCGGCCAGTTATTACAACACGTTTATAAATTAGTGCAGCAGCAAGGGTTTGTGCTGGGAAACCTCGACATTACAGTGGTTGCTCAGGCACCTAAGCTTGCTGATTACATTCCAACCATGCGTGCACGCATTGCACAATTGTTGGTTGCAGAAGTAGGAAGTATTAATGTGAAAGCTACGACAACGGAAAAACTAGGATTTGTTGGGCGTAAAGAGGGCATTGCGTGTCATGCAGTGGTTCTCGTGGTGCCGGTACCTGCGCGTGATTGATACCTATTTACATGGCCAGCCCACATGCCAAGGGCAATTTAAAGCATCGCCGGAAGACTTTAAAGTTACCGAAGTGCTAGAACTTCCATGCAGCGAGCCCGATGAACAAAAGGGTGAACACCAGTGGTTATGGGTGGAAAAGAAAGGTGCAAATACTGCCTTCGTTGCAAGCCAAATCGCGAATTTTGCTGGGGTTAAAGAACGTGATGTTAGCTACTCCGGCTTGAAAGACCGGCATGCAGTAACCTATCAGTGGTTTTCTGTGCAATTGCCCGGCCAAGCGTTATTAAACTGGCAGCAGCTGGAACACCCTGAATTTTCTGTGTTACATGCCGCATTGCAACCGCGCAAACTAAAAACCGGTACCCACCGCGCGAATAAATTTGTTCTACGCATTCGAGATATTGATAGCCAGCCATTATTTGATGCCCGTTGGCAGGAAATTGTTCGTGATGGTGTGCCGAATTACTTCGGCGCACAACGTTTTGGACACGGTGGACAAAATATCGAGCAAGCCAAACGCTGGTTCGCTGGTGAATTAAAGCGTCGGCCGAGCCGCCATCAGAGCGGCTTATACCTTTCCGCCGCGCGCTCGTTATTGTTTAATCGAATTGTTAGCGCCCGTATTGCTGCAAACCGCATGACGCCAGAAGTGGGCGATGCCATGATGCTGCGCGGTAGCCAATCATTTTTTGTGGTTGAAACGGTTGATGAAACATTGCTTCAACGCTTTAACAGTGGTGATATCATGTTAACGGCGCCAATGCCTGGTAGTGGACGTTGGTCAACCAACGCTGAGATTGGACAATTTGAACAAGATATTTGCAATGCTGAACCCGAATTAATGGCGGGCCTATTGAAGCAGCGCGTTGATGCGTCTCGCCGTGCAATTTTGTTGCACTTAGAACAGCCGAAAATAAGTTGGTTAGGCGACGACAGCGCGCAAATTGAATTTGCACTTCCACGTGGTAGCTATGCGACAAGTGTACTGCGTGAATTAATACAAGGTAATGAAACTCATGATGAAGTTATTAGTCAGCAATGACGATGGTGTGCATGCCCCCGGCATTGAGGCACTTTACGAGCGTTTGAAAGATATCGCGCAAGTGCGTGTTATTGCCCCTGATCGCAATTGCAGCGGTGCCAGTAACTCGTTGACACTGCATAATCCATTGCGTATGCAACGCTTGCCGAATGGTTTCTATTCGTTGAATGGCACGCCAACCGATTGTGTGCATTTAGGCACCAACTCACCGCTGGCGGATGATGTCGACTTGGTGGTGTCGGGTATTAACGACGGCCCGAACATGGGTGATGATGTGTTGTACTCAGGTACCGTTGCCGCAGCAATGGAAGGCCGCTTTATGGGGCTACCAGCAATAGCTGTTTCTATGGGGGCTCGTAGCGATAGCTATTATGATACAGCGGCCTTAGTGGTCGCCAATATAGTAAATCGAATGGCTGATCAGCCACTTCGATTAGATACCATCTTGAATATAAATGTGCCCGCGGTGCCCTTTGATGAGATTAAAGGCTACAAAGTGACTCGCCTGGGTCGCCGTCATCGCGCCGATACCATGGTACAAAGTAAAGACCCATTTGGCCGTGATATTTTTTGGTACGGCCCTATTGGCGGGCATCAGGACGATGCAGAAGGAACGGATTTTCATGCGGTGCGCGAAGGGTATGTCTCAATTACGCCAATAAGCTTGGACATGACGGCGCGCAGTCATCAAGATACTTTGTCTAACTGGTTAACGAAAACAACAACATGATCCAGAATTTTCAGGGGATGGCACGTAAACTTGTCGATAAACTACGTGCCGAGGGTATTTCCAATACTGCGGTACTTGAGGTTATTCGTTCTACGCCAAGGCATTTATTTATGCCTGAGTCATTGGCTCATAAGGCCTACGAAAACACCGCGTTACCGATTGGTCAGGGCCAAACTATCTCGCAGCCATTGATGGTTGCTTCGATGACGCAATTATTAATGCAACATCACTGTAAAAAAGTGTTAGAAATAGGTACAGGTAGTGGCTATCAGACAGCAATTTTGGCACAGTTAGTTGACCATGTATTTTCAGTTGAACGCATTGCTGAGTTGCAGTATCAAGCGAAACGGCGCTTAAAAAAGCTGGATTTGCATAATGTATCGATGCGCCATGGTGATGGCTGGCAAGGCTGGAAGTCGAAAGGGCTATTTGACGGAATAATAGTGACAGCGGCTGCCAGCGCAATGCCGATGGCGCTTATGGAACAACTTACCGATGGTGGGGTTATGGTAATTCCAGTTGGAACCACCAAACAACGCCTGATTGTTGTGCGTCGCTTCGGTGATGAGTTTGAACAAAAGGAGTTGGGCGAAGTGAAATTTGTACCATTGGTGCCAGGAGCGCCAATATGAAAGTTTTTGGCTGGTTGTACGACAAAGTTTTAAGTTGGTCGCAACATCGCCGTGCTCCTGCCATTTTAGCCGGTTTGAGTTTTTCTGAGTCGGTTGTCTTTCCCATCCCCCCTGATGTTATGTTAGCGCCAATGGCGATGACGCAACCTGAGAAAGCTTGGCGGTTTGCGCTGATCACCACATTGGCATCGGTATTAGGCGGTATTGCTGGTTATTGGTTAGGTTACTTCTTATTTGATCCCGTGGTATTGCCATTGGTGGAGTGGGCTGGATATCAAGACAAGTTGATTCGCGTCACCAGTTGGTTTCAAGATTATGGGTTTTGGATAATTTTTATTGCCGGGTTTTCGCCGCTGCCATACAAGTTATTTACCGTTAGCGGCGGTATGCTCGGGGTAGCTTTTATTCCTTTTGTACTCGGCTCGGTCATAAGTCGCGGGTTACGTTTTTTTCTGGTGGCATGGTTGCTAAAAACCGGTGGTCCTAAAATGGCGGTACATCTGAGAACGTATATCGATCGTATCGGTTGGGGGATGGTTGTTTTGATCATCATAGTTTATGTGTGGACGCGCTAGTTCCCTTTTTCTAGTTGCCACACTTTGTTGTGTGGGCCTATCTGGTTGTGCCCAACGCACAGAGCCAGCACCGGTTACACGTCTGTATAAAGGTAAAAGTATTCATGACTTTGAGCGCGCAAGCTTAGCCGCTGAAAGTTATACGGTAGAGCCAGGCGATACCCTCTATTCAATTGCTTTTCGGGCCAATGAGGATATTCGTACAGTCGCTCAGTGGAATGGCCTTGCTCCCCCCTATACTATTGTTCCTGGCCAAGAAATTCGATTGTCGGGAACCTCAAAATCCTCTGTAGAAACCGTTGCGTCACCTACCAAGAAAGAGTATCGTAAACCACAGAGTTCACAAAATAAACGCAAACCTGTAACAGTAAAGCAACAGAAACGCGCTACGGTTCAAACGAAACCAATTACACAACCGAGCGTTGTTAACCGAAATGAACCGCCACTGCCGGCCAGTAAAGATATTCAATGGCAATGGCCTTCATCAGGGCGAGTAATACGCGAGTTCTCAACGGCAGAGGCCGGCAGCAAAGGGCTTGATATTGCTGGAGTAAAGGGTGATGCTGTGGTTGCTGCAGCGGCAGGGAAAGTTGTTTATGCGGGGAATGCATTGAAGGGATATGGTCAGTTAATCATTTTGAAACATAACGATGACTATATTACCGCGTACGCGCATAATGAGAAATTACTGGTTAACGAACAGCAGTGGGTAAACAAAGGCGATGAAATAGCAACAATGGGCGACACTGATGCAGAACGTGTGAAATTGCACTTTCAAGTAAGATTTCGCGGTAAATCAGTTAATCCAAAGCATTATTTGCCCCGGGGAACGCAATGAGTCGAGATCAAGATGAGATTGAAGATATTGATGAGCAAGAAATGCTCTCAATGGAACAGTCGGCACCAGAAGATAGTGACGAAGCATTCGAAGAGATTTTGGCGAATCGAGTTCATTATCAAAAGAAAATGGATGCAACTCAGCTCTATCTAAGTGAGATTGGCTACTCGCCGTTATTAACGGCAGAAGAAGAAGTCTTTTTTTCACGCTTGGCGTTAAAGGGCGATGCAAAAGCTCGTGCGCGAATGATTGAGAGTAATTTACGCCTCGTGGTTAAAATAGCGCGACGTTATACCAACCGAGGCTTAGCACTGTTAGATTTAGTTGAAGAAGGTAATTTGGGGCTCATTCGAGCGGTTGAAAAATTTGACCCTGAACGCGGGTTTCGGTTTTCAACCTATGCCACGTGGTGGATCCGCCAAACCATAGAGCGGGCTATCATGAATCAGACTCGCACGATTCGCTTGCCCATACACGTCGTTAAAGAGCTCAACAGTTACTTGCGCGCGGCCCGTGAACTGGCTCATAAACTTGACCATGAACCGACAGCTGAAGACATAGCGAAGAAGCTTGATGTTTCAGTGGCGGATGTGACCCGCATGTTGCGCTTAAATGAACGTGTAACGTCGGTTGACACGCCAATGGGCGGCAACGACAACGACAAGTCATTGGTTGATATGCTCACGGACGACAATGATTATGGGCCTGAAGGTGACATGCAGGAAGAAGATGTGCGTGAGCACATTATGGTCTGGTTGGAAAACTTAAATGAGAAACAACGCGAAGTGCTGGCGCGCCGGTTTGGCTTGCTTGGCTACGAACCTGCCACATTAGAGGATGTTGGCCGAGAAATTGGTTTGACCCGCGAGCGCGTTCGACAGATTCAGGTAGAAGCCTTACGTCGCTTGCGAGATATGTTGCGTCAGCAAGGTTTAAGTTTGGACGCTTTATTTCACCGCGATTAGTTAAGTAAATTTAGATTACTTTGCGAATGCGAGATGACTTAGTTGTCATCTCGCATTTTTTGTTGCCATTCAGCTAGCCAGCTTAATGCTCCAAGCGGTGTTAATTCGTTCACATTAAGCTGTTTCAGTGCTTGTTCGAGTGCGCTGGGGTTCGCTTCCAGTAAATCAGCTTGTTGAGGAGCTGCAGATTGCTGGCTTGATGGTAACGTTGATAGGTCAGCGACACCATGATGCTCACGTTCAAGTTGCTGCAAGTAGTGCTTAGCTTGCTGCAGTACGCGTTGCGGTAACCCGGCAAGCTGTGCAACTTGAACACCAAAACTGCGACTCGCAGCGCCAACTTTTACCTTATGTTGAAAGGCAATAGTGTCACCGTGTTCAGTCGCTTCAACGTGCACGTTAATTGCACCGTCTTGCTGCCCAATCGTTTGCGTGAGTTCGAAATAATGGGTTGCGAACAATGTTAACGAACGATTTTTATGGAGTAGGGCTTCGGCGCACGCCCAAGCTAAGGCTAAACCATCGTAGGTTGAGGTACCACGGCCGATCTCGTCCATAAGAACCAAGCTTTTATCGGTCGCGTTATGCAGTATATCTGCTGCTTCTGTCATTTCGACCATGAAGGTTGAGCGCCCTGAAGCGAGATCATCTGATGCACCAATTCGTGTGAAAATTCTGTCCACCGGGCCAAAGACGGCGTGGCTTGCTGGTACAAAACTGCCGCAATGCGCCATAATGGTTAGCAGTGCAGTTTGCCGCATGTAGGTCGACTTGCCCCCCATGTTAGGGCCCGTGATTAATAACAAGCGTTGTATTGGTGAAAGCGTAACGTCGTTGGCAATAAAAGGTTCGTGCTGCAGGCGTTCAATAACCGGATGACGTGCATTGGTCAATTCAATATGCACTGCGTCGATCAACTCGGGGCGACGGTAATCATAGGTAATTGCTTGTTCAGCAAAGCTGCGCAGCACGTCGATTTCCGCGAGCGCGTTGGCGGTATGCTGTAAGGCAACGAGTTGTTCGGCAAGTTGCTCAATCAAGTTATCATAAAGCCATTTTTCACGAGCTAGAGCGCGGCTCTGGCTTTGTAATACTTGGTCTTCATAGGTTTTAAGCTCCGGAATAATATAGCGTTCCGCATTCTTCAAGGTTTGGCGACGCTGATAATCAGCCGGAATTTGTTGACTCGCCGCTCGGCTCGCCTCTAAGTAGTAACCATGTACTTTGTTATAGCCGATTTTTAATGTGCTGATACCAGTGCGCTGACGTTCGCGCGTTTCGATGTGTTGTAAAAAATCGGTAGCACCTGCAGCAAGTTGTCGTTGCTCATCGAGTTCGTCGTCAAAACCATCGCGAATAACACCCCCATCACGAATTAGAACAGGCGGTTGCTCGATAATGGCTTGTTCGAGTAAGTCAGCTAAATCTGGAAAAGACTCGATTGTTGCACGCCATGATTCCAGTGGTTTTGTTTTTAGTAAGTCACGTACAGCTGGGAGGGCCTGCAAGGCACTACGTAAACGGGCTAAATCACGGGGGCGCGCGCTGCGCAAACCGATGCGTGTAAGTATCCGCTCGATATCGCCAACTTGGCGCAGTTGTTGATGCAATTCAGCATAATCAGTTTGTTGCAGAGCTGCCACCGCATCGAAGCGCCGGTTAAGTACCTGTTGTTGTCGCAGGGGTCGTTGCAGCCAGCGTTGAAGTAGTCGGCTGCCCATGGCGGTGCTGGTTTTATCGAGCACATCAAATAAAGAGGTTTTATTACCGCTCAGTGAACGCACCAACTCTAAATTTCGGCGTGAAGCTGCGTCGAGCATGATGGCATCATCGCGTTTTTCAGCCACGATTGAATTGATGTGAGGCAGCGCAGCTAATTGGGTGGCTCGTACATAATTCAACACCGCTCCGGCGGCACCGATAGCGTGTTGTAAGTGGCCGATACCGAAGCCGTCAAGGTGAGCAACTTGAAACTGGCGCTGTAACAGCTGTTGGGCGCTGCTGGTATCGAATTCCCATTCAGGGCGGCGGCGGCAACAGGCACAATTTAATTCGGTTTCACTAAACTGCCAGGTTTCCGGATATAGAACTTCAGCCGGCTGTAACCGTTCTAATTCTGCCCTAAGTTGCTCTCGGGTATCAGCTTCTAGCACAGTAAAGCGACCACTAGCCATATCCAGGCATGCGATACCAAACTGTTGACCGGGGTGAATAGCTACCAATAAATTTTCATGATCAACGGGCAATAGTGCTTCGTCGGTTAGGGTGCCCGGTGTCAGCACGCGAACAACTTTACGCTCTACCGGTCCTTTACTGGTGGCGGGGTCACCAATTTGTTCGCAAATAGCAACCGATTCACCCATTTGCAGCAATCGCGCCAAATAATTTTCGGCCGCATGATAGGGAACACCCGCCATGGGTATAGGGTTCCCATTGCTACTACCGCGAGCGGTTAATGAAATATCTAATAAGTCCGCAGCACGTTTAGCATCATCGTAAAAGAGTTCGTAAAAATCTCCCATACGATAGAATAATAAGGTGTCAGCATGGTCTGCTTTGATACGCAGATATTGCTGCATCATGGGTGTATGTGCTGAAACTTCGAGTGAGTTATTTAGTGCGTTCGACATGCCTGTTATTATCCGTATAGAGTCGATATACCGCGTATAAAGGAATAAGCAAATGGTATCACAAACACGTCATGATTTAGCAGTAGATTTAGGCCGTTGGTTGCAGCAGCGCAACTGGAAAATCGCCACAGCGGAATCCTGCACGGGTGGCGGAATCGGTTATGCTATAAGTTCGATTCCGGGTAGTTCAGCTTGGTTTGCTGGTGGCTTTATTACTTACAGTAATAGCTTGAAGCACCATCTGTTGGATGTGCCAAACTTTGTGCTTGCGCAGCACGGCGCGGTATCGGCTGAAACTGCTGAGGCGATGGCACGTGGAGCGTTGGCTAACAGTGGTGTTGATGTGGCTATTGCTGTTACCGGTGTGGCGGGGCCTGAAGGTGGTACGGTTGAGAAACCAGTAGGATTAGTCTGGTTTGGCTTAGCGTGGGAAAATCACTGTATAACGTGGCATCAATTATTTGAGGGAAGTCGAGCACAAGTTCGCAAGGCTACGATTTACGAGGCTTTGCGGAGTTTTGAAAAAATTACTTGATACTGTATAAATTTACAGTACACTTAGTTACAACATGACCAACAAGACGGACATTATCATGAGCAACGATAAACAAAAAGCACTCGACGCAGCCTTAGGCCAAATTGAACGTCAATTCGGCAAGGGATCAATTATGCGCTTGGGTGATAACCAAGCGATGGACATTGATTCAGTCTCTACCGGTTCACTAACCCTAGATATCGCATTGGGCATTGGTGGGCTTCCATTTGGCCGTGTGGTTGAAATATACGGTCCAGAGTCGAGTGGTAAAACAACATTAACGTTGCAAGTTATTGCTGAAGCGCAGAAAAAAGGTAAAACCTGTGCATTCGTTGATGCTGAACATGCACTTGATCCAATTTATGCTGAAAAACTTGGCGTGAATGTTGATGAGTTGCTTGTTTCGCAACCAGACACTGGTGAACAAGCACTTGAGATTTGCGACATGCTCGTGCGTTCAAATGCTGTTGACGTGGTGATTGTTGACTCGGTTGCCGCATTAACACCAAGAGCTGAAATTGAAGGCGAAATGGGCGATAGCCATGTTGGTTTGCAAGCGCGACTCATGTCACAAGCATTACGCAAATTAACTGCCAACATTAAGAAATCAAACAGTCTGTGTATTTTCATTAACCAAATACGCATGAAAATTGGCGTGATGTTTGGTAATCCTGAAACCACAACGGGTGGTAACGCGCTGAAGTTCTATTCGTCAGTTCGTCTGGATATTCGCCGTATCGGTGCTGTTAAAGAAGGCGACGAGGTTGTCGGTAATGAAACCCGCGTTAAAGTTGTGAAAAATAAAGTGGCACCACCATTTAAGCAAGCGGAATTCCAAATCATGTACGGCTCGGGTATCTCGAAAGAGGGAGAGTTGATTGATCTTGGCGTTAAACAGAAAATTGTTGATAAAGCTGGTGCTTGGTATAGCTACAAAGGTGACAAAATCGGTCAAGGCAAAGCAAACGCCATGAAATATATGATCGATAATCCATCGGTGGCTGCAGATATTGAGAAACAAATTCGTGAACAACTGCTTGCGAAGCCGGTTAAAACAGGCAAAGCAGGGCGCGAAGCTGCCGCTGCTGAAGCAGCAGCAATTGCTGCCAGCAAAGATGATGCTATGATGGATGACGATCTTATTTAAGCTTTCATCTATTAGACATATCAGGACGTTGTAACCATGAGTAAATATGTTCAAGTCTCATTAGCTCTTGGCTCAGGAGCTGCACGAGGGTGGTCACACATTGGTGTGATAAAAGCTCTTCAGGACATGGGTATTGAAGTTAACATGGTCGCAGGCACTTCAATCGGCTCCCTCGTGGGGGCCGGTTTTGCTTCTGGCCGACTCGATGATCTTGAAAAGTGGGTTCGTGATATGGGCCGCTGGGAAGTGTTTAACCTTCTTGATTTTGGCTTTAGTCACGGCGGTATTATTCAAGGCGAAAAAGTTTTCGGACATGCGCGCGATTTATTTGGTGCTATAAATATCGAAGACATGCCAATTACCTACGGCGCTGTTGCGACTGACCTATTTACGGGGCGTGAAATTTGGCTGCGCAAAGGTGATGTTTATCAGGCCTCACGTGCATCCTGTTCAATGCCAGGTTTGTTAGCTCCTGCTGGTGTTGATGGGCGTTGGTTAGTGGATGGCGGTTTGGTTAATCCGGTGCCGGTATCATTATGCCGGGCATTAGGTGCTGATTTCGTGATTGCGGTAAACCTTAACTCGCAGCTGACTACAACAGCGGTTGAGGCGCGCAGCAAATATCTGGCACCGGGTCATGATCGACAATCCGAGCCACAGGCCGATTTACATGGTCATGTAACCCCAGACAACACCGAATCAAGTGAAGGCTATGACCCTAGCGAAGAGGCTGAAGAAGGCTTCTTTAAGAGCTTTCTTTCTACCAGTCAACAGTACTGGGATTCAATGAAAGATAAGTTTAATGGGCAGTCATACAAAGCGCCGGGTATGCTTGGTGTAATGGCAGGCTCTATTGATATCATGCAGGAACGTATTACTAAGGCAAGGTTGGCTGGCGACCCACCGGATATTCTTATCCAGCCCAAGTTGGGGCACATTAGCCTGATGGAATTTGAACGTGGTAAAGAATCTATTGATGTCGGCTACGAAACAACGATGCGAATGAAAGACTTTATTTTGTCTGAACTTCAGCTATTCGGCGAGCGCCGTGGCTAATAACGACTAGCGACCAACGAAAAAGGGCACCGAATGGTGCCCTTTTTTTATGCAGTTTTATTTTTACTGCTGATGGATTACTTTTTCCATCTCGTCAAACGTATCTTGTAACGCCTGATTTGGTTCAGCTGTCATACGGCTGAATACAATCACTGCCAGTGTGCTAACAATAAAGCCTGGAATGATCTCATAGACAATGCTGCTGAGCGTTGCACCGTCTTCCAAGACCGGTGCGTATATCCAGAACAATACTGTTGCTGCACCCGTCACCATACCGGCTAATGCGCCGTGACGGTTCATACGTTTCCAGAATAGACTTAGGATAATCACCGGGCCAAATGCGGCACCGAAACCTGCCCAAGCGTTAGCAACCAAGCCCAAAATTGTATTGTCTGGGTCCCAGGCTAAATATATAGCGACTAAGGACACCAGTAATACCGACAGGCGACCAACAGTTACCAGTTCTTTATCACTTGCGTCACGACGTAAGAACGCCTTATAGAAGTCTTCAGTCAGTGAACTTGAAGTAACCAGTAGCTGCGATGAAATGGTGCTCATAATTGCTGCCAGTATTGCCGCTAACAAGAAACCTGAAATTAACGGATGAAACAGGAACTGCGAGAAAATGATGAAGATTGTTTCTGCATCATTCAATTGCATTTTAGTTTCTGCAACGTAAGCAATACCCACAAAACCGGTAACCATGGCGCCAATAATTGAGAAGAACATCCAAACGATACCGATACGGCGTGCTTTTGGAACATCTTTTATTGAACGAATTGCCATGAAACGCACGATGATGTGTGGCTGGCCGAAATAGCCTAAACCCCATGCCAATAGGGAAATAACCCCCAAAAATGACAATTGATTTAACATTGGGTCGGCTATGGATGCGTCACGGAAAAACTGGAGAAAATCTGGATTCAAGGTTTCCACCGTGTTGGTGACTTGCCCGATACCACCGAGGTCGAAAATAGCGACGATGGGCACCAAGACCAAGGCCACAAACATGATGCAACCTTGTACAAAGTCGGTCATTGATACCGCTAAAAAGCCACCAAACAGGGTATAAGCGCAAACAACACCGGCTGTGACCCACAACCCTAGGCTGTAATCTAAGCCAAATGCTGAGCTGGCGAATAGTTTGCCGCCGGCAACTAGGCTAGCTGAGGTGTATAAGGTGAAAAAGATGATGATAACCACTGAAGAAAACACACGAAGCATGCGTGCTTTGTCGTCAAAGCGGTTCGCAAAGTAGTCAGGTATCGTAATTGAGTCGTTGGCTACTTCGGTATACGTACGCAGCCTTGGGGCCACAATAATGTAGTTGAGGTAGGCGCCTACCAATAAGCCTACAGCTATCCATAGTTGTGACACCCCCGAAACATAAATAGCTCCGGGCAGACCCATTAACATCCAACCACTCATGTCTGACGCGCCGGCGGAAAGCGCCGTTACGCCAGGGCCAAGTTTACGGCCGCCGAGCATGTAGCCAGAAATATCTGAAGTTGATTTTTTGTAGGCGTATAAACCGATGCCAAGCATCGCAATGAAATAGAGTGCTAGCGAAACGAGCGTACCTGTTTCCAAAGCATTACTCCTGTGTTGTTGTGTGTTTAAGCGCTTTATTAAGTTGTTCCGATTGCAGCAACATTTTGGTCAATTGCTGTTTCGGATTTGTAAGTAGCGCCTGTGTTGAATCAAACTCGATCATTTTACCACGATGCATTATTAATATCTTGTCAGCAACGTGTTTCACTATCTCCGGCGAATGGGACGCGAAAATGAACGAAATACCCATATCTTCTTGGAGATCGAGGATAAGGTTAATGATTTGAGCTCTAATAGATGGGTCCAATGCTGCGAAGGCTTCGTCGGCCACTATAATTTGCGGTTCAAGGATAATCGCGCGAGCAATACATACCCGCTGCTGCTGACCGCTGGATAGCATGTGTGGGTAAAAATCGAAATGGTCGGGCAGTAGGCCAACTTTTTGTAGCGTAACGTAAACGTGTTCTTGTTGTTCTGCAGCGCTCCACTGGGTGTTAAAAAGTAGCGATTCAAGCAGTTGCTTGCCAATGGTTAACTGAGGGTTGAGCGAGCGTAAGCTGTCTTGAAATATCATGCGGATTTCACGACAACGCTGTCGATGATTGTTAGGGTCTAACAATTCGCCATTTAAGAATATTTCGCCTGAACTTGGAACCTCTGCGCCCGAAATCAACTTGGCAATAGTCGATTTACCTGAACCTGTTTCACCCATTATGGCAATGGTTTCACCGCGTTTAACGCTAAAACTAATCGGCTCCAGTGCGCAGACACGCTGCGGTGTAAGCCAGCCATTTTTATAGCTGTAGTATTTGCTTATATTTTTTACTTCCAGCAAATCAGTCATGGGTTTCCACCTCGATAAGCGGGAAGTGACAGGCAAACTGATGTTGTTTGACCTTGCTCAAGCGCGGCTGATGAATGCAGGCGCGGCGCGATTTCGGGCAACGCGGACCAAGGCGGCAACCAATTGGCATGTGTTGCAACGTTGGAATAGCACCTGTTAGCGTTGGTAGACGCGTTTTGGGTACCAATTCTTTATTAAAGAAACTCATTTGCAACATCGCATCTGTATAAGGATGAAAAGGCTCGGTCATAATCTTTTCAGTGGGACCGGTTTCCATTAATTGGCCGCAATAAACCAGGCTCATGCGCTGACTCTCAGGAATAACAGAGGTTAAATCTTGGGTGATCATCAGAATGCTCATTCCCTGACTTGCGCTTAACTTCGCCAGCAAACGATAAATTTGGTTACGGGTGTTTGGCTCCATGGCCGTAGTTGGTTCGTCGGCAATGAGAAGTTTTGGATTGTGAGCAATTGCCATTGCGATACTGACTTTTTGCGCCACACCTTCCGACAGTTGATGCGGATAGCTATTCATGACTTTTTCAGCATCTTTGATGCCAACCCGATGCAATAAGCCTTCAGCGCGCACGGTACGATTGGCTTTGCGACGCAAATAAATACCTTTTAATTCGCTTTGCGGAATGGTTTCTCGCAGCTGATTGCCAAGTTTTGTATTGGGGTCGAGGTAGCTTCCTGGGTTTTGAAAAATCATGGCCATATCGCGGCCCGTGATCATCCGTCGTTGCACAGGGTTTAGCGCGAGTAAATCATAATGGCGCCACCAGAGGCGGTCGGCGGTGATTTTCCAGCGCGGATTGATAAAGCCCATAATCGCTTTCGCGAGCAAGCTTTTGCCGGAGCCTGACTCGCCAACGAGTGTATGAATTTCACCTTCAGCGAGTTGCAGACTCAGTTTATCCAGTACTTTGACAGTGCCAGCACTGGTTTCTAACTCAATAGTAAGATTACGAATATCAAGAATGTTACTCATGTGCCTCGTACCCGCTCTTGAATGGCAGCTCGTAAACTATCACCAAGCACGTTAATTGACAGCACCGTTAAAAACAAGGCCAGCCCCGGCAAAATCATTGTCCATGGCACCAGATATACCTGATCTAAGCTGCGTGCCAGCATGGTTCCCCATTCTGGGGCGGGGGCTTGTACGCCAAGGCCCAAAAATCCGAGCGCGGCAATATCTAAAATTGCTGTTGAAAGCGCAAAGGTAACTTGCATAACAACCACAGTCGTAATATTCGGGAAAATTACACGCGTTAATAGATACCAGCGAGAACAGCCATTTAGTTTCGACGCTATGACATACTCCTTGTTGCGCTCTTCATAAAATGCATTATGTACACTGTGAATAAACTGCGGTATTAAGACCAGCGTTATTGCAATCATGACGTTGTGCAGAGCAGGGCCTAATATCGCGATAATCACCAAAGCCAAAAGTAAAGAGGGTATCGACAGTACAACATCAAGCAGATGATTCAGAGTTGACGATTGCACACCGCGACTCATCCCAGCCCATGCACCAATGGTAATGCCAATCAATGCAGCGACAGCTGTTGCCATAAGCGGATAACCAAGACTATAAACGGCGCCAGCTAAAACGCGTGAGAGTAGGTCGCGGCCTAAGTCGTCGGTACCGAATAAGAAGCGAATTTTCCCCTCGTCGTGCCATGCAGGGGGTTGCGAAATAACATCACTAAACTGTGCATCAGGGCTATAGGGGGCAACCAAAGGTGATAAGATCATTGCGACCAGCATAAAGCTGAATATGTATATGGCGGCCACCGCAAATGGATTGGTACTCATGTGAAGCCACAATGCGCGTAGCGGCGAAGGCTCTCGATACTGGTAGTAAATACTGCGATTATTTGGCATCGATTTCCTTCCTAATATGCGGGTAGCGCCACGCATGCATCAAATCAACCATGACATTGACCAATAAAATGATAGATGCAAGCACCAGTAAGCCACCTTGGATAACTGGAAAGTCACGTTCATAGATGCTTTTCACCAGCCAGCTGCCGAGGCCTGGCCAGTTAAATATTACTTCAGTGATAATAATGTTGGTCATTAACACACTAAACTGCAGCCCCAATTGCCGAACTACGGGCTGCATTGCATTGGGCAGTGTATGCCTGAACATGATGGTACTGTCGCTTAAACCCCGCGCTCGCGCTGCCTTAATGAAGTTCTGTTGCAATACATCAAGCACGGCGTTGCGCATAATTCTAATCAGCATGGTAAGCGGCATTATGGATAGCACAATAACGGGCACCCATAAGTGATTAAGTGCGTCGGTAAAAGCCGCCATTCGATAGTCTGTGTCACTTAACCATATGTCAATGAGGATGGAACCCGTATTAATATCGATGGCATACAGCGGATCGATTTGGCCGGATATTGGACTCCATCCGAGCTTCACCGCAAATAACAAAATGAACAGCTGTGCCAGCCAAAACACTGGAATCGAATAGGCGCTTAAGCTCATCCCCATAATGAGACGGTCAAGTTTGCCCCGTTGTTTTATGGCGGCATACACGCCTAATGGAATACCCAACACAATAGCTAACAACATTGCCAATAGGCCTAACTCAAGCGTTGCGCCCAGCAGAGGTTTGATTTCGGCAAAGACAGGTTGCTCTGTGACCATAGATGCGCCCCAGTCACCCCGCAACAAGTGGGTCACGAAGCTGAAATATTGATTCATCATGTTGCCGTCAAACTCGCGCGCCACTAATGCTTGTTGGTAGGCGAGCGTATCGTTGATCTTGATGCCGGTCATGTTGGTGAGCGGGTCACCCGGATACCAATAGTTAAGCGCAAAAATTAACAGCGTTAGTAGCCACAGCGTGACCAACAGCAACACCATGCGGCGCAAGCTATAGCGGAGCATCGTTCACCCTCCGTGCATAACGGAAGTTGATGCCACCATAAGGCGGTAATTCGACGCCTTCAATATCAGCGCGGTGCGCCTGAAAACGCAGCGAATTAGCAATAGGCACTAACGGAGCATGCTGCATTACCATGTCTTCAACGAACTGATATAAGTGTTTACGCTGATCAAGATCACTTTCAGCAATGGCATCCACTAACAGTTGGTCAAACTCAGGGTTACACCACTGCGCTCGGTTATTTCCGCTACGCGCAGCAGCACAGCTTAAAATAGGACGGAAGAAATTATCGGGGTCAGCATTGTCAGCAACCCAGCCAATCAATACGCTGTCGTGTTCACCGGCCACAAGGCGTTGACGGAATGTATTCCATTCGTAGCTGACTATGTTGACCTGCACACCAATTTGAGCAAGGTCGGACTGCATCAGTTCGGCCATACGGTGCGCATTTGGGTTGTAGGCGCGTTGAACCGGCATGGCCCAAATCGACATACCGAACCCATTTGGATATCCAGCCTGTTCTAATAGTGCACGCGCTTTTTCTGGGTCGTAGGGGTAGGTTTGCTGTACAGGGCTATAGGCCCATGAGGTTTCTGGCAACATACCCGTTGCCAGCCGTGCATTGCCGTTATAAATGGTTTGAATTATCGCCGGACGGTTAATCGCATGCGCTAATGCTTGCCGCACCAGTACATTATCAAATGGCGGTTGCTGAGTATTAAATGCCCAAAAAGAAATATTTGGGCTGACTGAGCTGCCAACTTTTATTTCAGCGTCATGATCCAATTTAGACAGTTCATTAATAAGCGGATAAGGAATAACGTCGCATTCGCCGGTTAACAGTTTGAGCATGCGTTTATTGGCGTTCGGCGTAATCACATAAACCAAGCGTTTAATTTGCGGCTGTTCACGCCAGTAATTTTCATGGGCGCTGTAACGTATAATGAAGTCTTTGCGAAACAACTCAAACTCAAAGGGCCCGGTACCCACGGGGAAGCGGTCGATTTGCTCGGGCGTTTTCTCATGCAGCAATTGCGTAGCATATTGTTCGGATAGAATGACCGCAAAGTCGGTAGCTAAATTGGCCAAGAATGAGCTATCAGAGCGTCTAAGGTGGAAATCAACTGTGTAGTCATCGACCCGCTCGACCCGTTCAATAAGGTTGATAAGGCCACTGGAACGGAAAAATGGGTAACGACCACCATTTACGTCATGATAGGGGTGCTTTTTATCTAACCAGCGTTCAAAGCTGAAGATAACATCGTTAGCATTAAAGTTTCGTGAAGGGGTGAACCAGTCAGTGGTGTGAAATTGCACGTTTTCGCGCAAATCAAAACGGTATCGCGTGCCTTTATCAAATGCTTGCCAGCCACGCGCTAAAGCTGGAACGAATTGTTGCAGTTTAGCGTCGTAGTCGAGCAGTCGGTCATAAAGTTGTGCTGAGGTTGCATCAACGGTTGTGCCTGAGGTACCGAGTTGAGGGTTGAAGCTTTCAGGGTTGCCTTCGGAGCAATACACTAAGCCGTCACGGTGAACGTCGCTCGCTTTGTCTATGGGGCCGCACGCAACAATAAAAAGCGCACTACCAGCCACCATCATCTTATTTAGCATTTAGCCTTGCCCCTCAAGCAGTTGATATTTTTTCAAATAGCCACGTAGCTGATGATAGGTTAAGCCAAGGATTTCTGCTGTTTTCTTTTGGTTAAATTGTGCGTATTGCAATGCACGTTGCAGAACATCTATTTCAAATTCAGAAGTGATTTCTTTAAAGTCGATGCCGCCATTTTCAAAATCAACACAAATGCCTACAGCCTTTGTTGAGCTTGGTGCTGCAGACGACTGGTTGTCACCCGAAGAAGCTGAAGCTGTTGGTGTGGCAGTTGAGGCAGCTTTGGTATTGCTATTCATTTGTGACTTGTGAGCCTCACGATGGGCTGCAGGAGCAGGGCGGTAAGGACTATGAAACGGATCGATCACAACCTCGCTAACTGGGATATGGCCACTACCAATGCGGTAAACGGAGCGTTCGACGACGTTTTTCAGCTCTCGTACGTTACCCGGCCAGTCGTAGTCAAGGAGTGTTTTACGGGCACTTTCAGTAAACCCACTAAAGAGCTCATAGTTGAGCTCACGCGCCATTTGAATCGCAAAATGCTCAGCTAAGACTAGAATGTCATCAACGCGTTCGCGTAGCGGAGGTAATGTAATCACGTCAAAGGCAAGGCGGTCCAACAAATCAGCGCGGAACTTGCCCGCCTCGGCAAGGCTAGGTAAGTCTTCATTAGTCGCTGCAATTAAACGTGTATCAACCCGCACAGTTTTGGTACCACCGACACGCTCAAATTCACCATATTCAATAACACGAAGAATTTTTTCCTGAACTAAAGCAGAGGTATTCGCCAGCTCATCCAAAAATAAACTACCATTGTCAGCGCGCTCAAAGCGACCTTCATGACGTTTCTGTGCACCGGTAAAAGCGCCTGCTTCATGACCAAACAGCTCACTTTCGAGCAGGCTTTCACTTAAGGCCGCGCAATTCAATTTGATGTAATTTTGTTCCCAGCGTTTCGAAAGAAAATGTAGCCGCGCCGCGATGAGTTCTTTACCGGTACCACGCTCACCAATAATTAGAACCGGTTTATCTAAAGGGGCAATTTGCGAAACTTGCTCGAGAACAGAGAGAAAACTATTTGCTTGCCCGATTAAATTATCGGCTTCGCGAAAGCGACTCATGGTTGGCACCACGCTGTTATTATCGTTATTGGTGAATTTGACTAATTATTAGTGTATTTCATAACCGCTGTGCGTCAAACTGTTTTTTAACCAAACTCGAAAAAACCTTATAAATAAGCCGGTTGCATGAGTTTTTAAAAGTTGGCACGGTACATGCAAGGTACTTCAGCGAACTTAATTCAAATTTTAATTGACGCTTTATGAGGACACGAACATGGGTATCTTTACACGTTTTACAGATATCGTAAATTCAAACATCAACGCACTGTTGGATAAGGCGGAAGATCCAGAAAAAATGGTTCGTCTAATTATCCAGGAAATGGAAGACACGTTGGTTGAAGTACGTTCTACATCAGCACGGCTGATTGCAGAGAAAAAAGACACAGAGCGCCAACTTGCTCGCTTCGAGAAAGAAGTAGCGGAGTGGGACGCAAAAGCGGAACTGGCGCTGAGCAAAGATCGTGACGACTTAGCTCGCATGGCTTTAGTTGAAAAACAAAAGGCCACAGCGAACGCTGAAAGTTTAAAATCAGATGTAGCACGTATTGATGAGCATCTGAATCGTTTAGGCGAGGAAGTTGGTCAGTTGCAAGAAAAGCTCGCCGATGCCAAAGCACGTCAGAAAACCATTATCATGCGCCAACGTGCTGTTAGCAGCCGTTTGGAAGTGAAAAAGACCATTGATAGTGGAAAAATTGATGATGCAATGTTGCGCTTCGAGCGATTCGAGTCAAAGATTGATGATCTAGAGTCGCAAGTGGAAGCTTATGACCTAGGCAAGAAAACCTTGCGTGATGAGTTTGCTCAACTTGAAACTGATGACAAAATCAGCGACGAACTTGAAGCGATGAAAGCACGCGTTAAAAAAGATAAAGCAGACAACAAAGCGTAATTTATTGTTGCCAACCGGTGTGGGTGTTTGCGGACACCCACGGCCTTTGAACAACGAGAGACGAGAAACACATGGATATTTTAGTCCCAATGATTGGCGCTCCGATAATTCTTTTTATGATCTTTGTAGCTCCAATATGGATCATTATGCATTACCGTAGCCAACGCAAAATCGGTCAAGGTTTGAGCCAAGAAGAGTTGTTGCAATTGCAAGAACTTGCTCACCAGGCGGAGCGCATGCGTGACCGCATCAAAACCTTAGAATCAATTCTTGATGCCGATTCACCGAAATGGAGGGAGCGGGCATGAGTAACGATTGCAAAGAACGCAAAACCTTAACGCGTGATAAAGCCAACGGCAAGATTGCCGGCGTATGCGCGGGTATTGCAGACTATTTTAATATTGAAGTTTGGTTGGTGCGCATTATTGCGGTCACGGCTTTGATTTTCAGTTCAAGTTTCGTCTTAGTCATCTATGTTGCTATGTGGTTTATTCTTGACGAAAAAAAGCCTCAACCGGTAAGCCATACGCATCACAACCTTGGTGTTAAGACGAAAGTTTGGCAAGCCGGCGAGCCACCACAGCGCGCATTTCAGGAAATTACACAGGAATTTAGTGAGTTGGAACGTTCGCTGCAAAAGATGGAACGCTATGTAACATCTAATGCATATCAGATCGATCGCGAACTGGATCGTTTGTAACTGATTTAACACAGCGCACACATGAATACCGGACAATGCCCTTGCCCAAGAACACCGTGAGTAGCCCGCTGATAGGTTCGCCCTGCAGCGGGTTTTTTTATGCAGGTGGAAAATTTCCGTTACAGCAAAATATGATCGACATCAAAGTTCACTGTTGCGTTCATTCAGGGCTGAATGCACTCTGTTGACCCACAACAAGGAGATTTTCTGCCAATGCGCACCAATAACAAAGACAAAACGCAATGGCGGCCAGCGACGCTGACTATTCACGGTGGTAAACGCCGGGATGAGCACGGCGCTTTGGTTGCGCCCCTTTATCAAACTGCGACATTTTCTTTTGAAAATACGGCGCAAGGCTCAGCGCGTTTCGCGGGCGAAGAACCTGGGTACATTTACAGCAGACTTGGTAACCCGACGGTTACTGAACTTGAACAGCGGGTTGCAGCACTCGAGGAGTTTCCGGCGGCGGCGGCAACCGCAACAGGCATGGGAGCTGTCTCGGCGAGCATGTTGGCGTTTTTGCAACATGGCGACCATGTGCTGGTTTCCGATGCCATTTATGGTTGCAGTTTTGCATTGTTCTCCCATTTATTTACGCGTTTTGGTATTGCGGTCGACTTTGTTGATATGGCGAACCTTGAACAGACCCGCGCAGCAATGCGAGATACGACGAAACTCGTATTTTTAGAATCTCCGGTTAATCCGCATTTAAAAGTTATCGATATTCAAGCAATTGCCGACATAGCGCACGAGCGCGAGGCACGTTTAGTCGTGGATAACACCTTTATGACGCCGCTGTTGCAGCAACCAGGTAAGCATGGCGCTGATCTTGTTTTGCACAGTGCCACCAAATATCTGAATGGACACGGCGATGTAGTGGCGGGTATCGTCTGTGGTAGCGAAGAAGATATTGAGTTAATCAAACTCACAACACTCAAGGATATGGGAGCAACTATGAGCCCGCATGACGCATGGCTCATTTTGCGTGGTCTAAAGACACTGGATGTGCGTATGGAACGTCATTGCGCAAATGCAGTCAAAGTAGCAGAGTACTTGCGTGAGCAGCCTATGGTGAAATCGATTTATTTCCCGGGCTTCAGTGACCACCCAGCACAAGCTTTAATGGGAACACAGATGCATGGCGCTGGTGCTGTGATTGCATTTGAATTGCATGGCGATATACATACAGCACAGCAATTACTGGATAGCTTGCAGTTGATAACAATTGCCGTGAGCTTAGGTGATGCTGAAACGTTAATTCAGCATCCTGCGTCGATGACGCACTCACCCTACACACCAGAAGCGCGTGCTGCGGCGGGTATTAGCGACACACTCATTCGCATTTCGGTTGGCCTTGAAGCCACCGATGATATTATCGCTGATTTGGAGCAAGCGTTCGCCGCTTGCGCAAATAGCCAAACACAAACAACAGGGGAACAAGTCCGCTATGGGTAAACAAAGCAACTATGTTTCAAGACAGCCCGACGAGAATGGCATTATTGCCTGGAGTGACGAGGATAATGCCGTGTGGCACGATCTTGTCGAACGCCAGCTTAAACATATTCCGGGTAAGGCCTGTGATGAATACATGCACGGCCTTGACCTACTTGATTTGCCGCAAGACCGCGTACCACAGTTGCATGAAGTGAACGAAGTGCTGCAAGCGACAACCGGTTGGCAGGTTGCTCAAGTTCCGGCTCTGATCCCGTTTGACGAGTTTTTCCGGTTATTAGCAAATAAACAATTTCCGGTTGCAACCTTTATTCGTACGCGTGAAGAATTCGACTACTTGCAAGAACCTGATATTTTTCATGAGATATTTGGGCATTGTCCATTGCTGACAAATCCAGCTTTCGCGCATTTCACGCACCAATATGGCAAGCTCGGTTTAAATGCCACACCCAAAGAGCGCGTTTACTTAGCACGCTTGTACTGGTTTACGGTAGAATTTGGATTGTTAAAAACTGCTGACGGCTTACGTATTTATGGGGGAGGGATTTTATCCTCGCCAGGCGAAACCGAATATGCAATCAATAGTGATAAACCTGAGCGTAAGCCTTTGGTGCCGTTAGATGCGCTACGCACACCTTATCGGATTGATATTATGCAGCCGATTTATTACACCATCGGCAGTACCGAAGAATTATTTGAAATTGCTGATTTAGATATTATGGCGTTGGTTCGTGAAGCGATGGAGTTAGGTTTGTTTGAACCGAAATTTCCACCAAAGCCGAAAACTGACGCTGCTTAACCCCTGATTGATGTGAATAGAGGATTCGAATGTCTGATTTAAAACAACAGAAATGTGAAGCATGTAATGCTGAAGCGCCAAAAGTTACTGATGCAGAACTTGCTGAGCTAATTCGTGAAATTCCAGACTGGGCGCCTGTTGTGCGCGATGGTGTGATGCAATTAGAACGCGAGTTCAAGTTCAAAAACTTTAAACAGGCCCTCGCATTCACCAATAAAGTGGGTGAAATCGCTGAAGCTGAATTTCATCACCCAACTTTGGTGACTGAATGGGGTAAAGTAACTGTAACGTGGTGGACGCATGCCATTAATGGTTTGCACAAGAACGACTTTATTATGGCAGCCCGTACAGACGGCGTATTAAATCAAGATTAATACTGCTCGGACGACTTAAAAAAGCCCTCGAGGATACTTATCCCGAGGGCTTTTTTTGTGTATATTAAAGTTTACAAAAAACCATTAGAAGTTGTGCTTATGCGTTTGGAAATAACCTGCGACGACCGTCTTGGTATTGCGCAAGATGTATTACAAATACTCCGCGATCATGAAATCGATCTACGTGGCATTGAGGTCGATCCCAAAGGGAAAATCTTTCTGAATTTTCCTGAACTGGAATTTAAAGATTTTCAGCATTTAATGCCGGAAATTCGCAGAATACCGAACGTAAAAGACGTAAAAACAATTGCTTACATGCCTTCTGAGCGCGAGCATTTCGAATTTAAACTGTTACTGAGTAAGCTTCCCGACCCCATACTTTCTGTCGACAGCAAAGGCTTGATTGATATCGCGAACGATGCGGCACATCAGGTATTGAGTGACAACCGCACGGACTTAGTGGGCACGTCGATAAGCTTATGGTTGTCAGGTTTTTCCGTGCAGCGTTGGTTGGAAAAGCAACCAACCGAACCAACCGTGGAACAAATTAGTGCCGGTGGCGCAAAATATTTTGCTGACTTATTGCCGGTGTGGGTTGCAGATGAAACCGGTAAAAACAGTTTTGCTGGGGCCGTTATCACGTGTAAACCCCAGCCATTAGTGGAACAGTGGCAGCGGGGTATCAATCATGATGCGTTCACGCAAATACTCGGTGAGCATGCCAGTATTAAACGGCTGTTGAAAGAAGCTGCACGCATGGCAGAACTCAATGTGCCACTGCTTATTCAAGGCGAGACGGGTGTCGGTAAAGAACTATTGGCTCGCGCATGCCATCAAGCTAGCCACCGTGCAGATAAACCGTTTCTAGCGATTAATTGTGCGGCATTACCCGACAATGTCGCTGAAAGTGAATTATTTGGCCACGGTAAAGGCAGTTTAGGCCCATACACTGAAGCTAAAAAAGGAATTTTTGAGCAAGCGAATGGCGGCACGGTGCTGCTCGATGCTGTTGGCGAGATGTCCAACGGCTTGCAGGCCAAGCTGCTGCGCTTTATCCAAGATGGTCGTTTTCGTCGCATTGGCGAGGAAGAGGAAGTGACCGTTGATGTCCGGATTATATGTTCAGCCCAAGACGACTTGATTGAGCGCGTGGAAGCGGGCAGTTTCCGTGAGGACTTATTCTATCGGTTGAATGTACTGACCTTACAAGTGCCGCCATTACGTGATCGTAAGTCAGATATTGCCATTTTGGCGGAACATTTTACCGTACAAGCATGCCAGCGGCTGGGCCGCAGCTTAATGCTATTAACGCGAGGGTGTCGCGAAGCGTTACAGCGCTATCAATGGCCAGGAAATGTCCGCCAGCTAGAAAACGTGCTATTTCGCTCAATATCGATGTCTGAAGGTGACACTTTGGACGTTGATGATATCTATTTGCCCGGTGCTGACACCTTGCAAGAGAATGTTGCGATTGACCTTGAAGAGGGCAGCTTAGATGAAACTGTGAAAAAATTCGAGGCAACCATCTTGCGTCGTTTATATCCGAGTTATCCGAGTACGCGTCAGTTAGCCAAAAAACTTGGACTGTCCCATACGGCGGTCGCCAATAAATTACGAGACTACGGTATCGGGAAAACGCGGAAGAAATAAGATGTTCGTTGATGGTTAATCGTTATTCGTTAATCGTTAATCGTTAATCGTTATTGGCTTTGAATTAACGAAGAGCGAAGCGTTCGAATAACGAATAACGATTATCATCGTTGTATTCTTTTCTTTACGCCTTTACCACACTTGTATTGAAAAGCTGACACAAAGAGCCCATAAACCTGCCTAATCGTGATCTGTATCAAATACTTTACATATTGTTGCTTTTCCAACCGCCACGCTAATGCATGAATACGCCTAGCGTAACGGCGGCTAAATGCGCATAGTAGAGTGGATAACTTCTTTAAACGCGTCCAAAAATTCGAACAACGCGTTCACGCCAATGAATAACGAGGAAACTATGACTGATATTAATTACAACCCACTACAAACCGACGGTTTCGAGTTTGTTGAATATACGGCGCCTGACGCTGCAGGCATTGCTGCGCTGAAAGACTTGTTTACCAAGTTAGGCTTTACTGAAGTTGCGAAGCATAAATCGAAAGAAGTATGGCTATATAAGCAAAATGGTATCAACTTTATTATCAATTCAGAAGTTGGTGGCCAAGCTGAAGACTTCGCCAAGATACATGGCCCAAGTGTATGCGGCATGGCGTGGCGTGTAAAAGACGCCAAACATGCATTTGAGCATGCTGTTGCCAACGGTGCGAAACCATTTCAGCGCAATATTGCTGAAGGTGAAGAAGATTTTCCGGCGGTTTACGGTATCGGTGAGAGCGTGCTTTATTTCGTTGATAGCTCCATTTACGCAACTGATTTTAACTTCTACGAGAATTGGGAAGCGAAAATGAAGGATCATGCAGCAGGCCTGTATGAAGTTGATCACCTTACGCACAATGTATTCCGCGGCAACATGGATACTTGGGCTGGCTTCTATGAGCGCATCGGTAACTTCCGTGAAATTCGCTACTTTGATATCGAAGGCAAATTAACAGGATTGCTCAGCCGCGCAATGACAGCGCCTTGTGGCAAAATTCGTATCCCAATTAATGAGTCGCACGACGATAAATCGCAGATCGAAGAATATTTGCGTGAGTACAAAGGCGAAGGCATTCAGCATATTGCTTTAACCTCAGACGATATCTATAAAACAGTGCGCGATTTACGCAAGATTGGTATGGACTTCATGCCAACACCAGACACTTACTATGACAAAGTGAATGAGCGCGTTGAAGGTCATGAAGAAGACCTTGAAAAATTGCGTGAGCTACAAATTTTGATTGACGGCGCGCCAATGAAAGACGGTATTTTGTTGCAGATATTCACGCAAACCGTGATTGGCCCAGTGTTCTTCGAAATCATCCAGCGCAAAGGCAACGAAGGCTTTGGCGAAGGTAACTTTAAAGCACTGTTTGAATCCATTGAAGAAGATCAAATCCGTCGTGGAGTATTAAGCGATGCGTAAATGGATTAGCTTTCCGAAACAAGTCGGTGTGGCCTCAAAGCAGGCTCATGCTGACTTTCCGGAGCAAGCGATCTATGAACGCGAAGTAGGGCGTAGTGGTTTCTTTGGGCCCGCTACGCACTTTCATCATCGCCATGCTCCAACAGGTTGGAGTGACTGGGAAGGCGACTTGCGGCCGCGCAATTTCGACTTCAACAAATTAACCAACGTGGCAACCGAGTCACCGTGGCAAGTACCGATGCTGCTGCATAATGCGAATTGCAAATTTCGCATTTGGCACTGTCAGCGCGCTATGGATTATTTGGTTCGCAATGCGGACGGTGACGAACTGCTATTTATTCACGAAGGCCGTGGTGAGCTGTATTGTGACTACGGGCATATCACGCTAGAGAAAGGTGATTATTTCTCAATTCCGCGTTCAACCTCGTGGCGATTAGAGCCAATTGAGCCGATGCACATTGTCATGATTGAAGCGACAAATAGCGCGTATCAGCTGCCTGAGAAGGGCTTGGTTGGCAACCATGCTATTTTTGACCCAGCTTGTCTTGATACGCCGGATATAGATGATGCGTTTAAAGCGCAATACAGTGAAGAAAGTTGGCAGGTCCAGGTCAAACGCCATGGTGAAGTTTCAGTGATTACGTATCCATTTAATCCATTGGATGCGATTGGCTGGCATGGCGATTTAGCACCGGTTCGCATCAATTGGCGCGATATTCGCCCATTAATGAGCCACCGTTACCATTTACCGCCTTCGGCACACACCACCTTTGTTGCTGACGGCTTTGTGGTCTGCACCTTTGTGCCACGCCCGATTGAATCAGATCCGGGTGCACTTAAAGTGCCTTTCTATCACAACAATGATGATTACGACGAAGTGCTGTTCTATCACGAAGGCGACTTCTTCAGCCGTGATAACATTGATAAAGGTATGGTAACCTTCCACCCAGCTGGGTTTACGCACGGGCCACATCCGAAAGCATTTCAAGCCGGGCAAGAGTACCGCAAGAAATTTACGGATGAAGTGGCAGTAATGCTCGATACGCGCCATGCCTTAACCATGGGCGATGTATGCGCAAGTGTCGAAAACCCTGACTATGTGAATAGCTGGAAAGCCAAAGACGACAACAAGGCATAATTAATTATGAAGTTTGCGACTTATCGAAATGGAATGCGCGACGGCCAGCTGATGCTGGTTAGTCGCGATTTGAAAAAAGCAGTAGCAGTGCCGGCACTCGCCGCAACGTTGCAAGAAGTTCTTGACGATTGGGACGGCGTGGCGCCGGAGCTTGAAAAGGTTTATCAAGCGCTTAATAACGGTGAACTTAGCGATGCACAAGATTTTGATGAAAGTTTGTGTGAGTCGCCGTTACCGCGCGCCTACCAATGGGCTGATGGCAGTGCGTATGTGAATCATGTTGAGCTGGTTCGTCGCGCGCGCAATGCAGAAATGCCACCCAGCTTCTGGACTGATCCGCTAATGTATCAAGGTGGTTCAGACGACTTCCTGGGTCCAAAAGACGATATTGAGATGGCCGACACGGCTTGGGGTATCGACTTTGAAGGCGAGATTGCTGTCATTACTGATGATGTACCTATGGGCGTTGAGCCTGCGAAGGCTGGTGACTACATTCGTTTGTTGATGTTGGTTAATGACGTGTCATTACGCGGATTAATCCCAAATGAACTCGGTAAGGGCTTTGGCTTTTTCCAATCTAAACCGTCATCAGCGTTCTCTCCGGTAGCCGTTACGCCAGATGAGTTAGGTGATAAATGGCGCGATAACAAGGTGCATTTGCCATTGTTGAGCTACTATAACGGTAAGCCATTTGGTAAACCCAATGCCGGTGAAGATATGACCTTCGACTTTGCACAATTAGTTGCGCATGCCGCAAGAACGCGTCATTTAGGTGCTGGTGCCGTGATTGGCTCAGGCACGGTGTCAAATAAACAAGGCACGGATCATGGCAGCGCGATTGAAGAAGGTGGTGTTGGTTATAGTTGTATTGCTGAAGTTCGAATGATTGAAACCATTCGCGACGGCAAGCCAAGTACAGGGTTTATGCAATTTGGTGACACCATCAAAATTGAAATGACGGACGCGAGTAACCACAGTATTTTCGGCAGCATTGATCAAAAAGTGGTTCAGTACACACCGTCTGACGATTAATCGCGGAGTCAACTCTATGGAACTCTATGGCTACTGGCGCTCTAGCGCCAGTTACCGAGCGCGTATTGCGCTCAATTACAAGCAGTTAGATTATAACTACATTCCTGTTCATCTCATCAAAGACGGTGGCGAGCAACATAAGCTTTCATATCGCCAGCTAAATCCGAATGGTTTAGTGCCAACGTTGGTGGATGGAACGGTTATTTTGCATCAGTCATTAGCGATTATTGAATACTTGGAAGAAAAACATCCTAAGCCTTCGTTATTGCCTGGCAATGCGCAAAAACGCGGTGCAATCCGCGCGTTAGCACTGGACATTGCAAGTGAACTGCAGCCTTTGATTAATTTGCGGGTTCAGCAATACCTAGTGCGTGAACTTGGCGCAGACGATGCGGCAAAACAAGCATGGTTACAGCACTGGTTTAAGCAAAGCTTTACGGCATTGGAACGGAATTTTGAAGAAGTATCCGGCACTTACTGCGTAGGTGAGGACTTTTCAATGGCGGATGTGTGTCTGGTTCCGCAGGTGTACAGTGCTGAGCGTTTTGGTATTGCGTTGGATGACTATCCGTTGCTTCGTGGTATTTACGCGCGCTTAATTGAATTGCCTTGGGTTGCGGCTGCGCACCCGAGTAAACAGCCTGACGCCGAAAGCTAACCGCAATAACCAAGAGTTTCATCGCAACAAGTAAATGCCCAGCTCGTAAGTTGCTGGGCATTTTGGTTTAATGACTTAATATTGCTAGGCTAACAAGGACCAAAAATAATGAAAACAAAAGTAGCAATTGCTATTGCCGCGGCGTTAATGAGCGCTTCATGCGCAATGACTGATGCCTCCACGTCATCGAATGCGAGTAACCCACCAGCGGTTATGACCACAGCAGAGAATGCCCAAGCGGTAGCGGGGCAAGCGCTGACACTGAATCAGATTATGGCAGATCAGGACTGGGTAGCACGTTCACCAGAAAATGCCTACTGGATGCTTGATGGCAGTGGCGTGCTGTACCAACAAAAGCGTGAAGGTTCACAACTTCGCGACTGGTATCATCAGCCAGTCGGCAAAGATGCGCACCAAGTGCCGCTCGATAAACTCCATAACTATGCCTACAACGATGGTGTGTATAACAGCGATAAATCATTGCTAGCCTATACCTTCGAAGGCAATATCTTTGTTCGTGATATCGCCAATAAGCAAACCCGTCAGTTAACACGTGACGAAGCGCGCCAGTCGCAATTGTTATTTTTAACTGATGGTCGCCTTGCGTATCGTGAAGGTAATGACTTTTTTGTTGTGGAACCGAATACCGGATTAACCCAACAAATTGCTGCTTTAGAAACGGCCGATGCGCCGAAAGCGAACAGCGAACCTAAAGATTTTGTTGCGCGTGAGCAACTCGATTTAATTGAGTTTGTGCAAGTTGAGCGTAAAAATAAAGCTGATCAATTTGAACAGCAACAAGCACTTCAAAATAGCAACGATTCCCTAGCGCCTAAACCATTCTACTTGGGGCAGGGCAAAGAAGTGGTGGCTGCAAGTTTATCTCCGGCTGGCGATAAATTGATTGTGGCGATTAGTGAACCGCGAAAATGGCGTGCCGATGGCGATATCATGCCCAACTATGTGACTGAAGATGGTCGTGTTGCTGCAGAGCCTGTTCGCTCTCGTGTTGCCGATGCCAAACCGGTTGAACATGAAGTGTTGGTGCTTGATTTAAGTACCGGCGAACAAACCACCTTAACCTACAATACATTACCCGGCTGGAGTGAAGATGTTCTTGCTGACGTGCGCCGCGAGAATTACGCCGCGCAAGGCAAAACATATAAGTCAGAACAAAAGCCCCGCCCGATCACGTTATTGCAAGACTGGGGTTGGCGTGAAGGTGCAATTCGTTGGACTGACAATGGGCAACATGCAGCATTAATGCTGGAAGCCTGGGATAATAAAGACCGTTGGATTGCGAGTATTGATTTCGCTGGAAAACGTCTGGTTAATCAAGACCGCTTGCATGATGAAGCTTGGATTAACTATACCCATAACGAATTTGGCTTTTTACCGAACAGCGCGACTTTGTGGTTCCAGTCCGAAGCCGATGGTTATTCGCATCTTTATGTGAAACCGCTAAATGGCAAAACCAAGCAACTCACCAGCGGGAAATTCGTAACAGAAGATCCGACTGTAAGCGGAAACGGCGAATTCATTTATTTCAGTGCCAATAAACCACATCCAGGCAATTATGAAATTTACCGCGTTCGAACGGACACTGCTGCATTGGAGCAACTGACCGAACTGGGTGGTATTAATAACTATGAGCTTAGCCCGCAAGAAGACCAGTTGTTGGTAAAACATTCGACTGCGCTACAACCTGAAGAATTGTACGTACAAACAATTGGTACGGATACCGCGCAGCGTTTAACGCACACTGCGACAGATACGTTCATGGCGTACGACTGGGTAGCTCCAGAAATTGTACCTATTGCATCAAGTCATGTTGATGAGCCTATCTACACGCGAGTTTACTATCCGAAAGACTACGATCCGAACCGTGCCGAGAAATATCCAGCGGTGGTGTTTATTCATGGTGCCGGCTACTTACAAAATGCACATGCTGGTTGGTCGGGTTATCAGCGTGAATTTATGTTCCATACGTTCCTAACCGAACAAGGCTATGTGGTGCTAGATCTCGATTATCGTGGGTCTAAAGGTTATGGCCGTGACTGGCGTACCGCTATTTATCGCCAAATGGGCACGCCAGAAGTAGAAGACTTAATTGATGTGGTGAAGTGGGCGGGTGAAAACACGCACGTTGATACCAATCGCATGGGCACCTATGGCGGTTCTTATGGTGGTTTCTTAACCTTCATGGCGCTGTTCAATGAACCTGGTCTGTTTAAAGCGGGTTCAGCG
This sequence comes from Pseudidiomarina sp., assembly GCF_048268165.1. Taxonomy (GTDB): domain Bacteria; phylum Pseudomonadota; class Gammaproteobacteria; order Enterobacterales; family Alteromonadaceae; genus Pseudidiomarina. Next base: position 612,861 of record NZ_JBLWWA010000001.1, on the reverse strand, counting down.
TTGCGCCCCGTAAGCGATTGGGCGCATTACAACACAGGCTATACGTCAAACATCTTAAACTTGCCAGATGATGACCCGATTGCATACCGTCGTAGCTCGCCGATTTACTTCACCGAAGGGCTAGAAGATGCGCTATTGATCAACTCACCGATGGTTGATGATAACGTGTTCTTCCAAGACAGTGTGCGGGTTGTTCAGCGCTTAATCGAACATGAAAAAGAAGACTTTGAAACGGCTATCTTCCCGGTTGAACCACACGGTTTCCGTCAGCCTTCAAGTTGGTTAGATGAGTACCGTCGTATCTTTAAGTTGTTTGAAGAGAATCTGAAGTAATATTAACTTGTTTCAGATATAAAAAATCCCAGCGTAAGCTGGGATTTTTTTGTTTGCTACCTTGCAACCCTTATTGGGTTTTCGTCATTTCAGCAACAGTGACTGAGCGTGCTTCGGCAAAACTTGCCACTCGCGCATCTTTGCTAAACTGCAGGCGAACACTTTCATCAGCTACTTTTAGCGGCGTGAAGTTATCGGTACGCACCGCGGCACTGGCCTTGGCCATAGCTGCAGTAGTCGTTTTACCACGTACATGAATGGCTTTTACCGGTTCGGCAGCTTTAGTCGGTTTAGGCTTCTCAGCTGTTTCAGTTGCTGCAACTTCAGCGACTTCTTCTTTGACCGGTGGCTTTTCAGCGGCTTCGGGTTCAGTTGTTGGCGTTGGAGCTGCAGTAGGCGCCGGTTCTTCAGTAGCCGGTTTGGTTGCTTCTGTAACTTCTTCTTTTGCAACTTCAGGCTCAGGAGCAGCCGTTGCAGCAACGGTAACTTCAGGTTCAGCTGACACAGTTTCCGGTGCCGTTGTTTCTTCGGCTTTCACTGGCTCGGCTTTCGCTTCATCTACTTTCACGTCATCAGCTTTCACGTCATCCGTTTTAGCTTCTGCTTCACCATTTTCTTGTTCTGCTTTACGACGCTGACCAGCAGCACGTTGATGGCGTGGCGAACGACGGCTGCGATTGCGGCTGCGATCGTTTGATTCACCTTCGGTTGCATCAGCTTCTGGTGCTGCGTCTGCTGCAGGTTTGATTTCAGGCGTTTTCTCAACGGCTTGTTCAACTGGGGTAGATGCCGGTGCTTGCTTGGCTTCATCACTTGTTGGTTGCGGTTGTTGCTGAGATGCTTTTGCTTCTGCAGCAGCATCAACTTGCGCACTCGTTTGCGGCGCAGCATCACCGTGCTCGGTACCAACACGTACAGATTGATCCAGTTTACGACGTTGACGGCGAACTTTAGGCTTCGCTGGCTTACGTTCTTCGCTGGCTGCTTCTGGTGCAGTGGCTTCGGCCGTTTTAGCTACAGCATTCGTATCTTGTTGATCGGTTGCTGGTTTGTTGCGATTACGGCCACCACGACTGCGACGACCGCCACGCTCATTGCGTTGCTCTTTGTTGTCGTCTTTTGCAGGCTTGTTATCCGTTGGCTTCGCAGCTGCATCAACCGTTGTGCCTTCTTTATCCGCGTCACGGTTACGGTTGCGGTTATTACCACGGCGACGATTGTTGTTACCACCGCGGTTATTACGGCGCTGATTGTTTGCATTCGGACGCTGTTGCGTTGATTTCTTGTCTTTCGTTGAGGCGTCGTCTTCACTGCTAAAGAGCGCGCTTAACCATTTACCTAAGCGGGTGAGTAACCCTGGGCCTTTAGCTGCCTGCACTGCAGGCTTGTCTGGGGCTGCTGTTGGTGCTGGGGCTGCCGGAGCTTGTAGGCCTTTTAAAGCTGGTTCTTCAAAGCTTGGCTTGTCTTTATTGAGCACAATCTCGGTGGTGGTGTCTTCCGGTTTCTCAATTAAGGTGAAGCTATTGGCTTCATCAAGCTCATCACTGCGTAAACGTTTCACGTCAAAATGCGGTGTTTCTAAGTGTTGGTTTGGTATCACCAACACTGATACATCATGACGCTTTTCAATATCAAAAATTGATTGACGCTTTTCGTTCAACAAATAGGTCGCAACAGTTACAGGTACTTGTGCTTGTATTTGAATGGTGTTGTCTTTTAACGCTTCTTCTTCAATTAAGCGCAAAATTGACAGGGCCAGCGATTCTGCTGAACGAATGGTGCCGTGGCCAGTACAACGTGGGCACACGTGGTTTGACGCTTCACCAAGTGATGGGCGTAAACGTTGACGTGACATTTCTAACAGGCCAAAACGTGAGATGCGTGCGCACTGAATGCGAGCACGGTCTTGCTTTAAGCTGTCACGTAAACGGTTTTCAACTTCTCGTTGGTGACGTGCTGGTGTCATATCAATGAAATCGATAACAACCAAACCGCCAACATCGCGCAGGCGCAATTGACGCGCAATTTCTTCTGCCGCTTCTAAGTTGGTTTGGAAGGCTGTTTCTTCAATGTCACCACCTTTGGTAGCGCGCGCAGAGTTAATATCAATTGATGTTAATGCTTCCGTTGGGTCAATAACGATTGAGCCACCGGAAGGCAAGCGCACTTCGCGTTGGAAAGCAGATTCAATCTGGCTTTCAACTTGATAATGATTAAATAACGGAACATCACCTTGGTAAATTTTGACGCGATTCACAAAATCAGGACGGATTAAGGTAACGTGTTCGCGTACTTGCTCAAAAATCTTTGGGTTATCAATAAGTACTTCGCCAATATCGCGGCGCAGGTAATCACGAATAGCACGGAACACCACATTGCTTTCTTGGTGAATTAAGAACGGAGCAGGGCGCGATTTTGCTGCTTTTTCGATGGCTTCCCAGTGGTGAAGTAAAACGTTTAAGTCCCACTCGAGCTCTTCTTGTGATTTACCAACGCCCGCGGTGCGCACGATTAAACCCATGGTATTGGGGAGATTCAATGCGTCTAGCGTTGCTTTTAATTCGCTGCGTTCTTCGCCTTCAATACGGCGTGAAATGCCACCTGCGCGTGGGTTATTTGGCATCAGCACCAAATAGCTACCAGCAAGCGATATAAAGGTTGTTAAGGCTGCGCCTTTCTGGCCGCGTTCTTCTTTGTCAATTTGAACAATTACTTCCTGGCCTTCCGAGATGACATCTTTGATGTTCGGACGCCCAGAAAATGAATAGCCACTAGGGAAATAAGTTTTCGCAATTTCTTTGAGAGGTAGGAAACCGTGACGCTCTGCGCCATAGTCAACAAAAGCGGCTTCTAAGCTTGGTTCGATTCGGGTTATTTTACCCTTGTAAATATTCGCTTTCTTTTGTTCGTGACCTGGGCTTTCGATATCCAGATCATAAAGACGCTGGCCATCAACCAGCGCAACGCGCAGTTCTTCTTGCTGCGTTGCATTAATTAGCATTCTTTTCATTGTATGTGACTCATTATGTCGGGCCACAACACGGTACGACAGGCTTTCGCCATCGCTATTTCGAGATTGAATTGTTTTAGGTTAGGGTTAGTCGATCAACACCTAACATCCATCTCCCGTTCAACAACTAGTTATAAACGTGAGATTGCAATTTGTTACCAAGCCGAAATGCGCTTGTAAAGGCCATACTGCGTTGCAGCACTGGTTCTTCAATTCTGGTTTGATTTAATTAAAGGCGGCGCGCTCAATCAATCTTCATCATCTAAATACGGATAAAGATGAGCCAATGATATTCCGTGCCATCAACTTCTCGACGCCGTAGCTTTGGCTACGTACTTTCGTAAGCTGAGGTGGACGTATTGGCAGTGACGCTTTCCGCTCAAACCACGCGTTAAATTTTTACTCTTTAGCTGCATCATTGCGTTGTGCAAATGATGTACCGCTCTCTATAAATCGGTGCGGATTTTTCCGATTCCTGATTATCCCATGAAAATCGTTGTAAATACAAGATGAACATTGTCAAGAGCTCATGCTAAAATCCGCACCCTATGAGCGAACAAACAAACATATCACAAGGCGTGCACTTCCAAACGGTTGAATCTGGCTACGAAGAGCAACGCATCGACAACTATTTACTTGCGCAATTAAAAGGCGTTCCCAAGTCATTGGTGTATCGAATTCTGCGTAAAGGTGAAGTGCGTGTTAATAAGAAGCGTGTAAAGCCTGAATATAAACTGCAGGTTGGCGATGTAATTCGTATTCCACCGGTGCGTATTGCCGAAGCGAATCCATTGCCTTCTGCCAAACTTGATCAAGTGCAAGCGCTGCAACACCAAATACTTTATGAAGACGATGTGTTGATGGTGATGAATAAGCCAGCGGGGCTTGCGGTGCATGGCGGCTCAGGCTTGCAGTTCGGGTTGATTGAAAGTTTACGCTCGCTGCGCCCAGATGCAAAACAAATGGAACTGGTGCATCGATTAGACCGCGAGACAAGTGGCTGCATTCTAATTGCCAAGCGGCGATCAGCGCTGCGTAGCTTGCACGAACAATTACGCAATAAAACCATGGATAAGCAATATTTGGCGTTGGTGCGTGGGCATTGGCAAAAACATGTGAAATTTATTGCGGCGCCGCTGTTAAAGAACACACTGAAGTCAGGCGAGCGGGTGGTACGGGTTGATGCTGCGGGAAAACCTTCGGAAACTCGGTTTCGTATTGTTGAGCAGTTTGCTCACTGTACATTGGTAGAAGCTTCTCCGATAACCGGACGCACACATCAAATTCGTGTGCATGCACTGCATGCCGGTCACCCAATAGCTTGCGACCCGAAGTATGGGGATAGCGACTTTGATCAACAAATGCAGCAAGTCGGATTGAATCGACTCTTTTTACACGCGCACAAATTGACTTTTAAGCATCCGCAAACGGAAAAGCAAATTACCGTTGATGCGCCGCTTGATGAAGCTTTACGACAAACATTAATTCGACTCGGCGGACGCTGTTTTATATGAAGTACCCACTGATAATTTTTGATTGGGACGGCACCTTGATGGACTCGGTAGGGCGCATCGTGTCTTCAATGCAGCGTGCTGCCGCGCTTTTGTCGCTCCCAGCTCCGACGGTGGAGTCGGTGCGTGAAATTATTGGTATCAGTTTGGAACCAGCAATTGAACAATTGTTCGGGCGGCTTTCGAGCGAACAATTTGACGCGTTTATGCACGTTTACCGTCAGCAATATGTGCATGATGACATCACCCCTTCACCGTTATTCGAGGGGGCGCAAGCAATGCTTGAAGGGTTACGGGCGCGAGGATACACCTTAGCCGTTGCTACCGGTAAAGCGCGCCATGGGTTAGAGCGGGTTTGGCAAGAAGCCAATATTCATGAGTTATTCCATCTATCACGGTGCGCCGATGAAACCGCCTCAAAACCCGATCCACGCATGCTCAATGAGATTCTTACAGAAACAGGGTTTTCGGCACATCAAGCGGTTATGGTTGGCGACTCAGTGCATGACATGCGCATGGCTGAAAATGCCGGAATAGCGCGCATTGGTGTAAGTTTTGGGGCGCATGATGCACAACGTTTGTTACAGCACCAGCCCTTGACGATTCTGGATGACTTGGCCACGTTACCAAGCTATGTGTAACGCTGAGCAGATAGTTTACTAAGTGAATAAACCGCAGGTTAATGTCTATGAAAACGAATTTGGTGCTCGCTTCCACTTCGCCATTTCGCCGTGAGTTACTGGCTAAAGTTGTGCGCGAATTTGACGTTGCGGCCCCCGAAGTTGACGAAACGCCGCGCCTTAATGAGTCGCCTTTGGCGTTGGTTGAGCGTTTAGCTATCGCGAAAGCTAAGGCGTTAGCGAATAAGTTTCCTCAGCACGTTTTAATCGGCTCCGATCAAGTTGCCGTGGTAGAAGGTACTATTCTGGGGAAACCCGGCACTGAAGCCAATGCGATTAAACAACTGCAGGCCATGCGCGGCAAAACGGTTACGTTTTTAACGGGGTTAGCTGTTTATGACAGTAAGCAGCAACGCCTGCAGTCTTGTGTTGAGCCGTTTAAAGTTCAGTTTCGCGATATAAGCGATGCTGAGATTATTGCTTATGTAAAGCGTGAACAGCCGCTCAATTGTGCCGGTAGCTTTAAAAGTGAAGCGTTAGGCATCAGTTTATTCGCTGCATTGCAGGGCGACGACCCCAATACCTTGGTTGGTTTACCACTCATTCGGTTGCTGGCAATGTTGCGCAATTGGGGGATTAACCCACTGCTGGACGAAAACACGCTGTAAACCTGCAAACATATGGCTTGAAACCCATGTAATTTTGCGAAAAGCACTTGTGTTCATGCATCGATTCCATTAATATTCGCGCCCTATGCAGAAGGTTCGAGTACCGATTACGGTAGATCCGGTTAAAAGTGCCGGCAAGCAATTGTCTTATATCGGATTAGTTCCGGGGGAGGCGCTTGCTCGTTTGCAAGAGTTGTTGGTTGAGCCATGTCCTGATGTGGATACTTCGTTATTTTTTGAAGTTGACGAGCAGGGCATAAAACGTATTCGCGGTGATTCACAGGTAACTGTGCAAGCAAGCTGCGAACGTTGCGGTGACACCATGACGGTTCCGTTACAGTGCACATTTATTTATGCGCCTGTTACGAAACGGCAAAAGGCCACCGATATGCCAGAGGGCTACGAATCAGTTGAGCTGGATGAACTCGGTGAAGTGAATCTGCATGCGTTGGTTGAAGATGAGCTGATATTGGCGATGCCGGTTGTGGTCAAACATGACGAGCGCGAATGTCGGGTAGATAGTAACGCAATGCAGTGGGGCGATATTGAAGACTCCCCCGAAGCAAAAGGAAATCCTTTTGCTGTGTTGCAAGAATTAAAGCGCAAATAAACTTAGGAGATAGCGTAAATGGCTGTACAAAAGAATCGGAAAACTCGTTCGAAGCGCGACATGCGTCGTTCTCACGATGCACTGAGCGGCCCTACACTGTCGGTTGACTCTACCTCTGGTGAAACGCATCGTCGTCACCATGTAACAGCTGATGGTTTTTATAAAGGCCGTAAAGTAATTAACAAGTAACCAGTACAGGATAGTGAGGCTATGGCCGCACTGACACTGGCACTTGATGCAATGGGGGGCGATCATGGCCCCTCAGTTGTAATTAACGCTTTGCAACAGGCGTTAAAAGCATTTCCCGACGTTCATTTTATGCTGGTTGGGGATGACTCTGAGCTAATTCCGCTATTAAAGCATGCAAAGATAGATCGCCACCCTCGCATTATACTCAAGCACGCAAGCCAAACCGTTACCATGACGGATAAGCCAGGTTATTCGCTACGTGCGAAGCCAGACTCGTCGATGCGTATCGCGTTAGAGTTGGTGGCCTCAGAAGAGGCTGCCGCGTGTGTCAGTGCCGGTAATACCGGTGCACTAATGACCAAAGCTTACTTTACCCTGAAAACTTTGCCAGGTGTTTTACGACCAGCATTAATGTCAGCCATACCTCAACAGCAGGGCGGTTCGGCATTCGTTCTTGATTTAGGTGCAAACCCGGTTTGTGACTCGGATACATTGTTCCAATTTGGGGTGATGGGCTCAGTTGCGGCACAAGAGGTATTAGGTATTAAAGAACCTCGGGTTGCACTGCTAAACATGGGCGAAGAAGAAATTAAAGGTAATGACGTGGTGAAAGCCACAGCTGCCTTGTTGCAGCAGTCACAACACATTAACTATATTGGCTTTATTGAAGGAGATGACTTGTTTTCTGGTAAAGCCGATGTAATTGTATGTGATGGTTTTGTCGGCAATATTGCACTGAAAAGCTGCGAAGGACTGGCCGAACTTCTTCTCAATAATATCAAATCAAATATTCACGACCACTGGCTGACACGTTGGTTTGTGAAACTCTTTTACCAGCGTTTACAGCGTTCATGGGATTGGTTGAAGCCCGACCACTACAACGGCGCGAGTTTGATAGGATTACGGGGTGTCGTTATTAAAAGTCATGGTGATGCAAATGTACGCGCGTTTTTTAGCGCCATTGAGCAAGCTGTGGAAGAGACACAACGGGATCTACCAACGCGAATTCGCGATCGGGTAGAACAAGTTCTGTTAGAACAGGAATAAATCTTATTATGCAAGCAACGATTGCGGGAACTGGCCATTACTTACCGAGCCAGCGCCTGACTAATGCCATGCTGGAGAAGCGGGTCGAAACCAGTCACGATTGGATTGTCGAACGCACTGGCATACATGAACGACGCATTGCTGAAGCTGGCGAAAGCGCTGCTACCATGGGGGTAGCAGCAGCACGTCAGGCGTTATTGGCTGCAGAAGTTGCAGCCGACGATATTGATTTAATTGTGGTGGCAACCACGTCAGGCGAGCGCGCGTTTCCGAGCGTAGCGTGTGAAATTCAAGCGGCGTTGACCGAGAATAATATTCCGGCTTTCGATATTGCTGCTGCATGTTCAGGATTTATCTTTGCCCTTAGCGTTGCCGACCAATATATACGTAGTGGTATGTATCAGCGGGTGCTAGTGATTGGCACGGATGTATTGTCACGGTTATGTCATCCGGATGATCGCAATACCCTGGTGTTATTCGGCGATGGTGCTGGAGCTGCGGTTCTTGAGGCATCAGACAAACCTGGTATTTTATCAACGCACTTAAATAGCGCAGGTGAATTTGCTGACCTACTTGGTGTGAACCACATGTCGCGTACCTCACCGGAACAGTTAAGTGAAGCTTGGATGTACATGAAAGGCAACGAAGTATTTAAAGTTGCGGTAAGCAAGCTTAGCGAGCTGGTGGTGGATACTTTAGCAGCCAACCAATTGGTAGCGAGTGACTTGGATTGGTTGGTGCCACACCAAGCAAATTTACGTATTATTAAAGCGACAGCACGAAAGTTAAAAATGCCGATGGAGCGGGTGATTACGACACTCGAATATACGGGAAACACCTCTGCGGCATCGGTTCCCATTGCATTGGATGTCGCAATTCGTGATGGCCGGATTCAACGCGGTCAAAAATTATTACTTGAAGCCTTTGGCGGTGGTTTTGCCTGGGGCTCGGCACTTGTAGAATATTAATTTATAAGGAAGTACTCATGCGAGCTTATGTTTTTCCAGGACAAGGTTCACAAGCTGTTGGTATGTTGGCGGATGTTGCCGCCGAATATCCGGTTATTGAAGCGACCTTTGCTGAAGCAAGTCATGTACTCGGTTATGATTTATGGGCATTGGTGCAAGATGGACCGGCAGAGCAGCTTAACGAAACACAACGCACGCAACCCGCTTTATTAGCTGCGAGTGTAGCGCTATACCGCGCCTTAGAACAGGCTGGCGTGCCAGCACCTGAATGGATGGCTGGGCATAGTTTAGGCGAGTATTCTGCGCTGGTGTGTGCTGGTGCTTTAGATTTTAAAGACGCGGTAAAACTGGTCGCTACCCGCGGCAAGTTGATGCAATCTGCGGTGCCAGCTGGTATTGGTGCGATGGCCGCAATTATTGGCTTAGACGACGAGTTGGTCAAGCAGGCTTGTGCAGAGTCAGCTGGAGACGAAGTTGTAGCGGCGGTGAACTTTAATTCACCGGGGCAGGTTGTAATTGCAGGCCACAAAGCAGCAGTTGAACGTGCCGGCGCTGCCTGCATTAAAGCAGGCGCGAAGCGCGCACTGCCGTTACCGGTAAGTGTGCCATCGCATTGTTCACTCATGCAGCCTGCGGCAGAACAAATGGCGGTTGAACTCGGTAAATTGACCGTGAATACACCGCAAGTTCCGGTGGTGAATAATGTGGATGTAGACGCGCCACGCGAAGCTGATAAAATTCGTGACGCATTGGTTCGTCAGCTTCATTCACCAGTAAGATGGACCGAAACTGTTGAATATTTGGTGCAGCAGGGTGTTACAGAAATTTTTGAAATTGGCCCAGGTAAAGTGCTTACGGGGTTAAATAAACGAATCGACAAAGCCATTCAGGGTGAAGCGGTCAATACCGTTGAGGCTCTAGCAGCAAGGAAATAATATGTCTGACTTAATGAATTTAGAAGGGCAAGTTGCCTTAGTAACGGGCGCCAGTCGTGGTATTGGTAAAGCGATTGCCGAACAATTGGTTGCGCGTGGTGTCAAAGTTATCGGCACCGCAACAACTGAAAAGGGTGCTCAAGCTATCAGCGATTATTTAGGCGCAAACGGCGAAGGTCTTGCGTTAAATGTAACGGATGCAGAGAGTATTGCGGCAGTATTGAAGCATATTGACAGCACCTATGGGCAGTTGGATATTCTTGTCAATAATGCCGGAATTACCCGCGATAACCTGCTGATGCGAATGAAAGACGATGAATGGGATAGTGTCATGGACACCAATCTAAAGTCTGTTTATCGTTTAAGCAAAGGGGTTATGCGCGGTATGATGAAACGTCGGCAAGGGCGTATTATCAATATTTCATCGGTAGTTGGCACCACGGGCAACCCTGGCCAAGCGAATTATTGCGCAGCGAAAGCTGGTTTAGCTGGGTTTACCAAGGCATTAGCGAAAGAAATTGCTGCGCGTGGTATTACAGTGAACTGCGTGGCGCCGGGCTTTATTGATACAGATATGACCAAAGCGTTGACCGATGATCAGAAACAAGCGATTTTTGCCAATATTCCGGCATCACGCTTGGGCCAACCAGAAGAAATTGCTGCAGCTGTGGTGTTTTTAGCTTCACCAGGCGCTGCATATATTACGGGCGAAACCATCCACGTAAACGGTGGTATGGCAATGGTATAAGTGATTTTTCGCGGCAAGGGGTATGACCTGTCAAGGTTAGACCAATTTTTGCTTTATTATTGTCGCGTCATTCACTACACTAAGCCCAATTTTGAACTCGTGACCTAAAATCAAGGGACATATATACAATGAGTACTATTGAAGAACGCGTAAAAAAAATCATCGTTGAACAACTAGGTGTTAAAGAAGAAGAAGTGAAATTAGAAGCTTCTTTTGAAAATGACCTTGGTGCAGACTCGCTGGACATCGTTGAATTGGTAATGGCTCTGGAAGAAGAGTTTGAAACCGAGATTCCAGATGAAGAAGCAGAGAAAATCAGAACCGTTGAAGCGGCTATCGATTACGTGAAAAATCACGCAAGCGACTAAGTCATCGAATTCGGAAAGGCGGAATGAAAATTCCGCCTTTTTTGTATGTGGCTCAATGGGCAACCCCTCTCATCACAATCCCTTGACCGTGGCCTGCAATTTGGCGATGGGCACTTCACTACACTCGTTATTCGACACCACCGCATAGAATATTGGCCGCGTCACTGGCAACGTTTATCGACTGCCTCTGAGCGCTTGGCAATGGCATTGCCCGAACAAAAGCAGGTGCTGTCATTATTGGAAGATATTGCTGCGGAGCACGTGCACTGTGTGGTAAAACTCATTATTACCCGAGGTGTAAGCAAGCGGGGCTATGGTGTTACAGCGAATCAGCCAATTAACTGGTACGCGACAATCTCAGATTTACCGCATTGGTCGTCGCAAGGCTTAAGCGTGGCACAAGCAAAACTTCGGTTAGGGCAGCAGCCGCTCTTGGCTGGCTTGAAAACGTTGAATCGTCTAGAGCAAGTTTTGTTGACACAGGAGCGTGATTCGCTCGGCGTTGATGACTTATTGGTGTGCGATTCACAGCTTCACATTGTAGAGGCGATCAGCAGCAATTTATTCTGGTATGATGGCGATAACTGGCGGATTCCGCTGTTAAAAACGGCCGGTATAGCCGGTATTATGCAAGCTGAAATCTGCGCCGCCGTGTTGCCTGAAGCAATACCGACCGAAGCTACTTATACTTCGGTTGCCTCAGCTCAGCAGGCTTTTTTGTGCAATACTGTGTTGGGTCCACGGCCTATCGCGAAGATAGACGAACGTGTGTTACCCAAGGCGCTATTACCAGAGGTTGTTCATCAGTGGTATTCAAACGTTTTATACAATTCTTAATTGCTGCGGGTGTAATCGCACTCGCTATCAGTGTTTTTCTAATTTGGTATGGGTTCAAACAATTGCAGCAACCTTTAGGTATGCCTGCACCTTTACTATTCGAAGTAAAACGCGGCATGCACGCGCGTACAATTATTTCCGAACTAAACAATCAAGGTGCCCAGTTGCGGGTTACACCCACGTATCTCGCCAGCCGGATCTTGGATAAGCCTGAGCAGCTGCAGGCGGGCGTGTATCAAGTAATGCCTGAAGACACTGTGAAGGGGCTTTGGCGAAAGCTGCGTAATGGCGAGCAATATCAATTTCGTGTGGCACTCGTTGAGGGCCGCACGCTGTTCGAGTGGTTGCAACAACTGCAGCAGAGCGACCATTTGAAGCAAACCTTGCAAAATGTTCCCCCAAAGGAACTGAATCAACAACTTGCTTCGCATCTGAATGTGGAGATGGCGTCTTTTGAAGGCCAGTTTTTCCCAGACACATATAACTACACTGCTGGCACCAAAGATATTGATATCCTCAAACAAGCTTTTCAGCGCATGCAGGGGGAATTATCTAATGTGTGGGCTTCGCGTGACGCCGATTTACCCTATGAAAATGCTTTCGAGTTGCTTATTATGGCGTCAATCATTGAAAAAGAAACAGGGTTAAGTGGCGAGCGTAAACGGGTCAGTTCCGTCTTTATAAATCGTTTGCGGGCCGGTATGCGCTTGCAGTCTGATCCAACCACAATATATGGAATTGACGACTTCGATGGCAATTTAACGCGCGCACATTTACGCGAACAAACTGCGTACAATACCTATCGAATTAATGGGTTGCCGCCAACGCCTATTGCGATGCCAAGTCTGAGTAGCCTCCAAGCTGCGGCTCACCCTGAAACAACGGATTATTTTTATTTTGTGGCGGATGGTTCGGGCGGTCATGTTTTTTCCAAAACACTGGCAGAGCACAACCGCGCGGTTAATAAATACCAAAGGAATCAAAACTAATGCCAAGCGGCAAGTTTATCGTAATTGAAGGCCTGGAAGGGGCAGGTAAGAGCTCCGCTATGGCGAGTGTTGTGAATCACCTACATGCCAAAGGAATTGCCACACAAACGGTTCGTGAGCCGGGCGGAACGAAGCTTGCTGAGGCAATTCGGGATTTAGTAAAGGGCGATTGGGAAGAAAAGCTAACGGCGGAAACCGAGTTGCTGCTGATGTATGCCAGTCGTTCGCAATTGGTTGAGAATGTTATTAAGCCGGCGCTGGCTAAGGGAGTTTGGGTTATCGCCGATCGTCATGACTTGTCCTCTAGAGCCTACCAAGGCGGTGGGCGTCAACTCGGTGATGAAAAACTAACGGCATTACGAAAACTTGTGTTAGGCGATTTTGTTCCCGATCTTACCTTACTGCTTGATGTTGATCCCCAGAAAGGGTTAGCCCGCGCGCGTGAGCGCGGTGAGCTTGATCGCATTGAACAAGAAGACGTTGCATTTTTTGAGCGCACTCGAAACCGGTATTTAGAGATTGCCGAGAATGATGCGAATATTTGTGTCATTAACAGCAATCAAGACATGGAGTCGGTTCATCGCGACCTACTTCATGAACTTGAACAGCATTTATTTAATTAACGCAGAGGCGACATGAGTTTACCTTGGTTGCGTGAATCGTGGCGGCAGGTTGTTTCGGATTACCAGCAACAACGGTTCGGTCATGCACATTGCATTCCAGCACGCGAAGGTTTGGGGGCTGAGGCATACACCCAAACCTTGGCGCATTATTTGTTGTGTTTACAGCCAACACAACGTGCTTGTGGGCGTTGCAAAAGCTGCTTGCTGGTTCAGTCTGAAACACATCCAGACTACTACGTGCTGCGCAGCGAGGACAATCGTGCCATCGGCGTGGATAAAATTCGTGAACTCACTCAGGCATTGCAGCAGACAGCAAGCCAACACGGTGCCAAAGTGGCTTGGATAAAAAATGCTGAACGCTTGACCACAGAAGCTGCAAACGCGCTGTTAAAAACACTCGAAGAACCTACTGCAAACACGTATATTATCTTGAGTCCTGAGCGCACCAGTGCACTGTTGCCAACGATTCGAAGTCGCATGCGGCTGCATACCTTAAATGAGCCAAGCTGGCCTGAAATTGAGGCGTGGCTGGTGCAACAATTAAAACGCAGTTTAACGCCTGAAGAGCAATTGCGCAGCCAACAGTTTTTAGGTGCACCTTTACATGCTCTTGCCGCATTAAAAGGCGAAGTTAGTGATAATATTGACTATGTTGGGCGTTTAGCTCAGGCTTGTTGCGTAGATAGCAAGTGGCCTTTACCAACGAAGAGTGATTGGGCCGGCTGGCTGGATGCCAGCGAAGCATGGTTGCATGAGTTAATTCGGATTAAACAACGCGTTGCACAGCAGCGCTTAAGATTTCCGGGCAGCTACCAAGTCGCTGTCGATTGGTTGCAACGAGAACAGATAACCGTTGCTGAAATCAATGCTTGGCTTGCTTTATGTTACAATTTGCGCAAAACAACAAGTGAACAAGCTGGCTTAAACGTACCATTACTATTACAACAACAGTGGTTACAATGGAAACACAAACCGTAGCACAAGCAGAGGCCGCGTTACCGAAAAAGCGTATCGTGTTGGGTACTGAAGCCCAGCTGCGACGCTATTACATGCCCTTTATCAAAGGTGGCGGCTTGTTTCTAACAACAGATGAACCCTTAAAAAATGGTGATGAATTTCTGTTGGAGGTACGTTTGTTTGGTGAACAAAATTCGGTTTTCGTGAAATGTAAAGTCGTCTGGTTAGCGCCATCAAAGCCGGGGCGCCCAGAGCAACAGGGCGTTGGCGTTCAGTTTATCGATGATAAAGCGATGCTGAAAAATATGATTGAATCGAAGCTTGCAGCGATAGGCAATACGGGCACGCCAACCGCCACCATGTAAGACATCCTAGAGGAGTTGTTGTGTTTGTCGATTCCCATTGTCATCTTGACAAAATAGACCTAAAAAATTTCGATGGGCAATTTTCTAAAATTGTTCAAGCTGCGCGCGCAGCAAAAGTCGAGCACATGCTTTGTATTGGCGTAACGCTTGATGATTTTCCTGCCATGCGCAACCAAGTTGCTGATTTTCCTGATGTAAGTATTTCCTGCGGTGTGCATCCATTGTACGTAGCTAAACATCCGCTTGACCGCAATCAGTTGCGTAAATGGGCTACAGAGCCTGAAGTGGTTGCCATTGGCGAAACCGGTTTGGATTATTTTTACGATCCGGAAAGCCGCCCTATTCAGCAAGACAGCTTTGCGTATCATATAGAACTCGCAAATGAGCTTGATAAACCGTTGATCATTCATACGCGAGATGCGCGCGAGGACACCATTGCGATGTTACGTGAGGGGCAGGCACAGCGTTGTGGGGGCGTTTTACACTGCTTTACGGAATCGCTTGAAATGGCGCAGCAGGCTATTGAACACCTTGATTTCTATATTTCGATATCGGGCATAGCATCGTTTCGAAACGCAGCCGAACTGCGCGAAGTGGTGCGGGCGTTACCGATAGAGCGATTGCTAATTGAAACGGATAGCCCGTGGTTAGCACCGGTGCCGCATCGGGGCAAAGAAAATCAGCCAGCTTATGTGGTTGATGTAGCTAAATGCGTCGCTGATGTGAAGGGTTTGAGCCTCGCTGAGGTGGCAAAAATTACAACGCAAAACTTCTATTCATTGTTTAAGCACGTGCGCAAATAATTATTTGTACGTTTTTTACACAAAAAATTCGCATTTGGTAAATTTATGTCTACAATAAATCTTACCCTCGACATTTATCGAGTTAGCGCACGGCTCAATCCCTTGAGCCATTCCCCTGAGCTCGGGACAACTTGGATTGGTCCCGAGCCTTTTTTTATTACGAATATCAGCTTATTTTATAGTGACTTAGCCACGCCAGATAACCAGTAAAATCAATACTGGGCAAATAAATTTCACATACCACGGCCAGATTTTCCAAAACCAACTTGATTCCATTTCCGGCGCGCCGTCTTGTAGGGCTTTCAGTAAATAGTTTTGGCGCAATACCCAAGTTAATAGCAGGCCAAAGATAAGTGCGAGAAGCGGCTGCATATATACAGTGGTGAGTGTTACTACGGCGCCGAATAATGCTGAAAAATTGTAGATGATCAAGGATGAAATTAAGCCAATTGTTGCACCCACCACCCAAACCATTTGCGCGCGCGACTGTCCCGTTTCTTCAACCAGCGCATTCACCGGTGCTTCCAACATAGAAATTGAGGAGGTAATGGCTGCTATAACCATCAGTGCGAAAAATGCGAGACCGACCCATAGGCCGGCATAGCCCATTGAGTCGAACATTGCAGGTAACACGTTGAATACAAGGGTATCACTGGACAGTAACTGTCCAGCTTGGTCGTAAATTTCAACGCCCAGTTCTTGTGCTGCAAACATCGCCGGAAGGATTAATAAGCCTGCTAGAAATGCAACTGAGGTATCAAGCCCAGCCACCCAGCCTGCGGTACGCGGTAAATGCTCGTCTTTTGATAAATACGCACCGTAAGTCATCATGCAACACACACCCAAACTGAGCGAGAAAAATGCTTGGCCCATGGCACGGATAACCAAATTGGGGTTGGTGACCTGCTCAAAGTCAGGTGTCAGATACATTTTTAAGCCATCAATCGCGCCTGGAAGCGTAAGAATATAGAGTGCCATTGCAATTAACAAAACGAACAACAAAGGCATCAGGCGGCGTGACCAACGCTCGATACCGTCGGTTACGCCTGAGCGAACAACGTGAACGGTGAGCACCAGAAAAAGTATCATCATGATCATGTTGCGCTGCACGCTAAAGTCGGTTAACCAAGTAGCAGCTGCAGTGAAGCCCATAAGTTCAGCTAAGGGCGCGAACATAAATGCGAGAAGCCAACCTGACACAATTGCGTAGAAACTTAATATGAGCGACAACACCACAAGGCCAACGATTCCGGTAAGCGCGCCGAAATTACGCCAAAACGGTTTGTCACTGAGTGCGCGCAGCGCCTCTACTGGGTTGCGTTGACGCATACGGCCAATGGTTAATTCAGCTACCAACATTGGATAAGCGAGTAGGGCAACCATGAGCAAGTAAACCAATAAGAATGCGCCACCACCGTTTTGTGCGGCCTGGGTTGGAAAGCCCCATATGTTGCCGACACCGACGGCAGAGCCAGCAGCAGCTAGAATAAATCCAATTCGCGATGAAAAAGCAGGAGATTTTAGGGCCATTTTTTCTATTTCTTATTGTTGTTTTAATGGACGAGCAACTTACGCGGTTAGCTCACCGCGTAAGTTGGTTTCTAATAGGTTATTGATTTCTGACTGCGACAAATCTTGAGACAATAAGTAATGAAGCTTGGTTAAAGCCGCTTCAACAGTCATGTCATGACCACTGACTACGCCCACTTGCGCCAGCGCATTACCTGTTGCATAGCCGCCCATGTTCACTTTGCCTTTGAAGCACTGGGTGCAATTGAGCACTACCGTACCCTGTTCAATTGCACGCTGCAAGCTTGCCAATAGTTGGGGGTCTTGTGGCGCATTGCCCACCCCATAGCTTTGCATGATTAGCGCTTTAACCGGCTGTTGGAGCATATTATCAAAAATAGCGGCCGAAATACCTGGGTATAAGGTAACCACACCAATAGCCTGTGGGGTTACTGGAGTAAGACGCAATGGTTCATGACCCAGCGCATTCACTTCACCAGCTTCAACGGCTATTTGGATACCGGCTCGCAATAGCGGTGAAAAGTTGGGCGAATCAAATGCATTAAACCCATTCGCATCGGCTTTTGTAGCACGATTTCCACGATAAAGTATGTTGTTAAAAAACAGACCGACTTCGTGAATTGGATAATTTGCTGCAATGTACAAGGCATTGAGTAGATTCGTTTGACCATCCGAGCGCAGCGCAGCAAGTGGGATTTGCGACCCGGTAATGATCACCGGTTTGGCTAGGTTTTCGAACATAAATGACAGTGCTGAGGCGGTGTACGCCATGGTGTCGGTTCCATGGAGAATGACAAAACCGTCGTAGTCGCTGTAATGGCTGCGGATGTCTTCGGCAATGTGCTGCCAGTCGGCCGGCGACATGTCCGATGAATCCATTAAAGGGGTGTATTCATGAATGGTGAATTCAGGCATTTCCTCACGATAAAACTCGGGCATACGCTGAACACATTCGGTTAGAAAACCGGGCACAGGAATATAACCCTGTGCCGATTTTTGCATTCCTATAGTGCCGCCTGTATAGGCGACGTAAATACGTTTTTTAGTCATGAATTACCGTAGTGGACAGAGTTCGCACAGTGCATACACACCGTTTGGATCGTTAAATTTGTCGACTAATTTAACTTCCTGCCAAACACGTTGCAATTGCATTTCAATCGGCGAGTGATTTTTCTCGACAAGTGAGCTTGGTAAAATCAAGCTGGCCTGACCAAATAAGTCACGCATGAACTGCTCGCGAACCGACAATTCAGGCTCAATAACTTGCACGTCATACTCAACAATATCAGCAAACTCGGCTGCTGCACGAATAGCATCATCAAGCTCTCCAAGTTTATCAACTAAGCCGAACTTCTGCGCTTGAGCGCCAGTCCAGACACGACCTTGTGCCACTTGATGCACGGCGTCGTAGGTCATATCGCGACTTTCAGCAACCATACCAACGAAATCACGGTAGAATTTCTCGATGGTCAATTGCACCATTTGTTTTGCTGAATCGTCGAGACCGCGCGTGATGTCTAAAACTGGCAGGTTGGTGGTGTGGTAACCATCGTTGTAAACACCGATTTCAGCCAGTGAGTTTTCGATAGTAAAGAACATACCAAACACGCCGATAGATCCGGTAATGGTTGATGGTGACGCCCAGATTTCATCGGCGCTCGCTGCAATCCAATAACCTCCTGACGCCGCAACGCTACTCATGGATGCGATAACTGGCTTGCCAGCTTTTTGCAGTTCAAGTAGCTCCTGACGAATAACCTCAGAAGCGAAACCACTGCCGCCTGGGCTATCGATACGCAACACAACGGCTTTCACTTGATCATCAAGGCGTGCTTTTCGTAATAATTCAGCTGTGCTATCACCGCCAATTGAACCTGGTTTTTGATTGCCATCGACAATAACACCGCGTGCGACCACTAAGGCGATATTCGCGCGGTCAGTTTTTTCGGTCGGATAAGCCTCGCCATTGAGCGATTCTAGATAATCAACATGACCAATTTTACGCCAGCTTTTTTCTTCTTTGTCGAGACCGGTTAGGGTAATCATCTCTTGACGGAATTGCTCGCGCGAATACAGTGCATCAACTAGCCCTGTAGCCACTGCCATTTTGGCAAAATCGTTGTCATGTTGTTGAATGGCCGCTAAAAAGTCATTGATGTCGCCCGAGAGCATACGGGTATCGATATCACGTAGCTCTGCTAGGTCGTTGATATAAGTCTGCCACAGCTCGTCATACAACATTTTGTTGGCTTCACGTGCCTGTTCAGACATATTCTTGCGCGTATAAGGTTCAACCGCTGATTTATAGGCACCAACCTTAAATACGTGCGTACTGATTTTTAGTTTTTCCAGTAACTCTTGGAAATACAGGCGATACGAACCGTACCCTTCAAACATTAACATGCCGAGCGGGTTGAGGTAGATTTTGTCTGCATGGGCTGCGATATAGTACTGATCTTGTGAATACGCATCCGCGTAGGTCATTACAGGTTTTCCCGTTTCACGAAATTGCACTAGCGCATCGCCAAGTACCTGCATTTTGTTGAGACCGCCGCCCGCGAAACTGCCTATATTAAGTTGGATACCACTAATGCGATCATCGGTTGCTGCGTTTTCAATTGCGCTAACGACGTCCCTGACTAAAACCTCTGCGGGTGCGCCGCTGCCGCCAAGCATTTCATCAAAAAACGCATCAACCGGATCAACCCATGTTTTTTCTTCAACTAAACGACCGTTTAGTTCTAACACCAGGACACCGTTGTCTGGCACACGAATAAGTTCTTCGTCAGCAGCGAATAAGCTGATGACAACAATAAGAACGATAAAAAACACGATATTCACAATGATTTTGCGAATGGTATTTATCAGGCCGAAGAGTTTCTTGAATACCGAAGCAGTACCGCTCATACGTAGGAATCCCAAATTTAATGACAGATGCCATGAAGATTACAGTAGAATTTTCTCAGAAACCAGTAAGACAATGTAACAGAGCGTGATCATTTGCTAAGCTAGCTGCTCGAACAAATTTATCGCTTCGCTTCATTGCTCTGAGGATTATATGCACGCTCTGGAACTTCTTACACAACGTTCGTCCATGCCACGTCTTATAGAACCTGGCCCAACTTCAGAACAGTTTAACGTGATGCTAAAAGCAGCGGGGCGGGCGCCTGATCATATGGCATTGATGCCCTATGAGTTTATTGTTTATGAAGGCAACAACAGGCAACAGCTGGGGCAAGTGTTTCAGCGCGCGTCAGCAGTCAAAGGTTTAGCCGAAGCTCAGGTGACGCAGGCGAGTCAACTGCCGTTACGGGCACCCTTAGTTATTGCGGTTGCAATGAAGTATCAACCCCATGATAAAGTGCCACGCGATGAACAGTTAGCGAGTGCAGCTTGCACCGCATTACTCATGCAGCAAGCAGCTTTTGCACAGGGGCTTGGTGCGATTTGGCGCACCGGCTGGTTTGCAGAAGATGAACAAGTAAAGAGTGAGCTTGGTTTGTCACCAGATGATGCCATTGTTGGTTTTCTTTATGTGGGTACGCCGGCGGTTCCTACGCCAATAAAACCCGATAAAGATATCCAAAGCAAAGTTCGTTTTCCTGAATAAGGGCATAAATAGGGCATAAATAGGGCATAAATAGGGCATAAAAAAACCAGCCGAAGCTGGTTTTTTTGTGGATGATGATAATTAAAATTCAGCAGACTTTGGTGCCCGCGGGAATGGAATCACATCACGAATGTTGCCCATTCCGGTTACATAGGTAACCAAACGTTCAAAACCAAGCCCAAAACCAGCATGTGGAACGGTGCCATAGCGACGCAGGTCACGATACCAACCGTAATCTTCAATGGGCAGGCCAAGCTCCGTCATACGAGCGTCGAGACGTTCCAGGCGTTCTTCACGTGCGCTGCCGCCGATAATTTCGCCAATACCCGGTGCCAACACATCCATTGCGGCAACAGTTTTGCCATCATCGTTCTGGCGCATGTAAAACGCTTTGATGTCTTTCGGATAGTTTTTCAGCACAATTGGGGCACCGACGTGCTCTTCCGCTAAATAACGTTCGTGTTCGGATTGTAAATCGGTACCCCATTCTACGGGGTACTCAAATTTCTTGCCGCAGTTCTGCAGAATCTCGACGGCGTCGGTGTAATCCATGTGTACAAACTTATTGCTAACCACATGATTCAAACGATCAAGTACATTTTTATCCACGCGCTGTTGGAAAAAAGCCATGTCATCAGCGCGTTCTTCCAATACGGCATTGATACAATACTTCAGCATATCTTCAGCTAAGTAAGCGATGTCGTTTAAGTCAGCAAACGCAACTTCAGGCTCGACCATCCAGAACTCCGCCAAATGGCGGCTGGTGTTTGAGTTTTCAGCGCGAAACGTCGGGCCGAAGGTATAGATTTTGCTTAACGCACAGGCGTAAGTTTCACCATTCAACTGTCCGGAAACGGTCAAGAAGGCTTCTTTACCAAAAAAATCTTTGCTGTAATCAATTTGACCTGCATCTGTGCGCGGTAAGTTCATCATGTCGAGTGTAGAAACACGGAACAGTTCGCCAGCACCTTCGGCGTCAGATGCCGTAATAATAGGCGTTGCCACCCAGAGGTAACCGCGTTCATGGAAGAAGCGATGCAACGCTTGCGATAGGCAGTTACGAACCCGCATTACAGCACCGGTGATATTGGTGCGCGGACGTAAATGCGCAAATTCACGCAGATATTCCATAGAGTGTGGCTTTGGTGACATCGGGTAAGTGTCAGGGTCTTCAACAAAACCATAGACATGCAAACCAGTCGCCTGAATTTCGAAGCTTTGACCTTTGCCCGCTGATTCGGCTACGGTGCCAGTTACAGCGATACTGCAGCCGGTAGTCAACTTAAGCACTTCGCTTTCATAATTATCGAGATTATTCGGGACAACCGCCTGAATTGGATCAAAACACGAACCATCATGCACGTTAATAAATGAAATGCCTGCTTTTGAGTCGCGACGGGTACGAACCCACCCGCGCACAGTCACTTCATCACCAACGGCAACTTTTCCCGATAAAACATCGACAATTGTAGCGAAGGACATGGGCCTACAAACTCCGTAAGTTAGGGTATAAAGACAAAATAGGCTGATATGTTACCTTGCTTTGCGCCAGACTCAAGAGAAAATCACGCAGATGCCGCAAGCCTGCACATGGTTTGGGTTAATTGTGTCAGTTGTGGTGATGAAATTAGGAAGGGTGGCATCACGTAAATAAGTTTTCCAAAGGGGCGAATCCACACCCCATTATCGACACACAGCCGCTGGGCCGCAGCTACATCAATCGGTTTACGCATTTCAATAACACCTATCGCGCCAAAGCAGCGTACGTCAGCAACTTGTGGGTAAGCTTTTGCCGCGGCAAGTTCTGTACGTAACTGCGCCTCAATAGCACTAACCTGTTGCTGCCACGGGCTGTCCAATAGCAGTTTCAAGCTGGCAGTGGCGATTGCGCAAGCGAGCGGGTTACCCATAAAGGTTGGGCCATGCATAAAGGTGCCACCGGCTGGGCCTGCACTAATGCTGTCAGCAACGGTGTCGGTGCAAATTACGGCAGCTTGAGTCAAGTAGCCCCCAGTTAATGCCTTACCAATACACATAATGTCCGGGGTGATGTTTGCATGTTCGCAGGCAAAGAGTTTACCCGTGCGACCGAAACCGGTGGCGATTTCGTCAGCAATTAAAAGCACATGGTACTTGTCACACAGCTCACGTGCGCCGCGCAGATAGTTAGGGTGATAGAAACGCATGCCTCCGGCACCCTGAACGATGGGTTCCAAAATTAACGCTGCTAACTCATGCTGATGTTGTTCAAGAAGTTGTTGCAGCGGCAGTAGTGCTTCTGGTTGCCACGTATCGTCTGGACCAATTTCTGGTGTTGGCGCAAAGAGTTGCTCGCGCAGGCTGCCTTTGAATAGGCTGTGCATGCCATTCACCGGATCACACACCGACATCGCCGCAAAGGTATCGCCGTGATACCCACCACGAATAGTGGCTAGACGATTCTTCTTCGGTTGGTTACGGCTAAACCAATACTGCACCGCCATCTTTATCGCAACCTCAATGGATACTGAGCCTGAGTCTGCCAAAAACACTTTGCTGAGGCCTTTGGGTACGACATTTAGCAAGCTTCTGCAAAGATCAATTGCGGGCTGGTGGGTAATGCCGCCGAACATGACGTGACTCATGCGACTCATTTGCTCGGTGGCTGCCGCATTGAGTACCGGATGATTGTAGCCATGTATTGCTGCCCACCACGACGACATACCATCGATTAATCGGGTACCGTCATCGAGAATAAGTTCACAGCCGTCGGCCGCCGCTATTGAATATACCGGCAGCGGGTTGTTGAAGGACGTGTAAGGGTGCCAAATGTGGTCGCGATCAAAACGAAGGTCGTCTGTTGTTAGCATTGGTTAAAAAGTAGCCGATTGTAATTTAAAGTGTGCATTTCAAGTTGACAGTCTAGGTAATCTCCGTACCCTGTGCAATATCTAATCTTCAACAACTCGAATAAAAAAGGACATTCAACATGTCAGCAATGATTCGCCATGACTGGCAAATTCAAGAGATTGAAGCGCTATTTGCGCTGCCATTTAATGACTTATTATTCCAAGCGCAACAAGTGCACCGCCAAAACTTTGATCCGAACGCGGTTCAAGTCAGCACATTGTTATCGATCAAAACCGGAGCATGTCCAGAGGATTGCAAATACTGCCCACAAAGCGCGCATTATCGTACAGACGTTGATAAAGAGCGCTTGATGGCGGTGGAAAAGGTTTTGGCCGAAGCCAAGTCAGCCAAAGAGCAGGGCGCAAGCCGTTTTTGTATGGGGGCTGCATGGCGAAACCCCAAAGACCGTGACATGCCTTACGTGATTGAAATGATAAAGGGTGTTAAGGAGCTTGGCCTGGAAACTTGCATGACACTGGGCATGTTAAGCCCACAGCAAGCGCAAGTATTACAGCAAGCTGGACTCGATTATTACAATCACAACTTGGATACGTCACCTGAATTTTACGGCAAAATCATTACAACGCGCACCTATGCTGACCGCTTATCAACACTACAAAATGTACGCGATGCCGGCATGAAGGTTTGTGCGGGAGGCATTGTTGGTATGGGGGAGAGTCGTCGCGATCGCGCTGGGTTATTGGCGCAATTAGCAAACTTACCGCAACACCCAGAAAGCGTGCCAGTAAATATGCTGGTTAAAGTTGAAGGAACGCCCTTTGCAAAGTTGGATGATATGGACCCGTTTGAATTCGTCCGTACTATAGCTATTGCACGCATTCTGATGCCGCAGTCGTTTGTGCGCTTGTCTGCCGGACGGGAATCGATGAGTGATGAACTGCAGGCCCTTTGCTTTATGGCGGGCGCCAACTCGATCTTCTATGGTGAACGGTTATTAACCACTGCTAACCCTGAAACCAATGACGATCTCGCCTTGTTTGAGCGTTTAGGCTTAGTACCTATGGCTCATGATGATTATAGCGATGAAGTGCATCAAGCTGTTATCAGCGATGCGGTTGCTGAGCAACAAGAACCCGTTCGCTATTACGAAGTTCGGTAGCATTCACAATGCAAATTCAGGATGTTTTACAACGGCAGCTTGAATTACGCCGTCAGCAGCGCAGGCACCGGAGCCTTTCGGTTGCCGCCGCTGCGCACGATTTTTCGGCGAACGATTATTTAGGTTTGTCACAGCACCCACAGGTACTAGATGCTTTTCAGCGCGGCCTACAACAGTGGGGCACGGGCAGTGGTTCATCACCGTTAGTAGCTGGCTATCAAAAACCGCATGCCTATCTACGGCGGCATCTTAGCGAATGGCTAGAGCGCGATAACGTTCTCTTGTTCAGCAGTGGGTTTAGCGCAAATCAATGCACCATGCGAGCGCTCGCGCCATTATATGACCGTGTATTGTTAGACCGCTTAAGTCACGCATCGTTGTTGGATGGTGTGCGTGAGCAGCGTCACTGGAAACGTTTTGCGCACAATGACGCCACGCATGCGAACAAGCTGCTAAAACCAGATGCCACAAATTTACTTGTCACCGAGAGTGTATTCAGCATGGATGGCGATAGTGCACCTCTGCGAGAGCTGGCAGCTCTCGATGTCGATTTGTGGATTGATGATGCCCATGGCCTAGGAATTATCGGGGCCGACGGCCGAAGTGCGGCAAGCGAGCTTAGCCAAAAGCAAGCGCCATTAATTACAGCTACTTTTGGCAAGGCCTTGGGTGTGATGGGTGCGGCAATGGTGGGCACCGACAGTGTAATTGACTATTTAGTGAATTATGGGCGTGAATTTATATACTCTACAGCCTTTCCCGCTGCGCAGGCTACGGCTGTTAGTGCTGCGATTAAGATAGCTCAGAGTGCCGAAGGGGCGCGATTACGTCAGCAACTGGATACCAATATTGCGTTATTCGGTGAATTAGCCACCCGCGCGAATATTCCGCTGGGGAAGAGTGAGCACGCTATTCAAACACTGGTGGTAGGAAGCGATGCGAATGTGATGCGCATAGGTACAGCTTTAAGTTCGCAGGGCTTCAAGTGTGGCACAATTCGCCCACCCACAGTGCCAGAGGGCACAGCACGGCTTCGCATAACGCTCACTGCGCAGCATAAAGAAGCTGAAATTCGAGCTTTTGTCGCTGCATTTGCCGATTGTTATCATCGGTTAACTGAAACACAGGCTGTTTGAACCATGCGGGTGCAAAGTAACAACGCTCATAAGAGTAAAATTGCTCAACATTTCAGTAGAGCTGCCACCAGTTACTGCAATCACAACTCATTGCAACGCCAATGTGCAGAAACATTGCTGCAGATGTTACCGCAGAATTCTGGTGTAACGGTTGATGCGGGTTGTGGCCCAGGGGTTAACACGTTGGCGTTGCAACGACGCGCCAGTCACTATATTGGATTAGATTTCGCGGCGGGTATGTTGCAGCAAGCACAAGCAGGTTATGCCGATGGTAGCAGTTGGGTGCAGGCTGATATTGAAGCATTGCCTTTCGCAGAACGTAGTATTGATACAATTTATGCCAATTTAGCGGTGCAGTGGGTGACTGATTTACCCCGCACCCTGCAACAGGTGGTTGATTGTTTAAAGCCTTCTGGGCGGGCGGTATTGAGTACAGTCATGGACGGTTCTTTGGCGCCACTGGGTGGTTGTTTTCAACGCGTTACCGGGAATGTTCGGCATAATAAATTTATTGATACACAACAGCTTGATGCCTGCTTAAAGGGCTTGAAAGGTGTCACCTGGCGTTGCACGCAACAAAGTATAGCGGTGCCATACCAACAAGTTCGGGACATGTTACATGACTTAAAAGGTATTGGAGCTAATTATACATTGCATCAGACACGCAGGCTTACCAAGTCACAGTTGAGCGCTGTCGAAACTGCTATGGAAGCCCACCGTAGCACGGATGGCGCGTTATTTTTACACTGGAAAATTGCATTTATTGAGTTGATTAAAGGTTAACTCCAATTGCCTTTTTGTTGGATTTCTATGAGAAAAATTTTTATAACTGGCACTGATACTGATGCCGGCAAGACAACTTCTGCTACGGCTCTCATTCATGCGCTACGCAAGCATGGTCGCACCTGTGTGCCATTGAAGCCGGTAGCCGCTGGCGCTGAAACCGTTGTGGGGCAATTGCGTAATTCAGACGCGTTGCAGTTAATGGAAGCCTGCGATATCACCGTATCCATAAACTCATACCAGCGGGTTAATCCATTTTGTTTTGCGCCTGCCATCGCGCCACACATTGCTGCAAATCAAGCAGGCGTATCCGTTAATTTAGCAGACCTATTGCAACACACAGACCTTGTGACCTCATCGCATGGCGATGTTTTGATCATTGAAGGTGCCGGTGGTTGGTTAGTGCCATTAAACGATGTCGTGAGTTTAGCTGACTATGCACAAGAGACCGCTGCCGAGGTTGTTTTAGTGGTTGGTATGAAGCTTGGTTGCTTAAATCATGCATTGCTCACCGCAACCGATATTGAGCGGCGCGGCCTGAAGTTGGCCGGTTGGATAGCCAACCAGCCACAGGCAACACCCATGTCGGAATATAACGCCAATATTGCGACGTTGAAGCAATTACTTGGGGCCCCATGTTTAGGTGAAATTCCCTATTCGCCTATGGCCCAATCAGGGCAATTGGCTGACTTCTTGAACGTTAACTCGCTGCTTTAAGCCATTGGCTGCAGTCTTGCTGCGGTGATAACTCGAGTTTCTCACCGTTTAAAAATACGAATCCTGGCGTATTGCCCTGATAGGTCATGGTTTGTTTGGAGATTCTAAGCGCTGTGCCTTCGGGAATAGCCACTATTGGTGTGCTTGGTTCAAGCGCCATAAACTCAGCGAGGCGCTGATCACGCGTTTCGCCATGAAAACCAGGTGGTTGATAGTCGGTATAATGCGGGTTGAGTTGAAACGGCACCAGTTCAAGCGCAGCAAACGATGGTGGTTCAATGATCGGCATGTCATTGGTGGTACGAATGCTTAACCCGGCAATATTCGAACCTGCGCTCCAACCTATGTAAGGTGTACCGCTGTTCACCGCCGCTTGGATAGGCTCGATTAAGTTGAACTGATACAGCTGCTGAAGCAGGTGAAAGGTATTGCCGCCGCCAACCATAATGGCCTCAGCTTCGGCAATTGCTCTGGCCGGGTCTGCAGCGGTTTCAATTCCAACTATATGAATGTTTCGTGGCTTTAATGCCGTTGCAACTTTTGCGGTGTAGTCCGCATAGGACATCGTGACACCCGCGTACGGAATAAAGAGAACCTTTCGGGTTTCGCATAGATTTGCGATGGGTTCAAGGCAAGGCGCTAAATAGTCACTTTGGCCGGCGCGTGAGCTACTTAAGAGTAATAATTGCGCAGAATTCATTCGGTTCTCCTGATTACAGCAATAGGTCATGCATATTTTTCAACTAAATTGGTCCATAGCTTAACAAAACACGTAATAAAAAACATGGCAAAAGCCTTGTAATTCAGGGCTAACGCCCTTATAAATCGGGGTATCCGTTGGGGTCATTACGAGGTTAACAAAAATGTTGCGGATTGGTCTTTTCTTGGCAACTAACTTAGCAATTCTTTTGGTACTTGGTGTGGTGATGAACTTGGTGCTTCCGGCACTGGGTATCGAACCTTCGCAATATCAAAGTTTGTTTATATTTGCCGCTTTATTTGGCTTTGGTGGTGCGTTTATCTCGCTGGCTATGTCAAAATGGTTGGCGAAGCGCTCAGTTGGGGCGCATGTTATTACACAACCACGTAATAGCACCGAGCAATGGCTGTTCAATACCATTGCAGGGCAAGCTCAAAGGGCCGGTATTCCAATGCCTGAGGTGGCTATTTACGATTCCCCTGAACCCAACGCGTTTGCTACGGGTGCAAGCAAAAAGAGTTCCTTAGTTGCGGTAAGTACAGGACTCCTTCGTTCCATGAATCAGGACGAAGTTGAAGCGGTTCTTGCGCACGAAATCAGTCATATCGCGAATGGTGATATGGTTACTCTGACTTTAATACAGGGTGTGGTGAATACCTTTGTGATATTTTTTGCACGGGTGATTGCTGGGGTGATCAATAACGCAACTCGCAGTAGCTCGCAAAGTGGTCAAGGGTTAGGTGGCTTTGCTTACTTTGGCATTGTCATGGTGCTAGAACTGGTGTTTGGAATTTTGGCGAGTGTTATTGTGATGTGGTTCTCGCGTCATCGAGAGTTCCGTGCAGATGCCGGTTCTGCAGCTCTGGTAGGTAAGCATAAAATGATAGCTGCATTAAAACGATTGCAAAACGGACAAGAGTCAACGCTCGACGGCTCCATGCTGGCTTTTGGTATTCAAAGTAAACGCAGTTTTAGCGAACTTTTTATGAGCCATCCGCCCTTAGCAAAACGCATTCGAGCGCTCGAGCAACTTTAAAATAATAAGGATAATCATGACCAATTGGAGTGCCCGCAGTTGGAGGGATAAACCAATCCAGCAACAGCCTAGCTATGCTTCGTTATCAACGTTGCAAGGCGTCGAGCAGCAACTGAAGACTTTTCCGCCATTGGTTTTTGCGGAAGAGATTCGTGCGCTGCGCACCCAATTGGGCAAAGTAAGTCAGGGTCATGGGTTTTTATTGCAAGGTGGCGACTGTGCGGAAACGTTTAGCGATTTTACCGCCCCAAAAATTCGTGACACCTTCAAAGTTATTTTGCAAATGGCCGTGGTGTTAACCTTTGCTGGCTCCTGTCCGGTTACCAAGGTAGCGCGCATGGCCGGTCAGTACGCTAAACCGCGCTCAAGCGATTTAGAAACCGTTGATGGTGTTTCACTGCCGAGTTATCGCGGTGATATTATCAATGCTGCAGATTTTACTTCTGCGGCCCGTGAGCCTGATCCGCAGCGCATGATAAACGCTTACCACCATTCGGCAGCAACGTTGAATTTGTTGCGCGCCTTTGCTCAAGGTGGTTTAGCCGATCTGCACAAAGTGCATAAATGGAATATGAGCTTCGTTGAGGCTAACCCGCTTAAAGAACAATATTTACGCGTAGCTGAGCAGATTCAATCCGCACTTAAATTTATGGAAGTGTTAGGAATTAACGCACAAAGCAATGCGACCATTCACGAAACACAATTATTTACGTCGCATGAAGCCTTGTTATTACCCTATGAAGAGGCGCTTACGCGCACTGATACCCTTACAGGGCTCCCGTACGACTGTTCTGCGCATATGGTATGGATAGGCGAGCGTACGCGTCAGCTAGACCATGCGCACGTTGAGTTTATGCGTGGCATTCATAACCCACTGGGCGTTAAAATAGGGCCAACCACAAGCCCCGACGATGTGATTCGTTTGCTTGATGTGCTGAACCCAGATAATGAAGCAGGGCGGATGACGTTCATTAGCCGCATGGGCGCGAATACCTTGGCCGATGCGCTGCCGGCGATAGTTCGTCGTGTGAAAGCTGAAGGGCGTCATGTGGTGTGGTCAAGTGATCCGATGCATGGCAACACTGTTAAGGCTGAAAATGGTCTTAAAACCCGTAATTTTGATGCCATACACCAAGAGTTGCGCCAATTTTTCGCGGTTCACCAAGCAGAAGGTACCTATCCTGGTGGCGTTCACCTTGAAATGACCGGTGAAGATGTTACCGAATGCACCGGTGGCGCCTATCAAATAAGCGAACGTGACTTAACCCAAAGGTATCGCACGCAATGTGATCCTCGCTTGAACGCTGACCAAGTGTTAGAATTAGCGTTTCTTGTTGCTGAATCATTGAAAGAAGCACGGCAAGGCCGCGGTTAATCCAGACATTTTCGAGGTTATAGTAGTATATGTCACACTCTGTTGAGCAATTTTTTGACAATCTTTGGAACGATTACGTTCAGTTAACACCGTCAGCTGCGAAAGTTCATCAAGTACTTGGGCAGGGGCGGTCAATCATTAACGACCATGTTGCTTTTCGTACCTTCAATATTGCACCTGTGCGCTTAACCGCGTTAGCTAAACATTTTGAAGATATGGGCTATAAAGCTTCAGGCGACTACGTGTTTGAAGCCAAAAAACTGGTGGCCAAGCATTACGAACACAGCGACCCGCGGTTACCGAAAATATTTATTTCAGAGCTGTTGGTGGAAGAGTTTTCACCAGAGTTGCAACGAATCGTGCACGCGTTGGTTGCACAGGTTGACGCGCAAAGCGTTGCCAAACCAGAATTTTTATACTCCGGCGCGCACTGGCAAATCAGCAGTACCGATTACGAGCAATTGCTTGAAGAAAGTGAGTATGCGGCTTGGATGGCTGCCTTTGGTTTCCGAGCGAATCATTTTACAGTGAACGTAAACGAGCTGCCTGACTTTGAATCACTCGAACAAGTAAACGCAACGTTAAAAGAAGCTGGTTTTCAATTAAACACTTCAGGTGGCGAGATTAAAGGCTCACGTGAGGTGTTTTTAGAACAGTCCTCAACCATGGCGGATCATACCGCAGTGCGTTTTAGCGATATGGAAAAAGTAATTCCAAGCTGTTTCTATGAATTCGCAAAGCGTTACGAGATAGCGCCTGATCAGCTCTACACGGGTTTTGTTGCCGCTTCAGCCGACAAAATCTTCGAGAGCACTAATGCTCGCACGCAAAAAGAGCAGGACGGCAACGCTTAAAAGCGATGCCGTTCAAGATTGGTTTCAGCGAGTATTTTCGCGGCAATCTCTTCCACTGAAAATCGGGTAGAGTCGAGAAAAGGTATTGCTTCACGGCGGTACATCTTCTCGACCTCCTGCAATTCATAGCGGCACTGTTGCATGGATGCGTATTGACTGCCTTCGCGGCGCTTACTGCGAATTTCGTGCAAACGCTGCGGGTCAAGTGTTAATCCATAAATCTTATGGCGATGAGGCTTAAGCACCTTAGGTAGCTGCAAGTTTTCCATATTATCGTCTTCGGTAAGCGGGTAGTTCGCGGCCTTAATGCCGTAATGCAATGCCAAGTAGAGGCTGGTCGGTGTTTTACCGGTACGTGATACGCCCAGCAAAATAATATCTGCTTCGTCGTAATTTGACACGTTACTACCATCATCATTCGCAAGTGTGTAGTTCACTGCATCAATACGGAAATCATAGTTTTCGCGTTCGTCATTATTCTCTTGTATTCCATGCGTACGGTGGGTTTTAGGCTGGGCGGCCATGTCGAGCTCTTTACTCAACGGTGCCACAAAATAGTCTAAGAAGTCATAACAACTACCGCGGCTCTCGGTAATAATGCGCTTGATATCTATGCTGACAAAGGTGTGAAATATAATTGGACGTTCGCCTGACTCTTCATAGGCTTGATTTATTTTACGCGTCGCTAACTCAGCTTTTTCGATGGTATCGACAAAAGCTAAGGTTTTATGAACAACTTTAAGTGGAAACATTGAGAGCATTGCTTTGCCGAAAGCTTCGGCGGTAAGGGCCGTTCCATCGGAAATGTAAAAGATTGTGCGCATGTTGGCGGTATTCCCAGCAGATAAAAGTGGATAAGATGTTAACTTGTGCAGCCCCAATGTGTAAAATACATTGCCAATCGGGCAGTCAATTTTGTGACTGTGTCACGCCTAAACTCCACGAGGAACTCACCGTGCAGAATAACGTACAAGATTATGTGCTTTGGTATGATCAATTAGGGATGAATGATGTGAACCGTGTCGGCGGTAAAAATGCATCACTTGGGGAAATGATTAGTCACCTGGCCGGTGCCGGGGTAGATGTTCCCAATGGCTTTGCAACCACCGCTGAAGCATTTAACGAGTTTCTTGAACAAAGTGGTGTTAACGAACGCATTCATGAAATTCTCGATGACCTTGACACTGATGATGTTCGCGCTTTAGCAGAAGCCGGTAAAAAGATTCGTCAATGGGTTATCGAAACACCTTTTCAACCGCAGCTTGATCAAGCAATTCGCGCGGCTTATGAACAGTTGAGCGGCGGTAATAGCGAAGTGAGCTTCGCTGTGCGTAGTTCAGCGACTGCCGAAGATATGCCAGACGCATCGTTTGCAGGGCAACAAGAAACGTTTCTGAACGTGCATGGCATTGATGCCATTATGGAAGCGATTAAGCACGTATTCGCTTCGTTGTTCAACGATCGCGCGATTTCCTACCGTGTTCACCAAGGCTATGACCACCGCGGCGTTGCACTGTCAGCAGGTATTCAACGCATGGTGCGCAGTGATATTTCTGCCTCAGGCGTTATGTTCTCGATTGATACCGAGTCAGGCTTCGACCAAGTGGTGTTTATAACTTCGTCTTATGGGCTTGGCGAAATGGTGGTGCAGGGTGCCGTAAATCCCGATGAATTTTATGTGCACAAGCCAACATTGAAAGCTGAACGTCCAGCGGTTTTACGCCGTAATCTCGGCAGTAAAAAGATACAGATGATTTATTCTGATGCGAAGGACCACGGCAAGCAAACGTCTATTGTTGATATTCCAGCTGAACTGTCGAACAAGTTTTCAATCACCGACGCAGAAGTGGAGGCGTTAGCGCGCCAAGCAGTAATTATTGAACAGCATTATGGCCGTCCAATGGACATTGAATGGGCGAAAGATGGCGTCGATGGCAAGCTTTATATTGTGCAAGCGCGCCCAGAAACGGTGCAGTCGAATAAGAATGGACAGGCTCTTGAGCGCTACGCACTGAAGGCAAAAAGTGATGTTGTGGCTGAAGGCCGGGCCATTGGGCAAAAAATTGGTGCGGGTGTAGCGCGTGTACTAAAAGACATTTCTGAAATGGACCGCGTACAACCTGGCGATGTGTTGGTAACCGACATGACTGACCCCGACTGGGAACCAATTATGAAACGGGCATCAGCAATCGTAACCAATCGCGGTGGCCGTACGTGTCACGCTGCTATCATTGCGCGTGAGCTGGGTATTCCTGCGGTTGTAGGGTGTGGCGATGCCACTGACCGTATCGCAGCAGGCGCTCCGGTAACCGTTTCATGTGCGGAAGGTGACACTGGTTATATCTATTCGGGTGAACTTGAATTTGACGTAACCACGTCGGATGTGGGCGACATGCCTGCGCTTCCATTAAAAATTATGATGAACGTTGGGAACCCTGATCGTGCTTTTGATTTTGCGAGTTTACCGCATGCAGGCGTTGGCCTTGCACGGTTAGAGTTCATCATTAATCGCATGATTGGCGTGCACCCTAAGGCGCTTTTAAACTTCGATAAGCAGAGCGCTGAGCTGCAGCAGCAGATTCGTGGTTATATGGCAGGCTACGACAGCCCACGTGAATACTATGTGGGTAAGCTCACGGAAGGTATCTCAACACTCGCAGCTGCTTTTTCACCAGAGCGCGTGATTGTACGAATGTCAGATTTTAAATCGAATGAATATGCCAATCTTATTGGTGGGCGTCAGTATGAACCCCATGAAGAAAATCCGATGCTCGGTTTCCGTGGCGCAGCACGCTATATATCTGAAGATTTCCGTGATTGTTTTGCGATGGAATGTGAAGCCATTAAACGCGTTCGCAACGACATGGGCTTAACCAACGTTGAAGTGATGATTCCGTTCGTGCGTACCTTAGAAGAAGGGCGTAAGGTTATAGAACTACTGGCTGAGCAAGGCTTGGTGCAAGGCGATAACGGTTTGCGTGTCATTATGATGTGTGAGTTGCCATCAAATGCTTTGTTGGCTGAACAATTTCTTGATATTTTTGACGGCTTCTCAATTGGCTCGAACGATCTCACCCAATTAACCCTTGGTTTAGACCGTGACTCCGGCGTTATTGCACATCTGTTTGACGAGCGTAACGAAGCGGTGAAAGCGTTGCTTTCAATGGCTATTCAAGCAGCTAAGAAAAAGGGCAAGTATGTTGGTATCTGTGGGCAAGGCCCCTCAGATCATGCAGATTTTGCCGCATGGTTGGTTGAACAGGGTATCGATTCAGTTTCGCTTAACCCAGATACGGTTATCGAAACGTGGCTATATTTGGCGAAACATCACAGCTAAGTTGTAGGAAGGTCAGGGCGCTTTATGACGGAAACTCGATCAGTATTACCGATATTTACCGCATATGAGCGCCTTGAAGCGCGTATCGAAACGGTTTATCAAGACTATTTGCTAGCGCTTGATGCGCAAGGCTTCGACGGCGACATTGATGCGACCTATGGCGGTCGCATGGTGGCTGCAATAGATAACAGCATTTATCAACAGGCACCTCAAGCGGTGCTATATCCACGGACAATACCCGCACTGCAACAGGCGCTGCAGGTTGCCCAGCGCGACAGCTTCCGAGGAATTCAATTTGCTCCGCGCGGCGGTGGCACGGGCACCAACGGTCAGTCGCTCACAGCAGGTATTGTGGTTGATCTGAGTCGTTATTTCACCGACGTCACGGAAGTAAATAAAGCCGACCATTGGGTACGTTGTCAAACCGGTGTGGTGAAAGATGCACTAAATGACGCGGTACGCAGTGAGGGGCTCTTCTTTTCACCTGATTTATCGACCAGTAATCGCGCGACCATTGGTGGCATGATCAATACAGATGCTTCAGGGCAAGGTTCATTGGTTTACGGTAAAACCAGTGATCATGTTCTTGAGTTAACGTCGGTATTAATTAATGGCGATTGCCTTGTAACGCGGCCAATTTCTCGTGCTGAAGCTGAAGGTAAAGCCCAAGGCCAAAGTTTGGAAGCCGCTATTTACCGCCAGGTACTTGCGACCTGTGTGGGACAGCGCGCGGCCATTGACGATAAATTTCCAGCGTTAAATCGGTTTTTAACCGGATATGACTTAAAGCATTGCTATAATCCGCAGCACGACACAATTGATTTATCGCGCCTTTTAGCGGGCTCTGAAGGTACCTTAGCTTTTATCTGTGAGGCGCGGTTAAATTTAACCGAAATTCCAAAGCACAAAGTATTGGTTAATGTTAAATACAGTGACTTTCAGGCCGCACTTCGCAATGCACCGTTCTTGGTAAAGGCGCGCGCAACATCTGTTGAAACCATTGACAGTAATGTGCTTGATTTAGCCCGTAACGACATTATTTGGCATCAAGTGGCTGAACAATTGCAAGACGTGCCGAACCAAACCATGCGCGGTATTAATATGGTGGAATTCACGGCGGTAAACCAAAGTGAGATTGATACCAAGGTACAGGAATTATGTATTCAGCTTGATGCGTTGATGGCCGATCAACCCGATGCCGGTGTGATTGGCTATCAAATATGTGCGGATGCCCACAGCATTCAAACCGTATATGCGATGCGGAAAAAGGCCGTAGGCTTGCTAGGCGCCACAAAAGGCAGCCGCAAACCGGTCGCTTTTGCCGAAGATACTGCAGTACCGCCGGAGCATTTAGCCGACTTTATCGATGAGTTTCGTCAATTGTTAGATAACTACGAGCTGCATTACGGCATGTTTGGCCATGTAGATGCCGGGGTGTTGCATGTGCGGCCGGCGCTCGACATGACGAACCCAGAAGATGAAAAATTATTGCGTGTGATCAGTGATAAGGTAGCTGCGCTTAC
Source organism: Pseudidiomarina sp. (assembly GCF_048268165.1). Lineage (GTDB taxonomy): Bacteria > Pseudomonadota > Gammaproteobacteria > Enterobacterales > Alteromonadaceae > Pseudidiomarina. Next base: position 576,670 of record NZ_JBLWWA010000001.1, on the reverse strand, counting down.
AGCCAAATATGGCGGTTTAATGTGGGGCGAACACGGCAAAGGCTATCGTTCTGAGTACGCACCAACATTTTTTGGTGAAGCGCTCTATGGCGAACTGCAAAAGATTAAGGCTGTATTTGATCCGGATAACCGGCTCAACCCAGGAAAAATCTGCACACCATGGGGCTCGGATGCAAGTCTCGTGTCGGTGGATGCAACCAAGCGTGGCGCTTATGATCGTCAAATACCCATTCATGTTCGTGATAGCTTTAATGACGCCATGAGCTGTAACGGCAATGGTCTGTGTTTTAATTATGATGCCGACTCGGCAATGTGTCCTTCATTCAAAGCCACCGGTGAGCGGCGTTATTCGCCGAAAGGGCGGGCGACCTTGATTCGTGAATGGCTGCGATTAAGCAGTGCACAAGGGTTTGATCCGTCAGGATTACCGCAGGGTAAACAAGCGAATCTACTGCAAGAACATCCCAGTTCGGTGCCGCATGATTTTAACCATGAGGTGAAATCATCAATGGATGCCTGTCTTGCGTGCAAAGCTTGCGCAAGCCAATGCCCAGTAAAGGTCGATGTACCGCGATTTCGCGCGCGGTTTTTAGCTTGGTATCATCAACGCTACCGGCGCCCACTGAAGGACTACTTGGTAAAAAATGTCGAACCCATTGCAACAACCATGGCGAAATTGCCAAGGCTGAGCAATTTTCTCACCCACAACGTTGTTAGCCGGTGGGTTACGGAGCGCGTAGTCGGGTACGTTGATGCCCCTAAACTATCTACGCCAACTGCCGCGCAGCGGTGGCGTAAGTTGCAATGGCCAAGCTATTCCGCTGATCAACTGAAACAATTAAGTGCAGCGGAGCAAAATGATTTGGTGGTTCTGGTTCAAGACCCGTTTACTAGCTTTTACGAAGCCGACTTACTTGAGGCGTTTGGCACCGTTGCCGAGCGCCTTGGCTTTAAGCCGGTGTTGTTGGAGTTTGTAGGAAATGGCAAGGCGCAGCATGTTAAGGGCTTTCTTGATGCGTTCACCGATACAGCGACGCGCGTGACGCAACAATTGAATACGGTTGCCGGATTAGGCCTGCCATTAGTCGGGCTTGATGCTTCGACCGTACTTTGCTTGCACGATGAATATCGTGAATACGTTGCCGATGAGCAAAACTATCGGGTGTTACTGGCACATGAATGGCTAAGCGATGTATTGCCATCCCGCGCCGAGCGGTTAAGTTTAATACCACCTGAACTACCGATGCAGTTGCTTAGCCATTGTACCGAGCAAACGGCATTACCGACGGCTGCGAAGCAGTGGCAACAGATATTTGCTACTTGGCATGTGCCTTTAAACCTTGTTGCGACAGGCTGCTGTGGTATGGCAGGTACGTATGGTCATGAGTTGGCGCATCAGGAAACCAGCAAGAAGCTTTATGATATGAGTTGGAAAGCAAAGGTAGAGCAAGACGTAGTTACGCTTGCGACGGGCTTTTCATGTCGCTCTCAAGTGCACCGAATGAGCACAAAAAAGCGGGCATTACACCCGCTTCAATGGCTTGCTAATAACTGCGCTTAACGCGCAGCTTTAGCGTTGGCAATAACTTCACGCGCCATCTGGTCAGCAATCTCGCCAGTAGGACGCTGTTCTTCAGCTGAACGCGCAAAGATTTGATCGAGGGTGTCGTAGATATCACGCACACGCTTGTCAGTTTCCGCACGGCTCATGTTTGCAGCTTCACTGCAAACGTGGATAACACCACCAGCGTTGATAACATAGTCAGGGGCATACAAAATACCCATGTCCATGACAATTTTGTCATGCGCAGGCGTTGCTAACTGGTTGTTCGCACTGCCAGCAATGATTTTAGCCTTAATCAGTTTCAAGGTGTCATCATTGACCGTTGCGCCAAGTGCACAAGGTGCGTACACGTCAACGTCTAAGCCGTAGATTTCGTCTAACCCTACAACCGTGGCATTCAATTCACTTGCCGCACGGGCACAGGCTTCTTCATTAATGTCTGTTACGAACAATTGCGCGCCTTCTTTAGCGCAGTATTCTGCAAAGTCATAACCAACCGCACCAAGACCTTGAATTGCGATTTTAATTCCGTTCAAGTCGTCGCTACCAAGCTTGTGTTTAGCTGCTGCTTTTAGCCCTAAATAGGTGCCTAATGCTGTGTGTGGTGATGGGTCACCGGCTTTTTCAGCTGTGCCTGCAACAAACGCTGTTTCTTCCGCCACATAAGCAATGTCGCTGGTACGAATGTTAACGTCTTCAGCAGTGATATAACGACCGCTGAGCGAGTTCACGAAACGGCCATAGGCGCGCATCAATTCTGGTGTTTTAATCGTTTTTGCGTCGCCAATGATAACGGCTTTGCCGCCGCCAAGAGGCAGACCTGCCAAGGCGCTTTTATATGTCATACCGCGTGATAAGCGCAGTACGTCAGTTAATGCTTCCGCTGATGAAGGGTAGTTCCACATACGGGTTCCACCAAGCGATGGACCAAGCGTGGTGTCGTGAATAGCAATAATTGCTTTTAAACCCGTTTCTTTGTCATGACAAAACACGACTTGTTCGTGTTGGTCGAACTCTTTGTGTTCGAATAGAGACATTCTAGGTAATCCTCGTTCATCCCAAAAAATTGCGCGAACATTAGCATTTTGATCTGTATTTCGCTAGTGAATTACCGAAATAAACTGTTAACGTTTACGTAAACTGTTGCAAGCTAAGTTTACAGTCGGTAAAACCGTTGCGTTTAAGCCAAATCTCGGTAGTATAACTGAACGATTTAAGCGTATATGTTAACCATTATAAGCAGTAGGGCGAGACAAAATTATGGCAGAGCAGCCGCCAAAAATGACAGAAGAACAAATTTCCGAATGGGTTCGTGCGCAATTTCAGGCCGCGAATAAATACCTGGCAGAGCAGGGCATTATCACTGACCGTATTCTTTCGAAAGACAGTCGGTATTTAGTGCCACACGTAGCCGTTTGGAAGTTTACTACACAAGATAAAAAGACCTTGTGGGTAATCAATGGCGATGTGCCGACCGATATCATTGGTGAAAAGGCCGCGAAAGATGCGCGTGATGCCATGCGCTATTTTGCACTGCGTTGGCAGATGCAGGCGGAGGGCGTATTGCAGCAAGCAACGAACGAGCCTGAGCAAAAAAAATACGCTCAGTATTTGATTAATCGTGCCGAAAATTTGTATCAGTTATCTGAAAGCAAAGAAATGTGGCAGCAGCAAGCTTAGTCTTGCTGCGCAATCACATCAATTACACCGTTATTAATAAGGTCGCAGCATAAAGCTACGGCCTTTTTATTTTGTAGCACCGGAATTAAGTCTGTCAACGCGGTGTCTTCCCATAGCTTCCCAATAAACTCGGCAAGCGGCAGAACATCATTGTTTAATGGCCATGATTCACCATTTGCGTAAAGCTGCTCAGCGTTGGGCCCTATCAAGATCCGTGCTCCCGGTGTACGTGCGATATACACGTCCGTAGGCTGGCTTAATAGTTCAACGAGCTCTTCAGCTTGAATGAAGCCTTCAGGCTGCGGTAATGGCCGTTTGCTTTGCGACAACACCAACAACATGGCATGGTCGAGATTAATGCTGTTCATTGAATTCAGCAAAAACTCACGTACATGCTGCAATTGTTCGGTTGTTACATGATGTGGCTCACCGTAGCTTGATGCCTGTGCGTCACGGTAGCGCGGTAGCTGTACATCATTTAACTGACTTAGCATATCGGTTACAGAAGCACCCAATTCTGCAGTGTTTGGCGCACGAAAACCCACTGAATAATTAATACTAGGTTCTAAAGCGACGCCATTGTGCGGGCAACCGGCTGGGATATAGAGCATATCGCCGGGTTCCAGAATGGCATCAATTATGGGTTCAAATGTATCTGCAAGCTGTTTTAAATCGGGATGTGGGCAAATTTCATTAGCGCCGCTAACACGCGCACCAACCTGCCAATGCCGTCGGCCACTTCCTTGAATAATAAATACGTCGTATTGATCGAGGTGTGGGCCAACACCACCGTGTTCTGTGGCAAAACTAATCATCACATCATCGATACGCCAATCAGGCAAAAATCGAAATGGCGCAATGAGTTGCTGAACTTCCGGCACCCATTCGTTCACGGACTGGACTAAGAGTGTCCAGCCTTCTTCACCAAATCCATCATAGGATTCGAATGGGCCGTGGGTAACGTTCCAAGTGCCGGCATGGTTTTCAATTACCCGCGAATCAACACCTTCTTCAAGCGCCAGCCCAGCGAGTATTTCCGGTTCAATTAAGTCATTAAAGTTCTTAAAAGCACCGCGGATTAAACGTGGGTGTTGCTGCCAAGCTTCACGCAGAAAGTTGGCATGATCGATATTCAATTTCAAGCTCATTCGCTCAGCTCATCAACAAAAGCAATCGCACGGCCAATGTAGGTGGCAGGCGTCAGTTGCTTAAGTTCTGCTTTGGCATCTGCTGGCATATCCAGACTGTCGATAAAATCAGCCATTGCCGCTTGATTGATGCGTTTACCACGGGTTAATTCTTTTAGTTTTTCATACGGTTTTTCAATACCGTAGCGACGCATAACTGTTTGCACGGGCTCTGCTAATAATTCCCAATTCTGGTCCAATTCACGCAATAGATTGTCCGCATTCACTTCAAGCTTGCTAATACCTTTCAGGGTGGCTTGATAGGCGATAAGCGCGTAGGCAAAACCCACACCCAAGTTACGCAGCACGGTAGAATCTGTTAAGTCACGTTGCCAGCGGCTAATTGGCAGTTTTTGGGCTAAATGTGTCATGACCGCATTCGCCAGGCCTAGGTTACCTTCTGAGTTTTCGAAATCGATAGGGTTAACTTTATGCGGCATAGTTGATGAACCCACTTCACCAGCGATTGTGCGTTGTTTGAAGTGATTCAACGCAATGTAACCCCAAACGTCGCGATTAAAATCAATCACAATGGTATTAAAGCGTGCTACGGCATCAAATAATTCAGCAATGTAGTCATGCGGTTCAATTTGCGTGGTATAGGCATTCCAGGTTAGCCCCAACGAAGTTACAAATTGCTCCGATACCTGATGCCAATCAACGTCAGGGTAGGCCGCGATATGGGCGTTATAATTACCCACTGCGCCGTTTAGTTTTCCAAGAAATGGCACCGCAGCTATCTGGTCAAGTTGACGCTGCAAACGTACAAACACGTTCGCCATCTCTTTGCCCATGGTAGTAGGTGTTGCTGGTTGCCCATGGGTGCGCGCCATCATGGCCACTGATTTATGCTCAACGGCTAACCCACGAATAGCGCTGGTGAGCTCCTGCATACTCGGTAACATGACGGTTTCCATTGCCGCACGTAGCATTAACGCGTGCGATAGATTGTTTATGTCTTCAGAGGTGCAGGCAAAATGAATAAATTCGCTTACAGCGTTCAATTCGTCGTGTTCAGCAACTTTCTCTTTCAGAAAGTATTCGACTGCTTTCACATCGTGGTTGGTGGTGCGCTCAATGTCTTTTACGCGCTGGGCGTCTTGCTCCGAAAAGTTATCAATGATGTTCTGCAGAAATTGATTGGCTGATTCTGATAGTGCTGGAACTTCACTGATTTGTTCAACCGAAGCCAGTTGCTGCAACCAGCGGACTTCGACAATCACCCGGTTGTGAATAAGACCAAACTCACTGAAAATAGGGCGTAAAGCCGCTGCTTTGCTGCCGTAACGGCCATCAACTGGAGATAAAGCGGTGAGTGCAGATAAGTTCATCATGATAAAGGCTCCGAGTGCTCACGTAATTCGCGCAAGATTTGTTGAGCAACGCGCACCATGCGTTGCCGTGAGAAAATAAACTGACGGCGCTTGCCGTCAAGCTGACGCCACAACACCGCGTTTCGCACACCAGCTAACAGTAGGGCGCGGATCAGGTGTTGATTACTAGGTTGGTTCAAAAATTCTTGTTTCCCATTGATTTTTAATGGTTGCCCAAGCGGAGAAATCACATCGCTGTAGGTGCTTCCCATTCCCGCAAGTACGGTGTCATCAGCAAACTGAAATTCATGACGCTGGCGATGTAACTGTTGCAACCGTTGGCCCAACTGGTCAAGCGCCTTAGTATTGCGTTGTAAACGCCGCTCTAACGCCAATATGCCAACAACATAGCGCGTTACTTCAACGTCTTTGTCTTTGGTTGCGCCAATTTGTTGTAACAAGCTCTCCAAACCTAAGCGTAAATGGCTAAGATCTGGATACATTTCAACCACAGTAGTGGGGTTTTGATTGAGCACGCTGTCCAGCAATACACGTGTTGCCAGCGGGTCGCGCACACTGCCAAAGCGCGCCACTTGTTTTACGGCGGCAGCAGCTTGCGTTAAAGCCGCCAATGCCACCACGCGTTCAAACCAAGGATCACGTTGCAGGCGTGCAATATCGATCACAATAATACCTCATGACTGGCAATGCGCTGTTCGATAATACCGCCACCGAGGCACACATCACCTTGATAAAACACGGCTGATTGCCCTGGTGTTACTGCTGCGACGGGCTCGTTAAATTCAACGCGTACTTTGCCGTCGTCAAGCGGGGTAACACGGCAAGGAATATCTTGTTGGCGGTATCGCGTTTTAACAACGCAATCAAACGCTTCATGGCGCGGCTCACGGTCCACCCAGTCCAATTGACCCGCAATCAAACCGGTCGAGAACAAGCGCGGATGATTTTTCCCTTGCGCAACCACCAGTACATTGCGCTCAACATCTTTATCGACCACGTACCAAGGTTCGTCGCCGGCATCAGCTAAACCGCCTATGTGTAAGCCTTTGCGTTGGCCCAGCGTGTGATACATCAAGCCTTCGTGGTGCCCCAGCTCGGTGCCGTCTACCGATTCGATAACACCCGGTTGTGCCGGCAAATATTGCTGTAAAAAGTCTTTAAACTTGCGCTCGCCAATGAAACAGATGCCCGTTGAGTCTTTTTTGTCAGCCGTAACCAACCCTTGCTGTTCCGCAATCCGTCTTACTTCAGGCTTTTCAATATCGCCAACAGGGAATAACGTTTGCGCGACATGAGTATGCGCGAGGGTGTACAGGAAATAACTTTGATCTTTATTGGCGTCGCGGCCACGAATTAATTGATATTTTCCGTTATGCTCGCGTCTGCGCACATAATGCCCAGTTGCGATGTAATCGGCACCGAGAGCACCCGCAGCGAATTCAAGAAACGCTTTAAACTTGATCTCTTTGTTGCACATGATGTCGGGATTAGGTGTGCGACCAGCGCGGTACTCTTCTAAAAAGTACTCAAACACATTGTCCCAATATTCCGCAGCAAAGTTTACCGTATGAAGTTCAATACCGAGCTTGGCACAAACGGCTTCTGCATCGGCGAGGTCACTCGCTGCAGCGCAATATTCGTCAGTATCGTCTTCTTCCCAGTTTTTCATGAACAGGCCTTCAACCTGATAGCCCTGTTGTTGAAGCAGATACGCAGAAACCGAGGAATCAACCCCGCCGGACATACCAACGATGACTTTTTTGCTAGCGTTTTCGCTTTGATTTACTGACATTAGCCCTAACTACACTCGCGATTCTTAATGGCCGCGGATTTTACCACACAGGAGGCTCTTCGCGCCACTCGCCTGGCTGCAAAGTACGTAATAACCATGGCCCAATTCCGGCACGAATTAGGCGCAAAGTGGGGTGCCCAATAGCTGCTGTCATTCGGCGTACCTGGCGATTACGACCCTCACTGATTTTAATGCATAGCCAACAATCTGGAACAGATTTGCGTTCGCGCACCGGTGGATTGCGTGGCCATAAATTCATGGGTTCATCCATACGGATAATTTCTGCCGGTAATGTTATACCGTCGTTCAGTTCAACCCCATCACACAACTGCTGGAGTGCGTCATCCGTTGGAATACCTTCAACCTGTACCCAATACGTTTTGGTTAGTTTATGTTTTGGATGACAAATTTTATGTTGCAGCTCACCATCATTCGTCAATACCAATAAACCTTCGCTATCTTTATCAAGACGGCCGGCAGGGTACACGTCGTTATATGGAACCAAACCTTTGAGGGTTTCTTCACCGTCTTCCCCAGAAAATTGACTGACTACCCCATAGGGTTTGTTTAATAAAATCAGTCGCGGATTCGCGGTTCTTGGTTTAGATGGTTTCGCGCGGCGTCGTGAAAAACGGCGTTGATTTGTTCCAGACTTCACTAAAACTCCTTGGCAAAAAGGTGACTTATGGATGGTAACTTGGTTTATTATCCCATAAGTGAGCGGTATTGCCATTGGTAACGCATTAATCGTTACCGTATAATCGCTGGCAAAATCAACAAGGAGATTTTTTGCGTGTCTAATAACTCAAACAACACGGCACCCAACCTACCAGTCGGGGACTTTGGCCAGGCTTTGCGTGGCGAGATTAAGCTAACCATTGGGCAATTATTGCAGCGCTCATGGGATATCACATTACGGTCACTGCCATGGATGCTCGGTGTATTCATCGGTATTGTGGCGTTGAACATCGTAGTTTCTGATGTGCTCGCATTGGTTTTTCCATTTGACGAACAGGTGCTTGCTGAGCAAACCGAGATTGACTGGGATCAGGTTAATGTTGGTAACTTTATAGCTGGCAGCGTGCTGCAGGAACTTATATTAGCGCCATTTGCGGCGATGCTGGTTTATATTGGCATGCTTAATGCGGCAGACCGCAAGCCGTCGCTTAAGAAACTGCGCGGCGTATTAAAGTTTGCGCCGCAGTTAGTGTTGGTAGCCTTTATTAAGCTGGTTTTGACGGCTTTAGTGGCGGGCATCTTTGCCGCATTGGGGATGCTGTTGGGTGGTATTTTCGCGGTGGTATTGGTCATGCTGGCAGTGATTTACCTGCAGTTAGTGATGATGTTTGCCGTGCCACTTGTTATTGACCGTGAACTGAACGCGCCACGGGCGCTACTGGCGTCGTTTTTGGTGATCAATAAAGCAATGTTTCCCGTATTAGGGTTCATGGCGTTGGTTGTTATTATTTGTGCAATCAGTGCAATCCCATTGTTTTTGGGATTGATTTTTACCCTACCGATGGCGTTTAACGCAATAGGCGTTGTTTATCATGCGCTTATCGGCTTGGCCGACACGGAAATAGTGGAGTAACTATGCGATTTTTGGGATGGAGTTTTGCGGTTTTATTGGTGGCGTTGGCAATCTGGTTGCCAACCTTATTCCATGATAAAGCGGAATACTCCGAACAAGTAGTCAGTGAGGCTGTGGTTGCTGTGCCAACTATAACCGAAGTTCCTAATTTTAATGCCTTTGCCGACGTGCGGGATAAAAAACAGGCCTTCTTTGGTTATTTGGCGCCTATCGTTACAGCTGAAAACGCAAAAATTGAAGCGGAGCGAAATCGCGCACTTCAACTTGAGAACATCACGAAAAGCGGCACAAAATTGAATAAGCAGCAGCGCCAGCAACTCGAAGCGATTGCTTCGCGTTACAATGTCGAAGTTGATTATAATGATTTAGAGGCAACGTTTGGAGTGCTGATGCGCCGCGTAGACGTGGTGCCTGAAGCTTTGGTCTTGGTGCAAGCTGCTAACGAATCGGGGTGGGGCACCTCACGTTTTGCCCTCGATGCGCTGAACTTCTTCGGTCAGTGGTGTTTTTCTCCGGGATGTGGTTTGGTGCCGGACTCGCGCGTGGATGGTATGAACCATGAAGTGCGTAAGTTTGATTCAGTCAATGCCTCGGTACGTAGTTACTTACGCAACATAAATACGCACCCTGCGTACTTTGACTTGCGCCGACTGCGGGCAGAGCGACGGAGTGCTGGTGCTGACGTAAGAGCATTAGACCTTACGCCAGGGTTGTTGAGCTATTCGGAGCGGGGCGAAGATTACATTCATGAATTAAATTCTATGATACGTGTTAATCGCCCGATAATTGTCGATGTGCTTGAGCCTAACTTAAATTCAGCACCCGAATAACGCCGGATTTATCAACTAAATCCTGGCTGTCTTCTTCATCGCGATAATTCAGAAAAGTGGCTGGCGTGCTGTGATCAAACGCAGTATCGCCATCACTGTTCTCCTCACCGGTTGCTTGAATTGATTTGAATCCAAACAATGCGGTGTCCGCCAAATGCGAAGGCACAACATTTTGCAGTGCGCTCGCCATACTTTCGATACGCCCCGGATACTGACGATCCCATTGTTTCAGCAAGTCTTTAATCACTTTACGCTGAAGATTTTCCTGCGATCCACACAAGTTGCAGGGAATAATCGGGAAATCCATGTAGTCTGAATAGTTGGTAATGTCCTTTTCGCGCGCGTAGGCTAATGGGCGAATGACCACGTGTTTACCGTTATCGCTTACAAGTTTGGGTGGCATTGATTTAATCGTACCGCCGTAAAACATATTCAGCATAAGCGTTTCGAGCATGTCATCCCGGTGGTGGCCAAGCGCAATCTTAGTAGCACCTAACTCGCTTGCAACACGATATAAAATGCCACGGCGCAGGCGTGAACACAGCGAGCACGTGGTTTTGCCTTCAGGTATTTTTTCTTTAACGATGCTGTAGGTGTCTTCTTCGATAATGCGGAAATCAACACCTTCGTTTTTCAGGTACTCCGGCAAAATATGCTCAGGAAAGCCGGGTTGCTTCTGGTCAAGGTTTACCGCAATAATCTCAAACTTTATCGGGGCGACCCGTTGCATGAAACGCAGAATATCAAGCAGGGTATAACTGTCTTTGCCGCCCGATAAACACACCATGATGCGATCGCCGTCTTCAATCATATTGAAGTCTTGAATGGCTTGCCCAACTGAGCGGCGAAGTCGTTTTTTAAGTTTGTTAAAACCTTGCTGATTAGCTTGAGCCGTATTATTTTCTGCGCGCATAAGCACCTTCACTGAAACCGATAAAAAAGCGGCCGCGATTATAGCTTAATTGGCGACACAAATCCTTCCGGTTTTACTGCAAGTAAATCACAGTTGATGGACTCAATGACGTGTTCAGCGGTATTGCCCAGCAATGCAGCCGAAAACCCTGTACGGCCGATGGTTCCAAGTACAACGAGTTCAGCATCAAGTTCTTCAGCCAACTCTGGGATAACCTGTTCAGGCAAGCCCTCTCTAACATGCTGATTTTGCGGCGGTATATGAAAAGGCATGGCATGTTCAGCCAAGGCTACTTTGTGGTTTTCTTGAATGGTTTCGCGGTAATTTGTGGTGTCAAACTCGGGAATTTCCGCTGCGATTGTAATGGGAGCGCCCGGAAATGCATTCACCAAGTGGACGTCACTGTGCAAGCATTGTGCGAACTGTAGGGCAGCCTCAGTAACGATGCGGTTTAGAGAACGATGGTGTTCATGTTCACCGGTGGTATGAATTGCTGCGAGTATTTTGCCGTGTTCGGGCCATTCATGCTCTTTCACCAACAATACTTTGCACGGTGCTTTGCGTAGCAAATGCCAATCAGTTGGCGTGAACAGAAGGGCAGCGAGGCCTTCGTGCTCATGTGTGGCTTTAACGATGATGTCGTAGTTGCCTTGCATGGCGGTTTCAATGATGGCCTCAAATGGGCGGTTGTGCCATAAGATGTTAACGTCGTAGTCGATGTCGCGCGTGTTGTAATCTTCGAGAATATCTTTAACCCAAACTTTCCGATCGGTGATCAAACTATCACGCATACTATTGCGCTCGTCAGCCGCTAACATGGTGGTCATTTCATACGAGAAGTCATAAATAGAAAGCATAAAGGTGACATGGGCACCACTAATGCGCGCTAAATGAAGAGCTCGATTCAGTGCTTTTTGCTGTTGGCGATCGCCATCTAATACAGCTAGAATTTTCGTTACGCAACTCATAGTGCACCTCTGTTATAACAGTCACTCAATGATTTAAGTCTAGCTAACAAAAGGTTAAACAGCCAAGTTAGTTTATGAGTTGTAATTGACGCAAGGCAATAATCAATGTCCACAAGCCGTAAACGATCATTATCGCCCCCATCAGTTGTCGAAAACCTTTGGACTTAAGAAATTGCTGTAAGGTATGACTTAACCAACCAAAGGCAAACATTGCAGGCAGCGTACCGACACCGAAAGCGGCCATGTAAAGTGCGCCATTCGTGGCTGAGCCGCTGACGGCGGCCCAACTTAATGCGCTGTACACCAAGCCGCAGGGTAGCCAACCCCATAGCATTCCGGCACTAAATAGCATTGGGTAGGAGTGGTTTTTTCGCATCCGCGCCGCAAGGGGTTGTAGCTGACGCCATAGGGGTTGTCCTAAGCGCTCAAGGTAGCGTAGCCCGAACCACCACTGCCCAAGATAGAGACCAAACAAGATAAGAATGAATGCAGCAAAAATTCGCAATCCAATTAAACCATTCTCAGCAAACCCTGCTAGGCTGCCAACGGCGGCACCAATAAGCGCCCCTGCAATGCTGTAAGACACAATGCGACCGATGTTATAGATCAACAGTTGAAAGGTGGTTATGCGGCCCGCAAAAGCCCCCGCAATACCGCCACACATCATGATGCAATGCCCAGCGCCGGCTAGCCCCATGAGTACTGCGGCAAAAATATCAATGCTCATCGGGTTCCGACTTCTCAGGTTTCTTTTTTTGCGGTTGGTCGTCGAGCAATATGTTCATGCCCTGGCGTTCGAGGTCTTCAAATTGGTCACTACGAACGGCCCACAAGAAAACGCCAACCGCTATAAGTACGAAGAGAATTGCGATGGGTATTAAAACGTAAAGACTGTCCATTAGCGATATAACCTAAGTGAATTGAGCAATACAATGAGTGAGCTCGCTGACATACCGATGGCTGCAATATAAGGTGTCACGAATCCTGCCATTGCAACGGGCAGAATACCAATATTGTAAATTAAAGCCCATAGTATATTTTGTCGCAGTATTGCCCGAGCCTTTTGGGTGATCATGCGAAATTCCAGTAATGCGCTAAATTGATTTCGTAGCAGTACCACATCCGATGCGGTACGCGCTAGGTCAGCAGCATGGCCAAAGGTAATTGAAACATCGGCTTGAGCGAGCACCGGGCCGTCATTTAAACCATCGCCGATCATGGCAACTGGGCCGTCCTGCTGAGCTTTGGTTAAATGCGTGAGTTTATCCGCTGGTAGGCAGTCTGCAAATACATCTTGAATACCAAGCTGCTCAGCGACTTGCGCTGCAAGGTTGGCACGATCTCCGGTGAGCATAATGACACGAATATCAGCCTGTTGCAGAGCTTGCACGGCGGTTTTGGTGTCGTCGCGTAATTTGTCTCCAACATAAAATTCAGCTAACACAGCCGTTGGCGTGGCAACAAATACTTGCGCCAAATCTAATCTTGGTGAGAAAGTCGGGTGCCATTGCTGAATGTAACGAAGGCTGCCGAGACGAACTGGCGTCACTGCGTTTGTTGTTACCGACTGTGGCGTCCAACTCGCTTCAATACCGAGCCCTTGTTCGTGGTGCACAGCAGACACCTGGGCTTGTTGATCGGTTAGTTGCTGCAGTGGCGCTGCAAGCGGATGCTCAGAGGTAAGTTCTAAGGTTTGAACCAAGGCTTTAATCGCCTCAGGTTGGTGCTCTGAATTATGGAAGTGCGTGCTTTGCAGTGAAAACTCACCGGTGGTTAAGGTGCCCGTTTTATCGACAAAGATGGTTTTAACGTCAGGTAGTAACTGCAACACGTCCGCATTACGCAGCAAAATTCCTGATTTATTCAACTTATGAATAGCGCCGGTAACGGCGGTAGGGGCAGCTAAAGCGAGCGCGCATGGACAGGTGGCTACAAGCACCGATAAGGTCACCCAAAACGCTTGTGCAGGGTCGATTACCGTCCAGATTAAGAAGGTTGCGGCGGCTAGCATTAATATGCGCACAACAAATTTACTGGCCATGCGCTCGGCCACACGCGCCAGTTTCGGCTTGCGTGATAAGGCTAAGTCTTGTAGCTCAATAATACTCGCTAACACGGTTTCTTGCTGGGTTGTCGTGACCTTAACGCGAATCGGCTGCGTTTTATTAATACTGCCGGCAAGCACGGGGTCACTTTCGCGTTTCGTGATCAAGCGGCTTTCGCCTGTTAACAGACTTTCATTCACGCCTGCTTGCTGCGTCAGTAGCTCGCCATCAGCAGGGATGGTGGCGCCAGGAAGCACTTGAATGATATCACCAATTTGTAGCTGGCTGACTGGCACAGAGGTTAGCCTTGCTGTGCTATCTTCGCGTTGAGCGATGGCTGGAAGCAGTTTAACCAAATTGGCTGAAGCGCTAATTGCTTTCTGACGGGCTAACAATTCAAAGTAACGGCCAACCAGCAAAAAGAAGGTAAACATCGCCACCGATTCAAAATACACTTCACCTTGGTTTATGAAGGTTGCGTATGCGCTTGCACCGTATGCTGATAACAGAGCAACTGTGACCGGGACATCCATGTTGGGTTGACCGGCTTGAATGCTGCGAATAGCGCCGATATAGAAGGGTTGCGCACTATAAAGTAATACCGGTGTTGCCATAAATAGGCTTATCCACCACATAAACTGACGCAACTGCGGGTCAAGATCACTGACAACCCCGAAGTAAAGGCCAATTGCTAGCATCATGACTTGCATGGTGGCGATGCCAGCAACGCCTAGGCGCGTAACAAAGTAGCGTCGGCGTTTTTTAAAAGCCTGTTCTTGCGTTGCTGACTGAAATGGCAAAGCGCGATAACCAAGTTCAGCAATTGCTTGAAGAATTTGGCTGAGCTGGAGCTGATCGTTGCGCCAGGCAATTTGCACACGCTCGGTGGTGGCATTGACCTGAACGCGCTGAACACCTTCTAGGCGCTTCACGTGTTGTTCGATTAACCACGCACAGGCAGAGCAAGTCATGCCTTCAAGGGATAAGCTAATGGTCCGTATTCCGTCAGTTTCGCGTGTGAATTGCTTTTGTAACTCGGTGTCGTCGTAAGCTTTAAGTTGTTGCAATTCTTCCGGAACCAAAGGCACCTGAAGTGGGTTGCTGGTATCTCGATATTGATAAAAGTGCAGTAAATTTTGTTGCGCAATAGTTTCTGCTACAGCCTGGCAGCCGTAGCAGCAAACTGAATAGTTTTGATCATCAATCGTTACGCTGTAACCACCATCACTCGGCAGTGGCTGCAAACAATGGAAGCATTGGCCTTCTGGTGGCTGTGGTAACGATGCACTCATGCATTATACGCCGTAGGTTAACGGTTTAATTGCAAGCTCACGGTAGGCGGGTAGATTTACTTGCTGTGAAACACGCCAACTGTTATCGAAAGGCGTGATAGTAATGGTCCATTTGCCTTCTTGATTGTTGAGCATCTCACCGCGGTAAAGCCCCTGACCATCTGCGGTTAAGGTTACCGAGAAATCTTTTTCTGCCAAGGTGCTGTGGTAGAAATTCACTTTCAATGCAGTCAATTGGCTGGGGGCACCGCTCGTGTAAGCCAATGTGAATTGTTTATCGTTCTGATTAAAGGCAAATTCAATATTGAGCGCTTGGGCGGCTTGAACTTTCTCAACTTGCGTATTAATGCCGCGGCCTTTCTTGTAGTAATCGTCAACAACCATCGGGTTATCGCCATAGCCGCTCGCGATGGTCAGTGTAATAATCATCGCTATGATAACTGAAAACGGAATGAGCATTAGGAACCACGGCCAAAACTGCTTATACCAAGGTTTTTCCATGCGACGTTACCCTCAATTTAATTCGATATAAAAGAAAAAACCCCGCAGCAGCGGGGTCTTTTGTTTAGTCCTGCGACAGCCCGTAAACATACGAACTTATGACATGAATTTTATCCTCTCCGAGAATATCTTTCCATGCTGGCATAACACCGTTACGACCATTACGTAAGGTTTCTTCAATAGTGCTTTGTGAGCCGCCATATAACCATATGTTGTCGGTTAAGTTTGGCGCACCAAGCGCTTGATTGCCTTTACCATCCTGGCCATGACATGCAGAGCAAACCGCAAAGTTAGCTTCACCCGCTTTAGCAAGCTCAGGGTCAACTTTACGACCACTTAGGCTAATAACATACGTAGCGAGCTCGGTTATCTGTTGCTCATTGAACTGGCTTTGCGCTGGCATCATACCGTTACGACCGGCAATTAACGACTGTTTAATAGCAGCAGGGGTGCCACCGTAAAGCCAATCGTCGTCAGTCAGGTTAGGGAAGCCTTTACCGCCCATAGCATTTGAACCATGACACTGCGCACAGTTTTGGATAAACAGACGTTGACCAATTTTAACCGCTTCAGGGTCCTGCGAGAGTTCTTCAATAGAACGCTCAGAAAGGGCCGCAAAGACTGGGCCAAACTTTTCTTCGGCTTGATCAATTTGGCGGTCGTACTCGACAATTAAACCAGCTTCACGTGCTGCTTCAGTTGCTTGTTTTGACTCTTCTAAAGAACGTACATCCTGATTTGAACTGCTCCAGCCTAGCAGGCCAGCGAAGTTACCCAAGCCCGGATACAATGCCAAATAGAGGAAGCCCCACACGATAGTGATCCAGAACAATATCGTCCACCAACGTGGCATCGGGTTGTTGATTTCCACGATACCATCAAACTCGTGGTCCATTAATTCGCCTTCTTTGATCCCGGTATAATTGGTCATATTCCAGCGAAGCAGCCAGATGATACCGACCAAGAAGGCCAAAGTTAGCACAATTATCCATGCACTCCAGAAGCTACTCATTATTCTTCGACTCCTGTTTAGTAGTGTCCTTGGTTACTGACGATTTTTTATCTTCGTCAAAAATAGAGTTGGCCGCTTCGTCAAAACGCTTCTTTTGACCTTTACTGAACGCCCACCAAACTACACCAATGAACAGTACGAAAACTAAAACGGTGTAAAAACTACGCCAAGTAATGTAGTCCATCTTACTTAGCCTGCGTCAAGCCAGTTCCAAGCACTTGCAGATAAGCAATTAAGGCTTCCATTTCGGTTTTGCCTTGCACTGCTACCTTCGCACCAGCGATATCTTCGTCGGTGTAAGGAACTCCAAATGAACGGAATACTTCGAGTTTTTTCGCTGTTAATTCGCCATCAAGCGTATTTTCAGCAAGCCATGGGAAGCCCGGCATATTTGATTCAGGAACCACATCACGCGGATTCATTAAGTGAACGTAGTGCCATTCATCGCTGTACCGACCGCCAACACGAGCAAGGTCAGGCCCTGTTCGCTTAGAGCCCCACAAGAAAGGGCGTTCCCAAACGTGCTCACCCGCGAGCGAGTAGTGCCCATAGCGCTCCGTTTCTGAGCGAAATGGACGAATCATCTGGCTGTGACAGTTGTTACACCCTTCACGGATGTACACGTCACGACCTTCCATTTCCAACGCAGTATAAGGTTTCAGACCAATTACCGGTTCGTTGGTTTGCTTTTGGAATAACAGTGGCGTGATCTCGACCAAGCCGCCGATTGAAATAGCAATAGTCATTAATACTGCTAACCAACCAACGCGCTTTTCAACGAAATCATGTTTAATGTTTTTGCTCATTGAATCGACTCCTTACGCTGACTGAGTAGCTGCTGGGGCAGGTGTATGGTCAACTGCTTCAACATACTCAACAGTTGGCTTGCCGGCGCGAACGGTGCGATATACGTTAACCGCCATTAATACCATACCCGCTACGATAAACAGGCCACCAACAAAGCGGATGAACCAGAACGGATAGGACGCCACGACGCTCTCTACGAAGCTGTAGGTAAGCGTACCGTCAGTCGCATTTACTGCACGCCACATCAGACCTTGCATTACGCCTGAAATCCATAGTGCAACGATATAAAGCACCACACCTATGGTATGCAACCAGAAGTGAATGTTAATCCAACGTACGTTGTGCATTTGCGTTTGGTTCCATAAGCGTGGAATCAAATAATACAACGAGCCGATAGTAATCATTGCAACCCAACCCAGGGCGCCCGAGTGCACGTGGCCAATTGTCCAGTCGGTATAATGCGATAGCGCATTCACCGATTTAATTGCCATCATCGGGCCTTCAAAGGTCGACATGCCATAAAATGACAGCGAAACGATCAGGAAGCGCAAAATTGGATCGGTTTTAAGCTTATGCCATGCACCAGATAAGGTCATGATACCGTTGATCATACCACCCCATGAAGGCACGAATAGAATTACCGACATAACCATGCCCAGTGACTGAGCCCAGTCAGGCAAGGCGGTGTAGTGCAAGTGGTGAGGACCTGCCCATATATACAGTGAAATCAATGCCCAGAAGTGAACAACGGACAAACGGTATGAATACACTGGACGTTCAGCTTGCTTTGGTACGAAATAGTACATCATGCCTAAGAAGCCAGCCGTAAGCAGGAAGCCTACCGCGTTGTGGCCGTACCACCACTGCACCATGGCATCCACTGAGCCTGCATATAAGCTATACGACTTGGTAAAGGAAACCGGCACCGCCATGCTGTTCACAATGTGTAGCACTGCGATGGTGACAATAAACCCACCGTAAAACCAGTTGGCGACATAAATATGTGAGGTGTTACGCTTAACCAAGGTACCAAAAAATACGATGATGTAGGCAACCCAAACCAGCGTTATCAAGATATCAATTGGCCACTCAAGTTCAGCATATTCTTTTGAACTGGTTAAGCCCATAGGTAGGGTAATTACCGCAAGGATGATTACCGTTTGCCAACCCCAGAAAACGAAGCTTGCAAGCTTGTTCGAGAACAACGCAGTTTTACAAGTCTTTTGAACAATATAAAACGATGTTCCTATTAGCGCCGATGTACCAAATGCAAAAATCACCGCGTTGGTATGCAATGGACGTAACCTGGAATAGGTTAGCCAAGGCGTGTCAAAGTTTAATTCTGGCCAGATCAGCTGGGCAGCAATAAATACGCCCACTGTCATGCCAATGATTCCCCAAATAACGGTCATAATGGCGAACTGCCTTACAACCTTTAGGTTATATTCAATCTGTAGTGGATTCGTTTGGCTCATTTTTGTTTTCCGCGTTGATGCTCTGAAAGTTTAGGACAGAGTAACGTGACATATAATAAGGTTGCCTGTCGGTTCCCATGTCGGTAGTTTGACAAACGCCGTTATTTTACGATTTTTACAGCAAGAAAAATAGGCTGAAAACAGGAAAAATGCGCGCTATACAGGCGCTTGGCGAATTTTTAGACAACTATTTTATTTCCTAATTTAAGGTTATTTATACCCACATGAAACGTATGGTCTTTATTTTCGTGCTTTGTAGCCTTGTTATGTTAACCGCTTGTGAACAGCGAGCGCACAAGGTTGAGGATAGTTCAAATAAAAAAATCTTCCATAAAATTGATCCTGATCAACCTCGGGTGGAGCAGGAAATACTTGTGGTTTTTGAAGCACCTGAAGCGTTTCGACTGGGCCATGGACGCGTTGAAGGCGTGAATATGTATATGGGCTACATGCCGGTTCGCGTGTCGCGGATAAGCGCGACACAATGGCAGGCAAAATTCCAGTTAGGTGCATGTACTGAGCCATCAATGCTCTGGCGGGTTAGCATTCCATGGCAAACTGCCGCTGGAAACGAGCAGGGGGTTTACCAATTTGAATTTGCCACCGAAACTAATTGAAACAAATATTACAAGTGTAAAACTTAGGCGCATGATATATTTTTTAAAATAACATTTGGCTACAAGGTGACTACATGTCGATTGCATTGCTGTGGATTCTAGTAGGCGTAGTGCTAATTTTGTCCGAACTCATGTTAACCAGCGTGGTTGCAGTGTTTCTGGGCATCGGCGCTATCGTAACAGGGCTTTTAGTGCACTGGGGTTTGGTTGATGAAATGTCAATTCAGTTTGCGGTTTTTGGAACTGTCAGTTTGGTGACGTTGCTATTAGCTAGAGGGCGTATAAAGCAGTGGTTTACAGGCTATACGGCCGATCATGATGAAACAAAACCCAACTTTCAACGCGACATTGGTGCGCGTGTCACTGTGGTTAAAGAATTCAAACATGGCGCAGGCCGCGTATTGTTAAATGGGGTGCAGTGGGATGCTTTTTCGGAAGACGAATTGAATGTCGGCGACACCGCCTGGGTAGTTGCGAACGAAGGCATTCAACTCACTGTGCAAAAAAAACGGATGCCCGTTCAAATGAAGGAAGGTAATTCATGAATGCTACTTTTAATGTAGAAACTGTTTTAGCACTTGGTTTCGCTATTGCAGTTATTATTATTGTTCTCAAGTCAGCGCGTATTGTTCCGCAGCGTTCTAACTATGTGATTGAGCGGCTTGGTAAATATAACCGCACCCTTGATTCAGGTTTTCACTTTTTAATTCCTTTTATCGACAAAGTTGCCTATCAACATACGTTAAAAGAAGAAGTAATTGATGTTGAACGTCAAGCCTGTGTAACCCGGGATAATATTCAAGTTGGTATTAATGGTGTGCTGTATATTCAGGTGGTTGACGCACATAAAGCCAGTTACGGTATTAATAACTATCGTTACGCAGCATCGCAACTAGCACAAACTACTATGCGTTCGGTGATTGGTCAGACGGACCTTGATAAAACATTCGAAGAACGTGCCAAGATTAACGAAATTGTGGTTCAAGCGCTTGATGAGGCTGCCTCACCATGGGGTATCAAGGTGTTACGTTACGAGATTTCCGACATTGAACTGCCATTAAGTATTAAGGATGCGTTGGAGCAGCAGATGCGTGCGGAGCGAGAGCGTCGTGCAGCCATTGCAAAGTCTGAAGGCGAGCGTCAGGCAATGATTAACGTATCTGAAGGTCAGAAGCAGGAAGTTATTAATTTGTCTGAAGCTGAAAAGCAAAAGCAAATTAATGAAGCGGAAGGCCGTGCACGTGAAATCGAATTGATTGCAGTGGCGACGGCCGAAGGGCTTGGTAAGATTGCCATAGCCATTCAACAACCTGGTGGCCAAGACGCTGTGAGTTTGCGTGTTGCTGAGCAATACGTGAAAGAGTTCGGTAATTTAGCGAAAGAAAGCACCACCCTCATTTTACCTGCACAACTTGCTGATATTGGCAGTGCAGTTGCTGGACTTACTGAAATTATTAAGAAAAAGAATTAACGCAATTCACCTTTCCGGCGTACCTAGAAGGTCGTTCATCGAGGATGAGCGACCTTTTGTGATCAATTTTGCCAATATATACCTATAAAGCACAATCATTTTCATTGGGATACTAATTCATGCAGTTGTTTAATCGGTTGGTGATTATCGGAAGCTTTATTGTTGTAAGCCTATGTGCGCCCTGGAGTGCATACGGCCAGCAATGGGGCGGCGGTGACCGAGCGGCATTGGTGGTGATGCAACCGGTGGGATTTGAACGTGTACAACGTAATGTTGAATCGGTTGGTTACGCTGAAGCATTGCGCTCCGTAGAGCTTTATCCAGCGGTCGGTGACTTGGTGCTATCAGTCAATTTCAATCCGGGCGACCGTGTTGAGGCGGGTGATGTGTTGGTTCGTTTAGACGACCGCCAACAGCAAGTTGACCTTGAACGAGCGCGTATTCAACTTGAAGATGCTGAACGCACTGTTAAACGTTTAACCACGAGCCGTCAGCAAGGAGCAATCTCACAAAGTGAACTCGACGTAGCGGTTACTGCGCGAGATTTATGGAAAGTTGCGGTACGTGAAGCTGAAGTTGCGTATGAAGATCGTCAAGTGCGCGCGCCGTTTGACGGTGTGGTAGGTATCACCGACGTTGAAGCTGGCGATCGTATTACTGAGCAAACGATGATCACAACGATTGACCAACGTGATGAATTGTATATCGATTTTAATGCGCCTGAAGTTGCAATTGAAATGTTACAAAAGGACGCAGAATTGATTGTGCGCCCTTGGACGAGCCGTAACACAGATATACCGGCCGAAATCATAGACATTGACTCGCGTGTTGATGTAACCAACAGAACCATTCGCGTACGCGCAAAAATTGATAATAGTAATGATTTGTGGCGTCCTGGCATGAGTTTTCGGGTAGCTTTGGCCTATCAAGGCGATAGCTATGCGGTTGTTCCTGAAGCAGCGTTAATGTGGAGTGCCGATGGCGCCTACGTTTGGGTGGAAAAAGAAGGGAAAGCCCAGCGCGTTGACGTGAATATTCAGCAGCGCCTTGAGGGACGGATACTGGTGACTGGAAACCTGCAACTGGGCGATAATCTCATTGTCGAGGGAGTACAAAGTATTCGTTCAGGCCAGAGCGTTCGTGACGTTAGCGATGCGGAGTCAGAGTCATGAAATTTGCGCCTCAACTGAACGATTTACCATCGTTGGCGATTCGCCGACCAATCTTAATTATTGTTTTAAACTTACTCATTATTTTAGCCGGTTACGCTGCTATTAATGGCGTTGAAGTGCGCGAGTTACCTGATGTTGACCGTCCTATCGTTACCGTCTCAGGAAGTTTCCCTGGTGCCGCACCTGAAACCGTTGATACCGAGGTAACGAGCCGGCTCGAAGGCGCTGTGGCGCGCGTCAGTGGTGTCAAACAGATTCGCGCTTCAAGCGAAGAGGGCAGCTCACGTATCGTGGTTGAGTTTAGACCGGGTATTGACCTTGATAATGCGGCCAATGAAATTCGAGAGGCAGTAAGCCAAGTACAACGGCAATTGCCAGAAGAAGTTGAAAACGTTGCAATAATTAAAGCAGATAACGATGCTCAATCGGTAGTTTCACTGGCTATCTCAAGTAAAACACTGGATTTAGAAACGCTTACAGAACGGGTTGAGACAGACCTAGCACCGAACTTTTTGAGTGTGCCCGGGGTTGCCGATGTTCGCTTGAATGGCGATAGAGAGCGGGTTTTGCGGGTGGTTCTAGACCCCTTGAGGCTTGCCAGTTACGAACTAACCGTAACGGATGTAGCAAACGTATTACGCCAAGCACCATTTGATGTGCCGGCAGGCAGTTTAAAGTCAACCGATCAACAATTGATTGTGCGTGCCGATGCCAGCTCGATATCGGTTGACGATGTCGAAAACATTGTAGTGCGTGATACCACGCGCATTGGCGATGTGGCCACGGTATATTTTGGTCCAGCAGATGCAAACAGCATGGTTCGCCTGGATGGAAAACCGGTAATCGGCTTGGGGGTTATTCGTCAAGCGCGGTCTAACACCATTGAAATTTCAGATGAAGTGCTTGCCCTCGTTGAAAAACTCAAGGTGCAGTATCCTGAACTCGAAATACAAGTTACCTCGGATGATGCTAAATTTATTCGTAGTTCGGTGGAAGAAGTCTTTATTTCACTGGCGTTGACCATCGCCTTGGTGGTAGTCACGCTATGGGTGTTTATCGGCTCTGGGCGCGCGACAATTATTCCCGCTTTGGCGATACCTGTTGCACTTATTGGGTCGATAGCCGTTATCTGGGTGCTTGGATTCTCCGTCAACATTTTGACATTGTTGGCTTTAGTGCTTGCAACCGGCCTTATCGTTGATGATGCAATCGTCGTTTCTGAAAATATTCAGCGCCGCCGTAGTTTAGGGCTTGGAGCGCGCGCCGCTGCGGTTATTGGTACGCGTGAAGTGTTCTTCGCGGTCGTGGCAACCACCGCTGTGCTCGTTGCCGTTTTTGTGCCAATTGCATTTTTGCCGTCAACCGCAGGGAGACTGTTTCGAGAGTTTGGCGGTGTGCTGGCAGCAGCTGTCATCATTTCATCATTCGTCGCGTTATCTTTGGTACCAGCATTGACTGCTCGATTACCACTTAAAACTGCCAAGGAAACAGGGCTGCAGCGCTTCGGTACAAAATTGCGCAATGCGTATAGCAAAACCTTACATATAGCACTCGATAAAGCTATTTGGGTGTTTTTAGCAAGCTGCGTTATTGCGGCCGCGGCCGCCTATTTATACTTCCAAGTCGATAATGAATTAATGCCTGATGAAGACCGCGGTACTATTCGTATCTTCGCGCGCGGACCGGACGGTGTAGGCATTGATTTTATGGATCGCCAGGCCCAGCAAATGGAAGAGATCTTATTGCCTTACGTGAATGGCGGGGCGGTTGACAGTATCAACACTGTGGTTGGCCAATGGGATCCAAATTTGGTCTTCATTACCGTGCGCTTAACGGATTGGGAAGAACGCGACAAAAGCCAGCAGGATATTATTGATGAAATTAGTGGGCCGCTAAGCCAAATTCCAGGCGCACCAGCCCGTGCATTTGGCTCAAACAGTCTGAATCTGCGTGGCCAAGGTGGTGGTCTAGAGTTTGCATTAACCGGTGAAAATTACGCGGAAATATTCCGTGCAGCGCAGAAATTCACTGCTCGACTGCAAGAGGAATTGCCCGAAGTGGGTTACCCGCGAATTTCTTATCAGCCAACGCAGCCTCAGCTCAGGGTTAATATCGATCGTAAGCGTGCGGAAGAGCTGGGAGTTCCATTAAGTGATATTTCGACAACGTTGCGGGCAGCAATTAATGGCTTGGATGTTACTGATCTAAATATCGGTGACCAAGCTGTGCCGATTATGTTGCAAGCACAACGCAGTTTAATTCGTGATCCGACCGACATCATGAACCTGTATGTCGGTTCCCGAGAAACCGGTTTGGTGCCGCTGTCGAGTTTAACCACGATTACCGAAGAAGGTGTTCCGGCCGAACTTGAGCGTCGTGCACAACGTCGGGCTATTGAAGTGGATATGGAACAGCCTACCTCGATTCCATTAGAAGATGTGGTTGCGCAACTACGTCAATTGGCAGCAGATGAGCTTCCAAGTGGCATTGGCTTGGTATTACTTGGTGAAGCCGAGGCCTATGAGGAAACATCTCGCGAAGTAGCGCTGACGTACATTCTTGCTTTTATTATTGTATTTTTGGTACTTGCTGCTCAGTTTGAAAGCGTTAATTCAGCGGTTGTTGTCATGGCAACTGTACCTTTTGGTATCGCAGCCGCATTTTTCGCGCTATACGTGACCGGCACATCCATCAATATCTTTTCGCAAATTGGACTGGTGATGCTGATAGGTCTGATTGCGAAAAATTCAATTCTCCTTGTGGAGTTTGCTGACCAATTGCGCGACCAGGGTCAGCATGTGCGTGAAGCAATTGAAAATGCAGCGGAAATTCGCCTGCGTCCAATCATGATGACATTAGTATCAACACTACTTGGGGCGCTGCCGCTAATTTTATCGATGGGAGCGGGAGCTGAATCACGCAACTCTATCGGTTGGGTGGTATTTGGTGGGTTAGCCTTTGCGGTGCTATTTACGCTATATTTAACGCCTGTCATCTATCTGGCTTTGGCACGCTTTACGAAGCCACGAGCTGATGAAACGAACCGATTAGAAAGTGAAATGGAAAAGGCAGGTGAAATGTAATGAAAATTCAAATTACAGGGAATGTACTCGGATTATTGGCTGGGTTGCTATTGGTTACGCAGCCCGCTAATGGCGAGGTAATTGATAGTAGCCAAAATGGATTTACCATTGAATTTAAGCGTGAAATTAATGCGCCAGTCAGTGACGTGTACGGTGCACTCACGGACAATATTGGTCAGTGGTGGCTCGATGCCCACACTTGGTATGGCTCTGGTAAAAACATGACGCTCACCGCTGAAGCTATGGGCTGCTTTTGTGAGAAGTTTGGCGACTCCGAAACCATGCACATGCAAGTTGCAAAGGTTGAGCCCAATAACCTTATTCGTTTACTCGGCGGGCTTGGTCCGTTGCAAGGCGAGGGGGTAACTGGTGTCATGGAATGGCGCATGAAAGTCATCGCAGATAATCGCACTGAGTTTTCGCTGTTCTGCCGTGTAGGCGGCTATACGCCAAGCGATTTGAGTCAGTGGGCTGGTGCAGTAGATGGCGTACTGCAACAACAAATAGGCGCGATGAAAAGCTTTGTTGAGCAAGTTAATCAATAAAAACTGGCACTTAGGTTCAGTTCATCTAAACTTATCCCATCTAAAAATATGGATGGGATTGCTATGTTTTCACGACGTTACCCTCGATTAGCCGCAGCCTTAACGCTCTGTGGCTTATCCTCAGCGGCTTACGCCCAAGAATCTCTGCCTTTATGCGAAACCACAATTAAAGAAGGTGCTTTCATTTCAGAAGCGACCTTATACGAAGATGATTATGATTATTTTTATGTGAGTATATGGATTTCGCGTCAACTTAAAGATGGCACAACCCTCGTAACAGATGACCCTGAAGCTGAATTTATCTCCCAGGTTGTCGATGCTTCAACGCTTAAGTTTAAATTCAATTACGATTCAAATGCCAATGGCGAGTGGGGGTATAGTCCACAAATAGGCCAGCTTTGGTTGCCGGGGTTTTACACGACAAACGACCAAGGCGAGCGTTTAGAACATCAGGTACACGTACAAAGTTTTCGCGTTAAAAATACCGACTACGACGTAACAACCGATGCCGAGCATAACGGCAATTTTATGTACGATTATGAATTACCACGTGATGCAATTACTGCAATGAACAATTTCTGGGTCATGAATGAGCCAGTTCAGGTGATTATGTCATTGTATCCAGATTCACCAAGTGCTTATGTCACGGTTGATGATTCCGGTTGGCTGGAATTCAGTGAGCGAATTAATTCCAGCACCAAAGCGTTACTGGACGATTACCTTGCTGAGAAATGTAACCCTGAATACGGTTGCTTTTTTACAACGGCAGCGGTTCATAACATTGGCTTAAACGATGACTGCTGGGAATTAAGTTATTTAAGAAAATTTAGAGATACTGTTTTACAAGAAACTGAAGCAGGCCGACATGTTATCGAAATCTATTATCAACAAGCGCCCACAATTGTCCGAAAAATTGAACAGCGAACCGATGCAAAGTTGGTTTGGTTAAAAACCTATTGGTTAGGTGTGCTACCAACAGCGGTTCTTACTCAGTTAGGTTTAAATAGATTAGCCATGAAACATTATGAAAAATTATTCAATAAGCTGCAGAAAATAGCCAATTCATAAAATCGTGCGCTACGTGAAATCTACATGGGTTTGCGTAGCGTAACTGCCAAAAATTTAAAAAACACGCTTATTTCCGCCAAAGGTGTAAGTCATCACTTGTTCTAGTTACCATTTATAATAGTTTATTTAACATAATATACATTATGCGAAATTGATTGTGGGTGTAAAAAAAAGGCCGCGGTCGAGTTTTCCGCGGCCTCTCGTCTGTGCAATTAACCGCTGTACGCTGTTATGGATTCGCCAGAAACGTGATAGCAGCGCCTATTGCCATACCGCATATGAGAATCCCTATATAAACAAGCCACTGCGTACCTAATACTGCACGTTGCAGTTGTTGATCATTTTTACGTGGTACAACAAATAATTCTTCTCGTGTTATTTCGAAAACGGCGCAAAGTGCCGATAAAGTTTCAGGAGCAGCGTTGCCGTCTTTTTCGATGCGTTGAATGGTTCTTAAACTTACACCACATGCTTCAGCTAGATGTTGTTGAGTCCACCCGTGTTGGCTTCTAAGTTCTCGAACCTTTCGAGCTTGAATGTCCATGTGTGCCCCTACACGAAGAGTTTTACGAGGTATGCGCTCAGCGCACCAAAAACTAAGCCCGCGGCAAACATGATAAAGAAGGTTTTCCAACCTAATTTGGTGTTATTAATTGCCATGGCGTGTTCATTGGTTTCAACGTGTTTATCGTCGACATACAAGTGACAGGCAATTTGTCCTCTCCAAATACTGACAACATCAAACACAACACGGTATTGGTGACCGTCAAGCTCAAATTCGTGACCGCTCTTGAAACGCCAGGAAAGCTTCGTCGAAACCTTGCTGTCATCCACGTATAGCGTTTCACGGCCGCTAAACCCGCTGGCGTGTGCGGCTATTTCATGGTTGTTATGGGTGAAATAAAACCAAAAGCCATTACGTAGAATGTCTAACATGCCAACAGTTTGTTCGTCTTTTTTCATTTTCTTATTCCTAGGTGTCGATAACAAGTTAGGTGTAAGTTACCGATAATCCTGCACAACCGTGACGACATTTAGTGGACAGTCATACAATTTGTCGCATCTGTCGTATTCGTGTCGTATTAAGTCCGTCATGCTATATTGTGCCATTATTGTGCCATTCAGGTATATGATTCAACTGGGGTTATCCGGCTATGCGCTATTTATTTGTTATTACTTTTTTACTTTACTTTGCCGTTCTGACGCCGGTTCAGGCGAACATATTTTTTAAGGTTTCTCATCCCGACCACCAACCTACTTCGTATCTTTTCGGTACTATGCATATGGTTTGTGGTGTTGAAATAGAAACGCCTAAGCCGGTTCTTAGTGCGTTTGAAAGCTCCCAGCAACTTGTTGTTGAAGTGAATTTAGCGGAGCCAGAGCAACAACTCGCCCTGCGACAAAATGTATTGCAACAACCAGCAGATTATTTGCAGCAAACATTGAATGATGCAGATTTTTTGCGATTCAAGGCGCTGGTTGAGAACGAGTTAAACGTACCGTTTCAACAGATTTCAGCGTTACGGCCAGTGTTTTTAAGTGCCCTATTTCTACAAAACTATCTGGAGTGTGCAACCGCGCCATTAAGGCTGGATGAATTTTTTACAATTCAGGCAAACCAAACCCAAAAAACTATTGTTGGTTTGGAGTCTGTGGCCGACCAGATTTCGCTTTTTGACGCCATTCCACTTAATTTACAAGTCACCTCACTATTTGAGTTGGCTACCGAGCCAGCCCAAAGTAAGCAATCGTTACAGCAGCTTGAGCAAGCCTATTTAGCCGGTAACGGTGACGAAGTTTATCAACTTATTCAAGATCAAGATGACTTTGGTGACTATCAATATGGGCTGCTTGATCGTCGAAATGAGCAATGGCTTGAGAAACTTCCGAAATTGCTGGCAACCCAATCCACGTTTATTGCAGTCGGAGCTGGTCATTTAGGCGGTTCAAACGGGCTTGTCGCGTTGTTAGAAAGCGAGGGATATACAGTTACCCCGATTCAAGTCAGTTTTGTTATTCAGGATTAAGGGAATGCGTGGCGAGCGCCACTTACAGTGGTATCATGGGCTGTAACTCAAAGGGAGACAAAGAATGCGCATTGCTGCGGAAGCACTACAACCACAAATAACCGAATGGGCCGACCAACGGCCAGCCACTTCAACGCCTAGTGCGTTAGTTGGGCAGCAGCGTGCGCTGTCAGCTCTGCAGCAGGCTTTAAGCATAGCCGGCCGCTATGCACATGGATTTATTGTAACGCCCGCCGGCATGCGTACACTCGATGTGCTGAACGAAGTTCAGAATGAACAACACTGGTTACATGCCAGTAAATTTGACTGGGTGTATGTAGCGAATCCAGAAAGTGCCTATCAACCGCTTTGCGTAAACCTACCATGCGGAAAAGCCAACGATTTTCTGATTAAACTTTGGGAATTTTTACAGGCGGATGTTTCTGTACGCGGCCCGTTGAAAGACTTTATTTTGGAAACCTACACCAGTGAACGCGTTGCTAAGTATATTGGGTTAATTGAAGATAGAACCTTTGACGATTTACCCGGTTCTGAACTGGCGACGGTTATTGTCACTCACGATGAAAATGAACCGTTCATGTTGTGTGATCGTGTCACAGAATCGACGCTGTTTGGTAGCATTCGGTTGCAAAGTGTTGAAGGAACTATTTCGTCCGATCTTCACCTCATTGAAGCTGGTGCGGTACTTAAGGCCAACGGTGGTGTGCTAGCCATTGACGCGGAAGAACTCCTAATACAACCAGGTTTGTGGCGTAAATTAAAGTATATTCTACGCACTAGCGAATTTGATTGGGCGCAACCTGGCGACGCCAACATCGCGGCCTATTATCAGCCCGAGGCGATTCCCGTCCACATAAAAGTGCTACTGCTTGGCGAGCGAGAAATTTACGCTCAATTACGGGAACTCGATCGTGATTTTGATAATTTATTTCCCTATTTAGCTGACTTTTCATCACATTACTCGCTGCAAAAAGCGCCACTGGCGCCCTACTTCGATTACTTAAGCTATGTTGTGCGCGAAGCGGCTGTGCAGCCATTAGCTGCCGATGCGTATTCCGCATTATTTAAATTTGTAACGCGTATTACCGATTTTCAAACGGAGTTGTCACTCGACACCATCGCAATTATGCAGTTGTTACGTGAAGCTTGCGCACTGGCAACCAAGGCGCAGAGCGCAGAGATAAGCGGTGAGCATATTCGCCAAGCGCTTGCTCAGCGTGATCAGCGCGATGGCTACATTGCTGAACTTAGTCGTCGCTCTATTCTTGAAGGGCAAGTTTATATTGCCACCGAAGGCGAAGTTATCGGCCAGATTAATGGCTTAACCGTGATTACCGCAGGCGGTCATGAGTTTGGTGAACCAACGCGAATAACAGCAACGGTGCATTATGGTGATGGCGACATTATTGATATTGATCGTAAATCTGAACTGAGTGGCAGTATCCATACTAAAGGTGTAATGATTTTAAGTGCCTACATCGCCAACGTATTTGCTCGCAATGAAGCCATGGCGTTGTCAGCCACGATTGTATTTGAACAGTCCTACCATGAAGTTGACGGCGACAGCGCGTCGCTAGCGGAACTGTGTTGCTTGCTATCAGCGCTTGCTGAGGCCCCTATTCAACAAGGTTTGGCGATTACCGGTGCGGTTGATCAATTTGGCCGTGTACAAGCAATTGGTGCCGTTAATGAAAAAATTGAAGGTTATTTCGAACTCTGTCGTATCCGGGGCCTGAGTGGGCAACAAGGCGTGATTATTCCTGCTGCTAACTTGAGCCAGCTCAATCTTGGTGATGACGTGATTAAAGCTGTTCAAGCCAATGAGTTTCATGTGTACGCAATAGAACACGTTGGCCAGGCCTTGGAGTTACTGACTCAATCTGAGCAAAAACAACTATATGCGCGCATTGAACAGCGCTTAAATGAGTTGCAGCACATAGACCGTGAGCTGCCTTGGTGGCGTAAATTTATTGCACGATAATACTTGTCGGACTTGTTAAGCGTACACGTGTTCGCTAATCTACGCGAGAAACCTCACAATGATTAGCGTTTCCAAATGATTGACGCAGCAAAACAAGGTACTTATGAAACAAAATAGTTTTACTCGCGAAGAGCTCTTAGCTTGCTCACGCGGCGAAATGTTTGGTCCTGGTAATAGCCAGCTCCCTGCCCCTAATATGCTCATGATGGACCGTGTCTTAGAGATTACGGAAGACGGTGGAGCTTACGGCAAAGGGTATATTCACGCCGAACTGGATATTAACCCCGACTTATGGTTTTTTGACTGTCACTTTATTGGCGATCCGGTTATGCCCGGTTGTCTTGGGCTCGATGCGATGTGGCAACTAACAGGTTTCTTCTTAGCCTGTTTAGGTGGCCCTGGTCGCGGGCGCGCGCTTGGTGTTGGAGAAGTTAAATTTACTGGACAAATTCTTCCTTCCGCTAAAAAAGTAAGTTATTTCATTGATTATAAACGCGTTTTAAAGCGTTCATTATATATGGGAATAGCTGACGGACGCGTTGAAGTCGACGGTAGAACTATCTATACCGCAAAAGATTTGAAAGTTGGTTTATTTACTGACACGTCAACTTTCTAAAATAACAGCAGTCGGAATAAACGTTAAAAGCCCGCTAATTTTTGGCGGGCTTTTTCATTGGTAGGATTAGTTTTCCACTCAACGTGTGGACGGGATTTATATCAGCGGAATAAACCGCCACCTCGCGCTTCCATGGCATCTCGCCAACCGCCTAACCACTGTGATCGTACTTCTTGGTTCTGATAAGGACATAGTTCCTTTGAACGACCAGATACTCCGGCTTTGAAACCCTGTGCGTGCGCACGTTCTAGGCGATCGCGTTTTTGTCGTTTCATAATTCACTTCCTCGTCCGATTTTACGAAATTTTAATTGTTTTCAGAGCATCGTGGCTGCCAATTTATTGCATTGGCTGATGCTCTTAATTAATAGATAGCAATTTTGGGAGGGAGTTCAAATCAAAAAAAAGGCGTATTTTCGAATGACATTTTAAGTCAATGAAAACACGCCGTTTATTAAAACAAGTTTGCTTAGATTAACTTGTTTGATTAACGCATAAATTTACGACGAACTGTAATAAGACCACCAATCAGCAACATAGCAAACAGGCCCAAAGGAGACATAGCCCCACCCTGGCGTTGAATTTGGCTGCCCTCGTCTGTGCAGTTGGTGATTTCACCTGATTCAGGATTTAGAATTAAGCTCAATGACACTTGTTCAGATTGAGTTTCCCCTTCCGAGTTTGTGTAATCTTTGTCAGTCGTTGCCGTCACCAAAATTTGATTTTGCTCGTTGATACCATCGGCTGACACGATAAAGTAATCAGCGCTGCAGCCAACGGCGTCATTTAAATCTATCAAACCTTGGTCCGGATTGTTCATGTCATAAACGAAACCAACGCGGCGGCGGGTCGTGTTCGCAGTCGAATCTATTTCCGCGCTGCCAACCACAAAGCCTTGGTTATTGATGGCGTTTGGATAAGTTGATGAACCCGTAAAGAACGTTGGCAACAGCTCAAAGGCATCGCTGTTCACATCATACTTAAACGGGTAAGCACGGCGTGTTCCTTCAAAGTTTCGCAATACGAAGCCTACGGCTATATCATCATCATTGATATCTGTGGCCGTACCCCAAACATAGGTTTCATCGGTTATTACAGGACGCGTTTCGCCATTGATAAATATGGCTGGCATTTTGATTCGTCCACCAACTTGCGGCTCGTCACCAAAATAGGTCCAGCTCTGGCCTACTGCCACACCATTGTTATTAACTGCGTAGGCATACGTTGACCACTCATTTTCGTCGTCTGCCAATTGCTCAACCAGTGGTGCATATTGAGTTTGACTGATAACCTCGCCTTGAGCATCAAGCTGCCACAGCGTTGCATGCATGTTGTAGATGGAACCATTGGTGCGAAGCTCGGTACCACGGAATGAACTTAAGTTAGTCGCTGTGCCACGTTGGAAGGCGTGCCAAGCGCTCCAAACACAGGTATAGCTTGGAATCGCGGAGCTTGGGTCTGAATCAAACTCAAGGCATGTATCAATACGAGTTTGTGCTCGAGGTGTTATTGATACACTCGTAAAACCAGCCGCAACATTGTTTTCATTGATATCAAACAAGCCTGACTCGCCACCAAGAATGGTTTGCTCAGAAGGCTCTAATAACTTATAGGTTGTTCCGTCATACCACATGGCACGGCTGGTAAAATCACGCTTCACATAGCTTGTCGTGACCGGATCAGGTGTGTCCTGTCCTTCTGCCGGCTCTGGTTGGTACGTGTATTCAAAACGCTCATAAGGCGCTGTAGCTATACCGACTCGAATATTGTTCTGGTTCAAGCCTAAAAACTGATGATCGGCGGAGTTCAATTGGCTCGACGCCCCATTGCCTTCGCTATTTAGAAATGCAGGCAATGACAGGGTTTGGCCGTCGTAATCGGCGGCGAAATTCACAGCAATACGCAGCGACGAAGGCGATTCATTCACACGGTCTTCAAGGCGTTGTACTAACGCAACGTATTGCGCGTAACTTAACGTATCGGTTTCCGGATCAAAGTCAGCAGGAATACCCAGTTCTTGCAGTAAAGCCAAGCTAATGAACTCGAAATCCAATTCAGCGTTGCGAGGAATTCGTGCTTGCAGTGCCGCTATACCTTGGTCGTTCAAGGCCACACCATATACGTTTCGAACAGATTCAGGTGATTCGATAACTTGTAGCGAGTAACTTTGTGCAGCGGCACCTGTGCTAACGAGCGCGGCAACGGATGCCGCAAGCAAACGGGTCTTAAATTGTTTCATATATGACTTAACTACTCTCTTGTTGTAGATTTTCTAACTCATCCCAGCGTTCAAGGGCTGCCATAAGTTCATTTTCTAATTCACCTAAGCGTTCAAGTACCGGCGCTGTCACTGTATGTGGCTGATTGTAAAAATCCGGTGCGCTTGATTGCTGCTCTAATTGTTGTTGTTCTTTTTCTAGCGCCGCAACTTGCTCAGGCAGCATATCTAATTCGCGTTGTAATTTGTAGGATAACTTTTTCCGCGGCTCAGCAGAACCCCGTTCTTTCTGAACTGGCTTGTCTGACTGACTTGAACTAGGTTTAGTTCCCTGTTTTTCTCGCAAATAATGGTTTATTTCGGTGAAGCCACCAACAATTTCGGTCACTACTCCCTGCCCCTCAAATAACAAGACGCTGGTGGCAGTATTATCAACAAATTCGCGATCGTGACTTACCAGAATGACCGTGCCTTGATACTCAGCAATAATCTGTTCGAGTAACTCAAGTGTATCGATATCGAGGTCGTTGGTTGGTTCATCAAGTATCAAGAAGTTACTTGGCTGTAGAAATAATTTAGCCAGTAATGCCCGGTTGCGTTCACCACCGGACAAAGCTTTAACTGGCGTGCGTGCTTGTTTCGGACTGAATAAAAAGTCCTGTAAATAACTTAGAATATGCCGTGTACGGCCATTATAAGTAACGTCTTGCTTACCATCACCTATATTTTCAGCGACCGAAAGTTCCGGATCGAGCTGAGCACGATGTTGATCAAAATAAGCAACTTGAAGATTCGTACCAACCTTTACCATGCCAGCGTCAACGTTCTGTTGCCCAATTAATACACGAATCAGTGTACTCTTACCGCAACCATTAGGGCCAACCAGTGCAATTTTGTCGCCGCGCTGCAGCGTTAAACTAAAATCTTTCAGTATTGGCTTATCTGCAAAACTCAAATCTAAGTGCTCGCCTTCAAATACCAGTTTGCCGGAACGATTGGCTTCTTGCACGGCAAGCTTGGCTGAACCTTGTTGCTCACGCCGAGCTTGACGTTCGCGGCGTAATGCTTGCAATGCACGAACACGACCTTCATTACGGGTTCGGCGCGCTTTAACCCCCTGACGAATCCACGCCTCTTCTTGGGCGAGTTTCTTATCAAACTCGGCGTTTTGTGACGCTTCAATTTCAATTTGCTCTTGTTTAGCAGTTAAATATTTCTCGTAATCGCCAGGGAAACTCGTTAGTTTGCCGCGATCAAGATCAATAATGCGGGTTGCCAAATTACGAATAAAAGCGCGATCGTGGCTAATAAATAATACCGCGCCGCGAAACTCTTTAACCATTGTTTCAAGCCAAGTCACCATTTCTACATCAAGGTGGTTGGTTGGCTCATCAAGAAGCAACAGATCAGGGCTAACAACTAAGGCGCGTGCCAACGCAACGCGACGCAGCCAACCGCCGGATAATGAGTCCATCGTGGCGTCTTCAGGGAGCTCTAGTTGGGTTAATATACTTTCAATGCGCGACTGCAGTTGCCAGCCATCTGCGGCCTCTATTGCAGTTTGCAAACGCGCTAAGGTCTGTAACGCTTTATCGTCATCGGGGTGGTCATTCAATCGCGACACCGCACTGTGGTATTGCTGCAATACGCGACCAACATCAGCTAGCCCTTCAGCAACGTAGTCATATACCGATTGCGACGAGTTCGCGGGTGGGTCTTGCGGTAAGCGCGCCACAACGGTATCACCCACCACTTGAACCACACCGTCATCAAGCAATACATCGCCGGCAATAATTTTCAGTAGTGTCGATTTCCCGGCGCCATTACGGCCCACGATACAAACACGTTCACCTGATTCAATGACCAGATCTGCATGATCCAAGATAGGATCGTTACCAAACGCGAGCTGCGCTTGGTTAAGTCGCACTAAATTCATGTATTTAAAAATTCCTCAATAGGTTGGCTAAAAGGCCAACGCAATTCTGCATCGTCACGGGCCCGAACTAAAACCGGAACCAACCATGCATATTCATCTTGTAGTTCAGGTTGCTCTGTAATATCAACAACATGCAACCGTATTGGGTTATCAGGCTTAGCCTGATGCAACAACTTGAGCGCTTCATCACAGAGTGGGCACTTAGGCTTACTCAGTAAATAGAAATCAGTCACTGTGACGTACCTTAAACAGATGATGAATACCCTTATTACGGGCAAAATCTGGTGATATAGAACGCTGGGTTAAATCTTCAGCGATCAAATACTCCCCATTTAGCCTTTCTTCATCGAGTTTAAAACGGCGTTTGTTGTTGGAAAACAATATTACACCGTCATCGGTTAATAACCGTGCCGCCAATTTCAACAACATTACGTGATCACGCTGAATGTCCAGCACATCATCCATACGCTTTGAATTTGAAAACGTTGGGGGATCTAGAAAAATAACATCAAAACGTTGCTGAGGACGTTGGTCACGAAGCCATTGCAGGCAATCTGCTTGCACAAACTCAAATTGGCGCCCGTAGAGTTTATTCAAGTTGAAGTTTCGTTGTCCCCACGCAAGGTAGGTATGTGAAAGATCAACAGAAACAACCTCTTTCGCTCCACCTAAAGCGGCGTGAACAGATGCGGTACAGGTGTATGCAAACAAATTAAGAACGTTTTTACCGGCACTTAATTTGCCAAGCTCACGACGCGTCCAACGGTGGTCAAGAAATAAGCCAGTATCCAAATAATCACTTAAGTTCACTTCAAACTGCGCATCATACTCATGCACGATGCGAACCAAACCACGCGGCTCTTGTTTTTCATATTGTTGCTTGCCAGATTGACGCTGGCGAACTTTTAACGTCATATTTTCGGCGGCAAAAGGTAGTTCTTGGGCAAGCGTATCGATTAAAAACCACAACCTGTCCTTTGCAACGGCTTCAGGAATGTCTTTCGGGGCTGCATATTCTTGAATCACTAGGCAATCGTCATATACATCAACTGCTGCATTGTATTCCGGCAGGTCGGCGTCATACAGTCGCCAAGCACTAACCCCTTCTTTTGCCGCCCATTTTTCAAATTTCTGGTAATTTTTCTTGAATCTATTGGCTAAATCACTTGATTGCGTTTGGGTAAACTCTGGTTGCTCAATAGTTAAATCATAAAGCGCTAAAGTGGTCTCTAAAGCACCGTTAAAGAGCTTGTATTTGCGTTGGCTGCGCAATTTCATACGTTTGAGTAAGGTGTCGTCACCTGCTAATACCCCAACCTGCCAACCGGTGAAATGATTGCGTAACTGCGCCCCAAATCGACGGTACATCAGCAAGGTTTCAATCTCTTCGCCTAAACGTTCGCCGTATGGCGGGTTACAAATCAATAAAGGTGCTGATTGCGGTGTAAGGTTTTCGATATTTGGTGGCGTTACCTGCTCAGCATTGCCAACTTGCCATTCACAACGCTCATTTAAACCGAGCCGTATGGCATTTTGTTCAGCGATTGCGAGCATCTTGGGGTCATTATCGTACCCGATAAAACGCGCTTGATGCTGCGCGCACGCCGCTTCGTATCGCTGCTGCGCTTCGCTAAGAACCTGCTGCCAAGCCGTCACATCGTGCCCGCGCCATTGCTCAAAACCCCAGTGGCTTCGAGTTAGCCCTGGTGCACGGTCAAATCGAATCATTGCGGCTTCAAGTAACAGGGTTCCTGAGCCACAAAATGGATCAAACACAACCTCAGTTTCAGCCGTCATACCGCTACGAATGACAACAGCCGCCGCTAAGGTTTCACGCAGCGGAGCCGCGCCTTGCTGCTGCCGGTATCCCCGCTTGTGCAGGCTTTCACCTGCTAAATCGAGATACCACGTGAGTTTATCTTTTTGAATGTGCGCATTAATGCGTATATCAGGTTGTTCTTTTGATACATTTGGCCGTTCAAGGCCTTGCGCACGAAATCGGTCCACAATGCCGTCTTTAATCAGTTGCGCGCCAAATTGCGTGTGACGAATCTCATGGTGGCGTCCACTAAAGTCAATAAGGAACGTCTGGTCAGAACTAAACACCTCTTCCCACGGCGTTTCCGCAACGGCTGCCGGTATATCCTGAGCGTTTTTAAAATAAGTATCGCCAAGGGTCAGCAACACGCGGTTCGCTAAACGCGTCCACAAGCAGACACGATAAGCATTTTCAAGATCACTTTGAAACCAGCAACCTCCTGCAGTTTGCCGAACATCGCTAACACCTAACTGATGTAGCTCGTCGAATAAGAGTGGCTCAAGGCCCTTTGCGCAGGTTGCAAATAAACGCATTGAAGAAGACGGTGTGGTCATTGAATTATCAAGGTTAGTTATCATGGCGGCTATTATAGCGAAATCGGCACCGTCTGTATTGCGCGAATTGCTTGTTTATTGGGCGGTTAAACCGGAATCGACTATTAAATAAGCGAACGGTGAATTTAGCTATTGCGTTTAGGTTGGGGTATCTATAACATGCGCAGCATCGGACGCGGGGTGGAGCAGTCTGGTAGCTCGTCGGGCTCATAACCCGAAGGTCGTAGGTTCAAATCCTGCCCCCGCAACCAATTTCCAATTTTCTTCCAGTTCTGGGCTATAGCCCTTCTCTCCTAAGCTTTTTAAATACTCAATCAAAATATGTTGTAGCTGATCGGGCGCGCGGTAAATAATTTGCGAGCCATCAAGATTAGCAAAATCACCGCCACCACTGGCA
Source organism: Pseudidiomarina sp. (assembly GCF_048268165.1). GTDB lineage: Bacteria > Pseudomonadota > Gammaproteobacteria > Enterobacterales > Alteromonadaceae > Pseudidiomarina. The sequence goes on along the minus strand of NZ_JBLWWA010000001.1, from coordinate 538,176 downwards.
CGATAATTATTAGTAATCACCACATAGTCGTGCTCATCGTTAATATCATCAGTTGTTGAAACCCGCTGCCCTACTTTTTGGCTTGGATCAATCTCATAATTTAACCCTTTAAACGTGTCGAATTGATAAGACGGAATCTCTTTATTTACCCAACTCCATCGATCGTTTGGCTGCCCAACTGTTAACGCTTTAGCTGATTCTTCTAACCATTGTTTTAGCGCAGCCCCCTTTATTTTCACCACTTCAAGCGTATTGGGATAACGGTAGAGATCGCCAATGTCACCCAGTGTCACTGCGCCTGGTTCAATCAAGGTGTAACTATCATTGGCATGTAAGGCTGCATGAAACGGAGCTGCCGCGCTGAAGCGTGGTATGTTCTGCCAGGCTGGGTTTGCAGCTTCGACATAGCGTTCGATGTACCACAATTGTGCATCATGAATCAGCTGCATAGCTAATGTAGGCTGCAAGCGAGCATATTGCTGACTCAAAGCGGCCTGCGTGATGCCGATGGGTTGTTTCATAAACGCCAAGGTTGCTGTGTGCGCCGATGCTAACATCTGGTTAACTCGCGTATCGCGCGTTGCGCCGACTTGAAGGACTGATGATTGATGCGACTCAACGTGCCATGTTTTGTGGCTTTCATCAAAGCTTAACGCGAGATCAATCACACCCAGATACTCGCCATGAACACCTGGTTGAACCGCTGGAACACCAAATATAGTGCCTTTTTGACTATCCACATTAGTGAGTTGATCATAAACCGACGTGCCCGGAAATAATTCGTGCTGATGTCCAAAAATAATTGCGTCAACGCCCTCTATTTGCGCCAGTTCCCATACCGCCTGTTCGCTGTCGCTGGTTATGTCTGAATGTTTGGGCATTCCGGTATGGGCAACTAACACCACCAAATCAGCGCCTGCAGCGCGTGCCTGCCGAATTTCTCGTTCAGCCGCACCACGCATCGCCTCAACCTGCACATGTTCAGCTAAATGATGGGTATCCCACTGCATGACTTGCGGTGGCAACACGCCGACCAAACCAATCTTCAAAGCGACATTACGGTCACCAACGGGCATATCTTTTTCAATGATGGTGTAGGCGCGATGATTCAATTGCTGCTTGGCGTAATCTGATTGGGCAATCAAGTTGGCGCTGAGTATAGGCGCATCAAGCCCATGATAAGCGGCGGCTAAATAGTCGAGACCGTAATTAAATTCATGGTTACCTAAATTTACGGCGTCATAATCGAGGTAATTTAATAGAGGTGCGAGCGGAAGTTTGGCGTGCTGTTCACTTTGCGCAACCATCCAGTCGGTAAACGGCGAGCCTTGAATAAGATCGCCATTCTCAATTAACAGACTGGCATCAGCTTGTTGCCGGGCTGCGTTAATAAGTTCGGCTGTGTAGGCCAGCCCTTTTTGCTCATAACGGTCGGCAAAATAATTGAATCCAGTAAAGTGTCCATGCACGTCACTGGTCGCAAGTATGCGCAGCGTATTTGTAGGGGGTGTCGCAGCCGAGGTCATCGATGTCATAAAAAATAGACCAGTCAGAGCAATGGATTTGCGCCACATGAACTAAGCTTGACGCAGGTTATCTGGCTGTTGGTGCGTATCGGCAAAGGCAGACTGGAGCCGGTTAGGCATTACCTTAATCACGTCATATTGACTTAAGGTTTTAATATCAGACAGCGGAAACTTATCCGCTAAAACCATGCACTCAACGAACTCACCGTCGGTTGTGCATATCGCACACAATACGTCCGCAAGCCCTGAGTTTAATCGCACCAATGTGCCTACTGTTAACGGGTAGTTTGGCGTTACGTCGGCAGTTTGGAAATACCAACTTTGCGGCATTTGCGGCCGGCCAAATTTTTGGTAAATCGTATGGTTTAACGCAGCTTCAAGTATTGTTTGTGGGCTAAGTCGATGGTGTTCATCAAGAGCGTCAAAAAAGCTCTGAAAGTTTGCTGCATCTTCTGTTGAAAACGTAGCATTTAATGCATGCAACGGCACCAATCGCGAAGCCTTGTAGGGCGCTGTATGCACCAGCCCCTGCTCCAGCTCAATCTGCAATTGTTGTTGGTCTGGATCATAAACCCAGCGCCATTGTTGTGTCGCGTGCACGTCATATCCTTGTCGAGAAAATCTAGCAATTAAAGTATCTAAATGCGTACCAATTTACAAGCTGTTGACAATATCTCTTACTAATCGCGGACCGTGATAAATAAATCCGGTATAGATTTGTACCAAACTTGCACCTGCTGCTAATTTATCTTTTGCTGCCTGCGCGCTATCAATACCGCCTACAGCAATAATCGGTAACTGGCCTTTACTATGTTTCGCAATAACTTTCACAACATGAGTACTGGCCTCAAACAAGACTTTACCACTTAAGCCCCCGGCTTCATCCGCATGAGGTAAACCTGCAACAGCTTCCCGACTCAGCGTGGTGTTGGTGGCAATTACAGCATCAATATGATGTGTCATGAGCGCATCAGTGATTGCGCAAATACCTTCATCGGTTAAATCTGGCGCAATCTTGACCGCGATTGGAACGTAACGGCCATATTTGCTCTCAAGTTCAGCTTGCTCGGCCTTTAAAGCTGCTAATAGCGAATCCAACGCACTCCCGTGCTGAAACTCACGCAGCCCCGGTGTGTTAGGTGATGAAATATTTACCGTAATATAGGCCGCAAACGCATAGACCTTGCGCATACAGTGCAGATAATCTTGTACCGCCTCAGCTTCAGGTGTGTCTTTATTCTTACCAATGTTAATCCCTAACACACCACTGAATTTTGCCTGGCGCACCTGTTCAACAAGATGATCAACACCTAAATTGTTGAAACCCATACGATTAATTATGGCTTCTTTTTCTGTAATGCGAAACAGACGTGGCTTTGGATTTCCCGGTTGCGGGCGCGGTGTTACGGTGCCTACTTCGATGAAGCCAAACCCCATCTGCGAAAAAGCATCGATACACTCTGCGTTTTTGTCGAGTCCTGCGGCTAAACCTACGGGGTTTGGAAATTCAATTCCCATCACCGTGACTGGACGATGTGCCAAGCGCTGCCGCCACGCAATTGAAAACGGCGTGTGCGCAAACTTCTTAAGTAAATTTAAAGTCAAATCGTGTGACTGTTCAGCATCCTTACTGAACAGCCATTTACGCATGAGTGCATACATAATTATGAATTTACCGACGTGCAATTATGGTTCAATAACATCAGCTCACGTAAAGCAACTGAGAATTTCGCAAACTCATGAGTTTTCGTGGTGCGGAAGTCAGATAGCATAACCAACCAACGGTCGACGTAAACTTTGTTGTCACTTATCCATGTATCGAGAACGGCCATAGCGTCTTGCTTGGTATCTCCTGCTTTCAACATGCTCATGGTGAGTGAACGTTGTTGCCAGTCAAGCTCCTCGCGGAAGGCTGCGCGTGCAAGCGCTTGCCAATGGTTATCAACCGGCTGACTGTTGATTTGATCAAGGAACCAATGCAACGAAACGCGTGAACCAAGGTTAAAGTAGGCCTTCGCAACAGTACCGACTTGGCGACCTGTTTCATGTGAGATATCGGCTAAGTCCAGGGCTGAGAACAAAGTGGTTAGAATCGCAATGTTATGCGCCAGTTTCGCTGGTACACCTTGCGCTTGTAACTTATCAATTTGTTTCTCGATTTGTGCACGCTCGTCATCAACCAAATAAGTCAGCACGTTTTTGCGCAAGTCATCGAAACTTGATTTATAGAAATCAATTTGTTCCTGAATAGTTGCTAGGTTTGGATTGCGATGGCGCAAGAACCAACGTGTAGAGCGACGCACAACACGGCGGATTTGGAATAACATGCCGTTTTGTACATCGGCCGGAATCTTGTTGTTACACGCTTCAATTTGTTCCATTAATGCACGTAAATCAAAGCATTCGCGGGCAACCACATACGCTGACGCAACTTCAGCTTCCGTTGCGCCTGTAGCGTCTACCTTGCGATACACAAAGTTCGGGCCCATATCGTTGACAATGTTGTTCGCCAAACGGGTTGCAATGATTTGGCCGCGCAATGGATGGTTTTCCATTGCTTCCGCGTATTTTTCTTGCAGCGGTTTCGGGAACGCATTGATCAATGAACGCGCATGGAACGGATCAGACATGATTGCATCGTCAAGCAACTGTTCTTTCAGAACCATCTTGCCATAAGCAGTTATTACAGCGAGTTCAGGGCGTGTAAGGCCCTTCCCTTGCGCCTGACGCTCGGCTAACTCATCGTCATCCGGCAAAAACTCGAGCGCACGGTTTAACTGCCCTTCGCGTTCCAAATGATGAATAAAACGCTGCAACTCTTTGATTTGATCGGCACCACGAATCGCTGTCACTGAAATTGATTGTGACTGACGGAAACAATCTTTAATCACGATTTGTGATACTTCGTCGGTCATGTCGTATAACAGTTGATCGCGTTGCTTACGCGTTAAATCACCGCTTGCAACCAAGCCATTTAGCAAAATTTTGATATTAACTTCGTTATCTGAGCAGTCCACACCACCCACGTTATCTATGGCATCCGTGTTTATGCGGCCGCCTGTGCGGGCATACTCAATACGACCGAGTTGGGTGAAGCCTAAATTACCGCCCTCGCCCACAATTTTCGCGCGCAAATCTTTACCGTTGATGCGCAATGCATCGTTGGCGCGGTCGCCTACGTCACTGTCACTCTCTTTGGCCGATTTAACGTAAGTACCGATACCACCGTTCCAGAACAAATCAACGTTAAGCGTCAAAATGGCTTTGATCAATTCATTCGGCGTGAAGGTCTTCTTCTGCGTATTGAATAATTTTTTCATTTCGGGCGGTAGTTCAATTGCTTTCGCGCTTCGCGAGAATATACCACCACCTTCTGAAATCAGTGATTTGTCAAAATCCTCCCAAGATGAACGCGGCAGCTTAAACAAACGTTCACGTTCAGCATAGGTTTTTTCGGCACTTGGATTTGGGTCCACAAAAATGTGTAAATGGTTGAATGCGCCAACTAAACGGGTGTGTTTAGATAACAGCATACCGTTACCGAACACGTCACCAGCCATATCACCCACCCCAACCGCGGTAAAATCGGTGGTTTGACAATCGATCCCCATTTCACGGAAATGACGTTTAACCGATTCCCACGCGCCGCGTGCGGTAATGCCCATTTTTTTATGGTCGTAACCAACCGAACCACCCGACGCGAAAGCATCACCCAACCAGAAGTTGTATTCAGCAGAAATACCATTGGCAATGTCTGAGAAAGTTGCTGTACCTTTATCCGCTGCAACAACTAAGTAAGTATCATCTTCATCATGGCGTACAACGTCTTTCGGTGGAACTACTTCGCCACTCACAATGTTATCGGTAATATCTAACAGAGCACGAATAAAGGTGCGGTAGCAGTTTTTACCTTCTTCAAAGAACGCTTCGCGCTCTTCCGGTAAGTTTTTACAGAAAAAGCCACCTTTCGCACCCACAGGAACGATAACTGTATTTTTAACCTGCTGTGCTTTAACCAAACCGAGCACTTCGGTGCGGAAGTCTTCGCGACGGTCAGACCAACGCAAACCGCCACGAGCAACCTTGCCACCGCGCAGGTGAACACCTTCCACGCGCGGTGAATAAACAAAAATCTCATATTTCGGCAATGGCAGTGGCATTTCTGGAATCATTTCCGGCATAAATTTCACGGAGATGTATGGCTTTTCATTGCCCTGCTCGTCACTTTGGAAGAAGTTGGTGCGCAAAGCAGCCAAAATGAGCTCAACATAGCGACGAATGATGCGGTCATCATCCAAGTTCGCAACGTTTTCCAATTCTGAATTGATACGTGTTTCAAGCGCTTCAATTTTCTTGTCGCGACTTTTCTCTTTCGGATCAAATTTCGAATAGAACAGCTTCACAATAAGTTTAGCGATCAGAGGGTACTTACTGAACGTGCTCTCAATATAGGCTTGGCTAAATGTGGTACCAATTTGGCGCATGTATTTTGCAAACATACGTAAAATGATTACCTGCCGGCCAGTTAATCCTGCACTTAAGACGAGACGGTTAAAACCATCATCTTCGTACAACCCGTCCCAAACTTTGGCAAATCCGTTTTGGAATAAATCACGGCTCGCCTCAAGGTCAAGTTTCGCGTTGCTGTGCAGCATTTGGAAATCAAGTATCCAGAACAAGCTGCCATCGGTCGTTTTAATCTGATACGGGCTTTCACCAATAATACGCAGGCCAAAGTTTTCCAACATAGGTAATACGTCAGACAAGTGAATTGGCTCGTCTTTGTGGAATAGTTTTAACCGAATTTTCTTACTGGTTTCATTTTCTTCACGCGAACGATAAAACAGCATGCCAAGTTTGTGGTCGTCATCAAGCGCTTCAATTTGCGCGATATCGGCAATCGCGACCGAGGGCAGTACTTCTTCTTTATACGCACGCGGGAACGCATTGGAATAGCGCTTGTTGAGTGCATTGGCTTTTGCTTCGCCAAAGGTGCTGCTTAAAATTCGCTCAAAGTTGTCTTCCCAAGTGCGGGCTGCTTCAATAAGGTTTTGTTCAAGTTCTTTCACGTCAATGTCCTGTACGTGTTCGCCGAGGCGCACGGTGTAATGAGTTCGGGCTAGCGATGATTCCGAAAAGTATGTGGTGAAATCTACATCACTGGTGCCAGCTAAAGTGCGGGCGAGAATTTGCTGTGTTTTTTGTCGTAACAAGGTGTTGTAGCGCTCTTTTGGCACGTACACCATGCAGGATGCGAACCGACCAAAAATATCACGGCGCACAAAAACTCGGGTCATGTCGCGCTCTTGCATTTGCAAAACGCCTAAACCGACTTCCAATAAGTCATCTTCAGGTGCCTGCACGATCTCATCACGTGGATAAGTTTCTAAAATGTTCAACAGTGCTTTTGCAGCGTGTGAGTTCGGCGCAAAACCAGACTCTTCCATAACGCGTCTAATTTTATCACCGACCAACGGCACATCGCGGGCGCTATTGTTGTAAAAACTACTTGAGTACAAGCCAATAAAGCGGTCTTCGCCAATAACCTTGCCGTTTTTATCGAACCGTTTAATCCCAATGTAATCACAGTATGCAGGACGATGAACGCGCGATTTGGTATTCGTTTTAGTTAATAGCAGTAAACTGTTATCAAAGGTAAGATCGCGGGCAACTTCGGGTAGAGACGATACCAACCGTTCTTTGTTGTTCGCACTTTTTCGCATCAAACCGAGGCTTGATTCGGCCACTTGACGAATGACGTAGTCACCTTTTACCGGCGATAAATCGTAGCGGCGATACCCCATTAACGTGAAGTTGTCTTTCGCCAGCCACCCCAAGAAGCGCTGTGCTTCTTGAAGTTGCTTCTTGTCACCTGGGTAATTGATGTCACTGAGGCTTGCCGCTATTTCGCTGAGACGCTCACGCATAGGTAACCAATCCGATACGGATAAGTTAATTTCGTCCATAACTGACGCAAGCTCTTTCTTCAAGGTGGTGATCGCTTCTTTACTGGTTTGACGATCCACTTCAATCAGGAAAACCGTATCCACTTCGTTATCTTCGTTGCGGGTACCGGCTTTGAGAAGCTCAGTAATTTGATTTTTCTCGTCACGCTTATGGCTTATGGGCAGATGCAAAAGTAAGTGCGATGTAATACCTAAGCGCGACAAAGCCATGCGAATCGAGTCCACCATAAACGGACTATCCGATTGAATGACTTCAATAATAGTATGCGCCGACTCCCAGCCGTGACGCGGCACTTCTGGATTGTAGATTTTGATGAGCGCTTTTTCGCCGGGATTGTAGTCGTTAAACGTGTGCCACAAGCCCATTACAGCACCATACATGTCGCTGTCATTTCGCAGCGAGAGATCATCCGGTGAGATATTGCGGAATAACCTCATCGCAAAATCTTTGATTAAATCGGCTCGGTCGGTAGCGCGTTGCTGAATCAGCTCAGCCACCTTCTGCAAAACAACGGGAATCTGGCCTTCGCCAAACGCATTCATGATGGTGTCCTTTTACGTGATAGGTATTACGAAGTTGTGATAGTTGCTATAGGTCGCTATCACCCAACGAAATAATTGCCATCATTGTCGGACATTTAGGTTGGTTATTCAATGCTTATTATCACGAAAAAACCAGTGTTCAGACCACGGTTTTCGGGGTCTGAACATGATTATGAGGATGCTTTGCATGTTTATTACAAAGCCGATCAAATTCAGCCTAATCTGTTGCGAGACTTTGGCTTATTTTTTCATCTAAATCAGAGGCCAAAGCTGGCAATTTATGCAAGCCTTCAAGTACCGCTTTCATCTGTTGCTGGCGTTGCTCATCGTAACGGCGCCATTGGGTTAACGGTGTAACAAGACGCGCTGCAACTTGTGGGTTCTTCGTGTTTAAGTAGCTGATCATATCGGCCATTAACCGATATCCAGCACCGTCAGCGCGGTGAAATTGCACCATGTTACGCCCAAAAGTAGCATATAAAGCGTATTGACGATTTGGATTATCCGGATTGAAGCGACTGTGTTTTTTCAGAGTTGCTACGGTTTCTGCAACATCCGCATGCGGGGCGCCCGCTTGAATCGCAAACCATTTATCCAGAACGAGTGGATCATTTTGCCATTGTTGCTCAAAAGCATCCAACAACTGTTGCTTGCTGTCCAAGTTAAGATGCACCGCAATTTGCAAGGCACTTTGCTGTGCGGTCATGTTGTCCGCTTTTGAAAAGTAACGAGCAACTTCATTACTAAACTGTGCCGGCTTATTCAGGGCAAGATAGTAAAGCGCAGTATGCTGCAAGCTTCGATTCGCAATCGCCGAACCGCTTAGCTGATATGGCTCTTGCTTGCGCGTTGTCCAAATGGCTAGAAACTCGTTATGTAAACAATTTGCAATTTGTTGACGCAAGCTATTTACCGCATCATCAATGGCTGCCAAGGGTATATTTCGGGTAAAATATTCCGCTATTTCCTCCACCGTTGGCGGCGTTACCACCAGTGATTTTAATGCCGCATCAAGCGGTGTGGCTGCCATATTCTGCAAGGCTTTCGCGACGGACTGCGGAAGTTCAAGCGGGTGTTGATTGCTTACCGCATCGAGAATTAATTTGGTATAAATGTGTTGAGCAGCTTCCCAGCGAGTTACATCCTGTTGCGCATTCGCAAGCAATACAATGCTGTCTGAAAAATCTTGCTCGAATTCCAATTTTACCGGAGCGCTGAAGTTCTCGAGCAATGCCAATACCGGAGCTTCCTCAATATTTTCAATCGTCAGCTGGTCGGTTTGCTTTGTGAGTTCAAATAGTAAACTCCCCGACTCATGGCGGCGAAGCTGTGGATGCTGCATCGCGATCAATTGACCATTTGCCGTGTATGCACTGAGCAAAATTGGAATATGTACCGCCAACTTTTCCGCTTGGCCGGGGGTTGGCGGTGTTTCCTGCGCGAATTTTAAGGTTAATGTTTTAGCCTGAGCATCGTAATGCTGGCTAACCTTAACTGTCGGCGTTCCAGCTTGACTGTACCACCGCTGAAAATGCCTTAAGTCCGTATTAGTTGCGTCCGCCATTGCCGCGACAAAGTCATCACAGGTCACAGCCTGGCCATCATGACGTTGCACATAGAGCTTCATACCGGCTTGAAAGCCCTTTTCACCCAGTAAGGTGTGCAGCATACGAATAACTTCGGCGCCCTTGTTATAAACCGTTACCGTATAAAAATTATTCATTTCTATAACTTTGTCGGGACGGATCGGATGCGCCATAGGGCTGGCATCTTCATTGAACTGATGGGTTCGAATAATACGAATTGCATCAATGCGATTAACGGCCCGTGAGCCGAGGTCTGAACTGAATTCCTGGTCGCGGAATACTGTTAAGCCTTCTTTTAAACTCAGTTGAAACCAATCACGACAGGTAATTCGATTACCCGTCCAATTATGGAAATACTCGTGCCCTATCACCGATTCTACATTCAAAAAATCTTGGTCGGTTGCTGTTTTTGAATCGGCCAACACATAGCGTGAATTAAATACGTTTAAGCCTTTATTTTCCATTGCCCCCATGTTGAAGAAATCAACGGCGACAATCATATAAATATCTAAATCGTATTCAAGGCCAAATCGTTCTTCATCCCAGCGCATCGAATTTTTTAAAGCTGCCATTGCATAGTCCGCACGCTTTAAATTCCCGTGGTCAACAAATAGCTGCAATAAAACTTCACGACCACTTTTGGTGGTGTAATGGTCTGTTAAAACCTCAAAATCACCAGCTACCAAAGCGAACAAATAAGCTGGTTTCGGATGCGGATCATGCCAACGTACCCAATGCGTTCCATCACTGTTATCACCTTGAGCGACAGCATTTCCGTTGCTCAATAAATAAGGATAAGTTTGCTTATCTGCGGTAATTGTTGTGGTAAAAATCGCAAGAATGTCCGGTCTATCCAAATAATAGGTAATGCGTCGGAACCCTTCAGCTTCACATTGGGTGCAGAACGCCCCACCCGACTTATAAAGTCCCTCAAGGGCGCTATTTGCAGCAGGGTTAATGGTATTGACGATAGTTAACTCAAACGCTTCCTTTGGCACACAGGTAAGGGTTAGTGCTTTATCGGTAATCTGGTAATCCTGTTCCGACAAGCTTTGGCCGTTAATTTTAACGCTCTGCAACGACATATGCTCGCCATGCAAGCGCAACTCTGTACAAGCTGTAATCGGCTCGATCTGCATGCGATTGGTCACATGCGTTCGGGAATCATGCAGATCAACAGTTAAATCGACCGAGGTGATACGAAACTCCGGAGCTTGATAATCGCTCCGAAGCTTTGCCAATTGTGCAGTCATAATTACCTATAATTGTTTAATTAAGCGGTTTTCGGTACCGGCAAGCGTAAGATGCGGAAGCCTGTATAAGCATAAGTTAATGCTATTAGTGGTGTTAACCAGTTAAAGAAGGCAAATGGTGCATAAATCCATGGGCTAACGCCCAATGCGCCCATCATAAAGGCACCACACGTATTCCAAGGGATTAATGCGGACGTTAAGGTTGCACTGTCTTCCAACGTACGTGATAACACGCGTGGGTCTAATCCGCGCCGCTCAAACTCTTCACGATACATGCGGCCTGGAAGAACAATCGCCATGTATTGATCGGCAGTTAGAATGTTCGCCCCGAAACAGGTAAATAATGTCGCACCTATCAAGCTGCCTATCGACTTCACATACCCCAACAGACCAGCTATAAGACGTTGCAGTAAGCCAAGTTTTTCCATGATGGCGCCGAAGGTCATGGCACTGAGAATCAACCACACCGTATTAAGCATGCTCGACATGCCGCCGCCGCTAAGCAGCTGGTCTAGATCTTCAGAGCCCGTTTCAATGGTTACCCCGTCTGAAAGTGCGCCCCAAATAACTTTGGCGGTACCAACCACAGACTCATCACCACCAGCTATTTTAGTTATCATTTCTGGTTGAAAGATAACGGCCCAGGCACCACCAAGCAGAGCGCCAAAGAAAACCGTTGGCAAGGCTGGCTTGCGCGTTGCTGCTAAATAAAGAAGCACCAACAATGGTACCAGCATGATCCAACCGATATTAAAGGTGTTACGCAGCTCCAATTGCATTTTTTCCAGTTCTAATAGACTTACCGAACTGTCGGCGTTGAAGCCTAGAATCAAGAATATAATTAAAGTAATGATAAATGCGGGACCTGCCGTATAGGCCATGTAACGAATGTGTGAGAATAATTCTGAACCTGCTACAGCTGGTGCGAGATTGGTGGTATCACTTAATGGCGACATTTTATCGCCAAAATATGCACCTGAAACCACTGCGCCGGCGGTAATTGCTGGTGATAAATCCATACCTGCAGCAACGCCCATTAGGGCTACACCGATGGTTGCAGCTGTAGTCCACGAGCTGCCGATAGCCAGTGAAATGATGGCGCATATAAGCGCTGATGCAGCGTAGAACCAACTTGGGTTTAATAATTCGAGACCGAAATAAATCATGCTTGGTACGGTACCGGCAAGCAGCCAGGTACCGATAAGAGAGCCCACCGCGAGAATTATCAATAACGCGCCCAGAGCAACCGAAATCCCCTCTTTTATGCCGTCTTCGATGTCTGCCCATGAAAATTTATTATAAAACCCAATCGCTATGGCAACACCGGCTGCTATCCATAAGGCAATTTGATTGGGTCCGTAAGATGAATCTTCGCCAAACAAAAAAACTGACAAACCAAGCATAATGATAAGCGCGATTAGCGGCAGTGATGCTTGCAGGATTGTTGGAGTACGTTGCTCCAACGTTGTATTGTTTTGCATAATTATTCTCTAATTCAAAAAATTAAAACTGAATAATACCGATCAGTTGTAAGAAAATCAGAACAATTGCTATCGGTGCCAACCAGCGCACGATAAATTGCCATAGTCGGAAAACTTTCGGGTTAGTATTAAGCTCATCGCTACTATACGCCGATTTCATAACCCAGCCTGCGAAAATAGCAAGCAGCAGCCCACCAAGTGGCAGTAACACGTTAGACGTGGCGTAATCAATCACATCAAATAATGACGTAAGCTGTTTGCCAGGAACCTGCCAATCAATCTGTGTCCAACTGGCACCACTGAAGCTGTAGATGGTAACTTGACCCAGCAACCAGAGCGTGAAGCCCGCCGCCATAGTGGCTGGCCAACGATTCAGCTTAAACCGTTCTTCCATAAAGGCCACTGCAGATTCAATCATGGCGATTGCTGAGGTGAACGCCGCAATTACAAGCATAATGAAGAAAATAGTACCGAGTGTATTTCCCGCTGGCATTTGGCTAAAAGCGACGGGTAAGGTCTGGAATATCAAGCCCGGACCAGCTTCAGGGGTAAGCTGACTACCAAAAACAATCGGGAAAATAGCTAATCCCGCCAGCAATGCCACCAATGTATCCGCAAGTGCTACCCATAACGAAGTTTGAACAACCGAAGTCGACTTTGATAAATAAGCGCCATACATAATCACCACACCCGACGCGAGTCCGAGTGAAAAGAATGCATGCCCAAGCGCTAACATCACGCCGTTGATGGTCAATTCGGAAAAGTCCGGCGCAAACATGAAGTCGACAGCTGCTGCGAAGTCACCAATATATGCGGCATAGCCAGCTAGGCCTATCAGCAAAATAACCATTGCGGGAAGCAACCAAGAGACGGCGCGCTCTAGGCCATCTTTAATACCATTACCAACAACCAATACGACGCCTGCAATGATCAGCCCATGCCATAAGGTGAGGCGTGCCGATGAGCTAACGAGATCGCCGAATACCTGATTGATTTCAGCGACGCTGGCTCCGGCAAAGGTTCCACTTGCAGCTTCGTACACATAGGCCAGTGCCCAACCGGCAATAACCGCATAAAAGCTCAACACTAGGAAACCTGTCGCCATACCAACCCAACCGGTTATCTGCCAAGCTTTGCTGCGCCCTGACTCTCGTGCCACTTGGCGCGCAGCGTAGCCTGGGCTGTGCCGGCCTCGGCGACCAATAATAATTTCGGCGATCATGATTGGAATGCCGATGCCAGCAATACATAGCAGATAAACCAGCACAAAAGCGCCACCACCGTTTTCGCCGGTAATATAAGGAAACTTCCAGATATTCCCTAAACCTACAGCGGCGGCAGTTGAGGCTAATATAAACAATAAGCGACTCGACCAGCGACTCGCGATAGAGGGTGACTCATGCATGAATGTTATTGTTCCGTGTTTTTTGTAATTATTATTTAGCTATAAAAAAGCCGCATAATGCGGCTTTCTAGCTAGTTCGTAGATAAGTTTAATTCATCGCAAGCTTATGTGCATCAATCAATGCAAGGCTCAAGGCTACCGTTTCTTGTAAGTAGGGATCATCCAACTCAAGATCTGTTGGAATGTCGTCAACCTTTTCAACAGGTTCCATACCCAAACGACTCAGGCGAGCATTTGCGCGGTCAAGCTTTTCTTGTTCGTCACGCGCTTGTTCTGCTTTGCGCTCATCAAGAACTAAGCTAACCCAGGTGCGATCTTTGTCGCGTTCATAGGCTTCAATGTCTTCAAAGACAAACTTAAACTCTGGGTTCTCTTGCACCCGAGCATCTAGCTTTTCCTGCCATTTTTTGAACTGTGTTGACGGAATCAGATTGAGCGGCTCGTACGACGCTGCCGGCAATTTATCCCACGGCAAAGCATTTTCTTGGCTACTTTCACCAAATTCTTCGGCATCAATCATTGACGGTAAATGAAGATCTGGCGTTACACCACGCATTTGAGTACTACCACCGTTAATACGATAAAACTTAGCAATGGTAAACTGTACACTGCCTAGTGGATTTTCGTAATTATCAAATGGGTACATTTGCAACGCTCGGTGGTGCTGCACAGTTCCCTTACCGTATGTGTTTTCGCCAACGATAACTGCGCGTTGATAATCCTGCATGGCTGCAGCAAAAATTTCTGATGCCGAAGCACTATAACGATCAACCATAACCACTAACGGACCATCGTAAAATATTTTACCATCACGATCGCCATTGATGTCACGGCGTTTGCGGCCATCGAGTATCTGAACAACAGGGCCTTTATCAATAAACAAACCTGACAAAGAAATCGATTCAGACAATGAACCACCGCCGTTACCGCGTAGATCTATAACGAGTGCTTCAGCTTTTTGTTCTTGCGCTTCACTGATTAGGCCTTCCACATCATCGGTTAGCCCATTATAAAAACCAGGAATCTCGATAACGCCAACTTTACGACCGGCGTATTGCCCTTCTTCTGGCGCCTCAATTTCTAATTTCGCAGCGCGGTCTTCTAATTTGACCTTATCACGAACAATGGCAATTTCTTTCGGCTGTGCACCGGCGCTCTGGTTGGCTTTTAATACCTGTAACCGAACCGTTGAGCCTTTCGGGCCCTTAATAAGCTCGACCACTTCATCGAGTCGCCAACCAATCACATCAACAAAAGTTTCGTCATCACCTTGTGCAACGCCAACAATTTTGTCATCAACCGCCAACTCGCCACCGTTGTCAGCCGGACCGCCCGGAACCAAGCTACGAATCACTGTGTAGTCATATTCAGCTTGTAAAACTGCGCCAATACCTTCTAGCGACAAGTTCATGTTTTGCTCAAAGCGCTCGGCGTTACTTGGCGATAAATAGCTTGTATGTGCTTCTACGCTACGCGCAAAAGCATTCATTATGGTTTGAAATACATCTTCACTATTGGTTTGCGTTAACCGTTTGAGTGCGTTGTTGTAGCGTTTACCTAAGGTCTCTACAACCTCCGGCCATTCTTTACCCGTTAAGGTTAAATTTAACGCGTCATACTTAACGCGTTGACGCCATAACTCATCCAACTCGGATTCTGTTTTGGCCCAGGTTGCTTCTTCACGATCGAAGTGGTACTTGTCGCCAGCCACTGTAAAGTCGAATGGTTGCTCTTCGTCAAGCAACGAAAGTGCGTAGCTGTAGCGTTCAAAACGGCGATTCAACGACTTTTCATACAGCGAATAGGCCGCATTAAGTTTGCCGGTTAGAATCATGTCATCAAATAGCTGCTTATATTCTTGAGCTTGATCGACATCGTCCTGTAGCAAAAACATTTTGCTATAGTCCAACATATCAAGATAACGGGATAAAATTTGCGATGACAGCTCGTTATCGAGCTCCATTTGCTTGAAATGGTCGCGCGTGAAAAACCGAGCAACGCGGTGGCTTGCAACACCATGTTGTTCTTGTGGTTTAAGTTGCGGTAATTCATCCGGCGAGTGGGCCGGCGGAATAGCTAATGCTGCAGCCGACAGGCCAGCGCTAAGCGAAACCGCAAGTGCAAATTTAGAAATCACGCGCTTGGTCATACTTCACTACTCCTATTTCGTGACAAATACAGCGTTTACATTCACTTTGACCGTCAAGCCGTTTTGAAGTTGCACATAAATGTCATCGCGATCAATTTCAGTCACTTGGCCTGCTATGGGAGACAGACCCGCTTTAACCTGAACCTGTTGCCCTACCCGCAACTGATCACCTTTAACTGCCTGTAAATCGAGTTTTGGGGTGGGTGCAGGTTTCGCCACTGCTGGTTTTTTGGCTGGCCGTTTAGCCCGCGCTTTTCGCGCTTCCTGGTTCGCTGGTTTGGCAGCCTTAGCTTGCGCAGCTTGTTCTTTGCGTTTCGCCGCTGCACGCTCAGCTGCAACCGCCTTTGACTCCGCCAATGTTTGTTCAGCGTGTTGCTGATGCTCTTCCTCTATAATACCTGCGTCAGCACCGTCGAGATCAACGCGTTGCGTACCAACTTTCACACTGCGTAGATACCGCCAGCTATTGGTATAGTGTCGTAAGGCTGTTCGTAGCCGTGTTTTACTTACCGTTTCATCGTCAGCTAAACGCGCAGCAAGATCTTCAAAAATACCAATTTTTAGGGGCTTCGCGTCACCTTCAAGCGTAAAGCATTGAGGAAATTTTTCAGCTAAATAGGTAATTACTTCTTTCGTATTCGTTAACTTTTTTACGTCAGTCGTCATCGTCATTAAATTCCTGCTGACGCACGTCAGCTAGTTGCTCCATGATATACGCTTGCATTTCTTCACTATCGAGTTCAAGAAGTTCGGGATTTTCTATCCAATCAAATAGTGTGCGGCGTACAACTTCTTCTAATTGTTCTATCGTATCTTCGGCATCGCTAAACTCGGCAATGTAATGCAACATCTCATTCATTTGATCTGTTGCTGCTTCTTCTTCACCTTCGAAGAAACGCATGTCGAGATGACTTACTAAGTACGCATAAATATCAAATTCACTATACATAAAATTGTTGTTGCCTGCCCTACTGCGACCAATTAAGTTGCTCTATATATCGCCCAATGCGCGTTAAGCCCTCAGCATCCGCTTCAGAAAATCGAGCGACACTTGGGCTATCAAGGTCAAATACGCCAACCACCTCGTTATTCACAATCAATGGCACAACAACTTCAGAATTAGAAGCTGCGTCGCATGCAATGTGGCCAGCAAAGGCGTGCACATCCTCAATGCGTTGGGTTGTGCGTGTTGCAGCTGCCGCGCCGCAAACACCGCGACCAAAGGCAATGCGCAAGCATGCCACTTTACCCTGAAATGGGCCTAACACCAAGGTTTCCGGCTCACGGGTTAGGTAAAAGCCGACCCAATTAACATCGTCTAAAGCGTCGTACACAAGTGCGGAAATGTTACTTAAATTTGCAATTAAGTCCGGTTCACCCTTAGTAATTGCACGGGCTTGTTCAAGCAAAAGGTCATAATTTGTGGTTTGCATGGGCGTGACTAGGATGCCTCACTTGAAGAATTAAGCGGAAAACTTGCGATAGTATCTGCTGGCTTAATTTCAGCTTTCATATCGCGCTTGCTGCGCGTAACTAATTGGCCGTCAGCGCCAATCCGAAATGCTTCCTCAGACGGGGTGTAACGCGCCTGATAGGCCATCACCAACTGAATGGAATGCTCGCGTTGCTGTTCAGTAAGCTTAACGCCGTCCGGCCATTTACCCAGCTCTACCGCTTGAACCAAACGCTCAAAAGTTTCAGGTGTTATCGATGAAAGCAAATCATCAAACTGCATTAACTACGTTTCCTTTTGATAAAAACTAACCGTACGCGGTTTATGACAAACCCTATTAAACCAACAATCATTAAGCCATAAGAAACTTTGGCCGGCCAGGTTTCTGGTAACGGCTGTTGAATGAAATAGTACGTAAATGCCGCAATTGCAATTAATAACGCAAGCATTGACTGACTAACAAGGCGCTCACGCTTGCTTGCCATAACGCGCTGCCATTCACGGTCGAGTTCTTCTCCCGATAAACCTGTTAGCTTAAAATCACAATGTGGGCAGTTTGTAGCTTTGTCAGACACCCGCTTACTGCATGAGGGGCATTGAATAAGCGCCATGTAAACCTCGTTTACGTTTCTGTTAAATAGGCAATATAAGGGATTTGGCTCTAAATTCAAGCCGCCGCACCCCTATAAGTTACAGAGAGACCCGCCGCAGCGGGTCTCTCTAAGTATTAACAACGCTTACTTTTCAGCATCTTTTTTGCTTTTTTCAGCATCAAAGTCTTGCCAATAAGCTTTTACGGTATCTTTCATTTCTCGGCGTAACAAGAAAATACCGAATAAGTTCGGCAACGTCATCAGTACGATGGCCACGTACGACATGGTCCACACCAGCGTCGTATCAGCGAATGAAGCAACGAAGAACCCTGCTACATAGATAATACGGTATGGCATTACGCCTCGTTGACCAAAAAGATAAACCACTGCGCGGTCACCGTAGTACGACCATGCGATTGCCGTTGAAAATGCAAACAGCATTAAGCTAATCGGTACAATGTACTCACCAGCCGGGCCTAAGAAGCCCATGCTAAATGCTTTTGACGTTAGCGCCGCCGAGTGAATCAATGAATCACCGATAATAACAATGTCTTCTTTGCGCAACTGCCCATCTTCAATACGTAGCGTGCCGGTGTATGGGTCTTCGCCAGCGACGATGAAGCGTACATTCTCTGCAACAGAACGTGCATGCAGCATGGTGTAACCATTGCTAACCGCTTTACCGTCACGCACTTGGATGGCACCCGTAAACTTCTCAATGGTGTTTTCGTCTGTATCATTTAAGTAATGATAAAGCGCTTCCCGGTCCACTTCTGTCGCGTCTGAATAATTACCCGCAACAATCTCTAGATCGGTGCGTGAGAAAGTATTCTCATGCTTTTGCGACCACACACCAGACGAAAGAATAACTAAACCAGTTAACGTACAGATGATGATGGTATCGATAAACGGTTCGAGAATTGACACCATGCCCTCGGACACAGGCTCGTCAGCGCGCGCAGCAGCGTGAGCTATAGGTGCTGAACCTTGCCCTGCTTCATTTGAGAACAAGCCACGGTTGACACCACGGTTGAACGCATAAGCAAAGGTTGCACCCAAGAAGCCACCGGTTGCTGCAGAGCCGGTAAAGGCATTAGTAAATATTGATGCAAACGAAGGACCAATCTGATCAAGGTTAAAAAAGATAACACTTAATGAGCCGAGTATGTAAAGCACACCCATGATTGGCACAATCTTTGAGGTCACTGCAGCAATCCGCGAAATACCGCCGATAATAACCAGTGCAAGTAGTATCGAAAGTACCCCACCAACAATCATTGGCTCAAACCCAAAGCTCATTTCCATACTTTGAGCAATGTTGTTGATTTGCGGCATGTTACCGGTACCAAACGAGCTGATGATGGTTGCGATGGCAAAAATTACTGCCAACCATTTCATGTTCAAGCGGCGGTCCATGTAATACATCGGGCCGCCAGCCATGGTTCCGTCTTCGGTTTGTACACGGTATTTATGCGACAGCGTGACTTCCACAAACTTCGTTGTCATACCTAAAAACGCGGTAATCCACATCCAAAATATTGCTGCTGGGCCACCCAAGAATATGGCCAACGCAACACCACCAATATTACCGGTACCTACTGTACCCGATAGCGCTGTTGACAATGCTTGGAAGTGACTGGTGTCACCTTGCGCACCTTTTTTATCGAACTTCCCAGTTACAACTTTCCAGGCGTGGCCAAAAAATCGAATTTGTGGAAACCCAAGGTACAAGGTAAAGAAGATACCAACACCAAGTAAAATATATGGGAAGTATGCTGCAGACCCTAAATAGCTATCGAGTAGCAGTAAAAAGTTATTTATCGCTTCCAAGGTGTCCCCCTTGTCGAGTTATTATTGTTGTTGTTCACGTTCAAGCTAGCGTGCGCGACCTAGTCGCGCAAGTTATTTCCGATAGCGTAGATAGCACTAACGACGTCAGCACCGAATTGTTGGCTACGATTCGCTGACCAACCGAAGTCGGCATCAGGCAAGTTGGCATTATCTTTAAATGGCATCTCTAAAGTAAATGCTAAACAGTTGAATCGCTCGCTAACTGCGTTACTTGCAACCGTTAAGTTGGCTTCACCTGGCTTATCAACTTCGTAACCGTATTCAACCTGAAACTCAGGCGTGATAGAAAGCAATACCTGCTTAAACTTCTCACCGAGTGCATGGTTGCGCTCGCTGTAACTGGGTACGCCCTCGCAACCCGCTAAAAAGTTGTAAGGCAGTGCTTCATCGCCATGCACATCAAGGTAGAAATCAACACCAGTTTCTTGCATCGCATTGAGTACATAGAATACTTCTGGGCTTTTCTCCAGCGACGGTTCAGCCCATTCACGGTTTAAGTTCACGCCAACGGCATTGGTACGTAAATGACCGCGCACGCTGCCGTCAGGGTTCATGTTTGGTACGACATAAAACACATTATTCTCTAATAATTTCCGTGCAGCAGCATCTTCATCATCCAACAATCGGCTCAGAAAGCCCTCCATAAACCATTCGGCCATGGTTTCGCCCGGATGTTGTCGCGCGGTCACCCAAATTTTGGCTTTGTGATCTGCAGGCTCACCAATTACCAGCAAGTTCATATCACGGCCGTCTAGAGTTGGGCCGAGCAACACATGTTGGCATTCGATCGACTGCTGTGCCCACTGAATAAGGTCTTGATGGCGTTCGTATGAATACGGGGTAAAGTAAGCGTAATAAACACTCTCTTGGTCTGGCGTATGACGAATAACGAGCTCTTTGCCGTTATATTCGGTGGGTACACGAAACCAGTTTTCGCGATCATAAGAAGCTAATGCTGAATAGTCTTTCCACCCGTCAGGATACGCTGACTGACCCGCGTTAGTGATATGCATAACGTGTTCAACGCCCGGTTCACCGTACAGTTTAAAATGGAACCACTGATAAAAATCAGATTGATTGTCCTGGCGAATGGCTAATTGGATTGAGCTGGCCTTATTGGCCTCGATAACTTCAATATTGCCACTATCAAATTGCGCAGTTATAAACATGAATTCCCCTATTCCTGAAAAAACAAAAGCGCCCCTAAAAGGCGCTTTTGATAACACTATTTTATTTTGGTAAGTTCAGCAACTGCTGCCCTGCCATCTGTTCAGCGACACGCACTACCTGACAGCTATAGCCAAATTCGTTGTCATACCAAACATATAGAACCGCACGATCTTCGTCAACGATAGTTGCTTGTGAGTCAACCACCCCCGCATAACGCGAACCAACTAAGTCAGTAGAGACAATTTCCGTTGATGCTGTGTAATCAATTTGCGCTTGTAATTCAGAATGCAGCGCTTGATCACGTAAAAAAGCATTGAGTTCTTCTTTATTAGTTTGCTTATTAAGATTTAGATTCATAATCGCCATAGATACATTCGGCGTTGGCACTCGAATGGCATTGCCAGTTAGTTTACCCGCAAGCTCAGGCAATGCCTTAGCAACCGCTTTCGCTGCACCGGTAGACGTTAACACCATGTTTAATGGCGCCGAACGGCCGCGACGGTCAGCTTTATGGTAATTATCAATTAAGTTTTGATCATTGGTGTACGAATGCACCGTTTCAACGTGACCATTACGGATACCATATTGGTCATTGATAATTTTCAATACAGGGGTAATCGCGTTGGTGGTACAGCTTGCCGCACTGATAATTAAATCATCGGCCTTGATGTCTGCCTGATTCACACCAAACACCACGTTTTTAATGTCACCCTTGGCTGGAGCAGTAAGAAGCACTTTCTTCACACCTTTTGATTTTAGGTGCAAGCTGAGCCCTGCTTCGTCGCTCCAAATACCCGTGTTATCAATGATAATTGCGTCATTAATACCGTACTGCGTGTAATCGACCTGGTCTGGCCCATCTGAGTAAATCACTTTGATACTGGTACCATTGGCTTTAATTGCGCTGTTTTCGTGGTCAACAGTAATCGAACCATTGAATGGACCATGAATTGAATCACGACGCAACAAGCTTGCACGTTTCTCAAGGTCGCCATTACGCCCGCCGCGCACCACAATTGCACGTAAACGCATTTTGTTGTTGCTGCCGTTACGCTCAATTAATAATCGAGCTAGGAGTCGGCCAATACGCCCGAAGCCATAGAGAACCACGTCTTGAGGTGCAATTTCATCGGCTTTATCGACAATGTCGATCAGTTCGCGTTTCAAGTAGGTTTCAATGCTGTCGCCCTTGCCCGCATCTTTGTGCAAGTAATTAAACGCAAGCTTACCTAGGTCAACACGCGCAGGCGCAAGTTTCATTTTGCTTAAGGCTTCAATAAACGGAAAACTTTCACGTAAGCGCAACTTCACACCTTCATGGCGACGAATCAAACGATGCGCCTTGATGATGTTAATTGTATCGACATTAAGTAGTGAACGACCATACACCAAAATTTCAACACCGTAGTTCCGGTATAGGCGGCCAATAATTGGCTGCATCATTTCGGCATATTCCTGGCGCTCCTGCCAACTAGCTAAGGTCAGATCCTGTTGCTGATCACTCATGTGGTTACCTTTATGTTACGTGAATTTGACGGTTGCATTAAATCAGGCGGGTATTGTACTGAAATACTCCCACGAGCGCCAGAATCTATGTAACTCCTGTTCAGGCGTGGTATAATTTTGGACAAAATAACAGGAGTATAAATATGTTACGGCGCACCAAAATCGTTACCACACTCGGCCCTGCAACTGATGACCCACAAGTACTTGAGGCACTTATTAAAGCAGGCGCAAATGTTGTTCGACTTAATTTTTCGCATGGCGTTGCAGCGGATCATAAGCGCCGTGCTGTTCAAGTGCGTGAGATAGCCCAGCGCTTAGGTATACACGTAGCTGTTCTGGGTGACCTTCAGGGACCAAAAATTCGAGTCGCAAAATTTGAAAGTGGCGCCGTAACCCTTGATGTTGGTGATGTGTTCGTGCTTGACGCAGAACTTGAAACCAATGCAGGCAATCAACAGCGTGTAGGCATTGACTACAAAGAGTTACCCCAAGACGTAAACGAAGGCGATATCCTGTTACTTGATGACGGTCGCGTACGGTTGCAAGTTGAAGATGTGAGCGGTGCTCAAATCACTACAACGGTTACGGTCGGCGGTAAGTTGTCCAACAATAAAGGTATCAATCGACTCGGTGGTGGCCTTTCTGCGGCGGCCTTAACTGAAAAAGATTATCAAGACATTGTAACTGCAGCTGAAATTGGCGTTGACTACTTGGCCGTCAGTTTTCCGCGCAGCAGTGCTGATATTCATGAAGCGCGTCGGCTACTTCGAGCTGCTAATGGGCGTGGCTTGATTTGTGCCAAAATTGAACGTGCAGAAGCAGTTGCCACTGATGCAGCGTTAGACGACATCATTCGTGCATCCGATGCGGTAATGGTAGCGCGTGGCGATTTAGGTGTGGAAATTGGTGATGCCCAGTTGGTCGGTAAGCAAAAACGAATCATCGAGCGTGCGCGCCAATGCAATAAAGTTGTTATTACTGCCACACAAATGATGGAGTCGATGATTGAGAGCCCGATGCCAACACGTGCAGAAGTCATGGATGTTGCCAATGCGGTGCTTGACGGCACCGATGCAGTAATGCTCTCAGCAGAAACTGCTGCCGGTAAATATCCTGTGGCCACGGTTAAAGCGATGGCTGAAATCTGTTTGGGCGCGGAAACTCATCCAAGTGTAACGATCGATAAGCATGATTTAGATGAAACCTTTACTTCAATCCAAGAGGCAACGGCTATTTCAGCAATGTACGCGGCAACCCATTTGGCTGGCGTAAAAGCTATCATTGCGTTAACTGAGTCAGGCTCTACGGCCAAACTTATGTCGCGTATCAATACCAATCTGCCAATATTTTCGTTGTCGCGACATGATGAAAGCCGTGCTCGCTGCGCGTTGTATCGTGGTGTCTACCCTATCGCTTTTGATTCAACCAAAAGTGAGCCGCAGCAACTTGTTCATGATGCGGTGAATGAAATTAAATTACGCGGCCATGTGGTGCCGGGCGATTTGGTTATTCTCACCCACGGTGATGTAATGGAAACCGTTGGTTCTACCAACACCTGTAAAATTATTGAAGTAAAATAGTAGCTGTTAGTTCGTTGGCCCTTGCTGGCGAAAATGTTCAGCGAGTTCCCGCATGTCTTCAATATATTCGTCCAGCTTCGCCAACACCCGGCGACGCTGGCGGTCAGTTAACGATTGTTCAAGCTTTAATATGAGCGAAAGCGTCGCATCTTGATTGGTTTGTATGCTTTCGCTCAGTTGTTCTGAACGTAACTGTTGCGGTTTAAACATCAGCATATCGAGTTGGGCAGTAAATCGCTCTGTATCGTGACGAATCATCAAGGTTTCCTGAAACGATGACTGCCATTTTTCGTTATAATCCAACCATAACGCTCTGGTTGGTATGCGCTCTGTAACCCAACTACGAATCAGTCTTTCTTGCAACGGGGTCAACTGGCCTAACCAACTCCGGGCATTCTTCTCTGCGCGCTTCCGAGTCCGCTGAACAAGCTCTGAATCATTGTACTCAGCAAGCTCGTCACGTTCTTCTTGCTGGCGTTCATGTAACTTTTCAATTAGCTGTGTGACTTGGGCGTCAGTGAGCTCTGGTAACAATTCCAACGCGTGAGGCCGCAAGCCGTTCAGAATGCGTTGCCATGCCACAAACACCTGTTCATAGGTCGCAATCAAATTGGCCTCATCAAGCTGTTTATCGGCCACTTGATCACGCAACTGTTGCAGCTGTTCGGCATAAAAAGGTAATTCAGACGTAGCATGCCAGTAATGAAGAGAGGTTATTGCGCTATCAACACGCTGTTCTTGCTGTGCATTCAATTCAACGTAGTCATCGAGCTTCCACTCAACAAAAGTATCGGCAAAGCGATACCCAAGCTGGCTCGAGCAAGCACTCAACAACACGACAAGAGTTACAGCGACTAGCATACCTGCATAGCGCATAAGTTCGCTCCGTTAAGAGTTTAGAATTAACTTCTTGATGCGATCTTTGTAACTGCGGCTAACTTTTAATTCTTTACCATTACGTAAAATAATGTGGTATTCGCCATTTTGGCGGCTACAGAGCTTTTCAACATGTTCCATATTAACAATTGCCGAGCGATGAATACGTTGAAAGCGCTGTGGGTTTAATTCTTCTTCAAGCTCTTTCATGGTACGCCGCAAAATATGCGTTTCGTTACTTGCATGAATACACATGTAGTCGCCCGCCGCATCAACCCATTCAATAGAGTTTATTGCTACGCGGGTTATTTCACCGCTTTCTTTAATCGCGATATGCTCAGGATAACGCGCTACCCCAACGTCTTCGCCACTAGCCAAGCGTTTTAAAATGTCTTCGCAGTCTTCACCGGTCGCATCGGCGAGTAAGTTTAAAATACGGTCTTGCTGAACTTTTTGTTCACGGGCCGCTAAACTTTTTTCAATACGCTGAATACTTTGCGCCAAGCGCTCGTTGTCTACCGGTTTAAGCAGGTAGTCAATGGCCCGCACTTCAAACGCCTTAATCGCATATTGATCGTAAGCCGTTACAAAGACAATAAGGGGCATTTTATAACCATGGGCTTGAACTTCCCGAAGTAGCTCGAAGCCATTCATGCCAGGCATCTGGATATCAAGGAAGACTAAATCTGGTTGTTCTTTGCCGATCATCGCCAAAGCTTCACGAGCACTTGGGCACTCTTGCAATAATTCAATATTTTCAAATTCTTGCAGTCGTACCACCAACCCTCGACGGGCTAATGATTCATCATCAACAACAAGAGTACGAATTTTATGCGTCATGCCTGCTCTACCTGCTCTAACGGAATGCGAATTTCAATACGAAAACCACGTGGCTTGTTAGCTGTTAATGTAAATGAGTAGTTCTTTCCATACAAGGCCTGTAATCGTTCTCGTGTATTAGCGAGCCCTACACCACCAGCTTTGGTCAGTGTTTCGAGCGGCTTGGTGCAGCCTGGGCCGTTGTCTGCGACGGTAATTAACAAGTCTTCGCTGAAGCGCTGTGCACGAATGGTAATTTCACCGCCCTCTTCTAATTTTGCAATTGCGTACTTGATTGAGTTTTCAATTAGGGGTTGCAGAAATAAGCTTGGAACCAGTGCTTTTTGAACATCCTCATCAATCTCGAAATTCACCTGCAGGCGTTCATCAAACCTTACTTTCTCAATATCTAAGTAAAGTCGCAGCGCATCCAGTTCGCGTTCTAGAGGGATTTTTTTAATCGGTTCATTATCAAGGCTAAAGCGCAAAAACAAGCTTAACTTAGACATCATCCGGTTAGCGAGCTCATTTTCTTTCACCAAGATAAGCGTTGAGATTGCATTTAAGGTATTGAATAAAAAATGCGGGTTCAGTTGGTAACGCAACATTTTTAATTGTGCTTGATGGGCCATCGCCGTCGCCATCAAGGCTTTCTCTTTCTCGTCTTGCAGCATTTGGTAATACTTAATTCCAAAATATAGCCCGCTCCAACTCAGCATGATGTAAAACTTGGCAATGGTATTTTTAAAATAAAACCAGTTACTGTCCGGACTAAAACCAAATTTATAAATTTCCCAGTAGGTTGCGTTATCAACTACAGCCCATAGCGCCGCTGACACATAACTTGCGGCGAGCACAACGATAATCAACAACCACGGGCTTGCATCCCAGATACGGCGATACAAGTAACGCAACGGAACGGTTAATAAAAAACCCGCATAAGCGCCGAGTAATAGAATTAAAGCGTAAATATCACGCATTTCGTGCATTAATGAGCCAATATAATGCACTAATGCATAACCGCTCCAACCGGCTGCCTGCAGCACCCAGAAGAAGCGATTGCGATCATCAAGAAGTGTTTTCCAATTGTTCAACATAAAGCCTCAAGTGAGGTTAAATCATTGCTAGTAGTATACCGCGTTAACAGCCGCAAATAACGCTCTTCATCGCAATTGAATAGCTATATAGCGCGACCAACGCATGCTAAGATATTTAACAAACGCTAATACTAGAGCGAATGCTCCCCCCCTATTCGCTGTAAGAGGAACCTTATGCTTCACTACCGAATTCGCGTCAAAAATGCTAATGCTCACATCTTTGCTGTAGCCATTGAGATTCCTATTACAAAACCGCAAGACTTCGTTAAGTTGAGTTTGCCTGCTTGGATTCCCGGTAGTTATATGATTCGTGACTTTGCTAAAAACATTAGCGATCTTCGCGCCGAGCAGCAAGGCACAGCATTAAAGGTAAAGCATTGCGACAAGCAAACTTGGCAAATTGACGCGCCTGACGTCGGCATGCTGCTTATTAGCTACGAAGTTTATGCCTTTGATTTGAGTGTGCGCAGCGCCTACCTCGACCAGTTTTGGGGGTTCTTCAATCATTCAAGTTTATGCATGGCCGTGGCAGAGCGAACTCATGAAGCCTGTCGCGTGACCGTCGAAGCACACGAAGGTTGGCACGTAGCGACAGGCATGCAACGCGACCAGGGGCATCGATTCGGTCCGGGCGAGTTTCGTGTCGATAGTTATGAATCGCTCATTGATTATCCAGTATTAATGGGGCCACTAGATATCCACGAGTTTATTGCCGGCGGTGTCAAGCATGCATTGGTATTCGCTGGCCGCCATTACGGCGATGTCGATCGTATATGTCGCGATCTTGCCGCTATCTGCGAATACCAAATCGAATTATTTGGCCACGAACCGCCATTTAAAGACTATCTATTTTTAACTATGGTTGTCGGCAAAGGGTTTGGTGGGCTTGAGCATCGCAACTCAACGGCGCTCGTTTGCAGCCGCAAAGATTTAGTCTTACCGGGAAAACAAGGTAACGACAATGACTACCGTACCTTTCTTAGCCTATGCAGCCATGAATACTTCCACAGCTGGAATATCAAAACGCTGAAACCAAAAACCTTTATCCCCTATCAACTGGATCAAGAGCATTACACCGAGCAACTGTGGTTCTATGAGGGCGTGACCTCTTACTATGACGACTATGTGTTGCATCAATCCGGATTAATCGATTCAGGTGCTTACTTAACGCTGATTGGCGAAACCATGGCGCGTGTGCAGCGCGGTGCTGGTATTGACCGGCAAACGGTTACAGAATCAAGTTTTCATGCCTGGACAAAGTTTTATAAACAAGATGAAAACTCACCGAACAGCATTGTCAGTTACTATGCCAAAGGCGCGCTCATTGCGTTATGTCTGGATTTAACCTTGCGCTTAGAGTCAGATCATCGAGTTACCCTTGCCCAAGTCATGCATGACTTGTGGCACCGCTACGGTAAAACCTTAGAAGGTACTGACGACGACACGGTGCAAACGTTTATTGAAACAACTTATGGCATCGACGTATCCGGTTTCTTGCAGCAAGCGCTCTATACTACGCAGCCACTGCCAACAACTGAACTACTCGCAAAGTTCGGTGTTACGGTGAAAAAAGACCAAAGTGCGGATGACAACAGTTTTGGCGGTAAACCGGCGACAGCACGATTACCTGTCGCTTTAGGTGCCAAATATAAGGCATCCAACAATGGACTGGAATTATTAGTTGTATTCGCTGGTGAAGCGGCACAAGAGTGTGGGCTAAGTGCTACAGATCGGATTATTGCTATCGACAACTTACAGATAACCGATAGCAATATTAAAGAAATTTTTGAGCGTTATCGGCCCGGTGATGAAGTCACCGTACATGCCTTTCGACGCGATGAACTAATAACGCTACAACTAAGCTGGCACGCCCCGAAACCTACTAGCTATCTGCTCAGCGTTAGCGATCCGCAGCAGGTACAGGGCTGGTTGCGGTTGCAGAAAAATGCTCAATAACCAAAGCTGGGTCTAACCGCTCATGGCGCCAGTTAATGCGCCAGTCAAGGTGAGGCCCAGTTACACGTCCGGTGGCACCAATTTCTGCAATTTTTTGACCTTGCGTTACTTCTTCACCAACGGTTGCATGCAACTTGTGTAGATGGATGTAAGTGCTGGTAACACCATACCCATGATCGATAATCAACGTGCCACCGGAATAAAACAAATCATTTTCGGCTAGAATGACCTTTCCTGACCAGGGAGCTAAAACTGGGCTACCTGTCGGCGCGGCAATATCGAGGCCAAAATGTGGGTTACGCGGTGTACCATTAAAAATACGTTGGCTACCATACACCCCACTAATTCGGCCTTGTGCTGGCATTTTCACCTGCGCTAAAAAGTCGGTGCGATCACTGAGCGCGTTATTACGTGCTGTCCACACCTGTGCAGCTTCGCGTTTGGCGCGTTGTTGTTGTTCGGGATCAGGGGTAACTGTTTGTTGCGGCACACCATCAACCCGATCAATCTTGTACTGGCGCGGTTTTATCTGAATCGTTTTCTTGAATTTGCGCCCATGATGGTCAAATAGGGTCAGTTCTTGCGCACCGTGCTGATCGCGACCAAAACCAAACACCACCTGCCCCTCTGGGGTCATGCGCAGCGGTTCGCCGTTGAGTTCAACCCGTTCTGCAGCGCGCACATCACCAATGAGTAGAGTGCCCGAGGTTAACGCACCGCGGATATCAATGTCAGGTGTAACAGGTTGCTCATGAGCCTGAGCCGTTGCTGCAATAGCTAGAATTACCACCAGTATTTTACGCATACCCAATAGCTCCTTTGCCGACGCCTTCAAAACCGGTGACTTTAACCGAAGCGTCAGGCTGTTGGTGTTTGATCTTTTGCGCCAAATAAGTCGCAATGCACTCAACCGTGGAGTCCGTTGGAATAGTATAGTTTTCGGTTTTCGGAACCAGCAGCTCGAACAAGCCTTGGTCTGCCGTATAACTATAAGCGACGTGCGTGGCTGAACTTAGCTGCTGGCTATGTTCGGATAGCTGTAACACATCGAACGCTACGATATCTTCTTCTGACCCCAAGTAGATATCCTGCCAGGTCGTCGCCCAAAATTGTTCCAGCGTGGTGTCACGCTGATCATTGAGGGCAATATAAATACGCGAACGGTGGCCGTGTGCAATGCGTTGGCAATTACCGTCATGCTTTTTCAGGCCATGGGTATAGTGATAAAACGCGCCGGGAATTTCCTCAGCGCGTAGCTGCAATTCCAAACCCTGTACATTATCGGGTAGCTCACGTTTTATCACCGCTCTTAAATAGTCGGTGATACTTGCCATAGTTACCTGCTGCGCATCAATAAACGCAAAGGCGTCGGCGGGACAAAATAGGTGAATGGAACGATTATTAGGCCGCATGAAGTCCACCCAGTAGCTGTTTCCATCTTCATGATGGCTGACTTGAGTGTATTCATGCTCGGCAGGAACCGCCAATTTATGGTCAACCGCGCTATCAATGATGCGCTTGATTTGCTTCTTAACTCGACCAAAATCAAGCACCATAGACTGCTCATTCAGTGAGCCATCTAAAATAATATCAACAATCCAACTTTCACCAACCATTCCGCGCTCTGGGCACAGGTATGAGAAGTCGATGACGGTCAAATCGTTTACAAATAACTGCATAGTTCTCTCGATTAAATGATTCTCATAGCAACATTAGGCGAAAGTATACCACTACCTATCACTGGGCGATAACTTTGATAAGCATCAACCAGTCGTAAATTAACTTCGCGCTCAACAGCAGTAAAGCCAGCCCCATCGCACGATCTATCCAATGACTAGCTGCCCACATGCGACGATAAAACGGTGGCCAAGTGATTAGTGTGGCTAAAAACGAGAACCACAACCCGGTTGCGATGGCCATGTAAATGCCATACCCAACTTTTACCGATGTTGGCGTAGCAGGCGCGATAACCGTGCTGAAGAGGGCTAAGAAAAAAAGAGTGGCTTTGACGTTTAAACCATTCGTTAGAAATCCAATTCGGAACGCTTTAAGTGCCGTGATGCCGTGTGTTGGTATATTTAAGTTGTTTGGCAGCGGGCCGCGCGGCTGGGCGCGAATTGCCTGCCAACCCAACCAACCCAAGTAGCCAGCACCAACCAAAAGAAGCAGCCCATAAACCCATGTATAGCGGTGAATAATTAACGCCACCCCAAGTACTGAATAGGCAACATGCAAAAGAATGCCTGTACCTATACCAAGCGCTACCCAACGTCCGATGCGTCCGCCATAGCTGATGCTGTAGCGTGTTGTTACAGCAAAGTCGGGCCCGGGGCTCGCTACAGCAAGCAAGTGCAAGGTAGCGATAGTTAAAAATTCTGCCCAATAGATTGCTAAATGTTCCATTGTGATTTACTTTTAGTTAATTAAACTTGCACCAAGGTTATTCAGATGGCTAGCGAAAAATCACCTTCACTCAATGCATTACGGGTATTCGCGGTTGCGGCCCATGCCGACTCATTTAAACAAGCTGCACAACAACTTGGCGTATCGCAATCGAATATTACGCGACAAATCCAAGCGTTAGAAGAGCAATTGGGTACACGATTATTTCAGCGCGACAACCGTGTTCATGCCTTAACCCCAGCGGGTGAAGCATTAGCACCCGATTTATTGCGCTTGTTTAAAGAGCTTGATCGTACCGTTGAGCGCACGCGCCATATTGGCGACAGTGAATTAACGACATTGCGGATTGCGCTTCCAGAGAGTTTATTACGTTGGTGGTTATCAAGCCGACTGGCGGAATTTTATGCGCTGTATCCGCATATTCAAGTCCAGTTTAACACGGTACCGCTCTTTCCTGACGCCAATGAACGAGCAAACATCTGCGCACAACTTCAGCACGAACAACTCGACGTGGCCATTCATTATGGCCATTTACGTGACAAAGCCCTGAAACAGGTAGCCTTGTATACCCCAACCTATGTGCCTGTTGCCCCGATGCATAGTGACAAGGCTTTAGCATCACGACCTTGGTTAGTTGACGTGAATGCCCCCTACTGGCTCCATTTTAAAAAAGCACAGGCCCATTTAGCGAAGCAATTGAAAGCTCACCCGGTCGGAAATAGTAATATTGCGGTGGACTTAATTCAGGGTACCGATCAAATCACGCTTATTGATCAATTATTTCTTGCCCACACGCTATTACGTGATTACGTCAAGCATACTGAGTACCAAGTAACTTTGCCTGAGCCGGTCGCCTTAACCCTTAAACAGCGTCAAAGGCAGCCTGTTGCACTTGTCGCGTTTGTTAAATGGCTTGAAGCACGCTTAGCTAGTTCACTGGCGGGTAATGTTCGGCCAAACTAACACTGATACCGGTATGCGTAACCACCCGCGCATGACGGCGGTTTAATTTGCGCGGATCAGAAACACCGCATGAGTGCGCGATAATATTCACACCATATTCCAAAAACTTGTGGTAATTGGCGACTCGAACGCTCTTGTCGGCAGGGTCTAAGCCCTGCTGCAGTCGTTTGTCATGCGTTGTTACGCCTGTTGGACAGGTGTTTTTATTACATTGCATTGCTTGAATGCAGCCCAGCGAGAACATAAAACCGCGCGCTGAAACTACGAAGTCAGCGCCAATTGCCAATGCCCAAGCTACATCAGCCGGGGTTATCATTTTTCCTGAGGCAATAACCCGAATACGATCTTTGATACCGCCGGCAGCAAGCTTATCAATCAGTATTGGTAAACTTTCAGACAGCTTTAACCCAACGTAGTCCATGAGCGGTTGTGGCGATGCACCGGTACCACCATCCGCACTATCAAGCGTAATAAAGTCAGGTGCACTGCTTGGTCCGCGCGCGTTAATGGCGGCAACGAGCTCGTCAATCCAGTTGGGTTCGCCCATCACAAATTTAATTCCCGTAGGCTTCCCAGTTATTGTGCGTACACGTTCAATAAAGTCGAGCAGCTCTTCGTTGTTTTGAATTTCCGGGTGGCGATTTGGTGATATCGAGTCTTTACCTACGGGTATACCGCGAATTTCTGCAATTTCTTGATTTACTTTAATGGCTGGCAGAATGCCGCCTTTACCTGGTTTAGCGCCCTGACTTAATTTAATCTCGAACATTTTTATCCGCTCGTCACTCGCCAACTGCCTGAGCTTACCTTCGTGCAATGCGCCGGAACCAGTTCTTACACCATACTTGGCGGTACCTATCTGAAACACGATGTCGCAATCACCAGCTAAATGGTACGGGCTTAATCCACCCTCGCCAGTATTTAACCAACACCCAGCCAATTTGGCGCCTTTCGATAATGCAGTAACAGCAACCGGTGACAAGGCACCGTAACTCATGCCTGAAATATGAAAATAACTGGTTGGCGAATAAGGCTGCTCACAGTCAGCGCCAATGGTGACCGGTTCAGGGTGTGTCTTCTCTTCTTCTTGATGGGGGTAAGCACTGTTAGCGAAGATTATCGTACCGTTTTTGGTTAAATCGCGGGTGGAGCCAAACGCTATGGTTCGGTCTGCATTTTTTGCTGCGCGATACACCCAACTGCGTTGTGAACGGTTAAACGGCATTTCTTCACGATCCATTGCGTAGAAATACTGTCTAAAAAATTCACCAAGATGCTCAAACATATAACGAAAACGCCCAATAACCGGGAAGTTTCTGCGTATGGTGTGGCGTGTTTGGCGTTTATCAACCACATACATAACGATAACAGCGCCGAGCCCAACAATTAGTAGCAAGACAAAAAGTGCAACCAGCCATTGTGCCAGTATTAATAATGTTCCCATCCACCCTGCTGCTTCCATAATTGCTGCCTTTTTTATTTGCGTTTATCGTTCAAGCTTATAATACAACATATAAAAAGCCCTCGAATTTAGCGAGGGCTTTCGTAAAAAAGGTTTAATTTCCGACACTTTCGGGATGCTTTATTGCATTAAAAACTTCCGCAAAAGTTGTTGCGCGCGGATACAAACGAATGGACTCGCCCGTTACCGCCATGATTTTAAGAGAAACGACGATACCGCTAATACTGTTATCGGTTGTAATCACAATAAAATCAGAGCCTGCTGCTTGCATGGTTGCGGCAATATCGCCAATTTTTGCAGCCCTGACTTGCTGAGAGCTTAACATCGGAATTTGGCTTATCGGCCGCATTAAGTACCCTACAGTTAACTCGTGCCAAGGCACTTGCAGTAAATTGGCAATCACGCCACCATGGCGGCCATGCAACTCGCGGGCCATTAACACGCCAACAACTTGTCGATTATCATCTATTACAACACCATAACGCTGTTCTGACGCATTAAATACCGACTCAGCTTCCAGTACTGGCATCTGCGGCGTTAACAGTACCAGTGTATTGTCTTGCAGTTCATCAACGATATGGTGCGCGCTTTGATGCCAATCTAAACGTTTTTGACCCAATTGTTTTTGGGGTAACGGCAAAAAGTGCGTGTGTGGGGATGACTCCCAGTGTAATGCGTGGAATTCGGACATAACTCACCTCAATACTGATTGATTAATTTTGTATTTAAAATAATTAAATCAATTCAGAACTGGTGGAGCTCTAGCCGGATTAGACGAAACAATATAACTGAAGGCTGCAACCGCAGTACCAATTATAGATTGGTGGGTATGCGTACTTGCAAGTGGGCTCGTGTGCGTACATAGCGCATAATCAGGCTCATCCAGCGAGTTTCGCTCGGATGAAACATTCAATTCAACGGCGGTTTGCTGCAGGTGGTAACCGTCAACAGCATTAACCTCAGCTTGTGGCGCCAACCACAACAAGGAAAATATAACTGTAACAATCCCAAAACGTAACAAGGCCACTGTTCAACCGATTATGTTTGCATGATGTAGTAAAGATATGGGTGGTTTAGATGTTTGACAAGCGTCAATAAAAAATAAATTCTGAGGAAGTGGTGCCCGGGGCCGGACTTGAACCGGCACGCTGTTACCAGCGAGGGATTTTAAATCCCTTGTGTCTACCAATTTCACCACCCGGGCACATACTGTATTACCTGAGGTCTCTCAATGGAGGCGGGTCCCGGAGTCGAACCGAGATCCACGGATTTGCAATCCGCTGCATAGCCATTCTGCCAACCCGCCATTGAGTTTGGAGCGGGAAACGAGATTCGAACTCGCGACCCCAACCTTGGCAAGGTTGTGCTCTACCACTGAGCTATTCCCGCATCCAGTGCTGACGCATTCTACTGTCTATTTCGGCAAGGTCAACGACTTTTTCGCCTGAACACGTCTGTTTGCCTATTTTTAATCCACTTGGCTTAAATCTGACCATGCGGCGCGCAAATATTCGCCCATTGACCACAGTGTTAGAACAAAAGCGACATAGAGCAATACGGTTGCCGTTACGATAACAAAGGTGTTGGCTTCCCAAATCAAGCCACCAATGGCGACCATTTGTGCAATCGTTTTGTATTTACCTAAATTTGATACTTTCACCTGATCGTGTCTGCCAATCTGCGCCATCCATTCACGCAGTGCTGAAATAACCAGTTCACGACTGATAATTGTTAATGCAGGTATGCTTATCCACCAAGTGGCATAGTGCTCAACAACCACCACCAATGAGGCTGCAACCATTACTTTATCGGCAACTGGGTCTAAAAAAGCGCCGAACTTGGTAAATTGATTAAATTTACGCGCAACCCACCCATCAAGAGCATCCGTAAATCCAGCCACGGCAAACACAAAAGCGGCCCAAAAATGGGCATCTTGGCCCGGTAAATAATAGATAATCAGAAACACCGGAATCAGTAAAATCCGGAAGCTGGTCAAGATGTTAGGAATATTCCACATCAGCGCTATTGTCCTCTATTCATCACGAAATGCATGGTAGATAATTTCTGCTAGTTCGCGACTAATTCCTGGCACTGCAGTAAGTTGCTCAATACTAGCCTGTTTTACTTCCTGTAATCCACCTAGATTTTGCAATATTTTTTGTCGGCGCTTGGCACCAATTCCTGGAATATCTTCAAGTTTTGATGATCGACGAACTTTCGCGCGACGTTGACGGTGCCCAGTAATGGCGAAACGATGTGATTCGTCACGAATATGCTGAACTAAGTGCAAAGCAGGCGCATCGCCGGATAATGGAACGGTCGCATGACTGCCGGCCAAAATTAGTGTTTCTAGCCCAGGTTTGCGTGACTCGCCTTTCGCCACACCAATAAGTAATGGTGGCCGCACACCTTGCTCATCGCCCCAATCGTTAAAATACGCTTCAGCCTGAGCCAGTTGGCCTTTACCACCATCTATAAATAAAATATCGGGTACTGCAGCCTTCCCTTCTTCACTTAAGAGTGCGGCATCAAACCTTCGTTGCAACGCCTGAGCCATGGCTGCGTAGTCATCACCAGGGGTAATGCC
The DNA here is from genome assembly GCF_048268165.1 of Pseudidiomarina sp. GTDB lineage: Bacteria > Pseudomonadota > Gammaproteobacteria > Enterobacterales > Alteromonadaceae > Pseudidiomarina. The sequence continues at coordinate 501,951 of NZ_JBLWWA010000001.1, read as the reverse complement.
TTTGATATTAAACCTGCGGTAATCTGATTTTTTCGGTCCCTGTCGATCGAATACCACGCACGAAGCAACAGTCTCTTGGCCCATGGTGTGGCTAATATCGAAACACTCCATGCGCTGCACGGGCTGCTCAAGGTCCAATACCTGTTCCAGCTGTTGGAGCCGCAGAACCATCGTATTTTCTTGATTTAATTTACTTTCTATCGCATTCAACGCGTTCTTTTGTGCCAGCACTTGATATTGCTTCCGCTCACCTCTTACGTTGTGAGTCATGCGAACATTCTGCGCGAGTGCTTGCTCAAGAATCTGTAAATCGTGTTCAGGGTCGAGTACCTGAGCCGCATTGGCTTCCGGCAAAATAATTTCACGCGGTAAGCGCCGACCTACTTGGTCATTCAAGTAAAATTGCAGCATAAACGCGAGTAAAATTTCTGAATCTTCAGTATTCGGCGGTACCTTGGGAAAATAACTGCGACTGCCCTGCACCGCGCCTTCGCGAATAAACAACAAATGTACAGCGGCAATTCCACCGCGACGTACAAACCCGATCACATCAAGTTCTTGTTGATTACCGGTAACAGCATTACGCTCTTGCACCTTACGCATCGCACCGATTTGATCGCGAAACCGCGCAGCACGCTCGAAATCCAAAGCCGTGCTGGCTTGCTCCATGCGTGCAACCAACTGATCAATAACTTGCTGGTTCTTGCCTTGCAAAAACGCTTTGGCGAGATCGACCTGCTCTTGGTACTCATCGTCTGTGCAGTAACCTTCCACACAAGGGGCTAAACAGCGCTTTAATTGATACTGTAAACACGGGCGGCTGCGAGCTCGGTAATAGGAATCTTCACACTGGCGCACGGGAAACAGTTTCTGCATGAGCCGCAGACTTTCCCGCACCGCCACACCGCTTGGGAACGGCCCAAAATAGTCACCTTTCTCACGTCGCGTTCCGCGATGAAAAGCTAAACGCGGGTGAGAATGATGACTGACGAATATATAAGGATACGATTTATCGTCGCGCAGTAACACGTTATAACGCGGCCGATATTTTTTAATAAAGTTGTTTTCGAGTATGAGTGCTTCGGCTTCCGTATTGGTTACCGTCACATCCATGGAATTAATTTGCTTAACCAAGGTTTGCGTTTTCGGGCTGTCGACATTTTTACGAAAGTAGCTGCTTACGCGCTTCTTTAAGTCTTTAGCTTTGCCCACATAAATAACAACACCCTCACCATCGTACATGCGATACACGCCAGATTGATGGGTCAGGTGTTGGATAAATGCTTTAGCATTGAATACGGAGTCAGTCATACCTTTGCGATTGGTCAATTTCAACAAGCCCTGATTGTATCGCAAGATGAGTCAATTCAACATCACCCGCAACACCTAGCTTCTGAAATATTCGATATCGAAAGGTATTTACTGTTTTACTGCTGATATTTAGATGCTTCGCAATATCAACCACGCGAATGCCGCGGCCTAACATTTGCGTGACTTGAAGCTCTCGGTCACTTAGCGACTTCATCAAACGGCGGAAGTTTTGCGAACGTGGGTTTTTCGCCAAATACTCAGCCACAGCACTGGCGACGTACATCTGGCCCCGGCTCGTATTCGCACACGCGCGTTCAAACTCCTCATAACTCGCATTCGCTAACAAAAACGCATCGACTGTGTGCGTATTGCATTGAAAATCGAGTACATCCTGGAAGTTTTCAGCCCACAATATGAGTTGCAAGTCATTGTACCTTCGGTGCAGTCTTCGCCAACTTTCAATTGTCCCATCACCTGCGAGTCGACTGGATAAAATAACAGCTGCAAACGGATGATTTTTTACTTCATCACGTAATTCATTTATGGTCGAAACACTCGCTACTACGCGGTATTTTTTATTGCCCGAACTTAATGTTGTGTACATCCCAGATCGCAACAAGTCGCTCGGTATTGCAATGATAAAGTCGGTCATGACAACACATTCCTTGTGAGGTATTTCCTAGTGACGAATTCACTAGGTGAGTTCAGATATGACCTATTTGTGAGCTAAAATCAATAACAAATTCATCGAATTACAGTAAGATCATTATATTTCTTACAAACTGATCAAGTATTAACCAAACACCGTCACAGTTTGTCGGCTGATGGCCACTAATTTGCCTTCATCGTCCCAAATGTGCGCATGCGTATGCCCATATCCGTGTGCGGCGTAATCGATATATGCGACATATTGCCACCAATCGTGCGTGCTCTTTTGCGCATCCAGAGGTTCTGGAAATTCGATAGTCCATGTGAGTGAACTGGCGGGTGCTGGTTGTTGCAAATGTGGCAAAACAGCCGGTGGCCATGCATCGACCAACCCTAACAATAAACCGATCGTAATTGGCTGTTGTTCCTGGCGGTAGCGCATCCAGCCACCAAATTCGCGTGAGGTATTGCCTGAAAAAGGTAAACCGCCAACAGAAACCGCGTAATCATAGTGCTCTGTAAATTCAGGCAGAATACTTACTTTGGGAAACTCAGCGCCAAGTTCACGGCTTGGTACATTTGCCTGAAGGGTGTCCGTTACTTGCACTGCCGAAGGGCGTGACCGACCATAGCTTGCTAAAGCCGACAGCACCACAGCACCGCCCTGTAGAATTTCAACAGCAATCTGAGTCACATTTTTACCTTCACGCAGAATACGTCGTGCCAGTGTCGCCTCGCCCGGTTGCACCGGCGCAACAAAGGACACAGTGAATGCGCGCAGAGCTTGTTCCGCGTTTGCCCCATAATGTGCATGTTGCCACGCAATAGCTGCGGTAATCCCGCCAAAGAGTGCACGGCCCTGCCCCCATCCTTCAGGCAGTTGAATGGTCTGTTCCGCTGCGGGCGTTATTTGTTGAAGTATCGCTGAAAACTGCATGTGGCCTCCTTGACTGCACGACTCGATATTCTAGCAGACGCAAAACGAAAAAAGCCCGCTCAAATGAGCGGGCTTTCCGAATGTGGCGGAGAGAGAGGGATTCGAACCCCCGGTGGGCGCGAACCCACGCCTGATTTCAAGTCAGGTGCATTAAACCGAACTCTGCCATCTCTCCGCGGTCTCTAAGGTGTGTGCCTCAAGACGAAGCGAATGATAAAGAGCTGAAACACGCTTGTAAAGGAAAAATTTAAACCAAATGGTTCGTTTGCTGTCATTTTATACAATCAGGTATGAATTTCGCTTGAAAACATTGCCTTTGGTACCCATTTATACGGTACACTCTAGGTGATTAACTTGTTCGTAGAATAAGCCATTGAGAACAACACGGAGATTTACATGAGTAACCAAGCTCACATTTCTACCGCACAGCGCGGTGAAACAGTTTTACAAACTAACAAGGTACTGCGTAACACCTACATGTTACTCGGTTTAACACTGGCATTTAGCGCCTTTACCGCGTTTATTGCTGCGAGCATGGGATTACCTCATCCAGGCTTCATCATTACGCTGGTCGGTTTCTATGGTTTATTATTCCTTGTTCATAAAACGGCTAACAGCGCAGCAGGATTAGTTTCCGTGTTTGCGTTAACAGGATTCATGGGATACACCCTAGGCCCAATTCTTGGTTCAATCAGTGCCATTGGTCCTGCTGGTGATCAAATTATTATGACCGCGCTTGGTGGCACCGCATTAACCTTCTTTGCCTTGTCAGCTTATGTGTTGACAACCAAAAAGGATATGTCGTTTTTAGGTGGCATGATGACCGCATTATTCGTTGTGGTATTGGTTGCCTTTGTCGCGAATATCTTTATGAACGTGCCAGCGTTGAGCTTAACCCTGTCAGCCTTGTTTATTCTGTTTTCGGCAGGTGCCATTCTTATGCAAACCAGCGCCATTATTCATGGTGGCGAGCGTAACTATGTGTTAGCGACAGTTACGTTGTACGTTTCAATTTATAATATTTTTGTAAGCCTACTGCATATTTTAACCGCGTTTGGCGGCGACGAGTAAAGGTAGGGCTGTGGCACGGATTATTCTAGCGTTACATGCCGCACCTGCGGCTGACGTTCCGGCCCATAATCGCAGCCTGTTAGCGTATCACTACGCGCAGGCTGCGCTTGTTTCTGGCCATCACATTGATATGGTGTTTTTCTATAGCGCTGCGGTACTGCACGCACAGCAACCCGCCGAGTCTGATGCAGTGGCGCTTTGGCAAACATTCGCGCACGAACACAATATCCCACTGGTCATTTGCAATACCGTTGCAGAAACAACCTATAACATGGGTGTCGATGAACTTGTGGCCCCCTTTCAAAATGGTGGTCTCAGCGAGTTTTCGATGGCTGCAGCTGCAGCCGATCATGTCATTCAGTTTTAGCATCGCGGACCCTAATCATCATGACACTCGCTGTAATTCAAACCCAGCCAAGTGATAGCCAAACAGCCTGGCATGGTCAGGATATGTTGTTGGCCCTTGCCAGCATGGACTTGAACCCCCAACTGATACTTACCGGTCGTGGCATAGATTTGTGGCTGCATAACGGTGACACACTACAAAACAATCGTTCATTGCATAAACGTTACGCCATGTTGGAGTTATTTGATTGCCCTGCGCCATGGGTTCATGAAGAAGAACTGGCAGCGCGCGGCTTGTCAGAAAGTGACTTTATAGCTGCTATCAAGGTACTTGACGCCGATAGCTGGCAGGCGAAACTTTCACAACTAACCAAAGTACTTACCTACTGAGCGCCTATTATGATTGATTTTTCTTTACCTGATACTCAGCCGGCGCCTGTGATGCTTGTGAGAAGTTGGCCTAATCAAGCGTGGCTACAACGTTGGCTATTGCCAAACACCATTTTAATTTTAAGTGAACAAGCGTTGTTGGATGTTGTTGAAAGGCCTGAGCTGGTTGAACAACTGCCAGTTACTCCCTATGCCCTGCATGCAGAATTGAAGTTACTCGATATCGAGGAATTACCTGCTACTATCATTCAACTCGGCGCTGCGCGCTGGGTTGAAATGACGCTTGAGGCCACTAGCTACATAGTTTGGGATGAAACCAGCGATGTTTAAGTTTAATGGGCGGGAATATGAAACCGACAAGCACGAATATCTGGCTAATTTCGATGAGTGGTCACCGGAGCTTGCGGAGTATATTGCGAGCTTGGAGAGCATAGAGCTAACAGCAGCGCATTGGGAAGTGGTGAATTTTGTTCGAGAGTTCTACCAAACTTACGATACCAGCCCTGCCATGCGGGTATTAGTAAAAGCCATCGGTAAAAGCTTGGGGCCAGACAAAGCCAACAGCATTTATTTATACAAATTATTCCCTAAAGGCCCAGCCAAGCAAGCGACACGTATAGCGGGCCTGCCCAAGCCCGCTAAATGCATTTAAACAGCCTCGAAAGCTAGCAGCGACATTATTTCGCTGCAATTCGAGTAACGCCACCCATATATGGCTGCAAAGCCTTAGGTACAGTTACAGAGCCATCTTCTTGTTGATTGTTTTCCAGTAACGCAACCAGAGTACGGCCAACTGCTAAACCGGAACCGTTCAAGGTGTGCATGAGTTCTGGTTTGTTCGCACCTTTACGACGGAAGCGTGCTTGCATGCGACGCGCTTGGAAGTCCTGCATATTCGAGCAAGAGCTGATTTCCCGATATTTTTCTTGAGTGGGTAACCACACTTCCAAATCATAGGTTTTCGCAGCACCAAAGCCCATATCACCAGTACATAGCAGCACTTTTCGGTAAGGTAGCTCCAATAACTGCAATACTTTTTCGGCGTGCCCAGTCAGCTGTTCCAAAGCGTCCATTGATTCTTCCGGTTTCACCAGCCACACCAGTTCCACTTTATCGAACTGATGCTGACGAATTAAACCACGGGTATCACGGCCGTGTGAACCGGCTTCACTACGAAAACATGGGGTATGCGCCGCATACTGCAATGGCAGCTGGTCTTCATCAGCAATTTCGTCACGCCACAGATTGGTTAATGGCACTTCTGCTGTGGGAATTAACGACAGCGCTACCTGATTTTCAGTTGCGCCCTGAACATGAAATAGGTCTTCACCGAATTTAGGTAACTGCCCTGTACCGAATAACGTGTCATGATTCACCAAATAAGGCACATAGGTTTCTTGATATCCATGTTCCGTGGTGTGTAAATCAAGCATAAATTGGGTTAACGCACGGTGTAGGCGCGCTATTTGCCCTTGTAAAACAACAAAGCGCGCACCCGCCAACTTAGAACCTAATTCAAAATTCATACCGTCATTGATTGCACTTGCCACATCCACATGGTCGCTCGGCGCGAAATCAAAACGGCGTGGCTCGCCCCAACGGCTAACTTCCTGATTATGGTCCTCATTTGGCCCCAATGGCACCGACGGATCAGGTAAATTAGGCACGCCAGCAATAATTTGCTGCAGTGCATCCTGCACAGTCGCTAACTCTGCTTTTGCTGCATCGAGTTGGGCGCCCAAATCATCAACGGCGGCCAATAACGGTGCGATATCTTCGCCTTTAGCCTTCGCTTGACCAATCGATTTCGAACGGGAATTGCGTTCAGCCTGCAAGGTTTCAGTGCGAACTTGCAAGTCTTTGCGCTGCTGCTCTAAGGTTTCTAAGCGTGATACATCCAATTCAAAACCACGTGTGGTCTTGAGGCGTTCTGCCGTTTCAGCGAGTTCACTACGAAATAACTTAGCGTCTAACATGAGTTTCCCAATCGATTAAATTTATGACTTCAGCCACAGCGCCAACAGCACCGCAGCAATACATCCAAAAGCGTTTAAGCAAGCATAGAGCAATGCTTTTATGTAATCCCCTTGCTGTGCGAGCAATACTACGTCCAGCGAAAAGGTTGAAAAGGTTGTGAATGCGCCTAAAACACCAACACCTAAAAAGAGCCAGAGTTGTTGGTTTGGCTCTGCTTGTTGGTATTGCGTAGCAAATAGCAAAGCCAACAAAAATGAGCCCGTTATGTTAACGATTAGCGTCGCGAAAGGAAATATTTTGCTGAGATTAATTAACCACATTCCCATGCCGTAACGTGCCATGGCGCCAATCGCTCCACCTGTAGCAACCCAAAATAAGTTAGTCATCTTCGCCGCGCTGCCAATCGCTATTTTGGTGTTGTTGCTGCATCCACTTTAATTTTTCGTGCAATTGCTTTTCTAACCCGCGCTCAGTTGGAGCATAGAGCTGCGTATCGGCAATCGCACTTGGTAAATAGCGCTCACCCGCCACAAAAGCGCCGGGATAATCGTGTGCATAGCGATAGTCCTTACCATAACCATCCGCTTTATGCAGTGCGGTTGGGGCATTGGTTAAGTGTTTCGGCACGGGTAAATCTGGATAATCTTCTGCGAGGCGTTTCGCTTGATTAAACGCTTGATAAACTGCGTTGCTTTTGGGCGCCATTGCACAAAATATAATCGCCTGCGCAATCGCGCGCTCGCCTTCGGCCGGCCCTACCCGCGTGAATGTGTCCCATGCATTGAGAGCCAGTTGCATGGCTCTCGGGTCGGCATTGCCGATATCTTCCGAGGCAATAGCGAGTACGCGACGCGCTACAATCAGCGGATCTCCGCCACCGTGCAGAATGCGCGCATACCAATACAAGGCGCCATCGGGTGACGAGCCACGCACTGACTTATGCAACGCCGACAGCAGTTCGTAATAAGCATCGCCCTGCTTATCAAACAGCGCCTGCCGTGAACCAACCGCTTCTTGTGTTAGCTCTAATGAAATCACGCTATCGGTGGCAGCATCCGCACAAATTTCTAAAAAGTTTAAAACACGCCGGGCATCACCGGCCGCTGCATGAATCAAAAAATCTCGCGCGTTATCACTCAGCTGTAACGGGCGTTTGCCCAGCCCTCGTTTTTGATCAGTTAACGCTTGCGATAAAACCTGCTCAATCTCGGTATCAGCAAGTAACTGCAAGCGATAAACGCGGGTACGGGACAACAAAGCGTTATTCAGCTCAAACGCTGGGTTTTCTGTGGTTGCGCCGACAAAAATGATGGTGCCGTTTTCAATATGCGGAAGAAACGCATCCTGCTGACTTTTATTAAACCGATGTACCTCATCAACAAACAGCACAGTACGTTGCTGGTGGCTTGATGCACGCTGCTTTGCGGCTTCTATAGCCGCACGAATATCTTTTACACCTGCTGTTACAGCACTAATTCTATCCAGTACCGCAGCACCACTCATGGCCACCAGTTCTGCTAAGGTTGTTTTCCCAGTTCCTGGCGGCCCCCAAAGAATCATCGAATGCAAAAGCCCCCGGCTAATCGCTTCATAGAGCGGTTTACCAGGGGCCAGAATATGTTGCTGCCCGATGTATTCGTTTAATGCTGTCGGCCGCATGCGGGCAGCCAACGGCCTAAAATCAGGCTCCAGCTCAAATTCGCCGTTAGCGTTGGTCATCCAGATCAATCCCTTCCGGCATATCAAATTTAAAGAGTTTACCGTCAAGTGCCTTGTTGAGATGCACTTGCTCTAGCTCAATTGTACTGATTTGGCCTTGCCCATCATCAAGAATAATACGCTGTAGCTGAGCCGGTGCGCCCTGTTCGGCAAACACCAACTGTAAACTTTGTGCGCTTGCGGCACCTGCGTTGGGTTGTAATGAAAAGCTGTTGGCTTCGCTTTTCACGTTGTAATCGCGCCAAGCTTGGCTATCACCATCGAGTAGCAACAGTAATGGGCTTTGCGCCACAGCATCCGACTGGCTGTATACCGTAACTTGTTCCACAAATGGATTGTAATACCAGAGGTTTTGGCCATCAGCGACCATCAATGTTTCGTCGGGCGCGTCAGTTTGCCAATATAGTAAGTTCGGGCGAGCAATTGCCATGCGTCCGTGCAACTGTTGCACCAACTCACCATTCACATCGGTAACCTGTTGACTAAAATCAGCCTCTAATGTGGTTAAACCTTCTAAGCGCTGCAATAGCGCTTGGCGATCGGCTTCACTGGCTTCAGCCGGGAGCCATGTTGCGGTAACGAGCGTTGTTACAGTAACGCCAACAGCTACTAATAATTTCAATGCGTTCATGTTGTGTATTCCATTTACTTCAAATTAATCGCGCGGTGGACGCGGCGCGAGCACTTCGCGTTGACCGTTATTACCGGCACTACTAACGACACCACTGGCTTCCATTTGTTCCACAATGCGCGCGGCACGGTTGTAACCAATTCTAAATTTGCGTTGTACACTGGACACTGAAACACGACGTGCTTCGGTAATAAAGGCGACCGCCTCGTCGTACAATGGATCGCTTTCTTCGTCGCCCAAGTCGAGTTGTTCGCCGGGTAGCAGGCTGTCTTCATCCACACCGCCTTTGAGAATTTCTTCTAAGTAATTCGGCTTACCACGTTTCTTCCAGTCTGCTACCACCGCATGCACTTCGTGATCATCAACAAAAGCACCGTGCACACGCGTGGGCACACCGCTTCCCGGTGGTAAATACAACATATCACCCTGCCCTAACAACTGGTCAGCGCCCGGTTGATCCAAAATGGTGCGTGAATCAATTTTGGATTGCACCTGAAACGCGATACGCGTTGGAATGTTGGCCTTGATTAACCCGGTAATCACGTCAACAGACGGTCGCTGCGTGGCTAGAATCAAATGAATGCCAGCTGCCCGAGCCTTTTGTGCAATCCGTGCTATGAGTTCTTCTACTTTTTTGCCGACAATCATCATCATGTCCGCAAACTCGTCGATAACAACCACAATACTTGGCAGCTTCTCTAAGTACGGTGGCAACTCATCCATTGAATCACCGGGTTTCCAGATTGGATCGCGCAGCGGCTCACCGGCTTCTTTCGCGTCCATAACTTTCTGGTTGTAGCCTTTGAGGTTACGAACCCCAAGCGCAGACATGAGTTTATAGCGCCGTTCCATTTCGCCAACACACCAACGCAATGCATTGGCAGCATCTTTCATGTCGGTGACTACTTCGGTTAATAGATGCGGAATGCCCTCATAAACAGACAGCTCAAGCATCTTAGGGTCAATCATAATAAGGCGAACGTCTTCAGGTGAGCTCTTATAAAGTAAGCTCAGAATCATCACGTTCACGCCCACTGATTTACCTGAACCTGTGGTACCCGCCACCAGCAAGTGCGGCATTTTAGCTAAATCGACCACTACCGGTGCACCAGAAATACCTTTACCCAATACCATTGTTAGCGGTGACTGGCTTTGCTGGAATACATCACAGGCAATGACCTCACTGAAAAACACGGTTTCACGGGATTTATTTGGCAGCTCAAGGCCCACGTACGACTTACCTGGAATAACTTCAACCACGCGTACCGAGATTGCACTCAGCGAACGCGCGATGTCTTTGTCTAAGTTCGAAATCTTAGAAACCTTTACACCCGGCGCTAAATCAAGTTCAAAACGCGTAATAACCGGGCCTGGCTGAACGTTGGCAACCTTCACTTCAACGCCAAAATCTTGCAAGACGGCCTCAACGGTTTCACTGATTTGCGCAAGTTCTTCTGGTGTCAGCGGATTACCTGTTTTATTGGGTCGATCTAGCAGTTCAATTGACGGTAATGGGTCAACCGATAATTTGATCGGCCCATCAGTATCTTCGTCGTCATCATGGTTAACATCAGCGCTAGGTGCTTTAGCCGCAGTTGCTTTTGGTGCAAAGCGCGCTTCATCTTTGTTCTTGGCCTTTGGCGCAGGCGCATCGTCGATAAAGATTTCTGGGTCATCATCGTCCAGTGCATTAATAGATAAATCTAAATCCAACTCGGGCTCTTGCCGAATGGTGGTCGCTGGTAAAGTTTTCTGGCTAGGTGACAGTGCTGCTGGCTTCTGCGCTTTGATATCTGGCGAGTGTGTTCGTTCGCGCGAGCTGTTGTAAGACTTAATGCGACTTGCCAAACGTTTGGTTAGTTGAATCAGGCCTAGCGTGCCGGCAATGGTTATTTCGCCAAGTTTATCAGCTAGCCAAATCCAGGAAATACCGGTAACTAGGGTTAACCCAGTACACAAAAACGTCAGTAATAATAAAGTTGTTCCAATAACATTAAAGTAAGGCAGCAACGACGTGCTAATGACATCGCCAACCACGCCACCCGCAGAGAATGAATAGATGTCATTGAAATTTAGCGAGGCCAGCGCCGAACTGCCAACCAAAGTGAGTACCAAGCCAATTAGACGCAGCCCCACCGCTAAATAATCTAGCTCCAGTAATCTATGCGGCTGGCGAAACATCATGTAACCGAGCGCGGCGAGACCAAAAGGGATTAAGTATGCAACAAAACCAAACGCAAACAACAACGCGTCAGCAAACCACGCGCCAATTGAGCCCGCAGCGTTATGAATGGTGCCTTCGTAGGCCGTTTGCGACCAACTTGGGTCGGCTGGATTAAAACTAGCCAGCGCTAAAAATAGAAAAATTGCAAACGCGCCACATAGAATCAGGCCAACTTCGAGTACCCGTTGGACTCCACTCATGCGCTTCTCCAGCTTGGTGATTGAATGACCATATGGTTGCGTATTCCCTAATGTTCTGATGTTGCGATAGTTGTTTTTGTTAGTACCCAGCATTGTAACGTGGTTAGCAGGGTTATTCAGCTATTTATACCACCTTTTCTTAACCTTTAATGAGAACCTTATTATCATCTTTTACCTCTTCCATCACCACATAGGTGCGCGACTCGTTCACGCCCGGCATGGTTAGAATTGTTTCGCCCAGCAGCTTACGATAGGCCGGCATGTCCGGTACCCGCGCTTTAATGAGAAAGTCGAAGTCACCTGCCACTAAGTGGCACTCGAGAATTGCCGGTGTGCGGCGCACTGCCTCACCAAATTCGGCAAATGCATCCGATGAAGTTCGGGTTAATGTGATTTCAACAAACACCATCAAATTTGCACCGAGTTTGGCAGGATTAATTCGTGCATGGTAACTATCAATCACCCCTTCACGCTCGAGCTTACGTACACGTTCGTTGCACGCTGTAGGGCTTAAGCCGACGCGTTGCGCCAGATTAACGTTACTGATACGTCCGTCGTCCTGCAAAATCCGTAAGATCTTCCGGTCTATCCTGTCAATAGTTATTTCTACGGGTTCTTCAGCATTAAACATTGGTTTTCTCTATTGTGAGGCGCTATAACCTATTTATAGACTATAAATAGATATAAAAAAAGTACGAAACACACCTAGCTTATCATCTATAATTGCCGCCGTTAACTTATCGTGTCTTGCTGACTCGATATCATTGATTACCACAAGTAAATTGGAGAAGCACAACCATGCTGATTGGTGTACCTAAAGAAATTAAAAACCACGAGTATCGCATCGGCCTAACCCCTGCCGCGGTTCGCGAATACGTTGCACACGGTCACCAAGTCATGATTGAACAAAATGGCGGCCTTTCAATCGGCTTCACCAATGAAGATTATGAGCAAGCTGGCGCAACCATCATTGCTGACGCTAAAGAAATTTTCGCCAAGGCGGAAATGATCATCAAGGTAAAAGAGCCGCAGCCACATGAGTGTGAGCAATTGCGCGAAGGTCAAATTCTTTATACTTACCTGCATTTAGCACCAGATCCAGTGCAAACCGAGTTACTCGCTAAAGCTGGCGTAACCGCAATTGCTTATGAAACGGTAACTGATCGTAACGGTGGCTTACCACTCTTAGCACCAATGAGCGAAGTTGCCGGCCGTATGTCCATTCAAGCGGGCGCGCATCATTTGGAAAAAGCCAATGGCGGCAGCGGTACCTTGCTTGGTGGTGTACCCGGTGTTGCACCAGCTAAAGTTTTAGTGATTGGCGGCGGTGTTGTAGGTACTCAAGCAGCTAAAATGGCTGTGGGTATGGGCGCTGACGTGACAATTTTAGACCGCTCACTGCCGCGTTTGCGTCAATTGGATGACATTTTTGCGGGCCGCGTAAAAACCATCTACTCCACCGTTGATGCAATTGATGTGTTCTCGCGTGAAGCTGACTTGGTTATCGGTGCCGTACTGATTCCAGGTGCAGCAGCGCCAAAATTGCTGACTCGTGAACATTTGCAAAACATGAAGCCTGGTTCTGTTGTGGTTGACGTAGCTATCGACCAAGGCGGTTGTTTTGAAACCTCAAAAGCAACCACCCATCAAGATCCAACCTACGTTGTTGAAGATGTTATTCACTACTGTGTAGCAAACATGCCAGGTGGTGTTGCACGTACCTCCACCATTGCGCTTAATAACGCCACGTTGCCATTTGGTCTTGCGTTAGCGAACAAAGGCTTAAAAGCGATGGCAGATGACCCGCACCTATTAAACGGCTTGAACATGCATAAAGGTAAAATTACCTATAAAGCAATTCATGACGATTTAGGCGCGCAGCTTGGGCTTGACTATATTGACCCAATGCAAGCCATCAAAGCCTAATCTGCTTACGCAATCGTAAGCCGGATTGATTTATTGACAAGACCCGTGGAGGATTTCCTCTACGGGTCTCTTGTTTCAAGGGCTTGTAATCCATACAATCACCCCCATAGTCAATCTAAGCTAGCGTAAAAATAAAGAACAACGGAGTATTACACTTATGGCTGAAGCCAAACATTGCCGTCTGCTCATCTTGGGTTCAGGTCCGGCCGGATATACCGCAGCCGTTTATGCTGCGCGCGCTAACCTTAATCCTGTCATGGTGACCGGTATGCAACAGGGCGGTCAATTGACCACCACCACTGACGTTGAAAATTGGCCCGGTGATCCTGAAGGTTTAACCGGCCCTGACTTGATGGTGCGCATGCAAAAGCATGCTGAAAAATTTAATACCGAGATGATTTTTGATCATATCAATCGCGTTGATTTTTCTGTTAAACCGTTGAAGCTTTTTGGTGATTCTGGTGAATACACGGCTGATTCCGTGATTATTGCAACCGGAGCGTCGGCAAAATATTTAGGTTTGGATTCAGAAGAAGCATTTATGGGCCGCGGTGTTTCAGCGTGCGCAACCTGCGATGGCTTTTTCTATCGCAATCAGAAAGTAGCAGTTGTCGGTGGCGGTAATACCGCTGTTGAAGAAGCCCTTTATCTTGCCAATATTGCCAGCGAGGTTCACGTCATTCACCGTCGCGATACATTCCGTGCTGAAAAGATTTTGGTTGATCGTTTGCACGACAAAGCGAAAAACGGCAACGTCACTTTGCATTTAAATAAAACACTCGACGAAGTGCTCGGCGATGATGCTGGAGTAACCGGCATTCGTATTAAAGACACCCAAGATGGGGCCTTATCAGAACTTGATGTTATGGGCTGTTTCATTGCAATTGGGCATCAGCCGAATACGGGTATTTTCGCAGACCAGCTTGAAATGCAAGACGGTTATATTGTGGTTAGCTCGGGGTTACACGGTAATGCCACGGCAACCAGTGTGCCTGGTGTATTCGCTGCGGGCGATGTTATGGATCACATTTACCGTCAGGCGATCACATCAGCAGGTACAGGCTGTATGGCCGCGCTCGATGCCGAACGCTATCTTGATGGTTTAACCAAGGCGTAATCTAACGCGCCCTAGGAGCTCTGGTGCTGTTCGAACTGAATCCGGATTCGGTAAAGTTTCCATCACCAGAGCTTGCTCTTGCTGAACCCAATGGGTTGCTCGCCTTTGGTGGCGATTTATCGGTAGCGCGTTTAGTTGAAGCCTACCAGCACGGCATTTTTCCTTGGTATGGCGATCAAGATCCCATTCTGTGGTGGAGCCCTAACCCACGCACCGTGATCACTTCGTCAAGTTTACATGTAAGCCGTTCAATGCAGCGGTTTTTAAAACGCACCCCTTTCACCGTTACTCTTAATAATGCCTTTAAACAGGTGATTCATGCGTGCGCGAAAGTGCATGACGACGCTGGACGCGGCATCTGGATTCATCCTGAAATGATGCAAGCTTATATCAACCTCCACCATCACAAGCGCGCACACTCGGTAGAGGTTTGGTCTGGCAATGACTTGGTCGGCGGGCTCTATGGAGTAGCCGCAGGCAACGTTTTCTGTGCTGAAAGCATGTTTCATACCCAAACAAACGCCAGTAAAACCGCACTTATTTGTTTTGCTAGGCACTTTTTTACCGCCGGCGGTGCACTTATCGATGCGCAAATTAGCAATTCACATACGGTACGCATGGGCGCACATGATTTACCGCGCACCGAGTATTTACGGTGTTTGCAGCAGCAAGAAGGCGCTTTGCGTAAGAATTTGTGGACACCAACAACGCTAAAAGCCTGACGAAAGGCGATAAGCAGTGGCAATTCCATGCAAAAACGGCTAAAATTCTGGCCACTTTTAGCGCGATGCATCCCTTTGATGTGTCGGGCACACTATAAATTTGCGAATTATTCGCACAATCAGAAAATTTATCGAGGACTTGAATGGCAAAAGAAGACAGCATTGAAATGCAAGGCACGGTTTTAGATACCCTGCCAAACACAATGTTTCGCGTTGAACTAGAAAACGGCCACGTGGTGACCGCTCATATTTCTGGCAAAATGCGCAAGCACTATATTCGCATTTTAACTGGTGACACTGTAACTGTGCAGCTCACCCCATACGACCTGACGAAAGGTCGAATCGTCTTCCGCGCGCGCTAATTTAGAACTAAGTTCGCGGTTCAACCAGTTGTTGAACCGCGAACTTCTCTCTCTTCCACTTCCAGCGCCAACTCATCATTTACGACGCTTACGTTCACGGAACCGCCTTGAGCTAACTTGCCAAATAATATTTCGTTGGCGAGTGGTTTTTTCAGGTGTTCTTGAATAACCCGTGCCATTGGACGTGCGCCCATGGTTTTGTCATAGCCTTTAGCCGCCAACCAACTAATTGCTGCCGGTTCAAGCTCCAGTGAAACATGCTTTTTATCCAGTTGCGCTTGCAGTTCACAGATGAATTTATCAACTACCTGCTCTATCACATTTTGATTTAAGTGATTAAACCAAACAATGCTGTCTAAACGATTGCGAAACTCCGGTGAGAAGGTTCGATTAATTTCAACCATAGCGTCAGGCGCATGATCTTGTTGCTGGAATCCAATCGACTGCCGTACCGTTTCCTGCACACCCGCGTTGGTGGTCATTACTAGTATCACATTACGGAAATCGGCTTTACGACCATTGTTATCCGTTAATGTGCCATGATCCATAACCTGCAGCAGAATGTTATAGATATCGCTATGCGCTTTTTCGATCTCATCCAACAGCAACACGCAATGCGGGTTTTTGATAATGGCCTCGGTGAGTAAACCACCTTGCTCAAACCCAACGTACCCGGGTGGTGCACCTATCAGGCGGCTTACCGCATGTCGCTCCATGTATTCAGACATGTCGAAACGCTGAAACTCAATACCAAGAGCTTTCGCTAACTGTTGTGTGATCTCGGTTTTACCAACACCTGTTGGGCCTGCAAATAAAAACGAACCAATTGGCTTATGCTCTTGGCTTAATCCTGAACGCGACAAGCGGATTGCAGCAGTCAGTTGATCGATTGCTTGATCTTGACCAAACACCACCAGTTTCAAGTTACGATCTAAGTTCTTGAGTATTTGCTGATCACTGCGCGACACCGACTGCTCAGGGATACGTGCAATTTTAGCAATGATTGTTTCAATGTCCTGAACACCAATGGTTTTCTTACGCTTTGACGGTGGCAGCAAACGCTGACTCGCGCCCGCTTCGTCTAGCACATCAATGGCTTTGTCCGGCAAATGGCGCTCGTTAATGTAGCGCGCAGACAGCTCAGCCGCAGCACGAATAGCTGGTTGCGTGTAGCGAATGCCATGGTGAGCTTCGTAGCGGTCTTTTAAGCCTTGCAAAATTCGTGTGGTGTCATCAACCGATGGCTCAGCCACATCAACTTTTTGAAAGCGCCGAACAAGTGCTCTATCTTTCTCAAAAATATTTTTAAACTCGGTATACGTGGTGGAGCCAATACATTTCAAATCGCCATTGCTTAACAATGGTTTAAGCAGATTTGATGCATCCAGCACCCCACCACTGGCCGCACCTGCGCCAATAATGGTGTGAATTTCATCAATAAACAAAATACCGTCAGGTTGCTCTGACAATTCCTTTAGCAGTTGCTTAAATCGTTTCTCAAAATCACCCCGGTATTTAGTACCGGCCAGCAATCCACCCATGTCTAATGAATAAATGATTGCGTTTGCCATAACTTCGGGCACTTCGTTATGAACAATTCGATAGGCTAAACCTTCAGCAATAGCAGTTTTACCCACGCCCGCTTCACCAACTAATAACGGATTATTTTTCCGCCGACGGCATAATATTTGAATGCAGCGTTCCAATTCACTGTCACGGCCAATTAACGGGTCAATTCGGCCTTCTCGTGCGCGTGCATTTAAATTGGTACAAAAGCGCTTTAAGAAGCTTTGCTGTTCTTCGGTTTGCGACTCTATCGTTTCCGCGTCGCTGCTGTCTGGCTGTGACGACTCATCATCAATTTTGGTCAACCCGTGCGAAAGGTAATGCACCACGTCTAACCGCGTGATGTCGTGCTTATTTAATAAGTAAACCGCATGCGACTCTTGTTCACCGAAAATGGCAACCAGCACATTGGCGCCGGTTACCTCACTGTTGCCAGACGATTGCACATGAAATACCGCGCGCTGCAATACCCGCTGAAAACCTAACGTCGGCTGTGTATCGGTATCAGCGCTTTCATCATCAAAACTTGGGGTACTGCGATCAACGTAGCTCAACAGTTCCTGTTTTAATTGCGTAAATTCAAGCCCACATGCGCGCAGCGCTTTTGCCGCCTCAGGGTTATCCAGTAAAGCTAATAGGAGATGCTCGACAGTCATTAACTCGTGACGGTGATCACGAGCCAGACGGAACGCATCGTTCAATGTTATTTCTAGCGCTTTATTTAACATGAGCTACCTCTTAAATGGCCCAGTTTACAGCTGCAAAGCATTAGGCTTTTTCCATAGAACATAACAATGGATGGTCATGTTCCCTTGCATACTGGTTCACTTGCACAACTTTGGTCTCTGCAACTTCGGCAGAATAGACGCCACAAATAGCGCGCCCCTTGTAATGAATCATTAGCATCGTATCCGTCGCGCGTTCTTGATCCATCCGAAAAAACTTAATCAACACTTCAATGACAAAATCCATTGGCGTGTAGTCATCGTTGTTTAAAATCACCTTGTACATTGGCGGCGGCTGTAGCTTTTGCTTTTCAGCAACACGTTCACTGCCCTGTTGGTGACGATCTGTCATGCCCATGATGACCCTTTACTTATATATAGTAGTTATTTAAATATTTGGCTTAAAAATTTGTGAGTTCTGTGAAAAAGCCTTCAAAAAAACTGCAATTTGGTCACAAAACACACAAAAAACGCCTTGACTCTCACCAGAACTCACCTAGAGTAAAACATGGTGTTAACAAGGCGACATTTCAAGTGTTTAAGCACTCTCGTTTTCGTTAGCAACCATTCTAACAATAACTAAATTTTAAATGCAGAATAAAGGACGTAGAAGTATGGCAACCGGTAAAGTGAAATGGTTCAATAACTCGAAGGGTTTTGGCTTTATCGAGGCAGAAGATCGCGAAGGTGATATTTTTGCACATTACTCAACCATTGATATGGAAGGCTATCGCACATTGAAAGCTGGACAAGATGTTGAGTTTCAACTCGAGGAAGGCCCAAAAGGTCTTCATGCAACCAACATTATTCCGGTGCAAGGTAGTAAATAAACCTCCCTCCGCACCAAATAAAAACGCCGATTATACTCTAGGGTACAGTCGGCGTTTTTTGTTTATTAGCTATCGATACCAAAATAGCGACGTAATTGTTCACGCAAGTTTGGCGGCGTACCATGCACTGTGAGTTTGTCGGTATGCGGGTCATACTCGACGCGACTGCCTAGCAACTCCTGATCAAACCCCAGACTAAGCCCACCGCCCTGGCCTTGAAACTTCACTAATTTACGTAATGTGGTTCTATCGGTACGAATTTCTTCGGGTAACGGTTGTGCTTGCGCGGCACTAAAATCAGCGAAGCTGCGCTCTGCAGGAACCGCTTCATGCAACTGCTCAGATAAATCTTTAACGCGCACCGGCTCATTGTTTTGCCATGAGTTGTCACAGATGTCATACACCGATTTACGCAATGCTGTAGCTTGCTCAGTGGGCATTTCCGCTTCTTTAACGTACTGATGAAGGCTATCCACCAACTGCTGTGATTGCTTCTTGGCATTCAGGCCTTCAGCACAACCAAGAAAATCAAGGAAGAAGTCAGAAACTTTGCGTCCAACACGCCCCTTTATAAATGAAATATACGTCGCCGAATCAGGCTCTTCTTTCCATTCGGTCAAATTAATTGTGGCCGCCAACTGCACTTTGCTGATGTCCAGCTGAGAGGAACGATCGACCGATAAGTCGGGTGCAATAGAAACCCCGTCTTTACTCGGCAAAAATGCAACTACCAGGTAATCTTGACCAAGTTCGGTATAGCTCGCAATTACCAAAAAACCATCTTCTAAAATACCGTAATGCTGCAATTGCTGATGCAATATCTTCGCTGCTTGCTGCGAAAATGCGACGAACTCTTCGCTGCCAGAGCGCCAAGCCTGCAAACAGTTGGGAAACTCACTGATTTGATGGCTTTCCGCATCGTCATTTTGCGGATCAATAAAACGCGCATACCCTTTACTTGGCTTCGCGTTGTAAACATCGGTTAGCTCGCTAAGCAGTAGCCCAACCTCATCGTTAATCGCCAGCGTCGCGGGCGCAACGCGCAGTCCAATCTGCCCATCGTTGGTGTAGAATTGATGAATAATGCTATGTTTCACATCAGCTTGCATGTTATCTCGGTGTCCTCTGTCAATCCCTGTGGTACTATGACGGCTAGTTTAACATGTTGAGAATTAAAACCATGCCGATTGTTTCTAAATACGATGCGAAAACCCAGCAGCAGCTACTTGACGAAGTTATGGACGTATTGAATCAACACAATGCGCCAAAAGATTTAGCCTTAATGACCCTCGGTAACGCGGTGACCAATATCATCAGCGCAAACTACCAACCGGAAGAAGCTTACAAGGTTGCTGAACAATTTGGTAAAGTGCTGCTACAATCGATGGAAAAACAAGCATAAAGGTTCATACAACGCATGAAACAACGTAAGCAACGCCGCGACAAAATTGCCCGTTTAATCAGTTGGGGACACTGGTTTACGTTTTTTAATATCCTGCTTGTACTGGCCATAGGCACATTATACATTGAAGCAACTGAAGCTCCCGGTAGTGCATTAGGTGTTATCTACTTAATGCTGAACTGGATTGGCCACTTCGCGTTTCTACCTTTTATTGTTTTTATTATCCTGATTTTCCCATTCTGCCTGATGGTGCCATTTTCACGCATACTTCGCGGTATTGCCACGTTGGTCGCTTCGTTTGGGTTAATTGCGCTGGTGGCAGATGCTTTGTTTTATCGCCAATACGGGTATCATTTAAATACGTACTCGCTGTCACAACTCGCCACTGACGCCGAAACAGCGTTTGCAGGCGCAAGCTTCTTGATTCTAATCGGCATGCTTTTGATATTTGTGGTGTTGCTGATCTTTGAATTGGGTTTAGCCAATATCGCTTGGAAGCGTCTTGACCGGTTGCAGGAGAAGCATTGGGGCAATGCCTTCAGCGCAGTGTTTGTGTTGTGCTTTCTAGCCAGCCATAGCATTCATGTTTGGGCTGATGCGGTGTTCTATACCCCTATCACCAAGCAAGATGACATGTTTCCATTGAGCTACCCAACCACAGCTAAAACCTTAATGAGTAAGCATGGTTTGCTGGTTGAGCAACGGCTTGAAGCCACTGAAAGTCTCATTCGCACGGGCACCTCAATTGATCTGATGTATCCAACCCGTGCGTTACAATGTGCGCGCGTATCAGAAGCGCCGGACACGCTTCTGGTAGCCCTAAACAAGTTGGACACGAATACGCTACAGGCGTTACAAACAGAATTTCCTGCGCTACGTAAGTATGCATCCACGGTAATTGGGCACCCGAATAGTCAAAGTGCCTTGTTTGAATTGATTTACGCACTGCCTGATTTGTACCAACAGCCTATTAATGAAGCGGATAAGCAACCCGTTTATTTCTCAACATTACGTGATTATCGTGTTGAGTTTACCCTTCATAATTACTCAGAAAATCAGCTAATGCCGGCGCCTATGGCAGAATTCGATGCATTTAACTTGCCCGAACCCGCCGCCTTTATCGGCTTAGCTGTTGACGACGCTTTAAGCGACGATGTGACTCGCGTTATTCGTCGCCAACTGCAGCAAGGTAGCCAAGTAATCGTGGTTGGTTTACAACCAAGCATGTCCGTACAGAAAGAAAACTTTTCCAGTAACGCCATGCAAGTCACTTTGCTGCATACTGAAAATTTAGCACTGCAGGAGCAACCTTTGGTGCTGCTCACTGACATCATGCCAACGGTATTAAGCGACTACATGAATTGCGTTGATGATGCCGATGCCTATTCAATTGGTATTAACTTGACCGAAGAGCAACGCCGTATGCCCGTTATGACCAGCTTTGGTCATGATTTGGTGGTTTATGACGAACAAATGACGTCAATTATTAAAGCGGACGCAAGCATTCGTACCTTTGACAACGCCGAATTAAAGTTACTTCCGGGCGTATCACCAGCCACTCCGGTATTGGTTGATGGCATTCGAAAACTAAAACGTTTTAGTTATGATAAAAGCAACGAGTAAAACTGCACAATAAAGCAACAGTCAGTGCAACGTGGGCTTGCCTATTTGGCATTAATCAGTAATATAGCGGGCTCGGTCGGCGTGTGGCGCAGCTTGGTAGCGCACTGTCATGGGGTGTCAGGGGTCGGAGGTTCAAATCCTCTCACGCCGACCAACTTATACAAAAAAGGGCTTGATACATGGTATCGAGCCCTTTTTATATCCGCACTGTAATTTCCACGAACTATTCCGCTAGGCAGTATCGGTTTCGGCCACCCTGCTTTGCTTTGTACATGGCTTCATCGGCGAGTTTTAATAGGCGTTGTGCGTTTTTGCCGTGCTGAGGAAATATCGCTATTCCCATAGAACCCCCAACGTGAATGTTGAGTTCGCCAATTCGAAATGGCTCTTGTACCGCCTTGATAATATCGCCTGCGATACGCTCAATATCAGCTTGCTGCTGAACATGTTCGATAACAATAACAAATTCATCGCCTCCAAGCCGCCCAACGATATCTGCCGCACGAAGTTGTTCACTAATACGTGGCCCTATAGCTTGCAGCAACGCGTCGCCAACAGCGTGACCATGGGTATCATTTACGGGCTTAAACTTATCAAGATCAAGAAATAGCACAGCAAATTGCTGCCTTGAGACGGTGATGCGTGCAATGGCATCATCAATATGTTGTAAAATGGCGAAACGGTTTGGTAAATGCGTTAGTAAGTCAGTCAGTGCAAGTTTCCGTAAGCGTTCATGGTCATGCATTTCAACAGATATATCGTTGAATATATGAATAAGCTGCAGCGCGTTACCGTCACTATTTCGCACCGGTGATATGGTTTGTAAAGCCGGAAAGCTGTCGCCTTTAGGCTTCTTGTACCAAACCTCGCCCTGCCAGCTGTCATGCTTTTTAACGTGTTTGCGTACTTCATTTTGAGTGGCTCGCGTCATCCGCTCTTTATCTGCGAATAATAATAAGTTTTTGTCGCGCACTAACCCAGGCTCAATTTCAAATAAATCCGCAAATGCTTGATTAGCCCTGAGAATGACTAAGTCTTGATCGGTAATAACAATAGCTTCCTTAGCTTTCTCGAATACTGTGTTGGCTAAGCGCAGCTTGTGATTTGTTTCACGCAATTGCTTATGTTGCGATAGCTGCGCCCGAATAATCGGTTGCAAGTGCCGGCGCAGTAATAACGTACCCAGCATCACAGTCAGTAAGATAACCGCCGCTATCCAAATGAACTCGGATAAAAGTGCCTTAAACATACTCGGGTTTGTACTCACCGCAACCAGTCCCCAGTCTGAATCCACAAACGGAATAAAAAAGTGCTGCCGCTTGGTGTCGTCATCTAGAGTTTCACTATAGGTAAACGGTGCCGATCCATAGGCCACGATGTTAAATAGTTCACCTCTGCTAAACGCTTTTTGTGTAAGTCGACCACTACGCTGGTCAAATTCGATATAGACGTTTTCGCGCGTATTAACTAAGCGAAATTCAGTGGTTTGCCCCGAGTTATTTAGTTCAGCAATAATATTTAGAATTTCAATGTTGCTAAATAGTAGAACATCGACACCAATCACCCTGCGATTGGTGTCATAAATAGGCGCGGCCGCTGTAATTAATATTTTGACATCGGCTGGGTTATTGCCGTAGCTCAAATAATACAGCCCCTGCCGGCTCAGCTGGTCGGTATCTATTGCATCAATTGACTCGATAATACCAGCAGAGGGTCCTTCATAAGCGGCAATAACAGTTCCATTAGACTGAATACGGTACCCAACAATCAATTCTGGAATAAAAACAGCCGCATCTTTAATACGGTTTGTGGTTTCATGACGTAGAAGTTCAGATGACACATCACCTTGCGTGTAGGATTCAAATAAGTTTCGAATTTGCGTGCGACTGGCAAATTGATTGGCAATAGCTTGATAATGTTGCAGTTGTTGTTGCACAGACAATGCTTGTGCCGATGCATAAGCTAAGCCCATATTATTGGCTGATTGCTTGATGTAAAACGACAGCGGGATAAGCGTGGCAACACTGGCAATCACGCCGGTAACAAAAGTTGCGAGCACGACGCGTCGAATCAGCGTTTTATACTTATCTGAAATATTCGTAGCAGAGTCTTTCACCGAGTTTCCTTTTGGTGTTTAAGAGAGTTACTACTCTTTACTCTTCTATATTTTAGTTCAGTGTCAGTATAGCTAATGATCAACGCGTTCGAAGACAACTAAAGCGAGGTAATGCGGCTACCTAAACTTAGGCACATCGTTTAGTTTAGTTTAGTTTAGTTTAACTTTGACTCCAAAAACCACGACAGAGCTCAGTGACATCGCTTACACAAGCCTGCCGCTGAGCGTCTCGCACGAAACTACGCTGGTTCAAACTCGACCACTGTGGATTGCGACGTGCCAATTTTAATCGGGTCGATAATGCGCGTAGAAATTGTTCGCGCAGCTTTGACGACTGGGTAACCATTAACAGCGCTTGCGAACCATGGCCGCGGGTTGCCAGCTGTTGCAATAGGTTCATCTGTCGCAAGGTAAGCAGTTTGAGAATTTCATCGTCAACAATGAGTTCGCGTTCACCTTTTAAATGGCCAACGAGTTTTTTCCCATAGTGCGTCCAACCCTGCCAAGCGCCACCAATAGCGGCACCTATGGCTGTTCCGGCACCTAAACTTGCACCACCAACCATTAAGTCAATGCCAGCACCTATGGCAGCGCCACTGCCTAGGCCCACACCAGCTTTAATGCCAAACTCTTTCAATGTGTCTATTTCAAATAAATCGTCTTTCCACTGGCCGTCATTTAGTCGCAGTTGTTGCAGGCGCACGTGTTCAAGTCGAAACGCATAGAGCGCCAGCATTTCAGTTACGCAATTGCGCTCCCGCCGTTTCACTAAGCTTTGCATGGATTCAATAATCGGCTTCAGTTGCGCGTCATCAGTGTTTGGTTTTACCTGCTCATGAAAAGCTGCAACATCAACTAAAAGCTCAGCTATTTGCGTTAATCCAGTGTCTAAACGTTGCTGGCGTTGCAGTTCGCGATAATCCGCAAGCTGCTCAAGTTGCTGGTGAAAGCCCGGTACAATAGCGCTTAAACGGTTGAATAAAATCGATTCGCCACCGTCTGGCGGGCTTACCGCGTCAAATTCAATGTGAGCGTGCAAGTTTACTTTGGTCAGTGCCAGCTTCCATTGGTTAACATGATTCGGTTTTTGCCCAGTAAAATTTAGAATCGGTAAAATAGGTTTACCACAACGTGCTAGCACGCTTAACTCATCTTGGTACTTCGGTAAAACAGGGTCGCGCACATCAATAACATAAAGTGCCGCATGACATTTTAATAACTGACGCAACACTTTAGATTCTTGCTCAAACTCATGCCCAGCGGCCATTGTATTCAAAAAGTGGCGAACCTGAGCTGGGCCATCGTGACGGAAGTTTGACTCGCTTTGTACCAAGTGTTCGTACAAATCAGAGCCAGCTTCCAATCCTGGCGTGTCAAACAAACGAATTAGGGTGTGCCCATCAGCCTCAACGTCGATGCTGGTAACTTCACGGGTCGTGCTGGGGCGCGAATCAACTTCACCAAACTGGCTGTCATGCAGCAAGGTGCGCATTAGCGATGTTTTACCCGTATTAGTGTGCCCAACAACGGCAAGCATGAGTGCGTTTATTGGTTCCATACAACGCCCTCCTCAGTTAGGCCATCTTGCCAATGTTTAATCCGCTGTTCATCCGCGCGTTCCGTAGTAACCAAGTGCGCATGCACATCGGTACAATACTGGCGCAGCAAGGCAATAAATCGCAGTGCCGCGCGATCTGGCGTCAATTGGCCATTCACGCGAACTGTTAACTTCGCAACCGGATGCTCGGAAAGCCGGTCAAGCAACCTTTGCTTTTCTTCCGTGCGCGCAATTACCCCACCAAACCAGGACTCAGCTTGATGCTGACGCAACCATTGTTGGTCCGCTTCGTGGTCAAGGCTGATAACCAGCTCACCGCGGCCAGGTTCTGGGGTACGCTGCTGTACATTGTACATACCGGAGACATCACTATCGGCATCCACCAGCTCAGTTGCCGCAGAAATAGTGAGTTTACGTATAATGGGCGCGTAACCAGGCAACGTCAGATCAATTTTCATACGCCGCACTCGTGCAAGTAACAGGATAATTGCGCCAAGCAAAAAAATCCCCCGCCACACAACACCATAAATAATCACGCAGCTTAACAACCAACGACCTGCCGAAAGTTGAGCAGAGGCCTCAGGGCTATCCCACAATGCCTTAACCGAAGGCGCATCAATGCCAAACATGGACGGTAGAAAGCCAATTATACTCACCCAAGTTTGCAAGGTATCCGCTGGCCAAATTGTCGTGGCCCATGTAAAAACATAAGCACTGGTGCTGAGGTGGAAAAACAACACGAACCAAACCATTAACATAAACAAGGTCCAGTAGCCGTGGGTTAGCGCTGCACCTGCTGGTTTGGTTAATCGATATTGGTTTGCAATAGTCAGCAAGGTGTTGTTGAACTGCTGGTTATAATCGCGCTGACCAATGTGTTCTAAACCCCACAATGAAATGCGCCCTACCCAACCAAAACTATCCTTGATAAACAAAGAAACACACCATAAGAAGAACAAGATCACGTGCAACCCCAATAACATCATTAGGGCGTAACTTAATGAAATGGGTTCAGCGACGGTTAAGGTGCCACGCACCAGTGCAACAGCACCAAGCACTGCCAGTAACGACAATACAATAGCTATAAGGCGGCGGAAGTGATCCCAAAGTCTGAGTTGATGGACTAATCCAAGTCGCGCGGCCAATAGTTCAGCGCGTTTAAATACTCGCTGTTCCATGGTTGGAAGCTGCCGCGCTTGCTGTTCTATCGCGTCGGCACGTTGAAAGCCATTTTGCAATTCATGACGACGGACAAGCTCCGCCATCCAAACTGAACGAAATCGAGAGAATAATTTAAGCATTGAACCGCTGTCTACTTAGCTAATGTGTGGTTTTATTAATTATTATAATGTGTTTATTTAACCTGAGAAGCAGCAGTAATACAACGGCTGATTAAGTCTCTTTGCGAACCAAGCGATCAAAGTTGCGTGCGCTGACGGCAACTGGCTTCAGACAAGTCATGGTTAACGCTGACATAGTGGTCTTCAGGACACACGAGTTTCTTGGTTCCCTTCTTCGAAGGGGAAATTTGCGTCAGCTTCACTGCCCAGTCTGAAAGATTCACCTCTGGCGTGATGTCAATCTGCTGGTCGCGATTATAATATTGGAACGCAACACCGGCAAAAATAAGAAGCAACAATAATCTGCGCATGGCTATTTCCACCTATTTACTGGGCTCAAATTTCCGAGTTTAAGGAACAGGCTCGAGCCTCGAGGCTATACAACGGACTAAACGTAGCACTGAGTTTAATTAATTCTCGCAGTTTGCACCGTAAATTTACCGTAAATTCCGTGTAAATAATTGTGATCAAGCCATTACCTGTCGAATTTCTGGCTACTCAGCCAGGAACCCTCCAGATTGACGCGCCCACAGTGACGCATACAAACCACCAGCTGCCAGCAACTCTTCATGAGTCCCCTGCTCTACTATGCGCCCCTCGTCCATCACCACCAATCGATCCATCGCTGCTATGGTTGATAACCGATGTGCGATGGCAATAACAGTTTTGCCTTCCATGAGCCGATACAGGTTTTCCTGAATTGCAGCCTCCACTTCGGAATCAAGTGCTGAAGTTGCTTCATCCAAGATCAAAATGGGAGCGTCTTTAAGCATCACTCGGGCAATTGCAATACGTTGGCGCTGCCCGCCAGAAAGCTTGACGCCTCGCTCACCAACATGCGCATCAAAACCATGACGGCCTTGCGAGTCTTCTAAATCAGCAATAAATAAATCAGCCTCGGCCTTGTGTGCCGCGTGGGCAATCATCCCTTCTGTCGCGTCTGGGCGGCCGTACGCTATGTTACCGCGCACTGAACGGTGCAATAGTGATGTGTCTTGTGTCACCATGCCAATGTGCTGGCGCAGGCTTTCTTGTGTAACGTTGGCAATGTCTTGGCCATCAATGGTAATTCGGCCGTCATTAACTTCATAAAAACGTAACAGTAGATTAACCAAAGTTGATTTACCGGCGCCCGAGCGCCCTACCAGACCTATTTTTTCGCCAGCACGAATATGCAAATCAAGTTCGCGCAATACCGGTTTGTCAGCGCTGTAATAAAAGTTAACGTGTTCAAACGCGATATGCCCTTCGCGAACAACAAGCGGCTTTGCGTCCGGTTTGTCTTGAATATCTTGCGGCACCGATACCGTCTTAATACCGTCTTGCACCGTACCAATATTTTCAAACAATGAAGAAATTTCCCACATGATCCACTGGCTCATGCCCCACAGTCGCAGCACCAAGCTAAGCGCCACAGCTATTGCGCCCACAGTGATCAAGCTTTCCACCCACAAATAAATGGCTAGAAAACCAACGCCAAACAACAGTGCTGAATTCAACAGATACAAACAGGTATAAAGCTTGGTCACCAAACGCATTTGGCGGTGTACGGTGCCAAGAAATTCACCCATGCCTTCTTTGGCGAATGTTAACTCACGCTGCGCGTGGGAGAATAACTTCACGGTTTGAATATTGGTGTAGCTGTCGACAATTCGCCCCGTCATGATTGAGCGCGCATCGGCTTGATCGGCTGCTACTTTGCCCAAACGCGGAACAAAATAACGCAGCAATACAACGTAAATTGCTAACCATGCCAACAACGGCATCGCTAAACGCCAATCAGCTGCACCGACAATAACCACAGTACCTATGAAGTAAACGGTCACGTAGTTCAAAACGTCAAATAGCTTGATGACACATTCGCGCACAGCCAGCGCAGTTTGCATAACTTTGGTGGCTATACGGCCAGCAAATTCGTCCTGATAAAAAGTGACCGACTGGTTCAGCAAATATTTATGCACCAACCAACGAATTCGCATTGGATAATTGCCAAGCAACGACTGATAGGTAATGAGCGAGTGCAAGATTACCAGCGTCGGCAAACCAACCAGCACCACCACCGCCATGCCGGTTAAACTCCAAAACTGTTCCTGTACAAACGTTTCACGATTCTGTTCAGCAAGCCAGTCGACGATGCTACCAATAAAACTAAATAGCCATACTTCAGTTACTGCAATTAACATCATCAAAGCGCCGGCAGACAGAATATAGGGCCAAGCACCACGGCTGTAATGCAAGCAAAAGGCCACTAATGTTTTAGGTGGCTGTTGCGGCGTGCCTTCCGGGAAAGACTCTAAACGTTGTTCAAACCAACGAAACATGAAACATCCTTAATTGCAGGTTAAACGTAAGAAGCTAGACTTTGGTCGTATGTCGGTCTTAACTGACATTGAAGTACCATTATGCAGTTATTGTTGTACCAATAATAAACTAAAAAGGGTAAAGCCATGAATGCAATTATGCTGATGTTACTCGGTTTAGGTGCGATGTTTTTAGGTTATGTATTCTATTCAAAATATATTGCTGAAAAAATATACAAACTTGACCCGAACTTTCGAACGCCTGCACACGAATTTGAAGACGGTGTAGATTTTGTTCCGACTAATAAATACGTACTCTGGGGTCATCATTTCACCTCTGTAGCCGGTGCTGCACCAATTATCGGCCCTGCCATTGCAGTCATTTGGGGTTGGGTTCCCGCCTTCTTGTGGGTTATTTTCGGTACAATCTTCTTTGCTGGAGTGCATGATGCCGGTGCTATTTGGGCATCAAACCGCAATAAAGCACGTTCTATCGGTGCGTTAACCGGTGACGTGGTCGGCAAGCGCTCACAAAGCTTATTCATGATTGTTATTTTCCTTGTGTTGCTGATGGTAAACGCAGTATTTGCTACCGCAATTTCTGGCTTACTCATTAACTTCCCGAGTTCTGTAGTACCCGTTTGGGGCGCTATTTTTGTCGCCTTAATTATCGGCCAGTTTATTTTCCGCAAATGGATGAACCTCGGCACAGTTTCAATTATCGGCGTGATTGCGCTGTACGCGCTCATATATGCAGGTCCATCGATGCCAATATCACTGCCAGAAACGGTTTTTGGCATTTCTGATAATGCGCAATGGATTTTGGTGTTGTTCTTTTATGCTGCAATTGCATCGTTACTTCCGGTATGGATGCTGCTCCAGCCGCGTGACTACATCAATGGCTTACAGCTATTTATCGGGTTGATTTTGGTTTACGGTGCCGTCTTATTAAGTGGGCCTGAACTTGTTGCTCCGGCGTTTAACACCAACACACCAGAAGGTACCCCGAGTTTAGTGCCTTTGCTATTTGTTACCATTGCGTGTGGCGCAATTTCCGGATTCCACGGGTTAGTCGCATCAGGAACCACCTCTAAACAGCTTGATAAAGAAACTGACGCACGTTTTGTTGGCTACTTTGGCGCTATCGGGGAAGGTTCTTTGTCATTAGCCACCATCATTGCCGCAACCGCTGGTTTCGCAACCCTTGCTGATTGGCAGGCGGTGTATCACAGCTTTGGACAAGGCGGTGTTGCAGCATTTGTGCAAGGTGGTGCCAACATTCTGCAAAACGGTATTGGTCTGGATGTCGATATAGCACAAACCTTGCTGACGGTAATGGCCGTCTTGTTTGCTGGAACAACCATGGACACCGGCCTGCGTTTACAGCGCTATATTTTCCAAGAATGGGGTAATATCTATAACATTCGCTGGATGGAAAAAGCGGCGCCCGCTACTCTTCTTGCCGTTGCGTCGTGCCTGCTATTGGCCTTTGGTGCTGGTGGCGCAGATGGTTCTGGCGGCCTACTGATTTGGCCACTGTTTGGCACCACCAATCAACTATTAGCTGGACTGACCTTACTGGTTATAACCACCATGCTAGTGAAGTTGGGTCGCCCAATGTACGTGACGTTATTACCATTGCTATTTTTATTGGTAATGACCATTTACGCGTTGTTAATTCAACTGATGGGCTTCTATCAAAAATCAGATTGGTTCTTGTTTAGCCTCGATTTAATTGTTCTGATTGCTGCAATTTGGATTGCACTAGAGGCTGCAAGCACACTCACGCGCTTGCGCCGTGAAAACAAAGCTAACGCTGTTGAAGAGCAATAAGGTAAATTTTGATATGAAGATACGTGCAATTACTGAATGGTTAAAAAAGGCAAATGACTACGCGACCAACGTGTATAACGCGCCCTATCGTTCAGCTATTGCACGCGCCAAGCGGGATGAAGACGACCTATTCATGTTATTGGTTTTCTCCGAACTCATGGGCGTACCGAATCCCGCTTCTTATTACACGCTTGAGCTGCAACCTTTGCTGCTTGAGCGCTTTCACGACTGGCATTTACGCATGGGGATGGAACATTCCCCGCTTGATGGCTTTCGCTGCTGCTAAAAGAAGTACCGTTCATGTTTAATTTACAGAGCAAGAATATTGTTTTCGTTGGCGGTAAAGGCGGTGTTGGTAAAACCACAATATCGTCAGCTATTGCCTTGCAACAAGCGGACCGTGGCAGGCGCGTACTGCTAGTGTCTACCGACCCTGCCCATAGCTTGGCTGATGCATTTGATCAAACAATCGGCGACACCATAATCCGTGTAGCCGCGGGTGTTGACGCGTTAGAAATTGACCCTGACCGCGAAGTTGAAGCGCATATTGCCCGTGTAATGCGCACCATGAAACGTTTCAGTAAGCCCGATATGTTTCCTGAGATTGAGCGTCAAATGCGGCTTACCCAGCAATCGCCAGGCGCACAAGAAGCCGCATTATTAGAACGTATTGCGCGTCTGATTGATGAAGCACCCGCCACTTACGACATCGTCATTTTTGATACGGCGCCTACGGGCCATACCTTGCGCTTATTAACACTGCCGGAAGCCATGGCCGCCTGGACACAAGGATTACTCAAGCAAAGCCAGAAGGCGAAACAACTCGAAGGAGTGCTTGATCACCTGTCGCCCAAAGCTGGAAAAGATATTGCAAACCCAATGGCAGACCCGGCCAAACACGAAACCGCCAATATGGACGACCGCACAGCAGAAATTACCGAAACCCTCCTGCAGCGGCAGCGCCTGTTTCATCGCACGCGGCATGTGCTCACCGACACCGAGCGAACTGCACTGGTATTTGTGCTAACACCAGAAAAGTTACCCATTCTTGAAACTGGGCGAGCTGTGAGTACATTAAAAGCCGAGAAGTTGCCAATTGCTGGCTTGGTGATTAATCGAAATTTACCGGCTGAAGTCGACAGCGAGTTTTTTGCGCAGCGGCGCCAGCAAGAAGGTATTTACCGCACCGAAATCGAGCAACAATTTTCCGACTTACCGCGGGTTTATTTGCCATTGTTCCCTACCGATTTACATGGCCTTGATGCCTTGCAGAAAATAGCCGCTGAATTACCTGATGAATAAAAAAAAGCGCGCTAACCATAAGCCAGCGCGCTTGTTGCTGTTACCTTTTGGCGACAATGATTACTCGCCGAACGCACCTGCAGCACCTGGGTAGACAACTGGGCTTTCGAAGCCGTTTTGACTTACACTTGCCACGCCGAAGAAGTAGTTATCAATAACCACATTCTCTAAGGTGAATTCGGTGACATCACCCGCATAACGGCTAAATTCCCAGTTCGGTGCATCAGTATGGCGCCAATAAACACGGTAGCCTTTAATTAAGTCCTTTTCTGCAGCACTCGGTGCGGCCCAACTTAAGGTTGTATTCGGGCTTACTGCACCCGCAATTTTAACTTGCGCTGGCGGGCTTGGTGCCCACGCCATACCCGCTAATGAAACAGCGTTGAGCGCGGTTAATTTAGCCGCATAGTCGAAATCTACGCCGTCGATGGTGTCGCCATAAGCAATGCCGTCTTCAACGCGTATATCTTGGTGCTGACGATTGTAGTTTTCATTGGTTTCCATGATCCGCACACCTGGATAGCCCAAGTCGTTGAACGGACGATGATGTCCGCCACGGGCAAAGCGATCAAGACGATAAATTACCATGGTGTCCAAATTTGGAATGTAACGATCTGCCATCCAGTCAATATAGCGCGCGACATTGCGGCTTGGCGAATCAACTTCGCCCCCCATGAAACGTCGACGACGAACATCTTCAGGAGTTTCGTCTTGACGGGTTCCTTCGGCAAAAATGCGCGCCGTGGTGTTGTTAATAACACCATTTATTCCTTCAATATTACCAATCATGTCATTGTTTAAGACCGCTTTTATACGCCAGCCATCTTTTTGCGCCTGTTCGGCCATGATCTTGCCGCCAAATAAACCTTGCTCTTCACCGGCCAATGCTGCGTATACGATACTTCCTGCGAAATCATATTTACTTAATACGCGCGCCGCTTCTAACGTGCCCGCAACACCTGATGCATTATCGTTGGCGCCCGGAGCATCTGAGGTATAGTTCATAATGTCGGTAACACGCGAGTCGATATCACCCGACATGATGACGTAGCGACTAGGGTCTACTGTGCCCTTTTGCACAGCAATTACACTGACCACTTCAACAGGATCAGGAATCCGCGGTTCGCCAGAAATTACACGGGACTGGTAATAAACCTCGAGACAACCTCCGCACTGTGCCGAAATTCGTTCAAATTCGGCCTTAATCCAGCGGCGCGCAGCACCAATTCCACGGGTATCTGACTCGGTTTCCGACAAGGTATGGCGGGTACCGAAACTTACCAGCTTTTCAATATCTTGTTGAATGCGCTGGGCTGAAACAGCCGCTTGAATGTCATGTAAAGCTTGTTGATCAACATAATCAACATCAGCGTGCGCAGTGCCAATAAATAATGCAGCGGCGGCCGAAGGCAATAACGCCCATGGAGTGAACTTCATGAATACTTCCTCTAGTTGGTCAAGCCTGAATAACGTACTATACCTTTATACGTCACTCATTCATGAGGAAGCAACCATGAAAGCTGTAGGTTACGAGCACTGTGGGACAATTGACGCAAAAAATGCGTTAGTTGACGCTGTAGTCCCAGACCCGGAAATCGGACCCAATGATATTTTAGTCGCCGTCTATGGTATTGGGGTGAACCCCGTAGATACCAAAATACGCTTGCGCCGCGAGCCAAGTTCAGGAGAGCTTGCTATTTTAGGCTGGGATGCAAGCGGCACTGTCTTAAGTGTCGGCGAAAACGTTTTCGACTTTAAAGAAGGCGATGATGTTTGGTATGCAGGCGCGTTGACGCGACAAGGTAGTAATGCTCAGTATCAAGTTGTTGATGCGCGTATTGTCAGTAAAAAGCCGAAAACTCTAAACTTCGCAGAAGCTGCGGCCATGCCACTAACCTTCCTTACCGCATGGGAAATGCTTTTTGACCGCTTTCGTTTAGACCGCGATAGCTCGGCTACACTGCTAATAACTGGCGCGGCCGGTGGCGTTGGTTCAGCAATGCTGCAGTTGGCTAAACTGTGCAATAATATCACCGCAATTGCGACAGCTTCGCGTGCAGAATCACAGCAATGGGCGACCGATATGGGCGCTGACATTGTCATTGATCATACCAAACCCCTCGCCGACCAACTACGTAAGCACGGTATTGAACAGGTTACGCATGTAGCCAGCCTGACCCATACCGATCAACATTTTACCGCACTGGTTGAGTTACTCGCGCCACAAGGCCATTTTGCGTTGATTGATGACCCTGAACACCCACTTGATATTAAGCTAATGAAACAAAAGAGTTTGGCGTTGCACTGGGAATTTATGTTCACACGGTCGTTGTTTGAAACGCCAGACATGCACCGTCAAGGACAAATTCTACATGAAGTGGCCGAGCTAACTGACGCCGGCAAGGTCGTTACAACCATGACCTCGCATTTTGGCGAGCTCAATGCAGAAAACCTACTCCGCGCTCATCGCCAGCTCGAGTCCCATAGCACTATTGGTAAAATAGTATTAGACGGCTATAACCTGCCTTACGATTAATGAACTTAGATTACTTGCAGTCGTCAGCGGTGAAGCGAAGTTCAAATAACTTCGCTTCATTGCGATCTAAATAACGAATCGCTAAAAAATCTGCATTTTCGCGGTAATAACGTAATGAATCGCTGCTGCAAAACGCTCTTCGCATAGCTGGTTCCAGCTGTTCTCGAACGCTCTCTATGTCATGTTGATAACGATCAACACCAACCAAGCGGTACACAAAGCGCATTCCGTAATGACTCACCTCAGCTCGCTCGAACCGGGTTTGTCGATCAAGCAATTTCGGTAAATCACGATTCAATTGGCCAGAGCGCTCAAGCAGCTCCTGATACAAATGGTTACGATTCTTCGTTGAGTCAGCAGCCCCCCATTGCACCGCAATAGTTACAACGAAACTAACGACTACTAGAGCCGCAAAACCTATAAGTAACTGGCGTTTAGTCCAGATTGTCATAAACTTATATCCACCATTTGCATCATTTTTATTGATTGCACGTATCGAAAATATCGTCGTTTCTCACTTACAAACATACATGAATGTATGTATAATTATCGCCATCAAAAAATCATTAACAAAGCACGAGGTATTTCCATGCAACAACGTTTTCGTAAGCCGTTGTTCGTATCTGTTTTAGCAAGTTCTATGCTACTTGCTAGCTGTGGCGATGCTGAGCAAGCCAATTCTGATGCCGCTCAGCAACAACAAATGACTGTAGGCGTAGTGACCATCGCCAGCCGCAGTGTTGATTTAACCACTACTCTTCCTGGGCGTGCAAGTGCATTCCGCGTAGCTGAAGTGCGCCCCCAAGTAAATGGGATTATGAAAGAACGCTTGTTTGAAGAAGGGTCAATGGTTACAGCAGGCCAACAACTGTACCAAATTGACGCCGCAATGTATCAAGCGGAGCTTGCTAGCGCTAAAGCTGAAATTGCCCGCGCTAATGCCGCCGTTAAAGCTAGCAAGTCGCGTTTTGAGCGTAGCAAAGGGCTTCTAACTGATAAAGCCATTAGCCAACAGGATTTTGATGAAGCAGAAGCAGCCTATCTGCAAGCCGAGGCCCAATTAAAAGTTGCTGAAGCAAATCTGTCACGCGCCCAACTTAATCTGGAATATACCCGTGTTAAAGCACCAATTTCTGGGCGCATCGGGCGCTCACAACTTACTGAAGGAGCGTTGCTAAGTGTCGGTCAGGCGCAAGCTTTGACCACCATTACGCAGCTTGACCCTATTTATGTCGATATCGCACAAAGCACCAGTGATTATCTTAAGTTACAGGCTGCAATAACCGATGGTCGCATCGTTACTGACGACGACAACCGCGCTGAAGTGACCGTTCGCGTTGGTGAAGATGGTGATTACAGCACCACTGGAGAATTACTCTTTAATGAAGTAACTGTTGATCCGCAAACCAGCGCGATTACGCTCCGTGCACGTTTAGAAAACGCGAACCACTCTATCCTACCGGGCATGTATGTGCGTGCAGAAGTTGGAACCGGTGCGCTACAAAATGCTATTTTGGCCCCACAAACGGGTGTTACGCGTGATCCACGCGGCCGCGCAATTGCCTTTATCGTTAACGAAAACGGCGAAGTGGAGCAACGATACTTAACCGTTGAGCGCACCGTCGGCAGTGACTGGGTTGTTACTGACGGTTTAAACGTTGGTGACCAAGTTATAGTAGAGGGTCTGCAGAAAATTCAGCCCGGTATGCCTGTCAAAACTGAAGAAGTGAAGTAAATCATGGCAAAGTTTTTTATTGATCGCCCAATATTTGCTTGGGTAATCGCGATTGTGATCATGCTTGCAGGCGGGCTTGCGGTAACGCAGCTACCTATCGAGCAGTATCCAGAAATCGCGCCACCTTCTGTGCAAATTAACGCCAGTTATCCTGGTGCAACTGCGGCCACCTTGGAAGAAAGTGTTACGCAGGTTATTGAACAAAATATGAATGGTATTGATAACCTGAAGTATTTCTCTTC
Source organism: Pseudidiomarina sp. (assembly GCF_048268165.1). Taxonomy (GTDB): domain Bacteria; phylum Pseudomonadota; class Gammaproteobacteria; order Enterobacterales; family Alteromonadaceae; genus Pseudidiomarina. The sequence continues at coordinate 465,263 of NZ_JBLWWA010000001.1, read as the reverse complement.
AACCAGTGATTCTGCAGGCAATGCCAGCATCACCTTGACCTTTGAAGCCGGAACCGACGCAGATATTGCGCAGGTTCAGGTGCAAAACAAGCTGCAACTTGCCCTGCCCTTATTACCACAAGCTGTGCAAGATCAAGGGTTAGTCGTCGCCAAGTCAAACAACTCGTTTTTGTTGGTTGCCGCATTAATATCTGACAACCCAGATATCGACCAAATTGACTTGGGCGATTACATTGCCAGTAACATGCAAGACCCGATTAGCCGCACTAAAGGTGTAGGTAATGTGCGCTTGTTTGGCGCACCCTATGCAATGCGTATTTGGTTAGACCCAGATAAACTCGTGCGTTACAACATGAGTACGACGGACGTCGTGCTGGCTTTGCGTGAACAAAACAACCAAGTGGCAGCTGGCCAGATTGGCGGCACCCCGGCGGTTGAAAATCAACGTTTAACGGCGTCAATTATTGCACAAACACGCCTTGAAACCGTGCAACAGTTCAACGATATCTTATTACGAGTCAACCCGGACGGCTCAAAGGTTACCGTTGCCGATGTCGCTGAAGTTGAACTCGGTGGCCAAAGCTACGGCACTGTCGCACGCTACAACCGACAACCAGCCAGTGGCCTTGCAGTAAACTTAGCTACCGGTGCAAATGCGCTTGATACCGCCGAAGCCGTTAAAGCAAAACTGGCTGAATTGGAACAATTTTTCCCAGCAGGCGTTGAATTAGTTATTCCCTATGACACCACGCCCTTTGTAGAAATATCCATTCAGGAAGTGGTCAAGATTCTGTTTGAAGCGGTGATCTTGGTGTTCATTCTGATGTTTATTTTCTTGCAGAATTTGCGAGCGACGATTATTCCTTCGTTGGCTATTCCCGTGGTGCTTCTCGGTACCTTCGGCATCATGTCGGTGCTTGGTTTCTCAATCAACACCTTAACCATGTTTGGTTTGGTTCTCGCCATCGGTTTATTGGTCGACGATGCCATTGTTGTGGTTGAAAACGTTGAACGCTTAATGAGCGAGGAAAAACTCTCGCCGCGCCAAGCCACCATAAAGTCAATGCAACAAATAACCGGTGCCTTGGTTGCTATCGGCTTGGTTATGGCAGCTGTATTCGTACCCATGGCGTTCTTCGGTGGTTCAACAGGTGCGGTGTACCGTCAGTTCTCAATCACTATTATCTCAGCCATGTCGCTATCGGTATTGGTCGCGATAATCTTTACGCCGTCACTATGCGCAACCATTCTTAAGCCTTTGGATCATAGCCATGAGCCTAAAGGAATATTAGGCTGGTTTAACCGCATGCTAGACCGTGCAACCAATAAATATACCAACTCAGTACAATCAATCATTAAGCGGAGTGTGCGCTTTGTGGTGATTTACTTGGCACTTGTGGTTGTTGTGGGTTTCCTGTTTGCGCGTATGCCAAGCTCGTTCATTCCGAATGAAGACCGCGGCGTATTTTTAACGCAAATGCAATTGCCATCCGGTGCCACGCAAGAACAATCGCGTGAAACCATGACCAAAATCGAGGACTACTTCCTTGATCAAGCGGAAGGAATTCGGTCAGTCTTTTCCGTTGTCGGCTTCAGCTTTAGCGGCCAAGGCCAAAACTCAGGGTTAGCGTTCGTACGCTTAACCGATTGGGATGAGCGGACCTCGCCTGAGCTACAAATTGACGCAATTATTGGCAGCGCGTTTGGCTACTTTAGTCAAATTCGCGAAGCCATGATATTTGCCTTTAATTTGCCATCAATTCCGGAGCTTGGCACCGCAAGTGGCTTTAACCTGTATCTTCAAGACCGCGGCGGGCTTGGCCATGAAGGTTTATTAGCAGCACGTAACCAATTGCTGGGCATGGCTGCTCAAGAGCCAATGCTGACCGGTGTGCGTCCGAATGGTTTAGAAGATACTGCACAACTGCGTATTAATGTGGACTATGAAAAAGCCAAAGCACTTGGCTTGAGCATTAGTGACATCAATGCAACCTTGTCAAACGCCTTTGGTACCACATACGTTAACGATTTTGTTGACCGTGGCCGGGTTAAAAAGGTTTATATGCAAGGTGTTCCAGAAGCTCGCATGACCCCTGATGACATCGGAAAATGGTATGTACGCAATGCCAGCGGTGACATGGTCTCGTTTTCATCATTCGCGGACACCGAGTGGGACTTTGGCCCACAACGGCTGGAACGTTATAACGGTGTTCCAGCCATGAATATTCAAGGCGAAGCAGCGCCAGGCTATTCTTCGGGTGATGCAATGCTGAAAATGGAACAGCTGATTGGTCAATTACCTACAGGCATCGGGTATGAATGGACAGGTATTTCTTTAGAAGAACGTACCTCCGGCGATCAAGCACCATTGTTATATGCACTGTCGTTGCTCATTGTGTTCTTATGCTTGGCAGCACTTTATGAAAGCTGGTCGATTCCATTCGCGGTTATGCTTGTGGTACCGCTGGGTATTCTCGGTGCAGTTATTGCAGCTACCCTGCGCGGCTTGGAAAACGACGTGTATTTCCAAGTGGGGCTACTGACCACTGTTGGTGTTTCGGCCCGTAACGCGATTCTTATTGTTGAATTTGCGAAAGATTTACAAGCCCAAGGCAAAGAGTTGCTGCAAGCAACATTGGAAGCAGTGCGCTTGCGCTTGCGTCCTATTTTGATGACCTCATTGGCGTTTACCTTTGGCGTGTTACCACTGGCCCTATCTACCGGCGCTGGCGCGGTGAGTCGTCAAGCGATAGGTACTGGTGTTATTGGGGGGATGCTGGGCGGTACGATATTGGCTATCTTCTTCGTACCTTTACTGTTTTATATTGTGCGGCGTAATTTCCCACCGAAGCCGCCGTACCAAGACTAGCGGCTTTCGATAGGAACGTGCTAAGGTTGAGTGGTGTTTCATCACTCAACCTTTTTTTATGCTGCATCGTTATTTTGTGATTGTGTTGGCGCTCGCAGCTGTGCTGCTTGGCGTGCAACTGCCAAACTTCATTACCCAATACCAACAGCGTTTAGATGCGCAGTTGACTGAAGCTATGGTCTACTACAAAGAGTATCAGCGTATTGCGGATACCTACCTAAACGGCGACATGAATGCGTTGATAAAAATGCATGAGCAAAGTGATAACCCCATATTCAAAGAAGAAGCGACCCCAATTCGCGAGCTTATTCGACGCGTTGACCTCTACCGTCACGAGCAGCAACAATTATCACAGGGCTATTTAAAGCAGATTTGGTTTATTGCTACGGCAGCGAATCCAGAAATGCGCGACAACACATGGCGTATGTATAGCTTTAACGTGCCGCTAACACGCCAGGCGGTGTTTACTGGCATTATCGCGGCATTGGTCGCTGTATTGACTTTTGATGGCTGCTGGGGCGGTTGTAAGATGGCCTATCGGCGCTGGGCACGGCGACGTGAGAAACGCCACCCGCATCGGCATGTCCGTTAACGGCGACTACGTGTATCGTCGTCTTTAACTTCGTATTCACCTTCAATAACACCGTCATCTTGACGATTTCGCTGATGATCACGTTGTTGTTGATAATGCTGCTGAGCTTGTTTTTGTGCTTCGCGGGTCGCCTTGGTGAACTGCCACATCTGTTTCATTTGGCGGCGTTTGCGCCACATCAACGGCAATAATAATATCCAGCCGAACAACAACAGCATTAAGCCCATCGCTAAACCGACAAGCAATAACATACCAAACAGCAGCCAGCTGAGAATAACCATGAGCGGATTTGCCCCAGGTTGCGGCTTAACTTTTTGCTGCCATTGTTTAATGTAGATCAACATAGATAACCACTTTGTTCGTTAAAAGACCACGCCTATGAACACTATATTGGGATCAATTACGCTCAGACAAGCGTTCACTGCGACGATCTTGTAACAATTTAAGAATGATGCTGGTTAGATTGACAATATTGAATACAGTTCCCGACACGCTGCCGACAACTATGGCATAAGCTAAGCCGAGTAGCTCTGCAAGCAAGAACCAGCGGCGAATGCGGGTGGGATCATTTAATACAATTGAGCCAACCGTAAAGATAATCGAAGATATGTATGCTAACAGTAATGGTATAAGCGGTTCATGATTGCTCAGTTCCCAACCAAAAAAAATAAAATTTATCGCAACGAAACCCCACAACACAATGGGCCCGCGCCAACGCAGTGCGATCATATTACGCACCACCGCCATTGCCGTCACAACGCCGCCAGCTACCGCACCCAGCATAAAGAAATGTACAGACAAAGCGCCTAACGCGCAGGCGCTGACGATACGATATCGATTCGCGGTGGTCTGCCGGTAGGCGATGAAATTAGCGATTAACGCAAGTAATCCAAAAGTTTCAGCTACAGATATCACAATTCACCATAAAAAAACGGTAATGAAAGCGCGCTGCCTCCATTACCGTTAGCATTAAACAAATAATTACTTACGGTCTGCTGCGCTCGCGTCACGAATACCGCGAAACTCATTGCCCGAATACCAATTTGGCCAGTCGTTGCTATTCGCTAACTCATTCCCTACCCAGTAATAAAGCCATAAGTCTTGTTGTACACCGCGCAGATCCCAATCCGGATCAAATTCATCAGCTGGTTTGTGATAAGCCACTTCCACGTATTCCGCGCGCTTCTGCTTACCATATTCTTCGCCAAACTCAATGTGGTCGTTGCCGCCTTTAGCATACAGCATCGGTACACCGCGTTTAGCTAGATTAAAGTGATCTGAGCGATAGAATGAACCCGCCTCTGGTGTGGGCTCAGGCGCAATATAGCGGTCTTGATGCGCAACATACTTGGCCAGATACTCTTCCATTTCAGAATTGCCATGCCCTACTACAACCATGTCTTTCATTGGGCCGTATACGTTAAGCACATCAATATTAATACCACCAACCGCTTTGCTCAGTGGCAACATTGGGTTGTCCGCATACCAATCCGAACCTAATAAACCACGTTCTTCGGCGGTTACTAACACAAATACGACTGAACGTTCAGGTTGCGGCTGGCTTGCAAAAAATTCAGCTAACGCCATAACTCCAGCAGTTCCGCTGGCGTTATCTTGCGCACCATTGAAAATGCCATCGTCAGGGTTCACCGGATCAACGCCCATGTGGTCCCAGTGTGCCATATAAATCACGTGTTCTTCCGGCTTCGATTTACCTTCAATGTAGCCAATTAAATTCGGTGAATTGAGGTAATCAAACTTAGTCGCTACACTCAACGACATTGCCGTTTCTAACGGAACTGGCGCGAAGTCAGCTTGTTGTGCGGCGGTGCGCATCTCATCATAACTACTACCCAGTCGCGCAAATAACGCATCGGCGCTTTCCTCGGTAATCCAACCTTCAATAGCAACGCGGTCCATGTTTTTGTTGTCACGCGCTAAATCGAAGCGCATCGGCGAACCACCGGCAATAACGCCCCAGCCATAACCCGCCGGACCCGTTTCATGAATCACAATTGCGCCAGCGGCACCTTGACGGGCGGCCTCTTCAAACTTGTAGGTCCAACGCCCGTAATAGGTCATAGCATTGCCATTAAATACTTCGGGGTCTTGTGTGTCATAGCCAGGATCGTTTACCAGCATCACCACAGTTTTGCCTTCAACATCAAGGCCTTCATAGTCATTCCAGCCAAACTCCGGCGCCACGATGCCGTAACCAACAAAAACCATTTCGCTATCCGTAAGTTCAGTTTCTTCTTGAACACGCGGGCTCCAGGCCATCATTTCTGTACGGTAATCAAAGAGTTCTAAATCGTCGGTATTAAAGTTCATCGCCGACACTTGTGTTGGCAACATGCGTACCAAAGGTACTGGTTGTTGATATGAATCGTTTTCAGCATCGTAAGGTTTTAACCCCCATTCACGGAATTTTCCTTCCACAAATGCAACGGTTTTCTTCTCGCCTTCTGATGCTGGTGCCCGCCCTTCAAATTCGTCCGAACTTAACGTTTGGAGATAATCGGTATAGTTTTCATTAAAGCTATACGGATCGACATTTGCGTGCGGCTGTTCTGTTGTTTGATTTGTTTGTTCTGCTGGGCTGCACGCAACGAGCACAAGCCCTGCTGCAGCGAACACCGAAAGGTGTTTCATCATGTTATTCCCCTTATTCACAGCGTTTAAATTTACGCCCTAGATTTATGTTATAGCGTTCAAAATAGCCTTTGTTTACTTCAACCGCACTATAGTACGGCACCCCAGGTCGATAGGCTGGACACAAATCTGGATCAATACTCGGGCAAGGCTCCATTGTAATAATGGAGACAATCTCCATATCTTTGTTTAAATATGCGATATCTAATGGAATCCGAGTATTGTACATCCAGAAGCCAGCACTGCCTGGGCGCTCATCTTGGTAACGAAACCACATACCGGCGTGGGCCGCTAACTCATCCCGCGCCATTAAACCACGTGCGCGACTTTCAAATGTGTCAGCAATTTCAACCTGAATACGATGATCATGCCCTTCAATACACAGCTCGGTCGCTGCCGCTGCGTGCGCAAACCAAGGTAATAGCAGTATTCCAATCCAAAATGGTTTCATAGGCCACCTATGTAATGACTATCTTGTTGAGCAGACTTAGTATCGCCTGAATGGCGCCAGAAAAAAAGGCAAAAAAAAGCCCCCAACGAAGGAGGCTTAACGGGAGCGACGATTACTTACTCAATAGTGACGGTGGTTACCGTACCATCAGCGTTTACCGTCACATTTTGCGCACTGACAAAATTAATGGTGTCATCAACTTCAGGATCATCTGAAGTGTCGCACGTCCAAGCTGCTGTATAGTCGCCGGCAGCAACAAAGCCAATTGCAAAGTTATAAGCTGTTGCGCCATCGAAGGTCACCCCAGTTGCAGTATAAGGTTCTGCTGTCTCACTGCCGCCAAAGTCAGCCATGGTGTCCAGCGCAACATCAGCACCTGAATAAAGGTAAACTGCCGCGACTGACTCGCTGGTATCTGCCGGTGCGACTGTGCACTGATTATCAATCAGTAGCGCTTCAGCCAAGGTGCCTTCAATATGCCCAACTTCCATATTATCAACTAACCGCACACCACGTGGTTTAAGGAAATAACCTTCCTGCCCAACCGGATTAACCAATGCTTGGCGCAAATCAAACTCGATGGTGTAAGCAACATTACTGCCCGCATCAAGTGTGAAGCTATCAAACTTCAGTTCGTTTGAAGGCACGGACAATGGAATACGCGTATCACCTACCAGCACATATGAACCTTCAGCCATTTCTAAGCGCAATTGGCCATAGTTGCCTGCAGGAACCTCAACGCCAGCGAGCAAGTCTTCGGACTCCGATCCCGTGAATTCAAATAAGTTAATCCCGCGCGTGTTTGGAATCACATCACCGTTGGCATCCAGACAGGCATCGTTCGCCTCAATGGTGTTGGTATCTTCACCAATGGTAAAAGTTTGCGGCCCTTGTGCATTGCCAACTAGCTCTACGCTGTGAAAACAAGCCCAAACCTCATCAGCGGCATCCACAGGCGCGTCACTAATAGCCAAACTGAACATTGCTGTGTTCGAGTCGTCAGAATCTGAGCCACATGCTGCAACCAATGTTGATGCTGCAATCACCGCAGCCAATGTCGTAAGTTTTCGATTTGTTAACATAAATCACCTTTTGGATTATGAAAGTTGAATTAGGTATAACACAGTGTGACTTACTTTATACGACTTTTACTTGCCCTTTACCTGCTTTGACAGCGAAAGCTGTATTCAGGTCAAATTACAAGCTCTAGGCACCAGAATCATTGATTGTCAGTGGAATCCAGCTTAAAGTAGCCCAATTAATGAAACCAACATGAAGACAACATGACCCAACAAAACGCAGAGCTCACGTCGCTGCGCCCCGCCCCACACGCCATATCTAAATTGCGCTGCGTAACGGCTATTGGCGGTGGTCACGGGCTTGGCCGAGTGCTGTCCACGCTAGCTTTTTTGGAGCGCAGATTAATTGGTATCGTGGCCACAACCGATGACGGTGGTGCCAGTGGTATGTTGCGCCGTAGCCATGAGTGTATCGCTTGGGGTGACATTCGGAACTGTCTGTCCCAGCTCGCGCAACACCCTTTGGCTGCTGACGTTCTCAATTATCGCTTTTCTTCCGAGCATGAGTTGCATGGCCACAACTTGGGTAACCTATTGCTGTACACGCTTGATCAAGTGAGTGCGCGGCCGTTAGACGGAATTCAATTGCTAAGTCGGTTGTTGAACATCAATACCCGTTTATTACCCATGTCGGAAATGCCGGTGGATCTTGTCGCAGCGACGCATGACGGGCTGGAATGCTTTGGTGAACTGCACGTTGACGGGCTGCTGCATATGCCGCAAAAGCTCGCATTATCGCATGCCGTAACCGCAACACCCGAGGCGCTTGCTCACATTCGCCGCAGCGAACTTATTATTTTAGGCCCGGGTAGTTTTCTCACTTCAGTAATGCCGCCGCTGTTGGTGGACGAATTCGCGCAAACTATCGCAGATAGCAAAGCACCAGTCATATTTATTGATAATCTGGCTGCGGAAAATAGTCCGGCGGGCGAACTATCTGTCAGTCAGCGCTTGCAGTGGATGACGGAACAGCTCGGCATGCCGTTAGTTGACGCGGTGATCACCAATCACCCCGACCAACAACTCAGCGTGCCAGTTTTTAATCACGTAAATGCTGCAACCGAAGCACCGCAACGCCATGAACCGAATTCATTACTTGCAGCGCTCAATGCTGCAGTAACGCACTTTAGTTAAGGAATATCTATGCGTTTTAAACAGTTAATTGCTGCCTCCTGTGTTTTGGCAGCCCTGCAACTTCCGGCTCAAGCTCAATCGCTCGGGCTTGATGTGATTTACGACAAAACCGTACCTACGTTAGAACAGGCGCTCGGTTATCCAGCGGGTTCACGTATCAGCAGCCCGGACGCAATTGAAGGTTATTTTAAACAGTTAGCAGAAAGCTACCCTGAGCGTGTGAAACTTGAATACTACGGCAAGTCATGGGAAGGTCGTAACCTCTATTATGTAGTAATTTCAAACCCAACCCACATTGCCAATTTCGCTGAGTATCAGCAAGGCATGAAGCAACTGAGCGCCGCTGATTCAACCAAGGCGTCAACTGCACAAAACCTTATTAAAACCCTGCCAGCGAGCGTTTGGCTGTCTTATGGCGTGCATGGGAATGAAATCTCTTCTCCAGAAGCTGCAATGTTAACCGCTTATCACTTGGTTGCCGCAACCGATGAAGCCACCAAGAGTTATCTCGATAACGCCATGGTATTTATTGACCCGGTGCAAAACCCCGATGGTCGCTCACGTTTCGTGTCACGCTATTACATGACGACGGGGCTTGAACACAGCGCTGATCGCAACTCAGCCGAGCACAACGAACCATGGCCGAGTGGGCGTTCAAATCATTACCTGTTTGACCTTAACCGTGATTGGCTAGCGTTAACGCAACCTGAAATCAGTGGTCAAGTTGATGCGTTACTTGAAAATATGCCATTGGTTTTTGTCGACTTACACGAAATGGGTGGCGATACCAGCTATTACTTCACACCTGAAGCAGACCCGTACAACCCATTAATCACACCGAAGCAACGTGAAACCTTATGGGCTATTGGTGAAAACAATGGGCGTTGGTTCGATCAGCGCGGTTATGACTATTTCACCCGTGAAATATTTGATGCCTTCTATCCTGGTTATGGCGCCAGTTGGCCGCTCTATCACGGCAGTATTTCCATGACTTACGAAATGGCTTCAGCCCGTGGCCATGTATTCCGTACCAAGGATGGCGAAATATTAACTTACGGTGATGGTGTTCAACGTCACTTTGTTGCATCCATGGCAACCATTGAAAGTGTTGCACAGCAACGTCAACAATTGCTGCAAAACTTCTGGAACTACCGTGAACAAGGTATCGAGTTAGGTAAAGAAAGCAAAAAACGTGTTTACCTGTTCTCCGGTCAAAATGACGCTGCGGGCACGCAACGCCTTTCAGGCTTGCTTACACGCCACGGCGTTGAAGTTCAACAAGCCACCGAAGCCTTTAATGTATGCGGCGTTGACTACCCGGCCGGCAGTTTCTGGGTCGATTCAGCGCAACCAGCACACTATATGGTTCGCACGTTGTTAGACCAAGAAATCGCAATGGACGATGACTTCCTTGCAGAGCAAGAACGTCGCCGCGCCAATAACTTGCCCGATGAAATTTACGATGTAACGGCTTGGTCGCTACCGCTGATGTTTAACCTTGAATACCAAACGTGTAACCGGGTTCCTCGCGCCGACAGTATGGTGGCCTCACGTGATTTAATTAAACCGGGTAAAGTTATCAATAAAGACGCGCAAGTTGCTTACATTGTGCCATGGGGCGATATGAACGCTGGTCGTTTCCTGACTGCAGCGCTACGTGCTGGCAATACAGTAAAACGCGCCGATATGGCATTCACCCATAAAAGTGGACAACGCTACCCTGCTGGCAGCTTAATTTTAACCTTAGCTGAAAACCCGCAGTTGGCATCTAACATTGAACAAATGGCGGAAGCTTCCGGTGCAACCGTGATTGGTGTCGACAGCAGTTGGGTAACAGATGGCCCAAGTTTCGGTTCGAACAACACCAAGCGTGTTCATGCGCCGAATATTGCGATGCTTTGGGACGAGCCCGTATCGAGCCTCAACGCGGGGCACACCCGCTTTGTACTTGAGCAGCAATTTGGTTACCCAGTAACTGCAATGCGTGCGAAGCAGCTTTCTACAGCTGACTTATCACATTATCAAGTACTGATCGTACCGAGTGTGTACGGTAAATTGGACGCTGCATTTGGAGAGCAAGGCAACGAAAACATCACCAAATGGGTTGAACGCGGCGGGGTTTTAATTACGCTTGGCAATGCTACTCAGTGGGCGGTTGACGGTGATTTGTTGAACAGCGCAATTGAGCGTGTCATTAACGAAGACCCTCAAGGACACGGCGACGAAAAGCGTGTTGATGGTTTAGTTATTGAGTCAAAAGCACAACTGATGCACTACATTACGCCAGATGCTGCCGATCCGTACTGGACATCAGGTGTTCTTACCAATCTCGATGTGGACCAAGAACATTGGCTGAGCGCGGGAGTGAAACCAAACTTAGTGAGCATCACTGTTGGCAACCAAATCTATCGTCCGCTTAGCATTGAGCACGGACGCAACATTGTGAGCTATTCAGAAGATGTTTTAGCCAGTGGCTATTTATGGGCCGAAAACAAGAAGCAGTTGCAATATAAGCCCTACTTAATGTGGCAACCGCGTCAGAAAGGTATGGTAATTAGCTTTACCCAAGAACCAACTTATCGCGCATACTTGGATGGTTTAAATGTACTGCTATTGAACGCTATATTCGGCGGTGCCGCTCACGCGACACCACTACGTTAATAGCGTTGTAAGCTACTCTTCTTTGTCGGCGCCAATGCGAGATGCAACGGCGCCGCGCTGATCTTTATATTTTGCGTCTTTACGCTTGCTGTAAGGGCGCAAACAATCTTTATCAAGTAATTCAAAACTCAATGCACCAATTTTCATAAGTGGCCGCAAGGCCAACGGTAATTTCCCGCTATTAAAGAATTCCAGCACCACCTGCCCCGACCAACCTGGGTCAATCCGATGTGCAGTCACGTGCACCATCAAACCCAAACGAGCCAACGATGACCGACCATCGAGCCAACCCACCATATTCGCCGGTAGGGTTACCGACTCGTGCGTTACCGCCAAAGCGAATTCACCGGGATGAATAAAGAACGCCTGGTCGGGTGTTAATACAATCGCGTCACTCATGACCGACTTAATTGCCCGATCAATTTCGTCACGCGGCCCGCTGATATCGATAAAGGCGGCGGCATGGTCCTGTAACACCCTAAACTCATTCCCTAAATGAATATCAACTGTTACGCCGCTAATGTCTTCTGAAAGCGGTCGAGGCTCTAATCCGATGCGACCATCGTCGAGGTATTCTTCTATTTGACCATCCGTTAAACGCATGAGGGCAAATTCTCCTTGTTATTATTCTAAGCTGTGCGCTTTTTATAGGCTTGGCGATAAAGTTCGACTGCCAATTTATAGGCACTGTCTTTCATCAGCTTGCTTAATGGCGCAACGGGCTGGGTAGCAACGAGTGGGTTACCTTCATCAAGACCCGCACGTATGCGCGCATCTAAGGGCCACTGCCCCAGCAATGGTACTTGCTCTCGCTCAGCAACGCGAACGCCACCGTCAACACCGAAGATAGCATCTTGATGTCCGCATTGACTACACTGATAGTAACTCATATTTTCCAGCAAACCGGTGATTGGCACACCGACTTTACGGAACATGGTGATGCCTTTTTCTGCATCAGCAAGCGCCACTGTTTGTGGCGTGGTGACAATCACTGCGCCGGTAATCGGAAGCTTCTGCGCAAAAGTAAGCTGAATGTCACCGGTACCCGGCGGCATATCAACAATCAGATAGTCGAGTCGCGGCCACTTGGTGTCGCGAAATAATTGTTGTAACGCCGCGCTAGCCATTGGACCGCGCCAGATAGCAGCGTCTTTGGTATCAGTCAGGTAGCCCAACGAGCTTGCCCAAATACCGTGCCGCTGATGCGGAATCATTTTTTGCTGCGCGTTAATCTCCAATTTTTGCTCTTGCCCACCCAGCATGGTGGGCAGCGACGGACCGTAAACGTCCGCGTCTAAAATACCAACATTGGCACCCAGTTGCTGCAATGCCAACGCCAATTGCACGCTGACTGAAGATTTACCCACACCACCTTTACCGGACGAGATAACAATCACGTTACCAAAGGTCATTGGCAGTTCAGGTTGAGAATTGGGTAGTTTTTCGATCGCTAATTTTAGCTGCCATTTTAACTGGCCTAAATCGGCATCTGCACGCAAGGGCTCAAGCACGCGTTCATCTGCTGCAAACGGTAAGGTTAACGTTGCATGACCTGCTTCGATACGAACCCAGCTAGATGGAATCGGTGCACCCCACTCAGGCAACGCGACACGTTCAAGCGCCGCAGCGAGTGTTTGTTCCGTAATTAAGGGCGCGTTCGACTCAGGTGCAGCGGTGTCGGGGCTTTTGGATTTTTTAAAACGACCAAACATTAATTTCTCCCGCAACTGGCATGAAACCCGCATGATACGGCTAGTTCGGCTGGATTGCCAGCGCTGATTCAGGTACACTTCAAGGCTTTCAGCAACTCGGAATTAATGGATAAATTCATGCCGACAGCAACCCGCAAAATACTGGTGACTAACGCACTCCCATACGCCAACGGCCCGATTCATATCGGCCATATGTTGGGCTATATACAAGCCGACATTTGGGTGCGTTTCCAAAAACTTCGTGGCCATGAATGCCACTATGTGTGTGCGGATGATGCGCACGGCACCCCTATTATGCTTAAAGCGCAGCAACTTGGTATTGCGCCGGAGCAAATGATTGCCGATATGAATGCTGCACACCAAGCAGATTTTGCTGATTTTCATGTTGCGTTTGATCACTATCATTCAACCCACAGTGATGAGAACCGCGAGCTGGCTGAACTCATTTACACCCGTTTGCGTGATAACGGTTACATTAAGACCAAAACCATCGAACAGCTATTCGACCCCGAAAAAGAGATGTTTCTGCCTGATCGTTTCGTTAAAGGTAGCTGCCCAAAATGTGGTGCTGAAGACCAATATGGCGATAACTGTGACGTGTGCGGTGCAACCTATGCACCTACAGAATTAAAGAATCCTAAATCGGCAGTTTCCGGTGCGACACCCGAACTTCGTCAATCAGAACATTACTTCTTTGATTTGCCTGCATTCGAACAAATGCTCAAAGAATGGACCCGCTCCGGTTCATTGCAAGACGAAATGGCCAACAAGCTTAATGAGTGGTTTGAGTCCGGGTTACAAATGTGGGACATAAGCCGTGATGCACCTTATTTCGGCTTTGAAATTCCTGATGCCCCAGGCAAGTATTTCTACGTGTGGTTAGACGCGCCGATTGGCTATATGGGCAGCTTCAAGCATTATTGCAACACCACTGGCAACGCTGATTTTGACAGCTACTGGCAAGTTGATAGCGATGCAGAGCTTTATCATTTCATCGGTAAAGACATCATCTACTTCCACAGCCTATTTTGGCCGGCCATGCTCAAAGGTGCGGATTTCCGTCAGCCTACTAATGTATGGGCGCACGGATTTATTACCGTGAACGGCACCAAAATGTCAAAATCGAAAGGTACTTTTGTGATGGCACGCACTTATCTGGATCATCTTGATCCCGATTATCTGCGTTACTATTTTGCCGCGAAGCTAACCAATCGTATCGACGACCTTGATCTCAACCTTACCGACTTTGCCCAGCGCGTGAATGCTGACCTAGTGGGTAAAGTGGTTAATATCGCCAGCCGTTGCGCTGGATTTATTAGTAAAAAATTCGATGGCAAACTGGCAGATACAATTACCGACACGACCCTGATTGATGAATTCAAGGCAGCTGGTGAAGGCTTTGCCCAGGCTTACGAGAAACGCGAGTTCTCAAAAGCAATGCGCGACATCATGGCACTCGCCGATAAAGCAAATTTCTATATTGCCGAAAAAGAGCCATGGCAATTGATTAAAGACCCAGCCAAAGCTGCAGAAGTGCATGAGATTTGCTCAATTGGCATCAATTTATTCCGCCTGCTGATGATTTACCTGACCCCTGTGGTGCCAGCGCTCGCTGAGCGCGTGCAAGCCTTCTTGAATGACTCATTCACTTGGGAAAGCCATCAGGAAACTTTATTGGGCCACAGTATTAGCCCATTTAAAGCGCTCTTACAACGCATTGAAATGGATAAAGTAAACGCTATGATTGATGACTCAAAAGCACAAAACGAAACAGCTCCGGCAGTTACCAGTAACGGTGAACTTGAGCGTGACCCTATCAGCGCCGAGATCAGCTTTGACGATTTTGCCAAAGTTGACTTGCGCATTGCACGTATTGCCAATGCCGAACACGTTGAAGGCGCCGATAAACTGCTAAAACTCACGCTCGATATAGGCGGCGAAACACGCCAAGTGTTTGCCGGTATCAAATCTGCCTACGACCCAGAAAAACTGATTGGCCAACACACAGTTATGGTTGCCAACCTTGCCCCACGCAAAATGCGCTTTGGCATGTCAGAAGGCATGGTACTGGCAGCAGGCCCAGGCGGCGAAGAACTCTACATTCTTAATCCGCACGACGGTGCTAAACCAGGGATGCGGGTTAAATAATGGTCGCTACCGTTCACCTGCATGCAGGAAAAGAAAAATCACTGCGTCGCTTGCACCCTTGGGTATTTAGCGGCGCAATCGCTCGTGTGAAAGGCCAACCGAATGCTGGCGAAACAGTATCCATCCATAGCGCCGAAGGTGACTGGTTGGGCTACGCCGCTTGGTCACCACAGTCACAGATTCGTGCGCGCGTATGGAGTTTCAATCAAGGCGAAACCATCAACGCTGAGTTTTTCAATAAGCGCGTCGCGGGTGCAAAAGCGTTACGTGATGGCCTGCAAATAAATAGCAACGCCTACCGTGTCGTGGCGGCTGAAGCCGACGAACTGCCCGGTGTCACAATCGATAAATACGACAACTGGTTGGTGTGTCAGTTATTGAGTACCGGCGCTGAATATTGGCGCGAAGCTATTGTTGCTGCGTTGCGTGCTAACTTTCCTGAATGCAATATTTATGAGCGTTCTGATGTTGATGTGCGCCGCAAAGAAGGCTTAGAGCCGCTGGTTCAAGTTCTGTACAGCACCGATGGTGAACTCCCCCCTGCCACGCTGTGGATTGAAGAGAACGGGTTGCAACTCGGTGTCGACATTCAATCTGGTCACAAAACTGGCTACTACCTTGATCAACGCGACAGTCGTGCTGCCATTCAAAAGTATGTGCAGGGCAAGCGCGTTCTCAATGCCTTTAGTTATACCGGCGGTTTTGGTTTATACGCAGCTGCGGCGGGCGCGGAAGAAGTGGTTAACCTCGACGTTTCGGCACCTGCACTTGCGCAAGCAACCATTAATCATGAACGTAATAACTTGCCAGCGGCCAACTTGGTTAACCGCCAAGAAGATGTGTTTGAAGCGCTACGTAGCTTTCATCAGTCTGGACAGAAATTTGACGTTATCGTGCTTGACCCGCCAAAGTTTGTCGACAGTAAAGCAAACTTGACCCGCGCCTGTCGGGGCTATAAAGACATTAATCGGCTTGCTTGTATGATTCTGAAGCCTGGTGGCACCCTCTTCACGTTTTCGTGTTCAGGTCTTTTATCCGGTGATTTATTTCAAAAAGTAGTGGCTGACGCAGCGCTCGATGCCAAGCGTCCGTTACACATTATTGAGCATTTGTTTCAGGGTGCTGACCACCCTGTGCGTACCAACTTTCCTGAATCGCTTTATTTAAAGGGTTTGGTACTTCGCGGCTGAGTCCGTTAGTATTACTCGTGTAGCATGACTCACGAAATATCTCGCAATAAGGTGGTTAAGCATGAGCACAGCAACAATTTTCGATAAAATCATCGCGAAAGAAATTCCAGCAGAGATTGTCTATGAAGACGAGCTCAGTTTGGCGTTCAAAGACATTAATCCGCAAGCCCCCGTGCATTTGCTGATCATTCCCAAGCAACGCATTGCAACCATCAATGATATTGAAGAGCATGATCGTGAGTTGATTGGCCACCTTTACATCGTTGCTGCGCGGTTAGCCCAGCAATTTGGTTTTGCCAAAGACGGTTACCGGGTGGTTATGAACTGCAATGAAGACGGCGGGCAGTCGGTTTACCACATTCACCTTCACTTGTTGGCTGGTGTAACAATGGGCTGGCCACCGTTTGCCAATAACCGCCCGAAGCAATTAGGTTAGTTGATATGTCGCGTCCACCATTTGAAAAACCTAGCGCCGCCGAATTAAAGCAACGTTTGTCAGACATGCAGTACTATGTTACGCAGCAAGATGGCACCGAACCGCCTTTCCAAAATGCATATTGGAACGAACAGCGACGCGGAATTTATGTCGATGTTGTAAGCGGTGAACCGCTCTACTCATCCAATGATAAATTTGACTCAAGTTGCGGCTGGCCGAGTTTCACCAAAACGATTACCGAAAACGCGGTTGCCAAGAAAGATGATATGAAATTTGGCATGGTTCGCACGGAAATTCGCAGCGCTCAAGCTGATTCTCATTTAGGACATGTGTTTGATGATGGCCCACTACCATTGGGCACGCGGCATTGTGTGAATTCAGCTGCCGTGGAATTTATTCCACTCGAAGAAATGGAAGCGCGGGGGTATGGCGATTGGATCGCTCACATTAAGTGAACGATCCAACCTTAGCCCTTAGTTATTTCCTGCAGCGATACCTTCCCGACGTGGGTCGGCACCACCATACAAACGCCCGTCCGATAGCAAGCTAATACCATGCAATCCGCTATTTAAGTCTTGCACGCGCACCTGATGCCCGCGCTCGCGCAGCGCTTCCGCTAAACCTTCTACTTCGGTATTGCGCTCTAAGCTGGTCACCCCGTTTAAATTCGTCGCGTGCGGTAAATCAATAGCTGCTTGCATATCGAGATTCCAGTCCAATAGCGCAACCAATGTTTGCGCTACATAATCAATAATCCGCGCACCACCGGGTGAACCTACGGCATGTACCGGCTGCCCTTCATTATTGAACACAATCATCGGTGACATTGAACTACGTGGCCGCTTGCCAGCTTCAACACGATTGGCAACTGGTTTTCCGTCAACTTCAGGAACAATCGAAAAGTCGGTGAGTTGGTTATTCAGCAAGAAACCAGCCGCCATCACACCTGAACCAAAACCCATTTCAATGCTGGAGGTCATTGAGAAAACGTTACCTTCAGCGTCCACAATACTCACGTGAGTGGTATTCGGTAACTCAGGCGATTGGTCATCGGCGTAACTGTATTCTGTGAACACACCCGCTTCCGCCGCCCCCATGTCACGCGCGCTAATCAGCTGCGCACGTTCACTCAAATAGCTTTTATCGAGCATGGCGTTAACTGGTACGTCAATAAAATCGTTATCGGCAATGTACCGATTGCGATCGGCGAATGCTAAACGTGAAGCTTGGGTGAAGTAATGCACCGCATTCTCAGAATTAACCGCCCATTGCCCTACAGGAAAATTCTCCAAAATACCAAGAATCTGCAACACCGTAACGCCACCCGAGCTTGGTGGCCCCATACCACAAACTTCATACACACGATATGCCGCACAGACCGGATCACGCACCTTCGCGCGGTACTGCACGAGGTCATCATGGGTTAATTTTCCGGGATTTAATGGCGCGTTCTGTACCGCGTCAACAATTGCATCCGCAACAGGGCCTTGATAAAAACCATCCGCACCATTGGCCGCAATCAAGCGCAATGTTTGCGCGTAGTCGGGATTCCTTTTGACAGTGCCCGCCTTTAAGGGTTCACCATTTGGATAAAAGTAATTATTACCTGGCTCCATAGCCAACAAGCCAGGGCTAAGCTCTAATTCAAGCAAACGCTGCAGTCGTTGCGAGACCACAAATCCATTCTCGGCAGCATCGATGGAGCTTGCAAACAAGTTCTGCCAAGGTAATTTACCCCATTGCGTATGCGCCAACTCAAGTCCACGCACGATCCCTGGAGTACCGACAGAGCGTCCGCCTGTTACGGCGTCCATGAAACTTTCTGGTGGCTGCCCTTGCGCATCTAAAAACAACTCAGGAGTTGCGTTCAAAGGCGCCGTTTCACGCGCATCAATGGTATAGAGTTTCTGGTCAGCAGCATGCCAATACAATATGAATCCACCGCCACCTAAGCCGGACGACTGCGGTTCAGTTAACCCCAGCATCGCTTGCACAGCTACACCCGCATCAATCGCGCTGCCACCAGCCGCAAGTATCTGTTCACCCGCCTTAGCCGCCGCTGGTGTTGCTGCGGCCGCCATATGCTTGGTTGCATACACCCCAGATTTTTCGGTAAAACCCGTAGCAGCTTCTGGGTCAGCTGCTGTTTCTACGGGTTCTGATTTGGCGTTTAGTTTTGATTCTGGTTTTGGCTCGGGTTGCGCTGCTTGTTCAGTGCACCCAAAAAGTGCAGTAGAAAGCACGAACAGAACGAAAAACAACATGTAGCGCATTGTTACTATCCTTATACACGGCAAAATATAACGCGAACGTTTACAGCGAAAGTCATAACCATCTATCATACGTAGACTCACGCTGTTGAACAACGATAAATCCTAGAGGATCCGCATGTCAGAACGCCTCCAAGTTATTATTTGCGCGCTGGTTATCGCCATGATTGCATTGTGGCTGCCCTACTACCAACTTGAAGCTGGCTCCCTATTGAACCAGTATGACTATGCGCGATCAGAAGTCTGGCAGCAGCCATGGCGAATTCTTACCGCACATGTGTTTCACCTGGACGCAACACATGCCATTTACAATGCAGTGGGATTGATTATTGTCACGGGTTTATTTGCGCACCACTTTACCGTGCGTACATGGTTCAACGCCCTCGCCATCATTGCTCTTGTATGTGTTACCACTGTTTGGCTGATTGGCCTGCCTGAGCGTTTTGTCGGCCTATCAGGCCTCATTCATGGGCTCTTGCTAACGAGCTTGTTGCTAGAATGGTCAAAGCAAGGTTATGCCAAAACTGACTGGCTATCGCCTTTAGCAATCGGTTTATTGTGTTTCAAGGTTCTATTGGAAATGCTTAACCTGATGCACAGCAGCGTATTGTTGAGCGCAGGAGACGAATTTGGGTATATTCATTTAGGAGGCTTACTCGGAGGTATCATTGCATGGCGTTTACATAGAAAACGCCTGGCTTCGATTGCAGCACAACCGAAACCAGACGCGTCAACACCGCCCAATGATTAACGACTAGTCGATTACAGCACAATGCGTTCTTTGTTTAAATCAAGCATACGCGGGCCAATTCCTTTCACTTGCATCAATTGATTGATATCAGTGAATTGGCCCAACTGATTACGTAGCTCAATAATATCCTTGGCACGCTTGATGCCCACGCCCGTTAACCCATAAGCAAGCTGTTCAGCATCTGCCGTATTAATGTTTATTGGGTTAACTTGGCTTACCGACTGCACTGGCGCAGCGATTAAGGGGGCTGCTTGTAATGGCGAAATCAGTACCAGCGGCGATAGCATTGAAGCAAAAATTAATGTTTTCCGTAACATAACACTCTCCTAATTAACTAAAATGTTGCGTCGCTTAAAGCGCCACATACCATGCAAGATCAATAAGTTCGTGCATGGTTAGGAGTGTATCTGCTGGGACAAAATGTGGCTAAGAAATATTACGGATTAAGCTGTCAGTGATTGATTAATCGCATGTAGTGCGGCGACTGGGTCGTCTGCCTGCGTTATTGGACGACCAATAACCAATACTTCAATACCTAACGCAGCCGCTTCAGGTGGCGTCATAATGCGACGTTGATCGCCCCGCTCAGCACCCACCGGACGAATACCCGGTGTAACACGAATAAAATCATGACCACACGCATCAGCAATCGATTGCGCTTCCCACGCTGAACAAACAACGCCGTCAAGCCCAGCCGACTTCGCCAATTGAGCTAAATGCAATACATGCTGTTCGGCAGAACTACTGATACCTATTTCACGCAGGTCGTCTTCGGTCATGCTGGTTAATACCGTCACGGCAATTACTAACGGTGGATTCGGCATATCTGCAACTGCTTCACGCGCGGCTTCAAGCATGCGTTTGCCGCCACTTGCATGCACGTTAACCATCCAAACACCGAGTTCAGCAGCGGCATGCACTGCTTTTTTCACCGTGGTCGGAATATCGTGAAATTTTAAATCTAAAAATACTTTAAAGCCGCGTTGAACCAGCTCGCGAACAAAGTCAGGTCCGGCGCTGGTAAACAATTCTTTGCCTACCTTTAGACCACATTCTTGCGGTGACAGTTTGTCGATCAAAGGCCACGCTGATTGTGCATCGGCATAATCAAGTGCCACAAAAACGGTTGTTTGCGTTGTCATTTATTCTCCATCTAAACCAATAATAGGCTTAATCTCACCCCATGTACGACACGACGGGCAATGCCAATACAAGGTACTTCCTGAAAACCCACAATGCCGACAGCGGTACTTCGGTCGTTGTTTCATTTGCTGTTGCACCATGCGTTGTAGCATTTTTAAACTATCACGGGCTTTACCTATGTCTGCCGCGCGAATATGAAAGTCCATCAGCTTATGGAAACCCTTCATAGTTGGGTTTTCCATTAAGGTGTTTTGCACAAATTGCTCGGCGGCTTCAATGCCGTTTTCACGCGCAATCATTTCAGACAACATCACAGCCGCAGAGGTAGAATGCGCACTTTTTATGCACTTATGCAGAAACTGAATCAAGCCGCCAACGTCATCCAATTCATCATAACAAGCTTTGATAAGCGGCAAGGCTTCACTAATAAATTCAGGGTCTTCATCCAAAATACCGACCAGTAATTTTTGTGCCTTGCGATAAGCCCCTTGGTTGTACCACATGCGCCCTAGGGCTAGAGCTGCGCGAACGCAATCAGGATCATGTTGGCGGGCTTTAAGATAATATTTTTCAGCGTGCTCAGTGTCATTTTGACGTTCGGCAAGCTCGCAATACAATTGCGCAACGAGTACCTCGGCGCTGCGGTCGTAGCGCATCAGTTTCAGTGCAACCTTTATCGCTTTATCCCATTCATGGGTCGACTCATACAGTTCCAGTAAGTGTCGTTGGCATGCCTCACGGAATTGTTTATCGCTTTGCAAAGCCAAAAGCATTTCTTCAGCGCGGTCATAAATGCCCGCAGCTAAATAATCCAAGCCAAGCTCAAACATCGCCTGGCGTCGCTCTTGCTCACTAATCGCTGGACGCGACGTTAAATTTTGATGAATTTTTATGGCGCGATCAAGCTCACCTCGGCGTCGGAATAACTTGCCGAGAGCCCAATGTGTTTCCAACGTATCGGAGTCGACATCAAGCAACTCGATGAATAAATCGACTGCTTTATCGGGTTGGTCAGACAGGAGTAAATGAAGGCCAGTAACATACTGACGCGAGAACTGTTCTTGCTCTTGACGGTTTTCGTTGCGAACACTGTTACGCCCCATGAACCAACCATAGGCAGCTGCAACCGGAAGCAGAAGAAACAGTAGCTCTAACATTACGGTGCGCTCTTAGAACTCACCAATTGTTTTTTCATCTTGCGCAGGTCTCGTCGTAACATGACTTGCGCACCGAGCATGCTTAATAAACCAATAATAAAGCCTAACGTTAAAAATATCGCAGCCACGGTGGCAACGCTTACTTGTTGCTGAACCACGATAAAATCAACGGTGATTACGTGCTTATTGAGCGCGCCAAATGCTACTGCAATCAGAAATAGTATAATCAAGGGAAGGCTAACAAAAACGAATCGAATCATATTCTTTCCTGTCTCGCGCATATAAAAAAACGGCATGCTTACTATAGCATGCCGTTCTCGTTAACTCGACGTTAAAATTATCCGAT
Source organism: Pseudidiomarina sp. (assembly GCF_048268165.1). Classification (GTDB taxonomy): domain Bacteria; phylum Pseudomonadota; class Gammaproteobacteria; order Enterobacterales; family Alteromonadaceae; genus Pseudidiomarina. The sequence goes on along the minus strand of NZ_JBLWWA010000001.1, from coordinate 442,672 downwards.
ATTATCGACCCGCTCTCGCAGTTCTTTGCCTGGTTTAAAGTGTGGTACGTATTTACCATCAAGCTGCACTTTTTCACCAGTTTTCGGATTACGCCCTTCACGTGGTGCCCGATAATGCAGTGAGAAACTTCCGAATCCACGTATTTCGATACGCCCACCAGAGGCCATATACTGCGCCATCTGTTCGATAAGCTCCTTCACCGCATCTTCAACCTGACGCGGAGAAAGCTCTGGGTACAACTTCGATAACTGGGAAATCAGTTCCGATTTTGTCATCACATGCTCCTCTACTAATGCGTCAATGCTTTCAGGTTCACATAAAGCGTATATTAATCGTCGCTTTTAGCCGCTTTGAAGGCTTCAGCCATTGCGTTAGTGAAGTCAGCATCGTCTGATTGCTTGCTGTTCACTGTATCAAGAGCTTCTTTCTCTTCAACTTCGTCTTTAGCACGAATTGACAGGCTTAAGGTACGGTTCTTACGGTCAACGCCCATGAAACGAGCTTCAACTTCGTCACCAACTTTCAATTCAGTGGTTGCATCTTCAATGCGCTCACGTGAAATATCAGCAACTCGAACATAACCTTCAACGCTATCACCTAGCTCAACTTTGGCACCTTTGGCATCAACTTCGATGACTTTACCTTTAACAATAGCACCTTTTTTGTTGGCCGCTAGGTAATTGTTGAACGGATCTTCTTCTAATTGCTTAATACCTAAAGAGATACGCTCACGCTCAGCGTCAACTTGCAGAACTACAGCTGTAACTTCTTCGCTCTTCTTGAAGTCGCGAACCGCTTCTTCACCAGTAGCGTTCCAGCTAATGTCTGACAAGTGAACCAAACCATCAATACCGCCATCAAGACCGATGAAGATACCGAAGTCAGTGATTGACTTGATCTTGCCTGAAACTTTGTCGCCCTTGTTGAAGTTCTTCGCGAACTCTTCCCACGGGTTAGCTTTACACTGTTTCAAACCAAGTGAAATACGACGACGTTCTTCGTCAATTTCAAGAACCATAACTTCAACAACGTCATCCAAGTTAACAACTTTAGAAGGATGTACGTTTTTGTTGGTCCAATCCATTTCAGATACGTGAACCAAACCTTCAACGCCTTCTTCGATTTCAACGAAGCAACCGTAGTCAGTTAAGTTGGTCACACGACCAGTCAAACGATGCCCTTCAGGGTAACGTGCTGCGATATCAGCCCATGGATCAGCGCCTAATTGCTTAAGGCCAAGTGATACACGAGTACGTTCACGATCGAATTTCAATACTTTCACATTGATTTCGTCGCCAACATTTACCACTTCGCTTGGGTGCTTAACGCGCTTCCAAGCCATATCAGTGATGTGCAATAAGCCGTCAACGCCGCCTAAATCTACGAATGCACCGTAATCAGTAAGGTTCTTAACGATACCCTTAACTTCTTGGCCTTCTTGTAGATTTTCAAGCAGTTCATCACGCTCTGCACTGTTCTCAGTTTCAATAACTGCACGACGTGAAACAACAACGTTGTTGCGCTTCTGGTCAAGCTTGATAACTTTGAACTCTAATTCTTTGTTTTCTAGGTGTGTCGTTTCTCGAACTGGACGAACGTCTACCAATGAGCCTGGTAAAAACGCACGAACGCCACCTAAATCAACAGTGAAGCCACCTTTAACTTTACCGCTAATTAAACCGGTAACAGTTTCTTGGTCTTCATAAGCTTTTTCCAGCTGTAACCAAGCTTCGTAACGCTTCGCTTTCTCGCGTGACAAGATTGTTTCGCCGAAACCATCTTCAACCGCGTCAAGAGCTACATCAATCTGGTCGCCAACTTGAACTTCTACAACGCCTTCAGCGTTACGGAATTGTTCAACAGGGATAGCGCTTTCAGATTTCAGGCCTGCGTCTACAAGTACTACGTCGCGGTTAATCGCAACGATGGTGCCTTTAACAATTGAACCCGGGCGAGTTTCGACCGTCTTTAGGCTTTCTTCAAACAGCTGTGCAAAATTTTCTGTCATATGTGTTAACTACTTTCAGTTAAGTACGTCCACCAAGCACTCCCGAATGGCGGGGTTGTTCAAATTAATCTGTTCGCATTCCTTGCTACAGACCCCTAAGCTGGTAGCTACTATTAGCTACCGGTCTCAGATTTTGAGAGCTTGCCGTGGGCAAACTCGAGAATTTGATCCACCACATCATCGATGCTCAAATTCGTTGAATCTATAAATAGCGAACCCTCAGCAGCACGCATTGGCGCAACCGAGCGGTTGGTATCCCGATCATCGCGTTCGCGAATTTCGGTGATTAATTGGTCGATTTTAGCATCTATTCCCTTTTCCTGCAATTGCTCAAAGCGGCGTTTTGCACGCTCTTCGGCGCTAGCAGTTAAGAAAATCTTTGCCGCAGCATCTTTAAACACCACAGTGCCCATATCGCGGCCATCCGCAACCAAGCCAGGTAACTCTTTAAACGCACGCTGACGGCGCAGTAGCGCTTCACGAACGCGCGGTAAAGCTGCAACTTTGGAGGCCATATTCGCAACATCCTGGGTACGAATGGTCATGGTGACATCTTCGCCTTCCAGAATAATGTGCGTTAGCTCCGGATCTTCCTCAACATCAAATTTCACATCCAATGAACCGGCTAATGCCACAAGGCTTTCTTCATCATCAGGCGCAAAGCCATGATGCAAAGCAGCCAACGCTAAAACGCGATAAATCGCGCCGCTGTCGAGCAGGTGCCAACCGAGTTTATCCGCAAGAATGCGACTGACAGTTCCTTTGCCAGAGCCACTCGGGCCATCAATCGTGATAACGGGTGTGTTTTTGGTCATGCGATCCTCTACCAAATAAAAGCGCCGCAATTATACGGAACTGGCAGAAAATTGCATCCTAAATTGGTGATACTTCGGTGAAATGTTCATGAACTTTGCGTGATCTGGCAAAAGTCAGTGAAGAAATTCGGGTAAGTTTTACGGCAACAATTCGGGTCTAGAATGGTTACACCAACCTCGCTAAAACCCAACAAAGCGAAGCTCATGGCCATTCTGTGATCGTTATAGGTGTCGATAATGCCATGTTGCAAATGAGCCGGTGGCGTAATTGAAATTGCGTCTTCCGTTTCGACAACATGCGCGCCTACCTTACGCAGTTCTGCTGCCATCGCTTGCAGGCGGTCAGTTTCTTTAATGCGCCAATTGGCGATATTACGAATGTGAGTTGTTCCCTGTGCAAACAACGCGAGCGTGGCAAAGGTCATTGCGGCATCTGGAATCGCATTCAAATCGGCATCAAGCGCGCGCAAAACGCCCTTTTTAACCGTAATTGAATGTTCGTCAATGGTCACTTGCGCGCCCATTTGTGCCAAATAATCCGCGAATTTCACATCGCCTTGAATGCTATGGCGCCCCACACCGTGAACTGTCAGCGGTCCGCCGCCAAGAGCACCCGCCGCGAGCCAGTAAGATGCAGCGCTGGCATCGCCTTCCACCCAGTAAACACCCGGGCTCTGGTAAACCTGCTGGCCTGGAATCATAAATTCTTGGCGACAGATTTGGTGCACAACAATGCCAAAGCGTTCAAGCATCGACAATGTCAGTTCAATATATGGCCATGACACCACTGTACCCGTTAGCTTGAGTACGCTGTCTGTTTCTAGTAACGGCAACGCCATTAATAGGGCTGAAATATACTGACTGGACTCGGTGCCATCAATTTCAATCATGCCACTGGTTAAGCCACCGGAAATTTCAAGCGGCGGGTAACCTTCCTGCTGCAGACAATCAATTTGGGCACCGCCAGCACGCAACGACTCAATCAACGCTGCGATGGGTCGCTCTTGCATGCGTGCATCGCCCGTTAATATACAACGATTGCCGTGCAAAGTTGCACTCAGCACCGCAAGCAGCGGCCGCATGGCAGTACCCGCGTTACCTAAATCTAAGGCTTCAGGGTGCTGCGGCCAATTCCCACCACAGCCAGAAATGGTGATGTGCGTTGGATCATGCTCAGCAATGGCAGCAGTCACCCCCAAGTCGCCCAGCGCTTCTAACATGCGTTGGGTATCATCACTTCTTAATACGTTGGTAAGCACCGTACTTTGACCTGCGCCGCATAACGCAGCCATAAGTAGTGCGCGGTTGGCAATGCTTTTGGAACCCGGCAAGGTCACGTTACCATGACATTGCCGCAGTTTTTTGAGGGTAATTGAACCAGTATCAGCCATGCAGCAAGGTCGTCATGGCATCAATAAATGCCTGATTTTCTGCCGGCAGACCAATGCTTACGCGCAAATGGCGCGGCAACTGATATCCAGCAACTGGGCGTACAATAACGCCAGCATGCAACAGCTTTTGATAAATGTCTGCTGCTGCATCACCCACTTCAATGGTCAAGAAGTTGCCATGCGAAGGGATATAATTTAAGCCGTTCTGTTCACAAAACGCCACCAATTGCTTCATGCCTTCTTGGTTTACGCGGATTGATTCATCAAGATAAGCTTGGTCGTCGAGCACCACTTCAGCCGCGCGCAGACTTAAGCTATTCATGTTGAATGGCTGACGAATGCGGTTCATTAAATCAGCCACTTCAGGATGCGAAATTGCATACCCTGCCCGCAACCCCGCTAACCCATAAGCTTTAGAGAACGTACGGCTAACAATTAGATTCGGATACTGTGCCACCCACTCTACCGATGGCGCGCGTTCTGCTGCTTCAACATATTCATAATAAGCTTCGTCCAGCACCACCAACACATTGGACGGCACCTTCGCGATAAAGTCTGCCAGCTCTTCTTTACTGAGAAACGTGCCAGTTGGGTTGTTTGGGTTGGCAATAAAAATCATCCGCGTGTTCGGCGTAATTGCCTTCAACATTGCGGGCAAGTCATGGCCATAGTCTTTCGCAGGTACCGCAATACCTTTCGCGCCAATGGCTTGTGTAACCAGAGGATAAACGACAAAGGCGTGTTGCGCGAAGATAACCTCATGGCTGGCATCAACAAACGTACGCGCCAGTAGTTCCAACACGTCATTCGACCCATTACCTAAAGTTATTTGGTTGGTATTCACACCGAGCTTTTCGGCCAATTTAGTCTTTAAATAAAACCCATTTGCATCGGGGTAACGGGCTAAACCTTTTAGAGCGTCCTGCAATGCCTGCTTCACCTTCTCACTCAATCCCAGCGGGTTTTCGTTAGAGGCTAATTTAATAATATTTTTAATCCCAAGCTCACGCTCAACCTCTTCAATAGGTTTTCCCGCTTGATATGGGCTTAAAGTACGAACCCCAAGGTTCGCCAGTTCTTTCGCATTAAAATCAGTCATAAAGCTCTCGTTGTTCGTTTACTTCGTTGTTCGTCCACTTCGTTATTCGTCCGCTCCGCTATTCGAACAGTGCGAAGCACGGACGAACAGTGAACAAAGTGAACGGACGAAAACCGAATAACGCTTTTGTGTTTAGGCCTTGCGCTCAAATTCGCGCATGAATCCAATCAGCGCATCAACGCCAGCCATCGGCATCGCATTATATATGCTCGCCCGCATGCCGCCGACAAACCGATGGCCTTTTAACCCTAACAACCCAGCCTGTTGGGCTTGCTGCAAGAATTCACCATCAAGGCGTTCGTCAGCTAACAAGAATGGTACGTTCATTATTGAACGATAGTTAGGGTTAACTGGATTACTGTAGAAGTCAGAACTGTCAATAAAGTCATACAGCTTGGCCGCTTTCGCATGATTCATTTGCCCCATGGCAGCAATGCCACCTTGGCGTTTGAGCCATTGGAATACAAGTGCTGACAAGTACCACGCAAAGGTGTTCGGCGTGTTATACATCGAACGTTCCTTGGCTTGCACCGTATAATCCATAATCGTTGACGTATTACCCTGTGGATGCCCAAGTAAGTCATCGCGCACAATCGCAATAGCAAAACCCGATGGCCCGATATTTTTCTGTGCACCCGCATAAATCACACCAAAGCGGCTGACATCAAGCGGTTCAGAGAGAATATTGGAAGACATATCAGCAACCAGCGGTGCTGGCACATCAGGTATTGCATGTACCGCGATACCATCAACGGTCTCGTTCGGGCAATAATGAAAATACGCCGCGTTTTCTGAGAGTTGCCATGCATCGGCAGACGCAATCGCTTTGCCCTGATCCGTTTGAACTGCAGCACCCACTACGTTGACGTGCTGCACATACTTTTTGGCTTCACGAATGGCAAACTCAGACCAAATGCCACAATTCAAATAATCTACCGTGGCGTTCGGCCCGGCAATATTCTGTGGCACAGCACTGAATTGTCCGCGACCGCCACCGTGCATAAATAACACGCGGTAATTATCGGGAATATCCATTAAATCGCGCAAGTCCTGCTCGGCTTGTTCTGCAAGCCGAATGAACGCGGGATCACGATGACTAATTTCGAGTACTGAAATGCCCAAGTCGTTCCAGTTAAGGAATTCCTCTTGGGCTTGTTTCATAACCTCTGCCGGCAACATTGCCGGCCCCGCAGAAAAGTTAAACGGGGCACCCATGCAATTATTCCTCAGTTACTGCGTCATCATCCGCATCATCGTCTAATGGCTCGCTGCTCTCTTCACCTTCTGCAGGCTCGTTCAGCAACGCATCGGTTTCATCATCTTCATCAACTTCATCAATACGCTGCATGCCGACAACTTGTTCATCTGCACCGGTACGAATTAAGCGAACACCCTGAGTGTTACGCCCTACTACCGACACTTCAAGAACGCGCGTCCGTACCAGCGTGCCTTTGTTGCTGATAAGCATAATCTGGTTGGCTTCAACCACTTCCATGGCACCAACAACCTGACCATTTCGCTCACTTACTTTGATTGAAACGACACCTTTAGTGGCGCGGCTCTTCGCCGGATAATCGGTAATCGGCGTGCGTTTACCAAAACCGTTCTCAGTTACGGTAAGAATGCTTGGCACTTCGTCTTCAATGGTTCGCGGCACGATGAGTGATACCACACTTTGCCCTTCAGCAAGGCGAATACCACGTACACCGGTTGCGGTACGACCCATTGAGCGCACTTGGTCTTCACTAAAGCGCACCACTTTACCACCGTCTGAGAACAACATGATCTCATCACCGGCAGTGGTCACATCAACACCAATCAGTTCATCGCCATCATTCAAGTTCAGGGCGATAATACCGCCACTGCGCGGACGCGAATAAGCTTCCATTGGTGTCTTCTTGACCGTGCCCTTACGGGTGGCCATAACAATGTATTTGTCGTCTGGATAATCACGCGTTGGCAGAATTGCGGTAATACGCTCATCAGCCTCTAGCGGCAACAAGTTTACAATTGGGCGGCCGCGCGCCGTGCGTGTCGCCAACGGTAATTGATAAACCTTCATCCAGTAGATACGACCCCGCGTTGAGAAACACAGAATCGTGTCATGTGTATTGGCAACCCATAACCGTTCAATGAAGTCTTCGTCTTTCATCTTCGTGGCGGACTTGCCTTTACCACCGCGACGTTGCGCTTCATATTCAGTTAATGGTTGATACTTCACATAACCGTGATGTGACAATGTCACCACCACGTCTTCTTCATTAATCAGATCTTCCATGCTGATATCGTGGGCAGCAGCCGTGATTTCTGTGCGGCGCGCGTCACCATATTCAGCTTTAATTTTTTCTAACTCTTCACGGATAACTTCCATTAAACGTTCTGAGTTATTCAAGATGTACAGCAACTCTTCAATCTGTTGCAGCAACGACTTGTATTCTTCCAGGATTTTTTCGTGCTCAAGGCCTGTTAACTTGTGTAGGCGCAAGTCCAAAATCGCTTGGGCTTGTTCTTCAGTTAAGTAGTATTGGCCATCGCGAATACCGAATTCCACACTGAGGTGATCAGGGCGTGCCGCGTCAACACCAGCGCGCTCAAGCATCGCTGCTACATCGCCAAGATTCCACGCACGCCCGCTTAATCCAGCTTTTGCATCAGCGGCAGTTTGTGAACGGCGAATCAATTCAATAATTTCATCAATGTTAGCCAGCGCAATCGCTAAACCTTCAAGAATGTGTGCCCGCTCCCGCGCTTTACGTAACTCGTAAACTGAGCGACGGGTAACCACTTCACGACGATGCAGAATGAAGCATTCAAGCATGTCACGCAGGTTAAACAGGCGCGGCTGGTTTTTATCCAAAGCAACCATGTTAATCCCGAATACCACTTGCATTTGGGTATTGGCATACAGGTGATTCAGGACAACTTCAGCAACTTCACCACGTTTTAGTTCGATAACAATGCGCATGCCGTCTTTATCAGACTCGTCACGCAAACCACTGATACCCTCTAAGCGTTTTTCTTTAACCAACTCAGCAATTTTCTCAATCAATCGGGCTTTGTTCACCTGATACGGAATTTCCGTAACGATGATTGCTTCACGATTATTGCTGTCGGTTTCAACTTCAGCGGTTGCACGCAAATGAATGCGGCCACGCCCAGTTTTATAGGCTTCAATAATACCTGCACGACCTGAAATACTTGCCGCAGTCGGGAAGTCAGGGCCAGGTATATAATCCATCAATTCTTCAATTTGAATATCTGGATTGTCGATCATTGCCAAACAGCCATTTACAACTTCAGTTAAGTTGTGCGGCGGAATGTTGGTCGCCATACCTACCGCAATACCGGACGAGCCGTTTACTAATAGGTTGGGAACACGGGTTGGCAATACATCTGGAATTTGTTCTGTGCCGTCATAGTTTGGCACAAAGTCGACCGTTTCCTTGTCGAGATCGGAGAGCAGTTCGCTGGCAATTTTAGCCATACGAATTTCGGTATAACGCATTGCTGCTGCCGAGTCACCGTCTACAGAACCAAAGTTACCTTGGCCATCAACCAACATGTAACGTAGCGAGAACGGCTGTGCCATCCGTACAATCGTGTCGTAAACGGCGCTATCACCGTGGGGGTGATACTTACCAATTACGTCACCGACAATACGCGCTGACTTTTTATACGGCTTGTTAAAATCATTGCGCAATTCGTTCATCGCGAATAAAACGCGACGGTGAACTGGCTTGAGACCATCACGAACGTCCGGCAATGCACGGCCTACAATTACACTCATGGCATAATCGAGGTAAGAACTTTTTAACTCATCTTCAATATTGACCGGAACGACTTCTCTGGCGAGATCACTCATAGTAGTTATATCCCTAAACGATCTGTCTTCTTTCTTATAATTCGTAAGATTACGCATTGTACCCATAGAGGGCTGCTATCGCATCTTTTTTTATCCCTGTAGGTTGAGTACACTGTACCGACTTTTAAGCCTTAGCAGAAGCCCTATGAAAGCAAATTCGAATGTTGATCCTGCAGAAATCGAAAAATTTAGTGCCATCGCATCACGTTGGTGGGACCCCGAAGGTGAGTTTAAGCCGCTTCACTTAATTAATCCGCTGCGCCTTGATTACATCATGCAGCATTGCGATGGTGTGTTTTCAAAGCAGGTTCTTGATATCGGCTGTGGTGGCGGACTGCTTGCTGAAGGTTTAGCGCGTGCGGGCGGCAAAGTTACCGGTATCGACTTAGCAGAGCAATCCTTGCAGGTTGCTCGTTTACACGCGTTGGAAAGCAAATTAGCTATTGATTACCAATGTATCGCCGCAGAAGAGTTTGCCAGCGAGCATCCACAGCAGTTCGACGTGGTTACTTGTCTGGAAATGCTCGAGCACGTTCCTGACCCCAGTGCTATCGTGCAAGCCGCAGCTGATGCGGTAAAACCCGGTGGTTACGTGTTTTTTTCAACCTTAAATCGCAACGTGAAATCCTGGTTACTTGGTATCGTCGCGGCCGAATACGTGCTCGGCTGGGTTCCTAAAGGCACCCATCAGCATCAAAAGTTTATTCAACCTTCTGAACTGCTGCGCATGTCCGATGCAGCTGGTTTAGACCCGCTTGCAATGACTGGCATGCATTATTTGCCTTGGCGTGGCTTTTATCTTGATCAAACCAATGTGGATGTGAACTATATCGTATGCCTGCGCAAACCCAACTAAATATGAAACGCGCAACAGCGCCTACAGCTGTCTTATTTGACCTTGATGGCACCCTGCTGGACACTGCACCAGACTTAGGCGCTGCGTTAAATGCAGTGCTTCAGGCAGAACAGCGGCCGCTGGTATCAGCTGCAGAATATACACCGTTAGCATCGCACGGTTCCGCCGGGTTGTTGCGTTATGCATACGGTGATGAATTCGAGCGCCGCCGCGATGAATTGCGAGACGCGTTTCTAACAGCATATGCCCGTAACATTGCTGCAAACACCCAATTATTCGAAGGCGTCACACAGTTGTTGCTGCAACTGCAAGCCCAAAATATCGCTGTGGCTATTGTCACCAATAAACCCCATGCTTTAACTACCCAGTTGGTTCCTCACTACCCGGAACTGGCTGCAATCAAGGTTATCATTAGTGGCGATACTCTTGCGGTTGCGAAGCCCTATCCAGCGCCGTTATTGCACGCAGCTCAGTTGCTTGGCGTACCAAAACACCAATGTTGGTACGTGGGTGACGCACAACGCGATATTGAAGCGGGTCGTCGCGCCGATATGTTCACCGTATTGGCACGATATGGTTATATTAGTGTGCATGATGAGCCGCAAAATTGGGGGGCAGACGCGCACATTGATCATCCAGCAGAATTGACTAACTTGTGGTTGAGGTGACACCCAACCACAACATCTTGTGTGTTATCGGTGAAAACGCTCAAAATCTTGTAAAAGCCTTGTTATACGTGGCTTATAAATTTGTTATCTGAAGATGGGTGTTAACAGACAAAAAAATAATAAGAAATAAATTTTTATATCTTGATTTTCCTAAGTCGCTTTATTGGCAAGCGTTTTAGCGAAAGCCCCCACTAATCCCGATCCAAATCAGTCATTTCACCACAGTAAATTCACTTGATCAGTGTGCGATAAGTGCTAGGATACAGGTCATTCGATCAACCCAAGATATTGTGTAAAAAACGCACGAGCGACCCCCTAAGACACCATATCTTGTGGCTAGACTAACAAATCATAACAACAACGAATATGGATGCGCCTCATGAATCAACAGCTCTTCGTAACTAAACGTAGCGGCGAACGTGAACCCCTGAATTTGGACAAAATCCACCGCGTTATCAGTTGGGCTGCCGAAGGGCTCAACAACGTGTCAGTTTCACAAGTTGAAATCAAATCACATATTCAGTTTTACGACGGCATTAAAACTGAAGATATTCATGAAACCATTATCAAGGCAGCGGCAGATTTAATATCTGAAGAAGCGCCTGATTACCAATACATGGCCGCTCGCCTCGCAATATTCCATTTGCGCAAATTAGCCTATGGCAAATTTGAGCCACCGCATTTATATGACCAAGTTACAAAAATGGTTGCTGGCGGTCGCTATGACAAGCATTTGCTGGATGACTACAGCAAAGAAGAATTCGAACAGATGAATGATTTCATCGACCATGCTCGCGATTTAAACTTCTCTTACGCTGCAGTAAAGCAGCTTGAGGGCAAATATTTGGTGCAAAACCGTGTCAGTGGCGAAATCTATGAGAGCGCTCAGTTCTTGTATTTATTGGTTGCTGCCTGCTTGTTTGCAAACTACCCAAAAGAAACGCGCCTGAGCTACGTAAAACGTTTTTATGACGCGACCTCGCTGTTTAAAATTTCATTACCAACGCCAATTATGTCGGGCGTACGTACACCAACGCGCCAATTCAGTTCGTGCGTATTAATTGAAGCTGGCGACAGTCTCGATTCGATTAACGCAACCGCTAGCGCTATCGTGAAGTACGTGTCACAACGCGCCGGTATCGGCATCAATGCAGGTCGTATTCGCGCTTTAGGTAGCCCTATTCGCAGCGGTGAAGCCTTCCATACAGGCTGTATCCCATTTTATAAATACTTCCAAACCGCTGTTAAAAGCTGTTCGCAAGGTGGGGTTCGTGGCGGCGCAGCCACCCTTTTCTATCCACTGTGGCATCTTGAAGTTGAAAGCCTGTTGGTATTGAAAAATAACCGTGGTGTTGAAGAAAACCGCGTGCGTCACTTGGACTACGGTGTGCAATTTAACCGGGTCATGTATCAGCGTTTGATCAAAGACGATTACATCACACTGTTTAGCCCGTCTGATGTACCGGGTCTGTACGATGCCTTCTTCGCAGATCAAGACGAATTTGAACGCTTATACAAACAGTACGAAGCCGACGAGTCGATTCGTAAAAAACGTATTAAAGCGATTGAATTATTTAGCTTATTTATGCAGGAACGTGCCAGCACTGGCCGTATCTATTTGCAAAACGTAGACCATTGCAACACCCATAGCCCATTTGATCCTAAAGTGGCGCCGATTCGCCAGAGCAACTTATGTCTGGAAATCGCCCTGCCAACCAAACCGTTGGCGCACGTGAACGATGAAGAAGGTGAAATTGCCCTTTGCACGCTGTCCGCCTTTAATCTAGGCGCGATCAAATCACTGGATGACTTAGAAGAGATGGCTGAATTAGCCGTGCGCGCGCTCGACAGCCTACTCGACTACCAAGAATATCCAGTACCGGCAGCGCGTAACGCCACCATGGGGCGTCGTACCTTAGGTATCGGTGTCATTAACTACGCGTATTACCTCGCGAAACACGGTGTACGTTATTCGGACGGTTCAGCCAATGCACTTACGCACCGTACATTTGAAGCCATTCAGTTCTATCTTATGAAGGCTTCAATGAACTTAGCGAAAGAACTTGGTGCCTGTCCTAAATTTAACGAAACCACGTATTCGAAAGGCATTATGCCAACCGATACCTATAAAAGAGACCTCGACGCAGTTTGCAGCGAAGCGTTGCATTTAGATTGGGATGGCTTGCGCGCTGGTATTAAGAAATACGGCATGCGTAATTCAACGTTGTCGGCATTGATGCCGTCAGAAACCTCATCACAAATTTCGAATGCAACTAACGGCATTGAACCGCCACGCGGGCACATCAGTATTAAAGCATCGAAAGATGGCATCACCAAGCAGGTGGTTCCCGAGTACGAAACGCTAAAAGACGCTTACGAATTGCTGTGGCAAATTCCGAGTAATAAAGGATACATCGAGCTTGTCGGTATTATGCAAAAATTCGTCGACCAGACCATTTCAGCAAATACCAACTATGACCCAAGTAAATTTGAGGGTGGCAAGGTTCCTATGCGCCAGTTGCTACAAGATTTGTTGTATGCGTACAAACTGGGTGTGAAGACCTTGTACTACCACAATACTCGAGACGGTGCTTCTGACAATCAAGTCGATTTGCGTGACAAAGTAGATGCAAAAACGCGTGAACAGGAAAACCAACAAGCAACCGTAGCAATAATAGAAGAAGACGATGATTGCGCCGGCGGAGCCTGCAAAATTTAACGTTCGAGAAGAACAGTAAAAGGTGCGCTAAAATATGAGTTATTCGACGTTTAATAAAAATCAAATTAACCCGCTACTGGAGCCAATGTTTTTTGGTAACTCAGTGAACGTAGCGCGTTATGACCAACAAAAACACAGCATTTTTGAAAAGCTTATCGAAAAGCAAATCAGTTTCTTTTGGCGTCCAGAAGAAATTGACGTTAGCCGAGATCGCGTTGACTTTAACGCGTTAACGGAAAGTGAAAAGCACATTTTCATCTCAAACTTAAAATATCAAACGTTGCTTGATTCTGTGCAAGGTCGTAGCCCTAACATCGCGCTGCTGCCGATTGTTTCTATCCCGGAACTTGAAACCTGGATAGAGACTTGGTCGTTCTTTGAAACCATTCACTCACGTTCATATACGCATATATTGCGTAACTTATTTACTGACCCAAGTGAAGTATTCGAAGACATCGTCATCAACGAAGAAATTCAGATGCGTGCCAATGATATTTCGCAATACTACGATGACCTGATCTTTTATACGCAAATGTGGCAAACCCACGGCGAAGGTCAATGGGAAGTGGACGGCGAGGTACATAACGTCACCATTCGTGAGCTCAAGAAGAAGCTTTTCTTGTGCATCAACTCAGTGAATGCATTGGAAGCAGTACGCTTTTATGTCAGCTTTGCCTGCACCTTTGCGTTTGCTGAACGCGATTTAATGGAAGGCAACTCAAAAATCATTCGCCTGATTGCCCGTGACGAAAACCTTCACTTGGTTTCCACTCAGCAAATTATAAACTTGTGGCAATACGGTAAAGACGACCCTGAAATGAAAGAAATATCTGAAGAGCTACGCGAAGAAGCCCTGCAGATTTTTATGAAAGCCGTCGAACAAGAGAAGCAATGGGCGCATTACTTATTCCGTAATGGCTCAATGATTGGTTTGAATGAAGAAATGTTATGCCAATACGTTGAATACATTGCCAACATGCGCATGGAAGCTATTGGTTTCGATGCACCGTTCAAGCAACGCAGCAACCCGCTACCTTGGATGAACAAGTATTTGGTATCAGATAACGTACAAGTTGCACCACAAGAGTCTGAAATCACTTCATATCTGGTCGGCCAAATTGACAGCGAAGTCAGTGCTGCAGACTTGGGAGACTTCGAACTCTAATCGTCCTATGAGCCAGCTCTATAAGGTTAAAGTCAACGGTCAGCATGAGCTGACCGTTGACGCTTCAAAAGGTACAACCCTGCTCGAAGCTATGGAACAAGCTGGGTTAGACCCCCACTATCATTGCCGCAATGGTTTTTGTGGTGCATGCCGCGTGCAGCTTGTATCCGGCGATGTCAATTACGTTAATGACCCACTCGCATTCATTCGTCCAGGCGACTGTTTGGCATGCTGTTGCGTACCTGCCACGGATATTGAAATCAATCAATAACCAGCTATCGAACTTTTCGATAACCCAAATCAACTAAAGTCATTGGAATCACGCCCGAATTTATAGGACAATCAGCAGCAATTATTGCTTTCGAAACGAGGAGTAGCGAATGTTTACTGTAATCTTTGGCCGTCCAGGCTGTCCGTTTTGTGTACGCGCAAAACAAATCGCTGAAAAGCTAGAAGAAAATCGTGATGATTTCGAGTTTAATTACATCGATATGCAGGCCGAAGGTATCAGCAAAGCCGACTTAGAAAAAACCGTTGGTCAACCCGTACTCACCGTGCCACAAGTCTTTATCGATGAAAAACACATCGGTGGCTGTGATGAATTTGAAGCTTATGCCCGCGAACATTTAGGTTTGTACGCTCGTTAATGCCTGGCGCACCCGTTTTTCTGAGATAGGGAAACGGGTGCCTAACGTCTGTGCAAAAAAGCTCACACGCAGCTCTTCTATCATCCAACGAATATCGCGTACACTTTCCGGCAGCTTCTGTCCTTTTGGAAATTTACTCAGCAATGCCTGATAATCTTGCTGTAAATCCGTAATGGTTATGGTGTGTAATCGGTCTTTATTTGGGTCAACCGGTAACTTCTCTAAGCGCCGTTCAATGGCCTTCAAGTAGCGCGGAATATCCGCCAAGCGCTCTACCCCAACATCACTCACGAACCCCTTATAAACAAGGTGATCAAGCTGATCTTTAATGTCGCCATGGGCTTGAATTTGATCCAGGCTCACTTTGCCCTTTAACCGCTTGCGAATTGCCTGACTTTGCATCAAGCAAGGCTCAACGGCCTGCGCAATGGCGCTAACACGTTCATTAAGCTCAGCCCTCGCCAATTCGTATAAAGCTTTATACGAATCAGAATCTCTTGCTGGGTGGGCATCAATCATTGCGTCCAGTGCGGCGACAATACAATCCTGAATCAAATCATCGACTTTTCCCCAAGGGTTATAATACATCGCCAACTTCGCCTTATTCGACAACGATTGCTGCAAATAGCGCACCGGAGAAGGCAACTGGGCTAATAGCAGCTGACGCAAACCTTGCTTATGGGCTTGTTCAGCCTGTGCAAGCGTGTCAAACAACTCCTGACGCACACCTTCGCCATCAGGCACCAACGCTGGGTATGCCTTAATCGCATAACCACGCTGCTGTTGCTCCAGAGTTTCTGGCAATGCACCGAACACCCATTCGGTGGCGGCGCGCTGCTGCTTGTCCTGTGGCTGCGCAACCGCTTGCTTTAATGCGTCTTTTACCTGGCCCTGCATATTCTGCTGCAACTGCACGAGGTCTCGGCTTTGACGTAACGTGTTACCTTGTTCATCAACCACCGCAAAGTTTACCTTCAAATGACGCGGTATCTGCGCGGCATCCCATGCATCAGCGGGTATAGTCACCCCTGTCATACGCCGCAATTTGGCAGCGAGTGCATCCAAAAGCGCTTGCTTGGCGATAAGTTCCGCGTTGCAATCCGCAATAAAGGCTTGCGCATAATTTGGTGCCGGCACAAAGTTGCGCCGCAAAGTTTTTGGCAGCGACTTTATCCAGGCCACAACAAGATCAGTACGTAATGCTGGAATAAGCCAGTCAAAGCCTTCAGGCTTCACTTGATTCAGCAGCGCTACCGGCACTTCAACGGTTACTCCATCATCTTCGGCGTTGGGGTCAAATACATAACGTACATGCAGCTTTAAGTTACCCTGCTGCCAAGTATCCGGATAGTCCAGTGATGTTACATGGCTGGCATCCTGCGCCATCAAGTCATCACGCTCAAACTGCAGTAACTTCGGTTGCTGTTTTACAGCCTTATGCCACCAGCCTGCCAGCAGTTGTTCATTATAAATACCAGCCGGAATATCGTGGTCATAGGCTGTAAATAGCGCTTCATCGTCAACCAAGATATCTCTTCTACGCGACTTATCCTCAAGCTCTCGTACTTGCGAAATCAACGCTAAATTATGTGCAACAAATGGCAGCGGCCGCTTTAATTCACCTTGAACCAGCCCTTCACGAATGAAAATCTCACGTGCGGCAACGGCGTCTATCGGTCCGTACTGCACCTTGCGGCGTGGTACGATAATTAAACCAAACAAAGTCACTTGTTCATCGGCAACGACCGAGCCCTGCTTCTTGGAAAAATGCGGTTCAAAATAATTACGCTTTACCAGATGCTCGGCAGCTGGCTCAATCCACTCAGGCTCAATACGCGCATTCATTCGCGCAAATAAACGGGAAGTTTCAACCAACTCAGCAGCCATGACCCATTTCGGTGACTTTTTGAATAACCCCGAACCCGGGAAAATATAAAATTTACGGTTACGGGCGCCGAGGTATTCATGGCCCTCTTGCTTCTGCCCTAATTGCGACAGCATACCGGTTAATAAAGCACGATGAATGGCTTCATAACTGGCCGGTTCTTGATTGATACGAAACCCTAATCCACGAACAGTTTGCCGCACCTGAGTATAGACATCTTGCCATTCACGAACGCGCAGAACATGCAGAAACTCTTGCTTTAAGCGCTTTCTGAATTGCGTTTTAGACAATTCATGCTGCAGGTTTGATAAATACTGCCAGAGCTTCAAAAAGCTCATAAAGTCAGAATCTTTATCGTGAAACCGCTGATGGAACTCATCCGCTTTCTGCGCTCCTTGTTGTGGGCGCTCGCGCGGGTCTTGAATACTCAACGCAGAAACCATCACCATCACTTCTTGCATGCAACCGAATTCGTTTGCCGCAAGCACCATACGCGCCAAACGCGGATCCAAAGGTAATTGCGCAAGTTGTCGCCCGACAGCAGTTAACCGCGGCCCTTGGTAACCGCGCTTATTCTTCTTAGGGCGCGCTGCCGAAGCTAAGGCATGCAACTCTTGTAAGAGGTTCAAGCCGTCATTGATATAGCGTTCATCAGGGCGCTCAATAAACGGAAACTTGCGAATATCGCCCAGTTTGGCTGACGTCATTTGCAAAATAACGGCCGCTAGATTGGTTCTCAGAATTTCAGGGTCGGTATAAGCGGGGCGAGCCAACAAATCTTCTTCACTGTACAGACGAATACACACACCAGGTGCAACGCGGCCGCAACGCCCCGCACGTTGATTTGCGCTCGCTTGTGATATTTTCTCTATGGGGAGTCGTTGTACTTTGGTTCGGTAACTGTAACGGCTTATCCGTGCCGTACCTGGGTCAATCACGTAGCGAATTCCCGGTACCGTCAGCGATGTTTCGGCAACGTTGGTTGCAATCACGACTCGGCGGCCGCTATGTGATTGAAATATTCTATTTTGCTCAGCTGCAGATAACCGTGCGAATAACGGCAATATCTCGGTATTCGCCAGTTTTAACTCACTAATCGCTTCAGCAAAATCGCGAATTTCGCGCTCGCCACTGGCAAATAGCAATACGTCCCCCGCAGCTTCGCGCTGCAACTCCAATAACGCATCACACACGCCTTGCACCACGTCAGCGTCATCTTCACTGGCGTCGGCATCTTGCAGCGGCCGATAGCGCACTTCTACTGGATAGGTGCGCCCACTGACAGTAATAATTGGTGCTTGATTAAAATGTTTGGAAAATCGCTCTGTTTCTATGGTCGCTGACGTAACAATCAGCTTTAACTCAGGGCGTTTGGGTAAAATGGTGGCTAATACGCCAAGCAGAAAATCAATGTTCAAACTGCGTTCGTGCGCTTCATCAATAATGATTGCATCGTACTTCGACAGCAGGCGATCATTTTGGAGCTCCGCCAACAACATGCCATCAGTAACCAGTTTAATACGGGTGCCTGGCGCCGTTTGATCGTGAAAACGCACCTTATACCCCACCACCGCACCCAGCTCAGTCTCGAGTTCTTGCGCAATACGTGCCGCTACGCTTCGAGCCGCTAGTCGCCGCGGTTGAGTGTGACCAATCATGCGTCCTTCATCGGCGTTACCATAGCCCAACTCAAGCAGCATTTTCGGTAACTGAGTGGTTTTCCCTGATCCCGTTTCACCCGCAATGATCACCACTTGATGCTTCTCAATGGCGGCTTGAATCGTTTGCTTTTCTTGTACAACGGGTAAGTCAGCTGGAAATTGAATGGCGCGCACGTGTGTCCTAACTCATTAAAAAGGCTGACGCTAGTTTACCAGCGTCAGCCTTTGATGTTAACGGCGAATGTTATCGGTACGTGTAGCCATCACGTAAATGCAGGTCTATTGCGCGTAATATATCCGTGCGGGTTATGACTCCAACCAACTGTCTGTCGGTGTTGATTACTGGGTACATCTTCGGTTTGTTGGCAGTCATTTGCTGCGCCAAATCGGTTACCGATGTGTTTGCATCCACCGTCACAACTTCACCTTGATACATGCAATCACTCACGGTTGCGCTTTGTTCATTGTGGTAGGTGTCACGCAACATTGCGGCTAAACAGTCTTGCTCCGACAAAAAGCCAACCAGTTTGTTTTGCGTATCAACTACAGGCCCGCCACGCTGACTGCTTTGCAGCAATATCGACACGGCAGCCTCAATTGACATATCAGGCGCAAAACGAACCGGATGCCGATTCATATAATCCACAACTTTTAATGAATGCATGGTATACCTCTCATTCTTCACCAACCATGCATTCAGTATAGTCAATCGTTGTAAATGGCAACCTCAAGCGGTTGATTTGCAACGCGCTTAGCGCGGTACATACCTTCAGTATTGAATGGCATATGCACATTACCATCTTTATCGACAATAATAACGCCACCGGTGCCACCTGCTGGCAACAACACGTCATGAATGACTGTATCACCAGCAGTCACCACGTCGAGTTGTTGGTATTTCATGCGTGAACAAATATCTGCGGCAACTTGATAACGAATAAAATATTCACCGTGCCCTGTTGCAGAAACCGCACAGCTGGCATTGTCAGCCCATGTACCCGCACCAATAATAGGCGAATCACCAACACGACCATAGCGCTTACCGGTCATGCCGCCAGTTGAAGTCGCGGCGGCCAAGTTACCGTGTTTATCTAAGGCAACAGCACCAACGGTGCCGTATTTAAAGTTATCATCCATAGTCGCCCAAGCTTGCTTGTCTTGAGGGTTGCCAACTTGTTTCTTCATGCGCTGTAACGACTCATAACGCCATTCTGTATTGAAGTAGCTGTTGTCAACGAGTTCTAAACCCTGCTCTTTCGCAAAGGTTTCAGCGCCTTCGCCGCTAAGCATCACGTGTACCGACTCTTCCATTATTTTACGAGCTAAAGCAATTGGGCTTTTCACCGTTTTCACACTAGCCACAGCTCCAGCTTCGCGAGTGGCGCCATTCATGATTGAAGCATCTAACTCGTGAATCCCATCCCAGTTATATACAGCACCGCGACCTGAGTTAAAAAGTGGCGAGTCTTCCATAATTTGTACCGCAGTCACCACCGCATCCATACTGGTGCCGCCATTGGCAAGAACCGCGTGTCCGGCATTAATTGCTTCGGTAAGCTTTGCCGTATAGGCGCGCTCACGCTCCGGCGTCATACTCTCACGCGTGATGGTTCCCGCACCACCGTGAATAGCAATTGAAAACTTAGCATTATCATTAGCGTTTTGAGCGAGAGCATTTGGTGCAAGTAAAGCTGCGCCAGATACCAAAACCGCAGATACTAAAAGCGAGCTTACAGTTGTAGGGAGTTTCAGGTGTTTCATAGTTGCCTCAACGTTTTAATACTATAGCCTTCAACTCTAACTTGCTGCTGCCACCTGAGCAAGGGACACCGACCCCGAAATAGCGGCCATTTAACGCGGGTTAATGCGTCATGTACCCCCTCGAAGTAACTAGGTATCTGAGTGCGTTGTTAATCTTTGTCATTAAAAGGTGCATAAGGTAGTCTTGTTAATACGAGTAAATGCCGCAAAGTAACAGGAAAACGATGACTCAGCCGACTTTCTATTGGCACGATTATGAAACTTGGGGTGCGAATCCACAAACCGACCGGCCAGCACAATTTGCTGGTTTGCGAACCACCTTAGATTTCGAACCGGTTGGCCGCCCCTTAACCATTTATTGTCAACCGACCCCTGACTTTTTACCGCACCCTGAGGCTGTTTTAATTACTGGTATAACGCCACAACATGCGTTAGCTCAAGGCATGTGCGAATCAGCTTTTGCTGAGAAAATTGCGACACAAATGAGTGAACCGAACACCACCATTATCGGATACAACAATATTTCCTTCGATGATGAAGTTACGCGCAACTTGTTTTACCGAAACTTCATTGATCCTTATGCGCACACGTGGCAGGACAATAATTCGCGGTGGGACTTAATTGATCTGATGCGTGCCTGTTATGCACTGCGCCCTGAGGGTATCGAATGGCCGTACCATGATGATGGCCGCGTCAGCATGAGGCTAGAAGATCTTACCCGTGCTAATGGCATTGAACATGGCCAAGCTCATGACGCCATGGCTGATGTGCATGCCACCATCGCCATTGCCAAAAAAGTGAAAGCTGCGCAACCACGCTTATTTGATTATGCCTACGGCTTACGCCGCAAGCAGGCTGTAAAAGAACTGGTGCAGTTGACAACCTTTACCCCATTAGCGCACATCAGTGGCTTTTATGGCGCAAACAACGGCTATTTGAGCGTCATTATGCCGTTGGCTTTTCACCCAGAACAGCCGAACACGGTTATCTATTGGGATTTGCGTTGCAATCCAGACCACATTGCCACCTTGTCCGATAGCGAACTGGTTGAGCGTCGATTCAGCCGCCGTGCCGAACTTTTCGAGCAAGGGCTGGAACACTTCGGGGGCGGCAGCTTTGCATTAAACAAATGCCCTTTTGTCGCGCCGCTCAAAGTAATTGATGAGAACGCTCAAGCCCGCTGGAATATTAACTTTGACGCGATTGAGCAGCACCGTCAGCAGCTTCTGGCCAGCCCCGAGTTGCGAGAGCGCGTAATAGCAGCAACCATTCACAGCCGGGAATTTGAACCGACCAATGACCCCGATCTTATGCTGTATGGCGGCGACTTTTTTAGTGACCAAGATCGTTCAAACATGGCCATAATTCGTGCTACCGAACCGAATCAACTGGCTGGCCTTGAACTTAACTTTGTTGATAAACGTTTACCTGAAATGCTGTTCCGTTTTCGCGCACGAAACTACCCAGCAACACTTACTGACAGTGAGTTGCAACGCTGGCGTACGTTCTGCCAGAATCGACTGATGGCGCCGCCAGGCCGCGCGTTAAGTGCCGAACAATTTATGCACACACTTGAACAATTGTCACAACAACATGCAAACTCCAGCAAGAATATGCGCTTGTTGCAGGACTTGTACCGTTACGTACAAAGTTTGTAGTTTCTAACAGAACACCAAAGGGATACGCCCATGAGCCCATCGTCACTGCATTTTGATTACATTGTTGTTGGCGGCGGTACCGCCGGGTGTGTGTTAGCAAACCGACTTACCGAAGATGGACGTTTTAAAGTCGCGCTATTTGAAGCGGGTGGAGACGGCAAGTCATCGTTCAGCGACATGCCCGGTGGCGTTATTCGCTTTATGCATAGTCGCGTGTTTAATTGGCTTTATCGCAGTCAGGACACCCCACCCTTACGAAACGGGAAAGGCCTTTATACACCGCGCGGCAAAGGGCTTGGCGGCAGCAGTATGATTAACGCCATGATTTATACGCGCGGTGTGCCCAGCGACTATGAACACTGGGCCGCAAATAGTTCGTCAGATTGGGGCTGGTCGAATGTATTGCAGCGCTTTCGTAAGCTGGAATGCAATCAACGCGGCGCCAACGCGTTTCATGGCGATAAAGGCCCCCTGCATGTCAGCGATGTGCCAACCTATTTCACTGCAGCCCAAAAGTTTATTGATGCTGGTGTGGCAGCGGGTATTCCAAATAACCCCGACTTCAATGGCGCCACACTGTATGGTGTTGGCGCGTTTCAGTTCACGATATACAACAACGCCCGTTGGAGCGCGCGCAAGGCATTTCTTGACCCAGCGCGGACGCGGACAAACTTGACGGTATTTACCAATAGCTTGGTTGAACGCGTCACCTTTGAAGGCAACACAGCAACCGGTATCCAATTTCGTCAAAACGACAAGGCTTACGTGGCGCGAGCTGAACGTGAAGTGATTGTTAGTGGTGGCGCAATCAACTCACCGCAACTATTGATGCTATCAGGTATCGGCCCAGCCGAGCATTTGCAGCAACATAATATTCAAGTGATAGCGGACCGCACCGACGTTGGCAAAAATCTGCAAGACCACGTCGATGTGATGGTGCATTATCGCAATCGGTGCAAAGACGGCATTAGTTTAACGCCGCTTGGACTGCTCAAAATGACCGCTGCTTGGTGGCAGTATCGCACCAAGCGTACCGGCCCTCTCGCTGTATCACCCGCTGAAGTGGGTGGGTTCTTAAAAAGCCGCTCAGAATTGTCAGATCCAGACCTGCAGCTGCATTTTGTTTCCACCCGTTTTAATGACAGCGGTTGGGACTTGCGTCCAGCTTTTCATCATGGTTTTGCCTGTCATGTCTGCGTATTACGGCCAAAGGCCCGAGGTGAGCTGCTTTTAGCTAGCGACAACCCCGCGGAGCCACCGACATTTCGTTATAACTTTCTAAACAATGAACAAGACCGTGCAGCCCTGCTCTCGGGAGTTCGTCAAGTTCGAGAAATTATGCAGCAAGCCCCACTTAAGCAGCACAATGGCGGTGAGGTATGGCCAGGCCCTACGCAATCAGATAAAGAGCTTTTGGAGCGAATCGAGAGCAATATTGGTTTGATCTATCACCCCACCAGCACGTGCCGTATGGGTAACGATGCGCACGCCGTGGTTGATGCCAAGCTTCGCGTTAATGGCGTTAGTGGATTGCGGGTTATTGATGCGTCAATCATGCCGACGGTTTTGAGTGGAAATACGAACGCGCCCACAATGGTTATTGCCGATATTGGCGCCGACTATATTCTAGCCGACGCCGACATATCGAACGAACAACACTAGTGGATAGGCTTACCGAAGCGCGCGAAGAAGCGCGCTAAGGCTGGAATGAGAATCAACGCACCCAGCATGTTCCATAAGAACATGAAGGTAAGCAGAATACCCATATCCGCTTGGAATTTAATCGGTGAGAAAATCCAAGTCGCAACACCAATAGCTAGCGTTAACCCAGTGAAGCCAACCGCTTTACCGGTGCTATCAAGCGCATATTTGTAACTGTCATTCAAATGCATGCCCTGCGCCAAGCCTTCGCGGATTTTGGTGTAAATATAGATACCATAGTCGACACCAATCCCCACACCGAGCGCAATAACCGGCAACGTCGCTACTTTCACACCAATACCGAGTACCGCCATTAAGCCTTGGCTCATGATGGTTGTCAGCATCAACGGCAAGATAATACAGGTTACGGTGCGAATGCTGCGGAATGTAATCAAACACAACACAATAACCACGCCATAAACCCACAACAGCATTTTGGTTTGAGCCGCTTCAATCACCGAGTTTGTGGCAGCTTCAATACCTGAGTTACCCGCAGCCATCAACAGCTCTAAACCTTCTTGCTGATATTGCTGATTAAAGGCGTTGACCGACGCGACCACTGTTTGCAATGTCTCTGCTTTATGGTCATTCAAGTAAATGATAATCGGCACCATCGAACAGTCGGGGTTAATTAACCCTGGCGGCGTACGCCCCGTGTTGGCGTTCAGCACATACTGGTTACGATTAAGGCTAAACCATTTGAGGTTACCCTCATTCAAACCAAACGAGCCCATTTTAGCCACGTAAACCACTGATTTTACGTCTTGCACACCCGGTGTATTTTCCATGTGCCAGGTAAAGCGGTCCATAACTTCAAGGTTGTCGTACGCAATGCATTGGCTCGGCGCCGTTTCAGCCATCACTACAAAAATATCGGTACTGGAGCTGTAGTTATCAACAATAAACTTATTATCCAGATTATACCGGCTATCTGGGCGTAACTCCGGTGCGCCAGCGTCTAAGTCACCAATTTTTAATTGCTGGCTATACACAAGCCCCCACGTAACCCCAACCAATGCCAATACCAACGCACTGTATGCCCATTTGGGCTGCGAAAAGCGGCTAAAGGTGGTTAGCACCGGATGATCTTGTTCGCGTGCTTTACGGGTGTATTCAGTGCCTTTTGGCGAAATGCCAACATACGACATGATAATGGGCAACAAACCTAAGTTGGTCAGTACCACCACGGCAACACCAATACTTGCCGCAATTGCGAGCTCTTGTATCACCTCAATATCAATAACCATCAAGGTGGTGAAACCAATGGCATCAGAGATTAACGCAGTTAAACCTGCGATATAGAGCGAACGAAATGCCAACCGAGTGGCTGCAAATTTGTCATGGCCATCAACACGGTTGTTACTGATCGCATTAATGATCTGTACCCCGTGACTCACCCCGATAGCGAACACGAGAAATGGCACCAGCATTGAGTAGGGGTTAATGCCCGAACCAATCAGCTTAATAATACCTAACTGCCATACCACCGCGATTATTGAACACGACAACACCGCAAACGCACTGCGCCAGCAACGGCTGTACCAATAAAGCATCAGCAAGGTGATAACTATCGCGATAAAGAAGAACAAACCAACTTGATACGCACCTTCAATTAAATCACCAATAACTTTGGCAAAACCGGTGATATGAATTTTGACGTTTTCAGTTTGGTATTTATCCCGAATGTTCTCTTCTAATTTTTGCGAGAATTCCTGATAATTCAGCGCTTCGCCGGTATCTGGATTAATTTCATTTAGGGGTACGAAAATTAACGCCGACTTAAAGTTGTTGGCAACTAAATTTCCCACTTCGCCTGAGCGCAGCACGTTGGTGCGCAGCTTATCCAGTGACTCTTCAGAAGCATCCCAGTTGTCTGGAATAACCGGCCCACCCACAAAACCTTCTTCGGTTACTTCACTCCATCGCACATTGGGCGTCCACAGACTTTTCAAGCCACTGCGGTTAACCCCAGGAATAAAAAACACTTCGTCAGTAATTTCTTGCAGTGTTTTTTGGAATTCCGCGGCAAATATATCGCCTTCAGTTGTTTCAACTGCAATTCGAACCACGTTACCTAAGCTGGCTAAGTCTTCTTGGTGGGTAAAATAGTTCTGAATAAATTCATGCTGGGTTGGAATCATTTTGGTAAAGCTCGCCTCTGGGCGAACCATACTTGCATGCCAAGCTAAAAAAGCGGTTGCAACAGCAAACATCACAAACCACAACGGGCGGAAGTTGAAGAGCGCGCGCTCTAACCATACGCTTTTAGTTTCAATAGACTGTTCAGACATCGGCTATTGTTCCTTTGTTGTCGTTTGTTGAATTGAGCTAAATTGCGGAATTTCTATCACACCACGCTGCCCCACCACCGTCAAACTGCCATCTTTATTGGTGATCAGGTCAGTGAGTGCGGCGCCAGACGCGTGTGTCATATTTTCGATATCGCCTTGCTGATTTACCCAGCCAATCACACCGGCGTTACCAACCAAATAAACACCACCAGCGGCAGCATCAACAACTGCATTAATATTCACAGTGTCTTCCAGTTTAATTTGACTAAAGCTTTCGCCTTGATCAGCGCTCATGAAAATATTACCGCGCAAACCAACAATCCAAAGGTTTCCTTGAGCATCCACATGAAGGCCGAAGAACGACCCGTAATACGGTGAATCCAAAGTTTCCCAGGTAGAGCCTTGGTCAGCACTGCGAAATACCTGACCGCTTTCGCCGGCTAAATACACATAGTCATTATCCGCAGCCAACGCATTAAAATGAAAGCCATCCGGGTTCTCAACGTAATTATCCAGAATGTGCCAGCTGGCACCACCGTCCGTTGAACGAATAAGCGAACCATAGGCGCCTACCGCTAAAATCACTTGCGAAGATAATGCACGCACATCTAAGAATGGTTTGGTTGGGCCATCTTCTTCGGCAAGCGATGCCATTTCAAGCGCAAATGCAGCATTGTCGAGTGCCACGAACAATTCTTCTTCAGCATCAGGGTCTGAGCCATCAAGCTCTTCTTGTTGCGCGGTTAATTCTGCCACCAAATTTTGAAAATGCGTTTTTTGTAACTGGATGTATTCAAAACCATCAAGTTGTCGCTGCCAGGTTTTACCGCCATCTTTTGTGGCTGCAATCACACCATGGTGGCCCACGGCCCAACCTTGATTTGCGTCAGCGAAATCGACTGAGGTGAACAATACACTGGTAGGAACTTCGGCTTGTTGCCAAGGTTGATCATTGCTATCGCGGTAAATAATTACGCCGTAATCGCCAACTGCGATGGTTCTATCGCCAGCGTAGGTAATTTCCGTAAGCACTGTCTTAGGCGCTTTGGTGGCCTGCATTGCTGGTGCATAAATGACTTCATAGTCAGTGACAGTATCGGCTTGTGCGGCCGGCAATAGTGCATGCATTGCCGCCCCAACAAATGCCCCAGCATACGCTGTAGCTTTTATCATGGAACCCTCTTGATAATTCTGAGTCTTATAATTGTTTGGTAAATAGTTGCAAATTTCCAATTCGCGATACATGCTATGGAAAAATAACTAGAGGTCAAACCAGCTGCTACCTTACAACGAACCTCGTTCTAACGCTAGTATCAGTTGGGCATTTAAATTTGTTAAGATTTGATGTAGCTTTATTGCGTATAAAGAATGCGTATCTAGAACAACAAGGAAAAGCACAATGAATAAAATGATGCTGAAAGCCGGTATTTTCGCGCTATCTGTGGTGTCAGTGAGTGTCATGGCTAAAGTTAGCCCTGAAGAAGCTGCGCGCCTCGGTAATGACTTGACTCCGGTCGGTGCAGTAAAAGCAGCTAACCAAGACGGCAGTATTCCAGCTTGGGACGGCGGCTATAGCTTGCAAGCAGAAGGTGAAGCGCCAGAGCGCCTTGCTGACCCGTTTGCAGACGAACAACCGCTATACACCATTACTGCGGAAAACGTCTCACAATATCAAGATCTGCTTTCAGCAGGTCAAATGGCCATGTTTGAAAAGTACCCTGAGTACAAAATGCATGTCTATCCAACCCACCGCACAGCGGCTTACCCACAAGAAGTTTATGACGTGATTGCGAAAAACGCAGTGAACGCTGAGCTTGTTGCTGGCGGCAATGGTTTATCGAATTTTGATAAACACATTCCATTCCCGGTGCCAAAAAATGGTTTAGAAATCATTTGGAACCACGTTACCCGTTATCGCGGTGGCGCAGTACAACGTTTGGTTAACCAATTCCCAGTACTGGAAAACGGCGATTTTGTTCCAGTGCTACTGCGCGAGTCTTTGGTATTTCCTGAGTACCTGAAAACTGGCCGTGAAGCCGCGGACGACAACGTGCTGTTTTACTTTTTGCAAGAAGTACTTGCGCCAGCACGTTTAACTGGCACCGTACTGTTGGTTCATGAAACGATTGACCAAGTAAAAGAATCACGTCGCGCGTGGCTATACAACGCAGGACAACGTCGCGTTCGTAAAGCGCCATCAGTAGCCTATGACGGTCCAGGTACAGCTTCAGATGGGTTACGTACTTCTGACGGCCTTGACATGTTTAACGGCGCACCAGATAAATACAACTGGGAACTGATCGGTAAAAAAGAGATGCTTATTCCATACAACAACTACAAGTTGATGGATACCGACCTAAGCTATGACGATATCATTGGCCCGGGTCACATGAACCAAGACTACGTGCGTTACGAGAAGCACCGTGTTTGGGAAGTGAAAGGCACGTTGAAAGACGGTGAGCGTCATATCTATGCAACGCGCCACATGTTCATTGATGAAGACACGTGGACAGCGTCTGTGATTGATCATTACGACGGTCGCGGTGAATTATGGCGTGTAGCCGAAGCTTACAACACCCAGTTCTACTATAACGACACCCCGTGGATGGCTGCTGAAGCACTGTATGACCTGAACTCTGGTCGTTACATTCTGCTTGGCTTAGCGAACGAAGAAAGTGAATACATGAACTTCGATATCGAGCCAGAGCGTGGCGACTTCTCTACTGGCGCACTCCGCCGTATGGGTATTCGTTAAGCTTTAATGAAAACAGAGCACATAAAAAACCCAGCTTCGGCTGGGTTTTTCTTTTCTAACGCATAAAAACTACTTACGTTCTAAGCGTGCCAGCAAACTGGATGTGTCCCAACGCGAACCACCCATTTTCTGTACTTCAGCATAAAACTGATCTACCAGTGCCGTCATTGGCATACTTAACCCTTGACGTTCCGCCTCGCTCAAAGCAATTTTCAAATCCTTACGCATCCAATCAACCGCAAAACCATGTTCATAGTGTTGCGCCCACATGGTGTTATAACGATTTTTCATCTGCCATGAGCCTGCCGCACCCTGACTGATGGCATTAATCAACGTATCTGGGTCCAAACCAACTTTACGTGCCAGTTGCAGCCCCTCTGACAAGCCCTGCACAACCCCAGCAATACAAATTTGATTGACCATTTTAGCCAACTGACCATGTCCTGCTGGCCCCATATATTCACGGGTTTTGGCATAGCAAGCTAAGGCAGCATCAGCACGCTCTAGGGCGTCACGATCACCGCCGATCATAGCTGTTAACACACCGTTTTCTGCGCCTTGTTGACCACCTGATACAGGCGCATCCAGAAAACCGATGCCACGTTCTTTGGCTGCTTCTGCAAGCTCTTTCGCGAGCTCTGCCGAAGCGGTGGTGTGATCAACCAAAATACTACCGGCCTTCATGGTTGCCAAAACGCCATCATCGCCATAAACAACACTACGTACATCGTCATCATTACCAACGCATAACATGACCAGGGTTGCGCCCTCGGCTGCTTGCGCGGGTGTATCGGCAGACGTACCAGCATACTCACTGGCCCAGTCTTGGGCTTTGCTGTGGGTACGGTTATACACTGTGGTGGTAAAACCACCGCGCTGCAAATGACCTGCCATGGGATAGCCCATAACGCCTAAACCAATGAATGCGCATGTCATACTCATGTTACTACTCCCCAGTTCGTTCGAAACCTAATCTTTGACCGTACCCCGCAGGCACCGTCACATAAATTGCCTCAGTAAGCACAGAAACACTTACGGGGCCCTGAAAATGAATATCGCCGTCTAGTTCTACTGGATGCTCACTGTCTCCAATAGAGAATTGCTTGCCCGTACTAAATTCGAGAGCTGGTGTTTGCTCAACTTTATTTTGCATAACCCGCAATAATGCTTTGAGTTGCGCCCAGCGCTGCATTTGAGGAATACCAATGCGCGCCATTACTCCTTTGCCTCTATTCGCATTTGGATGCACCGGTATGCCACCACCAATATACCGCCCTAGCGCCACGATTTGACCGTCATCCCAATGCTGCTCATGGTGCACCCGCGAACGATGGTTGAACGAGCCGAATAGATAGCGCAACAAGGCAATTGAATAGCTCAAGCGCCCTGCGCTTTGTTTCAGCCATGCTGGCTGTAAATGCATTAAATCAACACTCAAGCCGGTGCCAACGTGGTTGACAAAATAGCATGTGTTGGCAACGCCCAAACACTCTTTAGATGTTGTGATAGGCTTTCGCATACGCCAGCGCCAATTGCACAACCCGTGGTCACGGGCAAAATCATTACCGGTACCAACGGGGATAACCGTTAATTTCACCGATGTTTTAACCACCACGTTTGCGACAATATTGACACTTCCATCACCACCAATCACCACACACTCACTGGCTGTTTGGCACGCTTCTCGCAGCAGCCCGATATCGTGATGACGACTTGCCGAGCTTGGTAAAACCACCACCGAACCTGCGTTTTGCTGGCTCAGGAAATAGGCTTCGAAATAAGCTTCATAGTGCCGTGCAAATCGTCGCGCACGGCTACTTAGTGCATTAAAGTAAATAACAATATCAGGCATGGTTAATTTGCCAGTGCAGGTAGCGGCCAATATCAACAAATGGCGACTGTTGGTTGTAGCGTAACTCCAGCGCTAATAACTCATCAAAACGCTGCTGGTCATCGCGGTTGCGTAAATAGTCGTGAAAACAGCGCACGCCAGTCTTTTGCGTAACCTGCAAACCAAGGTGTTCCAACCACTGCGCCACATCGGCTGGTGAAAGAGGTTGTTGCGGGCTCATTCGAACCGTCTTTTTAACCTTTAAGTCAGCTTGCACGTAGTCAAAATTACCGAAAATGATATTTGCTAATATTTTGGCATCGCGATTGTAAAACATCAGCGACAGTTGCCCTGCCGGGGCCAACAATTGTTTTAACGTAGCAAGCGCCTGTTGAGGCTCAGCAAGCCATTCCAGCACCGCATGGCACAGCACCACATCGAAGCGTTGCTGCAGCAAATTAGGCAGTTGTTGCAAGGGAGCAACGTGATATTCATAATGCGCTGAGAGCCCTTCGCGTTCATGCAAAGCTTTTGCTTCAGCCACAATTTCTGGTGATATATCGGTATGGGTTACCTGACACCCTGCGCGCGCAAACATCTGTGACAATTGCCCCATACCCCCGCCTACATCCAACACGCGCAACGATTTATTCTGGGCAGCATCCAACCAAGGCTGTAAATCGCGCTGCAGAACGGCCAAGCGCAATTTGCCTTTATTGGTGGCATAAATATTACGAGAAAACTTTCCAGTTATTCCCTCAAAACTATGGTCGTTCGACATGATGTATTAGGCCGGATTATCGATATCAATAAAATGATGCTGCAGGTCAAACCGGCTCGCTAAATGCTCACCCAAGGCTTTTATGCCGTACCGTTCGGTCGCATGATGCCCTGCAGCAAAATAAGCTACGCCTTGCTCGTGCGCACTGTGCGTTGTTTGCTCCGAAATTTCACCGCTAATAAAAGCGTCAAATCCAGCTGCGGCGGCTTGGTCAATATAACCTTGCCCACCACCTGTGCACCACGCAATTTTTTGAATCGGTGTGTCACAATCAATACGTACCGTTAATCTACGTTGTAAGCAGTTTTCAAGGTGTTCGCCCAGCTCGCGTGAGCTCATTGGCGTGGCCAACGTGCAGCCCATAACCACGCCTTCCGGTTCAGCTGATAGGAGTGCTTGCGGCTGTGGCCACCCAAAAAGCTTCGCCAACTGTGCGTTATTGCCAAATTCCGGGTGTACGTCTAACGGCAAGTGATAGCCAAATAGATTAATGTCCGCTTTGAGCAAAGCTTGAATCCGGCGTTTTTTCATGCCGGTGATAACGGCTGGTTCATTTTTCCAAAAATAACCATGGTGAACTAAAATCGCATCTGCTTTAAGCGCAATGGCTTGGTCAACCAATGCCTGACTGGCTGTTACCCCAGTGACAATGGCTTTGACCTGCTCGCAGCCTTCAATTTGCAAACCATTCGGGCAAAAATCACGAATACGGTCTATTTGTAATAAATCATTGAGATAATGTTGTAGCTCTGAACGTTGCACAATGTCCTCGTTTCAGCCTTTGAATTTCGATGAATATCGGATGTTTTTAGCATATTTTACTGACGAATGTTTCACACATTAGACAATATGCTCAAAAAACGGTATAAAAATGGAACACACTAACGTAATAGCGATAGGATAATATCCATGAGCAAACTTGATAAAGACCAAGTGCTTGCTGATTTTACTGCAGCATACCAGCAAGCTCACGGCAAAAAACCGAAAGTTGAAGCGAAAGGCGGCTGGTATAGCGTCGATGGCGGCAAAAATGTGCGCCTAGCTCAACTTGCTGAAGAAGCCGAGACACTAGCCGGTGGCAAAGCAGCTAAACCAGCTGCCAAGGCGACCAAAGCGGCAGCAAAACCTGCAGCAAAAAAAGAAACCAAGAAAGCTGCAGAACCAGCCAAGAAAGCACCAGCTAAAAAAGCGGCGGCTAAAAAGCCTGCTGCAAAAACTGCAAAAGCAAAAGTTAGCAAGAGTGCAAATGGTGGGCTTACAGCAAAAGAATTGTGGCGCCAGCGCTTAGAGCAAGATAGCACCTTATCGCGTTTACCACGCGGCTATGATTAAGCTTTAAAGCCAGTCATAACACCAAAAGAAAAAGGGAAATAAGCGCGCTTATTTCCCTTTTTTATTACTTTTCTTACGTTATTTCTTACCTGTTACTTCTTACCAATATAAAGGGTTATCTCCCCAACTGGCAGCCCGTATTTGTACATCTGAGTACGATTAATCATGTTGTCGGAATCTACCAGATACAGCCAGTCATCTAAATTAACCGCAAACGGTTCACCATCACGCTCAATGATCAGCGTGTAGCTCCAGTTCAATACGTTTCCTGCCGTAGTGCCTTCAGCGACACCTTCAACATCACTTGCACGCCCTTCATAGCTATTCTCACCGGTTTTTGTGATGTACCAGATACGCTCTTGCTGGCTGCCATCGGCATAATAAAATTGCTCGTCTAAAACACCCTCATTGCCGTTCCAAGTGCCTTTTAAATCCGCATGAAAGCGTTGAATAACTTTACCGCTATAGTCTTGCACCATACCGTACGCGACCAGGTCGCCATTGAAAAACTCTTCAAGTTTTAACTGGGGCTGTTCACCTTGATAATCTTCAATTTGTGCCGAGCACCCTACTAGCAACACTATTAGGGTCGCGATAAATGCCGTTTTTAGTACCATCAGGCGGTTCATTACTGTGCTCCTATGAGCGCGTTCCGCTCATCTTTGAATCGTGAGTTTTCAGAAAGCCAAATCGCTAAGAAATCATCGGTAAACTGCGCCGACTCAATGGTTCCCAATCGACCTTCCGGGCCATAAAACTCGGCATGCCCCGCATCATTTTCAACGACCGTAATGCAGTCGCCCTCGCGCACATCAGGCCACATATTGCGCAGTTCATCTAGCCATTGCTGATGCGCTTCAGTATTTTCAATTTTTAAGCGTTGCCATTCTTCGGCTGTGGTATCAACAAGATCATCGGCATCAATGTTACGGAGATAGCTCAGCTGCAAAGCCCGCTGCTCGGAGTCTTGGTAAGCCCCCGTATCGGTTCGAAGCTCGGCATCATAAACATCCCAGAACCAGACTTTTAAGCGTGTTTCACCCACCATTTTGAGATCATCAAATGCCGCGACGCTGCATTGGCTAGCGTAAACGGGCTGTACGCTCAATACGGCACAGGTAAGTACCAAAAAAAACGCTTTAATTTTCATCGTGCCCTCCTTCAGAGTGCAACTCAGAGTGTGACTGTGCGGCAGCGAAACGCTGCATCAGTACCGCGAATATGACCATATAAATGGCCCACAACACTGCATAGACGACCCATAGTAGCCATTCGGCGCGCAATAACTCGGCTGCGCCCAAGCGTATTCCAATTGCGTACGTTAGCGGTCCAGAAGCGATACCGAGCAATGCTGCCCATACTGGGCGCCCTGCTAAATCACTTAAGGTGTTCATTAACATGCCCGCGAAGCCCAGCCAGAGCAAAATTAACCACCAAGGCAAAAAGCCGCCGTCAAAGGTTAATATTCCAACGCCAACCACCGTAGCCTCAAGCGCTAACCCTAACGCCACAAACAACGCGTACAAACGCCAGCTAAAGGCACTACTTCGTATTGCTAAGGCAACCTGAAGGCTCACCAACAATAAAGTCGCCACTAGCCATTCAGAACGCCCTGCTACAGCGCTTATCCAAACTAGATCAAATAAAAACAGACCGACCAGTTTTGGTAGCCACCGTTTAACACGGCCGTTCATTAACGGCATTGAGGCTTCGTCGCAACTAACTGAACAGCGGACACCGCACGTTCAAGAAATCCACCCTCGCAATAGCACAGGTAATAATTCCACATACGCCCAAAGCGCTCGTCATAACCGTGTTGCATCAATTGCGGATGCGCCTTATTGAACTTTACCCGCCAATCAGCCAACGTTCTGGCGTAATCAAAGCCAATGTCATCAACATGGCGAATCACCATGTTGGTGTGTTTCGTAAACATTTCGCTCATCATGGTTATTGACGGCAAAAAGCCACCCGGGAATATGTATTTTTGAATAAAATCTACGGAGTTCGCGTAGCTTTTCATGCGCTGATCAGCAATGGTAATGGCTTGCAAAGCCATTTTACCGTTGGGCTTTAACAACCGGTTGCAGGTGCTAAAAAATGTAGCCATGTATTTACGGCCAACCGCTTCAATCATTTCAACTGAAACCAGTTTGTCATAAGTTCCAGTCAAATCGCGA
This sequence comes from Pseudidiomarina sp., assembly GCF_048268165.1. Lineage (GTDB taxonomy): Bacteria > Pseudomonadota > Gammaproteobacteria > Enterobacterales > Alteromonadaceae > Pseudidiomarina. The sequence continues at coordinate 407,605 of NZ_JBLWWA010000001.1, read as the reverse complement.
TAATCGTTTTTAAGTAGCGTAATTTTATCGCCCAAATTTTCTTGGGCAATCAGCGCCTCAGCGTAACGAAACTGTTCTTCCGAAATGGTGGTGGTGGTCACGTGGCAGCCATAATGCTTTGCCGCGAATACCGCTAACCCGCCCCAGCCAGTGCCAATTTCTAACAAATGATCTTCGGGTTTAAGTTCCAAGCTATCGCACAGCCGTTTGAGTTTATGCTGCTGTGCCTCCGCTAAATCGGCATCAACGCGCGGATACACCGCACTCGAATACTGCAATGACGGGTCTAGAAATGCCCGATACAAGTCATTACCTAAGTCATAATGGGCAGAAATGTTCTCTTTCGCCTGACGTTTGCTGTTATTGCGACGCCAATGCTGAAATTTTTGAATCGGTAGGAGTAACCAACTTAATTTAGCCTCAGCTGCATCAAGTGCAGGTAGATTTCGTGCAAAGATTTGAATCACATGGGTCAGGTTAGGCGTCGTCCAACTCTCATCCATAAACAATTCCGCCGCACCAATACTGCCGCCAAATAGAAAACGGCGATAAAAATCGCTTTTTTGAATGTCAATCTCAGCCTTCAGGTCGCTTTTATCGGAGCCGAATTTGCCGACCACTTCGCCGCGTTCTTTCACAACCAAGTAGCCTTCGGTGAGCTTATTCAAAAGCCCCAACACGGTCTTTCGCAACACCTTGTCTACACTTGTTAAATCGTTCTGCATAACCGCTAATGCGTCTTCTTTGTACATGAAGCTAACCCTTATTTTCACTCATCTGGTTTGGGGTGCGCGTACACGGGGGTGCGCTTTAACCACAATCGCAAAGCCTGCCAGTAAATTGCACCGACGGTGCTTAACGTATTTATCGGATACCTCAATAATACGTTGCGAATCGATTTCGAGTTCAATTCAACCCGCGTTAATTTCACGGTCGCGCTAAAATGGCGCTTTTCTTTATGCACATCTAAGTGAATCATCGCGCGATGATTAGGGGTTTGTTGCGGTGGAATAAGCTGCCAATGGTAACGCATATTTATTGGGTTAAACGGGGATACATGAAACGCCTTGTCATGCACCAAGGCTTCATTTAAATCGAGCGCATAGTAATGGCGCTCATTCCAGGGGGTATTGCTCACTTCGGCAAGCATGTAGCTGTAGGTATCACTCCCTTCTGGTTGCACGAAATAGCAATTAAGTGGACTAAAATACAACCCAAAAGTGCGCAGCGCTCCTAAAAAAAATACGCGCCCCTGAACGGGTTTACCAATCTGCTTAGCGATTTCTACACGAACCGCTTCTGCAAGATCCCCTTCACTGCCGCGTAAGTAGTCGTTGCGACGAAACCACAGTGGCGCAAACTTACTCACTGACAACCAGCGACTTCGACTCGCCACTTGCTCCAATTCATCCAACGCAAACCACCACTGGGTAATGCTGTAGTCAAATGCATGTTTGGTCGGCCGATAGCGCGCGTGGTGCACACGGCCGCTCAAGATGGCACTAGCTAACATGCCAGGTTACTCCAAAACGCTTTGCCACATCCACAGCACTGCGCACGCCATCTTCATGGAAGCCGTTGTACCAATAGGCGCCGGTAAAGTGGGTGTGGTTGTTCCCGCAGATGCGTTCGCGCTGCGCCCGCGCCTGCATAGAGGCAACGCTGTAAACAGGATGCGCGTAGTGGTAGATACCGAGCACCTTTTCGGGATGAATAGCGGTGGTGTTATTCAGCGTGACACAGAACACTTCTGGCGCCTCGATACGTTGCAGAATATTCATATTATAGCTCACCGAACTTGGTCGCGTGCGCGCTTCAGCATCGGTGTGCAATAAATAGTTCCAACTGGCCCAAGCCAACTTGGCGCGCGGCAACAAGCGCACGTCGGTATGCAGCACAACTTCGTTCATTTGATACGGTATCGCGCCAAGCACTGCGTGCTCTTCCGCAGTCGGGTTCGCCAATAAAGCGAGTGCTTCGTCACTGTGGCATGCAAACACAACTTCATCAAAGTCTTGCATCGTACCGTCGGCAAACTCAATCGTTACTGCGCCCTCGCGGTCAGCGACCTGACGGTGCACCGCTATAATGTTGGCATTGCAATGAATATGTTTAGCAAAGTTCTGCGTTAACGGCTCAATGTATGCGCTTGAACCACCAATAATGGTGTGCCATTGCGGGCGATCCGCCACATTTAGTAAACCATGGTTCGAGAAAAAGCGCAGGAAAAACCCAAGTGGGAATGCTTCAGCTTCTTGCAGGCTAGCGCTCCAAATAGCAGCGACCATTGGTAAGATATAAAGCTCGCTTACTTCTTGCGGGATGTTTTGCTCGCGCAGGAATTCGCCTAAGGTTAACTCATCAAGGTTAGCACCGGTTTCGTAAGCGCCTTTAGCTGCCTTATTGAAACGCAAAATGCCATTGATAAGCCGATAAAATTTCGGCGAGAATAGATTCTTACGTTGCGCAAACAAAGTGTTGAGGTTGTGGCCGTTGTATTCCAAACCGCTTTTGGGGTCGCGCACACTGAAACTCATTTCAGTATCTTGCCAGGCCACACCTAACTCGCGCATCAACGCACGAAAATTAGGATAAGTACGGTCGTTAAACACAATAAAACCGGTATCAATGGCGTAATCTTTGCCATGCACGTTAACTGTTACAGTGCGAGTGTGCCCGCCAACATAGTCATTTTTCTCAAATACAGTAACCTGATGTTCTTTATTCAACAGATACGCAGACGTTAAACCAGCGATACCTGAGCCGATAATGGCAATCTTCATGTAAAAACTACTCCGTTAGGAATTACGTCATGCGCTTTGAAAGCGCCACTTGCCATGCCTGCGGCAGGCGTGACATTAACTTTAAAAACAAACCGAATGTTGTTGGAAAAGTAATGTCGGTGGTTTTTTTACGAATTCCCTTACGGATTCGATCAGAGGCAAATTCAACACTGACCCGCATCGGCATTTCAAAATCATTGGCATCTGTCATTGGCGTTTCGACAAACCCTGGCGACACGGTTTGCACGCAAATACCACGCGGTTGCAAATCAACCTGTAACGTACGCGCTATGTACTGCATTGCTGCCTTTGAACCGCCGTAGGCTTCGGCCCGTGTAAACGGCAACAATCGCGCCGTGCTGCCCACCAGCACCAATTGACTTCCGCGTTTTAAGTTAGGCAACAAAGCTTCGACGCAACGCATCATGCCAAATACATTCACGTTAAAAACCCGCTCAAACATTGCAGCTTCAAAGCGGTCAATATCGACATATTCACAGACCCCCGCAGACATGATCACAACGTCAATATCGGTATAACTGGCGAGCGCTTGCATGGTTTGATCGGCATCAGTCACGTCAAGGCGTTGACCGGCAATATTATCAGGAAACCGCTGTTCGAGTTCTGCAAGCACATCGGTGTTACGCCCGCAGGCAATAACGGTGTGCCCCTCAGCCGCATAATCCAGTGCAACCTGTTTGCCAATGCCTGATGTCGCGCCAGTAATTAAAATATTCATGACGATTTTACTCGTGTTTTCACCTTGTTAATTACGAAACCAATAAACGGCAAATGTTCATAGAGCATAGCCCCGGCATCGTAATAATCGGTTTGTGACAGAATTTTATCGTTGTCCAGTTTTAAGTGACTGGTGCCGGGCACAATAATTTCGCGCCCCTCGGCAAGCTTTGGATGTTTCAAACGCATTTGCCAAGTCACAAAAACATCGTCGCCCTGTCGGGCGCGATCAGCAAAGGCAAAGTGACAGTACTCAACACCCTTAATCGTGTTACGGAAGTATGTTTTGAGGTTATCCAAACCTTGCACGTGGTGAATTGGGTCAACAAAACTAACGTCGTCACAATACAATGAATCTAACGCATCAATACTTTCGGCGTTTAAGTCGTCATAGAGGTGTTCAAGCTGCTCAACAATATCTGCCACACTTGTCATGCTGTTCTCCTGTGCTGCTATTGGTTGTTCACCGAACCGTTATAGCGCTTTGAATGCTGCTAAAAACCGCTCCCTCGCCTGCTTGTGATTCACTATTGGAGTCGGGTAATCGTCACGTCCTTGTTGTTTCAGCCACGCCGCTGGCGCATGAATCTGTTTGGCCGGACAATCTTTTAATTGCTTCACCCATTTACGGATATAACTGCCGTCAGGATCAACTTTCTCGCTCTGTAGCGTTGGGTTAAACACCCTAAAATAAGGGGCTGCGTCGGTACCCGTTGATGCACTCCATTGCCACCCACCGTTGTTCGCAGCAAAGTTGCCATCAATCAAGTTCTGCATAAAAAATTTCTCGCCCCAGCGCCAATCAATCAGCAAGTCTTTTACCAAAAAATGCGCAACAATCATGCGTACCCGATTATGCATCCAGCCCTCGTTGGCTAACTGGCGCATACCTGCATCGACAATTGGATAGCCTGTTTCACCATTGCACCACGCCTCAAAAAGCGTTTTATCGCGATGCCAGCGCATTGCGTCGGTATGTTGTAAAAATGCTTTGCCATAACTTAAGCGTGGCACATGCTGCATCAAGTGCAAATAGAACTCACGCCAAATCAGCTCGTTTAACCAGGTATCAGCGCCTTTATTGAGGCCTGCAGGAAATTGCGGGCTCATCTCAGCCATTAAGCTCACCGCTTGCCACGGCGACAGGAGGCCCAATTCCCAGTATGGAGACAACCGCGATGTGCTGTCTAAACTCGGAATATCCCGTTCAGCAGCATAGCTCTCTACATGTGTCGTCAAATAGTCACGCAGCGCTTGTTGAACAGCTTTTTCACCCACCACCCATGCACTCGAATCGCGGCGCGAGTAATCGACAACGGGTATCGTAGCTGGCGCAACGGCGGTGCGCTCCAATAAAGTGTGAGTTCGCGGTATGCCATGTTGGCTGACGTAATCGCGCCACGCGCGTGAAAACGGTGTAAATTTTTGGTAGATATTGCCGGCTTGGGTGGTTATCACCGGCGGAACAACAAGGCTGCCATGATGGCGTTCTACCTTCATGCCATGTTCCTCCAGCACAGCCGTTACAGCCCTATCGCGGCGTTGTTCATGTACCGGGTATTCGGCGTTGTAATGCACTGCCGTTAACTCATGTTTTTGTGCGAAACGCTTCACACTTTTTGCTGCGTTTGACCACGAATCAATCACTTCAATGGTTAACGAAATCCCTTTGGCTGCCGCATCATCCACAAAACTTTCAAGGTGCCGACACAGTAAATCCCATTTTATCGGGGCCCAGTCATGTGCTTCCATTTGTTGCGGGCAAAGTAATAGCAATGCAGGAATATCACGCTGCTGCCCGTTTACTTGGCTGGCAGCAGACAGAGCTGGGTTGGCGGTTAGCCGCACGTCGTTACGAAACCAAACACCTGCATAATCACTCATAATGCGTACCTCAGCTTCAAATCAACCGGGTATGGATTCAAATAACGCTGGCCTGACAAATAGCTGTTGGGGTACTCGCGCAAATAATGCCGCAGCAACGTTAATGGCGCGAGTAACGGTTGCACGCCATCGCGATAATCAAGGATCAGCTCACTCAACTCTGCTTTTTGTTGCTTGGTGAGTTGATCGCCAAAATAGCCCTGAATGTGTTGCAAAACATTGGTGTGATTGGCTCGTGTTGCTGGCTTGCCTAATGCAGCCATGATGTCTTCTATATATTGCTTCGCGAAAGCCTCATTAATATCGCTTTGCTCAGCCACAACCCTGCCCAAACGCCGATACTCTTGCTGGTTGTGCGCAAGCAGCAACAATTTCAATTCGGTATGAAAGCTCAACAAGTCTGATTTGCGTAGTGGCTGTGGTAAGTGCTGCCACGCATTGAATAAAAACACACGCATAATAAAGTTCTCACGCAACGGCGCGTCATTCAGTCTGCCGTCTTCTTCTAAGGGCAATGCTGGGTGCAATTCGCGCAAACGCTGAACAAATATACCCTGTGCTTCTTTGCGAGCGTATCCGGTTTCTGGATCGTACAGCTTTACACGCTCCATGCCGCAGCTTGGTGATTTTGCGCACAATACATAGCCGCTAATTTGTTTTAGATGCGGTTCCGCTTTGTCAGCAAACTGCGCCAAGCGCTCGGTAACATCGTCGCCCGTTTTTGGAATTACTGCACGCACGCCATCCGCGTGCTGCTCTAGCCGAATGGTTGGCCGCGGTACCGGTAGGCCAATCCCAACTTCTGGACACAACTTGACGAACTCGACATGCCGTTGCAGTTCGTTAGCGCAGAAGTCTGAACGTTTATGCCCGCCATCAAAGCGCACTTGATCACCCAATAAACAAGCACTGATACCAACTTTTATCGCCACCGGCACACTCCTTTTCGGTTGCTGTGATTACCTATAAAACGACTATAAACCATCATTCTTCATTCTACCCTGACGAAAAATACGAAAAATTGCTACAAAAGTTCACCCTAAATGAATCCATTTCACCGTAAACCTCGTAAGTTCAACAGTGAAAATAACGAGGTAAAATTCAGTATGTCTGATGCGCAGCAAACTATTCCACTGTTTCCTTTGTCCGGCCATATATTGCCCGGCGGAACCATGCGCTTGCGCATTTTTGAGCCGCGTTACGTGCGTATGGTAAAAGAGTCGTGCAATGGCACCAACTGCCGACCTATCGGTATGTGTATGTTAAACGACCAAGGTAATACTGGCAGCAATACACACATACATCCAATCGGTACTGCGGTGACTATCGTCGATTTTGAACAATTACCTGATGGCTTGCTCGGCATTACAGTAGCTGGCAAGGGTTTATTCCGTATTACGGACATGAATGTAGAAGAAGACGGCTTGCGCGTTGGCCATTTTGAAGACCACCCGGTATGGCCGTCACAACCTCTTAGTAATGATGACACGTTCTTAGCGGAACAGTTGGTAGAGATTTACAAAACCTATCCCGAATTGGCTGTGGATTATACCGATGAACAGTTGAAGCAAGCCGATTGGGTGTGCTTACGTTGGTTGGAATTAATTCCGGTCGGTGCACAAACAAAGCAAGAATTATTACAGAACCCGAGCGTCGAAGGCACATTAACATTTTTACGTGATTTAGTGGAAGCAAGCCAAGAATAAACAATATCTGGTGATCCGCTAAAGTTTATTGCGCGTAAAAGAGAGTAATTGTTGAATATCCCAGTGGGTATAACTTACTATGCAGACAGCAACTGACCTAATAACAAAACGGAAAACTATGCCTTCTGCGCAGCCGGATAATCCGGAACATGCTGCCGATCTACTCGCGAAGATAGCTTCAGAGCAATCACGCGCTGCATTTAGCGAATTATTTCGTTATTTCGCGCCACGCCTGCAAGCATATGCAACGCGTCAATTCGGTAACGAGCAAACTGCTATGGACCTGGTTCAAGAAACCATGACGAACGTGTGGCACAAAGCACACTTGTTCAAGCCTGACCGCGGTTCTGCAGCTACTTGGATATTCACCATTGCCCGTAATATCCGCTTTGATTTATTGCGTAAGAACAAACACCGTCAAAACGATTTAAGTGCCGATGATTTGTGGCCTGTGTTAGCTGAGCAAAATGACTCGCTTGACGACGATTACGCACTGGACAACGACTTACTAATGCAGCAACTTGCTGTGTATTGTGAGCAGTTACCCAAAGCACAACGGACCGTGATAGAGCTGATTTACGTTGAAGGCAAATCGCAGCAAGAAGTTGCCGATGCCCTTGAAATTCCGTTGGGTACGGTAAAGTCTCGCACCCGTTTAGCATTACAGAAGTTGAAAGAGTTGATAAAGCACGATGATTAAATTCCATCCTTCAGAACAGCACTTAGTGCTCTATACCGCTGGCGAATTAAGCCCTGCCATGTTGATGATGGTTGGAACGCACGTTGATATGTGCGCGCACTGCCAATCACATGTTCAGGACATTGAAGAACAGATGGCCAGCAAACTGTTTGGTGACAACGAGCAGTTGGCTCGCCGCGCTAGCTTCGACGAGCAGCAAATGTTGCAGGCGATATTTAATTCGCAAGCACCTGCTGCCTCTGTACCAATAGCGGCGAACGATAGTTTATATCTTGAAGGGCAACGCTTTGCGTTACCGCCAACCTTAGCACGTAACCATCATCACATTGGTGAATGGAGCCGACTGCCGGGTAAACTATGGCGTGCTCCGGTTCGTGTCGGTGGTGAAGAAATGCTTAACTTCATTTACATGGCAGAGCATGCGTCACTTCCTGAGCATACACACAAAGGTAACGAAGCCACGCTGGTAGTTAACGGTGTGTTTAACGACGAGCACAATGAATACCGCGACGGCGACTTCATGTTATTGGACGGCAGCCACAAACATTCGCCGGCCACCCAAAATGAAGACTGCTTAACCATCGCTGCGCTCGAAGGTCCGTTACATTTTACAACGGGCTTAAGCCGATTGCTTAACCCTTTCAGTAGCTTATTCTTTAAATAATAAGCACTGTCGCAAAAACAAAAAAGCCGCTCATAGAAGCGGCTTTTTTATATTACTTTCGCTTATTCAGAAGTCTTCGCATGGCTAACACGCTGCTTAAGCTTCTGACCAGGGCGGAAGGTAACCACCCGGCGCGCAGAAATTGGAATGTCTTCACCCGTTTTTGGGTTACGTCCCGGTCGTTGGTTTTTGGTGCGTAACTCAAAGTTACCAAAACCAGAAAGTTTCACCTCTTCCCCACTTTCCAGAGAACGTCTAATTTCCTCAAAGAAGTTTTCGACCAGATCTTTTGCATCACGTTTATTCAAACCAAATTTTTCGAACAAATGTTCCGCCATTTCTGCTTTGGTCAGCGCCATAGCTTACTCCCTTAGGGTTGCCCCGAATTCAGATGTGAGCATTTCAACCACAGCGGCTACCGCTGCATTGATTTCGTTGTCTTCAAGAGTGCGCTCTGGATGTTGCAGTGTCAACGATAAGGCTAAACTGCGATGCCCATCGGCTACGCCAGCCCCTTGATATACATCGAATAAGTTTAGGCCAACTAAATGATTTACGCCAATATTTTCAATTGCCGCGATAATTTCGCCTGCTGCAATGGTATCTTTAGCCACAATTGCTAAATCACGGCGAATTGACGGGTACTTTGAAATCGGCTGTGCCTGCGGCACGTAGCGCTGTTGTATCGCTGCGAGCTCCATTTCAAACACAAAGGTACGGCCATTCAAACCAAGTTTTTTCTCAAACTGTGGATGCACTGCGCCAATGTAACCTACCCGTTTATCACCACGGAAAATGGCCGCCGACTGGCCTGGGTGAAGTGATGGGTGCAAATCTGCTACAAAGCGAAACTCATGCGCAGCACCCGTGAGTGCTAATAAGGCTTCAACGTCACCTTTGATGTCGTAAAAATCTACCGCACGCTCACCATCACTCCAGTGCTCAGCATGGGCTTTACCCGCGCGGATGCCGGCGATCATCGGCTGTTGTACCACACCATTTTCGGCTTGTTCATCTGGCAAGAAACGTAATCCCGTTTCACAAAATGCCAAACTCTGCTGCTGACGCTTCTGGTTATGCGCAACAGCACCGATAAGGCCTGGCCACAGACTTACGCGCATAGACGACATGTCGACTGAAATTGGAAACGGTAAGGTTAACGCAGCTGTTTCATCAAACAACATGGCTTGATGTTTCGGGTCTACGAAGCTATAGGTAATTGCTTCTTGGTAGCCGCGATCAATCAACGTGTTTTTGAATATGCTGGCGGTCAATTGCGCTTCTTGACGCGGTATCATCCGCAACTGTGCAGCAGGTGCCGCCGCTTCAATACGGTGGTAGCCGTAAATTCGCGCAACTTCTTCAATCAAATCTTCTTCAATGCTGATGTCAAAACGGAACGTTGGTACCGTTACATCCCAACCGGCATCGGCAACCGCCACGGTAAATTCGAGGCGTTGTAAAATCTCAGTCACTTCATTGGCAGCGATATTGATGCCCAACACGCGTGCCAAACGTTCCGCACGCAAGGTCACCTGTGCAGCTTGCGGCAGGTGTTCATCTGATTTTGCTTCAACAATTGGGCCAGCTTCGCCACCACAAATTTCGAGTAAGAGCGCGGTGGCACGTTCCATCGCTGTACGTTGCAATTCTGGGTCTACACCACGTTCATAGCGGTGCGATGCGTCGGTATGCAAACCAAACCGACGCGCGCGGCCAGCAATGGTATCTGGGTCAAAAAATGCACTTTCTAAAAATACGTTGGTGGTGGTTTCCGTCACACCACTGCCTTCGCCACCAAAAATACCCGCCATTGCTAAAGCTTTCGCTTCGTCAGCAATGACTAGAACGTCGTTTTGCAAGGTTACTTCAGTGCCGTCTAACAACGTCAGTTTTTCGTTGGCTTCAGCCATACGCACATGCACTGTGCCTTGCAGCTTATCGTTATCGAACGCATGCATGGGGTGACCCAGCTCAATCAACACGTAATTGGTGATATCAACGACTGGGTCAATGCTACGAATGCCACTGCGGCGTAAACGCTCTTGCAACCACAACGGGGTGTCAGCGTTTAGGTTAATGTTACGAACAATACGGCCTAAATAACGTGGGCATGCAGCAGGTGCATCAAGCACCACGGCACGTTCGTCATCATGAACAGCGGGTACGTCTTTAATTTCTGGCTCAGTCACTTCCAAACGGTTTAACACGCCAACTTCACGAGCAATACCACGCACACCTAAACAGTCAGCGCGGTTGGGGGTTAAATCAACATCCAAAATTACGTCGTTAAGGTCTAGGTAGTCACGATAGTCTGTGCCCACCGGCGCATCAGCTGGCAGCTCAATGATACCATCGTGGTCATCACTTAAACCCAACTCTGAGTTAGAGCACAACATGCCGTGTGAGGGCTGACCACGCAACTTCGCTTTCTTAATTTTAAAATCGCCAGGTAATACTGCACCCACAGTTGCCACAGCAACCTTAAGCCCTTGACGGCAATTTGGTGCGCCACAGACAATCGTTACCGGCTCACCGGTACCTAAATTCACTTCGGTAACTTGCAGTTTATCGGCATCAGGGTGCTGCCAACATTTGACAACTTCGCCAACCACTACGCCCGAAAACACTTCAGCCACCGGCTCAATGCCGTCAACTTCAAGACCCGCCATACTCAACTGCTCTGACAACGCTACGCTATCAAGTGCAGGATTGACCCAGGTACGTAACCACTGTTCACTAAATTTCATCTGCTTACCCGGCTTTTAGTTGAATTGTTTCAAGAAACGCACGTCATTTTCAAAAAATGCGCGCAGGTCATTGACGCCATAGCGGAGCATAGTTAAACGCTCAACGCCCATACCGAAAGCAAAGCCGGTATACTTTTCGCTATCAATACCAACGGCTTGTAATACACTTGGGTGCACCATGCCGCAGCCTAAAACTTCCAGCCATTTGCCGTCTTTACGGCGCACATCCACTTCCGCTGAAGGTTCTGTGAATGGGAAATAGGATGGACGGAATCGTACTTCCAACGCTTCTTCAAAAAAGTTAACCAAAAAGTCTTCTAAAATCCCCTTCAATTGGGTGAAGCTCACGTCGGTGTCAACCATCAAACCTTCCACCTGATGGAACATTGGTGTGTGGGTTTGATCGTAGTCATTACGGTACACGCGGCCCGGCGAGATAATGCGCAGCGGCGGCTGTTCCTGTTGCATGGTACGAATTTGAACGCCTGAGGTTTGCGTTCGTAGCATGGTTGTTGGGGTAAAATAGAATGTGTCGTGATCTGCTCGCGCCGGATGGTTGGCTGGAATATTCAAGGCATCGAAGTTGTGAAAGTCATCTTCCACTTCAGGGCCTTCAACGGTACGGAAACCTAAGTCACCAAAGAACGCTTCAATGCGCTGAATGGTTTTGGTAACCGGGTGAAAGCCACCTACTTGCGCCCGACGGCCCGGAAGGCTCACATCGATACGCTCTGCGGCGAGCTTTTGTGCCAGCTCAGCCTGCTTTAATTCGTTATTACGCGCGTTGATAAGCTCTTGTACACGCTGCTTCGCATCATTAATCGCTTGGCCAGCGGCTGGACGCTCTTCGGGGCTTAATTTACCTAGGCTTTTCAACTGTTCTGTAAGTTGACCTTTTTTACCCATGTAATCAACCCGAACTGCATCAAGTTCTTGCGGGGTGGTTGCCGTAGCAACGGCTGCTTCAGCGGCAGCTACAATGTCAGATAACGCCATGATCGTCCTCAGTTATGACCAACGCGGTTTCGCTTTGCTTTCGTCAAAATATCAAAGTGCTCAATGATACCGAAAAAGCATAAAAAAAGGGAGCGATTACGCTCCCTTTTTCAACTTTTCAACTTACTTACAGAGAGCCTTTCGCTTTCTCTACCAACGCAGCAAAACCGTTTTGGTCATGAACAGCGATGTCAGCAAGGATTTTACGATCGATTTCTACAGATGCTTTTTTCAAGCCATTGATAAAGCGGCTGTATGACAAACCGTTTTGACGCGCTGCAGCGTTGATACGAACAATCCACAATTGACGGAATTGACGTTTCTTCGCACGGCGGTCGCGGTATGCGTACTGACCTGCTTTGATAACTGCTTGCTTCGCTACGCGATAAACACGTGAACGAGCACCATAATAACCTTTCGCCTGCTTCAGGACTTTCTTGTGACGCGCGCGCGCTGTCACACCACGTTTAACTCGTGCCATTTGCTATCTCTCCTTCCCTTACGCGAATGGTAACATACGCTGAACTAAGCCTACGTCAGACACGTGCACCATGCTTTTCGCACGTAGGTGACGTTTCCGCTTCGAGCTCTTTTTGGTCAGGATGTGACGCAAATGAGACTGTTTACATTTAAACCCGCCTGAAGCGGTTTTTTTGAAGCGCTTCGCTGCGCCTCGTTTCGATTTCATTTTCGGCATGAAAATAACTCCGCATTGTTAACAACAAGTGTAACAGGGTGAGTTTGGTTGTTGCTGGCAAATTGCCATCAATAACCGCCCTACTTGCAAACCACAGTTACTTCTTAGCAGGGGCCAGAACCATAATCATCTGGCGACCCTCAGCACGTCTTGGGAACGATTCGCAAGTTGAGATTTCGGCTAGGTCATTCTTAATGCGCTCTAGCAATTCGATACCCAACTCTTGGTGTGCCATTTCCCGGCCACGGAAACGGATAGTGACTTTAGTTTTGTCACCTCCCTCCAGAAAGCGAGTCAGGTTGCGCAGTTTTACCTGATAATCGCCCTCGTCAGTTCCAGGACGGAATTTAACTTCCTTAACCTGGATCTGTTTCTGGTTTTTCTTTTGCTCTTTCGCGTTCTTAGCTTTCTCGTAGAGGAACTTACCATAATCCATCAGACGACAAACTGGTGGCTCCGCATTCGGGCTAATTTCCACCAGATCAACACCAGCAGCTTCCGCTGCCTCAAGAGCTTCTTGAATACTCACGACACCAATCTGTTCAGCTTCCACGCCAATTAATCTTACCTCTTTGACGCGAATATCTTCATTGATACGATTTTTGTCCGCAGCTTTCTGAGTTCTTTTTCCGCCTTTAATGGTCATTCCTCCAGTCAATTAACTAATCTTGCGGCTGTTTACTTCGTCGCTAAGTTCTGCAATAAATTGCTGCAACCCTTTAACACCGTGGTCTTCACCGCGACGAGTACGCACCGCAACCGCTTTGTTCTCGACTTCTTTATCGCCGACAACCAACAAATATGGAACACGTTTTAAAGTGTGCTCGCGGATTTTAAAGCCTATCTTCTCATTTCTCAAGTCAGCAATGGCTCTAAATCCAAGTTTATTCAATTCTTTTACCGTTTCGATAGCATAATCACGCTGATTATCGGTAATATTCATCACCACAACCTGCGTTGGCGCCAGCCAAGTTGGGAAATAACCCGCATATTCTTCAATAATAATACCCATGAAGCGTTCAAGCGAGCCCAATATAGCACGGTGTATCATCACCGGCGTGTGGCGTTCGTTGTCTTCGCCAACATAAGTTGCACCTAATCGGCCTGGCAACGCAAAATCGAGCTGCACAGTACCACACTGCCATGCACGACCGAGACAGTCATGCAAAGTAAATTCAATCTTCGGACCATAAAAAGCGCCCTCACCCGGCAAGTATTCGAACTCAATGCCGTTGTTCTTCAGTGCGTCAGCTAATGCTTGTTCAGCACGGTCCCATGTCGCGTCATCACCCAAACGTTCTTCTGGGCGGGTTGACAACTTCACCACGATGTCTTGGAAACCAAAAGTTTTATAGGTTTCATAGACCATCTTAATACAGCCACTGACTTCTTCTTGCACTTGCGCGTCGGTACAGAATACGTGCGCATCGTCTTGCGTGAAACCGCGCACACGCATCAAACCGTGCAAAGCACCTGATGGTTCATTCCGATGGCACGAACCGAACTCGGCCATACGCAATGGTAAGTCACGGTATGACTTTAAACCTTGATTAAATATTTGCACGTGGCCTGGGCAGTTCATTGGCTTAATCGCATACTCGCGATTTTCTGATGCTGTCGTAAACATCAGCTCTGAGAATTTCTCCCAGTGACCAGAACGCTCCCACAACACGCGGTCCATCATGAGTGGACCTTTTACTTCTTGGTAGTTGTATTCACGAAGTTTTTCGCGAATAAACCGCTCAAGTTCTAGGAATACAGCCCAACCATTATTATGCCAGAACACCATGCCCGGCGCTTCTTCTTGCCAATGGAATAAGTCTTGCGTTTTACCAATTTTACGGTGATCACGCTTTTCAGCTTCTTCCAAACGCTGCAAGTACGCTTTTAATTGCTTTTTATCAGCCCAAGCAGTGCCGTAAACGCGCTGCAACATTTTGTTGTCAGATTTACCGCGCCAATAAGCCCCTGCAACTTTCATAATTTTGAAATGTTGGCAAAAGCGCATGTTCGGTACGTGTGGCCCACGGCACATATCCACGTACTCTTCATGATGGTACAAACCTGGACGATCATCTTTGCTGATATCGTCATCCAGGATTTCAATTTTGTACGGTTCATGGCGGCTGACAAAGGTTTCACGTGCTTCAGCCCAGCTCACCTTGTTCTTAACCACTTCATATTCAGTTTTTGCCAGCTCAAGCATGCGCTTTTCTAGAGCTTGCAAGTCATCTGCAGTTAACGTGTGTTCCATATCAACATCGTAATAAAAACCGTTGTCGATAACCGGACCAATCGCCATTTTCACATCTGGGAACATTTGCTTCAGCGCATGGCCAAGCAAGTGCGCACAGGAGTGACGAATAATGTGAACACCATCGTCATCTTTTGGCGTAATGATCTGAACGGTTGCGTCGTCGGTAATTAAGTCACATGCATCAGCCAGTTCGCCATTAATGCGACCAGCAACTGTTGCTTTGGCCAAACCGGGGCCAATATCTAGAGCAACATCGAGAATAGATACAGGTTTATCAAATGTACGTTTACTACCGTCGGGAAGCGTTACTACAGGCATGAATTTGTCCTTTTCACAGTGGTGGCACCTACCAAGTGTCACTTGTTATTTTAGAAAGGCCACACTATAGCGTATGATGCCCGCCATGGAAAGCCTAGTCACCTCTTTGATTGGTCCAATTGCGGCTCTTACAGCGGCATTATTTTGGGCGCTTGCGACGCTACTTTATAGTCAGGCGGGTAGTTTTTTGTCCGCCAGCCAATTGAATTTGGTCAAAGGCGTTATCGCATGTCCACTATTGCTGCTTGCGGGCTGGTTCACCGGTCAACTGGTTGCGCTGGAAGGCAATACCGCCACTTACTTGCTATTAGCCAGCGGCGTTATCGGTATTACCTTGGGTGACACCCTCTATTTTTCTGCGTTACGTCGTCTGGGCCCATGGCACACCATGCTGCTGGAATATCTGGCGCCCCCTTTTGCAGCCTTGTTGGCGTGGATAGTGTTGTCACAGGGCATGCGTGGTTATGAGATTTTGGCTGCGCTGGTGATTATCTTCGGAATTTTTGTGGTGATAAGTGAAAAGCCACGCCATGCCGAGCGCGTTGCGCTGAGTGCTAGCGGCATAGCCGCCGGTGTCGGCGCCGCACTCTGTCAGGCGCTTGGCCTGGTAATGTCATTTCATGCGCTGCAAGCGTTTGATATGAACCCGCTCAACGCAGCACTGCTGCGCCTGCTAGCGGGTACCGTTGCACTAACTATCGCGCTGCTGGTGTTACGCCCCTCATTAATTGGCACCACGCGTGCAGCACTTCGCCATACCTCTATTCCTTGGCTGCTTACCGCCATTGTTATGGGTACTTTCTTGGCTATTTGGTTACAACAAACTGCCATTGCCTATATCAACCCAGGCCTCGCACAAACCCTTTTAGCTACCGCACCGCTGTGGCTCATTCCAATTCAATGGTTACGCGGTCAAGCGCTTTCCGCACGCAGCATAACCGGGGCACTCATTGCAGTGGCCGGAATTTCACTGTTATTTGGAATTCAATAGGTTAGATAAAACCGCGTTAAATTGAGGTCAAATCACAAGCAATTTCTGCAATCTTAGCCATACTCATAATAACGGTTCACACGCATCAGGAGGCTTACTTATGAATGCGGATAAACTTTACGACGCTGGCCTAAGCTGTCCCTATTGTGGGCATCATATACACGTAAGCATTGACGCTTCGGCAGGCGATCAGGATTACCAAGATGAGTGCCGCGCTTGCGGCGCAGACATTCACTTACTCGTCAAACTCGACGAAGTGAACGACAAAATCTTAGTGCGTGTGGCCAGCGACGACGAAAACTATTATTAACGTTTCACGACTTCAACCGGCATTTCAGCCAGCCGCTGTAGCAATTGCTTATGGCGAAACAATGGCCACCATTCGTAGAGAAATATTTGTAATGGTTGCCACATGGCCACCCAACAGACAATGAGTAACCCTTCCGAGACGAAGTCTAACGGTTTCGATTGTGGAAAATAGTGTTGAAGCGCATCGCTTGCTCCAAAGCAAACCACCAAAAATAGAAGACCTACTAATAAGCTAAAGCGCCCACGCCGCATAAGACGGCTAAACTCTTGGCTTGCACGCCCTACACTTGCCGTGAAATAACTCTGTACGGCGTCACTTACTCTCAATTGAGCCCGATCGATATCAGCGACCTCGGCAACAGTAATGTGTAACTTAAACGCACCTTGACTTGGGTGTTCTTGCGCCCAACTCAAAATAAAGTCTTCTGCAGCAGGGTCAAGGTCGCGTCCAACAAAAGGCGACGGATCAAGCGAATTGAAAAGCTGCTCTACGGTGCTTAACTGAAGCTTGATGATATGTTCATTATTGCCCACACCGCGTTACCTCGTTAATTTGAGCTCGCTGCACGTTGCCGTAACACACGTTCGACTGTTTCGACAATTGTCATCGTTTGTTGATCGAACTCAAGGTTAACCATTTTAGCATGCTCCAAATTGGTTAAGCGCAGCGTTTCTGGAATTAAATGTAAGCTAAAACGGTTACTTTCTACCTGCCCTACGGTCAAACTGGCACCATTTACGCTAATGAAGCCTTTCGGCAACACATACGCTTGAAACTGCGCTGGAAACTCAATCCATAACGCTAAGTTATCTGCACTTTGTTCACGCTTCACAATCGTGCCTAGTCCATGAATATGGCCTGACACATAATGCCCACCCATTTCATCGCCAACTTTCAACGAACGCTCAAAGTTAACCGTATCGCCCACGGCTAGCCGACTGAGGTTGGTTAATCGTAATGTTTCATCAATAATGTCAAAGCTTACCGTGTCTTCAGTAAAAGCAACTACGGTTAAACAGCACCCGTTAATTGCGATGCTGGCACCCAGCGCAACCTGCGCAAGATGTTCCGGCGCAACCTTCACGGTTAACTGACGGAAGTTAACACGGTCGTTAAGCTGGGCAACGGTGGCTTGAGTTTGTACAATTCCTGTGAACATCGATTCTTCTTTTAAGGCTATTGGAATGCGACGAATTGTAACGTTAAACGCCTTTCTTGGCTATATAGCCCTGTTTATGGTGAGTGCCTGTAGCCCAGCGCCAACAGGCTTGCATCAGTTGCATGACTATCAACAGCGCGTTGCCAATACGCTGGCTGTTGCGCCTATAATTTATGATCCTTTGACAGCGCTGCGCGCCCCAACCGCGCGTGATGTGCAGTTGACGATACCAAGGTTGCAGCTGTCATTGCTGGATTCCATGCGCTTGGACACCTGCAAGGCGGGACAACTGATCGCGGAACGCAATAGCGCCCTTGGCCGACTTGAAGCCGGCATGATGCGCTATTATAGCGACCGTAAGCTGTTAGCTGCGCTCTATGAATGCAGCACGGAGCTGGCCCAAGATAATCCGGATTTAGCGGCGCGTGTACTGGAACAGGCTCAAGCTAAAGCCCAACTTATGCCCCTGTTGCTACTGCAAGCTCTAAGCAACGATAAGAGTGTTCGTAACGTTGTGTCGATGGCCGACAGGCCGCTGGCAGTTGCCGACAGCAGTATTCTTGCCACGCGAATTGATTCACTCAATACGGTGCTGCGGGTTATCAACACTGATGCGGAGCTTCCCAACGAAGCTGAGCTTTCGACGGCGCTTGAACAACTTGAAAAAGACCGCTACATAGCGCAACTTTGGCGCGCATTGCAGGAAAACAGAAAGTACTTGCAGCAACTCCAACCGTTAGTCGCCGAAATGAGTGCTCCGGCTGGATGTTTGAGTGCTGGGGTACCCAACCGGGCACGTGTTTTGAGGCAAGTGTTTATCAGTACGTTTTCGGGGCCAGTACAACAGCACATTGGCGAACTGACACGACAAAGTCGGCAACTAACACCGTACTTAGAAGCCTTAGCTGCTGCTACCAACGCCGCTGAAATATGGCAAGAGCATCTGCGGCAAATTGGCACACTCGATGATCAATTGATTGACGCTACCCGTAATCACGTTGAGTATTGGCAGCAATTCTTTGCGGACTGTAATTTTGAACCCGGAGCTTAGTGTAAGCGAATACACCTAAGCAGTTGGCGAACACGTAGAATTATGATAGCTTATTGATAACAATTCTCATTTGTATATGGGTTTTAAAATCACTCGTCTTGGCTGTAGGAGGCCCTATGAAACTTATTCCGTTATTAACTGCGTTGACCTTTTCTTTAACTTTAACGGCAGCGCCTGCATTTGCGAGTGACGACGATAAGCGCCCCGATCATTTCAAAGGCAAGCCTTCTGAAACCCTTGAACAAGCGTTAGATAACTTGCGTGAATACAATGCAAAATTAGCAGAAGTCATGACGGGTGAATTAAACCCACAAAAAATGGCTGAAATTCATCAGCTCACCTACACCCTTGAAGTCGCGTTGCAGCGCTTAGACAAAGAAGTTGATGACCTGCAAGACGTTTTAGAAGACGTGCATAAAGGTTCAGAACACATGGACTTTGACAAAGTAACGAAGAACGCGAAACAATACCTCGATACATCCAATAAAATCGTGAACTAGTTGTTCTTCCGACTGAGGAAATCATGAGCTTTAAAAGCACAGATAATTACATCGTGGCCGATGACCTCGGCCTTGCGGTTAACGCCGCTGTTACGCTCGAAAAACCTTTGCTGATTAAAGGTGAACCGGGCACCGGCAAAACACGGCTCGCTGAAGAGTTGGCGGAAAGTCTCGGGGTTCCCCTGCTACGCTGGCAAATTAAGTCAACCACCAAAGCCCAACAAGGGCTGTACGAGTATGACGCAGTATCGCGTTTGCGCGACAGCCAGCTTGGTAGCGACAAGGTGCACGACATTGCCAACTACATTAAGCCTGGGAAGCTGTGGCAGGCTTTTACGGCACCAGAACGGCCGGTATTGTTGATTGACGAAATCGACAAAGCGGACATTGAATTCCCAAATGATCTCTTGCACGAACTCGATCAAATGGAATTTCACGTGTACGAAACTGGCGAGCAAGTACGCGCCGAACACCGCCCAATTGTCATCATTACCTCAAATAATGAAAAAGAGCTTCCCGATGCCTTTTTGCGCCGCTGCTTTTTTCATTATATTAAATTCCCAGACGCGGAAACTTTGGCACAGATTGTTCAAGTGCATTATCCCGACATTCGTAAAAACCTGCTCAGTACCGCACTCGAGGTTTTCTTTGACTTGCGCGGTGTGCCAAATTTAAAGAAAAAACCTTCCACGTCAGAGCTTATTGATTGGCTAAAACTGCTCTTAGCAGAAGACATTAGCCCAGCTGAACTGAACAAGCGTGATGGCTTAATGCCCATGTTTGGTGCCCTGTTGAAGAACGAGCAAGACGTGCAGTTAGTTGAAAAGCTTGCATTTATGTCACGCCGCAACGCGTAGGTTTTATTATGCTCATTGAGTTTTTTCTGTGTTTACGCAAGCACGGACTTAAAACCAGCCTCACCGAGTTACTCGATTTACTCGGCGCGCTTGAACGTGGCCTAATATTCGCCAGCGTGGATGACTTTTATACCCTAGCACGTATGGTGTTAGTGAAAGATGAAAGCCAGTACGACCGGTTCGACCGAGCCTTTGCTGAATACTTTGAAGGTGTTGAGCAGGTCGACTTGGCGCAAGCGATTCCAGCCGAATGGCTCGAGCGCAGCTTGCAACGTCAGCTTAGCGATGAAGATAAAGCCAAACTCAAAGCCCTTGGCGGCCTTGATGACTTACTGAAAACCTTTCGCGAACGCTTGGCTGAGCAGCAAAAACGTCATGCGGGCGGCAACAAGTGGATAGGTACCGGCGGTACTTCACCGTTCGGTGCCTACGGCTACCACCCCGAAGGCATTCGTATTGGCCAAGACGGCAGCAACCAGCGCCGCGCCGTAAAAGTTTGGGACAAGCGCGAGTTCCGTGATCTCGATGGTGATGCTGAGTTGGCCAACCGGAATGTGCAATTGGCTTTGCGTAAATTACGTAAGTTTGCCCGCACCGGCGCCGCTGAAGAGCTTGACCTCAATGCCACCATTCGCGCCACCTCACAAAAAGCTGGTTTGCTCGATTTACAATGGCAGCCGGAACGCCACAATGCAGTAAAAGTGCTATTGCTGTTTGACGTGGGCGGCTCAATGGATGATTACATTTACGAGTGCGAGCAACTGTTTGGCGCGGCACGGAATGAATTTAAGCATCTCGAGTTTTTCTATTTCCATAACTGTGTGTATGAACACGTTTGGAAAGACAATAGCCGCCGCTACGAAGATAAATTACCGGTGCTTGAGCTGATCAATCGTTATGGCCGCGACTACAAATTAATATTCGTTGGCGATGCAACCATGGGGCCGTACGAAATTGCATACCCTGGTGGCAGCGTGGAGCACTGGAACGAAGAACCTGGCGCCCTATGGATGCAACGTTTACTGCATCACTTTTCCGATTCTGTATGGTTAAACCCACAGCCCACCAGTCATTGGCGCTACTATCAATCTATTGATTTGATGCAGCAGTTAATGAGCCAACGTATGTATCCGCTAACGCTCGACGGAATTAGCGCCGCAATTACGACGCTGTTGAAAAAATCTGTCGCAGTTGGGGCGCCTGCGCCATCAAACTCTTAAGTGTGTAGTGATTGAGGTAGTCGTAGAACAGCTCTTTACCGCGGGCCACAATGCCTTTTAATTCGCAGGCGGGCAGCGCAACGCAATATGGATTTTCGCACTCTATCCACTTTTCGTCGCCCTCAAGCTGACGAATAACAAACGCCAAAGAAATATCTTCTGGTCGTTTTGCTAATAAGAAACCACCGTTTTTACCGCGGCGTGTTTCAATCAGCTCCAGTCGGCCTAAATGGTGCACCACTTTATTCACGTGATTGGCTGATAAACTAAAGGTATCGCATATTTCCCGAATGGTCGCTAGCTTGGGTTTCTCGTCGCCCTGCTCCGCTTCAAAACTTGCCAGATACATGAGTATCCGCAATCCATAATCCGTGTATTTTTTTAATTGCATAACAAGTTCCAAGCTAAGCCGCGAAGTTTTAAGGCAGAATCATAAGGTGCATTTCGAACGCATTATAGTACACAAGAATAATCCAATCACTCAATCCTTGATCTTCATCAAACATACATTCATAATGCACGTATAAACATGCATTAAGGATGTAGGTTATGAATACTTCCAACTCAGCCAACTCACTTCTAAAACGTGCCAACACCGCCATGGTGGTCTTTTTGGTATTGTTTCTTGTTGTCGCTTACCTTGCATGGGGGCTTGAAGCGCAGTTCCCACTCATGTTGATTGCTGTTTTGCACTTTTTGCAAATATTGCTCGCTGGCCTATTCAAACTTTCCTACGTGGTGCGGTTAATAGCGCAGAACCAACTTGGTCAGCCTCTGCGCTAGAATAGCGTTAATAACCTTCCATAGCTGCAAGGCCAATTCCGCCGAGTATTGCCATCAACATGAACAAGACTATCGCGATAACCACCCAGAGCAACATCGCCCGGGCCCAGTTTCGTTTACTTAAAGGTGTTGAATGACTCGATGCCCACACAATTAATAAAATAAGTCCGACTAACGGTATGCCCACTAAAAAAATAGATAGAAACCAGTTTCCGGTACTTGTGTGTTCCGGATTTACATAGGGGGCTGAGACGTTATTTGATGCGGGGGTATTTGATTGTTCCATGGATTTATTCCTGTTTTTATTATGATTTTTAAAGACTTTTCACAATTTTCATTGTGAATTTAAGCATAAGTTACCGGTTAAAATTTGCAAACAAATTAATTTTGGGTAATTGGCTTGACCAAACTCAAGGAATTCTCGACCTATCAGCATATACTGATACTCACATACACTTCAGTTGTGGAGGTGATCATGGACGTTGTGCTAACCCATCACCATGATGTACTCGCTGCGCTGCGTGCGCCTGAGCAATTTAGTAACAAGGTTTCCTCGCATTTAAATGTTCCCAATGGCATGGATGGCGCCGAGCACCTAGCCTATCGCGCACTCATTGAACCGTTTTTTAGCGCCGCAGTGCTGACACAGTTTCAACCCAAGCTACAGGCCATCATTGACGAACTGTTGGACAACGTTGCCATCATGGACACGATTGGCCATCAATTTGCGCTACAGGCGCAATGTGCATTTATGGGCTGGCCGGTAGCACTCGAACAACGCTTAACCGCGTGGATGGCTGCGCAGAAAGCGGCAACCGTGGCACAAGATCGCCCTGCACTGCATGCTTTAGCCGCAGAATTTAGTGCTCTTGTTATAAAGCAGCTAGAGCGCGCGCGCCACGGCGAGAACGATCCTCAATCGGTCACCGCAAAACTCACACAGTTGCGATTAGATGGCGAACCGTTGTCAGATGAGTATCTGGTCAGCATTATTCGTAACTGGACCGTCGGCGAGCTGGGTACCATAGCGGCGGCAGTTAATTCGATTGTTGAATTTTTAGCGGCAAACCCAGTTGTGCAAAAACAGTTGCGCATGGCGCCCGAGCATATCGATCATGCCATTGATGAAATATTGCGTATTGCCGCGCCATTGCCAAGCAACCGTCGCCGCACCACATGCCCAGTTACGCTTGGTGAGCAACATATCGACAGCGATACTCTGGTACGTATTGATTGGCGCGCAGCAAATCGTGACCCACAGGTGTTTGAACAGCCCGAACAGTTTCAATGGCATCGTGACCCATCACTGAATCTACTTTATGGCGCGGGCATTCATGTATGCCCCGGTAAACCATTGGCACGGCTGGAATTGCGTTTATTTACTGAGGCACTACTGGCGCGCGTTTCGCATATTGAATAGATGCCAACGATAGGCGTTGACGGAAAAACTCAATAGTGTTTCACTTCTTTAAATTGTTAGGAGTTAAACCATGAGTGATCGCGACAAGTACCTTGCCCAAACCCACACCGTCGAAAACCAACCGCCGGCGCTTGAAAATTACAACTTGTATGCCGAAGATCACGCTCTGCAAGCCGCTGTAAAACGCGAAGGCGCGGCATGGGCCGAACAAGATATCGCGCGCTTCGGTGCCGAATGCGGTCTACCCGAGCGCATTGCGCTTGGCTTTGCAGCTAATACCAATAAACCAACGTTACAAACCCATGATCGCTTTGGTGAGCGCATTGATCAGGTCGATTTTCATCCCAGTTATCACCAGTTGATGGACATAGCCATTACTGAAGGCCTGCACGCCAGCCCTTGGTCGAACCCCGGTCCTGGGGCCCACGTGGCGCGCGCAGCTAAGTATTACCTGCATACCCAAGTGGAAGCAGCGCACGGTTGCCCCATTACCATGACCTTTGCAGCCATTCCGGCGTTGCACCATCAACCTGATTTATTAGAACAATTTGGCGCGAAAATCATGGCGCCACAATACGATGGCCGCAATGTACCGGATACGATGAAACGTGGCTTAACCATTGGTATGGCCATGACCGAAAAGCAAGGCGGCTCAGACGTACGCACGAACACCACCAAAGCCTATGCAATTGATGCGAGCGGCCCGGGCGAAGCGTATGAACTGGTAGGCCACAAATGGTTTGTTTCAGCACCTATGTGCGATGCTTTTTTAGTTCTCGCGCAGGCCCCTGGCGGTTTGTCGTGTTTCTTATTGCCCCGTTGGCGCCCTGATGGCAGCAAAAATGCGCTGCAAATTCAGCAGTTGAAAAATAAGATGGGCAACGTGGCCAATGCCTCTAGCGAATGTGAACTGCGCGGCGCCTTAGCATGGATGGTTGGCGAAGAAGGTCGTGGCGTGCGCACTATCATTGAAATGGTTGCCATGACCCGCTACGACTGCATGATTGGTTCGTCATCAGGCATGCGCCAAGCCACCGTGCAAGCCCTACACCATGCGCACCACCGTTCAGCATTTGGCGCCCGGTTAAGCGAGCAGCCATTAATGCAAAACGTATTGGCTGATTTAGCCTTAGAAAGCGAAGCCGCAATGACCCTTACCATGCGTATGGCACGGGCTATGGACCAGCAAGACAATGAACACGAACGGCTGTTGGCCCGCGTCGCCACTCCAATTGGCAAATACTGGATATGTAAACGTGCTCCGAACCATGCCTACGAGGCGATGGAAGCTATTGGTGGTATGGGCGTGATGGAAAATACCATTATGCCGCGCCTATTCCGCGAATCGCCGGTGAACTCAATTTGGGAAGGCAGTGGCAACGTGCAATGTTTAGACATTCTGCGCGCAATTCAAAAAGAACCCGAAGTACTGGATGCTTACTTTATTGAGCTTGCCAAAGCAAAAGGTGCACACGCACTGTTTGACCGCTTTGTTGAAGCGCTGCAGCATGATTTTCGCAGCATTGCGCCAGAACAATGGCAATATCACGCGCGCCAAATTGCTGATCGTATGGCCGTAGCCTTGCAAGGCGCGTTACTGCTGCAACATGCGCCAGATTATGTCGCAGAAGCTTTTTGTGCCAGCCGCCTCGCACCGCAAACACATTTTAATTACGGCAGTTTACCCACAGGCCTTGATGTGCGTGCCATTATTAACCGCGCCACCCCGACTTTATAAAGGACAACTAATGATTATCCCAGCATACGTAGCCCGCAACGCACGTAAGTTTCCAGACCACGAAGCCGTGATTGATACCGGGGTGCGCAGCACTTGGCTTGAGCTTGACCAACATGTTAACGGCTTCGCGGAAGTTCTGGCCAATGATTACGACATTAAGCAAGGTGATCGAGTTTGTTTAGTGCTACCTAATAACTACGCCTTTGTTGTTGCCCATTTTGCCATTCAGCGCCTTGGCGCCATTGTTGCGCCGATCAACGTCAAGCTAACCGCAAATGAACTGGGCTATATATTTGACAATGCCGAAGCCAGCTTAATCATTACCTGCGATCTGACCAGCGCAGGCGCGTTGGCAGCGGCCCAGCAAGCCAACCTCAATCATTTGCTGATTAACGACATGCCGGCTTTTGTTGCAACTAACAGCAGCGGCCGAGCCTTCAGCAAGCTTGACGAATACGCCATTACCGAGTCAGCTACCCTACTCTATACCTCCGGCACCACAGGACGACCGAAAGGCGTGTTGTTTGACCATCGCGCGTTATTGTTTGTGGGCATGATGTTCGCCACCGAAATGAATTACGCCCCAGAAAGCCGATTGCTGTCGTTGATGCCATTTACCCACTCAGCACCTTTGAATCTGTCGTTGGTGGGCGGCACACTGATGGGCTGTACTCACATCATAGCGCCAACCTTTACGCCCGATTTATTGCTCAACTTGGTGGAACAAGAAAGCTGCACACACTTTTTTGGCGCACCCGTAGCGTATTTACTCACCGCCCAGCACCCACAAGTGAGCAACACCAACCTAAGCAGCATGACGCATTGGATATATGGCGGTGGCCCATTAGCCGGTGACCATGCCCACCGCGTACAAAAAGCATTCGGCAGTGACCAGTTTTATTGTGTGTACGGTTTAACTGAAGCCGGTCCAACCGGTAGCCTGTTACTGCCCCATGAGCACAGTGACAAAGCTGGCTCAGTTGGCCGCCGCGCCGCTGCCTTTACCGAAATACGCGTGGTGAATGCCGATGGCGATATTGCTGGCGTTGATGAAGCCGGCGAAATACATATTGGCGGCGAAGGCATCATGCGCGAGTACTGGCGCAATCCCGAAGCCACCGCAGAAATATTCACCGCCGATGGGTGGATACGCACCGGTGATATCGGTGTGCGCGACGCCGATGGCTTTTATTGGGTAAAAGACCGTATCAAAGACTTAATTATTACTGGTGGCGTAAACGTGTATCCGCGCGAAGTAGAAGACGCCCTGGCAAGCCATCCTGCGGTGCTTGAAGTGGCGGTTATTGGCGTGCCGCATGACCAATGGGGCGAAAGCGTGAAAGCCTATGTGGTACTCAACGAACCGCTAGACGAAGACGCCCTACGCACCCATGTCGCCGAGCGCTTGGCCGATTATAAACGCCCGCGGGTGTATCAGTTTGTCAATGAACTACCACACAACGCCAACGGCAAGGTACTCAAACACCAGCTGCGGTAATTGCTGGGGTTGCACACAAACTAGACACTCGGCACGCGGGCGGCAAAAAACGCTTGCGCCTGCGCGTCGAAATTACTAATATAGCGCCCGTTCCACGCCTGTGGAGCCACTTCCAAAAATGTGCGTCCGTAGCTCAGTTGGTTAGAGCACTACCTTGACATGGTAGGGGTCGGTAGTTCGAGTCTACTCGGACGCACCACTTTTCTAGAATTCATATTCCGATTTAATCATCACTCCAGTATCAGTTTTGCTGACACACGCGCTAAGGTATCGGGTTCAGCCACCGATTCACCGGGTAGTTTTCTTGGTGATAAAACCATGACGTGTTGGAATGATTGTATCCATTGTTACCCCGCTGACATTCCAACTAATTCATGTATCACGCTTTCAATTTGCTCACCATTTACCAAGTGATCTCCAAAAATTTCACACAAAGCTTGGTCAAGAGCAGCCTCCATGACCATGCCGTGCTGTATATTTTGGAGTACTGACAGTGCGATTGTCTGGTACTCATTCTTGCTATCGTTTTCGCCGCAGCGTGTATGCATGGGGTCTGCCTCATAGAGCGCAGCGTTAATGACTTCAACACTCATACACTTCAATTGGCGCGACGGACGCGGTCCTTTATAGCCGCGCTCATCCAGTGCAGCATGCAATTCATCAACTCGCACTTGACGACCGTGCATTGCGATTGAGCTAACGCACGGTAGCGTTTGTAAGCGCTTGAGCTGATGAATGATTTGGTAAATAGAGGTTGTGTTCATTAATTCTCTTTTATTAATTATTTTTTTAATATTTTTTAAACAAGAATACTATACCTGACGCTAGCGACACTTTGTGTCGTATATTTTCAATCAGAGGCGTATCTATGCTCTTGGCGGAGGCTAAACGGGGGAATGGAGAAACGTGTTGAAGGCCGCACACGTCACTGTACGTTAAAATTTGATCAGTTAGCGGTCTTACTTGGCTTTTTATATGGCGAATGCTGTGTAGATATGCCTAGCACCATGGACTGTTCAAGCGAAACCTAAAGTCGACGCCCTTGAATAACCCGAATCACTATCACAACCAGCGCAATAACCAATAAAATATGGATAAAGCCGCCTAGGGTGTATGACGAAACCAGCCCCAACGCCCAAAGTATAATCAGTAGAACAATAATTGTTTCTAACATCATGGTCTTCCTATAACACGAGTAATTAACTCACTGTATCGCAGTAAAAGCGCGAGCTCTGTGCGTTATCGCACAGTGCAGCAAGTTTTATCGGCGTATTCTCGATGGTTGTGGCGCATCACCAAAGCTAAAGTAAAACCCATCGCGCGTTTATGCCCAAAAGGATTAAATATATGCCAGCAACAACCTTGTTCTCCGCAACAAAGCCAATGGGGCTTGCTGGCATTCATTCTCCCACCCAAAATGATCTGCTGCGCAGTTTGCCAGCAGAGGTTCAACAGCGTATTTTTCCGCATCTTGAAATTGTCGACATGCCACTTGGCAAAGTACTTTACGAATCAGGTGAATTGCTGCGTTACGTCTACTTCCCGACTAGCTGCATTGTATCGTTGTTGTACGTACTTAGGGATGGTGCGTCTGCGGAGATTTCCGTAGTTGGTCACGATGGTTTGGTTGGGGTTTCATTGTTTATGAGCGGCGGCACCACCACCAGTCGCGCCGTTGTGCAAAGTTCAGGCTTCGCCTACCGTTTAGCAACCGTGCGCATTAAATACGAATTTAATCGCCATGGTGACCTGATGCTGTTGGCGCTGCGCTATATTCAAGCGTTACTGACGCAAATGTCACAAACCGCGGTTTGTAATCGACATCACAATATTGAGCAACAATTATGCCGCTGGCTCCTGCTTTCGTTAGACTTGCTCAATGACAACCATTTGGTGATGACCCAAGAGCTTATCGCAAATATGCTGGGGGTGCGCCGCGAAGGAGTAACTGAGGCTGCTGGACGCCTGCATAAACAAGGCGTCATTGACTACAGCCGCGGTCATATTTTAGTTACCAACCGCCCGAAACTCGAGCAATTATCTTGTGAATGCTATGCGGTGGTAAAAACCGAGATTGATCGTTTAATGCGTTGAAACCATACCACTAATATAATCACGCTCAGGCGACGTGCGCGGTCCGTCCAGGTCACGCTATGCTCAACTTGAGAGGTGTCGTCGCAGCTGCGCCGTACCCCCATTACAAACCCTAACAATGCCGCAAACAACAGTGCGCGCGGCGAGCTTAGCTTCCCGTTTACAGCTTGTTTCAAAGCCACCGACCGCTGGCGCAAATTCAATTGCTCGTTGGGTAACTCTTGCAATAAACGCCCAATTCGAGCGTTCAGATTGGCATTAATCATCACTTTGCTCCTTGTTCACCGATAGCAACACAGTCAAGCTTCGTAGCGTAGCTGGAAAACTGAGAAAACGGCTGTAATATCGGCACCGCCTAATCATCCACCAAATTCCAATTAAATTCGCTACCATCGCCAGCCCAAGGGCCTGCGCCATCGAAAACGAGAAGGATTTAATAAAAAGAATAAGTTGCGTCAAAACTGCAAACCACAAACTCAAGCTTAATAGCCCAATGAGTAGACTAAAAATAAGTAAACCCACCATGCTTCTTGCGACGCGCTCGCCTTCCAAAGCCATGATTTCTAGCTCGGTGTCGAGTAATTTAGACGCCTGTTGCCACCACGATAGCAGCGCTGCTGCGACCGGCCCTATTTCACTGGGTAAAGCACCCGGGTTAGCGGGTGCTTTAGTTGAACTTTTCGACATTACTTCGCGTCACTTTTCTTGCTTAACCACAACCCTAGCAGCGCCCCACCGGCCATCGCTATACCCAATGCTAATAACGGGTGTTCACGAACTTGCGAGCGGGTGCCATTGGTTAGTTTATGTTGCAGGCTATTTAACTGTTCACCTTTGTGTACAACAGCGTCGGCCGCATAGTTAGCGCTATCTGCCATTTTATCTACAGTGTGATGCGCCACTGGCAACACGATCAATAAAGGGGCTGGCCGCTTCTGATGCATGGTCAATCGCTTTATGGGCAGAATCTGATGCTGACTCAACACCACGGTTAAACGAACTTGACGAGGCACTTTTTTCAACTGACTTTTTCATAACAACTCCAATATTACCAAGACAACAGCACCATTGCTGTTGTCTAAATCACTGCTTAGAACACCAATTTGTCAGAATTTACGCTCTTAACACCGCGAACGTGTTCTGCAAGTTCTATTGCTAGCGCTTTTTCGGCGCCGCTGCTTACCCGACCATCTAAGGTCACAATGCTTTTGTCGGTGCTAACATTGATGTCAAAACCCGACACATTGCGTGAATAAAGCAGGCTGGATTTAACTTTGGTAGTTATCCAACTGTCCGCAATCATGGTGCCTTCTTCAGTTTTCTCTTTACCGTAAGCTTTGCCTTTAGTGGTCTTATCGCTAACCACAAGTTGGTTTTCGACTGAGCGGACACCTTGGGTATCACGCGCTAGCTTTTCAGCTAATTTTTTGGTTTGATGAGTTCCTACATTGCCAATCAGCACCACATTGCCATCCAGAGTAGTAACTGTTATGTCCATGCCATCAGCATGTTTACTCCAGATCAGTTTGGATTTAATCGCAGCATTAACCTCAGCATCACTCACTAGCCCAGCATACCCGCGCTTGCCGTGGGTCATAGGCGCTTGATAATTTCTGTCAACCACAATCCGATTGTCCACACTGGTGACACCTTCAACACCCGCGGCAATTGCACCGGCGAGTTCTTTTTGTACTTCGTCAGAAACACTACCAGAAAGCATAACTTTCCCATCTTGCACAACCACATCGAGCGCATGCGCTTTCAGGTAAGGGCTTAAAGCATAGGTCGTTGAAATTTGTGCTTCTTGACGCGCGTTATTGACAGCCTCTTGCACCATAGTTTTATCCCCAGCATTCACACTGCTGAAGCCAAGCGCTAGCGCTACAGCGACAGCCACTAAAAGTTTCGAATTTAAAATAGTCATACAGTTTTTCCTCACAACTCGGGTGAGAGGCGATTTTGCGGGGATTGCAGGCGTCTGTCGGTACGCCAACGCACATATAGCGAAATTTTTCAGGAAGGTATTGGGTGATTAACGCGCGAATTTACCACCGAATTGAATTCACATGGGCTTTAAAGAAAACGAATTCTTCATCCGTACCCAACATATTGGCTGCCTCAACATAAAATGGAACACGGAAACCTTGCACCTCACGAAAGTCACTCAAGGTACCTCCGAACGGCTGAAGTTGATATTCTTTCGTTGGGTTCGCATTACTCCATCGCAAAAATTCTACTCTATGGGGTTGCCCATTCTTGTGAATATGCACATCAGCACATTGTTCCACGTTGCTATGCCTGACATGCACACGAATGCAGTCATCACTGCGAGCACTCCAGATAACATCGGCAGCAGGCAATAGGGACGCCGGTGACCAAAATACGGCCTCAGCTATATAGCGTCCAAAAGCCGCACGTTGGTGGTCAACATCACCGCCTAATCGTGCAACAGGGATTAACCCCAGAATTCTAAATCGTGTCCAGCGCGCACTATCGGAGCCCGACACCATCAAAGCGCCACCCAATCGCACTGACCATAAAAAACCCTCGGGCGCTGCCAAAACTTGTTCAGCCTGCATTTTTTGGGAGTTAGGATGTTGTGGCGTACCCAGACTAAATTCGCCTGCCATGCTTATTTGAGCAACCGTTTTTAGTGGCGCGTCGGGTAATATCATATAGTTAAAAAAGCGACGCACCGGCTCGGGCATATCACTGACTAGTTGCGAACTGAATTTCTCGGGGAAATTTGGCTGAAAGTCAATTAAACGACGCCGCTCCTTTCGATCTAGATAGCAATCGAAACCGCGCAGCACCACCAGCAGAACAATGAACACTATTATTAGTGTGGAAATCCAAATCATTATCTTAGCTCTAAAGCAGCCTAGGCTGCGCCCTTAGCTTAAAATAGGAAGACTTTTAATGTAGCACACCCCAAAATAAAGTTTGACTTACCTGTGAATAGGCGTACAGTGGCCCTCGTTGGTTAAGAAACAGCAAGTTAAATCTCCTCTACGTCGCATTATTAGCAGTATATCTTCGTCCTGTAGTTTTAAGTTTCATTTTTTACCCCGCATGATCCCGTTCATGGCATTGGCTATGGCGGCAAATTAATTAAAATTTTCAGGATAATATTATGTCTAATACAGTAAATGGCGTTGTAAAGTGGTTTAACGAAGCGAAAGGTTTTGGTTTTATTGAGCAACAAGGTGGCGCAGACGTGTTTGCTCACTTTAGCGCAATCGCCAGCACCGGTTTCAAAACCTTAGCCGAAGGCCAACGTGTATCGTTCTCGATCACTCAAGGTCCTAAAGGCCCACAAGCTGAAAACATCGTAGCGATTTAATCGCCGTTGTTAGTTTGATAAAAAGGAGCGTTTTCGCTCCTTTTTTTGTGCCTGAAATTCACCTATTCGTCGAGTGAACACTGCACGCAGCGTTCTTTACCGGTGATAAGTTTTGAAATACCGTTTCGGTTACGCGCAAAATACAAGTAGCCTTTATCAGCAAACCATCGAATTAACGGCCAACGTAATATGGCTGTCATCCAACCTCGCCCTACAGCGGACCAAGCTGCATGGGTCACGTCCAATCCATAAATCATTTCACCATTTGCTTTTTGCCCGTGCAAAATACGATTCGCTTCAGCAATATCAACCTGCGGATAACGCTCGGCAAAGTCAGACGCCCAAATATTCTCAAAGCGCAGCTTTTCTTTTTTGTCCTTGGCTTTTAAATGACGCATTTCTTTGACGCAAAGCGGACAACCGCCGTCGTAAAATAAAACCAGCTGTGTTGTCACAAATACTACCTCGAAGTGATTTAGTGCTCACTTTAGTATACGCCTTTATCGTTCGCGCCGATCACCCTTTAACTTTTGACTTTAGGCAGGCTTGTTCATAAAATCTGCGCCAATATATTTAAGGTATTACTAAATTACGGTGACCAACGACTATGAAAAGGCTGATTTTTCCTGCATTAATGAGCTGCTATATGGCGCTCCTGATGACCTGCTTGATCACGTGGATAAATACTGGATTTGACTCAGGTTTTTTGGGGCGCTGGTTCACAGCGTTTTACATCGCCTGGCCGATTGCAGGGCTGCTCGTTTTCCTCGGCGGTCAGCGCATTCGCGCATTAAGTGAACGACTCGCCCAAACGCTTTAATGAAAAAGGGGTGCAGTCCTAGGACTGCACCCCTCCTCTTTTCGCACAAGGCATAGTTAGAAGGTGTAGCGTAAGCCCAACATGGCCACGGTTGGATCGATTTCGACCGCCACAGTTTCTATGGTCGTGCCATTCAGGCGCACATCCGCGTCAGTATCGATATCCATCTTTGAAACCATGAAATGAACGCCCCACTTGTCGGTTAACTTCCAGTTCACACCTGCTTGCAACGCATAACCAAAGCTGTCTGATAGAGCTAGGTCAACGTGATCGCCGGAGGTTGCAACGCCCAATGCTCCCAACGTATCAACCAATTCATTCGATACGTTGTCTTCAAAAAACGTGGTGTAATTTAAGCCAAAGCCGACAAACGGCTTCACATTATCTGAACCGATATCAAAGTGATATTGCGCTAATAATGTTGGTGGCAAGTGCTTGGTTTCGCCAATTTTCATGCCAGCCAATGCACCTGTACCCTGAATTTCATGGCTAAATGGCGTTGCCGCCACCAACTCTAACGTCCAATTGTCAGTAACTTTGTAATCAAAAGTAAGGCCTAATTGCGTGTTGTTATCTACGGTGACCCCAGTGCTACCATTTGCTAGGCCAGCAACAGTTTCAATCACAGGTAAATTGGAACTGCTATCGTTTGGCATGACACCAATGGCGCCCACATTCACACTAAATGTATCCGCGTATGCTGGTGCTGCGCCAATCGCCGCAAGTAAACTACAAACCAATAATGACTTTTTCATACAGCTCTCCTTAGTAATTTCCACACATTTTATAAGGTCACTGCCTAAAAAAATTGATCTTGGTCAACAAACTTAACCACAAGAAAATTATGGGTAATTTCAATCCAAGCAACTACCTACAAGGTGATATAATTAGCGAAAATATTCAGAAGGAACACGCAGATGAAATTAACCGTAGACATCAGTAAATACCCACTGACCGAAGATTACATCGAGCCCATTCGCGGCTTTATTGATGAACTGACTAAGTTCGATAAGGTTCATATCATCACCAATACGCTCAGCACCCAACTGTTTGGTGATTACGATGATGTTATGGAAGCACTACAAGTTTGTATTAAATGGTCATTCAATAAATACGGTAAAGTCGTATTTGTTTGCAAGTTCCTTCACGGCGATCTGCGCCCTTCTTAACCCTTTTATTACAATTAGTTACAAATGGTTCTGTTGTAGCCGTTACATCGACAGAATAAACTAAGCGGGATAACTAAAACACAAGGAACCCCCCGTGAATAAATGGACTAAAATTACTAGCGCTATTCTATTAACCACCGCCTCAAGTGCAGTTGCAGCGCAAGAAGAAAGTACAGCTCCCAACTTCGATTATGTCAGCCTTAGCTATTTGAGCGCTGATGTTGACGGCGATACCGCAAGTGGCTTTGCTGCTTCTTTCAATAAATCCTATTCAGATAATGTATTTTTTGCTGCCGATTACATGACCGCTAGCGATGACTTTGAAGATCTGCGCGGCGATATCGCATTTCGTGCTGAAGCAGAGATTTCGCGTTTTTACGGCAACGTTGGTTACAAGTTTTACAATGAAGGCAACACTGCAGCCTATGTGTCTGGTGGCTTAGCTTGGGTTGAAGCTGTCGTGAAAACCAATACCTTTGGTGATTACGGCGCGAATGAAGCTGGCTGGAATCTGCAAGTTGGTATCCGTAGCCGACTTACTGAAGCCTTCGAAATTGATGCAAGTGTTCGTCATTACGACGTCGACAATCTTGATGACCAAGAGTTAAACATCAGTGGTCGCTATTTTGTGAATTCAAACTTCAGCTTAGGCGTAGGCTATAGCTTAGTGAATAGTGAAGAAAGTCACACTTTCTTAACTGGG
The DNA here is from genome assembly GCF_048268165.1 of Pseudidiomarina sp. Classification (GTDB taxonomy): domain Bacteria; phylum Pseudomonadota; class Gammaproteobacteria; order Enterobacterales; family Alteromonadaceae; genus Pseudidiomarina. The sequence continues at coordinate 372,456 of NZ_JBLWWA010000001.1, read as the reverse complement.
GCCTACCACTGGTAATAATCAGGTTAAAGTCAGGGTGCAGTCCAAGGACTGCACCCCACCTCTTAAACTATTGCGCGTCGGAATAAATTCTCAAAACGCTCAAGAGCTTCATCTAATACTGACTCTTCAATAGTCAGCGCAGGTAAGAATCGAATCACATTCCCGTAATAACCGCAGACCAGAAGTATCACCCCGTATTCTGGTGCCAAACTAATAATACGCTGCACCAGCGCAGTGTTTGGTTTATTCGCATCGCCCTCGCTGACGAGTTCAAGTGCAATCATTGCACCTAATTGACGCACCTCAAGAATCAACTCTGGAAATTCGCGCTGCAATATCTGCAAAGTGGCGGAAAATTTCTCTCCTACCCAACGTGCACGGTGCACTAATTGCTCGTCTTCAATAACCTGCAGTACCGCGAGTGCCGCAGCACAAGCGACCGGTGAACCACCATAAGTTCCGCCTAACCCGCCAGGGTGTGCCGCATCCATAACTTCAGCTTTACCCACCACGACGGCTAACGGCAAGCCACCCGCGATACCTTTGGCCATTGTCATTAAATCAGCTTCCACGCCACTATATTCAGCACAAAACATACGCCCTGTTCGTGCGAACCCGGTTTGGATTTCGTCGAGAATCAATTTAATTCCATACTCATCGCATAATATTCGTAGCGCCTGCAAGAATTCAGGCGAAGCTATGTAGAACCCGCCCTCTCCCTGCACCGGTTCAACAATGATTGCCGCTACATCACAGGGCTCAATGGACGCTTTAAATAGGTGCTTTAAATAGCCTAATGTGTCGGCAACGCTTACACCGTGGGCTTCATTAGGAAATGGAACATGATAAATATCGGCTGGAAATGGGCCAAAATTCGACTTGTACGGAGCATTTTTGCCCGTTAGCCCCATGGCCAGGTTGGTACGCCCATGAAAGCCTCCGGTAAAGGCAATCACACCGCGCCGCCCAGTCGCTGCTCGAGCAATTTTCACGCAGTTTTCTACCGCTTCAGCACCAGTACTCACAAACAATGCTTTTTTAGGTGAGCTTCCCGGCGCCAACGCTGTTAGTCTTTCTGCCAGTTCAATGGCCACTTCGTATGGATTAACCATCACGCAAGTGTGAGAGAAATCCTGCAACTGCTTAGTTGCCGCCGATACCACAGCTGGATGCGAATGACCGGTGTTACACACAGCTATCCCAGTGCCCAGATCAATATAACGGTTGCCTTCAACATCCCACACTTCCGAATTTCTGGCTTTTGCTACATATACCGGATAAACATTACCTTGCCCGCGAGCAATAACGGCTTGTTTACGTTGTTGCAACTGGTTATTCGTTGTCATTCTAAGTATCTCCTACACATCGCTGGCTTAGCAGTAATCAGGCTAAGCCACCGAAGCTTAAATATTTTGTTTCAAGGTAGTCATCCAGCCCGTATTTGGAGCCTTCTCGACCGTATCCACTTTGTTTCATGCCACCAAAAGGTGCTGCAGCGTTAGAAATAGCCGCATCATTTATGCCGACCATACCGAATTGCAATCGTTTACCCATGCGCATACAGCGACCAATATCACGGGTGTACACGTAAGCTGCTAATCCATATTCTGTATTATTAGCAAGCTGTAACGCCTGCCCTTCGTCGCTAAAGCGCACTACGGTAACAACAGGACCAAAAAGTTCGCTTTGAGCTAGCTCCGATTGGTTCGATACGTTTTCCAGAACAACCGGCTTGAACCATGCGCCTGAGGGTGCTGGTAATTCAGGCTCACTATGGGCACCGTTAGCCACTGCACGCTGCACTAATTCATATAAGTTAGTAGCAGCTTTAGGGTGTATTAAAGGCCCCAGTTCGAGCTTGGTAATTTTTTCTTTCAAAGCCTCAATAAACTTATCGGCGATAGCCTCATGCACCAATAATCGATTAGCGCAAACGCAGGTTTGTCCCGCATTTCGAAACTTAGCCATCAGAAAGCCTTCTACAGCAGCTTCCAAGTCAGCGTCATCGAACACCACAAATGGCGCGTTTCCGCCCAGCTCCAATGACACACGTTTCACCGTGCTCGCACATTTTTCCGCAAGTAATCGTCCTACCCGTGTTGAACCGGTAAAACTAAATTTTGCAATCGCTGGATGCTGCGTGAGAACATTACCAATTGCGGCTGAGTCAGTACCCACAACGAGGCCGAAGGCACCGTTTGGTACACCACTTTGCCTTGCTAATGCCTGCAACGCATAGGCTGACAGCGGCGTTTCATGCGCAGGCTTGGCTACTAAAGTACAACCTGCGGCAAGCGCTGCGCTTGCTTTACGTGCCAACATCGCCATCGGAAAGTTCCAAGGCGTAATCACGCCAACAACACCAACCGGCTGTTTGATAACCATGATGTGCTTGGTGCTATCAGACGCGGGAACGGTGTCGCCATATACGCGCGGTGCTTCTTCGGCAAACCAATGTAAATAACTGGCGCTGTAATCAATCTCACCAAGTGCTTCAGCAAGCGGTTTACCCTGCTCGTAACTCAACAGTGCTCCCAGCACCTCACGGTGTGCTAGTAGGGCATCGCCCCAACGGCGAATAATTTCCGCGCGCTGGCGTGCAGGCAATTCCGACCAATCGGTAAAAGCCATAGCGGCTTCATCCACGCGCTGCTGCGCTTCAAATTCGGTGTGATTATCCAGCCATGCGAAGTCTTTCAACGTGGCTGGGTTATTCACCGCAAATCGTGAATGATCATCTTTACCGGCTTCAAACCAACCCGCTGGAACCATCCCTGCATCGACCGCTTTCGCCAAAAAGTCCGCACCCATGCCTTTACTCCTGAACTGCTGTGTTCAACCGCATAATCCGAATATCAAAGAAGCCATATACAACTGCAATGACCGGCGTTAGAAGACAAAGAAATGCCCATGGTGCATAATCGAAGGTTGCAACGCCCAAGCTCGCAGCCATAAAGGCACCGCAGGTATTCCAAGGTACTAACGGCGATGTCATGGTGCCGGCATCTTCCAGTGTCCGCGAAAGACTTTCCGGAGCTAAACCACGTCGCTCAAATTCAAGCTGATACATGCGTCCTGGCAATACAATGGCGATATATTGGTCAGCCGCTACCACATTCAAACCGATAGAGGTCAGAACGGTAACTAGAATCAATGAACCCGTGCCCTTTACGCCCCTAAGCGCTGCTTTCACTAAGCGCTGCAGTAGGCCGGTTTTTTCCATCATGCCACCAAAACACATCGCGGAAATAATTAACCACACGGTGGTTAGCATGGCTTCCATGCCTCCGCGTGACAGCAGAGAATCTAAAGTGTCATTACCTACTGACGCTATAAACCCAGAGGTCATAACACCCCATATTCCTTTAAAGTAGGCCAGCCCTACAGCAAGCTCACCCGCTGGGTCCGCAAATTGCAGCACCACGTCAGACTGAAAAACTACCGCCACCACACACCCTGCCACGGTACCCGCAACAATGGTTGGTAGTGCCGGCACTTTGCTCCACGCCAAAACCAACAACAAAATTAATGGCACAAAAGCAAAAAAGCCTAAGTAGAACTGGTCATCTAACAACGTTTGGGTTTGTTTGATTTCACGCAACGTACCGGCCGCATCCGTAACATCGCTGCTAATTAGGCTGAATAAAATCACTGAAATAACGGCGGCGGGAATTGTGGTCCAAAGCATATTACGAATATGGCTGAACAAGTCGGCACCGACCATCGCGGGCGCTAGGTTTGTTGAATCAGACAATGGCGACATTTTATCGCCAAAGTATGCGCCAGAAATAATTGCGCCTGCTGCAATTTCTGGCTGTAAACCAAGAATTTGCGCAATACTGATTAACGCTAATCCCACCGTGGCAGCAGTGGTCCAGGAGCTTCCAATTGAAACAGAAACCAAAGCACAGATAATGAAACAGGCCGGATAGAACCAACTGGGATCTAATATGCCCAAGCCAAAATAGATAATTGCTGGCGCAGTACCAGCTAACATCCAGGCCCCGATCATGGAGCCAACCATCAGCAAGATCAGACAGGCCTTAAAGGTTAGCGATATACTTCGAATCATTGCTTGTTCAAGTTCATCGTACTTCTGCCCAAGCAATAGGCCAATCACTGCGGTAAACACCGCGGCAAATATTAACGCCAACTGGCTAGGGCCGCTTGATGCATCGTCTCCAAACAGTATTACGGCGGCACCTAACAGCAAAATCAAAAACAGTATCGGTAGCGCTGCAACGAGTAATGATGGCTCTCGTGTTTGTACTTGTTGTTCTGACACGGGCATCTCCTTTAATTATTATTTTTGGGTATATGCACGTAGAAATGCAGTCAAGTTTGCAGCTAAAGAAGAGCTAATGTAACCGCCCTCTTGGACAATGACGGTCGGCCCAGAAAATGCACTTTTTATGGTTTGCCCAATATGATGGAAGCCATCGGTAGAAACAGCCAACCCACCAATAGGGTCGTCGATTGATGCATCAATACCTAACGCAATCACCAAAGCATCCGGCGCAAAGGCTTCAATGCGTGCCAAGGCTGTGTTTAGAGCTTTCAAAAACACTTTATCGTCCGATTGCCGTGGTAATGGCAGATTTAAGTTGTAGCCTAATCCTCTGCCTTCACCGCGTTCATCGGCATGTCCCCAAAAGAACGGATAAAATCGCACTGGGTCGGCATGAATGGACACAGTAAATACGTCGTCGCGCTTGTAGAAAATCTGCTGAGTGCCGTTCCCATGATGCAAATCGACATCTAGAATCGCCACGCGTGGGTATTTTTGCTGTAACTGGACTGCTGCGATTGCGCTGTTATTGAAATAGCAAAAACCACCAGCCACCTCTGCGCTAGCATGATGTCCTGGTGGGCGACATAGCGCAAACGCATGCGTGTCACCGGCCAATACAGCATCAGCAGCAGCAACCGCGGTCCAAGCGCTCCAACACGCGCTGGTCCACGTATCGGCACCTATTGGTGCCGCCGCATCTGACATGTGATATCCAGCTTGGGCAACAACGGAAGCGGGGTAAGCCCCATCACGGGCGACTGGCCGAATGTCGGCAACAACAGCTTCTGACGCACCCTCTATGTAACTCCAACGGCGATGCGCATGTTGCAAAAAATGCAGATATTCAGGCGTATGTACCGCTGAAATTGGCCCTAACCCGCTATTTTTTGGCTGCTGAAATTCGCACCCGGCAGCCAGCGCACCTGTTTTTAAATGATCGATGCGCGCTGGATGTTCTGGATTATCAACGAAAACTCCATTAACCAAGTAGTCCTTTGGATAGTGACACTTCTGATCGTCATGTAAGAAAGCTTTCACAACAGTTCCTTTCTATAGTCTTAACTCACGCATAAATTTCTTCATGCTTACGGTGAGTTTTTCGAGAATTTCGTCAATGTGGTTGTCATCAACAATGAACGGCGGACAAATCAATACATGATCGCCCTCATAACCGCCGCGCGTGCGGCGTGGATAAATCACTAAGCCCTCGGCGTACGCCAGCTCAGTGAGTTGTAAAAAGGCATTTTGCGACGCCGGTAACGGAGCCATAGTGACGGGGTCAGCGACTAATTCAATAGCCGTTAATAAACCTTTACCGCGCACATCGCCTATAACCGGAAAGATTTGTTGCAATTGCTGCAAACCTTGCTTTAATTTGGCCCCCATATTGCTGACATTTTGCATCATGTTCTGACGCTCAATTTCTTCGAGTACTGCCAGCCCCGTTGCACAAGCAATTGGGTTTCCCGCATAGGTGTAACCATGCTGAAAACCGCCATCACTAAGCACGGCCTCAACAATGTGGTTCTTCGCCGTCACAGCGCCCAGGGGCACATAGCCTGCACCAAACCCTTTCGCTAGCGCCACAATATCGGGGTTAATATCCCAATGCTCTGCGGCTAAGAACGTACCGGTGCGACCTACTCCCGTCATTACCTCGTCATAGATTAATAACACCCCATACTGCTGACAGATTTCGGCAATACGACGATAGTAACTGTCCGGTGCTACCAGCGCGCCAGTTGATGCGCCACCAATGGGCTCCATGACAAACGCTAATACCGACTCAGGCCCCTCATCTTCAATTTTGGCACGCAACATTTCGGCGTAGCGAATACCGCGCTGCTCATCGGTTAAATCATTACGGTCTAAGTAGCATTGCGGCGCCGGAATTTTTGGCATGGCCGTTGTTAGCGGAATAAATGGATCGTTTAACGGACCATAGCTTGTGAGCGATAAAGCCCCCATAGTGGAGCCATGATACGAAGGTGAACGTGATATAACTTTCCAACGCTGTGATTCGCCATTGGCAACGGCGAACTGGCGCGCCAATTTCATTGCACTCTCGACGGCCTCAGAACCACCTGAAACAAAAAATACTTTTTCGTGTCCGGCAGGACTCAAACTTGCCACCTTGGCAGCCAAGGCCTCGGCTGGCTCGTTTTCGAAATGCATGCGATAGCCAAAAGTCGATTTCGCCATCTGAGCTTGCATTGCAGCTAAAACACTGGGGTTGCTATGGCCAATATTCGATACCATGGCGCCACTTGACCCATCAAGGTAACGCTTGCCTGACCTATCCCAAATATAAACTCCCTCGGCGCGGTCCAATAGCGGTCTGCGTGAGCGAGACTGATAAAACAAATGCGATTCAGACATTAAACTTATTCCTAATAAGAACAGCCATAAGTGCGCTCATGAAGCGGTGTTTGCTCGATGCGCTGGGTGAGTATTTCTAAAAATTTTGCTTCGGCGCGATTTAACTTCGCATGCGGATTCTGTACCAAGTGAATATCAATACTCGGCGTGTTCGTGTATGGCGGTAATTGCCACAAACGCCCAGCTTTAATGTCGGCTTCAATCACGTGAATAGGTAACGGGCCATAACCTAAACCGGCACCAATCATTCGCCTAACTTCTTCCAAATGGTCAGAAACACCCGCTAACTGTTCGGATAAGTTAGCTTGCTGACGAAGCAATGCCACCGAGCGGAGGTAACCCGTTGCCGAGTCGGTGTAGAAGCTGACACGTTCATAATCGCGCAAATCACTTAATTGCAGGTTAGAACGCCCAAATAATGGATGCGGTGGGCCACAAAAAAAGCCAAAGTGCTCACGGTAAAATAAGGTGCCGTCAACGTCGTCGCTGTAGTCATGTGCCAAACACACACCAAAACTTGCTGTTTTATCGCTTACCGTTTTGACCACCTGACGACTATTACTGACTGTCACTGAAAAACGGGTTTTTGGATAAAGCTGATGGAACTCAGCCAAAGTTTCATCAAGCAACGGTGTAACCACGTGACTCGCCAAGCAAACGCGAATTTCTCCGCTTATCTCATCATGTAAACTTGAGAATAAATCGGGTAAACGTGCCACTGAACCAAAAATTTGTTTGCACTCTAAATAAAGTGCCTCGCCTGCAGCTGTAAGCACGAAATTACGCGGATCACGCTCAGCTAACTGCACCTGCAATCCGTCCTCTAAACGGCGCAGTGCACTGCTAACAGAAGGCTGCTTTAACCCCATCTGTTCCGCAGCCCGGGTAATACCATTGCATTCGGCTATGACCAAAAAGGTGCGGAGCAAATTCCAGTCCACCGACCAACTAAAACCACGCAATGGTGACGCCTGCGTCACGCTATCATCTCTTTCATTAGTCATATCATTGCTCAAAACTATGGTTGACTTGAGTATCATTTTATTAATTAATCACATGACCAGAGAAAAATAAACAACTTTTTAAATGAGGAATCAGAGTGAGTAGAAAAGTCATCATAACCAGTGCGATCACCGGTTCAATCTACACGCCGACGATGTCTCCGTATTTGCCGATAACCGGTGAACAAATCGCCGAGCAGTCTATAGGCGCGGCGCAGGCGGGAGCTTCTATCATTCATTTGCATGCACGAGTGCCCGAAAATGGCAAACCAAGTGCTGAAGTTGAACACTTCCGTGGATTTATTCCGCAAATCGCAGCAAACAGTGATGCCGTGCTAAACATTTCCACCGGTGGCAGCTCGCTCATGAGCCTTGAAGAACGCTTACGCCCTGCCACTGCCATGGAGCCAGAAATGTGCTCATTAAATATGGGCTCCATGAATTTCGGAATTTTTACGCTAAAACGTCGTTATTCGAACTGGAAGCACGAGTGGGAGCCTGAATTACTCGACGCCACGAAAGAAAGAATTTTCGCCAATACTTATGCCGACATAGAAAACACCATCTGTCATCTCGGACACGACCTTGGTGCCAAGTTCGAGTTTGAATGTTACGACCTCAGCCACATCGAAACCCTCGCCTATTTCGTCCGTAAGGGCTTTCTAACAGGGCCGTTGTACGTGCAATTTGTATTGGGCGTTATGGGTGGTGCTGGTGCCACGCCTGAAAATCTAATGGCAATGAAAAGTAGTGCTGACCGCTTACTCGGTGATCAGTATCGATTCTCTGTTCTAGCTGCTGGCAAACATCAAATGGAATTGGCCACCATGGGTATAGTTTTAGGGGGGCACGTGCGTGTTGGGCTAGAAGACAGCTTAACCTTGCCAAATGGCGAATTTGCAAAAACCAACGCCGAACAAGTCGCGACCATACGCAGCATTATTGAGGCTTTGGGGCACCAAGTTGCAACACCGGATGAAGCCCGCGAAATGCTGAAACTAAAAGGTGCCAACAAGGTGAAATCATTATGATTACTATTCGACTCGCTACCGCCGACGATGCACCGAAATTGCAGCAGATGATTGTGCAACTGGCTGAAGGGCTTGGTCAAAGCGAAGACATTCTAAGCAATGCGCAAAACCTTGCAGAGATTGGACTGACGCAAGTGCCGGGCTTTCATGCACATATTGCGGTTGATACCGACACCGACCAAGGTGTCGGTTTAGTGTTTTTCTTCCCTGAATATTCAACGTGGCGGGGGCATGCCGGCGTTTACATTCAAGACCTGTACGTTGATGCCAGCCAGCGCGGCACGGGGCTCGGTAAAAAACTGCTGCAAGCAGCAGCTCGCACGGGACAACAATGGCAGGCAAAGCACCTGCGTTTAGCCGTCGACTATGACAATCAAGCCGGTCGAGATTTTTACACCCACGTCGGGTTTAGTGAGCAGCCCCACTATTGCATCACGCAATTACATGGCGAAGCTTTTATTAATTTACTTAAGGCGAACTCATGAGCACGCCACGCAGCTTTTATCTCAGTACCCTAGCCATGACGCTAGCAACAGTTGCATGCTCACCAGTTTCGATTGCGGCGCAAGAAGAGGCAGTGCGTGTGCCTGTGTTGGAGCAAGTAAAGCATCCACACAGCTATTATTGGCGCGAAATGTATGCGCCGCAGCTCACAAACGGTCCCAGCGGCGCCAGTTTCACACCTGACGGTACCAAATTGATATACAGTATGGCCGGCTCGCTGTGGTTGCAAGCGATTGACCAAGATACAGCTGTTGAACTTACTCGCGGTGCGGGTTATGACTTTCAACCCGACGTTAACCACAATGGTAAGTTGGTTACCTTTGTGCGCCAACATGACAATCGCACTGAACTTATGCTCTTAAACCGTGAAAACGGTAACCTGAAGGTTTTGGGAAATACTTCACACAGTTACTTTGAGCCGCGCTTCAGTCCTGATGGCAGCAACATTGCTTATGTACGCACCAATGAGAATGGTCACTTAGGTGTATACGTCGCTACTGTAAGTTCCGAAGGCATCCGTAATGAGCGCGCGATTGTGTCAGGCCATGTCAGCGACAAATACAGATACTACTATTCTGCTGCCGACCATGCCATTAATCCATCGTGGACGCCCGACGGTAAAGCGCTATTACTGCTAACCAATAAAGATACAGCGTGGGGATCTGGGGGGATTTGGGAAGTTCCTGTCGATCATCCAAATCAAGCAAAATTATTGGTTGATGAAGAAACAACTTGGGCCGCCAGCCCGCAACTTGCCAGCGACGGTAAACGACTGCTCTACAGCAGTTACCGCGGCCGCCAATTTCAGCAGCTTTGGTTAACTAGCCGTGAGGGTGAGTACCCTTTGCCGCTTACCTTTGGCGAATTTGATCTACGTGCACCACGCTGGAGCCCTGACGACAAGTCTTTGGTATACATTTCAAACGAAAGTGGCTCGCCACAGCTTATTTTGCATGAGTTTGTTGGTGGAAAAACGAAGGTTATTCAAGCCAACAAGCGCATTTATAAGAATCCCATGCAAACCGTCACGGTGCAATTATTAGACGACAAAGGGCAGCCAGTAAGCGGTCGTGTAAGCCTACTGGGAAACGATGGACGACACTACGCTCCTGCCGATGCATGGATCCGTTCAGATGACTTTGTTGACCAAGCGCATGGCGATCATGAAGCCCATTATTTTCATTGCCATCAACAGTGTACTGTCGATATACCAGAAGGCGCATTTGAGTTGTTTGCCATGCGTGGCTTTGAATACCAATCAGTTAATCGAAATATTAATCAGGTTGAAGATAACAAAGTTACCGTGCAGTTAACTCGAAATGCACTCCCGGAAAGGTTTGGTGAGTTCACTAGCGCCGATTTTCATGTGCACATGAATTATGGTGGTCAGTATCTGCACACTGTCGATACCCTTATTGATGGCGCTCGTGCCGAAGATCTTGACCTGGTTTACAACACTATCGTCAATAAAGAAGAGCGTATTCCTGACATTAAGCAGTTCAAAGTTGAGCCTGATAGTCGCGCCGGGGTAACGGTTTATCAAGCTCAGGAATATCACACCAGCTATTGGGGTCACCTTGGCTTAGTTCATTTAGACTCGCACTATTTGTTACCAGATTTTTCAACATATTGGCACACAGGTCTCGCCTCGCCGTACCCAGCCAATACACAGATTCTTGATTTAGCAAAGCAACAAGGCGCCCTAACAGGTTATGTGCACCCATTTGATTGGTTGCCTGATCCTGAACAAGAGACCACCACCCATGGCTTGCCGCTCGATGTTGCACTGGGTAAAGCGGATTACTTTGAAGTTGTATCCTTTGCTGATCACTTTGTCACCAACGCGATTTGGTATCGCCTGTTGAACCTCGGTTTTAAAGTTACCGGTGTGGGCGGTACTGACTTTATGGGTAATTATGCCTCTGTGCGAGGCCCTATTGGCTTAAACCGCAGCTACCTACCGAATATTAATCCCGAACAACCAGACACCATTAAGCGTGCAGTGAAACACGGGCAAGGCTTTGCCACCAACGGGCCATTATTGGGGCTTTTGGCAAATGGTCAGCCTGCTGGAGCTGAATTGCAGCTAGCTGATAACGAGACCGTAGAGCTCGACATTGCGCTGCGCTCGTTAGCGCCTGTTAGTCATTTAGAGCTCGTTCACAATGGTGAAGTGGTGCATCAATTCGAACTTGATGAACAAGGCCTTAACGCGAATCACACGTATACCTTCATGCCAAAAACCAGCGGTTGGGTTTTACTACGTGCCTATCGCAAGGCGCCCAATAAGGAAGTGCAAGACACCGCAACCTACGCCACAACCAATCCTATTTGGCTTAATGTTACCGACCAAAGCTTAAACGCAACCGCCGAAGCAGAATATTTCATTGCTTGGCTAAATAACATGGAACAGCACGTGCTCGAAAATGATGACTTTAATCATGAATGGGAGCGCGAAGCTATTTTGCAGGACATTCACAAGGCCCGCGAAGTCTACGAGGAACACCTAGAATGAAATTAATCACTTTAGCACTATCAGTAACTTTGGCGTTGCCTGTTGCAGCGCACGCAGAAAAAGTCCCCTTTTCCGTAGCCGACACCAATGCAGCCATTGACGTGTCATCGCCAACTTTAAACGCAGATGGCAGCCTAGTAGCTTGGTCGGTTGGAACCGAACACAAAGCCAGTGACAGCTTCACCACAGACGTATGGTTAGCAGCCAGCAATGGAACAAAGCAAAAAAACATCACACAAACCAATGACAAAAACGAATGGGCGCCTGCATTTAGTCCAGACCAACGTTACTTAACCTGGTTGGCAGAAGATGAGAAAGGCCTGAGCCAAGTATTTGCCTACAACTTAAAAGAGCAGTCCGTTAAACAACTCACCCAACTCGAGCAGAGCATTGAGGGCTATTTATGGTCGCCAGATAGCAAGCGCTTATTGCTAACCTTAACTATTGGTGCGATGCCTCCCAATGATGCTGGCACACCAGCGCCCGTCGTTATTGATCGGTTTAAATACCTTGAAGATGTGGTTGGCTACCTCAGTACGCAACGCACCCACCTATTTGTCTATAGCCTTGCTAATGCCAATCTGGAACAAGTTACTGAAGGTGATTACGACCATTGGTTACCGTCGTGGGCGCCGAACGGCAACGCCATTGCCTATTATTCTCGTCGTGATCTCGAGCAACACCGCTCAATTAACTATGACGTATTTATTCGCGATCTTGATGGCGATAAACAGGAACATCAAATTAGCACCTTTGAAGGCTCCGACGGAGATCCCTACTGGATTTCACCGCCGGCTTGGTCACCTGACAGCAAACGCTTAGTGTGGTTGCAAGGTGGTAAACAGAAATGGATGTATTACCATCCTTGGCAAATGGTCATGGCCGATTTAGAAAGTGGCCAAACGAGCAACCTTGCCCATCTCGATCGCAATATTTATTTACCGCGTTGGTCAGCAGACGGTATGTCTGTTTACGCATTGATGGAAGATAAGCATGTTACCCCGCTAATCCAAGTCGACGTTGCCTCGGGTGAAGTCTCTCAGCTGACACACGGCAAGCACTTCTTAATGGACTATGCCATTAGCGCTAATAACCAAGAAATTGTGGTGCAGCGCGGAACTGATAATCAGCCTTTTGAACTCTACTCAGTGACGCAAAACAAACCACTCACTAATTTTAATGCGTGGATTGAACAGCGCCAGTTCGCAAACACAACTACGTTCAGCTACACCAGCGATGGCCACACCATTGACGGGTTTTTAGTATTACCTGCCGATTACCAGCACGACAAACCACTACCCACTATTTTCCGCGTTCACGGCGGTCCTGTTTATCAATTCAGTCATGAATTTATGATTGACTGGCAGGTTTATGCAGCCAATGGATTCGCAGTCGTAGGCATTAACCCGCGAGGCTCTTCTGGTAAAGGCTTTGACTTCGCCAAGCACATTTATTCGGATTGGGGCAGCGTGGACGTCGATGATTTATTGGCGGGTATCGACCATTTAAGTAAACAAGGAATTATCGATAAAGACCGGCTTGGCCTCGGCGGCTGGAGCTATGGCGGTATTCTGACGAATTGGACGATAGCGCAAACCACCATTTTTAAAGCGGCAGTAAGCGGCGCTGGCACCGGCAACACCCTAGGCAACTATGGCATGGACCAATATGCCATCGACTTTGAGATTGAGTTGGGTACACCTTGGGAAAACTTAGATAACTACCTGCGCGCGAGCTATCCATTTTTGCACGCCAATAAAATCAAAACCCCAACCCTGTATCAGTGCTCTGAAGAAGACTTAAACGTAATTTGCGGTGGCTCCATGCAAATGTACCAAGCCCTGAAGTCTGTTGGCACGCCAACCCGATTAATTATTTACCCAGGACAAAACCACGGTATCAATGTGCCGAGCTATTTGACTGACCGTATGCAACGTAATCTTGGTTGGTATCAAAAATATCTAAACGACAACCAGTCATCAGCGGCTGAGTAACAAGGAGATATTTATGTCTATTGCTCCCTCAACTGCCGGTTCGAAACCAAGTGTGGCTCATATTCCGAATCCGGTTAAAGAAGCGCTTGCGGCTTTTTACGACGGTAAAATAGCGGTTGCTGAGAAGCTTTGTCGCCAATGGCTAACTCATCAGCCGACAGATGTTAATGCTATTCGTCTGTTGGCTGATATTGGAAGCCGCTTGGGCAGGTATGGCGACGCACAGAATTTACTTGAGCGCTGTCTTGAATTGGCCCCCGACTTTCACCTTGCGCGTTATAACTACGCCAGCGTGCTTAGCCGCCAAACGCAATACGAAAAAGCCATCAAAGAAATAAATTTCCTTTTAAAACATGATGCCGAAAAGCCCAATTATTTAATGCTAAAAGCATCAACGCTTGTTCGTCTAGACCACTACGCGGAAGCTATTCGAATTTACGAACAACTGGTCGCTCACAAGCCTTCACAACCAAAGCTTTACTTAAGCTACGGACACGCGTTAAAAACGGTAGGACGCACTGACGAAGCGATTTCAGCTTATCGTCACGCTATCCAGCTGGCACCAACGCTCGGTGAAGCCTATTGGTCACTGGCCAACCTCAAAACAAAACCATTAACCGACGCTGAAGTAGCTACGCTTGAGCAGGCGCTAAAGCAACCAAGCCTGAAACCTGATGATGCGGCGCAATTAAGCTTTGCACTGGGTAAAGCATTAGATGACCGCGGCGATATTGATAAAGCGTTCAAACATTACGCCGAAGGGAACGAAGTTCGCAGACGCTTAGTGCAGTACAGTGCCGATGAGCATCAGCAGCGCACAGAAGAAACTATCAATACCCTAACGGCTGATTTTTTCAATTCACGCCAAGGTATGGGGCACGATGACGACGCGCCTATTTTCATTGTCGGCTTACCGCGCGCTGGCTCAACTTTGATTGAGCAAATATTAGCCAGCCATAGTCAGGTAGAAGGAACCCACGAATTACCCAACATCATTAATATGGCACGCCGTTTGAGTGGCAAAGCACGTCCTGCCGATCCTTCTCGCTACCCTGCGATACTTCACGATTTAAGCGCCGATGAATTACAGCAACTCGGCCAAGAATATATTGAGCAAACCAAGCGTTACCGTTCTGGTAAACCTTATTTTATCGACAAGATGCCAAACAATTTTGAGCACACAGGGCTCATTCACGCGATGTTACCCAACGCCAAAATTATCGATGCACGGCGCCATCCTTTGGCCTGCTGTTTATCAGGCTTCCGCCAATACTTTGCCCGCGGTCAGCGTTTCAGTTACAGCCTTACCGACATTGGCCGCTATTACCGCGACTATGTTGCACTCATGGATCACTATGACGCGGTGCTGCCTAACCGTGTCTATCGTGTGCAGTACGAAAACATGGTGAACGACACCGAAACAGAAGTTCGACGCTTGCTTGATTACTGTGGCCTGCCTTTTGAGGAGCAGTGTCTGACTTTTTATAAGAATAAGCGTGCGGTTAAAACCGCCAGTAGCGAACAAGTTAGGCAACCGATTTTTACCAGCGGCATGACGTATTACCGCGATTATCTCCCCCACTTAGGGTCGCTCATCGACGCTTTAGGCGATGACGTATTAGCCCGTTATTCAATCCATAAATAAAAACTAGAGGAATGCTTATGGCTACCCAAAAGAAACAGAACAATAACGGATGGTTTAAACGCCATCCGCTACATGTTGCTGTCTCATTTGTGCTTGCGAGTCACTTGCTACCTGCCTACGGGCAAGAAGTTGACACCGCGCAAGACCAAGCAGAACAACAAGTTGAAGAACGCTCCGGTCAAATTGAGCAAATTACGGTGACTGCTACCAAGCAAGCAACAAACATGCAAAAGGTGCCTTTATCCGTCAACGCGTTAACCAATGAGACGCTGGAAAACCTTAATATTCAAGGCTTTGAAGACTACATCAATTTCTTGCCTACGGTGTCTTATTTGTCGTACTCACCGGGCCTTGCGCAAATATATATGCGCGGTATTTCATCTGGTGGTGACGGTATTCATTCGGGTTCACAGCCAAGTGTAGCTGTATACCTTGATGAGCAGCCAATCACCACAATAAACAACGTACTAGATGTTCATGTTTATGACGTTGCCCGTATTGAGACGTTGGCCGGCCCGCAAGGCACGTTGTATGGCGCCAGCAGCCAAGCCGGTACCATGCGAATTATTACGAACCAGCCGGACAATACATACTTCGATGCAGGCTTTGACGTACAAGCCAAAACCATCAAAGACGGCGGTGCGGGTTATACCTTTGAAGGTTTCGTGAACGTACCGATTAATGACGCTGCTGCTTTGCGTGTCGTCGCTTGGTATGACAAAGAGCCTGGCTACATCGATAACGTGTATTCTGAGCGTCTTTTCCGTGCTTCTGGCATTCGTATCAATAATGCCGATTTAGTTGAAGAAGATTTCAATGAAGTCAATACGGAAGGTTTACGTGCTTTATTAAAGGTTGATTTGAATGAAAACTGGAGCGTTACGCCAGGGATTACCGTTCAAAGCTCTGATTCAACTGGTGTTTGGTCGCATAATCCGGACAAACAAGGTGATCTGAAGACCGGCAGCTTTAACGACGAGTTTACCGATGACGAATGGTACCAAGGCAGCCTTACCGTCAACGGTAAAATCGGTGATCTCGACGTCGTGTACGCCGGTGCGGTTATGGATCGTGATTACTACAACGAAACCGACTACAGCGCCTATGCCGAATATATGGAAGACTTATATGCGGAATACGGCTACTACTGCTTATATTACGATGACATGTACAACTGTGTGAACCCAAATCAATACATCAGTAGTGACGAAACGTTCTCTAAGCAAAGTCATGAAATTCGTTTTTCTTCTCCGCAAGACGAGCGCTTTCGCTGGATAGCCGGAGTGTTTTATCAGAAGCAAGAGCATGATTTTGATTTACGCTGGGTTGTTCCGGAATATCCAACCACCGAAGATTATACGCCGATAGTTGGTGAGCCAGTGGTATGGGTAACGGACCAATTGCGCACTGACAAAGACATGGCTGTTTTCGGTGAGGCCTCCTACGACATTACCGAAAAGCTTACCGTTAACGCGGGCTTACGTTTCTATGAATTGGAAAATAGCTTGTTTGGTTACTATGGCAACAACGGTTCTTCGTATTGCGCTGCGCAGCCGTGTTTGGACTATCCGAACTTAGATAAAAAAACCGATGAGAGTGGCAGCACGTGGAAAGCGAACGCCTCATACGAGGTCACCGATGACGCTTTAGTTTATGTCACCTATTCGAAAGGTTTCCGTCCGGGTGGTACTAACCGAGCGCTAACCGGAACCGTTGCACCATCGTACAAGCAAGACTTTGTTTACAACCATGAATTTGGTTGGAAAACATCGTGGATGGATAACCGGTTGCGTTTCAATGGTGCCGCATACTTCATGCGTTGGGATGACTTCCAATATGCGTTCCTAGACTACCAGGTGTCACCAGTAACGTTGATTACCAATGTGGGACAGTCTGAAACCTTAGGTTTTGAGTTTGATACTGCTTTTGCAGCAACACCTGATTTAATGTTGAATTTCTCAGGTAGCTATAACGACGCAACCTTGCAGGAAGATTATTATCAAACTATCGACGATCGCGAAGCTGGCATTATTAGTGCTCCTAAAGGCACAAAAATGCCATTAGTTCCAGAGTGGAAGTTGACCGGTAGCGCGCGTTATCACATGGAGGTAGCCGGATTACCAGCTTACATGCAACTTGCCGCTTCATATACTGGGGCAAGCTGGAACCTACTGGAAACCGACTGGCGTACCGAGCAAGATGCCTATACCTTGTTGAACTTCAGTGCCGGTTTCGAGCATGAAGATGGCTGGAATATGGAGTTCTTTATCAACAACATTACTGATGAACGTGCGCAGGTGCATATTCCATGGAGCTTCGGCATCGATAACCCCGAATACACCACAACGCCACGCAAGATGGGCATTCGATTTGGTTGGCGTTATTAAGCTAATTTGAGAGTAGACCTAGGGTGGATTGAGCGTGGTCATGCGCTCAATCCACTTTCTTGTTTTTATTGAGGTTACTTATGAAGTTTGCGAAATTATTAATTCCTTTTATGTTCGCTTCACCGTTGGTGTTAGCGGAACAAGTCGCGACTCTGGAACAAGAAGAAGTGCCGTTTCACCGCGCAGCTTTCGATTTGCTGAAGCAAAGCATTCCGATACAAACCGTTCCTGGTACTGGCGAAGTACCGCGTTATGCGGCGTTAATTAAAGAAAATTTACTGAGTGTTGGGTTTTCAGACCAGGACGTAAAAATTATTCCCTATCAAGATACTGCCGCCATGCTAATCCGTTACCGTGGCGACGGAAGTAGTGGTAAAAAACCAATTTTATTCTCGGCGCACCTCGACGTGGTGCCGGCTGATCCGGATGATTGGGAACGTGACCCGTTTACCCTAATAGAAGACGAAACGTTCTATTATGGCCGTGGTACGAGCGATAACAAGTTTGATGTTGCGGTTATTACAGCAACCTTCATGCGTTTAAAATCAGAGGGTTTTGTACCTAATCGTGATCTTGTCATTGCCTTTACTGGCGATGAAGAAACGGATATGGCAACCACAATGTTACTGACCCGTGACTATCACGACGAAATTGATGCCGAATACGCCTTCGTAATAGACGGCGGTGGCGGCTTACTCGATGATGCTGGCAATGCCACCCAATATATCGTCAACAGCGCCGAAAAAACCTATGCGACCTTTACAGTTACTGCGCGCAACCCTGGTGGTCACAGCTCAGTTCCGCGTCAAGATAATGCGATTTATGATTTAGCCGCAGCTCTGCGCAAACTTGATGAATATGAGTTTCCGGTTCGCTATAACGAGCTAACCTTGTCTTATTTCAAACAAGCGGCGAAATTTGAAGGGGGCGACTTGGGCGCAGCAATGTTAGCGTTCGCTGAAAACGTAAATGACAAAAGAGCATTGGCGAAATTGCGAAGCGAACCAACCATGATCGGCAATACAGGTACTACCTGCGTGCCGACTATGCTTAAAGCGGGTCATGCCGAAAACGCCCTGCCACAATCGGCTACGGCAACTATCAACTGTCGCATTTTTCCCGGCATTTCAGTAGAGGAAACGTTATCACGAATACAGCGTGTTATGAGCAATCGTGATCTCGATTGGGAAATACTTGGAGATCCCATAGCCAGCGATGCATCACCACTTTTACCTGAGGTTTTTGCAGCTATCGAGAAAAGTATCCGCGTTGACTATCCAGGCATTCCGATTGTACCTAAGATGGCCCCTGGAGCCTCTGACGCTCTGCATTTTCGTGCAGCGGGCATTCCAAGTTACACCATGACTGGAATTTTCTTACGTCCTGAAGATGAAATGTCACATGGCTTAAATGAACGCGTGACAAAGTTTAGCTTGCCACGTTCACTAACGCTGTGGCACAACATGATTAAAACCCTAGCCAGCAACGCCGACGATTAGTCGGCTAACTCAGGCTGGTTAGCAATAATTGCTGCGCGTAAATCAGTTGGAATACCAGCTGCTTTACGCGTTTTTTTATCAACGAAAACTTGTGTCATCTGCCCTTTCGCGAGCATTTCTCCATCATCATTCTTTAATTCGAATACCACGTCCGCACTACTCGACCCTAAACGTTGGTACCCAACATGACATCGGATGTGCTCATTTGCTTGGCATTCTTGAAGGTAATCACATTGAATGTTGACCATATAGATCAGGCAAGGTGCTAACTGCGGATTCATCGCACTGTAACCGAGCTTTTCCATGAACTGGCACAACGCTTCATCGGCGTAAACCAAGTAATTAGCAAAGTATAGATGCCCTTGGCTATCCACATCGCTAAAGCGCACCCGAATTACTTCATAAAAAGGCAATTCACTTGGTTTCACAGCTTTTTCCTTCCTGTTTAATTTGAACTACTTAACATAGCAAAAAGAGGGGTGCAGTCCAAGGACTGCCCCCCTCCTCTTACGCATGATAAACTAACGGCAAACACGTAATCACCAAGGTTGTTTTTATGCCGTTTCGCCCAGAGCACAGTTACCAAGAACTCTCCGATCAGCTATGTGCATCTTGCGAGCCAACAGCAGTACAGGCACCGCAATGGATAGCGTTTAATGAAGCCTTGGCGGCGGAACTGGAGCTACCAGAAAACCTCTGGTTGTCCGAGCAAGGCTTGCAGGTGTTTTCTGGTAACCAAGTGCCCGAGTGGGCAAAGCCGGCAGCGCTTGCCTATGCGGGCCATCAATTCGCGAACTTTGTCCCCCAATTGGGCGATGGCCGTGCACTTCTATTAAGCGAAGTGGTCGATAAACACCAACAACGCTTCGACATTCAGCTAAAAGGTTCCGGCCGCACGCCATTTTCTCGCGGCGGTGATGGCCGCTCGCCAATTGGTCCGGTGTTACGCGAATATACAGTCAGTGAAGCCATGCATGCGCTTGGGGTGCCAACCACCCGCGCATTGGCGGCAGTCGCCACAGGCGAGCTGGTGCGACGTGAACAAGCCGAACCCGGTGCTATTTTGACCCGTGTAGCTGCCAGTCATCTGCGCGTTGGCACCGCACAATACGTGTTAGCGTTAAAAGACTTTGAGTTACTAAAGAACTTTGCTGATTATGTGCTACAACGCCATTATCCCGATGCTGTATCAGATGAACAGCCCTATCTGATGTTACTGCGCCAGGTCATGAACAGCCAAGCGAAATTAATTGCAAAATGGATGAGTATTGGTTTTATTCACGGCGTAATGAATACCGACAATATGACGCTAAGCGGTGAAACCATTGATTACGGCCCCTGCGCGTTTATGGAGGCTTATGACCCAGCCACCAAGTTCAGCTTCATCGACAAACGCGGGCGCTACGCGTACCAAAATCAGCCCGCTATTGGGCTTTGGAATATTGCACGATTCGCCGAAACTTTGTTGCCGTTGTTAGCAGACGACCCTGATCAAGCTGTCGCCATCGGTACCGCCGAAATTGAAAAGTTCCAAGGCATTTATGAGCAGTATTACTGGCAAAATATGAGCGCCAAGATTGGATTACCTGTTGAAACCGCACAGCCGCTAGTTACCCGCTACTTAACACTAATGCAGCAGCAACACATTGATTTTACTCTTGGGTTTCGTTATCTCGGTGATTCCAACCAAGACCGTTTACAGAAACTATTTAACAACAGCACAGATTGGCAGGCATGGCATGCAGATTGGCTGACGGCGATTGGTAAGCGCGATATTACAGCGTTGAAAACCAAACTGAATACCGTCAATCCGGCGTACATTCCTCGAAATCACTTGGTGCAGCACGTTATTGAGGCTGCAAGCGAGCAAGGCTCATTAATCGAGTTTAACCGATTGAACAAAGCCCTTAGTAAGCCTTATTTAGAACGCAGTGAGTTTGCTGACCTCATGCAACCGGCTGCCAAAGAGCAAGCTGTAACGCAAACCTTTTGCGGCACCTAGCCAAGCGAGCAAACACACCACTAGCTAGAAGCCAACCTGTTGGCAATAACTATTACTTTGCTGCACAACACCATCGCGATAGCATTGCTCCAAGTTGTTCAGTGCTGGGTCATGGTATTTAATAAAGCCGTCGTTGAGCCCATTGCGCATCACCGACGAAATTTGGCGCTTACCGTTAAGCCAGATTTCTAATTTCTCACGTCCATCTGAACGATAGTTGGTCTTGATAACCCGCGTGGAACGAGAATTCGGTATCGCTAACAACTGCAGCTCATCTTGCACCCGCTGGCCGTTGTTAAACTGCACCAAACTTGCGCCAACATCGGTGGCAGCCATGGAGTCTGACTTGGCTTGTTGCAGCCAAATCCGTTTTAACTCACCGTGCAAACGCCCATCAATGAACTGCCCTTCAACACGACCATACATGTCAGATATTTGTTGGTAGGCGCCCGTACTGAACCGATGCGGATGCGTATAATGTGCCACGAATCGGCCCTGTATTGTTCCGTCTGTGCATTGCCCCTGGCTAACGATAATATCCGCGGCACCATCATCGTAATCAAAGTTGTGTTTTCGCTGTGCGGCACGTTGCGCGGCATGTTCATCAGCGGTCAATTGAAACAAAATGTAGCTCTTAGTATCGGCATCGAGTAGACATTCTTGTTGACTGCCTGGGGTCAATTGCGCAGCAACATCCCCTGCAAGCATTGTGGTGAGCTTAGGCATATAAGAGGCCGCGTTGGCACTAGCCAAGGTTGCGTTTGAAGGTGGCTTCAGCCACGAATAAAAACCGACGGCTGGCACGTTCCATGTTCCGCCAGTGACAGACTCAGCGGATGCTGATGAGGCCGCGGTTGTGTTAGCGTCAGGCGTTCTCGAAACAGGTGCTGTGGCAACTTCTCCGAGCGATTCTACCCGCGCATAGTCAGCTGGTGCTTCTACGCGCTTAAGTTGCGCCAAACTTGGAGCTATTTGATGGCAATATGCAGTAACCGGCAGCTGCTTGCCCGCGCGGTAGCATGACGAGGAGTCCTTCAACACGGCACTGGCGAATTCCATCCAGCCATCAATTTGGCCATTCAAGGTATGATAACGCGTATTCGGTCGGCCATTCATCCAACTATTTATTAATGCACGGTTTTGCTCTAAATGCTGAGTTACTGTCACGGATCGTCCGTCGTCATTGCCGGCAACATTCACATGATCACCAACTGGCTTGCCATTGTCATAAACGCCAATATTAAAGTAACGTAGCTCACGCCATGACCCATTAAAGTTTGACCTATCAATGGTGATAACGCGGGCTTCACCGTGCAGCACACCGTCTTTGAAGTGGCCATCAATACGACCTGTTATTTGGGTTTCGCCAGAAAAAAACTCGGTGCGCGAGTACGAATTATCCGTATACACCGCGCTAACTGGTCCATTTAACTTACCTTGCGCACAATCGCCGGAAAGCACAGTAATCGACTGACCGCGCTGCTCAGTTTGCACTAAATCCGCCGTACTCTGGCGCACACGAGCAATCGCTTCTGGTGTCATTTGATGCATAACAAAACTTGAAGTCACGTCGTCGAGTGGACAATTCAAGCCATCACTCGCCTGCATCAAGCCATCGATATTTTGCTGCGTAAGTTGTTCTAAATAGGTGAGGTAACTCTGACTTTTGGCGTTGGGGATTTGCCATTTCGGCCCAGTCGCACCCGGTTCGTTATGATGCTTGTCCATCATCTCATTCCATTGGTGCGCTCGGGCGCGGTCCATTGCGCGTTCGTGTTCTTCCATCCAACTGCTGCAACCCGTAAGCAAGGAAACTAGCACGGCAATAGATCCAATTTTTACGACTGTCATTGCGTTACCCCTTCAAAATTAAGTTGTTTTAACTTTAGTCGGGATTCCGCATTGATCAAAAATTAACTGACTTTATTCGACACCTTCGCCGTCAAGGTAATACCAACGCCCATTTTCACGCACGAAATGTGATTGCTCTTCCATGACGCCAATGTCGTCATCAATCTGAAAATAAGCTTTGAAATGAACATAGCCGCGATTGCCATGGGTGCCGGTGGCCAAAATCTGTAGTTGCAGCCATGTTGGATTATCATCGGCTAAATTAAAATCACTCGGCAGACTGCTGGCATGCCACGTGTCACGCAGGTACTGCTCGCGGCCTCGGGCATAGGCGCTATAACGCGATCGCATAAGCTCTTCCGGGGTTCGAGCATGTTTCGTTCCCGCGTGAAATGGCTCACAGCATTTCGCATATTTACCGCCACCACACGGGCATTTTTTTGAAACCGGTTTAGTCATACGGCCAGCCTTTTTTGGCCTTCACCGGCGGACGACGCTTCGCACCTGTTTTCGCTACACCAGGCCTAGCTGTGCCGGGCTTTTCTGTTCCGGGTTTTGCTGTTCCGGGCTTTGGCCGACGGCTACGGTGCCCCTCTGGCGCTAAACCAGAGGAACCTTCAATAGATTTCATGAGCTGCGATAATTCATTCTCGGTTAGATTGCGCCATTGCCCGACCTGCAAGTTGCCAAGCCGTATATTCATAATACGGGTGCGCTCAAGCTTGCGAACCTCATAATCAAAGTATTCGCACATGCGTCGAATTTGGCGATTCATACCTTCAACTAAGGTTAACCGAAACACAAAGGTGGACAGTTGCTCTACTTTGCAGCGTTTGGTTCGGGTGCCCAAAATTGGTACACCGCTTGCCATGCCTGAAATAAAGTCCGGCGTAATTGGCCGATGCACAGTGACCACGTATTCCTTCTCATGCTGATTCCCCGCACGAAGAATTTTATTCACCAAGTCGCCGTTGCTGGTAAGAAAGATCAACCCTTGTGAGTCTTTATCCAAACGCCCAATTGGGAAAATACGCTCGCGGTGACGAACAAAGTTAGTGATGTTGTTACGCTCAGCAGAGTCGGTTGTGCACACCACGCCAACTGGCTTGTTCAGCGCAATAAAAACAAACTTTTCTTTGTTCTGCGCTTCAATTAAACGGCCATTCACTTTAACTTCGTCGCCAGCGCCAACTTTATCGCCAACGACTGCGGTGCGCCCATTTAAGGTCACCACACCTTGCTCAATAAAGCGGTCTGCTTCGCGCCGCGAGCAGATACCGCTTTCACTGATGAACTTATTTAACCGAACAGATTCACGTTCTTGCATTAGGGTCCTAAACGTTTAGCTTTGTGGTACACGCACCCAGCCTTCCATGAGAACCCGCGCACTGCGGCTCATAATGGCTTTCGTCACTGTCCATTCACCATTTAATTTTTTTGCTTCTGCACCAACGCGTAAGGTACCTGACGGGTGCCCAAACACAACCGCATTACGGTCACCACCGCCGGCGGCTAAATTCACCAGGGTTCCAGGAACTGCAGCTGCGGTTGCAATAGCCACGGCTGCTGTGCCCATCATTGCATGGTGTAGCTTACCCATCGACATTGCACGCACCAAAACGTCGATATCTGATGCGTTAACGGTTTTACCGCTTGAAGACACATAGTCAGCTGGCGGTGCCACAAAAGCAATTTTCGGCGTGTGTTGACGTGCGGCAGCTTCGTCAATGGAATCGATTAAACCCATTTTTACGGCGCCATGCGCGCGCAGTTTTTCAAACATCAACAGCGCATCCGCGTTTTCATTAATGGCGCCTTGCAGTTCGGTACCGGTATATCCAATGTCAGCTGCATTCACAAAAATGGTTGGGATACCGGCATCAATAAAGGTTGCCTGCAGCTTACCTAAGCCTGGCACCTCAAACTCGTCAACCACATTTCCGGTTGGAAACATGGAACCACCCTCGCCGTCTTCATCCGACGCGGGGTCCATAAATTCAACTTGCACTTCGGCCGCGGGAAAGGTCACGCCATCAAGCTCAAAATCACCAGTTTCTTGCACTTCACCGTTAGTAATAGGCACATGCGCAATAATGGTTTTTTGAATGTTCGCCTGCCAAATACGCACCACAGCAGTACCATTTTCAGGAATGCGAGCAGCGTCAACCAAACCGTTACTTATAGCAAACGAGCCTACCGCAGCGGTTAAGTTGCCGCAGTTGCCGCTCCAATCAATAAACGGTTTATCAATCGATACCTGACCAAATAAGTAATCCACATCGTGATTTGCACGTTCACTGCGCGACAAAATCACTGTTTTACTGGTACTTGATGTCGCCCCGCCCATACCATCCGTATGCTTACCGTACGGATCTGGACTACCGATAACACGTAACAATAATTTGTCACGCGCGGGGCCCGCGGTTTGAGCTGCTTGCGGCAGATCATCCAGTTTAAAAAAAACACCTTTAGAGGTGCCGCCACGCATATAGGTGGCGGCGATTTTCAATTGCGGAGGAAACGCCATACTAGCTAACCTCACCGGCTAAAAAGTCTTGTGCAAAACGCTGCAAGACGCCACCGGCAGAGTAAATCGACATTTCTTCAGCGGTGTCTAAACGGCATTTCACCGGCACTTTGACGGTTTCGCCATCCGCACGGTTAATGACCAAGGTCATCTTCGCGCCCGGCTGGATATCGCCTTCAACATCATAGGTTTCGCTGCCGTCAATGTTCAACGTTTTACGTGTTGTGCCTGCTTCAAACTCAAGCGGCAACACACCCATACCAATTAAGTTGGTACGGTGAATGCGCTCGAAACCTTCCGCAACAATACATTCAACACCAGCAAGGCGAACACCTTTCGCTGCCCAGTCGCGCGATGAACCTTGACCATAGTCCGCACCGGCAACAATGATCAGTGGCTGTTTGCGTTCCATGTAGGTTTCAATGGCTTCCCACATGCGCATGGTTTTGCCTTCGGGCTCAACCCGCGCTAGTGAACCTTGAATCACCTCGCCATTTTCATCACGCACCATTTCATTAAACAATTTCGGGTTGGCAAACGTGGCACGCTGCGCGGTCAAGTGGTCACCACGGTGAGTTGCGTAAGAATTAAAGTCTTCTTCCGGCAAGCCCATTTTGTGCAAATATTCACCCGCTGCGCTGTCTAACATAATGGCATTGGACGGCGACAAATGGTCAGTAGTGATGTTATCACCAAGCACGGCTAACGGGCGCAACCCCTTCAGACTATTGGCTGATGCAAACGAACCTTCCCAATACGGTGGTCGACGAATATAAGTGCTTTGCGGACGCCATTCATACAGCGGGTTGTTCTTCTCGCCGTAATCTACGCTCAAATCAAACATTGGGTCATAAACCGTACGGTACTGCTCTGGTTTCACCGCTGTTTTCACAATTGCATCGATTTCTTCATCGCTCGGCCAGATATCTTTTAACGTCACTGGGTTGCCATTTTTGTCCAACCCAAGCACATCTTTTTCAATATCAAAGCGAATCGAACCTGCTATTGCGTAAGCAACAACTAACGGTGGTGACGCTAAGAATGCTTGTTTGGCGTGCGGATGAATACGGCCGTCAAAGTTTCGGTTACCCGAAAGTACTGCCGTGGCGTATAAATCGCGCTTGATAATTTCATCTTTAATTTTCGGGTCTAATGCACCGCTCATGCCGTTACAGGTAGTACAGGCAAAGCCAACCACGCCAAATCCTAAGGTTTCTAGTTCAGGCAATAACTCGGCATCTTCCAGATACATTTTTACCGTTTTCGAACCCGGCGCCAGCGACGTTTTCACCCATGGCTTGCGCGTCAAACCTAACTTGTTTGCATTGCGTGCAATCAAGCCTGCCGCAATCATATTGCGCGGGTTACTGGTGTTGGTACAGCTGGTAATTGCAGCAATAATAACCGCACCGTCAGGCATGGTGCCGTCCGTCGGCTTATCATAATCGGCAGCAATACCACGCGAGCTAAGCTCTGAAGCGGGTAATAACGCATGCGGGTTTGATGGGCCTGCCAGGTTACGTTCAACTTTTGACAAATCAAACGTTAGCACGCGTTCGTATTTGGCCCCAGTCATGCTGTCAGCCCATAATCCGGTGTGCTTCGCATACTTCTCAACCAGCTCAACCTGCTTGTCATCACGACCGGTGAGTTTCAAATAGTCGATGGTTTGCTGGTCAATGTAGAACATCGCAGCCGTTGCGCCATATTCCGGCGTCATGTTGGAGATAGTTGCTCTATCACCCACTGACAAGGCATCGGCGCCCGCACCGTAAAACTCGAGGTAGGCACCAACAACGCGCTCTTTACGCAAGAAATGGGTAATCGCAAGCACTAAATCGGTACTTGTAATACCTGGCTTCAGTTTGCCAGTTAGTTCAACGCCAATGATATCTGGTAAGCGCATGTATGACGCACGGCCAAGCATGACGCTTTCGGCTTCTAAACCGCCTACACCCACAGAAATAACGCCCAAGGCGTCAACCATTGGGGTGTGGCTATCGGTACCTACACAGGTGTCTGGAAAGGCCACGTTGTCACGTATTTGCACCACCGGCGACATTTTTTCCAAATTAATTTGGTGCATAATGCCGTTGCCTGGAGGTATCACATCTACGTTTTTAAAGGCTGTTTTAGTCCAGTTGATAAAGTGAAAACGGTCGTCATTGCGACGGTCTTCAATTTCGCGGTTCTTTTCGAATGCATCTTTATCAAAACCAGCATGTTCAACCGCCAACGAGTGATCAACGATTAACTGAGTTGGTACCACTGGGTTTACTTTGGCAGGGTCACCACCTTTGTCCGCAATGGCGTCACGTAAACCGGCTAAGTCAACTAAAGCGGTTTGGCCTAAAATGTCATGGCATACCACACGGGCTGGGTACCATGGGAAATCAAGGTCACTGCGACGCTCAATAATTTGCGTTAAGCTAGCAGTTAAATCTTCAGGGTTGCAACGACGTACAAGCTGCTCTGCTAGAACTTTTGATGTGTATGGCAGGCCGTCATAAGCACCTGGTTTAATGGCTTCTACCGCGGCACGTGTATCAAAATACTCAAGTGTGGTGCCCGGGAGCTGTTTACGAAATTCAGAATTCATAACTGTCCCCTTCTATTCATTAACAAAGAGGCACCGAAGTGCCTCTTTTTCATCTGCTTAACGGTCTTCTAAAGCAGGTACAGGACGCGGTTCTGGGCCTGTATAATCCGCGCTTGGGCGAATAATACGGTTATTTGCACGTTGCTCTTTAACGTGCGCTGTCCAACCGCTAACACGTGACATCACGAAAATTGGGGTAAACAATTTGGTCGGAATGCCCATGTAGTGATACGCCGATGCATGGAAGAAATCCGCATTTGGGAATAATTTCTTCTCGCGCCACATGACTTCTTCACAACGTACAGATACATCATACAAACGGCTGTCGCCAAATTCTTGACCGAGCTTTTCAGACCAAGCTTTGATGATGTCATTGCGTGGGTCGAATTCACGATACACAGCATGACCAAAGCCCATGATTTTTTCTTTACGCTCAAGCATGCTCATTAAGGTCTGCTCAGCATCGTCGGCGTCTTTCATGTTTTCAATCAATTCCATCGCCGCTTCATTTGCGCCGCCATGCAATGGCCCACGCAACGAGCCAATCGCGCCAGTTACGCATGAGAAAATGTCTGACAGCGTTGACGCACAAACACGCGCCGTAAACGTTGACGCATTGAACTCGTGCTCTGCATATAAAATCAGTGATGTATTCATCACGTCAGTGTGCAGCTTAGACGGTGCTTTATCATGCAACAAATGCAAGAAGTGTGCGCCAATTGAATCATCATCAGTTTGCGTTTCAATACGCTTACCGTCATGAGTAAAGCGGTACCAGTACAACAAGATGCTTGGGAATGCAGCGAGCATGCGCTCAATTTTTGCATCCGCTTGGCTAAAGTCTTCTTCTGGCTCAAGGTTACCTAAGAACGAACAGCCGGTACGCATCACATCCATTGGGTGCGCGTCAGCTGGAATGCGCTCTAAAACATCTTTTAATTCTTGTGGTAAGCCACGCTGTTGCTTCAGGCGCGCTTTAAACTGCGCTAACTGATCTTTGGTTGGTAATTCGCCTTGCGCTAATAAATATGCAACTTCTTCAAAGCTTACTTTGTCGGCTAACTCTTTGATGTCATACCCTGAATAGGTTAAGCCAGAACCGCTTTTACCTACTGTACATAATGCTGTTTCGCCAGCTACTTGTCCGCGTAAACCCGCGCCTGTTAATTTCTTATCCGACATATTAACTCCTAGTCATTAAAACCCGTGTTTCGTGCGCTTCGCTTTTCGTCCGCGATGCTGATAGTACGCTGCGCTATTCGAACAGTGCGAAGCACGCACGAACAGCGTAGCGAACGAATAACGAAAAACGCTCTTATTTTTTAAACAATTGATCAAGCTTATCTTCAAATGCGTGGTAATTCAGAAAATCGTACAATTCCGCACGCGTTTGCATACTATCGACCACATCTTTTTGATGCCCTTTCGTTAGAATGCTTTCATAAACATTGAGTGCTGCTTTATTCATGGCACGGAATGCGCTCAACGGGTACAACACCAATTCGATGCCCACTTCGGCAAGCTCATCTTTGCTAAATAATGGTGTAGCACCAAACTCAGTAATGTTAGCAAGCACTGGTACATTCAAGGCATCGGTAAACGCTTTATAGTCTTCCAGGGTGTGCACAGCTTCTGCGAAAATGGCATCAGCACCCGCGTCAACACAAGCCTGAGCACGCGCGATTGCAGCTTCCAGACCTTCCTGTTGAAATGCATCAGTGCGCGCCATGATAAAAAATTGGTCATCAATACGAGCATCTACTGCAGCCTTAACACGGTCGACCATTTCTACTTGAGAAACAATTTCTTTGTTCGGACGGTGGCCGCAACGCTTTTGCGCGACCTGATCTTCAATATGGAAACCTGCGGCGCCAGCACGGGTCATTTCTTTGACTGTGCGCGCAATGTTAAACGCCCCACCCCAGCCCGTATCGGCATCAACCAGCAAAGGCACATCGGTAGCGGCGGTAATGCGACGAATGTCTTCACACACGTCATTCAAAGATGTCATGCCTAAATCAGGCAAGCCAAACGAGGCATTGGCAACGCCGGCACCTGACAAGTATAGCGCTTGATGCCCTACACGATCAGCCATCATGGCGGTGTAGGCATTGATTGTACCCACTATTTGCAAAGGCTTATTGTCGGCAATGGCCTGGCGAAACTTTGCGCCAGCACTATGAATTTGTGTCATGTTACTTCCCCAATTGTTGCAGTTTTAATTCAATATTGCCGCGCGACGCAGCAATGTGACGGCGCATCAACAGATCCGCCAATTCACCATCACGGCTCGCGATGGCATTAATAATTGCTTTGTGTTCGTCAAATGCACGCGACACTCGCGGCCCATTCATTCCCAATTGCACGCGGTACATGCGCACCAAAAAATACAGCTCGTCGCACAACATATTAATCAGATAGGGATTTTTACTACCTAGAATGATTCGGTAATGAAAATCTAAATCCCCGGCTTCTTGATAATAACTCTCGCCTTCACGCACGCGTTGTGAGGTTAAATGTTGGTCCAGCAACTCCCGCAACTGGTTAACTTCATGCTCATCCATGTTCTCAGCGGCTAATCGACACGCTAATCCCTCCAGTTCCTCACGGATCTGATATAATGCTTTTAAACCGTCAGCCGATAGTGTTACAACACGCGCGCCAGCATTTGGAATGCGCTCAATTAAGTGACAACGTTCTAAGCGTGCCATGGCCTCACGCAATGGCGCACGGCTTACATCAAATTTGCGCGCAAGCTCAGGCTCACTGATTTTGCTGCCCGCCGCAATTTCGCCCTCGACAATGGCGCGTTGCATTTCAAGCAATAGGCGGTCGGACGATGTTACCGGCGAGCGCCATAAAGGGCTCTGAAGTATTTCTGCCATGATTGTCGACATGTTTAAGTGATAAACAGCATTTTACGAGGAATATAACCAAATTCCAAGCGCCAAACGGATTTTATTGTCGACAATCAATAAATGAACCGCTTGACATGTCCCAACGTACTCATAAAAAAACACCTTTAAGGCGCGTATGACCGAGCTGCTCAATACATTTCTTGACTTTGGCCAAGCACATCAAAGCTTGGTTGCAGGCCATCATAATTTTGCATTAGTACTACTTTCATACCTTGTCGCCTTACTGGGCGTTTACACCTCGTTACTCACCCTCACACGAGCAAGTTCTTATCGCCAGCCAAAATTTCGAAGAATTTGGATATTCGTAAGCGCGTGCATTGCCGGCATTACGGTTTGGAGTATGCACTTTATTGGTATGATTGCTTTTCAGATTCCCGTGACTATCAAACATCATATTGGCATAACACTGGTTTCTGTGCTGCCAGCTATTCTTGCAAATTGGTATGCCTTGGGCACTCAGGTGAAAGTGGATGCCCCTTTTCAGGCTGGTTTAATCAAGACAGTTTTCGCCGGCTTAATCCTAGGCCTCGGCATTGGCGCTATGCATTACATTGGCATGGCTGCTATGCAATTTAATGGCGTGCTGTTATACGATGTGCGCTGGTTTATTAAGTCGATTATTGTCGCGTTATTACTTGGCACCATAGCCATGCTCACCTATCGTGCTATGGCACAGTGGGCGCAACGCACAGAGCTTGAGCGACTGTTCAGCAGACTATTTCCTGCTGCTGTTATCGCACTTGCCATCAGTGCGATGCACTACACCGCGATGTTTGCCGCGCGCTTTTATGCCACACCCAATACCAACGCAGCCCATCAGCACGATGATTGGCTCGCCTATATCATTGGTATGGCCGCTATGCTGGCTGCAGTCACCGCTGTGATAGGTACCATGGTCGATAAACGCCTCTACACGCAGGCTAAATCGCAAAAAGCCGCCGATAAAATAATCCATAATCTGGCGACCCAAGACAATTTAACAGGCTTAGCAAACAGGCAAATGTTACTCGACCGATTACAGCAACTTACCGGTTACTATTTCGCGTTGGCAATTTTTGATCTAGATAAGTTTAAGGCGCTAAATAATACCTATGGTGCAAGCTACGGCGACTTAATGCTGCAACAAGTAGCAAAACGCCTGCGTAATGTATTAGCCACCGAAACCAGCTCATCAAGTTTCGTTTCACGTCTTGGGGGGAATGAGTTTGCCGTCATTTTGCCTTGCTCACATGAAACTGATGTCGCCGCCTCAGAAAATACAATTTTGCTATTGATAAAAGATATCCAAAGGCAATTGGAACAATCTTATCAGTTGGGTCACTTCACCCATCTTTCTACGGTTTCAGTAGGAATCACACGATTTAGTGCAGGCTCCGATGCAGACACCATTTTAGGCCAAGCTAG
Organism: Pseudidiomarina sp.; assembly: GCF_048268165.1. GTDB lineage: Bacteria > Pseudomonadota > Gammaproteobacteria > Enterobacterales > Alteromonadaceae > Pseudidiomarina. Next base: position 339,909 of record NZ_JBLWWA010000001.1, on the reverse strand, counting down.
CTTGGCACTGGCCCACGCAAAAAACGATCATCATCACAGTGGCATTGAAATTTTCCGCACTGAATTTGCTGAGCAGGCGACACAACGCATAAGCTTAGAGCAAGATCTTCGGCTGGCGATTGAGAAACAAGAACTGCAGCTTTACGTGCAGGTTCAAGTAAATAGCGCCGATCAGGTGGTCGGTGCTGAAGCCCTACTACGGTGGCAACACCCCAAACATGGATTCATTTCGCCAGCCGAATTTATTCCGTTAGCCGAAGAAACTGGCTTGATTATTCCGTTGGGGCATTTAATCATTGAACAAGCCTGCGAAATATTAAATAACTGGCAACAGCAACCAGAAACTCAACAGCTTACCTTGGCGGTGAACGTTAGCGGGCGTCAATTCCAACAACCCGACTTTGTTCAAGGGCTGCTCGCACAAATCAAGTATCACGGTATTCAACCTCATTTACTGAAGTTGGAAGTCACAGAGAGTGTCATGTTGCACGATGTTGATTTAGTCGCTGATAAAATGAATGAACTGCAAAAAATTGGGGTGCATTTTGCGATTGATGATTTCGGTACCGGTTACTCGTCAATGGCTTACTTGGCAGAACTTCCGTTCGAAACGTTAAAAATCGACTTGAGCTTCATACGCGACATGCTCACGCAACCATCCATGGCATCTATTGTGCGCGCAATGATTCAATTGGCGCATAGTCTTGATTTGAAGATTATTGCTGAAGGTGTCGAAACGCAGGCGCAACGCGACTATTTATCTGCGCATGGCTGTGACCTTTATCAAGGCTACCTATTTGGACGCCCCTTACCCGCCCACGATTTTCTTAGCAGTATCAGTTAGCACCGTAAACACTCACGTGCAGCTGATTTTGGCCGTCATACTGCACGTTAAATCCAATCGTTGATTTTTCCTTATTGGCGAATATGTCAGTGGTAACCACGGTTGCAGCACAGAGCACCTCGCCAGTTACGTAATTGGTTCGCAACGTACTGATATGCTCTATGTGAATCGCTTTGTTTGCCACGGCTCTAGCCCCAATGGCCTGCATAAGCGCTGAGCGTGCCTGACTCGTTTCGCAGGCAGGGTGTATGTCACCGCAGCCGGCAAGCAAGATACTGTTAGCGCATGCAAATAGAACAACTGAACGATGCAATAGAACCTCCGTGATACCCGTAACTCAAGTAAAAGAGGAGTCCCTTCCTGACCACCTTTCCCTGACTTATCTATCGGGAGATAGATAACTTTTGGTTAACATTTGATTATGAACATTGACTTTAGGCAAGAATAGGACTCTTCTCGCCGAAACGCAATATAACATTCGCTTATGCAGGTTAATTTAAATCGTCAGGTTCGATCAGCTGTCTGGATTTTTTTGTTCCAATTCTTTAACTGCAGTGCTGGTGAAATCATTATTCAAAAACACATCATTCAGAATGGTTTGTTCCATGAAGCTGCGGGTGCCTGACTTTGTGGGGAACCGCACAATTAAGTGAATTTCACCGGCGGCGGGCACCGAGATGGTCACACGAGGATCAGCCGATGGCACATCAATACCTCGGTGATCACTCATGCGCTGCATATAGCGCCGTGCTTGCTCAACATAATCGGAGCAGTGGCGATTGGCAGCTTCCAGAAGGGCTTGTTGCGCTGCATGCCAGTTGTCTTCTCGCTTAAACGGCACAGTAAATACGTGCAACACAAAGTCATGCGTATAACTTTCGTTGGTCACAGGCTCGGATACAAATAGCGAATTGGGTATCGAGATCATGCGTCCCGTGCGCTGATGCGAATGTTTGCCCGGCCCTACTTCCAATATCGTTGTTGTTAGTAAATTTTGGTCAATCACATCACCGCGAAAGTCTTTAATTTGGATTCGGTCACCAATACTAAATGCGCTGCCGCTTGATTTAACAAGGCTACCGGTTAAGCACATGATGAGTTCTTTCGTGGCAACGACGAATGCCACCGCAATGGCAACAATTCCCAGTGCTAATGTACGCAGTTCTTCTGCCCAGATGAGCATGAGACCAACCACCATCAGCAATAACAATGCATTACGAGTGTGAACAAACCAACGCCGACGCAAATCAGTTGAACGGACACTTTTACGAATAAATTTGGCAAGAATTGCACGCGCGATAACAATCGCAGCAATCAAGATCAGGGTCGAGATAACGGGTCGCAACAATTGCTCCGAAAATTGAAACTCGCTGAACAAATTCGTGAGTGAATCCGTATACATAGTTATATTTGTTCCCTATTCAATGCGTGGTGACTCATCATACATCAGATTACAAATTATGGTGCCCGCTGCTCGAGTAAATTTGATGTATATGCTATCTTTTATAGCCCAACAAGAGGAGTAACTGTATGTCTCTAAAAAATATTTTAGTAAGTAGTTTTATTTCAGCTGGTCTTATCATGAGTGTCGCACACGCTGACACTTGGCAGCTTGACAGTGACAACTCGGAACTCAACTTTGTTTCAGTTAAGAATGATCATGTTGCTGAAGTGCATCGTTTTACTGAACTTCAGGGTGAATGGAAAAACAACACCGTTACCATCGAAATTCCAGTTGTAAGTTTAGACACGCAAATTCCTATTCGTAACGAACGTATGCTTGAGCACCTGTTTAACTCAAACGAATATCCTATTGTAAGTGCGAAAGCAACACTTGAAGACACCGTACTACTCGACATGCCAGTTGGTGGAACCATGCCACTGTCAGCCGATATGATGGTTTACATTGCTGGCGACTCTGACACGGTAAGCGCACACATGCAGGTAACGCGCATTAGCGAAAATCGTTTTTTGGCCACCACAACACAACCGATCATTATCAACACAAGTGCGTTCAGCTTAGTTAGCGGTATTGATAAGTTGCGTGAAATTGCAGGGTTAGCGCGGATTGATTATGCAGTTCCGGTTACCTTTAGTGTGCAGTTTAGCCGTTAATGCAAACTGATTTGACTATTCGCCAGGCACGAGCGGCTGACGTGCCTCAGCTTGAAGCTCTTGAGCGCGAAACGTACGCGCTTGAGGGCTACCCGACTGCGCTATTTTACCAAGCCATCGCACAGTGGCCCGAGTTTACTACTGTTGCAACTCAAACGAATCGCGTGTTGGGGTATTTATTGGCTGCACCTGGCACCAACGATGAGCTTTGGATCATGTCGTTACTGATTGACACAAGGGCTCGCGGTCAAGGTATAGGTGCACTGTTGGTCAGGCATCTGATAGACCACATCAATCAATCGCCGAATCAGTTTAAACACCTAAAGCTAAGCGTTTCACCAACCAATCTGGCAGCGATAGCGCTGTATAAAAAAATGGGGTTTTCGAAACAGAGTCTAATCGATGACTTCTTGGGCCCTGGTGAACCTAGATTGATCATGCGTTACTAAGTGTGTTGACCTTGTAAATACATCTCCCCTATAGTGTCCCGACAGAAATTCGTGAAAATTAACCAGGACATTATTTCAATTGTCGAAGGTTCGGATTAATCCACTCGTTGTTTCCGCAACGCTTTTTACTGCACTAGTCGCTACTTTAACGATTGGTGTTTTAGGCTTGTTGATGAACGCCGTGGTTGAACCGCAAAGTCTATTCGACCAAATGTTATCCAACAATTCGTCCCTTATTTGTATTGCCATAAGCTTTGCTATTGCTGGGCTCTTATTTAAAAAACGAGTGCTACAATTTATCGGTAGTGGCGTTATTATTGTGGCAGCGTTACACAGTTTGTTGGTAGCTACGGACCTTTATAAAATACTCTTCATGCCCTGGCTCGCTGAGCTTGAGGCTGCTATTTATCCCGCCATGATCGTATTATTTATCGTTCTTGGCATCATGCTCGCATTAAATCCACAACACCCTATTCAACGCATTTGGTTGCGCGTTACAGCCGCACTTGTAACCATATCGGCGCTAGTCATGCTAGCTGTCCATACCAGCCCGAACGGCTTCATGTGGTTGGGTCCGCACCCTGATATAACCAGCGTTGCAGCGGTACTTATTTTCATTCTGGGTGGTGGCTACAGCTTACTTGCCCAGCAAGATAATCCGGTAGCAGTACTACCGAGTAAACAAGCGATGATCATTGGCTTTGTCGCGGTATTTCTTACCAGTTCTGTTTGGTACCTGATGGGTTACTCAAGCCTGAAAAATATTCAGGCTCAAGCGGAAATCGAAGTAACACGGCTCGCTTCAGCCCGTGCCACTATGGCTATGGTCAATGTCCAATTAATGGAAAGGATGACAGAACGCTGGGAAGTTGCCGCAGAGAATGGGTTCGATTTTGATCGCCGAGCCGATGTGCAGGCTTACCTACGCGATATTCCGCATTTACTGAGTCTCTCTGCATTGGATAGCAATAAAGGTACAATATGGCAAGAGCACCGCGCTGACAGCAAAATACCGAGTTTACAGGTGTTGGCTGATCCTGAGGTACAGCAATGGCTTGAGCAGCATCATATTGACACCAACTTTATCATTCCTGAATTGCACTTTGTGCACACTGATCTATCCGCTGTAGCATTAATGATTCTCCCAGTTGCTGACGTGGTAGATAACGTACGTTACCTAATTGCAGTGTTTGACTTAGATACGATGCTGAATCCGGCAACTCGACTCACCAACGATCGAATCAAAGTTTATACCCGTTTATCACCCCATGCCGAACGTAGTTTCGACATCAATAAACCGCCACATGAGAACGAATTAATCTTAGCGAGCAGTGAACTGCAAATATCCCATGGCCCACGGTTAGAGTTAACCGCAACGTTATATGATTTTTCGGAGTTATCCTGGGCCGCCAACATGCGAACTGCGATTGTTGCCTTAGGGCTATTGTTTAGTTTAGCTTTCGTTTTAATGTTTGAGCAAAATAAAGCATTACGCCATCACAGTCAGCGCATTGCGCTCAGTCAGCGTAAAATTCGCAAACAGCGTCAAGCACTTTCGATTAACGAGCAACGCTACAAAAGCTTGTTTAGTCACCACCCAGATCCGGTGTTTTCACTGGACCGAGACGGTCACTTTACACACGTCAATGATGCCTTCTGTAAACAGTTGGAGGTAACGCGCAAAGATGTTCTTAACATGCACTTCAATGCATTTTTAAGCGATGAGCAGTGTACCCGCATACAACCTATTTTTGAGCAGGTTATTACTGAGTTAAGTAGTCAGCGTTACGATGCGATTGTCACCACACATACATCTCATACACCAAAAGTATTTAATATCACCAATTTGCCAATCGTTATTGGTGGTGAAGTGATCGGTACCTTTGGCATCGGCAAAGACATCACGCAAGTACAGCAGCAAGCTGAACAATTAGCCTATCAAGCAAATCATGACGGTTTAACGGGTCTGTTTAATCGTGCAGCATTTGAGCGTGGACTCAGCACTATGCTTGCTCAACAACGGCAATTGAACGACGATAACCTGCTTGCCGTTCTATTTGTTGATTTGGACGGTTTTAAACCGGTTAACGACAGTTTAGGCCTAAAAATTGGTGATGAGATTTTGCAGCACGTTGCCGCGAGACTTCAAGCCTGTATCAAGGAACCGAACATATTAGCGCGCTTTAGCGGCGATGAATTTGTCATAGCGGTTAACCATTTAACCAACCAAGCGCAGGTTGAAGGCTTTATACAGCAAATTATGGCGTCGATTGATGAACCTTATACTGTTGGCGAACACAAGATTTATTTAACCGCTAGTATTGGCGTGACATTGTCTAAACGAACAGTAAAAAATGCCCTGTCATTGATTCAGCAAGCTGATATTGCAATGTCTCAAGCTAAGCTACAAGGTCGCAACCATTATCAGTTTTACACCGAGCAGCGGAAATCCATGTCGCAATCGGACATATTACTGCGCAGCCAACTGCAACAAGCTATCGATGCCGAAAGTCTTAAATTGTATTACCAGCCCATCGTTGATTTATCCAACGACAAAATCGTTGCAGTTGAAGCACTGATGCGTTGGACATTGGAAGACGGTACCGCTATTTCACCGGTTGAGTTTATTCCTTTGGCCGAGGCTACTGGACAAATCATTCCAGCCGGGCGCTGGGCTTTAAAGCAAGCTTGTAAAGATATTCACGAACTGCATGCCTTAGGCATAGAACGTGTTGCCGTAAACTTATCGGCGTTACAATTTCACCGTGCTAACTTCTTTGAACAAGTAGAAGCTACCTTAGCTGAAACCGACACCCCTACCGATATGATCGAGCTCGAATTAACTGAAAGTATCTTGATGGAGAATACCTCGAACGCCATCACTGTGCTGGAACGGATGCGTGAAATCGGTATCGGTGTATCCATTGACGACTTTGGTACGGGCTTCTCGGGGCTGAGTTATTTAAAAACCTTACCGGTAAGTAAATTAAAAATAGACCGCGCCTTTATCAAGGAGCTGTCAGATTCTTCAAGTGACCGTGCAATCACTCAAGGCATTATTAATATGGCTCGCCAGGTTGGCTTGGAAGTTGTCGCTGAAGGTGTCGAAACACCTGAACAGCTTGCTCTTTTGAAAGACTTCGGCTGTGGCTTCGGGCAAGGCTTTTACTTTGCCCGTCCGATGCCACTTGCCGATTTAATCCAGTTCTTAAAAACGCGCGGTTAGTTCAAGCGTTGCTTTAACTCGAAGGTTTTAAATCCTCGTCATGCTGTTCAAGATCCCACGGTAAACTCCCTGGAGATATATGCATGAACTGCAAGTAATTTTCAAACTGGTTAATCACGTCGTTGATAATATCATTCGGTTCATAACCATAGAGATCATAAGCCTGCCCGCCCTGCCGCAAGAAAACTTCCGCACGGTAATATTCCGCGTCCGATTTATCACGCTTATCGTTTATCGCAAACTGCGGACGCTGATAAGCGCGCATGCGAACTTCATAACTGAACTCAACTTCATCTTGACGACGAATCGTAAGCACCGCACGAACATGATCAGGCTCATAGTCTGCTGTCGCGTCCCATTTATTTCCACCTAGTTCTTTCGACACGTCGTTTAAACAGTCCATAACGGTGTGTTCGATAAAGTCGCGAACCTCTTTTTGACGCGGAAAATCAACGACGCCCGCCAAACGTTTTTTCCAATACGAAGGCCCTGCATGAACTCCGCGTCGATGTGTACGCATCGCCGTTTTTAAGCTGGCGTATTGGTGCCCTTCAATGACCAAAGCGCGCCACATACCGAATGCGGCGATCAAAATTATTACCGCAAACGGCAATGCACTTGCTATGGATGCCGTCTGCAAGGCGCCTAAGCCGCCAGCTAATAACAGAACGCCGGCAACAACACCCTCGGCAGTGGCCCAAAATACGCGTTGCCATACAGGCGTTTCCGACACTCCACCAGAGGCCAACGAGTCAATCACCAATGAGCCTGAATCTGATGAGGTTACAAAGAAGGTCACAATTAGAATAACCGTTGCAATGGAAAGGAAGTTGGTCCATGGCAAGCGTTCGTACAACTTAAATAATGCAATGGCTTCATCATTTTGAACTTCACTGATTAACGCGGTATAGCCTTCATTCATAATGAGACTCAAGGCCGTATCACCAAACACACTAAACCAAAAGAATGTAAACATGGTGGGTACGAACATGACGCCAAATACGAACTGGCGAATGGTGCGCCCACGGCTTATTTTGGCGATAAACAAACCAACAAACGGCGCCCAAGCAATCGTCCAACCAAAAATGAATAGTGTCCAGTTACCAATCCAGTCACTGCGTGAGTACGCCTGCAGATTAAACGTGCGCTCAACAATGTTATTTAGGTACGAGCCAGTATTTTGAAGAAATGTTTCAAGTATATGAACAGTCGGCCCCGCGAAAAATACAAAAAATAGCAATAACAACACTAACGTCATGTTTACGTAGGATAATCGCTTTATACCCTTATCCAAGCCTGCCACAACAGACATGATGGCAAATACCGTAATAACCGCAATGGCAATAATCTGAACTGTGCTGCTTATTGGTATTTCTGGCCACAGATAATGCAAGCCAGCGTTAATCTGGATAACTGAAAGCCCAAGCGTTGTGGCGATACCAAACATGGTGCCCAAAATAGCAAAGGTATCTACCGCATGCCCAGCTGGGCCATGTATTTTCTCACCGATAAGCGGATACAAAGTTGAGCGCATCGACAAGGGTAAGCCATGACGGAAGGAGAAATATGCCAGCACTAAACCGACCAAGCCGTAAATAGCCCAAATATGGAAGCCCCAATGAAAATAAGCAATCTGCATGGCCTGTTTAGCTGAGTCGACCGTTTCGGCAGCACCAACAGGTGGGCTTGCATAATGCAGTACGGGCTCAGCAACGCCAAAAAATAACAACGCAATACCGTAGCCCGCAGAAAATAGCATCGCAAACCAAGCGGGAAAACTGTATTCAGGTTCCGCATGATCAGGCCCTAGTTTTATTCGCCCCCATTTGGATACCGCAACACCGACAATAAAAACGAGGAAAATTGCTACGGCCAACATATAAAACCAACCAAAGTCTTTGGTTATCCATGCTAAGACCTGACTGAACAACTCCCCTGCTAGCTCAGGATTGCTTAAAGTACCAATAACAAGTAGCGCAATAACCGCCACGGCCGGAAAGAAAACCGGTGCCAATATGGCGGAGTTCCATTTCGCTTTTTCGCTCGACATGCGTGCTCACTCCTTTATAAATTGTTATTTAACCCTATGCGTTAAGAGGAAAAATTTCAAATTAGCGGCAACTCTGGTAGCCTGTTTTCAAATCAATCGGAGCAACTACCCCCATGTTTCACCGTATCGCTGGCCCAGCTGCCGCTGTTTGTGTTTATTTCCTCACGCATTCTATTTTTGCAATGCCCGCTGCAGCTGCATGGACATTAGCGACAACCGTATGGGTTGCATGGTGGTGGATTTCTGAAACCATTGCCCTACCGGCTACCTCGCTATTGCCCTTCGTATTGTTACCTTTAGGCGGTATTTCCAGTGTAAACGAAGTGTCCGGCGCCCTCGGCAACCCGATAATCTTGCTGTTTATGGCCGCCTTCATGTTAGCTAAAGCCGTTGAAATGAGTGGTGTTCATAAACGTATTGCGCTGGGTTTAGTGCGAAAACTGGGTAACAGTAGCGCCAGGCGCATGGTTTTTGCCTTTATGATTGCTACTGCTTTTTTGTCGATGTGGATCTCAAATACCGCGGCGGTTTTAGCCTTATTACCCGTAGCTTTAGCCTTGGCTGATGCCAGTACTGATCAAAAATTCCAACGTGCACTCCTGCTCGGACTCGCTTATTCGGCGTCGGTTGGCGGTATTGCCACGTTAATCGGCACACCGCCTAATTTAATCTTCGCATCGGTGTATGAAAGTTATACTGGAGCAAGCTTTGGCTTTACCCGCTGGATGCAAGTGGGACTACCATTGGTTGTGGTGGGTATTCCTTTGATGGCGTGGTGGTTAACCCGTGGTCTTAAAACTCAAGAAATGCTAAAAATAGCCGAAAGTGGCCCAATACGCAGCGCTGAAAAGCGTGTCTTGATGGTTTTTGGTACGGTGATTGTGCTGTGGATGACCCGCACCGCGCCATTTGGCGGCTGGTCTGAAGTTTTAGGCTTAGGTGGTATGGGCGACGCCACCGTTGCTTTTATTGGCGTGCTGGCTTTATTTGTATGGCGTGATGCCGAGGGGACGCCATTGCTTGAATGGCGTGATGCGGTAAATATTCCCTGGGGCATTCTGTTATTGTTTGCCGGCGGTATTGCCCTTGCACAAGGATTTGTTAGTAGTGGTTTAAGCAACATTATCGGCGACGCCCTGGTTGGACTTGGTGGCTTACCAACGTGGTTGTTGGTATTTTGCTTAGCTATCTCAGTAAGCCTGTTAACTGAAGTGACCTCGAACACGGCAACAGCAACCTTGCTGATGCCCGTTCTGGCCGCGGCTGCCGGAGCGCTTGAGTTACCACCGGAAATGCTCATGATTCCAGCGGCTATCGCCTGCAGCTGTGCTTTCTGTCTACCGGTAGCAACACCACCGAACTCAATCGTCTTTGCCGCTGAGCGCATTACCATCAAAACTATGGTGCGTGAAGGCATGGTGCTCAACCTGCTCATGGCAGTGGTTACCACCGTGATTGTTATGCTGTTTGTTTAACGTCTTTTACACGTTATCCAAATGCAACACGCCCATGTAGGCCGCAATATTTACGTCATATGAGGTGGTTTGCTTCAAATAGTCCGACATAGCCTCTAGCGCATCAGGTTCACCATGCACTAAATGCACTTGAAGGTCTGGTGGTAGCTTCGAACTCGCCAACCAATCACCAATTTCTTTGTAATCAGCATGCCCGGAAAGTCCATCTAAGCGACGGATACGGGCTTTAACGGGTAACCATTCACCATGCACTTTAATGTGCTCCACACCCTGCTCCATTTTCGCACCGCGCGTACCGCCAGCCTGATGGCCGGAAAATAGTACTGTGGCCCGATGATCACCCAACCAGTGTTTAAAATGGTGCAAAATACGCCCCCCGGTAGCCATGCCGCTTCCGGCAATAATAATATGAGGCCCAGTTTGCTTGGCGATTGCTTTTGAGTCTTCAACATGTGACGTATAGATAACAGCTTTTTCCGCAGCCTGACATTGGGCATCTGAAAGCCGATGAAACTCATGATAGTCGGCATAAATGTCCGAGGCTTTTATTGCCATGGGGCTATCGAGAAAAATCGGCATTCGCGGTACCTTGCGTTCCGCCATTAATGTCACCAGCATGTGCTGCAACAGTTGCGCTCGCCCCACCGCAAAACTCGGTATCAGCAATACACCACCGCCTGCTGCGGTTTCATTCACCACATCAGCTAATTGTTCCCAAGGGTCGTCTTCAACGTGACGCCGGTCGCCATAGGTAGACTCCAGCAAGAGCACATCAACTGCCGGCAATGGCGCAGGTGGCTTCATCAATATGTCATGGGGTCGGCCAATATCGCCACTAAAACCAATACGCTGGCCCTTGTGCTCCGCTATAACACTGGCAGCCCCTAAAATATGGCCAACAGGATTAAGATAGAAGGTAATATCGCCAACTTTGAATTGTTTATTAAAATCAATAGTTTGAATCAATTTTAGCGCCGCTACCGCAGTTGCTTCATCATACAAAGCTTCCGGATTCTCATGTCGGCTGAGTTTATGCCGGTAGTAAAATTTCGCGTCTTCTTCCTGAATTTTTCCGCTGTCCGGCCACAGTAACCCGCACAGCCTGGCCGTTGCATGATGTGTAAACACAGGGCCGCGGTACCCATGGCGATACAACACTGGAATAAATCCAGAATGATCAAGGTGAGCATGTGTCAGAACAACAGCGTCAACATCCTGTATGCCCATGGGTAAGGGTTGCCAATTGCGGCGGCGCAACCACTTATAACCTTGGAATAAACCACAATCCACCAACACCCGCGTGGTATCAGTTTCAAGCAAATATTTTGATCCTGTAACGGTTTCACAACCGCCTAAAAATGTCAGATGCATGAACAGCTCCTTGTGCTTTGTCCATTAAAGCAGCCAGTCGATAGGGAGTAACGCTAACGTACGCATGCCTAAGCGTCGCCACCACGATACACCGGGTTCCTTGTTATACCGGGTAATTCTTGGGCCTAATCGTTCTTCCCAGTATAGCTTGTCATTCTCATCAAGCTGCACACGGTACGCGTAATTTGGTATGGTGTTTTCAAAGGCCTGATCAATTTGCTTGGCCAGCGCCTCGTTATGAATAACGAAGCCCAGTTCAGTATTTAGCTTTAGAGACCGCGGGTCGAAGTTGAATGAGCCGAAAAATACGCGCTCTTTATCCACGCTGAAGGTTTTGGCATGCAAACTTGACGCCGCCCCGCCAAATCGTTCTTTACCTTTTAGACGCTGCCGCCGCAACTTTCGCTCTTGTTTACGCGCCAACGGTGAAACCTTTTGCACCTCATAGAGCGTAATACCTGCTTTGAGTAATGTCTTCCGCCATTTCGCATAGCCCGCATGCACAACGGCCACATCCGTAGCTTCCAATGCGTTGGTTAGAATCGTGATTGCAACCCCACGCTGAGCCATTGCACACAAATGTGCAACGCCAGCTTGAGTTGGCACAAAATAAGGCGATACCAGCCGCACACAACTTTGAGGATCACCGATAACTTGCTGCAACTGATAGCCAAGCAGCTGTTTTTGTTGCGCAAGCCCCAAGGTTTTATTGGGGTTATCAGTAACCAGCTGCACATCGGCCCAGACGAATTTTATTTGCTGATTTAGGAAATTTTGTACGAAGGGTAATTTACGTACGGCTTCAATATAACGCTGCGCGTTCGGATCAGATTCTAGCGCGCTGGCTCTGTCTTCAAGTGCAGTAAGACTTTGCGGCGTTGAAAGCGTAAATAATTCCGACAAGGGCGTTGCTGACACACTATTCCAATAATTTTCAAATTCTGTATTCGCATCGTCAACTACGGGACCAATCATCAACGCGTCTAGATCTGCAAAAATTATAGCGTCGTGGGCGCCAAAATATTCATCGCCAATATTTCGCCCGCCGCTAATTAACATCTGCTTATCAGCGATGAATACTTTGTTGTGCATGCGTTTATTAATGCGAGTGAAATCAGCAAGATAATTGATAAACCGAGGCCAACGAAGTCGCAGTGGGTTATAAAGCCGAACATCAATATTAGGGTGGCTTTGCAGCCCAATTAGCGCAGCATCGAGGCCCTCAGTATTGTGGTCATCCAGTAGCAAGCGTACTTGAACGCCCCGCTCCGCCGCCTCACGCAGCGCCTCAAACAGCAAGGTACCGGTACGATCATTGCGCCAAATATAATATTGAATATCTAAACTGAATTGAGCATGGCGCGCCATCACCACGCGCGCCGCAAAAGCTTCTCGGGCGTTGATTAATGGTAGCACACCACTTTGCTGCGGATGCTGCGCTAACAGTGGGGTGATGACATCAGAAAATTGACCTTCTGGCACCTCGGTCATGAGTTATCGGTATCTTCCTTGTTGCTATCGTTTTGTTCCGGTTCATTGTCTTCGGGACTCAATGCACCTACACACAGCCGACAGTCTCCGGTATCTGCAACTGAGCTTTCAACATAGCGTAGCTTATGCCGCGACCGACCGCGATTTGCTGACACCTGATACACCCGCTGACGTTCTTCTTCAGGAGTTAACTTCGTATCTTTATCATCGGCGTTGCTCATGCTCACTCTCCTAAAGCTTTGGCTCGCTCAGCACGCTCTGATTCAGTATGTTCAAGGGTCCAACCATGTAACTGCTCCTGAACAATCTGAGCGAGCACATCAATATGACCGGGCTCAGCATTTAACGCTGGAATATACGCGTAGTCTTTGCCACCCGCTTCCATAAAGTATTCCCGGTTTTCTTCACCAATCTCTTCGATAGTTTCCAAACAATCAGAACTAAACCCTGGGCAGACCACCTGAATACGTTTCACACCCTGCCCAGGCAGCGCCTTCAGAGTTGCGTCCGTATAAGGCTGCAACCATTCTTCACGGCCGAAACGTGACTGAAAGGTAGTGACGTATTCATGTTTTTGCAAGCCCAACTGCTCGGCAATCAAACGTGACGTTTTGTGACACTCGCAGTGATACGGGTCGCCTTGATGCAAGTATCGAAGTGGTACGCCATGATACGAAAGAATCAGCTTCTCTGGCTTACCGTGGGTTTCCCAGAATTGTTTAATACTTTGTGCTACGGCCGCAATATACGCAGAATGATCATGGTAATGACTAACAAACCGGAAGTCTGGTAACCAACGGCGTTTATTGAAATCGGCACTGATTGCATCAAAGGTTGACCCGGTGGTTGCGGCTGAATATTGCGGATAGAGCGGCAATACCACAAGCTTGCGTGCACCCGCATCAAATAATTCTTGCAAGCCCGAAGCAATAGACGGGTTACCATAACGCATTGCATATTTCACCACCACATCGTCGCCATAACGTTCAGCGAGTTTGGCCTGAAGTGCTTGCTGCTGATCTTTGGTATGAAACTGCAATGGTGATCCACGTTCAGTCCAAACCGTTTTATATGCAGCAGCTGAACGGCGTGGGCGAATGCGCAAAATAACCCCATTCAAAATCAACCACCAAAGCAATCGCGGCACTTCAACCACGCGTGGATCAGATAAAAACTCCCTTAAATACCTACGCAACGCCGGTGTTTCTGGGGCATCTGGTGTACCTAGGTTGGTAATCAAAACACCAATTCGATCCGTTTGAGCATGGCTAAATTTGGGGCTACCTTGATAGCGCATCGATATCTACTCCATTAAGTGACGCCCTATTTCGGGGCTTTTATGTCCACAACGTTATCTTATTGCGAATTTCGCCAGTTGCGACCCATTCGCGCAACTGATCGGCCATCCGTTGACCCTGATCAACGGCTTGCTGCCAATATTTAAAGCGCTCGGCAACACTGAGTTTGGAAAAGTCGGTTCGATCTGGAATTTTTCCATATGGCAACGACGCTATAAATTCGGGTGAAGGTGATATTAAGATCACATTTGGCCATTTCGTACCATTGGTTCTGCGCCATTTGAGACTTTTATCGAACCAACCCGGCACCACTTGATGATAAAAATGTGGATAGAGCACCAGACCATTCACTTGTGATAAATCCACATCAAAATGATAATCCGTGATACCGCCGTCACGATACATGCCTGCCGGTGCACCAGGTATATCACGAACCCCCTCTAGCACCATAGGAATAGACCCCGTTGCTAACAACGCAGACTTAAAGTTCTCAGCGGTTAATGTGGCTTTTAACGTGGGAATATCAACCCAGTTCTTAGCGAATCCCACATCCGAGTTCGGATGATGGAAAATGACGCGATCATAAAAATGGCCTAACCATCTGCGATTCACCGCATTCATCGCGGCCGCCCCCAGCAACCCAGCAAGTTGACGTTTTCCATTCACTGCGGATAGCCCGCGACAACGCGTCACTATCCAATGATGGCGAAACTTATCCTGCTCTAATATCGTCGGCACTACGTTATCGGGAATGTATTCGTGCAGTAACTTGATTGCTTCATCAGTAATCTCGCGCACATCCGGTTTTTCGCTGTAGGTTTGTTTGCGATACAAACGACAAAAAAGGTCACTCGCCGCCACCGGATCAGCTTGCCCGAGGCTGGCAAATCGCCAAGCTCCAGCCGAAGTTCCTAGCAGATCTAAGGGTTGCTTACGCTGCGTAAAAAAATCGCCGAACAAGTACCGATCAAGGCCCTGCAAGACAAACCATTTAGGCCCACCGGAAGCACCCAGCAACAAACCGATATCATCCGCATTTAAGCCATTTTCTTGAACATGAAGCCAAGCTTGGCGCCCAGCCTTGATCCTCAACCAATCGGTTGTCATTGTCGTCATAATCCCTGTCGGTACCAAGTGTTACATACTTTGAGTATATCGAAAAAGCAGCTCTGAAACAGCTGTTGTCGCCTCGATTGTACCAATCTGATATGCTTGCGCACTATACATTATGAACAGGCAATTGAGAGACAAAATGAAAGTCATTTCCTTCAATATTAATGGCATCCGCGCTCGCCTTCATCAGCTTGAAGCGCTTATCGAAAAACATAACCCTGACGTTATCGGCTTGCAGGAAACCAAAGTTCATGATGAGCAGTTTCCTCTCGCTGATGTGCAAGCCTTGGGTTACCACGTTATCTTTCACGGTCAAAAAGGTCATTACGGCGTCGCATTGTTGAGTAAAAAGCCTTTGGAAAACCCAACATTTGGCTTCCCCAACGATGGCGAAGAAGCCCAGCGCCGCATGATTATGGGTGACTTTGTTACCGATGCGGGCGAACGGATTCGTGTACTTAATGGTTATTTTCCACAAGGTGAAAGTCGTGACCATCCGTTAAAATTTCCAGCCAAAGAAAAGTTTTACGCTGATTTAATGAATTATCTGAATAGCGAGCTGGATAGCGAACAACCGGTAATCGTCATGGGCGATGTAAATATTTCCCATCAAGACTGCGATATTGGTATTGGTGAAGACAACGCAAAACGCTGGCTGCGCACTGGTAAATGCAGCTTTCTGCCCGAGGAGCGTGTTTGGTTAAATACCCTACTCGACTGGGGCTTGGTGGATACTTACCGCCAACATTATCCAGAGGTGACGGACAGATTTAGTTGGTTTGACTACCGTTCACGTGGTTTTGATGACAACCGTGGACTACGAATTGATTTAATTCTAGCCACACCGAAGCTCGCGACACTCTGTACTGATACCGGTATTGATTATGACCTACGGGGCATTGAAAAACCTTCTGATCATGCGCCAATTTGGAGCACCTTCTCAATTTAATAGTCTTAGCTAACAACCTTTGCCGCCCGACATTAGTGCTCGTCTGGCGGCAATTCCTTCAATGCTTTTCTTAATATCTTACCCAAGTGCATATAAGTAGGCTGCGGATGCGGCTGCACCTTTAGTTTGGAAGCTAAATCACTATACCAGTGCTTAAGTCGCGCATCGAGCTTGGTATTAGCGCGCCGCCCCAACCAAAACCAGCCCTGAAATGGCAACGATAACAGAAATAAAGATGTTACCAGAGCCTGCGGCAACATCACTGTTCCCTGCCATTGCCATTGCACAGCTAAATTCAACACCGCTATGACAGGCATCCACCGCGCTGCGAATGCAACGGCTGGAATAACGCGTGTTTCTGTCATTGCGGCAACCACTGCGTGCCGTGGCCAAACGTGCGCATAGTGTTGACCGTCTTTCAAAAGCTTCCAAAAACTCATAAATTTACGACTCGTTGTTCGTTATTCAACCAAGAATGTTTGTTTATACTTTTCAATACCTTACCGACTTCACGGCAGCTAACCCACAGAGTTATCCACATAAATTGTGGAGAATTCACAGCAGCTTTGACACAATGTTTAAATAAACTGAACAGACCAAGAGAATTCAAACTTTATGACTATCGCTGTATATGGCATTCCAAATTGCGACACGGTGCGCAAAGCACGTAAGTGGCTTGAGCAACAGCAAGTTGATTTTACCTTCCATGATGTTCGCACAACCCCAGTACCACCAGAGACATTGTTTGCTTGGCTGACTCAGTTAGGACAAGATACTGTGATTAACAAGCGCAGTACAGCATGGCGTCAATTAAGCGAAGCTCAACAACAAATTTCGAATGCGGATCAGGCTGTTAAACTGTTGCAGCTACATCCGACGTTGATGAAACGGCCTTTATTAGATGTGCACGGCCAATTCATTGCAGGATTCAATGAAACGAAGTGGCAAAACGCTTTGGAGCAACGTTAGTGGAAACGATTGAACTGGCTTGTGAGCTCATCAAACGCCCGTCGGTAACCCCCAATGATGAAGGTTGTCAGCAATTGCTTGGGGAACGCCTTGCTAAGATAGGCTTTAAGCTGGAAAGCTTGGTCTTTGACGACACCACCAACCTGTGGGCGCGACGCGGCGACAGTGGGCCAGTTTTTTGCTTTGCCGGCCATACCGATGTGGTTCCTGCGGGCGCTGAACATGCCTGGATCTACCCGCCATTTTCAGCCACACGCAAAGATGGCTATATTTTCGGGCGTGGCGCCGCCGATATGAAAGGTAGCTTGGCGGCTATGGTCGTTGCCACTGAACGATTTGTCGCAAATCATCCGGATCATCAGGGCAGCATTGCATTTTTAATCACCAGTGATGAAGAAGGCCCCTTCATCAATGGCACACCGAAAGTTATCGAAACGCTCGAAGCACGCGAAGAAAAAATCACTTGGTGCCTCGTGGGCGAACCTTCTAGCACGGCCGAACTTGGCGATGTGGTAAAAATAGGCCGACGCGGAAGCCTTACCGGCGATTTGACCGTGTTTGGTATACAAGGTCACGTTGCTTATCCACATTTAGCTGAGAACCCTGTCCACAATGCGGCACCAGCATTAGCTGAGCTAGCACAACAAAGCTGGGATGAAGGCAATAGTTCGTTTCCGCCAACCAGCTTTCAAATTTCAAACGTTCAGGCCGGCACAGGTGCCGGCAATGTGATTCCGGGTGAAATGCATGTGCAATTTAATTTTCGATTTAGCACCGAATCAACCGCGGAACAGTTAAAGCAGCGGGTGGTAACAGTACTGGACAACCATCAGTTAGACTACTCGGTGCAGTGGAAGCTTAACGGCGATCCGTTTTTAACTCAATCTGGCGCACTGGTAGAAGCAACTGTGAACGCAATTGCGGAGTACACCGGAAGGCTGCCAGAATTATCAACTGCGGGCGGCACCTCGGACGGCCGTTTTATTGCTCCCACGGGCGCACAGGTCATTGAACTGGGGCCGATAAATGCAACCATCCATAAAGTTAACGAATGCGTCAGCGAAGCTGACCTCGAAACGCTAACTCGGATGTACGAAAAGGTGCTTGAAAACTTACTATGTTAAAACCAGCAGAATTGTGTGGTATTGCTAACAGCCATGTAAAACAAGTAACGGGCGAACGCGAAGGCGTTTGCTTGCAACCGAGCGTGGCTGACGCATACCTCGCAATGCGCGACGCGGCTTCGGCCGATGGGATACATCTAGCAATTGCCTCTGCTTTTCGTGATTTTGAACGCCAACGCGCTATTTGGAATCGCAAGTTTAATGGCGACGCCCCTTTGTATAATGACCGAGGTGAATTATTAGACACGAATCAACTCTCAACCGGTGAAAAAATTGAGGCTATTTTAACCTGGTCAGCGCTACCGGGAGCGAGCCGACATCATTGGGGAACTGATTTTGATGTTTACGACCCTACACCTTTTAGTAGTGGCGAGCGAAAACTCGAACTGATTCCGGCTGAATATGACCTTAATGGTCCGTGTTATTCGCTTCACCAGTGGCTAATAAAGCATGCACGTGACTTTGGCTTTTTCTTTCCGTATGCACGCTATCAAGGAGGGGTTGCAGCAGAGCCGTGGCATCTGAGTCATCAAACGCTTGCAAGTGAAGCTCAAGGCGCTTTAAACACTGAAGTATTGCATCAACTCATCGACCAGCACGATATTGCCGGTAAAGCCTATCTACAAGAGCAGCTTAGTGATATAAAGGCGCGATTCATCGATGCAATTTGTAGCGCTGACATTACCGCAGGTGACATATGGTTTGGTTAATGATTTTACTGGGTGTAGGCATCATTATTGGCAATTTGATGTTACTTAAACATACCGCACATATAAAAATGCCGTCGCTGAAAGATCATCAGCAACGGCACCAAGAACAAGAAGAAAAAGACAAAGATAAATGGTCAGACGATTAAAGTGGCACACCTAAACGTGCAGCCACTTCTTCGTACGCTTCAACCACACCGCCTAAGCCTTGACGGAAACGATCTTTATCAAGCTTCTTACGTGTTTCTTTATCCCATAAACGGCATCCGTCTGGGCTAAATTCATCGCCAAGTACAATATTACCGTCGCCATCCACACCAAATTCAAGTTTGAAATCGACCAATAACATACCCGCATCATCGAACAGCTTGAGTAGCACATCGTTAACTTTAAACGTCAGCGCTTTCATTTGTGCTAACTGTTCAGCGGTCGCCCACCCAAAACTAATCGCTAATGATTCATTAATAAGTGGATCATGCAGTGCATCATTCTTTAAAAACTGCTCAAACGTTGGCGGATTGAGTGCCTGCCCTTCGGTAACACCAAGGCGACGCACCAAAGAACCCGCTGCAAAGTTACGAATCACACATTCGACTGGAATCATATCCAGCTTTTTGACTAAGGTTTCAGTTTCGCTTAACACTTGATCAAGTTGAGTTGGGATGCCTGCTGCCTCCAGCTTGGCCATAATAAAGTTGTTAAACTTATTATTCACCATACCTTTGCGTTCCAGCTGCTCAACTTTTTCGCCATCAAATGCCGACGTATCGTTGCGGAACTGAAGAATTAACCGCTCGGGGTTGTCCGTGGTAAACACGGTTTTGGCTTTTCCCCGATATAATTCAGTACGTTTTTCCATGAGCAGCGTTATCTCCGAACAGTTAGCGATTAAAAGTGCGTCTATTATAAGCCACTTTGGGTGCGAATTTCAGCAGCAAATGGTGCAAAAATTTCCAGTACCTTATCTGCTTCGATAGCTTTGTTATCACGGAATAACGTGATTGACGTGCGGCTACGATCGCCTGTTACTTTCACTTCATAGTCGCCATTAGGTAACGCAAGCTTGCCTTCAGAGCTATTACCCCAAAATAAGAAGCCTGATTCTTCTGAATTGTACGTTGTATAGTAGCGCCCAGTTTGCTGGTTAAAGTCATTTACCTCAAAACCAAGTTCTGGCAGCACTTCTTGCATCAGTGCCCATGTGTAACTAAAGCTTGCACCAATCATGATGCTGGCATAACCATCTTCATCGAAGCCCATATCAATCACTACAGAGCCATCATCGTCAATATCCGCAACACCTTTTTGTTGCGTAATACCGATTTCGCTGATCACTGTGTTGAGTACTTTGGCAGCGGCTTCGCGATCCTGAAAATTTAAATAATTAGCACTGATAGTTACGTCGTTATTACTCACAATTTTGCGATCACTAACAGTACTGACTAACGCCGTAGTACGGCCATGCTCAGCTGTGTCCAATGCAATTTTAACTTTACGGCTAACCGCGACTTCAATTTCTTCTTCGCCGTAGGTAAATGAGTCGGTTAACCAATCCGTAACCACGAATTGCTTTTCAACCTGTTGATCAAGACTCACACCGCGTGTGCGAAGAGCTTGCAAAACACCCTGCCAAACATATTGCTCAACGTCTGACATGCCTTCTAACTCATCGAAAAATACCCGAACCTGGGTTTCATTTTCTTCAACCCGGCTGCCTTCTGCCACCGGCCATACCAACGTTGGTGCTAAAATAGGTACATTCTTACCAATCGGAGCTTTTTTCTCGGCATCCGGAATCGCATAGCGGTTCGTTAACGCAGGTAATTGCTTGTTTGGCGCAGGTTGAATTTGAGTATCTGTTTGTAATTTCGTGTAGTCGAATTTACCTTCAGCTTGCTCTTTGGGCGTAAAACTACAAGCACTAACCAGCACTGTTGTGGCGCCGGCTAGTACAATTAAATTAAATTTCATTATGACTCCGCTCTAGATTAAACCTGCTTGTTTTAATGTTTGTTCGATGTGTTGTTGCTGCGGAAGTTCCGGCTCAAGCATCGGTAATCGATAATTAGCTTCTAATTTCCCCATCAGAGCGAGTGCCCATTTCACCGGAATCGGATTCGATTGCACGAACATAGCTTCGTGAATACTGGCTATTTCAGCATCAAGTGCTTTCGCAGTTGAAGCATCTCCAGCGGTCGCCGCAGCGACCATAGCTTTCATTTTCTCTGGAACAACGTTGGCTGTTACACTAATCACACCGTGACCACCCTGCAGCATGAATTCGCAACCAGTGGGATCATCGCCACTCAGTAAAATAAAATCGTCACCGCATAGCTTTTTCAACTGAATAATCCGTGACACTTCGCCAGTAGCTTCTTTAATGCCGACGATATTTGGTATTTCAGCTAGCTCTGCGACTTGTTCGGGCAAAATATCCGACGCTGTTCGTCCCGGTACATTATACAACAACTGCGGCAAGTCAGACGCCTCGGCACACGCGCGATAATGTGCTATCAGGCCGCGTTGCGAAGGTTTATTGTAATAAGGGTTTACATTAAGAAAGCCTTGTATCGGAAGTGTGCTCATTCGCTCTGTCAAGAACACCGCTTCAGCAGTCGCGTTCGAGCCATTTCCGGCAATCACACCAATGCGGCCCGCAGCGATTTCTGCAACTGCCGACACCACCATAATATGCTCGTCGTGACTCATTGTTGCCGACTCACCGGTGGTACCCATCGCCACAATTGCATCAGTTCCGGCTTCACAATGCCAGTTTACCAACGCCTCAAGCGCGTTAAAGTCGACATTGCCTTGTTGGGTAAAGGGTGTCACTAACGCGACAATACTACCTGTTAACATACTGCCCCCAAAATTAATCTCTGTTCCAATGGTACTTTTACCGTCCGGCAATGACAAGGCTGTCAGTATCTTTGCTTCCAACCAGCGCTTCTTTTATGATGGCTGCCTTGTAGTTATTTATTCACACGCGTTGTATGGAGCGATTATGAATACATTAAAAGCTGGCGATAAAGCACCACAATTTACCTTACCCGATGCCAATAATAACGACGTGGCATTGGCAACCTTGTTGCAACAAGGCCGAGTACTCGTTTATTTCTATCCTAAAGCAATGACGCCTGGTTGCACTGTACAAGCACAACAACTGCGCGATCATCAGCAGCAATTGAGTGACCATGGTGTTCAAGTTGTCGGTATAAGTACTGACGAACCCAAGCGCCTCGCTAAATTTACTGAACGCGACCAGCTCAATTTCACTTTACTAGGCGATGTCGATCATCAAGTCGCTGAAGCTTTTGGTGTCTGGGGCCTCAAAAAATTCATGGGCCGCGAATATGATGGCTTGCACCGCATTAGCTTTTTAATCAACCAAGACGGTAGCATTGCCCATGTATTCGACAAATTTAAGACCAAAGACCATCATCAGGTGGTACTTGATTATCTAGCACAAGCTTAATCTGTTATTTGTTGCGGTTCCGTTGGTGTAGGCGGTAACTCTGGTTTTGACGATAAAGCTGTAAACACAGCCTTGACCAAACTTGCCAACGGAATCGCGAAAAATACGCCCCAGAACCCCCATATACCACCAAAAACGAGCACCGCGCCAATAATATAGACAGGGTTCAAGTTAACTACTTCAGAAAATAATAGCGGAACCAAGAGGTTTCCATCCAATGCTTGAATGATTAAATAAACGATCATCACCCAAGCGAACATGCCGGTCCAACCGAATTGAAATAACGCGACCAAAAACACGGGTATCGTCACAACCGCAGCGCCAATGTAAGGAATAAGTACTGAAAAGCCGACCAATACAGCTAGCAGCACCGCGTAGCGCAAATCAAAAAATGCAAAACATAAGTAGGTAAATACGCCAACCACGAATACTTCAACCGCTTTGCCGCGAATGTAATTCATGATTTGCATATTCATTTCATCACTAACTTGAGCAATTAAACGTCGATTGGTGGGTAAAATTCGATTGAGATGCCGCAGTAACTGCTGTTTATCTTTCAACATGAAAAACACCAACAGCGGTACAATAATTAAATAAATCAATAACGCCATGATGCCAATTATGCGACTAACTGACTGACTCAAAAGATTTTCGCCAAACAGGAGCGCCCGGTCCGTGGTGGTTTGAATAAAGTGATTTATGTTGTCCTGACTGATGTATTCAGGAAACATTTCAGGCAATCGGTTCAGCAGAACTTTCACCTGTGCAAACATTTGCGGTAACTCCGCCACCAAAGCAACCGACTGTTGCCAAATAACTGGCATTAGGAACAGCATCAACACTACGATGAGCGCAACAAAGCTCATGAAAGCTATACCTACTGCGCTTAACCGCGGTAAGCCAGCTCTGACCATACGTTGTACAGGCCACTCCAGCAGATAGGCCAGTACCAAGGCAACTAAAATCGGCGCCAAAATATCGCTAAACAAGATAATTAGCGCGAACGTCAGAAGTAGCAATAAAAACAACGTTACCGCATCAGGGTCTGAAAATTTGCGGTTGTACCATTGTTTTAAATAATCAAACATACGCGGCGGCTCCAAGAAGTTGGGTAAAAACATTGCATGCTACCCATAGATACCACATCATAGCTTTGAACGTAGAAGAGTTACAGTGTTGCACCATTAAAACGGGAACCTTTTCACAATTTTATACTCTTAGCATCAGGTTATTTAGGCGCGAACGATGAAGCAGTTATTGGGAAAATTTGCCGCAGTTGCACTCGGTGTAAGTATTGCACTTAGTTCAAGCAGTTATGCTCAGGAGCGCTTACCAGAAATTGGTACAGCCGGTGCTTCGGTCATGACTATTGAACGTGAACGCATATATGGCGATATGTATATGCGTCAATTGCGCGCTATGGCGCCACTCGTTAATGATCCAGTGCTTGACGAATACTTACGCGATCTGGGTTCACGCATGGTTCGTGAAGCTGACGGCGTGCGTTTCCCGTTCAACTTTTTCTGGGTTAACCAAAGTGAAATCAATGCCTTTGCTTTTTTTGGTGGCTACGTTGGTGTTCATACTGGTTTAATTTCTGAAGCGCGTACCGAATCTGAACTTGCCGCCGTGCTTGCGCATGAAGTTGCACACGTATCTCAACGGCACCTGGTGCGCAATATGGAGCGCATGTCGAATTCCTCGCCCACAACCATGGCTGCAATGCTCGGTGCCGTTATTCTTGCTGTGATTAATCCTCAGCTCGGCATGGCTGCATTAACAGGCACCATAGGCGTTTCGCAGCAGATGCAAATTAATTACACGCGCCAGTTTGAACAAGAAGCGGATCGTGTTGGTCTGAGCATCCTTGCGCGTTCAGGCTTTGACCCGATGGGTTCGCCCGACTTTTTCGGTCGTTTGACCGAAAAGTATCGCTATATGTCGCGCCCACCCGAAATTTTACTAACCCACCCGTACAGTGAAAATCGACTGGCCGATATGCGCACCCGCGCTGAGTCTATGCCGACCCCCGTAGTACGCGACCCAACGTCATTTTTATTAGCAAAATACCGAATTGAAGCGCGGTACATAAAATCGCTCAGTGAAGTTGAGCTGCGCCGACAAATTGATGATGCCGAAAACCCACTAATCAAGAAGGCAGCCCAATATGCGCTCGCTATTGTACTGCTCGATAATCGACGTGCTGAAGAGGCAGAAACAATATTGGCCCCTTTATTAAAGGCTGAGCCCCTCAATACATTTTACATCGACGTACAAACCGATGTTCTATTGGCGCAGTCGCGTAACGATGACGCGTTAGCGCTGCTTGAGAATGCCTACATACGGCAACCAAACGAACAGACCATTACGATAAACTTTGCCAATGCGGCGGTGGAAAGTAAGAAATATGAATTAGCGATTGCTTTATTGCGTGATTATTTACAAAAAAATGAAAACCATGTGCTCGCACTTGATCTGCTTGGTACCGCATACCGACTAAATGGAAACATCAGTGCCATGCATGAAACCCAAGCTGAATTGGCAGCCTTGCATGGCGCCTTTGATCAGGCTATTGATCACCTACACAAGGCGCACAAACAAAGTGGTCTGGAGCTCGAGCGGCGGCGGTTACAAGCGCGTATTGAGCAGCTCATGTCACAAAAGCAACTGTTACAAAGCCTCAATTCTTAACTTTGATTCGCTTCTACTCGTGTTCAAGTTTGGTTGCTGCAGCTAAGCTCGATATCGTTTGTTCGCCCAACAGTGGCCCTTTTACTTCACCTTCCGGCGTTATCACATAAGTTGCTGGAAGCATATTCGGCTGTGGGAAAGGCAGTGCTGGTAACGGCTCGTTTTGAATTAGCGGAAACTGTATTTCGTATTCTTCGCGAAGCTTGGCTAATGCTGCGTTATCTAAACCATCAAAACTCACACCAAACAATTTAACCTTGTCGCCGTACTCCTCATGGAATTCATTCAGTTCAGGCAACTCACGTAAACAAGGCGCGCACCATTCTGCAAAATAGTTCACCACTACATAGTTACCCTGCAGCTGTTCCCACGAATGTGCACCGGCCGTATCTGTGTGGAAGTCTGGCGCAGGCTGACAACCAACTACAAACACCACCGAGGCTAGTAAAACAACTGGCAAAAATCGACAACGCATAGACTTTCCCTTAAGCTATTGCTTTATTTTCTGGAGGATTCTAAGCCATGGCATCGGTAACGATTTACCACAACCCACGCTGCTCAAAAAGCCGCCAAACATTGCAATTACTGGAACAACACAACATTCAACCAACCATTGTTGAATATCTCAAATCTCCACCTAGTTTGACAGAATTACAAACCTTGGTAAAACAGTTAGGCTGTGTTTCTGCGCGAGAATTGATTCGTTCCAAAGAAGAGGCTTATAAAGCGCTAGATTTAGCTAATGAAACGGATGAAGCCAAGCTACTGCAGGCTATGGTAGACAATCCAAAGTTAATTGAGCGTCCAATTGTTGTGGTTGGTGATCAAGCGCGTTTGGGCCGTCCACCCGAGGCTGTTCTTGAGATTATCGAAGCATGACGCCTAAAGTTTTAATTCTCTATTACAGCCGCAATGGTGCGACACAACAGTTGGCGGACGCTATCGCCACTGGGGTGCAACAGGCACGAGGCGACGCTCTATTGCGAACTGTCTCCGGTGGTGGTGAACCAGCGAGCAGTCGCGACCTAAACATTGAGGTCGACGACCTCACCCTGTGTGATGGTTTGATTATGGGTAGCCCCGTGCGCTTCGGCCACATGGCCAGTAGCCTTCAACAATTTTGGGAACAAACTAGCGCCACGTGGCTCAAGGGCCAATTGCAAGGTAAGCCCGCTGCAGTATTTACATCAGGTAGCAGTATGCACAGCGGTCAAGAATCAACCTTGCTGGCAATGGGTGTTCCTTTACTGCATCACGGCATGATGTTATGCGGTATCCCCTACACTGAACCGGCTATTCAGCAAACTACAACGGGCGGCTCACCCTATGGTGCAAGTCATGTTGAACACGGGCAAGGTATTAAGTTAAGTACGCACGAATATCAAGCGGCAGTGGCACTTGGCAAGCGCGTCACGCACGCTGCGCGCGCACTAATTACTGAACGCGAGCAAGGAAATTTATGAACCCTGAAGAGTCCACCAAGAACATTCGATTTTTAGCGTTGGCAAGCTACATTGGTTTGTTAGTTCTTATGATTATCTGGCAAGTTTGGTGTCAAACTGACAGTGAATTCAGTTTAGGTTTTCGCGTAGGTCTTTGGGTTGTGCCATTGCTTTTTGCACTGCCTGGCATGTTGCGTGGTAAACCCTACACCTATGCTTGGGCCAACTTCATTCTGATGTGGTATTACCTGCATAGCTTAACGGTTCTTTATGTTGCGCCAGCAGATAGAGGCTTTGCTATTGCAGAACTTGTATTAACTACAGGCGCCTTCGTAGGTTGCACCTGGTATGCGCGTCGTCAAGGTCGCGCACTCGGCCTAGGCCTGAAGAAGCTTAAAAAAGAAGATTAAATAGCCAATACATCTTTGACAAACGGAATCGTCAGGCGGCGTTTTGCTGCAATTGAGGCCCGATCTAATCGGGCCAAGCAGTTCATCAGTCCACGCATGTCGCGACCAAGTCGTTGCACCATAAATTGCGCTGTTTCATCACCTAAGTTCAAACCAAAAGTCTTAGCGCGACGTTGCAAGGCCTGTGCTTTATTTTCGTCGCTTAATGGTTTGACCTGCAATGCAACCCCCCACTGTAAGCGCGAATGCACATCAGCGATAGCAACGTGCAATGCGCTTGGCGCACTATGCGCAGTCACTATAATAACGCCTGTGCCGTAATCTTTGACGCGGTTTAGTAACGCAAACAATTCCAAACACCAGTTTTCGTTATCTGCAATCGCATCCACGTCATCCAAACACAACAGCGGGTAATGTTCTAAACCGTGTAACACCTGCGGCTGCATCTGATGTTTGAGTTCAGCAAGCGGCAGGTACATTGCCGGTTGGGTGGTTTGCGCACACAATGCGTGCAGTAAATGGCTTTTGCCAACGCCAGCACCACCCCACAAGTAAATTAAGCCCTGCTGTTGCTGCTGCAGCACCTGAACTAACTCAACATTGTCGCCGCACACATAGGTTGCAAACGTTTCGTCATCAGGTAACTGCACCGCCAACGGCAGTTGCGCTATCGAACTCAAGATTTGCTCCATCGATACACTGGCGTTTCGAATTCTGCGCGTTGGTCCATATTGATAGGCTCAAATGCCCTATTAATATCAATGGCCTGCATGATCTGGGCAGCATCGGTTTGAATGAACAGCTCAAACTCAGCTTCATGCGCACCATATTCGAGCAATTGCACGCGTGTCACAGATGGCAATGCAAGTAGCAGCTCTTCGGCCTTCAGCACATCCATAAACTGAGTGAGTTCACGAACCTTGATTCGCCATTGCCCTGCCATCGCGGCATTTGTACCAATACGATAGCGTTTTGAAATTTGCTGGGTAATATCAGCAACCACTAAGTGCCCGAGTTCACTCTTGTTCATCGCTGAAACCACACCGCGCCAGCGAATATCACCTAATTTAAGTGTCCAATCGAGCATCCACGTGTCATCGGTAACCGCCCGGTCTGCCTGATATGCGCGCGCCACAACCACACCATCGGTATCATATCGGCTACTTGCGAAATCAATACGGTCATCAAACCTTGCCCATACGTCAACGACCGACAAGCTCATGGTATCGTTTAAGTCCAACAATGGAAGCTTAATTGGTAAACCTCGGTTTTCTGCTGTTTTTCGCAGCGTATCAATTAATGCACGCGCGTCTCCGGCACCGAGAAGATTGCGCTGCAAATCTTCATTTTCTTCCACAATCCAAAATAATAATTCTGGGCGTAAGCTACTCCAAATGCCCGAGCCAGCCTCTTGAATTACGCGATCAATTTGGGGTTGATCAAACTGCACCCATAAGTGCAATGCTTCGCCTTCTTGTTGATAACCGTACTGAACAACAAAATTACGCACATTTTGCAATGCAAGCTCCACTGACGAGTGCTCAAGTACAGTATCGTCGCCTGAAACCTTCAATAAAGTGTCAGTGAGAGCCTGGCGCAAGCCTTCGCTACGCTCACCCACAGTTTGGCTGGTTACAGGCACTCGGGCTTGATACAACTGTTTAAGGTCCACTGCAGCCTGCACGGGTTTCAACGCACACGCAAGCAGCAGAGCACTGATTAAAATTACAACTTTTGGCGTTCGCATAGCCACCTCATAGCAACATCTTGTGCTCATCATAAACAGCCGTTTGCAGCGTAGCAAGTAACAAGCTGTGGATAACCTCTTGGCGTTTCCGTATTTCTGGCAACGTGATAAACTTGCGCGTAAACATACCGCATAAATTCAAGGATTGCTCATTATGCTGAAGCAACAATTGCGAGCCATCAGTTCATTGCTCACCAGTATTACACTTATTGGTATCTGCACCGGCATGACCAGCACCTTGTTGAGTTTACGTGCGACAATTGAGAATTTCGGCACGCTGACGACTGGTATTATCATGTCAGCGTACTTCATCGGCTTTTTGTTTGGTACCAGCCGCGCCCCGAAAGACATTCGCCGCGTAGGTTATATTCGAGCATTTGGTGGCCTTGCAGCGCTCGCGGCAGCATCCATTTTAATTCAAGCGATTTGGGTTGACCCTATTGTTTGGTTCGTTATGCGGTTTTTAACGGGCTTTGCCATTTCAGCAATATTCGTGATTGTTGAAAGTTGGCTAAATACCATGGCTGACAACAAAAACCGGGGTACCTTGCTCTCCGTTTATCTGGTTCTAATATATGGCGGTTTGGTTGCTGGGCAACTTATTCTGGGTATTACCGATCCGGCTGGGTTTGTTGCTTTCGCCTTGGTGGCACTACTCATCAACTTCGCACTTATTCCTATTTTAATTAGTGTTACCGTTGAACCAACCACCCATGAATCGCGCAAAGTACCAATTCGCAGCTTATTGCAGTTGGTGCCTTTAGGCATGGTCAACGCATTCATCATGCAGGCTTGTTACGCCATGTTTTACGGTATTGGCCCCATGTACGCCACGTATATTGGGTTGTCGGTGGCCCAAGTATCTTACTTCATGGCCGCCTTTATTCTTGGTGGTATGTTAGCTCAAGCGCCAATCGGTCTGCTGTCTGATCGCATTGACCGGCGCATTATGATGGCAGGCTGTGCTGGCACTGCTGCAATTATGGCCTTTATCCTGTCACAGCTTGATGCTTCTGGCGCTTGGCTGATATATGTCTGTGTCACCTTATTCGGCGCCTGTGCTTTGCCCTTGTACTCACTGGGCATGGCACATACCAATGACTATCTGGAAAAAGACCAAATGGTTGGCGCCACCGGTGCCATCATAAAGGTTGGCGGCATCGGTTCAATAATTGGTGCGCCAGCGGTTGCAGCACTCATGCAGTTTGGTGCAGTAAACTACTTCTTCTTGCTGATTATGGTTATGACCAGCTTTGTGTGCGCCTACTCACTGTATCGGATTACCAAACGCCCCAAAGCCGGCGACCAGTCACACAGTGCATACGCCATGTTGGGGCCAACACAGACTTCCGATGAGCTACTAACAACCCTTGCGGATGAGCAGGCTCACATAATCGAGGAAGAAGAGGCTGAAGCGGAATCGCAACAGCCTAATGCAAGTGCCTAAGCCTGCAGCCAACTAGTAACCAGTTGCTGCGCTTGTTCGGCAAGTTCATCAAGATGGGCTTCACTGACAAAGCTTTCACAATAAATTTTATAAACCGGCTCTGTCCCTGAAGGGCGAGCCGCAAACCACCCGTTAGCAGTCGTCACTTTAACACCACCAATAATGGCGTCATTGGCCGGCGCTTTCGTCATTATTGCGGTCACTTCATCACCCGCTAATTCAGTCAATTTAAGTTTATAACCACGAATGCCGGCAAATCCTGCATTCATTTCGGGCGACGACGTGACATCAATTCGGCGATAATAAGCGGTGCCATATTGCTCGCACAAACCATCATAATATTGGCTTGGATTCTTACCTGATTTGGCACAAATTTCAGCGGCCAACAAGGCCATAATAATGCCGTCTTTATCGGTCGACCACGGCTGCCCTTTTTTATCAAGGAAACTGGCTCCGGCACTTTCTTCGCCACCAAATGCAGTGGTTCCAGCAAAAAGTTCTGGCGCGAACCATTTAAATCCAACAGGCATTTCACGCAGTGGACGCTGGTAGTTATTTACCACCCGATCAATCATTGCACTTGAAACCAAGGTTTTACCAATTGCTAAATCTTGTGACCACTGCCGATGACTGCATAAATAATCAATGGCCACTGCGAGATAATGGTTTGGATTCATCAAGCCATGTGTCGGGGTAACAATGCCATGGCGATCATAATCAGGATCGTTGCCTAACGCGATGTCATAATCATTTCTTAATTTCACCAAGCTCGCCATAGCGTATGGCGATGAGCAATCCATACGAATTTTGCCGTCTTTGTCGAGCGTCATGAATCTAAAACTGGCATCAACATCAGCATTATGAACGTCAATATTTAACTTATAATGTTCAGCAATTAGCGCCCAGTAACTGGCCCCTGCACCGCCCATAGCATCGACACCGATACGTAGGTTCGCTGCGGCTATCGCAGACATATCAATTACGTCATCCAGACTCTCGATATAGTCCTTACGCCAATCGACTTGCTTCAGTTTGTCGCTGGCTCGTGCTTCTGCGTACGTCACCGCGTTAACACCCATCAACTGCGATGATAACAGCGCGTTGGCGTATTTTTCGATAGTTCGCGTTGCGCTTGTATCGGCTGGCCCCCCATGCGGTGGGTTGTATTTGAAGCCACCGTCAGTAGGCGGGTTATGAGACGGTGTTATGACCACTCCATCACACAAGCCTTCGCTTCGGTTGCGGTTATAGCGCAATATCGCATGGCTGATCACAGGGGTCGGCGTATAACCATCATCAGTTTGAATGTGTACTTCAATGCCGTTGCCAATAAAAACTTCCAGCGCTGTCATATAAGCAGCTTCTGACAATGCATGGGTATCACGCCCCAGCAACAAGGGCCCAGTAATACCTTGTTCCTCACGATAGGCAACCAAAGCTTGGCTAATTGCTAGAATGTGAGCTTCGTTAAACGAACTATCAAAAGCACAGCCACGATGACCTGAAGTTCCAAACTTCACTTTCTGAGCGCGGTTGCGCGGGTCAACTTCATTCACGAAATAGGCGCTTACTAGCTGCGCAATGTTGGTTAAATCAGTGGCAACAGCCGGTTGTCCGGCACGTGGATGCAAAGCCATTATAGAAAGTCCCTTATTTTTTCAGCTTGTTCCTGCGAATAGCCCAATTCCTGCGCAACTTGCGTCAGCATCGATTTTTTCCGCGTGGTATTGTTATTCGTCACAACGAAATATGGTGCATCAGGAATTTGTTTTGGATTTGTACTTGTGCCAGAAGCCTCAAGTTCGGCTTCCGTTTTGGCAAAATACTGACGATCACGTCCGCTAATGTGCAGTACGCTGTCAAATTGATTGGCGTGGCATTTGTACAGCATGCTCAAAATGTAGAGAAAGCGTGCCACAATACTGCGTTGCCCAGCAAGGTCTGCACGGGTCATCACATCAAAGATAGTGCGGCCGGTTATTCCTGAACTGGTTTCTTCATCCATTGCCTCTGGAATTGCTATCACCGGTTGCCCCGTAGCAACTTCAGCAGCAGACAAGCCAAGCAAGCGGCGTAATATGGCCGAAGCACTTTCACCGATATGTTGTGTGTGGCTAGCAATATAGCGGTATAATTCGTCATCTATTTCAATGCGTTTGGTCATCACCCGATCACTTTTTGTTAGCGTTTAGTTTAGCTTTTGATTTAAACAAGGGTTGGTGCTTTAAGACACATGTTCTGCACGCTATTATACCCAAGCACACGCTAGGGTACAGGAAATCAATATGAGCACAGCACAGATTCTTAACTATGAAGTTCTTGGCAGCGGCGAGCCAGTAGTTTTATTGCACGGATTATTCGGCGATTTGGATAACCTTAAAGGGCTAGGTCGCGATTTAAGCGCTGATTTTCAAGTCATCCTAGTTGATGCACGTAATCATGGCGATTCATTTCATAGTGACCACATGAATTACGCCGATATGGCGAAGGATTTGGCGGCAACGCTCGATGCGCTAAAGATTAAATCTGCGCATATTGTCGGGCATTCCATGGGCGGTAAAGTTGCGATGGAGTTCGCACTAACCTACCCTGACCGTGCGCGTAGTGTTATTGCGGCAGATATTTCGCCCGTGGCTTACGATCCAAAACATCGACACATACTCGATGCTTTGAAAGCAATCGATTTGAGTAAGGTTAGCAATCGCGCGGATGCCGATAAGCAACTAGCGCAGCACATTGACACGCGCGGTGTTCGGCAATTTCTATTAAAAAACCTTAACCGAGAAGATGGCCACTACACATGGCGCATTAATTTGGACACCCTAAACAGCTGTTATGAAGAAATATCGGGAGCGGTACGGCAAGGCAACTATGATGGCCCGATATTGTTTATTAAAGGTGGCGATTCGGACTATTTAGCCACATCCCATACCGATGAAATTAAGGGGCGATTTAATAACGTAGACGTAAAAATTATTGAAGGAACAGGCCATTGGCTTCACGCCGAAAAACCACGCATTTTCAACCGGCTGGCGCGCGCCTTCATTGAGAATCATTCTCGCACCTAAGCACGCAGCATGCTATACTCTGCGTTCTTTTGAAATCATATAAACAACCTTACATCGGGTGTTGCTGTTATGCTGTCAGAACATTATGAATTGATTGAAACCTTAGGTACCAACTTTGCTATTGCAATATTATTTGTACTTATTGGGTTAGCAATTCAAGATGTTTTAATAAAAGGCGATGTTCCCAAGTTTGGTCGTTGGTTTGTTTGGTTAGTTCTATTTTTAGGATGCGCTGGCTTTATTGCGAAAGGCATTATTCAAGCATTCTGGGAAGCAGGTCTTTAATTCTCTAGAGCAGGTAGTACGATTCTATGGCAAGTGTAGGTATATTTTTCGGTAGCGACACGGGAAACACTGAAGCTGTCGCGCAGATGATCCAAAAAGATTTAGGCAAGCATCTAATCGACGTATTTGATATCGCAAAATCAAGCAAAGAAGACATCGCGTCGTATGATTTGCTCATGTTTGGCATCCCTACTTGGTATTACGGTGAAGCCCAATGTGACTGGGATGATTTTTTCCCTGAACTCGAAGAAATAGACTTCAATAACAAATTGATTGCTATCTTCGGTTGCGGTGATCAAGAAGATTACTCTGAATACTTTTTAGATGCCATGGGCACTATCCGTGATATTGTTGAAGCACGTGGCGGTATCATCATTGGTCACTGGCCAACAGATGGCTATGAGTTTGACGCATCACGCGCTTTAGTAGATGACAACCATTTTGTAGGCTTGGGAATTGATGAAGACCGTCAACCTGAGTTAACCAAAGAACGTGTACAGAAGTGGTGTGCACAAATTCGTGATGAAATGGGCTTAGACCAGTTAGGCTAAGCGTTAATAAACCACTCACAGCGAAGATATCATGAGCAGCAAAGACGAATTACAACTAAAAAAAGCAGGCCTTAAGGTCACGTCGCCGCGGATTAAGGTTCTCGAGATTTTGAAGAACCCAAACAATCAGCATATTAGTGCTGAAGACGTGTATAAAATCTTACTTGAGAACAACGAAGAAATTGGTCTTGCAACAGTTTATCGTGTACTCAACCAATTTGATGACGCTGGAATTGTAAGTCGGCACCATTTTGAAGGCGGTCGTTCCGTGTTCGAATTAAGCGCGAAAGATCACCATGATCATCTCGTTTGCTTAACTTGTGGCCACGTATTTGAGTTTGAAGACGACGTCATCGAGCAGCGCCAGTTGCAGGTTGCCGAAGCCAATAATATCAAACTTACCAATCACAGTTTGTACCTTTACGGCGAATGCAAAACCCCTGAAACCTGTGTCAATAATTTAGAAGCTGACTAGTTAATAAACGCGATCATCATGTCGCGTTTTAGTCTACTTCTGACCACACCACACAGTTTCGCCCGTCCCGTTTACCGCGATACAACGCTTCATCAGCACGGTGTAACACATCATCGCGGGTGTCTTGCGGGGTTAGCATTGTCATGCCAATCGTTGCAGTTACTTGGTAGCTTTCACCGTTATAGCAAAAAGCCAGCTCACTAATTAGCTGACGAATTGCGTTCAAGCGGCGTTTCGCATCTGCACCTTCAACACGATGCAGCAATAACGCGAACTCTTCTCCACCGATACGCGCAAACACATCACCAGGTCGTAACTGTTGGTTAATAAACGCAGATACAGTTTTCAACACCAAATCGCCCTCAGCGTGGCCGTATTGATCGTTGATAATTTTAAAGTAATCGATATCGACAATCGCGACGCAGATTCGAGATGCGGATACAATTGATTTTAGCTCACGCTCTAGGCTGGCAATAAAGAACCGACGATTGTTCACTTTTGTCAATTCATCGGTCATGTTCAAGCGCTCCAGCTCACGCTGGTAAAGCTTTTGCTCGGTCACGTCACGAACGGTCCCGATCATCACATCCTGACTGTCATCACCCCGAAAACCGGCTAATTCATGCACCCATCGAACTTCACCATCGGGCCGCACAATACGATGTTCCACGTCATGAACACCGGTATCACGCGCACGTTCCATACTGGCTGTTACTGCTTGAAGGTCATCTGGATAGATAGCGCGATCAAACACCTCAATCGTTGGCTTTACCTTATCCTTATCCAAACCATAGATACGATAAATTTCATCGGACCAAGCCAAGTCTCCATTTGTAAGGTCGGCACGCCAGTAACCAATCTTGCCAAGCTCCTGCGCTTTTTCTAAGGTGATTTTACTTTCCAGTAGCTCCAGCTCAAGCTCTTTATCTGAAGTCGTATCAACAATCTGCCCATACCATCGAACCACGCCTGACACATCATCGCGCTCAGGAACGGCATAACCCGTTAACCAGCGCTCACTATCCTCTTTCATCAAACGGTATTCGCAGAACCAATCATTGAGCGACTTAGCCGACTCTAAGATGCTGTGTTGAACTTTGCTTATATCATCTGGATGGATCAGGCTAAAGAGCACACTCGCATCATCACGAATTTGTTCTGGCGAAACACCTGCGATATCGGTGATTCCTTCACTGGAATAGGGAAAGCGCATGCTGCCGTCTGGATAAAGCTCAAATTCATAGATAACGCCGGGAATGGTGCGGGTTATCTTGCGCAGCCGTTGACTTGATTCAACCATGTCGTTCACATCAAGCCAAGATCCAACAATTTTTTTTGCATCTCCATCGGCTTTTATACTCACTACGGTGCCGATGTCACGAATCCAATGCCAACTGCCGTCGGCAAATCGAACTCGAAACTCCACTTCAAAATAGCGGTTTTTACCAGCGAGATATTGTTTGAACTGCTTTTTAGCACTCTGGCGATCGTCAGGGTGTATAATCTTGAGTACTTCATCGAAAGTCAGCGTTAGTTCAGGATTCCATTTAAGCCCAAGTAATGCAGCAAAATATTGATTCACTGAAAGCTTACCGGTAGCTACGCACAGTTCCCAAACGCCAATATTCGACTTCTCAACCACGGTCTCTAAGCAATATAGCCGCTCTCGCAGTTGGGCTGCGGTGAGTTTACTATAGCGTTCAGTCACATCCTTCGTTGACATTAAAAAATCCCTAGTAGCATTGCACTACGAGGGATTTTGTCATGCTCACTATGGGTAAAGCAACCTTGCACGTCTTCGTTAACACTGTTATGCAGCTGCTTCACTTTCAGACCAAGTATCGCGCAAGCCAACGGTTTGATTGAATACGAGGTTGCCTTCATGGCTATCCTGACTGTCCGCACAAAAATAACCAATACGCTCAAACTGATACGCTTTTTCAGGCACCGCAGTGGCTAAACTTGGCTCAACAAAGCCATGTTTAATTTGCAATGAATCTGGGTTCAACGTGCTGAAAAAATCTTCTTCAGCACCAGGATTAGGCACTTGGAATAAACGATCGTACAAGCGGAATTCACATGGCACAGCATGCGCTGCTGCAACCCAATGAATCACGCCTTTTACTTTACGGCCATCAGCTGGGTCAGTTCCCAAGGTTTCCGGATCATAGGTGCAGTAAATGGCGGTAATGTTGCCTTCAGCGTCTTTATCAACACGTTCGGCTTTAATTACATACGCATTGCGTAAGCGCACTTCTTTACCGAGTACTAAACGCTTGTATTTTTTATTAGCTTCTTCACGAAAATCTTCACGTTCAATCAAAATTTCGCGAGCGAACGGCACTTGGCGCGTACCCATGGCTTCATTATTCGGATGGTTTGGCGCATTGAGCTGTTGCTCATGCTCTTCCGGATAATTTTCAATGACCAAACGCACAGGATCGAGAACTGCCATCGCACGCGGCGCATCTTGGTTGAGTTCATCGCGAATACAGGCTTCAAGCATACTCATTTCAACCTGATTATCCATTTTGGTTACGCCAATGCGGTGGCAAAACTCACGCACCGATGCCGGCGTATACCCGCGACGACGCATGCCCGCAATAGTTGGCATACGCGGATCGTCCCAGCCACTCACCTTGCCTTCTTCCACCAGTAAATGAAGCTTACGCTTACTCATCACAGTGTACTGCAAGTTTAAACGTGAAAATTCAATTTGCTGTGGATGACAGTCAATGCTGATGTTATCCAGTACCCAGTCATACAAACGACGGTTGTCCTGGAACTCAAGCGTACACAATGAATGCGTGATACCTTCAATCGCATCCGAAATACAGTGCGTGAAGTCATACATGGGGTATACACACCATTTATCACCCGTTTGATGATGGTGTGCAAAACGTACACGGTAAATTACCGGATCACGCATACACATGAATGGTGAACTCATATCAATCTTGGCACGCAAACACACTTCACCTTCTTGGTATTTGCCCGCTGTCATGTCAGCAAATATCTTAAGGTTCTCTTCTATTGCAGTGTCACGGTATGGGCTGTTCTTGCCCGGCTCTTTTAAGGTGCCGCGCAGTTCGCGCATTGTTTCCTGACTTGAAAAGTCGCAGTACGCCAAGCCTTTTTCAATCAACTCAACTGCGTAGGCGTGCAACCGGTCAAAGTAATCCGACGAATAACGCGGCTTACCTTCCCAGCTATAACCTAACCATTTCACATCGGCTTGAATTGAATTTACATAGTCGACTTTTTCTTTCAGTGGATTGGTATCGTCGAAGCGCAGATTGCACGTTCCATGGTAGTCTTGCGCAATACCGAAGTTCAGCACAATGGACTTAGCATGACCTATATGCAAAAAACCATTTGGCTCTGGTGGAAAGCGCGTGTGCACCATTTGATGCTTACCATTGGCAAGATCTTGGTCGATAATTTGGCGGATAAAATTACTGCGCGGCGCGTTTGCTGCCATGTCTGCGGCCATGGATACCTGTACTCCAATTCTAATTCGATAAAGTGGTCGCTATGATCGCAGTTTCTGCCAGACTGCGCAAGGCCTATACGCTCAGGTTAAAAAACCGATAGGCTTGCTTCACTTCCTCTTGGGCGTCGCTTAATTCGGTGCGTACAAAGCGAATTTGAGTGCCTGCAGTTGCTTGCGCAAGTGCCATTCGCGCGGACCAACTCAACACACCTATTTTCGGATAGCCACCAAGTGTCTGGCAATCATTGAGCATAATGATTGGCTGTCCATCTGGCGGAACCTGAATAGCCCCAATAGGCAGTGGTTCA
The DNA here is from genome assembly GCF_048268165.1 of Pseudidiomarina sp. Classification (GTDB taxonomy): domain Bacteria; phylum Pseudomonadota; class Gammaproteobacteria; order Enterobacterales; family Alteromonadaceae; genus Pseudidiomarina. The sequence goes on along the minus strand of NZ_JBLWWA010000001.1, from coordinate 301,336 downwards.
GAAATGATTTCGCCATGCGACCAGTTTAGCGGCTGTTCAGTATGTAACCGAACACCCATACGGTCTTGCTTGGCAGTAACCGCAAAAGTTTGCTCGAAGAACTTTGCTATTTCGGTGTCAGAAAATTGCTCATGCTGAGCAATCGGAATGACTCCAAGTTCAAGGATTGAGGTGGCCGATATGCGCGGAATAAGCACGTGTTTGGGGCGTCGGTGGGCAATCACTTGCTGCGGTGCAAACTCGCCAACACTTAACGTGTCGCCGCATTTTAAGGGCTGTCCATCACCTTGTAAGCCCCCTAACCCATCACGCATCACTGTCGCGACCGAGCCAAGCACCTGTTTAGCTCGAATACCACCAGCTACCGCCAAGTAACTTCGCAGCCCGCGCGGAGGTGCCGCAATGGTCACTGTATCGCCTTTTGCAACAGGGAATACCTGCCAGGTAGGTTGCGGCTGATGGTTTTTGGTCACCACAACTGGCGCACCGCACACCACCCAAAAGCCAGCGTTCAACGCGGTTGCGGTTAAGTCGCCTAGCGTGATTTCTAGCTGCGCGGCAGTCGGTTTATTGCTGAGCAACTTATTGCCCCACAAAAATGCGCGCTCATCAATTGGACCACCACGCGTGATGCCTTGTGCAAGTTGCCCAAGCCGCCCCCAGTCTTGCAGCGTCGTCAGTAGGCCAGGCTGATCAATTTGCAGGCCAGGTTTCGATGACGTAAGCCACTTATCCATGTCAGTCATTCGTACGCTCTCTCGCCTGTTGTTCAAGCTGGTCGTACTCAGCGCGACTAATCGGTATAAATTTCACTTGATCACCCGCTTGCATGGCCAATCCAGTCTCAAACTGCCAACCGGCAACCCGACCAATGAGGTTCCAGCCGCCAGGCGACTGACGCGGATAAATCGCCGTTTGCTGATTAGCCATGGCAACACTGCCGGCCGGCACTTTCGTTCGCGGTGTACTTTGGCGCGGCACCTGCAAGCCTTCAGCAACATCGCCGAGGTACGCAAACCCCGGTGCAAATCCGATGGTATAAACATGGTAGGTAGGCGCACTATGGCGTTCGATAATTACCGATGGGCTCAGACCAGTTAATTCACTTACGCGAGGTAAGTCCATCCCGAGCTCAGCATCGTAGCAGACTTTAAACTCATGCAAAGTGCCTGTGTGCGCAAGTTCCTGATCAGAGGCCCCATGCAATTGTTTATTCAGAAAACGTTCAACAGCTGCATACTCGGTCGTTTGCACATCGTAGACAACCATTAATGTATGATAAGCGGCAACCACATCAACGAGCCACGGAGGATTGCTGGCCAAAATGCTTGCACGCAAGGCGTGCACACGTTGATTAATGGTTTTATCTACGTGAGCTTCAAATACCACCATCGCCGCATCAACTGCGGCCACTTCGACACGGGCTTGCACCTTCACGCCTCTAACAACGCTTGGCGGATTGCCACCACAGTTGCAATAGACTCTGGATTGTCTCCGTGCACACAGAGTGTATCGGGCACCAATGTTAATGCTGAACCATCTGCAGCGGTAATTGACTGTCCGCGCGCGAACTTAATCGCTTGCGCAAGAATCTCATCACGCTTCGTAAGAACTGCATCAGCATAGTTGCGCGAGCGTAAACTACCATCCGCTTCATAACGTCTATCCGCGAAAGCTTCAAAACATAAACTCACCTGATGCTCTGCGGCAATCCGTTGCTGAACACTGTTATCAGCCTTGGCTAGTGTTAGTAAATACAACGCACGTTGCTGTGACTTCTCAAATCGGCTTTGATTGACTTCTGCCATCACGCGGCACACCAACTCAAACAATTCTTGATCGCGCTGCATATCGTTATACAGCGCGCCATGGGGCTTCACATAGCTCAGCTCAGCGCCAGCATGGTCGCAGAGCGCCTGCATTGCCCCAATTTGATAATGCAAAATAGCCTTTAATTCCGGGGCACTGAAATGCAAGGTGCGGCGCCCGAAGCCTGCTAAATCAGGATAGGCAGGGTGCGCCCCTATAGTTACATCGTGCTCTAGGGCTAAGTTAATGGTTTGGGCCATAATTGCTGGCCCGCCAGCATGAAATCCACAGGCGATATTAGCCATATCAATATGCGGCATCACGGCGCTATCATCGCCCATGGTCCAAGCCGCAAAGCTCTCGCCCATGTCACAATTCAGTTTAATCATGGCTTCTTATCGACCGCTTCCTTTGCCTTTTCGCTTGAGCGAGCTCCAGTAAACCGTGCGTAGCTGTATGCAAACAAATACATGCCAACACCAATACTACTTATCGAGAGCGGCACAATCACTAACCCGGACACTTGATGTGCACCATACACAGCCGCACTGCCCGTTAAGCCGAGCGTAACCAGTGAAGCTGCCACGAAAGTCATCGGCTCCAACCACTTGATCAAGACCGTACCACCTAACAGGTTCACCAATGCGCCTAAAATAACTCCCCACGCAAGCGGTACGCCAAGTTTGTACCAACCCAACTGCCAATCGATAATAACTGTCCACAACTGTTGTTCCGTTGCATTGTAAAACAATAAGCCGACAAGGCCGGCCAAAATAACTAATCGTGTCGTTACTGACATAGTGTTTCCTTAGCTCCAAGGGCTATAGCATTAACCACGATAGCAAGGCGATAATGGCCGCAATTACAGGCACCCAAAAAATCGGCGATTGATACCATTTTAATACAGGTTGTTGAAACGGTTGTTGGCTAGCTTCTCGTTGCGGCTCTGGCCGCTTTTGCCGAAGTAACCACACCGCGCCAACAATCAGCAAAACGACACCTAATTGACGATAACTTGACACCGTTTCGCCCGCTGGTGCTAAAACGGCTAATAAAACCCCCGCTATGATTATTGCGAGAGCACTGATTCGTGTTGCACTAGTTGTTTTCATTTTTGTGCGTTTGCCCCTGTTTTTTTTCTTTTCGCCAGGCTATGAAAAACCATACCCAGCCCACTAATTGCATGACGACTCCCACCAAAATGGTGGTAAGATTTTGTTCCCAAACGCCGCTTAACATGGCGGCGAAGCCAATCACAGCTAACAGCAAAGGATAAATCATTTTTATCTCCTTGAGGTGTACATACACCTTACTGAAATCTCTCGCGCTACGGAAGTACTCTTCTATTATATTCGACTATTGTATGGGGCGATGCCATACTGCTTGCAAGCATGTATGCGTCTTTTAAAATAGCGGAATCATGAGGTGGCTATGACCCGATCAGCTCAGGAAACAACCATTGAAACCTGTGAGTCTGAACACTTGCAACACGACGCAAGTGTACATTCATCGCTGCAGCGCCAACTCACACCGCAACTATTGATTCATCGGATACTGCCACAGCGTGCCATCCGCATGATTGGTCCCTGGTGCTTTTTGGACCATTTCGGCCCAGTTGCTCCGGCCGACTATCGCAAATTTGATATTCCACCACATCCGCATATTGGCTTGCAAACTATTACCTGGCTATTCTCAGGTCAATTGTTGCACCAAGATAGTCTAGGTTACGAACAGCCATTACGCAGCGGTCAACTCAACTTAATGACCGCAGGGCGCGGAATTAGTCATGCTGAAGTTGCTGATCATAATCCCGATCAACCGCTGCATGGGCTGCAATTATGGTGCGCGCTTCCTCCAGAGCATGAACAAACGGAGCCGCGATTTGACCATTATCAGCAGGTGCCAAAATTCAGTATTGGCGACTGTACTGCAACCCTTATTATTGGGTCCTATGTGGCGAATGATAGACGCTGGACCAGCCCTGCATTAAGTTTTAGCCCAGCACTTGCGCTGATGCTCAGTACACCGCGCGTCACCGCTGTTGAAGTTCACCTTGATCGTGACTTTGAGTACGGAATTTATGTCGTTCGAGGACAAATTGAATTGCTTGATAAAACAGTTCGGGCGCATCAACTTATCAGTCTAGGCAGCAGTCGACGCCATCTTGTCATTGAGCTGAGCGCCGATACAGAAATTCTTATGCTTGGCGGTGAAGCGTTCGAACAGCCGGTTAAAATGTGGTGGAATTTTGTCAGTGCATCGCAACAACGGGTTGAACAAGCTCAAAGTGATTGGGACGCAGGCCACGAACGCTTCGGGCAAGTCAGCCACTACACAAGTAAAAAGGCTACGTAATGGGACTTATTCGCGCAATACGAAATTTTACACGCCGCCTTGGTTTGTGGTTTTTAGCAGCTGGAATTACGCTCGCTGTGCTGTTTACGGCAGTTTTAATTTACAAGTTCACAGTGTTTGAGCCTGATCCACCAACGGTTGCCAATTGCCAGTCCATACAATTAATGACTACGGCCGACAATGCTGCGGAAATTCAAGTGCATCAGTGTCAACGAGGGTCGAACAAAGCGGCTTGGAAAGGCTACGAGGTATGGTTATACGAGCCATCAACCAATGATTGGCTACGTATCGCTACTGCAGAACAGCGGGATTGTTTAAGTGTGTCGTGGCAGCGTCCAGGCGAACTGGTGATTCATCACGGTCATAGCCGCGGCGATTTAAATATCGCGAAAAGCTCGGTTATCTATCGTGACGCTAACAGTATGCCAAATACCATTAGCGTCACCACACAACGCGAAGATGACTGCCCGCTTTAACCGAGCTTCATCACCCACTTCAATGGTAAACGCTTCATCAAAAATCCGATTAAAGCCCACGGCCAAGTCGGTACGTACGCTTGCACCGGTTCCTTTTCGATAGCTTTGACTAATTTTCGGCAACCGGTTTCGGTGTCAATCATAAACGGTGTATTTTTAACTTTCTCATTAATTTCTGACCGTATGTAGCCCGGCAGAATCGCGCTAACTTTAATCGGTGACTTGGATTTAATCAAATCAGCCCGAATACCTTCGGTTAATGCTAACAACCCGGCTTTGGTTGCTGCATAAACGGTCATTGCACGCGGCATACCGCGTAGCGCACTAATGGAGCTAATGGTAACCAAATGGCCACTATTTTGGGCACGAAAAATTTCCAAAGCAGCTTCGCATTGGGCAAGTGCTGCCACAAAATTGGTTTGCGCCGTTTGCACGTTGGCATGAAAATAACCGGTGCCTAGTGATGCTCCCTTGCCCATACCCGCGTTAACGATAACCCGGTCGAGCGTTCCGAATTCGGCTTGAAATTCCTTAAAAACCCGGAATACCTCTTCGTGTTGATTCACATCCAGCGCTTTTACGCTGATTTGTATGTCTGGGTAGCGTTGTTCGAGTTCTTGTTTGAGCGCATCGAGCCGCTCGGTGCGCCGCGCGCACAGCGCCAGATTACGGCCATGCTTGGCAAACTCACGCGCCATTCCCTCACCGAGACCTGAACTCGCGCCTGTTATAAGAATAGTTTTGCGCATTGGGTTATCCTTGTTTCATTAATTTACGGGCTCGCCACTGCAAGTAATTCACCAAAAACCAAAAGTTCTTAAAGGCTGGATTACGAGTTTGCTTGTGGTAATAACGGTAATAGATTTGCTGCGCAATAGCGCTAAGACGGAACAGCCCAAAAACTTCGTAAAAGCGAAAGTCTGCCACATTAACGCCCATTTTCTCGCAGTAATAATCAATCACTTGTTGGCGTGTCAACATGCCCGGCAAATGCGTGGGTTGACGCCGTGTCGAACGCGCTATTCGGTCATCGTCTGCTTGTATCCAGTAGGCTAGGCTATTGCCTAAATCCATTAACGGATTGCCTAGTGTTGCCAACTCCCAATCCAATACACCAATAATTCGGGTCGGATCATCAGCATCCAACACAAGGTTATCGAATCGAAAATCATTATGTGTCATACAGATGGATTCTTGCTTTGGCATATTTTTGGCAAGCCAACGAATAATTTTCTTTCCGGACGGCACGTTCCAGGTCTTAGCTTTTACATAACGTTCACTCCAACCCGTTACCTGACGCTCTGTATAACCCGCCCCTTTGGCTAAATTAGTTAATCCAGCCGCTTCAATATCAACCTGATGCAATTCAATCAGCACATTCAGCGCATTTAAACAAAGCTGCCGTGTTTGTGGTTCGTTTAGCTTTAGGTCTCGCGGCATATTCTTACGCGGAATAATGCCAGCCACCCTATCCATGATGTAAAACTCAGCACCAATGACGGATTCATCGTCGGTGTAAAGGTGCATCTTGGGTACGTAGGGGAAAACTGGCTTTAACGCCTTCTGCAGTCGGTACTCCCGCCCCATGTCGTGAGCTGATTTGGCCTTAGTACCTGCCGGTGGTCGGCGTAAAATAAGATCGGCGTTGTCAAATTCCAGCCGATAGGTCCAATTAGACGCGCCACCACTATATTGGGTGACCCTCATGGTGCCCTTTAACTCGGGTAACTGTTCACGCAGCCACTGGCTGAGTTGTTGTTCAGGCAGTTGTTCGCCAGCACGTACTGCACCAGCCTTATCTTCAAATCTTGCTCCCGCGTTCGCCACCTAAGCCTCCCGATACTTGGCTAGTTCAACTTTAGCAATAGTGGCGCGGTGAACTGCGTCTGGGCCATCAGCAATACGGAGCGCGCGAGCCATCGCATACAATGCGGTTAACGGCGTATCTTGGCTCATGCCAGCACCACCATAGAGTTGAATGGCTTCATCAACAACTTTCTGCAAGACGTTCGGTGCGGCAACCTTAATTGCCGAAATTTCGGCCAACGCCTTCATCGCACCAACTTGATCAATTTTCCACGCTGCATAAAAAGTCAGTAAGCGCGCCTGATCGATTGCAATACGCATGTCGGCTACACGCTCAAGGTTACCGTGCAATTGTAATAATGGTTTGCCAAACGCGATACGATCCTGTCCTCTGCGCATGTAGAGTTGCAAAGCTTTCTCTGCGGCTCCCAAAGCTCGCATACAATGATGAATACGACCCGGCCCAAGCCGCCCTTGCGCAATTTTAAACCCATCACCTAAAGCACCAATCACATTGGTTTTTGGTACCCGAACATTTTCAAACAACACCTCACCATGACCATAGGGTGCATCGTACTCGCCAAATGCAGGCAACATACGTTCTATTGTTACACCTGGCGTATCCAATGGTACCAGCACCATGGAGTGACGTTGATGTTTCGGTGCATCAGCATCAGTAAGCCCCATAACTATCGCGAACTTTGCATTGGGATGCCCTAATCCTGTTGACCACCACTTACGGCCGCAAATAACGACATCATCGCCGTCCGCCACAATACTCGCTTGCATGTTGGTCGCATCAGATGATGCAACATCTGGTTCCGTCATACAGAAAACAGAGCGGATTTCTCCGTTTAAAAGCGGCGTCAGCCATGTCTGTTTCTGGTGTGCACTACCAAAATGGTACAGCACTTCCATGTTCCCCGTATCCGGTGCATTACAATTGAATATTTCCGGTGCAATGATGCTGTGCCCCATAACTTCAGCAAGCGGCGCATAGTCGAGTGTGGACAAGCCAGCACCAAGTTCAGCATCGGGCAGAAATAGATTCCACAGGCCTGCTTCTTTTGCTTTCTCTTTTAAGTCTTCAATAAGTGGCGCCACCTGCCAGTCGCGCCAATTGCCATCAGGATTCAGCCGACGGTTTTCCTTGTGGTAATTCGCTTCTACCGGCTCAATATGCTCGTGCATAAAAGCAATAAGCTGCTTGCGGAATTTCAGTGTATTGTCACTTGGGGTAAAATCCATAACGGTGCCCTACTTAAGTCGCGGTTGCGAAATTATTTAAACAACTGTTTGAATGATTGTAGTGAGTTAGCTTGAAAATAAAAGCCTTTATATCGTATTTAACGAACGTTGTGCCGTAGCAGGCAAGCGCTCTGCAAGAAAATCAATGAATACGCGAACAGCAGGAAGCAATCCCCGCCGATATGGATACACCATGTGCATAATTCCCATCGGTAGTGACCAGTCTGGAAGAACACGTTCTAGCAAGCCGTCTTCGACCGCTTGTTTACCCAAGTAGTTGGGCAGTGAGACAATACCTAAGCCATCTATCGCGGCTTCACGTAAAACGATCATGTCGTCTGTGATTAGCCGCGGGCGAAAACTAACTGTTAACTTTTCTCCGTGCTGAGAAGTCATATCATACCTGTAACGACCGCTGGTGTAGTGCAAGCTCAAATGGGGAAAATTAACCAAATCAAGAGGATGTCGAAGAGGTTTTGTGATCTTGGCTACGTCACCTCGATTGGGGCTACGATAAAGCGTACCAGGAGCGTCAGCAAGCGGCCGCGCTATCAATGATGAGTCCTCGATAAATGGCCGCACTCGCAAGGCAACATCAACGCCTTCATCGATTAAATTAACTGGGCGATTGGTGACCATTAAATTGATTCGTACGTCCGGGTAGAGCGACATGAACTCGGGCAGCAGGTGTACCAACATGCTCTGGCTAATCGCATAGGGCGAACTTACATGAATATCACCACGGGGAGTTTCCTGAACCATTTGCGTCACCTGTTGAGCCGCTTCTGCTGCGGCTACCATAGTTTCGCAATGCACCAAGAAGGCCTGCCCAATATCAGTTAACTTCAGTCCGCGGGTGCTCCGATGCAATAATCGCACCCCCTGCTGATCTTCAAGTTCAGTCAACCGCCGGCTTACCGTTGATTTCGGCATATTTAATTCCCGGGCACCAGCACTGACACTTCCTGCCGCAATCACCCGTGCAAAAATTAAGTAATTGGTTAAATCTGGTATCGCCATAGTCACCTCACAATCGTTCCATATATGGAACATCAGTTCCCAATATAACCATCTACCGACATAAATGGAACACTCGTACAATGTGTCTATGAAATTGAATAGCACAGCGCACCCATTTTGAGAGGTTTTTATGAATATCTTGCATCTTGATTCAGGTATTTTTGTCGACCAATCGGTCAGTCGTAAACTCAGTCGTGATATTGTCACGCACTTAAGCCAAAGTAGCAGCGTCAAAGTTACGCATCGTGATCTGGTAACCAATGCGGTACCACACCTTGATGCGGAAACATTAATGGACGGTGAGAATTTACTAAGCGCCGAGCTTATTAAAGAAATCCAAGTCGCAGATATCTTAGTTATTGGCGCACCTATGTATAATTTCACCATACCAACTCAACTCAAAGCTTGGCTGGATCGCGTGCTCAAAGCAGGTGTTACCTTCAAATACACTGAGCAAGGCGCAGTTGGACTTTTAACTGGAAAAACCGCTTACATTGCATCAGGTCGAGGTGGCATTTATAGCCAAGGTGACGCCGCAGCACTTGATCATCAAGAAAGCTACTTGCGCAACGCCTTAGCATTTATTGGCATCACAGATGTGCATGTTGTTCGTGCTGAAGGCCTCAACATGGGTGATGAACCGCGCCAAAAAGCATTGTCTGAAGCTGAGGAAGCTATTGCTCAGTTGTAGTAAACCGTTATCCTTTCTTTGACCATCCCGACGGTCTTTGGCGCACCTCTTCGGTGCGCTTTTTTTTATTCTTGCTGCAAATAGCGTAGCAGTGCTGCTTGCCTATCAACCGTGGATTGCCGCAGGGCCCCTTCGTAAAGCGCAATGATCGCGCTGCATAATAAACGTGGTGAGTTAATGTACTGTTCGGGAGCATCAAGAACCGAAAGATATTCTGGATTGCGTTGCTCAAGCTGTATAAGTACCGATTCAAACAGTATAGGTGCCGTATCGGTTGGGCTGCGGTAGTCTGGTCGCAACTGAGTACGCTCAATGAGTTTTATCACGGCATTTTCATGTGCATCAATCAGGTTAGTTGGCAACATACTCTCCACGTCAGCGCCCTCTTCACCATCTGCACGCCACTGCGGATAAATATACTTCACGCAATGCCGTGGTTCTAGATAATTTAAATAATTGAGAATATCAACCGTCGCCTGCCAATAGCCCACTAACTCAGTATCAGGCGCTTGCTGTAAATGCTCGGGTTGCCAATTAGTCTTAACATCACCAAACGCATTGGTTGACGCAAATCGCTCGCTAGGCACCAATTCATCCACCACCCGCGCATCCAATAACTCTAACTGGCCCGGATACCAAATATCAGCGCCGGCCACTCTCACTGCTTGCCTGATAAAACTTTCCGATACACCATGGCGCCGATAAATTCGTTTAAACTCGTCATTCAACTGAGCCACATCGTTGCCATCAACCGACTGTAATGAGGCACTATGAAAGCCCAGAATGCCGCGCTTGCCTAAGTATCGCTTCGCGCCCCCCATAAAAGCTATGGTGCATGCACTAGAGCACTCACTGGGACTATACGTATTTAGATTGTGCTGCTGAATCAGTTGATACAACCGCACACCTTCACTAATTCGTCCGCCTTTTGAATTTAAATGAATCACTTCAACGTTTGGGTAGCGTTCAAGTAAGGCCTGCACACTATCCGCAGTACCAAACGGTAAACTGCCTATTAGCTCTAATTCAGTACCCTGATTTAATATACGCAATTCAAACGTACCGAGTGACTCCCCGTTTGCTAATAAGCCGAACCCTTCTTGCAGTTGCCCAACACCAAACTGATTAAAGTCGAAAACGGCTCTTACAGTAGCAATAACCACCATAATGCGCGCCGCATTAGCCCATATAGTGCGCCCACCACGTGACGTGTGATACCGCGCTGAGCGCCAAATACCAACAAGTTGCCAGAGCGTAACGAGCAGAGCAAGACCGCAGAGCAGTATTAACACACCACCATAAAAACTGGTATTAACTGAAAGTATCGTCAGTAATTTATCGACAAGAAAGATGACCAACGAAAGCAGTAATGTGACACCAACGCCGATAACCCAATAAGCAAAGCCTAGTGAAAAGTCTCCCTGCCAATGCTCTTTAATAAGGTTTCTTATCGGTGCCAGCATAATTACCAAGTCCTTAACGCCTAAAAGCGAGAATCATTCTCGCAAGGAATACCATTGTGGTTGTCATCAAGTTCGGTGTTGGGGCAAAAGTGCATAAAATATTCAGCCTCCTCGCGAGAGGTCATTTGGGGGCAATAACGACGACCATCACAATGGAATTCAGGCTTTTTGTGGAGTACCTGACCTTGCACGGATTGTACAAGTTCACCCAACAGGCCCGACCGATTTTCCGGTTGCGGTTTCTGGGCTTCGTAATAATTCCATACAGCAAGGACTAGCGCAGCAAGTAGTATTATTTTTTTCATGGGGAGCACCTTATTGATTTAACACTCACACCACTTTTGTTATGAAGTAATACTAGACAACTGTTTTATAATTTACAATTTTATAATAATCATAGAGCAAATTAGATATTTTTGTATCGACATTATATCAAATAATATATCTAGCGGGGTTTGTTTTTCCAAGACACGATTAAGATGCCGCCAATAATTAGCGATGCGGCTATAACTAACTGACGTGTAAACAGTTCACCTGCGAATAGTACACCACCATAGGCTGCAATAAGCGGAACAGAAAGTTGACCTATCGCCGCTGTGGTAACGGATAGACGCGGCAAAACCAAATACCACACCGCATACCCCAAGCCTGAAGTCACCGCGCCCGACAAAACGGCTAACAGAATGCCCTCTGAAGTAACCGCAGCATAGGGTAAGGTAAATAATAACGCGACAATCACAATGGGAGCCGCACGCACAAAGTTATAGGTTGTGTCGGCTAACGGGTTAGCACGACCACGGCCATGCAATGAATAAAACCCCCATGCACTACCCGCCATGATCATGGTTACAGACGCCAATAATGAGTCGGGGACGCTGATTGTCGGGGCAACCAAATACGCCAGCCCACCAAACGCAATAATGCAACCGACCCATTCAGTCTTCGTCAGCAAAACCCCACGGCTTATATTGACGCCCAGCATGGTCAACTGTACAGCCGCAAACAATACCAAAGCGCCGAACCCCGTTTGCAACTCAACATATGCGTATGAAAATGCGATGGCGTAGACACTTAGCATGAGTGCGCCCCACCAACTGCCTTTCGTCGTCATGGTGCGTTCGGATTTTGCGGTGCGCCTTCGTAGCACTGTGAGTAGTAACCACAAGGTGATGGCACCACTTAAAATTCGAATGATGATAAACGAAGCAGGATCAATAGCCGGTTCCAATAGTGCGTAGCGTGCAATAACCGAATTTCCTGCAAACGCAAATAAAGCAATTAAGAATAGCGCAGCTGTTTTCATCATTGACCTTTCGAGGTTGCGATAATTGGACTGTAGATACAAAAAAGCCGCTCAACTTGAGCGGCTTTCATCGTATCAAAACTGAGCTTACCAGCCAGTTTTTTCGCGCAATGCTTTACCGATATCGGCCAAGCTACGCACAGTTTTCACACCAGCAGCTTCAAGGGCAGCAAACTTTTCGTCTGCAGTACCTTTACCACCAGAAATGATGGCACCAGCGTGGCCCATGCGTTTACCTGGAGGAGCTGTAACACCTGCAATGTAAGAAACAACAGGCTTAGTGACGTGATCTTTGATGTATTCCGCAGCTTCTTCTTCTGCAGTACCACCAATTTCACCAATCATCACGATCGCTTCAGTTTCAGGATCTTTTTCGAATAATTCGAGAATATCGATGAAGTTAGAACCTGGGATTGGATCGCCACCGATACCAACACAGCTTGACTGACCAAAACCTTCGTCAGTAGTCTGCTTCACGGCTTCATACGTCAAAGTACCTGAACGCGACACGATACCCACTTTACCTTTCTTATGGATATGGCCTGGCATGATACCAATTTTGCACTCGTCAGGTGTGATAACGCCTGGGCAGTTTGGACCGATCATGCGCACGCCTTTGTGCGTTAGATATTCTTTCACATACAGCATGTCCAAAGTAGGAATGCCTTCAGTGATACAAACGATAAGCTCGATACCTGAATCTGCAGCTTCAATGATTGAATCTTTACAGAAAGGTGCTGGAACGTAGATAACTGATGCAGTAGCACCTGTTGCTTCTACAGCTTCACGCACAGTGTTGAATACTGGTAAACCAAGGTGCGTTTGACCGCCTTTACCTGGAGTTACACCGCCAACCATTTGCGTGCCGTATGCAATCGCTTGCTCAGAGTGAAAAGTACCCTGGCCACCAGTGAAACCCTGGCAGATTACTTTGGTATTTTTATCGATCAAGATAGACATTATTGACCTCCTGCCGCAGCAACCACTTTATCAGCAGCGTCAGACAAGCTCTCTGCTGCGATAATGTTCAGGCCACTTTCTGCTAATTTCTGACGACCTAATTCAGCATTGTTACCTTCAAGGCGAACAACCACTGGAACTTTCACGCCAACTTCTTCTACTGCGCCCATAATACCTTCTGCGATCATGTCGCAACGTACAATGCCGCCGAAAATGTTAACGAGCACAGCTTTTACCGCGCTGTCAGACAGGATGATTTTGAACGCTTCAGTAACACGTTCTTTGGTTGCGCCGCCGCCAACATCAAGGAAGTTAGCTGGTTCGCCACCGGCAAGTTTAACGATATCCATAGTACCCATCGCCAAACCTGCACCGTTAACCATACAACCGATGTTGCCATCAAGTGCTACGTAGTTCAGTTCCCACTTAGCAGCTTGCGCTTCGCGCTCGTCTTCTTGCGAAGGATCGTGCATTTCACGGATTTTTGGCTGACGGTATAACGCGTTGCTATCGATATTGATTTTACCGTCTAGGCAATGCAAGTTGCCTTCGTCAGTAATAACTAGCGGGTTGATTTCTAACAGTGCGAAATCATACTGTTCGAACATTTTCGCTAAGCCCAAAAAGATTTTAGTAAATTGTTTAACTTGGTCTGGGTTCAAACCCAATTTAAAACCAAGCTCACGACCTTGATATGGCTGAGCGCCTACAGTTGGGTCGATAATTGCCTTAAGAATCTTTTCAGGGGTTTCTTCAGCAACTTTTTCGATTTCAACACCACCTTCGGTTGACGCCATGAACACGATTTTACGCGTTGCACGGTCAACAACTGCGCCTAAGTACAGTTCTGAAGCGATATCAGTAAGGCTTTCTACCAAGATTTTAGCAACCGGCTGACCGTTTGCATCTGTTTGATAGGTAACCAAGTTTTTACCTAACCAATTGTTCGCGAAATCGCGAACTTCATCGTGGCTAGATACGAGTTTAACACCGCCCGCTTTACCGCGACCGCCTGCGTGTACTTGAGCCTTAACAACCCAACGATCACCGCCAATTTTTTTGGCAGCTTCAACGGCTTCGTCTGCAGTGTCTACTGCAAAGCCTTCAGATACTGGCAATCCGAACTCTCTAAAGAGTTGTTTAGCCTGATACTCATGCAAATTCATGATGATCTTCCGATTCGTTTGAACAACAAAAGCAGCTTCGTGCTGCTTACCCGAAAATTCGCGCGTATTTTACAGTTTTGCGCGCAAAAAAGACAGCTGCCGGTACAATTGTTACCCAATTGCAACACAGCAGCTGTGCAATATGTTAAAGGTCCAGCAACAAACGCTGCGGATCTTCTAACAACTCTTTGATGGTAACCAAGAAACCAACAGATTCTTTACCATCAACGATGCGGTGGTCATAAGACAACGCTAAATACATCATTGGTAGAATCTCAACTTTTCCGTCCACGGCCATTGGGCGATCTTGGATTTTATGCATGCCCAAGATAGCGCTTTGTGGTGGATTCAAAATTGGTGTTGAAAGCAATGAACCAAATACACCACCGTTGGTGATAGTGAAGTTGCCACCTTGCATATCGTCCATGGTCAATTTGCCGTCACGGCCTTTAATAGCCAAGTCACGGATACCATTTTCAATTTCAGCGATGCTCATCTTGTCTGAGTCACGCAATACTGGCGTTACCAGTCCACGTGGCGTAGAAACTGCAATGCTGATATCGAAATAGTTGTGATAAACAATGTCATCACCGTCAATTGACGCATTCACTTCTGGGAACCGCTTCAGCGCTTCAGTTACGGCTTTCACGTAGAAGCCCATAAAACCTAAACGCGTGTCATGACGTTTTTCAAATTCGTCTTTGTACTTCGAACGCAAATCCATGATTGGCTTCATGTTCACTTCATTGAACGTGGTCAACATGGCTGTTGCGTTTTTAGCTTCAAGCAAACGCTTAGCGATTGTTTTACGTAACCGCGTCATTGGTACACGTTTCTGATCACGGTCACCCGCTACAGGCGCTGGTGCACTTGCAGCTTTCGCCGGCTCAGCTTTCTTAGAACCTTCCTTCAGATGCTTTTCTACATCTTCTTTGGTGACGCGACCGCCTTTACCAGTGCCTTTTACGTCAGACACTTTCAAACTGTTTTCAGCCAGCATACGGCGTACCGCTGGGCCTGCAACTTCACTGTCGCCTTCATCACTTGATTCTTCTTTGCTTTCGCTTGACGACTCTTTTGCCGACTCGCTTGAATCAGCAGAAGCACCCGCTTCAACAATACCGATAACGTCATCAGCACCAACATTGGCGCCTTCTTCATGCTTGATTTCAACCAGCACACCGTCAGCAGGAGCAACAACTTCGAGCA
Source organism: Pseudidiomarina sp. (assembly GCF_048268165.1). GTDB lineage: Bacteria > Pseudomonadota > Gammaproteobacteria > Enterobacterales > Alteromonadaceae > Pseudidiomarina. Next base: position 285,830 of record NZ_JBLWWA010000001.1, on the reverse strand, counting down.
CAACTTTGTCGGTTTCGATATCAACTAAGTTTTGATCACGTGTTACAGCATCACCGGCTTTTACGTGCCAAGTCGCAATTGTTGCATCAGCAACAGACTCCGGTAACTGCGGCACCTTAACTTCAAGCTTTTCGCCTGAACCTGAGGCTTTCTTCGCAGCCGGCTTATCGGCTTTCTTGCTGTCTTCTTTATCATCAGCTTTTGCTTCTGACTTTTTGTCTGACTTGTCGTCTGACTTCTTGTCTTCGGCTTTGTCCGCGCCTGCACCGTCACCTTTTTCAAGTTTACCGATAACTTCTTCAGCACCTACTGTTGCGCCTTCTTCCGCGATGATTTCGCCGATTACGCCATCATCAGGAGCAACCACTTCCAACACCACTTTGTCGGTTTCGATATCAACCAGATTTTGGTCGCGCGATACTTTGTCACCTGGCTTCACATGCCAAGTAGCAACTGTTGCATCAGCAACAGATTCAGGGAGTTGTGGAACTTTAATATCAATAGCCATGGTCAATTATCACCTATTTAATGGTTAGCGCGTCATCGACTAATTTTTGTTGCTGTTTGTTATGCTCAGACAAATAACCCACTGCCGGTGCCGCCGAAGCTTCGCGACCTGCATAAGTTAAATCTGCGCCTTTCGGAAGGGCCGCACGGAAGTTGTGCTGACTGCTGTACCAAGCTCCTTGGTTCTGCGGTTCTTCCTGACACCAAACAAAATCTTTCACATGCTGATAATCTTTCATGATTTCAGCAACTTCATCCGCAGGGAACGGATACAATTGTTCAATACGAATAATTGCAACGTCCTCTTGCTCACGTTTACGCCGCTCTTGCAGCAAGTCGTAATAGACCTTACCCGAGCAGATTATCACGCGTTTTACCTTCTTCGGCGTTAGCGAATCGACTTCTGCAATCGCATTCTGGAAGACGCCTGTGGTCAACTCATCAAGGTTTGAAACCGCTAATGGGTGACGTAACAGTGATTTCGGAGTCATAACAATGAGCGGACGACGAACCGGACGCAAATGTTGACGACGAATCATATGAAATACTTGCGCCGGGGTGGTTGGCACACACACTGACCAGTTATGGTCAGCTGACAACTGCAGGAACCGCTCTAAGCGCGCAGAACTGTGTTCAGGCCCTTGCCCTTCATAACCATGCGGCAGTAACAGGGTTAAGCCACACAGCCGGCCCCACTTCTGTTCGCCAGAACTTAAGAACTGATCGATGACAACCTGGGCGCCGTTGACGAAGTCACCAAACTGCGCTTCCCACATCACCATCGAGTTTGGTTCAGCAGTCGCATAGCCATACTCAAATGCAACCACAGCGGCTTCTGACAATACCGAGTCATACAATTCGATTTGGCCTTGGCCTTCTCGAATATTGTTTAACGGCATGTAGGTCGCTGCATCTTTTTGGTTGTGTAACACCGCGTGACGATGGAAAAAGGTACCACGACCGCTGTCTTGACCGGTAAGGCGAATGTGCACACCCTCGTCAACCAAACTTGCGTAGGCGAGGTTTTCCGCAAAGCCCCAATCAGCAGCTTTGTCGCCTTTCGCCATTTTCATACGCTCATCGTATACTTTTTGTACACGCGAGTGCAATTTATGCTCTTTAGGCACAGTGCTCATTGCTTTACCGAGCTTTTCAACTTCTTGTCGACTAATTTTCGCGTCGTAGGCTACATCCCAATCTTGCCCAATGTATGGCGACCAGTCAGACGAGTGGCTCTTCATTTCACGCCATTCGTCCACCACAATTTCGCCTTTATCGAGCGCATCGCGATAATCACTGACAAAAGTTTCAATATCTGATTCAGCAACAACATTCGCTTGCTGCAAGCGTTCAGCATAGATAGCACGCGCTACAGGGCGTTTCTTAACCTTGCTATACATAAGTGGCTGCGTTGCACTTGGCTCGTCAGCTTCGTTGTGGCCGTGACGACGGTAACAAACCAAATCAATCATTACGTCGCGCTTAAATGTATTGCGATAGTCCAATGCCAATTGAGTGACGAAGACAACCGCTTCTGGATCATCAGCGTTAACGTGGAAAATTGGCGCCTGTACCATTTTAGCAATATCAGTACAGTACTGAGTCGAGCGCGTATCTTCACGTTTCGACGTGGTAAAACCAACTTGGTTGTTGATAACGATACGAATCGAACCACCAACTTGATAGGCACGCGTCTGTGACATGTTAAAGGTTTCTTGCACGATACCTTGTCCGGCAATCGCTGAATCGCCATGAATGGTTATCGGTAAAACCTTAGCGCCTGTTTTATCCCCAAGACGATCCATACGAGCGCGCACAGAGCCCATAACTACTGGGTTAACAATCTCTAAATGCGATGGGTTAAAGGCTAACGCCAAATGCACATCGCCACCTGAAGTGGCGAAATCTGACGAGAAACCCGAATGATATTTCACATCACCCGAGCCTTTATTATTAATGTGTTTACCGGCAAACTCGTCGAACAAGTCCTGTGGTTTTTTACCCAGAACGTTGACCAAAACATTCAATCGGCCACGGTGTGCCATACCGATAACGACTTCTTTACCACCTTGCTCGCCAGCGCGGCTAATTAGCGCCTTAAGCATAGGTATTAAGCTATCACCACCTTCCAACGAGAATCGTTTGGCGCCCGGGAATTTCGACCCTAAATACTTTTCAAGGCCATCCGCCGCAACAAGCTCTTTTAAAATCTTCTTCTGCTGATCAGATTTAAATTCTGGACGACCACGTACGCCCTCAAGACGTTCCTGGATCCAACGTTTTTCTTCAGTCGAAACAATGTGCATGTACTCTGCACCGATTGAGCCACAGTAAATGCTGTTTAGCAGCTCATATATTTCGCCCAACTTCATGTTCTCTTGGCCGACAGCCAAGGAACCGACGTTGAATTCTTTATCGAATTCGTCTTTAGAAAGCTCGTGATGTTCAAGCGACAAATCAGGTACTGATTCTTGCTTCCATAAATCGAGTGGATCAAGGTTTGCGTGCTGATGACCACGGAAGCGGTACGCGTTAATCAGCTGCAAGACTTTTACTTGTTTTTGATCGGGAGCTCCCGCAGTTACTGTACCTGCTTGCTTTAACTTGTTTTTTGCAAGCGTACGGAACTGTTCACGAACTGCGCTATGCTTCGTGTCCGTACCAGCGCCTTCGCGCGGCAGTTGATCAAAGAAGTTGCGCCACTCATCACTGACCGCTGTCGGATCGTCGAGATATAACTCGAACAATTCCTCAACATAGGCCATGTTACCACCAGCCAGGTGGGAGGATTCTAGCCAGGCTTGCATTACGCCATCTTGCATCGCTGTTCCTTCACACTCGTTTTATAAAAAAATAGCCATCCAAGCTGGATGGCTATTTCGATACAGCTCGGCCACTACTATAGCAAATCTGCGCGACTTAATTAAATCGCGCGATTCAATAGCATGGATTTGATGTTACCAATAGCCTTCGTCGGGTTCAGCCCTTTCGGACATACGTTGACACAGTTCATGATGCCATGGCAGCGGAAAACACTGAACGCATCATCAAGCTCATCAAGACGCTCTTCTGTGGCTGTATCGCGGCTATCGATAAGGAATCGATAAGCGTTCAACAAACCAGCAGGGCCAATGAACTTGTCTGGGTTCCACCAGAACGAAGGGCATGATGTTGAACAGCATGCACAAAGAATACACTCGTACAATCCATCCAACTTCGCGCGATCTTCCGTCGACTGCAAACGCTCACGTGCTGGTGGCGTTTTGTCGTCGTTGATCAAGTACGGTTTAATTTTTTCGTACTGCGTGTAGAACTGACTCATATCAACAATCAAGTCACGAATAACAGGAAGGCCTGGCAACGGGCGTACCACAATCTTCTTGTCACCACCTTTGAGGGCTGACAAAGGCGTGATACAAGCCAAGCCATTTTTGCCATTCATGTTCAGACCATCCGAACCACACACGCCTTCGCGGCATGAGCGACGGAATGCCAGAGTTGGGTCTTGTTCTTTTAACAGCAATAACAAGTCCAGCACCATCATGTCGCGATTTTTTTCCACCTCAACGGTGTACTCTTTCATGTAGGGTGCGTTATCAACATCTGGGTTGTAACGATAAACTGAAATATTCAACTTCTTCATCGTTGTCACCTAACCTTAGTAAGTCCGCGCTTTCGGCGGGAATGCTTCACGCAGTTTTGGCTGCATATTCACTTCGCGTTTTACCACTGAATCATCTTCTGGACGATACACAGAGTGCACCAACCAGTTTTCATCATCACGGTCTGGGAAATCTGCACGGCTATGCGCGCCACGACTCTCAGTACGGAAGTTCGCTGCTACTGCAGTTGAATACGCAGTTTCCATCAAGTTATCTAACTCTAAACACTCAATACGCTGCGTGTTGAATTCTTTACTGGTGTCGTCCAAACGTGCATTTTGCAGGCGTTCACGGATTTTCTTCAGTTCTTCCAAACCTTCCGCCATCGCTTTACCTTCACGGAATACCGAGAAGTTTAGCTGCATGCACTTCTGTAAATCTTTCTTGATTTGAACTGGGTCTTCACCGTCTTTATTATTTTCCCAACGGCGAACACGAGCCAGAGCAGCATCGATGTCGTCTTGACGCGCTTCTTTAGCATCACCAAGTGCAGCCATTGCGTCAGCTAAATGCAGACCTGTTGCACGACCAAACACCACCAAATCAAGCAGTGAGTTACCGCCAAGTCGGTTCGCACCGTGAACAGATACACAAGCGATTTCACCACAAGCAAATAAGCCGTGAATTGGCGTTGCATTGCCGTCAGCATCTATTTGTAACGCCTGACCATTTACGTCAGTCGGAATACCACCCATCATATAGTGACAGGTTGGGATAACTGGAATTGGTTCTTCAGCTGGATCAACGTGAGCAAAGGTTTTCGCCAAGTCACAAACGCCAGGTAAGCGACTTTCAAGAACGTCACGACCTAAGTGATCAAGTTTCAGTTTCAAGTGTGGCCCAAGTGGACCATCGCAACCACGGCCTTCGCGGATTTCGGTCATCATTGAACGCGCAACAACGTCACGCGATGCTAAGTCTTTCGCGTTCGGTGCATAACGTTCCATGAAGCGCTCACCATCTTTATTTAAGAGGTAACCACCTTCACCACGGCAACCTTCGGTGACCAAAGTACCCGCACCAGCGATACCGGTTGGGTGGAATTGCCACATTTCCATATCTTGTACTGGCACGCCAGCACGCAACGCCATACCAACGCCGTCGCCGGTATTAATGTGTGCGTTTGTGGTTGATGCGAAGATACGACCAGCACCGCCAGTAGCAAGAACAACGGCTTTCGCTTTTACGTAAAAGATTTCGCCGGTTTCAATGTTCAGTGTTGTTACACCAACAATTGCGCCGTCTTCGTTTTTAACCAAATCGAGTGCATACCACTCAGAGAATACGGTGGTTTTGTTCTTCACGTTTTGCTGATACAGCAAATGCAACAAAGCATGACCGGTACGGTCGGCTGCGGCAGCTGTACGTGCTGCTTGCTCGCCGCCAAATGCTTTTGATTGACCGCCAAATGGACGTTGATAAACGCGGCCGTCTTCAAAACGAGAAAATGGCAAACCCATATTTTCCAGTTCTAAAATAGCTTCAGGACCGGTCTTACACATATACTCGATGGCGTCTTGGTCACCGATGTAGTCTGACCCTTTTACAGTGTCAAACATGTGCCATTCCCAGTTATCTTCATGGGCATTGCCCAAAGCAACGGTGATACCACCTTGCGCAGAAACTGTATGAGAACGGGTTGGGAATACTTTAGACATCAAGGCACACGTCATGCCTGATTGAGAGATTTGTAAGGCCGCGCGCATACCAGCGCCACCAGCGCCGATTACAACGGCGTCAAATTCAAGTGTTTGTACGCTCACTTAGACACCCTCCACCGGCCACACAACCAGTAAACCGGCTAACCAGTAAACGATTAATGCGACACATACTGCATATTGAAGAAAAGCTCGTAAGCCAGTTTTTTTGACGTAGTCAGTCAGCACTTGGAAGATTCCGATCCAGCCGTGAATCAAAATAGCTGTTAACGCCAACATGGTGAAAATCTTCATACCCAAATGCGCAAACAGATTGGTCCATGAAGCGTAAGTTATTACGTCGGCAGAAACCAAAAAGCTCACCATGAAAATGCTATATAAAGCTAAAATAATGGCGGACGCGCGTAGCAAAATAAAGTCGTGGCTACCGCTACGGCCGAATGTTGAAGCTGCCTTTACCATAACCATACCCCTGCTAATACCGAAAGAATGATTGCTAGCGCGAACACCACTTTTGCACTAACTCGACCTGAGTCAAGTTCTTCAAAGTAGCCCATGTCCATAAACATGTGACGTACCCCAGCGAGTAAGTGATAGCCGAGTGCGCTCATGATGCCCCAGGCAATAAACTTAGCGATAAAGCCAGTTAATAAGCCATGCACCAAGTCGAAACCTTCAGCGGATTTAAGTGAGATAGCTAGTGCCCACACCAAAAATCCAACGCCAACCAACATAATGACGCCGGAAATACGGTGAAGAATTGAGCTAATGGCTGCAGCCGGGAAGCTGATAGTATTTAAGTCTAAATTTACAGGTCTTTGTTTTTTCACGATTGTTGTGCCTTAACGAAAAGCATTGTTAACATGCTCGGAACTTCAAACATCCTCGTCTATTCCTGACGGCGAGAGGACCCTGTGAGATCGCCGCCAAAGTATATAAGCCATAGTAATGAATTACAATTCCTTAGCGGCCTGTTTCGATTAAAAACGTAAATTAATTATCAATAGATCAAGCCAATAAAATCCAGCGTTGAATAACAATTCTACCTTAGTCGCATACAACGGGGTCGTATAAGCGCGTATAACACTGATTGGCTAATTTTTAATTCCGAACTATGTCATCCAACTTTAACGAAATTTCGTAAAGCTGATGTGTTAAACTGACTAGCTCGATCAATAAAATGATTGATGTGTGTCAGCACATTCGATCGGTTTAAACAGCCGTTTGAATTGACATTAACGGTTAAGATCAAGTAAATTCTATCGCCCTTTTAGTGATGAAGCAGACTCAAACAAGGAGATTTCCTTATGGCTGATCGTAAAGCCACCCTGCAGATTGACGGCCAATCCATTGAATTGCCAGTATTATCTGGTACAGCCGGCTATGATGTAATTGACGTGCGTACTTTAGGCAAGCATGGTTTCTTCACCTTTGACCCTGGTTTCTTAGCCACTGGCTCATGCGAATCAAAGATTACCTACATTGATGGTGAAAACGGCGTTCTTCTGCATCGCGGATATCCAATTGATCAGCTTGCGACTCAAGCGGATTATCTCGAAGTATGTTATATGCTGCTGCATGGCGAAGCGCCAAACGAAGAAGAATACGCAAAATTCAAGCAAACAATCACCAAGCACACCATGGTGCATCAAGGCTTGCATAACTTCTTTAACGGTTTCCGCCGCGACGCGCACCCAATGGCAATGCTGTGTGCTGTCACTGGTGCTTTATCGTCGTTTTATCACGATGATTTAGACATTCATGATGAAAAACAGCGCTTACGTAGCGGCTATCGCCTGATTGCGAAAATGCCAACTATTGCTGCCATGGCTTATAAATTCAGCATCGGTCAGCCATTTGTGTATCCGCGTAACGACTTAAGTTACTCAGAAAACTTCCTGAACATGATGTTCTCAGTACCTGCTGAAAACTATAAGATTAGTCCAACTGTTGCGAAAGCCATGGATCGTATCTTTACCTTACATGCTGACCACGAGCAAAATGCATCCACATCAACAGTTCGCTTAGCCGGTTCTTCGGGTGCCAACCCTTATGCCTGTATTGCTGCTGGTGTTGCGTCTTTATGGGGTCCTGCTCACGGCGGCGCGAACGAAGCTTGTTTGCGTATGCTGAAAGAAATCGGTTCAGTTGAAAACATTCCTAAGTACATCGACAAAGCAAAAGACAAAAACGATCCGTTCCGTCTTATGGGCTTCGGTCACCGTGTTTACAAGAACTTTGACCCACGTGCAACCGTGATGCGTGACAGCGCGCATGAAGTGTTGAAAGAACTTAAAATCAACGACCCATTACTTGATGTGGCAATGGAACTTGAGCGTATTGCGCTTGAAGACCCATACTTTGTTGAGAAGAAACTCTATCCAAACGTTGATTTCTACTCAGGTATCATTTTGAAAGCAATTGGTATTCCAACCAACATGTTTACGGTAATCTTCGCATTATCGCGTACTGTTGGCTGGATTTCACATTGGCACGAAATGATGGGCGAATCGAACCAGAAAATTGGTCGCCCACGTCAGCTATATACCGGTGAGTCAAAACGCGACTTCAAACCATTGAAGCGTTAATTTCACCAATAATTAGCAAAAAGCACTCTTCGGAGTGCTTTTTTTTTTATTTTTTTCACCACTCAACTTTTCCTCTTCTGTGCACATCTAAAACACATACCTCTCATATAAGTCTTTAAATTAAGGGGTTTATCGTTACTTTTTATACACAGGTTAGTTTTGGCACGAAAGCTGCATAAGCTATGGGTACTATAAATTAATAACTAACGTTTGATGACTATCGGGATCACACACATGAACACGCAAATTTCGATTACACGCCCACTCACTGCCACCGTTTTGGTAGCTTGGTTAGCTTTAACTACAGCAGCTTGCAGCGATGCTGGAGCCGCTAGCGAGCAATCCGAAAAACCTGAGGTTGCGCGTATACCTGTCGCAACTCAAATGGTTAAAACTGGCGACATCACCTCCAGCTTTAAGACCACCGCGACCTTGGAAGCACGCGATGAAGCCGACGTGACTAGCAAGGCCAACGGTATTGTCGAAACTATTCTGGTTGAAGAAGGTGATTACGTAGAGCAAGGACAATTGCTAGCTCGTATCCGTGACGACGAATACCGCATTCACGTTGCGCAAGCACGTGCAGAGCTTAGCTCTATTCAACAAGAACTGAAACGCGTTAAGGATATGGCCGAGCGCGACATGATTAGCGCCGATGCGTATGACAAACTACGCTTTCAAGCAGATATGCTGCAAGCAAAATATGACATGGCGGCGCTCAACTTGGCTGAAACTGATATCCGTGCCCCAATTAGTGGTTACATTGCGAAACGCTATGTAAAACCCGGCAACCTTGTGCGTCAATACGAACAACAAAAGCTATTTCATGTGGTGGCACTTGATCAATTGCAAGGTAACGTCTATTTGCCTGAGCGCGAATTACAACACGTAAAAGTGGGCCAAACTGCGCAGTTGCAATTAAGTGCACTTCCTAACTCCACTGTAAATGCCGTAGTCGCTCGGATAAGTCCTGTCATCGATACGCAGTCTGGCACCTTTAAAGTTGTACTGAACGTTGCAAACCCTGATAACACACTCAAAGCTGGCATGTTTGCGCATGTAAATCTAAATTATGCGACCCACAGCAACACGCTCACCGTGCCAAGGTATGCCGTACAAAGCCTTGATAATCAGCACAGTGTATTTACCGTTGATGCGGAAGGTGTGGCTCACAAAGTTGACGTAAAAATTGGCTTTGAAGACGAGTCAAACTTAGAGATTATTAGTGGTTTAAAAGCAGGTGACGCCATAGTCATTAGCGGCCAAGCGAACTTAAAAGACGCGGCCTTGGTTGAAGTTATTCGTAGCGAACAGCAATCATGAGTATGGTACGTTTAGCCGTGAAGCGGCCTGTCACAATCGCCATGCTTACCTTGGCAGTCATTCTATTCGGAATGGTATCACTGGGGCGTATTCCAGTCACTTTGCTGCCTGATTTAGCCTATCCAACACTCACTGTGCGTACCGATTATCCCGGCGGTGCGCCAAATGAAGTGGAGCAATTGGTAAGTAAACCCATTGAAGAAAACCTTGGCACCGTAAAGGGTATTCGTCGCATTGAGTCGATTTCTCGTGCAGGACAAAGCGACGTATTGTTGGAATTTAGCTGGGGCACGGATATGGACATGGCGAGCTTAGACGTTCGCGAAAAGCTCGACTGGGTGGAGCTGCCTTTAGATCTGGAAAAGCCGGTGTTGTTGCGTTTTAATCCCAGTGAAGAACCGGTCTATCGGTTAGCGCTTGGCTTCACTGACGGTAATCAATCGATTGAGTCATTAAAGCGGTTACGTACCTACGCCGAAGAAGAATTAAAACGTCAACTAGAGAGTATTGAAGGTGTTGCTTCTGTGCGCCTTGGTGGCGGGCTTGAAGACGAAATTCAAGTTTTAGTCAACGAGCGCCAAGCGGCTGCATTAAAAATTCCAATGACGCTCATTATGGAGCGCTTACGTGAAGAAAATATTAATTTGTCGGGTGGCCGAATTGAAGCCGACCGCGCCGAATTTTTAGTCCGCACATTAAATCAATTCGAAAACCTCGATGACATTCGCAATATCTATTTAACCACACGCAATGACCGCCCTATTGTTTTAAAAGACATTGCTGTCGTTGAGAATAGTTATAAGGAACGTGATTCGATTAGTCGTATTGCCGGAATGGAGGCAGTTGAAGTATCGCTCTATAAAGAAGGTGATGCCAACACGGTTCATGTTTCGAAAGCCATTCAGGCGCATCTGCACCAGCTGCAGCAAGCCAAACTGATTCCCGATGAATATTCTATCAAACCCATATACGACCAAGCTGTATTTATTAGCGCTGCGATAGCTGAAGTGCGCGATGCCGCTATTATGGGCGGGCTGCTAGCAATGGTTATCATTTACTTGTTCTTACAGCGGGTATGGCCAACTGTCATTATTAGTTTGGCAATTCCAATTTCAATTATTGCCACCTTCAATCTGCTGTATGGCTATCAAGTATCGCTGAATATGATGTCGCTGGGCGGTATTGCACTGGCCGTAGGTATGCTGGTCGATAACGCTATTGTGGTGCTTGAGAATATTGCGCGCCATAATCAGGATAAATCGGCGGATGTTGCTGCAGAGCTTGGCACAACGGAAGTAGCAGGTGCGATTACAGCTTCTACTTTAACCACCATGGCAGTATTCTTCCCGTTAGTTTTCGTTGAAGGCATTGCTGGACAGTTATTTCGTGATCAAGCACTCACGGTAACTTTCGCCCTTGCGGCGTCATTGGTGGTGGCGCTGACCTTAATTCCGATGCTTTCGAGTCGCACCAAAAGCACTGCAGCGCTTTCGCCGATACCCGCGCAACCCTACGCAACCGGCTGGCGATTCTGGGCTCGTGTGCCCGTTTACTTGGTATTTCGGTGGATACCGCTGGCGTTAGCGACTGTCTTTATCGGTCTATGGCGCCTGCTAGCTAAGCTATTTTACTTAGTCACTAATCCATTATTACGCGCCTTTGATAAGCTCTATACGCTATTAGCAAGCGGCTACGAACGGTTATTGGCCATAGCACTGCGTCGCGCAGCCGCCACCCTCAGCGTGATTTTACTGGTTGCTGCAGGCTGTTATGCCTTGCTACCACAATTGCCGGTCGCCCTGCTGCCTAACATGGCTCAAGGTGAATTTTATGTGGAAGTTGAACTCCAGCCAGGCGCAACCATTTTCGAAACTGATTCAGTACTGAATGCACTCGGTGATGTGATTGCCAGCAATGACGAACTCAATGCGAATGTTGATCGCTATTACACCATTGCCGGCACTGGCAGCTTGCTCAATGCCGCACCAGGTCAAAGCGGCAACCAATGGGGCCGACTCAATATCGTAATGGCGTCGAGCGCAACAGCGGAACAACAACAGGCACTTCAGTCTGAGTTGCGTTCAGCCGTGCAAAAGATGCCCGGCGTTATGGCGAAATTCGGCACCCCCGAATTATTCAGCTTTGCTAGCCCGGTAACAATTGAACTTACCGGTTACGACCTAAACCTGTTACAGCAAGCGGCCCAGCAATTAGGTAACGAGTTTGAACAACACCCCCGCTTTACCGACATCCGCGTGAATATGACCGACGGACAACCGGAATTAGCGATTTATTTTGACCATGCGAAATTGAGCCAATACGGCTTAACCAGCGCCGAGGTTTCCGAGTTGATCGCAACCAAAATTGGCGGCCGCGTAGCAAGTCAGTTTAGCCTTGATGACCGTAAAATTGACATTTTGGTACGTAGTCAGGCCACTGACAGAAATTCGTTGCGCGACTTACAGCAACTCATCATTAATCCGGGTGCTGGCCGCGAGATATCATTACGGGCGGTTGCTGACGTGGTACCTGTGGTTGGGCCCAGTGAAATCACTCGCGTTGATCAGCAACGCACTGCTGTTGTGGAAGCTAATTTAAGCTATGGCGACCTTGGTGCGGCAGTTGCGGAAGCCCAGCAGATTTTGGATGACACGCAGTTGCCTCTCACCATTAGCGGCCGTGTGGCTGGTCAAAATGAAGACATGCAGCGCTCATTTACCTCATTGCAGTTTGCTTTAGTACTGGCGGTATTTTTAGTCTATTTAGTTATGGCCTCTCAGTTTGAGTCGTTACTACACCCATTGTTCATTTTATTCACAGTGCCTTTGGCAGGTGCGGGCTCTATTCTTGGCCTCTATCTTGTTGGCACCGAGCTCAGCATTATAGTATTTATTGGGCTTATCATGCTGGCAGGTATCGTGGTGAACAACGCTATTGTGTTGGTCGATAGAATCAACCAGTTGCGCAGCGAAGGCCGCGACCGTTATGAAGCAATTTATACCGCCGCACAGCAGCGCTTACGACCTATTCTAATGACCATGCTTACCACCGTACTTGGCTTATTGCCGCTGGCTATTGGCCTCGGTGAAGGTGCAGAGATAAGAGCACCAATGGCCATTAGTGTTATTGCTGGTCTATTGTTCTCAACCTTGTTGACCCTGTTGTTTATCCCATGCTTGTACCTACTCGTTGATCGCAAGCAGATAGCGCATAACAATCCGGAGAACGCTGCATGAACGCTGCACAGATAGGTTCGGTGTTAGCGCGGTTTGCGCTGCGCCGCCCCGTTACAACCTGCATGGTATTTTTGTCAATGCTGCTGCTAGGTGCAATTAGCTCGCGCTTACTGCCACTGGAAAAATTTCCTGGCATCGAAATTCCTGAAATTGTTGTTCAGGTTGCCTACCCTAACTCAACGCCAGCGGAAGTAGAACGCCTCATTACACGGCCACTTGAAGAGGCGCTGGCGACTTTAAGCAATGTTAGCCGCATGCGCTCAACCTCTACCTCAGATAATGCTCAGGTTTTATTGCAGTTTGAATGGGGCCAAGATATCAAAACTAAGAGCATTGAAGCGCGTGAAAAAGTGGATGCCGTAAAGCATTTACTGCCGGACGATGTTGACCGAATTGTGGTGTTTCAGTTCAATACCGAAGATATGCCGGTTTTTCAGTTACGCATAAGTAGCCAACGTGATTTATCGAACGCATACGACCTACTGGATCGCAGCCTGCGTAGGCCTATCGAACGCGTTGAGGGCGTGTCAAGGGTAACGCTATACGGTGTTGAACCACAACAAATTGTGATTCGGCTTGACCAAGCAGCGCTACTCGCCCACCAACTTGCCGCAGCCGACATTACCAAGCTGTTGCAACAAGCTAATTTTTCATTAACCGCAGGCTTCATTGAAAACGAGCATGAGCGAATTCTGGTAAACCCAGTCGGTGAATTTCAAGACGAATATTCTATCGGTAACTTTCCACTTCGACCCGGTTTGAAGTTGCGAGATATCGCTACTATTGGACGTGAGATGCCGCGTAAAATTGACGGCCGCCATTTGGATCAGCGTTATGCGATTGGCATGGAGGTATTTAAGGAATCAAGCGCCAATCTTGTTGACGTGTCAGCGCGTGTCATGAAAGTGGTGGAGCAAATTCGCACCGACCCGCAGTTTAACGGCATCAATCTCTACATTATGGACGATACCGCTGACGGTGTAACCACATCACTGAGTGACTTAGTTAGTGCTGGGTTACTCGGTGCCTTTCTATCGTTTTTAGTCTTGTATGGATTCTTGCGTAATTTAACCACCACACTTGTGGTCGTGCTCAGTGTACCTATTGCTATATGCATTGCGTTGGGTGGTATGTACTTCCTGGGCTATTCGCTTAACGTACTATCGCTCATGGGGCTCATGCTGGCGGTCGGTATGCTCGTGGATAACGCTGTAGTTATCACCGAAAGCATTCAACACGAACGCGAGCAAGGGGCTGATGGTGAATCCGCAACCATTCAGGGTGTCGGTAATGTGTCACTTGCTGTTATCGCGGGCACGCTCACCACGGCAATTGTGTTTTTACCGAATATTTTTGGTAAAAAGACTGACATAACAATCTTCCTCGAGCATACCGCCGTTGCAATTTGTTTGTCGTTGTTGGCATCGCTATTGCTCTCACAAACGCTGGTGCCACTACTAATTACCCGCTTAAGTAAGTTTACGAAAGGCAAATTAAAGCCGGTAAAACAACCCAAGCGCTATCGTAAGATTCTAGAATGGAGCTGGCGTCATCCAAACTGGACGGGGGTTATTGCACTGTTGTTACTGGGAAGTATTGTGATTCCATTTGCTGGTGTTAGCGGCGACGAGGGCCCACAAGGTTTTAATGATCGTTTATTTATTTCCTACAACCTTCACACGCAGTACAGTCTCAGCGAAGTTGAAGATGAAGTGACACAACTCGAAAATTATTTATACAAAAATAAAGATAACTTCGATATCGACGCCGTTTACAGCTATTACACGCCAAATTACGCAATTTCGACGCTTCTCCTTAAAGGGGATCGGAACGAGAAGATAGCGGATCTCATGGAGCGAATCCGCAAAGACATGCCGACCTTACTGCGCAGTGATCCCAAGTTTGGGTTCGGTGGCGGTCGTGAAGGCGTGCGCGTTAGTTTGAGTGGTCAGTCAACAGATGTATTGCAACGTATAGCAGTGGACTTATTGCCGAAGCTTGCCGCTATTGAAGGGCTCACCGACGTTCAAACCGAGATGGATACAGGTCAATTCGAATTAGTCATTAAAATTGACCGTCAACGCGTGCATCAACTCGGCTTAAGTTCAGCAGACGTTGCGCGCACGGTTGCCACAGCATTGCGCGGCCAACGTCTACGTTCGTATCGTGGCGATCCGAATGGTGAGATTGATCTGCGTGTCGCGTTTGATAAAGATCTTGAAACGTCGATCACTGCCCTTGAGAACCTGCCTATCTTACAAAGCAATGGACGCGTGATTGCATTAAAAGATGTGGCCCGGTTAACCAAGCAACCGCGGTTGAGTCAAATCCGTCGTACCGATCGCAGAACCTCGTTAAATATCGACGCCAACCTAAACGAGTTAACAACCAGCGAGGCACGCGAAGTAATCACCAAGGTTATGGATCAAGTTGAACTGCCACAGGGATACTTGTGGAGCCTAGATGGTAGTTTCCAACGGCAACAAGAGAACGAAAGCGTTATGCTCGTCAATACGTTGCTGGCGGTAGCGCTTATCTATATTGTAATGGCCGCATTGTTTGAGTCATTGCTGTTACCCACCGCCGTCATCACGTCGTTGCTGTTCTCGATTGTTGGGGTGTTCTGGGCGCTGTTACTCACGGGCCAGTCGATTTCCATTATGGCCATGATTGGTATCTTAATTTTGATGGGAATTGTAGTGAACAACGGTATTGTGCTCGTTGATCGCATCAACCAGCTGTTGGACCAAGGCGCTAGCTTAGAGCGAGCAATTATTGATGGCAGTGTAAGCCGTTTGCGGCCAATACTCATGACCGTAGCAACCACGGTTCTTGGCCTATTACCGTTAGCCTTCGGCACCACGCAAATTGGTGGCGATGGCCCACCCTACGCACCGATGGCTATTTCCATTATTGGCGGGTTACTATTTTCAACACTAACCAGTTTGTTCTTAGTACCTTATGCATATGCCCGACTACTCGGAATGCGGCAGCGCTGGAGCAATTTGCGCCAGCGCGCCAGCCAACAAGTTAGTCGGATACTGCCAAGTTAGCACGTTCAAGGTCGGCTGGCGTATCAATGCCAGCCGGCGGCAACGCTATAGCTTCGGCCACATGAATGCGTTCGCCGTACCATAATACGCGTAATTGCTCGAGTGATTCGATTTTCTCAAGCGGGCTTGGTTCCCACTCGATATACCGCCACACAAATCCGGCTCGATAAGCATAGATACCAATGTGGCGCCGATAGTCAGCAAACTCACCTAAGCGGTTCTGGGCAAGACCATCGCGCTCATAAGGTATCGGCGCGCGGCTGAAGTATAATGCATAGCCATTCACATCGGTTACAACCTTCACTGCGTGCGGACTTTGCACTTCGTCAAGTGATTCAATTGGCACTGCCAGTGTGGCCATCTGTGCCACTTTTTGGTTAGCAAGGTTGTCGGCAACTTGACGGATAATCTCGGGTGGAATAAACGGTTCGTCACCTTGCACGTTTACTACCACCTGATCATCTGCAATCGCAAGATAGTCAATAACCTCAGCGATGCGTTCGGTGCCCGAGTTATGATGGGCTGAGGTCATCATTGCCCGCCCACCAAAAGCTTCAACTGCATCAATAATACGCTGGTCATCAGTTGCAACAATAACTTCGGCAGCGCCCGCTGCCGCTGCACGTTCGTACACCCGTTGAATCATGGTTTTGTTACCAATCATCGCCAACGGCTTACCGGGCAAGCGCGACGATGCATAGCGCGCTGGAATAACTACCGTAAA
The DNA here is from genome assembly GCF_048268165.1 of Pseudidiomarina sp. GTDB lineage: Bacteria > Pseudomonadota > Gammaproteobacteria > Enterobacterales > Alteromonadaceae > Pseudidiomarina. The sequence goes on along the minus strand of NZ_JBLWWA010000001.1, from coordinate 269,079 downwards.
GCTCATGAGGGTATTTTCTCCAACTCTTCATGACTTATTTCACGTGCTTCGTGACTCAACAACATAGGTATGTCATTGCGCACAGGAAACGCCAATCGATCACCTCGGCACACTAACTCACTCTGGTCGCGTACCCAAACTAGTTTTCCCTTACACAATGGGCAGGCCAAAATCGCGAGCGTTCGTTCATCAACTGCCATAATTACTCCTTGTTGGACACATTTTGCAGACAAGTCTGAAATTGTTGCCAAAAACCATCTTCAAAATTAGCTGAAACTGGCAAATAGAACCAGTTATCTTGGGCAAAGGCTTGGCATTTAGCCGCGTCTTTTTCTGTCATAAGAACATTGTTCGCAGGGTCTATACCGGCGAAATCGGCGGCACTAAACGGATGGTGATCGGCATATTCATAGGTTTCAGTTACAGTCACTCCAGCTTGCTTCAGCGTATTAAAGAAACGTTGCGGATTGCCGATACCGGCGACGGCAATGGATTCACCTTGCGGCACGGACACTTCCTGTTGATCGCGCACCCGTCGCCAATTGCCTGGTTGTAATAAAAAACGCCAACCATATCGCGTTTCAGAACCACCGTTTTGCACCACAATATCGGCTTGCGTTAAGCGCTGTTTGGGTTCACGAAGCGGCCCCAACGGCAGTCTCCAGCCATTACCCAAACCGCGTTCGCCATCAATAACGATAATTTCAATGTCTCGGGCTAAGCGGTAATGCTGCAATCCATCATCACTAATTATTAGATTAACCTGCGGGGTGTTTTTTAACAGCGTGGTAATGGCTTGTTCACGATTCGGGCTAACAACTATAGGCACGCCGGTGCGTTGCGCTAGCAACTTAGGCTCATCGCCCACAACTTCAGCCCGTGACGTAGCTGTTACCTGCTGCGGAAATGGGCCTTGACCGCCATAGCCACGCGAAATAATTGCCGGTGAATAGCCATTTTGCTGGGCCCATTTCACCACAGTTTCGGTAACTGGAGTTTTGCCCGTGCCGCCGACACTAATATTGCCAATTATAACCACAGGCACCGGAGCTCGGTATGTTGGTAGAACGCCAATGCGGTATAACGCTCGGCGTAGCCAGCTCAAAGCAATGAAAACAATCATTAACGGCCATAAAATAATCAACCGAAAATCGAGACCAGAACGATACCAGGCTCGCTGCCAGAACATTAGAGATCGGCTCCACTAAACTGCAAACTGTAGAGTTGGTAATAGGCACCTTGCTTTTCGAGTAAGGTTTGATGGTCACCGCGTTCCAGTATTTTGCCCTCTTCCATCACCAATATTTCGTCAGCACTTTCAATAGTGGACAAGCGGTGGGCAATCACTATCGACGTGCGATTCTGTTGCAATTGGCTCAATGCCTTTTGAATGTGGCGCTCTGACTCTGTATCCAGCGCTGAAGTTGCTTCATCAAGAATCAAAATTGGTGCGTCACGCAACAAAGCTCTTGCAATGGCTATCCGCTGCCGTTGTCCGCCCGATAACATCACCCCGTTTTCACCCACCATAGTGTCCAAACCCAAGGGCAGATTGTCAGTAAATTCGGTAATAAATGCTTGCTCAGCAACCTCGCGAATGCGCGCGTCACTAACATCGCCATGCGCACCATAAGCAATATTGTTAGCAATACTGTCATTAAACAAGGTGACATGCTGCGAAACGAGAGCAAATTGACGGCGCAAACATTTTAGTTTGTAGTCATAAATATCAACACCATCGAGGTAAATCTTGCCCCCCTGTGGTGCATAAAACCGAGTAAGAAGATTAGAAATTGTGGACTTACCGCTACCTGAGCGGCCAACTAACGCAAGAATTTTACCCGGTTTCACTTCAAAGTTAACATGGTCAAGCGCTGGCGATTCAGCTTCGTCATATGTAAAGGTGACATCTTCGAAGCGAATATTGCCCTGCGCTTTCTCCACAGAATAGGTTCCAGCATTCGGTTCAGGCTCTTCATCAAGCACTTCAAAAATACTTTGTGCCGCAGCAATACCTCGTTGAAAGTCACTGTTCACGGTTGTCAGTTGTTTTAGTGGTCGCAGCAACATAATCATAGAGGTTAATAAGGTGGTAAATGCACCCGCTGACAGTTGTTCCAGCATATCGGGGAAGCTGGCTAAAATAAGCACCATGGACAAGCTAAACGACGCAATCAGCTGAATAATCGAGGTGCTTACTGTCTGTGCATTAATCAGTTTCATATTTTGATTGCGGGTGACATTATTAATGTCGCGAAAACGTTTCGATTCACGCTTCTGCCCTTCATACATCACGACAACTTTATGGCCATTGAGCATCTGCTCGGCCGTGGTCGTCACATTTCCCATAGCGGTTTGAATGCGCCGCGAAACCTGACGAAAGCGCTTCGACACAACCGAAACCACTTTCGCAATTAGCGGGCCGACAACCAAGAACACTAACGACAATTCCCAACTGATGTAAAACATCAAACCCAACAAACCAATGACGAATGCACCTTCGCGAATCAACACTAGAATGGCACGCGAACTTGCTTCGGCGACTTGTTGTGTGGTGTAGGTGATTTTTGAGAGTAAATCACCGGTTGAATGCCGGTCATGGAATGACACCGGCAGCTTCATCATGTGGTCAAACAACTGTTGCCTTAATGTGGTAATGACACGAAAGCCTACCCAATTCAGCAAATAGGTTGAGATGAAGTTAAACGCCCCACGCGTGATAAATACCAAGGGCACGAAAATAGCGCCGTAAATAAGAATGGTCGGGTCTTGTTCCGTTAAACCATCATCAATCAGAGTTTCTATTTGCGAGAAGAAGAATGTATCAACTGCCGCGTAGCCAATCATGGCAAACACTGAAAAGATAAAGGCCGCACGATACGGTTTTATGTAACCTATTAAGCGGCGAAACGTTCGCTTCTTTAGGGTTTCAGAGATGTTTTCAGAAATGGTTTCAGAGCTCATGCAAGTCTTAATAAGTTCAACAATAACTGCATTCTAACCGTTTTAATGGGCTACTGGCTAGTTATCCGCGTCAAACCATGCTCGATGTGCTGCTGCCCAAGGTTGTACCACCTGCCACCCGGACTTACTCAGCGCGATATTCACTTGACCACCTGCCGCTGTATCAAAGAGTTTGACACCCAAATCCCGCAGCCGCTTTCTAACCGGTTCGGCAACCATGCCATAGGCATTATTTCGACCACGACTTGCCACGGCGATATAGGGCTGCACAGCGCGCAAAAAATAATCCTCACTGGAGCTGTTGCTGCCATGATGCGCCAACACTAAAATATCGGCGCTCACGTCTGCCGCATGTGCGAGCAACTGTCGTTCAGCGCGCTTACTGATATCACCCGGTATCAGAATCCGTGTTCCGTTTACTTCCAATAGGAGAACGCATGAGTCATCGTTGTTCACGTTCTCAGTGACTTCGCGTGGATGCAACGTGGACCAACGCACTTTCCCCCAAATTCCAGTTTGCCCGGCGGCGCACGGAGTGCCTTGCCCGCTTCCGTACCAACGTAGGTGCGGGAATATAGCGCGAATTGCTTTGGCGCCACCTTGATGATCGTTATCGGTATGGCTTACAAATGCGAGTTCTGGAGTCAGTCGGTGGTGGCGCAAAAATGGTAAAATAGCACGTTCCGCCATGTTACCGCCCAGCTCCCAATCAGCGCCAGTGTCAACCAACAGAGCGCGACTACCTTGGGCAACAACAATGGCGGAACCTTGATCAACATCCAAAACATAAAAATTTACCGCAGTATCTAAAGCGTGTAACTGCCGCGCAATGAGCAATCCAGCAATGAATACAGAGCTTGCCACAAGTTTCCAACGGTTACGCCACGGCAATAGCCAAGCAATCAGTAATACCGCTAACCAACTTATTGAGCCACTCATATGATCGGGTAGCCACTGCCAAGGCGATCGTGCAATAGTCTCTAGAGTCGGCTCTGCCAGGTTTAACGGCCATTCCGCCAACCGAAATAGCCAAACAGCAACAATATCTTGCTGTAATGAAAGCACCAGTAATGCCAATAGACTCAAGGGCAACATCCACATAGCAATTACCGGAACCATCACCATGTTGGTTAGCGGCGCAAGTACCGGCAAGCCGCCAAACCACAACGCTGTTAACGGCCACAGGGCCAAGGTTAGTACCACTTCTAATCGCCACAATGCGCGTATCGCGTGCCATCGTCCACGAATGATAGGCCAGCGCCAATGCATCAATAAAATTGTGGCCACGGCACCAACACTCAACCAAAAGCCGGGTTGCAGTATCGCCATGGGTTCAACGACAACAACAACTGCTGCAGCGCGCAGCAATACCCGTGACGGTGGGGTGTGTAGCGCATGGTATTTATGCAGCATCACCACCGAAAACATCGCAAATGCACGCAGTGTTGCCGTGGCAAAACCAGCTAGCCACGCATATGCGAAGGCAGCCAACAGCGCCAAAACGGTACCTGCGACCCAACTGTTATGACGTTCTCGCCGGCTTCTGCTGCGCCCCAAGCGCGCGCTAAACCGTCTACTGAAAAGTAATATGCCACCAGCCACCAAGCTTAAGTGTAAACCGGAAATGGCTATGAGATGAGCCAACCCGGTACGTTGATAAGTTAGCCATTGATCGGGCGAAAGTGCTTGACGTTCCCCCAGGGTAAGAGCGAGTAAAATACCAAACTGCTGGAATTGTTCGCGGTATGTGTTCAGTTGATTAAACAGCCGCTGCCTGTAGCTTGGTTCGCCTTGCACATAGTGACCGCTTCGAATACTTCCCAATGCGTGAATACCGCGACTCACTAAATAGCGATGATAAAGAAAACTACCGTCATTGCGAATACCTTGCGGATGTTTTAGGCGCGCTTGAAAACGCCAGACCGTACCAGCCTGTGGCGGAGTAACAGCGTCTGCAGGAGGCTCATACCAGTTGAGCCGTATCGAGGGGGTTCGAAAGAGTTTTGCCGGTAATGCTGCACCCTCTATGTGAACAACATCCCCCTCCACACGCCAGAATTTATCGCGGACTTGCGTTATACCCGTTATCGCGACCTCAACGGACAATGTTTTGCCAAAATTAGCTGGCAAAATTTGTGCTGATTGATGCAAATAAGCGTTGCCACTGCCCCACCCAATGCCGCACAATACACAGCCTATAACTGTCGCATAACGTCGTATTGACTGAAATTGCCAAGCAATGAGCACGACTAAAGTCGCAGCGACCAGCCATTGCTCGATAGCCAATGGCTTGCTAAAACTAAATGATAGGGCATAGCCTAACAGTGCTGCGCACAACCACCTATCCATGGACGTTGTACCTGTTTTGATGAATTAAATTCGACCAGAACTAAACGGATAAAACATGCCACGAAAGTTTATTCAACGCATCATGCCAAATCATGAAACTGTGAGAAACAGCCGTAGCCTTCAGGTTTTCGGTAAGTTGCTGCACGATGCAAACTTGTGGCATCTTAATCGGCGCTCTGCAGCAGGTGGTTTCGCTGTTGGTTTGTTTTGTGCCTTTATTCCAGTGCCCTTTCAAATGGTACTGGCGGCAGCGGCCGCAATTCCCTTTCGCGTTAACTTACCGCTTTCGGTAGCCTTGGTGTGGGTCTCGAACCCTATCACCATGCCAGTGCTTTTTTACTTTTGCTATCTTATTGGCACATGGCTACTCGGGCAGCCCTCACAAGCTTTTGCCTTTGAGCTGTCTTGGCAGTGGCTTGGACATAGTATCACCACCATCGGGCCCGCATTCTTACTAGGCTGCCTGATTATGGCCATTGTCAGCAGCTTAGTTGGTTATTTCACCATAAGCTTGCTGTGGCGCCAGTCGGTTGTCAGCGCATGGCGCGAGCGCGCGCAACGAATGCTTGAAAAGGCCAAGCAGCATAACTCAAAGCATTAATTTAGCCGCTAACTGCTTGCACTATTTCGGTTTTTGCCGCACGCCATGCTGGATACAGCGTTGCTAAAACGCTCATCAACACGGCCACCGCCGCAACCAAAAGCACATCAAACCATTGCAGTTGCACCGGAATTTGATTGATAAAATACACGTCGCTTGCCAGCAACGTTTCACCACTAAACCATTGCACCAAACTCATTAAATCAGGCAAGGCAATAGTGAGTAATAAGCCGGCAATTACGCCCAGCACTACACCAAACAAACCGTTCTGCACCCCCTGCCAAACAAATACTTGCATGATTTTCTTCGAGCGTAAGCCCATGGTAGCCAATATACCAATATGCCGCTGTTTTTCCTGAACTGTCATAATCAGGGTCGACACAATATTAAAGCAAGCCACAGCTAACACTAAAACCAACACCAAATACATGACCACCCTTACCAATTGAATATCGCGATATAAATGCCCTTGCGCGCGCATCCAACTGTCTAAATAAACGTATTCTTGTATCTGACTGCCTAATTCGTTCGCAACACGCTGCGCCTGGAGCACATTCGTCAAACTTAATTCAACGGCGGTTGTTCCTGTCTTGATACCAACCATTTCCCGTGCGGTATCCAGCGCCACATAAGCAAATTGATGATCAACTTGACCGCCAAAATTAAAGAAACCGAGCACCTGTAAACGCGTTCGTTTGGGCTCGCGGAAGTTACCATTTTGGGCGACCAACAAAATAATCGAATCGCCAGCCTCAACCTTAAGTTTTTTACCGAGCTGGGACCCCAGTATGACGCCTTTCGGAGTGCTTTGTAAGGCTTGCCACGTTGACTCATCCGTATAACTTTCTATTGATTGAGGTTGGCTGGTATCAATGCCTTGCACCTGCACACCGGTGAATTGGGCGCCTTGTTGAACCATGCCTTGCGTACGAATAACGCGTTTTGCGCTAATCACCTGTGGATGTGCCAAGCTGATATCAATGATTTTCTGAGCATCGTCAAGCTGACTATCAACGGCGGTAAATTCAACGTGCGGGATGAGACTCAAAAAACGCTCTTGCAACACCTTCTCAAAACCATTCATCACGCTTAACCCGGCAATAAAGACCATGCAGCCGAGTGCAATTCCAAGCGTTGACGATGCTGAAATAAATGACACAAAACCGCTGCGCTCTCTGCGTTTGCGAAAGCGTCTTGCCAATTGCCATGTGAGATTCCATGGCTGCATCATTTGCTTTGTTCCGGAGGCACAAGCTGCCCATGATGCAACGTTAATGTACGTGGCAATTGCGCTGCCAAAGACTGATCATGCGTAACAATGACAAACGCTGTGGTTAATTCACGGTTTAATTCTTGTAACAGCTCAACGATTTGAATGGCTGTTGTATCATCAAGATTACCTGTCGGTTCATCGGCGAGCACTAACCGCGGCCCATTGACCAGCGCCCGCGCGATGGCTACGCGTTGACGCTCACCACCAGATAACTCTGCTGGGCGATGATTCATTCGCTCGCTTAACCCGACGCGCTGAAGCAATTCCTGCGCCCGCGCTTCTGCAGCAGCCCCACTAACGCCCGCAATCAATTGCGGCATGGCAACATTTTCCAAGGCTGAAAACTCGGGTAACAAATGATGGAATTGGTAGATAAAACCCAATTCTTGATTGCGCCAGTCTGCAAGCGTATTTGCGGACCAATTCTGAATCGGTTCGCCTGCAAATAACACGTCGCCAGAAGTGGGTTTATCAAGCCCCCCCATACAATGCAATAAGGTACTTTTCCCCGAGCCAGAACTGCCAACAATGGCCAGCATTTCACCTGATTCAATAGCAAGATCAACGTGTTGTAACACCCGCAATTCGCGGTCACCGTCTTGATAAACACGGGATAATTGGCGGCATTCCATCAACATTCTGTGCAATCCTTGTATTATTCGTAGCGTAACGCTTCGGCAGGCAATATTTGACTCGCTCGCCAAGCAGGATAAAAGGTCGCCAACAAGGTCAGCAACATCGCTGCCAGTACAATTGTAATAATTTGCTCTGACTGCATCAGCACCGGGAGGCCTGCTTGCCCGGTAAAGCTCAGGTCAACGTGCAACGCTGACAGAATTTCATTCACGTAACTCGCGCCCGTAACCCCGAGTAGCAAGCCCACTAACGCACCTACCACACCGTTAGCTAACCCTTGAATCATAAACATTAAATACAAATGACCGCGGCGCATCCCCATAGTTTGCAAAATAGCGATATCGGAGCGTTTGTCTTGAATCACCATCATTAATGCGGAAACTATATTGAACGCCGCCACAGCTATAATGAGACCTAACATGAGTCCGACCATTCGCTTTTCCATGCTTACCGCATCAAACAACTCACCATACTGTTCACGCCAGGTATGCGTCGTTAATGTACTGTCTAAATGGGCTTTTAGCTGCGGCTCAGCGGTCAGTGCGTTAAATGGGTCGTTAAAGTAGAAGCGTAACGCAGAAACATGCCCTTGCGGTAATCTCAAAAGTCGTGCGGCATCGGCACCATGCATGATAAGCAATTGTCTATCGGCTTCTGATTGCATCGCGACAATACCGGCCACGGAAAACTGACGTTGCGCAGGCATCAGCCCCAATGGCGTATAAATGCCGCCAGCAGCAGCGATAACGCGTATCGAATCGCCCGGCCAAACGTCAAGTTGTTGTGCCAGGGTTTGCCCTAGCACCACACTGTAACTGCCCTCTTGAAGCGCGTTCAAGCTGCCATAAAGAATATTATCATTGAGCGGCTGAAATTGTTCACGCGCGTCGGCAGCATCGGGAAACAAGCCTTGAATGTATACTGGTCGTAACTGACCACTGCTTTGCACCACACCGGCGCTGCCCACCTGAGGCACCAAAGCACGCTGGCCGGGTAACATCGGAATCCTGGCGGCCAATTGCTGCCAATCCGAAATACCAGCACTACTCTTTGAGGTAATTGTTAATTGGGGTACAACGCCTAAAATACGTTGCTTGAGCTGAGCTTCAAAGCCATTCATAACCGAACTAACAATAATTAACGCTGCAACACCGATAAGAATTCCAGCAAGGGCAAATCGATTAATAAATCGAGTAAACCGATTCCCATGACGGGCTCGGCTATATCGTATTCCCAAAAATAAAGCAGCTGGCTTAAACATGTGTGTCCTAAATAACTCATTGCTAAATAGCTCGCGCAGCAAGCATAAAGAAAACTGACGACTGATCCAAGCGTCAAGTTGCGGTATACTTCAATGCATACAATGAAACGCAGTAGAGAATTCAAAAACTCATGACCAAAGCGTCTATTCTAACGCCACCAAAACCCGCGAATGCAACTCGAGACATAACCTGGCAAAACCTTGCTGGAAGCAGTGTTGCGCTTGCGCTTGGGCAACTCATTGAACAACATGACGGGCCGGTACTGGTCGTCACGCCGGACGCTCCGCAAGCCCATCGTCTCGAACATGAAGTGCAATATTTCACGCCAACCTGGCGCCAGCAAGTAATGGTGTTTCCTGATTGGGAAACGTTGCCCTACGACAGTTTTTCACCGCATCAGGATATTATTTCAGAGCGTTTGAGTGTGCTTGCACGCCTGCCGGATATGCAACGTGGCGCACTGATTGTGTCGTTAAATACATTAATGCACCGTATTGCTCCCACTAACTATGTTGCGGGGCAAGCTGTTCAGGTTAATAAGGGGCAAAAACTGGACATCCATGGCCTGCGTCAGCGCCTTGAACGCGCCGGCTATCGGCACGTTGCCCAGGTAATGGAACATGGTGAATTCTGCGTACGCGGTTCCTTGCTAGATTTATTTCCAATGGGGAGTTCGCAGCCCTATCGCATTGATTTTTTTGACGACGAAGTTGATTCAATTCGCATATTTGACCCAGACACACAGTTATCCTCGGCAGAAATTGACGCAATCAACTTATTGCCGGCGCACGAATTCCCGACCTCGCCAGCAGCGATTGATGCGTTCCGCGCGCGTTACCGCGACATGTTTGACGCGTCGAACTCCCGTGACTCAGTTTATTATCAAGTTTCGAATCAACAGTTCCCAGGCGGCGTCGAATATTACTTGCCGCTATTTTTTGAACAAACTGCAAGCTTGTTTGATTACTTACCGGATAACACCCTGCTGGTTTCGTTTGGCGATCTACAAGGCAGCCTTGACCAACTCTGGCACGATATCAATCAACGCTATGAGCAACGTCGCTATGACCCGCTGCGGCCATTAGTTCCGCCCGCACAACTGTTTTTATCCGCTGATCAGGTACACGGTGCATTTAAGGCCATGCCACGTATTCGTGCCATGGTACCCGATGGAAAACCGCAGCCTGGCCCGCAGCATTTCAAAACTGATAGTTTGGGCGAAATTGCAGTTAATCATCAATTAAAAAACCCTCTCGAGAGTTTACAAAAGCGCTTGCAACAAGCGTTCGCTGAGAAACAGCGCGTGCTGTTTTTGGTGGAGTCGGCTGGACGCCGCGAAACCTTAAGGGAATTATTGGCGCCGCTGCAGTTGCGCTTAGCTGAATTTGACCAGTTTGATGACTTTATAGCGAGCACAGACACCTGCGGCATTAGTGTTAGCCCAATTATTAATTCGTTTGCTCTGCTTGACCAAAAATTACTGGTCATTACCGAAACCGAATTATTAGGTCAACGCATTGCCCAGCGCCGTCGTCGTGACCAAAAAGCAACTGTCAGTGCTGAAAATATGGTGCGTAACTTAGCAGAGTTGCGCATTGGCCAACCGGTTGTTCATATTGATCATGGCGTTGGCCGGTATCAAGGTTTGCAAACCTTGGACACAGGAGGCGTCACTACCGAGTTTGTGACTATCGAATATGCCAGTGGCAGTAAGCTTTATGTGCCGGTAGCAGCGCTGCATGTATTGAGCCGCTACAGTGGTGGTGAGGAAGCCTCAGCGCCACTGCACAAACTGGGCAATGACCAATGGGAGAAAGCGAAGCGCAAAGCGGCTGAAAAAATTCGCGATGTTGCAGCAGAACTGCTCGATGTGTATGCCCGACGCGAAGCTAAACCCGGTTACGCCTATCATCTTGATACTGAAGAATACCAGCGCTTTGCTAATAGTTTCCCGTTTGAAGAAACCGATGATCAGCAAGCGGCAATTACTGGCGTACTTGCCGATATGCAGTCTGACCGAGCAATGGACCGTTTGGTGTGTGGTGACGTAGGTTTCGGTAAAACCGAGGTTGCCATGCGTGCCGCTTTTGTGGCGGTTAGTGATGCGAAACAAGTCGCTGTATTAGTACCCACAACCTTATTAGCGCAACAGCATTTTGAAAACTTTAAAGACCGTTTCGCAGATTGGCCGATTCGCGTTGAAGTTTTATCACGATTTAAAACTGGCAAGCAAACACAAAAGATTTTAGAAGATCTCGCGCAAGGCAAAATTGATTTGGTGATTGGTACGCATAAACTGCTGAGCGCCGACGTAAAGTTCAAAGATCTTGGTCTGTTAATTGTTGACGAGGAACACCGCTTTGGGGTGCGCCAAAAAGAAGCCGTAAAACGCTTACGTGCGGACATTGATATTTTAACGCTTACTGCAACCCCAATTCCACGCACATTAAATATGGCCATGCATGGCGTGCGCGATTTATCCATTATCGCCACCCCACCTGCCAAGCGCTTAGCAGTTAAAACCTTTGTACGTGAGTATGATGAACCAACAATTCGTGAGGCCGTGTTGCGTGAAATACTACGTGGCGGGCAAGTTTACTTCCTGCACAATAATGTTGAAACCATCGAGAAAACTGCGGCGACCATAGCAGCCTTAGTTCCTGAAGCGCGAGTGACTGTGGCGCACGGGCAAATGCGTGAACGCGATCTTGAGCGCATTATGTCCGATTTTTACCATCAACGTTATAACGTACTGGTTTGCACAACGATTGTGGAAACCGGCATTGATGTGCCAACCGCCAATACCATCATTATGGATCGCGCGGATCATCTGGGCCTTGCACAAATGCATCAACTGCGCGGCCGAGTTGGCCGTTCGCACCATCAAGCATACGCATACCTGTTAACGCCAAATCCGAAACGCATGACTAAAGACGCTATGAAACGCCTAGAAGCGATTTCCCAACTTGAAGACCTAGGAGCAGGTTTCATGTTGGCGACGCACGACCTGGAAATTCGTGGTGCTGGTGAATTACTTGGTGATGACCAAAGTGGACAAATTGAAACCATTGGCTTCACGCTCTATATGGAAATGCTGGAACAAGCAGTGAAAGCATTACGTGAAGGGAAGCAGCCCGCTCTTGATCAGTTACTTAAAGCACAAACAGAAATTGATCTTCGCGTGCCAGCATTATTACCGGAAACCTACATCGCCGATGTAAATACGCGCTTAAGCCTCTATAAACGCATTGCGAGTAGTGACGATGTGCAAAGCTTGCATGAAATTCAGGTTGAACTGATTGACCGCTTTGGCCTTCTACCCGATGCAGTTAAAAACCTGGTACGGGTAACTGAACTGCGTAATCGAGCCGGCACGCTGGGAATTCGAAAAATAGACGGTGGCCCGCAGAGTATTAACATCGAGTTTGCCGATGACACGCGCGTTTCACCGCAAATTTTGATTGGTTTAATTCAATCTCAACCGGATGAATACCGCCTTGACGGCCCTAATCGTTTACGTATTCTTCGTAAAATAGAAGATACTCAAGGTCGTCTGAAACTGGTAGAGTCGTTATTAGACGAGTTTGCACGAGGATAATTATGACTGCTTGGTTGCGTACGAGCCTAATCGCATTTGGTTTAGCTATTCCTGCCGCCGGTTTCGCTCAGGAAAACCCTGAAGATTGGCGTTGGTTTGAGGTTGAGGTGTTGGTGTTTAAGCACACCGAAGTTCCTGATATCGAAGAATTCCCTTGGCACCCTCCTCGCCAGGTGGAAGTAGCCAATGACCCTCTTTCAGAGTTTTATGCACCAAATTTTTACGGCATGCTTCATGATATTCCAAAGTGCCCTGATTTGGAGCAGGAACTTCAAGTACGCCCCGTGTTCTGTGCCCAAGCCAAAGAGCTCGATCCGTTCGCTGAACCTTGGTATCAACCAGCGCGAATTTTAAGTGGATTTAAACATGCGCCGGCAACTGTAATTAACGGTTTTGGTGGCGACATGACGCAGTCGACCGGTCCGTATCTCATGGCGGAAACTGCGCACACCTTTAATGATTTTCGTGAACAGCTAGAACGTCGAAATGTTGGCACGCCGTTGCTGCATTTAACCTATCGAATTCCGGTTTTTAACCGCAGCGCCAATAATAAAGTTCGCTTATTCGGTGGCCGTAACTTTGGCCAAAGCTTCTTACCAAGCGGATACGAACAGCCACCTTTAGCTCACCTTGAAGCCATTGATGATAATAGCGACCGTGAACCACAGTTATTTGAAGAGCTCGAAATACTGTTAGATCAGGTTAATCAGAACGCGCTGAATTTGAGTTATCGTGATCACCGCACTCCAAATCCACCACCACTGCTGCCAGAACGAGAGCACTCTGAGCGCCCAACACCGGTATGGGAACTGGATGGTACTTTGCATATCTACTTGGTTGGTAACTATTTGCATATCGACAGTGACCTAGAATTGCGATCCCCTCAAAAAGTGCGTTTCAATCAACGCGAACTGCCAGCGCAGCTCGAACAAGCATTGCAAGTGGAACGAATCACTTCACAATTTTTGCGTAGCTATCGACTGAACCAGTTACGTCGCGTGATCAGCCATGAAACCCATTACTTTGATCACCCGCAACTCGGTTTGGTGGTCCAAATTCGCCGCACTGACTTATCGGCGCGACGCTAGCTACGCTAAGTACAAGCATAGGAATTGCTATGGAAAAGTACGAAGAACTGCTGCTTGCACTGAGAAAGGTAATACGTGCAACAGATTTGTACTCAAAACAGTTGAACAAATTAACGGGGCTAACTGCCCCGCAATTATTGATTCTAAGAGAAATTGCGGCAGCGCCGGGCGGTATTACAGCCAGTTCAGTTGCCCAAAATATTACCTTGAGTCCGGCTACGGTGAGCAATGTGATCGATCGGTTAGAGCATCGCGAACTGATTCACCGCGAGCGCAGCACGCAGGATAGACGCCGCGTTGTTTTATCACTAACGCCAACGGGCCGAGCGCGTCTTGCCGAAGCGCCGCGCCCGCTACAAGAAGATTTTATTCATAAATTTCAGGCGCTCGCTGATTGGGAACAATCGCAGTTAGTGGCTGGAATGCAACGAATAGCTGCCATGATGGATGCGGAGCGACTCGATGCCGCAAACGTACTTGAAGTAGGAACCTATGAACAAAAAAAATATCGTACGCGCAAGCCTAAGTAGCCTCTCGATACTGGTACTTGCCAGTTGCGCTCAAGTAGCGCCATCACCAATTTGCTTAAGCGACGTTACCCCGATTAATCAAATACAAGGTACCAGTGCAACATCAAACTTAGTTGGCCAGCAAGTCACTACCCGAGGCGTGGTAAGCGCTGCATGGCAGAGTTCCGACGCGCTGGGTGGCTACTTTATTCAAAGCTTAGCAACTGACACTGATGACAATAAAATGACATCCGAAGGCCTGTTCGTGTCGGCTGAGAATACCTCATTGTCTATGGATATTGGGCAATTGGCGTATGTCACCGGCACCATTCGCGAACACAACGGTCTCACGCAAATTGACGCTGTCACTGACTTCGCTGCTTGCGACAGCAACCTAACGGTAGAACCCACTCAGTTTGAATTGCCGGTTGCCAATTTTGAGCAGTTCGAAGCGCTTGAAGGCATGCTGCTGTCGTTAACGCAGTCATTAACGGTAAATGGACATTATCAATTGCTTCGTCATGGTCAGTTCGATGTTGCACCGCATCGTTTGTACACCCCAACCCAACATGTTGAACCGGGTGAGCCTGCTCGTAAGCGTGCGCTGGAGAATAAACTAGCTCGGCTTATTATCGATGACAACCAAGCACCAAACCCTGATGAAATCAAAATTCCAGCACCTAGGCTTAGTGCTGACAATAGCTTACGCAGTGGTGATACCATCGGGCCAGTATCAGGTATATTAAGCGAGTTTCGTGGCGATTATCGGCTACAACCCACTTCAACCATCGAAGTGATTAAAACCAACAGTCGACCGCAACCACCGCAAAACCCAGCAACGAATACTATAAGAGTGGCAGCATTCAATGTGCTTAATTATTTTAACGGCGAGGGCCGTGAAAAATCATTTCCAACTGAACGAGGGGCAAAAACTGCGGAAGAATTTGCTCGTCAGCATCAAAAGATTATCGCGGCGCTCAGTCAATTAAATGCCGATGTGATTGGCTTAATGGAAATTGAAAACGACGGCTACGACAGTCGCAGTGCAATTCACGAGCTAACCGATGCCTTAGTAAAGGCCACGGGGCACCCATGGCGTTTTATTCAGGCCGACCAAGACCGCTTCGGTAGTGACGCAATTACTAACGGCTTAATTTACCGTAGCGACAAGGTTCGCCCTGAAGGACAGCCGCTAACAATTAATCAAGCACCTTTTGGGCAACGTAGTCGGCTTCCGCTCATTCAACGTTTCGTGCCCTACAACACCGTCGAAAATCTAGTGATTGCGGTCAATCATTTTAAGTCTAAAGGCAGCTGCCCAAGTGATCGTAACGATGCTAACGCGAATCAGAACGACGGCCAGGCGTGTTGGAATCAAGCGCGCACAGCGTCATCGCAACTGCTAGCTGACTTCATGGATAATCATCCCGATTTAAAACGCCATTCGTTGCGGGTGCTCATGGGCGATTTCAATGCTTATGCACAAGAAGATCCGATTCAGACATTATTAAAACGTGGTTATTACAATCGGATAGATTACTTTAACCCACAAGGTTACAGCTATGTCTATGACGCTCAAGCCGGCAGCCTTGACCATCTATTGGTTTCGTCCGGTCTCACCGCGCGTGTGGTCAATCAAGCTATTTGGTCGATAAATGCTGATGAGCCGACTCTATTGCAATACAATAACGCGAATAAAAATCCAAACTGGTATGCCCCGTCGCCGTATCGTGCATCAGACCATGACCCGGTATATGCGGACATCCAGTTTTAAATCTAACTAATTAAACTATTGGCAGCGGGATGAACCGTCATACCGCTGTCATTTTTGCCGCGTAAAATATCAAAAACTTATAATTAAATGGATAACATTTATGTTGTTACGTGTAACTACGGTCATGACGATGGCCACGCTCGTATTATCAGGTTGTGCCGCTAACTCAAATCCCGATAAACAAGAAGCCTCTGCGCAACCCAATTCAGCACCAAATATTATCTTTATGATTGGTGACGGCATGGGGTTTGAATATATTTCCGCTTATCGTTACGCCATGAGCGAGATTGGTTCTGAACATTTAGCATCGACGCCTTTTGACGACCTCTTGGTTGGCGCTGCAACTACCTATCCGGACGATAGCACTTGGGTTACCGATTCAGCCGCGAGTGCGACAGCGCTAGCCACTGGCCATAAGAGCTACAATGGTGCAATTGGCATCGATGCACAAAAACTACCGCAACAAACGCTCATGGAGCTAGCGCGTAGTAAAGGCTGGTCGACTGGCGCGGTTGCCACGGTGCAAGTTAACCACGCAACACCGGCAAGTTTCTTTACCCATCATCCATCGCGCAGCCTCTACAATGCCATTGCGGATTCCTATGCCCAGCAAGTCGCTGACGGCGGATGGAGTTTCGATGTCTTACTTGGCGGTGGTTACGACTATTTTAATCGTGACGACATGAATTGGCTGCCGCAGTTAGAGCAACAAGGCATGACTGTGGTCACGGAAATGGATCAGCTCGATGCGGTTCAAACAACACCCGTGCTAGGCTTGTTCGCCCCCACTGCACTGCCTTTTGCTATTGATGACGAACCAGAGCGCTTAGCCAACATGACCCAACACGCGCTTCGCACGCTAACGCACAAATCAGCACAAACCGGTAAACCGTTCGCATTGATGGTTGAAGGCAGTATGATTGATTGGTGTGGGCATGCGAATGATATTGCCTGTGCGGTGCATGAAATGGCTGACTTTGCCGCGGCCGTGCAAGTGGTGCGTGATTATATGCAGCAACATCCGAATACTTTGTTGGTGATTACAGCTGATCATTCCACCGGTGGCCTAACACTTGGGCAAGGTGGTGAGTATGCGTGGTATTCCGAGAAGGTGATGGGCATCAACCAGTCACTTGAAGTGATGGCGACTGCCCTGCTCGATTTACCCAAGTCGCAGTGGCGCGAATATTTAGCACCACGTTTAAACCTTGAGTTAACCGAGCAACAATGGCAACAAATCGAGGCAATTACCGTTAGCTCCGAATTGAAAGGTCGAAGCCGACTCGCTCCAATTCGTAACGTGTTGGTTCATATAATCAGCGAACACACCCGCACCGGGTGGACCACTACCGGACACACCGCTGTAGATGTTCCGGTAATGGCATCAGGCCCGGGCGCTGACGCGTTTAAAGGTTATATCGATAACACCGATATCGCCCAAGCCCTATTAAAGCTGGTGCGTTAAGCGCACCAGCCAAGCTCATTGGCCCGTTGTTGGGCCAATGCAGGCACATCGGTTTTAACAAAATGATGATGCAATATCTGCACGCCAAGCATATGGTTAATTACTGCATCGAGCTGCACTTTTTCATCAATCGGCACAGCATCAGACTCATGTTTTTCAAACGTACGCTGCACTTCAGCATAGTCCAGCAAACCCGCTTCTTTAACTGCTTTTTCTGACAAAAACTGTTCAGCCAGTTTTAACACTGCCTGCCATTTTTTCGGATCGGTATGCGCTGGAGGCGCCATAAACGCAAACTTCTCACGTTTGTACAAAATTTCCGGCAACAAGCCTTTCATGGCTTCACGTAGCACATATTTTTCCTTGTTGCCTTTAATGCGCAAGTGCGGTGGCACGGTAAAGGCATACTCGGCTAGGTGATGATCCAAAAATGGCGGCCGAGCTTCCATCGAATTCGCCATATCGACACGATCGCCGCCCCAGGTCAAAATCTGCCCTTCAAGCATGGTCTTTATCCAAACATATTGCGCTCTATCTAGCGGATGACGCCCTTTTAGCATCGCTTCATCCAAGGTGTCCGCAATTGCTTTACCCGCATCATAGTCATCGAGTTCCGCACGGCGTTCCTCATTGATTAACGGCAATGCTGTATCAGCACACGACAACCAAGGCTGCACGCAGCTCGGGGTAAAGCCCATCTTTGCGTTAAACGCGGCACTCACAAACTCTTCACGGGCCAACATGGCGCCCTTAAACAGCTTGTTATTTTTCTCCAGCAATTCCTGCCAGGCTTTACGTTCACTGTCGGGCAGATGATCGAGGCCATGTAAAAACATGTCTTTACGAAAAGCCGGATAGCCTGCAAACAGTTCGTCCGAACCTTCGCCCGTTAAAACTACTTTATAGCCCACATCATGCACCTGCTGGCTCATGAGGTACTTTGCCACGCCAAGCGTGTTGTAGATGGTGCGCTCCGTATGCCATATCGTTTTAACAAAGTGGTCATACAAATCATCAGCTTTCAATCGCATGATGTGATGATCAGCCCCGGTTGCTTCAGCCATTTCTTGCGCTATGGGGGTTTCATCATAGTCATTGGAATCAAAGCCGATGGTAAACGCTTTTACTGAGGTTTGCGTAGCCGCTGCCGATAGGCCCAAAATAGCGCAAGAATCAATTCCTCCGGACAAATAGCATCCTACGGGTACATCTGCGGTTAAACGGTGTTGAACCGCTTCTAGAAGGTGTTTACGCACACCGTCAATGTATTGCTGTTCATCAACATCATCACCGGGGTATTCATGTTCAAGTGGAAAGTTAACATCCCAGTATTTTTGCTCGCTGAGTTCAAGCTGGTCTGCCTTACGCACAACTTTCACCACATGCCCTGGCGCAACTTGTTTGATCCCTTCAAATGCGGTTGAGCCCGGCACCATCACTTGAATAAGTTGATGGTACAAACCTTCGGATGAAAACTTACGCTGCACCGCCGGATGCGCAAACAGCACCTTCAGCTCAGAACCAAATACCACACCCTCAGGTGTTTCGGTGTAATAAAGAGGTTTGATACCGAAGCGGTCACGCACCAAGTACATGGCATCTTGTTGGGTATCGTATAAGCCAAATGCGAACTCTCCACGTAAGTGCTTTAAAGTTTCGTCCAAGCCTTCACGTTCATACAAATGCAAAACGATTTCTGAATCGCTTTTGGTGCGAAACCGTGCGCCTCGCGCCGTCAAGTCAGCTCGGATTCGCTTGAAGTCATAAAATTCACCATTATGCGCTAGCAATAAGTTGCCGCTATCGTTCACAAATGGTTGGCGCGCACGATCTTCATCCAAATCAATAATCGATAAGCGCGCATGACTAAATCCAACACCGGAGTTTGGCATTACATGGTAACCAAACCCATCAGGGCCGCGATGGTGCATAATCGCTGCCATATTCACTAAGGTTTGCGGATCAGGCTGTTGGCCTGTATTACGATTAAAAATTCCTGCAATTCCACACATACTTCTGGGTCCTTGTTCTATACGACGTCAATGACACGCTCTGCACGTTCTACCATGCATGTCAGTAGGGCCATGCGTAAAAATACCGCACCGCGCGCTTGGCTGAAATACCAGTTGTGCGCAGTATGGTCGAGGTCTGTTGCGAGTTCTTCGCCCCGCGCTAGCGGGTGCAAAATAATTGCATTTTCTTTTAACGGTGAATTCGCGGTCAGGTGAAATGCACTGCCGTAGGTATTGAACGTATCGCCTTCCCAAGAAATCGCATTGATGTACACAACGTCAAGCGTCGGGAGTATCGACTCAAGTTCGGTACTGGTTGTGATTTTAATACCCCGCGCTTCCAATTTTTCGCGCTGCCCCGCACCAAATAAATCGGCCGTGCTCGCTTCATCATGAATAATCACCAACTCGTCAACTGCATGGGGAAACACTGACAAGCACTTTAAAAAACTGCGTACGGTACGCATTTTATTCGGAACCCCGATAACACCTATACGAATCTTGCTGTTATTGGCTGGGTCGACCAGTTCCGGTCGCCATTTAAAAATAGCGTACATATCTGACAACGCCTGCGTCGGATGCTCATCGGCGCCGTTGCCAGCATTAATAATTGGAATGCGTAAAGCGTCCATCATTTCAAATAGCGAACTTTCATGATTGTCGCGCAACACGACGCAGTCGCCGTAGTTGTTGAACATTTCTGCCACGTCAGCCAGGCATTCACCTTTAGCTATACCCGTGGTTGAGCGATCAGTAATCGACATAATGTCACCACCCAACCGATGCCACGCACTTTCAAACGAAAGTCGTGTGCGGGTACTTGGCTCATAAAAAGCACTAATTAAAATCTTATTTTGTAACGGAGAACTAAACCGCTTTGGATTGCTTTCGATTTTCGCCGCTAACCGAAACAGTTGTTTCATTGTGTCTTGATCAAATTGATCACCCGAAACAATATGCTGGTTCGCCAACTTAACCAAAAAGTCGCCGTCTTCCTGGATAACGCGTAGCAAGGCTTTCGGATGGGCATCGCCATACACGTCGGGCCGCTCACGTTCAAATGAGACATCATTCACATTCATAAGTGTGTTACCAAAGTTGTTTAGAAAATAAATCTTTAAGCCATAGCGTAAGTAAAATTACTGGCGCTATCGCTGCTAAAATTAAGCAAATCATCACCAAGGCACTAAAGCCGGTTAAACCAAGCATTACGATGACTCCTGTAATAACTGCCAGTCAAAACGCTGTTTACTGCGCCATAGTCCAACAGCGCAGACGATTGCAGAAATGATGCAAGACGTTAGTGCAGCAACGTAGAACCCAATCGCAAAGTAACCCACTAGGCCCAACACTGTGCCGCTCGCCATTGCCAACGCCGCGTAACGACCGCATAACTTCGGTTGGTATAACCCCAGCACAATTGGAAAGATCGTGCTGGCAACAAAAGCGCCGGCAAAATTTAAAAGCGCGCCCAACGTTGCAATCTGAGGCAAACAGAACACCCAAGTAACAACACCAATTCCGGCAATGCAGTACCGATTAAAACGGAATAAATCGCGATCTTTCGCAGTTGGACGTAATTTCTTATGGTAAATGTCGCGTGTTACCAAGTCAGATGTCGCAGCCAGCAATGAATCAAGGCTAGACGCTAACGCGGAAAAAACCACAATAAAGACAACAATAGCACCAACCTTACCGAGCACTTCAGCGGCCACCATGGGTCCCACCATATCGGCACTGGGCGGGAAAATTCCAAGTTGGGGAGCAGCTAAGGCAATGAACCCAGTTACAATAGGTATGGGCAACCATAAAAAGCCACCCAGTAAGAATGCTTTGAATGCTACTTTACCCTTAAACGCAAGTGCCCGTGACCACCAGACGTTTGAATGAAAAATTTCACCCAAGCCAAAGAAAATATTGTTGAAAAGAAACATCACCGCGGCTGGAAATAACAAATCCAAAAGTTTCGGGTGATTATTTGTCAGTTCGCCGTGGATGCTTTCTAAGCTAACCGTATCAATTAAGAACCACGCAATAGCCACTACACCAACAATAATAATCAAGGCTTG
The DNA here is from genome assembly GCF_048268165.1 of Pseudidiomarina sp. Lineage (GTDB taxonomy): Bacteria > Pseudomonadota > Gammaproteobacteria > Enterobacterales > Alteromonadaceae > Pseudidiomarina. The sequence goes on along the minus strand of NZ_JBLWWA010000001.1, from coordinate 247,479 downwards.
AATAAAGTCGGTGGCGATAACGGCACGTAACCCGCCAAACAAGGTATACCCAACGCAGATGATAAGAATTGCGGTCATGCCAATATGGTAATCAAGCCCACTTAACGCTTGCAGTAGAATACCGCCAGCCATGCCTAAGCTGATTAACCAGCCAAACGCATAAACCACCGAGATAATGATAAACACCCACCATGCACCTTGACCAAAGCGTAAGCGGATAAAATCACCCGAGGTGTAACCATTGGGCATTAACCGCTTTATTCGCGCAGCCAGCGGCGCAAATAAGATTAATCCAAGCGCGGCAAAGGAATAGCCAACCATACCCCAAATGCCAAATTGATAAGTTAGTTGCGGTGCTACTAGGGTGGTATTACTGGTCACCCAAGTTGCCATTGCGGTTGCGGCAGCAAGAGCAAAACCAACATTACGCCCCGCTAGAGCAAAGTCTTCATGAGTTTTATTCGAGCGCCCTAAGTACCACCCAAACACAATCCAAATTAGGCCAAAAATAACCACCAAGGCCAATCCGAGCGAACTATTGAGGGCAAAGTCTGTTGTTTCAGTCATCGTTGCGACTCCGTTGATGGTTGGTCCATATGAGTCCAGCAAGAAAAATGAATACGACTAATCCGACCGAAAATAGTCCAATGGCTTGCCATAACGGATAGTGATCCACGCGCACTTTTACAACGTTACTTAACTGAGTTGAGTTAGCTTGGGGATGGCTGTCACTGCGTAAACGGAAAAAATGTTCGCCGTTACTAAACCCTGACAAGGTCATGCGATCAAAATCACCGAACCACGGATAGGTCCGCACTACCTTGGTGAATTTGGGGTCAGTCGAATACTCGACCCATAAAGCTTGGCGTGGTGCGTCAGAGAGTTTTAATACAAAATAGCCTTCGCGACTTTCAGAGGGGGCTGACAGCACCGGCAATTCGCCTTGTGCCGATAAAACATAGGCAGAGGCGGGTCGCGCATTCAGCGTGATCAACAAAAACAGAGCGATGTATACTGCGAACCTAATTAGGTTTGGCACTATTCCTTCCTGTAGCCCTTTGTGTCTAGGCTACCAAGTGAGGAAAATCATTTCAACTTAAGGTATGCTCACAATCACTGCAGTTTAGGGAATGTTATGCCTCAAATTTATTTGTGTACGATGGGTGCAAACCTCGCGCCCGAAACAAACTTTGCCAAAGCGCGTGAACAAATCGCACGATATGGCCGCGCGCATTATTCGCGTGCGATATATACGCGCCCAGTGGCGATGAAAAGTGATTTAGATTTCTTAAACGCATTGTTTTTGCTTGAGACTGACCTTGATTCTGATACTTTAAAACTGCACTTTAACGCCATAGAAATTAATCTAGGCCGCGACCGAAAAGACCCCTTAAGTAGCCAAAAAGACCGCCCAATGGATATAGATATTTTGGGGAGTCTTACGCATAAAGATATCTGGCAGCTCGTGCCAAGTTACCTTGAATCAGTTATTCCAACGTTAAAACCTATGGCAAACAATCTGCAGCAACAATTGGACTTCCAGCATGACTAATTCTACAAAAACAGTTCTTATTACTGGCGCAGGCCGTCGCTTTGGACTTGCACTCGCGCACGCCATGCTGGATGAAGGTTATCAAGTCATTGCGCACTACAACACGTCAAAAGACGGTGTTGCTGAATTAGAAAGCCGTGGTGCTGTTTCCGTGCAGGCTAACCTAGCCGACCTAGCGCAAGTACATCAGCTCATTGATTCAGTGCAACAGCGCGTTTCGCAACTCGATTTATTGGTAAACAACGCGTCGTGTTTTTTCGAAAACGCGCGCATTGACGCAAGTGACGAAAACTTAACGGCCGTGTTGAATGTGCACACGGCAGCGCCCTACTTGCTGATCAATCGTCTCCACAAACAATTAGCTGCGACAAATGGCAATGTCATTAATATTACAGATATTTATGTAGACAGCCCGTCGACTGATTATGTTGCTTACTGTGCGGCAAAAGCCGGTCTTGCCAGCCTTACATTGTCCTTTGCCAAAAAATTAGCCCCAGCTGTGCGCGTTAACGCAATTCAGCCAGGGCCTATTCTTTTTCTACCAGAGCACGACAGCGCTCACCGCCAAAAAGTGTTAGCTGAGACGCCGCTCAACATTGAAGGCGGATTGGAGCCAATGATTGCAACGGTGCGTTTTTTACGCGACAACCCGTTCATCACTGGCGAATCCATCAAAGTCGACGGCGGCCGAGCACTAACAATTTAGGCCGCTAACATCTGCCGCAGCACATAGTGCAAGATACCACCGCTGCGGTAGTACTCCAGTTCATTACCAGTATCAATACGGCATTTCACGTCGAACGTAACGGTTGAACCGTCTGCCTTTTTGGCATGCACCTTCAGCAACTGCCCAGGTTTCAGGTCATCGTTAAGTCCGGTGATACTAATTTGCTCATCACCTGTTAAGCCATGAGCTTGCACGCCTTCACCATCGGTAAATTGCAGCGGTAAGACGCCCATACCTACCAAGTTTGAGCGATGAATACGTTCAAAACTTTCAGCAATCACCGCTTTTACGCCCAATAGTGTAGTGCCCTTAGCAGCCCAGTCACGACTTGAACCCGTGCCATATTCCTTACCCGCAAGCACCACCAATGGCATGCCTTCTTGCTGATACTGCATGGCGGCATCATAAATAGGCATTTCTTTGCCGCTTGGTACATGGCGCGTAAAGCCACCTTCAACACCATCTAACATTTGGTTTTTAATACGAATATTGGCGAAAGTACCACGCATCATAACTTCATGATTACCGCGTCGTGAACCGTAGGAGTTGAATTCGTCAACGGGCACACCATTTTCTTGCAGATATTTGCCTGCTGGCGAGTCCGGCTTAATGGAGCCCGCTGGCGAAATGTGATCCGTCGTGATCGAGTCCGCAAATACCGCCAGCACACGGGCATCTTTTAAGTCACTCAAAGCAGGCAGTGGCTTGTCGATACCGATGAAATATGGTGGATTCTTGACGTAGGTCGAATCATCGCTCCAGCTATAGGTTTCTCCTTCACCAACTGGAATCGCACGCCATTCTTCGTCACCTTTAAATACTTCGCCGTACTCCTTGCTGAACATTGCGCCGTCAACAAACCGCACCGCATCTGCAATTTCTTTATTGCTTGGCCAAATATCTTTCAGAAACACTGGATTGCCTTGCTTGTCAGTGCCAATCGCATCTTTAGTCAGGTCAATACGTGTGGTACCGGCCAAGGCATAAGCAACAACTAAAGGCGGCGACGCAAGCCAGTTGGCTTTTACGTCCTGATGAATACGGCCTTCAAAGTTGCGGTTACCAGAGAGCACCGATGACACGGTGAGATTACCCTCGCGAATTGCATCAGTGATTTCATCAGGCAAAGGTCCCGAGTTGCCAATACACGTGGTGCAACCGTACCCAACCAAGTTAAATCCTAATTTATCTAAATACTGGGTTAACTCCGCTTTGGCTAAGTAATCTGTGACAACCTTGGAGCCTGGTGCCAATGACGATTTTACCCAAGGTTTTCGGTTTAGGCCCTTTTCAAGAGCTTTTTTAGCAATTAAACCAGCAGCCATCATGACGCTTGGGTTCGACGTGTTGGTACACGACGTAATTGCAGCAATGACCACATCGCCATGCGATAACTCAAAGTCCTTGCCCTTCACAGCAATACTTTTTTCTTTTTCATCTGACTGACCGTTGGTTTCTAAAAACAAATCAAAGGCCGAACCTAATTGTGCCATCGCCACGCGGTCTTGCGGGCGCTTCGGACCTGCCAGTGATGCTTCCACTGTGCTCAAATCAAGTTCCAACGAATCTGTAAACACTGGCTCTTGGTCAGAGTCACGCCACATACCTTGGGCTTTCGAATAGGCTTCAACCAAATCGATTGTATCTTGGTCACGACCTGACAGCTCAAGATAACGAAGTGTTTCTTGGTCAACAGGGAAGAAGCCGCAAGTAGCACCGTATTCTGGTGCCATGTTACCGATAGTTGCCCTGTCCGCTAATGGCAAGTTATCGAGACCTGGGCCATAGAACTCAACGAATTTACCAACCACACCATGCTTACGCAGCATCTGAGTTACCGTTAGTACTAAGTCGGTAGCTGTTAGCCCTTCAGCCAGCTTGCCTGTCATACGGAAACCAACCACTTCAGGAATCAGCATCGAAACTGGCTGACCCAACATGGCCGCTTCAGCTTCAATGCCGCCAACACCCCAACCCAATACACCCAAACCGTTAATCATGGTGGTGTGCGAATCGGTACCTACCAAGGTGTCAGGCATCACATAGGTTTTACCGTCTTGATCTTTAGTCCACGCCACTTTGGCTAAGTATTCTAAATTCACTTGGTGACAAATACCGGTGCCAGGCGGTACCACGCGGAAGTTTTCAAAGGCATTTTGGCCCCAACGCAAAAATTGGTAGCGCTCAAAATTGCGCTCCATTTCAATTTTAACATTCTGTTTAAACGCTTCCGGCGTGGCGTATTTATCCACCATAACCGAGTGGTCAATGACCAAATCGACGGCTGACAGCGGGTTGATTTGATTTGGGTTCTGCCCTGCTTTTGCAACGGCATCGCGCATTGCGGCTAAATCAACCACCGCAGGTACCCCAGTAAAGTCCTGCATCAGTACACGCGCAGGACGGTATTGAATTTCACGATCAGATTTTTTGTGTTTAAGCCATTTAGCGACGGCTTCAATATCCGTGTGGGTTACGGTACTGCCATCTTCGTTGCGCAGCAGATTTTCGAGTAATACTTTCATCGATGTCGGCAATTTATTAACGTCACCGATACCTTTCAAATGCTCGGCAGCTTTAGGGAGGCTGTGATAATGATAGGTTTTGCCATTTACTTCTAATGTGCTTAACGTTTTCAAGCTGTCGGTGCTCGACATAGCTTAACTCCTTTTTCAAACGATACATGCTCTAAGCTTAGACACAAAATAGTGGTTCAGCCATAGCGCCAATTTATATTCACTATGGGTATTGTGGAAGCAAAGATCAACCAAGTAACGTATTGATACATCATAATATTGATCAGAAAAACTGACATTTGAATGCCACTATTCGTAAATTTCGTCTGGCATGGTATAACAGAGTGTCTACTGTAATGGGAACCACAAATCAGCATGCCACATCGAAAACTAGAGGCCTTTGAGGCGCTTGGACAATACATGGATTTACTGTTGGACGCCATTTGTGTGGTTAATCCCGACGGCGAATTTATTTACGTCAGCGCTGGTGCTGAACGTGTTTTCGGTTACAAGCCTGAAGAAATGATCGGTCAATCGATGTTTGCGTTCATGCACCCAGATGACCACGAGCGCACCCGTTTAACCGCCGCCGAAATTATGAGTGGTGCCGGTAAAGTTGATTTTGAAAATCGTTACATTCGTAAAAATGGCGACTTAGCGACCATATTGTGGTCTGCTCGTTACTCGCCTAATGACGATATTCGTATTGCTGTTGCGCGCGACATCACGGCGCAACGGCGCGTTGAAATTGAACGGCAGCAATTGTTTGACCGTTTGGAGCGTCTTGCGTTGTACGATCCTCTGACCCAACTACCGAACCGCAATTACTTTTACCAACGAACCATTCAGGCGCTAACACTGCATAGCGATATTGGTGTTGTGTACATTGATTTGAACCATTTCAAAGAAATCAACGACCAATATGGGCATGCCATTGGCGATCAGGTATTACATGCGGCTGCCCAACGCCTACTCAAATCGGTACGCAGTCATGATACGGTTGCTCGCATTGGCGGTGATGAGTTTGTCCTGTTACTTGAGCGGGTGCAAACTGCTGAGGACGCTCATAAAATCGCAGAAAAGATTTTGGCGGCCTTCGATGCTCCCATCGAACTAACGAGCTGTTCCAACCAGTTTCAAGTTGGTGCCAGTATTGGCATTGCACTCTCCACTCGTCATGGCTGCGATATTGAGCTGTTATTGCTGCAAGCAGACAATGCGATGTACAAAGCCAAGCAGCAGCGCGATAAAAACATTGTTATCGCCTCGTAAAGTGACTCTTGTGTACGTCAAACGAGGCCTTATAATAGCGCTGATCAGACCAGATAGGGTCGTTAAGTGATGAATGATTCGAAGGAACAACAATGAGCCAGGTATTGGACGATCTACTCAACTTATTAAAGCTAGAAACCATTGAACAGGGCCTTTATCGCGGCCAAAGCCAAGACTTAGGTTTTGGTGCTGTGTTTGGCGGGCAGGTTATTGGACAGGCTCTATCTGCAGCAAAAGAAACCTTACCCGAAGACCGCAAAGTGCATTCACTGCACACCTACTTTTTGCGACCTGGTGATGCGCATAAACCAATTGTTTATGATGTCGAAAACATTCGCGACGGCAAGAGCTTCTCTACGCGCCGTGTGCAAGCCATTCAATTCGGCAAGCCCATCTTTTATATGACCGCGTCATTTCAAATTGAAGAACCTGGCTTTGAGCATCAAGACACCATGCCGGACGTTCCAGGGCCTGAAGGTTTAGTTTCTGATATTGATATCTATCGCGAGCACGCTGAACTTATTCCGGAATCAATCCGCAATAAGTTTATTTCTGAAAAGCCCATAGAAATGCGCTTTGTAACGGCTAATAATCCATTTAAACCAAAGATTGATGCGCCGCGACGCTATGTTTGGTTACGCGCCAACGGCGACATGCCCAATGACTCGCGCGTGCATAAATATTTGTTGGCTTATGCGTCAGACTTCAATTTCTTGCCAACAGCCTTGCAGCCGCATGGATTCAGCTTTGCGCAACCTAACATCCAAATGGCAACCATTGACCATTCCATGTGGTTTCATAAAGATTTCCGCATGGACGATTGGTTGCTCTATGCGATTGATAGCCCAGTGGCAACGGGTGCGCGCGGCTTGGTGCGCGGCCAAATATTTAGCCGCGACGGCACGTTAGTTGCGTCCACCATGCAAGAAGGTGTGGTACGCAAACACGAACGTTTAACCAAGTGAGAAAAAGAAGCCCGCGATAGCCGCACTCATCATGTTCGCAAGGGTTGCAGCAAGTAATGCTTTCATCCCTAAACGCGCAATATCATGACGGCGGCTAGGCGCCATTCCACCGAGTCCACCCAGTAAAATAGCAATCGACGAGAAGTTCGCAAAGCCACACAGCACAAAGGTTATAATTACTTGACTATGCATACTCAATTGGTCTTTGTAGTTAACGAAGTCGAGATACGCCACAAATTCGTTAATAACCAGTTTTTGACCAATAAAACTACCCGCCAGTTGTGCTTCATCCCAACTTACACCTAAGACATAAGCAACCGGCTGAAAGATATAACCGAACAATTGTTGTAAGGATAAATCCGGATAGCCAAACCAGCCCCCAACCCAACCAAATAAACCGTTAATCAATGCAATTAAAGCAACAAAGGCAATCAACATGGCGCCAACATTTATAGCCAGCTGAACACCGCTTGAAGCGCCCGAAGCTGCCGCATCAATAACGTTAACTGCACGGTCTTCAACTTCTACAGCATCATTATTATCACCGGTTGAACCGGCGATAATATTTTCAATATCTTCACGCGGCTTTTCAATTTCAGGGATAATCATTTTAGCCATGAGCAGGCCCGCTGGAGCCGCCATGAAGCTTGCTGCAATCAGGTACTTCAACTCAACGCCTACACCCGCATAACCGGCAAGTACTGAGCCTGATACCGAAGCCATACCGCCAACCATTACCGCGAACAGCTCAGAACGCGTCATACTCGCAATAAACGGGCGAACCATCATTGGCGCTTCAGTTTGACCAACAAATACGTTCGCAGCAGCGGACATCGACTCTGGACGACTGCTGCCGATAATTTTTTGTAGCGAGCCACCGAGAATCCGAATAATCCATTTCATAATGCCGAGGTAATAAAGTACGGAGATTAATGATGAGAAAAAAACAATAACGCTAAGCACCTGAATAGCAAATACAAAGCCAAATTCAGCGGAGGCTAAGCCACCGAACATGAATTGGATACCTGCATTGGTAAAGGCAATAATCTTTGCGACGCCAGATGCCACAGCAAACAAAACGTCTTGCCCGAAAGGCACATACAACACAAAAGCCCCAAGAATAACTTGAAAGGCAAAAGCGCCGCCTACGGTTCGCCATCGAATCTGCTTGCGATTGGATGAAAAGGCATAAGCAACCAATAAAATGATGGCGATTCCAAGAAAACTATTCATAAATTATAAGCCGTTATTGTTTTTGTTATTCCGCCAATAATTGACGAATTTTCGATTTGATCAAGTCGATTGCAATTTCATTCTGACCACCTCGTGTTACCACAAGATCAGCAAATTGCTTCGACGGAAGAATAAATTCAAAAAATGCCGGACGCACAGTTTCTTGATATTGCTCAGCAACAGATTGAATGGTACGCCCCCGCTCTTCAACATCCCGGGTCATACGCCGCAATAAGCAAACGTCCAACGGTGTATCCATAAATACTGAAATATCGAATAACTGTCGTAATTTTGGATCGTGGAGCAGCAATATGCCTTCCACCATAATCACTTTGCCGGGGTTAATTTTTATCGTGTCTTGCAATCGCGTATGCGTTTTATAGCTATATTGCGGCATTTCAACAGGCTCGCCACGGCGTAATTGCTCTAAATGTTGTACCAGCAATTCATGTTCAAAAGCCGACGGGTGATCATAGTTTGTTAACTGACGCTGTTCAAAGCTCATATGACTTTGATCGCGGTAATAAGCATCTTCTGCAAGAATCGCAATACCATGCCCGCCTAACTCAGCGACCAATTCCTGATAAACGGTTGATGCGAATAAGCTCTTACCTGATGCTGATGCGCCAGCAATGGCGATTATGGTTGTTTTTCCCACACTTAACTTCTTTCAGTTGCCCGACAACAGGCGGCAATTATCATCGATTAGGCGGCTAATTGGAAGTATTGTAAACCCCTGACCAATCTTGTTACATTTTGTCACTAACAAAACATGTTCCTATTTCACAAGCTTCGCTATGATGACTTTCGTTACAATTTCATAACGCAATAAAAAATACGGGAACATGAATATGTTATTTCGTCACACTCTTACGGCAGTTGCCGTTGCCTCTGTTCTACTTGCGGGTTGTCAAAGCACCGCTGAACAAACAAGCCAATCAACAATAGCTGCGCAACAGCTGCCTGCAGTTAACATTGATTATCAAAGTTTCACGCTCGACAATGGCTTACGTGTTGTTGTGCATGAAGATCGCAAAGCACCAATCGTTGCAGTTAACGTTTGGTATGCGGTCGGTTCTAAAGATGAGAGCGAAGGCCAAACTGGTTTCGCACATCTATTTGAACATTTGATGTTTAACGGTACTGAGAACTACGACGACGAATATTTCGGCCCGTTTGAGCGCGCTGGCGCAACGGATATGAACGGCACCACCAATAGCGATCGTACTAATTACTTCCAAAACGTCCCAACGCCGGCTCTCGACATGGCTTTGTGGATGGAATCTGACCGCATGGGCCACTTGCTTGGTGCAGTGACTCAAGAGAAACTTGATGAGCAGCGCGGCGTTGTGCAAAACGAAAAACGTCAAGGCGAAGCGCAACCGTACGGTCGTGTATTTGGCTATTTAGCTGAACAAACCTTCCCTGAAGGTCACCCATATTCGTGGTCGGTTATTGGCTCAATGGAAGATTTGAATGCAGCGTCACTAGACGACGTGCATCAGTGGTTTAACGATTATTATGGTGCAGCGAATGCCGTTGTTGTTTTAGCTGGTGATATCGATGTAGAAACTGCCAAGGCAAAAATGGAAAAGTACTTCGGTCACATAGCTCCAGGCAAACCATTACAGAAACTGGAAAGCTGGGTTGCTAAGCGCACTGGCACGAAGCGTGCAACCATGGAAGACAATGTTCCTGCCTCGCGTGTTTATAAATTATGGAACACCGCGGAAATGGGCACGGCTGATTCTACTTACTTACAACTGCTAACCAATATTTTAGCCAGCGGCAAGAACTCACGTTTGTATCAGCGGTTAGTGCACGAAGAACAGATTGCCAGCATGGTGTCAGGCTTCCAGTACGAACGTACCTTGGCAGGCCAGTTCTTTGTCATTGCGGACGCGAAGCCAGGTGTTGAACTGGAGCGTATCGAGGCAGTTATTGATGAAGAGCTTGCTAAAATTATTGCTGAGGGCCCTACTGCCGAAGAATTAGCGCGCGTTAAATTCTCTGAAGTTGCAAATTACATCCGTGGTATTGAGCGTATTGGCGGCTTTGGTGGTAAATCAGATTTACTTGCTGCTGGTGAAGTTTATCAGGGCGATCCAGGCTTTTATGAAACCGCTTTTGAGCAACTCCGCAACGCAACACCACGTGATCTGCAAGCTGTTGCACAGCGCTGGTTAAGCGACGGTGCTTTTGTTTTGAACGTAGTTCCGCAACCGAAATTCACCACAGCCGAAGCGCAAGCTGACCGCTCTGAGTTACCTAAGGTTGGCGACTTACCGAAACTAGAGCTACCAGCTCTTAGCACGTTCACCTTGTCTAACGGCCTTGAAGTTGCTTTGGCTGAACGTCATGACGTTCCAACAGTGCAAATGGCACTGGTGTTTGACAGTGGCTATGCGTCAGATTTCGGTGGTAAAGTCGGTACTGCCAGCTTTGCGATGAGCATGTTACGTGAAGGCACCAGTAGCCGCACGTCGCAAGATATAGCTGAACAATTGGAAAGCTTAGGCACCAATCTATCAACCAGCGCTAGCATTGATTCTTCGCGGGTTTCTATGGACAGCTTAGTTTCAAACTTAGCACCAAGCCTTGATATCTTTGCAGACGTTATCGAAAATGCAGCATTTGCAACCGACGAAATTGAGCGTAAGCGTGGCAACTGGATAGAAAGCATCAAGAAAGAAAAAGCGTCACCGACCAGCCAAGCAATTCGTATTTTGCCTGGACTAATCTTCGGTGAAAAACACGCCTATGGCGTTCCATTGACAGGTTCAGGTACCGAACAGTCAATTACCTCGCTTTCGCGCGAAGACTTAATCAGCTACCGCGATACTTGGTTACGTCCAGATAACGCTCGCTTAGTGATTGTTGGTGCAACAACCGAGGCAGAAATTAAACCTCTGCTTGAGGAAGCTTTGAATGATTGGCAAGCACCTGCCACACCAAAGCCCACCAAGCAATTCACTACTTTAGCCAAGCAAGAAAGCCCACGTGTGTTTATCATTGATCAGCCAGGAACCCCTCAGTCAACAATTCTAGCGGGCCATTTAGCACCGTCTGATCGTGTTGAAAATGCAGACGTTCTGGATGTAACCAATACCATTTTAGGTGGCAGTTTCACTAGCCGTATGAACATGAACCTGCGTGAAGATAAAGGTTGGTCATACGGTGCTCGCACCATTTGGGCTGGTTACGATCAAGCCGGTATGTTCTTTACTTTGGCGCCAGTACAAACTGATAAAACCAAAGAATCCATTCAAGAAATCTTGAAAGAATTGAACCAATACCAGACTAATAAACCGGCAACGGCTGCTGAACTTGAAAAAGTTCAAATGAACAAGACCGCTAAATTGCCAGGCGCTTACGAAACCAAAGCAGCGTTGTTAAGCGCGGTTGTGGATACGTTAGGCAAAGGCAAAGATATGCAGTGGCTGGAAACCTATGGTGAACGTGTCAATGCAATCGATGTCGAAGATGTGCAAAATACCGCAACATCATTCATTGATACCGAAAGCTTAACTTGGGTCATCATTGGTGATGCAGCCCAAATAGCTGACGACGTGCGTTCACTAAACCTCGGTGAAGTGACCATGCTCGACAGCGATGGTAACCCACTGTAATTGTTTATTCTGCATGTAAGTGTATTAGCCGCTCTTAGGAGCGGCTTTTTTTTGAGCTTTTTCCAATTTATGTGCGTAGCAGTTACACTAAGCTCTCAACACTGAACCATAAAGGAAGTAACTATGGAAATGATCAAAACACGTGCGGCAGTTGCATGGGCTCCAGGCGAGCCGCTATCAATTGAAGAAGTTGATCTGATGCCACCCCAGAAAGGTGAAGTTTTGGTGCGCATCGTCGCAACGGGTGTTTGTCATACAGATGCCTACACATTATCAGGCGCTGACCCTGAAGGCGTATTCCCCGCCATTCTCGGGCATGAAGGCGGTGGTATTGTAGAAGCGGTCGGTGAAGGTGTTACTTCAGTGGAAGTTGGCGACCATGTTATTCCTCTTTACACACCAGAATGTGGTGAGTGTAAATTTTGCACATCAGGTAAAACAAACCTCTGCCAAGCGATTCGTAGCACCCAAGGCAAAGGCCTGATGCCAGATGGCACCACCCGCTTTTCTAAGAATGGCAAACCCATTTACCATTACATGGGTACCTCAACTTTTGCAGAACATACGGTTGTGCCAGAAATAGCTCTTGCTAAAGTGAGCAAAGAAGCCCCACTCGAAGAAGTGTGTCTATTAGGTTGTGGTGTCACCACCGGTATGGGTGCAGTCATGAATACTGCCAAAGTACAGCCGGGTGACACTGTTGCCGTTTTCGGGTTAGGAGGTATCGGGCTTTCAGTCATCATTGGTGCCGTTATGGCCAAAGCCAGCCGTATTATCGCAGTCGATATTAATGAATCTAAGTTTGATATTGCCAAGCAGCTGGGTGCAACTGAGTGCATCAACCCCAACGATTATGACAAGCCCATTCAAGAAGTTATTGTCGACATGACCGACGGTGGCGTCGATTTTTCTTTTGAATGTATTGGCAACGTAAAAGTAATGCGCTCAGCTTTAGAGTGCTGTCACAAAGGCTGGGGCGAATCGGTAATCATTGGTGTTGCCGGTGCCGGTGAAGAAATTTCAACCCGTCCATTCCAATTGGTCACAGGCCGTGTATGGCGTGGCAGTGCGTTTGGTGGCGTTAAAGGCCGCAGCCAATTACCCGATTACGTGCAACGCTACCTTGACGGTGAATTTAAATTGAGTACGTTTATTACCCACACTATGGGCTTAGACGATATTAACAAGGCGTTTGACCTCATGCATGAAGGTAAATCGATTCGTTCGGTTATTCATTATGATAAATAAGATTAACGAAACCAAGGCATTTGGCGGGCGCCAAATTCGTTTTGAGCACAGTTCAAACACGCTGAATTGCACCATGCAGTTCAGTGTGTTTTTACCACCTCAGGCGGAAACCAGCAAAGTTCCGGCCCTTTATTGGCTATCAGGCTTAACCTGTACCGATGAGAACTTTAGCAGCAAAGCTGGTGCCCAACGCGTTGCCGCTGAGTTGGGTATTGCGCTAATTATTCCAGACACAAGCCCCCGCGGTGAAGATGTTCCTGATGACAGCGATGGCGCCTATGACTTTGGCCTCGGGGCTGGCTTCTATGTCAATGCAACCCAGCAACCGTGGGCCAAAAATTATCGCATGTATGACTACATCGTTGATGAACTGCGAGAACTGGTCGAAAGTGAGCTGCCATTAAGCAATGAACGCAGTATCAGTGGTCATTCAATGGGTGGACACGGTGCCTTAGTCATGGCACTACGCAACCCCAGCCTTTATCGCAGTGTGTCAGCATTTTCTCCTATTTGTCACCCTAGTCAGTGCCCGTGGGGAGAAAAGGCTTTCAGTGGCTATTTAGGCAATGATAAGCAAGCGTGGTTGGACTATGACGCCACCGAACTATTGCTTAAGCTAAAACAGTCACCTCCACTACTTGTATCCCAAGGCGAGGCTGATAATTTCCTAGCGGAACAGTTGCGCCCAGATGATCTGGCCGCGGCTATTCGTCAAACCGGTGTGCACGGAACCATTAAGCGCGTTGAAGGATATGACCATAGCTATTATTTCATCGCCAGCTTTATTGAAGAACACGTGCGTTTTCACGCCAAGTATCTCGTTAACTCATTAAACTAAAACGAAAATAAAACTGGTCAAAAAATCTGCTCCTTGCTAAGGTGAAATTTACCCATTTCGGTCGTTTACCGAATACTATGCGAGTTAACCCGACAAGGAGCAGTTTATGTCACCACGTCGAACTGCCGCCGCCATTGCATTTCTCTATCTCATACTTGGCTATGTCTGGATTAGTTTTTCAGATCGCTTTGTCTTAACCTTGGCTGCTGAGTCGCATTATCTAACCGAGCTACAAACCTACAAAGGTTGGGCTTACGTTACCGTGACAGCAATTTTGCTGTATCTACTTGCACACAGGGCGCTGCAGCGCGAGCGTAACTTATCGGAACGCGATGGCTTAACTTTATTGTTAAATCGCCACATGTTCGAACGTGAACTTCAAAGCGAACTAACCTACGCCGATGACAACGAACAAAATTTAATTGTTATTATTTTCAACATTGATGGATTCAAACAAATCAACAGCCATGTGAATCTAGAGGCCGGTGATAAGTTCCTGATTGCGGTTGCTGGTGTCTTAAAGGAATCGTGCCATCAGCAGCAGGCATTAATTGCGCGCTTTGGCGGCGACGAATTTGCCCTCGCCCTGCCAGACGCCCGTTGGCCGGATGCTGCGCTGCCGTTGTTGCAAAAAATACAGCACCGAATTAATCAACTGCGTGTTGCGGAAATTCCCGAACTTAGTTTCACATCCAGCGCAGGTATTGCATTGTATCCGCGCGATGGGCTTAGCGCTGAAAAGTTAATTGATGCATCAACTCTCGCACTGGATGAGGCTAAAACAAACGAACGTGGAAGTTATAAGCTTTTTAATGCGGAGCTAAGCCAAGTAATGTCAAGCCGAGCTCGGCTGTTGCTTGACTTAAAATTGGCCCTTGATCACAACGAGCTAACCGTTGTCTATCAACCTCAATTTTGTAGTCGAGAAAACCGCATGACGGGTGTCGAGGTTCTCGTTCGGTGGCATCATCCTGAGCGTGGAATGATTCCGCCGAGTGAATTTATCCCGTTAGCTGAGCAACATGGCTTAATTTGCGGTATTACGGACTTTGTAATGCGCACCGCGATACATGAGCTGACACAAACCGGCCTCTTATATCGTGATATCCAACGCGTATCCTTTAATGTTTCCGCAGCTGATTTTAACGGCGAAGAAAGCTGTGAGCGCTTTATTGCAAACCTTTCTGAACTACCTGGTGATTGGTCCGTCATTGAATTGGAGCTGACTGAAAGCGCAGCCTTGTTGAATTTGGAAGGGGTTAAACAGGTTCTGAGTGTACTAAATCAAAGAGGTGTGCAGGTATCACTGGATGATTTTGGTACAGGCTATTCTTCGTTGAACACCTTGCGCTTGCTGCCAATTCAAGAAGTAAAAATCGATCAAAGCTTTGTCCGAGATATCATGCAAAATAAGCAGGATGCCAAGCTGGTTCGCACTATTCTGGCTATGGCAAAGGCTTTAGACTTAAGGGTAGTTGCTGAAGGTGTTGAAACGCACGCACAAGCGAATTACTTAATGAGTGCCGGTTGCGAAGAGCTGCAGGGGTTTCTGTATGCCCGCCCAATGGCGATTGATAATTTAATTACCTTTATTGGTAATCTCAAACAGCAGAAACGTGCGCAATCTTAATCTGATTTTTGCCCTTCTGCTTCGCTTCGTACATGGCCTTATCTGCAACCCGCAATATGCTGGCTACATCATAACTAAGATTGGCATCGCCGCAATGGCATACCCCCATCGAAAGCGTAACAGGCCAATGATGTTCTGCAAATTCCTGCACTAGCATTTTGCGCACGCGTTCCAGCACATGCATAGCGTCTTCGAGCGAAGCGCCAGGATGGATCGTAGCAAACTCATCGCCGCCAACGCGTGCGACCAAATCGCTCGCGCGGCAACCGGCCTTAACCACGTGGGCAACTTGTTGCAACACCTCATCACCGATTTCGTGACCATAGGTGTCATTAATGATTTTAAAATCGTCTAAATCAATGAAACAAACAGCAAACTGTCGCTCTTGGGTACGCAATAATTCAATATCGCGCTCTAATTCTTCTACAAATGCACGGCGATTGGCGAGCCCGGTCAGGTGATCAGTAAGCGCCAACACGCGTTCTTGCTCCAATTCACGGCGAATCTTATCCTCTGTCAGTTTACTTGACGTGGAATCACGTACAAAAGCAATGGCGAATGGTTCGCCGTCAAACTCGACATGGCTTAACATGATTTCCACGTGAAGCATGGTGCCGTCATTGCGCCGGCCCAAAAACTCAAAACCTTTACCCATCGGCCGATTTTCAGCACGACTAAAAAAGCCTGCAACGTGCTTTTCATGAGTGACATGAGACGATTCGGGTAACAAAATATCCAGTTTTTTCCCTACTAGCTCACGGCGTTGCTGATAGCCAAACATAGTCACAAGCATACTGTTGACCAGAACCAATTCACTGGAACGATTGATAATAAGCGCGGCATCAGGGATTACTTCAAGCAATTCGGCTATGGTGCGGTGTGTCTTCATGATTTCCGTTTATTTTTATACATCTTACTATCAGCACTGTGAATCAGTGCATCTAATGTTTTTCCGTTGGCTGGGAACAGCGCATAACCTAAACTCGCGGATACATTGATGTCCTCTGACTTATAACGAATTGGCGCCGCGATAACTTCAGCTAATTTTTCACATTGCTGTGCAACAACTTGTTCATTGTCGATACCCATCAACACAACCAAAAATTCATCACCACCAATACGGGCCACAGTGTCCGTTGCGCGGGTGTGAGTCAGCATGCGTTGTGCCAACGATTTTAACACCAAATCCCCTGCTTGATGACCAAAATCATCATTAATTCGTTTAAACCGATCGATATCAATCACAACTACTGCAAACGGCGTCGGATGCCGATCATACAGTTGAACTAAGGTTTGCAGTCGCTCCATAACCATGCGGCGATTGGAAACATTGGTCAGTGGATCAAGCATCGCTTCGCCGTATGATGTTCGGTACCAAACAAACAATGTAAAAAGCATAATATATAAAGCGATAACATAAGGGTATCCGATTAATCGAACTCGCTGACGTTCCCATAGGCCACCTTTTTGGCTGGCTTCCGCAGCCAAAGCAATTATCCAGTAACCATTTGGAAAACGTACCCGTTCCTTAAAATCAGCATTATCGAAAACACCTTGTGTGCCCAAGAACACGTCGCCATCAGCGCCTTTACCGTCGCGCCCTTGCAACGCGATTTTGTACTTTTCCATGAGCGCATCAATACCAACTGCTTGAAACAATACATTGATATCAATTACGACGGCAACCACTCCCCAGTATTTATCGATACCATTTTCGTGACTGAAAATTGGAATTCGATAGATAACACCCTGCCCGCCTTGCAGCAAGTTAACGGGGCCAGCCAAGATAGCTTTTTGGGTTTCCTGAGCAAGCTGAACAACTTCACGCTGTTCTGGAATTTCGTCATAGTTATACCCGATAATGATCTCATTGCCAGTTAACGGATAAACGAAAGAAATAATATTATTGGGTGCTATGGCAAGGTTACGTATGATGGGATTGTCGTCAACTACGGTTTGAGCAGGACCATGCCAGTCTGCACTATCGCTGTTTGGATGAGATGTTAGATAACTTGCTACGCCCCAAGCGCCGTAGATTGCGGCATTAAGTTCAGATTCAAGGTCGGCTCGCAGTGCCGTAAACTCAGATTGTAATTCGCTAAGCTGTTGATCTCGCACGCGATCTTTATTAAGAGCGTGAAAGTACTCAACTGCAATTAAAGCCAGCAGTAACGAACTGAGCACCGCAATAATAAAAGCAATTCTTCGCGCTTTCGTGGTGAACACATAGACTCCAAAAAAAAATCACTGACACCCCACTAAACATATACGAATGGAGATTATTCGCAACTTAAAACTTACAATACAAAGTAGCCGTGACTGGAATAATTCATTTAGCGACTTTACACTGAATGCATTCAAATTTTTTAGGAAACTACATGGAACTCAAAGATGCAACGTTTATTGCATTGATATTAGTTGGCATTCCTGGCTGTGCTACATATGGTTCTATCGATAATCAATCTCAGACTGAGCACGTTACGCCACATAATTACTCCCTAGCCAATTATACTGCGGAACACTCTCGTTCAGATGACATCACTATTGTACTGGCATTTTCAGGCGGCGGCAGCCGTGCTGCTGCATTGTCCTACGGGGTTCTGGAAGGTTTGCGCGATACGAAGTTGCATTTAGGCAACCGCGAAGTCCGGCTCCTAGACGAGGTTGACCTTATTACATCTGTGTCAGGTGGAAGCTTTACAGCTGCCTATTACGGCTTATATGGTGATGAAATATTCACCAATTTTGAAGGCGATTTTCTGCGCCGCGATTACGTTTCGGAATGGCTTGATGGTATTGCCAGCCCACTACTTTGGTTTTCTAATCAGGGGCGAACTGACATCGCCACCCGTATTTATGAGGAACGCCTATTTAAAGGAGCAACCTTTTCTGACTTAAATCAGCGTAACGGCCCTTTAGTACTCATCAATGCGTCAGACCTTGGCGGCGGAGTGCGTTTTTCGTTTGTACAAGAATATTTCGATTTACTCTGTTCTAATATTGCTTCATATCCAATCGCTCGGGCTGTAACAGCGTCTTCAGCCGTGCCTGTAATGCTCAATCCCGTTGTTTTGAAAAATCATAAAGGCTGCTATAACCCAGCCCAGAACTACTTGGAAAAATTGGATGAAAAACAAATTAAAGAAGCAAAATTGTCACCGCACTTAATCGACACCTTGCAAGCACTTCGCAGTTATAAAGACCGAGACGAGCGTAAATTTATTCATCTCGTTGACGGTGGCATTACAGATAACCTTGGGTTGATGGCGTTTTATGAATTAGTCGAAATTGGCGGTGGTATCGCTAACTTTATGGAAACTATTGGCAGTAGACCTTCAAAGCGTCTTGTCATTATTTCTATCAACGCATCGACCAAGCCACGTTATAACATTGAACACACCAACCGAATAGCAGATATTGAGCCGATAATCAGCGCCGTCACCGACACACAATTACATCGCTATAATTCGGCAACTATCAGTTTAATACGCCGTAGCATGGAACGCTGGTCAGAAGAGCTTTCGACGTATTGGGAACCAATCGAGCCATTCTTTATAGAAATAAGCTTTGACGGTATTAAAGAAGAGCAGCGCCGCGTGTTTTTTAATCAAATACCGACGAACTTATCGTTAAGTAAAGAGCAAGCAGACGAGTTGATTAGAGCAGGTGTTGAGCTCTTGCAGCACAACACCGAGTTCCAACGTCTATTGAATGACCTTGAGGGCGACGAGTAGTAAATGCCAACAAATCTACTGATTACTTAATCGTTTGCCAAACGAAATTGCATAAGCTGCTGAGCGAATCGGTAACACCGGATCGTCGCTGGGCTGAATTCCTGGCGCAACGCGGTTGGGATCAAAATTAATCGGCGTACAGGCATCGCCACCAACCTGAGTAATTGTTACGCGACCTACATTTACTTTTTCACGATCGTTCGGCCACAGTATTGATGGGTCATTGGTTGGGTCATTCTCTTGACCAATTGTCCATTCCCAAGCAAAACTTATCTGTCCCTCTTCCTCCAAACGCTTCTCAAGACGTTCAACGAGAAAACTTGACGGCAGCGACTCAATATCATGCTCGGTTAAGTACTCGTGACCACCATCAGGAACTAGCTGCCACCGAAACTTTTCACGTTGTTGGTCATGTGTATTTGCCCAAAACGCATGAATGCCATAATAATCAGTACTGGTGTATTCCGCCGAAGGCGTGCGTCCTTTATTCCATTCTATTGAGCGCAGCATTGACGGATTTGCTTGAAAATACTTTTCTAAATCTTCACGCGTGGCTTCGCCGCGCATCAGTTTGACATTCCATTGTAGTAAGCCCAAAAAGTGATTCGGTGTGCTCCCGGAAAATAACGGTGACGTTAAACCTGCGAGTGTATGTTTCTGATTGTTAGCAAGATCAAATTGAATACCAATCCCGCGTGGGCCCTTACGCTCATCAGCTTCAGGATTGCCTCCTCCCATCGAAAACCGGATTGTTACGGGCAACGACACGTTATCGAATAATGGCGACGCGAAACGCTTCTGTGCTTCATCCGTTGGCGTAAAAATACCTGCCGCGCAAACACCTCTAGCATGCCCCTTGCGAACACCGGGGTGTTCGCCATTCAACTCTTTAAATACCGCAATAAAGTCTTGTGCGGTTGCCGATGCAGGCACTGCGTAGCGATTTTCATCTTGTTGGAATGCCAGCACTGATGTGCTCGTTAATGCGGTCATTACAGACAATAGAGCAGTGAGTCGATATTTCATGGGTTATCTCAATTATTAAAATGGAAAAATTCTAACCCAATGTTACGTGCGCTATCACTCTGTCGATCAACGTGATTACTGATTTTGATTGGATTCTTCTGCTGTTGCCTTTTTTATAAAGAAAACAGCATAGAAAACACACATTCCAATCACGATTGCTAATCCGCTGAACGAAAAAAAGATAACTGGGTCAGTAAAGAGCTCGCGTAACAGGTTCATAACCTTACTCCGTATATGGTTTATGGGAGTATGTTAGTAAATCTGTAGCTTTGAATATTGATTTAAATCAATATTTAGCTTTCTGCGAGGGGGCTAAATATAAACGGGTTGTCGTTATGTAGCCATTTATGAATTGCAGCATAAAAACATCACCATAGTCCTGTTCGCTAAGCTCGACGTGGTTGCCGCCAGCTAATCTTACAAGTTCCGGCACGGTATTACTATGCCCAACAATCAACGCATTTTGCTGCTGTTCAAGTACACTCTTTATTAGGGCTTCACTATCGCCAGCAGCATAAGTTGTGATAGCAACATCTAACATCTCGGCCGTGGGTTTTGCAGTTTGTTGCGCACGCTGATATTTGGTGGCATAGACATGTTCCAAATCAACATGCTTTAGTAAATGGGCTAAATGAATCGCGCGCTGTTGCCCCTGCACAGACAATTCTGGGTCAGGCTTATCAGGCACTTTTTCCGCGTGCCGAACAATGAATAAGGTCATAACTTTGGTGGGCTCCGCCATAACTGGGCCTCCAAGACAAAACAATAAAACGGCGAGACAGACATTCTTCATATTTAATCTGACGCTTTCTTTTCAAGTTGCATGGCGACAATTGCTACTACGGTAAATAATTCATCATTTAAGTCTTCCGTTTGCATCTCTACCTGGTGTTTGTCGCGAATGGAAATCAACTTTTCCGAAGCTTTCGCAAGCAACTTGTCATTGTGATGAATCGTAAACGCTAAATCGAGTAAATTGCCTTTAAACTCAGCGCCATCATAAGGCCCGCCGATTACCCAGTATTCGCGCTTAAGCGAGAAGAACTTGCGCTGCAAAACCATATCTCCAAGTTGCCCACTCACCAAAAATGTAGGGCGAATGGCTAATCGTTTATGGCGTATTTGCATGAGCTCCTGATCAGCATTGTTGTAAATTCGCCAGCGGCGCCGTAGCAATGCAAACTCACCTTTTGCGTAGTAACACAGAGCACCGTTCGTGTCCGTAATATCAATACGGCCGAAGAGCGAAACAATTCGTGTGGAAACAATCAAACCCCGAACCATGGTTGCCTCTTTCTTATTGTTTTTGTAATTATTTGACAAAGAGTGCCATATATTTAGTTATTTAGGTAGCGGTACAGCTTTAACCGCTCATGTTCCGGTGTACTTATGTCACCAATTTTCGTGAAGTTTAGCTTTGATAACAAGTTGATGGATGCTTGGTTGTTCGGATTGACAATTGCATCGACAATTCTCACCCCTTTTTGTCCGGTTAAATAACTAAGCATCAGGAATGCCGCCTGCCTAGCTATCCCCCTTCCCCTAGCACTTTTTAATAAGGCATAACCCAAATCAATGTTTTCCAGAAATTCGCGTTTTAAAACACTAATAACACCCATCGAGCGACCGTCATCCAAAGCACGAATCACCCAAAGCCCCAAATAATCAGGCTGCTTGAGCACCCCATTCTCAAGATAGGCTTGTGTTTGCGCTTCAGTACGAACGCCACGATCGCCAATGTTGGTAATAAAATCTGGATCATTGAGCAGCTCTAATAGAAAGCCAACATCGTTCAAAGATACTTTTTGCAAAATGATTTTATCGCTTTTTAGCGTCAATAAATCAGAATTAAGCCCCATACCACTCCCATTAATACCAATGCAAAAAACACGGCCGCCGAAGCAATGTCTTTGGCGCGCCCACTTAGCTCATGAAGCTCAGGCCCAACACGATCAACAACAGCCTCGATTGCTGAGTTTAACAGCTCCGTAATCACCAAAATAAACAAGGTTAGTATCAGTACAAGACGTTCAATCAACGTTGCATCAATGACCAGCGCAATTGGCACCAATATTAAGCACAACAGCGCCTCTTGCCTAAAAGCAGCTTCGTATGTCCATGCCAACCTTATTCCACGCATTGAATTAAATGTGGCATGAATTATTCGGTCAATTCCTGTTTTATTCGCTTTCATATAAACCCTCTGTGCACAATAAAACTTTAATTTATCAGCTCTTTCTTAAGCCTTCCTTAAGGTTTCACTGATAGCTTGTACCGAGTAGAGCTTTGAGGTTTAAGTTAATGGTACGAGCAATAAAACAAGGTACAACAAATTTTATCCCCGTGGCGCTGTTTGTTGTGAGCAGCTTGCTTATGCTAAGTCTATTTCGCTTCGGTTATTTTATTTTATACACCGAACGCGTTCTTGAAGCGATGAATCCACTTGAATTTTTCTTGTTGGGAATACGTGCCGACTTTATTCAAATTGGCTACTACACGCTTATTCCATTGTTACTCTTCCCGTTCTGTAATTTCCCTAAAATACATCAAATTTGGCTCAAGTTTTCAGTGGTGTGGTTTAGTGTCTGCTTTGTTTTGCTATTTTTTATGGAAATTTCTACGCCCGCGTTTTTGGCACAATACGATACGCGCCCGAACCGCCTGTATTTTGAATACCTGCTGTATCCTAAAGAAGTATTTTCCACGCTTTGGAATGGTTTTCGTGGTTGGCTAATTCTAGGCGTTATCGCCAGTGGCTTGGTCATCTATACCGTTTATAAGTTATCAAAAACGATGCATAAACGGTTAGCTCAACAAACCACCCACCACGGTATGGCCTGGTTAATCCTGCCTGTTCTTCTGGTTTTTACCGTTATGGGAATACGTTCAACATTAGCGCACCGGCCTGCCAACCCTGCATTCTTTGCGGTTTCGAGTGACGCTATGGTGAACGCGTTAATATTAAACTCGAGCTATACACTGGCTTATGCAGTGTATAACTTAAAACATGAAGACAAGGCCAACCGAGTATATGGGCAGTTAAGCGATGCTGAAGTGATAGCAACAATTACTGCAGAAGAGTACCTAAAATCAACCAATTTCCCGTTCGAAAAATATCCAACGGTGCACTTCCAAACAGCCTCGAACAAACACGAAAAACCACTCAATATCGTCATTATTTTAGAAGAAAGTTTAGGTGCAACCTTCGTGGAGTCGCTTGGCGGATTGCCAGTTACACCAAATATCGAACGGTTAAAAACCCAAGGCTGGTGGTTTGAAAACCTCTACGCTACAGGTACCCGATCGGTTCGTGGCATCGAAGCCGTCGTGTCTGGTTTTTTACCATCGCGCGCACGCAGCACGGTTAAACTGTCGGATTCACAGCGTTATTTCTTTACGATCGCAGATGCTCTGAAGCGCCAAGGCTACACCACCGAATTTATTTACGGCGGTGAATCGCATTTCGACAACATGGCTGCGTTTTTCACCGGCAATGGGTTTTCTAACATTATTGATCAAGATGAATTCAGCAATCCTGTATTTGAGGGCAGTTGGGGCGTTAGCGATCAAGACTTACTTACCATGCTGCATGAGCGACTCATTGTGCAACAGAATTCATCGCAACCTTCTTTCACCTTGGCGTTCACCTCGTCCAATCATGAACCCTTTGAGTTCCCTGATAACCAAATAGCCCTGACTGAACAACCCAAACAAACCGTCAATAATGCGGTTAAATATGCTGATTATGCATTGGGCCAGTTCTTCGATACCGCCATGCGCAGCGACTATTGGAAAAATACGTTATTTTTGGTGGTTGCTGACCATGACACGC
This sequence comes from Pseudidiomarina sp., assembly GCF_048268165.1. Lineage (GTDB taxonomy): Bacteria > Pseudomonadota > Gammaproteobacteria > Enterobacterales > Alteromonadaceae > Pseudidiomarina. The sequence goes on along the minus strand of NZ_JBLWWA010000001.1, from coordinate 223,277 downwards.
GTGTTTATGGGAATGATTTAGTTCCCATTCAGAAATTTCATATTCCTGGCCTCATCCTTGGTGGTGACATAAACCCACGGGTTATCGATACCGTAACCAGCCAAATCGATTTAACGCCAACACTGCTCTCATTAGCTGGTGTAAGTGCTTATGTGCCAACTCTGGGTCAGGACTTGAGCAACCCTGAAATTCCTCCAGCGAATCGTGCCATGATGCAATTTGGCGACAGTTATGGCTGGCTGCAGGGTGATCAGCTAACCGTTCTAACAACCAACGGCGAGCGGCATCAATATAAGTATCAAAGAGACAGCAAAGAGTTACTGCCCTCGCATCAACCTCTTGCCGATAAGCAGATTAGACGTATTCAAGCATTTGCTATGGCGCCTTCGGTGCTCTATCAAAGTCACGCTTACTATGTTCCTACTACCGATTAATTTCATTAGAAAATTGCTTTTACAGAAGGTTATGCCATTCTAAACCAATGACTTAACTAATGAGTGGCAGCGGAATGGCAACGTGCTGGCAGCGTTTAATCGTCAGTTTTCTTGTGTGCTGTGGGGGATTACCCCTCGCACCCTTTGCTGCACCGGCAGAATTAACTTTTGTTGGGTCGAAATTTTATCCGCCGCTGCAATGGCTTGATGAAAACAATCAGCCGCAAGGTTTTATTGTTGAACTCGAGCAGTCACTTGCCAAAGAGGGTGGTTTTTTACTTACGCAAACCCTATTACCTTGGAACGAAGCGCTGCAGGCAGTGCGAACGGGACGAGCCCATGCAGTTGCTCTGATTCCCTCCGAACCCCGCAGTGAATATTTCGATTTTTCTGAACCCTTTTATTACGTTGCCCACGGCATTTTCTCGCGAGTAGGTGATATTCAATATGGTAACTACATGCAGCTTGAAGGTAAAAAGGTTGCCGTAGCGGCCGGTGCTTTTGCCGAACAGCAACTCCGCGACAGTGGGTATCACTTTGAACTGATAAGCGCTGATGATGAGTTGCATTGTTTACAATTGGTCGACAACCAAACCGCAGACGCTTGTATTGAGGTGACCACAACATCGCGCCATTTAATTACCAATAACGATTTAAACGTTGCACTTTCAAGCCCACCTTTTTGGCCGCAGTCTTACGCATTCGGTGTGCGTAAGGGAGACAAAGAACTATTAGCGCTTATCAACAAGCAGCTTGCAATGATTCAAGTCAACGGCACTTATCAGAACGTTTATCAAAGGTGGGTTGCTCAACTTGAATGGCAAGAACGCACCTTTGCAAGTAACCTCAAAGCACTCGGCTGGCTGCTGTTTGGGGTTGTTAGCATTGCTGCGGTGGGCTTTGGTTGGAGTTATGCTTTAAAAAAGCAAGTTGCGCTGAAAACCTTCCGCATTCATCAAGAGCTTAGAGCGCGCAAGGTATTGCAAAAACGTCTTCACTTCTTGGCCAAACATGAAGTAATCACAGGACTATATAATCGACCTGCTTTCACCGAGTTGTTAGATAAACAAATTAAAACACACCCCGAAGACCATCCTACGGTGGTGGTTATACGCATCGTAAATATAGACTCTATTACGTCGGTATTTGGTTATGACATTACCACCGACTTACTGATTGAATTCTCGGAACGACTCAATAAACAAGGGTTCAAATATGCAGCCCATTTCGGCGTTGGCTTATTCGCTGCTGTCGCGAACGCTGAATTAAGCACCGAGGCAATCATTGATCTCGCTTCGCAACCACTTGAATTCAAGTCTATTGATTTCGAGCCATTGCTCGCTTTTGGACTTATCCGAAACTCACATGTTGATACAATACAATCAAGAGATGCACAAGAGCTATTGCGTCAGGCTTTAACTGCCGTTTCAGTGTCACAAAAAGAACATAAGCTCTGGGTTGAGTACTCACCCGGTTTAGAGCCTAACGCTGATGATTTGCGGTTGTTAAAAGACTTTCACCAGTATGGTACCCGGGATTTTTTCCTACATTATCAACCTAAGCTAACGCTCAAAACAAACACCGTTCTCGGTGCAGAAGCCCTGGTACGTTGGCAACACCCGACTCTAGGGGTTGTTTCGCCAAGTAAATTTATTCCATTAATGGAAGAATCGGGTCTTGTTACACAAGTTACCCGTTGGGTTATTACCGAAACGATTGCCATGATGAAACGCCATCAGTTATGTCAAAAAGGTATAGTTATCAGTGTTAATGTATCAACACGTGACTTAACCGAACTTGGTTTTGTGCGGTTTGTACAAGATATCGTGACCGATATTGATCCGAAATGCCTGCAATTTGAAATCACAGAAACAGGCTTAATTGATGATTCAGAGCGCGCATTGTACGTACTGAGTAAAATGAACGAGCTTGGAATTAGCTGTTCAGTCGATGACTTCGGCACGGGTAACTCCTCGCTTTCTTATTTGAGCAAATTCCCGGTTGCCGAAATAAAACTCGACCGAAGCTATGTATTTGATATCGCAGAAAACGACCGTAACTATCAGATAGTGCGTTCATCGATAGAACTGGCACACATGTTGGGAATATCGGTCACTGCGGAAGGGGTTGAGGACATTGCCACCATTGATGTGCTGCGCGAATTAAATTGTGAAACCATTCAAGGTTTTGTTATTTCGCGTCCAATATCCGAAGATGAAATTGTCGAAATGTTTTTAAGAGAAATTAAGATTTAATTACGTACGAAGACTAACTGCCAACCAAGCCCCAGTGTTTTGCAGTACGCTTCAAAGCTTCCACATTTTCTGAAGCTAACAGCTGAATCGGCGTTTGAGAAAAATGATTGGTTAGCCCAAGTTCCTGCTTAAGCCACGCAACCATCGCTTCGCCTGAATGTATCGTTTTAGCCCCATCGAAATAATCTGAAATCTGCTGGGCAATCAACGGAAAATGCGTGCAACCCAGCAGCACAACATCTGGTTTTTCTAATGCTGAAAAATAATGATGCATTGTTTCCCGCAATATTGGGCCATCAAATAAAGCTTCTTCAACAATGGGTACAAACAATGGCGTGGCAATTGCGTCAACACAGTTAAACCCCAACGCGTGAATTCGTTGCTGGTAAGCGTCCGAGTTAATCGTTGAACGTGTCGCGATAATTAATATACGTGCATCTTTATCAATGCCTTCAAGCTGTTGCAAGGCCAGCACGCCGGGTTCGAGTACCCCGTAAACGGGCTTGTTCGACTGTTGCTGCATTGCCGCCAGTGCAGTCACACTCACGGTGTTACAGGCCACGACTAAACAATCAACATCGGTACCATTAAAGAACTCAACCGCTTCAAGCGCATAGCGTGTGACAGTATTCTTATCTTTGTTGCCATAGGGCACACGCGCAGTATCGCCATAATAGAGCAGCTCACTAAAACAGCCACTTTGCTGTAACGAACGCGCTACGGTTAAACCGCCAACTCCACTATCAAACACCCCTACTTTCACGCATTTACTCCCCATTTTATGCGGCAGATAAAATACGTGTCTTCGCGCGCAAACTCAACCTCTATAGCGAGTTGTTGGGCAAGATTTTGCACAATACTTAAACCAAGGCCTGAACCGTCAATGTCCAGTTGTTTACCACGGTAAAAACGCTCAGTGAGGCGCTCCAATTCTAATGGATGATCAGTAGGCAGTTTATTTTTTACCTCAAGTATCTGAGCAGAATATGAGATTGAAATGGTTGTATTCGGTGGCGAATACTTAACGGCATTGTCGATTATGTTAGCAAGTAAGACGCGCCAGTAACTTGGGTGACTTTCATGCATGATCCGATCAGGCAGGTTAACGCCAAAGGTGATTCCCTTTTGTTCAGCAAGTTGATAACTGTCGGCGATAATTTGCCGCACTTCACGGGCAATGTTGACGGGTTCAGAACCAACTTGGGTTAATTCAGCTTTTGAGAGCATCAATAAACTCTCAACTAATTTCACCAACCGCTCAGTACTTATTAGTAAGCGCTCTATTTGCTGTTTTTCTATTGCGTCCTTACTGACCAATAGATTCTGCAAACTTGCTTTCAAAGCGGCTAACGGCGTGCGCAATTCGTGGGCGGCGTCAGCGGAAAAACGCTTCTCACGAACAAAGGTTTGCTCTATCCGCGCTAAATAATGATTCAGTGCCTGTTTAACCAGCACCACTTCTTCATCTTCGTTGCTTTGTTCAAATGGGCTATAGTCATCGGTACGACGGTGACGAAGCGCGGCAGCTAAACGCCTAAAGCTAGCGAAACTCTGATTAATCGTCCACCAGCCTAACCACAACATCAACGGCAACAGCAACAGCACCGGAACCAATGTATCCACCGCCAAATCGGTTCTCAATTCAGACCGAAAACTATCCTCTTGCAGCAGCAATATCTGATAGTTGCCGTCTGGCGTTTGCATCCCGAAGCTGTGCCAAAGCGTTGCAGCTATTACGAATTCATTAAAGCCGGACTGATACGGTAATGCCCTGTGGTCTGGCGCGCCTTGCGTGCGCATGCTCCAGTCTTGGTTGATGCGTTCAATTCGATACGCAAGTTTTTCTTCGTATTCATGTTCGCTAACCGACTGCAAAACTTGATGCGCCGGCTGGGTAAGCTCAGTGCGATTCACTGGCAATAATGCCGCAAGTGTTTTTGCTTGCTGGACCATTTCAGCATCAAACAACTCATCAACTTCATGACTTACTTCATAATAAATCCACGTGGCTGAGAGGCCTGAACTGACTAAGTAAACAACGGAAACGGTAATCAATATTCGTCGTCGTATCGATTTGAATTTTGCACCAAACGCCTTAATTATTTGCATGTTAAGCGGTATCCAACGCCACGAATGGTTTCAATCCATTCTTTATGGCCCAGCTTTTTACGTAGGTTTGATACATGCACTTCCAACGCATTGCTTTCAACTTCAGTCTCAGCTTGAAACACCGCAGATTCTAGGCGATCACGGCTATGCACGCGCTCAGGTGCTGACATCAATGCTTTTAAAAGCTCAAACTCACGACGCGATAAATTGATTGTCTGGCCTTCAGCTTCAACCTCACGCGTATTGATATTGAGCTTTAATGCGCCCACCACCAAATCTGACGACACATAACCACGCTGACGCCTCACCAAAGCGCGTAGTCGTGCGGCTAGTTCGTTCATATCAAACGGCTTGGTCATGTAGTCATCGGCACCCAAATCTAAATGAGTGACTTTGTCATGGGCCTGATCACGCGCAGTTAAAATCAGAATAGGCAGCACTACTCCCCGCTTTCGGCTCCCCGCTAATATCCGTGAGCCTTCTAAATCCGGCAGCCCGAGATCAAGTACCATGGCATCATATTGATGATGATTCAGCTCGCTGATTGCCGCGGCACCAGTGCGCACCCAATGCACACTGAACTCGCGGTCTGCTAAGCCAAGCTGTACCGCTTGCCCAAGCAATGAATCATCTTCAACCAATAACACCTGCATCTAGTTCACCTTAGTGGCAATTTTTTCCATTAAAGCCTGAATTTCTTGCCGACGCTTTTCATCAGCCAGCGGACGTTCAGGGCGCGGCGGCGCTTGCAATGCATGCTCTGCCGCAATTTTAGCGCCTTGATAATCGCCCTGCTCATATAGATAGTCGGCGTAAAAGTAGTTCGGGTCAATACCATCCGGATTGATTGCTAAAGCTTTCATCAGCAACTCCCCTGCTTTCTTATCATCGCCAAATCCTAACGGCCAACCTGGCACTTTGTAGTACAGTGTTCCTAAGCTACCGTACGCCGAACCATCCAAGGCTTCAGGGTTAAGTTTTAGAGCATGCTCCAGTGACTTACGAGCTTTTTTTGCCAGCCCAAGCGCACCTAAGCCGCCTTTGGCGCCAGCATAAGTACTTTGAATGATTCCGCGCCAAACATAAGCTTCTGCATTATCGGGCTCTTTTTCTATCCAGGCATTGGCTTCAGCCAGAAGCGCGTCAAAAGCTTTCTCTTGCTCATCATCTTGCAAGGTATAATTTACCTCAGCCCAGCGTTTTTGAATGTGCAAAAGCTGCTCAGAGTCAGTTGCCAAGGCCTGGGCGCTGCCCAGAGCAGAAAACGATAATGCGATAGATAAAATTAAAGTGTGTGCTTTCATTGCGGATACTCCTGAGATAGTTTCTTCAATATTGCGCGAGGCTTCTTCATACTGCTGTCGACCATGCTCGGCAATAATCCATTCATTCGTGCGAACAGCTTTTCCGGCCAGCCCAAGGTTTGATTGCGGCGACCCGTTGCAATTTGGTTGATAATTTGGCGCGCGACCCACGCCGGTGAATCTTCTTTGGTTTTCAATAGTTTGTTCATCGCACTCATCAAACCTTGATTCATGGATGTACGTATTGCGCGCGGCGCACAGTAAAACACCTTAATTCCGTGTTCGCCAAGTTCACGCTGCAACGCTTGGGTAAAGCCGCGCAGACCAAATTTGGATGCGCTGTACAGAGCTTGGCCTGGGTAACCAATAGCGCCAAACACAGAACCAATATTCATAATCCAGCCGTCAACATCAGGCAGTAACGGCATAATTGTCCGGCAACTCAGCATAGGAACAATCAAGTTGGTTTGAACCACCCGCTCAATGCTCTCGCTGGTTGTTTGAGAAAACAGTCCAACCTGCGTGATAGCAGCATTATTGATCAGGCCAGTTACAGGATGCTGATGTTGTGCTTGCACATAAGTCGCAAGCTTTTCGGTAAAGTCTGGGGCAAGTAAATCAACAGCCAGAGAGGGCTGCTGCAAGTGTTCTGCAAGTGCACTAAGTGTTTCCTGATTGCGCCCGATCAAGGTAACGCGCGCACCCATAGCGCTGAGTTGACGTGCAAGTTCAGCCCCCAAACCGCCGGTAGCACCGGTCAGTACTACATGTTGTTTGGCCCATGAAAAATGTTTCATGAGGCTAACTCCGGTATCGCACGGAACATATCGCCGTACAGACGGTAAACGTGCCGCGCCGTGCTAATAATTGCCCGCTGTGACGCTTCATCGCTCACCTTGTTCATAAGCAATTCAAAGAACTGCACATGGTCTTGGTCAAGGTCACCATGTGAAAGCAGGTAGCTAAAGGCCGAATCAGGCAGTTTCAACTTGGTTTGAATCTGCCGTGCAGCTTGGGTTGCCAGTTTTACGCTAGTTCCTTCAAGCACGTGCGCCATCCCGAAGAATGCCGTAGCGTGTACATCGTCAATTTGATGATAAACCAACGCGACCATTGCCGCGGTTGTTGTGTGTGGCTCACTTTCTACAATGGCTTGTGGGTCAATTCCGGTGGTCTTTAAGTCATTTAATATCCAACGTTCGTGGCCGTATTCTTCATTAATGTATTCAATTATCGCTTTACGCAGCCATTCCTGATTGCCGGCAATACGACTGCCTGAGCGCATGAGCAACGGCGTTGTGTGCTTCACATGATGATAAGCTTGCGTTAGAAACGCTTGATACTCGGCCAGCGTAATATCACCTGATAGCGCGCGCTGTATGATGGGTGCACCTAATAAGTAGCGCTGCTCGCGTTCAGTTTCACTGCAAAGCTGATCGAAAAAAGTCATAGTTATTACCTCAAACACATGAATTGATAGGGGTTAATAAATGCTGATAGGCTTGCGCGATGGTATTACGGCGCAACCGACCTGTTCCTGTAAGCTGTTCATTATCCAAACTGAATTCATCATAAATTAGATGCCAAGCTTGCAACTGTGCATAATCTGGAAGTTGCTGATTAACAGCAGCAACAACCTCTGCTATACGTTCCGCTGCTGTTGCACTCGGTTTTCGGCTCACGATTAACGCAGTCAACAAGCGCTCCTCACCACCAAACACTGCAGCCTGGAGCACTTCTGGGTGCATCATTAGCAGGCCTTCAAGCCACTCTGGATCAACATTGCGACCAAAACTAGTTACAATAGTATTCTTCTTACGGCCTAAAATTTTTAAGTTGCCCACGGGGTCAATTTCGCCAAAGTCGCCGGTTAATATCTCTTGTGGATACCAAGAACTTGGTTGGTTGAGGTAACCCAGCATGCAGTTACCTTTAACGACAACCTCGCCATTTCGAATTGCAACATCAGCGTGACTAAGAGGCTGCCCTACAGTGCCCATTACTGGAGCTTTTGGTTGGTTAAAGGCCACCACAGAGCCGAATTCAGACAAGCCGTAGCCTTGCACCAACGGCAAATTCAGTAATTGCGCAGCATGCTCAAGTGTGTCTGGCAATCGCGCCCCACCTACTGCCAGCAACTTAAACTGATTGGCTGAAATTGCCCCCATTTGGCTGCCTGCAACAATCGCTGCAGCTAACCCCGGTGTTAAAATTAAACTCTCAGGCTGAAATGTATTTAGCGCTTGAAAGAAAACAGGTAAGTCGAGTGACGATGAGCCACTTAGCCCAAGCACGCGGTTTGCAGCAAGCTGCACTTCATGGCCCAACCAGAGGCTCAAATAAACCCCAGCGACATTCTCGAGTAACACCGCTAATGGCATAATTGTCAGGTGCCTTGTTACCGCAACTTCGCTGAGTCGATCAGCCAGCGCCGTTACCGTATTCAGTAGGTTGTCAGCCGACAAACAAACGCCTTTGGGTGAACCGGTACTGCCCGAGGTGTAAGTGATTTTCACCGTGCCATTCGGTAATTCGGGACTATTATCTGAAGCTAAAATAATACTATCGGTTTCATTGATGAGTACTTGCGCCCCGCTATCTCGCAACAAATCACTGCGCTGCTGCGCCGTGAAGAATGGCGGTACCGGAACCACAACACGCCCCGCAAACAGCAATGCAAGATCATGAACCACCCACCGAATACTATTTGATGCCTCTAAAGCAAAGCGCTGCTCAGGTTGTTGTTTATAGTGCTCAATGAGTTCGTCCAGCACGGCGATAAGTTCGCTGTAACTGAGAGATTGCTCATGCTCGTGCAAAGCTACTTGGTCTGGATTCAGGATGGCATGCTGGTGTAAGCGCTGATAGAAACGTATCAACATGCCATTGCCTTTATGTGTGTTTGCCCCTGATGGGTCCAACCGGCCAATACGCGTGGTTGATGTTGGTTGTAATCGCCCCACAGGTCGTGCAGCTCAATTGGTAACGCAGACTGCGTAGCATCGGCCAAATAGCTCAAGGCTATACCTGAGCGTTCGAGTTTTAGCTGAAGATAACGGGTTGCGGTAAATACCACGGCGCTACGCTGATGCACTTCAAGCGCGTGAACGATTGCGGCAAATAACGTGGGTAAATAAACCGCCGAGATTGCCGCCATAGAGCCAACCTCAGCAATTTCATCCCGCTTTGGCATGGGCAGACCAGCAATATCATGTGAAGTAAGGGGTTTATTTAAATAGCACTCAGAGAATAGCGTGCGTTGCTCAGCAAATTGTAAGCCACATGCAGCAACCAATTGATTGTGGTCGCTAACGGCTATAAGCGTATCGGGCAACTGACTTAGGCATGCTTTGAAGCTCAACCAATAGCGCTCGCAAATAAATTGCTCCACTTGAGCACGCCGCGGATGGCTCTTGGTTATCAATTCATACTGCATGATACGTTCCTTCAGCGGCAGTTACCGCGTTTAGTTTTCATGCAGCTAAGATAGTTTTAATTACTTAAGGAAAGCTTAACGTACTGAGGGAATATCTGTAGTAGCGAGAACTTGAAAAGTTCCCGCTACTATCATTCAGGCGAGTAATAGTGGACTATTTTTCCATTGCCGCGAGAACATCGCGTACAAAATCATGCTCACTAAACCCTTGCTGTCCGGCCATATCATAACCACGACGCACAACAACAAGATTTTTACTCGGGATAATCACGAGGTATTGGCCGCGATTGCCACGCGCGGCAATGGTGTCATTCGGGAGTTCAGGAAAGCGTTCATTGTACAGCCACCACTGCGCACCATAACCGGGCGCACCTTCATTCGGTTGTGCCGGCGCAGGTGTACTAATATAGGCTAACCAGTTTTCCGGTAATAAGCGCTCACCTTGCCAGATACCGTTTTGTAGATGGAGCACCCCCAGTCGCGCTAGATCACGCGCGGTTGTCCATACCTGTGATGACATAATAAAATCATCATTCCAATCGGTCTCAAGAAATGTATGTTGCATACCAATCTTGTTAAGCAACGCTTCATAGGGGAATTTTAGAAAGTCTTCGCTATTGCCAAAACTCTCTCGCACCGCCCGCATCGCTAACATCGTATCGTTATTCGCATACTTCCAACGCGAACCTGGTTGCACTTCAAGTGCCGTCGTTACAGCCGTATCGACGACACGTCCACCACCCATATATACACGATCGGTACGATTGCCGGCAGCGTTACTATCTAAGCCTGAAGCCATGTGCAGCAAATGTTCAAGCGTAATATGGCGGCGCGGATCAAGTGTTGATTGCCAATTTGCGATGGTTGCCGGTGCGTTGACCTTCACATCACGATGCAATACTGCTGCACCAACAACGCTTGCCGCTATACTCTTGGCAACCGACCAAGTTCTCTGCGAAGTTTCTGGCGAAAAGCCGTCAAGGTAATGCTCAGCTATGATTTTATCGGAGGTTGCAATCAATATGGCTGTGGTACGCGCGCCGGAACCATAATGCTTTGAAAATCCTTTTATTATCACGTCATCAAGATCTAAATTACCAGTGACCTCATTGACCGGTTGGCGAGTCTGCCACGGTTCGCCATTGTCTTTCTCCAGCGCGGTTTCTGCGAACGGACGCGATACCTTATTGGCATCCGCTAACGTTGCTCCGACCGGAAGATCGACACAGCCTAAACGTGCTCGCCATACTGAAATTCGCTCACGCTGACCATCATCGTACGCCACACGCACCAGTTTGTTTTCACGATCAATATCTGCCTTCATTGCCGCAACTTTACCGGCCACCAATGGATAAATACCAGAGAGCTCGTGCTCGCGTATCGCGTCCTCAGACTTGTTGGCATTAAATATGGCACTGCAGGTGTATCCTGCAACATAACCTGCCGCATAACTATTGATAGTTGTTTCATCTTCTTGCCCTTGCGCTGCCCCAACGACCAACGTTAAGGGAAGAACAAACGAAGATAGGATGCGCTTGCGCATAAGCATTCCTCTTTATCTATTTACTCTGCGTGAATATGTCCGCGACCGAATTTATAGTCAATGGTTAAAATAAAGTGTTGCAGCACATCATAACCAATTAAGCCATCAACACGCACGCTACCAACACGGGTATTTAACTCAGCTTCGGCTTCGCCGAACTTCGCATTAACGCCGGCTTCAGGTACCGTAATACCCACATTCTCGAGTAAAAATGGACCAAAACCTAACGTTGGAATGCGGAAAAACTCGACATTCCCTGTTGTATTCACACCTTGTGAAATACCCTGTGTTAACGGGAACTGTGTTAGCCAACCGTTATTTTCTGCCACTTCACGACTCAAATAAACGCCGCTGGTACTGCCGGTATCGAGAATCAGCCACACCTCAGTGTCGCCGTTTAAATCGACTTTCACAATCGGATCACCAATGCCACGTCGAGGCCGCATGGGTAGATTTTTAACCTTGTCCATACCAATCGAGTCATGATCAATAAACCGCATACGACTATTTGGGTAATCGAACTGCAACACGAATTGCTCAAGTACAGGCGAACCTAAAATAATCGCCGTATCTTCGCCGCCAAAATTGAGCCCAACATAATCTAATGCCAGGCTTTGACCGAACATATCGGTTTTAACGTCACGGTAAGCAATGCGCTCTTTCGTACCGTGTGCGCCTTGAACTTTAATTTTACCGCGGTGCTTCTTTGGATTAAGCCCATGCTTTTCTATAAACGCCTGATTAATCCCATTAATATTGGCACCTGAATCCATAATGGCCCAGCCTTCAACACCTTCAACTTGAACTTTGACACGAATATGGCCGCTGTCATGTTCGAAAGGTATCCATGCTGAAACACCAGCCATTGCCGACGCTGAAAATATGAAACTGATTATGATTAGTAGCTTACGCACAATACAACTCCTTTTGTTATTTGAATATCTTGGGGCTTGTTAATAAAAAATCAGCGCGAAAATAGTTTGTCTTTTAAGCGACGGTTTGCGGTACGTAAGCGCGCTGACAGAGTATCTTTTTTATAACGCCCTTTTTCTTCGTGCCGAATTATCGAAACCTGTTTTATCGGGCGTGGTGTGCCATGCGTACCCAATATCCAACGGAAAGCTCGGTCTTCATAAGTTTTCACCCAGCGTTCTTGCGGCTGTTGATAGCAATTAATCTGCTCGCAGTAACCATATTTACGGGCGGCATCGCCATGTACAATTTGAACGGCACCGGTGGCTTTTTCGAAGGTGTGGTGCTTAAACTTTTGTGGAACCAGCACCGACAAATCAACCCCAAACTTTTTCACCTTGCTTTTACACGAGTTCAGCAACGCATCGTTTTTACATAGCAATGCCGTGCGCCGGACATGTTCAGGAAACACCAAAATAGAACGTTCTTTTGAAAGTTGTTTCTGCAACGAACTGCAGGTTTCCGGGCCGAAAATAACATCGCAATCCGTAAACCAAATCCAGTCAGCGCGCGTGCTTTTAGCAGCTTGATTGCGTCCAATGGCGCGGCGTAACAAACTTGTTTTGGGTAATGGTTGGAAATTCCAGCGAATATTATTTACGTCAAGCTGCTTATAGTGTGCAATCAGTTCCACCGTTTTAGTGTCTGACTCGTTGTAGAACCCTGTGTAAATTATTTCGAAGTCTTCGGGCGGATAGTCGACCAATGATTGCAATTGAAAGGCCAGTAGATGAGAGTATTGCCAACAGTGGGAAACAACTTCAAAGGTATTTAGCGGCTTCGGGTTATGATTTATGAATGGGTCATTTGGTGTTGGGTAGAACCACCGCGCCGGCACATAGCCGGATGCCGCGAAGCGAAGGAAAAATTCCAAGCTCGAGTTCATCATTGTTGGTAAGCTCATAACGTCAGCCCTATTTTAATTATTATTATTGTAATAGTGATAGTTTGCTTAGAAATTTAACCCTAGAGTAACTCGCCGTACCTGAAAAGAAAAAGTTTGTTAAAAATACGAAATTCAACTTAAGGCTCTCTTGCAACCATGTCAATTGTTAAAGTAATTCAGTATCATCTACTTCGTAAATACAAATCACTGGCTGGTATCTACCTCAAACGTAATGCCGACAAATTAATTGCCGCGCGTTGGAAGCAACAGCAGGGACACTTTCAGCGCACTCCGAACGGCATCAATGAAACCTTAATGCTGAATCTAACTTCTTTTCCAGCGCGCTTCGCTACGTTGCATCTAACTTTGAAGTCGCTGCTATTACAGAATACCCAGTTTGACCAACTGAACTTATGGCTCTATCAGGAAGACATCGCTCAGCTACCCAGTTCCGTTACAGAGTTAACCCAACACGGTTTAACCATACTCCCTGTAGCTAAAGACATACGTTCGTATAAAAAGCTTATTCCCGCGTTGCAACAGTTTCCGGATGCATTTCATGTTACCGCCGACGATGACATCTACTACCGCGAAAACTGGCTGCACGAGCTGACGCGTAATTATCACGGCGACAACTCTGAAATTCTCTGCTGGCGTGCGCACCGCATTATGATCGATAAACGCACCAAGCAAGTGCTGCCCTACCGTAAGTGGGAACCTAAAACAGAAGTGCGCGGGCCTGACCCTTTGTTATTTTTCACCAGTGGCGGTGGTGTGTTGTTTCCGCCGGGGTGTCTTGGCGAGCAAGCCATCAATAGTGAACTAGCCCACCAACTCGCGCCCTACGCCGATGACTTGTGGTGGTATTTTATGGCTAGAATTAATGAATGCACTATTCGCCGTGTGGGTGACAACCCCAAGTTAATCACTTGGAAAGGTAGTAAAGGCGAATCATTGTGGACCTTCAATAAGCAAGAAACTGGCGGCAACGACCACCAGTTCGCACAGTTAAATGCATATTTTGGCGTGTTTAAGTAATCGCGCCTTATAGCCGCGCAATCTAGTATATAACGTTTTGAAATTGCTCATTGGGTACCTTCTGCGTTGTAATACGGCCTCACAACGACTCATCGAGAGGTTCATATGCGCGAGATTGTCATTATTCACGAAAACGAAGAATGGTTGGTGCCGTTGCGCGAAGAATTCAAGCAACGCGGCGTTAGCGCAACCGAATGGTTTTTAGATACCGGCGTGGTGCCATTTACTGAGCAACCTCAAGACGCTGTTTACTACAATCGCATGAGTGCCTCATCGCATACCCGTGGACACCGTTTCGCGCCGGAATACACCCGTGCTGTGCTGACTTGGCTGGAAAGCCACAACCGCAAAGTTGTCAACGACACCCGCGCATTAGCACTGGAAGTTTGCAAGCTTTCGCAATACGCAGCCTTGCAACGGGCGGGCCTTCGTGTTCCCCAAACCCACGCAGTCATTGGTCAGCAACATCTTGTCAGCGCCGCCAAAGCATTCAATCAATGGCCATTAATACTTAAACCAAATCGCGGCGGCAAAGGGTTAGGCGTTCAACGCTTTAATTCACTGGACGAACTGGCGCGTTACCTAGATAACAATGCGCTTGAAGCACCACTCGATGGCACTTGGCTGTTACAGGAATACATTCAGCCCAAACAACCATTTATTACGCGCGCTGAATTTGTCGGCCAAAAATTTGTTTATACGGTTCAGGTAAATACCGAAGATGGCTTTGAACTCTGCCCAGCCGACAGCTGCAGCATTGAAGATCAGTTTTGCCCAACCGATCAACAGTCACAGAAGTTTTCGATAACCCAGCGTTTTGAAGACCATGCAATTATTGCACAGCTCGAGCGGTTCTTACGCGACAGCGGTATTGATGTGGCTGGTATCGAGTTTATTGAAAATGATCAGGGTGAGCTTTTCGTTTACGACGTAAATACCAACACCAATTACAACCAAGGGGCCGAACAACGCGCTGAGGTTTCGCACTCCGGTATGGGTGCATTGGCTGAATATCTAATTGGATTGGCACAAACCAGTTAACTCGTGCTCGAAACGATGCCGACTTAGCGAGCGCTAAGTCGGCACACGTGGAATCAGTCGTCTTGACCGCCCTGGCGCTTCACAAACTGTGACTTCAACATCATGTCGCCTGCACCATCGACTTTACAATCGATGTCATGATCACCATCAACAAAGCGCTTAATCACCGCCTTTGTGCCTACTTTCAATACCAATGACGAGCCTTTCACCTTCAGGTCTTTAATCAAGGTTACCTTATCGCCTTCTGCCAACGGCGTGCCATTGGCGTCTTTCACCTGAACAGCATCGTCTTCAACAACTTCATTCGGGTTCCACTCATGGCCGCATTCAGGACAAATCAACAGCGCTTGGTCTTCGTACACATAGCTTGAATCACATTTGGGGCAATTAGGTAGGCTCATGATTTCACTTCTTAATTATAAATAGCGGTTAACAATGGCGTGATCATAGCGTTTTAGCGCAGAAAATAGAATCCTTACGCGGCAGCCAACCTGTTACGCGATGGAAAACTGGCCAATCTGAACTAGACTTAATACTACCTAGGATATGAAATTCAAATGCAACTCAATCGAGTTGAGGAGGCGCTATGAACTTAGACGCTATATTAAGAGATCCATCGGCTGCCTACGAAAAACCTGACGACATTTTGAACGACAGCAATCTGAGCTACGATGAGAAGCTAGAAGTTCTAGAGCAATGGGAATATGACGCACTTGAGCTTCAAGTTGCCACCGATGAAAATATGCCCGGCGCGAAAGAAGTGCCCTTAGATGACATTCTTGCAGCCAAGAAAAAGCTGACAACAAAAAAGCCGCTCAAATGAGCGGCTTTTTATTGGTATTGGTGGAGCTGGCGTTAGCCAATAGAAACATGTAAATATATGTTTTTTTTTATGTTTATATAAACACATTATAAAAAATCCCCCCTTAATACCCCCATGCTTCCCGAACTATCTTTAATGAGTGTTATCCGTTATTCGACCTTATGTATCAGTCAAAACCTATGATAGATTGTTTCATGCTTATTAAATATTTTGAGTTTAAAGTTTAACAGGGAAAATCACATGAGCGATAGTACTCAGGAAACAAGATCAATAAACGACCTTATCAAACTCATTGAAGGCGGTAAGTTAGTTCTACCCGAATTTCAAAGAGATTTTAAGTGGCCGGAAGACAAAACCTGTACTCTTTTCGACTCTATTAATAAGAACCTTTTCATAGGCTCATTAATTCTGTCCAAACCAAAATTCGATTTAGCTTGCAAAGGGTTTGACCTTAGACCACGAGGCTCAAAAAAGCACAAACCAAAACCTGAAGAGTATCAGCAAGGTAGATTTGACAGAGATGATGTCTACACTTTGCTTGATGGGCAACAACGCACCACTTCAATTTACAGAGCGATCAAAGGCATAGATAAAGTCTATTACTGCTTTCAAGACATAGATACTCTGATGTCAGGTGATCTCTATGAAACAGAGCCAAGACTAAAAATAACAGCTGGAATTGAGGAGTACATAGACTTTGTGGATTTGAAAGAGCCGAAGGATGAACGCCTTTCTGTCTGCTTATCAGATCTTTACGAACACGTTGACTCAGCGGAAGAAGACTTCTTAATTGAACTTATCGAACCTCAACTTGAAGCACTTGCTTGGGATAGTGAACAGAAGAAGATAGCAAAGCGGTTTGCGGTAAAACTTTTTAGTGACTTTAAAACTGATATCCTGAAAAAAGAAAAGCTCCTTTCTGTGCAACTACTTGATATGCCTTTAGAAAAGTTCTGCCTTTTCTTCGAGCGAAGTAATTCTCAGGGTATGAACCTGTCGTTTGTTGATATCGTGAATGCTAAAGTATATATCGATTTTAAGCTCTCTGAAGCCATATCTGAAGCACAAGCTAACAATCAATTTTTCCACGAAAAGTTGGTTGATCCGCTCGTTAGATATATAAACTACCTTGCGGTAGGAGAAGTTACAAAGGATTCAATATTAAGGAACATCAAAGGCACTAATTTCAATGACCATTGGAAAACGTGTGTAGACGATATCGAGTATATCCAGAAGTGGCTTAGTGATAATAGATGGGTTTTCAAAGTGAAAACAATGCCTTATGTGACAATGCTTTTACCGTTCTTAAGCTTTTACCAAAATCTACCTAACAAGGAGTTTTCACAAGCGAGTGAAAAACAAATGGAACAGCTCAAATTTTGGTTTTTTGGCTCACTTCTAGATAATCGGTACGCTGGAGGAGGACACGGCTCTACAAACGTAGTGATAAAGAAAGACTGTGACCTCCTCAAAAAACTAGCGCGGGGCGTTGATATAGATAAAGATTATTGGTCTCGTTTCAAAATTGATACTGACTTTGAAACGTACAAAAGAATGGACAATGCGAGAAGCGCGGCATTCACGGGGCTCCTGTTTTATATTTGGCATAAATCTCCGTTTAAAAGTTTAGAGAACAGCACTACTGTTTCGTTAACTAACAAAGTAGATGTCCACCACATATTCCCAATCAAGTATGTTAAAAGTCAATTTGGCCCTAGTAGCGACGAGTTCGATTTTCTAGATTCTGTTCTGAACAAGATTTTAATAAATAAAATTTCTAATATAAAAATCGGTGGTAAATCGCCAAGCGAGTACCTATCAGAGATAAAACAAACGTCAAACGCCAATGTTGAGAAATCACTTGATAGCCACGCGGTACCATTAGGAGCTGAGCTTGTTTCCGGCCAATACGACGGTAAATACCTAGAGTTTTTAGAAGAGCGTTTTTCAGCATTAAGCAAGCACCTGAATGAAATTAAACAAGCCGGAGTAAGATTATCTAAAGGTAAGTATGAAAATGTTTGGCAAAACCAATAAGACTACAATCGGTCCATCCTTTGCCATGTTTCGATAGCTAAGTCGACTTTTTGATACTGGGGGCATTCCATTTTTCTCCAAATAATCAAAGCTAAAAACTCTGAAATAAAAGCAAACTGGGGCATACAACCCTTATGAGTTCAACTCAGCAAAATTTCTATTCATATCTTTTTAAGTACCCAGCGTTACTACCTTAGCGCTATGACGCTACCTAACGATGCCGTTGGTGTTCTTGTAAAGGCGGCAACCTCGAGCCTTTCACAGTGCATTAGTTCCGATCTTAATACCAATGTCCTAACCAATTTTAGTGCCGCCGAAACATACAGGCGGATAAAAGGAGCTTCGCCAAAAATTTCCCCCTTGGTTTCGGTAGAATTGAAACACGTAAATATGACCGGGGTGCAATTCTCTAATACGATTAATAATCAACCTCGCTTTCTTGCTCAATTTAGTGATTTCTCGTTTCTACGTATTCCTTTCAAGTATAGACAGACACGCTTGTTTATGTTTTCAAACCTGATGAAGAGGAAATCTAAGGTCCGCGGTGCCAAGTCCAAGCCTGACCCTTAACGGCGACAATCCGCTCCAAGGTATCAGATATTTGACCGCTAGTGTTTCGGGCCATGATAAAACTCTTTTTTCTTGCAAAACGTGATTTTGAGTAGTTAAGAGGGTATAAAGGGGGAAATTCGCCGTTTTTGTTTGCGGGCTTGCGTGTTTCCATTATTGTATTTTGAGAACGTGTTTACTCTTGTACGGTGCTACTCATGCACAATGACGTAATTGTCAGAATTAAATGAATCTGTATTTGGGTAGCTTTAAGTTACAAAGTTGGCACAATAAAAAATAGGGATGTTTTTATAATGAGTCGTTGGCAAGATAAATTTAATAGTCACCCTTTCCAGACAATCTGGGCGCAAATTTCGGATAAAACCGATAACCTTACAGTGGACGATGATTCTATCGAGTCAAACGTGGAAGAAATAGCTAGACTAAAAAAGGTTGTTTCCTTTATTTCGAGTCTTCTTAACGCAATAGACCCCGACCTTGTCCCACTCAAAACTTGGCAGAATTTTCACGGACAGTGCCAACCTTGTCTTAATGAAATCACGGCTTATGAGTCAAACCGCAACATTCAGCACATCACAAATGCAAATGACAACCATTTAGATAACTTGCTAACATACCTGCGCCCTTATGTCGTAAGTCCTGACAAAGCAACAATAGCCGCAACTAAGGCATTGAAGGATTATTCAAAGACGATTTCTAGCGGCTTGACTGAGTTCAAAAATCATTCACTTCAATATTACAAAGAATTCAAAGCCTATTCCGACGAGCTTAGAGACCTTAAAATCGGATTTATAAAGCAATTTGAAAGTCTAGATGCTACTCATCAAAAAGTTGACTCTCTCAGAGTAAAATATTTCGATGGCACAGAAGAAGAAGAAGCGATCGACTCAAAGGTTAACGAAATGGTCTCAAATTTAGAGGACTATTACACCGAAATTAGTGAGTATTATAAGGAATTACTGGAAAGTGGTAGTGACTCCATTTCAAATAAAATTAAAGTCACTAAAGATATCGCTAGTGAATCTTCAGAAAAAATATCAGAGTTACTATTGCAAACTGAAAAACAACTCAAAGAACTAAAATCATTCTATACTCGCGTTGTTGGTGCTGAGGATGAGGATGGAAATGTATCAGGTGGTCTGCAAGAAGAATTAAACAGTCGTAAAGAAGCCCTCGATAACTTCAAAAAAGAACAAGAAATTAAATATAAGACTCTTAACGAACAAATAGAAAGCTTATTACCTGGAGCAACAAGTGCTGGCTTAGCGACAGCATATAGAGCTATGCGAAAGTCCTTTAGCCAACCAATTAAACAGTACTCAAATCTTTTTTACGTATCTGTTGCGATTCTTACAGTCATCGCTTTTATCTCGACCGTTGATACTTTTTGGACAGATACCGAAATATTTAAATTTGTTGATGTCTCGAATATGAGTAACTTACTTAGTAATTTAACCTACAAGTTACCTATAATTTTACCTGTATTGTGGCTCGCTTTGTTTGCCTCAAGACGCAGGAATGAAGCTCAGCGCTTGCAGCAAGAATATGCTCATAAAGAAGCTCTCGCAAAATCTTATCAAAGTTTTAAAGACCAAATCGATAACCTAAAAGACGGTAAAAAAGAAGAGCTACTTGAACAGCTTTTAGCTGCAGCTATAGGTGCGGTTGCAGCTAATGCTTCTGAATCGTTGGATCGTAAACACAACGAGGAAACACCAATTCATCTGGGCCTCGATACAACTGTTAGCCAGTTAGAAAAGTTAAGAGGAATTTTTAAATGAATTACCTAGTGTTTTGAAAGTTATTTGTAGTTAATTATCAGCGTCTAAAATAGAATTCTTAGTGTAAATTCAGAGTCCATCTTCTTACATGTGGTAAAAAATAATTGCAGGAAAGTTTGCAGAATACATTCAATTTTGTAACTTCCTTATTGCCAGAGTTCGTAGTATGCCCTTTTGTAGGGAACAATTATTCGTAGGATTAATAAAGTGCTTACGTTAATTTTGGGGGGGGGATTGCGAAATAATGCCTCTATCACTAAAGACTGTCGAACGTAATAACACATATCAAGGTTAGTTGAAGTATTAAAAAACTAGACTAGATTTCAAGCTGACCAGAGCAATTTAGCTCGGGTTGCACGTAGCCTGATTGCGAGGAATACCAAATGAGCATTAAAACGGGTCCAAAGCCCAAAGCAGAATCTACTGGCAAGACTGATAAACGACAACGAGTCACACCTGAAAATAAAACTAAGCATCCGTCTTTAAAGAAACATGAGCATAAAAAGTAACGAGTATGCTGGAAACAAAAAAGCCGCTCAAATGAGCGGCTTTTTATTGGTATTGGTGGAGCTGGCGGGAGTTGAACCCGCGTCCGTAATACCTACATCCTCGGTCCTACATGCTTAGTCAGTCTTTTAATTAATCACCAAGTCGCCGACAGACAGGCTACTTAAGGTGACGATCCCGATTGGTTTTAACGCTTTGGCTACGGGCGAAGCCTCCACGCGAGTTTGCTTTAGGGTGAACCGACTGATCCTAGTCTCACAAACAAAGCGCTAGGGGTCGGGCACAGCGGGTTATTAAGCCGCTAGAGCGTAGTTGTCGTCGTTTGCAACTATTAGGTTGAGGCTTTTTACGAGGCCAGCCTCACCTCGGCATGCACCTTGGGTTTCGTGTATCCCGTCGAATCCAAATCAGCCCCAAGTACTGTTTCAGTCTACACCTATATGGTGCCGTTGTCAGCTATTTCAAGCACAACACAAATAATAATTACTAACCACAACAACCGGAAATATCCGTCAACTCGCCCCGCTTCACCTTGCGTGCGTCGCCAATAATGCGTGTTGCGGAGTGCGCTACAAACAAAGCTATCACCAGTGCAATCAGCAGGTCAGGCCAAGCTTGTTGCTGCGAGCTAACCAGCAACGCAGAGAAAATCACACCGGCATTCATTAGCATGTCATTACGAGAACAAATCCAGCTGGCACGAATGTTAATATCGCCGTTACGCGAACTATACAGCAAAAGAAAACATGCAACATTTACCACCAAGGCCAAGGTGGCAATCGACAACATAGTGTCAGCATCGGGGTTACTTCCCACAACATAACGTTTTATAACATCAATAATCACAAGGCTGGCTAAAGACAGTTGTAGAATACCATTTAGTAACGCGGCATTGGCTTTATAACGTAACGCTTTACCCACAGCATATAGGCTAACTGAATAAACCAAAGCGTCGGCTAACATATCAAGAGAATCTGCGATGAGACCGCTTGATTCAGCTATCCAGCCTGCCACAAATTCCACCACAAACATAATGGCGTTCAAAACCAACACGGTCCACAATAACTGGCGCTGTTTCTTATCTAACTTTTGTTGTTCTGATGAGATACCACAACATTCCGTCATGCCAAACCCCGCCTAAAAATTTAAAGCAGAATTCTACCACAAACGTCGTACCGCAAAAAATCTACGCCATAAAAAAGCCCGCGTTAAAACGCGGGCTTTCGTGCGACAAGAGCATTGGTTATTGCCACTCAACCAACAAGTCGACACCTGAATAGGCCTGGTAGCCCTGAATACTTACGTACCAGCGCCCGCTGCCAGGATTATCAATGGCACAGGTTTCGTTGTTGCCTGAACGGTACGGACGGCAGTCATAGCTTGACTCAGTTGGCTGTGAGCCCTGACGAACATACAAGTCAGCATCACCAGTACCGCCTGACATGGTCACATTCAAACTTGTCATGCCTGCTGGCAAATCAACATAGTAATGTGTCCATGAGCCGGTTGCACCAGATAGGTCGGTTGCTGAAGCAGAACCTCCTTCACCGCCACCACTAGTTGGCTCGGTAAACGACCCAGTCAGGTTCACGCCTGAGAAGCTTGAATAAGCGCGTACCATCACATGGTAGGTACCTGCTTGTACGTTCGAAATGGTACAGGTTTCAGTATTACCACCAAGATAAGGTCGGCAGTCATAGGTTGATGTAGTTGGCTGTGAGCCAAAGCGCACATACAAATCGGCATCGCCCGAACCGCCGTTCATATTAAAGCTTAAGTCAGTTGCGCCCGCAGGAACATCTAAAGTGTAGTAAAGCGCGTCACCCGTTGATGCGGCTAGGTTAGAAACCGTTGCGCCATTACTCAACTCATTGTTAGCGGGTGGTTCTTGGCCACCGCCGCCGGCACAACCATTTGCTGCAATGTAATCAACAGCATCTTTTGTTTGCACCAAACCGTAACCGAAGCGCACGTCGCGCCCTGCAGCCCCTAAATCTTCTGCTGTGGCATTTAATGCATCACGAATTTGCTGCGCACTACAACTTGGATGGTGTGACCATACTAATGCTGCAACACCCGCTACGTGAGGCGATGCCATAGAAGTTCCGCTCATGGTGCCATAGTTGCCTTGGCTTCCGGTACCTTCTGGGTATGTAGATAAAACATCAACACCCGGCGCAGCAATCTCAACTTGGCTATTTTTCTGTGAGAATGACGCCAGAGACTTACTGCTATCAAGTGCCGCAACCGACATAACCGCATTGTAAGAAGCTGGGTAAGACAATGCATCCGTAGAGCTGTAGGCAGAACCGTCGTTACCAGCAGCAGCTATTAATAGCACGCCTTGGTTAAACAGGTTCTGCATAGCATTGGCCTCGGTTTGACTTGCGCCACCGCCGCCTAAGCTCATATTCACTACATCTGAGCCGTTGTCAGCACAGGTTTCAATCGCTGCGACCAATGAAGACGAGTAACCCCACCCGCTTGAATTAAACACTTTCACAATGTGCATGTTTGGATTACTACCAATCACACCACGAACGCCTAATCCGTTGTTTAATGCTGCAATGGTACCCGCAACATGGGTGCCGTGTGGGCCGCCTTGGTCGTACCAATTGCCAGTGCCACTGTCGTTTGTACCATTGATGGTATCAAAACGTGTACCCATGTCTTCGTGCGGCAGGTCTAGCCCCGAGTCAATCACACAGATTTTCTTACCACCAGCGGCCGCTGATGCGACACTGTCGTCAACTTGATCAGCTTGAACCATACCAATACCGTAAGGTACGGTTTGCGCCATTAACCGGCGTTTCTGGTCCACTTCAATGTATTCAACGTTCGGATTCTTTTCGAATCGTTTCTTGTCTTTCTCGCTCATTTCCGCGGCAATAGCCAAGTTATGACGCATGCTCACTTTAACTTTACCACCAGCCTTCTCAACCATACTACGCGCATGAGCCAAAGCTAGCTCAGAGCGACCACGACTGTTGGCTTTATTCACAGCTTTGCTATTTTCTTTAAATTTTATTATATAGCGCTGTGATTGCACTGAATCAGCTTGTTGAACTGCTTGTAATGGTTGAGCTTTAGAGTGGTCAGGAGGCTGCGCTACGGCTGCAGAAATAGACACTGCCAACGCGGACAGCGTAAGGATACTTAGTTTTTTCATGCTGTATTATCTCTTTTAGTTTTTATTCATTGGCTTGTTGCAAGCCA
Organism: Pseudidiomarina sp.; assembly: GCF_048268165.1. Taxonomy (GTDB): domain Bacteria; phylum Pseudomonadota; class Gammaproteobacteria; order Enterobacterales; family Alteromonadaceae; genus Pseudidiomarina. The sequence continues at coordinate 199,325 of NZ_JBLWWA010000001.1, read as the reverse complement.
GTGATACACAGCAGCGGCGGGATACAACGTTTGGCTGCAAGAACTGGTGGTTAAAAACACACCAGTTATCACAATCTAACAAAGCTTCAGGAGCTTACGAATACATACAAAGTTAAGCAAGTGTAAAGGTAAGTAAATCAATCAATTAGTGTTTTGGCCGGCTCAATACAACAGCAGCCTTTTGCTTACGCTTGCCGAAGCCAAACGCGCGGCGAAAGGTGGCTAATGGAATCGGTAAATATTGCCGTTCAGCAGCCGATTGCCACGGTAAACTATCTTGGTCTGGGTCATTAATGTACACATAGTGATCGTCAGCGGCGCAAATAAGTACCCAATGCGGCGCTTTGCTTTCGTCAAAAACGTAGGTACTAATCAAGGCGACCACTAATTTACCTTCGCCAAGATCACGCAGCAGCTTCGCTAATGGATAATCACCGACAATAATTGGCACATTAGCTGCCTTTAGCGCAGCTATGTCGGACTCTTGAATGCGCGCCATAATTTGCTTTTTATCGGCGCTGCGCACTGAATCTAATAGCAAGGGGCCTTTTTCACTCACATGCAACTGAACCGTTAAACCACGTTTGAATGCAGCACGCGCTAAGCCATGTGGGCCGCAACCACCATGTCCCGAGGTCATAAAAATGGTGGTGGCTTCCCGCCAAATCTCGAGCTCTTCATGATGTGGGTCATGGCAAGGAATATCAAAATAGGCCATGGCCATTAATAAGCTGGCTGGGCCACAGGTAAATTCCGTGGTTTGAGTACGGTACGGCACCAGGCGCTGATTTTCGTTATCAAGCTCGTTAAATTCAAAGCGCGGCAACAACTTTTGCAGCACCAATGCGTCACTGTCGTCCTCGTAGTATTCAGGCCGAATCTCCATGTCGTAATAACCAGCATGGTGATACATTTTTAACGCCGCAAAGTTATCAATTTTTACTTCTAGACGCATAAACAGGCAGTGCTTTTCATCGGCTGCCGTTTCAGCTGCATCAAGCAACATTCGGCCGATGCCACAGCGCCGAAACTCAGGGTCAACAGCAAGTGAATAAAGGCGTGCCAGCTCGGTTGCTTGACGATACAGCACAATAAAATAGCCAACCACGCGCCCTTCAAATTTGGCAACTCTGAAATCGCCAATGTGTTGATCAATAAAGCGTTTGAAGCTACGACGGCTTATTCGGTCGGTTACGAAGCTACGAATTTCTAACTGTTCGAGCTCGTCCAAATCATTACGATTCGCGGCAACGAGTTCAATTTGGTTCAAGCTAAGTTGCATTGCACTGCCATAGCGTGGCTTTCACGCAAATAAGAAATGAACGTCTATTATAATCTTAAATGTGAATGAAAAAACAACTATCTGCAATCAATACGCTATCGCGCAAAGCGACCGAAAGTGTTAAACTTGCGCGCAAATTTTTTGCCCGAGCTGAGGACCCACCCGTGAGCAATGATAAACCATCTTTAAGTTACAAAGACGCTGGTGTCGATATCGACGCAGGTAATGCCCTAGTTGAACGTATCAAAGGTGTTACCAAACGCACCAAGCGCCCCGAAGTAATGGGTAGCATTGGCGGATTCGGTGCATTGTGTGAGTTGCCAACCAAGTACAAACAGCCTGTTTTAGTTTCTGGTACGGATGGCGTGGGTACCAAATTACGTTTGGCAATCGACTTGAAAAAGCACGATACCGTGGGCATCGACTTGGTTGCCATGTGTGTGAATGACCTCATTGTGCAAGGCGCAGAGCCGTTGTTTTTCCTCGACTACTACGCTACCGGCAAACTCGACATTGATGTTGCTGCAGATGTAGTAACCGGCATTGGCGAAGGCTGTGTGCAAGCTGGCTGCGCTTTAATAGGTGGTGAAACTGCTGAAATGCCAGGCATGTACGAGCATGGCGATTATGACATTGCTGGTTTTTGTGTCGGCGTTGTTGAAAAAGAACAAATCATTGACGGCACCAAAGTTGCTCCGGGTGATGCCTTGGTAGCCCTTGGTTCTTCTGGCCCGCATTCAAACGGTTATTCGTTGGTTCGCAAAATTCTTGAAGTAAGCGGCGTTAACCCAAGCGAAGAAATGCTTGATGGTAAGCCACTTGCTGAACACCTGTTAGCACCGACCAAGATTTACGTGAAGTCAGTACTGGCGTTACTGGAACAGTGTGACGTGCATGCCATTTCCCACATTACCGGTGGTGGCTTCTGGGAAAACATTCCACGCGTACTGCCTGAATCAGCCAAAGCCGTTGTTGATGATAGCAGCTGGGAGTGGCCGTTGGTGTTTAACTGGTTACAACACAACGGTAACGTCACCACCAAAGAAATGTACCGCACTTTCAATTGCGGCGTTGGCTTAATCATTGCCATGCCGAATGAACAAGCTGAACGCGCGGTTGCCCTATTGCGTGAACATGGTGAAGACGCATGGGTTATTGGCCAAGTGGCAGCACGTAGCGGCGATGAAGCGCAGGTTGAAATTCATTCATGAAGCGTATTGTCGTTTTAATCAGTGGTTCTGGCACCAACATGCAGGCAATTATTGACGCCTGCCAAGCCGGTAAAATTGCTGGTGAAGTGGTTGCTGTTATCAGTAACAAAGCTGGTGTAGCTGGGCTTGAGAAAGCCCAAGCTGCAGGCGTACCAACCGCTGTGCTCTCGCACAAAGACTTCGATTCGCGTGAAGCCTATGACCAAGAACTGCAACAGCTGATTGACGGCTATACGCCAGATTTGATTGTGTTGGCAGGCTTTATGCGCATTCTTACACCTGACTTTACCCGCCATTACCATGGTCGGATGCTCAACATCCACCCTTCGCTACTGCCTAAATACAAAGGGATAAACACCCACCAACGCGCTTTAGATGCGGGCGACACTGAACACGGTGTCAGTGTCCACTTTGTGACTGAAGAGCTTGACGGTGGCCCGGTGATTCTGCAAGCCACCATTCCGGTATTTGACGGTGACACGGCAGCGGACTTGCAGGCGCGTGTACACACGCAAGAGCACGCCATTTATCCACTGGTAGTAAGTTGGTTCTGCAAAGGCCGTTTGCGTTTAACCACAAACGGCGCTGAGTTGGATGAGCAACCGTTAGGGCCGTCAGGTTACGCGGCTGACTAATTAATATGGCTTAGCTGGAGTGTGGCAACCTCGTCACCGTCTTCACGCTGAGCCATTTTCACTAATACGTAGTCTAAATCTGGCGCAAACCAATAATCGGTTTCGCGACTGGAGTTTTCGCGCACCCGCCCAACTTTAATCGCTTCAACAGCGCCATAAGGCAATTGCAGCTGTTCGGTTCCGGTTCGACGAAAGGTTAGCTCTTCAGCCTGCCCTTTTTCATCAAGCACAAAATAAACAAATGAATCATTTTTTGAATGCTGCAAATCAAGGCGCAATTGTTCAATACTCGCCGCTTCATCCATGACGTACTTACTGGCGTCAATCGGCAAAGTTTGCTTGGATTCATTGTTTATGATCACCTTATTGGCATGATCAAAAGTCCCACTAAAGCCTTTATTGCGCCCAGTTCCTGAGCGTTTATAGTCAAATGTATGTGACTTTACCTGGCCATTATCCACGGTGAATTCAGACCAAAACCGGCGCCGATCAGATAAAAATAATAACGAAATTTCAGTTTCTGTGTACAAACTGTAGGTACCATCGTTTAAAGACACACGACGCAGCGCTTCACCATAATTGCTGCCTCCACGTTGCACTTCGTAGCGTGTTTCATAGGTGCTCAACTCAGCTGCCTGCACGGCACTCGTTGCTGCAACCAATACACACACAAAACCAATAAACTGAATAACTTTCATAGATATTCCTATCGTTGTTCATAATCCAGAATGGATTCTATTTCGTTAAGACATACAACACGAAGTAAAGTTTAAACATTTTGATAAAGAATAGTCGTTCGCTCACCGCTTTTTCCCTTGAAAAATGTGATCAAACCGACTACCCTCAACGTAACTATTACTGGTCAGACCTGTTATTGAAACAACGGAGTTAAGTAACATGAGTATTGCCTTATGGGTTATCGCTACCCTACTCGTTTTGGGTGGTTTTTTGTATTATCGCAGTTCGCTGCTCATTACGAGCATCGGCCTAGTTGGTCTATTCGCCATTGGTAGCTGGTTCGACATTGTCGGCCCTGTACTGTGGGTACTGTTGGCGGTGGTTTTGCTGCCACTAAATATTACTGCTTTTCGTCGTGGCGTTTTAACAAAAGGAATTTTGGGTGCATACCGTAAAGTTATGCCAGAAATTTCAGAAACTGAGAAAGACGCAATTGACGCGGGTACCACATGGTGGGAAGGCGAATTATTCCGTGGTGCACCTGCTTGGAAAAAACTTCACAGCATTCAAAAAGCAGAATTAAGCGCTGAAGAAAAAGCATTCTTAGAAGGACCATGTGAAGAACTCTGCAAAATGATGAACGATTGGGAAGCTACCCATGAACTTGCAGACATGCCTGAGCACGTGTGGCAATACCTTAAAGATCATAAGTTCTTCGCCATGATCATTAAGAAAGAATACGGTGGCTTAGAATTCTCAGCTTATGCGCAATCGCGTGTGCTGCAGAAAGTTGCTGGGGTCAGCACAATTTTAGCATCAACCATTGGTGTGCCAAATTCTTTAGGCCCAGGTGAGTTGCTGCAACATTACGGCACCAAAGAACAAAAAGACCATTACCTGCCTCGTTTGGCCAAGGGTTTGGAAATTCCATGTTTTGCCCTGACTAGCCCAGAAGCTGGTTCAGATGCAGGCTCAATTCCAGATACTGGTGTGATCTGCAAAGGCGAATGGGAAGGCAAGGAAATTGTCGGTATCCGATTAAACTTTGACAAGCGCTATATTACCCTCGCGCCTGTCGCGACTGTACTTGGTTTGGCATTTAAATTGTCTGACCCAGATAAATTACTCGGTGACAAAGAAGAATTAGGCATTACAGCGGCACTGATTCCGCACGATACCAAAGGCGTTGAAACCGGCCGTCGTCATTTCCCGCTAAATGTACCGTTCCAAAATGGTCCAGTACGCGGAAAAGATGTATTTGTGCCGCTCGACTACATTATTGGCGGCCCGAAAATGGCCGGTAAAGGCTGGCGTATGCTGGTTGAATGTTTATCGGTTGGCCGTGCTATCACCTTGCCTTCAAACAGCGCGGGCGGTGTTAAATCAATCGCGTTAGCAACTGGCGCATATTCATACATTCGCCGTCAATTCCGCTTACCTATTGGTAAAATGGAAGGTGTGCAAGAAGCATTAGCACGATTGGGCGGCAATGCTTATTTAATGGATGCGGTAACCAGCTTCTCCACCAAAGGCATCGATCTTGGAGAAAAACCATCAGTAATTTCTGCAATCGCCAAATACCACATGACCGAAAAACTTCGTCAGTGCATGGACGACGCCATGGACATTCATGGTGGTAAAGGTATTTGTTTAGGCCCAAACAACTATTTAGGCCGTGGCTACCAAGGCGTGCCCGTTGCAATCACCGTAGAAGGCGCGAATATTTTAACGCGTAACCTGATGATTTATGGTCAAGGCGCGATTCGTTGTCACCCTTATGTTCTTGAAGAAATGCTGTCTTCGGCAGAAACCAATGCTGCAGGCTTGAAGCGTTTTGATAAAGCAATTTGGGGCCATATTGGCTTCGGTATGAGTAACTTTGTGCGCTCACTGGTGCTTGGTTTAGGCTTTTGGCGCTTCACCAGCTCACCATACAGCGACAGCACAGCGCAATACTACAAGCAAATGAACCGCTTCAGCGCCAACTTGGCATTGTTGTCAGACGTTGCCATGGGCGTACTTGGTGGGTCACTGAAGCGTAAGCAGCGTATTTCTGCGCGCCTCGGCGACATGTTGAGCTACTTGTTCATTGCTTCGGCAACCCTAAAACGCTTCGAAGACGAAGGCCGTCAGAAAGACGACTTGCCGTTGCTGCATTGGGCCCTGCAAGACACCTTGTACAAACTACAAGAGAGTCAGCTTGCATTGCTGGACAACTTTGGCGCCGTGGGCACCACCATGAAAGTTGTGATGTATCCGTTTGGTCGAATTGTGAAACGTCCTTCTGATCGTCTAGACAGTAAAGTAGCTAAAATCTTACTTAAACCAAACGCCAGCCGTGAACGTTTAGGTCAAGGTCAATTCTTATCACCGGAAGGTCAATTCGGTTATTTAGAGCAAACACTGCGTGACATCATCGAAGCAGAGCCGCTGTTCGACCGAGTCCGTAAAGCTGCTGATGACCGTCGCATGCCGTTCATGTTCCTTGACCAGGTTGCCGCGAAAGGCAAAGAACTTGGTGTACTGAGTGACGATGAAATTGAATTACTTCGCCGCGCAGAACAAGGCCGGTTGCGTGTGATTAACGTGGACGATTTCGCCCATGAAGATCTGATTGCAGGCAAGCATGCACGTGAGGTGGCTCTAGCAAGCGTTAAAAAGCAAGATAGCGCGGCATAACAGCCAGTTATCCTGAATCAAAGGCCAATCCTCGCGATTGGCCTTTTTTATGTGTACAATCCTGCCCTTGTCCGACTAAAACGATACTAAAAACAGGAGCTGGAATTGCATGACGCAAGCCTCATCATCAGCTGAAAAGCGCGGCGCATTTACGCGTTTTCTCGATACCGTCGAATGGCTCGGTAACCTACTGCCTCACCCCATTACCTTATTCGCTCTGTTCGCGTTAGGTATTATATTTTTAAGTGGCGTAGCCGGATATTTCGGTTTAAGCGCCCAAGACCCTCGTCCAGGTGGCGAATTGATTGAAGTCGTCAGCCTACTAAATGCCGAAGGCCTACAACGCATCGTTACTGGCTTAGTGACCAACTTCACCGGGTTCACGCCGTTAGGTACCGTGTTGGTAGCCTTACTGGGTGTGGGTATTGCTGAACGCTCTGGTATGCTTTCTGCCGCCATGCGTGGTTTGGTTATGAACGCACACCCACGCGCAGTAACCGTTGCGGTTGTGTTCGCAGGTGTCGTGTCCAACACTGCTGCTGAACTTGGCTACGTGGTTTTGGTGCCACTTTCGGCAATGATTTTCCATTCCTTAGGGCGTCACCCATTGGCCGGCCTTGCTGCTGCATTCTCCGGCGTATCGGCTGGCTACAGTGCCAACTTGCTTATCGGAACCGTTGACCCATTATTGGCCGGTATCACCACCAAAGCTGCCAATATCATTGACCCTGAATATTATGTTGGGCCTGAAGCGAACTGGTATTTCATGTTCATTTCAACGTTCCTGATTGCCATAATGGGTACCTTCGTAACTGAAAAAATCGTAGAGCCAAAACTTGGTAAATACGATCCCAAAGAAGCCAGCATCAACCTCAGCGAGCAAAAAATTGAATCACTCAGTTCAATTGAGAAGAAGGGCTTAATTGGCGCCGGTTTGAGCTTTTTATTACTGGGTATTTTACTGGCCCTCACCATAGTTCCAGAATGGGGTATTTTACGTAACCCTGAAACCGGAGAAGTTGCTGGCTCCCCATTCCTAAAAGGTATTGTGGCGTTTATTTTTATTACCTTTGCTGTTCCGGGCTATGTATATGGCCGTATCACCAAGGTAATGCGTAGCGACCGTGATGTAATTGACGCCATGTCGGAAAGCATGAGCACCATGGGCATGTACATTGTGTTGGTGTTCTTTGCGGCGCAATTCGTTGCATTCTTTGGCTGGACCAACTTTGGCAGTATTTTAGCGATAAAAGGCGCAACCTTTTTGCAGGAAGTGGGCCTCACCGGACCATCGGTATTCATCCTGTTTATTCTGATGTGCGCTTTTGTAAACCTCATGCTGGGGTCTGCGTCGGCACAATGGGCCATTACCGCACCAATTTTTGTGCCTATGTTAATGCTGATCGGTTATGCCCCAGAAGTGATTCAAGCGGCATATCGTATTGGTGACTCAGTGACCAATATCATTACCCCAATGATGAGTTATTTCGGCTTAATCTTGGCGGTGGCGGTACGCTATAAGAAAGACACAGGCATAGGCACCATGATTGCCATGATGCTGCCATACTCAATCATGTTCTTACTGGGTTGGGCGAGCTTGTTCTTCTTGTGGGTGTTCGCATTTGATATGCCGGTTGGTATCAACACACCAACCTATTACACCCCTTAAGAATCATTAAAGATCAGCGGCCAATGGCTCTTCTCGTCGAAGCAGGCGGTAAATAATTACCGCCGTCAGGCCGCATGATCCCATAACAAATAACATCGCAAGCGGGTGATAGTGCCCAAACACACTGACTAGTGCAGAAATAATCCCCGCAATCAGGAACTGTAAACTACCTGTCACTGCAGATGCTGAGCCAGCGCGTTCTTGCTGCTCAGCAAGCGCGCCTGCCATAGCATTTGGAAAAACCATACCCAAGGTACTTACGTATAAGAATAATGGCACCAGCACGCCAATAAGCCCAAAATCATTCCAGCCTGCGGTTATCAGCATCAACGAAATAATGCCCAGAATCGGGAGTGACTTGTTCAGTATCTTGCGTGAATCACGGCGGCGTAGAATCCATGCATTAAATTGTGCCATACCGATAATCCCAACCGCATTAGCGCCAAATAACCAACTGTAATGGGTTGGTGAGAGGCCAAAATGCTCAATAAACACAAGCGGTGACGCGGTAATGTAGGCAAACAACCCCGACTGCGCGATACCGCCACTTAGGGAGTAACGCAAAAAGCTTGGGTCTTTCAATACGCTCCAATAAATCGGTAGGCTGGAGCGAATGCGAACTGCAGTATTGGGTAACCGTGTTTCAGGTAAACGCACATGCACAATTGCAAGGCAAGCGACGGCTAAAGCCGCAACAATCACGAATATTGCCTGCCAGCCGAAGGCCGCGGTGACATACGCGCCAGCCAGCGGCGCTAAAATAGGCGCAATCCCCATCACGAGAATCAAAAAGCTAAATACCTGCGCCGATGCTTGTGGCGTGTAGAGATCGCGCACCATAGCGCGGGCTATAACCAACCCCGCACACGAGCCAATAGCTTGCAAAAATCGCAGAACAATGAGGCTTTCAAGGTTCGGCGCAAAAGCACAGGCAATGGAGGTAATAATATAAAGCACCAGCCCGAAATAGAGCGGCGGCTTGCGGCCAAATCGGTCTGAGGCGGTGCCGTACAGCAACTGGCCGATGAATAAACCAAGGAAGAATGATGTTAACGACAGTTCAACCCGATTTGATTCAATTGAGAAGCTTTCCGCAATATCGCCGAACGCAGGCAAGTACATATCAATCGACAGTGGCCCGAACGCCGTTAGCAGCGCCAGAACAACCACGGTTAAATCAAATCGTGCGGTATCCGAAATCTTGTATATTGTCATTACTCGGCCGCTGTATAGCTAATTGTGCTATGCGCATCTGGCCGTTTTATTGTTTTTATTTTGCGGGCCCAATCCACAAACGATTGCGCATAGTTGACGTAGGTATCGGTACTACGGCCGTCAGCGGAAATGTCCGCTAACAACGCCCATCCGTCGTTACCAGCAGCCAAAAAGCTATTGGTTACCATGGTATACGTCTGTGACATTTGTATAGGTTGCCAACCGGTTGGTGTTTCTACCTCAAGTTGACTCACACGTTCACCATTAACGGCTGCCATATTCACGGCGAAGCGAATGCCTGCGCCATGCGGATACGCACCATCGGAACCGCCCGCAGAAATGGCATAAGCAAGCGCTTGCTCCAGCACCTGCTTCACTTCCTGGCCTGTGATCTGCATTTCAACCAAGGTGTTCGCAAACGGCAGCAAACTGTATACGTCCGCCACCGTGAGCTCACCGGTAATTATTTCACGACGCACGCCGCCGCCGTTTTGCAATGCAAAATCAGCTTGAGGTGCGCTCGCCAGAAAGGCTTCTGCAACAACCCGGTGCGCATCAGACTGCCGACCGGCACCGCACTCAGGGTTCGTCAACGGCCCCATGCGGCGCAAGCAAAGGCGTTCCTCTACTTGTGCAATGACTTGCTGGGTCAACACATCAATTTCTTCTTGGTAATGCTCTAATTGCTCTAAAACTGCAGGATGCTCAGCAACCGCCGCAAACTGCGCTAACGAGCCAACTTGGTCTGGCGCATTCTCGGCAACCAGAAAGTGTGACTGGCCGCCACAATCAGCAACGCTATTGCCATCAAACGACACCGTTAGCTCGCCGACAACTTGGCTGTATTGCCATGCGTGCGCCACACAGACCAGATCCCCTTCAGCATTGGTTACTTGCATTGGGTACGGGCCAACACTTGGTAATCCATATCGACTGTAGTCACCCATTAGCGTGTGGGAATCACCACCAATAATAAAGTCTACTGCAGGTAGCTTTTCAGCAAGTTTAAGGTCATTTCGATATTGAATGTGTGTGAGTAAGCCAATCTTCTCAATACCAAGCCCACGCAATTCGTCAATGTAGTATTTGGCCGTTTCATATTCGTCAGCAAACAACGTGGTTTTATCGGGCTGCGATGAATTTTTGGTTTTAACGGCAATGTCCAAGCCAATCAAACCAATGCGTTCGCCACCAACTTTATACACCGCATACGGCTTAAAGCTGTCCCAACGGGTTTTGGGAGTCAGTGGCGAAGCCCCAACTTCCGGCTCAACGTTCGCGCCTAATACCACGGTGCCACAGGCACTCATGCTTAACGCTTCCAGAAACCGCTTCAGGCCAGCGTCGCCGTTATCAAATTCATGATTCCCTAATGCCAGCGCATCGAAACACACAAGATTCATCAGTGCCGCGTCTGCCGCGCCATCAAACAACGTGTAAAATAACGTGCCAGTAATCGCGTCACCGGCATGCAGCGTTAATACGTTTTCCTGGCGTGTTCGAATCGCTTCAATTTGAGTGGCTACACGGGCAAATCCGCCCGTTTCAACAGCGAACGTTTCGCCGTTGACATTAATGGCCGTACGTTGCATCGGTAATAAGTGCGAATGGTGATCATTAATGTGAGCAACCGTTAGTTGAAACGGCTGCGGTTCTGAAAGTTGCGCGCAACTCGCCAGTATAATACTGCTTAAAAGGGTTAACGCTAAACGTTTCATCACCATTCCTTCACCTAGTTATTCGTTACTTCACTAAACCAATTTCGCGCAATCGCTCCATCAGGTAATCATCGGAACTAATGGGATCAAATTTTTGCGGGTTAGCATCTGTTATACAGCTTTCCAATGGCGTTATCATGACATCTGGATTGAAATGCAAGAAAAACGGAATGGAATAGCGTGATTTATGACTATAGGGTTCTGGCGGATTTACCACGCGGTGCGTAGTCGACGGCAACACGCCATTGGTCATGCGCTGCAACATATCGCCCACATTACAGATGATTGCGCCCTCAATGATGGTTACTGGAATCCATGAACCGTCTTTTGCGAGTACTTCGAGGCCGGGTTCACGTGAGCCAACCAACAATGTCAGTACATTAATGTCCTCATGCGCTCCAGCGCGCACTGACGGTGTACCTTCATCAATAATTGGTGGGTAATGCAATGGGCGTAAAATCGAGTTACCCAAGTTCACTTTATCGTTGAAGAAGTCTCGTGGCTGCTTCAAATAAACCGCTAACGCTTCAAGCACCTGCAAACCCAGCGCATCGAGTGCTTCGTAGAGTTTTAAGATTTTACCTTTGAATTCAGGGAGCTCCTGCGGCCAAATATTCGGCTTAAGTTGAGAAAATGGCGGCTCGCCCTCAATTTCACGGCCAACATGCCAAAATTCCTTCAAATCCACGTGTTTGGCATCTTTGGCAATCTCGGTTCCAAATGGCGTATAGCCTCGCGCACCGCCGCCACCAGGTATGTGATATTGCTTTTTGACTGATTCGGGCAACGCAAACAATTCACGACAAATATCTAATGCATTATCGATAAGCTGCTGATCAATACCGTGCTTTGTCAAAGCAACAAAACCATTGCTTTCATAGCCTTCGCCTACATGTTGTGCAAAAGCATTAAAGTCTTCGCCATACAGGCTCATATCAATATGCGGAATGGATTTCATGGATGTTGTTTCCCAAGGAATGAATTCATACAAAATAGGCGCATATGCTAAGTAGTTTAGCTTGTCTAAACAAGGGTAAATCTTGCGTAAACCGCCTTTTGCTTACAATTTTAAGTTGCTACCGTCTCATGCAGATTCTAGCAAAAAGTGAGGGAAATCACGATGAAATTGCAACAAAGCGTTCTTTGCGCGACTCTGTTTGCGTCAAGCTTAGTCTTAACCGGCACCGCAGCAGCTCAAAGTCAGCAAAATCAAACACAACAACACCGTTACTCTGCATACAATTATGCCAGCGTCGGCGTTGCTGATCATGATGGCGGCGATAGCATTGTGGTTGAGGGTTCTTATGAATTTAAAAGCCCATATTTTGTCAGCGGTTACTATCGCAATTTCGATAATAACGCAGGTAGCAGCGCAGATTCACTGAGTGTGAAGCTCGGTCGCTACTTTTGGCTTAACAACGGTTTGACGGCCGATGTCGGCGCGCGTGTCGGTCGTGTTGACTTTGGTCCTGTCGACAGCAACTTCTGGGGCGTTGAAGCGAACCTGCGTCAACGCGTTGATCAATTTGAGTTTTATGGCGGTCTCGGTTGGGTTGATTACACCGATGCAGGCTCAGACAATCAATACCAGTTTGGCGTTAATTACTACATCGACTCCAACCTTTCGGTAGGGGTTGGGTATCAAGACAGTGAATATGGCGATGGTGTTCGCTTCCGTGGTAGTTATCACTTCTAATTAATTCAGGTATGCTGTGGCTCATTGACGGTTGTGTTGGAGACCTGTGATGCCACAGCTACCTAGTTTTATCCAAATGTATCGCGATTTAGTCGCGATACCATCTGTTTCATGTCTGGATCCCAGCTGGGATACCAGCAATAAAGAAGTTATCGAAAAGCTTGCCGGATGGCTGGAAAGTCTCGGGTTTCAAATCGACGTGCATGAACTCGACCGCCAACCCGGTAAATACAATCTGCTTGCGCACTATGTGCCAGACGGCATGACACAAGGCGGTTTATTGCTAGCAGGGCACACCGACACCGTGCCATGGGATGAAGGCCGCTGGACACATGACCCATTTAAGCTACGCGAAGAAAACGGCCGCTTATATGGCCTAGGCACTGCCGATATGAAAGGCTTTTTCGCGTTTGTGATTGAAGCGCTGCGTCGTATCGACCTGCGCACGTTAAAAAAGCCACTGTATATTTTGGCAACAGCCGATGAAGAGACAACCATGGCTGGCGCCCGCGAGCTTGACGCCTTTGGCCATCTCAAACCTGATTTTGCAATCATTGGTGAACCCACATCAATGACACCCGTGATCATGCATAAGGGTCATCTAACCGAGTCAGTTCGCGTTACTGGCAAGTCAGGACACAGCTCAAACCCTGCTGCAGGTATAAATGCAATTGAAGTTATGCATGATGTCATTACGCAACTGCGCAGCGTGCAAAACGATTTCCGTAAGCGTTATCAGGATGATTCGTTCGAAGTACCCTACCCAACACTTAACTTCGGCGCAATTCACGGTGGCGATGCCGCCAACAGAATCTGTGCTTGTTGCGAACTGCATCTCGACATGCGCCCGTTGCCAGGCATGAACATCGACGAACTCTATGGCGTGATTGACGAGCGCTTAATTGAAGTGAAGGCGAAATACCCTGGCGCTATCTGTTTAGAACATATGCATGAGCCCATTCCAGGCTATCGCTGTGACCCTGAATCTGAAATAGTACAGTTAGCCCAAGGCTTAACGGGTAATCCTCCAGAGCCTGCCAATTACTGCACTGAGGCGCCTTTCGTGCAGGCGTTAGGTTGCCAAACTATCATTATGGGTCCCGGCAATATCGCCCAAGCCCACCAACCCGATGAATTTATTCAAATCGACGAAATTGCGCCAGCCCAAAGTCAGTTGCGCGACCTTATTCGTTCGGTGTGCTTGTAGCGGCCAGCAACCGCGCTACCGGCCCAAAACTTTTTCGGTGAATGCTACAAGGCCCATGAACTTGCAAAGCTTCTAAGTGGGCCTTGGTTGGGTACGCTTTATGTTTGGCGAAGTCATAATCGGGATACAGGGCATGCCATTCAAACATTTGCCGATCGCGCTCAACCTTGGCCAATATCGATGCGGCACCAATACAGGCCTCTAAAGCATCACCACCCACTATAGCCTCGGCAGGCACGTTTAAGTTCGGTAGCTTATTGCCATCCACTAAGACTTTACTGGGTGCAACAGGCAAAGCTTCTACGGCACGCTTCATCGCCAACAATGAGGCCTGCAGAATATTTATCTGGTCAATTTCGTCCGCATCACATTGCGCAATCGACCAATACAACGCCTTTTCTTTAATTTCCAGACTCAACGCTTCACGCTTTTTCTCTGAAAGTTTTTTAGAATCCGTTATGCCGTCAATAGGTTGAGCTGGGTCTAAAATCACCGCTGCTGCAACCACAGGACCGGCTATAGGCCCCCGCCCTGCTTCATCTGTTCCACAAATCATCTGTTTCATCTTGTAGTTGTTGTGTATTGTTACCTTATGATACTTTCGTCTTAATCATAATAACAATACAACAAGGGGTTTCCTCATGAGTGGTTCGCAAGAATCGTCCACTTTGCTTAATCGCATACTCGATAAAGTCGAGAAGGTGGGTAACAAACTTCCTGATCCAGCGGTGATGTTTTTTGGTCTTCTAATTATCGTTTGGATATTCAGCTTTTTACTATCTGGTGTTCAATTTGATGCTATACACCCGTTAACCGGCGAAAATGTGGGTATCAATAACCTACTTGCTGGCGATGAAATGGCCGACTTCTTGGCTAATATGGTGGGCACTTTTATGGGGTTTGCGCCACTTGGCGTGGTCTTAGTCGCTATGCTCGGTGTTGGTGTAGCCGAGCGCAGTGGCTTTATTAATGTCGCCATTAAGCTCATGTTGAATGTCACCCCTAAATTGTTACTAACGCCGGTACTTATTCTGGTTGCCATTGTTAGTCACACCGCAGTTGATGCTGGCTATGTGCTGGTTATTCCATTGGGTGGCGTTATATTCTTTGCCGCTGGCCGGCATCCTTTGGCGGGTATCGCAGCTGCATTCGCGGGTGTATCGGGTGGTTTTAGTGCCAACTTTGTACCCTCAGCAATCGACCCCTTACTGCAAGGGTTTACGCAAAGCGCTGCACAAATTCTAGACCCTGCCATACAGCTCAATCCGCTTAATAACTATTTCTTCACTGCGGCCTCGTCAATTGTGGTTGTGCTAGTTGGTTGGTACCTAACTGACCGTGTCATAGAGCCACGTTTGCAGAAAAATGCCACCATTGATGGCGATCAAGAAGATATGCCGGTACTTGATGACGTTACATCGCGTGACCGCAAAGCATTCTATGCGGGCGTTTTGACCATGGTTGTTGGCTTGGTTGCATTGTATTTTGCTGCAACGACTGAAAACACTCCGTTGGCTGATCCAACCGGCGAACTGGCATCGTTTACAGCACCTCTGATGCAAATGATTGTGCCGCTAATTTTCCTGCTGTTTATTATTCCAGGCATTGTGCACGGCTTCATTTCGGGTAGCTTCAAGAATTCACAAGACGTGATTAGCGCAATGACCAAGTCGATGTCAGATATGTCGTACTACATGGTTATGGCGTTCTTCTGTGCCCTGTTTATTAAAGCTTTTGGTGATTCGAACTTAGGCACTTTGCTGTCAATTAAAGGCGCACAGTTCTTAAGCTCGTTGCAGTTAACGGGCGGCGTAACCATGGTCGGAATGATCATCCTCGTTGCCTTCATTAACTTATTCGTTGGTTCTGCCTCAGCAAAATGGGCGCTTATCTCACCAATTTTCGTACCTATGCTTATGCAACTCGGTTATTCACCTGATTTAACCCAAGCGGCCTACCGTGTCGGTGATTCAATCAGTAATATCATTACCCCCTTGTTGCCATACTTCCCACTCGTTGTGCTGTATTGCCAGCGGTATGTGAAAGGCACAGGTATTGGTTCGTTGGTCGCAATGATGTTGCCATTTACCTTTAGCTTATTAATTATTTGGTCAGCATTTTTAATTATCTACTGGATGATTGGTATTCCGTTGGGCTTCCAATCAAACTACATGTATCCAGCGGGTTAATTCGATGACCTACTTTCAAGGTAAAACCGTATGGTTAACCGGTGCTTCTTCTGGCATCGGTTTAGCCATGGCTCAGCAGCTTGCCGCTGCGGGTGCACATTTAATTCTCACTTCGCGTCGTCACGACGCTTTAGAGCAGGTGCGCAAAGAACTTGCTCACCCGGAGCGTCATCAAGTTTTGGCGTTGGATTTAAGTCAGCCTGAACTGGCTGCGCAAACCGCCGAACAAGCATTGGGCGATCAAGTCATCGATATCTTGATCAACAATGCAGGTGTATCGCAGCGCTCGCTTATTCTAGACACAGACATGGCCGTTTATCGTCAACTCATGGAAATCGATTATTTCGGTGTCATTGCACTGACCAAATTAGTTCTACCACGCATGGTAGAACGCCGAGCTGGGCAGATTGTTACGGTTTCCAGTGTAGCGGGTAAAGTCGGCACCAAGCTGCGTAGCGGGTATAACGGTGCGAAATTTGGTGTTATCGGCTTTATGGATGCCTTACGCGCTGAGATGACCCAATATGGATTGATTGCCACCTCCATTTTACCGGGATTCATCAACACGCAAGTTGCTCACAACTCGCTAACGGGTGACGGTTCGGCATTAGGGCACGGAGACCCCGATAATGCGGGCGGTATTTCGGCTGAAGAGTGCGCCCGTAAATCACTTGAGGCTATCGCCAAAGGTAAAGCGGAAGTGGTGGTAGGTTCCGGGATGTCAAAACTTGCACCATTTTTGCAACGATTTTTCCCAGGCTTGGTGCGTAGAATTATTGCTAATCGCTAATTCGTCGCAGCACTCAGCTCTCACCGTAGCCGCGAACAATGCGGTTACGGCCCTGACTTTTCGCTTCATAAAGAGCACGATCGGCCTGTTTAAGTAGTTGTGCAGCGCTTATTTTCGGTAATAATTCTGTGATACCAATACTCACCGTAACACGTGCGCTGGCGTCCACGTTATTGAAGCGCATCGCCTCAATACCTGCACGAATGCGTTCAACAACCTGATTCGCTTCTTCTATCGAAGTTTGCGGGAAGATAATTGCAAATTCCTCACCACCCCATCGTGCAACGTGGTCAACTTCACGCACAGAGTCGGCGATGAAATGAGCTACTTGCTTCAGAATGATATCGCCTCCCGCATGCAAAAACTGATCATTAATTTGTTTGAAAAAGTCCAAATCAAGCAAGGCTATCGTTAACGGTGTATCGTGACGCTCGCTATTTCGCACTTCGCGGTCAAGTTGCTGATCAAACGCTCGTCGGTTTGCTAGGCCCGTTAATGAGTCCTGCAATGCCAGCGCTTCCAATTCTTTGGTTTGTTCTCGTACCATCGTCTGCAAACGTGCGCGTGTGTTCTTTAAACTGCGAATGCGAATATGCACCAAAGTGCTCGTTAACGTCATCATTGCGAGAACCGAGATAAACCAGAACCAGGGCTTCTGGTAAAAATAGGCGGCTTTAGTAAATTTAAAATCCGTTGCGGCCGACCAATCTCCGCCGGGATAACGGGTGCGCACTGAAAAAGTGTATTGGCCCGGCGGTAGCGCAGTATATTCAGTCTGTAAGGTATCTCCGCGGTCAATCCAACGCTGGTCAAATCCTATCATTCGCACCTGGTATTCAATATGCTCAGGCATGTGATAACCCAAACCTACGTATTGAAACGCTATCCGCGTATTATCTGGAGCAAGGGTATCGTTCCAAGCAAGTTTGCCTGCGTCTGAACTCACCGACTCAATAACTGCTGCGGGCGATACAACCGCATGTTCTTCTACCAATTCAGGGTTTACTTTAATAGCGCCCATTGCCGACGCAAACCAAATGTGACCGTTGCCATCAATCGTTGAAGCAGGACCTCCGGTAGTTAACTGCCGACTTACCATACCGTCGGCTTCGGTAAATAACTTATAGCTCACCTGCTCTAGCTCTTGGTTTAACCACGCACTTAACTCCCCGTGGGATATGCGCAGTACGCCTCGAGAGCCGCCCAGCCAGAGGTTGTTTTGAGCATCAAAGTCGATAGTGAAATGCTTATCGAAGGGTAAGCCTTGGTCGCGGGATAGCCAACGCCAGTCGTTCTCTTGAATCGATCGTGTAATTACGCCATGAGCGGTTGCCAACCATATTCGGTTAGCATGAACAGTACCCGCGAAAATATTTCGTGCCTCGGTGAACAATGCGAGATCAATAGGTTCGGGCTGCCACTTAGCTTCAACCTCTAACGGCGCGAAGTAGCTTAACGCATTGGTTGAGCCTACCCATAATCCACCATCGCGGTCTTCGGTGATGGACGTTACAAAATCTGACGCCATACCATCTGCTTTGGTATAGCGCTTTACAACCCGCAACGCATTTTTTGTTTCTTCTGCAACGAAAAGCCCGTCAGGAGTGCCCACTAAAATGTAGGGGCTATTTGCTAAAGGCTTAACGACACGAATCTCGTTACCAATTAAGCCATTTTTACGACTTAATTGGGCCGTTACATTGCCGTCTGTAAGTTGCAGAACCCCTTCTGTATAAGAGCCGATATAAACAACCGACGGGTTCGTAGTTGCAGGAACAATACTTAATACCGAAAGCGCTTCTAGTAATGGGTGGGAGTTTACGGGTTCGAAACCATTTGATGTTTGTCGGCTAAGTCCGTCATTTGTGCCGACCCAAATATTGCCTTGAGCATCGGTGTTAACTGAACGTACATACGCGCCATGTAATCCATGGTTCGGCGTATAGCTGGTAAATAGCGCTTTTCGTAACTGAGCAAAACCACCATGTGTAGAAACCCAAATATTGTCTTCCCGATCACGGAAGATATCCAGCACGTGCGAGTTAGGTAGTCCATCCTGAATACTTATCCATTCCTGGGTCGTATTACAAATGCGTCCTAAACCGTATTCAAAGGTTCCTACCCATAAACAGCCGTCCGCCCCTTCTTTAATTTCGGTAATCGGCCCACGAATAGGTTGCGGCCAAACATTGAAGTTTTTCTCCTGTGGGCGTTGGTAGAATAAACCGTCGTCGCTTGCAACTAACATCACTCCATTCGAAATCATTCGTATGGCACGTACCTGCGAGCTTGGAATAGAGCTTTCTTGAATAAATCGATCAGTTTCGGCGTCCCAATATGCCAAACCCTCGCGCGTGCCAACCCAAATTCTAGCCGCGCGATTCGCGGTTTTTTCTGAGCGATACAGGCGAAAAGCGGCAACATCAGGTAAACCATCAGCGACGGTATAGTGCCGGTGATTACCATCAGCACTGACACGATAAACACCCGCTCCAGTTGCTGTCCACATTTGATTATTGCTATCAACCACAGTTTCAAAAACGTATGCTGAACCAACCTTATAAGGCTGCCAGGTGTCACCGTCAAAGGTCACTAAGCCACCGCGAGGGCCAGCTACAATGATATCGTTGGTATTCGGATTAATCGTAATATCAAGTGCACCAGCTTCCGGCATTTTGGTTACATCGATATCGTCAAATACCGTAAAATCACGGCCGTTGTAACGAACAGGACCTTCCCAAGTCGCCAGCCATAAATACCCTTCTTCAGATTGTGTAATACGATTTACCGAGTTGTGTGGTAAGCCATCGCGCGTTGTCCATGAGCGCAATGCATATTCGTTCAAAGGTTTTTCGGGTATGGGGCGAGCGAGTATGTCGTTTACATTTTGGGCAAACGATGCAGGATAAAAAAACAGGCAATAGTACGCAATAACTGCATACATTGAAGTAGGCCATCTAAACCAAGTTAATGCGCTAGTCATTGCCATATTTTTATAATTATAGGTTAGTCACATTCAGCTAGAAGTTTCTCAAAAGGTACTACTGCTAACGCCTCGAGCTCCGGCTTGGCAAAATAATAGCCTTGGAATAAATTCAAGCCAAGACCCCGTAAACAATCAAGTTCTTCTTTCGTTTCTACACCCTCGGCAAGCACTTGGGTGCCTTGCAGGCGACACTGTTGCATGACCTCGACAATAACATCTTGCTTTGCTCGGTGTTGCTCAATATTACGAACAAGTTCCATGTCGAGCTTCAATATGTCCGGCCTCAAATCAGTTAGCCAATCAAGCCGGGCAAAACCAGAACCATAATCATCAATCGCTGTTTTGAAGCCACGTTTTGCGTAGCTGCTAAAAATGTCTTGTAAATGATCTTTATCGAGTATTTGTTCGCTTTCAGTTACTTCGAAGACTAACTTCGTCATATCAAATTGGTACAAATCGGCGGCTTCAATAGTCGCTTTAATACAGGTTTCAGGATTATAAACAGCATTGGGTAAGAAGTTGATATTTAAATAAGTATCACAGCCTAAACGGGCTGCCGTTTCAATCGCTTTAACCCGACAAGCTTGATCAAAATAGTAACGGTTATCTTCGTTGATACGCTCAAACACCCAGCCCGCACCTTGCCCTTCAGGGCCCCGCACCAAAGCTTCGTATGAAATCACCCGCTTTTTATCGAAATCAACGATAGGCTGAAAGGCCATGCGAATTTCAAAACCTAGTGACTGGCCGCTGAGACAGTCCATGCAAGTTTGCTGTTTGATTGAATCCGGAAAATCCATGTGTTACCTATTTCGAAATTTAAACCAGTATTCAATTATCGACATAAAGACGCAAGCCTTTAGTAAAAACATACAAAAAAACATAAAAAAAAGGTCAGCAATGCTGACCTTTTTTTAGCTCAAATTTAACCATCAAAAAATTAGCTCATATGCACTAACATGCTGGTTGGGTCTTCCAAAAACTCTTGCCACAGTTTATTAAAGCGGGCGATGGTGCCACCATCAATAATACGATGGTCGCCCGACCAGCTTGCCGTCATCATTTTGCGCGCCACAACATTACCTTGCGCGTCAAAACGTGGCAGTTCTTGCACTTTACCCAGTGCAACAATCGCTGCCTCTGGCTTGTTGATAATTGGTGTAGCAACGGTTCCGCCAATAACTCCGATGTTCGAGATAGAAATTGTTCCACCTTTCATATCTTCTTGGGCAACGCGCCCTTCACGAGCCGCTTGCGTTAACCGCGTCACTTCCTGCGCTACCTCGATGATACTCTTATTTTGTACCTGTTTTACATTAGGCACCAACAATCCAATTTTGGTATCAACTGCCATACCAATATTGTGGTCATCGAAGTACGTAATTTCAGTGCAGTCATCATTAACCTGCGCATTCATAACAGGGAATTCTTTGAGTGCCAACGATAACGCTTTGATAAAGAATGGCATCATGGTGATGCGAATCCCCTTATCGGCATAGCGTTCTTTCAATTGCTTCTGTAGCGCAATAACGTTGGTTAAATCGAATTCATCAGCATAAGTAAAGTGCGGAATGGTGCTTACCGACTTCATCATTTGCTTCGCCATGGCAGCCTTCACACCACGAATCGGTTCCACACGAGTATTGCCCGTTGCAGACGTGGTGCTCGATGTTGCCGCTGAGTCTGCTTTGCGCGTTACGGTTTCGCTTGATTGTTCGCCACTGGCAAAAGCTTCAACGTCTTCTTTCATGACGCGGCCTTTAGCTCCAGATCCTGCCACCTTGCTCAAATCAACGTCCAATTCGCGCGCACGGCGCCGCACTGCTGGACTAGCAATGGCCTTACCCTGACGCGCAGGCTCAGGCGCTTCTGTCGAACCTGTGGCTGGTTTACTAACCGCGACTTCAGATGAATCCTGTTTAGCGTTTACAGCGCCAGAAGACGACGTATCTGAACTCGCCCCACCCGCTACTCGAACCGCAAACAATGGCTCATGCACTTTGGCAATGTCACCTTGCTTGTAATAAAGCTTTTCAACCACGCCTGTTTCTTTGGCTGGAATTTGCACCAAGGCTTTATCAGTCATCACATCAACCACAGCCTGGTCTTCTTCAACGGTGTCGCCTTCTTTCACCTGCCATTCAACAATTTCACATTCAACAATACCCTCGCCAATGTCTGGCAGAATAAAGTCTGTAACCGTTGAACCTGAGGCTTCGGTTTTAGCTTCCGGTTGCTCTTTTTGCGCGGTTTCTTTCGCGCCTTCAGTAGCGACAGTACCAGCGTTGTCACTACCAGAGTCAATCGCAAATAATGGCTCATGCACCTTGGCAATGTCACCTTTTGCATAGTACAACTTGGCAACAACACCATCTTCTTTCGCTGGAATCTGCACCAACGCTTTGTCGGTCATGACATCAACTACGGCCTGGTCTTCCTTAATGGTGTCGCCTTCTTTGACCAACCACTCGACGATTTCGCATTCGACAATACCTTCGCCGATGTCTGGTAAGATAAAATCTTTACTCATGTCATGGGCCTCTTAGTAGGTCATCGAAGCTTTAATCGCTTCGTAAACTTTCAGGTGATCAACAAAATATTCTTTTTCGTGGCTTAATGGATACGGAGTATCTAAGCCGCACACCCGGGCAATCGGCGACTCAAGGTACAAGAAGCATTCTTCTTGGATTGTTGAGGCCACTTCGCTGGCAAAACCGGCGGTAATTGGTGCTTCTTGCGTGACAACTAAACGCCCTGTTTTGCGCACAGACGCGGCAACGGTTTCAACATCCCAAGGCAAAATACTGACTAAGTCGATAATTTCACAATCAATGCCGTCTTTCGCTGCAAGTTCCGCGGCTTTCTCGGCCATTTCAACCTGAGCACCCCACGCCAGCAAGGTAATGTCTTTACCTTCTTTAACGATATCCGCTTTACCAAGCTCTAGCGTGTACTCTTCTTCTGGCACTTCGCCAACCGATGCACGGTAAAGGCGTTTTGGCTCCATAAATAACACTGGATTCTTATCAAAAACTGCACTGAGCAATAACCCTTTAGCCATGTATGGGTTGCGTGGCATGACAATTTTCAAGCCTGGTGTATGCGCAAAATAGGCTTCTGGAGATTGCGAGTGGTAGTGTCCCCCCGCTATGCCGCCGCCGTAAGGCGTACGAATCGTCAATCCACCCACGTTAAACTCGTTACCTGAGCGGTAACGGAATTTTGCAGACTCATTTACGATTTGGTCAAACGCCGGGAAGATATAATCGCCGAACTGAATTTCTGCAACTGCATAGCTACCTTGCGAAGCTAAACCATTGGCAAAGCCAATAATACCTTGCTCAACTAGCGGCGTATTAAAGTTACGGTGGCGCCCATACTTTTCGGTCAACCCTGACGTAGCGCGAAACACACCACCAAAGGAACCGGTATCTTCACCAAAGCTGTAAACTTTTTCACTTTTTGCCATCGCAATATCAAGTGCATTATTGATGGCTTGTAACAGGTTCATCTTGGCCATTACTTCTCACCTCCGTCAATACGCGACGCTGTTTTCGGATAAGCATCCGGGTATTTGCGAATATGCGCTTTAAGCGCCTCAAGTTGTTGCTTGAGGTGTTTCGGAGGCGTGTCGTATACGTCATTGATAATTTCATCAATATGCGGCACAGGAACCGTTTCAGCTGACTTCAAAGCTGCCAATACGGCTGCTTTTTTACTGTCGTAATTTTCTTGCGCTTGCGCTTCGGTGATCCACTCTTGCTTCTGCAACCACTTCTGGAAGCGAACAACAGGATCTTTTGCACGCCACGCATCTTCTTCTTCACGAGTACGGTAACCGGTTGGGTCGTCTGACGTGGAATGCCCTGCCATACGGTAGCTCATACCCTCAATTAGCACGGGCTCATTCTCTTCAACAGCAAGTTTACGTGCCAACAACGTAGCTTGATAAACTGCAAACAAGTCGTTGCCATCAACGCGAATCGTTTTCATGCCATAGGCAACTCCGCGCGGAGCAATGCCGTCGCCAGCATATTGCTCGCCTTGTGAAGGCGTAGAAATTGCATAGCCGTTATTACGGCAGAAGAATATTGCTGGAACCTTATAAACTGCTGCCATGTTTAATGCTGCATGGAAGTCGCCCTCTGAGGCGGCGCCTTCACCGAAATAGCAGATGGTGCATTTACCTGACTTTTCCATTTTCTGGCCATATGCGTAGCCAGTCGCTTGTGGAATTTGCGTTGCCAAAGGCGATGCAATGGTCATGAAGTTTAAATCCGCACAACCATAATGCACAGGCATCTGACGGCCTTTACCGAGGTCGCGCTCATTAGAGAACAACTGGTTCATGAACTGCTCAACCGTGAACCCACGGAACGCTAATGCGCCCTGCTCACGATATTGGCCCATGATCATGTCGCCATCATCAAGTGCTGCTGCAGAGCCGATACTCGCAGCTTCTTCACCGAGTGAAGACAAATAGAAGCTGATACGCCCTTGGCGCTGCGCTGCAATCATGCGCTCGTCAAGAATGCGGATAAATTGCATCGTGTCGAAAATCTTTAACGCTAAGTCTTTGTCCATTGCTGGAGCTTCAGCGCCTTTACGAATCGTGCCATCCTCTGCGAGGATTTGGAACATTGGAATTTTCAACGCCGAACCGTCTAAAAACTCCGGTTTGGTCACGATGTCCAACTGATGTTGTTTATCTTTCGCCATAACTTTCTCGTTCTAAGAAAAATTGCGCACACTTTACCTTTACGTCAACTGACATGCAAACAGCGTGCATCATAAAAACACAAAATCAGACCAGTTCTAATTTATCGAGAGGCACCGGAACAACAGTCAACAAAGCACGTTGTCCAATTGCCACATCGGCATTTGGAAATATAATTCGCTCGCCTGCCTGCTCAACCCTATATTCGGTGTCGCCGTCGGTTGCTAGCAGGTACCCTTGCTCAAACTCTGTGAAATTCGCGACATCGTCTGGGAAGTTTAAACGAAAGTTTTGCTGAGTCCGATCAATGGTACGGCATACATCGTACACATGATGGCGCGCGCCATTAAATGCCGGCAGTTCAAGTTCATTTGTACTAATAAGTTTACGGAACATAGCGTCCGCAGCAGCAAATCGCGTCATATCATTTTCGCCAAACGGGCGAACCTTTCCTAACTCAACTGTAAACGCATCCGCATTGTGCGCGCGAACGCTGTAATAACTGAATGTTGTTGTCGGAGCTTGATTCAACAAGATGGTGTCGATACCGCATTGCGCCAAAAAGGTTAATTGCTCCTTTTTGTAAGGTGCCCCATGGGAAAATGGGTAAACCGCAAATTTTTCATGAGCAGAGTCTCGAATCGCCGTATGAAGATCATAATGGAATCGTTGCTTTTGCTTATAAAAACGCGTTACGTACTGCTCGATCTTTTCCGCGCGCTGATGCTCTTGCGTGGAGCCTTTGCGGTGCGCTCCGCTAAACAGTCGATTCATATTTATATCGACAAAGCGTGTGCCATTCACAATAGCAGCAGGGTTTGCAATCAGAAATAATGTGCGCTGTTTAACCTGAAATTTGCCCGCAAAAATGTCATGCAACATATCTCGGACCATTTCAATTGGCGCCGTCTCGTCACCATGCACGGCGCAC
Source organism: Pseudidiomarina sp. (assembly GCF_048268165.1). GTDB lineage: Bacteria > Pseudomonadota > Gammaproteobacteria > Enterobacterales > Alteromonadaceae > Pseudidiomarina. The sequence goes on along the minus strand of NZ_JBLWWA010000001.1, from coordinate 173,722 downwards.
GAAATAATCACGTCCTTGCCCTGTGGTTCGTCTGGCTCAATCACCACCACACCCGCATCCCAAAACTCAACATGCCCACCAATAACTGGCTGCTGAGTGCCTATGAGACACTCACCTTCGTAGGGGCCTAAGACGGGCGGCAGATCATTAATTTGCTGACCTAACTCGTTAAAATATGTGGCGATTGTCCACTTCAATACATCAAGTGTCACTGCGAATCTCCATTTTCTTTAATCGGACCTGGCTCCCACCCTTTCGTGGCCAGCAATGCGCGTAAAACCTTTGAACGGTATTCACGGCGATATAACACAAGCACTACAATTGCGGTGGAGCAAATAAATAGATACGGATGAATGAACCAACAGAAAAAGGCTAAAGCGAAATAGTACGCGCGCAAGCCATTATTATACTCATGCCCTGCTTGATCGATGACTTTGGCCGTTTGCCGCGCGAACACTTCGCGTTGCTCATCATCAAAGTCAGTTGACCGGTATTGGGGGGCTGCCCCCATAAGCACTGAAACAAAGCCAAACTGACGAATAGACCAAGTGAATTTAAAAAAAGCAAACACAAACATCAACGCCAACACTGCTAGCTTAAACTGCACTTTGTCAGGCGATGTATCCGCTGTATAAGGAATAGAGCGCAGTACTTCCACAACTTTATCGGCTGACGCCAACAGTGTTAGCACACCGGCTAACACCAGTACGGTAGACGAGGCAAAGAATGTTACTGTGCGCTCCACATTACCTAGTAGAGCAGCATCAGCAATTTGGTGTTCTTTGCGCGTTAACGTGCGCATCCAGTCGATACGAAGTTGGCGCAAAATATGGGATAGACTATAGGTAGAACGGGCTCGGATTCGAGCAAACTGCGTGTAGGTGAACCACACAGTCACGAAAAACACTAATGCGACAATGTCGATGAGCGCCAAATTCATGTATGACCTTCCTATGCATACAAGGCTAGCAGCACAATTGCTGCTAGCTCATATTAGTTTAAGGTCAATAGTTTAACATTATGTGACGGAATTGTGTTGTTCTGATTTCGGTTCAGGTGGCTTCGCGAGACCATACCAACTCAACATGGTTTTCATGCCCCGGCGCGTATCGTTAAGTATCAGGTACAAGCATGGCACCAGCAATAATGTAATAACTGTTGCGAACAAAATACCGAACGCTAACGAAATCGCCATTGGAATAACGATTTTGGCTTGTAAGCTCTTTTCCAACACGATGGGCAGTAAGCCAAAGAACGTGGTTAACGAGGTCAGTATAATGGCCCGAAACCGCGCAACCCCAGCCTCGGCAACCGCTTTACGTAGGCTTTCACCTTCCGAACGGGCTCGGTTCACGTAGTCCACCATAACCAGTGAGTCGTTAACCACAACCCCCGCCAACGCTATGATACCGAACAAACTCAAAATCGATATCGGCATGCCTAAAACCCAGTGCCCAACAACCGCACCAATCATACCGAATGGTATAACCGACATAATGATGAGTGGCTGGCTGTAGGACTTCAACGGAATTGCCATCAATGCGTAAATCGCAAACAACGCCAACAGGAACCCAATCGCAAGTGAGTTTGTTGCTTCAGCTTCATCTTGCGATGCGCCTTCGAGCTGGAAACCAACCGAAGGATAGCGATCTAAAATTGGTTGAATTTTGTCCTCACGAACCTGCCGTACAATATCAAATGGTTGAACTTTATCCTTGTCGACACGGGCTCGAACGTTTACCGAACGTTCCCGATTGATACGGGTTATGGTGTTATAGCCTTTCGCAAAACGTATATCGGCAAGTTCTGTAAATGGTATCAGTGAACCGTCAGCAGTGCGTAATTTCATGTCTTCGAGGTTACCGACCGACTGACGCTCCGATAACGGATAGCGAACCATAACCTTCACTTCTTCGTCATCACGCTGAAGACGCTGCGCCTCGGCACCATAGAACGCATAGCGAACTTGATTCGCGAGCTCTTGTAGGGTGATACCCATTGCGGTTGCCAGAGGTTTTAGCTCAAGAATAATTTCATCATTCCCTTCGCCAAAGGTGTCTTCAATGTCGAACACACCATCGAATTGCCCCAAGTCTTGCTTCAGTATGGTTGCTGCAGCGGCCAGCTCTTCCAGGTTATCACCTGTCAGTTGGAATTCGACGTCAAAACCGCCGCCGCCACCAATGCTACCTTGAAAATTCAACGCCTTAACACCAGCCATATCCGGCGTCGATTCACGCCAATTATTAATTATGGCGAAACCGTCCAAGTTTCTATTTTCACCTTTTTCTAATTCGGCAAAAACTGTTCCGCTGGTGGTACCGTTCATCCAAATATTGGTGTGCTTAACGATATTATCGCCATTATCAGCTTCTGCTTCAGCGTCAACGTTCATCAACGACTCTTCAATACGCTGCAAAGTACGAATGGTTGATTCTTCTGAAGCGCCAGGCTGCATTTCAACGCGTGCCTGAATAAAGTCACTTGGAATGTTCGGGAAGAACACCCAACGCACCGTTCCGCCAGCGATGAGGCCAACGGCAAGAATGAACAAACCAACAAAAGAGGCAAGTGTGGTATAGCGGTAATGCAAACACTTCTTCAAAAATGGTTGATAGTAAGTTTTTGCAAAGTAAAGCAAACCACCAGATATCTTATTTCGAACTCGCTGAAAGCCATTTTGTTTCTGCAATTTGTCTTTCGAAAACTTCATCTTGGCGATGTGCGCCGGCAAAATAAATTTGGACTCAATCAACGAGAAGGCCAAGCAAAGAATAACCACCCAAGCGATCGACTCCCAAATTGCCCCCATACCACCTTCAACCATTAGCATCGGAATAAAGGCGACCATAGTGGTCAACACCCCGAACGTGGCTGGCATAGCAACTTTCTTAGCGCCAATAACAACGTTATCAACTGACTTGCCATTCTTTTCAATTTCCGAATACGCACTCTCGCCGATGACTATGGCATCGTCGACCACTATCCCCAGTACTAATATGAAGCCGAACAAAGAAATCATATTAATCGAGATATCGAACATAGGTAATGGCATCAGCGCAATGGTTCCTAAGAAACAAAGCGGAATACCAATCATGACCCAAAATGCCAATCGTAACTGGAGGAACAAGGCCAGCATAATAAATACCAGCGCACCACCGAACAACATGTTGTCGATCATCAAGTCCAGACGGTCATTCAAGTAGTAGGAAGAATCCCCCCAGTGCGCTATCTCAACCTGTGGTGGCAACTCCTTTTGTTTACGTTCAACGTAGCTGCGAACCACTTCGGCTATTTTTAAATCATTCTGATCGCCGACCGAATCAACCCGAACAAAGGTTGCTGATGCACCATCGAAACGCGTAAAGCGGCGGCGCTCAATAAATGCATCCTGCACTTTAGCAATATCACCAAGCGTTAAACGCGTTCCATCCGGCCGGTTAATCAGAACTATTTTTTCAAATTCGTCACCCACATAAGCTTGATTGTTCGCGCGTAGTAAAATATCACCATTCGGAGTACGGATTGAGCCACCCGCAACGTCAAGCGAAGTGCCGCGAACTGCGGCCACAATTTCTTGGAAGGTTAAATTGTAACGCTGTAAATCCGCTTCAGAAATTTCGACCGAAATTTCGTAATCACGCGCCCCAACCACCTCGACTTTGGTGATACCACCAATATTTTTCAGGTCGTCTCGAATCGTTTTAGCAAGTTCTTTTTGCGGCCCTTCTTCGAGCTCACCAAAAACACTAATCCAGATAACTTGTCGCTGCGGACGTATCCGATAAATATTCGGCTTTTCAATCTGCTGTGGAAAGCTAGGGATAGCATCGATGAGCATCTTCACCTCATCCATCACCACCTGCACGTCGTAGCCGCTTTCCACTTCGATGGAAACGGAACCATTGCCTTCTCGCGCCGTTGAGGTAACTCGCTCAATACCGTTTACATCTTCAATCGCATCTTCTATACGAACCAAGACGCCTTGCTCAACTTCTTGTGGCGCAGCGCCCGGGAACGGAACTTGCACACTAATAATATTCAATTCAATCTCTGGGAACATTTGCTTGCGCACCTGCCCCGTCATGAAAATACCGGTAATAATTATCAACGCCATCAGCAGGTTGGCAGCAACAGTATTATTTGCCCACCACGCGATGATGCCCTTTTTGGGATCGATATCGTATTGGCTCATTCGTTGCTTCCTGTTACTTCAGCGGTTTTTGAATCTGGTGTTTCTTGCTGTTCGATAATAGGATCACCCGGAATACGAACCTTCATGCTCGGCAGCGCATTGGATAGCTGAGTTAATACGACAATATCGCCCGCGTTTAAGCCCTCGTTGATGACCACGTAATTCGCTTCAGCGCGCATAACATTTACGTCGCGTTTTTGAATTCGACGCTCTTCGTCCACCACCCATAATTTGTCATCTATTGATAACGCGTAGCGCGGTACACGATACACTTGTTGCGCTTCGATACCATCGATAACCAATTGAACAAAACGCCCAAATCGCAATGGCACTTCATGAATTTCTGACTCTTGGTTGTACGGGTCTTCAACCTCGACAACGCCATAAATGACGCGGCTATTACTATCTAAGATGCCTTCGCTGCGAACCAAACTTCCGCGCCAAGTATAGGCCGTTCCAGCAACATCGCTGGTCAGCATAACTTGCGGGTAAGCGCCTTCATGACCCGATTCAGGCAAGTCTATGTATGCAAGATCGCGATCACTCAGCGGTACTCGAACCTCAGCCACTTCTGAACCGTACAGCAAACCCACTTGGGTGTTCACTGACACAAACTGACCAATATCGACATTTTTATTCTGCAAAATACCATCGTATGGCGCACGAACAGTAGTTCGATCAAGATCACGTTCTGCCTTTGCGACTGCGGCTTCTGCGGACTGAACTGCCGCAACAGCACTTGCTACCTGAGGTTCACGAATACCCAGTGCAGGAATCTCGCCCATTTGCAACGATTCCCACTCTTCTTTCGCAACTTGAGCGCGAGCACTCTCTTCGGCGAGTCCAGCCTTCGCTTGTGCTAAAGAGGCTTTGGCAGTTTGCAGCGCAACGCGATAGTCAGCGGTATCAATCTGTAATAACACTTCACCTTTTTTGAAAAAGCCCCCGTTCACGAAATTATCGGCAACCTCGGTGATTTGACCGCTTACCTGTGTAACTAGGTTGGTCATATGCTTAGGTTTCACGTTACCCTGACCTGACACCTTAAAACGCACTGTCTCAGGTTGCACTTCTAATACGTCGACAAGCACTGGTGGTCGTTCATTGGAGCGCTCAGGAGGTTGCGGGCGCAAGGTGATCATCGCCACCAACAAGAGAATAGCGACAAAAAGAATAAGAGGTGGTAATAAAGCGCGTTTTTTAAATGCCATGACGTCTCGGTTCCATGAATGAGTCTTTCGCAAAAAATAAATTTTTCAGTCTCTAGTATGACGAAGTCTGCAGTAATCCGTTAGTAACAATGTGTTAGCAGTTGTAAACAAACTTAGTTATCCGTTTAATAAATAACTCTCACCAGCCTCAATAGCTCTTGGCCCACCGGCAAGCAGCACCACATCGTCGTGTTGTAACGCAAAGTCACCGTGTACCTCGGAGAACTCTTGATCGCCACGGCGTACTGACTTGATCTGCAAGTTTAGGTCGTCAAGAGCCAGATCAATTAGTTTTTTACCGCACGCAAACGCATTTTGAGGCAACGCAACAGCGTGTAAGAACTGCAGCCGGTCGAGCTTCTCCGGGTCCATATCCGTAGTTTCACCTGGGTAGAAGCCATGCATGTCACCATAATGTGACCGACGTGCTTGATCTAAACGGGACAGAATTTTTCGTATTGGAATACCAGAACGACTTAAAATTTGGGACACCAACATCAGGCTCGCTTCTAAAGTATCCGGAACAACCTGCGTTGCTCCCGCGTCCATCATCGCTTTTAGGCGCATATCGTCGCGACTACGTACGATAATCTCGGCATGCTCATTGATATGACGAATTGCTTTTAACACATCGAGTGCTCGCTCATCATCAGCGAAACTAATAATGATCAATTCAGCTTCATCTGCATGCACGGCTTGCAGAATATCGCGCCTTACGGCATTACCAAAAAACACTTTTGAGCCGCCCGCAACAGCTTCTTGCACACGTTTCGCGTCGTGATCGATAGCGAGATAATCAATCCCTTCGTTGGTGAGAAAGCGCGCAACGGTCTGGCCGACACGACCGAAGCCCAAAATGAGTACGCGTGAGCGCTCATCGTGTGGCTGCGGCAACCCCACGCCATCGTCTTCTTCCTTTTTACGTAAGATGAAATCGACGACATTACGGCATCGTTGAATAACCAGCGGCGTAAGCGCCATACCAAACACACCTACCCCAACCAGCATCGATGCGACGCTCGCTTCGAGCAATTGGAAACTTAATGCCAACGATGCGAGAACAAAGCCAAACTCGCCCATCTGGAACAACATTAAACCGGCGCCCCACGCATCTTCTTTGCGCTCATCCATAAACCCAGCTAACGCGCGCACCACAACCAACTTTATAAGGCCAACAGCAATAACGATTGCGATAATCCAATGCAAGTTCGCGACAAACACATTAAAGTCTAACTGCATGCCCACGGTAATAAAAAATAACCCCATCAGGATATCTCTAAAGGGTCGGATATCTGCTTCCAGCTGATGCTTATACTTGCTCTCGCCCAACATCATTCCCGCCAAAAACGCACCGAGAGCCATCGATAAACCAAATAAATGCGTCATCCCCCCTGCAACAAGGGCTACTAACAGCGTTGCCAGAACAAACAACTCGTCAGTTCGTAACTTTGCTATCTCTCGAAAAACATGCGGTAACACCCATTTACCAATGGCCATCAGCACAATAACAACACCCGTGCCTTTTAGTAGTGCATAGCCAAGACTCTCCCACATTGATATATCGCTGTTTGAGGCGAGTAGCGGAATAATAATCAACATAGGTACTACGGCAATATCCTGAAACAACAGCACCGCAACCGTCAGTTGGCCCTTCTTTGAGGTTAATTGCGACGACTCGCCAAGTTGTTTGATAACAACAGCTGTTGAAGACAGGGCCAAGGTACAGCCAACAATAAACGCTGTGCTCCAGTCGTTAACAAAGAAAACAGCTAAAAAGGCGAATAACGCAGTACACAGCACAACTTGTCCGGCCCCAAGGCCAAATACTTGGCCACGCATGGCAATCATTTTTGGCAGAGAGAATTCAAGGCCAAGAGAAAATAGCAACAACACCACACCGAGCTCGGCGACAAAATGATACTCATCAGGATCGGATATCCAAGCCAGTACATCTGGCCCCGCAACAATACCGGCAACAAGGTAGGCCAAAATAGCTGGCAGTTTGATTTTTCGAAATGCCCAAACCAGCAAAACGGCTATTGCGAGTAGTAAGAGTATGTCCGTAAATCCGCTATTCACTGTTATTCCCTTAGCCGATAAAGCCCAACACAAATCAATGATAAGCCTATCAGAGTGGTTACTTGAATGGTTTCACCAAGTATAAAATAGATTAAGATCAAAGATATGAAAGGGCTCAAAAATATTAAGGTAGAAATTTGAGCTGTTTTGGTGGCTAATCGCATGGCTGTAAGCCACAAAAAGAAGGTCACCCCCATCTCAAACAGCCCCACATAGACTCCTGCCCAAAGCCCAGCCCACGGGATAGACCAATTGGTTGATGTGTCAAAAATCAATGCGTTAGCACCATTAAATAGAACCAACCAAATGCTGCCCCAAAAAAAACACCAAAACAACGCGGGTATGGGTTTATCTGTATTTTTGGTATTCATTAACCAGTAGCTGGCCCACAACAAGGTACTGAATAGAGCAAGGCCAATACCCGTCCAGTTCGTTTGACTAAAATCCCAAGCGCCGCCGGTGGCAATTAAAAATACCCCAGCATACGCCAGTAACATGGCCAGTAATTCTTTGCGTGTTAGCGATTGCTTCAAAAATGGCACGGCTAACAACGACATGGTAATCGCCCAAGTATAGTTGATAGCCTGAGCTTGCTGTGCTGGCAACTGATCGTAAGCAGCAAATAGAACCCAATAGTACGCGGCGGGATTAATAAATCCTTGGCAAATATAGAACCCTGCACGCGAGCGCCCTACGTGAATGGCCTCACGCCAACGCTGCTGTATGGTCAGAATTATTGCAAAGGTTATTAGGCTGGTAAGGGCAGCAATGCTAAGTAATTGCAACGGGCTCAGGTAACGCAGCGCCAGCTTGAATGCTGTCGCCACTGTTGACCACAGCAACACTGCGGCCAATGCATAGAGAATCGCTTTGCGCTGATCCATGGTCTTCCTTGCAAGCGTTAAACCGAGCTAGCTAGGTTGCTCAGTTAAAGTTAATAAACGATCTTTATTATCGGCGGTGTGCCGAGTCACCTTGCAATGCCCCCACCGAACTTCTGGGCGCGCGTCATTTGTGGTCAGTAGCATTTGCGTGCGTAATTGCTCAAGCTGCGCATAAGACGGGATTTGTGCACCACAAACCTGCAACCAATAACGCAAGGCACCGCGTTGAAGGTCGGCTGAAGCGTTTTGCAGCCAATGCGTAGCTAACCGGTGTTCAGCATCAATGTGCGGCGCGACCCGATCACGCAACAATTGCTCAAGCAAATGCTGAGTTTCGGCACATAACTGTGCGCTTCGCAAAACCGAATTACCAAACTGGGGCCAGCGTTTTTCTAATTTAGGAATCACTTCATGGCGCAAATAATTCCGCTCAATACTGATATCGTAATTGGTATCGTCTTCAATCCAGTGCAACTGCTGAGCACGGGCGTAAGCATAGATATCTTGTTTACTGATATCCAACAACGGACGAAACCAAGTCTGTTCATTTTTTCGGCTAACCGCTGCCATTGCAGCCAGTCCTTTGGGTCCGGCGCCGCGTTTTAGTTGCAATAGAAAAGTTTCGATTTGATCATTCCGGTGCTGGCCTAGCAAGAATATAGCGTTAGCATCGCCAAGCGCTTCTAAACGTCGATAGCGCGCCTCGCGCCCAGCAGCCTCTTTACTTACCCGAGCTCCGGTTGCTACCGGCAGTAGTTCGCAAATCATCGGGAACTCTCGGCGCTCACAGTCGGCTTGAAGTCCTTTAGCCCAGGTTGCCGAGCTAGGATGGAATGAATGATCAAGATGAATCGCTAAGTAGCGGTAATTTGGAAACTCTTGTCGAAATCGATCAAGCAAATCCAACACCGTCTGTGAGTCCGCGCCGCCACCTAAACAGGCTACAACTTGCTGGTTAGCGGCTAAATTTAAGGCCAATAATCGTTCTTTAAATAACGAATAAAGGGGAGCAGTGTCAGCACTGTCCCCTTTATTTATTTGGCGAGTTGTCGCATTGTTCAACGCGAATCACTCCACTTAACAGTAACCAAATGACATCAACTTTTGGTAACGTTGCTCAAGGCGAGCTGCACTATCTAAATTAACCAGTGCGTCCAAATCGGCAATCAATTGCTTCTTCAAACGTCGCGCCATTTCTTCGTGATCACGGTGCGCGCCGCCAATTGGCTCAGCAATGATGGAATCGATCAAACCCAATTCCTTCGAACGCTGAGCGGTAACACCCATAGCTTCCGCCGCTAACGGCGCTTTTTCTGCACTCTTCCAGAGAATTGACGCACAGCCCTCTGGTGAAATCACCGAGTAGGTTGAGTACTGCAGCATGTTAACGCGGTCGCCAACACCTATCGCTAATGCACCACCGGAACCGCCTTCACCAATTACAGTACAGACAATTGGCGTATTTAAACGCGACATAACCTTTAAATTACGAGCAATAGCTTCAGACTGGCCGCGTTCTTCGGCACCGATACCCGGATATGCCCCTGGCGTATCAATAAAGGTAATAATTGGCATTTTAAAGCGCTCTGCCATTTCCATCAGACGCATCGCTTTGCGATACCCTTCAGGTTTAGGCATGCCAAAATTGCGGCGAATTTTTTCTTTTGTTTCACGCCCTTTTTGATGCCCGATAATCATCACCGGAGTGCCATCAAGGCGCGCTGTACCAGCTACGATTGCTTCATCGTTGGCAAAAGTTCTGTCACCGGCTAACTCATCAAAATCATCAAAAATGTACTTGATGTAGTCAAGTGTGTATGGACGTAACGGATGGCGTGCCAATTGCGCGACTTGCCATGCACCCAAATCACCGAAGATTTTTTCGACGAGTTGTTCACGTTTCTCTTGCAGCTTCGTAATTTCCTCTTCGAGTGAAATATCAAAGTTGCCTTTTGCGCCAACTGCTTTTAATTCTTCGATTTGCGCCTGCAGTTCTGCGATAGGCTGCTCAAAATCTAAAAATTTAAGACTCATTATGGCTCCCATTTGCCACTAAAATTCGAGTTCAACCGCTTTATTTCCAAAGCGCTGTTGCAACTCATACAACAATTCATCGGTTGGGGTCACATACCATTCTGTGGCCGCCACATATTCTGCCGTTAAATCCGGGCGCACATAACGGATGTGCAGCGGGCATGAGCCCTGCTTGAATGGTTCTAACAACTGTGTAAGTTGCGTTAAACCATGCCCTTCTAATTGCTCTTGTCGAAGTGTGAGGCGAAGCGTTTTTGCGTATTGCTCACGCATTCCGACAATGGTCATCACTTCACGTGCCGTCATTGTATTGGCAGAGGAGTAATCATCAAAGCTGACCTCTCCTTTTACCACTAAAATTTGGTCTTTTTCGAGCAAGTGCTGAAAATTTTCATAATCTTTAGCAAAAAATCGTACATCAAACCGCGCTGTTTTATCATGCAGCGTCACAATAGCCCAGCGATGATTTTGTCGGTTTAACATGGTACGTACGTCAACAACTAACCCTGCTACCGTTGTTGTTTGATCACGCCCCGTTGGCCGCACATTCGCTAACACCGCTGGCACATAGTTTTTTAATTCAGCACGATACCGATTTACCGGATGTCCCGTTAAGTATAGCCCAAGCGTTTCACGTTCGCCTTCTAACCACATTCCTTCGGGCCAAGGGGCAACCTGAACGAACTCATGTTCAATTTGAACATCATCGGAGGCCGTGGTCAGTACGCCAAACAAATCGCTCTGTCCGATCGCTTCAGCACGTGCATGTTGCTCTGCCTGGCGCATGGCTTTTTCTAGTGTAGCCATAATGGTAGCCCGATGTGGGCCCAACGAGTCCATCGCGCCAGCTTTTATAAGCTTTTCCAAGACACGTCGGTTGAGCTTTTTGAGGTCAACACGGCAACAGAAATCGAATAAATCGGTGAACGGCCCTTCTTCACGTGCGGCCAGTATTGCCTCAATCGGGCCTTCGCCAACACCTTTTATCGCGCCAATTCCATACACAATCGACTGTTCTGCATCAACGGTAAACTTATACTGGCCCCGGTTCACGTCCGGAGGAAGTAATTTAATCCCCATATTTTCGCATTCATCAACCAAGGTGACGATTTTATCCGTGTTATCCATATCTGCGGACATAACCGCTGCCATAAACTCAGCTGGATAATGTGTTTTCATCCACAAGGTTTGATACGAAACTAACGCATAAGCTGCGGAATGCGATTTGTTAAAGCCGTAACCGGCAAACTTTTCGACCAAGTCGAATATCTTAATTGCCAACTCACCGTCAATGCCATTTTTACGCGCACCTTCCTCAAAGACCGCACGCTGTTTCGCCATTTCTTCGGGCTTCTTTTTACCCATTGCTCGGCGCAACAAGTCAGCGCCGCCCAACGAATAGCCAGCGAGTACCTGTGCAATCTGCATGACCTGTTCTTGGTATAAAATAACGCCGTAGGTTGGCTCCAGAATAGGCTTTAGTAATTCGTGCTGATAGTCTTTATCAGGATACGAAATTGCTTCGCGGCCGTGCTTACGGTCAATGAAGTTGTCAACCATGCCCGATTGCAGTGGACCCGGACGAAACAGAGCCACCAATGCGATAATGTCTTCAAAACTATCAGGCAACAGCTTTTTAATCAGTTGCTTCATGCCGGCGGATTCAAGCTGGAATACTGCTGTAGTTGCACCCTTTTTAAGTAACGAGAAACAACGTGGATCATCCAAAGGAATGTGATTAATGTCGATGGACTCTTGACCATCACGCTGGCGATTGGCATTCACCATATCTAGGGCCCACTGAATAATAGTCAGTGTACGTAGCCCCAAAAAGTCAAATTTCACTAGCCCTGCAGCTTCAACATCGTTCTTATCGAATTGTGTAACCGGTTGCTTGCCTTCGTCATCACAGTAAAGCGGGGAAAAGTCTGTGATACGTTCCGGTGCTATAACAACACCGCCCGCATGTTTACCTGCATTACGCGTAACCCCTTCGAGAATACGAGCCATGTCGATGATTTCACGCACGTCATCATCTTGCTCATACATTTCGACGATGCGAGGTTCTATTTCAAAGGCTTTTTCAAGTGTCATACCCGGATCTCCGGGGACTAACTTGGTGATTTTATCAACAAAGCCGTAGGGGTGGCCCAGCACGCGACCAACATCACGAATTGAGGCTTTTGCTGCCATCGTTCCAAACGTGATGATTTGCGACACAGCTTCACGACCGTAAAGCTCGGCAACATGGTCAATCACTTCATCGCGACGATCCATACAAAAATCGATATCGAAATCGGGCATCGATACCCGCTCAGGGTTCAAGAACCGTTCGAAAAGCAAATCAAGTTCTAATGGGTCAAGATCGGTAATTTTAAGCGCGTAGGCAACCAATGAGCCTGCACCGGAACCACGCCCCGGACCCACTGGAATATTATTATCTTTTGACCACTGAATGAATTCCATGACGATCAAGAAATAACCGGGAAAACCCATTTGGTTAATAACATCCAGTTCAATCTTAAGGCGTTCATCGTAAGGAGCACGATTCAGCTGGCGTTGTTCCGGGTCAGGAAATAAAACCTGTAAGCGTTGCTCCAAACCTTCAATAGATTTTTTAACCAGAAAGTCTTCGGTGGTCATACCGCCAGTTGGGAATTCAGGCAATACGTGCTTATCGAGAGTGACCGTGACATTACATCGCTTAGCTATTTCGACAGTGTTTGCTAATGCTTCTGGAATGTCGCTAAACAACTCAAGCATTTCGTCGGCGCTTTTTAAGTACTGCTCAGGGCTGTATTTTTTCGGGCGACGCTTGTCATCCAGGGTATAACCGTCAGATACAGCAACACGCACCTCATGCGCATTGAAGTCTTCAGCGCGCAAGAACATGACTTCATTGGTCGCAACAACCGGCACGTCACTTTCCGCTGCTAACGCAACCGCTGCATGCAAATATTCGTCTTCACCGGGGCGACCGGTTCGCAGTAACTCAAGATAGAAACGATCGGTAAAGTGTTGTTGATAGAACGCTAACAGCTCACGCGCTTCGTCCGCTCGATTTTGTAGTAACTTACGGCCAATGTCGCCTTCGCGGCCACCTGACAGAAGCAACAAACCACGCTGATGATCAACAAGCCATTCTTTATTGACACAAGGCTTGCCAGCACGATGCCCCGCTAAATAGCCGCGGCTAATCAATTGCGTCAATTGTTGATAGCCGTCATTGTTCATTGCTAAAGCAGTTAACCGAAAAGGCTCATCTTGTGAGTCCGCGGTCCAGCCTTCTGGCAGCACCCAGAGATCGCAGCCGACAATTGGCTTTAACCCCTGGTCATGGGTCGTCCGATAAAAACGAACTAAGCCACACATATTCATTTGGTCAGTTAATGCCAACGCAGGCATGCCCTTCGCTGCGGTGGCTTCACAAATAGGCTTAACCTTTGCGAGACCATCCATCATCGAAAAGTCACTGTGGACACGTAGATGAATAAATTGGGGCTGTTTGCTCACTTCGCTCATGCGTTTATTTCATACACTCATAAATGATTATCTGGTTATTGTGCCGCATGCATCACGCTATGTCATGTAGTGATTGTGACCTTTTGAATTGGCTGTAAAATTTGCGTGAAAACTGACTAAATGTTCAATAGTTGTTATAGTATTTTTCTAGGCTAGCCACTACGTCGGGGTTTTATGTCACGCGCAGGGTTTATTCACTACGATAATACCGAAAAGCTACTGCAAGTAGGTGGTGAGTGGACACTTGAGCACTACATCGCGCTTAACCGCGCAATTCAACAACTACCACCCGCGCCTGAAACCACAACGCTAGATTGTTCTGAGTTAAGTAAAATCGACTTCAACACAGCCAGCTTATTAGCCGATTACCTTGGCAGTCCGCAACTTGGTAAACTACTGCAGCTCGCGCAAGGACTCACAACTGACCAACGGGATATTTTTACCAGCGCAGTACAAGCAGCCCAAACCACCGAGCTCTATGCCGCAAAACCATCATTTTCCGCGGTCGGTTTGATAGCCCAACTTGGCCAAAACGTGAGCAATCAAATTCATCAACTGCTACTACTCCTTAACTTTATTGGTGATTTAGTACTCACGTGTTTAACGGTTCTAGTTCGCCCATCCCGATGGCGCATCACCGCATGGTTTTACCACATGCAGCAGGCAGGCTTAGCGGCTATTCCTATTGTCAGTTTGATGGCTTTTTTAGTGGGTGCCGTGGTTGCTTTTTTAGGGGCAACGGTACTGACTGAGTTTGGCGCCACCATTTATACCGTCGATCTCGTTGCCTTCGGTTTTATGCGTGAACTGGGTGTATTACTTGCAGCTATCTTGCTGGCAGGCCGAACGGCGAGCTCTTTTACTGCCCAGATTGGCGCTATGAAAGTTAATGAAGAGCTCGATGCCATGCGCGTGGAGCAGTTGGACCCCATTGAGCTACTCGTTATACCACGTCTATTGGCTCTGCTGGTTATGTTGCCGCTGTTAGGTTTTGTTTCGATTTTAGCCGGCTTAGTCGGTGGTGCGGCTGTTGCGGTTGGCAGTCTGGATATTTCGTGGAACCAATACCTGTCCATTCTAAATGAAGTGCCGATACGCCACTTTTGGGTAGGTATGAGCAAAGCCCCGTTTTTTGCCGTGGTGATTGCAATTATTGGTTGCTTAGAGGGGTTTAAAGTTGGCAATAGTGCGCGCTCTATCGGTCAGCACACAACGTCAAGCGTAGTACAGGCACTGTTTGCTGTAATCCTGCTCGACGCCATTGCGGCCTTATTCTTCATGGAGATGAATTGGTGATTAAGTCAGCCGAGACAATTTTATCCATGCGCCAAATCTGCAACCGATTTGGCGATCAGGTGGTGCATGAAAATCTTGATCTCGACGTACACCGAGGTGAAATAATCGGCCTAGTGGGTGGCTCTGGTGCCGGCAAGTCCGTCTTGCTGCGAACTGCTATTGGTCTGCATAAACCGAACTCCGGTAAAATTGTACTTAATGCGTCACCCATTGGGGTGTTGTTCCAACATGGCGCCTTGTTTTCTTCAATGACCGTTGCAGAAAATGTCGCCCTACCTTTGATAGAGCACACGCGTTTGAGTCGAGCACAAGCATTGCATCTGGCGCAAATTAAACTGGCCTTGGTTGGGCTCAATCAACACGCTGGCGAACAATATCCCGCCGAATTGTCCGGCGGCATGGTAAAACGCGCAGCACTAGCACGTGCTTTAATTCGCGAGCCTGACATTGTATTTTTAGATGAACCGACAGCCGGGCTCGACCCGCTCAATGCCGCTGCATTTGATAGTTTGATAAAAACGCTATCAAAAGCACTTGGCTTAACGGTTGTTCTGGTTACGCATGATCTCGACACACTTTATGCAATTTGTGACCGTATTGCGGTGCTTGCTGATAAACGTATCGTCGCCATAGATACCGTTGCAAAGGTGGCAGCGAACCCTGATTCATGGATTCAGTCCTATTTCCATGGTCCACGTGGACGCGCTGCGGCGCACGCCGCTCGCAAGGAGGATTAACCGATGGAAACTAAAGCACACCATATTATCGTTGGCGTGTTAACACTCACCCTACTGCTAGGTGCACTTGCATTTGTACTCTGGCTAACTAAGGCTGACTCCGAGCACGCTTACAAGGAATACGACGTACTTTTCAAGGAGCCTGTTTCAGGGCTAACCATTGCCAGTCCAGTGCAATTCAACGGGATTAACGTTGGTGAAGTTACCCGCCTTAGCTTAGATAAAAACGATGCGCGGGTGGTGCGTGCCCGTATTCAAATCAATGCCGAAACGCCTGTAACTCAGGCAACTGTAGCGAGCTTGTCGCTGTTAAATATTACCGGCGCCAGCGGCATTGCTTTAGAACAAAGTGTCGCACAAAGCCCACCAATTTATAACGGTGAAGGTATACCAGAAATCATTGCCGAGCCTTCGCAGTTGACGCAATTGCGGCTTAGCACCGAGGAGCTCTTTGTTAACGTAAGCCAAATGATCAGCAACGCAAATCGATTGTTTTCAGACACCAATATGCAATCGATCGAGTCTATCCTTACCAATGTCGATACCTTCAGTACCGAATTGGCACAACAGTCCAGCAGTATCGCCAGCGTTCTTGATAACTTGCAGGCCAGTACCAAACAATTAAACGATTCATTGGTTTCACTTGAAGAAGAAGTTTCAAAGCGCAGCGAACCCTTATTTGATAAGGCCGATCAGACGTTAAATAATCTGGCCAGTGCGAGTGCTGAACTCAATCAGTTAATCAGCCAGAATCGAGGGAATATTGATGCTGGAATGGCGGGCATTGCCGAAGTGGGTCCAACGCTAATAGAGCTGCAACGCACCTTGCAGCGTTTAAATGCCATCGCCGCCAAGTTTGAAGGCGAACAAGTGCGGGAGTATCAACCATGAATAAAAAATTTGGTTTCGCCATTATCGCAGTTATTTTGCTTACGCCAGGTTGCAGTATTTTACCTGAGTCTAAGCCCATTGATTTTTATAGGTTACAGCCAGCACAAGTGAGTAATTCTACTACCGTGTTAAAGCGAAAAATCAGCGTAGCAGAGCCTGAGCTAGCTGATATGCTGCAACTTGAACGTATTTTACGCGTGGCTAATAACGGTAGTATTGTGGCTTACTCCGACGCTCGGTGGAGCGCACCTATTGCGTTAGTGTGGCAAAATTGGCTGCTTGATGCCTTGTGGCGTGACGCACGCTTTGACGACATCAGTTCACGGCAACAGGGTTTAGATGCGCAATGGCAAGTAGCTGGTCGCCTGCAAGCCTTCCACATCATCGAATCAACGGCAGGCGCGCGCGCTACGGTGCGATTCGATGCACAACTTATCGATATAAAGAATCGCCAATTAACCGCGAGCAAAAGTTTTCAAGCTGAGGTGACGTTGAATGATTCTTCTGCATCCAGTGCTGTAGAGGCTTTAGGGCGCGCCAGCGAACAAGTCGGTGTGGATTTATTGAGTTGGCTCGCTGAGCCCCATTGAATTGGGCTCAGCAAGTTATTTGAGTTATTCGAAACTGCCTACAAAGGCTTGTATACCTTCTTGTTTTAGCGCATCCAGTGCTTCATCGAGAGCTTCTTGATCGGTTTCAAATTTATCTTCCCACACCGTCGAGTTATTACCTTCGTCAACAATTTCAAGAACCCAACCACTGTCTTCAGTACGGTAGATATCAATTTCAACTTTATGTCCGTCATCCGTGTATTCGCGGCACAATGGGCTCTGAATATATTCTACTTGGTCAGTCATATTTATTCCTCAAAAGGGTAAGTACCGCAGCGTCGTGTAATAGTCTATCACCTCACGATTACGCTTACCCATCGTTTAGCTATAAAAAAACCGAGGCAAACAGCCTCGGTTTTTCACATTCTACTTAAACAGACTTACAAACTAGCCAATGTGCTGTTCAAAGTCGCTGACGGACGCATGGCCTTATCAACTAACTCTGGGTTTGGCTGGAAGTATCCGCCGATTTCAACAGGGTGACCATGCACACTGTTAAGCTCTTCAACAATTTTCGCTTCGTTTTCATTGAGCAGTTTAGCCAACTTACCAAAACGCTCAGCCAACGCCTTATCTTTGCTTTGCGCCGCCAATGCTTCTGCCCAGTACATGCCCAGATAGAAGTGGCTGCCACGGTTATCGATTTGGCCTAGCTTGCGTGCTGGCGATTTGTTGTTTTCAAGGAATTTTGACGTTGCAGCATCCAGAGCATCCGCTAAAATCTGCGCACGGTCATTGTTATTACGCTGAGCTAAGTGCTCCAACGACGCCGCTAATGCTAAGAATTCGCCAAGTGAATCCCAACGTAAGTAATTTTCTTCAACGAATTGCTGTACGTGCTTCGGTGCGGAACCCCCCGCACCCGTCTCGAACAAACCACCACCGTTCATCAATGGCACAATTGACAACATCTTCGCCGACGTACCCAGTTCTAAAATTGGGAACAAATCAGTTAAGTAGTCACGCAATACGTTACCAGTAACTGAAATGGTGTCTTTGCCTTCTTTGACGCGTGCTAGCGTATGCGTAGTCGCTTCAGTTGGAGCCATAATACGAAGGTCAAGACCCTCAGTATCATGATCTTTCAGATACGCATTAACTTTCTTGATCAATTCAGCGTCGTGTGCGCGGTTCTCATCTAGCCAGAACACAGCAGGCATACCGCTTAAACGTGAACGATTAACCGCCAGCTTCACCCAGTCACGAATTGGTGCATCTTTAACCTGGCACATACGCCAGATATCACCTTTTTCGACATCGTGTGAAAATACTGTTTCGCCAGCTTTGTTTAACACAACAACTGTACCTTCAGCTGGAATTTCAAACGTTTTATCGTGCGAGCCGTATTCTTCAGCTTTTTGCGCCATCAAACCGACATTTGGTACGGTGCCCATGGTTGCCGGATCAAACGCACCATTGTCTTTACAAAAGTCGATAGTGGCTTGATAAACACCTGCATAGCAACGATCTGGAATCATGGCTTTAGTTTCTTGGGTTTTGCCCTGGCGATCCCACATGGTGCCGCCATCGCGAATCATTGCAGGCATTGATGCATCAATAATTACGTCGCTAGGCACGTGCAAGTTGGTAATGCCTTTGTCTGAATTAACCATCGCTAATTCAGGCTGTTTGTCATAAACCGCTTGAATATCTGCTTCAATTTCAGCGCGCTGATCTGCTGGAAGGTCGGCAATTTTCGTCAACACATCACCGAAACCATTGGTTGCGTCAACGCCGAGCTTATTAAATACATCTGCGTGTTTTGTGAAAACGTCAGCGAAGTAAACTTTGACTGCATGACCAAACATGATTGGGTCAGAAACCTTCATCATGGTTGCTTTTAAGTGCAGTGATAACAAAATCCCCTGCTCTTTAGCCGCTGCAGTTTCTTTGGCAAAGAATGCCTGGAGCTGCGATGCACTCATGCGCGCAGCATCAACAACTTCACCTGCTAATACTTTGACGGAGTCTTTAAGTATGGTTTGGCCTGCCGGTGTGTTTAACACAACTTTTAAGTCATCGGCTTGTGCAAACGTTGCCGATTGTTCGCTGCTGTAGAAATCGCCGTCGCTCATGTGTGCAACGTGCGTTCGTGAGTCTTTACTCCAAGCACCCATACGGTGTGGATGTTTCTTTGCGAAGTTTTTCACTGAAGTTGGCGCGCGACGATCAGAGTTACCTTCGCGCAACACAGGGTTTACTGCAGAACCTTTGATTTTGTCATAACGAGATTTAACATCACGCTCTTCGTCGGTTTTTGCTTCCATAGGATAATTTGGAAGTTTATAACCTTGTTCCTGCAACTCCTTTATCGCAGCCATCAGCTGCGGAATAGATGCACTGATGTTCGGCAACTTAATGATATTAGCTTCAGGTGTTTTCGCCAACTCGCCCAGTTCGGCAAGGGCATCATTGATGCGCTGCTCTTGCGTTAAATACTCCGGGAAACTCGCAATAATACGACCCGCTAAACTGATGTCGCGGGTTTCCACGGACACGCCTGCCGCATCGGTAAAAGCACGAATAATTGGCAACAACGAATACGTCGCTAAACGCGGAGCTTCATCAGTTTCAGTGTAAATAATCTTTGAACTATCAGTCGACATAGTGATTCCTATTCATTAGTTCAGGACAGAAAAAAGTGGCCCGAATTATAGCAGGATATGGCCTGAATCACTAGCGCTTGGTGGTTAATCGATCACAATGTTGTTAAGCAATTCATCAACTAAGAAGTGACACTGCTGATAAATATCAAACAAATCGCCATGCCCTTCTAGCGGTTTTTTCATCGCTAAATCATATTCAAATTGTTGCACTTCTTGCAGGTATTTCCCCAGCTCGCCTTCGTCATTCAATACTGCAGAGCGAACCGATTCAGAAACATTTAAGTCAGCAAGAAATGTTTGTTTTTCAATACCTAAAAGAACCTCGGAGCCTGACAAAAGGCCAACTAAGAAGGCCGGCCCTGGTAACCGATTGAACGGGTCTTTCTTACGTGCCAATTCGCTACACATGTAAGCGCGGGTCAGTATTAACTTCGTTTTTTCCGGTGCCTGCCCTTTTACCGCCACAATTAACAACACCCACTTACGCAGCGGTTCAAGGCCTAATAACATAACCACTTCTTTTAACGACTCAATTTTGCGAGTCAATCCGTAATATGGGCTGTTAGCGATTCGCAAGAGGTTAACCACCAATACGGGGTCGGTTTGCAGCGCAGCAACTATCTCATAAAGTTCAGGGTCTTCTGCAAATAACTGATTGATAACCAGCGTGAGTTGCGTTGCAGCTGCGGATGGCACGCGCCGGCCTTCAACAGCTGTTGGTCGGGCAAGAAAGTAGCCTTGAAAGAGGTCAAAGCCTAATTCCTGATATTTTTGCAGTGTTGTTTCATCTTCAATGCGTTCGGCAAGCCATAGTACATCAAGATGTTGGAGTTCTTGATAGCGCTGCTTAGCTACATCAAATGGGGTTCTTTCAATATCAACTTTGATGATCGTGGCGAGATCGAGTAAGGGTTTCCAACCTTCTTGAAATTCAAAATCATCCAGTGCAAATCGAAATCCTTTCGCTACCCAACGCTTAATTGCTTCAACAATTTCATCATTTGGTTCAATCCGCTCAACCAGTTCGACAATTACATGTTCTGGCGCTAAAGGTAGAAATAGCCCAGATAGTAGAAATTCAGTTGAAACATTCACACACACCGGTAATTTGATGTGCTCAACGTACTCTAAGAGACCTGTGCACAGGTTATAAAGTACTTCACTTGTCGCGACACTATCACCGACTTCAAATGCCGTAATCCCCGTTTCATGACGATAAAGAAGCTCATGCGCATAAATATGACCGTCGCAATCGTAAATGGGTTGTGAAGCAAACAAAATCTCTGGCATCCCTGTACTCTCTGTCGCACAAATTTTACCACCCTGTATATCAAAAAAAGGGGGACAGAGCTAGCTCTGTCCCCCTTTAACAGTGTAATCACGTATTAATCGATTTTAGGTGTCGTCAAACCGCGACGCTCGAGTAATGCCTCGCCAGTTGGCTCTTGGCCACGGAAGTCAATGTACTGTTGCATTGGGTCTTTGCTGTTCCCTTTCGACAAAATAGTGTCACGGAATTTCTGACCATTTTCTAAAGTTAAACCGCCCTGCTCTTGCATGTATTTAAACGCGTCTGCAGCAAGAATTTCTGACCACATGTACGCGTAATAACCGGCTGAATAACCGCCAGCAAATACGTGTGCAAAGAAGGTTGATTTGTAACGCGGTGGAACTGCGTCAATAGCCACACCGTTACGCTCGAGTGCAGCAGCTTCAAATGCCGCAACATCTTCAATGCTGGCTGCAGCTTCTGGCGATAAGGTATGATACTCAAAATCAAGCAATGCTGAAGCTATATACTCTAACGTGTCATAACCCATGTTAAAGTTCTTCGCCGCTAACACTTTATCCAATAATTCTTTTGGCATTTTTTCGCCAGTTTCATAATGCTTCGCAAAGTTATTTAAAACTTTTTCATTCAGCATCCAGTCTTCCTGGAAGGTTGACGGGAACTCAACATAGTCGCGCGATACTGATGTACCAGCAAGTGACGGGTACATTACGTCTGAGAACATGCCGTGCAAGCCATGGCCCATTTCATGGAACATGGTGCTTACTTCATCAAAGCTCAGGAAGGTTGGACCTTCAGCGGCCAATTTGATGTTTTGATTGTTCAGAATCACTGGTTTTTTGTCGAGTAAGTTAGACTGGCTTACAAACGAGCTCATCCAAGCGCCACCGCGTTTTCCGTCACGTGTGAACCAGTCACCGTAAAACAGACCAAGCGTTTCGCCGTCGATATCTTTTACTTCATAAACGCGAATGTTATCGGCATATGTTGGAATATCATCACGTTGTTCAAAAGTGATACCGAACAATTGGTTCATGGCGAAGAACACACCATCTTCAACAACACGATTAAATTCGAAGTATTTTTTAACTTCTTCAGAATCTAGCGCGTATTTCTCGGCACGAACTTTCTCAGCGTAATACGCCCAATCCCAAGGTTGCACGTCAAAATCACCGCCTTCGCGGTCAATCATGGCTTGGATTTCTGCTTTTTCGGCTTCAACGTTGCTGACCACTGCTGGAACCAAGTCGCGCAACATGTCTTGTGCTGCTTCAGGGCTGCCAGCCATGCTGTTCTCAAGCACGTAGTCACCCCAGCTGTCATAGCCAAGCAACTGTGCTTTTTCGGCACGCAACTGTGCTAAACGTTTCACCAAAGGACGGTTGTCGGTTTCGGTGTTACCTGTGCCACGGTATGCAGAAGCTTCCCAAACGCGTTGGCGAAGTTCACGATTTTCCAGTGACGAAAGAATCGGTTGACGGGTGGTATTGGTAATAGAAATTGCATATTTACCATCATGGCCGGCTGAAGTCGCTGCGTCTGCAAGCTGCTGAATTTCAGCATCGCTCAAACCAGCTAGTTGTGCTTTATCATCGACAACAATCATGTTTTCTTTTGCCAAAGCCATCAGGTTACGCTGAAACTCTGTGGTCAAAGACGAAACTTCGGAGTTAATCTCACGAATTTTGCCTTTCGCTTCTTCGTTTAATTGGGCACCAGCTCGAACAAAACCTTTGTAGGTATCTTCAACCAAACGGAGTGCTTCGCCGTCAAGACCTTCACGGTTGTCATATACCGCTTTCACACGAGCAAATAGCTCAGGGTTCAACGAGATATTATCGCTATGCGCGGCCATTTTTGGTGCTAACTCACCCTGTAAGGCGCGGGTATCGTCATTACCATTTGAACCAGCTACGTTATAGAAAACTGATGCAACACGGCTTAGCAATGCACCTGCGCGCTCCATGGCTACAATGGTATTCTCAAATGTTGGAGCTTCTGGGTTGCTTGCGATTGCTTCAATTTCTTTCGCGTGCTCTTCCATACCTGCTTCAAATGCTGGCATGTAATGCTCAAATTTGATTTGAGTGAAATCTGGCGCATTGTAAGGCAGTGTGCTTTCGGCGTAGAAAGGATTGCTTTGATTAAATGCTGAGTTTTGAGCTTGCTCGGTTTGAGCAGTTTCATTGACTTGCTGAGTTGCGTCTTTATCAGAACAGGCTGCGACCGTCAGTGCCGCGCCAATAGCAACAGCGATAAGGCTCTTGCGCATAGTTATTCTCCCTTGTGTGAATTTAACCTTACTAATGTACTCTTCAAGGAAGTTCGGCTCAAGAGCCGTTCATGGCACAATTGTAACAATTTGCCCCAAGTTTGCTGCAGTTCGGCTAAATCTTGCGCAAGGATATATTTTTTCAGGTCATTAATTTGAGAATACGGGCGTTGAAGGATTTGATATGAGGGAGTTTATTACTTAAGAGATGGCGGAGCGGACGGGACTCGAACCCGCGACCCCCGGCGTGACAGGCCGGTATTCTAACCAACTGAACTACCGCTCCGCAGCGGTATAAAACCTACATTTCAGGAAAGTGGCGGAGCGGACGGGACTCGAACCCGCGACCCCCGGCGTGACAGGCCGGTATTCTAACCAACTGAACTACCGCTCCGCTTTCCTGATTCTGAGTTTCCCGGATGGGTCCCCCTGAATGCGGAGCGAATATTACGAGCGCGTGCTACTATCGTCAACCTTTTTTTTCAACTTTTGAATCGTTTGCATGAAAAACAAGCAAAACGGCTCAAAACTCGATACTCTAAGACCAGAGCGCGTTATCGATTATCTTTATCCGATCGCAATGTGCTTGCTCTTCATCCTGTGTTGCCCGAACAATTTTAAGCGCAACTTTTTGCTCAACTCGAGTCCACCCTGTGGACTGTTCACCCTGACTTCCTTTCAAATTTGCAGCCAGCTCGAGTTTGGTTTGCCCACCGGTCATCATCAGGTATACATCGGCAAGCAACTCGGCGTCTAATAATGCGCCGTGAAAGGTTCGGTTCGAGTTATCGATTCCATAGGCGCGACATAACGCATCCAAGTTATTCTTCTGGCCGGGTCGCATTTCTCGCGCCAGCATCAGGGTGTCTAACACAGTACAGTAATCGGTGGTTTTACCGGTGCCGTCACGTAACAATGCAAACTCGTGATCCATAAAGCCAACATCGAACGCGGCGTTATGAATGACTAGTTCGGCGCCGTTGATGAAATCAAGAAATTCAGCGGCTATTTGCGAAAAAACCGGCTTATCTTCCAAAAACTCATTTGTAATTCCATGCACTTCGATTGCTTCTTGTTCAACAACCCGCTGTGGATTGATGTAAGCATGGAAGGTACGGCCTGTTGGCTTACGTCCGATAACCTCAAGCGCACCGATTTCAATGATTCGGTGACCTTGAGCTGGGTCGAGGCCTGTCGTTTCGGTATCTAATATTATTTGCCGCATGTTGGTTGCTCGTTAATCGTTAATCGTTAATCGTTAATCGTTAATCGTTAATCGTTAATCGTATTAGTGTGTCTGTTTTTGCCGACAACGACAAGCTCCGCAATCGAATAGCCTTCAAAAGAAAATTTCTGCTAGACTGGCCGTCCTTCAACGAATAACTAATAACGATTAACGAACAACGAGTATCAACTATGAAGCAAGTACACATCTATACCGACGGCTCTTGCCTTGGTAATCCTGGGCCTGGCGGCTATGGTGTCGTGATTGAGTATGGGAAGCATCATAAAGAGTTAGCCCAAGGCTACCAATTAACCACAAATAACCGTATGGAAATGCTTGCAGCGATTAAAGGTTTAGAGGCTTTAACGCGTGGGTGTGATGTGGTAGTTACCACAGATAGTCAGTATTTACGCCAAGGTATACAAAGCTGGATACATAATTGGAAAAAAAACGGATGGCGTACAGCCAATCGAAAGCCGGTTAAAAACGCCGATCTCTGGCAAGCACTCGATGACGCCACGAAGCGGCACACGATACGTTGGGATTGGGTCAGAGGTCATGACGGACATCCGCAAAATGAGCGTTGCGATGAATTAGCCCGTATCGCCGCAAGCGGAAACGACTTACTTGAGGATACAGGCTTTAATCCAGAAACTTAATTATTCGCCAGCAACTTGCGGATACTTAGCTTCTTCCCAAGCCTGCATTCCGCCAACAACAGAAATAACTTTCGCCTTATCAAACCCCATGCGTGCCAATGACTCTGCCGCTAACGCTGAGCGCCCTCCGGAGCGGCAAATCAAATAAAGTGGCTCTGCAGCAATACGCTGCAGCGCATCGTCATAGCCAGCTACAGCTGGGTGTTGATTAATCTGCATTTCTAACACACCACGCGGCATGTTGACGGCTTGGCGAATGTGCCCTGCGGCGAATTCGCCTGGCTCGCGTACATCAATAACCCGTGCACCTTCGGCAATTTTTTGCTGCAATTCATGCACATCAACTTCACTAACATTACTTCGTGCTTGCGCACACAATTCTTGTGAACTTAACATCAACAACTCCTATTTTTCAGTTCAACACATGAGTTACTTTACGCGATTCGCAATAGGTAGACCATTCATCTGCGGTTTCATTCGCTTCTTTACACGCATTACAGTTAGTGGAAACTCCCTTTTTCTCGCAACAATGTAATACATGCTATTAAGTTGTGGGATAAACCGTGTAATGCCCGCCAACCCAAAATCAGCGCGGGTAGTTCTTGCTATCAAAAGTGTGGGTGCAACGTACCCTGCATCCATAATCTCAAAATTAAGCAGCGACAACCAGTCGGTAATGCGGGCTTTACTAAAATAGCGACCACTCCATGGCGGTTGCTTTGTGTTTCCGGGCCAGCAACCCGTTACTACCGACGGGCTATAAGGGTTGAACCCAGCAATAAGTAGATAGCCGTCCGCAATAAGGCTGCGGCTCATTTCCCTAAGCACTTGATGCGGATCGCGTTCAAACTCGAGCTGCCCAATCATCACCACAGCATCAAGAGCATTCTCTGCAAATGGCCAGTACTCAAGCTCAGCAAGAATGTTACTCTCACCATGTTGGGCTGCCGAAAATTGATGGCGTACCCGCAATTCAGGTAACTCTAACTCTTTCGCCAAGTGCCCAACGCGAGCTAAATAATAACCAAATATTTTTGCACTGTAGGGCGCGAAAACATGGCTCAATTGCTGTTGCATCCAGATGCCATGAGGCAGCTGTTGCCAGCTTGTTGGGCCATCATTCGCGCTTTCTCGACGCGCAGGCGTTAACATCATCGCTTGCCCCCTTTATAATCAGCACCTATAAAGGTGTTATGAATCGTACTTAAAAGCAAACTGGTGATTTCATGCATATTTCAGCAATTCCTGCATTTGATGATAACTATATTTGGGCTATCCAAATGTACAAGGGTAGCGATGCCATCATTGTTGACCCAGGTGACGACCAGCCCGTGCGTGAATGGCTGCGTCAACATGACGTAAAAATTTCAGCATTTTTTATCACCCACCATCATTGGGACCATACTAACGGCTTACTGCCATTACTGAAAGATTATCCTGTTCCTGTCTATGGCCCACGCGGCAGCGATATTAAAGGCGTTACACACCGGCTAGGGCACCTTGAACGCTTTACACCAATTGGCGGTGAACGTGAATTCACCGTGTTCGAAACGCCGGGACATACACTTGACCACATTTGTTTTTACACACATGGTCACGCATTTGTTGGTGATACATTATTCTCAGCCGGTTGTGGCCGCATGTTTGAAGGCACTCCAGAGCAATTTCACAATTCTTTACAGTGCTTAGCTGAACTCCCTGACAATACCAACGTCTATTGTGCTCATGAGTACACAGCTGCAAATATAGAGTTTGCGTTAACCGCAGAACCAAATAATGCAGCTATAAGTCAATACAGTGAACAGGTTAAGCAACTAAGAGCTCATGGGCTGAAAACCTTACCAAGTACTATAGGGTTAGAAAAACAAATAAATCCATTTTTACGGGCCATCTCCACTGAGCAATTTGCGAAGTTACGGCAGTGGAAAGACCAATTTTAATCCCGTAAACTGCAAGCACTTTCGAGTTTTGGAATAACGTACATGAAAAAATGGTTAGCATTAGCAATCTCAACCAGTCTGATTACCGGCTGTTCTTTAACACCCTGGAGCGACGCGCCAGCAGATTCCGAAGTTGCGGTTATCACCGTGCCCGAAAATCCAGTCGCTGAACCGGAAGAAGTTGCGAGCGAACCAACCGACGCCGAGTCGCAGATTGAAGAAGAAGTTGCTGTCACTGAGATTACACCTCAGCAGGAAGCTGATCTGTGGCAGCGCATTCGTCGTCAGCTAACCTTTAAAGCACCCGAGCTGCCTCGTTTAGTAAGTCAACGCAATTGGTACATGAAAAATCCCCGCTACATGGAGCGTGTTGCCACCCGTGCCCAACCTTTCATGTACTTGATTGTTGACGAAATTGAGCGGCGTGGCATGCCACTTGAGTTGGCATTGTTACCGATTGTAGAAAGTGCGTTTGACCCTTTTGCGTACTCTCATGGCCGTGCTGCTGGCGTATGGCAGTTTATTCCCGGAACAGCGCGCCATTATGGTCTTGAAATAAATTGGTGGTATGACGGCCGCCGTGATGTTTACGCGGCAACACATGCTGCGCTCGATTATTTGGATGCATTGCAAAAACGTTTTGATGGCGATTGGTTGCATGCGTTAGCCGCATACAACTCAGGCGAGGGTCGGGTTGCAAACGCCATTCGAAAGAACAAGCGAGCTGGTAAACCAACCGACTTCTGGTCACTCGACCTACCCCGTGAAACCCGCGCTTATGTACCGAAATTACTTGCCTTAGCTGATATTTTAAAAAATCGTGAAGACTACGCAAAACATTGGTTACCTATCGAAAACAAACCGTATTTAGCGGTTGTTAATGCACACAGCCAGATCGATTTGGCCAAAGCGGCAGAAATGGCCGAGCTTGATCTGGACACCCTGCATCACTTTAATTCTGCATATAACCGATGGGCAACAGATCCTGTTGGTCCGCACCGTTTGTTGTTACCGATAGAGCATGCCGAAAAGCTCCAAGCTTGGCTTGAAACCGCAGACAGCAAAGAGCTGGTTCAATGGACGCGCCACAAGGTGAAGTCTGGTGAAAGTTTGTTGGTTATTGCTAAGCAGTATCACACAACGGCGACAGCCATACAGCGCGCCAACAATATCAATGGGCACATTATTCGTACGGGCGATTTTCTCTTGGTTCCGGTAGCAACCCGAGATCTGGATGATTACAATCTATCGGCTGAACAACGTTTGGTCTCTAAACAATCGCAATCGCGCGGTGCATATAAGGTTGAACATGATGTAGTTCGTGGGGATACGCTGTGGGATATCAGTCGTGAATATAACGTCAACCTGCGTAGTCTAGCGAGCTGGAATGGCATGGCACCGACTGACCCATTACGTCCCGGCAAGACACTCGTGGTTTGGCTGCCGCAATCAGAGAAGCCTTCGGGCGTTGTGCGTAGCCTCAATTACAAAGTACGCTCTGGCGACTCCCTAGCGCTTATTGCGTCGCGGTTTAGTGTAACCATAACCGACATTGAAAAGTGGAACCAAATAAGCCGTCAGAACTATTTACAACCGGGCCAACAACTCAAGCTCTATGTTGATGTAACCCGGTTGAATACGCAGTCGTAAGCCAATTCATCAATTGAGCAGGTCGAGCAATTCGGCCTCGCTCAATACCGGCACACCCAGTTGCTCTGCTTTCGCGAGTTTTGAGCCCGCATTGTCACCAGCAATCACTGCAGTCGTTTTTGCCGACACACTTCCTGATACTTTGGCTCCGCGCGCCTGCAAAGCCTGTTTTGCATCATCTCGTGTCATTTGGCTCAATGTTCCGGTCAATACATAGGTATTACCAGCCAGTGTTGCCTCGCTGGCCGCCAGCTTCTCAACCGCAGGCCATGTAATTCCCAGTTCAATCAGTTGGTCGATAACTTGTTGGTTATGGGGCTCACGGAAAAATTGAAAAATATGGTTGGCAACAATCTCACCAACGTCACTGACTTGCACAAGTTCGTCCATAGTGGCGCCAGCAATTGCCGACAAGTCACCAAAATGAGCCGCTAGATTGGCCGCAGTTGCCTCACCCACTTCACGAATACCGAGGCCAAATAGGAAGCGCGGTAACGTAGTCTTTTTACTTACGGCAATTGCAGCAATGATTTTTTCGGCTGACTTCTCACCCATTCGAGGCAAGTGAGCCAGTTCACGCGAACGCAATCGGTACAAATCAGCAGGCGACTTAATCCATTCACGCTCAACCAGTTGCTCAATAAGCTTGTCACCTAGCCCATCGATATCCATGGCTTTGCGTGAAGCAAAATGTTTGATTGCTTCGCGACGCTGCGCGGCGCAAATAAGTCCCCCTGTGCAGCGAGCTACAGCCTCACCTTCAACGCGTTCAATATGAGAATCGCAAATTGGGCATCTTTGCGGGAATTCAATCTTCTGGTTGTGCTCTGACCGACGTTCATGAACGACTTGTACTACTTGAGGAATAACATCTCCCGCTCGGCGAACAATAACTGTATCGCCAATTCGAATGTCTAACCGTTCAATTTCATCAGCATTATGCAGTGTCGCGTTGGACACCACCACGCCGCCGACTGCAACGGGCTCTAGTCGCGCTACCGGCGTGATTGCGCCAGTTCTGCCAACTTGAAAATCAACGCCGCGAATAATGGTTAGCTCTTCTTGAGCGGGAAACTTCCAAGCGATAGCCCACCTTGGTGCGCGCGACACGAAGCCAAGATCATCCTGCTGCGCAATTGAATTAACTTTTAACACAATGCCGTCAATTTCGTAACGCAGGCTGTTTCTGCGATTCAATATGTCGTCATAATAGGCTTTACAGTCGGTTGGCTTGCTTACCACTTTTACTTCATTGCTAATTGGTAAACCCCAGGTAGTTAGCTGCTGTAAGCGATCAAAATGTGTCACTGCCAAATCACAATCATCGCTCACCACACCCATACTATAAGCGTAAAAGTGCAACGGTCGTTTTGCCGTAATATGTGAGTCGAGCTGTCGTAAACTACCCGCCGCTGCATTACGCGGGTTTGCAAAAACCTTCTCGCCTGCTGCTAACGCACGCTCATTGTATTGCTCAAAAGCATGGGTTGGCATAAACACTTCACCACGCACTTCTAACCGGCGCGGAAAGTTGCCCGAAAGTTGCAACGGTACATTGCGAATAGTACGAACATTTGCGGTAATATCCTCACCGGTTTGTCCGTCGCCACGAGTGGCCGCACGCACCAATGAACCGTCTTCATATAATATACTAACTGCCGCGCCATCAAGCTTTGGTTCACAACAAAACGCAATATCAGATGCACTATCAAGACGCTCTGTGACACGATGCACAAACGCATCAAACTCCGTCTCGGCAAAAGCGTTATCAAGGCTTAGCATGGGGGTTTCATGGGTAACTTGTGTAAACGCATCAAGCGCCTGACCACCGACCTTTTGCGTTGGCGAGTCATCACTTTTCAACTCAGGATGAGCATGCTCGAGCTCCGCTAGTTCACGAAACAATCGATCATACTCTGCATCAGGCACGGACGGTTGATCGAGTTCATAATATTCGCGATTGTATCGGGTCAATAACTCGCGCAATTCTGCAACCCGCAACGCTGCTTTGGGTTGCAATGCGGGTTGATCATTAAATAAATCTTTGGTCATAGGATTAGGTATGTTTTATTAGGCGTTTACGCTCAAATTCGCGGATGCGCTGGTGGATATGCTGAACGGCTTGCCGCGTCAATGGGTTTCGGTGCTCATCAAGCACCTGCCCGCGCCCAATTGCATTGGCGAGCTTAACGGCCGCATTGTGCATCATCGTAAAGGCTTGCAATGAGTTGCTTTTAATTGGTAGTGCCAAAAACAATGCAACACCATCTGTTTGGAAGGTTTCGATAGTATCGATGTTAAAGCTGCCCGGATTAAACATGTTGGCAAGACTAAACAGCACGGAGCCATTACCGGCCGTATCAACGTGGCGATGGAAAATATCAAAGTCACCGAATTTAAAGCCAAGCTCAGTCATTTGCTGCAACAACACGGCACCCTGTATGTCACCCGTTACATGCAATACGATAACTTCTTCGGGTTCTTCATTAAGAATCGGCTCGTCGTCACTGCGTTCAAGCGGAAGATCCATACTTTGTTGCGCAGGTTGCAACGGTTCCTCTACTGTTTTTGATGCGGCAGCTGCAACCGTCTTCCGAGGCGCAGGCTTGCGCTCGGGAGCTTCTGCTGCCTCGACTTTCATTTCCGGTATTTCGATATCAGAATCATCGGCAGTTGCACGAATTGGGGGCGCTGGTTGCTGTCTCTGCTCGGATTCATCTGAACCTGCTGGTGTAGTCTCTGGCGCGACCTGTTGCGACGAGGTTCGTTTAACCACCCGCACAGTGCCTACACCATCATCATCGAAGCCATTCGAACTCGCCTGCCGACGCTTTTTCTCGATAGCCTCGACACGTTCGCGCTGGAGCCTTTCGTTGCGGCGAATGGTCCAAACACCGTGACCCACAATCGCGGCGATTAGCACTAACCCGATGATACTAAAAACAATCTGCATCGTACTCATAACATGCTACTCACTTGCTAATTCGTTATTATTTTTAGGACGCTTCTGTGAGCGCCACTGCTTCATCGATATCAACCGCGACCAGTCTCGACACCCCAGCCTCCTGCATGGTCACCCCAGCCAAGTGCGATGCCATTTCCATAGCCACTTTGTTGTGACTAATGTAAATAAATTGCACCGTGACCGACATTTCTTCAACCAAGCGGCAAAAACGTCCAACGTTAGCATCATCCAATGGCGCATCCACTTCATCAAGTAAACAAAATGGTGCCGGATTCAAACGAAAGATTGCAAACACTAATGATAAAGCCGTTAAAGCTTTTTCACCACCCGAAAGCAGATGAATTGTGCTGTTTTTCTTACCTGGCGGGCGAGCCATAATGGTTACACCAGTTTCCAGCAAATCATCATCGGTAAGATCTAAATATGCACTGCCGCCACCAAACACCTTAGGAAACAGCTCCTGTAACCCGGCATTCACGGCATCGTAGGTTGCTCTAAAACGCTGCCGTGTTTCTTTGTCAATTTTACGTATCGCGCTTTCAAGCGTTTCTAATGAGGCCGAGAGGTCTTCATTTTGCTGATCCAAATACTGCTTCCGCTCCGCTAACGTTTCTGCTTCATCAATTGCTGCAAGATTTATCGCGCCAAGGCGTTGTATTGCATTTTGTAAACGTTCCAGCTCAGCTTGCCAAGCTTTTTCATTCGCATCTTCAGAGAGTTGTTCAAGCACTGGTTTCAGCGGTTGCTGCATTTCTTGCAATACCGCTAACACGTTGCGCGTGCGTTCCTGCAGTGCAGCGAGCTCCATCTGACTACTTTGAAGTTTTGCTCTTACTTTTTCAATTTGCCCCTGAACACCTTGGGAACCTGAACTTATCTCACGAATCTGTGCTTCTTGCTCGCTTAATTTATTGGCCCATTCCCGGCGCTCTTCGTCCACTTGCTCACGACTTTGAATAAGTTCCTCCAGCTGCAACGCAAGCACCTCGAGCTCTTCCTGAGCATCACTATCAGGTGCATCCAGCAGAGCTAACTGCTCTAGCGCTTGCTGACGTTGCTGTTGTACGCGACTGACCAGCGTTTGATGGTGCGTCAATTGCGATTCTATTTGCTGAAGCTGCATCGTAAGTTGTTGCACTTGATTCTGTGCTGAGTTCATTGATTCGCGTGCGTGTTGTCGTGACGTTTGCAGCGCCGTGCGGCGTTGTTGCCATTCAATTTCATCTTCACCGGTTTGCTGCAACTCAATGGTTTCGGCTTGAGCATGCAATGTTTCGCTTTCTAGCTGTAACCGCTCTAATTGCTCTTGCCATTCAGTTCTCTGCAACGCAATAGCATTCTGCTTTTCTGTTAATTTTTCACGTTGCTGCTGGTGCCATGAAAGTTTGTCGGTGAGGCTGGCATGCTGTGCTTGAATATCACTCAATTGTTCACGCACTGCGTCACGATTGAGTTGCTGCTCAGAAATTGCTTGCTTTAACTGGTCTTGCTCAGCAACTAATTCGGCCAGTTTTACCTCTAACTGCCGAAGCGCTTCCTGCGTTTGTGCTAACTCATGTTGCTGCGCCAATTGGCTATCGCCGGGATCAATGCTCGCGGCTTGATAACCTTCTGCAGTCCATAACTGTCCGGCTGCAGAAATCTGCGCCATATTTGCTTCAGTTAGGTTTGCAGCATGCAGCTTGTCATCAATGCATTCAAGCTGCTGCAACACCGGCCATTGTTGCAACGGCCCTTCAACAAAACGCGCTAAACTGCGCTCCGGGGGCGCCTTACTGGCAAGCACAACCAACTGCGCACCGAGTTGTTGCGGCCAGTCCTTCGGCTGGCTCGCAAGAACCCATGCGTCCATCCAATTGCTGGCAACCTGCTCGGCGGCATATTGCCAGCTTCGCTCAACCTGAAGTAGATCACGAACTTGCCCCAATGTTTCAATACCTTGCTGATCAAGCCAAGCCTTTACAGCCTGAGGCCAGTCTTTGGCTTGGGCAGCTTCGAGTAAGTGCTCCAATGAACTTTGACGCCCAATTAGACGTTGCTGTTCCATTTGCAAGGTCTCGCGCTGCTGTTGCACGTTACTTAATTTCGATTGGGATGCTGCTAACCCCTGTTCTATTAACGTTATTTCATGCTGCAATCGCTCGCGCTGCGACTTCAATTGTTCAACTTGTTGTTGTAAATCGGTATTGACCAGCTCATTTTGTTGCTGCTTAATCTCGTCTAGCTCAATGGCGGTGCGCTGCAAATCGTCCTGAACGCGTTGCTGTTGATGCTCAATGCGCTGCTGTTTCAGTTGCACTTGCTGCAACTGTTCACGCTGACGTTGCTGTACGTCTAAATGGCGTTGATAATCATCCTGCCACTGCAACCAAGCTGCTTCGTCTGCTTCAAACCGTGCAGTTGCTTCGTCTAAAGCAAGTTCCGCAATTTCTTGTTCGGGCAGAAGCTGTTGCCGCTGTGCTTCAAGTTCTTGCCGTTGCTCATCATCGGCCGCCAATGTTTGTTCATGCTGAGCCAGTTCTGCCTGCAGCTGACCTTGGCGTTGCTCACGTTGCTGTTGCTGCTGGCGGTGCGACTGCAGCTCATGCTCGGTACGCGTGATGTCATTACCCAATTGATAATAAAGCTGCTGCACCTGATCAAGCTTCTGCTTGGTTTCTTCAGCCAATTCACGCAACTCAATGGTACCGCGCTCACTGCCACGTTGCTCAGCCAGCCACCGTTCAAGCTCTGTTTCATATTCGCGAATTGTGGTTCGAATACTCTCGGCCTGTTGCTCTTGTGCAAGCCAGCGCAAGGCTTGAAGTTCGGCTTTGAACTTGCGCTCCTGGGCTTTAAGTTCTTTATAACGGCGGGCGGCTGACGCCTGGCGTTGCAACTTATCCAGCTGCGTACCTAATTCGTCGCGCACATCATTCAATCGGTCAAGATTGTCACGGGTATGTTGCATGCGGTTTTCAGTTTCGCGGCGACGCTCTTTATATTTTGAGATGCCAGCAGCTTCTTCAAGAAAAACACGCAGCTCTTGCGGTTTAGACTCAATAAGTCGCGAAATCATGCCTTGTTCAATAATGGCATAACTACGCGGCCCAAGCCCGGTACCTAGGAATAAATCGGTGATATCCCGACGTCTGCATTTGCTATTATTAAGGAAGTAGTCGGAGCGGCCATCACGCGTAACGAGTCGTTTAACCGAAATTTCAGCGTAATTGGCGTATTCCCCCTGAATACGGCCGGAAGAATTATCAAAAACCAATTCAACACTGGCCTGTGAAACTGGCTTGCGCGAGTTTGAACCATTAAAAATGACATCGGTCATGGCATCGCCACGAAGGTTTTTCGCCGAGCTCTCACCAAGAACCCAGCGTACCGCATCTATGACGTTCGACTTACCACAACCGTTCGGCCCAACAACACACGTCATTTGGTGTGGGAATGGCACTTTGGTTGGGTCGACAAACGATTTGAAACCGACCAATTTAATGTGTTTTAGGCGCATTTATAATCGTTGTGAGTTCGCTACCAGTTGAAGAAACATCCAGTGTTTTACTGTCCGTTCGACATTAGCAGATAATTGGAAATTTTGTAATAGCTTTACACGTTCTAGAATGGTTAACTAAGCCTTACATTTTCAAGCAAATTTTAACACTTTACCACGCTATACTTTAGTACCGTAAAAGTACCGTAAAGATGTAAGAAAACATTAGAATTTAGGTGGAAAGATATGCCCGTTTACAGTGAATTCGGCGGTAGTTATATCGCCCGCGGTTTCGAGCTCGCTTTTCAAAAAGGCGTTCGCCGTTATGTACTCATTCCGTTGAGTATCAATATTCTATTATTTAGCTTTGCTATCTACGCAACGTTTCACTACACCACACAGTGGGTTGGCCAGCTAATGGCCTGGTTGCCCGATTATTTAGCGTGGTTAGAACTGTTACTGTGGCCATTAATTGTCATCGGTATCGTACTCATATTTGCGCTTACTTTCACGAGCGTAGCGAACATTATCGCATCGCCATTTAACAGTTTGCTGGCAGAAAAAGTAGAATTTAAATTAACGGGTAGCGCTCCGGCAGACGGCGGAGTATCAGGCATGATACGCGATATCCCGCGCATCATTGGGCGTGAATTTCAAAAAATTCTGTATTTCATACCACGTATTTTAGGCTTCGGTCTATTGCTGATATTCGTACCGGTGCTGGGGCAACTATTGTGGTTCTTATTTGGCGGTTGGATGATGACAATTCAATACGCAGATTATCCTTTTGATAACCACAAAGTACCTTTTCGAACCATGCGTGCTGAATTATGGCAGCGCTCTGGGAAAAGCCTTTCCTTTGGTTGTATTGTGGCGTTACTGGCCAGCATTCCATTGGTCAATTTGGTCATGATTCCTGTTGCTGTTTGCGGCGCTACAGCCATGTGGGTCGATCACATAAAATATGCGACAAATGGGGGTAGCAATCATTCGTTAACCTGATTATCATTTCCGTTATGCAACAAAACATTTACCAAACATTATGATAAAAAAAGGATTACTTAGCTTAGCTTTGGTACTTCCCCTGTTCGGAGGTGCTTCGGAGCGGACAAGTCATCATGAAATCACTTGGGCGGCTACGATTTCACCACCTTTTCACATTGTTAGCGGCCCCTTAGCGCAGCAAGGGGTTTGTGATGCTTTTGTTGATGCTTTGATTGATGCGATGCCTACCTCCAAGCACAAAATTGAGCGCTTACCGAGATTACGTATAGGCATGCTGTGGCAGCAGGAAAAGAATCTTTGTTATCCATGCATGATTCACCGGCAAGAAGAACAGAGCCTCATTGAGTATTCTGATCCGACTTATACGTATCCATCGCATGGCATTATTACTCGCCCTGAGCTCGTTGCTGAGCTCACGTCAAAATATGGTAATCCAGTTGATTTAAAAGCAATGCTTTCCGATCAATCTTATCGGTTTGGTCAACCCGTGGGGCGTTTGTACGGTAAATTACAGCCTCTTCTCGATGAACACTTAATTGGCACATCACAACATACAGACCTAGCTGGTGAAACTGCAAACACCAGCATGATGTCGATGATTTTAGGCAATCGTCTTGATTTCACCATTGATTACCCGATGCTAAAACGCTTTTATGAAGCAACTGGAGGTCGTAACCTCGCGTTTTTACCGATAGCTCAATTGGCTGGTGAAGAGGTCATTGGTGCTGTTGCTTGTACACGCAACAGTTGGGGAGCAGACACCATTAAGCGCATTAACCAAATAATCCCAACTGTGCAAAACAACCCTAAATTTCAACAAGCACAAAAAACCTGGTTGCAACCAGAATAGGCAACGTTAAATCAGCCGTGGTATAATTCGCGTTTTAACGCAAACTGCGAGCGCATGAATGACTGTCGAAAACTTCCACCCCTCTAAAGCCCCGAATGAAGCGGCACGTATTGGCTTTGTTAGTTTAGGTTGCCCTAAAAACTTGGTCGATTCTGAGCGAATCCTGACCCAATTGCGTACTGAGGGCTACGATATCGTTAACAGCTACGATAATGCCGACATGGTCATTGTAAATACCTGTGGATTCATAGATTCCGCAGTGCAAGAGTCTTTAGATGCGATTGGCGAAGCGTTAAATGAAAATGGCAAAGTTATCGTTACCGGCTGCCTTGGCGCAAAGGACGACGAAATTCGTGAAGTACACCCTAATGTGCTGGCGATTACCGGCCCGCATGCTTACGAAGAAGTTATGGGGCACGTTCATAAATATGTGCCGCAACCACAGCACATTCCTTTTGAAAATCTGGTTCCCGACACGGGTGTCAAACTGACACCGCGTCACTTTGCGTACCTAAAAATCTCGGAAGGCTGCAACCACCGTTGTACCTTTTGTATTATTCCATCCATGCGCGGCGACCTCGTTAGCCGCCCTATTGGTGATGTGCTAAGTGAAGCACAACGCCTCGCAAATGCGGGGGTTAAAGAGCTGTTGGTCATATCTCAAGATACCAGCGCCTATGGCGTGGACGTAAAGCATAAAACTGGATTCTGGGATGGCAAGCCAGTTAAAACAAGCATGCAGGCACTTTGTGAAGCGCTCGGCGAACTGGGTATTTGGGTTCGTCTTCACTACGTGTATCCGTATCCAAGCGTTGATGACGTGATTCCATTGATGGCCGCAGGTAAATTACTGCCATATCTTGATATTCCACTGCAGCATGCCAACAAACGTATCCTGCGCATGATGAAGCGCCCAGGCTCCGCAGAGCGGACGCTTGAACGCATTCAAAAGTGGCGCGAAGTTTGCCCGGATTTAACTATTCGCAGCACCTTTATTGTAGGTTTCCCTGGTGAAACTGAAGAAGAATTTGAAGAGTTGCTGCAGTTTTTACGTGAAGCGCAACTCGACCGAGTCGGTTGCTTTACGTATTCCGATGTTGAAGGTGCAAAGGCAAATGAACTGCCTGACCCAGTGCCAGAAGACGTAAAGCAAGCACGTTACGCGCGCTTTATGGAAGTGCAGCAAGAAATTAGTGCCGCGCGTCTGCAAGCAAAAATTGGCCGCACATTAACCGTTCTTATCGACGAAGTTGATGAAGAAGGTGCGATTGGTCGCAGCTACGCAGATGCACCGGAAATTGACGGTTTGGTGTACTTAAACGGTGAATTAAACGTTCAGCCTGGCGATACAGTTGAAGTTGAAATTGAACACGCCGATGAGTACGACTTGTGGGGCTCAGTGGTACGCTAACAAGAGCTTTAAAAAACAGGTGGCGCTAAACGCAGCGCCACCTATTATTCTTGGTCTTATTCGTCGTCGTTTTCCGTTTCATTATTATTGAGTAATTTGCTATCAATTTGTTTGGACGATTGCACACCCAGCTTTCTGAAGTTCTCAACCCGCCCTACTAAATTGCCCCGGCCTGTCGATAATTTGTTCATCGCACCGTCATAGTGTTTTCTTACGCTGTCTATCGCATTCCCCACTTTTTGCATGTCTTCAATGAAGCCGACAAACTTGTCATAAAGTTTGGTCGCCTCCGTTGCAATAATCTGCGCGTTTTGATTTTGGTATTCATATTGCCAAATATTATTCACTGTACGCAGCGCCACCAGCAAGTTGGTTGGGCTCACCAACATAATGTTGTTGTCTAGCGCCAAACGAATTAATTCAGGTTCGCGATCAACTGCCAACAGAAATGCCGGTTCAATTGGAATAAACATCAACACATAATCAAGCGTACGGACACTCTCCAGTTGTTGATAGTTCTTTTTCCCTAGCCCTTTAATATGATTACGCAACGAACTCACGTGTTCAGCTAGTGCAGCCTCTCGAGCGGCGTCATCGTCACTGTTGAAGTAACGCTCATAGGCCACCAATGATACCTTAGAGTCAATCACCACATCTTTGTCATTGGGTAAGTGAACAACCACGTCGGGTTTAAAGCTTTTGCCATCTTCATCACGGTGGTGCGACTGGGTTTCATATTCGTTCCCTTCACGCAAACCGGATTGACTCAATATTCTATCGAGCACCACTTCGCCCCAATTGCCTTGGGCTTTAGTATCACCTTTTAAAGCCCGTGTGAGTGCTTCAGCTTCCGCGGCCATTTGCTTGTTCAACTCACGTAATGTATTCACCTGAGTCGTCAGTTCCGAACGTTGTTTTAGCTCTTCTGTATGCTGCTGCGTTACTTGGCTTTTAAAGGCTTCAAGTTGCTGTTTGAACGGGGCTAACGTGGTTTCTAAAGTTTGCTTGCTATTGGCTTGCAACCGCTCCGATTTTTGCTCAAAAATCTGCTGAGCCAAACGTTCGAACTCGTTTTTTAACCGCTCTTCGCTGGCTTCAAGAAGCTTTTGTTTCTCTTCCGCACTTTGTAATTTTGCACTCAGCTCTGCGCGCGCCCCGGCCAGTTCTGCCTGTAAGTCGCTACGCTGCTGTTGTGTCTGCTGTAGCTGCGTCTCGGCACGCTGTAAGCGCTGTTCATAATCACTGCGCACGAGCTCTGCTTGCTCACGCAATTGTTGCAGTTGGCTTTCCAAAAATGCTTGTTGTTGCTCAGCTTCTTGGTGTTTCGCTTTCACACGTGGCGTAACTAATAGCCACGCCACGCCGAACCCAACTATAGCGGACGCTACCGCGCCCGCCGCTAACTGCCACAATTCGAGATTAAGCATCTGCTGCTTCCAATTTTACCCGCCAAATTGCTGGGCCGGTTTCGTGAGCGTTTTCGCCAGTGCTATCCACTGCCACGGTGACTGGCATATCTTCAACTTCAAATTCATAAATAGCTTCCATGCCGAGATCTTCAAATGCAACAACACGTGCCTTCTTAATGGCTTTTGCAACCAAGTATGCTGCACCACCAACGGCCATCAAATAAACCGCTTTATGTTGCTTAATGCTCTCAACCGTTTCAGGGCCGCGTTCAGCTTTACCGATCATGCCAAGAATACCGGTTTTATCCAGCATCAAGTCGGTGAATTTATCCATCCGCGTCGCGGTTGTCGGCCCCGCAGGTCCCACAACCTCATCACCCACAGGATCAACAGGTCCAACGTAATAGATAAATTTATTGGTGAAATCAACTGGCAATGATTCGCCATTATCGAGCATATCTTTGATGCGTTTATGCGCAGCATCTCGGCCGGTTAACATCTTACCTGACAACAACACGGTTTCACCGGTCTTCCACGTCTCGATGTCAGCTTGGGTGACGGTGTCCAAGTTCACTCGGCGTGCATCATCACCTAATTCAAAGGTGATATCTGGCCAGTCGTCTAACTTCGGTGGTTGAAGGTCAGCAGGGCCTGAGCCATCAAGTACGAAGTGTGCATGTCGCGTTGCTGCACAGTTTGGAATTAAGGTAACCGGTTTTGACGCCGCATGCGTTGGTGCGGTTTTTATTTTCACATCCATAACCGTGGTCACGCCGCCAAGGCCTTGTGCACCGATGCCCAGCTTATTCACGCGGTGATAAATTTCCAAACGCAATTCTTCTTCGGCGTTCTGCGCACCACGGTCTAGTAGCTCTTGTATATCGACAGGATCCATCAACGCTTCTTTCGCAAGTACAGCAGATTTTTCGGCAGTACCGCCGATGCCTAATCCAATCATGCCAGGCGGACACCAACCAGCACCCAGTTTTGGCATTGTTTCAACAACCCAGTCGGCAATATTGTCACTTGGGTTGAGCATGGCCATCTTCGATTTATTCTCAGAACCACCACCTTTTGCCGCAATCATGACTTCAATGTTGGCACCCGGCACCATATCAATATGTACCACTGCAGGCGTGTTATCGCCGGTATTCTTGCGCTTGCCTGCTGGGTCAGCAACAATGGATGCACGCAATGGGTTGTCGGCGTTCATATAAGCACGACGGGTGCCCTCATCAACCATTTGCTGCACGGTAAGATCGGTTTTATCCCACTGCACGCCCATACCAACTTTCACAAAGCACGTTACAATCCCCGTATCCTGACAGATTGGGCGATGTCCTTGCGCTGACATGCGAGAATTCGTCAGTACTTGTGCAATCGCATTTTTTGCAGCTTCACTCTGTTCACGGTGGTAAGCTTTTTCGAGCGCTTGCACGAAATCTAGCGGGTGGTAATAAGAAATATACTGCAGCGCATCTTCAATGCTTTCAATAAAATCAGCCTGACGAATAATAGCCATGAATACCTCGAGTTTTGACTGGGTTCGATTTCCAGAGGGTAACGTTAAGTTGACGCTATGATAGCGTTTTGTGGGCGCGCTGACCAGTTTCCTGCACGCCTTAAAAAGGTACTTTATGATATGCTGACACGTAGATACACAGGGGAGATTTATTGTGCCTTTAGTTGCGGTTAAGTTACCTATTTCAGCACCCTTAGCTGAGCTTTTTGAGCGTTGCGCTAATGAACCATGGGCGTTGCTGCTTGATAGTTGCAATAGCGCAGCGGCCAAGTGGGATTTCGTTTTCCGCCAACCGCTGTTTACGGTCACTTGTGCTGAAAACTGGCCCCAACAGCTCGAACAGGCGATGGCGTCAGTGCCTGATTATAAAGGCCCTGAGCATTTGCCATTCCAGGGAGGCATTGCGGGCGCATGGAGTTACGATGCAGGGCGGGCGCTCGAAAAGTTACCCGATATTGCAGCGCACGATATTCAACTGCCGGAAATTGCCGTTGGTGTATATACCCAAGCATTAATGCAGAATCGGCACACTGGCGAAACTTGGCTGCTCGCGCCTGAGCCAGAGCTGTCAACACTGCAGGATTTTTGGCAACAACCTGTTACGCAACGCACCACATTACCAAACTTTAAATTACTAACCCCATGGCAAAGTAATATGACCGCGGTTGATTACGCCGATAAGTTCAGTCGCATTCAAAGCTATTTGTTGGCAGGGGATTGTTACCAAGTAAACTTGGCGCAACGGTTTAGCGCACTCTTTGAAGGGAGTACCTGGCAAGCCTATCAGCGTTTACGAGAAAATAATAACGCGCCGTTTTCCGCCTATTTCAAGCTTCAGCAAGGTGCCCTACTGTCTTTGTCACCTGAACGTTTTTTGGCGATTGATGCATCTGGCAAGGTAGAAACCAAACCGATTAAAGGCACACGCCCTCGCGCAGACGATGCGCAAGAGGATGCCGCCCTAGCCGCTGCCTTGCGCAATTCGAGCAAGGACCGTGCAGAAAACGTCATGATCGTTGACTTATTACGCAATGACCTAAGTCGACTTTGTCAGCCGGGCTCGGTTCACGTACCCAAACTGTTTGCCATTGAATCATACCCCGCAGTACATCACTTAGTCAGTACCGTAGTGGGTCAACTCGACTCGGCACAGCAAGGCATAGCACTGCTTGCTGAGTGCTTCCCCGGTGGGTCAATTACTGGCGCCCCAAAAATTAGGGCAATGGAAATTATCGACGAGCTCGAGCCGCATCGTCGTAGCTATTACTGCGGCAGTTTTGGTTACTTTTCCAAGCATGGTAATGCTGACACCAATATTGCAATTCGAACACTCGTTGCCAGCCAAGATGATAGCGATCATGGCACCATTCACTGTTGGGCTGGCGGTGGTTTAGTGGCCGATTCTGAATGCGCCGCAG
Source organism: Pseudidiomarina sp. (assembly GCF_048268165.1). Lineage (GTDB taxonomy): Bacteria > Pseudomonadota > Gammaproteobacteria > Enterobacterales > Alteromonadaceae > Pseudidiomarina. The sequence continues at coordinate 130,561 of NZ_JBLWWA010000001.1, read as the reverse complement.
AGCTGCAGGAAACTCGCGATAAAGTGGCACGTATATTACCTGTTTTGGCAGAACCTGAATTCGGTGGACCTCAGCATGACGCGTGATGAATTTTTACATCGGTTTCAGTTGCATCCAGCGCCATTGGTTAAGCGCCCGATGATGAAACGCTTGCGCCCTGCTGCAGTGCTGATTGCATTGCTAGAACGCGACAAAGAGTTGCATGTAGTACTTACGCAGCGTAGCGCTCAGTTGCGGCATCATGCTGGCCAAATTAGCTTTCCCGGTGGTCGGCAAGAGCCCCATGACCGTGATTTGTACGACACTGCTGTGCGTGAAGCCCAAGAAGAAATTGGCTTGCATCCGAATGACATTCAATTAGTCGGACAACTGCAAGATTACCCAGTTATTAGTAATTTTTTGATTCGCCCTTATGTGGTCCTGATCAACCCGCGTGCGCCTTTTGTGCGCGAACAACGTGAAGTGGCCGAAATATTCACCGTGCCTTTACGCGAAGTTTTGCACCAACACAAACATTATGTTTACCGACTGCAGCGCTTTGTTTACGATCAGGTATACTTCATCCCATATCAGCAGCGAAATATTTGGGGTGCCACAGCAGGAATTTTGCGTGAACTGGCTGATCACGTGTATCCTGAAAGGCAATTAATCTATCGCCCTTTAAATGACTAATGGAAACTAAGAAATTTTATGATCAGTGTTTTTGATATATATAAAGTTGGAATTGGTCCTTCAAGTTCGCACACCGTGGGCCCAATGCGCGCCGCTTACGAATTCTTGCAAGCGGCAGATAAAGCTGTCGGTTTAAGCAAAGCTGACGGTATTGCTATTGAATTATTTGGCTCACTTGGTCAAACCGGTAAAGGGCATGGTACAGGCAAGGCCGTCATTTTAGGCTTGGCTGGCGAGTTACCGGAAACCGTTGACACCACAACTGTCGATGACTTCTTAAAAAGCACTTATGAAAGCCAAAAATTGAACCTATTAGGTCAACATGAAGTTCACTTCCCTCGCGAAGGTGCCATCGTGTTCCATCGGCGTAAAACCATGCCACGCCATGCAAATGCCATGGAGTTAAGACTCTACCAAGGCGATGAGGTGATTTATAAAGACCTCTATTACTCAATCGGTGGTGGATTCATTGTTCGCGATGCGGACTTTGAAGAAACGCTCGAAGAAGTTATTGAGCAGTCGAGTAAGCCAATCCCTTACCCGTTTGATAGTTGTGATGAGTTACTTAAACATTGCAATGAACACGGTATGCGTATCAGCTCGCTTATGTTGGCGAATGAAAAAGTATTTCGCAGTGAAGCGGACATTCGCAAAGGGCTAATGCATATCTGGAAAACCATGGATGATTGCATCGATTGCGGCATTCGTACCGAAGGTATTTTACCCGGAGGTCTAAAAGTTCGCCGCCGCGCACCGGGGCTCTATCAACGGCTTAAAAATGAGCGAACTTCTGACCCAATGCAAGCAATGGACTGGGTTGATTTATTTGCCCTTGCCGTAAACGAAGAGAATGCCGCGGGTGGCCGCGTGGTTACCGCACCAACCAACGGTGCTGCGGGTATCATTCCTGCAGTTATGAAGTATGCCGATAAGTTTATCGCGCCACTTGATGAAGAAACCATTGTTCGCTTTTTACTTACTTCTGCGGCGATTGCCATTTTATACAAGAAAAATGCTTCTATTTCAGGCGCCGAGGTTGGTTGTCAAGGCGAAGTGGGCGTTGCTTGCTCAATGGCTGCCGGCGCACTAGCCGAACTCATGGGCGGCAATGTAAGTTCCGTTGAGAACGCCGCTGAGATAGGTATGGAGCATAATTTAGGCTTAACCTGCGACCCTGTTGGCGGCTTGGTTCAAGTTCCATGTATTGAACGCAACGCCATGGGCTCGATTAAAGCCATTAACGCCGCGCGCTTAGCTTTACGCGGTAGCGGTGATCATAAGGTATCGCTCGATAAAGTTATCAAAACCATGTGGGATACTGGTAACGATATGAAAACCAAATACAAAGAAACCGCTCGTGGCGGTCTCGCGGTGAACATTATCGAGTGCTAGACGTGGTCGCACTGCCCACCTTTCAAAGGGTGGGCAGTTCAATCCCCTTAAATAATCGATCTATTTCTTCTTGTGATTTCTTCGCTATCGCGTCATCAACGCGAGATCGTGTCAGGTGCGGTGCAAACCCTTCAAGAAAATCATACATATAACTTCTTAAAAAGGTGCCTTTGCGAAAACCTATTTTAGTGGTGCTTGGCGCAAACAGATGCTCGGCAGGAATGGTTTTTAAATCAGCATCATAACTTGCATCAATCGCCATACTGGCAACAACACCAACACCAAGCCCCATACGCACATAGGTCTTTATTACATCCGCATCGGTGGCTGTGAATACCACATTGGGTTTAATACCCGCTTCGTTGAAAGCTCGGTCCAACTCTGAACGGCCGGTAAACCCGTGTACATAGGTAACTATCGGGTATTGCCCTAAATCAGTAATACTGACGTTATCAAGTTTCCCCAATGGATGATCGGGTGGCGCAATAATAGAGCGATTCCAGTGATAACAAGGCAACATAATCAAATCTTGATACAAGTGCAGCGCTTCCGTTGCAATTGCGAAGTCGGCTTTACCTTTTGCGGCTGCTTCACTGATTTGTTCCGGTGAGCCTTGATGCATATGCAATGTAACGCTTGGGTAGCGCTGCATAAAATCTTTGATCATGGTTGGTAATGCGTAGCGCGCTTGCGTGTGTGTTGTCGCAATATTTAATTTACCTTGATCAGGCTGCGTATACTCACCCGCCACCGAACGGATTGCTTCCACTTGGGACAGAATTTGACGCGCAATACCAATCACTTCCTGGCCAGCCGAGGTCACCTTGGTAAGATGCTTACCGCTACGCTCGAAGATTTGCACACCCAGTTCGTCTTCCAGCATGCGCACCTGTTTACTAATCCCTGGCTGGGAGGTATATAAACTATCAGCGGTCGCCGAAACATTGAGATTATGATTTAATACTTCGACAATATAACGCAGCTGTTGCAACTTCATTGAATTATCCAACATTGATTACTTATGCCAAAAATATATAACACCTACGCTATTTATTCCAAGTTGAATTTGAGGTAATTGTGAGCAGCTTAGAAGACCAATTGAAAAATCTCGGATTTAAAGCATCAGAGAATCATGACCATGAGGCAGGCGAAGCAGCCGCAAGCCCGCTTGACACTTCCCAACCTGTCCGCATTCAGCGGCAAACCAAAGGGCGCAAAGGCAAAGGGGTTACAGTACTTTTTGATTTGCCTGATAGTCCCGAGTTACTCGCTGAATATGCTTCTGCGTTACGTAAAACCTGTGGTGTAGGCGGTGCCGTAAAAGACGGAACCATTGAATTACAAGGTGACCAACGCGACAAAGCAAAAAAATGGCTGGAACAACGTGGTTTCAAGGCGAAATTCGCAGGCGGTTAAAACGAATACTTAAATGAAACTGTTCGCGTAGCTTGATCCCAGTTTAAATCAGTTGTCATTTGGCGCAGTAATTCGAGCCCGCGACCATAGCTTTGGGTTAAATCGTGATTGTCATCCAAAAGCGCAGCACCTGTTCCACTATCCGATACTTGAATCGATAGCTGCTTGAGCTTGGTATCAAAGGTAACCTGTATTCGAATTTCGCCTTCAGTAAGCTCTAGCAAGCGTTCTTGGCGTAACTGATAATATTCTGCAAACCCATCGGGATCGTGCTTTAGCGTTGAGTCTAAGCCCAATAAACCATGCTCTAGGGCATTGTTAAATGCTTCTGCTAAAAATAAGTAGATTGTGGTTCGATGACGGCGTAAGTATGGCAACTGACTTAGTGCTGAGAGAATATGGCCCACGGGGTCAATTGTGCTCAAGTGCTCAGGCTTCAACAGCACATCAAAACTGAAGGGTAGTCCGAACTGATCCGGCTCCGGCGTAGCTTCGCCAAGTCCTGTAGGTAAGCACGTTAGAATCGCCAACGAGAGGTCATCATGCAGTGGTGTTTCCCCCCTAAAGTGCTCGAGTTCTTCAACCAATTTTGAAAAATCTTGGGTGCGGGGATACTTACTCAGCAGTACTTCTAATGCATCCGAGCCTAAAAACTTCTGTTGATGGCCCAATAATTCGGTAACACCGTCTGTGAATAGCGCGATTGAACTGTTTGGTGGTGCTCGGAATGTTCCCACACGGCTATCAAACTCATCGTCATCAATAACTCCCAACGCCATATGAGCCGGTGGAAGGCGTTTTAAAATAATTCCCTGTTGATCAAACAACAATGCCGGTGGCATGCCGCCGTTCCAATAAGTAACGCGTTCACCATTGGCTGAAAGTTCTAGCAAGAACGCGGCGCAAAACATGTCGTTCGGCAACAAACGATTCATTCGAAAGTTAAATTCGGTAACCATTTCAGCAACTGAAACACCACGGTCGGCCATGGCAAAAAATGCCTGAGAAAGCGGTAAAGCGCCAGTTGCCGGCGCTAGGCCATGCCCGGTGAAGTCTGCCATAAGCATATAAATGTTGCCCAACGGTCCTGGTGATATGAGGCAGAGATCACCGTTGAACTTTGATACTGGGGTTAAATAGGTATGTACGTGTTTGAAGTCGAGGTAATTGCGACTCAAAGCATTTTGGAAAATATGCTCGACCAATTGATGTTCACGCTCTACCCGGGCTTTATGCCAAGCTAGAGAATGTTTCATGGCATCAAGCTGTGTATGCGTGTCTTGCAGGCGCTGGAGAATATTAATACGTGCGCTTAATAGTTCTGCTGGAGCCGGCCACAATAATACATCGGTCATCTGGCCAGCATACTTGGCAAGCAAACTCGCTGTGTTACTAACAAGCAATGCTACGGGATAGCTGCGGCCCAGCAACGCCCCGACTTTAGAGCTAAGTTCAGCTTCACCATCGATAAGCAGCAGAACCGGGTGTTGCGGCAACTCGGCTAACCCTAAAAAGGTTTCAGGTGTGTACCAAGACAATTCAAACTCACCATGCTGTTCAAGTTTGCTTGCTACTGTTTGCGCAAATACCGAACCGTCGCCAACAATACATAAAGATGCTGTTGACGATGCCGGTTCAACGAACGTATCCATATTAGTTATTCAATCACAAATAGCTTATCAAAACGGGAAATGTCTAGAATACTTCTTACTTCAGGCCGACAGTTAATAATGTGAATTCCTTTAACCGACTTACCCAATGATTTGCGCATATTTAACAACATACCGAGTGCAGAACTATCTAAATACTCAGTTTCACGCAGATCAATAAAAACCGTTGGTTGTTGATCGCCTACGTTACCGTACGCCTGTCGAAACTCCTGTACGAGCCCAAAATCAAATTTCCCTTTTATAGCGATGATGAGCTCTTTGCCGTCGTTGGCAAACTGGCGGTATAGTGGCATAGTAAATTCCCTCATTGATTCATGACCCTCAAATACTGCCAATTGCTGAGCATTAACACAATAGTTACTTTTGCGACTTTTGCCAAAACATAAAGAAAAGCCAGACTTTTTGTCTGGCTTTTAATAAAGACTGATTATATCGGTATTTTATTCAGGTTTTTGACGATACTTCTCATACAGCTGGTTATGACGATTGTTAAGGTCAACTTCAGCGCCATCAATGAACATCATCTGCACATCTTGCCCTAATTGATCCATTACATCGCCTTGCGAAACAAATAGCGATGCATTTTTACCAACATCAAGCGAGCCAATTTGATCAGCTACACCCATAACCTCTGCAGGCTTAATCGTAATAGCCGCCAGTGCTTGATCTTTATCAAGACCAAATGCCACAGCATTACCCGCTGCAAAAGCTAGGTTTCGAATGTCCCACCAGCCCGTTGAATAAGCGATTGAAAAATCAACGCCTGCGGCAGCCAGTGCAGCTGGGGTTGAATACGCTTGATCATACGCTTCATCATGGCGGGTTGGTAAACCATAGGGTTCGCCATAAACAACGGTAACGTCATTCGCAGCAAGTTTATCTGCAATACGCCACGCATCACGCGCGCCGACAAGCACAAGGTCGAAGCCCCACTCACTTGCAAACTCCATGGCAGCATCCATTTGACGTTTATCATGCGCATGAACAAATAGCTTACTTGAACCATCAAATAAGCCGGTCATGGCTTCCCAACGTACATCAGTGCCATTTAGCTTGTTCGCTTGTTTCGCATCAAAATAAGCCTTGGCATCTGTGAAAGCTGCTTTAAGTTTGCTTAGGTTTTCAGCGTTTTCTTTACGCTGTTCTTCTGGTGAGCGACGTTCCCACCATGACGTGTTCAAACCAACGCGTGGCCAGTTGACATGCACACCAACATTAAGCGCTTCGGCAGCATCCTCGTAAGTCCAACCGTCGGTTTGTAGCAAACTTGAACGGCCCGCAATTAAATTATCTTGCGGCACAATTTCGGCATGGGTAATCCCATTGTACCGAATGGTTGGGATAACTTCAGAGTCTGGATTATAGGCCGTATGCCCACTTACCTCAGGCGTGATTTGTCCCACTTCGCTGGTATCGTTTGTTGCACGTACAGCACCAAGCTCAATCAAACCAAGCGTTGTATCGAGAGCGACTAAACCCGGATAAACTTGTTTGCCACTTACGTCGATAACGCGAGCGTTTTCGGGTACCGACAAATTGGCGCCAATGGCGGTGATTTTACCGTTTTCAAATAACAAATCGGTATCTTGCATCACACCATTTGTTACTGTGTGTAAAGTACCGCCTTGCAGCAGAATCGGCTGCTCTTGTGCTTTGCCGGGTACCATGTCATTCGCAACGACTGCTGCACTTAGGCTGGCAGCAACAACGGCTGTTAGTAACTTTTTCATAGCTGCTCTCCTTCATGTGCGTGAGCATGAACAGTAAATTGATCGCTCCAAACGTCATGGTTGTCTTCACAATGCCATGTTGGTTGCGGCTTCTTATAACCCTCACCGTTACCATTACGAGCGCTTTCTGGGCTACTCAGGATCTTCTGAACTAACTGTTGCTTCTCAGTTTCCAATTGCCCACGTAGTTGCATGTCACGCTCACGATCAAAGTATTTACGCGCATTGATCCAGGTTTGCTCAACCGACGAATAGGCACTCAGAGGGTGTCCATTCCAGATGACGAAATCTGCATGCTTGCCTTCTTTGATGCTACCAACATACTCATCAACTTTCAGTTGCTTAGCTGGGTTCAAAGTGATCATCTTCAAGGCTTCGTGCTCTGACATACCACAGTAAGTAACTGATTTTGCCGCCTCAGTATTTAAGCGACGCTGTAAATCGTTACTGTCCGAATTAATACTGGTGAGCACACCTTTTTCAGCCATTAAGCAGGCATTCTGTGGAATCGCATCATACACTTCGAATTTAAACGCCCACCAATCAGCAAACGTTGATGCACCGGCACCATGTTTTGCCATTTCAGAAGCAACTTTGTAGCCTTCTAAAATATGCGTAAACGTGGTTAGTGTGAAATTAAACTCTTCAGCTAAACGAATTAACATGAGGATTTCAGATTGCACATACGAATGTGCATGCACAAAACGCTGACGCTCAATAATTTCCAACAACGTGGTTAAGCGATAGTCAGGGCGTGGCGCAGCTGTTTTAGCTTTCTCACTACGACTGAGCTTATTGTAAGCGTCCATCCGCTGCTTGTATTCACGTGCTGCGGTAAAACCATCGCGCATTACGGCTTCAACACCCATACGGGTTTGCGGATAGCGTACCGTAAACGTTGTGCCCCAATTACTTTGTTTAACGTTTTCACCTAAGGCAAATTTAATGCTTGGCGGTGCCGCATCAAATTTCATGGTGTTCGCATCACCACCCCAACGCAGTTTAATTACTTGCGCCTGGCCACCAACAGGGTTGGCCGAGCCATGTAACAACTGTGCCATGGTTGTACCACCCGCGAGTGAACGGTATACGTGAATGTCGTCTGGGTTCACCACATCACCAATACGAACCTCAGAAGTAATCGCTTCTGAACCTTCATTCACGCCACCTTCGATAGCGATGTGAGAATGCTCATCAATGATTCCTGGTGTTACATGCTTACCCGTTCCATCAATCACTGTATAACCTGACGGCGTACGCAGATCTTGTCCCACTTTATAGAACTCACCATTGCGAATCAGCACGTCAGCATTCTCAAGAATGCCCGCTTCATCGGCGGTCCAAACTGTTGCATTTTTAATGTGCACATTTTGGCGCTCAGGCAAGCCATCGAGGCCATAAGCCACGTTCGGGAAGGTTAAACGGCTTACATAAGCTTCTTTAGCTTTGGCTTCCTCTGAGGTCTCAGTTGCGGCTTCGGTGCGCTGAGCTGTCAGCGGCAGCTCGCGACCATCTGGCGCAATTGCAACCCCGGTGTAACCATCTGCTGACGCTTGCTCAATACGCATCCGCCAAGCCCCTTCAAGACCAGCAAAACCAGCATCAACTACAAAGTCTAACGTGGCTTCACTGCGGTTCGCATCACGGATTTTCTTACCGTTAAATTCACCCGATACTTTTTTACCGTCTTTAAGCACAAGTTCCGCTTGTTGATTGGCGACCGTAACCTTCAGCGTGCCGCCAAAATCGGCTTGATGCATTGGCTCTAGCTCAACTTGCTTACCCTGTAACCATACTGATTTGATGGTGCCATTGGTAAACAAATCGCCTTTGGCGATAACGAAGTCTGCCATATAACCAGGTACTAACTTACCAGCTTTATCAGCAACACCTGCAATGGTTGCTGGCACCGTTGTTAATGCAGCAAGTGCTTTATCTTCATTCAACCCGTGCTGCACTGCACGACGTAGGTTGGGCCAAAAGTCATCAGCCTTTTTCAACTGATGTAAGGTGAATGAAAAATCGATGTCGGCTTGCGCAAGTGCTGCAGCATTTCCTGGCGCTCGCTCCCAGTGACGTAAATCAGCAAGACTAACGTCAAGATGATCATCCACACCATTAACTTCTGGAGCAGCTGGAAAATCTAACGGAAGAATAATTGACGAGTTGGTATTTTTAATTGCATCTAAACGCGCATATTCATAGCCCGAACCTAAAAAGGTAACCGGTACATTGAAATTAGATAGCACGTCGCTTGCCCGCAACAAAGAACGGTCGTCCGTTACTTTGAACACTAAACCCGTTTGTTCAATGTCGCCAAGTTCCGCCAGTGCAGCATTGTATTCCACTGGGCCGTTATAGGTATCTTTGCCATACGCTTGCTCATACCAATTTGCATCGGATAAAGTCTGGCGAATCAGTGCAATTGAGCCCATCAATGACGACGGGTATTGTTGCAGTGACGAGCCTTTATCAAATGAACCAAAGTGACGTGCTGTCGGATTGTAAACCGCATTATTTGCGATTGTATCTGCCAGCGATACAGTGACCGCCTGCCCTTGGAAGATACCGTCTAAACGAGCACTTTGAACTGCTGTGAAGCCCTGCTCAATGTAATCTTTGGCCGACTTCTGATCAGTTGCAAACTTATCCACCCAGTTTACTTGTGAATGAATAGCGTCGTTAGCTGCGTTACCACCTTCGCGTTTATTATTATATTGCGGTGTGGTGCTGCGATACGGTGCGCGCTCCGGCTTTTCAACCGCCGGCACCCCGTAGTTGCTATATGCATCAATAAAACCCGGATAAATTGTATGACCACTTACATCAATAACACGCGCGCCTTCTGGGGCACGATTATTGCCTGATACAGAGATTACTTTACCGTTATTTATAACCAACGTAGCATTTTCCAGTTTTTTGCCTGGCTCTGTCACGATGGTGGCATTTTGCAATGCTATAAATGTTGATGAATTATCATGTAATCCGCGCACTGGCGTCGTTTGCGATGCAGCTGCTACCAATGGTAGTGCAGCGCAAACGGCTAGTGCCAGCTTACTGAGATGCTTCGTCCCGTTCATCTGGTTCCCCTTTTATGATTTTTACGGTTATCATGGTCACATTACTGGGGAACGATGACACTGCGCAATCCATTTAGGGATGAAAGGCGTATTGCAGTCGTTAAACAACACAATAAGGGGAACAACATGAAGTTAGCAATCAACTTACTCGCAGTGGTCATATTAGGTGTCTCCGCAAGTGCAACAGCTCAGCACGCATTCAATGATGCAGACAAAGCTGTCGAGTACCGTCAAAAAGCCCTATCGATTATGCAAAATAACTTTGCGCTAATGGGTGACATGGTTAAAGGCGATATTGCCTTTGACAGCGTCATTTTCAATGAACGTGCGAACGACTTTGCTGCGCTTGCAAGCATCCCTTGGATTGGCTTCAGCCAAGAAGGCGCTATGCCTGGCAATAATACGGATGCCTTACCGGCAATTTGGGATAACTGGGACGACTTTGTGGAACGTGCCGATCAGCTTCAGAAGGATGCGCAAGCATTGCAACAAGCAGCCGCCAGTGGTGATGAAAGTGCTATTCGTGGCGCCTTTTTAACCGCAGCTAAGAACTGCAAAGGCTGCCACGATCAATACAAAGATTAATTAATCCACACATAAAACGCGGCAGCTAGAATGGCTGCCGCGACTATCGCAATAATACCAGAAACAAGTTTAGGCGCTTTCACGCCAGCACGTTTGCCATGAAACATCGCGGCAGTTAAATTAACACCGCGCAGCTGATACAGCGCGATAGCAATCACATGCAGCGCAATAAATATCACCAGTACATTAAAACTGATTTCATGAATCTCGCTGAACACCTCGCTGGCGTCAGCTCCCACAACACTGGCTAACGGGCCTGAATAAATAATATCGTCACTTGAAAATAAACCGGTACCAAATTGCACGGCAAGCAAGCTTAATATAATCACGACTGCCCACCCCCCAGCTGCGTTGTGTGTATTGGTTGGCTTATAGTCGCCTGCCTTAAATTCTTGCAGATGGCGTGAAACCGCTTTGGGCCCTTTTAAAAAACGGGAAAATCGTGCTGACTCGCTGCCGAAAAAGCCCCACGCTATACGTGTTACAACCAAAGCACCAAGCACACCAGCCAATTGTAAATGCCTATCCATGTAGCCCTCTTCGGCGGTGTACCACATCAACACAACTAGAATCACCATCAGCCAATGACTTAGACGAACAAAACTATCCCAAATTTTTACCCGTTGCATTCTGTTGCTTCCTTCTGTTCAAATGGGTGCCTATGTAAGCCCAGTATAGGATATTAAAATGAGTTCTACGCCGAACAAAGTATTAATAGTCGATGACGATTTCATTTCACTCGAAGTACTCAAAGCGATGGTTCGACAGTACCCTGTTGAAATCATCACCGCACAAACGGGCCATGAAGCGATAACGGCTGCAGTCGAACACAGGCCAACACTCATTCTGCTTGATCATGAATTACCCGATATTGACGGTATCGATGTATATTGCCAAATCGTGGAGAAATTAGGCAGCGAAACCCCGAATACCGCAATGGTAACTGGCCATCAACATGATGATTTTGCCGAGCGTTGCAGTGCTGCTGGAATAAATACCCAGCTCCACAAACCCGTTAAACCGCAAGAATTAGCTGATTTGTTGCGCATCGCCAGCGGTGTCTAATAACCGTTGGCTTTCACTTAAGAAGCGTTGTGCAAACTCACCAAAGTAGTCGCGCACATCCCCAAACCGCTGAACGAAATCAGTTTTCCCGCGTTGCTCAAGCTCTTCAAGTAAAGTATCAAAAAGTTGAACGTAGCGGCGTAGCATTTGAAAGTTATGTGGATCTGACAAAATAATATCCGCATACAAATTTGCATCTTGTGCAAACAGCCGCCCTACCATCATTAACTCCAGCCGATATATCGGCGAGCTAAGGTCCAGTAACTGTTGAACATCAACACGCTCTTGCGCGAGATGGGCGCCATAAACAAACGTCGATAGATGGCGCAGAACTTGAACGAACGACATGGCCTTATCATGTTCTTGTGCATCGATCTGTTTAACCTGCGCCCCCCAGCGTTGAATGCTTTGCAGCAACCATTGATAATTGTCTTCATCACGGCCATGGCAGGCAACCATAAGCTGTTTGGCTAAGGTAGCTTGCTGAGGCCCAAACATGGGGTGCAGACCAACCACAGGCCCACTATGCTTGGCGAGCATTGCTTCGAGTGGCTGCTGCTTAATGCTGGTAACATCTGCCAAGATACAACTCGGTGGTAACGTGGGTAATTGGGTGATGACATCCACTGTTACCGCAACCGGTACCGATACTAAAACAAGATCTGCTAGTGAACAGTAGGCTTCGGCTAACGCCCAATCGCCGGTGTCGATGACATTTACCGTTGCACCGGCTGATTCAAATAACCGCACAAACAACCGCCCCAAGGCACCCGCACCACCAACAACGACCACATTTTTATCTTGCAGGTGAACGTCAGCGGCTTGTTGCTGCTGATAAGACTCACGAATTACACGGCGCAAAACATCTTCAATAAGTTCCGGCGAAAGCCCCATCGCTGCCGCTTGCTGACGTCGCTGTTCCAACATCATAGCTTCACGTTCAGGAACATAAAGTGGCTGCCCTAAATTGCGCTTTACCACGCCAACTTGAGCCGCTAACTCACGTCGTTGTAGCAACACACGAACTAACTCGCTGTCGGTTTCATCAATGCGATAACGCAGCATTTCGAGTTCTTTTTCGGGATCAGACATAGCAGCAGCTCCAACAGCGAGATATTCGATTCATATAGCGCATTTGTACCATAAAAAAACCCGCCAGCGGCGGGTTTTTTCGGAATAAGCTTAATGCTTATTAAGATAGCTTTTCGCGGATACGTGCAGATTTACCTGAACGCTCACGAAGGTAGTAAAGCTTAGCACGACGAACCGCACCTTTACGCTTCACAACAATACTATCAATAATTGGGCTATGTACTTGGAAAGTACGTTCAACGCCTTCACCGTTCGAAATTTTACGAACAGTTAACGCACTGTGTAGACCACGATTACGTTTTGCGATAACCACGCCTTCAAATGCCTGAACACGCTCACGGTTACCTTCAACAACCTTAACATTGATGACCACTGTATCACCCGGCGCGTACGCTGGAAGGTCAGTTTTTAATTGCTCATCTTCGATCGCTTTGATCAAATTTTGACTTACTTTTGCCATGTTAGCCTCACTTGCCTAGATTAACTACCCGAACCTGTATCAGAAGCATCTTGATGTTGCTGAATAAAATCATCCAATAACTGCTTCTGCTCGTCAGTCAGAGCTAGGTGTTTCAATAATTCAGGGCGGCGCAACCAAGTTCTCCCGAGGGACTGTTGCAAGCGCCACTTGCGTATATTTTCATGGTTACCGCTGAGTAAAACAGCAGGAACCGACTCACCATCTAAGATTTCTGGTCGTGTATAGTGCGGACAATCTAGCAAACCATCGGCAAATGAGTCTTCGCTAGCCGAGTCTTGATGTCCAAGCACACCTGGAATCAATCTTGCTACCGCGTCTATCATCACCATGGCCGGCAACTCGCCACCACTTAACACGTAATCTCCAATCGACCATTCTTCATCAACATGTCGCGCAATTACACGCTCATCGATGCCTTCATAACGACCGGCGATTAAAATGAGCTTGTCATACTGCGCCAATTCTTGAGCGCCTGTATGATCAAGCTTGCGACCTTGAGGTGACATATAAATCACCTTGGTATCAGCACCGAGCTGTTGTTTGGCTGTTGCAATCGCATCAGTGAGCGGTTGCACCATCATCAACATCCCTGGACCTCCGCCATAAGGGCGGTCGTCAACAGTGCGGTGACGGTCATGGGTAAAATCGCGCGGATTTATCAGCTGAATATCCAGTAATCCATCTCGCACGGCCCGGCCGGTCACACCATTGTCGGTTATAGCCTGAAACATTTCAGGAAAAAGGCTTATCACCCCAACCTGCAATTTATCAGCCATTAAAAGTCCGACGGCCAATCCACAACAATGCTTTTGTTTTCCATGTCGACTTTCTGAATGTATTGACTCTGAATAAACGGAATCAAACGCTCAGAGCGACCAAATGCATCGTTGCTGTTCGCTTTCACCACCATTACATCATTCGATGCAGTGGCCATTAACTGATCAACGACTCCCATGTTATAACCGTCAGTATTGACGACAGTCATACCAATCAAATCGCGCCAGTAAAACTCATCCTTTGGCAATTCAGGTAGTAGCGCCGCACTAATCACAATTTCCGCACCTGTTAATAAGTGTGCTTGTTCGCGATCTTGTACGCCTGCTAACTTCGCAATCAGTCCTTTATTGTGTCGACGCCATTCTTCGACTTGAACTGGTTGCTCCTTGCCTTGTAAAACAAGTTGCCAAGGGGTGTAATCAAAAATGGCTTCCTGATCATCAGTGAAGCTTTGAACTTTTATCCAGCCTTTTACGCCATATACTGCGCCAAGTTGACCCACAACGACGGTTTCAGCAGGATTATTCATAGCCACCTAACTTCAGAAATATAATTCTATTAAGCCGCGCTACGCGCGTCTTTTACCAGCTTCGATACACGATCAGACAAAGCAGCACCGTTTGATACCCAATGATCAACACGCGCTAAGTCGATACGGATCTTTTCTTCCTGGCCGCGAGCGACTGGGTTGAAGAAGCCTACATTTTCAATAAAACGACCGTCGCGGGCATTGCGACTGTCAGTAACTACCATCTGGTAGAATGGGCGTTTTTTAGCGCCACCACGTTGTAAACGAATGGTTACCATTACGTTCCTCGATACAGTTTCAAATGTTAAGTAAATAAAAAAGTCTCCGACCGGGGTCGAAGAGGTCGTGGAATTTACCCGAAAATTAGTCCGAATGCAAGTTTTTACTAGCGTTTCGGGAACATTCCTGGTGGCATTTTACCACCCATTCCGCCAAGGCCGCGCATCATCTTCGCCATACCGCCGCCTTTCATTTTCTTCATCATTTTTTGCATTTGCATAAATTGCTTCAGCATTTTATTCACGTCTTGTACCTGAGTGCCTGAGCCTGCAGCAATACGACGTTTTCGCGAACCTTTGATTAAATCGGGATGTTCGCGTTCTTTGCGGGTCATTGAGTTGATGATAGCTTCCATACGAACGGTGAGCTTGTCATCCAGCTGCCCCTTCATTTGCGCCGACATCTGTCCCATACCAGGCAACTTATCCATTAAGCCCATCATGCCACCCATGTCGCGCATTTGAGCCAGCTGATCACGAAAGTCCTCAAGTGAGAACTTACCGTCTTTCATCACCTTTTTAGCAACTTTTTCCGCTTTCGCTTTATCAACTTTAGATTCGAGTTCATCGATCAGCGACATCACGTCGCCCATACCTAAAATCCGCGAAGCAACGCGATCAGGATGAAACGGTTCGAGCGCTGTATTCTTTTCGCCAATACCCAAAAATTTAATTGGTTGGCCAGTAATATGACGTATCGACAACGCTGCACCACCGCGAGCATCACCATCTGTCTTAGTTAAGATAACGCCCGTAAGCGGTAACGCTTCGCTGAAAGCTTTTGCAGTGTTGGCGGCGTCTTGCCCAGTCATCGCGTCAACCACAAACAATGTTTCTACTGGGTTGATTGCTTCGTGCAATGCTTGAATTTCCGCCATCATAGCTTCATCAATTGCGGTACGACCGGCAGTATCGACTAAAACTACATCTAGGAATTTTTTCCGTGCGTGAGCTATTGCAGCTTGTGCAATAGCAACAGGTTTTTGATCTGTGCTTGATGGGAAAAATTCAACTTCAACTTCGCTCGCTAATGTTTCCAATTGCTTAATAGCGGCCGGACGGTAAACATCGGCACTAACCACCAACACTTTCTTTTTCTGTTTTTCACGCAGGTAGCGGGCTAATTTACCGACGCTGGTCGTTTTACCAGCACCTTGCAAACCTGCCATCAGTATCACTGCGGGCGGCTGTGCGGCAAGGTTGAGCGGCACATTGCCTTCACCCATTGCGTGCTCAAGCTCTTTTTGCACAATTTTTAAGAATACTTGGCCAGGGGTCAGGCTCTTGTTGACTTCTTCACCAAGGGCTTGCTCTTTTACCCGGCTTACAAATTCACGCACTACCGGCAAGGCAACATCAGCCTCGAGCAGTGCCATGCGCACTTCTCGTAAGGTGTCTTTGATGTTGTCTTCGGTTAAACGTCCGCGACCGGTAATACTTTTCAACGATTGCGACAATCGTTCGCTTAAATTCTCAAACATGCGAATCTGCCCACTTTCTTATTGCCATTTTGTCGATATGGCGGCGATTATATCTTAAATCAAGCAAAGTTTCCTGATCCTATTGGGTTTAGGCGTGACTATGCATATACTTGCTACATTGTTCACCCATTGCGCAGCAGACTGATAATTGCCATGACCCTATTGCTACCCATCAATCTTGTGTTGTACGTACTGAGCGCCGTATTACTTTGGCGTAGTCTCGCACGAACAACCTCTGCATCTTGGCTACTGCTAATCGTACCACTGGCAGCAATCGTGACCCATGCAATCGTGTTGTGGGATTACCTCAATGCCGATCATTTTGACCATTTAAACATCACTACCAGTTTAAGTACGGTCGCGCTCTTGTTAGCCGCATTCACGTTAATGCGAAGCCGCCGCGCCGGTGGTTTGCTGTTAAGCCCAATAATTTATGTGTTCGCGGCAGTGAGCGTATTACTGATGGTACTCAGTCCGGCCAACTGGGGCGCACAACTGAGCGAAGCCCATGGTTTAGTCGTCCATATTATCTTGTCCTTGATTGCCTACGCGGTGTTGAGCTTAGCAACTTTGTACGCAATCCAGCTCTTATATTTAAACTACTTACTGAAGCATCACCGCACGCACACGCTCACCGGTTATTTACCCCCCTTGATGACTGTGGAACGTTACTTTTTCCGCTTATTGAGTACCGGAACTGCGTTGCTACTGATCGCAATTATTAGTGGATTCGTTTTCCTTAATGACATGTTTGCTCAGGGGCAATCGCACAAAACAATTTTGAGTCTTATTGCATTCGCACTTTACGCAATTGTGTTGTACCTGCACGGCGTAAAACGAGCACGCGGACGAGCTCTGGTAATAACCAGCGTTATCGCTAGCATTATTCTGTCATTAGCGTATTTTGGCAGTCGTTTTGTGAAAGATATTCTACTTTCTCTGTAGTTCGTCACGCATTTGCATGCGAAGAACTTGACTTGTAGCGCCAGCTGGCTAAATTAGGCGTTCAGTTTTAAATTATAGGACTTTTTTTTGGACGAGATATCCACCTCGACCCTACTGATCATACTTGGGGTTTTATTGTTTCTTTCCGCGTATTTTTCTGGCTCGGAAACCGGCATGATGTCGGTCAATCGTTACCGCTTACGTCACCTCGCGCAGCAAGGTAATGCTGGAGCCAATCGCGTACTCTATCTTCTCGACCGCCCTGACCGTTTAATTGGTCTTATTCTAATCGGTAATAATTTAGTTAATATCGCTGCTTCGGCAATTGCGACAATCATTTGTTTGCGCTGGTTTGGCGATGCTGGCATCGTTATCGCAACATTTGGTTTAACTTTGGTTGTGCTAATCTTTGCTGAGGTAACACCGAAGACAATTGCAGCTCTGCACCCCGAACGCATTGCGTTTCCTAGCTCATTTGTTTTAAAGCCAATGCTGACTGTACTCTACCCTCTCGTGGCAACGGTTAACTTTATAACGAATAGCTTCATGCGCTTACTCGGTATTAACCCGAAAGGCTCCTCTGGCCAAGATGCGTTGAGTTCCGAAGAGCTGCGAACGGTGGTTAATGAAGCAAACTCAATGATTCCTTCAAGTCACCAAGACATGCTGATTAGTATCTTGGATCTTGAGAAAGTGACCGTTGAAGATGTGATGATTCCGCGTGCTGACATATCGGGTATTGATGTGCAGGACGACGTGAAATCAATTATTAAACAACTCAGCCAAGCCCAATACACAAGAATATTACTCTATCGGAATGAAATTGACGACGCAGTTGGCTTTTTACACGCGCGTGACATCATGCAAATCATGACAAAAAACAATAATGATTTGGATAAATCTGAAATTGTCCGCGCCGCTCGGGATATTTATTACATTCCGGAAGGCACACCGCTAAACGTGCAATTACTGAAATTTCAGCGCAACAAAGAACGTATTGGTTTGGTGGTGGATGAATACGGCGATATTCAAGGGTTAGTGACTTTAGAAGATATTTTAGAAGAGATTGTAGGTGACTTCACCACCAGTATTGCGCCTGCACCGAGCGAATCTACCCAAGTTCAAATCGATGGTTCGGTACATGTCGAAGGTGTTGCGAATATTCGTGACTTAAATAAAGAAATGAACTGGGACTTACCTACGGATGGCCCCAAAACGGTCAGCGGTTTAATCATCGAGCAACTGGGTGACATTCCGCAGCGGCCCTTATGTTTACGTATTAATGGCTATGCGATTGAAGTGATTGAAAGCAGTGACAACTTAGTCAAACTGGTGCGCGTGCTACCCGATAGGTAACACGCACCCGCTCATCATAACAGCGGTTCGGTTAACCAAAGAATAGACGCCACAACCAACCGCGCTCTAAATCATCTTCGCAGGTACGCAACTGAGCACCATAACGACTGGCACGCTGTTTGACCCGCTCTGCTGTATTCATTAACCAGCGTTTACTGCGATAGGTTTGACGCTGATAGCCGCCCCATCCTTCATGATAATTGAGATATTGCGCGTAAGCGTCCCATTTAGAAACACCGTTTATTTGGTGACTTTTTGAGATAAACCATCCCATAAAATCAAGTGCGTCATCAAAGTCGTCACGTGATGACCACGAGTTTCCTGTTTCACGAACGTAGTCATCCCATGTTGGTGTCTTGGCTTGCGAATAACCATAAGCACTACTCACCCGCCCCCATGGGATAATCCACAATAAATAGTCCCGCGGTGGCACGGCATCGTGCTTGAATGAACTCTCTTGATACATCATGGCCATAGGAACTTGTATCGGTACGCCCCACTTATCGCGCATTGCTGCAGCGGCGTCGTACCAATCACGTTTTTCCATGAAAATACCACAGAGGTTTTCCGGCTCTTTCGGTGGTGCTGATGCACAGCCGACTAAACTAAGAGTTGCCGCAATAATCGTAAACTTGAACTTCATTTTTTAACAATCCAGTGATTGGTAAGCCGCACGCCGGAAATACTCCTCTAAAAAGTCATCAAAACTTGAATTCGCGTCGGCCGCTTCAAGCTCCTGTTGCGCAGCCCATGAAGCATCGCGCAAACGGTCAAATTCAGCCTCGGTGAAATAACTTAACGGCTGCTCAAGTTGTTTTTTATAATCCCGCGCCAGTTGCATGCCAAACACGCTGTTATCGATGTTGTGCTCAAGCAAGTGTGCCATTACCCGGCCTGACAACGTCAGTTCAGGATTAAGTACACAACGGTATTGTTCGTTAACTGCCGTGACATAGTCTTGCTCACCGTGAGCAGTGTCCATCACTTTGGCAATTTGCTGTAAGTCAGCAAATATATCTTCTAACCAATCAGATATAGGCCTTTCATAACCATTATCTTGCAGGGTTAAGCGTGGGTTACGCCCATCCATGACAACCCGATTAAAATTGGTATCGGTTATCACCTGCTCATCCCAGCTTAGCTCAGCACTGGGTTTAAGTGCGCAATAGATCAACAGTACATCAAGCAACTGCATTTGTTCAGCAGTAATACCCACAGGGCTAAATGGATTCACATCTAATGCCCTGACTTCAATGTATTCAACCCCACTGCGTTCAAGAGACTGCGTAGGCGTTTCACCTGAGCGGGCTACCCGCTTCGGTCGGATAGTTGAATAAAACTCATTTTCAATTTGTAGAATATTCGTGTTGAGTTGGCGATACTCACCATCAACTTTAACACCAATTTTGCTAAACCGCGCAGATGGGGTTGTGATCGCCCTACGTAGACCGGTCACGTACTCGTCCAGCGTGTTATAGGTTATCTTGAGGTCCGCCTGCTCTTTATTGGTATAGCCTAAATCACTCATTCGCAACGAGGTTCCATAAGGCCTGTATACGGTGCCTTTACCCAATTCGGCGAAGGTCATATTGCCTTCGGTATGTTTCAGAAACGACTTACAAATAGCCGGCGAAGCGCCAAATAAGTACGGAATAAGCCAGCTCACCCGCTTATAGTTTCGAATTAAGTGAAAATAGCGTTCGGAAATAAAGTCTTGGTTGAGTTCACGCTGTTCGCGTTCAGCTAACAATTGCCAAAACGTATCGGGCAGTGAAAAATTGTAATGCACCCCCGCAATAATTTGCATACCGCCGCCATACCGATAGGTAAGCCCTTGCCGATACAAAGTTTTCATTCTACCGGTATGGGATTTGCCATACTGCGCAATCACAATATCTTCGGCCGCGCCGACAAAGCACGGCATACTTAATGGCCATAGTAACTCATCGCCTAATTCGCGATAGGTTACTTTATGGATATCCATCAGCTGCTGCACGGTGACTTTGATATCACTGGCTACGGGCGTGATGAATTCCATTAAAGTTTCGGCATAGTCGGTTGTAATTAACGGATGCTTAAGCGCCGAGCCTAACTTTTCGGGATGCGAAGTGGGCGCAAGCTTTCCCGCTTCTGTAATACGCAAGGTTTCGCGTTCAACCCCGCGGTGAATGTCACGTAAAATATTAACGTGCTCGGAATTGGCGAGTACTGCCAACACATCGGCAAATTGTGACTGCAAAATGGGA
The DNA here is from genome assembly GCF_048268165.1 of Pseudidiomarina sp. GTDB lineage: Bacteria > Pseudomonadota > Gammaproteobacteria > Enterobacterales > Alteromonadaceae > Pseudidiomarina. The sequence continues at coordinate 109,766 of NZ_JBLWWA010000001.1, read as the reverse complement.
TCCTGCCTTATATCGTCGAGCCATTGGTTATCGCGAAATATTACTGGTTTATAACCTTTTAGTCCATGTTAGTCGATCAGTGTTTAGCATTGGCTAAACACTACTTGCATGGCATGATAGACAATTAAATGACTATCTCATATTGGTCTTGAGGCAATCCATGCAACTGCGAAAAGGCTTGGCAGAACTATTCTATAGAATATATCGTCGGTTGAACCCAGACGATATCGCCACGGCTAAGTCTATGACTATGGCTGCGCGCGAAAAAGAAATTAAAGCTGCAGCTGCTGCAAATCAAACAAAAAGTGAATTTCTCGCCAATGTAAGTCACGAAATTCGTACGCCAATCAATGCTATTTTAGGGATGACGCAGCTCACCCTAAAAACCAATCTCGACGAACAACAGCGCAGCTACTTAAAGTCTATTGAAAGTTCATCACGAATCTTACTGGGAATTGTCAACGACATGCTCGATTTTGCCAAGATAGAGGCTGGCAAGCTCAGTATAGAGGCGATTCCGTTTGACCTTGAAGAGGTTTTGGCCAACCTTGCTGACATGTTTGCCTATCGTGCATACGACAAAAACTTAGAGTTTATCATTAACTTGCCAACCAACATTCCAACACGACTCATTGGTGACCCGCTGCGGCTTAATCAGGTGTTGGTAAACCTAGTCAGTAACGCCATCAAATTCACTGAAGATGGTGAAATTGTTGTTTCGGTTACATTATTGGATGTCGATGACGCCGATGTATTTCTGCGCCTTTCAGTAACGGATACGGGTATCGGTATGGACGAAGCACAACGAGCTCGTCTATTTGATGCCTTCACGCAGGCCGACACCTCCACCACTCGGAAATTCGGTGGCACCGGCTTGGGTCTCGCCATCAGTCAGCGTATTGTAAAAATCATGAATAAGCACGGCTTAGGCGTCACCAGTAGCGTTGGGCAGGGCTCAACTTTCTTTCTCGAACTGCGGTTACCGATTCAACAGAATCAAGACTTGTCGAACCGTGACGCACTGATCAAGCGCTTACAGAACAAACGCGTTTTGGCCATTGAAGATAACTTAACTACGCGTGAAATGCTGACTGAATTATTACGCAGCTACAATGTTGATATACAAACCTGCCGCACTGCCGAGGAAGGCCTGAAACAGCTTGACCAGCAACCTTTCGATGCCGCAATTGTAGACTGGCAACTACCTGGTATCAGCGGGTTGGAGTTCTGTCAGGAAGTACTCTCGAAGCAGGACACAGCTTCGCCGAAACTGATACTCGCAACCAATTATCACGCTAAAGACATGATTGAGCAGGCGCAGTCGATTGGGGTCGCTGACTATATTGTTAAACCCTATACCAGTTCGGCGTTGGTTCGGGTGCTCTGCTCGGCGCTTTCGATCAGTACTAATAGACAAGCAATGCCAAGTAATAACCGCTTAAAAGAGATTTGCAGTGCACCCGTTTTATTGGTTGAAGACAATGACATCAATCAGATCATCGCACGAGAAATGCTGCAACATGCAGGCATGCAAGTCGATGTAGCGCGCAATGGCGAAGAAGCGCTCGCTATGGTGTTGGCAAAACATTATGCCTTAGTGTTGATGGATATTCAGATGCCGGTCATGGATGGTCTTACCGCAGCCGAAAAAATACGTGGGCATTATTCCTACCAGCAATTGCCTATCATTGCGATGACAGCAAACAGCAGTAGTGACGACATCGAGCGTTCGCACAGTGCAGGTATGCAAGACCATATCAGTAAACCTATTGATGAACAGGTGCTCATTCAAGCGCTCGAGAAGTGGTGTGTGCGCGGCGATTATCAACGTGAGCAAACTTCGGCGGTATCCGTGCACAACAAACCAGCTGTAGCTCGAAACTACCCCAATCATAGTGACATTGATTTCGATAATGCGCTGGATCGTCTTGGGCACAACGTAGCATTATATCAAAGTTTAATAGAACGCTTGTATAGTGACTATCACCATGCGCCGCAGCAAATCGTTGAGTTTCTTTCAAAAGGTCAGCACGACCAAGCAAAGCGTTTCTTCCACTCATTGAAGGGGGCAGCGGCAAACTTGGGGCTACTCAAGTTATCAAATATCGCTGCGCAACTTGAAAAAAGCATGGCGAGCGGCGCAGTGGATGAAGTTGCCGACCATATTACGCGACTTGACCCAATGCTGGAGCAGGCTCGGCAAGCTGTCGCCGATCTGGTTCTCTGGCAACAACGCCAACACACCACAGGGAAGCAATAATGACGAGATTTCTATTTTTAATTCCGCTGATACTAAGCGTTCTCTGGTTTGTATATCTTCGATTAAACGGCTGGAGCATGCGCCAAGGGCTGAAAGGTTTTATCTACATTGCAGCATTCAGCGTGTTTGTTGCAGTGGCTTATACTGTGCTGCTTTGGCTAACCGGACGTTAAGCCCGGTTAACCATTATTACCCACTTATGGCGTGCGCAGAGTTAGCCAACTAAGGCTAATAAAATACCCGCCGCAACGGCACTCCCCAGCACACCAGCCACATTCGGCCCCATCGCATGCATTAATAGGAAATTTTGCGGATTAGCCTCAAGCCCAACTTTGTTCACCACGCGAGCCGCCATAGGTACAGCTGAAACGCCTGCGGCACCAATTAGCGGATTGATTGGTTGCTTGCTGAATTTGGCCATGACTTTTGCCATTAATACGCCCGATGCCGTGCCGATACCGAACGCAACAGCACCCAAACCAAGAATGCCCAAAGTTTGTAGCGATAAAAACTCGCCTGAAGAGAGTTTTGAACCAACCGCCAAACCGAGAAATATCGTCACAATATTGATTAGTTCGTTCTGTGCTGTCTTACTTAAGCGGTCAACAACACCCGCTTCACGCATCAAATTACCAAGACAAAACATACCAACCAATGGTGTTGCTGTTGGTAAAAACAGAAGAGTCAGAAATAGCACTGCCAGCGGAAATAGAATTTTTTCCTTACGCCCCACTGGACGCAATTGCTCCATTTGAATTCCGCGTTCAGCTTTTGTAGTTAACAACTTCATGATTGGCGGTTGAATTATTGGCACTAACGCCATATAAGAATAGGCTGCAACAGCAATAGCTCCGAGTAAGTCAGGGCTTAATTTTGACGCAAGGAATATTGCTGTCGGACCGTCGGCACCACCAATAATCGCGATGGCTGATGCATCCGCCATGCTAAATTCAAACCCTGGTATGGAGTTCAAGGCAATCGCACCGAGCAATGTCGCAAAAATCCCAAATTGGGCGGCCGCACCCAGTAACAATGTTCGAGGATTTGCAAGTAGTGGGCCAAAATCCGTCATGGCGCCTACACCCATAAATATCAGCAGCGGAAAAACACCCGTTTCAATACCAACGTAATAAACGTAATAGAGCAGACCACCCGGATCCGTGAAGCCTGCTTGCGGAATGTTCGCAAGAATAGCGCCGAAGCCAATCGGCAACAATAATAACGGTTCGAACTTTTTATGAATGGCTAAATAGAGCAGTAGCGCTCCAACGAGCATCATTACAGCCTCACCCCAAGTGAACGCAGCAATGGCGGTGCTCTCCCAAAGCAGTATCAAACGGTCCATGTGCAACTACTCCAAGTTCAGCAAAACGTCACCTACATTCACGCTATCACCTTCTTTGGTTTGTAACGCTGCGACAACGCCATCGTGTTCGGCTTTAATATCGGTTTCCATCTTCATGGCTTCAAGAATAATTAGCACGTCTCCGGCCTTGACCGATTGTCCTTGCTTAACCTGAACCTTGAAAACATTGCCTGCTAGCGGCGCCTTGACTTCGTGACCTGATCCAGCTGACGAAGGTTTTGCGGCTGACGCATCAGTTTTTGCTGAAACAATTTGTCCAGACGGCGCCACTTCAACAGTAAATAACTTACCGTCCACTTTGACATCATAGACACCTGAACCACTCGACTCACTTACGCCAGAAGCTGTGTTCGAGGTTGGTTCCGCTTCATTTTCTTGTCCGGTAGGAACGGGCTCAAAGGCATCCGGATTTCCACGGTTTTTCAAAAACTTCAAACCAATTTGCGGGAACAATGCATAGGTTAATACGTCATCGACTTCGCTTTTCGCTAATTCGATACCTTCATCTTTCGCTTTTTGCTTGAGTTCTTTGGTCAGACTATCCAGTTCATTGTCGAGCAAGTCAGCAGGACGCACTGTAATTGGTTCATCACCATCCAATACGCGCTGCTGCAGTTCTTTATTGACCGGCGCTGCGGTTGCACCATATTCACCACGCAATACACCGCGGGTTTCTTTTGAAATAGATTTGTAACGCTCGCCACTGAGCACATTCAACACCGCTTGTGTGCCTACAATTTGCGAGGTTGGGGTAACTAACGGAATAAAGCCAAGATCTTCACGCACGCGCGGAATCTCTTGCAGAACTTCTTCAAACTTATCCAGTGCCCCTTGTTCCTTGAGTTGCCCTTCCATATTGGTCAACATTCCGCCTGGCACCTGTGCAATCAGAATACGTGCGTCAATACCTTTCAGTGAACCTTCAAATTGTGCATATTTTTTACGAACTTCACGAAAATAACTCGCAATTTTCTCTAACTTTTCCAGCTCGAGCCCGGTGTCACGTTCGGTTCCCTCAGTCATTGCCACAATGGTTTCGGTTGCTGAGTGCCCATAGGTCATACTCATTGACGAAATTGCGGTATCGAGCATGTCGATACCAGCATCAATTGCTTTTTGATAGGTGGCAGTGCTTAAACCTGTGGTTGCATGACATTGCATGGCAATCGGTATATCTACGGTTTTCTTTAACGCACTAATCAATTCAAAAGCCGGCTCCGGGCGTAATAAGCCAGCCATGTCTTTTATACACAATGAATCGCACCCTAACGCCTCCAGTTCCTTCGCCATGTCTAACCACTTGTCTAAAGTGTGAACTGGGCTCACCGTGTAAGACATCGTGCCTTGCGCATGGCCGTCGACTTCTTTCGCGGCTTTAATTGCGGTTTTAAGGTTACGGACATCATTCATCGCATCAAAAATACGAAAAACATCAACGCCATTCTCTCTGGCACGTTCCACAAACCGGCGCACCACATCGTCACCATAATGACGATAACCTAATAAATTTTGTCCCCGCAGGAGCATTTGTTGTGGCGTTTTGGGCATCGCTTTTTTTAGTTCTCGAATGCGCTCCCAAGGGTCTTCCCCTAAATAACGAATGCAGGCGTCGAAGGTCGCACCGCCCCATGACTCCATTGACCAGTAGCCCATGCTATCGAGCTGCTCAGCAATCGGAAGCATGTCGTCTAAACGCATCCGTGTTGCTAATAACGATTGATGGGCGTCGCGTAATACGAGTTCAGTGAGTTGCAGTGGCTTCTTTGTCATTCAAGCGCTCCTTACTTATTTTTGAATGGTTTATTTGCGGCGATACTGATGAATTGCAGCGGTTATAGCGGCGAGTTGGGCAGGCGTGGGTTCCTGTGCCGATGAACTGCCACCTACCGCTGGCTCAGGGGCATCGGCGATAAGCCGCAACAATGCCATTGCACCAAGCAATAGAGAAAGAAAAGCGAACACGGTAACCATCCCGGTTACCATAATTGTGAAGGCTTCTGAGAATAGATCTGTCATAAACCGCCTGCTAAGTAGTTGTTTATTTTTAATCCTAAATGAACATAAGGATAACACAACTAATTTAGCTGGAGGGTTTAGCTGAAAAATAGAGGGTATAAATAAAAACGATAGAACTCAAAGGGGTATTTCAAGAAGTGGCGCACTCGGGAGGACTTGAACCTCCAACCGCTCGGTTCGTAGCCGAGTACTCTATCCAATTGAGCTACGAGTGCGTATATCCGGTGTTATTGTCAACAAATGGCGCACTCGGGAGGACTTGAACCTCCAACCGCTCGGTTCGTAGCCGAGTACTCTATCCAATTGAGCTACGAGTGCGTTGTTGACAAATGGCGGTGAGGGAGGGATTCGAACCCTCGATAGAGCTACAAACCCTATACTCCCTTAGCAGGGGAGCGCCTTCAGCCTCTCGGCCACCTCACCGCTTACTTGTGGCGATGAATTCTAGCGACCTTGAAAAATATGTCAAACGATTTTTTGGAAATTGGTGTTTGTTTGTGGGAATTTTAAACATCTCGGACAAAATTCCGGCACAACCGTCCATTTTGAGATAAATAAGCTAAATAGGTAACTTCGCTTAACGCCCGCTTAAATCAAAAAAGCCGACCTCGTCGGGTCAGCTTTTTTTGTAAAATCATTCTTTGTCTTCTGGTTTCTCGCTGTCTTGGTGCTCAGCTTGAATACGCATGTAAATTTCTTCACGGTGAACAGAGACATCTTTTGGTGCATTTACCCCGATACGCACCTGATTCCCTTTTACACCCAATACAGTGACTGTGACCTCATCGCCTATCATCAAGGTCTCACCCACTCTGCGGGTTAAGATCAACATTAGCCTACTCCTTCCCTACTTCTGTGTCCCATGCGGTTCAGTATAGATCATTCCCGCACCATCAGCCTGTTATTTTTCGCCTCAATGAATATATCACAATTGTTATAACAATCACCACTTTATTGCGCACTTATTCACCGAAACCCGAATAAGCACGGACATTCTAACAAGGAACTGCTGTCAGTACACCCGCACATCATCCAAACTAACCGTACCATCGCGCTATCTACCGCAATAATGCTTCCAACTTCGTTTTAGCTGCACTGAGTGCATGGTCCAACTTGGTTGGGTCTGCGCCGCCGGCTTGCGCTAAATCAGGTCGGCCACCACCTTTACCGCCAACTTCTGCCGCTGCTACATTAACAACCTCGCCCGCTTTAACGCGACTGGTGAGATCGTTCGTTACACCGACAATCAAGCTGACTTTATCTTCCGTAGCGAGTCCTAACACAACAACACCAGACTGCAGTTGGTTTTTTAAATCATCAACCATGCTTCGCAAAGCTTTGGCTTCAACACCAGCAACCTCAGCGATTACTACTTTTACACCATGGATATCTAACGCATTACCAATTAAGTCGGAGCCCGCTTGTGCAGCAATTTTCTGACTTAATTCATCTATAGTACGTTCAAGCTGACGACTACGATCAATTTGTTGTTGCACCCGCTCAGCCACGTGCATTGCATCGGTTTTAAGCAGGCTGGCTGCGTGACGGAGTTGTTGTTGCTGTTGCAAGGTAAACTGTACAGCACCCGCGCCAGTAACGGCTTCAATTCTGCGCACGCCTGAAGCAATACCCGCTTCAGAAATTATGCGAAAAGCACCAATGTCGCCAGTCTGTTGCACGTGAGTACCACCACAAAGTTCCATGGAGAAATCACCCATACGCAACACGCGAACCTCATCGTCATATTTCTCACCAAATAAGGCCATTGCACCCGCTTTTTTCGCGTCCTCAATTGGCATTACCGCCGCACTTACTTGAAGATTGTTATAAATTTCTTCATTCACTTGACGCTCTATCGCATCAAGTTGCTCGGCTGTTACGGATTCGAAATGTGAGAAGTCAAAACGCAAACGTTCGGCTGTTACCAGTGAGCCCTTCTGAGTAACATGCTCCCCCAAAAGGTTACGTAATGCAGCATGCAATAAGTGCGTTGCTGAATGGTTTCGCTTAACAGCTTCACGACGGTGAGAATCAACATGAGCGGCCACCTTGTCACCGACTTTAAGTGTCGCAGCTGCTTGCCCATGGTGAGCAATTGCCTTACCGATATATTGGGTGTCTTCAACTACAAATTCACCACCATTCACAATCAATTTGCCGGTATCACCAATTTGTCCGCCACTTTCAGCATAAAATGGCGTGCGGGTTAGCACCACGATGCCTTTACTTTCCGCAGGCAACTCTGAAACAGCTTCACCATTGGCAAATAATTCGACAATTTCACTTTCGCCCGTAACATCGGAGTAACCCAAAAATTCAGACTTCTGGTTCGACTTTAAACGCTCGTTGTAATCAACACCAAAATTCGATGCTTGTTGAGCACGTTGGCGTTGCGCTTCCATCGCTTCATTAAACCCAGTCTCGTCAATGGTTAAACCTTTCTCGCGCGCCATGTCAGCGGTAAGGTCCATCGGAAAACCAAAGGTGTCATACAGCTTAAACACCAACTCACCTGGAAGCACTGTGCCGTCGAGCTCTGTGAGCGCTTCATTCAAAATATTTAGGCCGCGCTCAAGCGTTTTACCAAACTGTTCTTCTTCTCTTTGTAGCGCTTGTTCAATAACTTTCTGTTTATCTTTAAGTTCGGGATAAGCGTCACCCATTTGTTCAACCAAGCTGGCCACAAGCTTATGGAAGAAGGTGCCTCGTGCACCTAGCATGCTGCCATGTCGCACAGCACGGCGGATAATGCGGCGCAATACATAACCGCGGCCCTCATTCGAAGGTTGCACCCCGTCAGCAATTAAGAAGCTGCATGAACGAATATGATCAGCAATGACGCGTAGCGACTTATTATCTAAATCATCGGTTCCAATAATGCTTGCGGCTGATTTGATCAGTGCTTGAAATAGGTCAATTTCATAGTTGCTGTGTACATGTTGCAATACAGCAGCAATCCGCTCTAAACCCATACCGGTATCAACCGAAGGCTTTGGTAATGGTAGCAACGTACCATCGGCCTGGCGGTTGTATTGCATGAATACTAGATTCCAGATTTCAATGTAACGATCACCGTCCTCTTCTGGTGTTCCCGGTGGGCCGCCCCAGATTTCTTCGCCGTGATCATAGAAAATTTCAGAGCATGGCCCACACGGCCCAGTGTCACCCATTGCCCAAAAGTTATCTTTTGCTCCAATACGTGAAATACGGTCGGTCGGCACACCGATTTCTTTAGCCCAAATGTCGTATGCTTCGTCGTCTTCAGTGAACACAGTTACCCACAGTTTTTCTTTCGGTAACTTCAACACGTCTGTCAGATATTCCCAGGCATATTGAATCGCTTCGCGCTTAAAATAATCGCCAAAACTAAAATTACCCAACATTTCAAAAAACGTGTGGTGGCGCGCGGTGTAACCTACATTTTCAAGATCGTTATGCTTCCCGCCTGCTCTCAAGCAGCGCTGAGATGACGTCGCACGGCTGTAATCACGTTGTTCATCACCTAAAAACACATCTTTAAACGGCACCATACCTGCGTTGGTAAACAGCAAGGTTGGATCATTGCCAGGGATTAAAGATGCTGATGGAACCCGTTGATGGCCCTTCTCAGCGAAGAACGCGAGAAACGCTTCACGAATTTCCGCACTGGTCATTTGCATGGACTACTTCCTACGACGTTTGGGGTTAGTTTATGACTAAAGATAGGGCAAAATGCTACCATGAAAGAATCACGACGACTAGTCTGCAAAGGCTTTAGCTTGGCGTTCAAGCGCATGATTTATCACATCGAAACTAAACCCACGTTGTAATAAATGACGCATGATTTTATCGCGTTGCTTCCTATCAACTGCTGGCATTTCGCCAAACTTTCTAATCAACCGTTGATAACAGGCCTCATTCCAGTCAGGTTGTTCGTGCTTTAAAACCAGCTCAATTAGCTCTGCGGGGATACCTTTTTGGGGAGCTTGAGCAGATATTTTCCTTAGCCCGTCACCGCGTGCTATACACGTTCGAACCCACACATGGGCAAAGCGTTCATCCGACTGCCAACCATGTTCTTGTGCCTTTTTAAGAACCAAGTCTATGGTACGGTGGTCAAAGCCTCGTTGCTGTAGTTTTTGGTGCAATTCGTGAGCACTGTGTTCTCGACGCGCAAGGAGGCGTACCACAACCTCCTCCGCTTGCTGTATAGTGTTTTCTTGTTCCATTTGCACCTACTTACATTCACCCCATGGAGGTGTTATGACTGTTCGTAAAATGTCAATTCTGCTAATCGGTTGCTTAACTTTAGCTGCTTGCCAACCAATAACTCAAGAACCTCGCACGCTGACGGTTTCGAGTCATGCCGAACTTGAGGTTGAACCCGACCAAGTAAGCATTAATTTAAGTATCAATCGCGAGGGGCAGGACCTAACCTTACTCAAGCAACAAATTGATACCGTCACAGCTGCGATCATAACATTTTTGCGCGAGCAGCAAATTGATGATCGGGACATCAGGTCCTATCAAATTAATGCTTCGCCGCGTTACGACTATAAAGATGGTGAACGACTTCAACGCGGCTATACCGCGACCCGTCAGGTCAGTGTGCTGCTTCGCCAAGTGTCAAACTACGATGCGATAATCAATCAGGCGCTTGAGGTTGGTGCAACGCATATTCTTAACTCTGAATTTTTGGTAAGCGAAACCGAAGCCCTGTACCAACAAGTGCTCGAACAAGCCGTTGTCAATGCACGGGAAAAAGCCGACAAAATGGCACGTGCTGCCAACAGCGCCGTGGTTGAAGTGCTACAAATTCAGGAAAGTAGTCAAACACCGGTGCGTTATGAAGCGACGATGCGTATGCAACAAGCGGCGGATGTGAGTTTGCCAGGTACCAATAAAATACGAGCTCAGGTGCAGGTGACCTATCAACTAGAGTAAGTTGTTGGCCGCAGCTGGTAGCGGCAACGTCATACAGTGCAGTGCGCCGCCCGCCTTCATAAATTCGTCGGCGGGTGCGGCAATTATATGCAGCTTTGGTGCCGCAGTTTGCAAGGTTCGAACTGCCTCGTAATCGCTATCCAAACCGAATTGAGGCACCACAACGCAATTCCCAACACGCACAAAATTTACGTAGCTTGCCAGCATCGGCGCCTTTCCACGCTCAAAAACACCGTGCACACGCCGCACAGAAGTAAATTCATTAATATCTGGAACAATTGGCTCTGGCTGCGGCAACACCACCACGTTATATGGGCGCCCTTGTATGTCCCGCCACGCACTTACTTGCTCAAGCTGTCGCTGATATGCGTTGAACAGCTCCCCCGGCACACTGGGCATACTCACAACAAGCGTCTCTTCATTAAGAAATTGAACCTGGTTGTCCGTATGCCCGCCCGTTTCATCCGCTGGGTTCGCGAAATCAAGCCAATAAATTTGCTTAAGCCCTAATGGCTGGCTTATCTGCTGAAGCTGTTCGATGCGAGATAGGCGGCTATTGTTTCGAGCTACACTTACCCCATGCACAATCGCAGTGCCTTGGCCGTCCGTTGCGACAGCTCCACCTTCAAAGACAAAGTTATGGGTTTCACATGGCACCTGCAGTCGATCTGCCAATGCTGCAGCAAACGCTTGGTCATCCTCACAATTTGGATAAAGCCCATGCCACGCCGAAAAGGCAAAACTATGCGCCGTAACCTGATCACGCTTTGTTTGGCACCATAGCGGCCCGATATCGCGAGGCCACGCATCGTTGTACGACAAAGAAAGTGTTTTTACTGAATCAGGAAGTTGTTTGCGCACCGATGTGAACTGATCTGGATGCACGCCTATAAGCATAGGATAGTGCGGTGAAAGCATTTCCCAGAATTCGATGAGCTGACGTTGAGCAGGTTTTCCCTGCTCACGCCAAACATCATCTCTAAACGGCCATAAACTAAGCAGCGGCCCGGCTAAGCGCCAGTCAGCGATTAGGCTCATGTGCGCGTGCGTTTGCGCCCAGTTGCTTTGCGTTCTTTCGGCTTACGTGTCGTCGGTTTACGTTCACTCGGCTTACGTTGGTCTGTAGCCCGCGAACCCGGCCGCTCACGGTCACCTGGTTTACGCGACTTCGAGCGCGACTGGTCATTTGTCTTACGTGGATCGGGCTTTCCGGTTGCAGCCTGCTCTTGCTCTACAGCTGGCGTATTATGGCCACGTTGCTGCAGTTTTTGCGCGTTCACACGACGAGCACGTGAATAACGTTTTTGTCGTGACTCTCCTTGGCGTGGATCAACGAACGTTCGCGTTTCCGCCGGCAAGCCAACAAGCTCGCGCAGGTAATTGATTTCTTTAATCGGCAGTTCACCCCAACCACTTTGCGGCAGACCTTGCTCAAGCTTGATATTTCCGTAACGAACACGAATCAAACGGCTAACCTGAACCCCTTGGGATTCCCACAAGCGACGAACTTCTCGATTGCGCCCCTCAGTTAACATGACGCGAAACCATTGGTTCATGCCTTCGCCACCGCCACGTTTAATTTCTTTAAATGATGCTGGACCATCTTCGAGCTGCACACCCTGCTTCAGTTTGCGCATCATCTCGTCCGTCACTTCACCAAATATGCGGACCGAGTATTCACGCTCAATTTCATGACCGGGATGCATTAAGCGGTTTGCAAGTTCGCCGTCGGTGGTGAACAACAGCAAACCTGATGTGTTCACATCAAGTCGGCCAACAGCAACCCATCGTGAGCCTTGCATGCGTGGTAAGCGATCGTAAACAGTCGGTCGCCCTTCCGGATCTTTACGCGTGCAAAGTTCACCTTCCGGTTTGTGGTACATCAGTACTCGGCACACCACATCTTCGGGCTGTTTAATACTGGCTTCGCGGCCGTCAATTCGAACCACCGCATTGCTGTCAATTCGTTCACCTAAACTGGCAACTTGACCATTCACGCTCACGCGACCAGCCGCAATCATTGTCTCAAGTTCGCGGCGAGAGCCATGACCTGACCGGGCTAGTACTTTTTGTAACTTTTCACTCATGGGTATTACTCTGTATTTGTCGCTGTCTCAGCGGTTGTTTGAACGGCCGCCCCTTTCAGTGAAACCTTTTCAGGCGCCTCAGGAATAGCCGGTAATTCAGATAAATCTTGTAAACTAAAATAATCCAAAAACTCATTTGTTGTCGCGTAAAGCTGCGGGCGCCCGGGTACTTCACGGTGCCCAACCACTTTTATCCAACCACGTTCTTGCAACGTCTTCATAATGTTCGAGCTTACGCTTACACCACGAATTTCTTCAATATCACCCCGTGTTATCGGCTGGCGATAGGCAATTAATGCAAGGGTTTCAAGTAACGCCTGCGAATAACGTGGCGGCTTTTCTTGCCACAAGCGGCTTATTATACCACCCAATTCCGCGCGCGTCTGAAATCGATAGCCTGAGGCTACTAAGGTTAATTGAACACCACGCTCTTGGTAATCACTTTGTAACTCGCTCAGAACTTCTTTGAGTTGCTTACGGCTAATGCTTTCCTCGCTAAAATGCTCAAATAACTGCGTTTCAGTTAATGGCTGCTCAGCAACAAAGAGGAGTGCTTCAATCGCTTGTTTAAGTTGTGGAGTCTGCATAAATTTGCTCACGGTTCGTGACATGAATCTCACTAAAAGCGTCAACTTGAACCACTTCAATCAACGCTTCTTTCACCAGTTCTAAAATAGCCAAAAAGCTAACAACAACACCCGCTTTACCCTCACTGGGTTCAAAAATATCCGCGAATCGCAATCGCTGGCTGGTTTGCAATAAATCCAAGATGCGGCTCATGCGCTCACGTGTGGATAATTTCTCCCGTTGCACTTGATGGTGGTTTTGTAATTTTGCGTGCGCTAACGCCTGGCTAAATGCTAGCGCTAACTCCGCTAAAGCGACGTCAGGTAAGTGTTGTTCAATAAGTTCTTGCGCGTCGGTCATGGCTTGCGCAACGAAATTATCCCGTCCTGTTTGCGGCATCGCATCAAAATGTTGGGCACCCTGTCTGATTGATTCATATTCTTGCAACCGTCGCACCAACTCTGCGCGTGGGTCGTGCTCTTCGTCATCTTCAGCAGGCGGGCGTGGTAATAACATACGACTTTTTATTTCGGCTAACATTGCCGCCATAACCAGATAATCGGCCGCCAACTCAAGTTTGAGATCTTTCATCATCTCAACGTATTCCATGTACTGGCGTGTAATCGGTAAAATCGGCAAATCAACAATGTCGAGTTTTTGTCGACGAATCAGGTACAGCAGCAGATCCATCGGCCCCGAAAAGCTTTCTAAGATAAGTTCAAGTGCATCAGGCGGAATATAAAGGTCTTCAGGTTTATCAATGACCGGTTCACCACGAACAAAGCCAAGTGGCAGTGATTGTTGTTGTGGGGTATTTGCGTCAGCCGAGCTCATGTAGGTTACTGATCCACAAAAGGTGAAACGTCCCCAGCCCCTTGCCGTGCTACTTTTACAACATCATCCGCGAGGTCAATGATGGTGGTTTGCTCTTCAGCACGGTGCTCGCCATCGATGATTAAATCGACTTGGCGCTCTAATCTTTCGCGAATTTCATTCGGGTCTGATTCTGCGAATTCATTGTCATCCAGAATCAAGCTGGTTGACATTAATGGCTCTCCCAAAGCTTCGAGTAAGGCCATTACAATTGGATCATCAGACACACGAATACCAATTGTTTTGCGCTTAGGATTCAGCAAGCGACGTGGTACCTCTTTAGTACCTTTTAGAATAAATGTATATGCACCAGGCGTGTTGTTTTTTAATAAGCGAAAAGCTGGATTGTCGACTCGCGCATAGATAGATAATTCAGAGAGATCGCGACACATCAGCGTAAAGTTATGATCTTTATCGATATTTCGAATACGACAAATGCGTTCCATGGCATTTTTGTCACCAATACGACAGCCAATTGCATAACCAGAATCTGTTGGATATACGGCAACACCGCCCTTTAGAATAATCTCGGCTGCTTGTTGAATTAAGCGCTTTTGCGGATTTTCTGAATGTATACTGAAATATTGGCTCATAAAGCTATGTAAAGTCCCGTGTTACCTAGTCTTATTATGACCATTTCGACCATATTGGCACACAGCGCTCAGGTAGACAAAGGTTTTTACCCAATTCACGCCAGCGGGCTGGGTAATGAAAATCCGAGCCTACAGAGGCAAGCAAGCCGATTTCTTCAGCAAAGGTCGCCAATGCTTCGCGTTGGCCAGGTGCTTGTGTACCAATTGCAACTTCAACACCATCTACGTCCGCTGCTTTTGCCTCATGCAGTAATCGTCGCAGCCACTTGTTGCTCAACTGATAGGCATGCGGGTGCGCAATAACGCTAACGCCACCAGCAGCTTTTACGCTGGCAGCAGCATCAGCTAACGAAACCCACTCGGTCGCAATGTAAGCCTGCTGCCCTTTACCGAGATAACGCCGAAATGCTGTCTCGAATGAATTCACCCAGCCACCTTCTACTAACGCATCGGCTAGATGTTTTCGGGTTGGCATTGTCATCGCTTGCGCCAACGGCGGCTGCACATCAATACCCGCATTGTGAAGCTTCGCAACCATTGCTTGATAACGCTCTCGGCGACGCTGCTGTTGCACACTTAATAACTCAACAATACTTGGCGCCTGCTCATCAAAATTGAGTGCAACCAAATGCACCTCAAACTGCTGCCAGCGGCAAGTTATTTCGGTGCCAGAAATGAGCGTTAACGGGATGTTTTGCGCGCTTATCGCGTCTCGTGCCTCAGTTAATCCGGCAATTGAATCGTGATCAGTTAATGCCAAATGGCTGACGCCGAATTCATGGGCGCGGCTCACCAAGTCCGCTGGGCTTAGTGCGCCGTCGGAATAGTAGCTGTGACAATGTAAATCGTATTGCTGTGTCATATCAAATGGCTGCTGCAAGTTCTGCGCCCTGACGAATCGCGCGTTTGGCATCAAGCTCGGCTGCTACATCAGCACCACCTATCAAGTGAACAGATACGCCCTGCTGCTCAAGATCATGGAACAACTCACGTTGTGGTACCTGCCCAGCGCAGACCACAATAGTGTCTACTTCGAGCAACTGTTCCTTGCCGTCAATCTCTATCCAGAGTCCATGTTCAGTAACGCGTTTGTAGCTCACCCCGGCTATCATTTCTACGCCTTTTTTCTTCAAGGTGGCGCGGTGCACCCACCCTGAAGTTTTACCCAACCCAGCGCCTACCTTTGAAGTTTTGCGTTGCAATAACCAAACTTCCCGCGGGCTATGCTCCTCGGCTTGTGGTTTCAAACCACCGCGCGCTTCGTAACTTTCATCAACCCCCCAAATCTCAGACCATTCCTGAACATTTGATGTAGGCGAGTGTTCTGTGGTGATGTATTCAGCCACATCAAACCCGATACCTCCGGCACCGATAAGTGCAACTTTCTTACCCACCGGCTTATGATCACGCAACACATCCAAATAGCCCAACACGTTGTCAGATTCTATCCCCGGAATGTCGAGTTGCCGCGGCACCACACCTGTTGCTAGAACCACCTCATCAAACCCTCCGGCAACTAAGTTCGCTGCGCTCTGACGGGTGTTAAGGTGAACCGTCACACCGCAATCCACAAGGCGGTTTTTAAAGTAACGAATGGTTTCATGAAACTCTTCTTTGCCTGGAATTTGCTTGGCGTAGTTAAACTGGCCGCCAATAGCTGCGGCTGCATCGAATAAATGCACTTCATGGCCGCGCTCTGCGGCACGGCACGCAAACTCGAGCCCTGCTGGCCCAGCACCAACCACAGCAATCTTTTTCGGCTGCTGGGCCGGAGTAAACACTAACTCGCTTTCATAACATGCCTGTGGATTAACCAAACAGCTGGCACGTTTGTTTTCAAACACATGGTCGAGACACGCCTGATTACAAGCAATACAGGTATTGATTCTATCCGCTTGGTCGCGCTCAGCTTTATTAACGAAGTTGGCATCCGCCAGCAACGGCCGAGCCATCGAAACCATATCGGCTTCTTCATCGGCGAGTATTTTTTCGGCAACTTCTGGCGTATTAATTCGGTTCACCGCTACCACTGGAATCGACAGTTCTTTGCGTACTTTGGCCGTAATCCAACTAAATGCAGCGCGTGGCACTGAAGTGACGATGGTCGGTACACGTGCTTCGTGCCAACCAATACCGCTATTTATAATAGTCACACCAGCCTTTTCAACTGCTTTACCTAGCGCGATCACTTCATCATAGGTGTTGCCTTCTGGCACCAAATCGAGCATCGACAACCGGTAAACAATAATGAATTTTTCACCAACCGCGGCACGAATCGCCTTGATAATTTCTAGTGCTAAGCGGCTGCGATTTTCAAACGAACCACCCCATCTATCAGTGCGTTTGTTGGTTCTTGGGCAAATAAACTGATTGATTAAATAGCCCTCAGAGCCCATGACTTCAACACCATCGTAGCCGGCTTTTTGAGCTAATTTTGCGGCACGTGCGAAATGGCGAATGGTCGTAAGAATTTGGCGTTCGCTCATTGCTTTTGGTTTAAAAGGGTTAATTGGCGCTTTGATTTTACTTGGTGCGACAGAAAACGGGTGGTATGCGTACCGCCCCGTATGCAGAATTTGCATACATATTTTGCCGCCATTTGCGTGCACCGCCTCAGTTACTTTACGATGCTTCGCAACATGCCAAGGTCTGCTGAGTTCACTACCGAAGGGGCTGACGCGTCCGCGAAAATTCGGGCTAATGCCACCCGTCACGATAAGTCCAACGCCACCTTTGGCGCGCTCGGCGTAAAAAGCCGCCAACTTATCGAAACCGTTTTTTTCTTCTTCTAAACCAGTGTGCATTGAACCCATAAGCACACGGTTCTTGAGTTGGGTAAAACCTAAATCAAGTGGCTGAAATAAATGGGGGTATTTCATTGGCACAGTGACCTCAACTTAAACAACTGTTTGAATAAGGCCACTGTACTCATTTTTACTTAAAAATAATAGCCTATATTGATGTTGAATCGCGTGTTGGTGTCTTTCGCATCACCACTCATAGAGCCACCTACAAACGGCTGATTTCTGGCGGTTACCAAGTCAAAATAAGTATATAGCCCCCCCGCCGCGACCGCAAAACCAAGCACATTCATTATCGTATCTTCGGTATACAAGCGTTTATCTGTCATCAAACTGAAATCATTGTAAAACGTTAAGTTGGTCACAGGGCCCCATTTTACTGGCATGCTGTATGCAATATTCGCCGTATAAAGTGTTGCCTTGCTCGGTATCGTATCAAAGTAGTTGTAGGCGCCAACAACAATACCTATATCCGGTACATCCATGTCGTAGTCGTACTGGGACACCTGTCCCATAAATGTCCAGCGATCATAATTATAAAGCCCATGCAGCGCCCAAGCTGAACGTTCGCCGACATTATCAATGCCATCGTTCATATCACCCCATTGCAATGACGCGCCGAATTCTGCCGAACTGAGTTCGTCTAGGGTCCATTTTCGAACGCCACGTAATGCCCAACTGTTGGTTTCCGCAGCTAGCGCAGCGGGGTCATCATAGATGCCCTCACCGGCGACACGAAGTCCGACAGCATCGTATGCATAGCGGTCTGATTTATTGGTCGCTAAGCCATCCGCACCACCGAGTTCATCGGACTTGAAAAAGGCAATATCGAAATCCCAGTCGGCATCGCGATAGCGCATTTTGGCGCCCATATCATGGTCATCCTCAAGCCCAACGTAGAAATTAGAACTAAAGAAATAACTGTTCGAATTATAAGGCGTATTGCCAAATGGTACCTTGGTGACGCCAAGTTGGCCCTGCCAGTTGTCTGTGAAGTTGTAGCCAACCCATGCGTGCTGCACAACGTCCATGTATTGGAACCAGCGATACTGCGCTGACAACACTACATCACCTATTTCGCCGCTGTAATCAATGCGGATTAAATCAAAATCAAAGTCACCGCCGCGATCTTTTATCGGGTCGTTATAATCCTCCCAAACATACTGTGTGCGAACCGCTCCACCGATTCGAATCGGATCATTCTCAGCATTCTCTAAATCTTCTTCTAAACGCTCAACGCGTGCCGCCAGCGCCGAGTTTTTGACTTCGCGACGCGGCGCAAACGCTTCTTCCTGCTCTTGATTGGCTGACTCCGATGCGGTTTGTTCCTGCGCAACGCGCTGCTCAAGGTCGAGCACACGTTGCTTCAGCTGTTCAATCTGGTTGAGGAGTTGCTGCAGCTCCTCTGCACTGCTGCGCTCGGCATTTTGAGCTAACGCAGTTGGCACTATTAATGCAGCCGCGACCGATACCGCTATGATTTTAAGCTTCATAGTCAACTCCTTAACGTAGTACATGCAAGAAATGCATGTGCTTGTGATAGTGATCAATAATGTCGCCAATCACAGCATCGCGTGACCAACCAAGAATGTCGTAGTCTTGACCACCTTCGCGTAAATGAACCTCTGCCCGATAGTATTTTTGCTCTTCTGGTGCATCCGTTGGGTCTGCATCAGTTTCCGAGAAAACAAACGCTGGCTGAATATGAGAAGACAACTGAACATGGTAAATAAAGTCAATTTCATCACCATGGATAACGCGGAATATTTTAATATTCTTATCGTCGCCTTGTAGCTGGACGGTTAAACCACTGGCTTCCATTTCCTTCGCTACCTCGGCAAATGCAGGCTCCACAACTTGCAATAAAAAGCGCTGGCCAACCGACTGACTTGGAAAGTCTATAATATTGTGTAACCGCTCGCGCCAGTTCTTATTGCTCGATGCTGACGCTGTCAGATAGTTATTTTGTAAGGTATCTTTTTTATGAACATCAACGCGTAAGGCACGGATCAACCCGTAAGTAGCAATGAGTAGAATCACGGTAAATGGAAGTGCACTGGCTATCGTCATTGTCTGCAGCGCACCTAACCCACCAGCAAGCAGCAGCACAATGGCGACAATACCTTCCCCACTCGCCCAAAAAATACGCTGCCAAGCAGGCGTATCATCGCGACCATTGGAGCACAGCATATCCACAACCATTGACCCCGAATCCGACGAGGTGACAAAGAAAACCACGACCATCAACGTAGCAATAACGCTTAGCACTCCGCTCCAGGGAAATTGTTCCAGAAAAGCGAATAGTGCGATTGATACATCGTTTTGGACCATTTCGCCCAGTGACGTTACTCCCTTATTAAGGATCATATCAATGGCCGAGTTACCGAAGAAGGTCATCCACATGAGAGTAAAGCCTGTAGGCACCAGCAGCACACCAAGTACAAACTCTCGAATGGTGCGACCGCGCGAAACGCGCGCAATAAACAACCCTACAAATGGTGCCCAACTTAACCACCAGCCCCAATAGAAAACTGTCCAACCGCCAATCCAGTCGGTTTTTTCGTAGGCAAATAGATTAAAGGTATTGTTGACTAGTTCAGAAACGTAAGAGCCTGTGTTTTGCACGAAAGCCTGCAGTAAGAACACAGTTGGCCCCAATATCAATACGATAACGAGCAATATAATTGCGAGTATCATATTCAGCTCTGACAACCGGCGGATACCTTTATCCAACCCGGTCGTTACTGAGATAACAGCCAGTAAAGTGACACCAACAATGAGTAACACCTGAACCGTATCTGATACCGGTACATCAAACAGGTAATTAATACCGGCATTAATTTGGGTGACACCATAGCCCAGCGACGTGGCCACACCGAATACTGTTCCTATAACTGCAAAAACATCCACAACATTACCGATAGGCCCGTAAATTCGGTCACCGATCATGGGATAAAGTGCTGAACGCAGGGTTAATGGCAGCCCATGACGGTAGGCAAAAAAAGCAAGAATTAGCGCCACAATTGCATAAATTGCCCACGCATGAAGCCCCCAGTGAAAGAAGGTTATCTTCATCGCTTCCCGGGCTGCCTCAACCGAGCCGGGGTCGCCAACTGGAGGCGCTAGAAAATGCATAACAGGCTCAGCAACACCGAAGAACATCAACCCGATTCCCATGCCTGCTGAAAACAACATCGAGAACCAAGATAAATTTGAATAGTCCGGCTCCGAATGGTCAGGGCCGAGCTTAATTGTACCCATACGGGAAAATCCGAGGTACAAAACACTAAGGAGAATTATTGCGACCGCAAGTACGTAAAACCAACTGCCGTTCTCAATTATGGCTGACTGAATAGTCTGAAACCAGGAGTCCGCTGTTTCTGGAGCAATGGCAGCGAACAAAAGAATTGCAACAATTAGACCTGCTGCACTGAAGAATACTGGGGGATTTAAACGGGCCGGCTCTCGGATGTCGGTCATCGTATCTCCTTGGCTGAATTGAAAAACTCCTACCCAGTATAACCATACTTTACTGCTTTTTCCTGCCTGCAAAAAAAAACGGCCTCCCGAAGGAAGCCGTTTATATTACACGTTTATTGGTAATCGGTTAGATTACTAATGCGCGCTCTACAATTTCAACAAGTGCCCAAGTCTTAGTCTTGGATACTGGGCGCGTCTCGCGAACAATCACGGTATCGCCAGTTTTACACTCATTGTTTTCGTCGTGTGCGTGCAATTTCGTGGTACGGGTAATGTACTTACCATATACCGGATGTTTAACACGGCGAGTTACCGCAACAGTGATGGACTTGTCCATCTTATCGCTGGTTACACGACCTTGCAGAGTACGAACACGTTTTTCTTCAGCCATTACGCACCTGCCTTCTCAGTCAGAATAGTCTTCACACGTGCGATATCACGACGCACTTGCTTCAACATGTGGGTTTGATTCAGCTGACCAGTTGCTGCTTGCATGCGCAGATTAAACTGCTCACGACGCAAACCCAGCAATTCTTCTTGCAGCTGCTCAACGGTTTTTTCTTTCAGTTCGCTAGCTTTCATTACATCACCGTCCGAGTTACAAAGGTGGTTTTGAATGGCAGCTTACGTGCCGCAAGGTCAAACGCTTCACGCGCCAACTCTTCCGAAACACCGTCCATTTCATACAGGACACGACCTGGCTGAATTTGAGCTACCCAGTATTCCACGCTACCTTTACCTTTACCCATACGCACTTCAAGAGGCTTTTGAGTAATTGGCTTATCAGGGAACACGCGGATCCAGATCTTACCTTGACGTTTCACGTGACGCGTCATGGCACGACGAGCCGCTTCGATTTGGCGAGCTGTCATACGACCGCGCTCAACCGATTTTAAACCGAAAGTACCGAAGCTGACTTTGTTACCTGCTTGCGCCAGGCCGCGGTTACGGCCCTTGTGTACCTTACGGAATTTAGTACGCTTTGGTTGTAACATATCGTATCTCCTTACTTACGGCCTTTAGGGCGTTTTGCTGGAGCTGCTGGTTTTTCCTCAGCAACAGGCATACCGCCAAGAACTTCGCCTTTGAAGATCCATACTTTGATACCAATGATACCGTAAGTGGTGTTAGCTTCAGCGGTTGAATAATCGATGTCTGCACGCAATGTGTGCAATGGAACTCGACCTTCACGGTACCATTCGGTACGTGCGATTTCCGCGCCGCCTAAACGGCCGCTAACTTCTACTTTGATACCTTTGGCGCCAAGACGCATTGCGTTCTGAACCGCGCGCTTCATAGCACGACGGAACATTACACGGCGCACTAGCTGGCCAGCGATATTTTCAGCAACCAGTTGTGAGTCAAGCTCAGGCTTGCGCACTTCTGAGATGTTGATTTGCGCAGGAACACCAGTCAGTTTTGAAACTGCTTGACGCAATTTCTCAACGTCTTCGCCTTTCTTACCAATCACAACGCCTGGACGGGCTGTGTGGATAGTCACGCGGATGCTCTTGGCAGGACGCTCGATGACGATGCGAGAAACTGACGCGCTGGCCAATTTTTCGTTCAACATCTTACGAACCAAATGATCACTGTGCAGGTTATCAGCAAAATCTTTCGTATTCGCGAACCAGGTTGAATTCCATGGTTTGGTGATACCTAGGCGAATACCATTAGGATGTACTTTCTGACCCATAATTTTATCTCCTAGCTATCTGATACAACCACAGTAATGTGGCTGGTACGCTTTAAGATACGATCAGCACGACCTTTCGCACGAGGCTTGATGCGTTTCATGGTTGGACCTTCGTCTACCATGATTTTAGCAACTTTTAACTCGTCGATGTCGGCACCTTCGTTGTGTTCAGCATTCGCAATCGCTGACTCCAACACCTTTTTCAACAGCAATGCTGCGTCTTTAGGGCTGTAGTTCAAAACGTCCAGCGCTTTCGCTACTGGTAAACCGCGAATCTGATCCGCTACCAAACGCCCTTTTTGCGCAGAAAGCTTGGCAAACTTGTGAATAGCAATAGCTTCCATCTCATGTCTCCCTTAGCGTTTCTTCGCTTTCTTATCAGCGGCGTGGCCACGATAAGTGCGTGTTGGTGCGAATTCACCAAGCTTGTGACCAATCATTTCGTCAGAAACGAAAACTGGCACGTGCTGGCGACCATTATGAACAGCGATTGTTAAGCCGATCATATCAGGGATAATCATTGAACGACGGGACCAAGTTTTAATTGGCTTTTTGTCCCCGGCTTCCAACGCTTTCTCCACCTTGTTAAGTAGGTGAAGGTCTATAAATGGACCTTTTTTAAGAGAACGTGGCATGTTAGATCCTCAACTCTTATTTGTTGCGACGACGTACGATGAACTTATCTGTACGCTTGTTCTTACGGGTCTTATAACCCTTAGTCGGAGTACCCCATGGGGTAACCGGATGACGACCACCTGAAGTACGACCTTCACCACCACCATGTGGGTGATCAACTGGGTTCATTGCCACACCGCGAACGGTAGGACGAACACCACGCCAGCGCGTTGCACCGGCTTTACCCAATTGACGCAGCATGTGTTCTGCGTTGCCTACTTCACCGATGGTTGCACGGCAGTCCGACTGAATTCGGCGCATTTCGCCAGAACGCAGACGTACAGTAACGTACGCGCCGTCACGAGCTAGAAGCTGTACTGACGCACCAGCTGAACGAGCCAGCTGAGCACCTTTACCAGGCTTCATTTCGATAGCGTGTATTACTGAACCCACTGGAATGTTACGCAGTGGCAGTGTGTTACCGCTTTTGATCGGTGCATCTGAACCAGAAGCTACTTTATCACCAGCCTTCATGCCTTTTGGAGCAAGAATGTAGCGACGTTCGCCATCTGCATACAGAATCAAAGCGATGTTCGCTGAACGGTTTGGATCATATTCCAAACGCTCAACTTTCGCTGGGATGCCGTCTTTATCGCGTTTAAAGTCGACCATACGGTAGTGATGCTTGTGACCACCGCCAATGTGACGAACTGTAATGCGACCATTGTTATTACGACCACCTTTCTTGTTGTTTTTATCCAACAATGGGGCGTAAGGCTTACCTTTGTACAGGTCTTCGTTAACCACTTTAACGACGTGGCGACGACCTGGAGACGTAGGCTTACACTTAACTAATGCCATGTGAATTCCTCCTGTTACTCAGCGCCGCCGACGAAGTCGATGTCCGCACCTTCTTTCAGTGTGACATACGCTTTTTTCCAGTCGCTGCGCTTACCGAAGCGAGCGCCGGTACGTTTGGTTTTGCCTTTTACGTTCACAGTGCGAACGCCTTCAACTTCAACTTCAAACAACTTTTCTACCGCTGCTTTAATTTGAGGTTTAGTTGCGTCTTTCGCTACTTTGAACACGACAGTGTTAGCTGTTTCTGCAGTCGTAGTAGACTTCTCAGAAACGTGAGGAGCAAGAATTACAGTCAGCAAACGTTCTTCGCGCATCATGATAATACCTCCTCGATTTGCTTCACTGCGTCAGCAGTCATCAAAACTTTTTCAAAAGCAATCAGGCTTACTGGGTCAAGACCTTGAACATCGCGAACGTCAACTTTATGCAAGTTGCGTGCGGCTAAGAACAAATTCTCTTCCACTTCTTTAGTCACGATAAGAACGTCGTTCAAATCCATTGACTTAAGCTGAGCTGCTAATGCTTTAGTTTTTGGTGAATCAACACCAAACTTCTCTACCACGATTAAACGATCTTGACGAACAAGTTCAGACAAGATGCTTTTCATTGCACCGCGGTACATTTTCTTATTTACTTTTTGGTCGTGGCTGCGTGGTTTCGCTGCAAACGTCGTACCACCAGAGCGCCAAATTGGGCTGCGGATAGTACCTGCGCGAGCACGGCCAGTACCTTTCTGACGCCATGGCTTTTTGCCACCGCCAGATACTTCAGAACGCGTCTTTTGTGCCTTGGTGCCCTGACGAGCGCCTGCAGCATAAGCAACGACTACCTGATGAATCAGAGCTTCGTTGAACTCACGTCCAAAGGTAGCTTCGGAAACTTCAAGAGCGCCTTTTGCGTCTTTTAATGTTAATTCCATCACCATTCTCCTCAGACGTTACGCCTTTGCCTTGACTGCTGGCTTAACGATTACATCGCCGCCAATAGCACCAGGGACAGCACCACGAATCAGCAACAAGCCACGCTCTGCGTCTACGCGTACTACGTCAAGCGTTTGTACGGTAATTTGCTTGTTACCCATCTGACCTGCCATCTTTTTGCCCTTGAATACCCGACCCGGAGACTGGTTCTGACCGATAGAACCCGGCGCACGATGCGACAACGAGTTACCATGGGTAGCGTCTTGAGTACGGAAATTCCAGCGCTTAACAGCACCTTGGAAACCTTTACCTTTAGAGGTACCGGTAACGTCTACTTTTTTGGTGTCCGCAAAAATTTCTACAGTGATTTCTGAACCCACTGCATAATCATCACCTTCACCGTTCTCTAGGCGGAATTCCCAGAGACCGCGACCTGCTTCGACACCCGCTTTCGCGAAGTGACCAGCAAGTGGTTTAGTAACGCGGTTTGCTTTTTTTGTACCTGCAGTCACTTGAAGCGCGCGGTAACCGTCAGTTTCCTCAGTTTTCACCTGAGTCACACGGTTTGCTGTCACTTCGATCACAGTAACAGGTACAGAAGCGCCGTCTTCTTGGAAGACGCGAGTCATTCCTACTTTACGACCGACTAGACCAATAGCCATTGTTAAAACCTCTCGTGTGTAATCCTATTACTGTCCGCTTAACCCAGGCTGATCTGAACATCAACGCCCGCCGCAAGATCCAAACGCATTAACGCGTCTACAGTCTTGTCAGTTGGGTCCATGATGTCGATCAAACGCTTGTGGGTACGGATTTCGTACTGGTCACGCGCATCTTTGTTCACGTGTGGTGAAATCAACACAGTGAAACGTTCTTTGCGCGTTGGCAGTGGGATTGGGCCACGTACCTGAGCACCAGTGCGTTTTGCAGTCTCAACGATTTCTGCAGTCGACTGGTCAATCAGACGATGATCGAACGCTTTCAAGCGAATCCGAATTCTTTGATTAGCCATAAAAATCAAAGCCTCAATTAATAAAGAGCATTTAAAAAAGAGCACAGAAAAAAACCGACACCCTGGCAGCATACCGGGCGTGGCATTTTCAACGAAAAATCCATTCAATCCCCTATCGGGACTGCTGTGGCAACCAACTACCAGCGTTGAAATCCTTTACGGGGATCAACACTGTGGCCGCGAATTATACGCTTTTGAAGGGAAAAAGCAACATCGATGTTCGTTATTCGTTACTCGTTATTCGTTATTCGTTATTCGTTATTGGTTGGTCGTGGAAAAGAAAAATCTCCGCGCACTGAGTGTGGCGGAGATTTTTTGTTTACGCTTTTGGTGTTTCGCTTTTTCGATTAACGATTAACGAATAACGAATAACGCTCTTGGTTCTTAATGTTTCGCTGCGTAGTCTTCCGCTTCGCGCCATACACGAACAAAGTTTCTGTATAATATTTTTTCGATATCAGCTTCGCTGTAACCCCGGTCAAGTAGACCTTGCACCAAGTTTGGATAGGTTGTTACATCCTTTAAGCCAACTGGCAATGAATCGCCTACCCCATCGTAGTCAGAACCAATACCGATATAATCGATACCCACTAGGTTTTTCACGTGGTCAATGTGATCAAGAACTTCTTCGAGTGTGGCATATGGGAACGGGTTTTTGGCACGCACTTCAGCGATACGCTTTTCAGCCTCATCAGAACCTTCACCAAACTGTTCATTAATAGCGGCAATTTGCTTGCGTACAATGTCACCGTAACGATTCGCTTGTTGCGTCACAAACGATGAACCGAAATTGATCATAATGACACCGCCATTTTTGGCGAGGCCCTTGATCATCTCGTCGCTCATGTTGCGTTCAAATCCAGGAGTGTACGTGCGCAACGATGAGTGCGATGCAATAACCGGTACTTCTGATATTTCGACGGCCTGCCAAAACGCTTCATCCGATACGTGCGAAATATCAACCATCACACCGACTTTATTCATTTCTTTGACCAGCTCTTTACCGAACGGGCTCAAACCATTCCACTGACGTCGAATATCATAGGACGAGTCTGAGATATGGTTCGACTGGCTATGCGCCAACGTAATATAACGAATACCACGATTGTAGAATTCGTATAAATTATTCATGTCACCTTCAATCGGTGAACCGTTTTCCATGCCAAGAGCGATAGAAATCACACCGCGTTCTTGTTGTTGCATGGCTTGGTCAACACTATAAGCCATCGCAAACTTGTGCGGCGCGCGCCAGGCAAGTGCTTCCATACTATCGATAAGCTGATGTGCCAATTGATAGCTCGCACCTTTAGTTTGTTCTAGTTGAGCGGGAATATAAATCGACATGAATGGGACGTTCAACCCGCCCTGTTTTGCGCGTGGATAATCAAAATCACCACGGGCTGTTGCACGCGTTACGTCTTCCCAGTCTTTGTTCAAACGATATGGCACATCGATATGGGTATCGATGATCAGATTTTTTTGTGCAATTTCATGCGCTCGCTCACTCGCGGTGTACTGCTGAGCTGCGGCTGCAGTTGTCAGGCTTAGGGCGCCGACCAAACCCAAAACAAGCGGCTTATTCACGCTGCAACTTCCTCTTTATAATAATTAAAAGTGAAGTTCAGCCTACCACATGTTTACTACGCATTCACTTGGATTTGTCGACGCTCACCGCAGTGGAAACGATAACGACCGCACCTGCAACCACTGTACCCAATACAGGGGCGGCCATCATCACAACCAACAAACTCGATTGCATCCACATCGGTTATTCCTCGTTGCCAACTAAGTAATCAGCTGCGGCTTCTGCCACGGTTGAGGCAACACGGCTTGGATTTAATGCAAATTTGAATTCAGCAAAGTACTGCACCAGCTCTAATTGGTTTTCTGCTTTAACTTGGCTGCGAGTTACTTCAACTTCCTGCTGAATGCTGCGTTGCAAAGAAGACTCCAGCACGTCGCGCGGTTGTGATTCGTTAGCAAAGGCAGAACCTGCAAATACGCTAGATAATAAAATGACTGTTGCGATAGTGGTTTTCATGGGTTATCTCCTGTAAATAAAATGACTATTTATTTAGTCGACAGGAATAATGCAAAGGTTGTGCCAACTTCCGCCTTTTGTTGCGAAACTAGGATTAAATCTATATTTTCAGTGCTTTAGACGCAAAAGAGCCGTACATGTGTACGGCTCTTCGGTTATGTATGGAACAAAAGAAATGTTAACTAACATTAGCCTCGTTAGCGAAATCGGCGACTTTTTCGGCAAAATGTAAACGTGCTTGAATAACTTCACCATATGCAGCTTCTATCACGCTACGCGCATTTCCTGCCGTTGGCCCTTGCTGGCTTAATACTTGACGCCACTTTTTGGCACCGGGCCCACCTTGAAAAAGCCCAATCATATGGCGCAGTACATGCCAAGGACGCCCACCAGTTAATACATGGGCATCGGTGTAGCGAATCATTTCTTCTAGGACATGTTCGATGTTTAATTCATGTTGTTCACCGAACAAACCGTCAAATTGGGTTAGTAGTAATGGGTTTTGATAGGCTTCTCGCCCAATCATGACACCATCTACGTACTCCAAATGATGCTTGATTTCGTCAACGGTCTTAATACCACCATTAATTGAAATGTTTAGCTCCGGGTACCGTTGCTTCATGCGATATACGCGATCATAACGCAGCGGTGGAATATCACGGTTTTGCTTCGGACTTAATCCTTTCAGCCAAGCATTGCGTGCGTGCAAGGTAAAGTGCTCGCAACCAGCGTCAATCACTGGCTCAAGGAAGGCTTGCAGATATTCGTCGCTGTCGTGTTCATCTATTCCTAGTCGCGTTTTCACTGACACCACGGTGTTAGGCGACGCAGCCTTCATAGCTTTCACACAAGCAGCGACCGTTTCAGGTTGGGCCATTAGGCAAGCGCCAAAGCTGCCATTCTGAACACGATCCGAAGGGCAGCCAACATTAATATTCACTTCTCGGTAGCCACGGTCCGCAGCTCGCACCGTGCAGTCAGCCATGGCGGTCGGGTCGCTACCACCCAGCTGCAGTACCACAGGTTGCTCCGCAGCGTTGAATTGCAAGAAGTCCATTTTACCGTGAATAATCGCGCCGGTTGTGACCATTTCAGTGTAAAGCACTGACTTTTGAGTTAATAACCGATGAAAATACCGACAGTGACGGTCCGTCCAATCGAGCATCGGCGCTATCGATATCAATTTGTCAGCATAGTTTATAGTCATCGGCTTTCTGTTTAACCTTAGTTCATCAGTTCAAATAAAACGGCGCGCGATTCTACCACTCTTGCTCAGTAAGGGCTAGCCAACACCGGTGCACGACGCGCTTGTGTTCTTGCTTCGTAACCATAAGCGGCTTCAATCAAGGTTGCTTCGCTATTTGCGGTACCAAAAAAGCTCAACCCTACCGGCATGTGGTGCACAAACCCCATCGGCACAGTGATGTGTGGGTAGCCAGCAACCGCAGCTGCGCTGCTCGCAGAACCCGTGAAATGATCGCCGTTAATAAAGTCGATTTTCCACGCTGGGGAAACTGTAGGGGCAATCAGTACATCAAGGTCGTTCGCTGATAGTACCGCATCGATGCCCTCCTCCCGCGCTTTACGACGCGCATCCTTAAGCGCTTTTTCATAGCCTTCACGATCGCTTTGGCGCGCCAGAGCCATTTCAAACAGTTCCTGACCGAACCACTTCATAGTGACACTCGATTCCGCTTTGTTCGCAGCAATCAAATCTTCAAGAGTGCTGAACTCAGGGTGTGGACTTTGCTCAAAGTAAGTGCGCAGGCCTTCTCCAAATTCATACAGCAATACCGAGTACTCATCGCCACCCCAATTGCGTCCATTCGGGAACTCCAAGTCATCAACGATAATTGCACCAGCGGCCTTCAATACCTCCAGTTGTGCATCAAATACCTGGTCGAGCTGACTGTTGTAGCCCGCTAAATCGCGCATCACACCGATGCGCTTACCTGCAAGGCCGTCACGGCGTAAATTCTCTTTATAATCTACGTTTGAGGCGAAGCTCGCTGAGTCGCGCTCATCTAAACCGCGCATCGCCATCAACAGATGCACCGCATCTGCAACACTGCGAGCAATTGGTCCGGCCGTATCTTGGCTGTGTGAAATAGGAATAATGCCGTCACGACTTAGCAAACCAACCGTTGGCTTAATGGTCACCACACCGCTAATCGCTGACGGGCAAACTAAACTCCCATCGGTCTCGGTACCTACAGCCACAGAGACAAAGTTAGCGCTTACTGCAACAGCAGAACCTGAACTCGAACCACAGGCTGTGCGGGTCGTATCATAGGGATTCTTCACTAAACCACCCAAGCTACTCCAGCCCGAAGAAGAATTGGTTGAACGAAAATTTGCCCATTCGCTTAAGTTGGCCTTACCTAGAATAATCGCGCCAGCATCGCGCAACTGCTGCACAATAAAAGCATCATCAGGCGGCATATGATCGCGCAGTAGATAAGAACCCGCTGTATTTGCTAGCCCATCAGCAGTATCGATGTTGTCTTTCAGCAATACCGGTATGCCGTGCATGGGTCCGCGGTATTTACCAGCTTCGCGTTCGGCGTCAAGCTTTGCTGCAACGTCTAACAGTTTCTCACGTTGTTGCACCGAAATAACGGCACGAAGGTTAGCACCATCGGTATTATGCTTTTCAATCTGGGTTAAATAACGCTCAACAAGCTCAACACTGGTAAGTTCACCACGCTTAAACTGCTGCTGTAACGCGTCAATTGAAGCGCCGTCTGCGGCAATAGCCACAATACTGAACGCATACAAACAAACCAACAATCCCAATTTTTTTATAGTTTTCATTGTTGCTTCCTTTAATAAGCAAATAGATGGAGCTTTGCGCCTTATGATTCCGATGGTAAACTGCGCTGTATGAACACACAAGAAACCCAACGCCTGATCAATAAGGCTGAAAAACTTTGCGAACAACGTGGTGCACGCTTAACGCCAGCGCGTCGCGAAGTGTTTGAAATATTAGCCGGTCAAGCCGGAGCTATCGGTGCTTATGATTTATTGGACAAGCTTAAAGCTGCTGTTCCGAATGCAAAGCCACCGACTATTTATCGTGCTTTGGACTTTTTGCAAGAGCAGGGTTTTGTCCACAAAATCACATCCTCCAATAGTTACGTACTTTGCACCCATTTTGACCACCAACACCCAGTACAAATGCTAATTTGTGAGCAATGCGGCTCGGTACAAGAAATTCAATCGGACGGTGTATACGACGCGTTGCGTAAGCAAGCGGAAGGTCAAGGCTTTAAAGTGGCTTCGCAATCCATAGAAGCACATGGGCTTTGTAAAGATTGTATGTAACTTGTGTCACGACAATTGCGGGCGTTAGTAACCAGGCCCGTCAGGCATATCCATCTTGGCAAGATTATCAAATCGCGAATAATGCCCTTGGAATTTAAGCTTTACGCTGCCAATCGGCCCGTTACGCTGCTTGCCAATAATAACTTCAGCAATACCACGCTCTTCACTTTCAGGGTGATAAACTTCATCACGATAGATAAACATAATCACATCGGCATCCTGCTCGATTGAACCTGATTCCCGTAAATCTGAGTTAACAGGACGCTTGTTCGTACGCTGCTCCAACGACCGGTTCAACTGTGATAGTGCCACCACAGGCACCTCGAGCTCTTTCGCTAAGGACTTCAATGAACGCGAAATTTCGGCAATTTCTAAAGTTCGGTTTTCCGATATTCCAGGTACCGTCATCAACTGCAAATAATCAACCATAATCATAGAAAGACCGCCACTCTCACGATACACCCGACGGGCGCGTGAACGAACTTCTGTTGGGGTAAGTCCTGAGGAATCGTCGATAAAGATATTGCTTTTATCTTTCAAAATATTAATGGTTGACGCAATACGAGACCACTCGTCTTCTTCCAAGCGGCCGGTTCGAATTCGAGTCTGATCAACATGGCTTAACGATGCTAGCATACGCATCATAATTTGTTCGGATGGCATCTCTAAGCTGAAAACCAGCACCGGTTTATCGGCTCGCATGGCTATGTTTTCACACAAATTCATCGCAAAGGTGGTTTTACCCATCGACGGGCGCGCGGCAACGATAATTAAATCTGAAGGCTGCAAACCAGCGGTCATCTGGTCGAGATCGTAAAACCCAGTTGATGCGCCCGTTATACCGTTATGATTTTTATTGCGGCTTAGGAAGTCGATGCGGTCGATAGTTTTTTGCAGTATCGGCGAAATGGGTTGCGGACCTTCGTTTTCGTTGGTGCGCTTTTCAGCAATTTGGAACACTTTGCTTTCTGCCAAATCCAGCAGCTCGCTAGAGGTACGGTTTTGCGTATCAAAACCTGACTCAGCAATTTCATTGGCAACTGCGATCATTTCCCGCAATACAGCGCGTTCGCGAACAATTTGCGCGTAAGCTCGAATATTAGCGGCGCTGGGTGTGTTTTTAGCAATTTCACCAAGATATGCAAAACCGCCAACATCTTGCAGTTCGGCCGATGTTTCGAGAACTTCAGATACGGTGACTAAGTCAATTGGCTGGTTACGTTCGGACAGGTGGTGCATGGCGCGGTAAATTAATCGGTGCCCACGGTGATAGAAATCATCGGAAATTAACTCGCCGGCGATGGTGTCCCAAGCTTGGTTATCAAGCATGAGTCCGCCAAGCACTGACTGTTCAGCTTCAATTGAGTGCGGGGGTGTTTTTATCGCATCAAGCTTCGCATCTTTCCGTGTTTGCTTATCGTTGCGCTTCTCTGCCATGGATATCTCAGTAACCTTAATTAGATTGTCATGCGAGACTATACAAAATGATGCAGAACGAAGGAAGCGAATCAGCTTTTATTTTTTGCTGACTCGCTTACCGATTACACGTATTTACTAATAATATCAGTTAGATAGTGTGACATTACCACTCACAGTACCAAACCGCATTGAACCACTTCGCTCACCCAACTCAAGCTCCAGCTGTTCACCAATTCCAAATGGTGACTTCTGTGGTTTTGCATTACTGAGCTTATTGTGAATTGAACCGCCGGCACTTGTCTCAATGGTAATATCGGCATTGATGCTACCATTAAACTTCGCATCCACATCCCCACTCACACTCTCGACATTAATTCGTGCTTCCGGGCCAGCTGTTAGCTTCATGGTTACGTCGCCACTGACACTGTTCACCTGCAAGGATTCAACCGTTTGCAATGCCAATTCAACATCACCAGATACTGACTCTGCGCGCACCACAGCAGCATTCGTGCTAACCCGAACGTCACCGCTTACACTGGCATAAGTGGCGCGGCGGCTATCGCTATCGCTATCGCTAACGTCACCACTGACGCTGCTTAATGCAATTTCACCGGCTAAGTCGCGTGCATGAATATCACCACTAACCGACTCAAGCTTCACACCACCGGTTAATGCATTCGCTTTAATGTCGCCACTGACTGTTTTCAACATGCTTTGCGCAGTAAATTGTGACGCCGAGAAATCGACTGACACCCCTTTTGCCTCAACGCGAGCAGATGACGGCAGCGAAATGGTGAGTTCATTGCCGTCATTGTCGTTGTAACGACCACGCTTAGGCATTTCCACCTTAATGGTTAACGTATCCCCATTAAGTTCGAATATAAAACGCTCGGCATGCTCATCCAGCTTGCCTTTTACATGAGCGACGTTCTTATCCGTGCCCTTAATCATGACATCGCCGCGCATCGTTTCGACCACCACGCGCGCATTGCTCGGAATCGTCATTTCCTCGTCAACAGTTTTCCGTTCGGCGTGAACATTTGCTGATAGCGTCAGTACAACGCCACTCATAACCCATAACATTAATCGTTTCATCACTAACTCCTATTACGCCCGTTGCATGGTGCGCGGTTGTTGATACATGGTGCGCAATAGATCCAATTCCTGTTGATGAATCCACTGCAAAAATTGCCACAATTCTGCATTGTCCGGCTCTAATCGTAACTGCGCCGTAATTTGGGTTGCAGCGTCACGCAGTTGCTGCAATTCATTCTCTAATTCGCTAACCGATTGCTGGTAGCCAGCATCATTAAAGCTTGTTAACAAAACTTGGCGTTGCTGCTGGTGTTGTTCCGTTAGCATGGTTAGCAAGTCGATACCTTGATGGTTGGGGATGGGGGCGTTGTTCTGGTGCATAGCACTCAACATGACGCCAGTCATAACCAGCACGGTTGCTGCTGTTGCCGAAAGCCAAGCCATCCAACTGTTGCGCCCTATCGACACCTTAACTTGAGAACGGCTAATGCTCGCCTCAATCCCCCGCCATAAATCTTTATTGGGGCTAACCTCTGCATGCTTGTCAGCAACGTCAGAAATTAGTTCGTCGAGCTTAGATGATGAACTCTTAGATACTGTCATGGCTCAACCACTCCTCCAACAACGTACGTGCCCGATGCACTTGTGCTTTACTCGTACCAACCGCAATACCTAACTCGCTTGCCACATCTTCATGCCGCATCCCCTCTATGCAATGCAAAACAAAGGCCCAGCGCGTCTGCGGTGGCAGCCTTTGGATGAGCTTATCTAACTCACCCAAATCTGGACTGTCTTCGTGCGTAAGCTCTTGCTCAACCGCATGCTGATCGTCACCAACAAACTGTAAATGATTTAATCTGCGAGATTGCTGTCTCAGCTCGGATATAGCAACTCGAGTCGCTACGGTATGCAACCAAGTACTAAATTTGCTATCACCACGAAAATTAGCTAAGTACTTCCAAACCTGAATAAAAACTTCCTGAGTTAAATCATTTGCCGTATCCAAATTCCCAGCTAAGCGCATCACCAATCCATAAACCCGCCGATGATGCCGATCATAGAGCTGTCTAAATGCAATCAAATCACCCTCAGCAGCGCGCTTCACCAGCGCCTTATCGGGATCATCGAAGTGTGCATGTGTTACCACCTGAGCTGTCACAGTAGTTCCTTTTAGTCGGTCAGATGCATTCATCAATAACTTCAGTCATAAGGTTAGTCGCCCACCTTTCCCCAAAGGTTTATATCGCTTCAAAAAAAAACAAAAAAAAAGCTGTCCAAATGGACAGCTTTTCTATTTTTTGCTTTGACTGATTGCTTAGTCAGCAGCAACAACTTGCAATTTAACAGTAGCAAATACGTCTGAGTGCAAGTGCAACTCGATGTCGTATTCGCCAACTTCACGCAAGGTGCCGTTTGGCATTAACACTTCGGACTTAGCAACTTCAGCGCCAGCAGCAGTTACTGCATCAGCGATGTCACGAGTACCGATTGAACCAAACAATTTACCTTCGTCACCAGCTTTAGAGCTGATTACAATAGGTTCAAGTGCATTAATTTTTTCTGCACGTGCTTGAGCAGCGGCTAACTCTTCAGCAAGTTTTGCTTCAAGTTCAGCACGACGGCCTTCAAATACTTTAATGTTCGCTTCGGTAGCAGGAACTGCTTTACCTTGTGGGAACAAAAAGTTACGTGCATAACCAGACTTAACTGAAACTTGGTCGCCCAAGCTACCTAAGTTGGCAATTTTGTCTAATAGAATGATTTCCATTGTACGCTACCTCTGAGTCTCTGAGATCGTTCGCGATGCGGCTTACTGATGTGAATCAGTATAAGGCAGCAAAGATAAGTAACGTGCACGTTTGATTGCACGCGCCAACTGACGCTGGTACTTCGCAGAAGTTCCAGTGATGCGGCTAGGAACGATTTTGCCACTCTCAGTAATATAGTTTTTCAGAGTAGCGATATCTTTATAATCAATTTCTTTAACGCCTTCAGCCTTAAAGCGGCAGAATTTACGGCGACGGAAAAAACGAGCCATGATGGTCTCCTCAAATCTTCACAAGTTGCTGGGCATGTAGTACCAATTTGCCAATCCCGTTTCTATCTTCAATACGATTCAAAAAACCGGTGACTTGTACTGCACTTCCAACGTTTAATTCTTTTGCCCATTGTGGTGCTAATTCGCCACTCATAACCACGGTAATGCGAACATAACTGCGGCGAGGGAGTCCGGCTTCGATTTGTTCCGACTGATGTTCCAGTACAAATCTCAAATGGCTAATGCCAGCCGGGCTGTGCGTTAACTGTGGCGGTTTAATAATTTCGCCGCTCAGTTGATAGTTATTTTGCACAGGCTCCACAATAGTAGACTCAACGGTTTGGCTTACGCCGCTTCGTTGTCGTCTTGCTCTTCGTTACGGCTATCAGATTTACGCGGTTCTTCTTTCTTGCTCATATGAGAAGCTTCAGTTTCAGCTTCTTTTTTGCGCATGATCATGTTGCGTAATACTGCGTCGTTGTAGCGGAAAGCTGTTTCCAGCTCATCAACAACTTCTGACGTCGCTTCGATGTTCATCAACACATAGTGTGCTTTGTGCAACTTGTTGATTGGGTAAGCCAATTGACGACGGCCCCAGTCTTCTAGACGATGAATGGTACCGTTACCCTGTTTGATGGTCTCGCTGTAACGCTCGATCATGCCAGGGACTTGCTCGCTCTGGTCTGGATGGACCATGAATACGATTTCATAATGACGCATTTCTGCTCCTTATGGTTCATAGCTACTAACTGGCTCAGTCGCACCCTCAGCAGCAAGGAACGCTTTTTAATTGAAATTTAATACTTCAGACTGATTTAAGCCGCGGGAGTGTAGCCGATATTGCGCGCAATCACAAGTTTGATTGTGCGTTGTGGCCATTTTCAACAAGTTGAATGAGTATTTTTACAAACTGTTCCGGCAAAGCAGCATAACTATCGGCTGGCCCTTGCACTTTAAACCGCTGCACCGATTGACTTAGGCCATCTGAGGCTGGTGCTTCCAAATTTCCCATGAGCA
Source organism: Pseudidiomarina sp. (assembly GCF_048268165.1). GTDB lineage: Bacteria > Pseudomonadota > Gammaproteobacteria > Enterobacterales > Alteromonadaceae > Pseudidiomarina. The sequence goes on along the minus strand of NZ_JBLWWA010000001.1, from coordinate 72,822 downwards.
CCAATAATTGCTCCGAGGTTACCGTAACGGTAAGCTGCCAAGCACGCGGTTCAAGTTGGTCTAACAAGCGCCACTCATGACGCTGCTCAATACGCTGTTGCACATCAAAGGCAACATCTTCAAGGTGCTGCACATTCACATCGCCTTGAATTTCATAACTGACATACAGAAACGGTTTGTTCGAACGTTGTTCGGGAGTTAAATCACCCATAGGCAGCCAAGCCAACGCCAACATGACCACCACCAGCGCCACTAAAAACAGCGGCAACCAACTGCGTTTAAACGCCATGGCGTTGTCTCACTACTTCGTACAAACACACACCGGTCGCGACCGAGACATTTAAGCTACTCACAGTACCCAGCAATGGAATCTTGATGAGCTCATCACAAGTTTCTCGGGTGAGGCGGCGCATGCCATCACCTTCAGCTCCCATAACAATCGCAACAGGCCCTGTGTAATCAACTTCGTACAAGCTTTTACTTGCTTCACCAGCTGTGCCCACAACCCACACCTGCTTGTCTTGCAACTGGCGCAACGTACGAGCTAGGTTGGTCACTTGCACAAATGGGATGGCCTCAACCGCTCCGCTTGCAACTTTACGTACGGTTGGGTTAATCGATGCAGACTTGTCTTTAGGTACTATTACCGCGGTAACGCCAGCCGCATCGGCTGTGCGCATGCATGCACCAAGGTTGTGCGGGTCGGTAACGCCATCTAACACCAAGAACAGGGCTTTATTGCCAAACTTATCAATCAACCCATCAAGGTCATTTTCGTTGAGCTGTGGCGCTTCCAATGCGGTAATTGCTATCCCTTGGTGATTGCCACCTTCGGCCTTTTTATCCAACGTAGCCTTGGGCACAAATTGCACCCGAATACCTAAGCGTTGGGTTAAACTCACTAATTCCTGTAGTGATTTATCTTGCCGCTCGCGAGTGGCGAAAACTTCAACCAAGCGTTCAGGATGCTGCTCTAACAATGAACGCACTGAATGCATTCCAAAAATTGTAACTTTTTTACTCATTTTTTAACGGCTCACGATACATAATTTATGAATTATTTTTAGCTTTTGGCTTTCGGCCTTTTCGCGCAGCCTCTTTGGCTTTTCGCTTCGATTTGATCCGCGCTTTCGTCACATTTTTCTTGTGTTTCTTGCTCGGTTCTTTAACCGGTTTCTCTTTATCTCGTTTGCTCGCTGGCATCCGGTCTTTTCCGGTTGGGCTCTCTGCCGACAGCAGCTCTAAGTCAATTTTCCGCTCATCAAGGTTAACCGACTTCACACGGATACGTACTTTATCGCCCAAGCGATAAACGCGTCGGCTATTCTCGCCGATCAGTAACTGGCGCGCGCCGTCGAACTGATAGTAATCGTTATCTAAATTACTGATGTGAACCAGACCATCAATTTGCATATTATCGATACGAACGAACAAACCGAAATTGGTTACTGCTGCAATTACGCCAGTGAACTCAGAGCCAACATGGTCGCGCATATATTCGCATTTAAGCCATTCATCCACTTGCCGCGTTGCATCATCCGCACGCCGCTCAGTCATCGAGCAATGCGCACCCAGCTCATCGAGTTGTTCATCCGGATACATCCACGCACCTTCAAGTGCTGGCGAAGGCCCTTGTTGCTTTTTCAACAGTGCTTTAATCGCACGATGCAAAACTAAGTCTGGGTAACGTCGAATTGGCGACGTAAAATGCGCGTATTCATCAAGTGCTAAACCAAAATGCCCAGCATTGTCTGGGCTGTAAACCGCTTGTTGCATAGAACGCAACAACATGGTTTGAATCAATTCAGCATCAGGCCGTTCCGCCACTTGCTTCAAAACTTCTGAGTAGTCATGCGGGCTTGGGTCATCGCCACCTGTCATGGTAATACCAAGTTCGCCCAAGAAGCTGCGGAATGCGCTAAGGCGCTCGGCTGCTGGTGGCTCGTGAATACGAAATAGAGCGCCAGCTTCTTCGTGCGCTTCTATTAAACGCGCAGTCGAAACGTTCGCCATAATCATACATTCTTCAATGATGGTATGGGCCACGTTGCGGCGTACCGGTTCAATGGATTCAATTTTGCGCTGAGCATTAAATATAAAACGCGTTTCGAGTGTTTCAAATTCGATTGCAGCACGTTGTTGACGGGCCTTTTTGAGTACTTTGAATAAGCCGTGTAAGTGCTCAATATTCCCCATGACATGATCGTAATCTTTGCGTAACTTCGGGTCGCCATCCAAAATGGCGGCAACCTTGGTATACGTCAGCCGTGCATGTGACTTCATGACTGCAGGGTAAAACTTCGAGTGCGTCAGCTTGCCCTTAGCATTGATATCCATCTCAGCAACCATGCACAACCTGTCGACATCCGGATTCAACGAGCACAGACCATTCGACAGTTTCTCTGGTAACATCGGTACCACGAAGTTTGGAAAATAGACGGAATTACCGCGTTCCAGCGCATCTTTATCCAGCGCGGTATTCGGGCGCACATAATAACTTACGTCAGCAATCGCGACCCATAGGCGCCAACCATCACCTTGCGGCTGCGCGCAAACTGCATCATCAAAATCTCGAGAATCGTCACCATCGATGGTGATTAACGGTAACTCACGAAGATCGGTACGCCCTTCATAGGCTTCCGGTGGCACGGTCTCGCCAAAACGCGCAAGTTCTTTCTCTACAGCTGGCGACCATTGGTTCGGAATATCATGCTCACGAATAGCAATCTCGATTTCCATACCAGGCGCCATATGCTCACCGAGCACCTTGGTCACTGTACCGATAGGGCTGCTACGTCGGGACGGTCGCTTGGTTACTTCGACAACCACAATTTGGCCATGGCGCGCGCCGGCAGACTGCTCTTCTGGAATAAGAATATCTTGGCAGATTCGGCTATCATCTGGCACCACTGTTGCAATGTTATGCTCAACAAAATAGCGCCCGACAATATCACCTTGGCGTGGCTCAATTACACGCACTACACGGCCTTCGATACGGCCTTTACTGTCGGTGCCCTGTTGCTGAACCAGTACTTTATCGCCATGCAGTACGTTATACATTTGGTGATGCGGGATAAACAGATCACTGCCGCCTTCATCAGGGCGGCAAAAACCAAAGCCATCACGGTGACCGATGATGCGGCCTTTAATTAAGCTCATCCGTTCTGGTAGCCCATAGGCGTTGGCTTTGGTGTAGATAAGTTGGCCATCACGCTCCATTGCGCGCAATCGACGTTTCATACCGATGTGCTGACGCTCATCAGTAAGATTAAATTTTTCAACCAGCTCTTCGAAGCTGATCGGCTTTAAGCGTGCTTCAACAGCGTCAAGCAATTGCTCGCGCGACGGGATCTCGACTTCGTATTCAGGTGCATCGGCAACTGAGTTGTTGTCTTTTTGGGTCATAATTCCTCGATAATGGGTCAACGCCATGTTGCATTGACAAGAATACCCTAAGCATAACAGACAAAAACAATATTGGTTAAATCAAACACGGGGGATATTCAAAGAAGTGGTGCCTAGGGTCGGACTCGAACCGACACGTTGTTTCCAACGGCGGATTTTGAATCCGCTGCGTCTACCAATTTCGCCACCCAGGCACTGGGGACTTTGCGCTAGCTTGGCTAGCTGAAGTATGGTGCGCATTATACTGAACAGTTGAAGCCGATCAAGATATTTTCGTGAACAATTGACCGTTCGACTATTTCCTAACCAACCGACTGCAAAAATTTATGCTCCACAGACATTTTTAGTTAAGATACCGCCAGTTAATTTTAATTTGAGATACTCATGACTGAACCAACTGCACTCGACGATACGCCGCCACGCTCAACTGCGCAGATTCACGCAAGCTTCCCCAGCGCCAGTTTTCTTCGCCGCTTAGCTGCTATGGTTTATGACTTATTGGTTGCTGTTGCCATTTTAATGTTGGCCACAGGGCTTGCTCTTATTCTACCCGCAGTGCTGAACCACATGGATGTGATACAACTTTCGGATGATTTCAGCGCAGCTGATTGGCTGAACAAAACACCGTTGTTTGGTATTTACCTATTGAGTATTTTGGCAGCATTCTTCTGCTGGTTTTGGTGGCGCAGTGGGCAAACCGTTGGCATGCGCGCATGGCGCTTAAAAGTTCAACAGCGTGACGGTTCACGACTTACCAAAAAGCAGGCCGTGATACGCGTGCTTACGTGTGCCTTCGGGCTAGGTAACTTGTGGGTGTTGGTTGATTTTAAAAACCGCCGCGCATGGCATGATTATGCAGCAAATACCGAATTGGTGACCTTATCAAAAGAAGCTAACCAACTGTATTATTGGAAAGAGCTGTAACAACCGCCGACCGATTTAATACGGCGTCGTTAACTACCCCGGCGCCCCATCATCCACAACGCCCAGCCAGCAAACAGTAAGCTGGGTAGCAGTGCGCCAAACACTGGTGGCAATTGATAAACTTGAGCCATAGGGCCAAATATTTCATTACTGACATGGAAACCGAAGCCGGTAATCACACCCAGCAATATACGAGCGCCCATGGTCGTTGAGCGTAACGGGCCGAAAATAAATGACAGTGCAACCAACAACATCACTGCCACAGTAACTGGGGCGAGCAATTTGCGCCATAAAGCCAATTCATAACGTTCTGCAGCTTGCTTATTTGTCTTCAGGTATTCCAAATAATCAATCAGTCCGCGAATTGACAACGATTCAGGTTTAACTGTCACAACACCCAACTTGTCAGGGGTTAATGATGATTCCCACATAAATGAATCTTGCGTGTTTTGAATAATACGATCGATGGTGTACTCGGTTTGAGTAACCTTCGACAGGCGCCATTTGTCTGCCGTGAACGTTGCTGATTGCCCCTGCGTTATTGACTCGAGTTCATTTTGATCATCAAAGTTGTAAATCGTTACATCACGCAAACGACCGGTATTTTCAACTTCGCCAATATTCACAAAGCTCAGCCCATCGCGAGCCCAAATACCTTGTTGGGCAGATATTAAGCTGCCGCCCGAAATAGCGCGGGCGCGGAGTTCACGCCCATGCGATTCTAATTCCGGTGCAACCCACTCGCCCATAGCCATAACAGCTAGCATCATGATAACCGCCGCTTTCATAACCGACGCAACGATATTTAAACGCGAGCGTCCAGCGGCCAACATCACCACCAGTTCTGAATTGCTAGCCAACATGCCCATGCCAATCAAGCCGCCAAGTAATGCCGCCATCGGAAAGAAAACCTCAATGTCGCGAGGTAAGCTGTACAGTACGAAGAGCCCCGCATCCGCAACCGAATAGGTGCCCTTGCCGACTGACTTCAGTTGTTCGACAAAACGGAGCAGACTCGAGAGCCCACTTAAAACCGCCAAGCTCAGTAGCGAAGTGACTAATACCGAGCGCGCGATGTAGCGATCCAAAATGGAAAACATCACTTTGACCTCTTCAGTTTAGCCATTACTCTCAAACCCCACGGGCGCCCTTTTCCAATTAATAGAATGCCACATACCAATAATAAAACGTGTATCCACCATAAGCCTATGGTGGGGTTAATCGCCCCGTCAGCAACGGCTGAACGCGCGGCCATTAGAATTAAGAAATACCCTAAATAAATAAGTAAAGCAGGCGCCATTCGCCCAAATTTCCCTTGGCGCGGATTTACACGGCTTAACGGTACAGCAATAAGGGTAAGTAATGGCATAGCCAGAGGGATTGCAATGCGCCACTGCAACTCAGCCTGCGCTTCAGGATTGGTCTCGTTCATCAACTCGAGCGTGCTGTAGGCTTCCAGCTTACGAATGTACTCGGAACCTTCTTGTTCTTTAATCTGCAATTGATAGTCATCAAATTGCATGATTTGAAATTCGCCTTCTACAAAACTTTGGGCATAACGCATACCATTGGAAAGTACTAAAGTTTGCGCGCCAGTTTCAGCAGCGATAACGCTACCTCTGTCGGCCATGACGACGCTGCCGCCAATAACTTTGTTATCTTCGTCACGTAGCGACTGGGCCACGAATACTTCATCAAGATCGCCGTTATCGTTCAGGCCTTGCACATAAATAACAGCTTTTTGGTTACTCGCTTGCTGGAAACGTCCAGGCATGATCACACTCAATCCAGTTTCGCTGCGTGCTTTTTCCTCAACCACGCGTTCCTGTTCAAGCGACCATGGCACCAAATATAAAGTTAGCGCAGCAGTGCTGACGGCAAGAACCAAAGACAAAACTAACGTAACGCGGGTTACATACCATTCACTGACACCGCAGGCGTGAAATACCGTCATTTCGTTATCGGCATAAATACGACCATGAGCCAGCAAAATACCGAGAAATAGACTTAAAGGGAGAATAAGTGCAGCTAATGCGGGAAGATTTAACCCAAGTAACTGAATTACAATGTTACTAGGTATTTCGCCCGCAGAAGCGTCCGCTAGAACCCGAACGAACTTCTGGCTCACGAAAATGGTCATGAGCACCGTTAATACGGCGATCTGAGACTTAAATGTTTCACGTATTAAATAGCGAAATATACGCACTGAGACCCACTCTTAACATTGCTTTTTACTGGAAATGCTGCGAATTTTAAGTAAACTTGTCGTTTTCACAAGAATTATTCTATGACAGCTATCTACTGTCAACCGCAGCAAACGGGAGCACATATGGAGTTCAGCGTAAAAAGCGGCAGTCCTGAGAAACAACGATCTGCCTGTGTCGTGGTCGGTGTCTACGAACCACGTCGCCTATCCGGTGTAGCAGAACAACTTGATAAAGTTAGCGGCGGATACCTAAGTAACCTCCTGCGCCGCGGTGACCTTGAAGGTAAATCCGGGCAAATGCTGCTGCTACACAACGTTCCTAATATTTTTAGCGAGCGCGTTCTTCTCGTTGGTTGCGGCAAAGAACGCGAACTCGATGAACGTCAGTATAAACAAATTATTGAAAAAACCATCCATACTTTAAACGAAACCGGTTCAATGGAAGCAGTTTGCTTTCTGAGTGAACTGCACGTTAAGGGTCGCGACACCTATTGGAAGGTGCGCCAAGCCGTTGAAGCAGCTCAAAGTGGCCTCTATACCTTTAACCAATTAAAAACCCGAAAAGAAGAGCCACGACGCCCGTTAAGAAAATTAGTGTTCAACGTGCCGACGCGTCGCGAGTTACCGCTTAGCGAAAAAGCTATCACACATGGCCTAGCCATCGCAAAAGGCATGTCACTGTGTCGTGATGTTGCCAATATGCCACCGAATATTTGCACGCCGCGCTACTTAGCTGAACGCTCAGAAGAGCTCGCAAGTAATTACGAAAAGCTGTCTTTTACTGCGGTTACCGAACAGGAAATGGCAGAATTAGGTATGAATGCCTATTTGGCTGTAGGCCGCGGATCTGAAAATGAGTCGGTATTAAGCTTACTTCATTATCAAGGAACCAGCAGCGAACAGGCTCCTATTGTGCTCGTTGGCAAAGGTTTAACCTTTGACGCTGGTGGCATCTCAATAAAGCCAGCCGCCAATATGGATGAAATGAAATATGATATGGGCGGTGCAGCAGCGGTTTTGGGTGCAATGCAATCCATTGCTGAGCTGCAGCTTCCTATTAACGTTATCGGCGCCATAGCAGGCTGCGAAAATATGCCTGATGGCCGCGCCTACCGTCCCGGTGACGTGTTAACCACCATGAGTGGTCAAACTGTTGAGGTGCTGAACACAGATGCCGAAGGTCGTTTAGTTTTATGCGACACGTTAAGCTATGTTGAGCGCTTTGAGCCCGAAGCGGTCGTTGACATCGCAACCTTAACAGGTGCTTGTATTATAGCTCTGGGTCATCATGCCAGCGGCCTGATGAGCAGTCACAACCCACTTGCTCATGAATTGTTGTCTGCATCTGAGCAAAGTGGTGACAGAGCGTGGCGTTTGCCGCTATGGGACGAGTATCAAGATGCACTGGATAGCCCATTTGCTGATATGGCCAACTTGGGCGGACGCGATGCGGGTACCATAACCGCAGCTTGTTTCTTGTCGCGATTCACCAAAAAATATCATTGGGCGCACCTTGATATAGCTGGAACGGCATGGCGTAGTGGCGCCAAAAAAGGCGCTACCGGGCGCCCCGTACCGCTATTAACGCAGTTTATTATCAATCGCACCGCATCTGGTGATCAGGACTAATTCGGGCAGCTCATGGCACAAGGTATTTTCTATGTACTCGATGGCTTAAACGACCAGCAACAGCTGCAATTTTTTTGCGAGCGTATAGCGAGTGCTTGGCGCGAATACCGCAGTGTGCGAGTCTGGTGTGCTGACCAAGCGACCGCCGAGCAGCTGGATGAAGCGCTCTGGCAGGCTCCTGGAGATGCGTTTGTGCCCCACAACTTAGTTGGTGAAGGCCCGGCTCAAGGAGCGCCTGTAGAGCTCTGCTGGCCCCAGGCAAATGTGCCGAAGCGCCGCACTGCTGCAGTCGTGAACTTAATGTCCGAAATACCCGATTGGCAAGGTGCTCGCATGATTATTGAACGCGTTCCAAGCGACGAAAATGCACGGCAACAAGCGCGCGAACGCTACAAAACCTATCGCGGTCAGCATGTAGAACTGCAAACTATCAAAGCATCTGAACAGATGAATTCATCAACCAAATAGAACGAAGTGAAGGTTTCTATGGATAAAACGTATTCCCCGCAAGCGATCGAGCAAGCTCTCTATAAAACTTGGGAAGAGCGAGGCTACTTTAAGCCGTCAGGCCAAGGCGATGCCTATTGCATTATGATCCCGCCACCCAATGTCACTGGCAGCTTGCACATGGGCCATGCGTTTCAGCACACCATCATGGATACGCTCACGCGCTATAAACGGATGGACGGGTATAACACACTTTGGCAGGTTGGTAGCGATCATGCCGGCATTGCCACGCAGATGGTCGTTGAGAGACAACTGGCAGCACAAGGCCAAACGCGTCAAGAACTTGGTCGTGATGCGTTTATTGATAAGATTTGGGATTGGAAAGCACAATCAGGTGGAACAATTACTTCGCAAATGCGTCGGTTAGGTGATTCCGTCGACTGGGATCGTGAACGCTTCACTATGGACGATGGTCTGTCAGAGGCGGTGCAGGAAGTGTTTGTGCGTTTGCATGAAGAGAACCTCATTTATCGTGGCAAACGATTGGTGAACTGGGACCCGAAACTGCAAACAGCAATTTCAGATCTTGAAGTTGAAAACAAAGAACAACAAGGTCACATTTGGCACTTGCGTTACCCGCTTGCCGACGGTGCCAGCACCGCGGATGGTAAAAATTATTTAGTCGTAGCAACCACGCGACCTGAAACTATGCTGGGTGACGTGTGCATTGCTGTGCATCCCGATGACGAGCGTTACCAAAGCTTGGTTGGCAAATTTGTTGAATTGCCACTTGTTGGTCGCAAGGTACCAATCATTGCTGACAGCTATGTCGATAAGGAATTCGGCACTGGCTGTGTGAAAATCACCCCAGCCCATGATTTTAACGACTATGAAATTGGTAAGCGCAATAGTTTACCGATGATTGCGGTACTTGATGATCATGCTCACGTTCGCTCAGTTGCAGGCCTTTACACGCCTACCGGTGAAAGCTTAGATAATATCGATGCGTTTGATGGCACGCTCCCAGCTGCGTATCAGGGGCTAGATAGATTTGATGCACGCAAGAAAATTGTCGCCGATTTCGATGCCCTCGGGTTACTCGACAAAACTGAACAACACACCAACAAAGTGCCTTACGGCGACCGCGGTGGTGTGCCGATTGAACCCCATTTGACCGACCAGTGGTACGTGCGGGTTGCTCCCATGGCAGAAGTTGCCACGAAAGCAGTTGAAGATGGTGAGATTCAATTTGTTCCAAAACAATATGAGAACATGTATTTCTCTTGGATGCGTGATATTCAAGACTGGTGTATTTCACGTCAACTATGGTGGGGCCATCGCATTCCAGCATGGTACGACGCCGATGGAAACGTTTATGTGGGGCGCGATGAGCAAGAAGTGCGCACCAAACACAACCTCGGTGATATTAAACTAAATCAAGATGAAGACGTGCTCGATACCTGGTTTTCGTCTGCACTTTGGACTTTCTCAACTCTTGGTTGGCCGAAACAAACTGAAGATTTAAAAACCTTTCACCCAACCGACGTGTTGGTAACGGGATTCGATATTATTTTCTTCTGGGTTGCACGCATGATTATGATGACCATGCACTTCTTAAAGGATGAAAATGGTAAGCCTCAAGTTCCGTTTAAAACCGTTTACGTAACCGGTCTTATTCGCGATGAAGAAGGCCAAAAAATGTCGAAGTCGAAAGGTAATGTGCTCGACCCATTAGACATGATTGACGGTATCGACTTAGACACGTTAGTAAACAAACGTACGGCGAATATGATGCAGCCTCAGTTAGAGGCAAAAATCAAAAAACGTACACAAAAGCAATTCCCTGAAGGCATCTCTGCACATGGTACTGATGCACTGCGCTTTACCTTGGCAGCATTGGCCTCAACCGGGCGCGATATTAACTGGGACATGAAGCGACTCGAAGGCTATCGTAATTTCTGTAATAAACTATGGAATGCGAGCCGTTATGTGCTGATGAACACGGAAGAGCAAGACTGTGGCCAAGCTGGCGGTGAAATGGAATTATCATTAGCTGATCAGTGGATCATTGAGCAGTTTAACGACACCGTGAAGCAATTCCGTAGCGCCTTAGACAACTACCGTTTTGATCAGGCCGCAGGTATCGCTTATGAGTTCACATGGAACCAGTTCTGTGACTGGTACTTGGAATTGACTAAGCCAATTCTGTTCAACGGTTCTGAGGCTCAGTTGCGTGGCACCCGTCATACACTTATTACAGTGCTTGAACAGCTATTGCGGTTACTGCACCCATTATTGCCATTTATTACTGAAGAGATTTGGCAACGGGTTGCACCATTAGCTGGTGTAACCGGTGAAACCATCATGTTGCAAGCCTATCCGCAAGTACAGGCAGAACGCTTTGCAACTGCCCGTGATGACATGGAATGGTTAAAACAGGTCATTGTCGCCGTACGTAATATTCGTGGCGAAATGAATTTATCACCGAGCAAACCGCTACCTGTGCTTTTCAAAAACGCGGATGCAACGGCACAGCAACGTCTTGAGAGTAATGCCAGCTTCTTGAGCGCATTAGCAAAACTTGAGTCAGTGACCTTCTTAACGGCTAGCGAAGAAGCGCCTGCCAGCGCAACAGCGCTCGTTGGACGTATGGAGATTCACATTCCTATGGCAGGTTTGATCGATACTGCTGCCGAGTTGGCACGGTTAGATAAAGCTATTGAAAAAGCGCAGAAAGAAGTCGATTTATTTAGCCGTAAGCTAAGCAACGAAAATTTTGTTAGCAAAGCCCCGGCTGAAGTGATTGATAAAGAGCGCGCTAAACAGGCTGAAGCCATAGAAACTCTGCAACAACTGCAGCAGCAACGCCAAAAAATCGCCGCGCTTTAAGGGCGGCGAACCTGCTGCTTAGGTACTTACCGCACGCATACTTCTAAACGAGGATGAGTGCGGTAAGTACCGCTAACAACGCAGCAATCATCGGAATCAAAACGGTTACCACAAAAATATCGCGGTAGGCTTCTTTGTGGGTCAACCCCATTAACGTTAAGAGCGCGATAACGGCACCTGAGTGTGGCAGCGAATCTAGTCCACCCGCAGCCAAATTGGCAATACGGTGCAAGAGTTCAGGCGCAATACCAGACTCTAAATAAGCCGGTGCTAAGCTCGACATAAATATCTGTAATCCGCCAGAAGCTGACGCTGTGACACCAGAAATTAGATTAGCCGATACAAACACTGACAATAACGTAGGTATATCTAAGGCCAGTAACCATGCGGCAAAAGCATGGAAACCTTCTGTTTGAATCACAACTCCACCGAAACCAATCACCGCAGCAGTATTTATAAGTGGCAATAAAGCATCATCAACACCTCGACCTGCTGCCGTCATAAACTCTTTTCTAACCGGCTGAAATAAAACAAAGCAAAGCAAACTCCCTACGATCAGCGCAAAGCTTGCCCAAAGAACCGGTTGTTGGTTTGCAAAGTCTTGCCACGCTGACTGTACACCTGACATTTCCAATACGCGCGGCAGTACGATTGTGCCCAGCACGAGAAAAATTGGCAGTAATGACATCCATAAGCCGGGTAGACGTTGATCAGGACGAGGCGCTAGTGCTGCCATTTGATGGTCTTTTTCATTAGCAACATAGTTGTCACCGCGTTGCTGCGCGCGCTGCCATTGCCATTGTAAATACAACATACCTAACACCGCCATCACCGCGCCGGCGAATACACCGTACCAGCCGCCCGCAAAGAGGTCGGTCGACAGACTGCGTGCAGCGATAACGTTATGAATTGAAGGTGTGCCGGGAAGTGCCGTCATGGTAAATGTTCCTGCGCCCAGTGCTATAGCAGCTGCATATAAGCGTCTCGGTATGTTGGCTGTGCGCATCAAGGTGACGCCTATTGGATACATGGTAAACATCACCACAAATACCACCACCCCACCATAGGTAAGTAATGCACAAACTAACATCGCAATCAGCAAAGCATGTTTTTGCCCAAGCCGTTCGATAATTCCCACAGCAACACCTTGAGCGGCATGGCTTGTTGCCATGATGCGGCCAAATAAGCCGCCGCACAGAAACAATAGAAGGAAATTCCCAGCAAAACTGAACGCACCAGAGGGGCCAAACGGAAAGTGTTTTAAGAAAATGTCTTGAATGGGAATATTATTGGCAACGCCAATAACAAGAACAGAGATCAGCACGGCCAAGAGAATATTTACACCACGCAAAGCCAGCACGATAAGTAAAGCTAGCCCAACCACAAGCCCTAAATCTGCAATCATGAGTTTTATGCCCCTATTATTATTTTTAGTAGGGGGCTCGGTGACTACTCTTCTTCGTCGTCACCGAAATACGTGCCCCAGCCGTCGTAATCAACGCCGGCAAGATCTGCTATTTTCGCGACTTCTTTGGTTTGTAATTCTAGAATTTGAGGGTCAAGCTTTACTTCACTGACCGCGACAAAAGCGAACTGCCGCGACCCATCATCAAGCTCAAACTCATCTGCGTCGTCGACATGGTAACCAACTTTCACCAGCTCGACAGCAGCTTTCTCAAGTTTGGTGAAATCGGAACTTACCAGGTGATGCTCAATGGTGAACATTTCAGACGTGTCTGCACCATCATCGATTAAGGCTGCCACAGTTTCGTTGCTTTGCGCGATTAATTCACTTAAGTCATTCGCCATGCCTGAGTTATCCTTGTGCAAGTTCGTGATCAAGTTCACCAATTTTTGACTGCATCAACTGATGACAATGCGCCGTTAAAGCTCGAATAGAATCAGAACTATAATCCGAAATCTTAACGGGCTTTAACATTTCAATAATTACGGTGCCATTATTCCAACGGTTTAACTTAATGCGACCGTGTAAATTAGATACGCAGATAGGCACAATATCAACACCAGCTTGCATTGCCGTGCGAAACGCACCCGTTTTGAATGGCAACAAACCACGGCCGTAACTGCGCGTACCTTCTGGAAATAACAAAATAGAAAGTTTGCGTTTACGAATTGCTGATGCAGCCTGCTCAATGGTGCCGTGTGCGCGGCCCTTGTTTTTACGATCGATCAGAATATTGCCTGCTAGCCAATACATTTGGCCAAAGAAAGGTATCCATTTTAGGCTTTTTTTGCCAACGCTTACGGTGCTTTGAGGCATGGCGCGGCTCAACGTAAAAATATCATAGCTATTCTGATGGTTAGCGATGTAGACGAACGGCCCACCCTGTTTAACTTCATCCGGAACTCGTATTTCAAGCTTTACGCCAAGCAGGCGATGCATGCTGCCATACCAATGCGCTGCAAAGGCCGTATTGTTGCGATGAAAGGGCCGAAAAATACAGAATAAAAGTAACAGTGTGCTACCAACAACGATAAAAGCGCCTAATAGGACCATACGTAAAACAGCGAGCATGAATTCTCCTTAATCACTAGTGCCCGCTAGTATAACCTGTTAGGCGCTGAAAAACGTCCGATCAGTCTTGATTTTCGACAGTAATTGCATCAACGCGCTGCAATCCTCGCGGTAATTTATTCCCGCGACGCCCACGTTCTCCGCGGTAATGCTCGAGATCAGACGGTTTTAACGTCAATTTACGTTTGCCTGCCAATAAAGTAATCGGCATATCAGCTGGAACTACAGCTGCGGCAACAACATATTCCTCACGTGATTGGGCACGTAATGTCGGAATACTTATCATCTTATTCCCTTTACCTTTTGATAATTCCGGTAAGTCTTTAACTGGGAACAACAACATTCTGCCTTCGTTAGAAACCACTGCAAGCAGATCGGATTCAACATCATTCACCGTGCTAGGCGGCAATATTTTCGCCCCCGCTGGCAAATTCAATACGGCCTTACCGTTTTTATTACGGCTGACCAAATCACCAAATTTACAGATAAAGCCATACCCTGCATCCGAAGCTAACAGGTAACGTTGATCGTCTTTAGCCATTAATACTTGGTCAACGGTTTCACCCGCAACCATGCTAAATCGACCTGTTAATGGCTCACCTTGTGTTCTGGCTGATGGTAATAAATGTGCTTCACAAGAGAAGCTACGCCCAGAACTGTCTATGAAGACAACCTGTTGATTGCTCTTACCTTGCGCGTGGGCCAAAAAGCCATCGCCCGATTTATACGCTAAGTTGGTTCCTTCAACGTCATGGCCCTTGGCCGCGCGTACCCAACCTTTTTTCGACAACACAACAGTGACTTGCTCCGCTGGAGTAAGGTCGCGCTCACTTAACGCCTTGGCTTCTTGACGCTCAACCAACGGCGAACGGCGATCGTCGCCATATTTTTCTGCATCCGCTAAAATTTCTTTGCGAATCAGTGTCTTCATACGGCGATCAGAACCTAACAACAATTCGAGTTGCTGACGTTCCTTTTCAAGCTCATCTTGCTCCCCCTTTAGCTTGAACTCTTCAAGTTTCGCTAAATGGCGTAATTTCAATTCAAGAATGGCTTCAGCTTGCGTATCGGTAAGCCCAAAGCGGGTCATCAACTCTTGTTTGGGTTCATCTTCATGACGAATAATCGCAATCACTTCGTCAATGTTCAAATAGGCAATCAGCAAACCTTCTAAAATATGCAGGCGCGCTAATATTTTATCTAACCGATGTTGAAGCCTGCGCGTTACCGTATGTTGGCGGAACTGCAGCCATTCTTTAAGTACGGTTAAAATCGATTTAACTTGCGGCCGGCCATCAAGACCAAGCATATTCAGATTAACGCGGTAACTTTTTTCTAAATCAGTGGTCGCGAACAAATGTTGCATCATCTGCTCTATGTCCACGCGATTAGAACGTGGAATAATCACTAAACGTGTCGGGTTTTCGTGGTCTGACTCATCACGTAAATCGGTCACCATCGGTAACTTTTTCGCTTGCATTTGTCCGGCAATTTGCTCGAGCACTTTGGCGCCAGAAGCTTGATGTGGCAATGCGGTTATTACCACTTCGCCATCTTCCATGTGATACTTCGCCCGCATGCGAATCGTACCGCGGCCGGACTCATAGATTTTTACGATTTCGTGATGTGGCGTAATGACTTCAGCGTCAGTTGGATAATCCGGCCCGTGCATGTGCTCCATAACATCAGCAAGATCAGCCGTCGGCTTTTCCAACAACATTGCACAGGCTTGCGCAACTTCTCGCGCGTTATGTGGCGGAATATCTGTCGCCATACCTACCGCAATACCGGTTACACCATTCAACAAAATATGAGGTAAGCGCGCTGGCAACATGCGCGGCTCTTTCATCGTGCCGTCAAAGTTTGGCGTCCAGTCAACGGTTCCCTGACCAAGTTCACTGAGCAACACTTCGCTAAAGCGCGACAATCGCGCTTCGGTATATCGCATTGCAGCAAACGATTTGGGGTCATCCGGTGAACCCCAGTTCCCTTGCCCATCAACCAACGGATAACGGTATGAAAACGGCTGAGCCATCAATACCATGGCTTCATAACAAGCGCTGTCACCATGCGGGTGGAATTTACCTAACACATCACCCACGGTACGCGCTGACTTTTTGTATTTCGCTAACGCAGAAAGTCCAAGCTCTGACATCGCATAAATTATGCGGCGTTGCACCGGTTTGAGGCCGTCACCGATATGTGGAAGCGCGCGGTCCATGATCACGTACATGGAGTAATTTAAATAAGCGTCTTCGGTAAATCGGCGCAGTGGTATTTGTTCTAAAGCATCCATAGACATGCGTGTGCTTCTCCTTATAGCTCAGCCAAGTCGACTAAGTTACCTTTACTTTCTAGCCATTCTCGACGGTCGCCCGAACGCTTTTTAGCCAATAACATATCCATTAACTCTTCAGTCGCTTCAGGTTCATCAACGGTCAGTTGCACCAAACGACGCGTATTCGGGTCCATTGTGGTTTCCCGTAACTGCAGTGGATTCATTTCACCTAAACCTTTGAAGCGCTGTACGTTAACTTTGCCCTTTTTCTTCTCAGCTTCGATACGGTCCAAGATGCCCTGCTTTTCGCCTTCATCCAGCGCGTAAAAAACCTCTTTGCCCACGTCAACGCGGTACAATGGCGGCATTGCCACATAGATATGGCCATGATCCACAAGCGGTCTGAAATGCTTAACGAATAACGCGCACAATAGGGTGGCGATATGTAATCCGTCGGAATCAGCGTCAGCAAGAATACATATTTTGCCATAGCGCAGTTGCTCTAAATCATCGGAGTCTGGGTCAACACCTAACGCGACGGAAATATCGTGAATTTCCTGCGAGCCTAAGATTTGATCGGATTCAACTTCCCAAGTATTCAGAATCTTTCCGCGCAGCGGCATTACCGCCTGAAAATCGCGATCACGCGCTTGTTTGGCTGACCCGCCAGCAGAGTCACCCTCAACCAAAAATAACTCGCCACGAGCCGGGTCTTGCGTTGCACAATCGGTCAATTTACCCGGTAACGCTGGCCCTTGGGTAACTTTTTTCCGCACCACTTTTTTGCTCGCGCGCATCCGGCGCTGCGCGTTGTTGATACATAAATCAGCGAGCAGCTCAGCTTGCTCGGTATGTTCATTCAACCATAAGCTAAACGCGTCTTTCACCACACCAGAAACGAATGCGGCGCATTGTCGTGACGATAAACGTTCTTTAGTTTGCCCGGCAAATTGTGGGTCTTGCATCTTCACCGACAAGATATATGCACAGCGATCCCAGATATCTTCGGGGGTTAAGCGTACGCCGCGCGGTAATAAATTACGAAACTCACAAAAGTCGCGCATCGCGTCTAGCAGACCTTGGCGTAGACCGTTAGCGTGCGTACCACCTTGCGGCGTTGGAATCAGGTTTACATAGCTTTCGGTGACACTTTCTCCGCCCTCGGGCAGCCAAGTAACCGCCCAGTCAACGGCCTCTTCATTGCCAGCAAAAGCGCCTATGAAAGGCTCTTCGGGTAATGTCGGTAACTCTTGAACAGACTCAACCAAATAATCACGCAGACCATCTTCGTACAGCCAAGTTTGTTCCTCATCATCAACCAAATTACGGAAGGTAATTTTCAAACCTGGGCACAGTACCGCTTTAGCGCGTAGTAGATGCGTAAGTTTAAGTACTGAAAATTTCGATGAGTCAAAATACTTAGGGTCTGGCCAAAAATGTAGGCTCGTTCCTGTGTTGCGTTTCCCAACAGTACCGGTCACCGTTAAATCGGTAACTTTGTCACCGTTTTCGAAGGCCATCTCATACACTTGGCCATCGCGCTTCACCGTCACATCAACACGCGTTGATAACGCGTTAACTACTGAAATACCTACCCCGTGCAAACCGCCAGAGAATTTATAGCTTTTGTTTGAAAACTTTCCCCCAGCGTGCAGCTTGGTCATGATCAGCTCAACCCCAGGAACACCTTCTTCGGGGTGGATATCAACTGGCATCCCACGACCATCGTCTTGAACCTCCAAGGATTGATCGGGGTACAAGATAACAATCATCTCACGAGCATGCCCTGCAAGAGCTTCATCGACACTGTTATCGATAACTTCTTGACCAAGATGGTTAGGGCGCGTGGTATCGGTGTACATTCCCGGCCTGCGACGGACCGGTTCGAGGCCATTGAGGACCTCTATCGCATCGGCTTTGTAATCTGACATGCGCTTATTTATCTCGTGTTGCACGGAATCGTTATTATAGGAATGTCCATATACTGTTACAGGACGTTTAGAAACTCAAGCGCCGCGGGTAGGTAGCGAGGAAAATCAACAAAACTATGATCCCCTCCTTGCTCCACTATCATACGTTGATTCTGATAGTAATCACGGGCTTGGCGATAATCGAGACGCTCATCACCTGCTTGCAATAAAACCAACAACTCAGCCTTATTATCAAATTGACGCTCCGCATCCATCAACACCTCGCGGTCACTTCTATCAAGATGATAGATTTCCTGTGTGTACGGGTGCTGGCGTTCAATGGCCTCTTGAGGCATCCAGCTGTATGGTTTCACTGCTGGGTTGATAAGCACACCACGAACTTTCCGATGCTGCACGCGCCCAATTTGGCTCACAACATAATGCGTCCAAAATCCACCTAAGGAGCTTCCCATCACCGCGGTTAATGGCTGTTCAGCGACTACCTCATCAAGATAATCGCGTATTGCAGCCATCTTCACTGGTTGTTGCGGCGCAACAAGTATGCGTTCATCCACGCCTCGCGCGGCTAAATGCTGTTGTGTTTGAATGATTTTTAAACTTTGGGGTGAACTCTCAAATCCATGTAAGTAAAGCAGCAATGGTCAAATCTCCTGCAGATGGCCACGCTCACGAATCAGCTGTAACCATTCCTGTAAAAAATAGTTCACTTGGTGTTTTTCGTCAGCATGATGCATCTTCGGATTCGGCACATCGTAACTGGCCTGGATTCGCGCCACACCCTGACTGCGAATCACCTCCGCCAACTGAGCATCATGGTATAGCCGGACATCCAATTGCGTTTCGCGTAGTCCGGGCAGTTGTTGCACTAGCGCTTGCTGTTCAATGCGAACTTCCGTGGTGTAAGGCGCTGCTTCCAGCACAGTTAAAGCAAAGCGGAGCTGATGCCCCACTTTGATCACTTGCGAACCGGACTGCTTTACACTTTCAACCAGCGGCCTTAAAGCAGCATAGTTTATTGCTGCTAAGCGCTGCAGAGCGGCCAAGTCGAATTTGTAGCGTCTGAGCTTAACGTCTGTAGTCATACATCCTCAAACTGACGTTTGTGTAGTTGCAACCATTGTAGCCCAATCACACTTGCAGCATTGTTAATTTTTCCTTGCTCTAACAACTGCACCACGTCAGAAAATGGCAATACGTGAACTCGAATGTCTTCGTTTTCGCTCTCTAAACCAGCGTGCCGCAATGCGTTGCTACTGTCGACTAAAGCAATATAAATCGAAATTTGTTCGGTGCATCCACCGGGTGTCGACAGGTAGGTCAGCGCATAATGCAAGCTATCGGTAGTTAACCCCGACTCTTCTGCAAGCTCCCGGTGCGCAACCTGCTCTGGCGATTCATCATCGCTGTCGAACATCCCAGCCACAAACTCAAGCAACCAGGGAGACTGGCTTGTGTTCAGCGCGCCGACGCGAAATTGCTCCAGTACCACCAAAGCATCGCGTTTCGGGTCGTACGGTAACACCACGACAGCGTGGCCACGGTCCATGACTTCGCGCTCAAATACCGCAGACCAATCGCCGTCAAACAGCCGGTGCTGCAAGGATAACTTGAACACGCTAAGAAACCCTTCACGAAGCGGTTGCCTCTTTATAATTTTCACATCACTTTGATTATATTTTTGCACATTCAACCTTTTGCTGTTGTTTAACGTCTTATGTACTCGACTTAGCGCTAATTTGATTCATAACAATTGTAAAAAAAGCCCGCTTTGGCACATAATTAGTTACACTTGAACCCATTCTGTTGCAACTGGCGCAATGCAATTAAGCGTGTTTAAAAGTACACTAGTAAACATTCACGTGTGTATGTAAAATAGCGGCCAGTTTTTGGCAAAGTTTTTGACAAGATAATGCTTTCAGATAATTAGGACACCCTAGCCCATGAAAAAGCACGTATTATCAGTATTAGTTGGCTTAACAATCAGCGCAACATCAAGTGTTGCCTACGCCGACGACCTTGCACAAGTTTTTCAACTTGCCTTGCAAAACGATCCAACCTTACAACAAGTTGATGCGCAACGTCGCGCAGCGCAAAAAGGCATCGATATCAGTAAATCAGCCTTTTGGCCGCAAGTGAATTTTTCTGCTGGTTACTCACGTTCTGAATCTGAACGTCCGCAGTTTGATCCAACCTCACAACAGTTTGTTACGGTCGACTCAGAAAGTCGCGGTTGGAATGCCGGTGTGAACTTATCGCAAACAGTTTTTGACATGAATGTTTGGGACCGCGCAGCACTGAGTGAGAAACAAGCGTATCAAGCTGAAGTGAATTATTTAAGTGTACGCCAAGAGTTAATGATTCGTGTTGTTAATTCATACTTTACCGTATTGGAACGTTTGGATGACCTCGAATTTGCAACGGCTGAGAAAAAAGCAATTGAGCGTCAGCTAGAACAAACCAAACAACGTTTTTCAGTTGGTTTAACGGCCATCACTGACGTACATGAAGCGCAAGCTCAATATGACACATCGGTCGCCTCCGAAATCCAGGCAAAAAATGCGGTAGAAATTGCGCAAGAATCACTGCGTGAAATTACTGGGCGTTATCATCAAGATTTAGCTGAGTTGAATACTGAGTCTTTCTCGCCAGAATCGCCGATGCCAAAAGATGCGCAGCAATGGGTAAAAATTGCTGAAGATAAGAACTTGCAGCTGTTGGTTCAGCGTGTCGCTGTTGAAATCAGCGAACAGCAAATCGACCTCGCGCGCAACGGCCACCTGCCAACCGTGTCATTGTCTGCCGATTATTCAACCAATGACACCACGACAACAGCTGGTGGCATGGAAACTAATATGCCACGCATGGATTCGAACTCGATTGGGTTGTCACTGAACGTGCCATTATTCAGCGGCTTCCGCACTTCATCAGAAGTGGATCAGGCACGTGAAAACTTCGTTGCCTCAAGCCAAGAGCTGGAAGGTGTACGTCGTAATGTTGAGCGTCAAGTTCGTAGTGCTTACTACGATGTTGTTGCCTCAATGGCAACAATTCGCGCCTTTGAACAAGCCGTGGTATCCGCAGAAAGCGCACTTAAAGCAACACAAACAGGGTTTGAAGTCGGTACACGTACTATTGTTGACGTACTGAACAGCACGCGCAACTTGTACAACGCACGTCGCAACTTATCAAGCGCACGTTATGGTTACATTCGCCAGTCGTTAACCCTGAAACAAGCTTCGGGCCAGATTAGCGAACAGGATTTAGTTGCCATCAACGCAAGCTTACTTAATGAAAATAATTGAGAAACCCAGCTTTGAGCCACGTTTTCTTCTACCTAAGTATTGGTTAACGTGGCTTAGCGTCGGATTACTCTATACCATCTCGTGGTTGCCTTATCGCTGGCAACTTGGGATGGGTAGAGGTTTGGGGCGGTTGCTTTATCGTTTTCTTCCGCGCCGTGCGAAAATAGCACGTCGCAATCTCGAGTTGTGTTTTCCGCACATGTCAGCAACTGACATTGAGCAACTTGTCCGCAAAAACATGCAAAATACTGGCATCGCTTTTTTTGAAACTGGTATGGCGTGGTGGTGGCCTGATTGGCGCATTCGCCGAAAGTTGCATGTGCACGGTGTTGAACATCTTCAGGCAGCACAAAAAGACGGTAAAGGCGTACTCCTGCTACTCTTTCACTTTCTTAGTTTAGAAGTTCATGCACGGCTGCATGGTTTCGTGAAGCCGGCGGTCGGTCTGTATCGCCCGCATAACAATGCCGTTATGGAGTACTTACAAACATTAGGTCGTGGGCGCTCAAACAAATACATGATTCCACGAACCGATGTTAAAAGTATGCTGCAAGCGCTTAATCAAGGCGAAATTGCTGGATACCTGCCTGATCAGGACTACGGCCGTAAGCGCACTGTGTTTGCCCCATTGTTTGAGGTTGAACAAGCGAGCACAACGACGGGTACGTTGCTATTTGCCGCTAACTCCAACTGCGCCGTGTTGCCTGTTACCTGTTTTCGTCGCGACGATGGAACCGGCTATGACATGACCTACTATCCTGAGTTTGAAAACTTTCCCACTGGCGACAATGTTGCTGATGTCACCCGCGTGAACCGTATGATTGAGTTTGCCATTCAGCAACGTCCGGAACAATACATGTGGATACATCGTCGTTTTAAAACACGTCCGAACCCTGACGACCCTAGTCTTTACGACGGTTAATTACCAAGCCATGCCTGCCACGCTGAGATAACTGCGTGGCGGTGCTTGGCTAGATTTTGACGGGTTACATTCCCCCTGTCATCAAGTGCCAGTTGATGAATAATCTGTCGCTCAGCAATATATGCTGATATGAGCTGCTCGGTTTGTAAGTCCGTGAGCAAACCTAAATGACCGGCCTGTTCAATAATCCGAATGTTATCTGTATAGACGGTTAAGTCAGGATATTCTGGCGCAAATCTAAGCACTAAATATTGCACCAAAAACTCTAAATCCGTTATACCACCGGCGCCCTGCTTGACATCAAACTCTTGTGCCTCAACTCGAGCCTCTAGGTGATCACGCATTTTTTCACGCATTTCAATCACCTGCTGTTTCAACACATCGCGATCGCGGCGAGCACCGAGCCGTTGACGACGAAGATCTACTAACTTTTGGCATAGTTCCGGTGACCCAAAAACA
This sequence comes from Pseudidiomarina sp., assembly GCF_048268165.1. Classification (GTDB taxonomy): domain Bacteria; phylum Pseudomonadota; class Gammaproteobacteria; order Enterobacterales; family Alteromonadaceae; genus Pseudidiomarina. Next base: position 49,894 of record NZ_JBLWWA010000001.1, on the reverse strand, counting down.
GGGCGCGCCCGCACCAAAGCTTGCAGCTCCCAGGTCCATGCGTCTTCGGCTAAATAACTGGCAAACGTATCGAATCGGGTAACCAACAAACCTGCTTTACCGGAAGGGCGCAAACGCATATCAACCTCATACAAAGTACCAACGACTGTACGTGTGGTGAATAAATGCAAAATGCGTTGCGCTAAGCGTAGATAAAATTGCTGTACCTCAATCGGTTTGCGGCCGCTCGTTTCGCCTTCATAATCTGAATCGGCAATAAACACTAAATCAAGATCCGAACCATAACCAAGCTCCAGTCCACCGAGTTTACCGTATGCAAATACAGCAAACCCCATATCGTCTGCATCGCGCTGTGGCGGTGCGCCATGTTTTTCAACCAATTGAAACCATGCAAGACGCACTACTTTAGCGATGATAGCCTCAGCCAAGTAACTTAAATGATCACTGACTTTCATTAGCGGCAACGCCCCGCTGATATCCGCAGCGGCTACCTTGAGCTGTAATACTTGTCGCGCTTGGCGCAAAGCATCCATCTGCGCTTCGAGATCAATTTCTTGCTCAGGTAAGCGCAACATAAACTCATCGAGTAACTGGGGGTATTCGGTGAGTTGGGGTAATTGATAAAGGTGCTGCGGATCAATCAATTCATCCAACAACAATGGGTACAATGCTATTTGTTGCGTGAGCCACGAACTGGCTCGACACAGTTTTATCAATTGCTCACGAGCACCGCTGTTCTCAACCAAAAGTTCAACATAAGCCGTGCGGGTCATAATTTTACGTAGAACGTGCAATACCCGTTCCAGCACTGAATCAGAATCGGCGAACTGAACAATACGCTCCAGCAGCAATGGCACCAACCTTGCCATAGCTTTGCGCCCACGCGGCCCAGAGCCACGTTCGCGGACATCTTTGCGTAGCTGATTTACTTGTTGCCACACGAGCTGTGCCGTGGCTTTACCCAGTCCCACGTCGATTAACACGTCAACTGCAGTGTCGTCATCAATCATGTCCTGCCACAATAATTGCAGCTCACCAGCTTCTTCGTCTTCGGCGTCGGGGTCACCAATAACTTGCTTGAAGTGGCCATGCACAAGGTTCATCGTAGTTCGAATCATCTTCTCGATGTCTGACCATGGTTGCTCATAAGCAAGGCTGATGCGCTTTTGGCGCTCTTCATCATCAGGCAAGGTCTGAGTTTGTTCATCATTGAGCTGCTGCAAGACATGTTCCATGCGGCGCAACTTCGCATAACAATCCAGCAATTCATCAACTGTTTGTTGCGAGAGAATGCCGAGTTCTGCTATTGCTGCGTACGCACCGTAAATAGACTGGGTTTGCAGTTGACGCTGTTGGCCACCACGGATCAGCTGAAAGGCTTGCGCGATGAACTCGATTTCCCGAATACCGCCAGCGCCGAGCTTAATATTTCGTTCAACGCCCTTTCGCCGCGCTTCCTGAGTAATTAAGCTTTTCATTTTACGCAGCGCGTCGATAGCAGAAAAATCAATGTAACGGCGGTAAACAAAGGGTCTTAATAGGGCTGATAATTGTTGTTGATAATCGTCACCAGCACCAATAATTCGCGCTTTAACCATGGCGTAGCGTTCCCAATCACGCCCTTGCTCTTGGTAGTAGTATTCAAGTGCTGACAAACTCGCAACAACAGGCCCAGATTGACCAAATGGACGCAAACGAAGATCAACCCGAAACACGCGACCATCACCGGTTGTTTGGTCCAGCATTGTAACTAACGCCTGTGCCAACCGCGTAAAAAACACACTGTTTTCGATTGGCTTGCGGGCGTGGTCCGTTTCACCTTGTTCCGGATAGCAAAAAATAAGGTCTATGTCGGACGAAAAATTTAGCTCACCGCCGCCCAATTTGCCCATGCCAATGACCAGCAACGGCAGTGCGTTATGTTCCGAGTCACGCGGCGTACCGAAGCGCCCACAAAGTCGCGGATATAGCCAAGCCAATGACTGTTCTATGAACGCGTCAGCAGTCGCACTGATGTGCGCCAACATATCTTTTAATGGAATTTGTTCCAATAAATCAGCTGCAGCTAAACCGGCATACCATTGCTGTCTTAAACGTCTTACCAAACGGTGCGCTTGTGCTTCATCGTTACACTCCTGAAGCCCTTGAGTAAGGATTTCACGGTAGTCGGACAGCTTAAGCAACTGAACCTGATCACCCTGCCAGTTAATTGCCTCTGGCTGCTGATCGACGGTCCGTGCAATAAACTCACTTATTGCTGTAACGCGCGCCGCAGCTTCCATGTTTAAAGCATCCAATAGGGTTCTTGTTTTAATGCCGAGCGCCGCGAACGCTCAAGCGCGTATAGCAATGTCTCGAGTTGTATCTCTTGCCAACTTAGTAGCTTCTCGGTATTGATATCATCAGTATCTTTAATTGCTTCACGTAATAGTTTTAGCGCCATAATTTCCCGAATACCACGCATCATGTCTTGCCATGGCGCCCGGAAACTTTCCCGATCATCCGCATCAAACAAATAACCCACACAATAACCAAGTTGCAAAGAGCTCTGCAGCTGCGGGAGTAGTTTTAAATATTGATCAGCGCGTAACTCATCATTTTTAGTAAATGCTTCAACCACCTGCTGCCAATCATCACGAAGACGCTGTGATGCCCATTGTTTAAGAGGTATCTGCATCAACTGCTCATGTCGCGGCTGTTCCGCACACAACTCACCGAGCTCAAACAGTGTCAGCTGGTAATCATCGCGCTTGCTCAAGTTAATCACCAACTCAAGTTGCACTGCGTGCTCTTGCTGCTCCACAATAAAATCAAATAACTTCTGATTCTGCTTTAAAGCCCGATGATACGCACCATCATCTGCAGTCAACTCATTTAAGCCGTCATACCGACTTAACCAGCCCAAATGCCCAAGCATTTGTTCCAATCGGGCAATATGATCGGTCACATCCAACTCAAATAATGCCAATTGCTGCAGAACAACTTTGCAAAGACGGATACCGTCTGTAATGCCGGCTACAGCTCGCACACTAGGCTGCTCAGTGAGGCAAGCGTCGTTATGCTGCCAATATTGCAAAGCGTAAGAAAGCGCCCGGTACAAACCCGCTCCGACATCGTCGGTTGGTTGTTGATGCACGAAATGCGCATGCGTAAATGGCTCAAGTACTGATTTTTGCGCCAGTAAATAACCGCGCGCAGCTTTGCTTAAACTGCCAACTCGGGCATTTACTCGAGTGATAAAACGGCGCGCTAATTTATAGGCGTCTGACGTGTTACCGCCCTGTACTTCAAGTTCAATTTCGCACAATGGCCGTGACTGCTCATCGGCGACTATCTGGCCTTCATCAAAGACCAATTCGATAACACCATCCCCACTCGGTATATGCCAGCGATGACGTGTGAAGTCGGTACGAAACAACTGGGTGAGTTCACGTTGAATGTCAAACAACGGAAATTCATCTGGCCAGATATCTTCTTCAAACAATGTTAAATCAGGCGAATCCTGAGTAATTATTGCGTTGTATTCGGGCCTTGAATGTAATCCGCCCAAAACATTACCCGCTAATTTAATTGTTTGCTCACGCTCATCACCACGGCGCCGAATACGCAATCCCATGTCATGCTGTCGCAACTGCAGATCAGGAGTATCAAAATAGGTGTTCGTCAACTCCAAGGTAGAACGCTCGGCGTCTTTTGCCAATTGTTGGCATAACGCCAAGACTGATTCTCGTTGTGCTGGTTCTACCAGTAATTTTATTTCTGTTTCCTGGCTCACAAGTACTCTCTTACGCGTTGATTTTGCTTCGTTCATACGGTACTCGCAGTATCTTTACGGGTCAACTGAAATGGACTTGACAGCACTGCCTAAAAATTGCACCGTGGGCGCGATTCTGTCGATTAGAAAAAATCTGATCAGACTAGCTTTACCTGCGCCAAAAAAGTCATATACTGGCGCCCAAAATATGTCACCTACAGCCTTGGGCTGAGTCTAACAGGAGATGCTATGTTCAAAGCAAGTGAAGTACTTGCGGCTCAGTATACCGGCGCCGACCTTGGTCGACTCCAACAAGCGATCACCGACAATTATATTGTTGATGAAGATGCTTACTTGCGTGAGCTGTTGCCCCTTTTACCGCAAGATGAGGACAATCTTGATACGGTTACTCAGGCGGCTGCCGATTTAGTGAATAAAGTACGCGACCGTGCCGACGGTGGCGGTGTCGATGCCTTTCTTCAAGAATATAGTTTAGACACCAAAGAAGGCATCATTCTCATGTGCCTTGCAGAGGCTCTTCTGCGTATTCCTGATGCAACAACCGCTGACGCGCTAATACAAGACCGGTTATCCGGTGGTGACTGGCATCAGCATATGGGGCAAAGTGCCTCGTGGTTGGTGAACAGTGGCACCTGGGGCTTGGCGTTAACCAATAACATCATCAATCCAACTGGGCAGCCAATGGAAACGCCGCGTGGCGTATTTCGCCGCATGGTCCGCCGCCTTAGTTCACCGGTTGTTCGTAAAGCCACTTATGCGGCAATGCGAATTATGGGCACTCAATTTGTATTGGGCCGCACCATTCAAGAAGCCTTGAAGAACAGCAGAAATAACCGCGATAAAGGCTACACGCACTCCTATGACATGTTGGGCGAAGCGGCCTTAACCACCGCCGATGCGCGTCGCTATCATGCTGACTACGTGAACTCGATTAAGGTGGTTGGTAAAGAAAATTTCAATAATCCCAACGCGCCACGCCCTACTATCTCGATAAAACTGTCAGCGCTGCACCCACGCTATGAAGCAGCTAATCATGAGCGGGTACTTACCGAACTGGCAGCTAGCCTCACCGAGCTAGTTAAGCTAGCAAAAGAAGCAGATGTCGGCGTTACGATTGACGCCGAAGAGGCTGATCGACTGGAATTGTCGCTCGAATTGTTCGAGAAAGTCTACCGCAGCGGTGTTTGTAAAGGCTGGCCACGGTTTGGTTTGGTGGTACAAGCGTATTCCAAGCGTGCGTTACCGACCCTATGCTGGGTTACTGCGCTAGCGCGCGAATGCGGTGATGAAATTCCAGTGCGCCTGGTAAAAGGTGCGTATTGGGATACTGAAATCAAACTTTGCCAAGTCAACGGTCTGCAGGGCTATCCAGTATTTACGCGCAAAGCCAACACCGACGTTTCTTATTTGGCGTGTGCGCATTACTTGCTCAGTGAAGCCACTGATGGCGCAATTTATCCTCAGTTTGCGACGCACAACGCACAGACTGTGGTTGCCATTAACGACCTTAATAAAGCCTACCAGCGCCGCATTGAGTTTCAGCGCTTGCATGGTATGGGTGATGATTTATACGACACGTTACTGGAGCAAGACTCCAAGATTACGGTCCGAATTTACGCACCTGTTGGTGCCCATAAAGATCTCCTACCCTACTTGGTACGCAGACTGTTAGAAAACGGCGCCAATACATCGTTCGTGCATAAACTGGTCGACCCACAAACGCCTGTGGCGGAGCTTACAGAGCATCCGCTACGCATCATGTTAAAACATGAACATTTTGCAAATAACAAAATTCCATTACCGACGCAGATATTCAGTGATCGGAAAAACTCGTTAGGATTGAATATGAACATTCACTCACAAGCTGATGATTTTATTAACGCGGTTCACCAATACAGTGACAAACAATGGCAAGGTGGTCCAATTGTAAATGGTGACGTGGTTGATGCACATCACCGCGTGGCAATTCATAGCCCGCAAAAAACTGATCACCAAGTTGGCACCATCTGCTGGGGCGACAAAGCGTTAGCTGAACAAGCACTAATAAGTGCGAATGCCGCTTACCGCCGTTGGCGTGACACTGACGTGGAGGTTCGTGCTAAGTCCCTTGAGAAGCTCGCTGACTTGATGGAAGCCAACCGTAACGAACTGATCGCGTTGTGTAGCGTAGAAGCAGGTAAAAGCTTGCAAGATGGTATTGACGAAGTACGCGAAGCGGTAGACTTCTGTCGCTATTATGCGCAGCAAGCGCGTGAGCTTATGGGTGAAGATACCACGCTGCCAGGCCCAACCGGCGAAACCAACGAACTACTGCTGCAAGGCCGCGGTACATTCATTTGTATTAGCCCTTGGAACTTCCCGTTGGCAATATTTGTCGGTCAAGTTGCTGCAGCATTGGTTGCTGGTAACTGCGTTATTGCCAAACCAGCGGAACAAACCGGTCTGATTGCATTCCGCGCAGTTCAGTTAGCACTTGAAGCTGGTATTCCTGGCGATGTATTGCACTTTATGCCCGGTAGCGGCGCAGAAGTCGGCAACTTTTTGGTGTCACAAGAAGACATCGGTGGGGTTTGTTTCACCGGTTCAACCTACACGGCGCAAGCGATAAACCGTGCATTAGCAGCACGTACTGGCGCCATCGTGCCGTTTATTGCTGAAACCGGTGGCCAGAATACCATGCTGATCGACTCAACTGCTCTGCCTGAGCAGGCAGTAACCGACATTGTAGCCAGTGCATTTAAGAGTGCTGGCCAACGTTGTTCGGCACTGCGTGTATTGTTTGTGCAAGATGATATTGCCGACCGCATTATTGACTTGCTCAAAGGTGCTATGGCCGAATTGAAAGTTGGTGACCCAATTTTCCATGAAACCGATGTCGGCCCAGTTATTGATGGCGTTGCGAAAAGTAACTTGGAACAACACATCAACGATATATCTCAAGCTGGACGTCTTATCGCTCGGGCACCAATGCCTGAATATACTGATGGTGGCACTTTCGTGGCCCCAACAGCGATTGAAATAGATAGCATCAATCAGTTAGTGAAAGAGAACTTTGGTCCTATCTTGCACGTGATTCGCTGGAAGACAAACGAGCTTGATGATGTGATAAACAGCATCAACGGCACCGGTTTCGGTTTAACCTTCGGCATTCACAGCCGCAACGAAACCTTCGCTGCAGACGTCGCCCGCCGCATGGACGTCGGTAACGTTTACATTAACCGTAACCAGATTGGTGCCGTTGTAGGCGTGCAGCCATTCGGTGGCCGCGGTATGTCCGGTACTGGACCGAAAGCTGGTGGCCCACACTACTTAGCACGTTTTGTTACGGAAAAAACACGCACCAATAACATCACTGCTGTTGGTGGTAACGCAACGCTGCTGTCGTTAGGTGACTAACGGCAACAGCATTGTCTTGTGTTAGCTATTGCGAAGTGGGCGACTAAAACTCGCCCACTTCATGCCGATACAAACTTTCACTGCCGTCTCGAATAGCCCCGACTAAACCATGAATACGTGGCAAAATACGAGCCATGTAAAACTTCGCTGTTTTCACCTTACTTGCCAAATAAGGACGCTCAGCCACCAACGGATCGGCGACAACGGCCATACGCAACCAAATATAGGCAAATGCGACATACCCAACCAAATAAAGATATTCAACGGCAACACTATTAATAATATTTTCATCGTCACCAACGCGGTTAAGCACTTCATCCGTGATGGTGCGCAGCAGTTTTGTTGCTTCAGCAAGCTGTTTAAACTCAACCTCTAAACCAGCAAGTGGCTGATCGAGCAAATCTTGAATGTCCTGCAGTAGTGGTTGCAGTAACTCACCACGCGAACCTGCTATCTTGCGACCCAGTAAATCAAGAGCTTGAATGCCGTTGGTTCCTTCATAAATCTGCGCAATGCGTGCATCACGAACAAGCTGTTCTTGGCCCCACTCACGAATAAAGCCATGGCCGCCGAAAACTTGCTGACCAATTACGGTCACTTCAAAACCTGTATCCGTGAGAAATGCCTTGGCTACTGGTGTTAACAGCTGTACCAATGCCTCTGCACGCGCCTTTTGCTGCGGATCTTGTGCATATTTTGCAATATCAAGCTGTTGACCAACGTAGGTAGAAAACCCTCGTCCACCCTCAACAAAGGCTTTCATGGTCAACAGCATGCGACGCACATCGCCGTGCACAATCAGTGCGTCAGCTTCTTTTTGCATGTCACGGGTTGCTTTAGCACCACGACCTTGCAGCCGGTCTTGTGCATAGTCCAAAGCATTCTGATATGAACGCGCAGCTGCACCAAGGCCCTGAATACCAACGCCTAAACGCTCATAATTCATCATAGTAAACATTGCTGGCAAACCACGATGAGGCTCACCAACCAGCCAGCCCTTGGCACCGTCAAAGTTCAAGACGCACGTTGCTGAAGCATGAATCCCCATTTTGTGTTCAATAGAACCGCAATGAACGCCATTACGTTCGCCTAACGAGCCGTCTTGCTGCACTAAAAATTTCGGTACAAGGAACAAGCTGATGCCTTTGCTACCCGCCGGTGCATCAGGTAATTTTGCCAATACCAAATGCACAATATTGTCGACTAAATCGTGTTCACCGCCGGTAATAAATATTTTCGTACCGGTAATTGAAAAACTGCCGTCTTGGTTAGGCTCAGCCTTTGATCGAATAATACCGAGGTCAGTTCCGGCATGCGGTTCAGTGAGACACATCGAGCCGGTCCACTGGCCACTGATCATTTTTTCAAGGTAGGTTGCTTTCAAATTATCGTCAGCGTGCTGATCAATGGTCATGATCGCGCCAGCTGTTAAGCCAGAATAAAGTGAGAAGGAGATGTCAGCAGCACAGAGCATTTCTTCGTATTGAGCAGAAATACTTTTCGGAAGCCCCATGCCTCCGAATTCCGGATTGGCGGTAACGCCAACCCAACCGCCCTCAGCAAGCTGTTTGAAGTTTTCTTTGTAACCTTTTGGCGTTGTCACGTTGCCGTTTTCGAACTTCACGCCTTCTTCGTCAGCGGCACGAGCATTCGGTGCAATAAGAGTTTCAGCTAATTTGGCACCTTCATCAATAATCGCGACAGCGGTGTCCATATCTAACTCAGACAACTCAGCGAATTGGGCCCAATCTTGCTCAACTTTAAAAACATCTTGCAGCACAAACTGCATATCTTCACGAGGAACGCGATAGTCCGCCATGACAACACCTCTTAAATAACGCTGACTTCACTACGAAATCAAACAGTGGATTTAAACAGGTGTTTTAATAACAGATAAACTAGGGCTTTGTCCAGTCTTCCAAAGCGGGTTGTTGAAATGCTTGATTATTTCGTGACAGCACAACATGTGCCGGAGCTATTGTTAGTACAGTTAACCCCTGCCAACGCTCTCCCTCAAATAATCTTACCCCAGCTAACTCGACCCAGCGTGCTTGCGCACGGGATGAGTATTGATGCCCGTCATAGCTAAACGAAGGTACAGTGCGCTGAAAGTCCAGACTTAAGTTAGCCAAGGTAGGCACGACGCTACGCCCTTCACCATTTTCATTAAGAGCACTCTCAAAAGCGCTCAATAATTCAGGTGAAACTTGATTTAAGTCAATAGTTTGATCGTCATTAACAACCGAATTTTCAGCCTGACGCTGCGCCGAGCTCATTATCGTTTCACTGGGTTCCATCGCAATAATTTGCTCTGCCGTTGCTTGCGACTGCTCTGTCTCGGGCCACTGCGGCTCGATTACAGCGGCGATGGTTCCCAGTTGATATGACATCTGCGGTGTTGGCTCTGTAACCTCTAAGGCGTTGTTTGACATTAAATATTGAACGCCTAGCCAGCCAATGCCAGCAGCAACGACGAGACTAACGAACAGAATAACGATGCGCCCTAGAGCTACTGTTGGCTCAACAGCCGACTCCAAAGCCACTTGAGAATGAGCCTTTAATAGCGGCGACTGTTGATTTCTGAGTGCTTTAAGTACCGACGACATTATTTGTTCTCCTGCTGAACACTACCTTGCAACCTTGGTCCACTTGGCGTGCTTTGAGCGGTCAACCAGGATAAGGTTAATGCATCAAGGTGCCCCGTTACTCGTAACCCTGCTTGTTGCTGCAGTTGTTGTAACTGCTCCGAGAAGGTCGCCTCCGGTGAGCTGTTTGAAGCCATAAGCTGCTGCGCTAACCAGCGTTGATACACCGATTCTGCAGTTTGCGCGTCGGCCGCAGAGTAACCAGGTGGTTGTGGCAATAACGCAATAAATTCCCCAGTCCAGTTTGAGTCCGGTTGGGTGTTTATACTGTCTATAAATTGCAATTCGCCACCACCTAGATCGAGCAAAACTGGCAATTGCGGGATTAAAATCTGATCGAAGCGCGCGCTACCGCGCACACACAACAACTCAAAGGTGCGTACCCAATCACAGAATTCCGGTTCCTGTGGAGGCTTTGGTAATTGCCAAGCAGCAGCTAATGATGCGATTGGTGATTCGCCAGAACCTACTTGCTCCTCGCCATTAGCTGGTGTGTTCTGATTCTCAAGATGTTCAACATACCAAGCGGTTGTTGCACTCAGCACTGCCACCAATGCGCTGGCTGCAAGTATGCGAGTCAATCGGAAACCATTTGAATGCTGACGGTTAGTCACGCCACCATCTAGCTCACGCGCAGCAAGTTGAATGTGCTTCACCGAAACAACAGATTGTTGATCGTTGTAGGCTGCCAGCAGCGCCCGATCACAAAGCAGGTTTAAACGCCGTGGTATCCCCTCACTGGCAATATGCACTCTTTTGATCGCGGCCCGATCAAATAAACCACGTTGCGCGCCAGCAACCTGCAATCGGTAATTAATATAGCGTTCTGAGTCAGCTAACTGTAGCGGTAGCAAGTGATAGCGCGCCGTGATGCGCTGCGCAAGTTGTCGCAATTCGCGCCGGCGCAAGAGATCTTGCAGCTCAGGTTGCCCAATTAGAATCACTCGCAGCAATTTTTGTTGGTTGGTCTCAAGGTTGGTTAATAATCGCAGTTGTTCGAGAACTTGTGGTTGCAGGTGCTGAGCTTCATCAATAAGTACAACACACTGTGCGTTATTGGCATGCGCCTGCAATAAAAAATGACTGAGCTTGTCAGTGAGTTGTTTGGATGTGACTTGCCGTTTGTTGTAACGGATACCGAACTCATCACACAACGTTGCCAGTAACTCATCAGAGTTAAGCATCGGGTTCAGAATGAACGCGGTTTGAGTTTGCTCGGGTAGTTGCTCTAAGAGCGCACGGGAAACCGTTGTCTTACCGGTACCAACCTCGCCGGTTAGCAGGATAAAACCGCCACTGCCTTGCAGCCCATAACTCAAATGCGCCAGCGCTTCCTGATGCCGTTCACTAAGGTAAAGAAACTGCGGATCAGGCGCTATCGAAAACGGTTCGGTGTGCAATCCAAAATAATTAAGATACATAGTAACTTCACTGAGATAGTAGCTATTTTAGCCATCAGTGTAACGACTCGCTTGCAACAGAGCCAGTGATTCGCGATCATCTTATGAAATGACAAGGAGTGAGCGTGAAAATATATTTAGTTGGCGGTGCTGTTCGTGACCAATTGCTGGGTAAACCAGTGCATGAGCGTGACTACGTGGTGGTCGGTGCTAGCGCTGAAGACATGCTGGCGCGTGGTTTTCGTCAAGTAGGTAAGGATTTCCCCGTGTTCCTGCATCCAAAAACGGGCGAAGAATACGCGCTCGCTCGCACTGAACGTAAAGATGGACAAGGCTATACTGGCTTTGCCGTGAGTGCTGATAAGACCGTGACACTGGAAGACGACCTGTTGCGGCGCGACCTAACCATCAATGCGATTGCACAAGATGATGCCGGTCAGCTCATCGATCCCTACCATGGCTTAGAGGATATCAAGAAAAAGACCTTACGCCATGTCTCACCTGCCTTTGCTGAAGATCCATTACGGGTATTACGCGTCGCGCGTTTCGCTGCTCGTTTTGCTGAAGATGGATTTACCGTTGCACCCGAAACGCTGGCATTAATGCAGGCAATGAGCGCTCAAGGTGAATTGAGCACGCTTGCCGCAGAACGTGTGTGGCGGGAAACCGAAAAAGCACTAACCAGTTCATCACCACATGTTTACTGGCAAGTTTTAACTACAGCGAACGCACTGACCCCGTGGTTTGCGGAACTCACAAACACACTCAATACCAGTGATATGGCAAGGCAACTTGAACGCATCAAGAGCGAAGTGGACACCACGATTGCGTGGGCATTAACATGCCAGCGCCTAAACCACGAGCAACTAACGAGTTTGCAACAGCGCTTGCGGGTGCCCAATGACTATCAAGATTTAACTGCGGCAGCATTAAAAATAGACTATCAACCACATCACGCTATTGATGCAAATTGGGCCTTTAGTGCTATCGGCCAAGCTGACGGATGGCGTCGCCCTGAAAAGGTTGCGCGGTTAGTGACATTATGGAAAGCGCTTGGCCTGCCGCAGCAAGAAGCACAGCAACTGCTCTTGGCATTTGATCAAGCACTGTTGGTGAAAGCCAAAGACGTTATCGCCGTCGCGGCCCAAAACGGTGCGCCATTAAATGGGCCTGAAATTGGACTGGCAGTACGAGAAGCACAGCACACTGCCATGCTGAACGCATGGCAGTCATGCAATTAGATAAATAAGATAAATAAAAATGTACCAAGCGCTAGCCGATAGATGACAAACGGAAGCATACCCATTCGGCTAATGACCTGCAGAAATACGTGAATACACACATAAGCCGCAACAAAGGATGTGAGCACGCCAATGATTACCGCCAACCAAGCCACGGGTTCCGGTTGCTGTACTAATTTAAGCCCTTGATAACCGCCCGCCATAATAATAATTGGGATAGATAATAAGAAACTAAAACGCGCGGCATCAGTTTTAGTCAGTCCAAGCAACATGCCAGCAGTCATTGTTATTCCTGAACGTGATGTGCCAGGAATCAACGCTAACGCTTGCATTACGCCTATTATCATCACTTGTTTGAATGTTAATTGTTCCAGCTGTTGTTGCTGAGATGCCCGAGCATCCGCAAACCAAAGCAATAAACCAAAAGCAATGGTACTGGTTGCGATGACCAACGCTGAACGCCCAAAGTTTTCAACTAAATCACTGCCGAGTAGTCCGGCTAAACCAGCCGGAATAGTTCCCCAAATAATTAGCCACGCCAATCGGCTGTGCGCATTGTGCCGACCGCGTAAACTTTCGACCCAGTTTACCAGCAGCTCGCCGACTTCCTGTCGGAAATATAAAACGACCGCCAATAAAGTGCCAACATGTACAGCAACATCAAAAGCCAAGCCTTGATCTTCCCACCCAAACAATTGCGACGGTAGAATTAAATGGGCCGAACTCGATATCGGCAGAAACTCAGTAAAACCTTGAATTAACGCGAGAATTATAGCTTCCAACGTGCTCACGATAATGACTTCCTTGTAGATGGTTGAATAAGTTTAAGGTGTGGTAATGCATCAAACTCGAAAGATAACGGCTCCAGCACTTGTTCGCCAGAATAGTTTTGCCAATGTTCTGCAAAACTTTTTCCTGTTTGCGGGTGCCGGCTATTAGGGCTAATTTCTGCTAATGGCCATAACACAAAAGCATTGGTCAATATTTCGGCGCGTGGCAATTGCACCGGACGCTCACTGATCACGTCATCATAAAGCAAAATATCGATATCTAAAGTTCTCGGACTAAACCGCGTTGCGCCATCCGCATGCCCGTGTTGGCGTTCGATGTGCTTGCAAATAGCACTGACCGACTCAATGCCTAAATCAGTCGTAACACTGGCAACGAGATTAAAGAAACGGTTCCCAGAAAAGCCAACGGCGTCACTTTCAAATACTCGTGACACGTACATTGGTTGGTCTGATGTCGCGAACGCATCATGCAGCGCGCGTATTCCTGCGCGGATAAAGCGCTCACGATCTCGGTTACTGCCAATACCAAACCAAACCGCGCTCACACAGCTCCCCTCACAATTTCAACCGCCGTTTGTCGTGCATTTGCAACCGCTTGAGGTTTGCCCACTTTGACCCTAACACGTGGACATTTAAATTCCGTAAGCACCAGCGCAGCAACTTCTTCGGCAACAGTTTCAATTAAAGCACGAGGTCGTGACTGGATGAGCGCGGTCACGGCTTTACTCAATGCATCATAATCAAGCGCATCACTTAATTGCTCGGAGCGCGCTGCTGCCTGGTTATCCCAATCCATTTCTAGATCAAGCACCAACGGTTGAGTTTGTTCATGTTCCCAGTCATACACACCAATGTAGGCGTCAACAACCAAGCTTTCGATAAAAACTTTATCCATGCGTCGTACCGTATTAATAGAATTTCGGCGCTAAAGCGCTTATGCTATGGGTTTTGAATAGTAACGGAAAGTGGACCAGAAGCAAACGGCTTGTATGCCGGTTTAAGTGACCTATGGGTGCATTAATTTTACTCGCGATTATCTCAGCCTATCTATTCGGCTCCATTAGCAGCGCTGTGCTAATTTGCCGTTTATTTGGGCTGCCCGATCCCCGCACCTCTGGCTCAAATAATCCTGGGGCCACCAATGTCTACCGCTTAGGCGGCAAAATTCCAGCGTTGTTAACACTCTGGTTCGATGTACTCAAAGGGATGGTTCCTGTTTGGATATCGTATTTCCTTGGCATTGAACCATTTTATCTTGGCCTGATAGCCGTAGCCGCCTGCTTGGGCCATATATTTCCACTGTATTTCCATTTTCGTGGGGGAAAAGCCGTTGCGACCGCACTCGGTGCTATGTTCCCCGTGGCATGGGAAATGGCTTTGTTGCTGATTGCTACCTGGCTACTGGTATTTCGAATTAGCCGTGTATCGTCACTCGCAGCAATTATTACGGTGAGTCTGGCACCTTTCTTTGCCTACTGGATTAAGCCCCAATACACCGTACCCGTAATTATGATTTCGGTGCTAATTATGTGGCGCCATCAATCCAATATCGTGCGCTTACGCACCGGGCAAGAAAAGCGTACAACACGCCGCAAAGACTAAAATCATTTAACCTGGCGCGCCAAGTTGCTCTAACGGCCAACGCGGATAGGTTTTAATGTGAATGTCTGAACGTTCCCCAGCAAGCAAGCGCTGCGCGCCAGCAAATGCAATCATGGCTCCATTGTCGGTACAGAACTCGGTTCTCGGAAAATAAACCTTGCCACCGATACTTTGGGTAAAGTCATTCAATTGCTGGCGTAGATGTTGGTTTGCACTTACTCCGCCCGCTACTACCAGACGCTTCAGTCCGGTTTGTTCTAACGCACGTCGACACTTAATCACCAAAGTATCCACTACAGCATCCTGAAATGCCCGAGCAACATTGGCGAGCGCTTGCGCAGACCCGTCCGTGCTTGCAATGGTATTCGCTGCAAAGGTTTTCAACCCGCTAAATGAAAAGTCCAAACCGGGACGGTCTGTCATCGGCCGCGGAAAGCGATAGGCGCCGCTTTCACCCTGCTCAGCCATCGCCGCGAGCCGTGGGCCCCCCGGATAGTCCAACCCCATCAACTTTGCCGTTTTATCAAAAGCTTCACCGGCTGCATCGTCAACAGACTCGCCCAGCATGGTATATAAACCAATTCCATCCACTCGCACCAGTTGAGTATGACCGCCCGAAACCAGCAGCGCCACAAATGGAAACTGCGGTGGTTGGTCTTCCAGCATGGGCGCCAATAAATGACCTTCCATATGATGCACCGCTATTGCTGGCACATTCCATCCGAAAGCTAAACTGCGGCCAATGCAAGAACCCACGAGCAAGGCACCGACAAGACCGGGTCCGGCCGTATAGGCAACGCCGTCAATATCCGAGGCTTGAAGATTGGCTTGTGTCAGCGCGGCTTGAATTAAAGGTAGGGTTTTGCGAACGTGATCGCGTGATGCCAATTCTGGCACCACACCGCCGTAATCGGCATGCAACTTCACTTGCGAATACAGCTGGTGTGCCAGTAATCCGTGTTCAGTATCGTAAATAGCGATACCCGTTTCATCACAGGATGTTTCTATTCCTAGCACACGCATGAAAGCCCTCGAAATTCAGGTTAAAAAACGGCGCACAGTTTAACCCAGATTTTGCTCGAAGTCAGTCAAGATCGACCGTTGCACCCTGTAACGCACTGTCATCGTCGCTTGCGTTACTGTCGCCACTGAGTTTAATGCGCAGGCGCAAGTCATTCGGCGCGTCGGCATGACGTAACGTTTCTTCGTAACTGATACGCCCTGCTTTGTACAAATCAAACAACGCTTGGTCAAATGTTTGCATACCAAGCTCGCGTGATTTCGCCATGATTTCCTTTATTTCACCCATGTCATTGGTTGCAATTTTCTCCGCAACAATGGGGCTATTCAGAAGGATCTCAATGGCTGCCACACGCCCACCATCAATGGTAGGAACTAACTGTTGTGCGACAATTCCACGAAGGTTTAATGACAAATCAAACATTAACTTGCCAATTTTTTCCTTCGGCACCATGTGCATGATCCGTTCTATGGCTTGGTTCGCGTTATTGGCGTGCAAGGTTGCAACACACAAGTGACCCGTTTCAGCAAAAGTAAGTGCATACTCCATGGTTTCTTGTGAGCGAATTTCACCGACCAAAATGACATCGGGGGCCTGGCGCAGTGAACTCTTCAGCGCCGCTTCAAATGACTCAGTATCAGCGCCCACTTCGCGCTGAGTTACCATGGATTTTGCGTGGTCATGAACAAATTCCACCGGGTCTTCAATGGTTAGAATGTGCCCTTTCGAGTTCTGATTACGGTAACCGATTAGTGCCGCGAGCGTTGTTGATTTACCGGTGCCTGTTCCACCAACGACCAACATCAAACCACGTTTATTCATGATTAACTTGGTCAGTACTTCCGGTAATTTCAATTCCTCAACGGTTGGAATGTCCGTAACAATACGACGAACAACCATACCTGCACGTTGGCGTTGCCAAAAAGCACTCACCCGAAAGCGGCCGATGCCCTCACGAAAGATAGCGAAGTTAGATTCTTTATCTTCCATAAATTCTTTGAGGTGTTTTTCGCCAAGTGCTTCTTTTACAATGCCTAAAGCTGCGTTATCGCTCAGTTTTTGTTCACTAAGCGGTAGTAATTCACCATTTATTTTAGCGCTTGGCGGTAAGCCCGCTGAGATAAACAAGTCAGAGCTGTTACGCTCGACCATTATTTTCAACAGTTTGTCTAAAACCATAATTAGAAACTATCCTTATTGGCCGATTTCGCCTTAGCATCAGCGCGTGACACCAGTCCTTGGTTCAACAAGTTCTGCAAGCACTGATCGAGCGTTTGCATACCGTGCGCTGCGCCAGTTTGTATTGAAGAATACATCTGTGCAATTTTATCTTCGCGAATCAGGTTTTTGATTGCCGACGTTGCAATCATGATTTCATGCGCTGCGACACGACCACCACCTACTTTCTTTAAAAGTGTTTGCGAAATAACAGCACGTAGAGATTCAGATAGCATAGAACGAATCATCGGCTTTTCATCGCCAGGGAACACATCAACAATACGATCGATAGTTTTTGGTGCAGAGGTTGTGTGCAACGTACCAAATACTAAATGACCGGTTTCCGCCGCTGTCATTGCAAGGCGGATGGTTTCTAAGTCACGCATCTCACCAACCAGAATAACATCAGGGTCTTCACGTAGCGCCGAACGTAACGCATTACTAAAGCTATGCGTGTCGCGGTGAACCTCACGTTGGTTAATCAGGCTGCGTTTGTTTTTATGCACGAATTCTATTGGGTCTTCAATGGTAAGAATGTGGTGATATTTATTTTCATTCACATAATCAATCATTGCCGCCAAAGTAGTCGATTTACCAGAACCTGTTGGCCCGGTAACCAAAACCAATCCACGTGGGTTGTCAGAAATGCTTTTGAATATCTCAGGAGCACCTAACTGCTCCAGTGTTAATACATCACTAGGGATGGTACGGAACACGGCACCAGCACCCCGGTTTTGCACAAACGCGTTAACACGAAAACGCGCTAAGTCTGGTACTTCAAACGAAAAGTCGCACTCAAGGTTTTGTTCATATTCCTTGCGCTGGCGGTCATTCATAATGTCGTAGACCAGTTCTTGCACCTCTTTGTGGCTAAGCGCTGGGATATTTATTTTACGAACGTCACCGTCTACCCGTATCATAGGAGGCGAATCTGCGGATAAATGTAAGTCGGACGATTTATGTTTAACAGAGAAACTGAGTAGCTCAGTGATATCCATATAACAGCCTCTTGTAAGTGAGTTTTAGCCATTGATGAATAGCATAGCTGAACGCATAAAAGAAGTCCGCAATGAAATTGCTCAGGTGTGTAGCGCACATAAACGCAGCGCGCAGAGTGTGCAATTAATTGCGGTGAGCAAAACAAAACCCGCAGCAGACATTGTCGCAGCCTACACTGCAGGACAACGTGACTTCGGCGAAAATTATGTTCAAGAGGCGATTGCAAAAATTGTGCAATTGTCTGATTACCCGATTACCTGGCACTTTATTGGGCCCATTCAATCGAATAAAACCCGTGATATCGCACAATATTTTGATTGGGTGCACAGCATTGATCGAGAAAAAATAGCTCGCCGATTAGCGCAACAACGCTCCGATGAGCAGGGCCCACTCAACGTGTTAATTCAAATTAATATCGATGACGAGACGTCAAAAGCGGGAATAGCGCCAGCTCAAATGCTAGAGCTCGCGGCCGTCATCTCAGAATTCCCTCAGTTGCGTTTACGTGGCCTGATGACGATACCTGCCGCAAAGACTGACGCGGCGGCCACCTCGGAAAGCTTCGCTGCCATGCAGCGGTTGTTTTCTGAGTTAAAAGCCCAATATCAACAAGTAGATACATTATCGATGGGGATGAGTGCTGATTGGCAGTACGCGGTCGCGCATGGCGCGACCATGATTCGTATTGGCACGTCGCTATTCGGCGCTCGGCCCCCAAAAAGTGAACAAACAGGAGACCTTACATGACAACATCGCCTCGTAAAATTGCGTTTATCGGTGCGGGAAATATGACTCAAAGCATTGTTGGTGGCATGGTCAAGAGTGGCTACCCCAGCGACCTTATTTACGTCAGCAACCCAAGCCCCGCTAAACTGGACAAGATGCGCGACACGTTGCATGTACACACCAGCCAAGATAATGCTGAAGTTGCAAATGCTGCAGACGTTATCGTGCTTTCTGTTAAGCCGCAGCTTATGGCCGATGTTTGCGCAGCCCTAACAGAACAGGTTGCCAACTTAAGTGAAAAACTCATCGTGACTATCGCTGCAGGTATTCGAATTGAGAAATACCGTCAGTATCTTGGCAATTCAATTCGTATGATTCGTGTTATGCCAAATACACCGTCACTTGTCGGTCAAGGAATGTCTGGACTAGTCGCTGATGACAGGGTTAATGACGATGACAAAGCCTATATCACTGAGGCTTTCGATGGTGTTGGCGCAACTTTGTGGGTCGCCGATGAAGATGAACTGGATATTTTAGGTGCTGTTGCTGGCAGCGGCCCTGCATATTTCTTTGAATTCATGGCCAGCTTGCAAAAAGCCGCCACCGCGCTAGGCTTTGACCGAGAGAAAGCTCGTCTGATGGTGCAACAAACCGCCTTAGGCGCCGCTGAAATGGCGATAGCAAGCGAACTCGAATTGGAAGACTTACGTAAACAAGTGACCAGCAAAGGCGGCTCAACGGCGAAAGGCGTTGAAGTCTATCAAGGCGCTGACATTGACGATATATCTGCCAAAGCGGTGAAAGCGGCGGTAAAACGCAATCAAGAAATGGCAGAACTGTTTTAATTAACTATTTAGAGAACCACTATGGATGCTTTTCGCTTTTTGGTTGAAATTGTATTCGACCTGTTTTTAATCGTTGTCTTGTTGCGTGTTTGGATGCAAGCAGCTCGTGCAGACTTTTTTAATCCCATGAGCCAGTTTGTGGTTAAAGTTACGAACCCGCTGGTACAACCGCTTCGGCGTCTGTTGCCGATGGCCGGCAACTGGGACATCGCCACGATGCTGCTGGCTTACCTAGTCGGCATCGGAAAAATACTGGTTCTTTCCAGCATGAGTGCGGGTATGACGCCAATGCTGACAGATACTCTGATGATGGGCTTAGCTGTCGTGTTATTTCAGTTTTTATCGCTACTGTTCTGGCTAACTATTATCATGGCGATTATGAGTTGGTTTAATCGCGGGTATCATCCGATGATGGCTATTTTAGGCCAATTGACCGAACCGTTTTTGGCGCCAATACGGCGTATTATCCCCCCGATTGGCGGGCTTGACCTTTCTGTGCTAGTTCTTATTGTTGCAATTCAGTTTGCGCGGATTTTACTCAATAATCTACTTAGTTTAGGTATGGGGATATGAAACACTTACTTGTTGGGGCTTTAACCGTTATCAGCATGCTTATTTTCCCAAGCTCCGCGTTAGCCGAGCAAAGTAAGCGCATCGGGCCCTGGGAAGTTCACTATAATGCGTTCAACTCCACCTTGCTGCGGCCGGAAATGGCTCAGCAATACCAGTTATCACGCAGTGAAACGTTAGCTACACTCAATATTTCAGTACTCGATGCCACAAAGGCTGGCAAACCGGCTCAGCAAGTCAATTTAAGTGGCTACGTGATGAATCCTCTGAGTCAGCAACAGCGTCTCGAGTTTCGCGAGGTCGTTGAAGGCGATGCGGTTTATTATCTGGCGCAGACGCGTTTTTCAAATTTAGAAACCTTGCGGTTTTTCATTACGATCAAACAAGGCGAGCAAACGCATGAATTGCGTTTTCATAAAGAGTTTTGGGTCAACTAACGGTTGACCCTGTCCTCGAGTAGCTTTACACCCACTTGACGGATATAACCTTCATCGGTGACTTCTCGGACCGTAAGCCTGACAGAGCCCAACTGAAGATGATCACCGACCACCACGCGTCGGTGAAACTTCTGGGTGAAATAATCATGCAAGGACATCGTCATAATCCCCGAATCCAATTCTCCGACGGGATAGAACCCCGCCACGTCTTGTATGAGCAAATCACCACGTAAGCTAAAGTCACCAAAGAATTGACTGGTTTGCAGTTCAGTTTGCTTACCGCCCGCTGACAATACACGGCTAATTGCATCAACATGCTCCAGCTTGGCGACAACCAATACGGTGTCACCTTCACAGAGGCGCGGCTTGCTCAAAGGTAACAGCCACTCGCCCCGGCGAATTACACCGACAAATTCAACTGCAACATCCCAACGTAATTCATTCCAATAGTGGTCGCAGGCTGGCGAGCGCTCGGTAACCTGATAGGCCCACAGCTCCATAGGGTCGTTACTGCCCACCCGATCTAACGGCATCCGCCTGTCAGGTTCTGCCGGTGCCGGAACTTCTAAACCTAACCAACGCGCCATAGGAGCAAGCGACCAGCCCTGCACAATAAGGGATACCATGACCACCATAAACGCAATATCAAAGTACAATTCTTCATTGGGAACACCGGTTAACCAGGGGTACAACGCCAAAATAATAGGTACTGCACCACGCAACCCTACCCAGCTTATAAAAACTTGCTCACGCCATGGGAAGGAAAAAGGAATCAAACTGGTAATAACCGCCAGCGGCCGCGCAACGAAAATCATCAATACCGCAACCGAAAGTGATAACGCCCAATGTTCAACTAAGTGAGATGGGGTAACCAGCAACCCGAGTATCAGGAACATCATGATTTGGCTTAGCCACGCTAAACCGTCCTGCACTTGCAAGATATGAGGCAGTTGTGGCAAGCGGGAATTGCCAATTTTATAACCCATCAAATAAACCGCGAGATAGCCACTTCCTCCAATACCACTGGTGATAGAGAAGATAACGACAGCCGTTGCAGCGGCCAATAACGGAAAGAACGAAAATTGCACCGATATTTTTTGAGCCATCCAGACAAAAAAGCGTCCACCAACCCAACCAGCAAGATAGCCTAGCGCAAGTTGCTGAAGAATATCGACGGTCATCCAACCCCACGAGAAACTCTCCGCCGCCGCTATCATTGAGGTTAGCGTCATTGTAAGAATAATGGCCATGGGGTCGTTGGTGCCTGACTCAATTTCTAATGTTGAGGCTACCCGCTGTTTTATTTTTAAATTTTGAGATTGGAAAATACTGAAAACCGCGGCCGCATCGGTTGAACTTAGAATTGCGCCAATTAATAAAGCAGTAGGCCACGGTAAATCAAACAACCACACAACACCTGCTGCAGTTAATGCACAGGTAAGCGCGACGCCCACGGTTGCTAAGCTAATTGCTGGCCATAGAGCTACACGAAAGCGCTCTTTGTGGGTACGCATACCGCCATCAAAAAGAATAATAACGAGTGCTAATGAGCCAATGAAAAATGCTAACTCAGGATTACTAAACTCAATGCCAAGCAAGCCCTCTTCGCCGGCTAACATACCGACAATCAAGAAGGTTAGTAGCAGCGGTGCGCCAAGTCGATTCGACACAACAGCAGCTAAAATGCTGATGAGCAATAACGAGCCCATTAAAAGCATGATTCCAGTAATGCTGGTCAAAAACATCTCTCCTTGGTGACATAGGCAATGCCCCGTATAATAACAGGCAAATATCGAAAACGGGTGAAAAGTTCATGCACGAATTAGTCTTAGCGACCGGTAACAAAGGTAAAGTTTCTGAGCTAGAAGGGTTACTTACCCCTTTAGGATGGCATGTTCGTCCGCAGTCGGAGTGGTCATTTGAAGAAGCCGAGGAGACCGGACTAACCTTCGTAGAAAATGCGATTCTTAAAGCTCGTCACGCGGCCGCACAAACCGGCTTGCCCGCTTTAGCTGATGATTCTGGCCTTGCTGTTGATGCTTTGAACGGTGCACCCGGAATCTACTCAGCGCGCTATGCCGGCATCGGATGCAGCGACGCGGATAACATCGAAAAACTGCTGGCCGCCATGGCCGGAATACCTGATACACAGCGCCAAGCTAGCTTTCACTGTGTTCTAGCCTACCTTCGTGAACCCAATGACCCAACCCCAATTATCTGTCACGGACGCTGGGATGGCTATATTACCCAGGTCCCGCAGGGGAATCAGGGATTCGGCTACGATCCCGTGTTCTGGGTTCCTAGCGAACACTGCAGTGCCGCACAATTGTCGCGTGAACAAAAACAGGAACTCAGTCATCGTGGGCAGGCGCTAAAACAGCTGGTGGACATGCTCCAACAGGCTCGCACATGAGTCGATTGCAACTTCCGCCACTTTCCTTATATGTTCATGTACCTTGGTGTATTCAAAAATGTCCGTACTGTGATTTTAATTCACATGCCTTGAAGCACGATATTCCGGAAGCGGAATATGTCGGCCGTTTGCTCGATGATCTCCGCGCTGACCTAAGCTGGGTTCAAAACCGAGAATTAACCAGTATTTTTATCGGCGGCGGTACTCCAAGTCTGTTTTCAGCGGTAAGCATTGCCAAATTGCTGACTGGTATCGGCAAACTTATCCCGCTGAGTCCCAATTGTGAAATAACGCTTGAGGCCAATCCGGGCACCTTCGAAACCGAGCGCTTTTCTGGATTTGTTGATGCTGGCGTGACGCGCCTTTCCATTGGCGTGCAGAGCTTGCACAACGAGCAGTTGAAGGCTTTGGGGCGGATACACGACCCCGAGCAAGCTAAACAAGCTGCTGCACACGCGGCCAAATTGCCGTTGAAAAGCTTTAACCTTGATTTAATGCACGGATTACCTGGGCAAACAATTGATCAAGCTATGGCTGATTTAGACGGGATTATAGCGCTGGCCCCACCACATATTTCTTGGTATCAATTAACCATTGAGCCGAATACGGCTTTCGCCAGTCGGCCACCGAAGTTGCCTGACGATGATGTTTTGTGGGACATTCAAGAGCTCGGTCACGCGAAATTAGCTGCCGCTGGCTACCAGCAATACGAAGTGAGTGCTTACGCGAAACCTCAGCATCAAAGTCAGCACAACCGAAATTATTGGACCTTTGGCGACTATTTAGGGATAGGCTGCGGCGCTCACAGTAAAATCACCCTTCCCACAGAAAATAAAATCATTCGATGTGAGAAGATAAAACATCCTCAAGGCTATTTAGATCTCACTAAACCACTTCGCTATCGGCAGTGGGATGTTGCTGCAGAAGAGTTAACCTTTGAGTTCTTTATGAACTACTTTAGACTTTATGAGCCGGTTTCTAAATTAGAATTTGAAGCCCGAACTGGCCTCCACTCATCTGGGGCTGACCGTCTGCTTCAACAAGCAATTGAAAAGAACTTGGTGGTCGATAACGGCGACGCCTGGGAAACCACAAACCTAGGGCGCCGTTACCTGAATTCAGTATTGGATATGCTTATCTAACAGCAGTTAGGCAATGCGCTCGAACTTCAAATCCCATACTCCGTGCCCGAGTCGCTCGCCACGTTGTTCGAACTTGGTTAGCGGACGTTCCTCTGGACGAGGCACGTAGGTATTGTCAGCAGACAGGTTGCGCCATTGGGGTGCAGCCTGCATCACCTCGAGCATGTGCTCGGCATAATTTTGCCAGTCTGTTGCTAAGTGCAACACACCACCGATAGCTAGTTTCTTTCGCAATAAATCAACGAACTCGGGCTGAATCAAGCGGCGCTTGTGATGACGTTTTTTATGCCATGGGTCTGGAAAAAACACTTGCACTGTGGCCAAGCTTCCGTCTGCAATACAGTCGGCCAAAACCTCAACTGCATCATGCTCGTAAACCCGTAAGTTGCTGACCTCAGCTGCTTCCGCTTCCAGCAAACAAGCACCAACACCAGGCCGATGAACCTCAATACCGATAAAGTTTTTCTCGGGTGCGGCCTTAGCCATGGCAACCAAAGAACGCCCCATACCGAAACCGATTTCTAATACGGTTGGAGCTTCACGACCAAACACCTCAGTCAAGTTCAGTAAACCTTGATTGTGGGTAAGCCCCATCGTTGGCCAGCTTCTTTCTAACGCTGCAGCTTGGCCCTTTGTTAATCGCCCCTCACGCTTAACGAAGCTGCGCACTTTGCGTATGTATTTACCCTCAGCTTGGGCTTTTTCAAGATTATCGGAGCTCATGAGGCCTCTATTTAGTTACGCGACTTAAGTTAGTTTTACGATTTAAATTTTTGCCGCGCTCATTATGCAAAAAGGCGCACCAAACGCAAGTTTGGCACGCCTTTTATATTCGAGCTACTGGCAAGTTAGTCTTGAACTGGAACCTGCTTAGTAACTGACATAACAGCTTCAATGCGGCGGTTCTTCGCACGGTTTTCAGCTGAGTTGTTCGGGTACTTCGGACGGCTTTCACCGTAACCAACCGTGGTTACGCGAGAAGCTGCAATACCGAAATCATTGATTAAGCTATTCCCTACAGCATTAGCGCGACGATCAGACAACTGCTGGTTATAAGTTGCAGCACCAGTATCATCGGTGTGCCCTTCAATAACCACGTTAAGTTGCGGATATTCTTTTAAGAATTCAGCAGTGTCACGAATGTCCGAAGTTTGCGCAGAAGAAATTTCCGCTGAGTTCAATGCAAAGGTAACTGTTAATTCGCGAGTTACTGTCTCATTTGCGTACATAACACAGCCTTCCGCGTCAACTTTGAAGCCAGCTTGAGTGTTCGGACACTTGTCTTTATCATCCATCACTCCATCACCGTCTGAATCCTTCATTACAGGGGCTACAGGCTGCGGTTCTGGGGCCGGAGTCGGCTCAGGTTTGGTGTAAGTCGGTTCTTGACTACCACCAAAATAATAGCGCAGCCCGGTCATGAACATAAATTCAGTCAAGTCACCATCATTCTGCTGCACAGCACCCTCTAAGGTAAGTGCCCAATTGTCGTTTATATACTGCTTATAACCAGCACCTACACGCACAAATTGGTTGCTGATATCACTAAACTCTGTTGAGTTGATACCAATCGAGCCAAATACATTAGGTGAAAAGTTGTAAATAATATCCATACCAAAGGCAGCACCACTTGAACTATCGTTCGAAGTTTCTAAGTCACCACGTAAATAATCGTAGTAAACACGGTAACCCCATTCAGGAGTAAACTGATAACCACCTTCAATGCCGCCAAATAAACTGTCAAAACCACCACCAAACGATTGAACTTGGTTGTTTTCAATAACGCGACGGTCTGAGTCTGTTCCGAATAAGCCAATTCTTGGCCCAATATAGATGCTACCTGCCTCATCACCTGAGAAAGCCATTGCTGGCGCCGCAACAATCGCCGAAAGTACTGCTGCAGATACTATTGATAACCGTTTCATGAGATGCTCCTTTTATGTTCTCATAGGTCAATTTCAAATTATTGGGATTATTATAGGGTAAAATGAAAAAAAATGCCTGTAATGACACAACTTTACGATTTATTTTCTATTTTTTTAACATGGCGTTTACGTAAATTTCATGATTAATAAGACTTCCCAAGACGCGATCATTCCGCTACGGCCAGAAGAATTTGCAAACACCATTATTTCTTGGCAATACCAACATGGTCGCAATACCTTGCCGTGGCAGCGCGAGGCTTCGCCCTACCATGTATTGGTAAGCGAGCTGATGCTGCAACAAACGCAAGTAAGCACAGTCATTCCCTACTTTGAACGCTGGATTAGGGTTTTTCCTGATCTAGCCACACTGGCACAGGCTTCCGAAGATGAAGTTTTGGCCCAGTGGCAAGGGCTTGGTTATTACTCACGTGCAAGAAACTTACACAAGGCGGCTAGTTACGTCGTGACAGAACTCAACGGACAGTTACCTGCCACGCCGGAGTCTTTGCGAGAAGTTCCTGGGGTTGGCCCCTATACTGCAGGTGCAATAACCGCATTTGCTTTTGATAAGCCTGCAGCCATTGTCGATGGCAATGTAAAACGCCTCTTTTGTCGCTATTTTGGCATCGAAGGCGATCCAAGCAGCAGTGCGATAAACCGCCAGATATGGACAAAAGCTGAAGAATACAAACCTCACAGCAAAAACCGACAGTACGCTCAAGCGCTATTGGACCTCGGCGCAACAATTTGTACTCCACGCAATCCGAAGTGTGAACTGTGCCCGCTACATGCGTCCTGTAATGCCTTAGCGACTAATCGAGTCAGCCTGCTACCGCAAAAGCGAGCTAAGCGTACATTACCCACAAAAGATGGATGCTTTGCTCTTGACGTCAATGCCAACGGTGTCATCTTGGTGCAGCGTTCTGCAAACGGCATATGGCCGCGGCTATGGTGCCTTCCTGAGCTTTCGGAAGTGCCACCCAAAGCGCAGGTACATGGTAGCTTTAAACATGTGTTTTCTCATTACCGCTTAAACGCTACCGTCATCAATTATACCCATCCGGATGCTAAAACCCGTATCCCACTCGATGCTCTAGCACAATATGGACTGCCGGCACCTATCCGCAAATATATTCATACACACGTTCTAGAAAATTAATCTTTTGGATACCGACAAGGTTTGCAATAGCGTGATTATGCAACGTAAAATGGCTGTAACTTAAACCGACATGAGGTTGTCATGAGTCGTACTGTATTTTGCGAATACCTAAAAAAAGAAGCTGAAGGCCTAGATTTTCAGCTTTACCCGGGTGAACTGGGCGAAAAGATTTTTCAGAGCATATCAAAGCAAGCGTGGGCTGAGTGGCAGAAGAAACAAACCATGCTCATCAATGAAAAGCGGCTAAATTTAATGGACCCAAATGCACGCAGCTTTTTAGAAGAGCAAATGCGAGCCTTTCTGTTTGAAGGCAAAGACGTTGACATTGAAGGCTATACCCCACCAAGCCAATAAAACTCCTATAAAGCCCCGCAAATCGGGGCTTTTTGCTATTCAAAACTCGTAAACTTCAAGCCTTGTTCTAGCCCCATTCTCTAGTTTTATGGGCTTTATAGCGGGCATAATTGTGGTTTATCGACCCAAGCTAGAGAAACCCCCTCAAATCTGTTAGACTACATATGAATTTTTTCAAGAGGGAGTAGTTATGGAGATGCCTTCCTGGCGACGCGCTGTACTTAAAGTAGGCAGTGCATTAATCGCGCCAGACGACGCAGGAACGAGCAGTAAATATTTATTAGCCATAGCTCGATTTATTATCGAGTGCCATGAACGTGGTCAAGAGATAGTTCTTGTCTCATCAGGCAGCGCTGCTGCAGGCCGGAAGCATATCAGCTATGACGGTGATAAGCTGCCAGTTACCATAAAAAAGGCAATGGCCGCTGTTGGGCAAACCGACATGATGGCAAATTGGTCGCGATTCTTTGACTTTTCATGTGCTCAAGTATTGTTGACACACGGTGACTTGCGCGACCGCGCTCGCTACGTAAGTGTTCGAAACACCTTACGCACATTGTTAGAACACAATGTATTACCTATCGTAAATGAAAATGACGCACTTGCCACCGACGAAATGAAAGTGGGTGACAACGATAATTTGGCAGCCATGGTCGCAACTTTAGTTGATGCTGACGCGCTGATTATCTGCTCCGATATTGACGGTCTTTTCGATGCCGACCCACGGGTTAAACCTGATGCTAAAAAGATTCCAGTAGTCGATGAGATTACTGAAGAAATTTTCGCACTCGCTGGTGGAACAACAAATAAAATTGCGACCGGCGGCATGCGCACCAAGATTGAGGCAGCCGAGAAAGCGACCTCCCATGGTATCGACACCTATATAGTGAACGGCCGCAAAGGTGCCACGTTTGAGCATTTGCTCCGCGGCAACAACCCAGGCACGTTATTTAAGCGTCAGCAAGATCCAATGAGTAATAAGAAACATTGGCTTCGTCATACATTAATTTCTCAAGGTGAGTTAGTTATCGATGATATCTCAGCCGATGCACTTAATCGCGGCGAGTCGCTAACAATTAGCGGCATTATAGATGTTCAAGGCGACTTTAACCGTGGCGATGCAGTTGTAATTCGCAGTGCAAGTAACGCAGAAGCTATTGGCAAAGGCATTTGCCAATACAGTTCACACGAGTTGATGCATATCAAAGGGCAAGAAGTCAGCGATATCGCTGAAGCTTACGGCTACAGCCCTATCTCAGAAGTGATTGAGAGCAACGATTTAATGATTCTGGAGGACGAATGAGTAACCAGTTAGCAGAACAAATTTCAAAACGCGCCGCTGTTGCGGCACGCGCAGTCGCAAACTTATCTGAAGCGAAAAAGAATCAGGTACTGCAACGCATGGCAGATGCCATTCGCGACATGCAAAGCGATATCCTAGAAGTTAACGAAAAAGACATGGCTGCAGGCCGTGATAAAGGCCTTTCTGAGGCGATGCTCGACCGTTTGCAATTGAACCCTGAGCGCGTTGAAGGCATGGCAACAGCGATTGAAGAAATTATCGAACTGGCCGACCCTGTTGGCGAGCGTACGCCTTTTGTGACACGCCCGAATGGTATTCAAGTGGACAAGATGAGAATTCCACTCGGTGTAATTTGTATGATTTACGAAGCGCGACCAAATGTAACAGCCGATGCCGGTGCGTTATGTTTCAAATCGGGTAATGCAGTTATCCTGCGCTGTGGCCGTGAAGCGATTGAAACCAGCAAAGCCATTGCCAAAGCATTACATAAGGCGCTGCATGATAGTGACTTACCGGAAGACGTTATCACTGTCGTGCCAAGCCCAGATCGTGAACTGATGACCGAACTACTAAAACAAGACAAATACATTGATTTGGTTATTCCACGCGGCGGTGAAGGCCTCATCCACTTTGTCAGTGATAACAGCAAGATCCCTGTTATTCAGCATTACAAAGGCGTTTGCCATTTGTACGTGGACAAAGATGCCGATCAAGAAAAAGCACTAAACATTTTATTGAATGGTAAAACACAACGCACTGGCGTCTGCAACGCTCTGGAAGGTTTGGTCGTGCATCAAGAAATTGCAACGAGCTTTCTACCAAAAGCCGCTGCAGCATTAGCTGAAAAGAATGTAATTATTCACGCTGACGCAGCTTCAGCTGAATACTTTGAAGATGCCGATGTGATTGCCGACGATGCCTACGGTGAAGAGTATCTCGCGCTGGAAATCGCTGTTCGTACAGTTCCTGATTTTGATGCAGCTCTGGATCATATCCACACCTTCGGCAGTGGTCACACGGAAGTAATTGTGACTGAAAACCAAGCCGCAGCAGACCGTTTCATCCGCGAAATTGACTCGGCTGTAACCATGGCAAATACCTCTTCACGATTTAGTGATGGTGGTCAGCTTGGTTTAGGTGCTGAAATTGGTATCTCTACCAGCAAGTTGCACGCTTATGGCCCAATGGGCTTGCAAGCGCTAACAACTGAAAAATTCGTGGTTACCGGTAACGGTCAAATTCGCGAATAGCCGCCAATAAGTTTGGGCCAATCACGTGTTTCATCCCAATGAAATACTTGGTTGGCCTCTGTCGCTTTAGTTAGCTCTTTTCTGAACGAGCGCAGCAATCGCTGTATGTTTTTTTCACGCCAATCGCCTTCTGCTCTTATTTCACATTTATCAAAGTCAACTATCCAAGCCTTACCTGCGTTATCAAGCATCAAGTTATGACAATTTAAATCAGAATGATAAACCTGATGGTTGTGTAATTGCTTTATCACTTGCCCAAGACTTTCCCATTCATGGCTTTCTAACTGTCGTTGTTGGAGCAATTTAAAAGTGTCCTGAGCATTCGGTATAACTTCGACCAAAATGTCTGCGCGATACCCCCATATGGGGGCCTTAACGTACCGGGCTGCTACTGGGCGAGGCACGGGCAGTCCAGCTTCTCGTAACTTAAGCAGCAATGAAAACTCAGCCATTGCTCGGCTACTGACAACAGGCTCGCGTTTGAAGCGGTCCGTATTCACTTTGCCCACTAATCCGCCCCGATAATAATGACGGAGCAATAAACCATGCTCTGCGGCATCAATGAACCACGCAGTGCTGCGTCCGGTAGCAGAGCCTTTAATTTGATTGTGGGCACGCCAATACTCCGGATCAAAATAATCGTTTTTACAATCGCTTAGAACCTCAGGATCGAACCACAAGGTCGTACCGCGAGTTGGTTTTACCGTTTGCATCATAAACATTGTCCTAGAAGTCGCTGCACCTGTACCAGCCGATAACATCCCACAAATGTCCGAAAACACCGCGTTAGTAGCGCCTTGGTCATTGGCAAATTCGTTCGCAGCATTGTTGGCTAACTGCTTACAAAGGGCCGGTTGCTCAAGTAATTGATGCCAACTGCTAGCGAGTTCCGCAGCGTTCGAAACCATAATAACGCCATTGGCTTGCTGCAAGCGATCGTAAATGTCCTGAAAATTGAATATATGACGACCTGAAATAACCGGGGTTTGGGTTGCAACCGGTTCCAACGGGTTGTGTCCGCCGCGCTCGATTAAGCTTCCGCCAACAAAAGCAACGTCGGCGAGCGCGTACCACAGCAGTAGCTCACCCATGCTATCACCTAAATATACCTGACTTTGGCTAGATATTTTCTCGCCGGTGCTGCGCCGAACATAAGTAAAACCTGCTTTAGAGATAGCTTCAGCCACGGCTTCGAAACGTTCTGGATGGCGTGGAACCAATATAAGTAACGCGGAGGAGTGATGTTTTTGCAGTTTTCGAAACGCGCTTAAAACTTGCTCATCCTCGCCGTCGTGCGTGCTCGCGGCTACTAAAACTGGCCTATTGAGTTCTTGGCGCAAGCGTTCAGCTTCAGCCTTTATCTCATGTGAAACTTGAAAATCGTGCTTTAAGTTCCCTCTCACCACAACCCGTTCGCTAGACATACCCAGCTCGATAAAACGCGTTAGAGTAGCTTGGGTTTGCGCCGCAATCGCACTCACTGCAGGCCAGATTGGCCCAACGAGCCAACTGTACTTGCGATAGCTTTTAGCCGAACGCTCCGACAACCGCGCGTTAACCACCATCACTGGAACAGCGCGTTGTTGCGCTTGCTGTAACATACAAGGCCACAATTCAGTTTCTAAGATAACGACCAAGCGTGGCGCGAACCTATCGAAAAAACGACGCATAGAGCCGGGTGTGTCAATCGGTAAGTAAGCATGAAATACGCGATCGCCAAATAGCTTAACAGCCAGTTCAGCCGCAGTGGGAGTCATCGAGGTTAGTGTAACCCCAAGGTGAGGATAGACATTTAATATCTGTTCAATTAAGCCTTTAGCCGCGACAGTTTCACCAACTGAAACGCAGTGGATGATAATGCCATCGCGCGCCTGCACCGGAACATCTTGCAGCGCCAGCCGTTCCGACCAACGCTGCCGATATGCCGGAGCCTTTCGACTGCGCACCCACAAATATATAAATACCAATGGTGTTATGCAGCGAATCAGCAGCCGGTAAGCAAATGTCATCTTCGCTTAACGCCAGTATTCTTTAATCCAAGTGGTTGGCAAAACCTTTCTATACCACTTACCACTGCGCCCTGCCATTGCATCATCAGGATGTGGACGCCCGTGGAATATAATCACTTTTGCACCGGCAGGAATACGCGGCTGTTGAAAAAAGCTAAGCGGGAATGGGCGCAAACAGTGACGCTTAAAGCTACGACACCACTCAGCTGGCCAGTATTTTAACTTGCCTTGGCGTGCGACAAACTGCGTGATAAATTCTTGTTCATTACGCACATCTTTGCGTGAACCTACTGGATCACTTTTCAGGTGTTCCAGAGCATCCACATGGGCGCCAATATTAAATCTGAATACTGATGTGTTGCCGGTTGCGTCGGACTTATCCCATTCTTTGATCACCAAGAACTCGCCTTCAGGTTCAAAGAATTCGTCTAAACTTCCAACAATCACGATATCAAGATCGAGAAAAAGAGTTGGCCCTTGTAAGTCATAAAGCGGATCGGCGAAACAAGTAAGCTTTAGCCAACCATGCGCGAACGTCCATGGTTTACGTTGATCAAAGTCTTCAAAACCAATTTCCGGTATTGGCTTTACTTCAACTTCATCACGAATGCCCTCTGCATCGTCAGTCAAGCACACGAATCGAAACGGCAATGAAATATTGCGACTAACCATCGAATACAATGTATTGACGTAATCCGACCCGTATTTCTTACCCCACTTTATACAAATGATGTTAACTGGCTGCATGATTTTCCTGCCTGACGTTTGCCTTGTTTAATTGCGAGTATAATGCCAAATTTTCAGTGATCTCGCCATGCTAAAACACGTAATATCTTATGATATCCTTATAACTTAGCGCAGTTTTAACATATGACTAGTTTATCTTCAGAACTTGATGGCTGCCTGCTCGACCCAAGCGCGCTTACCTCGAGTTCGTTCGAGCGTATCGCATTGGTATTGGGCGACCAGCTTAACGCCTCACACAGCTGGTATCGTGAAGTCGATCCGCAACGGCTGTTTGTCATTATGGAAGTGCGCCAAGAGACAGATTACGCCACACACCACATTCAGAAAGTAGTCGGCTTTTTTGCGGCAATGCGGCAATTTGCGGCTGCTTTAACCAAAGCGGGCCATCAAGTTCTGTATCTCACCTTAGATTGTTCGGTTAATCAGCAGGACGTATGTAATAACCTAACCCAATTAATTTCCCTTGCACCTAAATTAACCCGTATCGAGCTGCAACAGCCCGATGAATATCGCGTTGACGCCTACCTGCAAGCTTGGGCAGAGCAGCAATCACGTACCGTGACCTGGCATGATACCGAGCACTTTCTGTGCGAAAGAAATGTTCTCAGTGAATGGTTTCCCAACAAACAAAATTTTTTGATGGAAAGCTTTTATCGCCGAGTACGGAAACTTACGGGATACCTGATGGAAAACGGCAAGCCGATTGGGGGGAAATGGAACTTTGATAAGGAAAATCGCAACAAACTGCCGAATAACCATGAAGTTAGCAACACGTTATGCTTTTCTCATGATGTCAGTGCCCTAGTGGATATGATAAAGAAATCAGGCGTTAAGACCATGGGCCAGATTAACTCACGCCAATTTATCTGGCCAACAACTCGGGCCGAATCACGTCAACTCTTAGACTACTTTGCACAAAATCTACTTCCAGAATTTGGTCGCTATCAAGATGCCATGCACACAGACCATTGGTCGCTCTATCACGCCAGGCTATCATTTGCGCTGAATACAAAAATGATTAGCCCTCGCGAGGTTGTAGAGCGTGCAATACATCAATGGCAACATCACCCAGACACCATTAATATTGCCCAAGTCGAAGGCTTTGTTCGGCAAATTATTGGCTGGCGAGAATTTATCCGCGCAATCTACTGGCATCACATGCCCGACTACGCAGAGCTTAATTTCTTTAACAACAAACGGCCACTGCCAGACTTTTACTGGACAGGCGACACACGCATGCAATGCCTTGCAAGTAGTATCAAACAGTCACTCAAATATGCATACGCCCATCACATTCAAAGGCTGATGATAACCGGTAACTTCGCGTTATTGATTGGAGCCGCCCCTGATGCGGTAGATGATTGGTATCTTGGCATCTATATCGATGCTATTGAGTGGGTCGAGCTACCCAACACGCGTGGCATGAGTCAATTCGCCGACGCTGGTATTTTAGCGACGAAACCTTATGTATCCAGCGGCTCTTACATCAATAAAATGTCGAACTATTGTGCCAGCTGCCATTACGATGTGAACCAACGTACTGGAGATAACGCATGCCCGTTCAATAGCCTATACTGGAATTTCATACATCAACATCAACACCAACTTCGCAACAATCCACGTATGGCTTTGATTTTGAATCAATGGCAAAAACGTACTTCAGAACAACAGCAAGAATTAGTGCAACAAGCAAAATTTTACTTGGGCTCTATCAATAATCTATAGGGACTTTATATGAGACATTTTATATCAGCGGTTTTGGCTGGCATGGTACTGATGGGGTGCAGCAGTGCACCAACACCCGTGGCACCGGTCATCAATGACTTTGAAGCCGAACGTTATTTGGGAAAATGGTATGAAATTATCCGATTACCGCACAGCTTTGAGGAAGGATTAGATCAAGTTACAGCCGAGTATCGCCTCAATGCAGATAATACCATTGAAGTTACAAACCGTGGTTACAATGTAGCTGAAGGCAAATGGGAAACAGCGATTGGACATGCCGAGCCGATTGGCTTAGCCATGTACCGTGTTACGTTCTTTTGGCCATTTGATGGTGGTTATTATATTAGCCAGCTGCACGAAGACGCCCGCGGCAACTATCAGGTTTCTGTAGTAACAAGTGACAATCATGATTATTTCTGGTTGCTGTCTCGTTCACCAGATGTGTCAGAGGAAGTTATTGAAGGCGTACTAAAACAAGCAGAGAGTTGGGGATATGATACCAGCCAGATGATTCGGGTAAATCATCTGACTGGTAGTCATTAATACTTACTGCGGACGACGGCTGCGACGCTCGCCTTGACTACGGCCTGGGCGATCGTTGCGACGTTGAGCGCCTTTAAATGCTGGACGTTCACCACCTGGAGGGCGCGGACGACGCGTAATTTGCTCGGTTGGAGCAAGCTCTAAGCCCATCTGTTGCTGACGCACACGAGCGCGTTGCAATACACGAACTACGGCTACCGGCATGCCTTTTGGCAATTCAACCAAGCTATGCGCGTCAAACAATTGGATTTGACCAATAAAGCGACTATCAATATCACCTTCGTTTGCAATTGCACCAACGATGTCTTGTGGACGCGCACCGTGTTCACGGCCTACTTGAATGCGATAGGTATCGAATTCAATATTGGCATCGCGACCACGCTGGCTGCGTTTTTCACGACCGTCACGGCTATCGCTGCGCGCATCACGCTTGTCGCGTGAACGTTCTTCGAATTTACGTGGTGGTGGATCTTCAGAAACAATCAATGGACGCTGCAGATTCTGCTGTGCAAGCAATGCCGCTGCGATTTGGTCTGAATTCAAACCAGTTTCTTCCTGCATTTTTGCGATGATCTCGCTCAATACAGTGAAATTACCACCCGCTACGGTATCAACAATTTGCTGCTGCAATTTCTGTTGACGATGTGCGCTTAGCTCTTTGGCATTCGGTACTTCGAAGCTTTCTATGGTGCCGTTGGTTAAACGCTCATAAGTACGCAGTAAATGTTTTTCTTTACCACGATAAAATAAGATTGCTTCACCACTGCGACCAGCACGGCCAGTACGACCGATGCGATGCACATAGGATTCACTGTCACCCGGCAAATCATAGTTCACCACGTGGGTAATTTCTGGCACGTCAAGACCACGAGCAACAACGTCAGTTGCAACCAAAATCTCAATACGACCACTGCGCAGCTGAGCAACAGTTTGCTCACGTTGCGACTGGTTCAAGTCGCCACTCAATGGTGAGGCCTTGAAACCTGAAGCTTGTAACTGCTCGGTAACGTCCATGGTATCTGAACGTGTACGTACGAAAATCAATACACGTTGATACTCAAGGGTTTCGAGTAAACGGGTTAATGCTTGCATCTTGCTTAAACCGCGAACCAACCATGCGCGTTGACGAATTGTCGCCTGAGCTTTGGTTTGAGCCGCGATTTGGATATTCAATGGTTGCTCACCCGCTTCGTTGACCAAGAAGGTTTTCGCTAATTTGCGAATAACAGGCGGCATAGTTGCTGAAAACAATGCACGTTGAGCGGTTTTTGGAACAGCTTTCATGATTGTTTCGATATCGTCAATAAAGCCCATATTCAGCATTTCATCGGCTTCATCAAGCACAGCAAAACGTAGCGCGCTTAGGTTCAATACACCCTTTTTAAGCAAGTCGAGCAAACGACCTGGGGTACCAACAACCACTTGAGCGCCACCGCGTAATGCTTTGATTTGTGGACCAAATGCAGCGCCGCCATATACTGTAGTCACTTCAAGGCCACGTATTTGGTTAGCAAACTCATTGATCGCTTCCGCAACCTGCATCGCAAGTTCACGTGTTGGCGCAACAACCAATAGTTGAGTGCTACGTTCGTTAGCATCAAGCATGCTTAAGCCTGGCAAACCAAAAGCAGCGGTTTTACCGGTACCGGTTTGCGCTTCGCCGAGCACGTTTTTGCCTTCCATAAGTGCAGGAATAGCCTGCAATTGGATTGGTGTTGGTTGGGTGAAATTCATTTTTTCTAGCTGTTTAAGCACAACAGCGGGCAGGCCCAAATCGGCGAACGATTGGCCAGTCATTACTTCAGACATATTTTTCTCACATGTTTCTGTACTACGTATATAAAGGGGGTTGATATACGCCACGCTACAGAACACGATGAACACTCTGGCAGGAAATAGGCGCTGTTACCCCAGCAAATTCAGGGGTAAGTCCGCTCCCATCAATAGCGGTAATGACCCTGAGGCCGCGAACTATACGCTAAATGTTAAAAGAACACAAGTTAAACTGGCATTGAACTTATGGCGTTTAAGCCCAATACTCTGTTATACATTCAAATAAATTAGGAATGCTTATGCCAACCCACACCATGCGATCACTGATTCAAACGAACGCGTTTATTGATGGACATTGGATACCTACAGACGAACGCTTTGCCGTGACCAACCCGGCTAACGGCGACACCTTGGCTGAAGTTGCGAATGGCGATGCTGCTTTAGCTGAACGCGCTGTTGAGGCTGCTCACAAAGCACTTCCGTTATGGCGTTCGAAAACCGCGAAGCAACGCGCTGATCTTCTTCAACGCTGGTATCAAAGCATGCTCGACAATAAGCAAGCTCTTGGCGAACTGATGAGTGCTGAGCAAGGTAAACCAATTGCCGAAGCTATTGGTGAAGTGGAATACGGTGCAAGCTTTGTCGATTGGTTCGCGGGCGAAGCTGAGCGTAATTATGGCGACATATTACCGGTAAGCTCAACAGATAAGCGCAGTTGGATTATCAAACAACCCGTTGGTGTTTGTGCGGCGATTACCCCGTGGAACTTTCCAAACGCTATGATTACCCGCAAAGTAGCCCCCGCGCTTGCCGCCGGCTGCACAATCGTGGTGAAGCCACCACAGCTAACACCTTTGTCGGCTTTAGCGCTGGCTCAGTTAGCAAGTGAAGTCGGTATTCCGGATGGGGTTATTAATTTTGTGCCCACTACCCACTCGCGCGAAGTTGGTGAAGTGTTCACACAACACCCGCGAATACGAAAATTTACTTTTACCGGCTCTACTGCTGTCGGTAAAAAGCTTATGGAGCAATGCGCTGGCACGATGAAAAAAGTGTCGTTGGAATTGGGCGGCAATGCCCCCTTTATAGTGTTTGACGACGCTGATATAGATGTTGCTGTTAAAGAGCTTATTGCATGTAAATTCCGCAATGCCGGCCAAACCTGCATCAGTGCGAATCGTGTGCTGGTGCAAGGAAGTATTCACGATGCCTTTATTGAAAAGTTAGAAAGCGCCCTAAATGGCATAAAAGTGGCCCCCGGCAACGCCGATGAGGTTGATTACGGGCCGTTGATAGATGCAGACGCCATTAGCAAGGTCACAGAATTAATTGACGACGCAACCGCGGCTGGTGCACAAATTAAAACTGGCGGTCGGGTATTAAGCGAATTGGGTGAGCTTTTTTATGCACCTACGTTAATCACAAAGGTCAAACACACAATGCGCATCGCCCAAGAAGAAATTTTTGGCCCGGTCATTGCAGTGCAAACCTTTACCGATGAAGCACAGGGTGTGCAGCTTGCCAATGATACACCGTTTGGTTTAGCTGGTTATTTTTGTGCACAAGACTATGCG
Organism: Pseudidiomarina sp.; assembly: GCF_048268165.1. Classification (GTDB taxonomy): domain Bacteria; phylum Pseudomonadota; class Gammaproteobacteria; order Enterobacterales; family Alteromonadaceae; genus Pseudidiomarina. The sequence continues at coordinate 11,311 of NZ_JBLWWA010000001.1, read as the reverse complement.
CGTATTCAACGCGTCAGCGAACAACTGGAATGCGGTATGCTAGGTATCAATACCGGGGCTATCTCGCATGCTTACAATGCATTTGGCGGGGTCAAAGAATCAGGCATCGGTCGCGAAGGTTCGCGCTATGGTTTGGCTGAATATCAAGAAACTAAAAATATAACATTAGGCGGTCTTGCATGAGCTCCTCAATAACAACGCAGTTACAGCGGTTACGCGCCAGCTATGATAGCGGATTAACGCGACCACTTGCGTGGCGTTTACAACAACTGAAACAGTTAGAAAGTATGTTCGAAACACACGAACGCGAGCTGTTACAAGCGTTGAATGCAGATTTAGGCAAGTCCAATGCCGAGGGTTGGCTTACCGAGCTGGGCTATTTACGCAGCGACATTCGACACACCGCAAAGCATTTAAAGAAATGGATGCGCCCCACTCGTGTTTCGCAACCACTTTTAGCTTGGCCGGGCCGTAGCCATTTATACCCCGAACCACTGGGTGTAGTGCTCATTATCGGTGCATGGAATTATCCATTACAGTTATTGCTTAGCCCGCTGGTTGCAGCTCTCGCAGCAGGAAACTGCGCTATTGTGAAACCTTCCGAACTGGCTCCGCGCACAGCAGAGCTCATTGAGCGCTTGCTACCGGACTACTTAGCACCAGAAGCCGTGCACGTGGTAACTGGAGGCGCGGACGTAGCGACCGAATTGTTAGCGCATAAGTTTGACCACATCATGTACACCGGCGGCGGACGGGTTGGTCGTATTGTGATGAAGGCAGCCGCTGAGTTTCTAACGCCAGTCACACTAGAACTTGGTGGGAAAAGTCCTGCCGTGGTACTCGCTGATGCGGATATAAAAGTTACCGCCCGCCGCTTAGCGTGGGGAAAGTGGCTTAACGCTGGGCAAACCTGCATAGCTCCTGATTATGTATTGGTTGATGAAACCGTTCATGATGACTTAATCGCTGAATTAAAACGGGCAACGGAAGAGTTTTTTGGCAACGAGCCGGAACTGGCTGATGACTATGGTCGTATTGTAAACAAGGCACACTTTGAACGTTTACGTGCATACCTCAGTGATGGTCAAGTAGCTTTTGGTGGAGATTCCGATGCCCAAGAGCGGTACTTGCAGCCCACCGTATTAACCCATGTGTCGCCTTCAAGTAACGTGATGCAAGAGGAGATCTTCGGTCCTATTTTGCCCGTTGTTAAAATCAAGAACCTCGCTGAAGCCATCGAGTTTATTCGTGAACGTGACAAACCCTTAGCCCTTTATGGATTCAGCCGTTCACAGCGCCAACTTACGCACTTAACTGAGCACACCCATGCGGGCAACCAGTGCAATAACGACACACTGATGTTTATGTTAAACCCCAAATTGCCGTTTGGCGGCGTTGGCGCGAGCGGTATGGGTCGTTATCACGGTAAGTTTGGCTTTAATACCTTTAGCCACTTAAAATCAGTTATGACGCGACCGTTTAAGATCGATCCGAGTTTCCGGTATCCTCCTTACACGTCCTTTAAGCAAAAGTTAATACGCTGGTTTTCTTAGATAAGAGGTTTTTGTGACTCAAGCTGTGGTAATTGATATAAATTTAGAAAACGCTCAACGCGTTATTATTGAAGGCTCGCAAGATAAGTTAGTCATTATCGACTTTTGGGCGGACTGGTGTGAATCCTGCAAGCAACTGATGCCTACATTAGAAAAGTTAGCAGCCGCATTTTCCACTCAGGTGGTTCTGGCCAAAGTTAACTGTGATGAACAGCAGCAATTGGCGACCCAATTTAATATTCGCAGTCTACCGACAGTTATATTTTTTAAAGACGGACAACCGGTTGACGGTTTTGCTGGCGTTGAGCCAGAGTCCTCAATTCGCGCTCGTATCGAAAAATATTTACCCACGGTAGACGATGAACTCGTAACACAGGCGTTACAGGGCATCGAAACTGGCGAGTACGAACAAGCCTATACGCTGGCCAAACAGGCTGTCGATATTAATCCCGATAGCAGTCAAGCTCAGATAGTGCTTGCCGACGCGGCTTGCGAATTAGGCCGCTTGGAACAAGCTGAACAGTTACTCACTTCAATTCGTATGGCCGACCAAGATCAATATTATCAGCACGTGACGAGTAAGTTGAATGTCGCCAAGCAAGCAGCCGACTCACCTGAACTAAGACAGCTTGCGGAGCAACTTACCGGCGCACCCGACAATCACGAGTTAAGACTCGAGCTAGCGGCCAAACTCTACGCCGCCCATCGAGCAGAAGAAGCACTGGAACATATTTTTGCTGTGTTGCGACAAGATCTAAATTTTGGTCACGCCAAACAGCAGGCATTGGATATGTTAAACGCTTTACCAAAAGGTGACCCTTTAGCAGCAAGTTACCGACGCAAACTCTACAGCATGTTGTACTAACCTGCCGGTTCGGCTGTTCAGGCGCAAATTTCCGACTATTGGTCTGGTCTGCTTGCCGGAGCACCGCGCATGCGCTAGGATTGGCCAGTTTGCAATCCATTATAATAACGATGAACAAGGGTTCTCTCTATGAGCGCAGCGCGTGAGCATTTCAGCTCAAAAATCGGATTTATATTAGCCGCAGCAGGTTCAGCCGTAGGTATCGGCAACTTGGTCGGTTTTCCTGTAGCCGCCACCAAAAACGGTGGGGGTGCTTTTCTACTTATTTATGCATTGTTTGTCGCTTTCATTTGTTTGCCGGTCATGTTGGCAGAAATGGGGCTTGGGCGCCGTTCACAGCATAGTCCTTACCGTGCCTATTCAGAGCTCGGCCAAGGTTTAAAGCGCTGGCGAATTGCTGGCCTACTCGCCACCATTACGCCGTTTATGATTGCGGTGTTTTACATGGTCATTACGGTATGGATATTCGGTTATCTAGTGCAGTCATTAACAGGTAACCTCGATGCACTCGCCTCCGAAGGATATTTCGGGAAGTTCGTTAATGATTATGATTTTATTTGGTATTTAGTTGCCGTAACCATCATCATTAATTTCATCTTAGTAGGCGGCGTTCGCAAAGGTATTGAGCGTGCATCAAAAATTCTGATGCCTACGTTATTTCTGATGTTACTGCTATTAGTCGCCTTCGTGCTTACTCTCGATAACGCATGGGCCGGTGTTCAATTTTACTTGGTGCCTGATTTTAGCCAAATTGATGGTTCCGTGATTAATGGCGCACTTGCCCAAGCCTTCTTCTCGCTTTCATTGGGGATGGGTATCCTTATCACCTACGGTTCATATTTCCGCCGCAGTGACGATATTGTTACCTCCGGTAAGTTGGTTGCGTTAACAGATACAGCAGTAGCCTTTATTGCGGGCTTAATGACCTTACCGGCTATTTTTGCAATTTATCCAGAAACGAATCCAGAAACTCTAAGTGATTCATCGGTGAGCATGATTTTCTCATTCTTTCCGAACATCTTCTTAGCCCTGTCGGATTCAGTGGGTTATTTTGCCGCCAGCGTTGCAGCAACAGTGTTCTTCTTGTTGGCTTTCGTGGCCGCGATAACGTCGCTCGTTTCAATTATTGAGGTGCCTACATCGTCATTAATGGAGAAGCGCGATATTTCTCGTAAACGCGCTTTACTGATGATGGGGATTGCCACAACGATTCTGACACTGGTTGCCGCTACTTCATTTGGCTTGGTACCGTGGTTCACCGCATTTACCAGCTACGCCGGCGCCGATAAATCGGTGTTTGACGTTATTTACGATGTTTTTTATGACACAATTTTACCGTTGAACGGTTTATTGATCTGCTTATTCGTTCGTTTCCGTTGGAAACGCTCTCAACTCACCGCAGAGTTAAGCGAAGGTAACCAAGCATATGCTACGTCATGGCTAGAAAAATACGTAAGCTTCTCGATTGGTACATTTATCCCAGTTATCTTGGCTGTCATTTTCTTAAATACAGTGCTGACCAAGTTCTTTGGATACTCATTCCTGTAAATTATGAGTCTTCAACGTATCGCCAAACATTTAGAGACTGCTCGAGTTCGGGCAGTCTTTTTATTTGACGGTCCACCTGACTGGCTTACGTTCCATAAAAAGGCCATTTTTAGGCAGCATGATGCTGTTTTGCATTTATCCGATAGCGGCAACGCAGAAGTCGCAGTGCATCGATACCGTGATTATCTTGGCACCAATAATAGTGCCGTTTTATTAGAGTTTAATCAGGTCATTCATGCCGATGCGCTGGCTGCGCTGGCCGGAACTGTTAACGGTGGCGGCATACTTTATGTATTTTTACCTGCTACTGACACGCCCTTCAAAACACGGTTGATAAAAAGTGCTGATCGCTTCGAACGTATCGAAGTCATTCGCCCAGATGTCGATCTGAAGCGACTTACTGAAAAGCTGTGTACTGAACAGCTACCTGAGGTCGACCAGCCTCATTTGCCAAACGCTGATCAAAAACTAATTGTCGACTGCATGATCGATTTACCCGGAACCTGCCATATTTTAATGGCCGACCGCGGACGCGGAAAAAGTACAACGCTCGGGTTGGCATGTCAGGCATGGATACGTAATTACCGCGGCCGTGAACTGGTCGTAACAGGCCCTCGTCCCTCAGCGGTATCAACTTTACTAGAACATGCGGCACAATCAGTGCGGTTTGTTGCCTGGGATAAGCTGCTCTCCGACTATCCTGCGCAAAGCGTTCGTTTGATTATTGACGAGGCTGCTGCCATTCCTATGCATGTGTTACAGCAGCTCGCGCAACGATTTACAGTATGGGCCATCGCAACCACCGTCGATGGCTATGAAGGCTGCGGCAGAGGCTTTGCGGTGCGCTTTTTGGAATGGATCCAGCAACAGCGCGTCTGTAAAGCACATACACTTGAACGCCCTATTCGTTGGTCTACATTTGACACCTGTGAGCCGTGGCTTAACCAAGCTCTGCTCATGCAAGTACAGCACACACAGATGACGGCTGATGCACTCGCTTCGAAAGCACCGTTAGAGTTTCAGGACACTCACGCTAGTGAATTGAGTGAAGCTGACTTAACCGAAGTCATCATATTGCTACTGGAAGCGCATTATCAAAGTAGCCCGAATGACCTACGCCTATTGCTCGACGATGATGAACAGCGATTAGTGCTAGCCCGTCGTAATCGTCTGCTTATAGGTGTCATTTGGTACGGCCACGAAGGACCGCTTCCTGAAGCATTGCACACGCCTATTAAAGAAGGTAAACGCCGTTTAAATGGCAATATTTTGCCGCAAGCTATCGCCTTTTATCTGCAGCAACAAGAGGTTCTGAACTGGCAATGGTGGCGCGTTACGCGAATCGCTGTGCATGACGATGTGCGGCGTCAAGGTGTCGGGCTGCAATTACTGGTCCATCTTACCAAGCTAGCAGAGCGCGCTAACATTGATGCGCTTGGTTCAAGCTTCGGTGCCAGCCCCGACGTCATAGAGTTTTGGACGCAAACGTCTTTCCAGATAGTTCGTATAGGGCGCAAGCTAAACATGGCCAGTGGTTACCCCAATGCCATAGTAGCTAGCGGTCTATCCCGCCGTAGCCAAGAACTGATTCGTGTTTTGCATGACTATTGCAATGCGGAACTCGACTGGAAAGCGCATACTTCAGTGAATATTTCCGCCGCGACACACCAAGTTGCCAGACAGATACTCGGCGGGTTTGCGCATGGTAACCTCCCGTTTACCGAAGCCCAATTCGCATGGACAGTGTGCGACATGAAGCTGCCTATTAAAGTGACCGGACTCACGCTACCGGGCCAAATCCTTAATACCACCGATGACCTTGCTCGCCTCACGCAACGCTACGGTTACAGCAGCCAACAAACCATGCAAAATCAATTGCGCCAAATAGCCCGCGAATACCTCGAACTCACTCGGTAAAGACTGTTAAAATAGTCATCTAAATATGCTGATTTAGTAAAATTATGCTATCGTTTAGCCTTTGTATTCACCCGCAACAAAAGGGTTATATTTCATGTCTCGAGTATTAATTATTGGTGCTGGCGGAGTAGCTGGCGTAGTGGTAAAGAAGTGTGCAATGTTGCCAGAATACTTCTCTGAAATTCACCTTGCTAGCCGTACTGTATCCAAGTGCGAAAAGCTTCAAGAAGAAGTGGGCAAAGACCGTGTTGTCGGTGTGTATACCGTCGATGCTGACAATGCCAGCGAAGTGGCTGATTTAATTCGTAAAGTGCAGCCGAGCCTAGTGATCAATGTTGCTTTACCTTATCAAGATTTGCCAATCATGGATGCTTGTCTCGAGACTGGCGTACATTATTTAGATACCGCCAATTATGAGCCAAAAGACGAAGCTAAGTTCGAATACTCTTGGCAGTGGGCTTATCAGGATAAGTTCAAAGAAAAAGGTATTATGGCGCTATTGGGAGCTGGTTTTGACCCGGGCGTGACCAATGTGTTCACTGCATATGCAGCCAAGCACTACTTCGATGAAGTACATTATTTAGACATCGTCGACTGTAACGGTGGCGATCATGGTCAAGCTTTTGCGACCAACTTTAATCCAGAAATTAATATCCGCGAAATTACTCAACGTGGCAAGTACTGGGAAAATGGCGAGTGGCATGAAACTGATCCAATCAGTGTTCGTGAAGACTTGGACTACCCAGGAGTTGGTGTTCGTGCATCGTATTTATTATTCCATGAAGAATTAGAATCACTGGTTAAGCATTTCCCAACCATTAAACGTGCGCGCTTCTGGATGACATTTGGCGAGCAATATTTAACCCACCTACGCGTTTTAGAAAACGTAGGCATGACGTCAATTCAACCTGTCGAATTCCAGGGTCAAAAAATCGTACCGCTTGAATTCTTAAAGGCCGTGTTACCTAATCCTGGATCATTAGCGGAAGGTTATACTGGCATGACCTGCATTGGTACTTATGTAACAGGTATCAAAGACGGTAAAGAGAAAACCATCTTCATTTACAACAACTGTGACCATGCAGTTTGTAATGCAGAAGTCGGTGCTCAAGCTGTTTCGTACACAACCGGTGTTCCTGCAATGATTGCCGCCTCAATGATGCTGCAAGGCCATTGGATGAAACCAGGCGTATGGAACATGGAACAGTTCGATCCAGATGAGTTCATGAACCGTCTAAACCAATACGGCCTTCCATGGAAGGTGGTAGAAACTGATTCTCCATTTAAGCGCTAATAACTATGACCAATCCGTTCTTAAATTCGGACATTCCGTCGCCTTGTTACGTTTGTGACGAGGCGGCGTTAGAGAAAAACCTAAAATTGATGCAGCGTGTGCAGCAAGAAAGCGAAGCGCATATTATTCTTGCACTTAAAGGCTTTTCAATGTGGAGCACGTTCCCGCTCGTGCGTGAATACCTAAAAGGCTGCACGGCAAGCTCTGTCTGGGAAGCGCGACTCGCTGCGGAAGAGTTCGGTCGCGAAGTTCATGCGTACGCGCCTGCATACAAACAAGCCGACATTGATGCCTTGCTACCCTTGGTACACCACATTTCGTTTAACAGTATGTCGCAATGGCACGCTTATCGTGAACAAGTACTCACAGCTGGTGTTTCAGCTGGTTTGCGAATTAACCCAGAGCATCAAGAGGCTGAAACTGAACTGTACGATCCAAGTGCACCTGGTTCGCGTTTAGGGATTCGTCTGCGAGATTTAGAGGGTGCAGACCTCACCGGTATTGAGGGGTTACATGTACATAATTTATGTGAATGTGACTCGCTCGCACTTGAGCGCACGCTGGAAGCAGTGGAAGAAAAATTTGGCGATCTCTTGCACCAAATGAAATGGCTGAATTTAGGTGGCGGTCATCTTATGACCCGACAAGGTTACGATGTTGACCATCTCATCAGCCAACTGAAACGCTTGAAACAGACCTATAACCTTCAGGTTATTCTTGAACCTGGTTCAGCCGTTGCGTGGCAGACAGGCCCGCTTGTAGCTGAAGTTGTCGATATTATTGAGAACGATGGGCAAATAGCATTGCTCGATATTTCGGCTACTGCACATATGCCTGATGTTTTAGAGATGCCATATAGACCAACCATCACCAATGCACGAGAGCCGGGCGTACTACCGCATACTTACAAACTCGGTGGCAATTCTTGTTTGGCGGGAGATGTTATTGGGCTCTATAGTTTCGAATACCCTCTGCAGCGAGGTGATCGAATAATCTTTGAAGATATGATGCATTACACCATGGTGAAGACATCGTTTTTTAACGGCGTTGAACATCCAGGCATCGGCATATTGAGACGCGATGGTCGCTTCGAACTCATTCGTAAGTTCACTTACGAAGATTTCCGCGACCGCTTATCTTAAGCGAAACGAAGCAAACAAAAAAAGCACAGCCTTCGCTGTGCTTTTTTATATCTAGACTTATATCGCGACGAAGTTATGTCGTCATTTTTCCTGACGTGCATAACAGGCCAAACCTTGTAAGACTAATTCAGTACGAACTTCGCCTCTGCGCTTAATATCCGCTGGTAACAACGGAATTGAGCCGCCACTATATAGAATGCGGTAATCGAACCAATCCAGTTCGGTTTCAGAAACCGAAATAGCTTGCCTAACAAGTCCTACAAAAGTATTCACACAACCATTTAACAGGCAATCTGGGGTACTTTGTCCAAGTTGTTGCGCTTTTCCCCAATGCTCTTCAGCTTCTATCTCGGCAAAAACATTTGGAGCGCGATCGAGTACTGAGGTTTTCATTAGGTTAACCCCTGGCGCTATCCAGCCACCAAGATGTTGTCCATGTTCATCCACCCAATCAACAGTAATCGCAGTTCCAGCATCAATAATCACTGTAGCTTTAGGTTGTTCATCAAAAGCACCAAGCATTGCCAACCAGCGATCAACACCTAAATTACTGGGCTCTGAATAAGAATTTTTAACGCCAAAAGCCGCAGTTTCAGATCTCACCGAGTTCACCGTGAGAGACGGAACTTGGCTTAACCAAGCTTCAACGACTTCTTTGCGATTTTTGCTACTTACAGCAGCAAGCCACACACTTTCAACGTCCGATGAAATAGTGTGCCCAACCAGTTCATCGTATGCGACATTCAACCATGGCTCTAGATGCCCTTCTGCATCCATCAGTGCAGCTTTTACTCGGGTATTACCTGCATCTATCAGTAATTTATGCGCCATATCGTAAACTTACCTCTCCAGCGTGGAATCGTTCTAAATTTCCTTCACGTTTTACAAGCAACGCGCCGGTTTCGTCTATACCTTCGGCAATACCATGAAGTTCTTTGTCGCCCATTAAAATACGTACGGGTTGCTTCGCCAACCGATCGTATTTCTGCCAACTCGGGAGAAAACGATTGAGCCCAGATTCATTATACGCCAGCAATGCCTTACGGCATTTTATAACTAGCGCGGCCGCCACTTCGTCGCGATTAAACTTACCATTCAACAACGTAGAAAGATCAGTCCAAGGTTGGTCAATTTGATCAGCCAACCAAGGTGGCATCGTTAAGTTCAATCCGATGCCAATAATCGAATGAGCAACACCAAGCGCCTGCCCCTCAAGTTCGATTAATATACCAGCTACTTTTTTGCCGTTAACTAGGACATCGTTCGGCCATTTCACTTCCACATCAAACACACCCAGTTCAGATAGCAGTTCGGCTATGACCGTACCCAAGGCAATACTGAGCCCCATAGCGGCGCTCATGCCCTGATCAAGGCGCCAATACATACTCATATATAAGTTACTGCCAAATGGCGATACCCAGCGCTTACCGCGGCGACCTCGCCCTTGCGTTTGAGCCTCCGAGAAAATCGTAAAACCTGGGTCGATTCCTCGCCCAATGTGTTGCTTAATATAATCGTTTGTTGAGGCCAAGATGCGTTCAAGATGAATATTATCAACCCGCTCACCTCGAGCTGCAATATTTGCTTGGATTTGTTCCATGTTAATAAGCGCTAACGGTGCTGCGAGTCGATACCCCTTACCTGTGATACGAAACACATCCACGCCAAGACCTTGAATATCCTTAATATACTGGCTTACGGCGGTACGACTAACACCTAAAAGCGCTCCAAGAGCTTCACCTGAGTGAAAGTGACCATCACTTAATCGCTCTATTACGCGTACTACTCTGTCGCATCGTTGTGGTTTCATAGTGACATCATTCCTTGCCCACCTATCAGTCGAACTTCTGCTTCAAGATTAACACCGAACTCAAGGTTAACTTTATCCTGAATATACCGCGCAAGATTCAATACATCTTTCCCGGTAGCCGAACCGTTATTAACTAATACCAACGCCTGTTTATCATGCACCGCCGCACCGCCTATTGAATACCCCTTCAACCGCAGATAATCGATCATCCAGCCCGCGGCTAACTTAATCTTACCTGAGGGGCTTGTAAAATATGGCATCTCAGGATAGCGGGAAATTAATTCTTTAAGTTGAGAAGACTCAACTAATGGGTTTTTAAAGAAACTTCCAGCATTTGGAACCCGCGTCGGGTCAGGAAGTTTAGCCGTACGAATCGCGATAACTTTTTCAAGTATGTCTGCTGGTGTAACCGGCAAGCTTAAAGTTTTTAGCTCTCCATAACTGACTTCAGCTTGCCAATTCTTTGGAATCTTGAACCGCACACTTGTTATTAACCAACGCGAAGGATTTTGCTTAAAAATGCTATCGCGATAGGCAAAGTAGCAAGCATCGTTAGTTAACCTATAGCGGGATTGCGAATGACGATCCCATACTTCAACACTCTCAATAAATTCGCTCACTTCGCGACCATAAGCGCCAATATTTTGTACCGGAGCAGCACCAACGGTACCTGGGATCAAAGCAAGATTTTCGAAACCGAAAATTCCTTGCGCGTGAAGCTTGCACACAAGTTCATGCCAGTTCTCGCCCGCTGCAACGTGTACCTGCCAAAAATCCAAACTTTCATGGATTTCGATACCGAGTAATCGCACATGTAAAATTGGAAATTCAATATCTTCAAGAAACAGAGTATTTGAACCCGCACCTAATACATACGCGTTACTCGGTATGCCGCTAAGCTGAGATAGATCGTCAAGCACAATAATTCGCGCTGCTTCTGAGGGCAGGCGAAAGCTGTGCAAGCAAGATAGGTTTGTTGATTCGATTACGTCATTCATTGCGCAATTATACGGCGATGACTATGGAAAGGCGAGAGCGTTAATCGTCAGGCATAAAAAAACCCCGAGCGTTAGCTCGGGGTTCTCGATTTAAAGCCTGGCGGTGTCCTACTCTCACATGGGGAAGCCCCACACTACCATCGGCGCTGAAGCGTTTCACTACTGAGTTCGGAATGGATCAGGT